>NZ_CP152018.1:0-1525000 GCF_038620285.1 Sporosarcina sp. FSL K6-1540
AAATTCCCCCTTCACGAATAGCTTGAAAATCAGTAGCATGTCTACCATGCCAAGTCGTGGGCGAAAGTTCTGGTTCCAAACATTTATGTTCATTCATAGTGAATTGCTGCTGTTTTTCGCTTAGTGAGGATTGACACGCATTCAGACGTGCAACCTCCCCTTCCTTCTTACTCAATAGTGCATAGTAATAGCCAAGCAATCCTCATTCCCCCTACCTTTTTTATTCACCTCACATTTACCCCCCAATGACTTATCGGTTACTCGCATCAAAGACACTGATTAATTCTAATATAAGGTTGTAAAATTTTTTCTACTAATCTTGCGTTGCAGCGCATTATGGAACATCATTAAATCTATTATCAATCTAGTAATAACTATCCATAATTAACTCATGTCAATTCTCCATTATATTGTTAATAAAGAATGATATGGTATTTATCCATTGATACTATAAATAGCATTCTAATCTCCCCTTTGTCAAAGACATCTAATATGACATAAAGTTTCCATAAGACTATTATCCCTCTATATATTGTCCCTCCAGAATATTTGGTTCTTAATCACACCTACTTATACCGTCTAAGTCTATGAAATCATGACTTATATAGTAGGTACTTCGAGGTATCTATTCTAATTCCGTGACTTAAGATCCGTTTTCATGCGTATTCAAAAAAATGCTAGCTACAAGTGGTAATTAATAGGGATTGGACGTTGTATCATGCCCAAGCAAAAACGTTAAAAAGAAACCAGTGTCAATATGCAGAAATCTCTAAAGCGAAAAGAAAAGGAAATCTCAGGGACGCCTGTGGAAGCACTGGTAACTTCAGAATGAGTAACTGAGTACGTTACTACTTTGCACAAGAGTAAAAATGACTGATTGACAGACCAAATCCAAATGTGGATCGAAAAAAAAGGCGAAACTACTATTCTGGGCGAACATTTCTAAAATAAGAAAAGCCAAAGGATCTCCAGATTAAGAGATCCTTTGGCGAAAATTGTTTAGTTGCACTGAATTTCAATATAGACAGTCAGGATATTTTGGGGTCATTTGATTCAAAATACCTATAATGTTGTGCGTCAATCAAATATGAAAGTTTGAACAATCTATTTTTTATTTGCCAACTATCTATTTAACATAATAGCGTATCTGACAACTAAACTGGATAAACTTGTCACACGTGCTATACTAAAAATAGTACTTAATACTTTTATCCTATCATTTATGCATAGTAACAATGAATAACTACATAAAATTATGAGGTGATGACATGGTTAAATTGCAGAATTCTCAGTTTGGAAAGAATGTTATTATCGAAGAAAATCCGCTTTCAAGATGGTTATTTTCTAACACGATATCTGCATGGATATGGTTAGTTTTAAGATTATACCTTGGTTATTCTTGGCTGATGGCTGGCATTGGAAAAGTTACTTCTGACGTATGGACAGGTGCTAATGCTGGTGTTGCAATTGAAGGATTTATGGGTGGTGCCCTTGCCAAATCTGAATCGGGGGACGTCGCAGGGTGGTATGCTTGGTTCCTAGAGAGCATCGTGATTCCAAACGCAACACCATTTTCTTATATGGTCGCTTGGGGTGAAGTGTTAATTGGACTTGGCTTAATCGTTGGACTCTTAACAGGAATTGCGGCTTTCTTTGGTGCACTTATGAATATGTCCTTCTTATTGGCAGGTACCGTGAGTACAAATCCCGTTATGTTTATAATTGCAGTATTCTTAATTATGGCCTGGAAAGTTGCTGGTTGGTATGGGCTAGATCGTTGGGTGTTGCCTCGCTTAGGAACACCATGGTCGTCAAACAAATGAATTGTATAAATTGGATGATATCCCAAGTTCTTTTACTTGGGGTATTTTTTTAACTGCCCTACTTGTTTTCTAAAAAGGACTGCCTGCGCCAGACACAAGCACGAAAAATTCACATAGTCGAGTAGTAATAAAAAAAGAATAAAAAACCACATAGATATTGATCAGTTTTGTACTCTTATACAATTGCATTGTATAAGAGTAGTTCCGCACACTGGTACCAAACACTATGGAGATTCCATTACGCCAAGTTTTAGTTTATAAGAAACACGCTCTGTTCAATTTGTTTCATTTCATAGAAGTACCCTTTTTTATCCATCAATTCTTCAAATGTTCCAGACTCAACAATGGTTCCATTGTCCATCACAATGATTTGATCCATCTCTTCTAATCCTGTTAAGCGATGGCTAACGACAATAACAGTATCCACTTTTGCTTTTTCAAATAAATAGCCCATAATATGTGCCTCGGTCAATGCATCAATGGATGACGTTGGCTCATCTAATAGCCATAGAGGCGAATTTCTGAGCAGAGCTCGGGAAATAGCGAGACGCTGTTTTTCTCCGCCTGAAAGATTCTCCCCTTTTTCTAATACTTTATCATCTAAGGTAAAGTGCCCAAGCTTCACCATTCCCAACATGTCTTCCATTTCTGTTTCACTTAATTCATCATTAGCAAGCAGTAAGTTATCTCGAATGGTGCCATAGAAAAAATGATTTTCTTGTAATACCACATTTGTATTCTCCCAAATACACTCCTGTGTTATCTGATCAATCGAATCATTGTTAAAACGAATCTGACCTTGGTTTACACTGTAGAACTTTAATAGCAACTGCAACAACGTCGATTTCCCAGAACCACTCGGACCGACTATAGCTGTTTTTGAACCCGTTGGAAACGCTGTCGTTACATTTGTTAACGTATTATGTGTTTCATCTGGAAAAGCAAAAGTTACATCCTTCATTTCAATTGAAGGAACGCCCTGTATAGTACGTTGTTCAAAACTTTCTTGTGGTTTCTCTTGTACAAAATCTTTACCAACGACTGCGGTAAGTCTTGACGCAGCTTGCCGACTCTCTTCTAAATAGCTTGGGAAAGCTGCCATAGAAGTTGTATTTTCAAAAACTGTCAATGAAACCATGACAAACATCGCAAGGTAAATCCCATCCAGTTGACCATCTGCCACTAAATAAGCGCCAACACCTAAAACAAGCAATGATATGAGAAGCGATAGAAACTTGTTAGCAGCCTGGCTGAACAAATTATGAATACTTTCACGTTCTTGTTCATCTAAGTAGGCATGTACAGATTGATGCAGTTCGCCTTCTTTTTCTTCTAGTTGTTGGTGTATTTTTAAATCACGAAAGCCATAAATAAATTCTGTCACTTTGGTAGACAATTCTCCGCGTCTCTGTCTCACCAGTCGATCCACTTTTCGCTGCGTTAAAGCAAAAATTGATGGAACAACAAAGGTAGTTACTATCAGACCGACGAATACGACCAATGCTACTTCTATTGAAAACAATGCTGTAAAAAAGATTGTACATAAAAATACTAATAGTAAAACAACCGGTGGGTAAAAAACGCGCAAAAAGAAATTTTGTAATGCCTCCACATCACCCACTACTCTAGCAAGAAGATCTCCGCTTCGATATTTCCGGAATATCGTTGGTGCTAATGGTTCTAACTGCTCGTAAAAGGAAACACGCATATTACTTAACATCGTAAATGTCCCTCGGTGAGAAAAATAACGTTCTCCGTAACGACTTAATGCTGATATAATCCCTAAAATTTTAACCGATGCAACGATAATCATTAAGGTATAAATTGAAGGTGTTAAAGCCGCCTTGGAGATCAAATACCCACTGGATGCAAATAAACTAACAGCTGTTATCCCAGATATAAATCCGCAGATAATAGAATAGAAAATATCCTTTTTTTCTACGAATAATATCTTGGTAACAAATCCTAAGTCCTTCATTTTGCAATCCCTCCTTGTTGAACAGACACCATGTCACGATACACTTCCACCGATTCCAGCAGTTCCTCATGTGTGCCAGTTGCTAAGAGTTCTCCGTTGTCCAAGAAAATAATCTTGTCGGCATTTTTAATCGTATGAAGCCTATGAGCAACTGTAATGACCGCTGAAGCTTTAGACAGTTCCTTAATAGATGCTTGCAAGATTTTCTCCGTCCGAAGATCGAGTCCAGTTGTGGGCTCATCAAACAGAATAACAGATGGACTTTTTAAGAATGCTCTCGCAATAGCTATTCTTTGTTTTTCTCCACCTGAAAGGTCTCTTCCTCCTTCACCAATAGCTGTATCATAGCCATGTTTAAGTGAATCGACCAACTCGGAAATTCCAGCCTTTTCAGCAGCTTGTACGATCTCCCCTCGAGTAGCATCCATACGTCCGCCAATCGCAATATTTTCCGCAATTGTTCCTGAAAATAAATAAGGGTTTTGTGAAATATAACTTAATCGATCAAACCAATCTTTCTCTTGAAAGTTTGACCTTGGTTTCCCATTGATAAGCATTTCTCCCTCTGAGACCGAAACAAGTCCGGCAATTACATTTAATAGGGTTGATTTCCCCGCGCCAGTTTTACCGACAATCGCTACTTGTTCATTTGGAACAATTTCTAGTTGAATGTTTTTTAATGTAAATGCATCTTCTCCATAAGTAAATCCCACACCACGCAGTTCAATTGTTAGTGGTACTTCTCTTTCCAAGCTTTCTACTCCCCATAAAACAGGTTTCTCTGTGTCACTTAGTTCATCTGCTAGCTTTTTAGCCGCCCCCATACTTCCCCTACCCGTATGAAAAGCACTACCTAAGTCTTTTAATTTCATGAAAAACTCTGGAGCCAATACCAACATGAAAAACGCGGTAAAAAACGTGATATTCTGAAACACAATTAAACTAAGGGCAAGTTCTAGGGCTATTATCCCCATACTTAGCATCGATATGAATTCTAATACTAAGGAATTTTGGAAAGCAATTTTAAGTACTTCCATCGTCGCATCACGAAAATCAATACTGCTTTTTCGTATCGTTTCTTTTTGTTCTTTGGAACGACCAAGCAATTTAAGAGTTGTCAATCCCTGTAACGTATCGAGGAACCCTCCTGAAAAAGCAGCCATTTTATCCAATTGGTCTTCGGTTTTGTCTTTTGTTTTGATACCAATAATTATCATGAAAACCGGAATAAAGGGTGCAGTGATTATAATAATCACTCCTGTGGATATATGTTGTGTCAAGATAACCACTAGAATGATGAGTGGAATGATAGTAGCTTGAATTACTTGTGGGATATAACCGCTAAAATAACTGTCAACTTCATCCACAGTATCCATCATTACACTTACTTTTTTACCAGACTGTCCTTGAAGTGATGATTGAATCGTATTTCCAGAAAACTTATTCAAAAGGTTTTTCCGAAGATTCCCTTTAACCTGTGAAGCCATTTTCACTCCAGTTCTCCCACTAAGATACTGAAGGATTGTTCTTGCGGAAAACGCGAAGAACAATCCTATCAACAGCGGTACAACATCAGAGAATGATGCATCTTTTATAAAGATACGATCCACAATTGCGACTAATAAATAACCCTGTCCAATAATTGCTACACCTGTTGTGACAGCAAAAATGACCAAGAGAACCAGCTTTCTTTTCTGTTCTAATGCTAATTCCTTAAGTCCTACCATCTCTCTACACCTCCCGAAAAACAAGCTAATTTAGCGAAGTATCCAAAGTTTATACACTGGCAGTAAGACCGCTACCTCCACGTTATATAACTTAAGGATATTTGTTTGGAATTACCGCCAGAAAGCTACTTATATCAGTGGAAGACGCAAGAATCCTCCACTACTAAAAGTTTCAATTTATTTTTCTTTTGAAACAAATCCATCTTTTGGTGAAGTCCAGAATGCACATACTATTGCTGTGAAGATTATGGTACATGGAGCTACAAAGATTAGAATGTCATGTAGCATTCATCTTACTCCTTTTCCCTGTTTTCTATTACATACTCTTTATCAAAGAAGAAAGAATATACTTCCAAAAACAGGGGTAGTGCTCCAGTCCTCCCTGCCAGTTTCATAAAATTTGACCAAAGTAATGAAAGCCGCAGTCCATTCATGGTTCCAGTTACAACACCGACCGAAACCCAGGCGCCCAGCGTTCGGCTATTAGAATATAATGTTCGTTATTTTTCTTAATTACCACTCAATGGGCTATCATGAGTGGAACACCAACCCATATCGTTGCGTAAATAATATAAAATGAATAGGTAAGAAATATTAATTTCCACCTTCTATACAACATCTTTTCCCAAGCTCCGCTTTGAGTAAATTATACAACCAAGGTACATTAATACTATTTTCAAGTCGTAGACCCATTTTAACTGTAATTGACTGTTAGTAGGTGGATATCTTGTGACAGAAACGACGATCATGTGACCGCGATTGGGCATTCTTTAGTTGTAAAAAAAAACACTTAAAATCCAGCTACTATTCTCTGATAATTATGACACCTACAGAAAAAAATGTTAAAATAACAGTTAGAATATAATTCACTACGAAAAGGGAGGGATATAGATGCCGAATTCTTATGTATCGCATGAAGATATGGGGCTGAATACCGGAAATGCATATGTTGAAAAAATTATTTTCAGTTTGACTAAAAGTGGAGCAATTCTAAATGCGAATAAAGATTTCTGTACTCTTTCGGTGGAAAAAATCCCTTCTATAATTGGTACATCTATGTATGAATTTGTTCATGAGGATGATCGGTTGTTATTCATTGAGCGAATTCTTGAATGCTGTGATGGAAATTTGATTCCGTTTACTTTCAGGTTCACTACTAGTAAAAGGGATGGCATGCCGTTTTATGTAAATGTATGCAGGTGGATTAATCAGAATGAAGTGCTTATACATGCCATACCGATTGTAGATACGTTCGCCTATACATCTGTTGAACGCTCGTTAATTGATAAAGAACTCACGGTATTTGACATTACAGATAAAGCTGCCATCAATACTGGTTTTGACGGGACTGTTATTGGTGTTAATGACGCTTATATTGAACTCTTTGGATGGACACGTGAAGAGCTAGAAGAGAAGAAAGCCTCAATGGTTCCTGATTTTCTTATGTACGAACTTATAGAAATTAAGGAACGACTCATTAAGGGCGAAAAAGTTGTTCGTTTGAACACAGTACGAATAACGAAAAATGGACTAATGCTTCCTGTTAACATCGTTTTATTGCCTTATTATGACAGCGTTGGAATGGTTCAAGGCGTTTTTGCGCTTTCGAGAAAGCTTGAGGAAACGCTAGAAATGAAATCGTTTGTTGAAAAGCAGTTGGCAAATATTTTGCAACAGGAAGTATTAATTAAAGATATTACGAGAAATTTGGAATTCGGAGTTTGCCAGTATGATGTTAAAAAGGGGATGTACCTTTACGTAAGCCCTGGAATAGAACAACTTGTCGGTATCTCCGTTTTAGACTTAATGAAAGATCCTACATTGTTTGTTTCAACATGTCATCCAGATGATAAAATTGAATTGTTTCGTTTTTTTGAGGAGTTATCTAAAGAAAGGACCGAAATTGAGTATCGCGTGCTAAATAAGGATGAAAAAGTTTGCTGGATTCGAACAAAGATTACCCCTGTTATTGATGGGGCGGGAGAAGTTGTAAGATATGTTTCAATTACTCAGGATATTTCTAAACTAAAAATGCAAGAGGAGCTTCTTAGAAAGTGGGACATGCTTAACATAGTTGGACAATTATCTGCCAGCTTTGCTCATCAAGTTAGAAATCCATTAACAACTATAAAAGGATTCATTCAATTATTTCCAATGGGGCCGGAAGATACGTTTGGTCCGATTATGACAGAAGAGCTTATTAAAATTGAAATGATTATAGAAGAATTTCTTCAACTTGCAAAACCGAGTAACGGAACAGGTTTTACAACTACCTCCATTTATAATGAAATAAACCGAACCATTTCATTGATGGAAAAAGAGGCAATACTTCATAATATTTCATTCAATATGAATCTTAATGATAAAGATCAATTCATTCATTGTGAACCGAAGCAAATTCAACAAGTGCTCATTAATTTAATAAGAAATTCGATAGATGCAATGCCAAACGGCGGAGAAATAACAATAGGGACAGTGGTCGAAGAAGGACAAGTCGTCAAAATTACACTTACCGATACTGGTATCGGAATACCAACAGAACGTCTCAATAAGCTTGGAGAACCATTCTATTCACTTAAGGAAAAAGGAACGGGTCTTGGCCTTATGGTTAGTTATAAAATTATTGAAAACCATCATGGATCTATTCAATTCAAGAGTAAAGAGGGTTATGGGACGACTGTAGAAATCACTCTTCCGTTAAGTGCCCCTGCGAATTGAAAATAATTAATACGGTTGACTATAGATTTAACAAGACTGACAGACTTTCATTCCTTTAAAAAGAGGTACTTGTGTCAGACCAAACGTGTTGTACATTAGCAAGATGATGCACAACACGAGTGGTCTCAGACACAAAGACGAATAATCCACATATTCGATTAATTATACGGAAAAACTAAGAAAACCGCACTATATGTTTTGATACGCTTTATAATTTCATATTTTCATATTTTATAGAAGTACAATTTACTTTTCCATATCCTCTTCTTTTGGTTCATCGCTGCCACGATAGCGATTATAAGGTAGAACATTCCAAGTTCTTTCTTGTAAATAATCTTCACTCAGCACTCTCGGAATGTCCGCAAGAATCTTTTTAGCGACATCAAGTTCACGTTGGGATTCTTCCTTATCCTGATACAAGAATTCATCGGAAGCGGTAGTTGGAGCTAGCGACACTTTCTCCTCCAAGTCCTGAATGACCATTTCTTGTTGAACGCGCATTGACTCCCGGGCATCTGCAATCCACTCCGGTTGCAAACCGCGATTGACATCACCGACGCAACTAAACTCATCAAAAATGTCCCGATAAATTTGGTCTGCATTGGTGCGGACATCCAAGTTCGCCGCTTCCAAATCAAGGTTAGTGAGTTGCTCCACTGTCAAAGGTGTATTGCGTTTTCGTCCACCGAGCCTTGTTCTTGTTAAATAGAAAGGGAATATGCTATTAAGTGTTTTGCCAACCGGTGAAATGGATCTTTCAAACTCATCAAGCCCTTTTGGCTGAACCCCCTGCATCGCAATACGAGCTGATTCAGGACGTACAATTTCCTTCGGTGGCATAATCCCATGACGAAGCATTTCTCGTATACCCGTACCAGAAATATTGATCCGATACTGTTCATCATGTGGACAGGACTGCCCTGTAGCAGGACTATCACAACGTGTGCAGTAAAAGACTTCATGATACAGCCGAACCTCGATCCCTAACTCTTCCGGTTTAAACTCGTCAAATATACTATGACTCGCGTACTTATCATAATAATCACCAATTCCCGCGTGATCTCGCCCGATGAGCGCATGCGTACATCCATAATTCTTCATAATTAAGGCATGTAAAACAGTCTCACGCGGCCCAGCAAAAATATACGTCACTCGCAAAGGCGCAAGAATGGAGCGACCTTTTGGATAATACGTTTCTAAAACGCTTCGATAAGACAACATACGGTATTCATGACGTGTATACTCACGTTTGGCCATCTCAACTAAAGGTTGAAGAAGTAAGCCATCCAATTCTTCTAAAGCGTTCTTATGAATATACTCATGTCCTCTATGCAAGGGATTGGCTCCTGTTATAAAACCTGCCGCAGTACGAAACTTCTTCTCCTCATAAAATATACGCCACGTATCTTTTGGTTCCAGTCGAAGTTTCTCAAATGGTCCCCAATCCATTCGCCGTAATAACCGAATAGGTCCACCTAAAGAGACATCCCCCATTCTTCTATAAATTGCATCTACCCCTGGATGATTACGATCGGTTGTACCAAAAAGGGCAGATGCACGCCGTTCCTTATCATACTGAAAAACATCTTCTATTTCCATAATAGCGACAGGTTCATTGTTTTCATCGGCAAGTGTGATCTCATCCCCAACTTTTAAGGACTTGACGATTTCCTTGTTCCTATTACCGATTGGAGCAAAGCTTAGCGGCGCCGGCCATATTACGCCACTTGTTAATCGCCCTTTCGAAAGAACAGAATTATAATCAGCTTCGTTCATAAAGCCTTCATTGGGAGATAACACCCCTGTGGCAATCATTTCAAGCGTTATCGAAGCCTCCATGTCTACCATAATCGTTGGTAACTGCTTGGCCCTGACCAGCTCCTCTTCCCGCTCTGTTCCCGTCACAACCTTATCCACTAATTTGCCACCATGAGGCTGTTGTGGATAGTTCAAATACTTATTTTCCGCTACAACATTTACCATCTCATTTCCTCCCCCTTTAAATTGTTTGTCTATATATATTTAAAAATTCAGAACACTAACACCACTATAACCGCACACTCAAAATAAATCAAATACTCTGAAATTTGTAGTCATTTACTAAAGATACTACTATTTTACAGATTTAAATCACTTGCTAGAATAACTCTACGTAAAAAAAACTCAGCCTTGTTACGCACAAGCTGAGTTGCATTCTTTTTTTACTATTTAAGTCAAACTTCTAACAACTAGTTATTCCAAGTTTATCAATCCAGAATTTTAATTGTAACCGTTTTACGTCCCCAATTTAGTGCGTCTTGTTCATTTTCCATGAAGACATCAATTCTCTCACCCTTAATAGGACTACCAGTATCTCCCGCGATGACCTTTTTGTCAGGATTTGAACGCAAGTCAATACCGATGCAGTTAGAGAATTGCGTGCAGGAGGTAGCAATCGCGTGACACTATTCACCTCATTGATTTAATTGTCATAAAAAGAAGGGAACTGGAATATTAAAAGCAATTGGAACTATTGTATATCCATAGAATATCAGTACTTCAAAAGAGGAACTTGAAGCATTAAAAAGTCCATTGGGTACGGACAAGATTTGAGATGGTGTCGGATATGGCGAGTGCTACGCTAGGCACAAATATTGGTGGTTCTATTCGAATTCCCGTAACGGGTTCGAGTTAAGGTCACTTCTTAAGCTAATGAAGTGAAATTTAGTTGTTTGAGACAAAGCGTGCATGCATACGGTTCGTTTAACAGGCAACCATACAGTTGCTTCACTTGAACAATGTAGAATCGCGACAGGCATGCAACAGTATCACCGATAAGAGGGCTGTGAAAATGAAGGTCCTCAAGCCTAACTCGCCAGTATTTTTTGAAAATAAAAAAACTGTCAACCAAATCCGTTTGGTTGACAGTTTATATATATCAAAGGGGTACCTATGTCAGGAATAAAGTTACACTTTGTTGACGACAATTTCTTCCTCCACGACATCGACACGGACTTTTTCAACATGTTCTTCTAAAATAAGATCTGTTAATGGATCTTCGATTTTATCTTGAATAACTCTGCGAAGTGGTCGGGCTCCGAATCGTTTATCATAGCCTAATTTGACCAATGCTTGTTTTGCTTCTTGGGAAATCGTGATGGCAATATTATTCTCTTCGATTGTTACTTGTAAATCAACAAGCATTAAGTCCACGATTTCCAGTAGATGTTCCTCTGTTAATTCGTTAAATGAAACAATTGCATCGAAACGATTGAGAAATTCAGGTTTGAAATAATCGCCCAACATTTCGAGTTTTGTAACGGACTCATGTACTGTTTGATTGAAACCGACACTCACTTTTTTGTCACCTGTTCCAGCATTACTTGTCATAACAATGACCGTATCTTTGAAACTGACTGTCCGACCATGTGAATCTGTTAAGCGGCCATCCTCCATAATCTGAAGGAACATATTTTGAACGTCTGGATGCGCTTTTTCAATTTCGTCAAGGAGTAAAATTGAATACGGATTCCGGCGTACTTGTTCTGTTAATTGACCAGCTTCTTCATGCCCTATATAACCTGGAGGGGAGCCAATAATTTTAGACACAGCATGTTTCTCCATATATTCACTCATGTCGAGGCGTATTAACGTGTCACGTGAACCAAATAATTCTTCTGCCAGGACTTTTGTGATTTCTGTTTTACCAACACCCGTTGGGCCAACAAATAAGAAAGAGCCAATGGGACGATTTTTGGCTTTAAGTCCCGCACGGCTACGACGAATTGCTTTTGCGATTTTATCGACCGCCTCTTCTTGACCGATGACTTTTTTGCTGAGATTTTCCTGAAGACCTTTCATTTTCACTTGTTCTGCTGCTTGTAGTTTTGTCACAGGAATTCCTGTTTTCTCTTCGACAATTAACTCAATATCTGCAACAGAAACTTCTATTTTTTCCGCTTCCCCACTCTGTTTCGCTTCTTCCAATTGTTTACGTAATTGAATTTCCTCAAAACGTAAATTTGCCGCTTTTTCATAGTCTTCCACTTCTGCTGCTTGTTCTTTTTCTTGAATGATTTCGCCGAGACGCATACCAATTGAATCTAAATCTGAATTAGTGGTGACATGTGTAAGGTTTAAACGTGACCCGACTTCATCCATCAAGTCAATCGCTTTGTCCGGTAAAAAACGATCTTGAATATAGCGTTGTGATAAGGTAACAAAAGCTTGCACCGCTTCATCTGTATAGCGTACTTCATGGAAATTTTCGTAACGTCCTTTTAACCCGTTTAAGATTTTAATCGTATCTTCTGCAGATGGTTCCTTGACGATAATCGGTTGGAACCGACGTTCAAGTGCAGCATCTTTTTCGATTTGACGATATTCTTTCAATGTCGTTGCCCCAATGAGTTGCAAGCCCCCCCGTGCTAAGGCTGGCTTCAAAATATTGCCGGCATCCATTTGCGATCCTTCTGTTGAACCTGCACCAACGAGCAAGTGAATTTCATCAATGAATAAAATTACATCTGTTCGGGCTTGAAGTTCTTCAATTAGTTGTTTCATCCGCTCTTCAAACTGACCACGAATGCCCGTATTGGTAACAAGTGAAGCAACGTCTAATAAGTACACTTCTTTATTCAGTAGTTTCATCGGTACATCGCCTTCGAGGATTTTTACTGCGAGCCCCTCGGCGATTGCTGTTTTACCAACTCCAGGCTCACCTATTAGCACTGGGTTGTTTTTATTTCTTCTATTTAGCGTTTCGATGACACGTCTCACTTCTTGATCACGTCCGATGACCGGGTCAATCAGTCCTTTTCTTGCTTCGTCTGATATATTTTTACCAAGTTGGTCTAACAAACCGTTGCCGTGACCTTCTTCTGTTTGCTTTGTTTGAGTTTTTGCCTGTTGGCCACCGTTTGCTTTGAAAAAGTGATTCGCATTGTCACTAAATGACGGCATCTTGCCTGCCTGTAATTGACCTTGGATTTCTTGAAAGCACGTAAGACACATATTGATGTGCATACCTTGCTGATTCACTTGAAATCTTAAACTCATCGTCGCTTCGTTTTTACCACAATGTTGACACTGCATATTCGTTTCCTCCCTTTATCTTCATTTATCTTTCCCGCTTGGCTTTGACTATATTTGATCTATGAATTTATTGTACACTGACCTTTTTTGACTTTCAAGAAACTTGCTTGAATGTCTTTGATTTCCCCAATGAATCCTCATGCCCAAACAGAGTATCAACATTTAGGATTGGTATCGTCTGAAGAGCTATATGTTCTTGTTCCTCCTGATGTTACTAGCGTAATTGTGCATAGTCGTGGGTATTGTCTTTGTGTCATATGAAGCTGGGCAACCGCAACAAGTCTAAATTGTGTATACCGAAAGTATGCGTGCTTACAAAACAATAATGTCTAGTGTATCATTGACTTTTCAAGTCAATACCTAGAAATTGAAATAGGAGTGATTCTCTTGACCAGTACAATTATTTTAAATGAAAAAGTAATTCATTTATGTAGTTATGAAGACGAAAAAGTAAATGGATTATATAAAGTTTCAGTTGAATTTAACGTAACAAGTGATGATTACCATGACATTACAACTTTACTTTACAATGGAACTTTTGACGTGAATATTCCTGAGCAAGACTTACTTTTTAGAGGAACGATTCATAATTATTCTACTTCCATTACAAATTTGTACGTAAAAGATCAAATCGGAAAGTTTAAATTGACTTTGTTAGAAGTGAGTCATAAAGAAGAGGAGTAGAATGGAGTTTAACGAGATTAAGCATATTTGTTCAGTTCCCGTTCTCTTTAAATAAAAATCGGTACCTATGCAACAAATAACAACGAACAATTCATACAATTACATAAGAATTTAAATGACACTAGATATTGAAAAAAATACCTAGCCCATGCCTAATAATCATGTAATTTTAGTGGATTATCAGAATTGTTCCATGCATAGGTACCTGATATTTATTTTAGTCAGGATTTATAACAGCAATTGAATGATCGCTTCTTTCATTTGTTGAGCTGCTTTCTCTACTGTTGAGCGAGAGCAAGCAAGGTTCATACGGACAAATCCTTCGCCTCCAGGGCCAAAGACATACCCTTGATTTAAAGCGACTTTTGCTTTAGAGAGGAACAATTTTTCCAACTCTTCGGGCGTGAGTCCCAATTCCCGACAATCAATCCAAGCCAGATAAGTCGCTTCTAGTGGTAATACTTTTAATACGGGTAAATTGGATTTGAAATACTTCGTAATGAAGTGCAAATTTCCTTCAACATAGTCAAGAACTTCCTCCAGCCATTGTCCACCGTGATTATACGCGGCCTCTGTGGCAAGTGCACCAAATGAGTTCGACATAGTAACAGCGTATTTATCGCCTTCCATTACAAACTTCTCTCGTAGCGCTTTATTGGAAATTATGATATTCGATGTTTGTAAACCAGCAAGATTGAATGTTTTACTTGGTGCCGTACAAATGATGCTATTGTCAGCAAACTGTTCTGAAATAGCCGAAAATGGAATGTGTTTTCCAGGTTTGAATACAAGATCTTGATGAATTTCATCGGATACAACAAGGACTCCACGTTCCAGACAGATGTCACCGAGCCGTTTAAGTTCTGATTCCGTCCAAACACGGCCACCAGGATTTTGTGGATTACAAAGGAGAATCATTTTAACCGAAGAATCTATTTTTGAAATCAGATCTTCAAAGTCCATATCAAATCTACCTTCATTGAACAGAAGTGGATTATATACGACCTGCCGATCATGATTTTGAATCGCTTTCATGAATGGATAATATACGGGCGGTTGAACAATGATTTTATCACCTGGCTCACTAAAAGCTTGGACAATTAAATTTAAAGCGGTAACGACCCCTGGACTATGACAAATCCACTCTTTTTCTATTACCCAATTATGGTGGTCTTTCATCCAATCGATTATAGCTTCATAGTAGCTTGGCTTCCTCGTCGTATATCCAAAAATACCGTGTTCTGCTTGGGACTGGATTGCTTTGACTACTTCATCTGGAACTTTAAAATCCATATCCGCAACCCAAAGCGGAAGCAACTCTTTTTCACCGAACAATTCCTCTGTTGCATCCCATTTCACAGATGCAGTGTTCGAACGCTCAACTACTTTGTCAAAGTCGTATTTCATAAAAACCGCCCCTTTTTCTACTCATTTGAATTCAAATGCCCTAGTAAGTCTGACATTTTCTCTACTTAAAATTGGATTTCACTTCAAAGCTGTCTATTATGCAGCTCAGCACTAGCAGCTAGTCCTAGGACAAAAGTTGAACTTGAACCCGAAGCTGTCTATCCAAACCATATTTCGGATTGTTCCCTACAATGGTAACATAAGCGCAACTGTTAACATCGCACGAAACGCTTCCGAATCACTAAATTCGCCAATTCCTTTATCTACTATTCTCTTTGTTGGAGTAACGCGCCCGTTTGCTTAATAGCGATGCTTCATCTCTGATTGGTAGTTTTATACAAAATTGATGATAATTTGTTGTCAATCAACGAAACAAACTGATTAACTAGTTACATGATCTAATCGTTAAATAACAAGATTAAAAAAATCAGACAACATATCACTGTCTGATTTCCCGCTACTGACTTAACATTTTAAATTTGAACTATGAATCCCTATTTTATGGTTTAATCAAATTGTTTTTTAGTTCTTTTTTCGCAAAGTAACTTTTTTAAAATAGTAATATACAATGAATCCTGAAAGAATAATGATTCCAGTCACATATTCATTGAAACCTTGTGAAAGCAATCCTGCCTGAATAAGAGTATAAACAAAGAATATAGTAATATTTCCCAATGCTGTTGCGATAATAAAATATGAAAGTCGAATGGTACTAACACCTGAAACACCGTTAATGATACTTGTAGGAGCAAAAGGAAATATTCTTGCCCCAAATACATACCATAGTCCACTCTGTTCTACTTTACTAATATTGGACAAATTAACTTTTTTCAGTACAAAATCTTGAAGGACATATCGAATACTTAGAAATACAATTATCGCACAGAGAATGCTCGTTAATATGCTCCACACGATACCTAATTGAAAACCAAAAAGAGTATTATTTATCAAAATGACAAGGAAAAGTGGTATTACAGGAAATGTATTATGAACCAACATAATCATGAAGGTAATGAACAAAGTGAAAGCTTTATTATCTCCTAATATAGAAGTGATAGACTCAATATTTCCGGAGATAATACTGCGAAATAAATCGGTATTTAAATTAACGAAGAACAAGATCATAATTACGAGAAAAATAATTGTCGCTTTTTTCCCCCTGTGCAATAAGCTCACCCTTCCTCGAAAACAATGCTTTAATTTTATATTCATCCTAGTGTTGATCTACCGTCAGGAATAGAAGTCCAATATTAAAGGCAATCGTTGATTACGGCCACTTGTGACATCTTATTTACCAGTCCACTCCAAGGGATTTACCACGCCACGCCAAATGTATTTGCCAGTTGTGTAATGCAATGTAGAAGTACAGACCTTTGCAACAAATTTGTACAGTTATATGTTGACATAAAGAATCCACTCAACAATGCTCGGCGCTTTGGGATGCCTCCCGCAATAAGCCAGACAGATGGAAGTTAAGGAATGATACTAAACGCTTAATTGTATACATTGGATAGGTCCACATTATCAAGTTCATTTCAAAACATATTCTGCTAGCACGCTTTGTACTTTATAAACATTCAAGGATTTATTGAATTTCTTTTGAATTGGTACAGAACTCCCCGATAGCCAGATTTTCAGTTCAGCCTCCAGATCAAACGTTCCTGCAGTTTCTATCGAGAAATGTACAATACTTTTGTATGGAATGGAATGATACTCAACTTTCTTTCCTGTGACGCCCTGTTTATCTACAAGAATTAGACGTTTATCCGTAAATATCAACAGATCTCTAATCAGTTTATATGCATGCTCCACCTTTTCAGTAAGTGCTAGTAAATCCTTCATTTCCTTCTCTACTTTGCTCACTTCAATTTCAGATACATTCCCCATTATGCCGTCAAAAATACTCATTATTATTCCTCCAATTCATAGTGTTTTCTAAGCCTCTACTAAAAGGTACCCAGTACTAATACATTATATAATTGCCTCGGGACCAGATTCGTTAAATTATTGAACCATTCTCCCACATTATAATACTCATCAGAATCAATTCATCCCGGCATTCGGACATCATTTCACTTCGCTAACATCAAAGACTGTTTCGTATATATTCTGTTAGCAACCACCCATGCAGCTCTAGCATTATACATCTTAATCGCTGGAATCACTTCCTGAATCAACTTTAACACCAACTGGCTTTAAAGAGGTAGCTCCGTGTCAGACACAATGACGAACACTTCACATTTTCAAGTAATTATGCACAAAGTAAAGAAAAACTGCATGGATGTTGATTTATTTTGTATTATTTAGAAATACTTGTATTTCTTTACTGAATAGGTACCTAAAATCTAAAACCCCTTAACCAATTTACATAGGCTAAGGGGTTTCGGTGGTTCAATATTAGTAATCTTCATTTTGTTTGGAAGCATTTACATTTATAATAGACCCCAGTTTGCGGACTTGTATGTCAAATCGATCAACAGCGGCTTTGCTGTTAGGGAAAACGATTTGCAGTTTGCCTTCCGATACACCGGTGATGTGGAATCTGTTGGAGTTTTTATCCCTCGAAATGATGGCAATCTTTTCGCCACCTTTTGGCATAACATATTCCCCAAATTGATCGGCCGTACCACCAAGATCGATTGTGAAAGTTGGTTTTTCTTCAAGCTTATGGACAGATAAATAAAAGGATGGCTTATAGACGGATGCAGCAACCGCATGGCGAGCTTTCTTTCCACTAGCGTATTGGACTGTCGCGATATATTCTCCCGGATCATCTATTGAAAAACACTCGGGAGCGGCGTGGAGAGGATGGTAATCACAAGATTTTAACTTAACTTCCTGTTGGATTGTTTCACCTTCCATCGTGGCAAGTGAAATATTTTTCACCTGTTCTCCCGATGAGCTTAAGAGAACTTCAGTCGTAAGGATGTCTTCTGACTCTTCCAATGTAATTTTTAATTGTTCGTCTTCTTTCGTCACATGTACATAATACTTCCTATAGTCGTCATGCGAATCCACACCTGTTATAGGATCCCTTGTACTTCCCGTCATAGAAAGCGTGGTAGTACCTTCACGCATAGGAACAAGTTGAATTTCTTCCCAGTTGAACTTATCACTTGCAACCGTATGAATGATGTTGTCTTGGTCATGGTCATGGTAGCTCGAGTATGAATAGATGGAATTCCAGCCATAGTCAGCTGCTTTAAGCGTAACGATTGACGCTTTCACTTTCTCCGCTTTTGTAATGAGTACTGCAGCCTGTGCTCTTGAAATCGGTGCATTGGGGCTGAATGTTGTTGGAGTGGTCCCTGATGTGATCCCCATTTTGTACAGAATGTTAATAGTCGTTTGGTGACTGGCCAAACGTTGGGTATCCGTGAATGGATTTTCACTACTACTGTAATAATAGGGAGGCAAACCGAAAGCTTTTACAAGAATAGAAGCCATTTGTGCCCGAGTAATCGAATCATTTGGTCCGAATCGTCCATCCCCATAACCATTTATAACGCCTGCATTGGCAAGTGCAGCAATAGCGCCATAACTCCACTGGGACGACGCAACATCCTTGAATCCAGGGTCTTTGACATTCTTCGTATCATACTTCACCAGCTTTGCAATAATGGCAGCTGCCTGTCCGCGTGTGATAGAGGCGGCAGGCTTGAATGTACCATCCTCATACCCACTTATGATGTTTCGATTTGCAAGTTCATAAACCGCACTCGCATAATGTTTGGTAGTCGGAACATCCGAAAAATCGCTTGAAATTTCCGCACTAGCCTGCGAGACTAACAAACTGCCTGCAATTGCAAGTGCCACCACAGTCAACTTTACCTTTTGGATGAACATTTTATCAACTCCTCTGGAATTTATTAATATAGTAAAAGAGGTACCCATGTCAGACAGAAAGACAAACAATTCACATTCCCATGTAATTTTACAAAGAATCGAGAATAACCGAATAGGTATTGATTTACTTTGTATTATTATAGAATTGAGTTGTCTTTACTGAATAGCTCTGCGCACGGGTACCTAAAATTGAGTGAATGGAAAACCAGATTTGTGTCTTTATATAGTAAGCGGTTGGTTGACGGCTTCTTTTTCTGGACAAATAACACCTGGTTTTCCGAATATTAAAGAGGTACCTGTGTCAGACAAAAAGACGAGTAATTTACATATGCAAGTAATTATGCAAAAATTAAAGAAAAATCGCATAGGTGTTGATTTACTTTGCATTATTATAGAATTGTATTCTATTCCCTAAATAGTTTCGCGCACAGTTATCTAAAAATAGTGAAGTCTTTTTATCATTTCTTCAACGAATGTTTCTTCCCTTTCGTGTCTGTCACAATCAACTGCGTATCCGTCACTTCCATCCGTTTCCCAAGGATATTCGACAACTTGATTGTTTTTTTATCCAGTAAACTGTACTTGAAGACGCCTTTTTTATTGAAATAATACATCGTGGAGTGGTCATGCAGCACGGAGAGGAAATCGTCGCCCGCTTCCCGATACAGGTTTGGTTGGTTGTTCGATTCCTCGTAATAGTCATACGTCACGCGCGCATCAAAAGTAAATTCCTTCCTCTTATCGCTGCTGCCATCCATCGCTGTGGAATAAAGCGATAACGTACTGTCCACAAAATCATCCGGACCAATGTAGGGTCGACCCATACCTGTGTAGAAAATCCGGTCATTCCAAACAAACATATTGCTCATCTGGTTCGGCTCTTTCATTTTCACCAAATCTTGTCCATCCGTCTTCATCTTCATTACAGCGAAAGCAAATGGTACTTCATCCGCTTCGGAAAATCCGCCGCTCCAGTAAGGGATATACAGCTCATCGTTATAAAGGACGAGCCGGGTATTATCATGCATGAAAATAACCGAGCCGAAATCCCATTGGCTCTTCGGTATATCCTCTCTTTTCAAAATCACTTCGCGTTTACCGGTTTCCTTATTTTCTTTGATAATAGAATAATTGTACTTTTGGTCCCGCTCAGTGAAATAGGTAAAGCCACCCTGTTCAACGGTTTTACCTTTTGTACTGACATAAGAATGGTAGTTGCTTAGTTTCATCTTATCATCCATGGCACGGACTAAAAATGCCGAAAACTGTGCACGCGTGACAGAGTCTGATGGCATATATTTGCCGTTCGATCCGCCCGCGACGCGCTGTTTTGCGATTCCATTGATGTCCTGATAGGCCCAGTGTGACGGTGTGACGTCAATAAATGTTGCTTGCTTGTCGAGCGGCATGTCGAACGCGCGACGCAGGATCGCGGCCATTTGCGCGCGAGATGTTTTTTCACCAGGACGCATGTAGCCATTGTCGCCGCGGAGAATTCCTTTTTCATTCACCGTCGCCAGGATCTGATAATACGGTGATTTTTTGGATACGTCTTTGAATGCGACGGAGGTATTTTCCGTCAGTGGAATTTTTAATGCCTTGATGAGCATCGATGCTGCTTGCGACCGAGTGATCGGCTCATTCGGCTTGAATGTGCCATCCGAATAGCCGCCGATAATATTTCGGTCGGATAAATACATGATTTCACTTTTTGCCCAATGCTTACCCACGTCGGAAAACTGAGTGGCAGCCTGTACTTGAAATGGAGTCGCAACGAAAATGAGCAGTAGAGCCGTCAATACGGCAGTCAGTTTACTTTTCAAAATGATAGAACCTCCTATTTTTTAACAAGGTGCCTGCGGAAAGAAATGATTCATTCCACAGGCACCTTAAATCCATACTGTTGGGTGGTTGGAAAACCACTATGGTATCTCCATATAAAAAGCGGTACCAGTGTCTAATACAGTTCGAAATTGTGATGGATGCTGGTACCCTAAATTCATTTATACTCCTTCCATCAGTGGTCCACGTAGACATCCTTGTACATACCAATATTCATAATAGGGCCTAATTGCTCTACATACACATTGATGCCTAGGAAATAATTGTCGGTATTGTCCGGGAACTTAATGGAGAATGAACCTGCTTTCTTGGCATCAGCGCGGAACAAGTTACTTTCTGGATCTCTTGTGACCACGGCAATCTGCTCGGCATCTTTTGGTATTACATGCCTTCCTATCTTCCCATCTGCTCCCAAATTCAATGTCGCGGACGTCTTTTCCTCTAATATCCGCATGCTGAAATAAAAACTCGGAGCGGAACTTTCCACCACCATGCCATACCGTACTTCTTCTCCATCAGCAAAACGGACAGTGGCGATATACCGACCCGGTTTATCGATTCCGATACGGATATTATTATACTTGCCATCCTGATTGACCTCTTCAGCATCGTAGCAATCAGAGGGACTGTTCGAGAGACATTTGCTGAACTTCACGTTGTCAGACAGCTTCTTTCCATCCATCGTGGAGAGCGAAACGTTCTGGACTTGTTCTTTAACACTGATTATAGCTGGTGTAGTTAGAAAATCTTCGGTCTCTTCCAATGTCAACTTCAGCTCGCCATCGACTTCTTTGATATACACATAATACTTTTGGTAGTATTTCTTATCCGGATTTCCCGAATACACTAAAGCGACACTAAATGTACCCGTCCCTTCTTGTAGCGGGACTAAGTGGATCTTATCCGCCGTACGGCTATTGGGTTTATCGCTTCCTACCACTGCATGGAACAAACCTGTATCCTTATGATTGGAATCGAACATTTTAAACTGTTCCCACTTGTAGTCGCTTGCCCGCACCGTAACAATCGGCGCCTTCGCTTCCTCGGTCGCCTTCAGCATTTTAGCCGCTTGTCCTCTTGTAATGGACTCATTCGGGCTGAACCTGTCAGCAGATTTTCCTGTAGTAATGCCAAGTCTGTAGATGGTCAAAATATTCTGATCATGACCTGTCCCACGTTTCACATCTTCGAATGGACTTTTATACGACGTGAAGTCATAACGCGGCAAATCGAACGCTTTAACGAGAATCGAAGCCATCTGTCCACGTGTAATTGGATCGTTCGGACCATAACGTCCATCCCCATAGCCGCTGATGATGCTTTTTTCCGCCATAGCTGCAATGGCTTTGTAGTAGCCGTTCGCTTTCGGGACATCTTTAAACCCTGGATCTTTCACTTTAGAGGTGTCCAACTTGATCATCTTCGCGATGATTGCGGCCGCCTGTCCTCTTGTGATAGAGTTTCCGGGTTTGAATGTGCCGTCCGGATAGCCTCCGATAATATTGCGTTCCGCCAAATTATAGACTGCTTCTGCAAAATGTTTTGATGATGGTACGTCTGAAAATCGTTCTGTGCTTGCTGCAAACGTGCCGGATAAAGGCAGACCGCAAGCGAGCAATAGTGCGCCGAGTACCATAATAAGTTTCTTCCTCACTCGCATTCTTCCTTTCTATTCTAGTAGTAGTTTTTGATATAGAAGAAACTATTCGCTATTACCAATGTTTTTCAAACTAGCTGATGGAAAACCAGGTTGGTGTCTCTATATAGTGAGCGGTTGGTTGACGGCTACTTCTTCTGGACAGCTGCCAACCTGGTTTTCCGAAAAAAATTATGGCGGGGTTCCCATACCCCTCCTTTGCTATTCTGCTATCACCCAACGATCTGAGCCTGCATCCTGCTTCATTGTAAACACCCGCTCCGCTACCCCTTCTCGCTCATATTGGTAGTGGATTTCAAGCTCATTCTCAGAAACAGGAGCCGTTTTCCGATAAGATGCCTCTAAAAAAAGTTCACCTAACCGGCTAATTTGTGTAAACGCAGGCGTTTCCGGCAAATTGCCGAAGCCCAACAGTTCGTCATACAAATACAAATCAAAATATTGCTCCGGTGTATATTCACCAGTAAGCTGTCCGGATAAATAATCCATATACATCGAATGGGTACGCTCTTCCGTTGCTATGCCTACAACTTCTCCATAAATTTTATGCACTGGGGTAATCGCTGCCCCCTGCACCGTTTTACTTGCTGGAAAATGGTTCACTAATAAATATTCGCGCGCATTCAACAGCTGGTCGTAACCTCCTACAATCGCGATTCCCTGTTTTTCATAACGATCCCTAATTTCAGATGGCAACGGTTTGCCGTTTATCTTCAACTGGCCGTTTTTCAGCACGACACGATCTCCCGGGACCGCAATCACCTCGTAGTAGGCATCCATATATGTCGGTAAATGGCTAGTCGTATTTGTCATCGTGCGTACAATGTCGCCCGCCTCATAGACAACCTCATCGAATAAATTCGCTTTGCGCTCAATGACCGTATGGAATGCATCCGAACTCCCTGTTAATGAAAATTTTTCTTTATCCACATAATATAGACCGTCGACTTGATCAAAATTCGGAAGTGACGCAAATTCCTCATAATCAACTGATGACAGTTGATTCTTCTTCTGCAGTGCCGAGATTTGCGCCAAGTCATCCAGTGGATCATATGGGACACCTGGTCCCTTATTTGAAGAAAGAAAATTCAGAGGGTCGATTGTGAGTATAAAAAACAGTGCAACTACAGGTATCGCCGCAGAGACAAATAGCACTTGCCAAGAAAACTTTTTAACCGGTGGCCGTACACGTTCATGTACACGCTGCTTTATCCGCCTTTCCTGCTTCGATGTATCGCCCATCATTTGATCGAGCTTACTTTTAAAATCGCTCAATTGCTCTCTACCTCCCCGTCCTCTTCCTCAAAAAATTCCTTTAGCTGCTGCTTTGCCCTTCGCAGCCGTGTTTTTACGGTATTTTCATTCAGCTGCAGATAGTTTGCTATTTCCGCTATAGATTGCTCGTCATAATAAAATAATATTAAAGGCTCGCGGTATTTTAACGGAAGCAGGAAAAGATTTTTTTCAAGTGTTGCCAGCCGCTCTTGCTCCAACACTACTTCTTCTGCGCCTTTTGCCGAAACAAAGATTGTATCGAACAGTACATCTTTTTTATGCTTCCACGAGCGCAAATAATCTTTTGCACGATTGGCTGTCATTTTCGTTAAATAGGTCTTCAAGGACGCCTCATTGCGAAACTGGTCACTCTTTTGAAAATACGTAATAAATACTTCTTGTACAACATCCTCCGCAGTCGACCAATTCTTCACATATAAATAAGCGATACGCACTAAATAACGCGAATGCTCATCGATTATTTGATCAATAGTACTCATTTACAAACCCTCGCCCTCTTCTACGGCCACGTCATATCCCCCTCCACATACGCAACAAATTGCTCAAACGACTTTTTTTCTGTTATTCCATATCGGCATACTTCATAATTTGAAGTCTTCCTATTTGCATACCCTTCGGTCGTCGTAAAGCCAATCAGCACCCCTGCCTCTTTAGCCGCCGCGATGAAATCTTCATTATAATGCCCATACGGATAGGCTAATGAAACCGCTGCCGGCACTTGCTCAATATTTTGTTGTAAATCCAAAAGAATCTCTTCTTTTGAACGATCTAACGCAATACCTTCACCTGAAACCTTATTAAGTGAATGCAATTCATATGTATGTGCTTCGAACTGGAAAACATCCGCCAGCTCTTCTAAATCTGCAGCAGTAAAAAACTGCAGCGGACCTTCCGCATCAAACAGCTGCGCTCCCTGCGCCCGATCCGTACGTGAGGAAATAATGTGCTGAAGCGCACGAAACCCGTATTGCTTCAAAACGGGATATGCATACTCCTTCGTTGACAATAACCCGTCGTCGAATGTAATGAGCACTGCTTTGCTCGGTACAATAAGGCGCCCTTCCAAATAATCATACAGCTGATGTGCCGTCAGCGTCTCGAAATGATGATCCGCCAAGTACCCCATCTGCTGCTCAAATACTTCCAAGGAAATCGTACTATCCATCGTTCTCATCGACTCGCGAGGCAAAACCTGATGGTACACAAGCACCGGTAGACCCGTATCCATTGCAACGGACTGCTTAGAAATATATCCCGGTCGCTCTCCTATTGTAAGGATATACCAATCCTCTTCCTCCCGTACAATCGGATAGCGAAACCCTTCTTCCAACTCCAGTATAACGCTGCTCTGCAAATCAGTATCCTCGTAAACTGCCGTTTTTTGCAGCGTATGAACCGCAGCCAACCGCTCCGTATGTACAACTGTCGAAAGCTTCTTTTTTTCAACCGTCGCCTGTCCCTTACGGACAAAGGCTGTCATATTTCCCAATCGAAGCTCATAATATGCCTCATCCTCACCTGTGATAGCAACGGGCTGATCCGCCTCCAACTCGCCAATCTGCGTCAAGGCCGCCCCTTTCATGTAAATCGGCTGACGTTCCTGCACTGTCAACACCCGTTCAAATACCCGCTTCGTGACAAACCGCTCCGCTTCCTTACCCTGCGCAAACACTCTTCCTTGCGATTCAACCAAAATCCATATCGCACCAATACTCATTATAAATACAATCAAGCAAACAACAAACGACAATTTACTGGAAATCTTCCTCATTCCTTTACCTCCACTGTCTATTAAGCAACGTACAGACGTGGGTTTTCAGAAAAAGTTTCAAAGGTTTTTAAAAAGTTTTTTAGCGATAGGAGAATCTATGCTGAAGCCGGCGACTGCACGCAAAGATGAGGATACTTCATAGGTTAATCCCTCATTTGAATTAGCTTTTGTATTTCTTGATAAATAAGTCCGTTTGTCATTTGTTTAGCCCATCGCACGCAGGTATTTGAAGATACGCAAAAAACTCAGCCCTTTTTACGTACAAGGCTGAGTTGCATTCTTTTCTT
Source organism: Sporosarcina sp. FSL K6-1540 (assembly GCF_038620285.1). Lineage (NCBI taxonomy): Bacteria > Bacillati > Bacillota > Bacilli > Caryophanales > Caryophanaceae > Sporosarcina > Sporosarcina sp. FSL K6-1540. The sequence goes on from NZ_CP152018.1 coordinate 26,110, forward strand.
TACAATTTCAGTAAAACTTCTAACTACTAGTACTTGCAATAGTATCAATCTAGAACTTTAATTGTAACCGTTTTACGTCCCCAATTTAGTGCGTCTTGCTCATTTTCCATAAAGACATCAATTCTTTTCCCCTTAATAGAACTGCCAGTATCTCCCGCAATGGCTTCTCCGTACCCTTCAACCCACACGCGTGTTCCTAGCGGGATTATTGTAGGGTCAACCGCAATGACCTTTTTGTCAGGATTTGAACGCAAGTCAATACCCGATGCCGTTACACCCGAGCATCCTTCACAATAAGCGGTATACGCTGTTGCTGTAACTGTCATTTCATTAGTTGCTGAAGCAACAGCTTTCTTTATAACATTGTTAGTAGATGAATTTGCTGAAGCTGTTTTTGACCCTTCTACTACTAATTTTTCTCCTGGGCGGATGATATCACTTGAAATACCATTCTTATTCTTTAATTCATCCACTGAGAGGTTGTTATTTTTCGCGATTTCGAAAAGAGTATCCCCCTTCACAACTACGTGTACTTCCATCTTATCTTCCACTTTTAGTTTTTGCGACGGATAGATACGAGTAGAATTTAATCCGTTCAAAGTTTGTAATTCTTCTACGCTTACATTAGCCTCTTGTGAAATAGACCATAATGTCTCTCCCGATTCTACCGTATGGACGCTAGATGCAGATGCTTGACCCGCCGCCCCTACTGATAATGTTGCTAGTGCTGCTAGTGCAATGATGTGTTTTTTCATGTGATGAATTTCCTCCCTTTCACTAACCTGCATTAGCATAACACCCGAAGATATCATAGCCGTTACAGAATTGTGTGCAGGAGATATCAATCGCGTGACACTATTCACCTCATTGATTTATTTGTAATATAAAGAGCGGGAGTGACTGGGTTTTAGTACGAAATTGAATGCAATCTATTAATGTATAAATATTACAAATAAGTGGGAATTATAATAGAAAGGGATTCTGTCTTCGAAAAAATCATTTGAACAAACTGATTTAGATGACACAGATATTGCACTAACCTGATTTAAAGAGTGTTTAGTGATTGTTACCTATATAACAAGCAATTCACACTTTTAAGCAATTACACTAAAAGTAAAGACAAACCGTATAGGTGTTGATTTACTTTATATTATAATAAAATTGTATTTTTTTCTGAATAGGCACCAAAAACTAAGTCGTACGACCAAGTAAATTTGCTAAGTCATCCGTGTTCAGTTCAATAAGGCGCAGGCTAAGAAAATTGCAAAAGTATTGTATTTCCAACGTAGTGAGTGACTGTCATGGTACAATGCGGTAAACAGTCATTGTGTAGTAGGAGGCATAGAACATGGAGCAAGAAAAAGACAAAGTTAGTGTTAAAAGTGCAGCTACTTGGTTTTGGAAATGGTTTTTAAATAATAAAGTTGTAACAATTTTATTGGTCTCATTATTGGTTTTGCTAAATCTCCTTGTATTTTCTAAAATCACGTATTTATTTAATCCAATCAAAGGATTTTTCAGTGTGATTGGTTTACCCATTTTAATGGCGGGTATTTTATTTTATTTGGTAAATCCTTTGATTGATTGGATGGAAAAAAAGAAAATCCCACGTATTGCTGGAATCGCGATTGTCTTTATGATTATTATTGGCTTGGTTGTGTGGGGGATTATCATACTAATTCCAATCATACGTGAGCAGACAATGAGTCTAATTGAAAACTGGCCAAATTATTGGGACAAGGTCATTGCTCAATTCGATAATTTATTGAGAAGTAATATATTTTCCCAATTACAGGTTCAATTGACCGATGTAAATCAAAGTATTATAAAATCTATTTCTGAGCAGGCAAACAGCGTCGTGAATTCAACCTTTTCCGGAATTGGTAGTGTGCTAGGAACAATGACTAATATTGTAATCGCACTTATTACAATGCCCATTATTTTGTTCTTTCTATTAAAAGATGGTCGAAATTTACCTTACTATACAATGAAACTCATTCCGACTAGGATGCGATTAAGTACATATAACTTATTAAAAGAAATCAATACGCAAATTAGTCAATATATCCGCGGCCAGTTATTGGTAGCTTTTTTTGTTGCATTAATGTTCTGGATTGGGTTTGCAATTATCGGTCTTGAATATGCAGTGTTACTAGCGATATTAGCTGGGGTATTAAATTTAGTGCCCTATTTAGGTTCTTTTCTGGCAATTATTCCAATCTTAATCATCGCATTAGTATCTTCACCCGGGATGCTTGTTAAAGTAATAATCGTTTTTGCCATTGAACAAACTCTTGAAGGACGGCTAATACAACCATTAATTTTAGGCAGTAATTTGAAAATACATCCAGTAACCATTATTGTAGTCTTGCTGACGGCTGGGAAATTATTTGGTATTCCTGGAGTGATTCTTGGTATTCCAGCGTATGCCGTAATGAAAGTGATTTTTGAGCATCTATTTATTCGGTACCAGACATATTCAGGTTTATATGAGCAGGACTATAATCCCGCCCCTAAACCAAGCACGCCTATTGAGAAGAGAAAAAAATAAGTGGCTGTGCAGGATGCTATACAGATCATCTATTATTTATTCATGCGACAAAATCATTTCTATTAACGAATAAAAGAGGTGCCTGTGTCAGACACAAAGAATAAAATTTACACATTCAAGTAATTATACAAAAAAGAACAGACATCCACAGATGTCTGTTCTTTTTTTAAAATATACTACTGAAATGCATTTTCGAAATTCATATTATGAATACGAGCAAACACACAGAACTGTTCGATCTTGTATTTTGAAGAAGTTTTCTAAACCTTCCCTATCCATACGAAAATCTGATTTTAGCCTTACGAAACAGCCTATTGAATGCAACATTTTTTCAAGTAAAATCATCGTGCATTGCATGTTCAAAGGAGATAGTTTGTTTCTAAGAAAGAACAGGAACATATTAGGTTAAATTATAAAAGTTTATGAAAGAGGAATATACATACACCAATTCAAATCTTCATCTTCGTCTACTCGTAAGGAAGAGTGAATTCGGTATTGTTTGATTTGGCCTTGATCATCTCCTATAGAAATAAAACTAACCTTCTTTTGCTCGATATGATGTTTTTCCCATAGGGATACTCTGTTCTTTTAGCTTTGCCAGAAGATCATTCAAAATCTCATCCTCTGGAAAACGATCATAAATACTTCTCCAGACAGCAACCGAATAGGCTGAAAATTCCTCTAAGTTTTGTATGCGATCTCGAAAATTCTTTTCTAAAAACAATAGTTGAATCAAATGCCGCTCATCATAGCAGGGTACCAAAAATTAATTTAAGCAAATAAAAAAAGACCCTACTTGTAGGGTCTTTTTCTAGCTATTATTAAGCTTTTTGAACGTTTGTAGCTTGTAGGCCACGTTGTCCTTGTTCAATTTCAAACGTTACACTTTGACCTTCGTCTAAAGATTTGAAACCTTCGCTTTGGATTGCTGAGAAATGTACGAATACGTCCTCCCCTGCTTCACGCTCGATGAATCCAAAACCTTTTTCTGCATTAAACCACTTAACTGTACCTTGTTCCATAATTGTTGCCTCCTAGTGCGGATATCCACACAATGTGTTACTACCCTTGCTCAAATACTTAGACGAAAAACAAAATCTTTTCTCAATCTGAAAACGAACAAAAATAACTCTTTCTTAGAATAACAGATATATGTTAAAACAGCAAATGGTCCTGCTCTAAAAAGGGGTATCAGATACAAAGACGAACTACTTACACTTTTGAATAATTATACAAAAAAATAAAGAACTACACACCATAACGGTATCGTCTATGCTCTTCTTCTAAAGAAGACACTACGACCATTCCCTAGAAGATTTTGTATTAAAGATATCCAGACATTATGGTCAGGGTTTGGAGATTTAGATTTCCCCATTCTTGCTAACTGCTGTTCATACCAACCAATTTCTAACAAGGAAGCACTCTTGTCTATTCGTTTAATCCCCGTTCGGATTGGTTTTGCATGAACGGTTTCATAACTGCCATTAAAGATTCTATTTGCCAAGTCCGGCACTAAGGCAAAAGGTCTTGCAATTCCAACCATATCAATTTCTCCGTTCGCAATAGCTTCTTCCATGCCTTTTTGAGTACGAAAGCCGCCTGTGACTACTATTGGAGTAGTGATTAATGCCTGAGCCTTTTTTGCATAGTCTATAAAATACGCTTCTCTTTTTTTTGTAGTTTCTTTTACATCTACACCCATCATTATCGGATTCTCGTAATTCCCCCCAGAAATTTCAATGAGATCAATCCCTAATTCGGACATTTTCTGAAGAACTTCCATGGAGTCGTCTTCAGTGAATCCACCCTTTTGAAAATCAGCTGAGTTAAGTTTAATACCGATTGGAAATGATCTCCCGACTTGTTTCCGGATTTCTTTATACGATTCTTCCAAAAACCTCATTCGATTTGCTAAGGTTCCTCCCCATTCATCTGTTCGTTGATTGTGGTAAGGGGATAAAAACTGGTTGAAAAGGTATCCGTGTGCTGCATGGATTTGAACACCTGTAAAGCCTGCTTTTTTCGCAATTCTTGCCGCTTCTCCAAATCGGTTAATCAAGTCTTCAATTTCAGACACCTGAAGAGCACGTGGTTGGTTAAAGAATCGTTTTAAACCTCCTGTAAGAGGAACTGCACTTGGTGCTACAGGTTCTTTTGAAATCATTTTGGGTGATTGCTTCCCTGGATGATTAAGCTGCATCCAAAGGTGAGCCCCATTTTCAGTTCCCGCTTTCGCCCACTTCATTAACATCTTTAAATCACGTTCATCTTCCAAAGCAACGTTATTCGGCTCTCCTAAAGCATTTCGATCTATCATAACGTTACCTGTCATGACAATACCCGCACCCCCCTCAGCCCAGGTTTTATATAAAGTAACCAATGATTCACTTGGATTTTGATAAACCGTTCCCAACGCTTCACTCATGGCAGATTTAAAAATTCTATTCTTAATGATTGTTCCATTTGGAAGTGGTAGAGAAATACCCAAAACGGACTTTGATTGATTCATTTTTAGCATGTCTCCTTACTATTTCAGATATGTAGAAAACGCAAAGGTATTGATTTATTTTGTATTATACAATTGTATTGTAAACGCTGAATAGTGTCACGCAGGTGCCTAAAATTTAATAAGAAGCAAGAACGAACAATAACAAACAGACCAATAGCGTTTAAGCTAAGGTCTGGTTTTTTATTATATAGAAATATCTTGTTCAGCAGCCTGACTAATTCGCTGTTTCTTAGACTTTCTAAAATAAAGCAATTCATATATACAAGGGATAACAATCAGAGTTAGCAGGGTCGCCATGGCTAATCCACCGATAACAACAATCGCGAGACTTTGTGATACTAAACTTCCTGTTTCTGCCTGTTTCACTAAAAGTGGAAGCATCGCACAGATAGTTGCAATCGCGGTCATGAAAATCGGTCTCATCCTTGTTGCGGTTGCTTCAACAAGCGCATCACGAATAATCATTTTTTGTTCATTTTGTTTTACTCGGTCTAAAAGTACAATCGCATTTGTTACGACGATACCAATTAGCATTAATGCTCCTAGAAGTGCCGTGATATCAACTGGTATTCCACTGATAAGAATTCCTAAAATGGCTCCTATTGCAGCTAGTGGTAGAGAGCAAAGAATAGCGATTGGCGCTTTGATTGACTTAAATGTGATAACCATTATTAAAAATACAATCCCGATGGAAACAAGCATAATGAGAAATAAATCTGTAAAATCATCTGCTTGTTGGCTACTTGATCCTCCAACTAGAACATCGACATTCTCCGGAAGATCTATGCCTTTTTTGTCATTGTTATCGCCGGAAATTTCTAGATTTACTGCCTTCGAAATTTCCGATAGCTTTGCTGGATCAACTGAAGCTGTTACTCGGAGGTAGGCATCCCCATCTTTATGGAACTGGTTAGTTGAACGCTCTTCACTTTGTAACTTAGCAATGGATGATACAGGGACAAGACCCGTATCAGTCATGACTGGTATATTTTCTATGTCTTCAGGTGTTTTTGTATCTAGGAGAGGTTCTAGAAATACAGTTTTTTGTTTATCATCTAAACTAATCGTTCCAATTGGTGTCTTATTTAACATCACTCCTAACTGTTGTGCAATTTGTTCGGTGTTTCCTTTTGTTGGGTCTACAACGAGGGAGTATACTGTTTTCTTTTCATCTTGATTGGTCGTAACTTCCTCTACGCCTTCAAGGATCTGTACTTTTTCTTTTATAGTAGTTGCCACATCTTCTAAATCTGCTAAATTATCACCTACTACATCAATGATAATATTCGTACTTGCTCCTCCCATCATAAAGGAAGAGGTAGTTACTTCTAAGAGGGCATCAGGATATTGATCTTTTTTCTTTTCCATTTCTTTTACGATGTGTTCTGTATCATTTTTATCTTCTAATAAAATACTGAACGTTGCTTCAGTCTGTGATCCAACCCAGCCATATTGTGCCGCTTCAGCTGGAGAACCTACCTGTGAAAACACATGTTTTACTTCATCCATTTTTTGAATAGATGACTCCAGTTCCATTGTTTTTTCCTTTACTTTTTCAATTGGTGTATCATTCGGGTAACTTAGCGTGGTCAAGACATAGTCTGCAGAGGAGCTATCAACTGCACCTTTTGGGATGACAAAGTAAGTAGCGATGGATCCGATGAAAAGGAAGATGGAAATCGAGAAGACAATCCATTTATGGTTTAAGGACCATGTAACCATTTTCGGAAAACGAACGGCAGGCTTATATTCAGGCAACTTTGTATTCTTCAATAATCCCGCACTCATTAACGGAACAACCGTCAAAGCGACGAGCAGAGATGCGAGCAAAGAATAGGTAACCGTTAAAGCGAATGGTAAAAGGAATTCTTGAAGGCCCCCATTTAATAAGCTCATCGGTAAGAATACGGCTACTGTTGTTAATGTAGAAGCAGTAATAGCGACTCCTACTTGTTTCGTTGCATCAATAATCATTTGGACGGAGAATTTCTCTGTTTGCATTTTGCGAAAAATATTTTCGATGACGACAATACTGTCGTCAACTAGACGCCCAACTGCAACAGCGACACCGCCAAGTGTTAAAATATTCAATGTCACCCCAGACCATGACAGTAGAAATAGTGTGAAGCAAAGGGATAAAGGAATCGATACAATGGTAATAAAGGTAGAACGGATATTTCGTAGGAAGAGCATAATGACAATCGCTGCAAATAGTGCGCCAAGGAGTACTTCTTTTATCATCGTGTGAACAGAATTTTCTACCAAATCAGCAGAGGATATATAAATAACAGATTCTTGCTGATTATACTTTTCATTGATTTCCTTTGTTACTTTTTCAATTTCTTTGCTAATAGTCACTGCATTGGATTGACTATCCTTTGTGATGCTAATATCTAAGCTATCCTTACCGTTGAAACGGCTAATGAAATTCGCATCTTTTGTTTCTTCAACCGTTGCAATATCCGCAAGCGTTAAATCAGGTGTAATCGTTAAACCTTTCAATTTTTCGATGCTTGTTAAATCACCTATTACTTTAATATTACTTGTTTTTCCATCGATCATCTTTTCACCGACAGCTACAGCAGTATTTTGACCTTGGAGAATCCCCATAACCGCTTGAAGAGAAATCTGATTTTCAGCTAATTTTCCATCATCAATCTTGACTGAAATGATGGAATCTGTAATCCCATAGACATCTACTTTGGAAACCCCTTTAATTTCTTGATAGAGAGATGGAAGTTTTTCACGTGCAAAATCCAGATTTTCGGTAGTCAAACCTTCATTAAAGCTGACGGCAATGTTAGCAATTGGAATCATAGAAGTATTTAGCTGTGAGATTGTCGGCTTGGAGAGATAGAGAGGCAAGGCTACATTGCTTAACGCTTCTTGTACGTCCTGTTTGGCTTGTTTCATATCAGTTCCTGCCTCGAAGAACAGATCCACTTTTGAAAATCCATCTCCAGTTGTAGAGTAGACTGAGGTTTTACCATTTAATCCTGTAATTGCTCTTTCAATCGGGATGGTTACTTCGGATTCCATTGTTTTGGAGTCAGTTCCCTGACCCATGGAAATAATAGTGACTTGCGGATTATCGGCAGATGGTAAAAACTCCATAGGTAGTCTAAAATAACTGACGACGCCTATCACTATTATTAAAATGGTTAATGCAGCTACAGCGGCCCTGTTACCAAAAGCCCATTTGGTAAATGTCGACATAGAAAGTCTCCTCCTAAAAACTAAAGTAATTCAAAAAATCAGACTTGAAAGTATATGCTCCCTTCCTTCGTTTTAGTTGCATCTCTATTGTATAAAATAGGAATATATTCCACATTGAACCTTAATATTATCCTTTTCTAAGACCTAAGGCGTAGCGATAATGGGTAGCAGGTTCTCGTTGAATTTCGAATAGTTTCAGAACCGGATACTTTAAATTAATGATGTGTGGAATAAAGCTTTTTATTACGCAAAAAGCAGTATACCTCCCTATTCCAAAGGAAGTATACTGCTCTTGTACGTATTGTTAAACCATATTGTAGGTCATGATAGATGACAGTCACACTTTCAATTTAGAAACGACTCCGAACATCGGCCGGAATTCCCAGGTAACTGTCAATCACCTAAAGCAACATTCGCAAAAATTGTTCGAAATTCACGCCTGCCTCGTTCGGAACTTGCTCTTTTGACGTAGCTTCAATCGCAGCGGCTAAAAATGCCTCCGCAAGCTTCATGGACTCCACTATGTCCTGTCCACGCATCATTCCACCCATTATGACCGATGCAAACAAATCACCAGTTCCCGAATAACTCTCACCATTATAGTCACGGATACTATAAAATGAGCGATTTGCATCGATATACATATTGCCTACATAGCGTTTGTTCGCATCTGCTGGCGGCGGATTCAAACCAGTAATTATGACGTTCGCCCCTGTTTCATGCTGTAGCTGATGGCCCGCCTCCTCTAGCACCTGAATATAATCTGACTCATTTTGATAGTTCTGTAGCTTCTCATACGACAACCCTGTAAGCAAGCAACACTCTGTAATATTTGGCGTAATAATGTCAGCGGACTTCACTAAATCCTTCATACGATCAAGTAACTCGCCTGTAAACATTTTATATACCTCGCCCGTATCGCCCATTACCGGATCGACAAGCAGCTTCGTTTCACTCGAATGAAACACGTGTAAAAACTGAAATATGTTATCAATTTGCTCTTTTCCTGTCACAAAGCCTGTATGTATGCCATCAAAGGTTGCACCAAGCTTTCTCCATTCCTCCACAAAATAGTCCATTTTTGACGTTAAATCCTCACAATAAAAGCTTGGATACCCAGTCTGCGCCGTTAAAATCGCAGTTGGCAATGGAACTGCCTGTACACCCATCACTGATAGCACAGGAATTGCAGCCGTTAACGAGCACTTCCCAAAAGATGACATATCCTGAATTACAGCAACTTTTTTAATCACATTCGCCACCTAACTAATCCTACTTGTACTCTCTTCATCGTATCATAATAATGCAGAGGCGAAAATGCACCAAAAACTATTAATTTACAGACAAAACAATCTGACCCTTTACACTTCAATGAAATTGACACTTTAACAATAGTCAGCTCTTTGCTAAAGTTAAAGCAACCAAAATATTCATTAAAGTGAGGAAGATGCAGATGCAAAATATACAAAAACAAGCCTATATAAAACCACGAACGAAAACATTTGATTTAGTCATTACCGCAATTTTAGCAGCACTTATTTTCACCGCAACATTGATTAATATTAAGTTACCATTCGGGCAAGGTGGACTGATTCACTTAGGGACATCTATGCTTTTCATGGCAGCGATTTTATTCGGTCCTAAAAAAGGGGCACTTGCTGGAGCAATCGGAATGGGCTTATTCGATATCTTAGGTGGCTGGGCAATTTGGGCACCAACGACAATTATCTCCCGCGCATTACAAGGCTTAATTGTCGGGAAAATCGCTTGGTCTAATGGCCATAGAGGCGACAATATGGGGTTAAACATTTTGGGAGCAGTTGTTTCAATGCCCGTGATGATTGCAGTGTACTATATCGGGCAAGCGATTATGTTCAAAAGCTGGATTGCTCCTATGGCATCAATTCCTGGAGACATCATCCAAAACGTTGTAGGTTTACTTATCGCGATTCCAGTATGTATCGCACTGAAAAAAACACCGTACTTCAAAAAGAAATTTTAAAACGTACAACAGAAGCACGCCATCTCGCTGTTTTGCTGACAGCATAGATGGCGTGCTTCTATTTTTCTAAAATACAATTCAAAACAGGTACCTAAAATTCACTTTAACTTGTCTTTTTCGGCGTGAACCATGTGATAATGAACACTATTATAGAGATAACAAACATATAGAAGTACGTGTTACTCGCCGCACTACTATAACCTGTCGTAGATTCTAAAGAAACATTCAATAATTGAATAGAATAAATCGTCATGATAACTGCTGTACCAATTGCTCCAGCTAGTTGGCGAATTGTGTTATTAATCGCCGATCCATGAGAGGCTAATTCTCTTGGTAATGCATTTAAAGCAGCTGTGTTTAACGGCATCGTAATAAACGCCAAACCAATACGTAATAAAATTGTACGAACTAAAATATATGCTGTTGTTGTTTCTGGTGATAAATCAATAACTGCATACATCGATATCGCAATTAAACCCGTTCCTAAAATGAATAAAGGTTTTGCCCCATATTTATCGAATAGCTTACCTGCTACTGGGGAATGCGTTGCATTGATAATAGCTCCCGGAAATAATAACAATCCTGCTTCAAGTGCTGTAAACCCTCGTCCATCCTGCAAATAAATCGGCAGTAATATTAAATCGGCATACATTAAAATTGTAATCGCAATATTAACTACTGTCGTCATAGTAAATATTTTGAATTTGAAGACATTTAAATTCAATAAAGGTTCAGGAGCCTTTATTTGTCGATGACAGAACCATATCGTTACAAGCAAACCTCCGACAATTGATGTAAGAACGATTAAATCATCCCACCCTCGGCTGCCTGCACTGCTAAAGCCAAAAAGAACGAATCCAACGCCAACAGTTGAGTAAATCACACTGACTATGTCGAGCTTTTCTTTTGACGACGTTTCAGCAACATTAACTAAATACTTACTTGCTATAATAATAATCAATGTTACGAAAGGAATCATGATGATAAATAACCATCGCCAAGATAAATACTCTAAAATAAATCCTGCTAATGTTGGTGCAATTGCTGGCGCAAAAATAATGGCGAAGCCAACATTCCCCATAATTGTGCCACGTTTTTCCGGAGGGTATAAATATACAATGACAGTCATCATTAATGGAATGATAATACCAGCACCCACAGCTTGAACCATTCTACCTGTTAATAGTACACCAAAATTATTCGCACATGCTGCGACAATAGAGCCGATTAGTAAAATAACAATGAGCTGATAAATAACTGACATGTTGAAAAACGTTTCATTAAGTAAGCTGTAATGGGTACTAACACACCGTTTACAAGCATAAAGCCTGTGGCTAACCATTGAATCGTTGCAGCATTCACATCAAAAACAACCATTAAATCACTAAATGCAACGTTTAACAATGTTTGATTTAATGTAGAAAAAAAGGTTCCTGTTATCATGATGATAAGTAGCAATTTTTTAGTACTACTCGATATTTCATTTTGCATATAAAATCCCTCCCCATATAGTACCTGTTATCGACGAATTGTCTAAAAAACAGCATAGCAGAAGAAGAAAAAAACCCATATACAATCAGGTCATTTCTGTCGATTAGCAGAAAATTAAATATAAAAAGGCTATGTTAAAGGGAAAGGTTGATTAATCTTAAAACGGAATGAAGAACACACTTCACATAATTAAAAAATGTTTAACCTCAATTGGATATTTATGTTAAAATAAATCTAAAGATTGTGAATAAAAGTATTGCCACTAACGGAGCGGTTTAGTGAAAGAAGAGTTTCATGTATATAAATAAAAAAACCTTCCTTTTCTACATCTATCTAAAAAAGGACATGGGGGATTAGAATGAGACGTTTGATAAACTTTTCAATTTTGTTGTTAATGGTTATTTTTATATCTGGTTGTACAGAAGTTAAAGAACAAAACAAAGGAATACAAGAAGAGGAACATGAGAAAGTGGATGATGACAATACTCCTATTGAAACCACTTACTATTTTTCATATAAAGGACAGGAATTTAAGATTATATCATTTTTTGATGAAGTGTTGGAATACGCAAGAATAATTAGTGAGAAACCTGAACTTGATAAAAATGCTATCTATACAGAGCATGTTTTGGAACCATTTAAAGATAAATCCTCTCTTCATTATTTACAGTTAGGAGTAACAAAGAATGACCCTCTTAGACCAACTTCTCAAGTAGAACAACTGAAAAAAAATACAAATGAGCTACTTAAAAAACAAGAACAAATCAATCAATGGATTGAAGAAGCAATATTGGAATCAGCTGAGCTATTATCATCGGGTTCAAATACATCAATTTATCTATTTCCAGTTAATCCTGAAAACGGGTGGACGACGTATAGTCTGAATGGAGTGGGAGGCTTTGCTTATTTTGGTGATAACGTTTTACTAATGATTGACCCTACTGCATCAAAAGAAGTTATTAAATATGCCATGGCTCACGAATATCACCATACCGTCAATATGACTTTAAACGGCGAACAAAGTGTAAATAGCGTATTAGATTCAATAATTACAGAAGGGAAAGCAGATTCTTTTGCTACTACTCTCTATCCTGAGATAAGTCCTCCGTGGATACAAACTCTACCAGAGGATGTAGCAGCTAGGGTTTTAGATGAATTACGTATAAATGGTAATTCTACTGATTATAAAATTTACAATCGGTTTGTTTATGGTTACCCAGCTAAAGATATTCCACTATGGTCGAATTACAAAATAGGTTATCAAATCAATGAAAGCTTCATTGAAAATAACCCAGATAGTTCAATATTGGAATGGACAAAAACGAATGCAGAGGAAATAGTCAGTAAAAGTAAATATAAAGATAAAATATTTTAATAAAAATCCGAAGCCAAATCATTGATATGATAATTTTTACTATATGGATTAACAATCCTGATTCAACTGTCGAGGCTTTAGCAAAAAAACAGACACCAAAATACCGAGAGTTTGGATATATTTTTCAGGCTCTTTTTTATGTGCTTTATCATTCCATTTAGAATGCAAAGTTTCTCAGTCTCAACTTATCTGCGGTTTCCCAAGTTCCATGAACACTTGCCAAGATAAGCATTTGCTTTTTCTTGCTCAAATCACTTTCCATTTTTCTATTGTCGAGGAATTGAAACCTCACTAAATACAGTTGTAAATACTTTGTAGAAACACCATTGAAGCGACTTATCCATTTCTTTAAACGGGAATGGTAATTATTAATATTATTGAGGTGGTATATGCCCTTCTTTACATATTCTTTCTTACTAGCGTTTATGATGATGTGTTCCACATCGTTAGTAGATGTGTAAGATTTGTAAGAATTGTGAGCATCGGAAATAAGCACCGTATCATTCTTAAAATGCGATGTAAGGGCGTTATCAATTTGTTCCATTAGAATTCTACCTGAACCGACTCGTTTTGAAAGGGTTGTTTTGTTTCGGTCTCTAGCTACTAATACACAGACTTGTTCATTAGAAATACCTCTTTTGGTAGCAGAACCGCCACGTTTTCTTGGTTTGCGATTCGGAATAACTCTTCGTCCTTTATAACTTTCTAAGAAGTATGTTTCATCTACCTCTACTATTCCTTCAAATATACCGATACTTTCTTTTGCAAGAGCAGACAACACTTTATGCCTCCAGTAAAAAGCAGTTACATGAGTGATGCCAATTTGAGAAGCTGTTTCACGAAGTGATTGACCATTCAACATACATTCAATAAATGGAATCCATTTGTGTGCCTTTTTCGAACGATACATAGGGGAATTGGTTAAATCACAACTTAATTTATGACAGTCTTTGCACTTATAACGTTGGCGACCGTCTCGCTTCCCGTAACGAACCACTGATGTACTTCCACAATGCCGGCAATGAAAACCGTGTGAAAACTTCCTTTCTCTCAATTCACCAATTAAAGCACCTTGTTGTGAGGATGAGGGCGAGAAATGACGAGTTAGATAATGTAAAATGTATTCTTTGTCCTTATCATTTAGAGAAGAAATATTACTTATTATGTTTGTTAAAGTCATTTAAATTGCCCCTTTTGTAAGATATACAGTCAGGATATTACAAAAGAGGACAATTTATTCAAAATCAACCACTAACTTTAACATAGCCTATAAAAAAGGAATAATTTAAATGACTTTTAAAGAAGGTTCTCGTCCCATACGTACACAGGAAATGCTTAAGGAAGCCCTACTAACACTTTTACAAGAAGGTCACTTACTACACCAAATTTCTATCCAAAAATTAACAAAGAGAGCGAATTTGAACCGGACCACCTTTTATTTACACTATCAAAATATCAATGAGTTGAAGGAACATTTGGTAAGTGATATTTTACAAGTGCTAACTGACAAAATAGAAAACTTAACTTCCATTTTTGATAGGAATCGAAAAGAGCACTTGATACAGCTATTGGATTATCTTCTTGATCAAAGAAGTTACATACTTGCTTTAGTACAGTTTGAACAAGTTGAAAAACATTTACTTTTGTTGATGAAAGATTTAATAGTAACCCGCAGAAATCAATCTAAAATTAGTGGAAGAAAAATCATTGTAGATACAGATATTAAAGCTGCCTCTATTATTGGTGTCATTATATGGTGGTTAAAAGATGGCCTATACCTGGATTCAGCGTATATCGCAGAGCAAATTAATCCCATGAATCAATCTTAATTTTATTATCTATTAAAAATATGAAATGCCAAAACATTGATTGCACAACGTTTTGGCATTGATTTAGATTCTTGATAGCAACTTGCCATGGTACCTGTGTCAGTTATAAAGACCAACAATTAACACACCCGAATAAACAAACAAATGCATTTTATGGTAAAATTACTATAAATATAAATACTCTATAATCACTTCTTACACAATAGATCAGCATTACGTAAGGGGGAAAAGTAAATGGAACCATACTTGATATTTGTAGGAGTTTTTCTTGTATTTGTATGTCCAAACCTTTTTTTGATAATGAAGGGTCAACCATACTCCTATTCAAAGAAATTGACTGCTCCGCCATGGGCAGACAAAGAGACCAAACAACTTTTCAGACAATTCAATCGCGCCTGGTCAAGGAAGATAGAGAAAACTGTAAATGTGCGTGTAAAGAATAGAAATCGTACGCTAACAGATGCCGAACTGCGAGAACAGTGGTATGAACTCAAGAAATTTCTTTTGTTAGCAGGTATCTCAAAAAGACTTCCGATGTTTTCCAAAAAGGTAGACGATATTTGGCACTTCTTTTTAGAAGAAGAGCAGCTGTATAATCAATTCTGTTTAGATTTCATTGGTGAATAGATTGAACATCAGCCTCATGAAAAACCAACACTTCTTCCAAATGAACGCGCTTGGTTCGACGTGTTATATCTTTCTTTTTTCAACGTTACTTCTC
This sequence comes from Sporosarcina sp. FSL K6-1540, assembly GCF_038620285.1. Classification (NCBI taxonomy): domain Bacteria; kingdom Bacillati; phylum Bacillota; class Bacilli; order Caryophanales; family Caryophanaceae; genus Sporosarcina; species Sporosarcina sp. FSL K6-1540. The sequence continues at coordinate 41,804 of NZ_CP152018.1, forward strand.
GCTCGCATCTATGGGGGAAATTCGGGCAAAAAAAGAAAGAACACGCAAAATGGATAGAGCGTATAGTGAATGATCCAAAAGACATAATTGAGTCGTTTGGGCGTCACTCATCCGATGCCGCCTCGACACATACATTGGCTACCTTTCTCAATTTCGCACGACAACAAGTGATGAAGTCAAATGGAAAGCGTGTTAAACGAAAAGACGGCTATTGGTATGGTGCCTCACTATTCGCCTTTTATGAGTATGAAACAATTCAAGTGAAGAAGAAAAAAGTGACCGGTGCTTTCGCAGACGGATCACCAGGCTTTGCAACCGACTTCGATTATAAAGAAGAATGGAACGAGATTGTCACCAATGTGAATTCGTTTGAAGTGGGAACAGACGCCGGAGCTATGCCAAGTGCTCCTTCGGATGGAGGGAGCTCTGACTCCGGGAGTAGTTGTAGCTCGTGTAGTGGGTGTTCTTCGTAAGAATAAGTAAGTGGAGGGCATCTGTGCTTGACACAAAGACAAATAATTAACACACGTGAATGACCATACAATAAAACCAGACATTCGCCAATTTGTCCGATCTTCATTCTATTATTATGTAATTGTAGCGAATGATCTGAGTAGCTCCACGTGCAGGTAATTGAAATTAAAAAAAGAGCACTTTATGAAGAAGTGGTTGATTATGCTGGCTGGAAGTATTCTTATTTTACAAGGTTGCGTTACAGGTGGGAAAGGTATACCTACCGAACAGAAAAGGGAGGAAAATACATTGAACCTAGAATTACTTAATGCGGTTGAACTTAAAGATACAAATAGCGTAAGTAGACTGATTACTAAAGGGGCAAATATAAACGTAAAGGATGAAAACGGTCGTACTGCCACTATGTTAGCTACGTATAATAATGACGTCGTCACGGCAAAAACCTTAATTAAAGCCGGTGCAGACGTCAATATCCAAGATGACATGAAAAACAATCCTTTCAGATAGTGGTGCTATGTAACAGTATTTTTTTATTTACTCATTAATGTTTATCGCAAAACTATTATTAACGATATAATTTCATCACCACAATTTACTTAATATAACAAACACCGCTAGGATAACTCTAGCGGTGTTTGTTGTTTTTAGCTCAATATACAGGTACCACCACTGGGCTAAAATTCATTTTATAACAGGGTCCATCGGTTCCTTCCCTGTTAAAACAGAAATGTAGATTAGGTAGTCGATTACGTAGGCCTCGCCAGATTCTCCAATCTTCCATACTAACAGATACTGGCTTCCCTTCGCTAAACCTATTATCTGGATGTAGATGATCTTGTTCATATTTAAAGTTTTTATTTGTCCAGTCAAGATTCAAGTAGTAAAGAACCTCTCCAACAACCCTACAACCTTTTTCCATGTTGAGTACATCTTCAATTTCACCATCTGTGACTCTCAAATTATTTATCTGGTCGAGCATTACAATAGTAATTTCATAAACAAAGTTATTGATGTTACTCCATATCTGTTGCAGCTTATTTGTAGTGCCAGAACATTATCAATTGCTTTTTCTCTTGTAGTTTCATCTTAGAATCTTTCATTCAAGGATGTTTTTCATCTCAAATTGGGTTGGACTCAATCTTCCAATCTTTTCACTAAACCTACAAACTTCATCTGTAAGTAATTACTCTAAAAAGTGGGTATGTACAGTTCTGGGTTGTTTCTTTCAACTGTAAGAGTCACAATCTTATACACCATTTACCCCTCCGACATTATTTTCACACTACAAAGAATACAATCACACTATTCCATTAATTATGGATACTCATAAACTATTTGTATTTACTCACAGCAATAACATGAGAAAAACACCCTGCATTTCTGTAAGGCGTCATATCTCAGTAGTCCGCCTATACTTTCATTTCCCCTTCAGCATCCTTGCCAAGTACTCGTCAGATTCGCCCTTCGGAATGCTTAGACTCTTCCACTGCTCTCCTTTAATCTGTTTTCCAATGAACATGACTTGTCCAATATGGATAGCATAATGCGCCATTTGCCGCTCAATCGCATCTATGACGGAATGTGCCTGCCCGCGAATATGAATATTCTTTTCCAAGTCTTGCTCATGCAAGCTTTCCAGCGCATCAAAAAAAACGCACCAGCCATGTTCCCAATGAGCCATCAGCTGCGCCTTTAACAATCGTTTCGTTTCGAATTCCCCATCACGATTACGGTCCGGCTTTTCACCGTCCGTCGTCAGAAAATCCGTCCACCTCGAAACCATATTTCCACTTAAATGCAGAATAAGAATCGCGATGCTGTTTGAATCGTCGTTTGACGTCCAATGAAAATCATCCTCATTCAACTGGTCGAATGTTTTTTCACCTTGCCCTTTTAACCCGATGAACCGCTCTCGAACAACTCGTAAATATTCTGTTCCAATCGACATATGGTGTTCCCCCTCTAGTTCCAAAAATCAGTTCGCTGATGTATTCGATGATAACGTGTAAGAATATTTTCACCATTGCTTAAGGCTGAATAGCCAGAAACGCATAAATTCAAAAAGCACCTACGCCAACAAGTACAGGTTCAATATCGAGAGGCGGTTTCCGGCTGGATGTTGAATAACGAGGCCATCAAAACATCCCATTCTCGTTTGGTGAATCTTCCGGCACCGGTTGGCCAACATCCCACATTTCAACAATCTTGCCTTCATGAAAACTGAAAATATGGACAACCGCTGCCCCTAGGTCCTCCACCTTCTGTTTGATGTGGGAATAAACCATCACGTTTTCTCCCTCTTCAATCGTCTGCTTCACTTCGAGCGTTTTGTTTGGGCTGATACCGTCATTCTCTTCCATCGCTTGCTTAAGCGAATCCGCATCCCCCGGGAAATATGGATTATGATGGCGGAAATCTGGGCTTACGTATTTTTTATAGGCTTCGTCAATCTTTCCAGAGACGATAAGATGTAGAAAGTCCACTGCTTGGTCTTTATGTGGTTTCATGATTTTAACATCCTTTCCTGATATCACTTCTTGATCAGCATATTATTGGTATTCTATAAAATAGCCAAATATCCTTTTCCAATTGTTTTGAAGTACGCATGCAATCCACTTAATATGCGGTCAGTCGCTTTAGAAACATCATAAAAGTTTAAACATTCACGATAGCTTCTTGCACAACGTACCTAAAATCATGTAAATGATGGGTGCGTTTCTTCCCATTTTCCTAGTTTAATTCCAGAACCATAAAGTTGCCCATAATCCATCGAAATGTTCATATTTCACCTCGATCTATGTATTTATAGGTACCGTCCGCTTACCGTTGTTTACATATATTGATTATCGGTAATGATTAGTGTGCAATGTTAGTTACTATTAAACGAGGGAGCATGGACAATGACCAATCAAAACCAAGACATAATTACCTATTTTCAAAAACTGGACCGTAGATTTTTCATGGATGTGCACAAGGAATTCGCCTATATGGACGAAGCAATTCCGATTGGGCATGAACAAACCATTTCCCAGCCTTCCCTCGTACTCGAAATGACATTGGCCCTCGATTTGCAGCCTTATTCAAAAGTGCTGGAAATCGGAACGGGTTCCGGCTTCCAGACCGCCCTACTCGCCGCCTTCTCGAACTCCGTTTATTCAATCGAACGAATTGCTGCCTTGCATGAACGGGCAAAAGCAAGATTAGAAAAGGCCGGTTTCTCCAACATCCATTTCAAGCTGGATGACGGTAGCACCGGTTGGGAAGAACACGCTCCTTACAACCGGATTATGGTGACCGCCGCTGCTATCCAGGTGCCACGCGAACTCATAGACCAACTAGGTATCGGAGGGAAAATGATCATCCCAGTAGGAACACCCCTCCTACAGGAACTCTTGCTCTTGGAAAAAGATGAAGATGGAGAAATCCATACCACAGTGTTGGATGAAGTGAGGTTTGTCCCATTGAAAGGAAAATATGAATAGGTGACAGCACCTATCCCGTATCGGTTAAAAAATAAAACGCAAAAGAAGTACCTATGCCAGACAAAAAGACAAACAATTCAAATATTAAAGTAATAATAATAAAAGTAAAGAAAAATCGCATAGGTATTGAATTGAGTTGTATTTACTGAATCGATACCTAAAATTAAGATCAATTTGTATTTCGTCGCTTCAGCAATCCTTTTTACCTTTTGGGCATGACGGGCAATAAAATGGCTCATATACTTTTCCAAAAACAAATGATTAGCTGCTTTTCCTAAAATGCCAAAAGGGGATTTATATGAGAAAGTATCTATCATGCTCGTTTCTGTGCCCCATTAAATGAATTCATGTGTATGTGTAAAAGAATGAAAGGCTCCACGAACCATGGCATCGGTGAATCTGTATGGCTTCACCATTTCAATGACTTGAGACGTTAATTTCTGTTTCATCCCTAAATGGGTCGTCTCCCAAGTAACAAAATCGCCACGCTCCATCAATCCAAACGTAATTCCTTCAATAGCTATTTGTTTCGTCAGCAACGTTTTCCCCTCATGAACTTCAACAGTTCTTGCAAGATCGAAACAAACTTGGATGGGAGCGTGGATTGAAATTTCATGTCTGATGATTGGCATGATGTCACCCTTTTCTGGTCTACCAATATTGTGACGGTTCCTATGCGCAGTGTATTTATGACAATTCAATAGGAAGCCCGTCGATGATAGCTAGTATCGGATTTCAGGTTACATTTTATGCAATTAACCAGGTGTGCCAGCGTCTATTACAAATTTTCAAAAACCCTAGCATCCATTTCTGAATACCATGGCCTTAATCATTCATATGTAGTTCTAAACATCCATCCCCCAGCCATTAAAAGAGGTACACTGTGTCAAAAAAAGACGAACAATTCACACATTCGATTAATTATACTAAAATCAAACACTCCGCCGATGCTGATCCAGATTCACACTTTCTGTATTCCGACAATCAGGATAATTACTGCAACCGTAAAATTTTCCGTATCTACCTGTCTTCAAGGTCAACTGCCCATTACACTTCGGACAAGCAGTATATAATAGTGAGGCATCAGTCTTGGACATCTTTTTCGCACGGCTTGTATGTGAACGTGCCGTCTGCTTGGCATCTTTCGCTTTTCGAATCGATTGCATGTGCTCAGCCTTGAATAGTTTCCTGTCATTTTTATATAGAGCCAAAAGTTCCGCGAGCTTTTCATTGATCCCCTTCACGGTATCCTCACTAATGTGCTGCTCCTTGTACTGGCTGATTGTCGTTAGAAGATCAGGGAACTGTATGACATGTGCTGAGGTGAAACCCTTATTGAATTTAAAAGTAGAGTTAGATGAAAATGCGATGATGGAACAGACATCCTGCATTTCCTCTCGTCCTATGTAGGTAAGCAAAGCTTGAACATGGCCATAATTTTGCCGGATTGGATTGTACATTTTTGTTTTCCGTTTATAGATAGCTTGTGTCCAATAGGGTTTAAATTCATCACCAAAAATCCAACCGCTGTAATGTTTCGTTTCGATGACAAACACGCCATACACGGAGGTCACAATATGATCTACTTGCGTCAGTCCCCGCTCACCATTCGGAATATAAACATCATGGAAGACAGTGTATGCATCCCCTAATTTCCGAAGCTTGGTCTTTACAACCCACTCCCCATAATTCCCTTTAATAACCGGCATTTTCCACTGCAGGATAATCCACAAAATCACGAATAGGACGACAACCGGAAATGCAGTTGATGTCATAAACATCTTGAGTGTAATCAAAATCCCCTCATAAAATCCCGATATCATACTATTTTCTGCATTCATAATATCCCCCCAAGTTAATCACTCAGTTGTCGGTAACCAGTCAATGTATCTATTTTTCCAACTATTACAATAATATCATATAATACGAAAATAGTTCCATAAAAATAGGTACCCGTGTCAACCATAGGAATACCCAAGTCGAATCGCTTCGTCCAGTTTCCGGGTACGTTCTTCAAAAGTAATTTCAGCGACAATGCCCTTTGGAATATGGGACGATACAGTCTTTAATTTGTCCATCACCCAGACGTCCCCCCTACTTTATTGTTAGGTGCACGAAACTTTCATGTTTATTTCGACAATCGGATTTGTTTCATAGAGAAAAAACCGGAATTGCTTTTGAATTGTGTGGTTCACAGACAGCCATCATAAAAGCAATAGTCGTTTTGCCCAATTGCCGAATTAAAAACTTTTTCCACAAAAATGTCCCCTTTCCCCCACTTTTCTTCTATATAAAGAATAAAGGGGATATTCTTTATGACAACTTACCTATCTGAATACGCATACTTCACAAACAAACACGATCTAGACGCGGCAACAAGACAACATGTACTTACGCACTGGAACGATATGAACCAAACAGAGCGGGCTGTTCTCGATATGATTCGTCGTTACTCCGTTAAATACGGCGCTGCACATTTGAAACACGAAACAATCGAAAAGGCTATCAAGAAATCAAATGCAACTGTTCGACGCGCCATCCGCAAATTAGTAAAGCTCGAAATCATCGAACGCATTCACTATATCCGCCCCGTTATGAGCGGTCTAGGCGCTAACATTTATGTCATAATGACCAGTCGAAATTGAACACCCCACAGAGTACTGAAAAGCCTCTTGGCAGTAAGGTGGAACCCGCTAAACCGCAAACCGAAGCTTCTCTTTCTAAAGCGATAAAACCTAAAGACCTTAAAAGAACGTTTCCTACGGAAATTGTGCCTACTACACTTTTCGGTAAAATGAAATCTCTTCTTTCTTCAACAATCGGAGAAAGTAAATTAGCGCGTAATTTTTACGGCGTCTACCGGAAACAGTCCCTGCAAATGCTGAAATTCAGTATTCACGAAGACAAAGGAGAACTGTTCGAGCAATTAGCCATGCACGCCCTTCGTATTGCGGTTCAAACAACCAAACAGAAAAAAGTCCGGAATCTGCCCGGTTATTATTCTGGCGTCTTGCGCGAACTCATCGGCAAGGCTTTATTCAGCGAGGCTTTTATGGATTATGACGTGCCAGTTGAGGGATTTTTCTATCGCTGAAATGATTGTGCGGGTTATTGTATGGTGCAAAAACTTTAATGTTTATTTCAGCAAACATGAAGGTTTCATGGATAGAACGACTCAGAATTATGTTTGAATTGTGTGGTGCACAGCCAACCATCACTAACGCGCGCTATTTTGCATTATACAAGTGGATTTTAGTTTAAAAAGCACTTATTAAATGTTAAAATAAGTTAATTTGGTCTGAAGGGGAGCAATTATGAATTTATTTATGAGGTACAGGGAAGCTAGGGTCAAAAAGTTCACCAACAAGAAGTTGTATGAACAGCTAACGCTGCTAAACAACGAAAAGTCACCGGACACCAGATCGATTATGGTCATTCTTTCGGAGATTGCCCATCGAGACCCTGCGGAGTATGAGGCGGGAAAAATCGAGGCAGAGGTGGAGAAGTCCAAACGCCACACCGTCATGGAGACAACAGACATCCTCTACCTCGAAATCAAGTACAATGAGGATTATCTCGCCAAGCCGGAATCTGAGACTGACCCTTACGAGCGCAAGCTCCGGTCGGCCATGCTTAAAATGGTCCAGAAGGAATTAGGACGTCGTACAATCTAGGTTAGACTATTGCTCTAAAAAAGGGAAAGCCCGATCATTTATTAGCCGTTCAGTTTTGATTTACTTTGCTTTGCATAAATTACACCCCGAAATAGCTAGTCAATTGGCTCTCTGCTTTGTTGATAATTCAATATCTTTCTTAATTATCAACATTGTAGTATGGTTAATAATGGTTTCCATAAATTTAAAATGTCGAAATCTGATTTAACAGGAGTGGACTAATGAAAAAATTAATAGGAATTATATCGATTGTAGGTCTCGTTATATTTTTAACAGCATGTAGCGGTGATAAGGAAGCAACCAGAACATTTGAGTTAGAGCATGATGGTATTATGACCACAATGATCTACACAGCTAAAGGAGATAAAGTTACCATGCAAACAACTGAAAATATTATTCAATATGACTTAGTTGGTCTTGCATCAAAAGATGAAGCAAAAGAACTTTTTGCTCCTATGATTGAACAATTTCAAAATATCGATGGATTGACGCATAAACTAGAATATGATGATTCAAAAGCAGTTGAAACTTTAGCGATAGATTATGAGGTCGTCAATTTCGAAGATGTCGAGAACCTACCGGGAATGTCCTTTAGCGAAGACCCTAAAGAAAAAGGCGTTAGCATGAAAAAATCTGTTGAACTACTAGAAAGCCAAGGTTTTGCAGAAGTTAAATAGATGAATAATCAACGCACTGGGATGTTTCAGTGCGTTTCCTTATGTTTTCAAAAATATATGCTACCTATTTCAAACACTATAAACTTCTCGTTTCATCTCAACCTTTTACTTGCACTATCTTGACTGTAAAACTTTTTTCCTTTCACTATAAAATTTCACATAACAGCAGATGTTCCATCAGTAAACTGCATCTACGTTTTTTATAGTACAACTACTCGTAAAAGGACACTTAGAAAAAAAGAAAAGTAACGCTATAGTAGCACCACTCTTCCTCACTGTTTTTTCTGTTAGACTACCCTTTAATACAGACCTGTTCCTTTTAATTGCAGCAAGGTAGTGACAATATATCTTTTTCCAAGCTCCTCATCATCAAAATTCTTTTCGTAAGAGATATGGCCTCTTTCCTTAAAAAAGGTATACCATTTTCCTTCTTCCTTAAAATAATGGAAGCCTTCAACTAGCGTATCTTTGCTTGTTGACTCACTTTGTGGGAGGCCATGGATAGAAATATATTCATATACTTCTTCATAACTTACTGTAAAAACTTCGGAATATTTACGAGTCCTCATATCTTTCACACCTAATGTTTCACTAGCAAAGACTAATTCATTCCCATAAAGCAGAATCTGTACTTGGGTTTCTTTATCAACCAACTCACTCAACTCCTCTATCTATTTTTCCATATTTCTTCTTACATGCCGCCTGTGTACCGCACAACATCAACACAATTCAGAATAGTACGCATTTCCCGACGAATACAATGACTCTTACGGTGTGGTTTTTGAAATTTTATTAGATACTGAAAATAAGTAGATTATTTTAATAGAAGGAAATTTGGGGGAATTCTCGAATAAACTCATAGTATTAATCATAGCATGTCTTTCATTAATTGGAGAAATGATTGGGGAATGGATTGAGTGGATGGGGTTACTAATCTCCGAAGAATGTTGAGCTAATAGCCGATTAATCCATTCCATCTTCTTATCAATCCGATGCATCGCAAACAACATATGCCCAACCTCCTGTGTTCAGTTAATTAGTTCATATGACGATGAACACAAGGAAATGACTATAGTGCCAACCTACAACAAACAAGTCCGCGATCGCATTCCAGAAATCATTGAAAATTCTAACAGAAAATTCACATCTCGCTTATTAACTGATGCTGAATATAGCAGTGAGATTACTAAAATAATGCACGAGGAATTAGCAGAGTATAAAGCGACTGAGGCAAACGAAGATGCAGTCGAAGAACTTGAAAAAACACGTTTGGATAAAGCGAAGAAACGCGGTGGATTTGATGAGCGTATTTTTCTGATTGAAGTAGAAGATGACTGGGGTGCGGCTAATTACTTCTAACTTAATTGGTGAAATTATAGATCTAAAAAAGAGGTACCTGTGTCAGACACAAAGATGAGCAATTCACACGTTCAAATAATCATACAAAAAATAAAGAAAAACCGCATAGGTATTAATTTATTTTGTATTATTACACAATTGCACTATATTCACTGAATAGTGTCACGCACAGGTACCTAACATTATGCCTTACACACTGTACTGATGTAGTAGATATCAGCGATCTATCCGGAAAGTACCAGCGTAGACGCATTTCTCATGGTAGCCGAAGCGCGATCGATTGAGATTCTTTATTTCAATATATAAGGTATCAACTGAGAACATATTTCCGGAGTGCTTCGGCTACACCATTTTCATCATGATGGGTTGTTATATACGTACTTTGCTTTTTAACCGCTTCTTCTGCATTTTCCATTGCAATGCTCGTTCCTGCAATTTCGAACATGGATAGATCATTCAAATTATCACCAATGGTAACCGTTTCTTTAATTGAAATTCCCAAGTAGTCCGCAAAAAATAGAAGTGCATTTCCTTTGCTTGTTTCTGGATGTCCAATTTCAAGTTTCGCTTTACCAGAATTCGTAAGTGAAATATCTTCTCGTCCCATTAGTTTCCCCTGAAGATTTACCATTTTATTCATATCAAACGTGAGAACAAAGAGCTTGTACACCTCCAGTTCGGTGAATTCGATATTTTGAAAATCTGTAAAATACTGCAAACCATATTGATTGTATTGAATCTCAATTTCAGTAGTTATTTGTTCCAGCGAGAAATCAATCGCCTTCAATTGATTTCCTTCAATTTCTTTGTACAATAAATCCCTACCCTCTTGTAGGATAAAGACACCTTTATTCGTATAAATCTCAAAATAGAAGTGGTTTTTTTCCAGCAGTTCCTGCATTTCCGTCAAAACAATTGCCGGAATCACTAGGTTTTTAAGTGAATTTCCCTCATGGAAAACAACAGCCCCATTGCCAGTAATCATTGGACATTCTAGCCCAGCATTTTGCAGAATTCGTTTCGTGTCGTGTAGTGATCGTCCCGTAGCAATCGTGATCACATGCCCCTGCTCCTGCGCCTCATTAATCGCTTTTACATTCTCCCCACTAATCGTACTGTCTTTTGACAGCAATGTTCCATCTAAATCGATTGCAACTAATTTCATTTAAATCCCTTCCTTTTTAAATTACTAACAGACCTTCTCTAATAAGATGGGAGAAGGTCTGTTTAATGATTCTTATACGAATGCGGGAACGACTTTTCCTTCGCTTCCTACCATTCTAATTTTGGATTTCGCCATTTCTTTTGCAGCTTCTTTTGCTTTTTGTAAATATGCACGTGGGTCTAGCGCATCTGGATCATCAAGGAAATGTTGACGAATTGCCTCTGAATAAGCATTTTTTAATTCTGTCGATACATTTACTTTTGCCATTCCTAAAGATACACAGTGACGAACCTCTTCTTCAGGAATTGCTGAGCCACCATGCAGCACAAGCGGGACATCCACAAGTTCTGCAATCTTGGCGATACGATCAAAATCAATCTTAGGTTTACCCTTGTAAATACCATGAGCTGTGCCGATCGCTGGTGCTAACGTAGGTACGCCAGTCAGTTCAATAAATTGTTTGCACTCTTCAGGAACTGCTTTTTCTGCATCTTCTTCCGCAACAACAATGTCATCTTCCACGCCGCCTACTTTTCCAAGTTCAGCTTCCACATTCACTCCAAGTGATTTCGCAAGATCCATTACCTTTTTTGTTTCTGCGACATTCACTTCGAATGGATGCATAGATGCGTCTATCATAACTGATGTATAACCTGCGCGAATCGCTTCTTTGATCACTTCGAAATTTGTGCAATGGTCCAAATGTAAACCTGTAGGAATATTATAATACTCAGAAGCCGCTTTTGCGACCGCAACAATATTTTCTGCACCTAGAGATGTGACCGTGCCCACTGTCGTTTGCAAAATCACTGGAGATTTCAGTTCGGCCGCTGCCTCAAGCACCCAAAAAATGCTATCGAATGAGTGTACATTAAATGCAACAATTCCGTGCTTATCTTGTTTTGCTTTCTCAAGCATTGGTGTGGTAGATATAAGTGCCATTATTAATTTCCCCCGCTTTCAGTAAGTGTATTTCCAATTAGTTCAGCAAGAGACTCATTTGTTTTTGCATCCAACAATCCCTGTCGTTTATCCTCATTCATAAGCATACGTGATAAAGAAGCTAAAGCTTTCAAATGCGTTGTGCCCGCTGCCGTTTTCGGTATAAGAAGTGATAGGAAAAAGAACGCTGGTTGATCGTCAAATGATTCCCACTCAACTCCATTTTCAGTACGGACAATGACGATTGCAGGCTTTACTATCGCTTCCGCATGTGTGTGAGGAATTGCAAATCCGTCTTGGAATCCAGTTGTACTTTGCTGTTCACGGACATGTAACCCTTCTACCACTTCTTGTGCTGATGTAGCAATTCCATTTTGGACAGCAACATCTGCTATCGTTTTAAAAACTTCTGACTGGGATGTTGCATTCACGTTTAATTGAATGAATGATGGTTGAATCAAATTATTCATGATGAATCACTCCTCTACTGGTTTATTTCCAGCTAATTTTTTACGATATAATCCATAAAGTACTGCACCGACAAGTGAACCCACCAAGATGGAGAATACCCATTGGATAGCGCCTGTTACAACGGGAAGCACTAGGAATCCTCCGTGTGGCGCAGGGACTTGCACGCCGAACGTATACGTCAATACAGCTGCAATCGATGATCCAAGCATAATAATTGGAATAACGACGAGCGGATTTTTAGCTGCAAAGGGAATCGCTCCTTCTGTGATATGAGTTGATCCAAGAATAAAGTTAACTGCACCCGCATTTTGTTCTTCTTTTGTAAAGTATTTACGGAAAAATACAGTTGCAAAGGCAATAATAAGTGGCGGTGCAATACAGGCTGCTGATACACCAGCCATGAAGTAAAGATTTCCTTCCGCAAGCAGTGCGGTACCTGTTAGATAGGCTGCTTTGTTAAAGGGTCCACCCATGTCAAACCCAGACATAGCTCCTACTATAATACCAAGAATAAGTGGATTCGATGATTGAACAGATGCAAGGAAGTTTGTCATTCCTTCATTTAAACCGGCAACCGGTATAAGTAGTGGTGTCATGACAATACCAATCAGAAAAATACCAAGTACCGGATACAAGAAGATTGACTTTAATCCGTCAAGCGATTTCGGCATGCGCTTTAATAGTCTTTGTAGGAGGATAATTGTATATCCCGCTATAAAACCGGCAATAATTCCACCAAGGAAACCCGCCCCAGCTTGGTCCGCCAGTAGTCCTCCTATAAAACCAACCACCATACCAGGACGTTTCGCGATTGACTCAGCGATAAATGCAGCAAGAATTGGTACCATTAAACTGAAGCTCAATCCACCGATTTTCTTTAAAAATGCAGCGAATTCATTATACTGCTCGTGATCCGGATCTGCCGAATAAATCCCGAACAAGAATGATAGTGCTATTAACACGCCACCGCCTACAACGAACGGTAGCATATAAGACACACCATTCATAAGATCCTTATAAATTGAATGCACCCATTTACCGCTTCCTCTTGACCCAGTAGCTGAAGATTTCCTTACTGACGAGGACCCATATCCACCCATATCAGCACCGCTAACATAATGTATAGGCGCTTCTTCATTTACAATTTTAGTAATTAACTCTTCTGGTTTTCGTATCCCTTGGGCAACTGGAACTTCGATTAGCCGCTTGCCGTGGAAACGGTCTGTATCAACGTTTTTATCCGCTGCAACGATAACACCATCAGCTTCACGAATATCTTCCTCTGTTAAATTGTTCTCAATTCCAACTTGGCCATGGGTTTCAATTTTAATATCAACACCCATTTTTTTAGCTGCAATTTTTAATGCTTCAGCCGCCATGAATGTATGGGCAATGCCTGTTGGACAACCAGTGGCGGCAACTATTTTCTTACGCGTCATATTATTCACCCCTTATAATTTGTAATGGTTACTTGTTTGAGAAGATCAGGTATATCTTTTAAATCACTAAGTCCTTTAGAAAATGCCGTCGAAGCTCCTACTGCAACCGCTTGTGAAAGTGCATCTCCAATCGTCCTATCTTGCAATCGCTTACCAATAAACGTCGCAAGCATTGAATCCCCTGAACAAGCCGTATTCACAACTTTTCCTTGCGGAGATGTGACTTTCAATAAATCATCCTGCGAAAAGTAAAGCGCACCGTTCTTTCCCCTTGATATAATTACTTGTTGCGCCCCTCGCTGTAAGAGCTCATTCCCACATTCGATTAGTCCCTCTTCTGAAAGCGGTTTCTTTTTTTTCAAAATGTCAGCAACTTCTTCTTCATTTGGTTTCAATAAAAAAGGTCTATATATTAATGTGTCAGCAACCGTATCTACACTTGTATCAAGAACTAATTGGATACCTTGTGTTTGACAAGTTTTGGCGATGTCAACGATGATTGAATCAGGTACCCCTTTCGGTAAGCTGCCTGACAAAACAAGCATACTTCCTGTAGGTATCTCCTTAATTTTATTCAATAGAAGCTTCTGCTCCGCTAGCTGAATGACTGGTCCTTGATTTACTATTTTATATTCTTCAGTTGAGTTTATAAACACATTCACACGTGTAATGCCATCCACTTCAACAAAATCAGTTTGAATATCCATTTCACGAAGAGAATCCTCGATGTATTTACCAGTAAATCCAGCAATAAATCCTAACGCTACACTTTCAATCCCCAATCGCTTAAGCATGATTGATACGTTGACACCTTTTCCATTTGGTTGGTAATCTTCGTCGAACGTACGGTTTACACTATCCGGTATTAGCTCTTCAAGCTCGACATATAAATCAATCGCAGTATTCAAGGTACATGTGTATATCACGGTTTCACCTTCCTTCTGTTGTTGTTGAAACAAGTATCCCATACTCCATTATGAAAATGTTTTCAGAATATGTAAAAGTCTTTACGAAAAAACAAAAGTGCAAGCGCCTAGCCCCAGCAAGCCTGAAGCGACTCGGGGGCTAGGCGCTGGAGTTAAGAATTGAAATATCTATATCAAAAGTTCCTCACAAGTCAAGTATTTTATAATTTCCTGCAAAAAAACTCTCCAACTCGAGTACGTTGGAAAGCCTTGAATTTAGCTATTCGTTCTTATCACATAAGCATCCAGCAGAATCCTCGCGATTACATTTAATGATAATCGGGATCTCACCTCATATTCAGGGAATAGCGATTGGTCACTTTTATAACCTAGTAGCGTTATATCAGATAGCTTACTCAGGGATGAATCGAGACTTGTTGTCAGGGAAATAGTCGTTACTTGTCTCATCCTTAAATTTTGACATGCTTCAACCAGTTCTGTAGTTTCCCCACTTAGTGAAATGAAAATCGCAAGTTCATTCGTCTTTACCTTTTGAGATTTGATTCGAATAATATTCGGATCATCGTGATTCTCACAGGCCTTGTCCGTTAGCTGAAGTTTTATCATCATTTCGTTAGCAATCATTTCCGAGAAACCGCGGCCAAAAATATAAATTTTTTCTGCATCATGCATCTTTTGCACAGTATCCTCTATTTGACCAATACTTAGAAGCTGAATTGTTCTGAAAACCTCTTCTTCATTTTTCTTAATCGCTTTCTTGATATCCACATCGATATCATGGAGCTGATCATCATAATCAACCATCTTTTTATTTTGCATTAATCTATACTTAAAAGACGTATAGCCTTCATAACCAATTTTCTTCATTAACCTTACAATAGTAGCTGTGGAAACTGTAGCCCGTTCGCTAAGTGTAACAATAGACATCGTCGCAATTTCATCGATGTTTTGATGTATATATTCAAGTAAAAAACGTTCTGTCGCACTTAATAATGAATATGTGCTCGATGGAATATCAAATAATGGTTTATTCATAAATCTTACTCCTTTAAAGTAATTCTTATTCTATTTTATCATGCCTACCCCCTTTACCGTCGTTCTTGTGGCGCTAAAATTCAATAAGTCACCCTTTTTGATCAATATCTATTCAAAATGGGTGTTCGTTATATTTAGTAGAAACCTCATATAGTCTAGTGTTATTTCCCACAACACTTCTTATCTTTCTTCCCGCCGCCACGTGGGCAAGGTTCATTTCGTCCCGTTTTGCCACCATCGATGACGGTAAATGGGGTGCAGGTGATACACTAAATGCTTTTGCCAACCGTCGTGTTTTAGTTGGAATTCCAAAAGTGTATAAATCATCTGGATGACCTATATATACATCAACAGTCAAACCAAATTTATGTGCTTTCTTAACTAACTCTTTAAGATTTTCAAGATTAGACTTATGAGCGTGTAGACCATCTGCACCATTAACTGACATTAATTTAAAGTCTTCATCTTCTAATTCCACAAGTATTAGCTCCGTGAATCCTCCGAGAATTCCAATAGTAATGAAGGGATCGTTACCTACCGTATTTCTAACCCCTTTAACCACTTTCGCCATTTCCTTCAATTCAATCTCGTGTCTAATATTTTCTGATTCATGCATTGTAGTCACACCTTTATGCCCTCAGGCAAGTACAACTGCCGGATGGTTTGGTTCGAGAAGTTTTACTCCAGAATCTACAACTGCCTTCGCCAAACGAGCATCATCACCAGTAATTCCAGTACTCAACAATGTTTGACCACCATGTTCCACTATTGCGTTCCATACCTTTAACATAGCATGTTTTTTTGATTCATATCTCCTCTAATCTTCTTCTAAATTCCTCCTATAAGATAAACTCCTTACGCTTTTTTTGTTTTTAATAATTTGTTCGCAAAAGTTGTGATTATAAATGCACAAAATAATGACGCCGACATAGCAGTAATTAATCCAAAGGAATTCGTTGAAGCAAATGGAGCTACAAAAGATGGTAAGTAAGCCGTTCCTCTAATGTCAAACATACCTACAATCATTCCACCAATCCCACCGGACAAAATTGCCCCTACAAAAACTACTTTACTTGAAAACATAAATGGATAGGCAGATTCAACGAAAGTTCCAAAACCTAGATTTATCATTAAACCTGGTGTTGCAATAGCTGCTTCGCTTTTATTCCTAGGGAAAAGAATATTCGCGAGATTAATCCCAGCCGCTACCATAACCAGGGCAACCATATCAACGGCACCTAAGAAACTAACGCCCGCTTGCTCCATCTCTAATAATACAATCGGCAAAATTGCGGCATGATATACCCCGGCTAATATTGCAGGCCATATCAATAATCCCGCAATTGCTCCAGCAAGTATAGGATTAAATGCTATCGTTAGCTCTATTAACAGTTTGATATAGTCTCCCGCGGCCAAAGCCAAAGGTCCTAAAATATAGTAAACTACCAAGCCAGATATTATACCTGAAAACCCACCAGCGACTATATTAACTGTAGTCATTGGAAAACGCCATTGTACACATTTCATAAATAAAAACTGTACTAATAGCCCTGCTCCTATACCTCCCAAAATCCCCCCAATAATACCTCCATCAATCGAAAGTACACCAGCTATTATTCCTGCAATAATCGACACTTCATCAAGATCTGAGACTTGCTTTGCAGCTATGGCCGCTAGAACTACCGGAAGTGCCTGTATTAAAATATCAAAAACATCACCTAATCCGGATAATATCGGAATCTTACTTAAGGCAAGAATTAAAGCCATTGAGATAAAAGCGGGAATAGAAGATATCATGATTCCACGAATATTGATTCTTCTTAATGGATTACCTCCTGCCTGCTCATTGTAATTTTCATTACTTTTCCCAAATGTAGGACGAAACTTAATACCCCAATGTTTGGATAATGAAAAAACGAACGATATTGCCCTAGTCCTGTTAGTTGTGCCTGTAGTGCCAGATGTAGATATCACATTAGCCCCTTTGGAGCTAACATTTGCCATTGCGGTTCCTCCAGTTCCCACAATAGGAATCTTCATTTCTACCGCAGCATTAATTGCATGTTTATTTGCATTTTCAGAATCAATACTCATTAGTATTAATCCGTCTATACCACCATTCCTAATTTGTCTGGCTATTTCTAAGTCCATCTTAGTTGCCTCTTGATTGGTATCTTTTAATGACCCATTGTAAATTATTTTAGGTTTTCCTTCTTCAAGAGTATACAAGGATGCTTTAGTAGTATTTTTAGCCGCATCCATTGATACTTCTGCACCGACAAACTGTATTGCGCTAACATTAATACCTGCCGTATCACACTGTTTTAAAATATCTATTATTAATTTATCCGGGTATTTTCCCCCTAAATTATATAGATTCCCTCCGCTACTACCTAAAATGGCTATATTCTTCACAAACCCCAGTCCTCCCCCACTTCCAAATTCCCCAATGAATATGTTGTTCTAAGATGCAGAATGTACGTACATTTAATATAAGTACAACATAACCGGAATATTCTAATTTGTAAAACCAATTTTCGCATGAAACAAAAAAATAACTAGCCAATTCTAGTGAAAAGACCAAAAATACCCCTTGGATTATGCTTTAGTTGTTAAGTACTTACAAAACAAAAAAACATAACAAGGGGTACTTCCAATATGACAGACATTCCTAAAAAAACACAAAGGTATTTTCATAGGAATACTTAAATAGTTGCGCGGTGCACAGGCAGCCAACATCAACGACTAGCATCAATCTAAACTCAAAACTTTTACGGCATTAATATAACTTGCACCAGTTATTGGACCATATGTAGTTGGGTATCCTGTTAAAAATCTTTCTACCATAAAGTGCTTTGCTTTTTCCAAGGTATAGTTTCTTGAATTTATGACCAGCGATATATATGCGCGAAAGTATTCTTCCGTCAAGTTACCTCCATGGTTTACGGTCATCGATAGCTCACTCTTTAACAGCTGTCGGTTGTAGCGTTGCAACAAGACTCTTCTGTTATGTTCGTCGCAAGGTTTATACTGCATACCCCGGTCTCCGGCAAGTCCAGTTCCACGTTCTTCGCCGCTTCAAAATCACCTGTCAGATAGGCCACAACTGAGCGCACTTGTTCATACCCCGTCGCCATTAGGAAGGTAGGAGCGCGTCCATAACTCTTCATACCGACGATGTAAAAGTTCTTCTCCGGTTGTCTCAACTCCTCTTCACCATGAGGACGGACGGTCCCACAGCTGTGAAGATTCGGATCAATGAGTGGAGCAAGTGCTCCAACACTTTCTGTTGCTGCATCAATAGCTAGTCTTACTTCACTTAGGTAAGAAAAGTCTGGTCGGCTACCCGTATTGACGATCAGCTCATCCAGTCCTTCTATCGAATAACTTTCACCTTCTAATTCTCCATTCAGCTTCATTGACCCCTCTTTTTTCTCTACATTGTAGATTCTAAAAGGCGTGTACACCTGAACCTTGCCTGAATTCACTAATTGATGAATCCTTGTTCCAAGTTCACCACGTGCCTGCAGTGCATCTTTCTCTTTGCCACCGTATGCTTCTTCCACATTTTTTTTGCGAAGAATCCACGTAATTTTTAAATCTGAACGTTCTTCATTCAGCTTGGAAAGCTCCAGAATCGTATTGATTGCTGAATGACCGCCACCGATGACGGCAATTTTTTTTCCGATGAATCTTTCACGCTCTTTACTGTTCATGTTTGGAATACCATAATGTATTTGGTTTTCAAGAGACTTTTCTACTTCAGTCCAGACACCAGCAGAATTCACGGAATTCGGTTGCCCCCATGTTCCGGTCGCATCAATTACCGCTTTCGCTTCAATCTGCTCCATTACCCCTTGATTATTAACATATAACACAAAAGGAACGTTCTCCCTATTGGTTGACTTCATCTTATCAAGCCCTTTTTTACTTATGGAAATCACCTTAGTATTCAGCTGGATTGAAGGTTTAATTTGTGGTAATTCAGCTACTTGTAGTAGGTAATTTTCCACCAACTCTTTGCCAGTGGGCAGCTCATCATTGAAGGGCGCATCCCACCCTTGCTTATCAAGGAGTACTCTGGCTGCCTTATCAATATTATATTGCCATGGCGAAAACAACTGGACGTGGCCCCATTCTAGGACATGATGTCCTACGCTTGGCCCAGCTTCCAAAACGATGAATTTCTCTCCGGCGTTGGCTAGGTGCGCAGCAGCTGCTAATCCGATTGGTCCAGCTCCAATGACAGCAACCGGTAGTGAAGGGAACTCTTTTTTCTTACTTTTTATTTGAACAGGAAAGTTATCAGTTGAGCAACATGCAGTTTGACTTTTCATGTTCATTCCTCCTTTAGATTAAAACGTGTCAATTCTATTTCGACTTTGCTCTATATTTATTTCAATCGTTTAATTGAATTGACATAGCTTTAAGAATGATTTCATATTCCGAGCTGCTTTCTTTAGCTGCTACTCGGTCTACCGAGTAAGACAAAATCGGTTTGGTCGACATATACATCAAGTTTTTTTGATGTGTTGGGCAAATATTTATTCAGGATAAAATAGACAACAAAGATCCGGAGATAAAACCTTCTTTATCTCAGTCGGATTAGCTGAATAATAATTCCACTTCCCAACTCTCTCAACAGAAATAAAGTTAACATCTAATAGAATTTTTAGATGATAAGATAATTTGGATTGAGTCAATTCAAGTAGTCCACTCAAGTCGCAAACGCACGTTTTTCCTTCAGTTGATAAGATACGCATTATATAGAGCCTGTTGCGATCAGACAAAGCCTTAAATTTCTTCTCATAGTCAAGTAAAGTTGTATCGCAAACATCCAGCGGTTTTATCATACATAGACACTCCTACAAATCAATTTATTTTGATATGACATATATTAAAGTGAAACAAGGAAAACGTCAACTAATGAGTTCTACCATTCTACTAACACAGAGGTGTTGATTTACTTTCTATTATTATAGAATTGTATTGTAATTACTGAATAGTATGCGCACAATACTTGAAATTAAGCTCTATTTAATAGCAATATATAGTGAAATACTTTTTACAGTATCAATCAAACGATAGCCAGCATCCAGTGCTTGTTCCACTGCATTTTTTGCTTCTTCATCGGGAAATTTTTATAGCGTGGGGTTCTATAGTAATTATTTGAGCATCATTCACTTAACAACATCCATTAATCTATCATAAATCCCCTTCCATCAAGCCATTTGTGGAAGGGGATTTTCCCATGACCTTAGTTCACTGGCGGAAATGGATTTATTCATGAGGTTCTTTACGTTGTTCTGTAGTACATAACCAATTTCATTATCCAGAATATGTTCTAAAAAACGAGACGATGGTTCGTTATAGATAATCAATTTAATCCGCCACTTTTCACAAGAACCATCACCCTATAATTCCCATTTGCAATATAGTGCTAGCTAAGTCAATTGTCGTAGTTCAATAGTAACTTTATTAATTAACAGAATTTTACCACAGTTACCAACTCAACACGCATGAATGTTCGAATAATTCTTTTTTCTAGATTGGTTTATATTTGAGGTGTTCCCTTTTCATATGTCACATATATTATTAGCCCTTTATTGAAGTAAACTAAGGAAGGGCGAATCACACAGTTACTTCCATTCTTTACTTCCTCTTCAACCGCTCAAATGATTACCCCCCTGGAACAATCCGTCGATTTGAAGGCTATCGATAACCTCGGAAAATCCAATGCTTTATACATAGACGAGAATCCCATTATGATAGGATATAGTAAAGATGAGTAGTCACATTAGAAAGTTTTTCGGACCTCTTACATTGATAAAGGTGGGGAATGGTAGTGAAGGAAATATTATATATTGAAGATGATATAGAAATTGGTAGCATTGTTAAAGAGGACTTGGAGCAGCGTGGTTATTTGGTACGCTGGCTTACTTCCGGGGATGGGATGGAAGAAGCGTTTGGTAATACGGACTTAGTCATTTTAGACGTGATGCTTCCTGGGCTAGATGGGTTTACGGTAGGACTGCGACTGAAAAGCAATCATCCCGAGATTCCAATTCTGATGTTGTCGGCTCGGACCGCTGTGGATGATAAGTTACAAGGGCTACAGTTCGCAGATGACTATGTGACGAAACCGTTTCATCCTGAAGAGCTTGCTGCAAGAATTGAAGTGTTACTAAGAAGGAATCGACGGACGTTACCTGAAGAGATTCAGATTGGTCATTTAACGGTTAACATAATGGAAAACCGAATTTTAAAAGATAACGGTGAAGAAGTTTTGTTGACGGCCAAACAGCGTCAAATTTTCATGTATTTATTGGAACATCCAAATCAAATTTTGACAAAAGAACAGCTTTACGAGGCTGTATGGGGAGAATTTTATCTTGAAGGGGATAAGACCTTGATGGTCCATATCCGCTACTTGAGAGAAAAGATTGAGAAAGAGCCAAGTTCGCCTAAAATTATCGAAACAATTCGTGGCCTCGGCTATAGGGTGAAACAATGAAAAAACTGCGAAAGTCATTATTGGCGCAGTATTTGTTAATCATTTTGGTTGCGATGATGATACTCCCTTTTTCCATGCCTGTTTTATCAATTATTTATTATAATAGTATCGAACAAGCTGAGTCTTCAGTTCGATACTATAATGGAACGGATTTAGAAGAAATGTGGATTGAAACAGCCAAAGGTTTATCAGGTGCTTCTGAACAGCAAATCCATCAAAGATTATCACAATTAAAAAATGTTTATCAAGAAGCATCTATGTATTGGGTTGATGATAGAGGCCAGACAAAAGATAAGTTTCCTGAATCGATTGCTGTACCCGACACATGGACAGCATTGGATGCCATTCATTTCATGAAAAAAAATCGTGGATACACAGTCGATCCATTTACCATTGTCGCCTTTATTGGGCATGAACAACAAGAAGGCTTTATGGTGTTACAAATCCCACGTCCGGATATGGTGAGTCCAAATGACAAATTAAGAGCAAAATATAATTATTTTTTCCCAGTGGCTCTTTTGTTTATATTTGCTCTATTTATATTAATTTCTACGCTCTTTTTTTATCGGATTCGAAAAAGACTACTTCATTTGCAAGAAGTGATGGCAACGCCTGAAGCGAATGGAATTCCAACGACTATTGAAGTGTCCAAACAAGACGAAATCGGCCGTCTTGAACACTCCTTCAATCGGATGGTTCAAGAACTAGAAATGAGTAGAATACGTGAGATGGAGGAAGAAGAGCTTAGAAAAGAACTCATTGCGAATCTATCGCATGATTTACGTACCCCCCTTACAACAATACGTGGGCACGCTTATCGTTTAAAGAAAGAACCACTCAGTACAAAGGGACAGGAGTCTCTAGACTTCATTGATGAAAAAGTAGGTTATATGGGCGAGCTTATTGAAAATCTACTCTCGTACACGTTGTTGACAACGGGAAAGTATCCGTACTATCCAGAAAATGTAGATATGGTTCGACTCGTTCGAAATTCATTTGCGGCCTGGTATCCTACCTTTGAAAATCTTCAGTTTGATATTGAGTTAACGATTCCGGATAAACGGTTGATGTGGGATGTCGATCCTCAGTGGGTCCACCGTGTTTTGGATAACCTGTTTCAAAATATTTACCGTCACGCGAAAAGCGGACAGTTTGTAGCGGTTCGAATTGAAAATGAAAAAATTGTGATTGAAGATCATGGGCCTGGAATGGGAGAGAGGTCGAGTCATAAAGGTGTTGGCATAGGACTCTCTATCGTTTCACTTATGCTAAAGGACATGCAGTTGGACTGGAATATTGAAACAAGCGAACACGGAACAATTATGACTATTCAACAGATTTAAAATGAAATAAAGCTTGTATCCATTTCCTTATTGTTAGGAAAGGTTACAAGCTTTTTAAATTTTTTTATGCTTTAATGGCTATGTAAATGTCCACCAGTGCATTTTGTGGGTTCTGGCATCTTTCATCATATACCTCAAAATCACCCGTATACGTCCGCTCCACTTCCTCTTGTTCAAACCAGTTCCAAATATCTTGCCATAGTTTAATTACGATTTCTGAAATCGGTCCTTCTTCAGACGTAAATACCAGATATGTTGCAGCTGGTATTGTTTTAACAACGTAATCTTCTTGAATCTCGCTATGGTCACTTACTTCTAATCCAGCAGTTATACTATATTCTCCATTCACACCATCTATATAGTCTGAATACAGGCCATAAGTTACAAATGTATTGATAGGATTGGGAATCTCATTAAATAATTTTTGTCCATAATACCGTTCCCATAATCCCGCAATTTTCGCACCTGCTGTCATTTCATTAGCGTTTGTCGTCTTTACTGAAATACCTATAATAGTAAACCGGTCTTTCTTTTTTATTACTGGATTCATCATCTTTTTCTCCCCGCCTTTTTAGGTTTGTTTCAACTATATCAACCTAAACTTGACAGCAGTATGTCATATTGGTTTAATTGTTTTTTCGTATACATCAATGATGTGTCTTACCTTTTGTTGAATCTTTTCTCTTATATGAGCAGGCTCAAGCACCTCCACTTTATCAGCAAAACTTAAGATAAACCCGTATAACCATTCATCTTCTGGTATTTCTATCTTCACAATGGATTGATTGGCCTCTATCGAATCCAAACCAAATAGCTCTTCAATTTTTAAGCGATAGTCTGGATGAAATGCCATTCTTAACGTGACCACCTTGCTCGGTGCATACCATGCCTTATCCCAGGGAAGTTCATCATTATTCACTTCTTTACGAATAAAAGATGTATTACACATCTCAAGATCCTTTATCCTCGCTAACTTAAATAGTCGGAACGTGTTCCTGAGAAGGCAATATCCATACACATACCAAATCCTCCCTTTTTGGATGAGCGTATGTGGCTCTATGGAGCGGAATGTGACGTTCCCCTCACTACTTGAATAAGAAAAACGGACACAAATTGTTGTCGTAATCGCGTTTTTTAGCAATGTTACCTTTTCTTTCAAACGAGCGTTTTGCCCCCACGGACTGTCATCTACGAATAGATAGTCGAAAGCTTGCTGTCCCTTCTTTTCCGCAAGTCCTTCTAATTTTTCTAATACCGCTTTAGCGGAAAGGTCTTCATGGGAAGTAAGTATGCTTTTTAAAGCAATCGAGATGGATGTGATCTCTTCCTCCGTAAGAATTTGCTTATCTATTCTGTAGCCTTCAAGCAGACCAATTCCACCATTTGCACCTTGATAACTAATAACGGGAATTCCTGCATTGCTGAGTGTATCAATATCCCTATAAACAGTACGAACAGACACATTAAAGAACTCAGCAAATTCTTGCGCTTTTACTTTTTTACGATTAATCAACATCATGGTCATTGTTAGTAACCTATCTATCTTCATTGGTTACCTCCATTTAAAAGTATTTGTATAATCATAAATTAGCTTATCAAAATATTCTTCTTCATTTTAAACGAAATTTAAACTTGATCACCCCCTCACTTTAACCTTCACACGGTAAGCTGTAAATGAGGTGAGAGAAATGAATGATTTTATTATTGAAACGAAGAAGCTGACGAAAAAGTTTGGCTCGACAAGAGTTGTTAATGATGTAGATTTGAAAGTGAAAAAGGGTGAGATTTATGGTTTTTTAGGGCCGAATGGTGCCGGAAAAACGACGACCATTCGAATGCTTCTCGGGCTTGCTCGACCGACAAAAGGCTCAATCCATATTTTCGGCAAGGATGTTAAAAAAGAAAAACTCTCCATCTTAAAAAAGGTTGGATCACTGGTCGAATATCCTTCTTATTATGGACATTTATCCGCCCGTGAAAATTTAGAAACGGTGCGCCTGTTATTGGACGTGCCAAAATCTAGAATTGATGAAGTCCTTTCAATCGTCCGTCTGACAAAGGATGCGAAACGACCTGTAAAAGGGTTCTCTTTAGGCATGAAGCAACGGCTTGGCATTGCGACTGCTTTACTTGGGAATCCTGAACTGCTCATTTTGGACGAGCCAACGAACGGACTGGATCCATCGGGAATTATTGAGATTCGTGAACTTATTAAAAGTATGCCAAAGGATCACGGGATTACGATTGTCCTATCGAGCCACTTACTTTCAGAAATCGACCAAATGGCGACACAAGTAGGCATTATTTCAAAAGGCCAAATGATTTTTCAAGATTCCATTTCGAAACTAAGAGAGCAGTCTACGAGCAAGATTAAGTTAACAATAAATGACGCGGAATCCGCTTGGAAGACATTATTGACACATGGGTATACTACGGATCTCGTTCACAATCAGCTTTCAATTGAAAATGGTTCAGATGAAAAAGTCGCTAAAATTGTGAAATCCCTCGTTCAAAACGATTATTCAATTTACAGAGTAGAAGAAGAGAAAAAATCATTGGAAGAAATCTTTTTAGAATTAACCGGACAGGAGGGCAGTTTGTGATGACGCGGATAATGGCCTCTGAGTTTCTTAAAATCAAGCGAAAAATGATCCTATTTCTCGTACTTCTTGGACCAATGGGGGTCATTGGCCTGGAAGCCGTCAATTTTGGAATACGGTATGATTGGCTCACAGAAGTTTACAAGGATGATTTATGGGTGGGGCTAATTGGTGAGGTTTCTATGTTATCTATCATCACGATTCTCATCGGCTTAACGATATTGACATCAATGATTGCCAATATTGAGCATCAGACAAATGCTTGGAAGCAACTCTTGGCATTGCCCATTTCAAAAACTCAAGTATTTACAGGTAAAGTGCTTCTGTCCATTTTCCTCCTTTTGATTTCTTGTTTCTTCTTAGCGGTTGGTACGATTGTACTTGGCATTGCATTAAAATTCGGCACGGATATACCGTTTCTATATTTACTCAAAATGTGTTTCTTTCCATGTCTTGCTGCCTTACCTTTTATCATTTTGCAAATTTGGTTGGCGATTACATTGAAAAATCAAGCCATTCCATTAACACTTGGAATTCTCGGTGCAATCATCTCTATGTATTCAATGAACTTTGCCGACTGGGTTCCATGGAAATGGCCGTTGTTAATGAATGAATGGGAAAAACCAATGTACTCGGTTTTTGCTGGCCTTGGAACGGGAATTCTACTTTATTTCATAAGTCTCCTAGATTTTAATCGAAAGGACGTGAAATAAATGGGGAAATTATTTCAATCTGAGTTTCTAAAGTTACGAAAGTCCTCGATATGGATGCTCATTTTCGTGAGTCCGATTTTATCGTTGTTGCTTGGGCTGAGTGAATTAAGTGAAATTCCAGTTTCCAAACAACACCAATGGACCGCAACGCTTGGTATGATGACAATTAGTCACGCTATTCTTTTTTTACCGTTATTAACTGGGATCTTTTCAAGTTTTGTTTGTCGATATGAGCATGTTGGAGGTGGGTGGAAGCAGCTTCTTTCACTTCCGGTTTCTAGAAAAAATGTGTATCTAGTGAAAATCCTTATTGTTAGCCTTCTGATTGCGGCCACACAAATCTTATTTATTATGGGTCTTTTCCTCATTGGATGGATAAAAGGATTCCCGGCTGACATTCCTTGGGGCACCATTTCCACAAGTGTCATCGGAGGATGGATTGCCTGCTTACCGTTAATCGCTTTACAAATGTTTGTATCTGTTGCATGGTCGAGCTTCGCCGCACCACTTGCAGTCAATGTGATTTTTACGATACCGAATATGTTGATTGTCAACTCAGAAAGGTTCGCTCCATACTATCCATGGGCACAACCATTTGAGATGATGATGTCCAATTCAGCTGAAAGTTTTGGTGCATTAAATGTTTCTCCTATCACGTTATTCACCGTAATTTTGGGAAGTTTTGTGCTTTTTTTAGGAACTGGCTTTGTTTACTTTTTGAGAAAGGAAGTATGAACGTTAGTGTCTGGCGTCCACATGAATGTTTTGACTGAAAAAGCGTATCCGAAAATTTAAAACAGAAAACCTCGAATGGGTCACTTTTTTTAAAGTGTCCACTATTCGAGGCTCAGTTCAAGACAGGATACTAGGCAATCCTTTTTACTTTGATATTATGTGAAGGGTAGTGCCCTCTACTCAATGACATTGAAGAGTAAACTTCGCTTTATCAAACTGTTTACTCTGAAGGTCGTTTTTATCGATACAAAAGTAAAGAATCCCAACATCGCCCCACATGACATCTAAATCATCATCACTATCCATTTGAAACAATAAAACCATTTCATTACGTTTCTGTTTGATTTCCTTCGAGTTCCAATTTATTTTCTCATCGTTATCATAATAAATAATTTCTTCAAACACGTTATTCTGTATGGCAAAAGGTTCTCCAAACATATAGTGCATTGGAGAAGCAATTGATCCACTGTACCTTTCTACTTGTTGCATCATACTCCCTCTGAAATCAAAGTAGTTATCTAATTCCTCTTCGTTCAATACTATCCCCGAAAACTCTTCCGGAAAGGATAATAATTCATTAAACATTGCTTTAAATACAGGCAATTGGAAATAATCTTCTGTCTTTTCGGGATATGGTGTGCGTGTTAACTCTTTTACATCTCCATCGAAATAAAGAACTTTGAAACAATTCTTATCTTCTTTATCAAATCCCCAAGGTTGATCTACTACATCATAAAAGAAATAGAGAATTCCTGTTTTCGGAAGTAGGTTTTCCTTATCAAAAGGGCTAGCTTCTCTTAGATTCAATTGTGCTAAAAATGATAGATATCCATTATGGTATTTGGGAAATGAAAAGTGAGCAGGTAAATCGGGTAAACCACCAAATTTAGAATGCCCTATTGGAATATCCGCCTCGTCTACTAGTTCTTTAACCATTCCAATAGATGAAGCTGTCATTTTCAATAGATCTTCTTTTTTATGGACAAGATTATATTCTTTTAATAACTTATCAATAACGTGCATAATGCATCTCCCCTTTAATGATTGTTATCCGTTCAACTTGATACAGCTGGGTCCTTGATTAGGTTTTATCATCTAGCCCATACTCTGCCATACAATATTCCGAAGCTCTCTTTGTCGACTAAAAATAGCCTCCAATAACTTCGTCACCTGGTAAAAAGCATCTATATCCAGATACTCTTCGCTCAGTGTGTTCCTCGCCATATCCCACGGACAAGTTGACGCCTTGTGTGCACTTCCATTCCTGCATCGAACGAGATTTTTTCAAGCAACTCGCTACCTTTGTTTCTTTAATCATAGAATTTTTTGGTTGATGCAATATTCCCCTAAACAAGAAGTCAAACAGTTCATACATTCAAATAATCATGTCTCACTCATTATCTTTATCCTTTTTGTCTCTGTCTCTGCCTCTGTCTTTATCCCTGTCTTTGTCTTTGTCTTTGTCTTTGTCTTTGTCTTTGTCTTTGTCTTTGTCTTTGTCTTTGTCTTTGTCCCTGTCCCTGTCCTTGTCTTTGTCTTTATCTTTGTCCTTGTTTCTTTTGTCCTCCATATCCTTTTTATGTTCTTTGTCTCTGTCCTTCCCCTTATCTTTCTTATCCTCTTTATCCTTTTTGTTTTCTTTATCTTTCTTCTGCCCGTTTTCTTTCCTTTTACTTTGTTTCTTTTTCTTCTTTTCAACCAATGGCAAATTAAATTCCTTGTTAGGCAATTCACTTATGGATTTAGATACTATTTGTTGAAAGATTGTTGTCACTGTGACACCACTTGTTGCCGTCAAGTAATGGGCTTGATCCGTTTTATCATAGCCTAACCAAGTCGCACCAACGAGATCTGGCGTATATCCAACAAACCAGTGATCTTTTGAACCAGCTACACCAGGGAAAGGTAGTTGTGTAGTACCGGTTTTTCCAGCTACGTCTATTCCGGGTATCTGTGCATTTCTAGCTGTTCCGTTATCCACAACCCCTTTTAGCATATACGTCATCTTTTGAGCAACTTCCGGTTCTGTAACCTGCGAAGACTTGTCACTCCACTTACCAATTATTTTTCCTTCTGCATCCTTTATTTCTGATATAGCATGAGCTTGCATCATTATTCCATCGTTAGGAAATGCGGAAAAAGCCTGGGCCATTAACAAGGGTGACGTTCCTTGGTGCAAGCCACCCAATGCTAGCCCGAGATTATGATCTTCTTTTTCTAAAGGAATACCAAACCGTTCAACTGTACTAAAACCTTTTTCAATTCCGATTTCATTTAATAGCCAAACTGGAGGTATGTTATAAGAGTTTATTAGTGCATCATACAGTGTCACATGTCCGCGGTATCGTTTATCAATATTTTGTGGTTGGTAGCCATCTATATTGATTGGTTCATCAACCAGCATATCGTCAAAGTCATACCCCTGCTCCAATGCAGAAGTGTAAACAGCAAGCGGTTTTAACGCTGATCCGGGTTGCCTTACTAAATTTGTCGCATTATTAAAACGTTTGTACGTATAGTCTCCTCTTCCTCCAACTAACGCGCTAATCCCACCCGTTTTAGGATTAAGAAATACGGACCCACTTTGAATAAGTTGATCGGGCTTACTATCTGGAAAATTGTCTTCATTTTGATAGACCTCTTCCGTAGCGTCCTGAATAACAGGATTAAGTTCGGTATAAATGTGAAGTCCCCCAGACAACACTTCATTCTCAGTCAAACCGTACATATTTACTGCTTCCTCGATAAGATAGTCCACATAATACGGATATTTCCCTTTATAATCTATCGTCTCTTTATCCGTTAATACGATCGGTTGATCAAGGTTTTTATCCAAATCCTGCTGACTGATGTAGCCTTCGCTCTTCATTAACGACAGCACGATATTTCTTCGGTCAAGCGCTTTTCCCATGTTTTTATAGGGCGATAAGTTAGACGGAGCTTTGACTAGTCCAGCTAGTGTAGCTGATTCGTTTAATGTTAGTTCACTCACATCTTTACCAAAATAGACATGTGCTGCTCTCTGAATGCCCCATGCGCCTTCCCCAAAATAGATTTGATTTAGATAGCGTTCCATAATTTCATCTTTTGAGTATGTTCGTTCTATCTTCTTTGTGAATATAAGTTCTTTGAATTTACGCGTATAAGTAGTTTCTGATGTTAGAAATACATTTTTCGAGAGTTGTTGAGTAATTGTACTACCACCAGCAACCACTTCACCTTTAACTAGATTTTTCATGAATGCTTTAGTAATACCGAAGTAATTAATTCCGTTATGCTTATAAAAATGTTGGTCTTCTGTAGCGACGAAAGCTTCGATGAGTTCTGTTGGAATTTGATCCAAACTCACTCCTTCTATTTTCGAGTTAGACACTTTACTAGCTACCTCGCCATTTATATCGTAAATGTATGTAGGTCTTGGTTCAACGATGTCCAATTTACTAACATCGCTAAACGTTATTAAAATCGTAAATACCAATAGACCAAAAAAGATAATACCTATGAAGACGACTACTAGTCTACTGATGAGTTTTTTCGATTTAAACCATTCTTTACTTCTGCTTAATCGTGCTTGTTTATTCCTACGTTCCATTCTACTCAATCTAATACCACCTTCTACTTTATTGCCAAATAATTTAACACAAACTTTTGGCAACGCATACCTACCATCCAACACTAAACTAACTCCAATACGATATCAATAGTGTCATTGTCGCATTCGATACCAGGTATCACCACAAGTTGAAGAGCTCAAAGACAAACATTTTACACTTCTGAGTACTTATAAAAAAAATATAGTGAAAGTTTCATAGGCATTAATTTATTCGATAGTATGATCGCACCACTCTAAACGTTTTTTGAACCACTAAATATCATAAAATGCACCACCAAAAAACCATAAATTACACCAGATCGATATGTGAACCTGACGGAATCATGAATTTCGTCAGGTACTTTCTACAGTCTGGCTATTGTTAAATCAAAGTAATCCAAGCAAAAATAAAGGTATTGAACTATTTTGTATAAGTTTACTTTACTTTTATTAAAATCGAGTTTATAATTCAATTCAAGAGGTGATGGTCATGAAGAAAGATTTTGGGGATTCGATATCTAACAAGGTTTATGAATATCGTGTACTTGCCAGAATGTCTCAGCAAGAATTAGCTGAGAAAGTCGGTGTTTCCAAACAAACCATCTTCGTGATGGAAAAAGGAAATTATCTTCCGACTATGCTGTTGGCTTTTCGAATTGCCGATTTTTTTAGTGTTGATGTAAACGATATTTTTACTTATCTGAAAGGAAGTGATTAAATTGACAATTAAATCTACAGATATCTCTAATGCGATTTTTTCCCCTTTAAAGTCCTGGGCTGAACAATCTACGGGAAATTGGAATATTCTCATTGGAGTTGGTTTTTTACTGCTTATGGGTAGTGCGATTTTTACCTATGTATGTTATAAGAAGATTGGGCAAGACGACGAACGGACAAATAAAATCTTTTTGAAAAGCTGTTACTATATGCTCTTGGTAATTGTTCTATGTGACATAATTTTCCCAAACGAATATATGTGGAACATCTTTTTCTTGTTCAAATATACATTGGCATTTTTAGCTAGTGGAATTTACATGGCCGTCCAATATAAAAAGGATTTTTCATAAGGAAAGATCGAGGAGTGAGACTCATCCATGGATGGTGGATTAGACAATGCTGATAAATAGGCTATCTAAACGAAATGGAAATCCAATAGGTTTAAAAAATCTCCCTCTGAATTACAACGCAAAGAATTCGTTTTTCACTGTTGACTTGTATTTATCTAACAAAGGCAGAATTTGATCCACGTTCTTTGTCGGACCGTCATCAAATGTTAAAGCAACGACCTTTTTTCCGTTTCAACTTGGTATGTTAACTCTCCAAGTAATTGAAATGTTCTTAATTTCGTAACCTCAAACGCACCTGCGAATAAAAATAAAAATCCAATTCCAAAAAATAAAAAAATCTTTTTCATCTGTTTTTCCTTTCTTTCAAAACCTAATATATAACGCTTGTATTTTAGCATAATGTAACTTTATTGAAATAAACATGCTACTTTAGTTCAACAAGAAAATAGAATCATCTAAGTCGCTCAACGATTTTCAAGTAAAGCACTTGTTAGTTGAAGAAGGAATTATTTAACTTCCTCAATTTTAGAAACAGGAATTTCAATTTTTGTTCCTAATACATCATCAGAATCCAAGGATATATTAGCGATAGCTTCAAATTCATAAGTACCCGTCTTTAATTCAAGTTTTTCTATCCCTTTAAATTTTACTCTGTGAGGCTCATTTCGAATCAGTGTTGTTGTTAATAATGGTTGATTCATAGCACCAAAATATTCAAAACTACCATTTTGTTGATAAACATTAAAGAAAAAAATACTTCCACCATGATATATATCTTTTTCGGCTGCTTCTCCTATATAAGTAATTGTGGCATATACATTAAGGTCTTTTTCAACATTTATTGATACTTTGAAATCATCCACCTGTTTAGACTCATTGGCGATTTTCGGTTTACCACTTACATTTTCTTCATTGTTGTTATTTGTTACACAGCCAAATAGTCCGAAAATCAAAATTATAGAAACAACGATAAATAATCTTCTCATCGTTCCCACCCCCTTTTAGGATTAGACGGAATCCTAGTCGGTTTGTTTCATGCTTAATCATACTAACCTGCAAAATGGCCCGATAGTTAAAGTGTAATCTCCACACACATTTCACTATCCATTATTCAAAATACTTCCAACCTAAAATATTTCAGTATCTTTCAACTTGTAATTCCATATTAATAATAACACTTTACTATCTCTCGTTTTGGGTCATTTATATCTTTGTTATACAAATAAATCTAAGGAAATTAGGGGAAGTTTTATGAAAGCTATCGTTTGTCACAAATATGGATCACCTGACGTACTTGAATTAAAAGAGATAGAAAAGCCTTTGCCTTTAGAGAATGAAGTACTGGTAAAAGTTCATGCAGCATCCTTGAACTTTGGTAACTTGGTTCTTTTGAAAGGCAAACCGTTCTTAGCTCGCTTTGCTTTCGGGCTACTGAGACCGAAATACGCTATACCGGGAGGTGACATAGCGGGTGTAGTTGAAGCTGTTGGCAAGAATGTTAAGCAGTTTCAACCAGGTGATGAGGTATTCGGTGACCTCTCTAGTAGTGGCTGGGGTGGTTTTGCTGAATATGTGTCTGTCCAGGAATTTGCTATAGCTTTAAAGCCAACCAACATCTCCTTCGAGCAAGCTGCTGCCTCACCTATGGGAAGTGTGACAGCCTTACAGGGACTACGTGATAAAGGAATGATT
Organism: Sporosarcina sp. FSL K6-1540; assembly: GCF_038620285.1. Taxonomy (NCBI): domain Bacteria; kingdom Bacillati; phylum Bacillota; class Bacilli; order Caryophanales; family Caryophanaceae; genus Sporosarcina; species Sporosarcina sp. FSL K6-1540. The sequence continues at coordinate 75,704 of NZ_CP152018.1, forward strand.
AAGGCAGGACAGAAGGTATTAATTTATGGCGCATCTGGAGGCGTCGGTACTTTCGCGGTACAAATAGCAAAATCATTCGGGGCTGAAGTAACAGGTGTATGCAGTACAAGAAATGTAGAAATAGTGCGTTCAATAGGTGCAGACCAAATCATTGATTATACAAAAGTGGATTTCACCCAAACAAAGGAGCGTTATGATTTGATTCTTGGTGTTAACGGGTCTAATTCCATTTCAGCTTATAAACGTGTATTAAAACCAAATGGGAATTTTGTTCACGTAGGTGGAGCCGAATCCCAAATGTTTCGATCTTTAGTTTTTGGACCTTTTATTTCAATGACTGGAAGTAAGAAAATAAGTAACCTTTTACAGAGAGCAAACCAAAATGATCTAATGTATGTAAAAGAATTACTTGAGACTGGCAAAGTAAAACCAATAATTGATAAACGGTATAAGTTAAGCGAAGTATCTGAAGCATTCAGATACTTCCTGGAAGGTCACGCTCAAGGTAAAGTTATACTTACTATATAATTATTATTAAAATGAAAAACTGACAATAACGAATCTAAATCATGGCTACTTATATAAAATAATTGGAACGCATAATTTTAGCCTATTAAAAATGTGCGTTCCAATTATTCCTTTTTCTTCAAACAAGGTGTTTATCTTTATGAAGAAAGAATTAACCTCTCTTGCGGTAGATTGTGTTCCTCCCCCTCTCAGAACCGTGCTAAACCGACAAATCCGTACTACTTGACCTTCTACTGTCTCTACTATCATAACCTTTCCTCTTATGGCTTATCTAATTCAAATAGGACAAAAAACCTTCAGAATAAATCGGACTATTATTGTGGTCTAAATTTCCGTTGATGAACTACACAACTTCAGATATATGAGTTGGATTTGCTAAGGCTATCTGTATATTTTTCTACTATCTTAACGCTTTTCAAGACAAAAGAGACTTATATATTTCTCCAATAATACCTTCGAGTTGATGAACACCCAATTCTGCATTCGTCATTATGACCGCCCCTTTCCCTAAATAGGGAAAGGCCACCATCATACATTGAAAACCCACTCCCCAACCAAGTGATGTAATTTCTAGTTCTTTTTCAGAGCCTTCAAGAAACACACCTAATCCAGTCCAACTTTTACCTCTTTGTGGGGATATCATTTCTATTGCTAAACTTTCCGAAATGCCAACCTTGCTTTCACCTTTTACAGCCTTCATTAACTCAAGAACTAATTCAGCTAAATCCATAGAAGTTGTCCATAATCCAGAAGCTGCTGGATAAGGATATATAGGATATTTCCCATCTACTAATTCACCGTTTTTATTGTGACCACAAGAAAAATTTTGCCTATCCACTTCCAATACTGTTTTATTGAAATGGCTATTTTCCATACCTAATGGTTTAAATATTTGCTCTTTCATAACTTGATGAAACGGTTTTTTCGCAACATCTTCTATAAGTTGTTGAATAATACAGAAACCGGCATCCGAATAATGGAATTCACTTTCTGGTTCACACTTGACGTCAATTGGAGTTTTACAATAAAGTGTTTTCCCCTCTAATAATTCAACCATCGAAGGAACAGCTATTTTCGAGTTCAGTTCAGGAAAACTACCTTCAGGGTCTTTAATTCCAGATTGATGACTTAGTAAGTTCCTCAATGTCACTTTTTTATTTTTAGTAAAGTCATTTTTCGGTGTTTTCCACGTTTTAAGATTTTCATTCACATCATCATCTAAATTTAGAAGCCCGTCTTCTACTAGCTTCATTACAAGTATTCCTGTTAAGAACTTACTAATTGAACACGCACTAAAAATAGAATCTTCATTTGCTTTTCTATTGCTTTCCACTTCTAATAAGCCATAATTTTCTGTTCCACTAATTTCATCGCCCTCAAGCAATGTGATACTTAAACCTTGCACATTATAATGTTTCATCCGTTCTTGAATGTTAATGTTTTTTAATTTCACGATTATCCTCCTTTGTTAGTAGTATCAAATAAATCATAACACGAATGTACGTTCTTATATGTCTATTTGTAAAATAAATTTCTCTTCAACTATAATGCAATCTTATTTAAAAACCGGTAGACCATTTTCTATTTCTAATTAAAAATAAATCCCGTATCTTGCGCTTAGTTTGATCAGGATTGGAGGTTTTACCTGTTAACGCTATTCTAAGTAACTGCATTCGAAGAGATAATCATTTGCAAAACAATGACCGTAAGATTTAATAAAAATGCATACAATGGACACCAAGTGGCAAACTAAAATCATGGAGGTGTTTATAGTGAGTAACAGCCCGAAGAACAATTTAAGTGGTAACGTTAGTGATGAGCAAGCGGCTAAGAAGAATTTATCAAGGGAGTTTGATCATGAACTTGCAAACAAACCCTTGACACCGGCCGAGAGACATAATAATAAGAAAACGAAGAAGCGGCAATGAGCTAAAATGATGTAAGCCCGAATTTAAAAGAATTAGCGTACTTAATTCGAAAACACATTTACTATATATCGCTTATATCTGTAAAAGTTTCTTCAGGTATTCGTAGAGATCGAAACCGTTACTTTTGGCGGTTCTGCGATACTCAGACAGATGGCATTTTCTTTTCTCCAATACACCGCAAGGTATTAGGGAGAGCGCAATTATCTACAGTATCGCGGAGAATGCGAATGAAAATGGAATGCAACCGATGCGTATCCGACAGACGTAAAGCCTTGGACAAATTGATGCATTAGTCAGCGACATTACCTATTACGTGTATCGTCTTTAATATGTATCAAAATGATACAACAAGCCCCCCATCTATAGTAAGGTGGGGCTATTTGCCGCTTGCATTTATAATACAATCGCACAGTACAATCTCTATTCCGATGACAACGTATTATAATTTACACGAGAGGGGATTTTGCTGTCCGTTTTTTACTAAAGCCCCTTAAAGTTGAATTAGGATTGTTAATCCAAACGGTAAGAGTCATATCAAAGACTTAGGATTCGCACCCAGTTAGTTCACGAAGTAAACCTGTTTTGCGTAGGACTCCCAATCTTTTTTATCGGTATTTATTTCAATTGTAGGAATGATTGAGTTTACAGCTTGATTTCTATACTCTTGTTGTTGTTTTAATAATAAATCACAAGCCATTTTCATTTCTTCTTCAGTTTTCCCTACCCATTCTTTGGGATTTCTACTACTTATTCTTTGTTCTATGTTCTCTGGGGATACAGTTAGTAAGGCACATCTTGCTCCCATTTCAAACAACTCGACTTCTAATTGCTTAATTTCATCTAAAATAGTATGCGAGAATGCTACTCGATGATTTAAATGAAACCTTTCTAATATAAAGAATAAACCTTTTGAACGCTCGGATGATTGTCCAATTTCTCTTGACCAATCATTTAACTTTTTCAACATCATAACTCTTTCTGTTAAGAGTTGTAAGTGTTCCTCACGACCCAACCACTTTAATTCACCATTTACTTTGTGTAATATTTGCGAATAATGCTCACTAAGAATGACAACACTGCGTTCGGTATCATCACATGCCTGAAGTTTTTTCAGCGATTTCAAAACAGAAGTCTTTCCAGCATTCGAATAGCCTTCTAAGATTATCCCTCTAAATTTACTCATCTTCTCCCCCTTAATTAATGCTTTTTCTACTACAATAAAGGTTATAGATTTTTTTTCGCATCTTCAATTAAACTGCCACTTAGAAGATGGAGAAATCATCTAACAGAGCGAGATCCGGAATACATTAATTCTAATGTTGAACGTTAATGTTTGCGGAATGCAAATTAAATTGATATAACATCCGACCTGTTATCTCTAATTATTATGCGTTTCATCATGCATGAAATTAGTAGTATCCATGTTTTCGGGGTAACCGTATTCATATAAAATGACTCGATTCTTTTCGTAAACTTTATAAATATAGTCAACACTTTGTTCATTATCAAAAATCACTTTCACCTTTGTAGGCCTTATTTTTCTTCCTTCTTCTACAATTGTATCAATTGTCCATGTTTCATTCGGATATTTATCCTGAAGGTAAGTGTCAACTATTTCAATAGATTCTTCATACCTGTTCTGTAAGACTTGTTCTCGAATACCATAAAACACCCAGTAACCAATCAATATGGCAATGAATAATAAGGAAATTACTATTCTGCCACGCTTTCTTAAAAAGATAGCAATTAGGAACAATACGAACAAAATAACTCCCAGTAAGAATCGTTCAAGTGCATAATCTCCCATCCATGTTGCCTCCTCTAAATAACCTACTTTTCAATCAGACGAAATATATATAAATCTGTTACATGTAATTCTTCAACTATGTTGTCCCAAACTTAATAATAGCACTTCTAGCAAACGGTCTTTTGCTGTCAATTGTTCAGTAGTCATCGAACTTCTCATCCTTATATGCTTTGGATTAGCATTTTGGTAGCTACTATTTCGGTGTCTGTCACACTGAATTATCCTGACAAGTGTTTATTGTGGTAAAATGGAGAGGTTGGAATAATTATGAAACCTCTATTTACTAAGTTACGTTTATCCTGAAAAGGGTATTCGTTAAACAACACCAAATACTAGGAATAGAGTTGTCATTTCCTTCCCTACTGAAATATAAAAAGTTAGCATAACACAGGGAAACTTCTATAAGTGGCTACCCGAAATGAGAGAGGAATGGACAAATAATGCAATCAGTTGGAGTTTACATGGAGACAGAGAAATTAGCTCTCACGGACAAGTGTTTAAAACAAGCTATAGCTAAATTGCATTTACATTTGACAGAAGAGCAAATTGCAAAACACAAAGAGCTATTGACAGTTTTAATAAGCGAGTTTTCAAAAACACTTCTTTCAAGTAATGAAGAAATAGAGGATATGAATTTAGAATATGACATCGATAACTACTATTACAAAGATGGTACTTTACTTAAAGATACTATCGAAATAATAAGTACTTTTCGCCTGTCTCTTATGCAAGAAATTCAAAAAAAGGGGCTACTGGAGCAATATGATACAGAAGGAGTAGCTAAACTTTACGAGAAAATTACATTTGTTTTTGACGATGCAATTCGTAACACTACGAAAAAGTTTAATGAAAGTAATCAAAAAGTAATTAAAGCAATTGAAAAAGAAATTTTGCAACTAGCTGCACCCATTGTTCCAATTAGAGATGGTATTGCAATTTTGCCCCTAATTGGTGACTTTAGTGAAGAAAGATCGGCTTACATTACAAATACCGTAATTCCGAAAGTAACAAAGTTAAATATCGAGTTGTTGGTAATTGATTTTTCAGGAATTCATGCGATTGATACCTATGTCGCTCAACATGTTTTTCAAATAATCGATATCTTAAAGTTGCTCGGAATTGAAACTGTTATTACAGGTGTAAGACCGCAATTAGCCATGACCACTGTAGAGCTAGGCATAAATACAAAGAACTTGAAAACCTATGGTAACGTTCAACAGTTCTTGGAGACGTTTGATAAAAAAGAACAAGTGTAAGTAAGTGAAAAAATCCACATCTCCCGGTTAATTGAAATCATGTTATTCTTTTTACTCATTTAAATCAAAAGAAAAATCTTAACTGCATGAATCTGACTAAATATTTTCCGTATGAATACCTAAGAAACGGTAGCTGTGCTGGCAAGTAGTCGTGATAGTCACGATTGTTTCTACACAGCAACCATAAGTGCAAACCGCATGACAATCACTATCTTTACGATAAACGCATATTAATTTTCACTCTTTAGTCACCATCCTCTCCCCGAATACCAAATCATAGCAATCCCCATTTAGAATGTAGATCTTGAATCTTTTTACTCGAATGGTTTTTCAAAGATCTGTACACTTACTATAACTTTGCAATTTTAAATGTTTTTTCTCAAAATGGTTTAACTTAATGCAACACGGGTATCCATAGACTACAAGGCGAAACTACCGAAGGATGAACCTTAGTAGACGAGTAACCTACAAGTGATTCCGACGATGAACTGCACAGCCTTGGCGGAAAATTTGCTTTGCTGACGATAGGTACACTTTTTTAAGAACCGTGTTATCAGGTTCCAATTCTAATGTGTTAACCAAGCAGTAAGCGTTACGTTTTTTGTGAAAGTGCAACTTGAAGACTGATTTCAAAAGGGCAGATCGCGTACCAACCATCTTGCGACTGCATGGCCGGAATGGCTAATTGAGTCAGCCCTATCAAACTGCACTGACGAGAGTTACATGATTATTCGTCAGAAAGAACAGTTTGTGTGATTAAAAAACTATCAAATTTTCCGAGTGCACCCCCTTTTTATCGGGGTATGGAAAAAGCATGATCCCCTTTGTATAAGGATCATGCTTTTTTCTTGTTTATGGAACTATCACTACCTGCAAAAAAACTGCCCGCAAAAGCTGAATGACATTCAGCCTTCCGGACAGTTCCTCTTTTTATATTCTTACTAATTTCATACCCCTATTAAACAAATAAGCTTAGAAGTAAAACGAAACCGAGACCACTCACTGAAATAACAGTTTCTAGCACAGTCCAAGTTGCGAATGTTTCTTTCATCGTTAAGCCAAAGGACTCTTTAACAATCCAGAAACCAGTATCGTTAACGTGTGAAGCAATGATACTACCTGCACCTGTTGCTAATACCATTAATTCTAAATTGACATCTGTACCTGCCATCATTGGAATGACGAGTCCAGCTGTCGTTAATGCTGCAACCGTTGCCGATCCCTGTGCTACTCTTATAACAGCAGCAATCAGCCAAGCTAAAATTAACGGTGATATTGCACTACCTTCAAAAAGGACAGCGACATAATCGCCAACTCCACCATTGATCAATACTTGCTTAAGTGCGCCACCTGCACCAAGAATTAGTAACATCATACCAATAGCTCTGACTGCGTTTTCTGCTGATTCCATAAGCTGTTTCATTGGAATTTTCCGTGCGATACCCATTGTATAGATTGCCAGTAATACAGACAGCAACATAACAGTTGTTGGAGATCCAATCATTGTAACTAGGTCAAAAAACACGTTTTCCGTATCATTTGCGTCTCTAGACAATTTGACGATTGTTGAGAAAGCCATTAAAATAACCGGGAATAATGCCGTGAAAGCACTGATACCAAATCCTGGTGTATCTTCTAGTTTAAATTGTTTTGTTTCCCCTATCGAAGCAATACTACCGCTTGTACTATCTTTATCAAAAGCTTTTGGTACAAATTTTTTCGCGAACTTTGTGAATATAGGACCCGCGATAATGACGATTGGAATTGCGATTAGGAAACCGTAAAGCAATACCAATCCTACGTTTGCGCCGAATTCATTGGCAATAACTGTAGGACCTGGATGTGGCGGTAAAAATGCATGTGTAGCTGATAACGCGGCCGACATTGGAAGTCCTAAGTATAAAAACGGTACTTTTATTTGCTTAGAAATTTGATAAACGATTGGAATTAATAATACTAGACCTACTTCAAAGAACAATGCAATCCCTAGTATAAATGAGGCCACTACAACAGCCCATTGGATATACTTCAATCCGAATTTTTCAATCAACGTCATTGCAATACGTTGAGCACCACCAGAATCGGCGATTAGCTTACCAAGAATCGCTCCTAACCCAAAGACTAATGCGATACTACCTAACGTTCCCCCCATGCCAGTTTCAATTGATTTAACAATCTCATTTATTGGCATACCTAAAGCTAAAGCGATTAAGAATGAAACAACCACTAATGAAATAAATGTATTTATATTAAATTTCATGATTAATATGAGTAAAACAATAATCCCTAAAGCGACAATTACTAATGGCATAACTTTCTCCCCCTGTTAACTACAGTGTTGGTATAGTTTTAAAAGATGTTCGCTACTATTCTAGAGTTCATCTCTATTTCTTTGATATACAGCAATTGATGCTACCAATTGTGATTTTATGTACTAACCTGTTTTATCATAACTAGCAACGGTAATCATCCTTCGGCAGACTGCATCAACAAGATCCTCTTGCAATTAACGTTGGTTGTAAACGATATACCTCAGGTTCCCCGTGTTCTTTTTCATTCATTTGCTTCATGAGTAATTTAACAGCTAGATTAGCCATTTCAATCATCGGCTGTGAAATGGTCGTAATTGAGGGTGTATAAAAACTAGCAAATGGCACGTCATCAATACCGATAACAGCTACATCTGCCGGGATTATTAAATTATGATTTTTTATATACTTCAGTACTTCCATGAGCACGAAATCATTCCCCGCCAATATGGCCTCTGGTGGAGCAACAAGCTCGAACAATTCATCAAGAGCCGATGATATGGCATCCGAGTCAGCTGTCTTCACATAGTCTGCGTTTACATTCAACTGATGACTCACTAACGCTCTTTTATATCCTTGAATACGTTCAATTCGTGGACTTATATTTCTAATGATCGACGTAGTAACAATGGCAATCTTGCTGTAACCGCTTTCAGCGAAATGGTTAACAGCCAATTCTGCCGCTTTATCGTTATCGAGTAGAACAGTTTCAATCCCGAGATCCGCGATTGTCCTGTCCATAAAAACAAGTGGAAAACCAGATTTTTTCATTCTTTTGTATAAGTCGATATTCCCACCTGTTGGAAATATGATAATCCCATCCACTTGTTTCGCCATGAGCATCTCGATATATTCCTTTTCTTTTTCCGGTTCATCATCCGCATTACAGACAATTATATGAAAACCATGTTCATAAAACTTGTTTTCAATCGCCCGGATAATATGAGTAGAGAACGAATGAAGTATATTTGCGACAATGACACCGACGGTAAAAGTAGACTTCTGCGTTAAACTGCGCGCTACTATGTTTGGACGATAATCCAATTCTTCGACTGCCAATTCAATTCGTTCTCGTGTAAGCTCACTCATATACTCATATCGTTTATTTAAAAATTGAGAAACTGTACTTTTAGATACCCCTGCTAATTTTGCTACATCCGCGATTGTTATGTTCTTCAAATGATCCAACTCCATTATCTAACTTTACACCATTATACACCGGAGTAAGCCATGAAGCCTCCATCTACTTGAATTGTTGTTCCTGTAACAAAACCAGAACACGATTCATCAACAAGAAACAGCATTGCACCAAGTAAATCTTCAGGTTTACCAAATCGTTTCATCGGTGTAGCTGTAATAATTTTAGTTGACCGTGCAGTATGGCTACCGTCTTCATTGAGCAGCAGACCACGATTTTGAGTTGTTAGGAAAAAACCAGGAGCAATCGCATTTACTCTCATCCCTGTTTCCGCGAAGTGAACAGCTAGCCACATCGTAAAATTATTGATAGATGCTTTTGCTGCACTGTACGCTGGTACTTTCGTCAATGGCGTATATGAACTCATTGATGAGAGATTCAATATAGAAGGTGTTTCTGATTTTAATAGTTCTTTTCCGAATACTTGTGTTGCCAAAAAAGTACCGGTAAAGTTTGTAGAAAACACTTCAGAAAAACCGTTTTCATCCAAATCGAAAAAAGTTTTACCCTCTTCTTGTTCATCATAGATCTCCGGATCGGTTATCGCATCAGCATGATTGCCACCTGCTCCGTTAATGAGCAAATCTACTTGGCCGAATTGTTTAACGGTTTCAACCCGTGCACGCTCCAATGATGCTCTATCCAGCACATCCGCCGCTAATGCAATGGCTGTACCTCCAGCTTCTTTAATGCTGTCAACGATTTTCTGACCTTTTTCAGCGTCGCGGTTTAGAATTACCACTTTAACACCTTGGCGCGCTAATTCACGCGCCATTTCTGAACATAAAACACCACTGCCACCTGTTATGACGGCTACCCGTCCATTTAGGTTGTTATGAATTGGAATCATGATTCACCATTCGCTTTTTTCGTTTCATATGCGTCCCATAATCCTAATAAATACATGATGCCTAAAGCACGGTCATACAATCCGTAACCTGGTCGGCAAACTTCTCCCCAGATATGGCGACCATGGTCAGGTCTGACGTATCCATCGTAGTTCTGCCTATTTAGTTCTTCGACGACACCTTTTACGTCAATTGAGCCATCTTGCGTATAATGAGATGTTTCTACGAAATCACCGTTATCATAAATTTTCACATTACGGATATGCGAGAATGGAGCACGTGAAGCGTATTTCTTCGCGACTTGAACCATATCATTCTCCGGATTTGCGCCCATTGAGCCCGTACACATTGTAAATGCATTTGACTCGGAGTCAGAAATAGCAATCAGTCTTTCGTAACTTTCTGGACCTGTCATAATGCGTGGCAGACCGAAAATCGACCAAGGTGGATCATCCGGGTGAATCGCCATTTTTATGCCGCAAGCTTCTGCAACAGGTAAGATCTCTTTTAAGAAAATCTCAAGATTTGCCCAAAGTTGCTCTTCGTCCACTTGTTTGTATGCTTCGAAAAGATCTGTAATCTTATCCAATTTCTCCGGTTCCCAACCTGGAAGCGTCAGATCTGAAGCTTCACTTACCGTACGGATTAACTCTTTTGGATCAAGGCCGTCCACTTTTGCCTTTTCATAAAATAACGCCGTAGATCCGTCTTCTAGCGGATGGAACATTTCCGTACGTGTCCAGTCAAATATTGGCATGAAGTTGTAACAGATAACTTTAACACCGAACTCTGAAAGATTACGGATTGTCTCTTTATAATTTTCAATGTATTTAGCACGATCTTCATTGCCAATTTTGATAGCTTCATGAACGTTTACACTTTCAACAACATCCGCATGGAAACCGAATGATTTAATGTAATCGACTTCTTCTTTAATGGCTTCTTTTTTCCAAACTTCTCCGGCAGGCACTTGGTGCAATGCCCATACGATACCTTTTGTGCCAGGGATCTGCTTTATGTGGTCGAGTGTGACAGTGTCATTGTCTCTTCCATACCAACGAAATGTAATATTCATTATGCCACTCCTTTTATTGTGAAATTTTGTTTATATATTGTTTACTCAGTTCCACTACTGCTTCGTACCCACCCGTTTTGTATGCTTTATTCAAATCACTACCGATTCCAACAGCAACTGCACCCGCAGCAAGCCAATCATTTATATTGTCCAGATTGATACCACCTGTTGGCATAATCTTCACTTGCGGTAATGGCCCGTTCACTGACTTAATGAATGACGGCTTAAAGTCGTTTGCAGGGAACAGTTTCAATACGTCACAACCTGATTCAAGCGCTTCCACCATTTCACGAATCGTCATACAACCCGGGAAATACGGAATGCCGTAACGGTTGCAAATACGTGCAACGTCTTTATTGAAATGAGGACTTACGACGAACTTTGCACCAGCCAAAATGGCATGACGTGCGGTTTCGGGGTCTAAAACTGTTCCTGCCCCTAAAAGGATGTCCTCATGTTGCAACTCTTCGAACACTTTTTGAACGTTTGGCGTCGTATACGTCAATTCGATTGCCCGGATACCACCTTCAGCAGCCGCTTTTGACAACTGGATGGCTTCCTCAGCATCACTTCCACGAATGACCGCAACAACTTTAGATTCCGCTATTTGTGCATGAGTTTCAAACTTTGACATGATTGTTAGCCTCCCTTAGTCGAATACAATAACAGCTTTGCGAACTTTATCTGGATTATTCTCCACAAATGTAAATGCTTCTTGAACATCAGCAAGTGCAAATGTATGTGTGATTAATCCATCGTGACGAAGTTTCCCTGTGTTTAACAATTCAACAACTCTTGGCATTTGGTTCGTTTGCAATCTTGAGCCAACAATGGTTATTTCTTTTTTTGTTATTAATAACTGTGGAATTTGAGCCGGTCTTTCATCGAAACCAAGGACAACAACCGTTCCAGCTGGCGAAACAACGTCAATCCCCAGTTCGAATGTCATCGGCAGACACACTGCATCAATGACGACGTTTGCTCCCTCGCCTTGCGTCCACTCTTTCACGCATTCTTTCACATCTTCCGACCCTACTTGAACTATCCTATCCGCTCCGTTTTCCCGTGCGAATGCCAAACGTTCTTCGCTTAAATCGGTCATCATAACAGATGCACCTTGTAGTTTGGCGAATTTCAAGATACAGATTCCGATCGGTCCTGCTCCTTGGATAAGAACAGTATCACCTTTCCCGACTTGACCTCTCCATGTCGCTTGAGCGCCGATTGTGTAAGGCTCCGCCATAACAGCTTCGTTCCAATCAAGCGTCGAATCGACTGCGTGAAGTTGCTTTTCAGGAAGAACGAAATACTCTCTCATCCCGCCGTCTTCATGCACGCCGAACACCGATAGCTGTTCACAGACATTCGGACGTCCTTTGCGGCATGCGTAACATTCGCCGCAGTAACTAATCGGTTCTACGACGACATGGTCTCCGACTTTAAGCGTTGTGACATCCACTCCCGTTTCCACCACTTCGCCCGTTACTTCATGCCCGACCACGCGCGGCAATGTCGCAAGCGGATTTGTTCCGTGGTAGATATGCATATCCGATCCACAAATCCCTACGCGCTTCGTTTTCACCAGTACATCCGTAGTAGAAACTAGTTTCGGTTGTTCGACTTCATTGATGACAAGGTCATACGCTTTCCTGACTTGAACAGCTTTCATCTTGTCCACCTCACCTTTCGATACCTTTTTCTTGTCGGATGAAGGGCAATACTTCTTCTAAGTAAGGAAGTCCTTCATTGTCCCCGGATACAGTTGTAACAAGAGCTCCGACGCCATTTGCCAATTCAAGTCTTTCTTGCGGAGAAAAACCATTCAAATATGCGTAGATATAACCTGCATCGTATCCATCACCTGCACCAACTGTGTCCACAGGATTGACTTTAAATGCTTCTTTTTCATACCAAGTACCATCCGTGAGAACTCTTGAACCGTTTGCACCATCTTTTATCACGAACTGATTTATTTGGAAACGCTTTGCACAGTCAATTAGTGCTTCATCTGAAGAATCTTCAAGAATTAGTTCGATTTCATCGAGTCCTGTCAAGAGAATATCTACATACGGGAATATTTGCATAAACGTCGCTCTTGCTTCTTCAATCGTCCACATTTTCAACCGTAGATTCGGATCAAATGAGACTGGAATTCCTGCTTCTTTTGCAATTTCAAGAACTTGTTTCACGATTTCAATATTTTTTGGATTTATCGATAAAAACACGCCGGTGAGATGAATCACATCAACTCCTTCAAACATGTCTTTCGTAATATCTTTTGGCTCCATTGTAAGCATAGGAGACTGATGACGATAATAAAACGTCTTGCCCGAACCGTCTTCTTGAATTTCTTTAAAGTTTAGCGAGGTAGGATACCCATCCATGAGTTCGACATTCGTCACATCGATGCCTTCACCACGCGCGAAATTGTAAATGACCCGTCCAAACTCGTCATTTCCTAAACGGCTCACCCATTTTGACTTAAGACCAAGACGAGAGCATCCAATTGCAAAATTCAATTCTGCCCCGCCCACTTTACGAGAAAAATTTGTTACAAATCGTAAAGGACCAGTATCTGCCGGATTCATCGTAATAAGACCATCACCAAGTGTTAGAATACTAAAATTTGAAGACACATAATTCCTCCTTTATGCCAATTCGAGCTGCTATTAGTTCTATAATTAATTCAATAAAACGGTTTACTAAATCGGTTTAGTAAATTATACAATGAAAAGGCTTACATAATCAAGCATTAGTTTATGAAATCTAAAAACTCTCTTTCTTACTCCTAATTTTCAAGTGTTTTTTAGAGAATGCAATCTATAGATTCGTTCAGTTTATATAGGTATTCATTTATTCAACATATAGTAGTAAAAAATTTTTCTGTTTAAAGTGGTTTATCTTAATTTCGCCCGGGTATAGGTAGATTACAAGGCGGAACTACCGGAGGATGACCCTTAGTAAACGAGTAACCTACAGGCGATCCTGACGTTGAATTGCACAGCCTTGGCGGAAAATTTGCTTTGCTGGCGAGAGGTACACTTTTCAAGAACCGAGTGATTAGGTTCCAATCTCTATGTGTTTACAAGCAGTGAGCGTTACGTTTTTTGTGGAAGTGCAACTTGAAGACTGACTTCAAAAAGCAGATCGCGTACCAACCATCTTGCGACTGCATCGCCGAAATGGCTAATTGAGTCAGCCCTATCAAACTGCACTGACGAGAGTTACATTATTATTCGTCAGAAAGAACAGTTTGTATGATTGAAAAAACTATCAAATTTTCCGAGTGCACCCCCTTTATTGGGGAATGGAAAAAAAGCATGGTCCTCTTAGTTTGAGGGCCATGCTTTTTTGTGTACTATAGTGTTTGGTATTGACGATTTTTTATTGACTTACGCTAGGTTTACCAATTGTCGCCATGTATTCTTTCTCCATACCGCCATCAAATCGGCCTTCCCACTTGGACATTACAACGACTGCCAATGAGTTACCGATTACATTGACAACTGTTCTTGCCATATCTAGAATTCTGTCAATCCCAGCGATGAAGGCAAGTCCTTCAAGCGGAATTCCCACAGTTCCAAGCGTCGCGAGTAGTACAACGAAGGAAACGCCAGGTACACCCGCAATCCCTTTAGAAGTAACCATTAACACGACCATCAACGTAATTTGTTGCATAATACTTAATTCAATTCCATACATTTGTGCAATGAAGATCGCTGCAAGTGCTTGATAAAGTGTAGAGCCATCCAAGTTAAAGGAATAGCCTGTTGGGATGACAAAGGAAACAATGTCTTTCGGACATCCGAATTTCTCCATTTTCTCCATCACTTTTGGTAATACCGTTTCCGAACTTGATGTGGAATAAGCCAACAATAGCTCATCTTTCAAGACTTTGATAAGGTGGAAAACGCTTGTCCCGCACATTTTAGCAATAGCTCCTAGTACCACTATTACAAAGAACGCCATAACTGCATACACCAGAACGAGTAATTTCCCGAGCGGAATTAAGGATTCTAGTCCAAATTTTGAAACCGTTACACCGATTAATGCAAACACACCAAATGGGGCAAATTTCATAATAAGATTCGTTACCCAGAACATCGCATCTGCGGTTCCCTGGAAGAAGGCAAGTATTGGCTCCCCTCTCTTACCAATTGCCGCAACACCTAAACCAAATAGGACAGAGAAGAAAATAATTGCGAGCATGTCACCCTCAGCCATCGACTGGATAATATTGCTCGGAACAATGTTCACGATAATATCCATAATGCCATTATTCGATACTTCTTCAGTTGTTTGTACGTATTGTGAAATATCCCCTTTTTCCATTGTAGAGATATCCAAACCGACACCTGGTTTAAATAGATTTGCTGCTAACAAACCAACAATAATCGCAACTGTTGTAACAATTTCAAAGTAAAGGAGTGTTTTACCACCGAGTTTACCTAATTTTTTCAAATCCCCTGTACCCGCAACCCCAACGATTAAAGTTGAAATAATAATGGGAACAACAATCATTTTAATCATCCGGATAAACATGTCCCCTATGGGTTGCAGATACTTTTCAACTGCAGGGTTGCCAAAGAAAACTGCTCCGACTGTAATTCCTAATATTAAACCTAGTAAAATTTGATACGCCAATGTAAATTTAAATTTTTTCATGTACCCACCTCTTTTCATAATATGAAAACGCTTACGAATTCGTTTTTTAGAACTTGTAAGCAATTATATGTGGGCATTATAAAATCCGACAAAATCCGACATTTTGTTTTAATAGATTAGTTAAAACCTTCTTCGTAATGTAATAACTACAGTATTCTTCCTAATGAACTTAGTTTTGTACGTTAAGATTGATTGTGTTTTTCAACCGTATCAAAGTACATCACTTGAAGGAATTTCTTTATATTTATTTTCACTTTCGTTGATTCATTACTGTTTTGATCAATTTCTTTCATCCGTCGCCGTATTTCCTCAAATTCAAAATAGCGAGGCGCATAATATTCAAACTTCGGATTCATATAATCGATTGACCCTAATGAAGCCAAATTCGTGACTGCTGTTAGAATCGTTCTCCGGATTCGTTGTTCAATCGACTTACTTTCTTTCTTTATATCCTTGTTCTCTGTTGTATTTGAACTAGCTACAGCCTCATAAAGATCTTTCAATGAAGGAAATTGAGTGCTCGACTCTTTACGATTCATTAAAAACTCCATCATCAAAACCATATCCTCACTACCTGGTTCGCTGATAATACCTAACTCATTTAACAATGAATAAACAATTTCTTTTACGCTCTTCCTCTTCGGTAAAACTCCAGTTGAACCGATATGAGCTAATGATTCTCGAATAGACATTAACGAATTTTTCAGCCGGAACTGTTCTGACATTTTCCTTAGGATGCTCTGCACTTCAACACGATTAATTGGTTTATGTATAAAGAACTCAACACCTTTTTCATAAGCTTCCCCAACCATTTCCTTATTTACAATTTGAGAAATCATAATGAATTGGCCTTGGAATCCCAGTGTTCTTAAATGTTCCATCGTTTCGATTCCATCAAGTTCAGGCATTAATAAATCGATCAAGACAAAATCTGGGTTTGTTGAATGGACAAGTGAGAGTGACTTGACCCCGCTTTCCGCTTCACCAATGACAACACCTAATTCACCTTCCGTAATTATTTTCGCCAACATTTTCCGACTGGCCGTATCGTCATCTATAATAAAATAGCGCAACTTGATTCATCTCACTTTCTAATGTTCTCCGTTGGAATTCGGATTTGAAAAATCGTCCCTTCATCCATAGACTCTACTTGAATTTGACCTTCAAGCGTTTGTATTATATGTTGCACATGAGACAAGCCGATTCCCGTTGCGGCAACGCCATGATTGTTAAATTTCGTCGTATAACCCGCTTCAAAAATAATTGGCAAATCCTCTTCTAAAATCCCTATTCCCGTGTCTTTTAGTATGAAATGGGTGTATGCCGCTTCTTCGTATACCGTTACTGTAATTTCGCCTTTCTGCTCAATGGATTCAACTGCGTTTGCGGTAAGGTTATTCAATAGTGCGAGCAACGGGATTTGTTGAGTCGTCTCGAAATCAACTGAAAGCGATAGTTGAAAAGCGATTTTTTTCCTAAGCAAAATACTATATTTATCATTTGCGGTAACAACCAAGCTTAGCACTTCCGAAAGTAAGAGGACATCATTTCTTTTTTCTGTAGATATACTGGAAATCCCAGAAAGAATCCGCTGCGTGTCTTTTTTCACTTCGTGTATTTCTTGCGTGATAAGCAATGCTTGCACGCTTAACTCTTGAAGTTTTTCCTTTTTTAATTTCCGATACAACTCATGACTCGCTGCCGTGATTTGCTCAATATGGTCCAATGACTTTTGTAGATAAAGACTTTCCGCATATAAGTCTGCACCCACGCCAAGCATTTCTTGCATCTGTTTCTTTTGTTCCGATACCGTGATCATGCTATAAAGTCCCACTACAAAAAAACTGCGAAACAAAGCCGTCACAGCTATTAATGCCCATTCACGAAAACCTAAATCCACATGCATTGACAATAAATAGCGCATAAGATGCTCCGCGCTATTTCCGATAAATTCAAAAAGGAGAGCCCATGCGCCCAAAAGTAATGGAAACGCTTTGTATGGTTCAATTTTAATAATGCTAAATCCGATTGCAAATAGCACATAATACAAAAATGCAGGCAGGTGATTTTGTAAACTTGCCCAAAATGAAATAGTCTCAGTCGTAAAATCGCCAATTAATCGGAAACAAACCACCGTGATCCCCGTGATAAGACCCGTTCGAATCAATGGAATAGAAGGACGAATAAGAATGAGTAAAAAGAACGTAATACTTCCTAATCCGAAACGGAAATTCTCCCCGTTGAAAGGAATCACTTTAATCTCGCTGGCAATCGCGGTCAATAATGCAATTACAACGTAAGTGACACCAGTAGTTCCGATACTATTTTTAAGTTTAGTTATAGACAACATTAATTTCTCCTTTTATGTCCCATCACACGGTTTGTGTACAATTATTATCAACCAATTGATTGATAAATGAAAGAAGTAAAATTTGTTTACTTGCGAAAGAGTGTACTGAATTCGATTTGCAGTGTGTTTTCCTGTATTTTGG
Source organism: Sporosarcina sp. FSL K6-1540 (assembly GCF_038620285.1). Lineage (NCBI taxonomy): Bacteria > Bacillati > Bacillota > Bacilli > Caryophanales > Caryophanaceae > Sporosarcina > Sporosarcina sp. FSL K6-1540. The sequence goes on from NZ_CP152018.1 coordinate 93,810, forward strand.
GGACACTACAGCTTACTGGAGGAGATAAAATGGCTAGCAATAATAGAATTTTGGTACCTGGTGCACGACAAGCGTTAGATCAGCTGAAAGCGGACGTCATGCAAGCCCAAGGCTACGACGTGGATAAATCTGCACCCAATAACGTGAAATTCGAAATTGCGGAGGAACTCGGCATTCCACTATCGAAGGGCTATAACGGAAAACTAACGTCGGAACAGGCGGGGAAAATCGGCGGCTCGATTGGTGGCAATATGGTGAAAGAAATGGTGAGAATGGCGCAAGAGCAAATGGCAAAGAAAAGAATCTAACGCTTGTCCCGTAACCCAAGGGGCAGTGTTTTTGTTTGTTGGACGGTTTACTGCGTTTGTTGGAGAGTTCGATGTAATGGTTGGAAACTCTACTGCGTTTGTTGGACACTTCAGCTTAATGGTTGGAAACCACCACGTTCGTTGGACACTCCGGCGTACTGGTTGGAAATCACCGCGTTTGTTCGACATTTCGACGGAATGGTTGGACACTCTACCGCGTTCGTTGGACTCTTCAACATAATGGTTGGACACTCTACCACGTTCGTTGAACACTTCAGCTTAATGGTTGGAAACCACCGCGTTTGTTGGATAGTTCAGCTAAATGGTTGGGCACTCTACCGCTCTCGTTGCATAGTTCGGGAACAAGGACACCCCAAAAAAAGCACCAGCCGAATTGCAGCCGGTGCTACCAATTAAAACTTCGATCCAGTATCTCCGAACTCTTGAAGCAGTTCTCCAAAACTTTTATTTTTCTCACGTTCTTTGCGTTCAAGGCGAATTTGCTCTTGGCGTTCCTCTTCTTTCGTCTCTTCAGCAGCTGACAATGCCTTTTTTGCCGCTTTCAATTTTTCAAGAATATCATCATCAAGTGCATCGGAAAATACCGATCCTTCATTGTCTCTTTTTTTCGGCTGAGGTGCAGTTTGTTTACGTTTTTTCGCCATTCATATCACCTACTCTCGTTCATTATCGTGTAACGATTGTTGCGACTCCCTGTCCCCCACCTATGCATAGCGTGGCAAGTCCGGATTTCACATCACGACGTTTCATCTCATGGAGAAGTGTAACTAGGATGCGTGCCCCACTAGCCCCGATTGGATGACCAAGTGCGATTGCACCGCCATTAACATTCAGTTTTGATGCGTCAAATTCAAGTTCTTTTCCGACCGCGATTGACTGTGCTGCAAATGCTTCGTTCGCTTCTATCAAATCAATTTCGGATAGTTGCATATTGGCTTTAGTGAGTGCTTTTTTAACGGCTTCCACAGGACCCAGACCCATAACTGAAGGATCGACGCCCGCATTACCATTCGCTACGATTGTTGCTAGTGGCGTCAAGCCAAGCTCGTCTGCTTTTTCTTTCGACATAATAACGAATGCTGCTGCACCGTCGTTAATACCTGAAGCATTTCCGGCTGTTACACTGCCATCTTTTTTGAATGCCGGTCGCAGTTTACTGAGCTTGTCTGCAGTTGTTCCGGCTTTGACGTATTCGTCTTGATCGAAAAGGATAGGATCGCCTTTTCGCTGCGGGATTTCAATCGCAACGATTTCTTCTGCGAAAGTTCCGGCTTCAATTGCTGCCGCCGCTTTTTGTTGTGATGCTGCCGAAAATGTATCTTGCTCTTCACGGGTAATTGAATATCGATCACAAAGATTTTCTGCTGTGATGCCCATATGATAATCATTGAATGCACACCAAAGTCCATCTGAAATCATACTGTCGATAATTTTTTGGTCCCCCATTTTAAAGCCTTCTCGGCCATTTTTCATTATGTATGGGGCTTGGCTCATGTTTTCCATACCGCCTGCGACAATAATATCCGCATCTCCTGCAATAATTGCTTGACGTGCAAGATGCACAGCTTTCAATCCAGAGCCACAAACTTTATTAATTGTCAGAGCAGGAACGGTTTCAGGTAGTCCCGCTTTCATTGCCGCTTGTCGCGCCGGATTTTGACCTAATCCAGCCTGTAGGACATTCCCCATGATTACTTCGTCAACGCTCTCTGGTGCCACCCCTGCACGTTTCAATGCCTCTTTAATAACTGTCGCCCCAAGATCTGTTGCCGGTATATCTTTCAATGAACCAAGGAACGATCCGATAGCAGAACGAACCGCACTGATGATTACGACTTCTTTCGACATTTCTTTTCCCCCATTCCCTTATTTAAGTTGCCTGTATATGCATCCCTTCATTACAATATACTAGAGGAGGGATGATATGTTCATTTTACCAAACAACGTCACAATAATCGAGGTTGGTCCACGCGATGGGCTTCAAAACGAAAAGAAACATGTCAATGAAAATGATAAGCTAGCATTTATTGAGGCTTTACAAGGGGCAGGCATTCAAGAAATGGAGCTAACTTCGTTTGTATCACCGAAATGGGTGCCGCAAATGGCGGATGCAAAAACGATTGTAGAAAAGTCAAAAAAGGTCGGCAGGCAATTCGTCCTTGCACCGAATGACAAAGGTGCTGAGCTTGCAATTGAAGCTGGTGCGACCAGTATTGCCGTGTTCGTTGGGGTGAGCAATACATTTAACAAAAAAAACATTAACCGAACAACCGCTGAAAGCATCGATGCGCTTCAGCCCGTCTTTGCGAAATTAAAAATAAATGACGTTTTTATACGGGCTTGTATTTCAACTGCGTTTTATTGTCCGTATGAAGGGAAGATAGAGATAGAGGATGTCGTCGCACTTTGTAAACGATTTGTCGCCATGGGTGCGAACGAACTTAGTGTCGCGGATACGATTGGGAAGGCGAATCCCCGTGAAAGTTATGAGTTGTTCAAGACATTGAAAGAGGAATTTCCAGACGTACTGTTGACAGCTCATTTCCACGATACACGCAAAATGGCGATAGCAAATATTTTTGCTGCGCTACAAGCAGGTATCAACCGTTTTGATACGTCTGCAGGCGGCTTGGGTGGCTGTCCATTCGCACCTGGTGCAACAGGCAATGTTGCGACTGAAGATGTTGTCAACATGCTCGATACGCTCGGCATCGAAACCGGTGTCGATGTAAAAAAAGTTTGTCAAGCAGTCCAAGTGATTGCGCCGCATGTGTCACGGCCAATTGACACAGGAATGTACAGATTGTTTGAGAACGATCAACTGTAAAGGGAGTTGAGTGGGTTGAAACGGCGCGTTCTTTATATAACCGGTGTGATCTCTAGCATTGTTACAGCGTTACTGAGCATTTTCGGATTTCTCGCAACGAATAGACTGATGTTTTTGAAGTTGAAGGATTCCAACTTTATTTTAGAACGTGAAATTATTTCGAAACGGTTCGATGAACATTGGTATGAAACAGTGCGCAAAGACAATATGTGGATTGAGTCACCAAACGGTTATTTATTGAAAGCGGTCTTTCTGAAACCACTTGAAACGGCAAGAACGGTAATCATTTGTCACGGCGTAACGGAAAATAAAATCAATTCGATGAAATATGCCCGTCTTTTTGAACGTCTTGGATTTAATTCTGTCATTTATGATCATCGACGACATGGTGATTCAGGAGGAAGGACGACAAGTTTTGGATATTATGAAAAGATTGATTTACAGGTAATTGTCCGTGCGGTACGGGAACGAATTGGAAAGCGGGCATTGCTCGGCATCCACGGTGAATCAATGGGTGCTGCAACGACGATATTATATGCGGGAACCTTTAAGGATGAAGCAAATTTTCATATCGTCGATTGTCCGTTTTCTGATTTCTCCGAGCAGATTCTTCATATTTTACGGACAAATACGCCTATACGATCATCAATGGCTCTACGTGTTGCCAACGTCTTTCTTAAAATGCGCGATGGCTACACCCTGAACCTTGTCTCTCCGCGAGAAGTCGTCAGAAACATTACTAAACCGGTTCTGTTCATCCACAGTTTGGAAGACGATTTCATCCTTCCCTATATGACAGAGGAATTGTACGAAGCAAAGCAAGGCGACAAAATGTTGAAACTTTTTAAAAAAGGTGCCCACGCCAAATCGTTCAATGATAATCCTGTGCAATACGAAAAAACAGTACAGGAATTTCTAGGACGGTTTAAATTTAGAGATTGAAGAAATAAACAAGTTATGAACCATTGAACTGTACCCCGAATTTCGGACACTTTGAAAAAAGACCCGAAATTCGGGGTTTTTGTTTAACTTTTTTTGCGTGACCAAACGTAAATACCTTGCTACCGATCATAAATGCCCCGCTATCAATCATATCCTATGCGAAGCGATCATTAACTATCCACAGCCAATCATATCTTATGCCAACCGAGCATTAACGGCACACGACCGATCATATCCCACGCCGACCGAGCATTAACGACACACGACCAACATATACCACGCCAACCGAGCATTAACTACTCACGACCGATCATATACCATACCAACCGAGCATTAACGACACACCACCGATCATATCCCACACAAACCAAGCATTAACTACTCACGACCAATCATATCCCACGCCAACCAAGCATTAACTACTCACGACCAATCATATCCCACGCCGACCGAGCATTAACAACACACGACCAACATATACCACGCCAACCGAGCATTAACTACTCACGACCGATCATATACCATACCAACCGAGCATTAACGACACACGACCGATCATATACCATACCAACCGAGCATTAACGACACAAGACCAATCATATCCCACGCTGACCGAGCATAAACTTCACACGACCAATCATATACCACGCCTACCGAGCATAAACTTCACACGACTGATCATACACCCGAGCGTTTACTTATCCTCAGTAGGAAATCAATATATTCCTAGACAACAAAAAACCATCTTTCCTGCCAAGCGTTCAACAGAAAAAATGGCTTATTAAGTGATCGGTAGAAAGTTTAAGTAATCCGAGTAAATTTCAGGTGAAAGATTAACCTATGTATAAAAATTTGCAGGCTTTCCTTTTCACTAATCCTTTACAACCCAATTAATAACGGGTATTACGTAATTACTTTTTAACCTTTTTATCTTTTTTGTCACTTACTTTGTTCATTTGGTTCATCATTTGATTGATTTTTTTCTGTGAGGGTTTTTGTCCCATTTGCATCATCATCATACGTAACATGTCTTCATTAATCGGTGGGTTATCTTTCAAATATTTCATCATATATTGACGTGCAATGAAAAATCCGAGGGCCACACCTGCTAATAGCGCGACGATGATCAAAACGATCCACCATACTGTAGTCATCCGCTATACCTCCTCTACTTCAGTTATTCGATTTTACTCTACCATGATGGATTATACAACATTGCACTAGTGAATAGCAATGGACCACAATTAAATATTCTAATCATCGCATAATAGCATTTCTTACTTCACACTATTTAAACAGACAAAATAGACCCTATTTTTGAGATTTGGGTCCTTTTTGTCCCTATCCTATAAATATCATGTCAAAGATATGCGGCTTCTTCATATGAACGAAAATCAGTCGTTTTGACCGGTTTCAGCCATCCCCATTCCCCGTGCCCATCCATAACAGCGAAGAAGCGATCTGCCGCCCCAGATAAGGCAACAAACAAATCTAAATCGAGCATGCGGGATCCGTCGCAAAAGACATTAAGCGAATACGATGATAACGAAATAAGAATGGATCCTTTGACGGGATGCGTCAGTTTGTATTCCCCATTTCGGGATTCAATCGACGTAAATCCTTCGCCAAGGTTTGCAATGATAGCCTCATCAATCATTTTCTCTTCAAGCCTGTCACATAAGTAATGGACTTCAGGCATACAATCATTATTCTGCTCATCTTCTTTTAATAGGTCATACAACAGCCGTTCACGTCCAATGACGAATGGCTGGTACATTTCTTTCACTTTATAAATTCCGTATGATCGCAATATCGCCACCCCCTAGAGTTAATCCTACATGGTTTGATATAAAAAGGTTGTCATATTGCGGAATAGAACTGCACTATTATTGTCGGAAAAGATGGATAACTAAAAATTCTGTCAAGTAGTCTTGAAAAACAGTCCCGATTGCCAGAGTTTCTTCGGCGATCGGGACTGTTTGATTTATTTTTAGTTGTTGATTAACATTTTCACAGTTGCAAGAACATTGTCCTCTGTGAAACCAAATTCTTTGATGACAGTATCTCCAGGTGCACTTGCTCCGAAAGTATCAATCGCAATGATCGCGCCTTCGTCACCAACATATTTATGCCACCCTAATGAAACACCCATTTCGATACCAAGACGTTTTTTTACGTCTTTCGGCAATACGCTTTGTTTGTATGCATCGTCTTGTTTCTCAAACAGGTCCCACGAAGGCATTGAAACAACAGTAACATCGATTCCTTCAGCTAATAGTTTCGCCTGTGAAGATACCGCTAAGCTAACTTCAGAACCGGTTGCAATTAAAATTGCGTCCGCTTGTTTTTTGCTTGCAGGGGATACGATGTAAGCTCCTTTTTTGACGCCTTCCATCGCAAGTTCAGCTGACTTCGGAAGGACAGTCAAGTTTTGACGAGACAATACTAGTGCAGTTGGCGAGTTCTTCGACGACACTGCAATATTCCAAGCAGCTGCAGTTTCGTTAGCGTCAGCCGGACGAATAACTGACAATCCAGGCATCGCACGAAGCGCAGCAAGTTGTTCAACTGGTTCATGTGTAGGACCGTCTTCACCAACAGCTACGCTGTCGTGTGTGAATACGTATGTGACAGGTATACCCATCAGAGATGAAAGTCGGATAGCGGGACGTACGTAGTCACTGAACACGAAGAACGTCCCACCGAATACATGTAATCCGCCGTGCAAAGTCATTCCGTTTAACGCTGTTCCCATTGCAAACTCACGAACACCGAACCAAATATTACGGCCGGAATAATCGGTAGCAAGGAAATCTCCTGCTCCCTTAATTGTCGTCTTGTTAGAACCTGCAAGGTCCGCACTTCCACCAAAGAACGAAGGAAGCTGTTTAGCAATCGCATTGATAGCGTCACCAGATGCAGAACGTGTCGCGTGGGATGAACCCGCTTCATACGTCGGCAAAGATTTTTCGAAGCCTTCAGGTAGTTTACGCTCGATTGCATCTTTCAATTGCTTCGCAAGGTCCGCATGTGTCGTTTCGTATTTTTCAAAAAGTTCGTTCCATTCCTGTTCTTTTTGCACGCCCAATTTCTCGGCAGATTCTTGGAATGTTTCATAGACGCCTTCAGGTACATGGAAATCTTCTTCGAACGTCCATTTATAATATTCTTTTGTCAATTTCATTTCATCTTCACCAAGTGGCATACCATGCGCATCTGATTTTCCAGATCTGTTTGGTGATCCGTATCCGATGACCGTTTTAACTTCGATCATTGTCGGACCTCCGACATTGCCTTTAGCTTCTTCGATAGCTGATGAAACGTGGCCAATGTCGTTACCGTCTTCAACACGGATGTAATTCCAACCATATGATTCAAAGCGCTTACGAATATTTTCAGAGAAAGACATGTCAAGCTCGCCGTCTAGTGAAATATCATTGCTATCATATAGGACAATCAGTTTATTTAACTGCAAGTGACCTGCAAGTGAAATTGCTTCAGCAGCAACGCCTTCCATGAGATCGCCATCACCGCATAGAGCATATGTGTAGTGGTCGACAACGTCAAAACTTGGTTGATTGTACGTTGCAGCAAGGTGTTGTTCTGCCATTGCCATTCCGACTGCCATACCAATACCTTGTCCAAGTGGGCCAGTTGTTGCTTCGACACCGACTGTATGACCGTATTCGGGATGTCCCGGTGTTTTAGAGTTCCATTGTCTGAAGTTCTTGATTTCATCCATCGGAAGTCCATAACCACCAAGATGAAGAAGACTGTATAAAAGCATTGAGCCGTGTCCTGCCGAGAGAACGAAACGGTCACGGTTAAACCACTGTGGATTTGAAGGGTTGTGATGCATATGCTTCGTCCAAAGCGTATAGGCCATTGGAGCAGCCCCCATTGGTAAACCTGGGTGTCCAGAATTCGCTTTTTCGATTGCGTCAATAGAGAGCGTACGGATTGTGTTAATGGCTAGCTGATCAATTTGTTTAGTCATTGTGTACATCCTTCCCGTCATATGTAATTATCTACATATCTTAGTTTAGACAATTCGTGCAGTTAATGCAAAGCTCAGTTTAGATATTTTCCGCCACGGGCGTCTTTCACCTTATCAGGTGTCACATCATTGCCTTCAGTATCAAGAACTTTGACATTCTCAATTGTATTGCGCATTGATGAACGAAATGTCTCTAGATATTCTTTTCGCAGTTGTGTCTGTTCTTTGGCTTCTTCGACCGACAGACCTGCCGTCTTCGATTTTTTTGATAGTTCATTAATTCGTTTCATTTTATCAGCTGATAGCATATTATTTCCTCCATTATAGTTTATGACTACAAACGTATACAAAAAGAGCAGAAAGTGCAATAAATCAGCCTTCCTGCTCCACCTCATATTCTTTATACCTGCGATGCACGGTCGCTTTACTAATATCATGCCCCAGTCCTTTCAAGACACCAGTAATTTCTTCATAGGTTAGTCCTTTGTCCCTCAATGAAACGATTTCAGCTATCGGCACTTCAATCCGTTCACGACCGTCCACGTTACCCCTATTTTTCAAGTTACGCTCGGGTCGATAGCCCTCCCTTACTGCGCGTTTCATGCCCCTTTTAATTTTGGCGTTATGTAGTTTGCGCTGGTACTCTTCGACGATAGCTAAAATCTCAAGTAACATTGTATCCATTTCATTTAGTGCTATAGGTCCGCTATCATTATGTGAATAAATCGCCGTGTCCGTTTTTGCCAATAGATGTAAAACTGCCATCCTTGCATTTCCACGTCCAAGTCTTGTTTCGTCTTGGATTAGGATTGCATCGACTTCCTCGTCACGGATGTAATCCAGCAGACTTAGAAGCCCCTCACGGTCAATGTCAAAACCGCTATGCTTATCCATAAATGTCGCGACATGTTCGAGACCGAGTTCAGTTGCCAAGTCCACAAGCTCCTCTTCTTGCCTCACCAGTGACATTTCCTGCGTTTCTTTCTCAGTGCTCACCCGGCAATAGATGACACATCTTTTATAGTGCCCTGTCATCGATTAACACCCGCCAGTTGTGTATTGTTTTCCCCCACAGTCCGTACAGCAGGCAAAAGTAGATCCTCGCCTCTTTTTATTGTAGCAGATGATAGGTCATTCAATTTTATCACTTCTTTGATCCATTTATCTGTAGACATATTATCCGAGTGAAGATAAGCGAGACCCCAAAGCGTATCCCCTTCAGTAATTGTTATTTTCGTGACCATTTGTTCCTTCTCGTATTTACTTACACCTATAATTGCAAAAACCATACATAAAACGATAATAAGTACAACATAGCTATTTCTTTTAATAAAAGTCATCATTACTCCCCCCTTACGAATACTTGTTCGGAATGCTTGTTCTCATTATAGAAAAGGAAAATGAGTTTGTCAACACTTATTCGAACCTGTGTTTGCCATTTATACAAGAGACTGATATAATGAATCTATCGAAAAGACTAGATTGTCGGGAATTTATTTTACGACTTTCGGAAATTAGCAGAATATAAGGTGAGAGGTGAATAGGATGCAAAAAATTTCAAAAAGGCAGGAAGATATTTTGTCTTTCATTAAATCTGAAGTGAAGAAAAAAGGTTATCCACCATCCGTGAGAGAAATTGGCGAGGCTGTCGGTTTGGCATCAAGTTCGACTGTTCACGGGCATTTAGCGCGATTGGAAAGCAAAGGTTTCATTAGAAGAGACCCGACAAAACCGAGAGCAATTGAAGTACTCGATCCAGAAGGCTTAGAAACGTTGAAACCCGGCGTTCTTCACGTACCTCTTGTCGGTAAAGTTACGGCTGGTCTTCCAATTACAGCTATTGAAAATATAGAAGAGTACTTCCCACTACCTGAATCTTTTGGTACATCGGAAGACAATCTGTTCATGCTTGAAATAGTTGGTAACAGTATGATTGAGGCCGGAATTTTGAATGGCGACTATGTTGTCGTTAAACAACAACAGACAGCAAATAACGGCGAGATTGTCGTGGCAATGACCGAATACGATGAAGCTACAGTGAAACGTTTCTTTAAAGAAAAAGATTATTTCCGTCTGCAACCTGAGAATGCTTCAATGGATCCAATCATCCTTGATAACGTATCAATTCTAGGTAAGGTAGTTGGCGTTTATCGTATGATTCATTAATTCTAAGTATGCAAAAGGGCTGTTTCCTTCGATTGAAGGAAACAGCCCTTTTTATTTGTAGCGTTGACGTGACAGTTTTCGGCTTTGCCGTGACAGTTCACCGTCTTGCCCTCACAGTTTTCCGCTTTGCCCTCACAGTTTCGCTGATTGCCATGACAGTTCGGCGTTGCCATTACAGTTTTCCGCATTGCCCTCACAGTTCCACTGATTGCCGTGTCAGTTCGTTTAATTTAATTCCCGATTAAGTTTTCCTTAACTAGTTTACCGATTGAAGATAGCACGGCTACTTTTACATGCTCGTACGTCAAGCCACCTTGGACATACGCCGTATAGGGCGGTCTGATGGGGCCGTCTGCCGTCAGTTCGATGCTGGAGCCTTGGATGAATGTCCCTGCCGCCATGATGACATCGTCGGTGTAGCCGGGCATATACGACGGCTCAGGGGCGTAGTGCGCATTGATAGGCGAGTTTTCTTGAATTGACCGACAGAACGCAATCATTTGATCGGCATTTTCAAAGGATACCGACTGAATTAGATCGGTTCTTTTTTCTGTGTAATGCGGCGATGTGTTGAGTCCGAAACTTTCTAGAAGTGCTGCGGTGAAAAGCGCTCCTTTTACGGCTTGACTGACAACATGTGGCGCTAGGAAAAATCCTTGGTACATTTCCCGCAGCGTATCCAGCGATGCCCCGGCTTCTGCCCCTAGACCTGGTGAAGTCATCCGGTATGCACACTTTTCAACGAGGTCTGCACGCCCAGCGATATAACCACCCGTTCTTGCGAGACCTCCACCCGGATTTTTGATCAGTGAACCTGCCATTAAGTCAACACCGACTTGAATCGGCTCTTGTTCCTCGACAAATTCGCCATAACAGTTGTCGACAAACACAACGAGGTCAGGATTGATGGCCTTCACTTTACGAACCATTTCACCAATTTCATCCACCATGAAAGATGGACGGTCTGAATAGCCTTTTGACCGCTGGATACCAATCATTTTCGTCTTACTGTGAATGTTTTTAGCGACTTCTTCAAAATCGACTGTACCATCTTCATTCAAATCGATATGTTTATAGGTGATGCCATAATCATGCAGTGAACCCGTGTCTTTCCCTTTTCCAGAAACAATGGAGTCCAATGTATCATAAGGTTTCCCTGTAATATAAAGGAGCTCATCACCTGGTCGCAGGATTCCGAAAAGACTGATTGAAATAGCATGTGTTCCAGATATAATTTGATTGCGTACTAGGCAATCTTCTGCTCCAAAAACGTCAGCGTATACTTGTTCTAATACATCTCGGCCCGCGTCATCATAGCCGTAACCTGTTGAACCAGTCAGGTGAAAATCGCTCACCGTATTTTTACGGAACGCAGCGAGTACTTTCCGTTGATTGTAAAAGGCAGTTTTTTCGATACCTTTGAAAAATGGTGCAAGTTTCTCTTCGATCGCTTCCGCATTCTCAAATAAAAGGTCGTCTTGTTCTGTAAACATAATTGGTATTCCTCATTTCATTAAATAGTCACTTCATTATCTTATCAGTCTGTCCGTAGAGGTCAACGTTTACAAGGTTTTCGTCATTGATTATTAATTGTTATCTGTTAGAATTCTTAAGGGTATATTGAATGGAGGAAATGAAGTGGCTTGGGATGTTTTTAGTTTTATCGGTACGGCAGCATTCGCTATCTCGGGCGCAATTGTTGCGATGGAAGAGGAATATGATATTTTTGGCGTTTATATATTGGGTATGGTCACTGCTTTTGGCGGTGGTGCAGTTCGTAATGTTTTAATAGGTGTGCCTGTCTCTGTATTATGGGATCAGCAATTCTTATTTTTTGTAGCAAGTATTTTGATAACCATTATTTTCTTTTTTTCTAGGTATCTTCTTTCCCATTGGAATAGATGGGGTAATTACTTTGATGCAATCGGATTGGCTGCATTCGCCATTCAAGGCGCCATGCTTGCCATATCACTGAACATGTCAATTTATGCAGTTATGGTTGCAGCAGTTCTAACGGGAGCAGGTGGTGGTGTCATCCGTGACTTGCTCGCAGGAAGGAAGCCACTCGTCTTCAAACGGGACATCTACGCAGTGTGGGCTGCACTCGCCGGTCTTATAGTCGGCCTCGGGCTATTCAAGAGTGATCTGGCACTTTATGCGTTACTTGTGATGACAGCCGGTCTACGTATTTTCTCGCTTGTTTTCCAATGGAAATTGCCAAATGGAAAAATTCATTAAAACCAAAAGCGGAACGGGGATTTTACTCCCTGTTCCGCTTTTGGTTACGTCTAGACTTCAGCGCCTAGAGGCTCGGTCATAAGTCGGTCCAACTATGCGGCAAAGAACGCCGCTTCGTCGGCACGTCTTATGTCTGCCATCTCTGAACAGGCGCTTCCGCTTTTGGTTACGTCTAGACTCCAGCGCCTAGAGGCTCGGTCATAAGTCGGTCCAACTATGCGGCAAAGAACGCCGCTTCGTCGGCACGTCTTATGTCTGCCGCGGGCCCACAGGATGTGGGTCATGCAGCTGTTGCCACAGGAAGTGGCGCACTTAAGCTACATTCATTTGTTACAGGCGCTTCCGCTTTTGGTTATGTCTAGACTTCAGCGCCTAGAGGCTCGGTCATAAGTCGGTCCAACTATGCGGCAAAGAACGCCGCTTCGTCGGCACGTCTTATGTCTGCCGCCTCTGACCAGGCGCTTTCGCTTTTGGTTATTCCGTTTCGTCTTTTAAAATTACCGGTTTCGTTGGGACATATGTGGAGATCGCATGTTTATAAATTAGTTGTTGCTTGCCGTCCGACTCAAGCAAGACGGTATAATTGTCATACGATTTAATAAGTCCTTTCAATTGAAATCCATTCAGTAAGAATACCGTTACAAATGTATTATTCTTTCGTAACGAGTTTAAAAACGTTTCTTGCATGTTAACCTGTTTCATACGCCGAATCCTCCAGTTGTCATAGCTATATTTCTAGTGCTCCACTTACTTTATTCGACCCGGATTATCGAAACCCTTCAAGATTGCCAAAATTCTATTTACAATTTCAGTAGTTCCCAATTCTGCATCGACCCAGCTGATGGCCAGTTTGTTGCGGAAATAGGTCATTTGCCGTTTTGCGTAGTTACGCGTATTTTTTTTAATTAATTCAACAGCGTCGTCTAGTAACAACTTCTCTTCGATATATTGATGAAGTTCTTTATAGCCAATCGCTTGTACAGATTGTACGCCACGAATTTCTTCATCCCATAATCGATTAGCCTCCTCTAGAAGACCTTTCTCCATCATTATGTCGACACGGAGACCAATCCGTTCATAGAGCACATCGCGGTCCATTTCAAGACCAACAATGAGATGGTCATAAAGAGATGCGTGTCCTGCGTCGTCTTCATGGTCTTCCTTTGTTTTACCTGTAACTTCAATGATTTCAAGCGCTCGAACAAGCCGGCGATGATTATTCGGGTGAATTTTTTCAGCACTCACCGGGTCAAGCTCAACCAGTTTTCCATACAGATATGCGGCCCCTTTTTCAGCAAGTTCCTGCTCCAAGCGTTTCCTTACTTCTAGATCCGCCGCTTCTTCTGTAAAACGGAAATCGAACAGTACGGATTGAATGTATAATCCGGTACCCCCTACGATGATTGGAGTTTTTCCACGGCCCTGTATATCTTTTATCCACTTTCGTACATCCGTTTGGTACTCTGCAACAGAAAAAGGTTCATTCGGTTCTTTTACATCGAATAAATGATGCGGGATGCCATTCATCTCTTCTACTGTGATTTTGGCTGTCCCGATATCAAGCCCTTTGTATACTTGCATCGCATCACCATTAATGACTTCCCCGCCAATTATTTTGGCAAGTTCAATACTTAACGACGTCTTTCCAGATGCTGTTGGTCCGACGATTGCGATTACTTCAGGATATTTGCTCATTTTTTTCAATCCAGTCATAAACGGTTTTGAATACGTGTTGACGGTTCTTTTCATGGAGCATTTCATGCCTGCCACCTTCAAACAAAAGTACCGTAACATCTTCTAGGCCCGCCTTATTGTATTGCTTTGCTACACTCCAAACCCCTTTTCCACTGTCACCTACCGGATCTTCACTCCCTGAAAAGAGGATAATAGGAAGTTTTTTAGGGATTTTATTTATTTCATCTATGTCATGGATTTCTCCAAGTCCTTTGAATAAATCCGCAAAAAAACGGGTGGTTGGGACTACTCCACAAGCGGGGTCAATCAGATACTTCTCAACTGCTTCAGTATCGGTGGAAAGCCAGTCAAATGGCGTTTTCGGTTGATGAACCGACTTATTGAAACCACCAAAAACGAGTTTGTTTAGGAAATTATCTGGCTGATCAAAACCGTTTTTCTTGCCGTGCAGATAAGCAACTGCCTGCCCTGCGAAGCGGCTTGCACCAGGGTCTCCGCCTGTCCCTGAAAATATTGCCAGATCAACTTCACTGCCATGGAGTTGGACATATCTCCGTGCGACGAACGATCCCATACTATGACCGAACAGAACGAAACGCGGGGATGGATACTGCTCCCGAAGTTTCGAAATGACTTCGAAAGCATCTTGAACAACGTGGTCAAAGCCGTCCTCATCGGCAAAATGCCCTTTCGTTCCGTTCATTTTAGCCGTCTTGCCATGTCCCCGGTGGTCGTGACCAGATACGATATATCCTTTCTCCACGAGATAGTATGCAAATTCTACATATCTGCCAATATGTTCGGACATGCCGTGAAGAAGATGGATATGTCCAACCGGATTACCTTCTGGTTTCATCACGATGGCATGAATTAAAAAACCATCTGACATTTCAAGTGTCGCTTCTCTCATTGGAATGCACCGTCCTTCGCTTTTGTCTCAATAAATATGAACATTTTGATAGGGAATATCTCGTTCCAGTCACGTTTCCGCAACATTTAATACGGCGAATCACCTCTGTAGAGCGGTAAGAGGTCTCTGTCGCTAAGTTCCGAATCCTTGGCTAGCGACTCAAACAATCCACGTGTACACGCATTCAGCACGATTAAACAAGGAGTACGAATATATACTTCCTCAATCTGCTGCCTACATCACTCGTTTGAACATTTTTTCCAGTTCATACGTCGTGAAATGGATAAGCACTGGCCTGCCATGTGGACAAGTAAATGGATTGTCGACTGCAGATAGATCATTCAACAGCCTTTCCATATCTGCTAGTGTCAAATGGTGATTTGCTTTGATGGAGCGTTTACAACTCATCATAATGGCTGCTTCTTCACGCAATTTACCGATATCAATTTTTCGTGTAGTCAACACTTGCTCAATAATATCTTCGATGATAACCGTCTCTTCTCCTGTTGGAAACCAAGATGGATATTCTTTTACCGCATAGGAAGAAGGTCCAAACTCCTCTAGGAAGATACCGACTTCCTGCAACATACTCATGTTTTCCTCAATTTTCGTTTTCTCGTCTGCTGAGTAATGGAACATAAGAGGAATTAGTAACATTTGACGTTCTTCATTATCCGTCTCACTCAATTTATCCCTAAAAAACTCATACTTTATTCGTTCTTGGGCTGCATGCTGGTCAATCATGAAGAAACCGTCTTCATTTTGCGCAACAATATAGGTACCATGAACCTGCCCTACTGGCGCTAGAGCCGGGAATTTTTTATCTACTTCTTGTTGTTCAACTTCTTCTAGGGCAATCTGCGGTTCATTGACCATCCAAGGCGTTTGTTCAACGGGATCATTTTCAGGAAGATCATAAGAATCGTACGTTGGTTTTTCTAGTGGTTGCATTGACGGCACTGACGGTGCTGCCACTGTTGTTGGCCTTTCTGTTCGGAATTGATTCCACATATTTACTTGTTCAGATTGATTTTTCTTGGCAGGTTCTTTTTTTATAGCGTCAGGAACGATTGTGTTTTTCCGAATAGCCTTCTGAATAGATTCTTTAATGAGCGCCAGTAACTCACCCTCTTTACTCATGCGGATATGTTGTTTGGAAGGATGCACATTGACGTCTGTCAAATAGGGATCCCCTTCAACGTTGATAACCGAGATTGGAGAGCGTCCTATCGGCAAATACGTATGGAATGCATCTAGAATTGCATGATTGATCGCATTGCTCTTCACCCATCTGCCATTGACGATTAACGTCATATAGTTTCTTGACGCACGTGTCATTTCGGGCAATGTTACATGACCCGAAACTTTGTAATCCGCATTCTCGCCCGCGAAGCTCACCATTTTACGGGCGACAGCTATACCGTAGATATCTGAAAGCACACGGCGTTGATCTCCGCTTCCCGCTGTCTGCAATAGTACTTGACTGTAATGCGAGAGTTTAAACGCAATTGTAGGATGGCTTAGTGCAAGTCGATTGACGAGATCGATTGTATGGCCCAGTTCTGTTTGAATTGTTTTCATATATTTTAGGCGTGCAGGCGTATTGAAAAACAATTGAGAAACAGTAATGTCCGTTCCTTTGCGGAATGCCGCATTATCATGTTTGACAAGTCGACCTCCGTCAATTTGGACTTCTGTGCCTTCTGTTTCTCCGTCAGAAGTCCACATAATTATCTTGGACACGGATGCAATACTCGCAAGTGCTTCTCCCCGGAACCCAAGCGTACGAATTCGGAATAAATCATGGTCATTTGATATCTTACTTGTTGCATGCCGCTCAAACGCTTGAACAGCATCTTTTTTAGACATGCCATTGCCGTTATCTGTTACACGAATTGTCAGTAGACCGGCTTCCTCAAGTCCAATTTCAATCACAGTACTTTCTGCATCAATCGCATTTTCAACGAGCTCTTTCACGATGGAAGCAGGACGTTCGACGACTTCGCCCGCAGCGATTTTATTGGACAGCGTATCGTCCATCACTTTGATGATGTCTATCGGTCTCACCCTTTCTTAGGTCTGAGCTTTTCTTTCAATTCATGGATGTATTGCAGTGCCTGGAACGGTGTCATATTAAGTAGATCAGCATCGTTCAGATTAGTCAGCACATCTTGCTCTTCTGCCGACAAGGTAACCTGCTCATCGTGTTGAATATCAAAAAAGTTCAATTGCGTTGGTTCATCTTCATGAACCGTTCGTTTTTCCACATTTTCAAATGTAGTGAGTAATGTTTTTGCTCGGTTGAGAAGCGATTCGGGTAGACCTGCAAGATCCGCAACGTAAATTCCGTAACTTTTATCAGCCGGCCCCGCCATCACTTTATGGAGAAAGACGACTTTTCCATCCTGTTCCATTGCAGCGACATGAACATTTTCAAGTCGAGATAGTTCATTATCCAAATTGGTCAGCTCATGATAATGGGTAGAAAACAGTGTATTCGCTCCAATTTCATTGTGAATATGTTCCATCATCGCCTGCGCTAATGCCATACCATCATATGTTGAAGTACCGCGTCCGATTTCATCAAAAAGGAGAAGACTTTGTGCAGTTGCATTTGCGATTGCGAATTGAGATTCCATCATTTCCATCATAAACGTACTTTGTCCTGAAGCTAGGTCATCCGCTGCACCAATTCTTGTGAATATTTGATCGGTAACAGGAAGTGACGCCTGATCGCAAGGTACGTAGCAGCCAATCTGCGCCATCACGACAATGAGCGCTACTTGCCGCATGTATGTACTTTTACCGGACATATTTGGTCCCGTGATAAGCAACATATTCGCTTCATCAGTCAATTTGCAGTTATTAGGAACATAAAGAGAATGGTCAATCATCTTTTCAACGACCGGATGACGCCCGTTCTTGATTTCCAATGCTTTTCCATCGTGAAATACTGGTTTTACGTAGTTACGCTTTTCCGAAACCGCTGCGAATGAAAGAAGGACATCCAGTTCGCTTAAGACACTTGCAAGATGCTGAATATGCCTAATATGTGTTTTCATGGAATCCCGAACCTTACTGAATAACTGATACTCTAGCTCTAGTCCTCCCGCTTCCGCATTGAGGATAAGATCTTCCTTCTCTTTTAGCTCAGGAGTTATGTAACGTTCAGCATTCGCAAGCGTCTGCTTTCTTTCATATCGTTCCAAATCGGCAAGGTGGATATTGGATTTCGTAATCTCTATATAATAGCCGAATATTCTGTTGTATCCTATTTTTAACGATTTAATGCCTGTCCGCTCGCGTTCCTCGCGTTCAAGTTCTGCAAGCCACGCCTTACCATTTTTTGAAGCATCACGGTATTGGTCGAGTTTTTCATCGTAGCCATCCTTGATGATGCCGCCTTCTTTAACGGATAGTGGCGGATTTTCAGCAATTGCTAGTTCAAGAATGTGTAGCGCTTCTTCGCAACCGTCAATTCGTTCGGAAAACTGATTCAGTAACGGTCTTTCTGATTCATGAAGTGCTTTTTTGATGTTTGGGACACGACGGAGTGAGTTACGAAGTTGTGCAAGATCCCTCCCACTCGCGCTTCCCATCGAAATTCGCCCAGCGAGTCTCTCTAAATCGTATACTTCTTTTAGGCTTGTCTTCAATTCATCCCGCAGAAAAAACTCTTCAATAAGTTCAGTTACTGCATCCAGTCGATTTTCAATTGCTCTTTTCTTAGCTAGTGGCTGATGAATCCACATTTTTAATTTACGGGCGCCCATCGCTGTAACAGTCTCGTCAAGCAACCAGTAAAGCGTGCCATCCTTGCTACCATTGCGAATTGATTGGATGAGTTCCAGATTACGCATTGAATTGGCATCAATGGATAGTTTCGTTTGTTTCTGGATAAATTCGAATGGACGTATATGATCGAGTGCCGTTTTCTGTGTGCGCCTAACATAAGATACGAGCATGCTACACGCTTCCTTGACCTCGTTTGGAATTGCACCAAAAAGATTCTCCATCTCGAACTGTTCCTCGCCATACTCGATGGACAATACAATACTGCGTTTCGCCATGCTATCACTGAGAGCGAGATGCAGTCCTTCATCGACAACGACTTCTTTCATACCCAGTGCCTCAATTTCGGCAATCAGCGTCCGCTCGTCGCCTTCCACAGACTCCACTTTACCTTCACCAGTTGCTAGGTCAAGATATGCGAGTGCATACTTATTGCCATCAATAATGTCAGCCGATCCGATGAAATGATTCGTGTTCGCATCAATTGTTTTTCCTTCTGTCATCGTACCAGGGGTAATGATTTTAACGACTTCTCTTTTGACGATGCCTTTCGCTTCTTTTGGATCTTCCGTCTGCTCACAAATAGCCACTTTATGCCCTTTACGAACAAGCGTTTCTATATAACCTGCAGCCGCATGATAGGGTACACCGCACATCGGAATCCGATCTCGACTCCCAGAATCCCGACTGGTTAATGTAATTTCAAGAATTTGAGATGCTTCTTCCGCATCCGTGAAAAACAGTTCATAGAAATCGCCTAATCTAAAAAACAGAAAGGCATCTTTATGTTCCGATTTCACTTTTAAATATTGTTGGATCATTGGTGTGTGTGTTGTCATTTTTTAACCTCGCTACAAATTCTATTTTTTATTATTATAACAAACTTGGGCAACGAAGAGCCCAAGTTCTGCGTGATTTTTACGGTCTTCAAAAATCTAAGCAAATACCGGACAACGAAGAGTCCGGTATTTGTGTAATTGCAACTTCGTTAATTCAAATTGCAACATTTCGTTTCTAACTGCAACTCCACCGTTCTAATTGCAACTTTACGATTCTAACCGCAACTTCACCGCTCTAATGGCAACTTTGCAATTCTAATCTCAACTACACATTTATCATCATAAACTTCGGCTATGAAGGGTGCGTACCTGCACACCCACGAAATCCATCAAAAAGAAAAAAAGCCGGTAGTGTTTGCCGGCTCTCAAAATGACGATGATTCTCTACCTTGTTTCTGACTATGCCCTTGGTCACTGCCCCGCACTTGCGCTTGCTCATGTCCTGGACTGTGGTCATGATCATGTGATGATGATTCATCACGGAATGACCATTCCTCTTCAAAACTTTGTGGATGGACCGTAATACAGACTTTTGTTTCGCCAACAACTTCTGCCATCAATTCTCGTTCGATCGTAATGCAGAACTTCTCACCACATTCCGAAATAACCGCTTCTGTACAGTTCGGATGCTGGATAACATCAACGATGACTTCTTCATGCCCAGATGTCGGTTCGTCTCGATAATGCAAACGAATCCGGTCCTTGTAAGGAATTGACTCCGTAAACACAGATGTCTTTGAATGTTCTTGATGGGAATACCAAACATTGACGTCGAACTTACCGGTAACTTCGATGAATTTACCGACCTTTTTCGCCTGATGTGTATGGTTGATGACCCAACATCCGAGTATACTCGTCGGACTATTTGGCGGCTTCAGTGTCACAGTCGTCTCAGTCCGCTTCTTCCCCTTGGCAATAACCGTCTTCGTCACGATCTGACGTAAATTTTTCAGTTCGATTCCTCCTCCATTCGCTTCAATCCATCTTATGCAACAGAAGCCCAGAGAGTGAGAAAAATCGGCAGGAAATATTTTCCCACCGATTGGTATACTTACTTATAGTTTTTCATATGTCGTATTTTTTATATAAGAACCAGTTTCTCCACGTCTTACATCGCCATCTGTCGCTTTGATGATTTCATCTGTGACAGTGTTTGCGATTGTGTTCGATACAAGTTGAAGTAAATCATTCACTTCGCCTTGTGATTGTTTAAATTCCTGAACAATAGGAACTTCGTCAATATCACCTTGGATTTTTTCGATTTTACCTTCAATGATACCCAACGCTCTTTCTTTTCCGTACTGTTGGAAATTGACTGCCTGCTTTTGCAATGATTTTAGGCTTGCAATATTTTCACGGATTTTTTGATTTTCATTAATTTGCTCTTCTGCCCGCTTGAAAAACTCCACTTGTTCTGTGTTCGCAATCATTATTGCGATCTCGCGTGCTTTTGCGATAATTTCATCTTTTGAATATAACTTTTCCATTATGACATCACCTTTTCCTTTTCTACTACGCCGATAAACTCACCGTCGAGTGACCATGTTTTGGCCTCTATTATTTTCACATTAACTATTTTACCAATTACAGATTGGGGTGCTTTGAAATTGACGAGTTTGCTCTTCTCCGTATATCCAGCGAGAACTTCCGGATTACGCTTACTTTCGCCTTCAACAAGTACCTCAACGATTTTACCTTTGTAAGGTTTCATCGCTTCTGCGGATAATTCATTGACGACTTTATTTAATCGCTGTAAACGCTCTTTTTTCACGTCCATCGGAATATTGTCAGCCATTTTTGCAGCCGGCGTGCCATCCCGTGGCGAATAAATGTACGTGTAAGCAATATCGAAACCAACTTCCCTGTACAAGGATACTGTCTCTTCGAATTGCTCGTCCGTTTCATTCGGGAATCCAACGATAATATCCGTCGTTAATGTAACGTTCGGTATCGCTTTCTTAATTTTCCCCACGAGCTCAAGATAATGTTCACGTGAATATTTTCGCGCCATAATTTTCAAAATATCGCTGGAACCCGATTGAACGGGAAGGTGAATATGATCGACTAGATTGCCACCCTTCGCCAGCACTTCGATTAGATGGTCATCGAAATCACGGGGATGGCTAGTTGTGAAACGGATTCTCGGTATGTCGATTTTGCTTAAATCATCCATTAAATCGCCAAAACGATAACTCGTCTCGTCAAAATCTTTTCCGTACGCGTTAACGTTCTGACCAAGCAACGTAATTTCCTTATAGCCCTCTGCCGCTAACTGCCGTACTTCCTGGATAATATCTTGCGGACGTCTGCTTCGTTCCTTGCCCCTCGTGTATGGCACGATGCAATACGTACAAAACTTGTCGCAGCCATACATAATGTTGACCCAAGCCTTAATGTTTCCGTGACGGACTTTTGGAAGGTTCTCAATAATATCACCTTCTTTTGACCACACTTCTATGACCATTTCTTTTGATAAATAGGCCTCATTTAAAATATGGGGTAACCTGTGGATGTTATGTGTTCCGAAAATCATATCAACCTGATCATACTTTTTAAGAATTTTATTCACAACTGATTCTTCTTGCGACATACAACCACATACGCCGATTAAGACGTCAGGATTTCTTCTTTTCAACGATTGTAAATGACCTAGCTCCCCAAACACTTTGTTTTCGGCATTTTCACGAATGGCACATGTATTGAGCAACACGACATTCGCATCCTCAACGGTGTCTGTCGGTTCATATCCAAGGCCTATTAAAATACCAGCAATCACTTCTGTGTCATGTTCATTCATTTGGCAACCATATGTCCGTATATAAAACTTCCGATACGCCCCCATTTCACGGAAACGCTCGTCAATTTCAAAGTTATCGTAGTAAGCGATTTCTTCTTTGCCACGTTTTTTAGCGTCTTTCAAAGAAGGCGGTGCGTAGGCTGTCTGAAAATAGTGGCTATAGTCCTTGTCAGCAGTTTTTGCTAGTTTCGGCTTCACTAGTCCTTCATTTAATCGCTGTTCCTCGTTCATTTAACTTGTCCCCTTTCATACAAAGCCTTGGGAATTTTAACGTATGATTTCATTATACTTAATTGTTGACCACCTGTACAAGAAGTCAAAGCTTTGTCGGTTGTTTGTCACAGTTATGAAAAGCGGAAGGCGCCGTTTTAGACGCGACAGGCATAAGACGGAACGGCGAAGCGGCGTTCTTTGCCGCATAGCTGGGCTGGCTTATGACCCGAGCGTCTGGCGCCTGAAGCCTAGACACCATTCAAAGCTAAAAACTTAGTCTTATCTTCAAAAAAAGAACTTTCTCTCGTGATACAACTAAAAGACCACAGGAAATTAACTTATCCTGTGGTCTTGACTCTTTCTAATTTACATATTACGCTGTCGTTTTTCAACAAGTAATTTCAATGCTGTACGTCCTTCACCGTTAATCTCGATATCAGTGAAAGCGGGTGCACAGATGAGATCTCCGCCACTTGGAGCGACGAATCCACGTGCAATTGCAATTGCCTTTATTGCCTGATTTAAGGCACCAGCACCTACTGCCTGCATTTCTGCGTATCCCTGGTCCCGGATAACTGCAACGAGTGCTCCTGCAACAGAATTCGGATTCGAGCGAGATGATACTTTCAATGGGTTCAACATGATTCCTCCTTATTTTTCGGTGTCTATGGATCGGAAATCTCCATAAACCATCCTATGATTCGGAGGTGATGTTTAGACGCATGTCAGCCTTTGAATGTACGGTCAGCATTGATGGCAACACGTTCAACTCTGATAGCTTTTCCTGTTTCATCATCTAATACTGCAAAGAGTCCGTTCAATTGGGTACGTCCTGATTTAGGAACTTCAAAACGAACTGGTAAATTCGTACGGAAACGATAGATGACGTCTTCTTTTTTCATACCCAGGATTTCATCGTAAGGGCCCGTCATGCCGGCGTCAGTTAAATAGGCTGTTCCACCTTGCAGAATGCGGTCATCCGCTGTTTGGACATGCGTGTGCGTTCCTACAACAACAGATGCCTTCCCATCAAGATGCCAACCCATTGCGATTTTTTCACTTGTCGCTTCGGCGTGGAAATCAACGAAGACAAGCGGAGAAATCTCTCTTGCTTCCGCTACCAATTCCTCTGCCTTTTCAAACGGATCGCCGTGCGGAGGTAAAAATGTCCGGCCATGCAAATTGATGATAGATAATGTCACACCATTACGTGAAATTGTCGTCATCCCTTTACCAGGTGCTTCATCTGAAAAGTTCGCAGGACGGATAAGGTAATCTGTATCATCGATAAAATCGTAAATCTCTTTTTGGTCCCATGTATGATTACCCATTGTTACAACATCTACTCCAGCACGGAGCAGGTCATCGAATATCGCTTTTGTGATTCCTCTCCCGGCTGCTGCATTTTCCCCGTTCGCAATAATAACATCAGGGTTATACTTCCTTTTGAGTCGTGGTAAATAGTCAAATACCATATCTCGTCCTAGCGATCCTACAATATCACCTATAAATAATACTCTCATAAAATAATCTCTCCCAATAGAAAAAGAGGCTCCCGGACCGAAATGCACGGAAACCCCCTTTTCTTTATTTTGCGTATTCGACCGCCCGTGTCTCACGGATGACCGTTACTTTAATATGTCCTGGATAATCGAGCTCTTCTTCAATCCGTTTCCGGATATCTCGTGCTAGACGATGGGCTGTAATATCATCGATTTGGTCTGGGCGGACAATAATTCGAACTTCGCGTCCTGCCTGGATGGCAAATGATTTCTCCACACCGTCGTACGATTCAGAAATCTCTTCAAGTTTTTTCAGTCTGCGGATATAATTTTCAAGCGTTTCACTGCGCGCTCCTGGTCTTGCAGCGGATAATGCATCTGCTGCTGCAACCAATACGGCAATGACTGATGTCGCTTCAGTATCCCCATGATGGGATGCGATACTGTTAATAACAACAGGATGTTCTTTGTATTTCGTTGCAAGTTCAACACCAATTTCAACGTGACTTCCTTCTACTTCATGGTCAATCGCTTTTCCGATATCATGAAGGAGTCCAGCACGTCGTGCAAGCGTAACATCTTCTCCAAGTTCTGCCGCCAATAAACCTGCTAGATAAGCAACTTCTGTTGAATGCTTCAAGACGTTTTGGCCATAACTTGTGCGGAAACGCAATCTTCCGATGATTTTAATAAGATCTGGGTGTAGATTATGAATGCCAATATCGAAAGTTGTCTGTTCTCCAGTTTCGCGGATGAGTTCATCCACTTCACGTCTCGATTTATCAACCATCTCTTCAATGCGTGCTGGGTGAATTCGTCCATCTTGTACAAGTTTCTCTAATGCAAGTCGTGCAGTTTCCCGACGTACCGGATCAAAGCCTGACAAGATGACCGCTTCTGGAGTATCGTCGATTATTAGGTCAATTCCTGTCAACGTTTCGAGTGTTCGGATATTACGTCCTTCACGACCGATAATACGGCCCTTCATTTCATCGTTCGGTAGATTAACTACCGACACAGTCGTTTCAGCAACGTGGTCTGCTGCAAAACGTTGTAAAGCGATGGAAAGGATTTCACGCGATTTTTTATCCGATTCCTCTTTTGCTCGTTGCTCTGACTCTTTTGTCATTACAGCGATATCTGTAGCAAGTTCTTTCTCCACTTCACTAAGGATGAGCCTTTTCGCCTCATCACGTGTCAGTGATGATATCTTTTCAAGTTCAGTTTTCTGAACCGAAACAAGTTCTTCCGCTTTTTGTTCCATCTGTTCGATATGCTGTTGTCTTCCGGTAAGCGCTTCTTCTTTGCGCTCCAGACCTGCGTCTCTTTTATTGAGAGCTTCATCTTTACGGTCATGATTTTCTTCCCGTTGCAAAAGACGGCTTTCTTGTTTTTGCAGTTCCGCCCTTCGTTCACGGATCTCTGATTCCGCTTCAATTCTCAGTTTGTGAGTTTCATCCTTCGCTTCTAGTAGTGCCTCTTTTTTAAGAGCATCCGCTTCACGCTTCGCCTCTTCGACGATTTGTTCTGCCGTAAATTTGGCACCACTCACTTTTGAATCGTTCACTTTCTTATTAAAGAAATAGGTAACAACGGCACCAACGAGCAGACCGAGCAAAGCGGAGATAATCAATCCTAATGACATCCAGGTCACCTCCTCTTGCTATTCTTTTCATTTTCAGTCGGCTCATATATCGACGTACAACATACTGCCAAATTCATTTCAATGGAATGAAATTATACAATTCTAATTGTATCTATGTAAATTTGACATGTCAAGGATACACAGGTCTTTGAGACACATTATTCTTGGAATAATAATAGTTTTTTCGGAGAATATATAAAAACCGATCACGCCCTACTAAGAGGACGAATCGGCTTTTTGTCTAACTTATTCTTCACCAAGTAGCAGTTCCAACTCTTCGTCTTCGTCTACTTCATGAGCACCAATCACATAGTTTGAGCTTGCAAGTCCATATGATTCACGAATTTTGTTGGCGATTTCCGAACGGATATCCGGGTTTTCTTTCAAGAATTGTTTCGAATTCTCTCGTCCCTGTCCGAGTCGTTCTCCTTCATAGGAATACCAAGATCCACTCTTCTGGACAACTTCGGCTTCGGCACCAAGGTCGATAATTTCTCCTTCTCGGGAAATTCCTTCTCCGTACATAATATCAACTTCCGCTGTTTTAAACGGAGGTGCAACTTTATTTTTCACAACGCGGATTCGTGTTTTATTTCCCACTATGTCATTGCCTTGTTTAATCGCTTCTCCACGTCTTACATCTAGGCGTACTGAAGAGTAGAATTTCAATGCGCGCCCGCCTGGAGTTACTTCAGGGCTTCCGAACATAACGCCGACTTTTTCACGGATTTGGTTAATGAATATCGCGATTGTGTTTGACTTATTAATGGCGCCGGAAAGTTTACGCAATGCTTGTGACATAAGACGGGCTTGTAACCCGATATGCGAATCTCCCATCTCGCCTTCAATCTCTGCTTTAGGTACAAGCGCAGCAACGGAGTCCACGACAAAAATATCAACTGCCCCGCTTCGTACAAGCGCTTCAGCGATTTCAAGCGCTTGCTCTCCCGTGTCAGGCTGAGAAAGTAATAATTCATCGATATTAACGCCTAACTTACGCGCATAAATCGGATCGAGCGCATGTTCAGCATCGATGAATGCAGCAGTTCCTCCAGCTGCTTGTACTTCTGCAATGGCATGAAGGGCAACAGTCGTTTTACCAGAACTTTCAGGTCCGTATATTTCAATGACACGGCCGCGTGGATATCCGCCTATGCCGAGTGCAGCATCAAGAGCAAGGGAGCCCGTAGAAGAAGTTTCAACTTCCAGGTTTGTTTTTTCACCCAGTTTCATAATAGATCCTTTACCAAACTGCTTTTCTATTTGTTTTAACGCCATTTCTAAGGCGGCTTTACGATCGCTCAATTTATTTCCTCCCTCAAGGTAATGTTTCTGTTTTTCTTACTACCTCTAGTATACTCCTTTAATGAGAAATACTCAATCAAAAAGCGAACATTTATTCGATTAATTTTCTCGAATTAAATATATAAGTGAGAATACCTGGGTGTTTAACATTTTTAATTGAGAAAACGGCTTAAATCTTAACTTTGGCCTTCTTTTGTAGTTAGGTGTTTAATCAGATAATAGAGCGCAAATCTTGCTGCTCTGAGACGGTTTGCGTTTCTTGAACCCGATAGTAACAACTTAAATGTCTCTGTCTCTGCATTCGTAGAAGCGATACCAATCCACACAGTGCCGACTGGCTTCCCATCATGTGGATCTGGGCCAGCCGCACCTGTTAAACCAATTCCAATATCCGATTTGAACGTTCGTTTCACGTTTTCCGCAAGGGCAGCCGCGCATTCTGCACTGACGACACCATACTCCGCAAGTAGGGACTGCTCAATACCAAGTTGTTCTACTTTCGATTTCTCATTGTAGACGACAATGCCACCTTCTAGTGACGAACTAATCCCTGGTTCACCGGCCAGTTCTGCCATAAATAGACCTGCCGTCAGACTTTCCGCAGCAGCTATTGTCCAACCGTTTCGAATGAGAAGTTCTGCAGCTTTGGATGCCAATGTATCATCATCAGTTCCGTAGATGTAGTCTCCAACTAGTAAACGTATCTCCTCTTCTATAGGCGCAATCAGCTTCAACGCTGCATCGGTCGTTTTTGCTTTTGCAGTGAGGCGCAATGTGACCGCGTCAGCTGTTGCCAGCGGAGCAACTGTCGGATTCGTTTGTTTTTCCAAAATAGATTGAATCCGGTGTTCAAGCTCCGCCTCCCCAATACCGTAAAACTTCAGAACTCGCGATGTGATAACTTCCTGTTTGCCAGTAACACCTAACAAATAAGGAATCGCCTCATCCGTAAACATCGGCTCCATTTCATGCGGTGGACCTGGGAGAAGGATATAGCGTACTTCATCCTTTTCAACAGCCATTCCGGGTGCCATTCCTTTTCGGTTTGTTAAGACTTTCGCGCCTTTAAACACTAGTGCCTGTTTCTTATTATTCTCCGTCATAACCCTACCGCTACGTTCGAAATATTGCTGAATATAAAGAAGTGCCTCGTCATCGCTGACTAATGTTGTACCGATATGTTTCACGATGGTTTCTTTTGTCATGTCATCTTTCGTCGGTCCAAGTCCGCCTGTAAAGATTAGAATATCTGCACGTTTCATTGCAATTTCAATCACTTCATCCAAACGATCCGGGTTGTCGCCCACAACCGTCTGATAATGAACATCGATACCAATTTCTGCGAGTTTTAACGAAATGAATTTAGCGTTCGTATTCGTAATTTGTCCAAGTAATAACTCTGAGCCAATTGCAATAATTTCTGCCTTCATAGCTACTCATCCCCTTACATTGAATCAACCAGTACACGTCTGTTTTTATAGAAGTAATCGAAACCTGACCAAATTGTAAAGAAGAGCGCGATGTAAAGCATGATGACACCGAATGGTACACCAATCGACTCGAAAAATATATTATTCAACAACAGCGAAGTAATGGCTAAGATTTGTGCCACCGTTTTAATTTTCCCGAGCTGGTTGGCCGCTACGACTTCCCCGCCGCCTGCAAGGATAAGCCTAAGACCCGTCACAGCGAATTCCCGGCTAATAATAATGATGACAATCCATGACGGTGCTATTCCAAGTTCAACAAGTATGATCAAAGCAGCAGAAACAAGCAATTTGTCCGCCAGCGGATCCAAAAATTTCCCCATATTGGTAACAAGATTATTTTTCCGAGCGATATACCCATCAAGCCAATCTGTTATAGATGCAATAATAAAAATAAGTCCACCGATTAAATGTTCTTTCATCATTTCTGTACCAGCGATAGTTATAGTGCCCAATTTAAAATCAACCAGCATGAAAACCATAAAAACTGGAATGAGCAGAACGCGTGATACGGTTATTTTGTTTGGCAAATTCATAAAATACACCTTTCCTTTCAAAGAAAATAGTCATCTAAAGTAGATGACTATTACTCTTTCTTGTATTCAATCATAATATTTTGTGGAACAGTATCCTGTGGTGGCACACCGTATTCAAGTAACACACCGTTGACATATATTTCTGTAGACTTAGGACGCCCAACACGGATTCGTACAGAATCGGTAGCCGTCACATCAAATTCAATCGATTCCCCTGCTACCATAATACGTGCAGGTGTCATCCATTCTTTTCCGGAATTATCTTTTACACCAATCCAAGATCCCCCGGTTAAACGGATTTCAAGTTTGAACGATTCTGCTCCAGTTAGTCCGTACACTGATGTTTCTCCGCTTGCGCTTTCAAAAGCTAAAGTCTGTTCCGGTTTTTCCGGTTCTACCTCTTCCTCCACAGGCTTTTCTTCTACTTTTTCCGTGTCTTTCTTAGGAGGAGTTGGTTTACTATTTTCCATTATTACCGGTTGATTCGTTTCGACGCCATTCACATCATCTTTCTTGCCAGATGACCCTTGATAGAGGGTCCAAATAACAACCACTATAACGATAATAAATAAAGCGACGATGATTTTCGGCATCATTTCATTTAACTGATCATTATTTCTTAAACCTCTTTTACGTGTCAATGTCGACGAAGCACGCTGACCCGCCTCTTCCTCGGATGGCACTTCAGGAGACGTATTTTTATACATAGATAGCATTTCATCAGAATCTAGACCTACTGCCTCTGCATATTGTTTGATGAATGCCCGTACATAAAAAGATCCAGGCATCATGCTGTAATCTTCATTTTCGATACCGGAGAGGTACCGTTTCTGTATTTTCGTTATTGACTGTAAATCATCCAATGTAAATCCTTTAGCCATTCTCGCCTGCTTGAGACGATCACCTAATCCGGTCACCAAAAACACCTGCCTATCAGAAGTTGAATAAACCCGATCCATCCGTTATTCCATGGTCGGACATCATATGGTTTTTTTCCATCATTTCATATGTAATTTCTTGATCTGGTTCTGTTCTTAATTCAATAATATAATCAAAGTCTTCAATACTGTATTCCGAATGCTGAACAAACATATCCGGATGCTCCACAACTTTTATAGAGGGCATTCGCATCATTTCCCTGACAAGTTGCATGTGACGTTCGTCCTCCGCCTTACGCGTAACGATACCGTCCAAGATGAAAATATTATCTTTTGAAAACTCATCGCCCGCTAAGTTTTTCCGCAACGTTTGCTTAATCATCGTCGACGAAAGGAATATCCACTTTTTATTAGCACAAACACTTGCCGCTACGACTGATTCCGTCTTCCCTACTCGTGGCATCCCGCGAACACCAATCAATTTATGGCCTTCCTGTTTGAATATTTCAGCCATGAAATCAACAAGAATCCCAAGGTCATTTCGAAGGAAACGGAACGTTTTCCTTTCGTCTGCATCACGCTGTATATAACGTCCGTGCCTGACCGCTAGAATATCGCGCAACTTTGGCTCACGGATTTTTATTACATGAATCGTTTCCATCGTCTCGGCGATTTGTTCAAAACGCGCTATCTGGTCGTCGTTGTCAGTTCGTAGCAGCATTCCACGATGTCCGCCATCAACACCATTAATTGTAACAATGTTCACGCGCAACATTCCGAGCAACGACGAAATATCACCCAGAAGGCCAGGCCGGTTAACCTGAATTTCATATTCAAGATACCATTCACCCATCAGACACACACTCCTTTGTCCTTTTTTTTGAACACGCACTACTATATGACGCACAAGAAGTAATATAGTTCTATGATAGCTGATTAAATGCATTATGAAAAGGAAAAAGGGGATTGTTTTAATCCCCTTCCCCAATCAATTACATTGCGTACAAATTTTGAATTGCGCTTGCATGCCTCCATGATGCAGGTATGCTACGGGGAGGGATTGAACTACATCCCCCCTTGTTGCCTTTCCACGCACTTCAAAATTCGTGCTATCACCGGAGGCTTAAACTGAATTAAGTTAAATATACCAGCCGCCGTTCACTTTCATAATTTCACCTGTCATATAATCCGCCTTGCCGCTTAACAGGAAATTAACTGCTTCAGCGACATGTGCTGGTGTCCCGGAACTCATAAGTGGTATTTCATCGATAACCATCTGTCGTTCATCTAATGGTATGTCACTATTCATTCGCGTTTCTATCCACCCAGGCGCCACAGCGTTGACGCGTATTCCTGAAAAGGCGGCTTCTTTCGCGTATGCTTTCACAAATGCGTGTTGCGCCCCCTTCACAGCGGAGTACATCACTTCTCCTGCCGCCCCCGTATTACCCCATATCGAGCCAATCATGACAACGTACGATTGCTCAAACTTGCGTAATTGTGGAAATACCAGACTTATAAATCGTGCGGGGTTTTGTACATGGACTTTCCATAGTGCATCCATGTCTTCAGTGCTTGTTTCCGTCAACAGTTTCATCATCGATTGCCCATTTGCAACAACAACAGCACTAATAGTACGAACTTGTTGGACGAGTAATTCTGCTCCATCTTGTGCACTGAAATCTGCTTGGACTGTTTTAAAACTCAATTGCGGATAGGTCATACTCAGTTCCTGCTTCAAAAGAGTAGCATGTGCAGCATTTTCATTGTAATGAAGGAATAGCGACCAGCCTGCAGCCGCTAATGTTCGACTAATCGCATCGCCTATTCCACCTGATGCACCAAGTACAACGCAGTATTTCTGTTCCGTCATTCTGCCTTATCAGCTGGAACAATTGAATAGACCGTATAACCGCTTTCATCCGAAAACGTTTGGAATGCATCTTTCAAGTTTTCGAGCGTTAATTTCTCAAGTGTTGGAACAACATCGAACAAATTCATGTTGTTAAACGTATAGCGAGTAAACTGGTTGGCGATAAACTCCGGAGAATTCAAAGAACGCATGAATTGACCAATTTTCTTTTTCCTCATTCGATTAAGTTCCAAGTCCGTGATTGGCCATGTTTCAACGGTGTTTTTCACAGTTGTTCGGATTGCTTTTTCGAGTTGTTCCGGCTGGTCTGTATCAGAACCAATCATTGCGAAACCGAAGCCATTCTCCATTGTAAAATCATAAGAAAACGACTCATCAATAAGTCCATCATTATACGTTTCTGTATAGAATTCGGATGATCTGCCAAACAGGATATCCAGAACTAGACCCGCTGAAAGTTCCTGAATGAGCATCTCTTCTCCATCAATATCTGTATTAGTACATTTCATACCAATATTCAATTTCGGCTTCGATACGTCCATTGCAAGCTTCCGCTCAGTGATTGCTGCGGTATCCTTTTCAGTAGGGAAACTACGTACAATTTCTGCAGGATCATCGAATGTTTTTGCATCTTGATTTTTCTTGATGAATGCCATCATCTCTTCCGGATCAACAGCACCTACAACGAAAAGCACCATGTTGGACGGATGATAGAACGTTTCATAGCATTCATACAAATAGTCCGCCGTGATATCTTGAATCGATGCGACCGTACCAGCGATATCAATTTTCACGGGATGTTCATGAAACAGGTTTTCGATCGTACCGAAATAGAGACGCCAATCCGGCTGATCATCATACATCGTTATTTCCTGGGCAATAATACCCTTCTCTTTATCAACAGTCTTTTCCGTGAAGTACGGCTCCTGTACAAAATCAAGAAGAATTTCAGTATTGTCATATAATTTATCCGTAGCAGAGAACAAATAAGCAGTTCGTGTGAATGATGTAAACGCATTGGCAGATGCACCGTGCACACTAAACTTTTGGAATACGTCCCCATCTTCTTTTTCGAACATTTTATGCTCTAGGAAATGGGCAATGCCATCAGGAACTGTCACTTCCTCTGTTTTTCCACGCGGGATAAATGTCCGGTCGATTGAACCATATTTAGTCGTGAACGTCACGAATGTTTTCGAAAATCCACGTTTCGGTAAAATATAGACGTCCAAACCATTGTCGAGTTTTTCATTATATAATGTTTCCTGTAAATTATCGAAGTGAATATTCTTCATCATTAATTAGCCTCCTTGCCCGATAACAGATAGACGATTTCTAGTTTAATTTCAGATGCCATATTTTTAACATCGTCTTTTGTAACGGATTCCCAGCCTGCAATGATTGTATCTGCTGTGAAATTTTCATCCAGCTCTTTGTATTGATCAAATACTTCAATCTGTCCTCTTGCAGAATCAAACGCACTTTTAATACCGTTAGCAAGTAAGGCTTTTGTCTGTTCCATTTCAAGGTCTGTAATTTCACCTTGTTGAAGTGCAGTAAGTTGTTCACTAATAAGTTTTACGGCTTTTTCTTCCAGTTCAGCATCAATTCCCGCCATTACATAGAGAAGTCCATAATGCGAAGAATAGGAACTAGATGCGTAATACGCCATGCTTTCTTTTTCACGGACGTTAATGAAAAGCTTACTATGCGCAAAACCGCCGAAAACTCCGTTTGTCATTTGCATTTTCGCATAATCAGGGTGACGGAATGTAACTGGAGTGGTGAAGCCTAAATGGAGTTTTCCTTGTTTCATGTCTTGTTTTTCGCGAACATGACGGACTTCCCTTTCTTGAGTCGCCGTTTGTTGTGTAGCAGTTTGACGTTCATGCACTTTACGGCTATTGAATGTTAATAGTGACCTGATTTTTTCTGTCATTTCATCTTCGTCAATGTCACCGACAACGTAGATATCAATTTCATCTTCGTTTAGCATACTTTCGTATGCTGCAAATAGGTCTGCAGATGTAAGTGCATCTACATCCTCTTCCGTTCCATATGACGGTGCAGATGCGGCGCTATCGGGACGTAATAATTCAAGCATACGCTTTTGAGCATAACGTGTCTTGTCATCGTAAAGCGAACGAATTCGCTCTTTCACTGACCTTTTTTCACGGTTAACAACTGTTTCATCGAACTGTCCGTCCACGACATTCGGGTCAAAAATGACTGTTTTGATCAAGCTTAGTACTTCTTCAAGCACGCCACCTTCAGATAGATATTCGTCATTTACACATTCAGCTGATAGAGACACGATATGCGTTTCTCCACGTTTTCCAGCATCTGTGTACAATACTGTTCCGTATAATTCATCTAACGCATTGCGGAACTCAGTTTGTGACCTATATCGACCGTTAGATTCTTCTAAAATATTCGCCAATACTGCGCGAGGAGCCGATTTCTTTTCATCAAGAGCCGTTTTCCACTTGACCGAGAAATTGACAGTTTTGAACTGTTCTGACTTGCGGATATATAATGTGACGCCCTCTTGTAGCTCAACTTTTTTGAACATATAAACACCTCTGTTTTAGTTAATATGCGGAATCCTCACTTCACTATACATTCCATAAGTCAAAAGATGCAAATAAACTAGCGGATGCATCGTAACTTATATGAAATATCGTATGCTGAAGGCCCAAAAATGCCCCTAAGTCCAACGTAACAGACTATCGGGGCATTTTCACTTTTTAACGATTTCCTTTGATATACGGTTGTCCACTCGCTTTTGGTGCATTTGCTCTTCCAATGAATCCTGCTAGCGCAAGAATGGTTAATGCATACGGCAAAATGTGGAAATAAACAGCCGGAACATTTTCCAAGTACGATATGCTTGATGAACTGATAGCAAGTGCTTGTGCGAAACCAAAGAACAATGCAGCTCCCATTGCACCAATCGGATGCCATTTACCAAAGATCATTGCAGCAAGTGCCATGAATCCTTGTCCGTTAATTGTCGCATGACTGAAATCATTCGTCATTGTTTGAGAATAGATAGCGCCACCAATACCAGCAAGACCACCTGAAATGATAACCGCAATATAGCGAATTTTAGTTACGTTGATGCCCATTGTATCAGCAGCCATCGGGTGTTCCCCAACCGACCTTAGACGAAGACCAAATGGTGTTTTATAAATGATGAACCAAGCTAAAAAAGCAAGGCCAATTGCCAATATCGATGAACCATAAATCCCAGTGAAAAACATTGGTCCGATAACCGGAATGTCATGTAAAATTGGAACGTTGAAACGCGGAATGCTTTGTTGGATGAAATCCGTCTGTCCTTTGTCAAAAATCATTTTTACAGAGAACAAAGCAATAGCAATCCCTAGCATGTTAATGGCAACCCCTGATACTACTTGGTCAGCACGGAATGTAATCGATGCGACCGCGTGCATAATGGAGAAGATTGCGGAAACAACCATTGCTACAAGTAAGGCAAGCCATGGTGTCCAAGAACCAAATGTATCGGCATAAGTTAGATTGAATATAATACCGATAAAAGCACCCATTACCATGAGTCCTTCAAGCCCAATGTTAACTACACCTGCACGTTCCGAGAACACGCCTCCGATTGCAGTGAAAATAAGAGGGGCAGCGTATGAAATGGTTAACGGAATGATGAAATAAATTATCTCAAGAAAACTCATATCATTTTGCCTCCTTTTTCTTTTTCATCTTGCTAAGAAGAACACGGATGATATAGCCCGATGCAACAAAGAATATGATAAGTGCAATTACAATTGAAACAATTTCAACTGGCACCCCTGCCTCATTCGGCATATTTCCGGCTCCGTATTTTAACGAACCAAACAAGGATGCCCCGAAGATAACACCTATTGGCGTATTAGCACCTAATAGTGCAACTGCAATCCCGTCAAACCCAATACCTGTGAATGCACTACGCGTCACCATATTACCAAATGTCCCAAGAGCTTCCATCGCTCCTCCAAGCCCTGCAAAAGCGCCAGAAACAACCATTGAAAGAATAATGTTCTTTTTCACATTCATTCCCGCATATTGAGAAGCATGGTCGTTAAATCCGACCGATTTTAGCTCATATCCAGTTTTCGTTTTCTCCAAAATGAACCACATAACTGCAACCATCGCCAGTGCGACAAAGATTCCGTAGTGCAATGTAGAGAAGTCAGTTAGATTAGATAAGAATTCTGAACGTAACGATGCCGTCTGGTGGATTTTTTCTGTCTTATATCCACCTTCAGAAACCGCTTTTATCAACGCATTTACTGTATGAAGTGCGATGTAGTTCATCATTATTGTAACAATAACTTCGTGTACATGAAGCGTTGCTTTTAAAATACCTGGAATCAGTCCCCATAGTGCTCCTGCTAATGCTGCTGCAATAAGGGCAAGTGGTAAGTGGATAAATTTCGGTAATTCAAATGCCATACCGACATATGCCGCTGCAAACCAACCAACAATCAATTGTCCTTCTACCCCAATATTGAAAAGCCCTGAACGGAATGCAAATGCAACCGCAAGACCCGCTAGTATATAAGGGCTTATTTGCCTGATTGTTTCTCCGATAGAATACATATCCCCGAAGATCCCTTTCCATAACGCGATATAGCCAGCAACCGGATCGTATCCGCTGAACCACATTACGGCTGCTCCCACTAACAATCCCAAAATAATCGAGATGATGGGTACCAGTATATTTACAAACCTATTCGACATGGTTATCATCACCTTCTTTCAGCGTAACAGCGCCCTTGTCCCTGGAGTGTCCTGCCATAAGAAGGCCGAGTTGCTGCTCTGTTGTTTCCGTTGGAATAACTGTATCAACGATTTCTCCGTCATAAATAACTGCAATTCGGTCAGAAACGTTCATGACCTCATCTAGTTCAAATGAAATGAGAAGAACTGCTTTTCCATTATCACGTTGTTCAATTAACTTTTTATGAATGAATTCAATTGCACCAACATCAAGACCACGTGTTGGAAGTGCTGCAATCAGTAATTCCGGGTTACGATCTACTTCTCGTCCAATAATAAGTTTTTGCTGATTACCGCCTGAAAGCGAACGGACTAACTCATGCTCACCTTGTGTCCGCACGTCAAACATGTCGATGATTTCTTTTGCTTTCTTAGATACGAGTTTATAATTCATAATGCCTTTTTTGGATAAAGGTTCTTTGTAATACGTTTGCAACGCCACATTATAGCCAACAGTGAAATCGAGAACAAGGCCATGCTTATGGCGGTCTTGCGGAATATGACCGAGACCGGATTCTGTTATTTCACGTGGCTTTTTCCCAGTTACATCCTTTGAATCTATGAAAATTTTTCCACTTTTCACTTTACGAAGACCCGCGATTGCCTCAATCAATTCTGACTGTCCATTGCCGTCAATTCCCGCGATTCCTACGATTTCACCTTTACGAACGGATAGATTTAACCCTTTCACTTTCGGTATACCGCGATAATCTTCAACAACTAGGTTTTCTACATGGAGAACTTCTTCGGCCGGATAGGACGGCCCTTTTTCCGTTTTAAATGTTACTTGACGTCCTACCATCAATGTTGCTAGCTCTTCCGGATTTGTTTCTGAAGTAATAACTGTTCCAATCCCTTTACCTTTGCGGATAACCGTCACCCGATCGGAGACATCCATTATTTCCTGAAGTTTGTGTGTGATGATGATAATCGATTTTCCTTCTTCAATCAGTTTCTTCATAATTGAAATTAATTCCGTGATTTCTTGCGGTGTCAAAGATGCAGTCGGTTCATCGAAAATAAGAATTTCTGCTCCACGATAAAGCGTTTTCAAAATTTCTACCCGCTGTTGCATACCGACCGATATATCTTCGATTTTTGCATAAGGATCTACATCAAGTCCATATAATTGCGAAATCTCGGCCACTTTTTTTGCAGCGTCTTTAACGTTGATCATGCCCATTTTTTTCGGTTCATTACCCAGAATAATATTTTCAGTGACAGTTAGATTTTCAACAAGCATGAAATGTTGGTGAACCATTCCGATCCCCAATCTGTTCGCGACGTTCGGATCTGTAATAGCCGTCGCTGTTCCTCGTACCCGAATTTCTCCACCTTCAGGCTGGTAAAGCCCAAACAGCACATTCATTAACGTAGATTTCCCTGCTCCGTTCTCGCCTAATAAAGCATGGATTTCACCTTTTTCAAGCTGAAGCGTAATATCGTCGTTCGCAACAAAATTACCGAACTCTTTTCGAATATTCAACATTTCAATAACATATTCCACTGGGTCCACTCCCTCGCGTCTGCGTATGTAAGAATCAATCACGCCTCGGTGTGATTGCGTCAAGATTTTGAATTGAGCTTTTAACTCTCTACAAAATCTGTGACATCCGCCGGAGGCTTTGGGTTACAATTCAGCAGGGGTTTGAACCCCCACTGAATTGTAGGCTTCGTTTGCATTCATCTCACCATTTATAGAAGTGGGAGACTTCTGTTGCTGACACTTCGCTTTCAGTACAAAAAATTGCTGAATGAAGTTAAATTAACAGAAGAAAAGAAACCTCGAACGGCATCTTTTCTTCTAGTAATTTAAAGGAGAATCATGGAGACCGAAATAAATCGGCCTTCATGATTGCTTATTTCTTTTATTATTTTTTAGCTCTGAATTCTGGAACTTCGATTTCACCGTCGGCAATTTGCTTAGTGAATTTTTCAACTTCGTCTAATACATCTTGTGGAATTGCTCCGTGCGAATCAGCAAGTGCAATACCGTTGTCAGCAAGACCGAAAGTTGTTACTTCACCGCCAGGGAATTCGCCTTTAGCAGCTAGATCCGCCGTGTTTTTAACTGCAATGTCAACACGTTTAAGCATTGAAGTCAATGTAATGTTATCGTCGCCTACTTTACCT
Source organism: Sporosarcina sp. FSL K6-1540 (assembly GCF_038620285.1). Lineage (NCBI taxonomy): Bacteria > Bacillati > Bacillota > Bacilli > Caryophanales > Caryophanaceae > Sporosarcina > Sporosarcina sp. FSL K6-1540. Next base: position 132,708 of record NZ_CP152018.1, read on the forward strand.
TCATCGTATTGGTCAGAGTCAACGCCGATTACCCATACATATGCATCTGGATCTGCTTTTTTACGTTCTTTAGCTTCAGAGAATACACCATTACCAGAACCGCCGGCAGCGTGGAAAATAATATCTACGCCTGAAGAGTACATACGGTTTGCTGTTGCTTTACCAAGTTCAGCTTTTGCAAAGTCGCCTGTATACTGTACATCCACTTTTATTTCAGGTTTCACTGCAGCAACACCTGCAATGAATCCAGCTTCAAAACGTTCGATAACGGGAATTTCCATACCGCCGACAAAACCGATTTTATCGGATTTCGTCATACGAGCAGCTGCAACACCCGCAAGGAATGCGCCTTCTTGCTCTTTGAACATAAGACTTGCTACGTTTGGAAGGTCAGAAACCTCGTCAACAAGTGCGAAATTGTTGTCAGGACGTTGTGTTGCAACTTCCTCGATTGACTCTTTCAAAAGGAAACCAATTCCATAGATTAGATCAAAATCACGTTGAACTAGTTTGTTTAAGTTTGGTAGGTATTCAGCGTCTTCTTTTGATTGTAAATAATCAAAACCGCCATCGCCTTTTGTATAGTTATTCTCTTTGCCGTATTCTTTAATTCCTGCCCAAGCAGATTGGTTGAACGATTTGTCGTCAACACCGCCTGTATCAGTTACCATTGCGATTGAAAAAGTATCTTCTTTCGAACCGTTTGTAGTACCTTCTTTGTCTTTCGCTTTATCCGTTCCGCATGCGCCAAGTAGTGTGCTTGCAGCTAGAACCATCGATAAAGCTAAACCAAATTTACGTTTGCCCATTGTTGGAACCCCCTTGTTTTCTTCATATTAGTAGGACGTATTAACGTCTTATACCCTTTTGCGTACTACGTGGAAGCTGAATTTATCAGCTCGAAAATAATTTTTCGAGTAGAGGACCATTTCGCCTTCCTCACTGTAATGATGTTGTCGGAGGACAAGGAGTGGAACGTCAATCCCACACCTCAGGATGGACGATGCTTCATCATCGTATCCAACAGGTTCAATGTGCGCCACAGCTTGAACAATACGGATTGTACCTGACTTTTCGATTGCGTCGAATAGGGAATTATTCAATAACTCGTCCGTTCCAGACGAAAGATTTTTTGAAAGAACCTTATCAATACAATAGACGACCGGGTCGCCGTCCGCAGTCCTTACTCTTTTAATTGTAACTAGACGCTCATCTTCACTACATCCGAACTTTGCGATACTTTCATCACATGGTATCGTCTCTAAAACGTCCATAAAAATCGTTCCTGGCTCCATCCCCGCATCACGAATCATAGAAGAAACACTGGTTAAGTTTTCAATGCCAGATGAAAACAATGGTTTTGGTTTAACGAATGTTCCAACACCATGTTTACGGACAATGACTTTATCCTCCTCTAATACACGAAGTGCTTCACGGAGTGTTGCACGGCTGACACCCAACGTACGAGCGAGTTCAAATTCCGAAGGGAACCGCTCATTCTCTTTGAATATTCCCGATTCAATGTCCTTTTTCAGACGTTCAATCACCTGGACATATAGATGCCTTTGGTCCGCCTTTACCATCATTACATCTCCCCCTCAACGAGGTCAGACCTCTGATGTTAAACGTCACTACTAATCATCCATACTATATCACTTTCGTCATATAAAATAAACAATACTTCGAAAAATATTATCAATGTGTTCTTTTGATGTGCTCAAATATACCTATTCTGCCATTCTTTTCAGGATTAAATATCCGTTTCGTCCTTACTCATTAGCACTTGACGCGGTTTACTGCCTTCAGGTGGTCCTACAATACCCCGCATCTCCATCTGATCTACAATGCGTGCGGCTCTCGAATAGCCGACCCTGAAACGACGCTGCAATAAGGAGACGGAAGCTGTCTGCATGTCCGTCACAAGTTGAACAGCTTCATCGTAATAGTCATCCGTTTCTTCATGTGGTGCTACTTCTTCTATTTCTGTTGGAATCATTTCTTCTTGATATTGAGCTTTCTGCTGCTCAATAACAAAATCGACAACTGCCTCAACTTCTGCATCCGTCACGAACGCCCCTTGAATCCGGACCGGTTTTGCGACACCCGCCGGAAGGAACAGCATGTCCCCCCTACCAAGTAGTTTTTCCGCACCGCCGCCATCCAAAATTGTTCTTGAATCGATTGACGATGACACTGCAAATGCAATCCTAGATGGGATGTTCGCTTTTATGATGCCTGTTATAACGTCAACACTCGGTCGTTGTGTCGCAATGATCAAGTGAATCCCAGCAGCACGGGCCATTTGTGCGAGCCGTGTGATTGAATCTTCCACATCGCTGGAGGCGACCATCATGAGGTCCGCGAGCTCATCCACAATAACGACGATGTACGGCATGCGTGGATGCTTTTCCTCATTCTCTTCGTTCCAGACTTCGATATGTTCATTGTATCCTTCAATATTTCTAGTTCCTGTGTGAGAAAACAATTCGTAACGTCTTTCCATTTCAGAAACAACTTTCTTCAGTGCTTGAGATGCTTTCCGTGGATCCGTGACGACGGGGGCAAGCAAGTGTGGAACACCGTTATAGACATTGAGCTCAACCATTTTAGGATCGATCATCATCATTTTCACTTCATGCGGTTTTGCACGCATTAAGATACTGACAATAATGCCGTTGATACATACACTTTTACCACTACCTGTTGAACCGGCAATCAGAACGTGCGGCATCTTATTCAATTCTGCCAGCATCGCCTGTCCTGTTACGTCACGCCCTAGTGAAATCATTAATTTTGAATCAGGACGATTATTCTCTTTTGCTTCAATGACTTCCCTCAGACTGACAACAGCAACCGAACTGTTTGGGACTTCGATACCGATTGCAGACTTCCCTGGAATCGGGGCTTCGATACGAATTCCACTTGCTGCTAGTGCAAGTGCTATGTCGTCAGCGAGGCTCACGATACGGCTTACTTTGACGCCCGTATCCGGTAACACTTCATACTTCGTGACAGCCGGTCCAAGATGCACCTCAGTAACCTTCGCTTTCACGCCGAAACTAAGGAAAGTTCGTTCAAGTTTTTGCGCATTCGCCTGAATCGAATTGTACTCTTCCGATTGATCGATAATGGGCGTTTGTTTCAGTAATGACGGTGGAGGCAAGATGTAAGATTCATTCTCCTCTTCTCCTGTGACACCTGTGTAAGCATTGACTTCTACGGCAACTTCCTGTTGTTCTTGTAGTTGCCCTTCTTCTACAACTGCCGCCTGCTCGTCCTCAACAGGCTTATCTCTCCTTTCACTAAAGGCCGAAATGATTGGTTGTGATACAACCTCTTCGATTTCCGGTTGGAGCGGAGGTAGATTTTGCACAGCTTGTTCATCAGCTGTATTAGCTTTTCTCTTCGAGCGAGTCGTTCTTGATTCGCTCGAAGATTTTTTAACTGCTGATCCTTTTTTGGGAATTGAATCTTTCATCGATTTAAGTAGTTTCGGGAAATGTTCGGCTGCATATGGAACAAGCGCTTTGCCCGTTAAGAGAACAATACCGATTAAAAACAATAAAATACCTGCAACTGTTGCCCCAGCCGAGTCAAACAGCGAGTAGAACATGGCAAATAGAATTGCCCCCGTCATTCCTCCCCCGAGCGCTCCACTCCTTGATGTGATGCCATCATTTGTGATAAGCACTTTCCATGTTTCTTTAAGCGCCGAATTCGACATAAGAACACGGCTTTCATACAGTTCCTTGAACAAATGGACATGACTAAACAGAACAAAACTTGCCAGGATGAATAAACATCCTCCTACAACACGGTTTCTCCAACCGCCTACCTTCTGTTTTATCATGAACATAAGTGCCTGAACAATGAGCAAGAGTGGGATCGCAACATGCCAGTTACCGAAAATAAATCTAGACAAAGAAGAGAGGCCTCTCCCAGCAATTCCGAATTCAAATATAATGATGATGGCAAGACCAATCATCACCAAGCCCATCACTTCATAGATCAACGGATGCAAATCGGATGACTTCTTTTTCTGCGCGGTTGATTTCTTTTTCTTCTTACTTGATTTTCTAGCCATGTATTTATGGTACCTCCTTTTCAAAAAAAGGGTTTCCCGCCGGTCAGACGGCAAGGAAACCCTTTGTAGCATTATTATCGATTCTATATACTCTGAAATAAAGATTTCCTTCTACCCGTTTCCGCGCTCAGGGATGCCTTGTAAGGCACCTTTGCTCAGTTTATACAGGTGTGAAAGTATTCATATGTTCAATAAATATAGTTGTTGTATTAGTATTCCATAATTATAGGAATAATCATTGGTCTTCTTTTCGTTTGCTGATACAGATACGAACTAAGTGTATCGCGTATCTCTTGTTTAATGTTTGTCCATTCGAACGTCTCTTTATTCACATACTTCTCAACAATTTTTCTGACAAGATTTGCAGACTCTTCAAGAAGCTCTTCGGATTCACGTACATAGACGAATCCACGAGAGACGATTTCCGGTCCTGCAGCGATGCGTTTCTGTTTACGGTTTAGTGTGACAACAACTGTAAAGATCCCATCCTGTGAAAGTAGTTTACGATCACGGAGTACGATATTTCCAACGTCCCCTACCCCAATTCCGTCAATCAGAATATTACCTGCTTGAACTCGTCCACTCATGCGCATTTTATTGTTTTTATATTCGACAATGTCGCCTTTATCTGCAATAAATATTTGTGATTTCTGAAGTCCTGTCTCCTGTGCAAGTTTGGAATGCGCAATAAGCATCCGATACTCGCCTTGGATTGGAACGAAATAGCTAGGTTGCATTAAGTTCAGCATCAATTTCAAATCTTCCGAACTACCATGCCCTGAAACGTGGACATTCTTACTTGAAGTAAGAACATTTGCACCAGCTTTTGCAAGATCATTCATTGTCTGGAACATCGAAACTTCCATCCCAGGAGATGGTGTAAACGTAATAAGAACTGTATCTGTTTCTTTGATACGTAAGTCTCTATGCTGTTTACGTACAATTTTCTCAAGCGCATCAAGCGGCTCGCCTTGGTTACCTGTCACGATAATAACAACTCTATCATCATCATACTTCTCGATTTCTTTGACTGGGATAACAATGTCATCTTCAATCGTTAAATAACCGAGTTTCATGCCGACTTCGAAGTAACTTTCTAGACTCTTCCCAACGACTGCCACTTTTTTACCTGTTTCCAATGCCGTATCGAATACTTGCTGAATACGGATAAAATTCGACGCATAAAGCGCGACAAGAATTCTACCTTCTGCTCCGTGGAACGTTTTAGATAGACTTTTTTCGATAACCGACTCAGATGTCGTATAACCGGGACGCTCTGCTTCGGAAGAATCCGACATTAGGATGAAGACACCTTCTTCACCAAGTGCCGCCATTTTCGCAATGTCGGGACGGTACTTCCCTTTAGCAGACTGATCGAATTTGAATTCTCCGGTATGGACAATTGCCCCTTCACTTGTATGGAATACGATTCCGAGTGAATCTGGTATGCTGTGTGTCGTATGGAAGAATGTTACGTACGTACCTTTAAAATTCATTCGGCTTTTGTTCGTCACTTCAAAAAACTTAACGTTCGAGGGTGCCGGCATTTCTTTCAAATGTTCTTTCGCCAATGCGATTGTCAATTTAGAACCATAGACAGGTGCTTGTACTTTTTGCAGAAGATAGGAAATCGAGCCGATTGCATCTTCGTGACCGTGCGTCAGGAAAATCCCTTTTACGCGGTCTTTGTTTTCTTCAATATAACTTATATCTGGAATGACGATGTCAATTCCAAGCATTTCTCCTTCAGGGAACATAAGCCCCGCGTCAACGATGAACAGTTCGTCATCAACTTCGACCACGTACATTGCTTTCCCGATTTCTCCAACTCCACCGAGTGGAATGATTCTAATTAGTTCATTTTTTGTTTTTGTCACTTTGTTTCCTCCTATTAATAATTCCCGTCCATAACGACTATATTTCATTATACGGGACTGAAGCTATCTGTACAAACAAAAAAAGCCGGTAATTGATACCGGCTCCGATTAATTGAAAATATGAAGGTTTTTTCTATAGTTTTTCCAGACGTTATCAAAGGGTTCATCATTGCCTTCGAGCGCTATCAACGGCAATCTAACTCCCCCAGTTTCAACACCCAGTTTTTCTAGCGCGTATTTCACCATCACTGGGTTGGGAGCGGTAAAAATTGCACGGAATAAAGGTAGCAACGCTCTATGCATCGCCCCAGCTTGTTCTGTTCGCCCATCTTTGAATGCAGCAATCATCTGCTGCATTTCATTGCCTGCAACGTGAGAAGCGACCGACACGATACCTTTTCCACCTATCGCCAAGGTCGGTAATGCCAATGAGTCGTCCCCGCTATAAACTGAAAATCCCTCATCCGTCCCTGAAATAATGTCCACCATCTGCTCCAGGTTTCCACTCGCTTCTTTTACTGCTCGGATATTTGTTATTTTCGATAAAGCGATGAGCGTTTCAGGAAGCATGTTGACAGCTGAGCGCCCCGGAATATTATACAACATCACCGGTAGGCTAGTTTCACCTGCGACATGCGCGAAGTGGGCGTACATTCCTTTTTGATCAGGTTTGTTGTAGTAAGGTGCAACGAGCATAATACCGTCAGCCCCAACCCGTTCCGCCATCCGTGTAAGCTTGACGGTTTCCTTTGTAGAAAACGTACCAGTCCCCGCGATGACTGGTATGCGCTTGTTTACTTCTTTTATCGTGAACGTAAAAAGTGCTTCCTTCTCTTCTACGGAAAGCGTAGGAGATTCACCAGTCGTACCACATACGACCAATGAATCACTCCCATTCGCAATCAGGTGTTCAATCAGTTTGGCAGTTTTGTCGTAGTCAATGTCTCCCGTTGATGAAAAAGGGGTGACCATTGCAGTCGATACGCGTCCAAGCTCCATTGTTATCAGCCCTTTACTTTGTTTTATTAGTTAAGCAGAGTTTCTGCGATTTGCACCGAATTAAGTGCCGCCCCTTTTAGGAGATTGTCCGATACAATCCACAGATGGAATCCAGCCGGGTGTTCTGGGTCTTTTCTTATACGGCCCACAAACACTTCGTCTTTTCCTTCTGCAAATAATGGCATCGGATACAATTGTTTAGATGGATCGTCTTGGACGACGACGCCTGGTGCATTTTCAAGTAGAGCGTGAAGTTCTTCTACAGAAACTCCCTCTTTACCAATTTCAATATAAACCGACTCAGAATGCCCTGTTACGACAGGTAGACGTACACATGTCGCTGACACGGACAATTTCTGATCACCAAATATTTTTTTGGTTTCATTCATCATTTTGAGCTCTTCAAGTGTATATCCTGAAGCATCGAAGGCATCAATTTGAGGAATCGCATTGAATGCGATTGGATAATGCCGTTCTGCTGAAGCAGATGGTAAAATAGCTGCTTCTATTTTCGAGCGGTTTTCAAACTGCAAACTTTGACTTTCCAACTCTTCAATTGCTTCAGATCCGGCACCTGATACTGCCTGATACGTTGAAACAATAATTCGATCCAATCCAAACTTCTCACGAATCGGTTGCAGCGCAGTCACCATTTGAATCGTCGAACAGTTTGGGTTGGCAATGATTCCTGTATGTCCGCTTAAAGCTCCCGCGTTCACTTCAGGAACAACTAACGGAATGTCTTCTATCATCCGGAATGCGCTCGTATTATCAATGACGACCGCTCCTCTTTTTACTGCTTCATGTGCAAACTTTTCTGAAATAGATCCGCCCGCACTGAAAAATGCGATGTCAATGCCTTCGAATGATTCTGGAACCGTTTCTTCAACAATATATTTATGGCCACCTGCCGTAATTTCTGCACCTGCAGATCGCTTAGAGGCTAGCAGCTTAATTGATTGGACTGGAAAATTACGTTCAAGTAATTTTTCAAGAATTTTTGTACCCACAGCTCCCGTAGCACCGACTATTGCAACATTAACCTTTTTCATCTCTATCTCCCTTTCAGCTTATACGGATGCATAAATAATCAGGACATGCATTTTTTATACTGTTTTCCAAATTGCTACAAAAAACAGCATGATTAACATAAATACTTCTGTCCCTTACATCGTTAGCAGTTCATTGGAGGAATTATATCATATATCCGATTATTCTGCTCTGTATTTTTATTTTTTGTCATGAATAATTAATAACGGTTGAAGTTGTCTTTTTTCAAGAGCTGCAGCTGTAGCAGGTACCATAAGCGTGAAATCGGAGATAAGTGAATTTGGTTTTTTTACTGGATCATCTTGCCCAAAAGGGATGAAAAACACATTTTTCATATTGAGTAGCTTCATGAGGTTCATTGCGTTTAAGCCAAGTGCATCGTTTGTTGAAATACCTATAAGTACTGGACTTTCATTCCGTAACGTAGCTTTTGCAGCCATTAAGACAGGTGAATCTGTTGCCGCGTTAGCAAATCTGCTCATGGAATTCCCAGTCATCGGTGCGATAACCATACAATCGACAGGAGTTTTCGGTCCGAATGGTTCAGCTCCTACAATTGTAGAGATAACTTTTTCACCCGTTGCGGCTTCAATTCGTGCAATCCATTCTTCCCCAGTTCCGAAACGCGTTGCGGCTGTCAAAACAGAGTGAGTGATAACGGGCACAACGGTTGCTCCCGCGTCTTTTAGCGCATCAATGACTGGTATAATTTCCTCATACGTACAATGTGACGCCGTAATCCCAAGGCCTATCCTCTTTCCCTTTAGCATCGTGTTCCCCTTTCATCTTCTATACATTCTCTCGAGCGCATCCGCCAAAGCGATTGCTGCATCTACAGGAAAGTGTTTTCCCGGTAATCCGAGGAGTACTGTATAGTATTCAGATGAAAGTTGCGCCTTTAGGCAGCCCGGGGCTGACGCAAGGTCATAAATGTGCAGTCTGGGGTTCTCAGTAGCCACAAGCCATTTTGCGGGAATCGTGTTAATCAGCATTCCCTCTTTCATTGCCCAATCGTCCGTTAACTGCTCCGTCTTATATCCGTGATAACAAGCTTCACCAATCTGAGCTTCAGACCTAGCAACGACAGTCACAACAGCCCCTAAAGATGCCAATGCATGTGCTGTCGCCTTACCAACCTTGCCGAAGCCCGCCACGGAGAAAGGAGTCCCTGAAATGCACCGTTTTGTGCGCGCATAGTATTCATGGATGAATCCCTCGGCAGTCAGCTTCGCATTTTGCCAGATGAATTGCTCTTCTTTTAGATAGCAATGGAGTGACAATCCTTCCTCTCTTAGAGGCTTCAGCCATGGTTCCGAGGCGACTCCTGTATAGAGTTCCGTTCCCTCTTCTAGCAATAAAGGAGGAATTTCGTTTTTCATTTGTAAAATCGGGAAAACAATTTGCCTTGGCGAATAGTTCGCAATCACTTCACCAAGTTCATCCGAATAATGATCGGTTCCAATGTGTTGAGTGGCAAATCCTCTTTCAAACATGATGTCGCTGCAAGCCGCCAATCTGCTGTCCGTCCCTATGAAGAGCCAGTTATTATCTTTCATCGCTAGCCAACTCATCCATACTATGCGTTTTTCCGAATAGAATACGATGTTCTCCAATCAAGACAATTTCGTGCCAAGGTATGAATTCATCCGAAGGTTCTTGACGGTTCTTGAATGAAAACCGACCGAACTTCTTCTTTATTTCAAATCCGATAATATCCCCTGTTCTCCCGTTAAAAATAAGGTCGGTATCCGCCAAATAACCATAGCGGACCCCGTCCTCAACTTGAATAAGCTCCTTCTGAGCAAGTTCTGAAAGTAGCATCGTCATTCCCCTTTCCTTCGTCTCCATCCATCATATGAGATGAGCACGGGAAAACTGACTAACGCTAGCAATCATCTATTAAATTCTTTTAGAACATCCTTTGGGGCGATGATGGATGTTGCCCGTTGCCCACTAAAGATGTCGTTTGCCATTCTATAAACCTGATTTAATTCGATATTATCGATAAGAGCTACAACTTCATCGACTGATTTATGCTCCTCTAAAATGAGTTCATTTTTACCGTTGCGGTGCATCCTTGCTTCTGAACTTTCAAGACCTAGCAGGAACCCGCCTTTTAACTGCTCTTTCGCATTATGCAATTCGTTTTCTGTAACGCCTGCCGTCAATATCGATTGAATTACTTCATCAATCGTATCGGACAATTCTCTGAGATTCTCTGGGGAAGTTCCACCGTATATCATGAATGCACCCGTCGTTTTATACGCGGAGAAATAGGAATGAATTGAGTAGGCCAAACCACGTTCTTCACGGACTTCCTGAAATAGTCGCGAGGACATCGAGCCGCCTATTATGCTATCTAACACAATCAACTCTGGAATTCGTTTATCGTCTACAGTAAGCCCTGTAAAGCCAAGACAGATATGGGCTTGTTCAATATCTTTTTCTTTCAGCGTAATACCGCCGTGGAATTCAGGTAACGCTACTGGTGTCGCCCGTTCAATCTTCTCGTCCTTTTTGAATGAACCGAATTGAACTTCAATCAGCTGTATTAATCGATTGTCATAGTTGCCAGCTACTGAAATAACAACTTGATCAGGCGTATACGTGCGACCCATGAAGTCATCTATCATTTTGCGGTTGAACGTATTGATTGTCGATTCATCACCGAGAACTGGTTTACCAATCGGTTGTTCTGGAAACATAACGCTCCATAACCGTTCGTCTACATCATCATCCGGTGCATCTTCGACTGCTGCAATTTCATCAAGGACAATCGACTTTTCTTTCTCAATTTCTACTTCATCAAACGTCGAATTGAAAAACATATCCGTTAAGATGGATAGCGCGCGAGGTGCCTGGTGTCCGAGTACCGTCGTGTAATAACAAGTCATCTCTTTCGATGTGAAGGCGTTAACGTCTCCGCCAATCCGATCAAATTCCTCTGCTATCGTGCGCGCACTTCGTGATGGCGTTCCTTTAAAGAGCATATGTTCAATAAAATGAGCGATTCCAGCTTCTGATTCCATCTCATCTCCTGAACCTGCACCTACCCATATCCCTAATGCAACCGAGCGTACATGCGGCATTTTTTCATGGACGATTCTGACGCCATTTCGGCATACATGTGTTTCTATCATTCTTGGAATCCCCCTTTTAAACTCTATTCTATTTTTATAGTATATTTGATGGATGAAGAAAAGCGCAAGCGGACCGAGTTAGAGAACTCAGCTTAAGTTCACCACAAGAGGAAGGCAGTCTAAAGTCGCCGCGTCCTGCGACAACAAGGAGGGATGCAGTTCAATCCCTCCCGATTGACTTATGACCCGAGCGTGTGGTCGCTAGAGACTGGACAATGAAGAAAAAGCCCCTCATCTTCACTTGAAGAGGGGCTTTCCATTCTAGTGCTGTATGTCGATTCAGCTATTCGCTTTTTCAGCTGCTTCTTTTTCTTCAAGAATGACAATTTTTCTAGACAAGTTAACGCGTCCTTGGTTATCAACTTCAGTTACTTTTACGAACATTTCATCGCCCATTTTCAAGACATCTTCAACCACTTTAGTCCGCTCTTCTGCAATTTCAGAAACGTGGAGCAGTCCGTCTTTACCTGGGAATAGTTCAAGGAAGGCACCGAATTTCTCAATGCGTTTCACTTTCGCCATATAGTATTCGCCAACTTTTGCTTCGCGAACGATATTCTCAATCATCGCTTTCGCTTTGGTATTCATTTCATTGTTTGGAGAAGAGATATAAATCGTACCATCTTGTTCAGTATCGATTTTAACATTCGTCTCTTCGATGATCTTGTTGATGACTTTTCCGCCTGGCCCAATTACGTCACGAATCTTGTCTGGATTGATTTTGATAACGATAATTTTCGGAGCATATTCTGAAAGCTCTTCACGCGGTCCTGAAATTGCTGTGATCATATGGTTTAGAATTTTCAAGCGACCTACTTTTGCTTGTGTCAATGCTTCTTCCAAGATTTCACGTGAAAGACCATCGATTTTAATATCCATTTGAAGCGCAGTGATTCCTTTGTCAGTTCCTGCTACTTTGAAGTCCATATCGCCAAGATGATCTTCCATCCCTTGAATATCGGAAAGAACAGAGTAGTTGTCCCCTTTTTTCACAAGACCCATTGCGATACCCGCAACTGGAGCTTTAAGTGGAACACCCGCATCTAACATGGCCATTGTTGACGCACAGATCGATGCTTGTGAAGATGAACCGTTTGACTCGAGTACTTCAGCTACTAGACGAATTGTGTACGGGAAATCAGTATCATTCGGGATAACCGCTGATAATGCGCGTTCCCCAAGTGCACCGTGCCCAATTTCACGACGTCCTGGTCCACGGATTGGACCCGTTTCACCAACACTGAAGTTCGGGAAGTTATAATGGTGCATGAAACGTTTTGTTTCTTCAAGACCAAGACCATCGATGATTTGTACTTCACCAAGGGCTCCAAGTGTACAAACACTAAGCGCTTGCGTTTGTCCGCGAGTAAAGAGACCTGAACCGTGCGTACGTGGCAAGATGCCTACTTCAGATGCAAGTGGACGAATTTCGTCAAGGCCACGGCCATCAGGACGGATTTTTTCATCCGTAATAAGGCGACGTACTTCTTCTTTAACCATATAATCCAAAACGCCTTTTACTTGTTTCATCGTCGCATCGTCCGCTTCGTTTTCTTTGTAGCGTTCGATTACTTCGTTTTTCACTGCATTGATAGCATCTTCACGCGCATGCTTCTCAACAGTTTGGATTGCATTAACAAGATCGGTTTCACAGCTATTTTTAATATCGGACATAATTGTTTCATCCAATGTGAATAGTGCAACTTCCGTTTTCGCTTTGCCGACTTCAGCAATGATTTTTTCTTGGAATTCAATCAGTTTAATGATTTCACCGTGTCCGAACATAATTGCTTCAAGAATGATATCTTCCGCAACTTCTTGTGCGCCTGCTTCAACCATGTTGATCGCATCTTTCGTACCAGCGACAACAAGGTCAAGTTCACTCTTCTCCAATTGTGCCGGTGTTGGGTTAACGATGAATTTCCCGTCGATTAATCCAATTTGAATACCAGCGATTGGTCCTTCGAAAGGAATGTCAGAAATCGACAATGCAAGTGAAGAACCGAGCATTGCTGCCATTTCAGATGAACAATCTTGATCAACTGACATAACAAGTGAAATAACTTGTACATCATTGCGGAACCCGTCTGCGAATAAAGGACGGATTGGACGGTCGATTAGTCGGCTCGTTAAGACCGCTTTTTCTGATGGACGTCCTTCACGTTTAATGAAGCCACCTGGAATTTTCCCAACAGCATACATGCGTTCTTCATAATTCACTGTAAGAGGGAAGAAATCTAATCCTCGTGAATTTTTAGAAGATGTTGCAGTTGAAAGTACTGTTGTTTCCCCGTAGCGTACAAGTACTGCTCCGTTAGCCTGTTTAGCAAGTTGTCCCGTTTCAATTGTCAACGGTCGTCCTGCCCAATCTAGTGTATAAACTTTTTTCTCGGTCATAATTGAACCCCTCTCCATATCCCAGCCTCGACTGTATACGTGTATGTACTTAGTAGTAGTGTAAGTGATAGCGCTCAGTGAACACAAGTTTTTATCATCATTAACCGTCATCATGGCACATTTGTACAGTATACCACTTTATTGTGGTTTCTAGTATAGAATGGGCGAAATTAGTGGTGTTATGGACTTTTTTGTAGGAAATGAAACACGGAAGTAAAGGACATAAAGAATTCCTGCAATCTGCCTCGCCGCCAGTCTTAGGGCGGGAGACTGCCACCTACTAATACAACGCCACTGTGAATGCATAAGCATGTCGTAGTGCTTTATGTTCAAAGTAAAGGCATTGACATGGTTTTTTACGAGTAAGTTCATGGCGAGCATAATAGGGCCCATGGCGGTCATAACGAGTTAAACGCAATTAAAAATACGTACAAAAAAAAGCGGGCACGAGGCCCACTTTCGATAGTCATCTTATTAACGGCGAAGGCCGAGTTTAGCAATAAGATCACGGTAACGCTGAACTTCATTGTCTCGTAAGTATCTCAAAAGTCTTTTACGAGTTCCGATCATTTTGTAAAGACCACGACGTGAGTGGTTGTCTTTCTTATGAAGACGGAAATGTTCTGTCAGGTTATTGATCTCTTCTGTAAGGACAGCGATTTGTACATCTGCTGATCCAGTATCAGTATCATGAATTTTGTATTCACTGATCAATTCATTTTTACGTTCTTGTGTGATAGCCATCTTCTTCACCTCCATATAGTAAGATATCCCCGGTTCCCGAGCAAGCGTTGGTGATTCGCGATGCCAAGGAATGGTTTGTGCACATTGGCACGTATTTATAGTACCACGCCTATTTTGGAAATGCAACAATCATCCGCGTGCTGCTAGAATCTCTTGTGCGCTTTTTTTGTCTTTGGCGATCTGTTCGACAAGCAGATCAATGGAACCGAATTTTTGCTCAGGGCGGATATGTCCCACCCAGTCTACAAATGCTTCTTTCCCATAGAGGTCTCCGGTAAAATCGAGTACATGCACTTCTACGACGGCCTGTCTATCACTTGGATCATGGAACGTCGGTTTAACGCCAACATTACACACACCTTCATATGTTTGTTCATCCACAGTAAAACGCACTGCATAGACGCCATTTGCAGGCAACACTGTACTTTTCTCTGGCATAACGTTGGCAGTGGGGAATCCGAGCAGCCTTCCTCTTTTCTCGCCGTCAACGACTATACCCACTGTCCGAAAAGGTCTGCCAAGAAGCAATTCTGTCTCTTCAACATTACCTTTAGACAAAAGCTCACGAATCCGTGTTGAGGAAATCTTTTGCTCATCATCTGTTACTTTTTCGATAACAGTTGTACCGAATGCCCCGTCTGACAAAGCAGCCATCTGCTCCATGGTGCCCGCGCCCTTCGAACCGAATGTAAAATCAAACCCTGCAGTAACATGCAAAACATGTAGTTCCTTCAAGAAAATATCTACGAATTGCTTAGGCGAAAGCGAAGCAAGTGCCCAGTCAAACGTTACGATGAACAAAGCATCGATCCCCATTGCACTAAGTAGCCTAGCTTTTTCCTTATACTGCGTAATATAACCTACCTTATTTTCACCATCACCAAATAGATGAGAGGGATGCGGATCGAATGTCATAACAGCCGAGCGGATACCTAGTTCTTCGGCCTTTCTTTTCGCTTCGTTGATCACTGTCTGATGACCTCTATGCAAGCCGTCAAAGAAACCAATCGCAAGGGAGTAATTCGCATCATCGTCAATCGTAATTGTTTCTGGATAATGCAATTTGTAGATGTCCATTAGTATCGCCCCTTACCTGTTCAATGGAAACATCTTTTCAGGCTTCATAAGACCAAGCTTGGTAGGATGCTTCCTGTATACTGCAAGTGCCTTGCCTTCATTCATAAACACGAGTGCCTCTTCCGTGTCCAGCAGTGGATGCTCCGGCAACACTTGTCCATTTTCTACTTTCTCCAGAAGCTCCTCAGGGATTTCAATCGCAGTAAAATCACTTAGTGCATCTTCAAGCGGACGAAGTATCGAGGCTATTTGCCCTTCTTCTTGAAGAGCCCTCACTTCATCCAATGTACGGCAATCGTCCTGCACGTACGTTCCTGACGATGTACGGACTAATGCGGCCATATGCGCCGGGAAACCCAGTAGCTCCCCTATCTGGACTGCAAGCGTGCGGATGTACGTTCCTTTGCCGCAAGCAACTCGGATGCGGAATGAAACTGTTTCACCTTCATACCATTGTACAGGATCCAACAATTCGATTTCACGAATGAACACTTTCCGTTCAGGCCTTTCAACTTCAATGCCTTTTCGAGCATATTCATATAACTTTTTACCATTCACTTTTACAGCAGAATACATCGGTGGAATTTGGACGATTTCGCCTGTCAATTTGGCGAGCGCTGCTTCAATTTCCGTTCGTGTAATATGTTTTGGTGATAAATCCGAAGCTACGACTGCTCCATCCGCATCTTCCGTTTCAGTTGCAGTCCCAATGGATACAACCGCAATATATTCTTTGCCAGAATCTGTTATATATTCAGCGACCTTTGTTGCCTGTCCTAGACAAATCGGCAATACGCCCTCTACGCTTGGATCAAGTGTACCGGTATGTCCCACTTTTTTCGTACCGAGAATCTTCCGCAACTTGAATACACAATCATGCGAAGTCATTCCTTTTTCCTTCCACAGGGGAAGTATTCCATTCATACACGCCACCACCTTCACAATTCTTACTATATGTAAAAAGGAGGAAGCCGGAAAGTCCTTGTGGACACCGACTTCCTCCTTTTTGTTACTGGCTAGTCTCCAGGTACCAGATGCAAGGTCATAAAGCATCTTAGCGACACCCTACTCTTTTTCCACTGGCTAGACCCCGGGTACCAGATGCTAGGGTCATAAATCAGTCCAGCTCTGCGGATAGTACCCCGCGACGCTGGCCCACTTTATGCCCGTCGTATCTTAGCGGCACCCTACTCTTTTTCTACTTCATTGTCTTCGTTTTTCACCTGTTTAAGAAGTGATTCGATTCGAGTTCCGTATGCAACGGAAGTATCATATTCGAACTTAAGTTCGGGTGTTATCCGAAGCCTGATTCGCTGGCCGATTTCAGTACGAATATATCCTTTCGCCTGATTCAGCCCTCTTAGTGTATCCTTTTTTTCCGAATCTTTTCCAAGAACAGAAATGTAAATCGTTGCATGTTGAAGATCACCAGTCACCTCGACATCAGTTACTGTAACAAAACCGATTCGTGGATCTTTAATTTTTTGACCGATGATTTCACCAAGCTCTTTTTTCATCTGCTCTGCAACACGATTAGCACGCATTGTCATGGATGGTCACCCCAATCCCGTTTTAATAATAGTCGAGCGTTAAGTTGGACAATTCCCATTCTGGATTTGACTCCAAAAGTCGGATTGCCCGCCTAACCTCACGCTCAGCTGCATCTTTTGATGAGGCAACAGCAACAAGAGCGATTGTTGTTCGTTGCCACAGATCCTGATGATCTAGTTCTGAGATGGAGACATTATAGTCATTTTTGACTCTGTCCGTCATCCGTTTTAAAACAGACCGCTTCTCTTTCAATGAAGCCGCCTCCGGAATGAAGAATGAACATTCCGCATAGACAATCATACTCGTTTAATTTCTTCCATGATGAAGGCTTCGATAACGTCGTCTACATGTATATCGTCAAAGTTTTTGATTGTAATTCCACATTCATAGCCTTTTGCTACTTCTTTTGCATCGTCTTTAAAGCGTTTCAATGTATCTATTTCGCCTTCGAAGATGACGATGTTGTCGCGAACGATACGAACGCTTGAATCACGAGTAATCTTACCGCTCGTCACATAGCTTCCCGCAATCGTTCCGATTTTAGACACTTTAATTGTTTCGCGTACTTCAACTTGGCCGATAACTTTTTCTTCGTATTCAGGGTCAAGCATACCCTTCATTGCCAATTCGATTTCTTCAATCACTTTATAGATAACACGGTGTTGTCTGATTTCAACGCCTTCTTCTTCAGCCGCGCGTTTCGCGTTGACATCTGGACGAACGTTGAATCCAATAACGATAGCATTTGATGCAGCAGCAAGTGAAATATCAGATTCATTAATCGCGCCAGCACCTGTGTGGATGATTTTAACGTTGACGCCTTCAACTTCAATTTTCATAAGTGAAGATGCCATCGCTTCAACCGTACCTTGTACGTCTGCTTTTACGATTAAGTTCAATTCTTTGATTTCGCCTTGTTTCATATGATCAAACAAGTTATCAAGTGTTACACGTGTTTTCTCAACGCGTTGATCTTGCAGCGCTTCACCAGCTCTAGTTTCCCCGATTTGGCGTGCTGTTTTCTCGTCTTCAAAGACAACAAAACGATCTCCAGCTTGAGGTACATCGCTTAACCCTGTAATTTCAATCGGTGTAGATGGGCCAGCTTCTTTCACGCGGCGTCCAATGTCACTTACCATCGCACGTACACGACCGTATGTGTTACCAACTACGATTGGATCACCTACACGAAGCGTTCCGTCTTGTACAAGAAGCGTTGCAACAGCACCGCGACCTTTATCAAGAGAAGCTTCAATAACACTTCCGCGTGCGCGGATGTTTGGATCAGCTTTTAGTTCAGCGACTTCGGCAACAAGAAGAACCATTTCAATCAACTGGTCAATTCCTTCGCCTTTTAATGCTGAGATTGGTACGAAAATTGCATCTCCGCCCCATGCTTCAGCAACAAGTCCTTGGTCTGTTAATTCTTGCATAACACGGTCTGGATTTGCAGAAGGCTTATCCATCTTATTCACTGCAACGATAATCGGAACTTCAGCCGCTTTCGCATGGTTGATTGCTTCGATTGTTTGTGGCATAACACCATCATCCGCTGCTACAACAAGAATCGTAATATCAGTCACTTTCGCACCGCGTGCACGCATCGTTGTGAACGCCGCGTGACCTGGTGTATCAAGGAATGTTATTTTCTTGCCCTTTTCTTCGATTTGGTAGGCACCAATATGCTGTGTGATACCGCCCGCTTCGCCTTGTGTAACTTTCGTATTACGAATCGAGTCTAGAAGTGTCGTTTTACCGTGGTCAACATGCCCCATGATTGTAACGACTGGAGGACGTTCAATTGAAGCAATAGCTGTTTCTTCATGCTCCTCAAAGTACGTTTCAAGATCAGTTACATCGATACGAATTTCTTCTTCTACTTCAACTTCATAATCTGCGCAGATGAGTTCAATCGCATCTTTGTCCAATTCTTGGTTGATTGTAGCCATGATACCAAGCATGAAGAGTTTTTTGATGATTCCAGACGGTTCCCGGCCTAGTTTGTTCGCTAGTTCAGCAACTGACAGTGATTCGTAGAAAGTGATTTTTTCCGGTAACGGTTTTTCCACTTTTGGAATCGGGTTCGCTGGACGATATCTTCTACGCCCTTGGTTTATACCACGTGCCGGTGGACGTCCACCGCGACCGCCACCTGGACGACTTGGACCTCCGCCACCTGGGCGTCCGCCTTGTCCACTTGGTGCGCCTTGTGCTGGACGGTTGCCACCTGTTGAACCTTGCGCTGGGCGATTGCTACCCGTTGAGCTTTGCGCTGGACGGTTGCCGCCTGTTGAACTTTGTGCTGGACGGTTGCCACCTGTTGAGCTTTGTGATGGGCGATTGCCACCTGTTGAACTTTGTGCTGGACGGTTGCCACCTGTTGAACTTTGTGCTGGACGGTTGCCACCTGTTGAGCTTTGTGATGGGCGATTGCCACCTGTTGAGCTTTGTGATGGACGGTTGCCACCTGTTGAGCTTTGTGATGGACGGTTGCCGCCTGTTGAGCTTTGTGATGGGCGATTGCCGCCTGTTGAGCCTTGTGATGGGCGATTGCCGCCTGTTGAGCTTTGTGATGGGCGATTGCCGCCTGTTGAGCCTTGCGCTGGGCGATTGCCGCCTGTCGAACCTTGTGATGGTTTTGGAGCCATTTTTTGTTCAGCACCCTTCGTTTCTACTTTTGGCGCACTTGGTTTAGTGACATTGCCACTGAATTTACTATTCAGCTTTGTAATCGAATCATTATCTAATGTCGACATATGATTTGTAACACTTACATTTATCTTTCCAAGCTCATCAATAACTTCTTTACTCGTCCGATTCACTTGTTTCGCGTATTCGTGTACTCGTATTTTCGTCATTAGTCCACCCCCGGTTATATTCGTTGAGTAGCCCGGACACCTTTTTAGCAAAACCGCTGTCCGTTAGCGCAAGCACCACTCGCGACTCTTTTCCAACTGCATGTCCAAGCTCTTCTCGAGTCCCGAAAACATGCTTCTCAACGTTGTAAAATGCACTTTTATCAGTTAATTTCTTCAATGTATTTTTAGATGCGTCTTCTGAAATAATTACAAGACGTGCTTTGCCGGCACGAATTTCCCGAACAACCAAATCTTCACCCATAATAAGCATTCTTGCCCGCGCCGCCATGCCAAGCATTTGATAAATCTTTTTCGGATCTGTCATTTTAATGCCTCCCGGCGGATCGCGTGGAGAAGATCCTCAAATACCTGTTCAGGTACGGCCGTTCCAAGTTGACTTTCAATCGATCTGTTACGGCGCGCGGATTCAACTGCTTCTTCGGATTTTGACACATATGTCCCGCGGCCTGATTTCTTGCCAGTGAGATCGACTGAAACTTCCCCTTCTTTCGGGCGGACGATGCGAATCATTTCCTTTTTGGGAAACATATTGCCTGTCGCCGCACATTTACGCAAAGGAATTTTTTTCATGTTTGTCATGTGTGCTCAACCTTTCCTCTCAGTCTTCGTTTTCCGTATCCGTATACAGATCGATTGTTTCAGTTCCAACGTCTTCTGTTACTTCATCTTCAACGAAGTACGGGTCGCTTTCGTTCGCGTCCCCATCCAACTGGACTTGTTCTATGATTAACGCACTAGTGGCTGACGGATAAATCCCAAGTTCGCGTGCATCCGTTTCGCTCTTAATGTCGATTTTCCAACCAGTCATCTTGGCAGCAAGTCTAGCGTTTTGACCACGTTTCCCGATAGCAAGTGACAATTGATAGTCAGGTACAACAACCGTTGTCGATCGATCTTCTTCATTTACCTGAACGTCAATTACTTTTGAAGGACTCAGTGCATTTGCTACGAATATAGCTGGATCCTCTGACCATTCGACGATATCGATTTTCTCGCCATTTAGTTCATTTGAAATCGATTGAACCCGTGCACCTCTTGCGCCTACACATGAACCAACCGGATCTACTGCATCATTATTCGTATGAACTGAAATTTTAGAACGATCTCCCGCTTCTCGTGCAATCGATTTGATTTCAACGATACCTTCAAAGATTTCAGGAACCTCAACTTCAAACAGTCTGCGAAGAAGTCCTGGATGTGTTCTTGATACGAACACTTGCGGACCACGTGATGTACGTTCAACTTTTGTAATATAGACTTTGATACGATCATGGGGTTGATACTTTTCTGTCGGGATCTGTTCCCCTACTGGTAAAACAGCTTCGACTTTCCCAAGACCAACATACAAATTTCGTGCGTCAAGGCGTTCAACAATACCGTTGACGATATCATCTTCCCTATCGACGTACTCTTCATAGATGATGCCACGTTCCGCTTCCCTCACACGCTGCGTAACAACTTGCTTCGCAGTTTGTGCTGCAACACGACCAAAGTCGCGTGGCGTCACTTCTTCTTCAACAACATCTTCAAGTTCATAAGATGGGTTGATTTTATGTGCATCTTCAAGACTGATTTGTAGACGCTCATCTTCGACTTCTTCGACAACGTCTTTTCTTGAATAAACTTTCATTGTTCCTTTATCAAGGTTCAAGTCAACGCGCACATTTTGTGCCTGATTAAAATTGCGTTTATATGCGGTTACAAGTGCCGCTTCGATTGCTTCCACTAATACGTCCCTAGAAATACCTTTTTGCTTTTCTAAGGCTGTCAATGCATCGAGTAGATCACTACTCATGTTAATCACTCCTACTATTCAATTATGCGGAAAAGTCGATTGCCAAACGGGCAAGTGCGATTTTATCCAGTTCGATTACAACTTTTATTTTTCTAGTCTTAATGCGCATTTCAACTTCAGCGCCTTCAGGACCATATGCCAATAAATAACCTTCGAACTCTTTCATATCTTTAATGGCTTCGTACGTTTTAATGAATACGAACTGTCCAATCGCTTTTTGAAAATCTTCTTCCTTCTTCAACGGACGCTCTGCGCCTGGTGAAGACACTTCAAGAAAGTAGTTTTGCGGAATTGGATCAGTACGGTCAAGCTCTTCACTCAACTTTTCACTAACTTGAGAGCACTGATCAATATCGATGCTTCCGTTAGGTGTATCAATATAGACCCGTAAAAACCAGTCTCTTCCTTCTTTAACGAACTCTACATCGACAAGTTCCAATTCTAGTTCCTCTACAATTGGACCGGCGATTTTTGCGACTTCTTCCGTAATATTACTCATCTTAGCCCTCCCGAAATATTAATCAAATACGCCTCGGCGTATTTGCGCCAAGATTAGGTAGATTTAATTCACTACAAAATCTGTGGCATCCGCCGGAGGCTCTAACTTTATTTGATGAAAGCCTGAACTTCTACCAAATAAAATTAAAAAACAGTACAGAACAACAGAAAAGAGCGGGAAATCCCACTCTTTTTGCGCAAGACTATTACAAAAGTTGTTCCCATCATACCATACGATATTTGCTGGTGCAAACAAACCGAACAAGAAGAGTTCGGTTTGTTTGCATAATTCCAGCTTCCTTTGCGGGGATTATACAATAGATGTTAAACAACGCTACATATTGTATTTCGAAAAACCCAGCAAAAATCCTAGAAGAGGGACAGCTGATTCGCATCAGGCATACCTTCCAAACAACCTAATGCGTCCATATACTCGACAATTGTCTTCGAAACACGGCCGCGCTGTTGGAAATCTTCTTTCGAAAGAAATTCTCCGTCTTTCCTTGCTTCAACAATTGAATTCGCAACGTTCGTTCCAAGAGAAGGAACTGAATTAAATGGCGGAATCAGTGTATCGCCTTCAATAAGGAATGTTGTTGCGTCGGATTTATACAAATCTGGTCTTGCCAATGAAATACCGCGCTCCCACATTTCCAGCGCAATTTCAAGTACCGTGAGCAAGCTCTTTTCTTTCGGCGTTGCATCAAGCCCTTTTGCATTAATCTCTTTAACTTGCGCTCTAACCGACGCAGACCCCTTCGTCATCGTCAGTAGATCGAAGTCCGTTGCCCGTATTGTGAAGTATGTTGCATAGTACAGAATTGGATGATGCACTTTGAAGTATGCGATGCGTAGCGCCATCAATACATAGGCAGCTGCGTGTGCTTTCGGGAACATGTATTTAATCTTTTTACAAGATTCAATGTACCAGTTAGGTACGCTTTGAGCTTTCATTTCCGCTTCAAACTCCGGTGTCAACCCGCGGCCTTTACGGACAAATTCCATAATCTGAAAGGCCATCGACGGATCTAGCCCTTGATAGATCAGGTACACCATAATATCATCACGACAACCAATAACGTCTTTCAATTCGCAAGTTTTGTTCTGAATCAATTCCTGGGCGTTGCCGAGCCAAACGTCCGTACCATGAGACAATCCGGAAATTTGAATCAGTTCCGAAAACGTCGATGGCTTCGTTTCTTCAAGCATCTGCCGTACGAATCTTGTCCCAAACTCAGGCACACCAAGCGTACCCGTCTTACAACCGATTTGCTCCGGAGTGACGCCAAGCGAAGTTGTACCGCTGAATAATTCCATGACGCCTTTATCATCCGGTGGAATCGTAAGTGGATCAATGCCGGATAAATCCTGCAACATTTTAATCATTGTCGGATCATCATGACCAAGAATATCGAGTTTCAACAAGTTATTGTCAATGGAATGGAAGTCAAAATGAGTCGTCTTCCAACTCGAATTCAAATCATTCGCCGGAAACTGAATGGGTGTAAAATCGAATATATCCATATCATCCGGAACAACGATAATTCCACCGGGATGCTGCCCCGTATTCCTTTTAACGCCTGAACAACCTTGTACCAGTCGATCAATTTCAGCGCCACGGAAGTTCAAATTATTATCATTCATATAGCCGCGTACATAGCCATAGGCGGTCTTCTCAGCGACTGTTCCAATCGTCCCTGCACGATAAACAAAATCTTCACCGAACAGTTCCTTCGTATAATTATGAGCATGTGCTTGATAATCACCACTGAAGTTGAGGTCAATATCGGGAACTTTATCCCCATTAAATCCAAGGAAAGTTTCAAACGGGATATCCTGACCATCTTTTTTGAATGGCGTTTCGCATGTTGGGCACATTTTGTCTGGAAGATCGTAGCCAGAACTGACAGATCCATCATCGAAAAACTCGGCTACCTTACAGGTCGGACAAATATAATGTGGCGGCATTGGATTTACTTCGGTGATTTCCATCATCGTAGCAACAAGCGACGAACCGACAGACCCCCGAGACCCAACCAGATACCCTTCATCTAGCGATTTCTTCACGAGTTTATGCGAAATAAGGTAGATAACCGCAAAGCCGTGACCAATAATCGATTTTAGTTCTTTTTCAATACGTGCTTCGATGATTTCCGGCAATTGCTCACCATAGATTCCGTGCGCCATTGAATACGTCAGTTCACGTACTTCTTCATCCGCACCTTCGATTGTAGGGGTATAAAGATCATCTTTGATTGGCTTTACGTTACCGATTCTTTCTAAAATTGCATGCGGGTTGTCGATGACTATTTCTTCCGCGACTTCTTGACCTAGAAACGCAAACTCTTCCAGCATCTCATCCGTCGTCCGGAATTGGACCGCCGGTAGCGAATGCCTGTTCATCGGATTGGCTCCACCTTGTGATCTGACAAGTACTTGGCGGAATGTTGCATCCGTTTCATCAATGTAATGGACATTTCCAGTTGCACAAACGGGTAAACCAACCTTTTTTCCAAGCTTGATTAGTTTCCGCATTATGTCTTCCATATTCCACTCATCGCGAATCAATTCAAGTTCAAGCAAATGCGAATAAACTGGTTTGGGATGGACTTCAAGGTAATCATAAAACTTCGCAATTTCCTCTACTTCTTCCATCGGTTTCTGCATAAGCCCCTCGAACACTTCACCTTTATCACAACCAGAGCCAACAAGCAGCCCTTTACGGTATTTAACTAGCAATGAACGCGGAATACGCGGAATACGGTAGAAATAATCCATATGTGAGTACGAAACAAGTTTGAACAGGTTTTTCAATCCTTCATCATCCACCGCTAAAAGTGTACAATGCGATGGACGGGACCGTTTGTAGACGTCACCTTCACCAATATGGCGGTTAAAGTCATCCAAGTATTCGATGCCTTTGCTTTCCGCA
This sequence comes from Sporosarcina sp. FSL K6-1540, assembly GCF_038620285.1. NCBI lineage: Bacteria > Bacillati > Bacillota > Bacilli > Caryophanales > Caryophanaceae > Sporosarcina > Sporosarcina sp. FSL K6-1540. The sequence goes on from NZ_CP152018.1 coordinate 157,731, forward strand.
TCTTTTAACAAACGAAGGAACAGATGTGCAGTCGCTTCGGTATCATAGATTGCTCGGTGAGCCTGAGTCAGTTCGATTCCGAACTTTTTCGCTAACGTACCAAGCCTGTGATTACCCATTTCTGGGTACAAGAAGCGGGCCAGTTCGAGCGTATCGATAACCGGATAGGCCGCGGCTTCCAAGTCCGCCTTTTTACATGCTTGATAAAAGAAGCCCATATCGAATTTCGCATTATGAGCAACAAGAATCGAATCGCCAATAAATTCGACGAAATCTTTCGTGACATCCTCAATTTCCGGTGCATTTTTTACCATTTCGTCGGTAATTCCCGTCAATCTGGTCGTTGTCGATGATAGCGGATGATGCGGATTTGAGAATCTTTCGAACGTCTCAATAATCTCACCATTTTTCACTCTGACTGCAGCCAGCTCGATGATTCTGTCATACACTGCTGAAAGCCCTGTCGTCTCAACGTCAAATACAACAAATGAATCATCTTCAAGCTTTCTATGCTGTTCATCAAAAACGATAGGCACTCCGTCATCAACTAGATTTGCTTCTAGTCCGAAAATGACTTTCACACCATGTTTTTTCCCAGCGTTATACGCCTCTGGAAATGATTGAACGTTCGCGTGATCTGTAATTGCGATTGCGGGGTGTCCCCATTTCGCCGCTTGTTCAACAAGTGCAGATGCAGATACAACGGCATCCATCTGACTCATCGTCGTGTGTGCATGCAGTTCAATCCGTTTTCGGTCCTTCGGCGCCTTGTCTTGTCTGATAATAGGAGACACTTCCATAACGTCTTGAGCCATCATAATAAGATCCCGTACGAACGTATCGTTTTGGATACCGCCGCGGGCTCGAATCCATGTCCCTTTTTTCAGCGCCTTCATCATTTCCGCATCTTCGTTATCACGCGAGAACATTTTAACAAGAATTGAATCCGTGTAATCTGTTACTTTAATCGTCAACAGTGAGCGTCCACTCCGCAGTTCACGAACATCCGTATCAAACACATAGCCTTCTATTGTCACGCGACGTTCTTCGTCCTGAATTTGCTGAATTTCGAGCATAGGCTCATCTGGTTTAATTGGCGTTCCGAGACGGAATGGTCCAGATACAGTGCCACTTTCTTTCTGGGATGTTTCCCTTAGTTTTAAATCTTCAAGCGCTTTTTTACCATACGCTTCCTCTTCCGCTAGCCGTTGCGCCATAAATGCTTCACGGGCAGCTTCCGCTCCGCTATCTTCATCTGTCAATTTGAAATCGACGACAGGCCGCGGAAATCCGAATGATGTATACACATCCGTGATGAGTCCAGCATATTTGCCTTTCATCATTTGTAGTTCCAAATCATTCGTACAAGAAAGCGTCATTTTACCACCCGTCATGACCGGCTTTTGTCCAATAAGAAGTTCTCTGATTGGCGGAGACATATCACTCAACTCTTCGATGATAAATGGCCAATAATCCGTTAGTAATTGCCCATCTACTTCCTGGTTTCTGGATGTAATATGAAGCTTAACCCTCGCAATTGCCGCAAATGTTTTATTGATACGTTGCGAAAACACTGTATAGACATCTACTGGTAATGGCTTGTCGAGCGTTAAATTAAATTGCCACACTCTTGATTTTCGGTGAATGTTCACACGGTTAAGTTCCGCATGTTCAAAGTGAATGACATATTGATCATCTGTCATCTCGATTTGTTGCAGCAAGATATATAGTTTATTTATAGCGTCCATAAGCCTCTCCAATCCTTCATCAGTAAGAAAAGCGCAAGGCGCCGTCTGGACGCGACAGGCATAAGTCGATCCAGGGACGTGGCGCTCTTTGCCACATAGCTGGATTGCTTATGACCGAGCGGCTGGCGCCTGGAGCTAGACACTGTTCTAGGTCAAAAAACACATTCTTTCTTAATCTTTCGAAAAAGAAGGGAAGTACCGACATGCGGCCTTCCCTTCTCAATAGTTATTCAGCTGTGAAAAATGCTTGTAACTTTTCAGTTAGTTCTTCTTTTTGCCATTCAGCAGTTTCCCCGGTTTGTCTGAATTTGATTTCGACAATTCCTTCTGAAGCTCTTTTCCCGATTGTAATGCGAATCGGTAGACCAATTAAATCTGAATCTGCGAATTTAACCCCTGCACGTTCAGGACGATCATCATACAGGACATCATATCTGTAAGATTTTAGAACACTATATAATTCGTCAGCCAATTCTTTCTGACTTTCATCTTTAAGATTTACGGCAATTAGATGGACATCAAATGGCGCAATCTTCTTCGGCCATTTCAATCCGTACTCATCATTGAACTGTTCCGCAACAGCTGCAAGTATACGTGATACGCCAATGCCATAACAGCCCATGATGTACGGTTTCGATCTGCCGTTTTCATCAAGGAATGTTCCGCCCATCGGTTCACTATATGTCGTACCTAATTTGAATATATGTCCAAGTTCAATTCCTTTGGCAAACTTAATGGTACCCTTGCCATCCGGAGACGCGTCTCCTTCGAGGATGAAACGAAGATCTTCATAGCGATCCACAGCAAAATCACGTTCTGGATTGACATTTGTCAAATGGAAACCGTCTTCGTTTGCTCCGCATACACCGTTGACGATTGATGCGACTGAGTGATCTGCAATCACTTTAAGATCAAGAGGAAGTTTAACTGGCCCGATTGAACCAACCCCACAAGAAAGAAGCTCAGTAACATCACCTTCAGCTGCGAACTCAACTTCTGAGGCCCCAAGTACATTTTTCAACTTAATATCATTGATTTCATGATCTCCACGACAAAGGACTGCGATTAGCTCATCATCTGCTTTGAAGATAAGTGTCTTAATAAGACGAGTTGCATCGACATTCAGGTATGAAGCAACTTCGCTGATTGTTTTTTGATCAGGCGTTGCGACTTTTTCTACTTCCCGCAATGCTTCATCCAGTTTTTCATAGTTGACATTCACTTCAGCCATTTCAATGTTAGCTGCATATGAAGAAGAATCACTATATGCAATTGTATCTTCACCAATGTCAGACAGCGCCATGAATTCATGTGTATCTGTACCACCGATTGATCCACCGTCTGCCATAACTGCACGGAAATCAAGCCCAAGCCTTGTAAAGATATTCGTATAGGCTTGCATCATTTCCTGGTATTTCTCATCAAGACTTTCTTCCGTCGCATGGAAGGAATACGCATCTTTCATGATGAATTCGCGTCCTCGCAGAAGTCCGAAACGTGGACGCTGTTCATCCCTGAACTTCGTCTGTATTTGGAACATTGTCAGTGGTAGCTTCTTATAAGATTTCACTTCATCGCGAACAAGTGAAGTAATTACTTCTTCATGAGTCGCACCGAGGGCGAATTCCCTTTTATGCCGATCAGTCATTCTGAATAGCTCAGGACCATATGAGTACCATCTGCCAGTTTCCTGCCACAGTTCCGCTTGTTGCATAGCAGGCATAAATACTTCTACAGCTTCGATTGCTTCCATCTCTTCACGGATAATTGTCTCGACTTTTTGAAGTACTTTCTTTCCCAAAGGTAGGAATGAATAAATTCCACTTGTATTTTGTCGGATAAAACCTGCGCGTAAAAGTAATTGATGTGATTTTACATCGGCATCAGAAGGTACTTCACGCATCGTAGGTATGAATGTTCGCGATTGTTTCATCTATGTTCCCACCTTAAGTATTGTTTTTGGAATTCCTTGGTATATAGGTCAATATAAAGAATCCCATTTATTTCGCTACGGCGCTCAGAGATACGTGCCGACCTAAGCCAAGTCGCTTCGGTCCTGTCGATAAAGGCAAAGTACGCCTTTTCCGACTGGCCCTACAGCGCTTGTCGGGGCTAAACGGCGCCTTGCGCTTTTCTTTAAAAGAAAAAGCGCTGTATATCATTCCAGGTTACTATAAGCATAAGTAACATCAGCAGAACAATCCCTACGAAATGGACCATTCCTTCTTTTTGTTTGGCGATTGGCTTACCACGAATTGCCTCAAACAGGAAGAACAATAGCCTTCCGCCGTCAAGTGCTGGCAATGGCAACAAGTTCATAATCCCCAGGTTAATGCTTAAAATTGCCGCCCAGTTCATAAGACTATATATACCGTGCTGCGCTACTTCCCCAGTAGCTTGGTAAATACCTACAGGTCCTGATAAGGCGTCGAATGACAATTGACCTGTTACAAGCTGCCCGAGTAAATCGGCTATTCTTTTAAACCATACAATTGTTTCTTCCGCCCCATGTTGAACTGCTTTTAATGCACCTTTCTCTACTGGGCTTGTATACTTCACGCCAATCTGGCCGTATTCTTTACCTTTTTCTTCAAGTGTCTTTGGTACAACATCCATCATCACCGAATCACCGTTACGATCCACTTCAAGCTGGAGCAGTATACCGGGACTATTTTGAATGATTTCAGCAAACTCCTGCCATGTTTCGATGGGTTTGCCATCGACCACTTTAACGAAGTCTCCATCTTTCATACCAGCAACCTGTGCAGGATCACCGCTAACCACGTTTGTAATAACGGGTTCATATGTCGGTACACCTTGTAACAGTCCGATCGTAAGGAATATGAAAAACGCCAGAATAAAGTTAAACAATGGACCTGCAAAGATAGTCATTGCTCGGCCGCCGAGAGACTTCGATTCGAATTGGCGATCATACGGGGCAATAAGTGTTTTCTGCCCCTTCTCATAGATAACCGCTTTTCTAGATACATTGTAACGGACAAGCTGCCCTTCTTCATCATAGCCTTCGATGAATAGTTCCTTTTCCAAATCAGATGACTCGGTTTCAAGGAATAGAACGTCAGGATTCGCAACATTGCGGTTCAAGTAAATCTTTTCAACTTCATTCGCAGCATTAATTAATAGACCTACACGATAACCAGCCTGTAATGCAACCGTATCAAAGTCTTCCCCTGCCATCCGGACATAACCACCAAGCGGCAGAAGTCTAACTGTATATAACGTTTCACCTTTTTGAATACCAATAATTTTAGGGCCGAATCCTATTGCGAATTCACGCACCATGATTCCAGCCTTTTTCGCAAACAAGAAATGTCCTAGTTCATGAAAAAAGACCAAAGTACCGAATACGATTATAAACGAAATAACGGTTTCCATGAAAAACCACCTTCACTGACCTCTTTGGCCGTTTCTAAAAAACTCATTCTACCATAGCATACACCATTTTTCGAGTAAGCGAATCTGTTTCCAAAATTGCTTCAAGACTCGGAGTTAGAATTGTTCGATGCGCCTCCATTACCCGTTCAATGATGTCTTCAATTTGCACAAATGGAATACGACCATTCATAAACAACGCTACAGCCACTTCATTTGCAGCATTCATGGCAGCTGGCATTGTACCACCTTCTTTACCAGCAGCATATGCAAGTCCCAACGCCTTAAAACGAACTAGATCCATTTTCTCGAAATGCAACATTCCAATTTCTTCGAGACGAAGCGGTTTCGCGTTTTGCATCGGAATCCGATCTGGATAGGTCAAAGCATATTGGATAGGTACGCGCATATCTGGTGAACCAAGTTGTGCCATGACACTTGTGTCTTCGAACTCGATCATCGAATGGATGATACTTTCCTTATGAAGCAAACAATCAATTTTTTCATAAGGCATTGCAAAAAGATGATGTGCCTCAATCACTTCAAGCCCCTTGTTCAACATGGTCGCCGAGTCGATTGTTAATTTATTGCCCATTGACCAATTAGGATGGGCAAGAGCCTGTTCAAGCGTCACGTTTGCAAGTTCTGCCCGGGTAAGATCCCTGAAACTTCCGCCTGAAGCCGTCAAAATAAGCCTAGAAATACGTTTCGGATCTTCACCGTTCAACGCTTGGAAAAGTGCTGAATGCTCACTATCCACAGGTAAAATCGGTACACCGTATTTACGGGCTTCGCTCATAACGATTTCTCCTGCTGCGACAAGTGTTTCCTTATTGGCAATAGCGATAGTTATCCCAGCGCGGATTGCTTCAAGTGTTGGTTTAAGCCCAACACTGCCGATGACGGCATTAAGCAGTATATCGGCACCCGTACGTGCCGCAACTTCAACAAGGCCATCATCTCCGTAAACAAATTCGATAGCGGGAAATTCCGTTTTCAGCATTTCGGCATCTTCACATCTTATTACAGATATCATTTGTGGATGATACGCTGAAGCAATTTCCCTTACACTATCGATATTCAAACCAGCTGAAAAAGATACGAGCTTAAATTTATCGGGGTTGGAACCAATGATATCCAGTGTCTGTATACCGATGGAGCCTGTAGCCCCTAGTAGACTTATTTTCTTTGTCATGTAGACACCCTTTCCCTTATCCTACAAAGTGTAGAAAATGAAGTAATGGCAGTACAAAAAGGAGACTATCGAACCTGTCTAGAATCCCACCATGACCTGGCAGGAGCTTTCCTGAATCCTTCACTTCATAATGCCTTTTTAGTGCCGATTCGACAAGGTCGCCCAATTGCCCTACAATCGATGCAATAATCGTCACAACAATAAGTATGATATATGTAGAAGCAATAGGGAAGTAGATTTGGAAGATGCAAGCAAAAACAACAGCTGACAATACACCGCCTACAAAACCTTCCACTGTCTTGTTCGGGGAGATCTCCGGCCACAATTTACGCTTACCTATTTTTCTACCTGTGAAATAGGCACCGGAATCCGTAACCCAAATTACCATCAAAGCATATACGACATATTCGATTCCGAATAATCTCGTTTCAATCAAATAATAAAACCCAATTCCGACATACAACACACCCAACACAGAAAAAGCTGCATGATCGAACGTAAATCGATTTTTAACAACAACTGTATAAATCAATAGCATAAGGACAATAGCAAATGTCATTTCGATTTTTGTATAACCAACCATTTCGAAGACGGTGCCGCTCCAATTGGCAGGCATAAGTAATATTGCAAGCGCAACCCATGTCAAAATACCTTCAATTGAAATTAATTGAATGTCCCTCATCCGTAAAAGTTCATATAACCCAATTGTTGCAATTGCATAAACTGCAATCGTGAAGGGCAACCCACCTATTACAACTAGTGGAACGAAAAAGATAAGCGCAACGATTGCCGTTAGTATCCTCTGTTTCAAACGTCTCCATTCCCTTCTACACTACCAAAACGTCTATTTCGCAATTGGAATTCTTCAATCGCATTCAGCATGCATATTTCATCAAAATCTGGCCACAACACGTCTGTAAAAGAAAGCTCGGCATATGCGAGCTGCCATAGCATGAAATTGGACAACCTGACTTCGCCGCTTGTGCGGATCAGTAAATCTGGTTCCGGTAAATGAGCTGTCATTAAATGGGATCCAATGAGTGACTCATCAATATCTTCAGGATTAATTGAACCGTCCGCTACCAGTGCCACAATTTCTTTGACAGATTCGACAAGTTCAAGCCTGCTGCCGTAATTCATGGCAAAGTTCAATGTTAAACCGTCATTGTGCTTTGTTTCTTCAATTGCTTTACTAATTGCTTTTTTCGTATGTTCAGGCAACATATCAAAGTTTCCAATCATTTCAACCTTCACGTTTTGCTCAATTAGTTCGGGGAGGTAGGTACTAAGAAACTCTCCTGGAAGTTTCATCAAGAAATCTATTTCTAGTTTCGGTCGTTTCCAATTTTCCGTTGAGAAGGCGTAAAGTGTAAGTACTTTTACACCAAGGTCATTTGCAATACGTGTTATTACACGAACCTTTTTCATCCCTTCATGATGACCTGCAATTCTTGGTAAATTACGCCGTTTCGCCCATCTGCCGTTGCCATCCATAATAATCGCCACGTGGGCAGGGATATGCTTGCTTTTAACAGTTGTCATTCGGTCCGAAATTGAACTAGCTGCCACCACAGTTTTTTTCCCAAATATTTTTTCCAGCATATCGTTTCCTCCACTCAGCTACTATCAGAGCAAGTACATACTCTATCGTAACAAATTAGACGGTTAATTTCATTTTTTATTGCTGTTCATAAAGAACAAATGCGGAAACGCCTGTTCAGGGGCGTTGGTGTCTCGACGTGGAATAGCACCATTCACGAATTATCCACAAGCCAAGAACTTTATAATTTCCTAAGCAAAGAAAAAGACGTCCTGAAATAAGGACGTCTCGGAATATAGAAAGTTCTTCTATCAGATTTCCATGATTTCGTTTTCTTTATCTTTTGCAATTTCATCGATTCTCACGATTTGTGAATCCGTCAACTTTTGGATTTCTTCACCATAACGGTGTAGTTCATCCTCAGTAATTGAACTACTTTTTTCAAGTTTCTTGAAATCTTCATTCGCATCACGACGAACATTACGTATCGCTATTTTTGCTTCCTCTGCTTCTTTTTTCACAGATTTCACAAGTTCTTTTCGGCGATCTTCTGTCAATGCTGGAACAGCAAGGCGGATAACGCTACCATCATTAGAAGGTGTAATTCCGATATCCGATTTCATGATTGCCTTTTCAATATCAGCAAGTATTGTCTTGTCATAGGGTTGAATGACAAGCAGACGTGCCTCAGGTACTGAAATACCAGCCATCTGTGATATTGGAGTAGGAGCACCGTAATACTCAACAGTTAATCTGTCCAGCATTGCAGCACTTGCACGTCCTGCACGAATAGAAGCTAGTTCTCTCGTATATCCACCAATTGCTTTTTCCATACGATCTTTCGCTTGATCCATTACTTCGTTAGCCATTATAAATTCCTCCTGACGACCGTCCCGATCGATTCACCTAGGACGGCTCTCTTAATATTTCCATTTTCCATAATAGAGAATACTACGAGTGGGATATCGTTGTCCATACATAGAGTTGAAGCCGTTGAATCCATTACTTCAAGCCCTTGGTTAATGACATCCAAAAACGATAGTTCTAAGTATTTAACTGCATTCTTATCTTTAGCCGGGTCAGCTGAATAAACGCCGTCCACATTGTTTTTCGCCATAAGAATGACGTCCGCTTCAATTTCAGCTGCGCGGAGCGCTGCTGTCGTATCAGTTGAGAAATACGGATTCCCCGTACCTGCTGCAAAAATGACGACCCGTTTCTTTTCAAGATGGCGGATTGCTTTGCGGCGTATGTATGGCTCCGCAACTTGTCTCATTTCAATTGATGAAGAGACACGAGTTTCAACGCCAATTTTCTCAAGTGAATCTTGTAGAGCAAGGGAATTCATAACCGTAGCGAGCATGCCCATGTAATCTGCTGTCGCACGATCCATTCCCATTTCACTGCCAACTTTACCGCGCCAAATATTTCCGCCTCCGACAACAACGGCAACTTCGACATCTAGGTCAACAACTTCTTTCACTTGTATTGCAACGTTTTTAATAACTTCTGGCGATAGACCGAAACCTTGATCACCAGCAAGTGCTTCTCCGCTTAATTTCAAGACGATACGTTTATATTTTGGATTGCTCATTTGTATCCTCCATCTATTCTTTTTTCTTAAGAAAAGCACAAGCGCCTATTATAAATGAACGCAGCCTGTAGTGGCCCACGACATGCATAAGATGGGCCGGTGACGTGGCGTTCTTTGCACACATAGCCGGACTGGCTTATGCCCCAATCTCCTAGGCGCCTGGAGCTAGACACTGTTCCATGTTGAAAAACTTATACTTTCTTAGCTCTTGAAAAATGGGGAACACACGCATGTGTTCCCCATTTGTTAGTCTATAACGGCTCAGTTACCTTTAACTTGGCTCATAACTTCATCTGCGAAGTTATCTTCAGGTTTTTCAATACCTTCACCAACTGCATAACGGATAAATTCTTTCAATGTACCGCCAGTTGATTTCACGAAATCGCCAACTTTTTGATCGGAATTTTTAACAAATGCCTGATCAAGTACACAAATATCTTCGAAGTATTTACCGATACGGCCTTCAACCATTTTCGCAACGATGTTTTCTGGTTTACCTTCGTTAAGCGCTTGTTCTGTAAGGATTTTACGTTCGTGCTCAACTTCTTCAGCAGAAACTTGGTCACGTGAAACGTATTTCGGATTCAATGCTGCAATGTGCATTGCAACGTCTTTTGCTGCATCTGAATCTGTTGAACCTTCAACAATAGTAAGAACACTGATTCGTCCACCCATGTGCAAATATGGTCCGAAAGCATCGTTATCTGTTTTCGTACGAATTTCATAACGACGAAGTGTAATTTTCTCACCAATTTTAGCAACAGTGTTTGAAATATGATCCGCTACTGACAATCCGTTTGGCAATGTAGATGCAACTGCCTCTTCGACTGTAGCAGGCTTTGTAGCAAGAAGGTGTACAGCAAGATCGTTTACAAGTGTTTGGAAACCTTCATTTTTAGCTACGAAATCAGTTTCTGCGTTCACTTCAAGAATAATTGCTTCGTTACCGTCAACATGAATATACGTTGTACCGTCTGCAGCAATACGATCCGCTTTCTTAGCAGAACTAGAAAGACCTTTTTCACGTAGGAAATCAATTGCCGCTTCCATGTCACCGTTTGTTTCTGTTAACGCTTTTTTACAGTCCATCATACCTGTACCTGTTTTTTCCCGTAATTCCTTAACCATTTGCGCTGTAATTTTCATTTTTTTCCATTCCTCCTATTTATGCCATCAATTCCGAAAAAAGACGATAAGGGTATAAGCCGCTTATCGTCTTTTCATTTACTGGATTTACTCTGCAGCTACAGTTTCTTCTTGAGTCGCTTCTTCGTCTTCGCCTTGTCTTGATTCAAGCAAAGCATCAGCCATTTTGCTAGTCAATAGACGTACTGCGCGAATTGCATCATCATTCGCAGGAATGATGTAGTCAATTTCGTCTGGATCACAGTTCGTGTCAACGATTCCAACTAGTGGAATGTTCAATTTGATTGCTTCAGCAACCGCGATGCGTTCTTTGCGTGGGTCAACAACGAACATAACATCCGGAATTGCTTTCATATCACGGATTCCGCCAAGGAATTTCACAAGACGTTCGTGTTGTTTCTTAAGTTGTCCAACTTCTTTTTTAGGAAGTACGTCAAATGTACCGTCTTCTTCCATTTTCTCGATTTGTTTCATACGTGCAACACGTTTTTGGATTGTGCCAAAGTTTGTAAGTGTTCCACCAAGCCAGCGTTGGTTAATATAATACATTCCAGCGCGTTCAGCTTCTTCTTTAATTGCATCTTGTGCTTGTTTTTTAGTACCGACGAATAGAACTTTACCGCCATCAGCACCAACTTGACGCATGAATGCGTAAGCTTCTTCAAGTTTTTTCACCGTTTTTTGTAGATCGATGATGTAGATTCCGTTACGTTCCACGAAGATGAATTTCTTCATTTTCGGGTTCCAGCGGCGTGTTTGGTGACCGAAGTGTACTCCGGCTTCAAGCAGTTGTTTCATTGAGATAACTGACATTTTGTATTCCTCCTGTTTTGGTTTAATTCCCTCCGTGCACCTCATCCGCCAAAACGACCTCTCGGCACCATTCCTGACGTCCGTCCACGTGTGTAGTATTACCATTCGATAATATACCATATGATTATCTTTATTGCAACCTTCATAGTTTATATTGAAGAATCCTATTAAATTCACGTCGACTGCCCTTGTAAGGCACCTTCGTTTAGTTTATATAGGTATTCATTTGTTTAACATATATACTTCATCTGAATTTCAAGATTAACTCTATCTCTGTACGCCCTTTGCCTAGTTGCTTAGCAATTTCTTCTATGGACTGCCCCGCGTCGTACAGTCTAATTACCTGTGTTCTTGCATCCTCGGCTTCAACTGGCGCCTTAGACTCCTCAGTGGCCTGTCCTGCTGCCTTATAAGACTTGAGAGCAAGATTAACTGGCATTTTAGGTATGCTGGTACGAATTACTGGTCGAACTTCTTCTGATGCCGCAGACTCTTGTGAAGCACTTACAGTTGTTTTTTTGAAGTCAGGTTGTTGAGCATGGACTGTAAGCTGTTCAATTAAGCGCTCATTCTCGTCTTTCAACTCCGACAAGTATGCGACAATCGAATTATCCATTTCAGTCATAAGCTTGCGCTGTTTTTTTTCGAGATCATCAAACTTCGTAACTTTAGTGTAAAGCAAAGCTAGGAAGTAAAAACTTATTATTTGTATGATGAATAGAAACACTAAAAAAATCGTTATCATCGTCATTAGCCTGTAAAGTCAACAAACGCACCTTTATAGGGGTGTATCGTCTTCTTTTCCTCTTCATTTTGTTGGTGGTCTCCGTTTTGCAACTCTCCTTGATTATGTTCCTGTCGATGTCCGTCTGCCGCCGCCTTCGCTGCCTCTTCCGATTCCAAGACAGTTTCTTTGCCTTTTAACGCTTGCCGTTCCATAAGTGAATTGGCATGATCTAAGTTTAATTGGGTTTGTTGGTGCTTTTGTTCTGCGATTTTTCCCGCATCGAAGGTCTTGGGTATCGCAATTTGCAGTTCAATCCCCTTCAAACTCATAAGATCCCTCCATCAACAATTTCAGTTGCTAATAGTTTGCGAAGTTTGAATAGCGCTTTCGAGTGAATTTGAGAAATCCGCGACGTAGATAAACCTAAAATCTCACCGATTTCTGTAAGAGTCATTTCTTCTGTATAAAAAAAGCTCAATACAAGCTGTTCATTTTTATTTAGTTCATTGATTTTAGTGGTCAAGTCACCAATCAATTCAGTCATCATAGTCTTCTGCTCAGGAGTCTTTGTACCTTCATCCTTTATGATAAACGACTTTTGTCCTTCATCGTCATCGTCATTGACTTTCTCATCAATAGAAAGGACGTTTGAAAAATAATGTTCATGGACAGTCTGATATACCTGATCTACACTTATTCCCATGTGCTCAGCAATTTCTTCTGGTGTAGCATGACGTTGCAGCTTTTGCTCAAGCTTCATAATTTCTTCTTCTTGTTTTTTGGATTTTTCCCTAGAAGAACGCGGTAACCAATCTTCTTTCCGCAAGCCATCGATAATGGTGCCACGGATACGAAAAGATGCATACGTATCAAATTTTAAATCCCTGCCTGGATCGAATTTCGTCAACGCATCAAATAGACCGTGAAGTCCTAGACTCATTATGTCGTCACGAGAAACGTTACGGGGCAATCCAGAGCTAATCCGTTGCACATGATAGCTGACAAGCGGCGTGTACTTACGGACAAGTATGTCTCCTGCTTCGGGATCACGATTACGAATCCACAGGTCCCAACATACGGCTTCCTCCATCAAATCCTGTTTCGACATCGAATCCCTCACTTTCCATGGTGATTCCGTCATAGTTACTCATATTATAGCAAAGAAACAGAAAAAATGCGCAAGTGCCTGTTCAAAGGCGTTTTATGAACCGGCCCTCTAGACGCTGGGGGACTGGACGTAAACTAGCACTTTCCACTGGTTATACATAGACCAAGAGATTTATAGTTTCTCGGTGCAAAAAAGGCGACTGAACTAATCAGCCACCATGCTTAATTATCCAGCGGAAGAATTCATCCGCTCTATCTTCAAATTTCCTTCGTTCCTAAATTTACTGTTCGGATGTTAAGCATTGATTCTCTAGGATTAAATTCAATTGTACGGCCGCTCGAGCCCCCTGTGTCTTCAGCAATAATTGGGATAGACAATCGTTTCAATTCTTGTTTAACGGCTTCAACGTTTCGCGGACCAATGCGAATCGTGTCGCTTGAACCGAATTGAAACATTTGTGAACCACCCGCAATTTTCGCCTTCAAAGCCATCGGTCTGACACCTTCCGCCTTGAGCAATTCCATCAACGCGTAAATGCCGGTATCCGCAAACTTAGCGACATTAATGCGATCCGATTTACCAAGACTGGAATCCGGAAGCATGATATGTACCATTCCCGCAATCTTTTTACGCTCATCGTAGAGTACAATTCCGACACATGAACCCAGACCTGAAGTTCTAATTGTCATCGGTTCCTTGACGATATTCATATCCGCGATTCCTACCCGAATTACCTCGTTCAAAATCATCATCTCACATTACACCTAGTGAACGGAAAATAGTAACGTAAGATGGGGGGTCCGGAAGCAGGAAAAAGTGACCGTTTACACTTGAAATTCCTTCCTCACCTTCCTCACGAATCTGCGTGTCAATAACGATGACTTCATCGCTATAATGAGAGATTTCAATAAGCCCGAAACTGACGATTGCACCAACCATGTCGACACTTAACGAAGGTACTGTAGGATAAATTTTCAAGCCCGTAAAATCGGACAGTGCGGACAAATATGAACCTGAAAGAATATTGCCAAGTTCTTGCATGGCGGAAACTCCTATTTCAAGAAGATTAGGAGAGGCAAAATCGAATGTCTCGTCCTCAATTAATCTTCTAATGAAGTGATTTGCTGATTCCACGGGTAGTACAAAAAACATACTGCCGGACAAATCTCCCTCAATCCGGAGGAAGATTCCAGCTACTATTGTTTCAGCACCACCGGCAAGGTCAAACATCTCATCAAATGACACAAGTTTGACATTCGGAACATGCATATCAATTTTACGGTTAAGCAGTTGTGACAATGAAGTTGCCGCGTGTGCCGCTCCAATATTCCCCACTTCTTTCAAGACATCAAGATGCATGTCCGTAATTTTATTATCAGAATTCATCTGATGCCACCCGCTTCACGGGCTCAAGAACTTTATCTAGATTCAGCATAACAAGAAGATGTTTTTCCACTTTAGCGACGCCGGATATGAAGTCTGACTCTATAGTACCGACGACTTCTGGTTGTGGTTCGATTGCATTAACTGGAATGTCGAGTACATCATTCGCAGCATCTACAATCAGCCCTACATCATATTCATCTAAAGTGACAATTATTATTCTTGTACTATCATCCATCTCTTTTGATGCGAGACCAAACCGCTCACGTAAGTCGACAATTGGCGTAACGATCCCTCTAAGGTTAATAACTCCTTTAACATAAGCTGGCGTTTTGGGAACCCGGGTAATCGAAAGCACTTTTTCGATTGACTGAACGATATCGACACTGATGGCATATTCCATATCTAACAATTGAAAAACAATTACTTTCATTTCTTTTTGATTGAGTTTATCAGTCATATTTTTCACCCCCGCTTATTTAATCAATGCGTTGCAATCGACAATGAGTGCAACTTGTCCATTTCCAAGAATCGTTGCACCGGATATCGCGAATACACTTTGCAAATAATTACCAAGCGATTTCAACACAATTTCCTGTTGCCCAATGAATGAATCGACAACCAGTCCCGCTAATCTTTCGCCTTTACGGACAATAACTACAGACTGATAGCCATCCAACTCACCATTTTGTTCTGGTATTTCGAAAATTTCCGTCAAATTTAATAGTGGTATGATATTGCCACGGAAATCGATAACTTGTTGGTTATGCGCATTCATAATTTCAGAAGTCTGAATGATAGCCGTCTCAATGATTGATGACAAAGGAATTGCAAACACTTCTTTTTTCAATTCTACTAGCATAACGGAAATGATTGATAAGGTTAATGGAAGTTGAACTTGGAATAAGGAACCTTGTCCTTCTTTCGATTCAATTGACATAAACCCGCCGAGCGATTCAATGGTATTTTTCACGACATCTAACCCTACACCACGTCCAGATACATCCGAAATTTTTTCAGCTGTCGAGAATCCAGATGCCAGAATGAGTTCAGCTACTTGACGGTCCGTCAGTGTTTCAGCTGTCTCTTTTGTTACAATGCCACTTTTAATTGCTTTTGCAAGTACACGTTCACGATTGACACCGGCTCCATCGTCTTCAAGCTCTATAAATACATGATTACCTGAATGATAAGCACGTAAAGTTACAGTACCTTCTTCAGGCTTCCCTTTGGCAACACGCTCAGCCGGACTTTCGATACCATGATCCAGTGCATTACGAATCAAGTGAACAAGCGGATCCCCGATTTCGTCAATAACTGTTCGATCAAGTTCAGTTTCAGCTCCTATGATTTCGAGTTCAACTTTCTTGTTAAGATCACGTGCCAACTGCCTGACCATTTTAGGGAAACGATTGAATACAGTCTCAACCGGTATCATGCGCATGTTCAAGATGATGTTTTGCAAGTCACCAGATACACGTGTAATCCGTTCGACCGTTTCATTCAATTCTGGGTTATGGATTTCACTTGCAATTGATTGAAGTCTTCCCCGATCAATGATCAGCTCTTCGAAAAGATTCATGAGAACATCGAGTCTATCAATATTCACACGAATTGTTTTATTACCGGATTGTACGCCTGAGTTGCGTTTCCCTTTTTTAGCATCTGCATCTATAGTAGTAGGCGTAATCGATTCTGACTCTTTAGCGGACTCTTCATCTGTATCACGCATCAAGTAATCAGTTGTAACAGGTATGACAGTCACGCTTTCAATTTCGGACACTTTTAATACTTTGGCTTTCAAAACATCCGCATCTTCTTTTGTAATAAGCGCCACTGTAAACGTTTCGTTAAAGTCTTCATTTTCTAGCCGTTCTACTTTGGGCTCAGATTTAATGATTTCACCGGATTTTTCCAGTATTTCAAATACCATATACACTCTTGCTGCTTTCAATAAACAATCGTCTCGTAGTTTCACATTAATTTCAAATGCGCTAAATCCTTGCTCAAATGATTGACTAAGGACAGTCATTTCGTACCCATCATAACGAAGTGAATCTTCATGGCTAACTTTATCTTCTAGTACAACAGCTGCTGCAGTTTCAGCTACCACCGCTCCACCAACTTCAATCCTGTTCAATGATTCAACAAGTTTGGTTACATCCTTCTTGCCGGTTCCACCTGAGGCGATATCCATCACCATCTCTTCAAGGTAATCGACAGCTTGAAAAACGACATCCAAAATTTCAGCTGTAACACGAATTTTCGAATTACGGATTGCGTCCAATACATTTTCCATCATATGTGTAAGATCGGCGATGTCTTCATATCCCATTGTTGCCGACATCCCTTTCAACGTATGAGCGGACCGGAATACTTCATTTACAATGGCAAGATCTAGCGGGTTTTTCTCGAGTTCCAACAGATGTTCGTTGCATGCTTGTAGATGCTCCTTACTCTCATCTATAAACATTTCCAAGTATTGATTTGTATCCATCGTGACGCCTCCTTCAAGACTTTATAATGCCAATAATCGATTCTGAAATATCGTGTAAGTCAACGACCTCATCGGCAAAACCAGCTTCTTTTATTGCTTTTGGCATGCCATATACGACTGATGTCTTTGCCGATTCTGCAATAGTAATTGTTTTACCATTTTTTCGTAACACTTCCATACCGTTTTTCCCGTCATACCCCATGCCTGTCATGATAACGGTCAAAAAGTTCAACTCTGTATTCTCGGCAGCTGACTCCAACAGAACATCAACGGATGGGCGATGTCCCGCACGTGGAGGATCAACTGCATCTAGCCGAACATAATAGAACATGCCTTTTTTCATCATTTTAAGATGTTTGCCACCCGGTGCAATATAGGCTGTACCATTTTCAAGCAACTCGCCATCTTCTGCTTCTTTTACATGAATATCACAAAGACCGTCCAGTCTATCTGCAAGGGATTTTGTAAAACCTGGAGGCATATGTTGAACTACTAGAATTGGAACACCGATTAATGCGGGTATACCCGTCAGCACTTCTTGCAGTGCCCTAGGTCCCCCTGTCGATGTGCCTATTATAACAAATGTTTTGCCTGTTTTGGGAATCTTATTTTTGGACACATTCGTTAACTGACTCCGACTAGGGATAAAGGTAGGTATTTCAGCAACTTTTCCAACCGGTTTAGTAACTGGGTTTGAACTAATCACCTGTGTCAAACGTCGCCCCGTAATTTTTCTTGTCAGCGTAGCCAGCCGTACCTCTGAAGCGGCAATGACTTTTCCTAGAATTTCTTCCTTCACTTCGTGAAGATTCAAGGATATTGCCCCACCCGGTTTCGCAACGAAGTCAACTGCACCGTATTCCATAGCGAGCATGGTGTTCTCCGCCCCAATTTTTGTTGTGCTCGACAACATGACAATCGGCAATGGATTGCGCGACATAATTTCTTTTAACGCTTCGAGACCATCCATAATTGGCATTTCAATATCCATGGTCACAACGTCCGGCTTCAAAGTTTCTACTTTTTCGACTGCCTCTTTACCATTGCGTGCAGTTCCTATTACTTCAATTTCCGGATGACCCGACAGGAAGTCAGATATAAGCTTACGCATAAATGCCGAATCATCCACAACCAACACTTTCTTACGATTGCCTGTATTCAAATCATCCACGCCCTTTCGCAAATATACTTCTCATTTTACCGAGGAATCCTTCTCCTTGTTTGAACCCCTCTTCAGAACTGGGACTAACAAACGACTCTGCAATTGCCATCATTCTTTGGGATATAGGAGCTTTGGGATATAGCAGTAAAAATGGCTCCTGTGCAAGTACAGCCTTATGAACTACAGGATCTTCAGGTAGGAAGCCAAGAATCTTAGTCTCTTTTCCTAAGAACTTACGCATAGCATATTGAAGTCTCGTTACAGCATCATTGCCATCATCCCCCTTTGAAACACGGTTACTGACGATGCTGAATACCTTATCGGGATCTTGCAAACAAATAAATTTCATCATGGAATAGGCATCCGTGATGGATGTTGGTTCAGTTGTCGAAATGACAATAATTTCATCGACAGCGACAATCAATTCGATTGAACGTTGCGTTGCCCCCGCTCCCATATCAAACAAGATAAAATCATATTTTTGTTGTAAATATTCAAACGCTTGGATTAGCCTATCGAACATAGCTGCTGACCATTCCATCACCATATCCAGCCCAGAACCCCCAGAAATGAACGACAAACCTCCCGGCGCTTCATTTACCACTTCATCAATTTCTACCTTATTAAGTAAATAGTCTGTCAAACTATTCCGCGGTGCCATACCAAGAAGAATGTGGATGTTGCCCATTCCAATGTCCATATCAATGATAATTACTTTTTTACCTTTAGCTAAAAGCGCATGGGCGAAATTTGTTGAGAAATTCGATTTCCCAACACCCCCTTTACCACTGACAATGGCAATCGATTTTGACAGTTTACCTTGGGACTTCAGCATCTTGAGCCTAAGTGTTTCCGCCTGATCACGCATCATGAGCACCCTTTACTAACAATGAAATCAGTTTCGTACTATCTGCCTCGGTAATATCTTCCGGCACTTCCTGACCATCCGTGTAATACGCGGTTCCAATACCATAGTCCTTCATAAGATTAAACATCGGACCAATTGAACCGGTTTCATCCATTTTCGTGAAGATGAACTTTTCAACCGAAAATGACTTGAACTGTTCAATAATTGCTCGCATGTCTTCCTCTTTAGACGTCATTGAAAGAACAAGATACGATTCCATATCAAGCGAAAAATCGATTAATCGTGTCAAATCTTCTACGAATTTAGCCTCTTTGTAATTTCGACCTGCCGTATCAATAAATATCAGGTCACGGTCAGCCAATTTTTCGATTGCTTGTTCGAAATCCTTGCTGTTATATGCAATCTCTACAGGAACTTGTAACAAGTTCGCATATGTACGTAGCTGTTCAATTGCTGCAATTCGGTACGTGTCAGTGGTGATAAAACCGATCTTCTTCTTCTTTTCAAGAAGTGCCCTTGCAGCAATTTTGGCAATAGTTGTGGTCTTTCCAACCCCTGTTGGCCCAAGAACATTAATGAACTTTTTATTGAAAGAAATGCCCCCGAACGGCAATTCACCGATTTGCCGTTCAAGAAGTTGTTTTACGATGAGTAGTTGTTCTTCATTTGTGAAATCTTTTTTCTCCGCTTTCATCCTATCGTAAAGATCCTCACCCAACTCAGTGATAATATTTGTGGACAATCCCTGTTTTTCTAGATGAGTAAGTAACGGTTTCACTTCATCCGGAAAACGGGAATGAGTAGCGGCTTGCTGCATATCCTTCAACATCTTTTTCATTTCGCTCATTTCTTTTTTTAATGCTGCGGACGTATCGTCACCTCTTTCAACGTGCAATGAAGTAGGTGGAAGAACAATTTCTTCTATTTTCGAAACCGGTTCATCAAAACCCGCAACAACTTCCACAGATTTCTTTTTAAACAGTCCTAGAAACCCTTTAGATTTAACGACATTTGAACTAAGGATGAGTGCATCATCCCCAAAGTCCATTCGAACTTTTTTCATGGCTTCTACCATTGTTTCCGCTGTATATTTTTTCATTTTCATCAGATATCCACCACCCCAACACTTTGGACTTCAATTGAAGCTTCAAGTTCATTGTAAGATAATACTGGAATTTGAGGGAAGTATCGTTCCGTTATTTGCCTCAAATACATGCGGATTGCTGGCGTACAGAGAACGACCGGCGATTGATCCATCAATGCGACACGTTCTACTTCACCAGCAATCGACTCGAGGATTTCCTGGGAATGTTGTGGGTCGAGTGATAAATAATTACCTTGTTCCGTTTGCTGGATACTATCTGCAATCATTTTTTCAACTTTGCCAGAGACGGTTAACACTTTAAGCGATTGCCCAGCCGATGCATACTGATTTGTAATTTGCCTTGCAAGAGCCTGTCTAGCATACTCTGTTAAGACGTCAACATCTGATGTATATTTCGAATAATCCGCAAGTGTTTCAAAGATGATTGGCAAGTTCCGTACCGAAACATGTTCGTTCAACAACTTCGCAAGTACTTTTTGAATTTCACCAATCGATAACGGCGTAGGTGTGAGCTCGTCGACAAGAATCGGGAATGTTTCACGCACATGATCGACAAGTTGTTTTGTTTCTTGACGGCCAATCAAATCCGCAGCATTCGCACGAATGACTTCTGTCAAATGCGTTGAAACAACACTCGGCGGGTCAACAACCGTATAACCGAGAATCTCTGCATCTTCTTTAACATCTTCCGTTATCCATTTGGCAGGAAGTCCGAATGATGGCTCGATTGTTTCAATCCCTTCAATCGAATCATCTCCACCCGGGCTCATCGCTAGGTAGTGATCGAGAAGTAATTCCCCTCTTGCTAATTCACTTCCCTTAATCTTAATTCTATACTCATTTGGTTGTAACTGGATATTATCCCTAATACGAACAACCGGAATAACAAGACCCAGCTCAATTGCAAGCTGCCTACGAATCATGACGACACGGTCGAGTAAATCCCCCCCCTGCGTCGCGTCAACTAGCGGGATGAGCCCATAGCCAAACTCGAATTCGATTGGATCTACATTAAGTAGATTGACGACATTTTCTGGACTTTTAAGACCTTCCGTTTCAACATCTTCTTCCATCTCCAACAGTTCCTTAGGATCTTCTACTTCCTTCTTAGACATTATATAGGCCGCGACGGCAAGTGTAATTGCAATCGGAAGTGTAAATATGTCATTAATAGGAGTAGCAAGACCAAGTAACAACACTGTTACAGCTGCGACATAAAGAAGTTTGGGCTGTCCAAGAAGCTGATTTGTAATATCAGACCCCAAATTCCCTTTAGACGCGGCACGTGTAACAACAATACCTGTTGCAGTTGAGATAAGGAGGGCTGGTATTTGTGAAACGATACCGTCACCGACCGTCAATTGTGAGAAGAGGATCGCAGCTTCTGCGAATGGCAGACCCATTTGAGCTACCCCTATTATCATCCCAACAAGTAAGTTGATAATAACGATAATAATACCGGCAATTGCGTCTCCTTTAACGAACTTTGTTGCCCCATCCATTGCTCCGTAAAAGTCGGCTTCATTACTGACTTTTTCACGTCTTGTACGTGCTTCTGTTTCAGAAATCATACCGGCATTCAAGTCAGCATCGATACTCATCTGTTTTCCTGGCATTGCATCGAGCGTGAAACGGGCTGCTACTTCAGAAACCCTTTCCGCACCTTTTGTAATGACGATAAACTGAATAATGACAAGAATTACGAAGATAACGAGACCGACAACGATATTCCCTCCCGTAACAAAGGTACCGAACGTTTCAACAACTCCACCCGCATCTCCGTTTGACAAGATTGCCCGCGTCGTTGAAACGTTAAGGCCCAAACGGAAAAGTGTAAGCAAAAGTAATAAGGTAGGAAAAATTGAAAACTGTAACGCTTCCTGCATGTTCATGGCAGTTAAAAGAACTAAAAGTCCAAGTGTAATATTTATAATTATCAAGAAACTTAAAAGCCATGGTGGAAGCGGGATGACAAGCATCGCAACGATCATGATTACCGAGGCGAGTACTCCTATATCTCTGAATTGCATGTCATCCCTACTTTCTATTATTTAATCAAATACGCCTCAGTGTATTTGCGTCCTGTACGTCCGAGGCTTTTGTCAACAGAGGGGAGGAATTGAACTACATCCTTCCTTATTGCCCAAATCAAATTTTACGTTGAATTCTGTATACATACGCGAGTATTTCAGCTATTGCTTTGAAGAACTCTTCAGGAATCCTTCCTCCAATTTCAACATCGTCATAGAGCGCTCTGGCAAGTGGCCTGTTTTCTACCATGACAATGTTGTTTTCAGTGGCAATCAATTTAATCTTTTGAGCGACGAAGTCAACACCTTTTGCAACAACAATGGGCGCATCCATATCCCCATCCTTATACTTCAGTGCAATTGCATAATGGGTCGGATTAGTGATGACGACATCTGCATTGGGCACTTCCTGCATCATACGTCGCATCGACATTTCGCGTTGGCGCTGCTTGATCTTAGATTTTATAAGGGGATCGCCTTCAGAGTTTTTATATTCATCCTTAATATCCTGTTTGGACATTCGGAGATTTTTTTCATAGTCATATTTTTGATACATAAAGTCAAGAATTGATATGAATAACAAAACAAATGCTGCCGTTATTCCCATCAATGCGGCAAGTTGCCCGACCGTCGTTAATATGTCCCAGGGGCTTTTAAATGCCAGTCCTAGTACTTTATCGATATTCGACATGAGGATAAGTGTTGTAGTTGTTCCGATAAATGAAATTTTTAGTACCGACTTCATTAATTCAATAATGGCACGGATTGAAAAAATTCGCTTAAGTCCTTTAATTGGATCTATTTTCTTCAAATCCATTTTCAATGGTTCAGCTGTAAGAAGCAAACCGAACTGAAATAGATTCCCTGCCACCCCTGCAACTACCGCAATGAGCATGACGGGTAATAGAAGAAATGCCATTTGGATTAAGACATCTCCATAAATGAGCATTGCCTGATCCTCATCTAGATTAGATATAGGTATATATTCAGTGAATGCCTGATGGAAAAACACGAAAAAGCGGTCCCTCATAAATCCTGCGG
Organism: Sporosarcina sp. FSL K6-1540; assembly: GCF_038620285.1. Classification (NCBI taxonomy): domain Bacteria; kingdom Bacillati; phylum Bacillota; class Bacilli; order Caryophanales; family Caryophanaceae; genus Sporosarcina; species Sporosarcina sp. FSL K6-1540. The sequence continues at coordinate 181,081 of NZ_CP152018.1, forward strand.
CAAAAAACAGGAAAAGGAACACGGCAAGTAGCAGGATTGCACTTGTAACATCCTGGCTTTTTAAAACCTGGCCTTTTTTTCGAGAATCTTGACGTTTTTTAGGAGTGGCTTTTTCGGTCTTTTCCCCTGCGAAGAATTGCAGATCTAGCCGCAACATCATACTAGCCACCTCCAAGAATTAACATCAAGTCCCTCATACTAATAATCATTACTTCAAATAATTTCTTCATCATTTGAACCATTACACCCATCATAATGAACAGAACGATGAAACTAACCCCAATCTTGATTGGGAAACCTACAACGAAAATATTTAATTGTGGCACTGCTCTTGCAGTGATTCCAAGTGCTAAATCGACGAGGAATAATGTTGCGACGATTGGAATCGACATTTGAAAGGCGATTGCAAACGAGGTTGCAAAAGTCCGAATGACAAAATCAACCATTCCCTCTTGACCAAAGGCCGGCCAAAGTTGATCTGCCGGGATGAATTGGTAGCTATAAAAAATACCATCCAAGAGCATATGATGGCCGTTTAACGCCAGTAATAATAGAATGGCCAACGAGTTAAAAAATTGACCAAGAAGTGGAGATTGCGCTCCAGTTTGCGGATCAATAACGTTCGCAATTGCAAATCCCATTTGAAAATCGATAAAACCGCCAGCGATTTGAATGGCAGACATAACGATGAACGCGATGATTCCAATGAATAATCCTGTCATTGCCTCTTTCACGACTAACAATAGATACGCACCATTAATCTCCAGTACAGGCATGTCCACTGTATAGACCATCGCCCACGCAAGCAAAGCACCAAATATGATACGCTGAGTAGACGGTATTGCACGATAAGAAAATAGTGGCAGTGTAACAAAAAATGCAGTAACTCGAGTCAGGATAAGTAAGTATGCAGCTAATGAAGGGACTAGTTCTTCCATTTAATCACCCGATATACCGTCCAAGATTCTCAAAGATATCCGCTGAAAACGTTGTAACCCTTGCTAGCATCCATGGACCGAAAATGACAATCCCTACTAGAACAGCAACAATCTTTGGCACGAACGCTAGTGTCTGTTCTTGAATCTGTGTTGTTGCCTGAAATATACTGACGGCAAGTCCCGACACTAGTGCAAGAATAAGGAGTGGGCCTGAAGTTAAAAGAATGATCCAGATTGCACGCTCAGCTATCTCTATGACTAATTCCTGTGTCATTCAAAACCCCTCCTAAAAACTTTGCAACAATGATTTGATAATGAGATACCATCCGTCAACAAGGACGAATAGCAATATTTTAAACGGTAACGAGATCATGACTGGTGGTAACATCATCATCCCCATCGACATAAGGATACTCGCTACAATCATATCGATAACTAAAAATGGTATGAAGATCATAAAACCCATTTGGAATGCAGTTTTAATTTCACTCAAAGCAAACGCAGGAACTAACATTGTCAGTGAAATGTCTTCAAGTGATTCAGGTCGATCCGCTTTATTGTAGCGAAGGAATAACTCCAAATCCTTCTGCCGAGTATGCTTACTCATAAATTCTTTAAGTGGGATACTTCCCTTTTCATAAGCTTCTTCAAGCGAAATCTCGTCCGCAAATAGCGGAGTAAGAGCCTGATCATTCACTTGCTGAAACGTTGGAGCCATGATGAAAAACGTCAGGAACAGTGCTAGTCCAACAATTACTTGGTTTGGAGGCATTTGTTGCGTTGCAAGTGCCGTTCTGACGAATGACAGAACGATGACAATTCTTGCAAAAGAAGTCATTAAAATTAGAATAGCTGGCGCTAAGGACAATACAGTCAAAAGTAGCATCATTTTGATAGATGTCGATACATTTGACGGATCACTGTCTGAAAAAAACTGAGCAATATCATTCATCGCGGTTGCGCTCCTTTTCTGTCAACCGGCTGATATGCCGTTTTCTCTCTTCTTTCATCTCCTCAATCCTTGATTGAAAAACAGTACTGAAATCGGGTGATTCTTCCGTTTTCACATTCGAGTCACTTTTCGATTTACCCGCTACTTTAGCAAGAATCCGATTAAGCATCCCGGATACTATCTCCGTACTATTATCACCCGCGTAGAATTCAACTAGTTTGTCAATTTCATCGGGATCCGTAATTTCTTTTAACAATCGGATATCGTCTCCGACCCCGATAAGGTAATAGGATTCGCCTATGACGACCAGTTGAATCGATTTATGCTGTCCGAGCGAAATACCACCCATGTTTTTCATAAGTCGATTTTTATCGTAGAGCTTATTTTTCCGATTAACGAATTTCAATAGACCAAATAATAATCCAAGGACGAACACTAAAGCGAATAACGTTTTTATGTAGTCCCCCGCTGAGGAACCGACACCCGCCTTGTCCGTAGTGAGATCTTCAGCGGGCGGTGTTATAGCGTCCTCATCGGTGTCAGTACTGGTACCCTTTTCCGGTTCTTTGTTAAATAGTTCGGACACCGGTTTATTCGGATCAGTGTTGGTGTCTGCGTGAACGGAGACGTATGGCAATTGAGTTACTAGGAAGATAAGTAGAATAAAAGCTGACAAGAATTTTTGTACAATCGTTAATTTCATCCTTCGATTATCCTAATGCTTTTTCGATTGCTTCAACAACACGATCTGCCTGGAATGGTTTGACGATAAAGTCTTTTGCACCAGCTTGAATCGCATCGATTACCATTGCCTGCTGCCCCATTGCTGAACACATGATGATTTTTGCCGCGGGGTCTTTTTCTTTTATTGCTTTTAAAGCTGCAATACCATCCATTTCAGGCATAGTAATGTCCATTGTGACTAGATCAGGTTTTAAATCGAAATACTTTTCAATAGCTTGTACACCGTCTGCTGCTTCACCAACCACTTCGAAATTGTTTTTTGTCAAAATATCTTTTATCATCATTCGCATGAAAGCTGCATCGTCTACTATTAATATACGTCTACTCATTATCATTACCCCCGTTAAATTATCTTAAATTATTTAAACGTTCAGCTTGGCTTAGAATATCTGTGATTCGTACCCCGAAGTTTTCGTCGATAACGACAACTTCCCCTTTTGCGATATGGCGGTTGTTTACTAATATATCAACCGGTTCTCCCGCAAGTTTGTCCAATTCAATAATGGAACCGCTCGACATTTCCAAAATCTCCTTAACCGAACGCTTTGTTCTGCCAAGTTCGACTGTTACTTGTAAAGGTATATCAAGGAGCATGTTCAAGTTATTGGACTCTGACTTATTTAAAGATGGACTTTCAAAGTTGGCAAACTGTGCCTGCTGTACTTGTACCTGCGGTTGTTGCGGACGCATTTGCATCTGCTGTTGCGGTGCTGGCTGTCCGTATTGTGTGTCATAAACCGGTTGCTGCTTACCATGGTCATAACCATTTTGTTCGTACGACTGCTGCTGCACTTGTTGTTGATGTGCTGGCTGTTGGATAGGAGTGGATTGCTGTTCTGTTGGTCGAGTCATCTCGGCAACTGCCGCAGTTTCCTCTTCTGCATCACCACCCATGAGAGAGGCAACTAATTTCTTCCCAAATCCTAGTGGAACTAATTGCATAATGTTTGAATCAATCAGGTCGCCTACTTTAAGTGCAAACGATACTTTAATCATTAAATCATCTTCGGGAATAAGATCCCGTCCTTGGTCTTCAAGAACGTCCATCAAGTCAATTGTTGGCGGTGAAATGTCGACTTTTTTATTGAACAAAGTCGACATCGAAGTCGCCGCAGAACCCATCATTTGATTCATCGCCTCTTGGACCGCACTCAAATGGATTTCACCAAGGTCTGTATTTGGATTTAAACCATTGCCGCCTAACATAAGATCCGCAATGATCGCTGCATCGCTTTGTTTTATAACAAGTAAGTTCATACCGCTAAGACCCACTGTATAGTCTACCTTAATGGCCACATATGGATGAATGAATTCTACTTCTAAAGCTTCTTTATCCACAACTGATATAGTCGGCGTCGTTATTTCAACTTTCTGTCCGAGCAATGCAGATAATGCTGTTGCAGAACTACCGAAAGAGATATTACCAATTTCACCAAGCGCATCTTTTTCCATATCGTCTAAATAATCTGCAGTAATTATTCCCTGAGTGGTGGAGTCCTTAGGCTCATCGGTCGACAAAGGCTCCCCACGAAGTAATGCTTCAATTTCTTCCTGCGAAAGGATATTATCACTCATCATCTTCATCCCCTCCGATCTTTATATCTATTATCTGAACAGCCATCTTATTTTTCAATTGCCCCGGCTGTGCCGTGAATTTAGGAATACCACCAATGTTTATAACGAGTGGATCGTCAATTTTACGGTCTAGCTTTACGACATCCCCCGCTTGAAGGTAGAGGAAATCCTCAATTGTCATCTCTGCATTGCCAAGTTCCGCGATAACAGACAAAGGAGCTTGTTTTAAACGTTTTTCAATAACCATACTTTGCTCTGTCGTAGGCTCTTTCTTGTTGGTCTGCATCCAATAACGTACCGATAAGTTCGGAACGATTGGTTCAAGAACGACGTGTGGAATACAGATATTGATCATTCCACTAGATTCTCCGATGATAATATTGAAAGAGATAACGACGACCGTTTCATTCGGCGATATCATTTGAAGGAATTGAGGATTGACTTCAATCTCTGTTAGGAATGGGTCGATATCAATAATTCCTGACCACGCCTCGCGTAAATTGTCAAATGAACGTTCAAATAAGTTTGTCATAATCTTCAATTCAATCTCAGTCAGATTATCGACTTTTCCCGGACTTTCTCCAACCCCACCCATCATTCGATCGAGCATCGTATAAGCAATATTCGGATTTACTTCCATCAGGATATTACCGTCTAACGGTGGAACTTCAAAAATATTAATTAAGGTCATATTCGGAATTGACCGTATAAATTCCTCGAACGGAATCTGATCAACCGATGCAACACTAATTTGGACATACGTTCGTAGTTGTGCTGAAAAATACGTTGTTAATAGTCTTGCAAAGTTCTCATGAATTCTCGTTAAACTGCGAATCTGATCTTTAGAAAATCGAAGGGCACGTTTAAAATCATACACTTTTACTTTCCGTGTCTCATCTTCTTTTTTCATGTCTTCTGCAGACATTTCCCCTGTTGAAATCGCAGATAATAATGCGTCGATCTCACTTTGGGATAATATATCCCCGGCCATTATATGGTCACCTCCCGCTATCAGACTCTAGTGTAACTACTTAACTATATAGTTTGAGATAAAGAATTCAATTGAATCCGTAGCTGCGCTAGGGGATGCCTCTCGCCCAGTTTATATAGTAATATGGCTATTCATTTGTTCAACTTGACTAGTTATTGAATAATGTAAGATACGATATAGACTTTTTGAACTTCCCCATTTTGCATTAGTGGGTTGAGATGTGCTTTCAAGGCATCCTCAAATGCCTTTTTTCCCGCTTTCCCTTCAAGGTCTTTCGACGTCATCTCGGAAAGTTCTTGGATAACAATATTTTTCACTTGGAAGTCCCTTTTTGCAAGTTCTTCTCCAGCCAACTTATTATCTGTCTGGATTTTCAAAGTGAGTCGTACAAATTGTTGATTGCCAAGGTTTGTCGTAATTTCTTCTATATCAACTGATGATTCGATAATCTCATCAATTGTTGGCTCTTTTACTTCATCACCTTTATTCAGCTGCATAACGAGAATGAGTATAACTGCGCCGATAAGTGTGATACAAACTAGTATAATAAGAGATACCGACAACACTTTATTCTTCATCTTCTTCACTCCAAATATGCGGATTTGATAATAACTGGACCGCCTTATAAAACTTGATAATACGGCTATTCACCTCGTCAGCCGTATCAAGGACAACATATTTCGTTCCTGTCGTAAGAGTAATCGTCGTGTCAGGAAATGACTCGACTTTCTCTATGTACAGCGCGTTCAATGTAAATTCGGTTTTATTTAGACGCGTAACTCGTATCATATGTAAGGGGCCGGGCACAGAGCCGGCCCGACCCTCCTTTTCTAGTGAAGCTATGTTAGATTACCTGTGTTGTGATTTGTGATTAGTTATCGTTTCAAGTTAACAAGTTCTTGTAGGATTTCATCGGATGTTGTGATAATCCGCGTGTTTGCTTGGAAACCACGTTGTGCGACGATCATTTCTGTGAATTCTTCAGCTAAGTCGACATTGGACATTTCTAGGAAACCGGATTCTAATTTACCAAAACCTTGATCCAAACCAAAACCAACTGTTGAATCTCCGGAGTTTGCTGACACTCGGAAATAGTTACCTCCTACCTTATCGAGTCCACCTGGGTTTGAGAACTTAGCGATTTGGAGTTTACCCGCGACTTGAAGTACAGCATTGTTTGCTGTAATTACTCCGTCGTACTTAGCTTTTTCGTTTTCATAAGCCGTTGTTGCTAGATCAAAAACGCCTTTAGCAGCAGTTATTTCGTCTTCAGTTGAGGCTGGAGTTTTATTTAGAACTCCTTTATATGTCATCTCAGCTGTATTAAAGGTTGCTTGAGGTGTTTTAAAAGCAGCCTCAGCCGCTGCTATCGCTATTTTACCCGCAGCCGTTGTATCGACAAAATAAACTGTCCCATCTTGACCAACCGACATAGATGATGCTGTTTTAGGAATCTGGATTTTCCCATTGGATACATTAGCAGCATTAATAGGGAGACCCATTTCTCCTGTCCCAGTGTTTTCGTAATCAGCAGCACCTCTTGGTTTACCTTGCATTCCTTGCAGATATCTTCCTTCACCATCAACTAGGTCGCCTGAACTATCCATGTAAAAATTTCCCGCTCTTGTATACATCATTTCACTTCCGTTAATTACTTGAAAAAATCCATCTCCTGCAATGGCAAGATCCAATGTATTCCCTGTAAATTGTGTAGATCCACCCGTATGAAGTGTGTCAATCGCAGCAATTTGCGAGCCCAGTCCTACTTGTTTCGGGTTGACCCCACCACGACTAGCTCCAGGGCCTGAAGCCCCCGCAACTGTTTGTGAAATCAAATCTTTAAAAATCGTCCGTCCTTTTTTAAATCCGTACGTATTAACGTTTGCGATATTGTTACCAATAACGTCTAGTTTTGTTTGGAAGTTTCGTAGACCTGAGATACCTGAATACATTGAGCGTAACATAAATATTTTCCCCTTTCGATTTTAGAAATGTAACCGCATCTATCAGTCAGCGGCTGTTGGCATCCATAAAGGTCCTGCCGAGTTTAACTAAGCACAATTGTGCCGTCGATATTTGTAAATAATTGATCTTTTGCTTCTAGGCGATCCATTGCTGTAATAACAGTTGAATTCTTTGCACTAACGATGAGTGCTGCTTGGTCCATCAAAACGAGCGATTCTTTGATACCCTTTAACTTTGCCTCGTTCACCTTTTCAGTGACATGCGCCCATTCAGCATCCGATATATGGATGTTTCGTTCTGCTAAACGTTCCGATGCGTGTTTGCTTATTTTAAGTTCAACAGGCTGTATTGCTATATTTAAATGTTCAAGAAATGATTGTTTCGGGCTTTGCGTCGGTTTGACTGGTTGTCCTTGGTGTATAAGTGATTGCGATGGAATTCGATGTAAATTTAATTTATCCATATCATCATTCCGTCGTTTCTTCTTTTTCGCTTATCGAGGTGAATTTCTTGCCTTCAATCCGAGTTCCGTCTTCTAAAATATATTGAAGTTTTCCATCTTTATTCGCAACAGATACTACTTTACCTTGTTTCTCTTCTTCGCCGTCCATGTAACCAACGAACTTGCCGATAAGCATACTTGCTTCAACAAGACTATTTGTTCCGCCCGAACCAGACATCACTTCCGAAATATTGCCTGGAGTCAATTCTTTCCCGTCATCCATAATGAATGTTACAGAGCCATTATCATATTTCACTGACACGATACGATTGGTTCCTTCGTCTACAACGGGTTTTCCATCCACATCTACAACCGCATTGCCGTTATCATCTATCTTCAGTTCATGCCAACGGACTTCTTTACCGGCAAAACTATTGTACTGAATGAGTTGTGATTGACCTTGTGCTTCCGCGAACTTTTCAAAGGACTTCGATAAGTTCATCGTCTGTTCAAGTGCCGAGAACTGAGCCATTTGTGCGATAAATTCGTTATCTTTCATTGGATTTGTCGGGTCCTGGTTTTGTAATTGGGCGATGAGTAACTTCATGAAATCATCTTTACCCATAACTCCATCGCCAGTTTTACGCTCATCCCGCTTTTTATTGACTAAATAATCCGTTCCTGAAATCGCTTTTTGTCCTTCAATTGCCATTCGTTATACCCCCAAATCAATCATATACTCCTGAAACGTCATTTCTTCTTCATCGTTTTGTTCATGTTGCTCTTCTGTTTCTTGTCCTTCTTTTCTAAAGTGCTGATTAAACGCTTGGTCGCGATCGTTTTTGGTTGTATCTTGCAATGTTTGAGAAACGTCGATTCGTTCTACTTGCAGATTTTGTTGAAGGAAAGCGCTTCTTAGCTGATGCAACTGACTTTCTAACATATCTTTACCGAGTGCAGTGGATGCAAGAATCCGTGCTGTCATGATGCCATTTACCTGTAGCAATTCAATTCGAACTTGTCCCAGATGTTCAGGATAAAGTTTAATGAGAAGGCGGTTCGTTCCGTCCGCTTGACCGAAATTCGCACGTTTGAAAATAGTTTGCATTTCTTTAATCAAGGCTTCATTTCGTGCATTCGTACGATTTTCCACTTCAGTAAGTGTAAGTTCACCTTTAGTTGCTACAACAGTGCCTAATGCACTACTTACAACTTGTTGCGATGCATCTTTGGTACTCACCGCGCTAGGCGATGATTCTGAACCTTTTTCCATAGTTCCATCATCTGTCAAAGTTCGAGCGGCATCTACTGGAACGACAAATCGGACTATGTTTTTCGACTCTATCAATTGTACCATGCCATTCTTTGCTGAACTGCTAGAATTAAGGACATTTTCGAAACGTTCACCTGTTGTTGCAAGATAGCCTTGTAGTGTAAATACTTGCTGTTCCTGCTTCAAAAGCAAATCGATTTTCGGCGCGGTAAGTTCTGCTGTTTTAAGCAACGTCAATAATTCGATTGCCTGTTGTTTCGATATTTCGCCTTTCCCTTCAAGCGCATCTGTCAATTGAGCGAAAAACTGTGGAGCCACTTTATCAATGGCGTTCAATACCGTCCAAAAGTCATTCGTATTGGCTACTGCTGACAATTCCTCTTCGTCAAGACCTGCTTGTTCTAATAGTTGAAGCAAGCTTTCAATCAGTTGTTTCGGTTCAAGATTGAGTAGACTTGCAAGCTCTTCTAGATTACCTAGATTAGAAATTGAATCTAGTTTACTTTCGCCATCTGTTAGGTCTTTAATAGCAGTCCCAAGCTCTTCAATAGAAGTTGCATTAAAAATTGCCATTATCGATTCATCGGTTATCCCGCTGACAGTCAGTTCCTGTACAGGAGCGACAGCTAATTGGACATTTCCAGCGATACTGCTGAAAACCGATCCAAATGAATTTGTTGCTTGCTGACCTGACTGAACATTATTCGACGAAGTCTGCACGTTCATCCCAACCATTGCTTGTAATGATGCGATGTTCACTTATTCACCTCCCTTCAAAAGCAGCTGTATAAAGTCCCAATTACTTGGTCATCATCGTCGTATATTTCGCCGCATCTTCCGGCGACATTTTTTCCAGAATCGAAGCAAGTGTATCCGATTTCAAGTTCGTCAAAATTCGTATTGCTTCAGCATCGCTCATTTTCGTAATGACAGGTGCTGAAGATTTTGCAGACATTTGCTCAAATGTCGTTACGATATCACTAAATTTCCGTTTGGAGTCGTCTTTATCGCGCACTAGCACCGCAATTTCGTCAAGGAGTTTCTCTTGTTCAATTAGCAATTTTTCATTTTCAGTAGCTGATTTATCGAGATCCTGCTGAACCTTGAATAGTTGGGCTTCTTTCTCTTGAATTTCCGCCTGCATCGTCACGACCCTCTCTTCGAGGACCAAATCACCTGCTATAGGATCTTCTTCTTTCTTTTCAGTGATGAACGGTAAATTACCAGTCAACTCTTTCGCCTTGTCGAATACGTTGACATCTGCGAATTTCGCAATGATTAGAACGAGTGCCGTTGTGAATAACAATGGAATTAGTACCCAAAGTAACATTTTTTGAAAGGCACTACTTTTCCCCTCTTGTTCTACCTTTGGTACTCGTTCTGTTTGTTTAGTCTTTTTCACCACATTATCACCTATTTTCTCTTCTGCGGAACTTCAACGTCGACAATTCATCGAGCTGAATCGCTTCTAGCTGTTCCATTTCAGCTCGATGATGTTCACGATCTTTTTCTTTCATCTTTTCAAACTTTCGAACTTCAAGCGTCTTTTCCAACAGCTTATTCTCGTACCAATTCATTTTCGAGCGAGCCTGCACGACTTGCTGTTGTACCACTGCTATTCTTTTCTCTAAGCTACTAATGAATCGAGCATAGTAATGAATTTCATTAACCGAAAAACCGACCGCCATCTTGACCTGTTGTTCGGTGAGCGTATCTTCTTTCTTTTTCAGCAAGTCATACAGTTTAGTGGCAACTGTTTCGAATGCCTCGACTGACCCTTTAAATTCCACTTCAGTTTCGGTTTTTTCTTGTTCACGGAAAGTCAGTACTTTATCAAAACGGTAATTATAAGGCTTCATACGTTCCCGCCTCCCGCACCGAGTGCCACGAGCTCAGCTATACTGTCCTCAATTGAAATATTATCTTTGAAACCTTGTTTTAAAAAGTTTGTAATAAGTGGTTCGAATTCAATTGCTTGATCAATTTCTTTAGATGTCCCGCGTTTATAGGCTCCGATATTAATCAGATCTTCGGATTTATTGTAGGTGTAATAAAGTTCGCGCAATCTTTCTGCTGCTTTGACATGCTCTGGATCCGCAATATGGTTCATAAGCCGGCTAACGCTTTTCAATACGTTGATTGCAGGATATTGTCCTTTGTTCGCAAGTGTCCGATCGAGTACAATGTGACCGTCCAGGATTCCTCGAACTGCATCAGCAATTGGCTCATTCATATCATCGCCATCTACAAGTACTGTATAGAATGCCGTAATGGATCCATTCTCATTGGTGCCCGTACGTTCCAGCAATTTTGGCAAGATAGCAAAGACAGAAGGGGTATAACCGCGCGTAGCAGGTGGTTCTCCGACAGCGAGTCCTATTTCCCGCTGCGCCATCGCTACCCGTGTTACTGAGTCCATCATAAGCATGACGTTCATCCCTTTGTCTCTGTAATACTCAGCGATTGCTGTTGCGGTAAACGCTCCTTTAATACGCATAAGCGCAGGTTGGTCCGATGTTGTAGCAACAACAATCGACCTACTCATGCCTTCAGGTCCAAGATCACGTTCGATGAATTCGCGGACTTCACGGCCACGCTCGCCTATTAGTGCTATGACATTCAAATCGGCTGTCGTATTACGAGCAATCATACCAAGCAACGTACTTTTTCCAACACCAGATCCCGCGAAAATTCCGACACGCTGACCTTTTCCAACTGTCAACATACCATCAATCGCCTTGACACCCACCGCAAGCTTTTCGCTGATTGGCGGACGGGTAAGGGCATTAGGAGGGTCTTGTTCTGTCCGAACAGTCGTCAACCCTCTCGGAAGGATGCTGTTATCGATTGGGTTCCCCATCGAATCAAGCACTTTCCCTACTAAATTCATACCTACTTTGATTTCAAGCGGTTTCCCCAAACTTTCAACAAGGCAACCGCTAGAAATATCACGGATATTTGTGTAAGGCATCAGAATGACGATTTCTTCCTTAAATCCGACAACTTCTGCTTTAATAATCGAGTCGGCCTTGCCTGTATTATTTAAATGGATATGGCAGACATCACCGATTGAACTTTCAGGTCCTTGTGACTCAATCATCAAACCAACAACGCGGACAACGCGTCCAAGCTTTTTAAAAGTCTTTATATTTGGAATGACCGCAATTAAGTCCTCTGCTTTTTTCATCGTCAATCACCACTTTCCATGATACCGATGAGTTTCTCCCTTAGTTCATTCAACTGTTCGTCAATGCTGACAACAATCCGCCCATGATTTGTTTCGATATAGCACTCGTTTGATTCAAAATCATCATTTGCAAAAATAAGGAATGGCACATTCGGCGGGAAAATCGATGCCAATTCAGAACGATTATCGGATACAAGTTCGAAGTAATCTAGAGAAACATACAACTTAATCTCTTTCATTTCACGCGTTTCTTTTAAGGCTCTTTTTACAACCGATAAATAAACTTCCTTATCATCTTGAAGTGCTTGTCCAATAATCCGCTCTGTAGAAAGCATTGCAAGATCGAGAATGATGCGTTCTTGGCTCACAAGATATTGACGCGCATTTTCATAGGATAACACCGTCGTTTCATTTGCAGTACTAATAGAAGCTGCCATATCCGATAATGACTTATTACGCCCCTCTTCGTAACCGACTTGAAACCCTTCATCATATGCTTGTTGTTGAAGTACAGTTTTTTCGTTCTGCCAGGCTGCTTGCATCGATAAGATATCTTCAGTGGCAGTTTGTCTCAGTTGTTCAATTGCCTCTTTTTCCTGCTCATTTATCGTGTTGGCTTCTTTCAACAAGCGGTCCCGTTCAACAAGTATGGATTCTAAGGACAAACTCACTTCCGCGTCGACTTCTTGCGAAACGTAAAGGCTCCGAATGGAGATTTCTTTCGTTTCTCCATCCTCCAATATCGTATTGAATGAACGAAATACGTTAGACAATGATGTCATCTCCTCCACCACGAGCGATTATGATTTCACCTGTTTCTTCCAGTCTGCGAATCGTGCTCACAATACGAGATTGAGCATCTTCGACATCTTTCAATCGAACAGGTCCCATGACTTCGATCTCTTCTTGGAATGATTCCGCCATCCGTTGGGACATATTCCTGAACAAGACTTCTTTCACTTCTTCGCTAGAAACCTTCAGCGAGAGGATTAAATCTTCATTTTCACAGTCGCGGATAATGCGTTGAATCGAACGGTTATCCAATGTAACAATATCCTCGAAGACAAACATGCGTTTCCGAATTTCTTCTGCAAGTTCGGGATCTTGAATTTCAAGTGCATCAAGAATCGTTTTCTCTGTTGTCCTGTCGACTCCATTAAGCACTTCGACGACTGCATCGACGCCGCCAGTTTCCGTGTAATCTTGCGTTACGGTTGAAGATAGTTTTCTCTCAAGTACCGCTTCGATTTCACTGATGACCTCTGGTGAAGTTGAGTCCATCGTCGCAATTCTTCTCGCGATATCCGCCTGCATCTCCTGTGGCAATGCCGATAAAATCAGTCCAGCCTGTTCTGCCTCTAAGTAAGACAAGATAAGCGCAATTGTTTGCGGATGCTCGTTTTGAATAAAATTCAAAATTTGTGATGGATCAGCACGTCTAGCAAAATCGAAAGGTCGCACTTGTAATGAAGATGTTAAGCGGTTGATAATTGCTTGCGCATGATCTTTACCAAGTGCTTTTTCAAGTACAGTTTTCGCGTAGCCTATACCGCCTTGCGAGATATAATCCTGAGCAAGTGCTATGTGATGAAACTCTTCGATAATTTCTTCTTTCACGGTTGCCTCAACTTTTTTGACACCTGAAATTTCAAGCGTTAGGCGCTCAATTTCGTCTTCATTCAAGTGCTTATAAATTGCTGCTGACACTTCCGGACCGAGGGATATGAGCAGAAGTGCTGCTTTTTGTTTTCCTGTCATCCCTTTTTCTTTCTTAACCACAGTTCATCCCTCCGTCATTCCTCGGCTATCCATGTACGCAATAGTTTGGCAAACTCTTCTGGTTTCTCTTTTGCCATCTTCTCGAGTTGTTTCCTACGGACAGTTCCTTCTGTTTCAAGTTCATTATTAATGTCATCTACGTCAAATGTTGCAAGCTGTTCTTCCATAATCAATTCTTCTTCCATTTCTTCCGCTTTTCGGCGATTCCTAATGGACATAAACACTAGAATACCGATAATAAGAAGTAGGACCCCACCAATCACGTAAATCCACCATGGGATTGCGGACTTCGGTGTAGACAAGTCAACTGTTTTCCCATTAAAAGGCTGTACGGAAACAGCAATCTTGTCATTCAATTCCGCCATCGTCAGCGCACCAGCAGCCTCTTTGTCGATAGATGTACGAATGATTGTTTCCAATATGCGCTGGACATCATCTTGCATTCCCGGTGGCATTGATGTTGGATCATCTGCTGTTGGTGGTTCAACCATTACTTGGATTCCGATATCACGAATCTTATAAGGGCTTTCAACAATTTCTTTACGAATGCGGTTCACTTCATTGTTAACCGTTTCTTCGATTTTTTCATAATCGCCGTTTGAAAAGGACCCTTCCACGTAGCCTGTTCCATTATCTGTAGGGTCCTCTCCTGCAGGAGTTCCACCCGCAACTGGCCCATTTCCTGTAAACGATTCAGTAAGACGCTGTACGCTAAGTGCAATGCCTTCAATACTCTCCTCGTCGACGGGCTGTACAAGATTCTCTTCCCTGTTTTCAAGTTGGAAGTCAATATCAGTTGTGACTGAGACCACAATTTTATCTTGTCCCATCATTGTTCCAAGCATCATCTGTACTTGGCGTTGCAAATCACGTTCGATTGTTTTTTTAAGCGTCATTTGATCCGTAATGCTAGGTCCGTACGCATTATCTGTAGCTTTCAAATCAAAATACTCGGAGTACTGATTCATGATGACAATATCATCAGTCGACAGATTCGGTATACTTTTCGATATTAGATTATAAAGTGCAGTAATCTGTGGTTCAGTGAATTGGTGTCCCGCATCAGTTTTCAACATGATTGATGCACTTGCCTGTTGCGTACTCTCATTCAAAAAAACACTCTCTGTTGGCAATGTGACCATTACTTTTGCATCTTTTACACCTTCGATACCTTTAATCAGGTTCGCAAGTTCAGTTTGCATCGAAGCAAGTTTAATCATATTGAACTCATTGTCCGTCGTTCCAAATCCTGCATTTTCTGCAAAGAACGAGTAATCAATCATTCCTGAGTTTGGAAAACCTTCTGCCGCAAGGGACACCAATAAAGAGTCTACGCTGTCCCGCGGCACTAGTATCGATGTCCCACCTGGTGCAACTTTATTTTTAACCCCTTGAGCATCAAGCTGTTCTTTAATGCGTCCGATTTCCGCCCGAGACACCTCCGAATAGAGTGGCACATATTCCGTCCTTGATAGAAAGAACGTCAAGAAAGCAGCGATTAAAATAACGGCGATAGTGGATCCGATATAAGTACCTTTTTGTATTTTTGTACGACTCGACCAAAACGTTTGTAGATCCGTCTTGATTTTCGTCAATCTTTCATTCATTGTAATCCCCCGGTCAACTTGCGTAATTCAATAATGGACAACTTATATGTCGCGTACACTCAAACAGGCATCCGGATGACTTCTTGATACGCTTCAATTACTTTATTTCGAACTTCCATCGTTGCATTTAACGCAATCGACGCCTTTTGTGCTGTAATCATGACATCATGAAGTTCGACATCGCCACCACGCACTAACTTTTCCGTCATCATATCTGAATCTGATTGTTTATTATTAACTTCTTGAATCGCATCTTTTAAAAAGGTTCCGAAACTTTGTTGCGCTTCATATGGTGTTGGAGTTGGTTTCATTTGATTTTCCATTTTAAGTACTCCTGCTGATTGCACAGGATTAAAAATAGACTGTATAGCCATTAAGGTAACATCCTTCCAGTATCATTATTTGCCGATTTCAAGAGCTTTCATAAGCATTGATTTATTAGCATTAATCACTGTTACGTTTGCTTCATAAGAACGTGTAGCGGACATCAGGTCAATCATTTCCCGCAGCGGATCAACATTTGGCATCGAAACATATCCTTCGTCATTCGCATCGGGATGAGACGGATCAAAGACAAGTTTAAATGGCGTTTCGGTATCTTCTTTAATCCTAGAAACCGTAACGCCATATCCTGCCGACCCTTTTATTGATTTACCCATCGAGGCATTTAGCATCGATGAGAATTGCCCTTCACGCGGTTGAAATGTAACTGATTTACGGCGATAGGGTTGCCATTCACCGTCTACCATTTCCCCCCGCGTTGTATCGATGTTCGCCATATTGGACGAAATGACATCCATCCGCATGCGTTGCGCTGTCAATGCAGATGCAGACGTATTCAAGCTATGGAATATCGTCAACGTCAACGCCCTCCTTTAATTACATTTTGTAACGTATTGAACTTTCCGTTAATACGGTCGACAACTGCGTTATAGTAAATTTGGTTAGCCGCAAGATCAGCCTGTTCCTTATCCATATCTACGCCATTTCCATCTTGTCGATAACGAAGATTTGAGTAATTAAAAACACCTGAATGCGCCGTATTAGGCTTGAAATTGATATGCCGCTCGTCTGTTTTATAAGCTTCCAACGAATTCGCTTGAACGTTTGCAAAAACATCTTTAAAACTGACATTTTTCGCTTTATAATTCGGCGTGTCGACATTTGCTATATTTTGCGAAATCGCTTTCCCTTTTGTTGCAGAATAATCCAATCCGCGCTCCAATTGCGTTATCGTCGATCCAAACAAATTCATTGTTACCACCTCTTGTTCCCTCTATTGGTGAATCAAATAGTATTCATTCCCCAGTACTAATCTATTACTCTTAACACATACTTCTATTGTAGCGGATTTTGTTGATTCTTGTCTATATTAGAAGGGTAATATCTATTAGTTCAAAACAACCTTTTTTATAGTAGATTAATTATATAAATAGAATACTTAGTTCCAAAGCCTTCATTTATCCATTACTCTTATACATACCCTCCAAGTGTCAGTTTATTCTTTTTATTTTGATTTATATTAAGAACAAAAAAGCACTTCTCCCCAAATCCGGAAGAAGTGCCTTTATACCTAATACATACTTATGATTTTTGTTTTTCAAGTTCTTCAAGGAATTTATTATTAAGGACCTTGATATATGTCCCTTTCATTCCTAGGGAACGAGATTCGATAACGCCAGCACTTTCTAGTTTACGAAGTGCATTTACGATTACAGAACGTGTAATACCTACACGGTCTGCAATTTTAGATGCGACTAGTAGACCTTCATTACCATCAAGCTCATGGAAAATGTGCTCAATCGCTTCGTGTTCACTATAAGAAAGGGAATTGATAGCCATTTGAACAACTGCTTTACTACGTGCTTCGATTTCAATTTTCTCTGATTTCTCACGTAAAATTTCCATCCCGACAACAGTCGCACCGTATTCCGCAAGGATCAAATCATCATCCTGGAAATCTTCTTTAAGTCTAGCCAAGATTAGTGTACCAAGACGTTCACCGCCACCAACGATTGGAACAATTGTTGTTAAGCCATCTTTGAAGAGTTCACGATTTTCAACTGGAAAGACTGTGTGTGAACTGTATACATCCAGATTTGAAGATGTTTCTCTTACTTCAAACAAACGATTTGTATATTCCTCAGGGAATTTACGATCAACGAACATTTGCTTCATGCGTTCGTTTTCGATTTGGTGGTGTATTTCTAAACCAAGTAATTTCCCTTTTCTGCTTACGATAAATGCATTACAGTCGATAACAGAACTAAGCTTCTCAGCCATTTCCTTAAAGTTTACAGGTTTTCCTGCCGATTCTTGTAGCATTGCGTTAATTTCACGTGTTTTTGATAATAAATTCATTTGTTTTTTTCCTCCTCATAATAGTTGCTTAGCGTTTAGTGAATATTCTAAAGGTTTTTAATCATTAAATAAACTAAAACGTTTCAATTAAAGTATAAAATGTGATAAATCTTTATTTTTCGCGATATCTTTCAGCTTTTCATCGACATACGCGGGTGTTATTTTAATCGTTGCCGGTCCGATATCAGCCGCTTCATACGATAGTTCTTCGAGTAATTTCTCCAAGATAGTATGTAGACGCCTTGCACCGATATTCTCCGTATCATCATTCACTTCAAATGCAATTTCAGCAAGTCGGCTAATTGCTTCGTCAGTAAAATCCAAAACAACATTTTCCGTATTGAGCAATTTTTCATATTGACGGATAAGAGAAAAATCAGGCTCTTTTAAAATACGTTCAAAGTCATTCTTCGTCAGCTTTTCAAGTTCGACCCGAATTGGAAAGCGTCCTTGCAGTTCCGGAATAATATCGGAGGGTTTTGACATATGGAACGCCCCTGCCGCAATAAACAAAATGAAATCGGTCTTTACTGTACCGTACTTAGTCGAAACAGTCGAGCCTTCAACGATTGGTAATATATCCCGCTGAACGCCTTCCCGTGAAACATCTGCTGACGAACCACTTCCGCCCCGACTAGCAATTTTGTCCATTTCATCAATGAAGATGATACCTGACTGCTCTGTAAGCTCGATTGCTCGTCTTGAGATTTCATCATGATCAATCAGCTTGTCAGCCTCTTCCGCTTCAAGTGCGATGCGGGCATCCTTTACTTTCATTTTGCGCTTGACTGTCTTTTTCGGCATAAGAGAAGAAAATGCGTCTTGCATATTCGCACCCATCTGTTCCATACCCGACCCTTGTAAAGCGTCAAACATAGATGGCTGCTGTGCAGTAACTTCTACAGTGACCATTTGTTCTTCAAGTTCCCCCGCTTTGAGGCTTGTCGCAATCTCAGAGCGTTTACGCTTCACTTCGGCTACTTCTGCATAATCAGGTTCTTCCTGCTCTGCTTTTTGGCCAAACAACATTTCAAACGGGTTTTGCATACCGCCCATTTTCTTTTTTTCAGGAACAAGTAATTCGATTAGTCGTTCTTCTGCAAGAATAACCGCATGCCCTTTCACAGCTTCACGCTGCTCTTCCCGAACAATTCGAACGCCCGCTTCTGTTAAATCTCTTATCATCGACTCGACATCACGGCCTACATAACCTACTTCTGTAAACTTCGTCGCTTCCACTTTAAGGAATGGAGCATTTACTAGCTTAGCGATTCTTCTCGCGATTTCAGTTTTCCCGACACCTGTCGGGCCAATCATAAGTATGTTTTTCGGTATGATTTCACTTTTCTCGTCATCAGAAAGCAGACTTCTTCTGTACCTGTTACGAATGGCTACAGCCACTGCACGCTTGGCTTTGTCTTGACCGATAATATATCTATCGAGATGTGCAGTCAATTCCTTGGGTGTCAGCTCTTGTCTCTTTATCATTCGAGTACCTCCACAATAATATGATCATTTGTGAAAACGCATATTTCTGCAGCCGTCTCTAGTGCCGCTTGGGCAATTTCTGCTGCAGTGAGCGAATGCCCACTGTACTTTTTCAAAGCCCGGCCAGCCGCAAGTGCGTAATGGCCACCTGAACCGATTGCCAAAACACCATCATCCGGTTCAATTACTTCTCCTGTTCCAGACACGAGTAACAAACGCTCGTTATCCATTACAAGGAGCATCGCCTCAAGTTTCCGTAGAATCCGGTCACCACGCCATTCTTTCGCAAGTTCAACAGAAGCCCTTTGAAGGTTGCCATTGTACTCTGTCAGTTTGGCTTCGAACAATTCGAATAGCGTAAAAGCGTCCGCTACCGATCCCGCAAAACCTGCCAGTACTTTACCACCAAAAATTCGGCGGACTTTTTTTGCCGTATGTTTCATGACGACTGCATTTCCTACCGTCACTTGCCCATCGCCTGACATGGCACAAGACCCTTCATGGCGAATGGCAAAGATTGTCGTTGCATGGAATTCCATCAGATCATCCTCCTATGCTCGCGGATGCGTATTCATATATGTTTTCCTTAAATGCTCTTTTGTTATATGTGTATACACTTGCGTTGAAGATAAGTGACTGTGTCCAAGTAGCTCCTGAACGGTTCTCATGTCGGCGCCCCCCGCCAAAAGGTGGGTGGCAAAAGAGTGGCGAATCATATGTGGATAGATTTTAGAGTGAAGTGATGCGCGTTCCATCATCATGCTTAAGATATGGCGCACACCTCGATCAGTCAGTGGGTCTCCCCGCAAATTGACGAACAGCATGTCGTGCTCTTTCTGTTTCATCAAATTCAGTCTACTTTTCTCACGATAAGCATCCAGTGCAGATTGCGCAAAACTACCGAATGGTACATATCGTTCCTTACGTCCTTTTCCCATTACCAAAACAATGCCAAGGTGATCATCGATATCATGCGTTTTGACAGCAGTCAGCTCGCTGACCCGCATGCCGGTTGCGTAGAGTAATTCAAGGAGTGCATAATCACGCAAAGACTTTCTATCTTCCCCCTTACAGGATGAAAATAAGGACTCCATTTCCTCTTCATAAAAAAAAGCCGGAAGTCTTTCTTCCTTCTTCGGGTGATGGAGAGAACGAAATGCGCTATCACTAATGTCATACCTGTCATTTGAAAATTTAAAAAAGGAACGGATAGAAGATATTTTTCTAGAAATCGATGCTCTCGATAAACCCAAGTCATACAGTTCAGTAGCATAAAGTCTTGCTTCAGGGTAAGTCACATCGTTCAAATCTGTAATTCCTTCGACTTCCAGGAACGACAGAAATGCATCAACATCTTTTTCATACTCTGATACTGTGTGATATGAATAGTTCTTTTCTAAGCGTACGTACGAAATGTATTCATCACGGATGATAGAAGGTTGTACTGTCATACACTTCATCCTCCCTGAATAAAAAGCCTTTAAGTTATTAAAGTATTTCGAGTCATTTGAATAATAACACATTATTTACGAAACGTCATAGTAAAGCGAGTTGACTAATAGCCGAAAGAAAGCGACTAATCCAGAAATTCAAAAGTCATCCACGATTCACTATACAATACATGTTGATCCTACGGCAACTATCAATAGCCAAGAAGTCTGACCTCTTTCAATTTGTTCATGTTCCTGACACAATTTGTTCATATACAGAGCAAAAGCACTGTAATCTAGACGTCAATTCTCTTATTCGCAACTTATCCATCGTACTAGATTTTATAATTTCCAATATAAATTGAAATGAATAATTCCTTGTAAGGCACCTTCGCTTAGTTTATATAGGTATTCATGGCCAACGTAATTTAGACAATTAAAAGGAGAAGGCTTGGAATACATCCCTAGCCTTCTCCTTTTAATATCAAATTATTCAAGATAGTGATACTAACTGAAACTCACTAATCGCTTTAAGTGCACGTTCTGCATGCTTCTCAGCACGTTCCAATTTGGTCCTAACGCGTTTACCAAGTTCCGGGAAAAGACCAAAATTGATATTCATGGGCTGGAAGTTCTGCGGATTGGCTTCAGTGACATATCGCGCCATGCTCCCGAGTGCTGTTTCGTGCGGGAAAAGGATTAATTCTTTACCAAGTGCCAGATTGGCGGCGTTAATGCCGGCTATCAAGCCCGAACCTGCCGATTCAACATACCCTTCTACACCAGTCATCTGTCCTGCGAAAAATACATTGGAGTTTGCCTTTAACTGATAAGTCGCATCAAGCACACGTGGTGAGTTAATAAATGTGTTACGATGCATAACACCATAGCGGACGATTTCAACGTTTTCAAGACCCGGGATAAGCCTGATTACTTCCTTTTGCGCGCCCCATTTCATATGCGTTTGAAACCCTACGATGTTGAATAGAGTACCAGCAGCATCATCTTGACGAAGCTGAATGACTGCTTTTGCAAGTTTTCCTGTTACCGGATGTTCAAGTCCAACTGGTTTAAGTGCGCCGAATAACAAAGTCTGTGCTCCGCGCTGGGCAACCACTTCCACCGGCATACATCCTTCGAAGTAGATTTCTTTTTCGAACTCTTTAAGGGGTACAATTTCTGCCGCCACAAGCGCATTATAGAATCGTTCAAATTCTTCCTCATTCATTGGGCAGTTTAAATAGGCTGCTTCGCCTTTATCATAACGAGATTTTAAATAGACTTTGTCCATATCGATGGAGTCTTTTTCTATAATTGGTGCTGCAGCATCATAGAAATATAAATATTCCTCGCCTGTCAGTTTACGAATTTGTTCAGCAAGTGCAGGTGATGTCAGCGGACCCGTCGCAATAATCGTAATGCCTTCCGGTAGTTCCGTCACTTCTTCATTTATAATTTCGATAAGTGGATGGTTTCGAATCGTGTCGGTAACATGGCCAGCGAACTCGTGGCGGTCGACTGCCAATGCCCCTCCAGCAGGAACCGCACAAGCGTCAGCTGCTCGAATAATGAGAGAGTCGAGCATCCTCATTTCTTCTTTGATAATTCCAACTGCATTCGTCAAATTGTTCGCGCGCAACGAGTTACTGCACACGAGCTCAGCAAATTTGTCTGTATGGTGCGCAGGCGTCTGTTTTACCGGTCGCATTTCATATAAACGTACGTTCACTCCACGGCTAGCAATTTGCCATGCAGCCTCACTCCCAGCGAGGCCTGCACCTATCACATTTACGATGGGTGTCATCCCGTCACCTTCTCTCTAATGTTCTTGTTGTTTAGGCCCCAGCGCCTAGCCCCTTAAGTCGCTTCAGTCTTGCTGATAAAGGCAAAGTACGCCTTTATCACAAGCCTTCCAGCGCTTTTCGGGGCTGAACAGGCGCTTCCACTTTTCCTTGTTGTCCAGACTCCAGCGCCTAGGGGCTAGGGTCATAAGCCAGCCCAGCTATGCGGCAAAGTACGCCGCGTCGCCGGTCCGTCTTATGCCTGTCGCCCCTGACCAGGCGCTTCCGCTTTTCTCATTGTCCAGACTCCGGGCGCCAGATGCTCGGGTCATAAGTCGTTTCGGCTGCGCGGCAAAGTACGCCACTTCGCCAAACCGCCTTATGCCTGCCGCATCTAGGCGGCGCCCTCCGCTTTTCTTTTTTACTGCGTATCTTCTTTATAGTCACATTCTGTACATTGAATCTGTACACCTTTTTTCAGTTTCTTTTCAACTAGCGTGCTTTCGCATTTCGGACATGGTCTTGTAATTGGCTTATCCCATGAAACGTATTCACATTCCGGATATCTGTCACAGCCATAAAATATACGTTTTGTCTTACTTTTCCGTTCGACGACTTGTCCTTCTTTACATGTTGGACAAGTCACACCGATTGGTTTGATAATAGCTTTCGTATTGCGGCAATCCGGAAAATCGGAACAAGCCATGAACTTGCCGTATCGACCCAATTTATAGACCATAGGAGAACCGCATTTCTCACAGTCTTCGCCAGCTGGTTCATCTTTGATTTCTATTTTTTCCATCTCTGCATCTGCGATTTGCACATGCTTCTCAAAATCGCCATAGAAGTTATCAATAACCTTCTTCCATTTAATCAGACCATGCTCCACATTATCAAGTTCTTTTTCCATTTGAGCTGTAAACTCAAGGTCGATAATATTAGGGAAGTATTGATCTACGGCCTGGTGAACAATACCGCCAAGTTCTGTCGGAAGGAATCTTTTCGCATCGAGGACGACATAGCCTCGTTTTTGGATTGTGTCGAGCGTCGGTGCGTACGTTGATGGACGACCTATTCCCTGCTCCTCAAGCGTCTTGACCAATCTCGCTTCCGAAAACCTCGGTGGTGGCTGGGTAAAGTGCTGTTTGGGATCGATTTCACTAAACTTCACTTGTTCGCCTTCTTCAAGCGGCGGGAGGATACGGTCTTTCTCCTCTTCTTTATCATCATCACCTTCAACATACACTTTCATGAACCCTTGGAATTTAACTTGCGAACCATTCGCCCTGAAGCGAACATCACCATTCACAAGATCGACCGCAACCGTATCGAGTACCGCTGGCGCCATTTGACTGGCGACGAGTCGTTCCCATATGAGTTTATAAAGCCGTAGTTGATCCCGTGACAATACTGTTTTCATAGCTGCAGGTGGTCGCATAACAGATGTCGGGCGTACTGCCTCGTGTGCGTCCTGCGTTTTTGCGGTACTGCTTTTAGCTGCCGGCTTTGATGTCGCTACAAATTCTTGCCCATACATTGTTTCGATGAATGATCTTGCTTCCTCTTTTGCGCTATCGGCAATTCGAGTCGAATCAGTTCTCATGTACGTAATTAGACCAACTTGACCTTCTTTACCAAGGTTGATCCCTTCATAAAGCTGTTGGGCAAGCATCATTGTTTTTTTCGCTCGGAAGTTTAGCTTTCGTGCCGCTTCCTGTTGCAAAGATGAAGTGGTGAACGGCAATGCTGGATTTCGTTTGCGTTCTTTTTTAACCACATTCGCAATATCGAATGTATCTCCGCTTAACCGGCTTAAGATTTCATCGACCTGTTGTTTGTCTGTAAGTTTTACTTTTCTCTTCGAATCGCCAAAGAAATCCGCTTCGAATATTGTATCGTCTTTTTCGAATTGACCGGAGATGCTCCAGTATTCTTCAGGAACGAATGCATTGATTTCATTTTCTCTGTCGATAATCATGCGAAGTGCAACGGATTGAACCCGGCCAGCGGATAACCCTTTTTTCACTTTTTTCCAAAGTATAGGGCTGATGTTGTAGCCTACAAGTCGATCTAAAATGCGGCGTGCTTGTTGAGCATCGACACGATCCATATCGATTGGACGTGGATTCTTAAATGATTCTTTAATTGCTTCTTTTGTTATTTCATTGAAAACAACTCGACAATCTGATTCGATATCTACGCCAAGCTGGTTTGCCAAATGCCATGCAATCGCTTCCCCTTCTCTGTCGGGGTCAGCTGCGAGAAAGATTTTTTTAGCTTTTTTAGCTTCTTTTTTCAAGTCTTGAAGAATTGGGCCTTTGCCGCGAATCGTAATGTATTTCGGTTCGAAATCATTTTCGGTATCTACGCCCATCTGACTTCGTGGAAGATCACGTAAATGCCCGAGTGATGCACGCACTTTATATTTTTTTCCGAGATAGCGTTCAATCGTTTTTGCCTTTGCGGGCGATTCCACAATTACTAGGTAGTCTGCCATTAAGTGTATGCCTCCTTAAAGAGGTTTTGTATTTATTCATCAAAAGAGGTAGTTCAAAAAGTCCGGACTTGCACAGGACATGCTGACTTCTGTGTTACCGCAGGACGCGGAGTCTTTAACAGAAGTTCATTAATAGCTGTCGAAGGGCTGCTCGAAGCGGGTCACGCGGCTGTTGCCACAGGACGTGGCGATCTTAGGCTGCGTTATTGTCAGCTTGCTCTTCCGCTCCTCACATATAAACAACATACGCTGCGGTGCTCGAAGGCTACGCTTCCAATTACTCCTCGGCTTTTTTGTCCTTCCTTTTGAACTTTAACCCAAAAGAATATCTGTTGCAAAATGTATACCAGTTTTAAGATTAAAGCAACCTTTTCAATGAAAAAGAGTTTTATTCATCCATTGAAAACGAGTGATTCGACGATTTGGAACCCGTTCCATACCGGTCTTGCACCTTCATCTATCAACCTATTTGGACCAGCTGATAACAATGATGTGACTGGCCCGGGAACTGCATAGATATCTTTCCCGTGATCAAGTGCATGTTCGACCGTACTCATCGTTCCACTTTTATCTGCCGATTCGGTGACAACGACCGCATCCGACAACCCGCTTATGATACGATTGCGCATCGGAAAAGTCCAACGTTCCGGGTTTACATATGGTGGGTATTCTGTAATTAGAAGATGATTTAGTGTTATTCTTTCGGCGAGTGCACGATTTTCTTTAGGGTAAAGATGGAAAAATCCATGCCCAAGTACTGCAATTGTTTTACCACCGTATTTAAGTGCTGCTATATGCGCCATCGTGTCGGCTCCCGTTGCTAATCCCGATACGATAATAGCTCCATTTTCTACAAGTGGAGGTACAATAAGCGACATCACTTCTTGTGAATAAACAGTTGCTTTCCGGGCTCCAATAATAGCCACTTTAAATTGTTTCGCGAGTAATGTGTGGTCCCCTTTTGCATAGAGAACTGCCGGAGGATCAATAAGTACGTGTAACTGGTCAGGATATAAGGGATTGGTGAACGGGATTGGGGTGATTGCATTCCGCTCATATAACGCTTCGTAGGGGGTGTCTGCGTTACGGTCTAGACTGTCTTTCAATTGACTCGCTTTTGACACAGAGATGTTTAGGATATGAGCAAGTTCAACCGCCTTGTAAACATATAACTTTTCAAGATTGGGGTCTATCTCGTAAAGTCTGTTTAATCTGTTCAAAGGCACCGGAAATACATAGTGGAGCGCTAGTAATCGCCTTTCGGCATCTGACAGTACCATCGAATCCCTCCTTTTTAAGTAAAAAAAAGATGCAGCGCATAAACTAGCACGCTGCATCTTTCATATTAATGTGTTTTACACTTTTCGTATAGACCTTTTTCTTTAATTACTTTAATTAATGTTTCGCCGATAACAGATGGCGTGTCCGCAACTTCAACGCCTGCAGCGTTAAGTGCTTTGATTTTCTCAGCAGCTGTTCCTTTACCGCCGGAAATGATGGCACCAGCATGGCCCATACGTTTTCCTTCAGGAGCTGTTTGACCACCGATAAAGCCAACAACAGGCTTCGTCATGTTCGCTTGAATCCACGCAGCTGCTTCTTCTTCACCAGTTCCACCGATTTCACCGATCATAACTACTGCATATGTCTCAGGATCTTCGTTGAATTCTTTTAGTACATCGATGAAGTTTGTTCCATTAACTGGGTCTCCGCCGATACCAACAGAAGTTGACTGTCCGATTCCAGCGTTCGTCAATTGAAGAACTGCTTCATACGTCAGTGTACCTGAACGTGAAACAACGCCTACATGGCCTTTTGTATTAATGTAGCCAGGCATGATGCCGATTTTACATTCGTCTGCCGTGATAACACCCGGACAGTTTGGACCGACAAGACGTGTTTTCTTGCCTTCCATGTAACGCTTGACTTTGACCATATCAAGTACTGGGATATGTTCTGTAATACAGATTGTCATGTCAAGTTCTGCTTCTACTGCTTCAAGGATTGCATCTGCAGCAAATGGAGCTGGAACATAAATAACTGATACGTTTGCGCCTGTTGCTTTTACAGCTTCTTCAACTGTGTTGAAAACAGGAACACCCGCCGCTTCAGTTCCACCTTTACCAGGTGTAACTCCGCCAACAATTTTCGTTCCGTACTCTAGCATTTGTTCTGTATGGAAAAGTGCTGTAGCACCTGTAATTCCTTGTACGATAACTTTTGTATCTTTGTTAATAAAAATACTCATCGTTTGTCCCTGCCTTTCTTAACCTACTAGTTCTACAATCTTTTTAGCACCGTCTGCCATCGTATCAGCAGCGATGATGTTCAAACCTGATTCATTCAAAAGTGCTTTACCTAAGTCGACGTTTGTACCTTCTAAACGAACAACAAGTGGTACTTGTAGACCTACTTCTTTAGATGCTGCAATAACACCTTCAGCAATAACGTCACACTTCATAATACCACCGAAAATGTTGACGAAAATCCCTTTGACATTTGGATCAGAAAGGATGATTTTGAACGCTTCTGTAACTTTTTCAGCCGTTGCACTACCACCAACGTCAAGGAAGTTAGCAGGTGAACCACCGAAGTAGTTAATCGTATCCATTGTAGCCATTGCCAGACCTGCACCGTTTACCATACAACCAACGTTTCCGTCAAGAGAAATATAGCTTAGGTCAAATTTTGAAGCTTCGATTTCTTTTGGATCTTCTTCATCATAGTCGCGAAGTGCTTGGATATCTTTATGACGGTATAGTGCACTGTCATCAAAGTTGAATTTCGCGTCAAGAGCGAGTACATCGTCACCAGCTGTTACAACTAGTGGGTTGATTTCAACAATAGATGCGTCTTTTTCTACGAACACTTGGTAAAGTCCAAGCATGAATTTCGCTGCTTTGTTTACAAGGTGCGTAGGGATGTTCATGTTATATGCCATGCGGCGTGCTTGGAATCCAGTCAAACCAGCAACTGGGTCGATGACTTCTTTGAAAATCTTTTCAGGTGTTGCTTCCGCAACTTCCTCGATGTCCATTCCGCCTTCTTCAGAACCCATAAGTGTTACACGGTCTGTTGCACTGTCAAGGACAAGTCCAAGATAGTATTCTTTTTTGATATCAGAACCTTCTTCGATAAGAAGACGTTTGATCTCTTTACCTTCTGGGCCTGTTTGGTGAGTCACAAGTGTCTTACCAATCAATTCTTTAGCATAAGCACGAACTTCATCAAGATTTTTTGCAATCTTAACGCCGCCCGCTTTCCCACGTCCACCCGCGTGGATTTGTGCTTTAACTACGATAATGTCTGTACCTAGTTCCTTTGCAGCTTTTACTGCTTCCTCAGGAGAGAAAGCAACAAGACCGTTAGAAACTGCTACACCATATTCTCTTAGTAGCTGTTTGCCTTGATATTCATGGATATTCATCTTACATCCTCCATTCGTACTTCTAAGCTATTTAATTTACTGCCTTATCCATTGTAGTAAACATGTCAAACAATGTCCACAATTGAATTCCAAATGTAGAAATTTGTCGAATCTATTTCAAACTTTCATTTTTCGTTTTGCTCCATGTTCGCGGTCAATCTGATAAATGTAGGCAAATACTTCGGATACCGCTTTGTACAATTCCTCTGGAATTGATTCGTTAACGTTTAGTTGCCCTAAAATTTCAACGAGGCTTGGATCTTCCTGAATGGGAATATTATTCGCCTTTGCTTTTTCCAATATATTTTCGGCGATTTTCCCTTTCCCTTTCGCGACTACTTTTGGAGCACCTGCCGAAAACGGTTCATACGAAAGGGCGACCGCCTCTTTTCGAGTATGACGTTCTTCTGTCATATGCGGAAGTCAACTCCTTGCCCACCAATTTTCATTGTTTTCTTCTGTTTCTGCGTGTTTTTTTCTTCCTCGATAAAATTCTTAAAGAATACCCCTGACAATTTATAGCCCGTCGAATCGAGTCCCTCTTTCAATCTCTCCTGAAGAGGCCCTCCTCCAATCGACTTAAGCGTCTCGTCTGCATTAAAGACGGTCACCATTACGACCCTATTCTGGACTTGCATATCGATAATCGTCTTGTTAATAGAGTCGAGTTCGAGATAAAAAAGAATTCGTGCATAGTCAGCATCTATTTTTCCATCTTTTTGCATTTGTCCATTCCACTGCAATGTCGCATCGATACGCTTGCCAAAAAACTCAAGTGGAACTTGCATAATCAGTTGATGTTGCACACCGTTTTCCCCCGACTGGAGTAACTGCCCATTCATCCTCGTGACGACTGTTTCTGCAGCATCACGGAGAGCCACCGAGACAGATGGATCATGCATCAGAGCCAGTAGCTGCGGTTTCAACATTTCCGCAAGACGTCCGAAATCAGGTTCTTTTCCGAGTAACCCCGCCTCATAATTGAGCCCGAATGAACGTATGACCGTTTGTAGCGCATCTTTCAACGCTTTTCCATCAATCATCGAAGCAACGGCGACTTCTGCTGCCTGCACCGTTTTCTGGATAGCTGGGTTATCAGATCGTTCCGCCCTTTGCAGTAGTACCGCTAACTTCTCAGTCCCTTGCTGACCGAGTAGGGTGAGTAATTGTTCTTTATGCCCCTCCGCTAAGGTACTAGTTTGGAAAGGGGTTACGGCTGCATTTTCTGCCGTTATCCGCGTATATGCCTGACTGAATTCCTGAACAAACTTCGTTGGCGATTGTGCAATTGGTTGTGCATTTACTGCACGATCAATCATTGCCGTGAGCACCGTTTTCTGCTGTGCATTTGTCCCCGGATCGGATGAAATTAACGTTTTCAAGTTTTCCAACGGGACTTTCTGTTGAGCTGGCGGAGCTTCTCCAATCTGCTTGAGCATTGTCAGCACCTGCTGCACAATCGGTGTTGACGCTAAAGGCGCTTGAGGCTGAATGGCAGCCTGTCTATTCATAGTTGTGACGGGAACGTCCTGCGGTCCTGCCAGGACTGATTGCGATGCAGTTAAGGCATTACTTGGTCGTGCAACGCCTTCTCCTGAAATCAATGAAGCGAGCACTTGCGGCAAGTTTGCAAGAGATGTCCGTTCCGGTAAAACACCTGCACTTTTCAACATTTGCAGGGTAGCAAAACGGTCTTCTCCAGGCGCGGAACGATCCAATAACGTGAGGATAGATTGACCTAGTAGCGCTCCTCCTGTCGCCTGGGCAAACGGCTTGGCCATCTTCTCTAGCGCAGATAAAATCGCATCTTTGACCTGCGACGTAACCGTGTTATCCAGGGCCAACGCATTTCGCAACGAAGTCAAAACACTATGCAACCCTTCTTTTGTTTCGACTCCTAAAAGTGACCGAAAGATATTCTCAGTAAGCGGCAATTTCAGCTCAATCATCTTCTGAAGTGACGCGAGTGCTTCATTGCGCGCGGCTGTCGGTACGCCTTTTAATAACGTTTCCGCCTCCAGCAAACTATCCCGCGTCATCGGAATTTTATTCTTCATGACGAACGCCAACAATGCTTGCATTTCTGGCGTCTTTGGCAATTGCATTGCATCCATTAATCCGCCGAGTTGGCGCGCCTGCCCTTCTGTAGCTTGAAGGGGGCCTGAAATGATCTTCAGCTGCAATTCTGGCTTAACTGCATTTACTTGAAAGTAGTAGGAGTCACCCGCTCTCATCGGAATTTCCAATTTAGCGAATACCTTTTGTCCACCAATTTGGACTTCAGCCATTTGGCCGGGATAAAGCTGCTTAATCTGCCCATGGACCATTTGACCTTCATTCAAGACAAGCGGCCTATTTGGGACTGCGCCCGCCGCCTGACTTGCCGATACTGCCGCAGCAGGAAAATTCATCGGTTCTTCCTCCCTCCGTCCAACATTGATTTAACAGGTTCGAAAGTTGTACGGTGATGTTCACACGGTCCATGTTTTTGAAGCGCTAGAACATGTTCCCCAGTCCCATATCCCGCGTTTTTCTTGAAATTATACATAGGAAAGTCGTTATGTAAATTATCCATAATGGCATCTCTCGTTGTTTTTGCAATAATCGATGCAGCCGCCACAGCTAAACTCAACGCATCACCTTTAATGACTGATTCTGTAGGACAGTTTACAGCGAGTTTCATGGCATCCACGATTACGAAATCAGGATTGACAGTAAGTCCCTCTACCGCCTGTTCCATCGAATCCCTTGTTGCGGCGTAAATATTCATATCATCAATCATATGGGCTGATTGGATATGCGCTGAATAAGCGATAGCGACGCTTTTTATCTGTTCCGCAAGCCGTTCTCGTTCTGCCTTTGATATAGCCTTTGAATCATCCAGTCCAATAAGTTCCGGTGTTTCGCGTGGCAGAATAACCGCTGCGGTGACCACAGGACCCGCTAACGGTCCTCTCCCCGCCTCATCCACCCCAGCGATCAACGCACCTTCAAACGGCGCATACGACCTATCAAACGCTTCTTTCAGCATATGATTATGTTCTATGGCTTTCCGCTTTTCATACTGGCGCTTCCAGCGACTAAGTGCATTTTGCACGCCTGTTCTTGAATCCTGCTCCAGCACTTCCATCCAAGACTCCGGTTCTTTAACATGTGTCAGCCGTTCCGTAATTTCCTTTATCGTTTTCAATCTGATCACTCTCCAGTAACAGTCGACTTATCGATCCATCTCTTTATTAGTATATCGGCTATCTTTGTCACTTTTCGACTCCCATAAAAGAAAAGGCCGATTGCCGCGGAATTAATTCCGTGCCGGCATCGGCCTAGTCATTTTGTGATTGTTGTGATGTGAAGTCAAATGTCAGTTTACCAAGGTATTCATTACGAATATCACGGACAACCAACTCTGCCACTTTGTCATAATCGACTTCTCCACCGACAGCATACACTTTACGAAGTGAACCAATCTTTTCAAAAATCGGAAGGATTTCGTCGCCGACGGTTGTTAATCCATATCTGTCTGTCAGCCGAGCTGGATAATTCGCCTCGAGGAAACGAAGGCCATACACTGCCAAGTCTTCCATATTTACAATTTTATCCTTAATAGCGCCTGTCAGTGCAAGCTTAAAGCCAACTTCTTTATCCTCGAATTTAGGCCACAGAATACCTGGCGTATCTAAAAGTTCAAGCTCTTTTTCATATTTAATCCACTGTTGAGCTTTTGTAACGCCAGGCGTATTACCTGTTTTCGCAATATTTTTCTTGGCAAGTCTGTTAATAAGTGTCGATTTCCCAACGTTTGGAATCCCCACTATCATCGCACGCATGGCGCCCGGACGAATGCCTCTTGAACGCATTCTTTCCAACTTCGGCTCCAAAATCTCTTTCGCAGCTTTTATAACAGTCTGAAGCCCTCTACCTTCAAATGAATTGATGGCAACTGCACGCATTCCTTGCGCTTCAAAATAACGGATCCAGCGCGCTGTTTCCGTTTCATCCGCAAGGTCCATCTTGTTCAGTATAAGAAGTCTTGGTTTTTGATGAATGACTTCGTCAATCATCGGATTTCTAGAAGATAGCGGAAGCCTAGCATCGATTAATTCAAAAACGATGTCAACAAGCTTCAGTTTTTCGGTTACTTCTCGGCGAGCTTTCGCCATATGTCCGGGAAACCATTGAATTGTCATGTTGTTAGTTCCTCCCGTCAGTTAATAATTCCAAAATCTTTAATCGGCCAGAAAACGACTTTTGTACTACCAATGATTTCATCGATGGCAACAGCTCCAATATGCCTGGAGTCTTTACTCTTTCTTCTGTTATCCCCCATGACAAACACATGATCTGCCGGGACTGTCGTGCTTTGGATTTTCTCTTCAAGTGTGAAATCTTCAGTCAGCGGACTGTCTGCCACTTCCGATTTGTATTGATCGAGATAAGGCTCTTCGAACGGTTTTCCATTGACGTATAAAACGTCATCCCGGTATTCTACTTCGTCGCCAGGAAGTCCAATTACCCTTTTTATGTAATCTTTCTCTTCAGGTGCATGAAACACAACGACATCAAACCGTTTTGGTTCTCCAATTGTATAACCAATTTTATTAACAATCATTCGATCGCCATTCTCAAGTGTTGGCATCATCGAAACACCATCGACAACGATCGGTGTAAAGAGGAAAACTCGGATGATTGCTGCAAGGCCGAATGCGATTAAAAGCGCCTTGACCCATTCCCATGTTTCGTTTTTCTTCTTCTTTTCATCATTCATTGGCAAGGCCTCCTGCTTACTACTGTTCTTATTGTACAGTCTATTTATTTTTGAGGCAAAAAGAAAGGAGGCCGTTTGTGGGCCTCCTGCATTTTTTATCGAAGTTCTTTGATACGTGCAGCTTTTCCGCGCAGACTGCGAAGGTAGTACAATTTCGCACGACGTACTTTACCACGACGAATTACTTCAAGTAGTGTGATTTTTGGTGTGTGTACAGGGAATGTACGCTCAACACCTACACCGTTGGAGATTTTACGAACCGTGAATGATTCACTGATTCCGCCTCCACGACGTGATATAACAATTCCTTCAAATAGCTGAATACGCTCGCGCGTTCCCTCTACGATTTTCACGTGCAAACGAACTGTATCTCCTGCACGGAAAGCTGGATGATCAGAACGAAGCTGATCTTTTGTGATTGCTGCAATAATTTGTTGCATAGTTAATCTCTCCCTATCCTCAGGTGCTCTTACACTTCTTGCCTTTGCAGCGGAACATCTGTCAGTATGTACTTACATAGAAGCACATAGTAGATAGTACCACAAATCACAAGTCGTTGCAAGGTCATCTACTTATTTGTTTTCTCGCTTTAATTGATGAAGGAACTTGCGTTGATGCTCAGTAAGCGGTGCATCTTTCAGCAAATCTTTTCTGCGTTCGAACGTCCGGAGCAATGACTGCTGTTCACGCCATTTATCGATTTCTGCATGATTGCCGGATAACAATACATCCGGTACTTCCATCCCATTAAAATTAGATGGGCGTGTGTATTGCGGATGTTCAAGCAATCCTGTCGAAAATGAATCGAGCACAGGTGAATCAGCATTGCCAAGGACATTCGGCAACAGCCGGACCACACTGTCAATCACAGCCATTGCAGCGATCTCTCCACCCGTTAGGACGAAGTCGCCAATGGATAACTCGTCCGTGACAAGATACTGGCGTATACGCTCGTCATAGCCCTCATAATGGCCGCATATGAACACGACATGTTCTTCAGAAGAAAGCTCTTCCGCTTTCTTCTGTGTAAATGTTTCTCCCTGAGGACACATCAGAATGACACGCGGTGGTTTTTCAAGCCCTTCAGATATAGCTTCGACTGCTGCAAAGAGCGGTTCAGGTTTAAGGACCATACCCGCGCCTCCGCCATAAGGATAATCGTCAACTTTACGATGCTTGCTTGTAGAATAATCACGAAAATCGGTGACACCAAATGTGACTGCACCGTTCGCCTGCGCCTTTTTCATGATCGAGGAATGAAGAACACCTCCGAACATTTCCGGAAACAGTGAAAGGACATCGATTTTCATCATGAAAGAAGTCCTTCCATCGGATCAATGATGATTTTCTTACCAGCTATATCGACTTCTTTAACGATGTCTTCGATATAAGGAATGTAGTGAGGCTTACCTTTTTCAGGCGTTACCGTCCACACATCATTCGCACCGGTTTCAAGAATTTCAGTCACTTCACCTAGTTCGATACCTTCAGTCGTGAACACTGTACAACCAACGATTTCGTGGTAGTAGAATTCGTTTTCGTCCAAATCGCCAAGTTGGTTTTCCGGTATCATGAAAATACCGTTGCGATACTTTTCAACATCGTTAAGATTTGGATGATTTTCAAATGTTAACAAGTCAAAGGTCTTGTGCTGACGATGACTTGCTACAGTTAAGTAAATAGGTGTCTTGCTGTCCGGCATGAACAAGGCAAGCTTGTTTCCGACCGTATAGCGTTCTTCCGGGAAATGAGTACGCGAGATAACGCGGACTTCTCCACGGATACCGTGCGTATTAACAATTGTACCAACGTTAAACCATTGCATAAAAATCACACCTTCCTTTATTTTAAATAATAATAACTTATATATGCCGAAATAAAGAATTCCATTGAATCCGCTACGGCGCTCGGGGATGCCTCCCGCCATAAGCCAAGCAGCTTCGCTACCAGGCTAATGGCTACGGCTACCCCATTGAGGCGCCTACGCTCAGTTAATATAAGCATTCATGTGTTCAACTTAAATAGACAAAAAAGGAAGGAACATAGGCTCCCTCCTTTTCTGTATCAATCTATAATATCGATATAAACCTTCTTGCCGTGGTGACTGCCTGCTGCTGAATAAACAATGGTGCGTATCGCTTTCGCAACACGTCCCTGCTTTCCGATAACTTTTCCCATATCTTCGGGATTTACGGATAATTTATAGATGACACGATTATCATGTTCATCCATTGCAATCCGAACATCCTCTGGATAATCGACTAACGGTTTAACGATTGTCTCAATCAGCTGCTTCATGTACACCCCTCCTGATTACTTACCGAGTTTAGCGTTATGGTATTTTTCCATGATGCCTTTGTCGGAAAACAGGTTACGGACAGTATCAGATGGTTTCGCACCCTCTTGAAGCCATTTAAGAGCTAGCTCTTCATTGATTTTTACTTCAGCTGGTTTTGTAAGCGGGTTGTAAGTACCAACCGTTTCGATTTGACGACCATCACGTGGTGAACGTGAATCTGCTACTACAATACGATAGAAAGGAGTTTTCTTTGCTCCCATACGTTTAAGACGAATTTTTACTGACATTTTTACTTGCACCTCCGAATAGTTTCACACAAGATAGTATATTATCAAGCTTTCTGTTGTTTGTAAAGTGTTTTTTCTTAACACCTTGAATTTCTTTCGAAAATCCAGGATTTTATTTAAAAAACGAATCCAATCCAGGCATTTTCATCTTCTTTTTACCTTTTTGTTGCATGCCGGTCATTTGTTTAACCATTTTTTTCATGTCTTCGAATTGCTTTAATAGCCGATTGACATCTTGAATGGTTGTTCCTGACCCTTTTGCAATTCGCTTGCGACGATTTGCA
This sequence comes from Sporosarcina sp. FSL K6-1540, assembly GCF_038620285.1. Lineage (NCBI taxonomy): Bacteria > Bacillati > Bacillota > Bacilli > Caryophanales > Caryophanaceae > Sporosarcina > Sporosarcina sp. FSL K6-1540. The sequence continues at coordinate 217,153 of NZ_CP152018.1, forward strand.
TTGATGATCTCAGGTGTATTGCGCTCCGCCGTAGTCATCGATTGGATTACCGCTTCAACGCGTCCCATTTGGCCTTCGTCAACTTTAGCATTTTCGAGACCTTTGATTTTATTGGCACCGGGCATCATTTTCAAAATTTCGTCGAGTGGCCCCATCTTCTTGACTTGCTGAAGCTGATCAAGGAAGTCATCGAGCGTAAATGATTGCGTCCGGAACTTCTCTTCAAGTTCCTTCGACTTCTCTTCATCGACATTCTCCTGTGCTTTTTCAATAAGAGACATGACATCGCCCATACCAAGAATTCGGGATGCCATACGTTCCGGATGAAACGGTTCCAGTGCATCCATCTTCTCACCCATCCCGACAAACTTAATCGGTTTGTCTGTAACAGCTCGGATAGAAAGCGCCGCTCCGCCTCGAGTATCCCCGTCAAGTTTAGTCAGGATAACGCCTGTTATTCCGACAGTATCATCGAAACTTTTAGCGACATTTACAGCATCCTGCCCAGTCATTGCATCAACGACAAGGAATACTTCGTCCGGTGTACTAAGGTCCCGAATATCCTTCAGTTCCTGCATCAGTACTTCGTCAACATGTAGCCTTCCAGCTGTATCAATGATAACGACATCATGATGTTCTTTCTCCGCCTCTGCAAGCGCCTGGCGTACAATTTCAACAGGTGAAATGTCAGTTCCCAGTGCGAACACAGGCATTGTCAATTGCTTACCGAGTGTTTCCAACTGCTGAATCGCAGCGGGTCTGTAAACGTCTGCCGCGACAAGTAGCGGCTTTTTATTGTGCCGTTTGCGAAGTACGCTTGCCAGTTTCCCCGTGGTTGTCGTTTTACCCGCACCTTGCAGACCGACCATCATAATGACAGTAGGTGATTTTCGTGAAAACTGGATTGGGTTCTGCTCGCCGCCCATCAGATTCGTTAGTTCATCTTTAACAATTTTAACAACCTGTTGACCGGGAGTTAGACTCTTCATGACGTCATGTCCGACTGCACGTTCACTTACTGTTTTGACAAACTCTTTGACAACTTTCAAGTTAACATCGGCTTCAATAAGCGCAAAACGTACTTCACGCATCATTTCCTTGACATCAGCTTCGTCAATCTTACCTTTGCCCCTAATTTTCTGTAGCGTCCCTTGCAGGCGCTGGGCTAATCCTTCAAATGCCATGCACAGAGCCTCCTACTCATGATTTCTTAACGCACTTAACAATTCTTTGATTGTTTCCGATTTTTTATCTGTATCGGTTATGAGCTGCTCAAGATAATCTACAATTTCTGCTCGCTTCTGGAATTCTGAAAATAAATTCAACTTCATTTCATAATCTTCGAGCATCGCTTCCGTCCGGCGAACATTGTCATAGACAGCCTGACGCGATACGCCGTATTCACCAGCAATCTCACCGAGTGAAAGATCTTCTAAATAGTAAAGTTGCATATAAAGTCTTTGTTTATCAGTCAAAAGTGACTGATAAAAATCAAAGAGGAAGTTAATGCGTGTCGTTTTTGCAAGCGTCATACGCTTTGCCTCCCCGCTATGTTCTTCCTAAGTCATCATAGTATGACAACCTCGTACTGTCAAGCCATTTTACTTGTCTGTGTCGAAAAGCGCAAACGCCTAGACATTATCTTCTTGTTCAAGTCCATCCGCAAATAGGCCGTAGACATACTTTTCTGGATCAAACGGTTGTAGATCATCCACACCTTCACCGAGTCCAACGAATTTAACTGGGATATTTAACTTTTTCCTAATAGCAAGTACGATGCCGCCTTTTGCTGTGCCATCAAGCTTCGTCAAGACGATACCTGTAACATTCGTCGCTTCTTTGAATGTCTCCGCTTGGATCAATGCGTTTTGCCCCGTTGTTGCATCGAGCGCTAAGAGCACTTCATGCGGTGCGCCTTCTACTTCTTTACTGATAACCCGGTGCACTTTTTGAAGTTCATTCATCAGATTCACTTTATTTTGAAGCCTTCCCGCGGTATCACAAATAAGAACGTCCACTTTGCGGTTTTTTGCAGCACGGATTGCGTCGTACATGACTGCAGCAGGGTCAGACCCTTCCGATTGACGGATTACTTCTACTCCAGCACGTTCACCCCAGACGACAAGTTGATCGATAGCACCAGCACGGAATGTGTCGCCGGCCGCAAGCATAACCGTCTTGCCTTCTGCCATAAGTCGCGCTGCCAACTTCCCAATTGTCGTCGTTTTTCCAACCCCATTAACGCCTACCATTAAGATAACAGTTAGACCGTCTTCTTGAATATGCAGTTCGTTGTCGAGTTCTTCGCCAGCTTGGTAGATTTCAACCAGTTTTTCAGAAATAACTGATTGAATGCCCGCTGTATCTTTAATATTTTTTCGCTGTACTTCAACTTTAAGTAAATCGATGAGCTCCATGACTGTTTCAAAACCGACATCGGCCTGTAACAGTAGCTCTTCCAATTCCTCAAAGAATTCTTCGTCAATTACTCTGAAACGCGCAACAAGATCATTCACTTTGGATGTGAACTGATCTCGCGTTTTTGATAAACCATCTTTAAATTTCTCTGTTACTGCTTCGTTTGTACCCGTGATTTTTTCCTTGAGTTTCTTAAAAAAAGACAATTATAGTCACTCCTTTACATGATTGCTTCTTCCGGCACCTCGGAAATTTTAACCGAAATAACCCTGGACACGCCTGATTCCTGCATCGTGATTCCATAGAGCACATCCGCACCTTCCATCGTACCCTTCCGATGTGTAATAACGATGAATTGTGTCTTCTCCGAAAACTTCTTCAGGTATTTACTGTAGCGTATGACATTCGCTTCGTCGAGCGCGGCTTCGACTTCATCAAGAATACAAAAAGGTACTGGTCGTACTTCGATGATTGAAAATAACAACGAAATCGCAGTTAACGCACGTTCTCCACCTGATAAAAGGCTTAAACTTTGCAGCTTTTTCCCTGGCGGACGTGCGACAATTTCCACACCAGTTTCAAGTAAATTGTCAGGTTGCGTAAGTATCAAATCCGCCTCACCGCCCCCAAACATTTCCTTAAACACATGTCGGAAGCGGTTCTGGACAGCATTGAATGTCGTCAAAAAACGCGTTGTCATTTCAGCGTCCATCTCACTCATCGCTTCGTGAAGTGTCGTTTTCGCTTTTAATAAATCATTACGCTGTTCATCCAAAAAGAGATGACGTTCAGATACTTCTTCAAACTCCACAATAGCTCCGGGATTAACGGGTCCCAAAACTGCCAGTTGACGTTTTAAAGATTCAACTTTTTCTCTGGTCTTCACTTCATCAAAATCGTCCGCAATAATTCCATCCGCAAACAATCCATATTCAGTTAGAAGCTGCTGCGTGACCGCTTCATATTTCACTTCGAGACGTGATAGCACGATAGAGACCGCATTCAATGCAGAGATTGTTTCTCCCGTACTAGCTCGAAGTTTTTGAAGCGTTGCACTTTTCTCTTCAAGTAAATTTGCAAGCTTTGTGCGGATTTCCCTGTCTGTCATAATCGATTTCTCGATTAATTTCTTGTCAGCAGATGCCCTTTCAATCTCCATTGCGATTTGTTCCGCGCTCAACTCTCCACCATTTTCATTACCAGTGAAATACTGCATTTCATCACGCAAGGCAGTCAATTTAACCTTGGCTTGAGCAGAAGCATCTTCCATTTCGTCGATTGTCACTTGCAGATGTGCTTTCTGTTCACGCAAAACAGCTATGCACTCTCGAAGCTCATTGTATCGACTTGTTAATGTAGCCTCTTCGTTCCTCCTATTAGTAGCTAGACGTTCAAGCGACTCCACTTTGGATTGAATTGCTTCTAGCTCACTTTTCACGCGTTTATGATTTTGATGTAATGCTGCTTTCTTTTCTAACAATTCCGATCCAGTATTCTCGACACCGCGTCTTCCCATCTCAGTCGATGCTATCTCTGATTCCACCGACTTAATGGCGATGTCAGTTTCACGAATGCCAGATTCCGCTGCTGCAATTTCAATTTGCAGACTGTCCGTTAGTTTACGTAACTGATCTACTTCGTATATCTGCTTGGCAACGCCCATTTTCGTGTCGCCTATTTTCTTAGTAGCGGACTCAATTGAATCAGCCATACGAGTTAGTTGCAGCTGTAACGTTTCGAGTTCAGCTTTTCTTGTGAAGACGGATGCCTGTCCTTTGACTCCACCACCTGTAAGTGAACCACCAGCATTCACAACATCCCCGTCAAGCGTCACGACACGGAAACGATAGCCGAGTATCCCCGCAATGGCGGATGCCCCTACGAGCGTTTTTGCGACAATCGTATTACCAAGTAAGTTTTCAGTGATAAGTGCATATGTAGCATCAGTCTGTACAAGACGATCGGCAGTTCCGATGTATTCGGGATGCAGTTCAACCGAGCGCAATGCTGCTGGTTGAATTTTCCGGGATTTCATCACATCTCTCGGCAGGAATGTTGCCCTTCCAGCGTTCTTCGCTTTTAAGTAGCCGATTGCTTTTCTCGCTTCCGGTTCAGTTGCCGTCACAATATGTTGCATCGCACCGCCAAGCGCTGTTTCCACCGCTTTTATATACTCTTTTTCAACGGAAATAAGTTCTGCGACTGCACCGTCAATTCCGGCTAGTTTTCCTGACTTTTTCGCAACAAGAATCTCTTTTACACCTGAATAGAAACCTGAGAAATCCGCTTCCATACTTTCAAGTGCACGAACTCTACCATGCATTTCATGTTGCTTGTTAAGTGCCTTTTGCATGAGTTCCTGCTGTGAAGCGAGTTCATCTTCAGTCTTACGCAACGCCTTTGACAATTCACGATAGGCCGAATCCGATTCCTTCAATTTCCGTTTCAAGACAGTCAACGAATTCGCTTTCACAGATTTTTCCTGTGTAAGTTTTTCATAGCGTTCCTGCAAAATAGATGTCTGAAGTATAATTTTTTCGGATGAAGACTGCTCCCCTTGAAGACGCTCTTCCGCGTGCTTCAAGTCGTTGCGGATCGTCGCTTCCTCGTTCAACCTGTCAATATAAGCTGATTTCAATTCATCTATTTCTTTTTCCGTCTCTTTGACAGAGCGTTTCAGTATGTGAGAAATACCATCCATCTCAACTTTTGTTTTTTCGTATTCTATTTCTGACTGTTGCTGCTTTTCACGGGCCGCACCAAGTTTTTCTGAAAGTGTTGCCAACTCAGTTTCGGTATTAGCAAGTTCAAATCGAGACCTTTCAATTAACTGGTCAGCATTGCGACGTTTTTCAAGTGATAAAAGACGTCTTCCTTCCCACTTTTCTGTCTCTGCACTTGTGACTACAAGTTTTTTTTGTAACGCATCCAATTGTTCGTCCATTTTCGCAAGTTCTTTCTTCGCAAATTCGGACGCTTCTTCAGCTTTCCTTGATTCAGCCTCAAGTAAAATCTTCTTCTCCTGAAACTTTTCGGCTTCTTGCGATCTTTTCAAAATTTCATTGCGGAGATTTCCCGCGTCAAAGGTCAGCAGAGACACATCCGCTTCACGCGTCTCTTCCGAAAGCACTTTATGTTTTTTAGCAGCTTCTGCACTATTCCGTAACGGCTCAATTCTCGATTCAAGCTCTTTTAAAATATCAAGCACACGGTCAAGATTGTCTTCCGTCTCAAATAATTTGTGCTCCGCTTTCTTTTTCCTCGTTCTGTACTTCAGAACTCCCGCCGCTTCGTCAAAAATGCTTCGTCTGTCTTCAGGGCGGCTATTTAAAATTTCATCTACGCGCCCTTGAGAAATCATTGAAAATGCTTCTTTCCCAAGTCCAGAATCCATGAACACATCATTGATATCTTTCAGCCGGCACTGTTGGCCGTTTAATAGATAAGCGCTCTCCCCTGATCGGAAAACGCGCCTGCTGACACTTACTTCCGTATAGTCGAGTGGAAAAAGACCTTTACTATTATCAAGAATAAGCGTCACCTCTGCAAAATTAAGTGATTTACGTGAATCACTCCCCGCAAAGATGACATCTTCCATTTTAGAACCACGGAGCGATTTCGCCGATTGTTCGCCAAGAACCCAACGAATAGCATCTGTAATATTACTTTTTCCACTTCCATTTGGACCAACTACAGCTGTAACACCAGGGACAAAATCAATCGCAATCCGTTCAGCGAATGATTTGAATCCCATAATTTCAAGTCTTTTCAAAAACACGATTAATTCTCTCCTTCAGCCTGCCGACTCTTTAAATCTTGAATTGCATGGCGGGCTGCTTCTTGCTCGGCCTCTTTTTTTGATTTACCGAGACCAGTTCCAAGTTGTTCATCGCCAAGTCGCACGACAGTTACGAAACTTTTCGCATGAGCAGGACCTTTCTCTTCAACGATTTCATACTGCAATTGACCATTATTCGTCTGTTGAACGATTTCCTGAAGACGGCTTTTATAATCCATCACATGCGAAAAAGCACCGACACTAATTTTAGGGAAGACGACTTTTTCAAGGAATGGGATAACCGCCTCCATCCCTTGATCTATGTACAGAGCGCCTATAAACGCCTCAAATACGTCAGCGAGTAATGCAGGGCGCATTCGTCCACCCGTCTGCTCCTCCCCTTTCCCAAGCAGGATAAAGCGACCTAACCCAAGTTCGTTAGAAAACTTCACAAGGGACGGTTCGCAAACAATCGCAGCCCTTAGTTTCGTAAGTTCCCCTTCAGTCATATTAGGCTCTGTCGAATAAAGGAATCGGGACACACCTAACTCAAGAACCGCGTCACCTAAAAATTCCAATCTCTCATTATCCGTGAAATTTTTTCTCCGATGCTCATTCACATAAGATGAATGTGTAAATGCATTATACAGTAGTGATTTGTTTTTGAAATGGACGTCCAATTCATTTTGTAAGTCATCGAATTTGTTTCGAATCGCTACGGGTAAAAGCGCAATTGTTTTTTTTCCTTTGAAGTTGTTTGTATGGGTCATCATCGATTCTGCCTTTCGGTACATAATGTTTATAATTTTACCCTTTTCAACGCCACAGTGCAAAAAAAGTTTGCTATAAACCCGAAAAGAGACGCTTTCAATCCTTTCAAGTAGAAAGGATGAAAGAGTCTCAATCAGAATAGCAATTAGTTCACTTTCGTTTCGATATGCGAAACTGCGTCACCGACAGTTGCAATCTTTTCAGCTTCATCATCGGAAATTTCCATTTCGAACTCATCTTCTAATTCCATTACTAATTCTACGACGTCCAATGAATCGGCGCCTAGATCATCACGGAAAGAAGCTTCCATTTTAACTTCACTTTCATCGACGCCAAGGCGGTCGACAATTACTTTAGTTACACGTTCAAGTACTGTTGACAAATTTGTCACCTCCTCTCAAGAAAAGTGGAAGCGCCTGGTCAGAGGCGACAGGCATAAGACGGGCCAGCGGAGCAGCGTTCTTTGCTACATAGCTGGACCGACTTATGACCCGAGCCTCTAGGCGCTGGAACTGGACAATAAGAAAAGCATAGGCGCTAGAGCAGACACCAAAGCGCTTTAACACCTCTATTACATTACCATACCACCATCAACATGAATCGTTTGACCCGTAATATAGACTGCATCCTCCGATAATAAGAACAGAACAGTACGTGCGACATCTTCAGGTCTGCCAAGTTTACCTAGCGGAATAACCGATAGCATTTGATTCTTCACTTCTTCGCTCAATGCATCCGTCATATCCGTCGTAATGAAACCAGGCGCTACTGCGTTTACATTAATGTTGCGTGAAGCGAGTTCTTTTGCCGCCGTCTTTGTAAAACCGATGACGCCAGCTTTTGCTGCTACATAGTTTGCTTGTCCAGGATTTCCAGAAACACCGACAATCGATGCAACGTTGACGATTCTTCCTGCACGTTGTCTCATCATTTGGCGAGTGACGCCTTTTGTACAAAGAAAAACACCTTTTAAATTGATATTAATGACATCGTCCCATTCGTCTTCTTTCATACGCATGAGCAAATTGTCTCTCGTAATACCTGCATTATTGACAAGGATATCAATAGATCCAAACATTTCCAAAGTTTTATCAACCATGATTTTAACACCGTCAGCATCGGATACGTCTGCCTGAATAGCGAACGCTTCTCCACCGGATTCTGTAATCAACTTAACGACGTCATCCGCTTTATCCTTACTTCCGCTGTAGTTGACAGCAACTCGTGCGCCTTCTTTAGCAAGAAGTAGTGCTATTTCACGGCCAATTCCACGTGATGCTCCCGTGACAATTGCGGATTTCCCATCAAATCTACCCATTACGACCACCCTTTCGAAGCTTCGATTACCGTTTGCAATGTCTCTTCATCATAGACTGGGAACACCGTTACACTCCGGTCAATCTTTTTAACGAGGCCACTTAGTACTTTTCCTGGACCACATTCGATGAAATGAGTAACTCCAAGGTCAAGCAATGTACGTACGGAATCTTCCCAAAGTACCGGGGAATAAAGTTGTTCGACGAGGAAGCCTTTTATATCCACACGATCAGTAACGACCGAAGCATTCACATTAGCAACAACTGGAATGGATGCATCCTTCATCTCGACCTCATCAAGTGCAGCCCGCAGTTTTTCTGCCGCCGGTTGCATAAGTGAAGAGTGAAACGGTCCGCTTACATCCAGCGGAATCGCTCTTTTCGCGCCCGCTTCTTTCAATTGGACACACGCTTTCTCGACGCCTGCTTTCGTACCGGAAATAACGATTTGTCCCGGACAATTCAAGTTGGCCGGTTGTACAGCGAAACCATCTGCTGTAATAGCATCTGTTACTTCTTTTAACTTCTGCCCATCAAGTCCAAGAATTGCCGCCATTGCCCCTTCACCAGCAGGCACCGCTTCATTCATGTACAAGCCTCGCTTATGAACGACTGACACTCCGTCTTCAAATGACATTACACCCGAGGCAACGAGTGCCGTATATTCCCCAAGACTATGTCCTGCCGTAAAGTCTGGCGTAACGCCTTCGTCTATCAATCGCGAAGCAATCATCGATCCGACGGTAAGTAGTGCTGGCTGCGCATTGTATGTCAGCGTCAGTTCATCTTGAGGTCCTTCTAGAATTAATTGACTAAGTTGAAAATCAAGTACACGGTCTGCCTGTTCTAAGAATTGCTTACTTTTGTCATGCGTTTCCGCGAACTCTTTTCCCATTCCAGCCGATTGTGAACCTTGTCCTGGGAAAATGAATGCAATCTTTGTCATCAATTTTCCACCTTTCTTATCGTTTCACGAATTGTTCCACAAACATCATATTCCACCATTGTTCTCGCTTGCCGAACGGCGTTCAATATAGCATTCGCATTTGAAGAACCATGTGCTTTAATAACAGGCGAATTCAAACCAAATAAACCCGCCCCACCATACTCTGTGTAATCCATTTTGTTTTTCAGTCCACGCAAATCGTCTTTCACAAGTGCTGCAGACAGTTTTGACTTCAATGAAGCGCTATACACTTCTTTCAACATAGAGAAGAAAGCAGATGCAGTCCCTTCCAGCGTTTTCAGAACCATATTACCCGTGAAGCCATCTGTAATGACGACGTCCGCCACGCCAGTCAATAGATCACGCGACTCAACGTTGCCGATAAAATTAATGGGCGCTTTCGAAAGCAAGTCAAAAGCAGCCTTTGTCAATTCATTCCCTTTTCCTTCTTCGGTTCCGATATTTAATAAGCCGATGCGTGGATTTTCAAGCCCCCGCACCTTTGTGGCGTAGATACTTCCCATAACCGCATATTGTTCAAGATGAGATGGTTTCGCATCCGAATTTGCACCAAGGTCCAGCATGACAAATCCTTTTCCATCGATCGTCGGAAGTGTAGGTGCTAAGGCAGGTCTCTCAATACCATCAATCCTACCTACGATGAATAGACCTGCCGCCATTAAAGCACCTGTATTACCAGCAGAGACGCAAGCTGAAGCTTCGCCATCTTTAACAGCTTGAGCCGTCCTTACCATTGACGCATCTTTTTTCCGGCGGATAGCACGAACCGGCTCATCGTCTGGTTCAATTTTCTCTGTACAGTGAATCACTTTTAGGCGGGCATGCTCCTTCAAGAAAGGTCCCATCGCCTGTTCATCACCATAAATATGTATGTTTATATCTTCGAACTCAGCGAGACTTTTAAGCGCACCGGCAATAATTTCACCAGGCGCATGATCTCCGCCCATTCCATCTACAGCTATGATCATTTTAATTCCCCCTGCTTCCTATCAGTCGTCCGGTACATGTGAAATTCGCCAGTGAATACCGTTTCGTCATTGACCGTCGATGCGACCATGACTAATGTCCGCTTTTCTCCCAGACTTTCTTTCTTCACTTCTGCACGTGCAACAACTCTATCGCCAGCTCTCACCGGTTTCAAAAAGTCAATGGTCGACTTCACAGTCAAAGCAAGATCATCATTCATAACTGCAACAGCAAGTGAGTTTGCCTGGGCAAACAGATGATGTCCACGCGCAATTCCGTTACGCTGGAAGACATGATCTTCAGTCACATCAAATATCGACAGCGCCCTCTTATCGAGTTCCATATCGATGATATCCCCAAAGACCTCATCGGAGTGAAGAGACTTCACTTCCTCTTTCATCGTTCGAGACGCAACCGTTTTCAAACGTTCCCGCAGTTCGGGAATTCCGCGCTCTAGCCTGTCCAAACGTATCGTCTGGACACTTACAGTAAAATGTTCCGACAATTCTTCATCTGTCAGGAATGGATTTTCTTCAAGCAACTTTCCAAGCAGTCGTTGCCTTTCCTTTTTAGGCATTCTCAATCGGTTCACCTTCCGGATTAGCACTTGGTACTAATAGCAGTATATAAAAATAGAAAAAAGAAAGCAAGCACTGAAATGCGGAGACGACCGTTTAGATGCGACAGGCATAAGACGATTTGGCGGAGCGGCGCCCTTTGCCGCACAGCCGAAGCGGCTTATGACCCGAGCATCTGGGAGTCGAAGCTAGACAGCATAGAAAAGCAGAAGGCTTCGTTTTAACCCCGAAAAGCGCTGGAGGACTTATGGAAAAAGGCGCCCTTTGCCTTTATCCATAAGTCTGAAGCGTCTCGAGTGGTTAGGCGCTGTAGCTAGACAGCACAGAAATGCGGAGACGACCGTTTTTAAGGAACTCAGCCTAAGTTCGCCACGTCCTGTGGCAACAGCTGCATGACCGACATCCTGCAGGCCCTCAATCAATCCTATCGCCACTAAGAGCACCCGACTCTTCAAGATGCGATCTCAGCATGCCGTATTCCTGATCTTCCCAAAAGTGACGCGACTCTAATAGTTGTTCCGCGTCTTTCCTTGCCGTTTCGAGCGCCCTATAATCGTGGACGGGATCTGCTACTTTAAACTCAGGCATACCGCTTTGCTTTTTCCCAAAGAAATCGCCGGCACCTCTTAGTTCGAGGTCCTTTTCTGCTAAAACAAATCCATCATTCGTTTCTGTCATCGTTTGCATCCGCTCTTTTCCCTCTTCGGTTTTGGGATCAGCAAGCAGAACGCAATAGGATTGCTCGGCGCCCCGACCTACTCGCCCCCTAAGCTGATGGAGTTGGGCAAGTCCAAAGCGCGTCGCGTCGTAAATAAGCATGAACGTCGCATTTGGTACGTTGACTCCGACTTCAACGACAGTCGTCGACACAAGAACATCGATTTTACCTTCACTGAAATCGCGCATGATGGCATCTTTATCGTCCGAATGAAGACGGCCATGCATGAGACCGACTGTGTATTTACCACTAAAATGAGTCGAAAGCTGACTATGGACATCCACTGCATTTTGGACATCCAATTTGTCGGATTCCTCGATTAATGGACAAATAACATATGCCTGACGTCCGGCACTTAATTCATTTTCCATCTTCCGTAAAACTGGTAGAAGGGAATCCTCTTTTAACCAATGTGTTTCAATAAGTTTTCGGCCAGCCGGCAACTCATCGAGTATGGAGACATCCATTTCACCAAAAGCAGTAATAGCAAGCGTTCGTGGAATCGGAGTTGCAGTCATGAATAGAACATCAGGATTCAATCCTTTATCCCGTAAAACGCGCCGTTGTTCGACACCGAAACGATGCTGTTCATCCGTAATAACCAACCCAGGATTTTTAAAGATGACATCAGGTTGAATGAGGGCGTGCGTGCCGATAAGCAAATCCACTTCACCTGATTCAAGTTTTTCAAGCAAATCTCTTCTCGCCTTCGCCTTTGTAGATCCAGCGAGGAAAGCAACTGTAATGCCGTGCGGTTCAAGCCATTCCGCAAGCGTAGATGCGTGCTGTTCGGCAAGGATTTCTGTAGGTGCCATAAGGGCCCCCTGAAATCCTGCCGTGATAGCAGCATACAAAGCGATTGCCGCTACGACTGTCTTTCCGGAACCAACATCTCCCTGAAGGAGACGGTTCATCCTAGTCGGACTTTTTAGTTCCCCACATAACTCATTGACAACCCGCTTTTGAGCCCCTGTCAATTCAAATGGCAATGCAGCGATGAAAGTCTTCACTTTGGCAAGGTCATAGTCGATAGCTACACCTTTCTCCGCTTCTTTTCGTGCTTTCTTCATGCCCAGCATCTTCAGCTGGAACATGAGCAGTTCCTCATAGACAAAACGTCTTCTCGCATGTTTCACATCAGCAGGGCTTGTTGGAAAATGAATCATCTCAAGTCCATTTCCGATGGCTGGCAATCGATACATTTCACGAATATCTGCGGGTAGTGATTCTGCGTGCTGACCGACAGCTGCATCCAATGCACTTCGCATGAAGCGCCGAAATGTCTTCTGATGCATAACACCTTTCAAACTGTATACCGGCTCAAAATCAGCTTGATCTGTTTTTGGGCCGTCCTTGAAGTTGCTTACATTGATTACTTGCCTGCCCCGATCCCATTTCCCAGTGACTGTGACAATCGTCCCAAGTGACAAACGCTCTTTTAAGTAATGTTGATTGAAAAAAACCGCCTTCACAAGATGCCTTCCGGCAAGAAGACGGATTTGTAAACGGGATCTATTTTTCCCTAAGAAAAGAATGGAAGGCTCACTTTCGACCCTTCCTTCAATTGTGACTCGTTCATTATGCGGGGTTTCAGTCAAATCTTTCAACCTGAAGTCTTCATGACGGTACGGGAACGTCATGAAGAGGTCTTGAAGCGTTGAAACTCCAAGTGCCTCAAGCTGTTCGCCGGCCGCTTTTCCGACTCCTTTTATCGTCGTGATAGAATCATGAATTGACAGTGTCACTATCTACCTTATCCTTACCAAATATCTTCGCTTCAAGCGCTTTTCCGGTTGGCGTAGCAGCCAATCCGCCTTTAGCTGTTTCCCGTAACGCAGAAGGCATAGACTTACCTATTTTATGCATTGCTTCAATGACTTCATCTGTAGGAATACGGCTAACTACGCCCGCTAGTGCCATATCTGCTCCAACGAGTGCCTTTGCTGCTCCCATTGCATTCCGTTTCACACATGGTACTTCAACAAGTCCAGCAACCGGATCACAGACAAGACCTAACATATTCTTCATAACGATAGAAAATGCTTCTGCACTTTGTTGTGGAGTCCCACCCGCCATTTCAACAATTGCAGCGGCCGCCATTGAACCTGCTGAACCCGTTTCCGCTTGGCATCCACCTGCTGCGCCTGATATCGATGCATTATTCGCAACGACAAATCCGAAAGCACCAGACGTAAATAAATAATTAATCATTTGTTCCCGTGAAGGATTCAATTTATTTTTCACCGCAAACAAAGTACCAGGTACAATTCCTGCTGCACCCGCTGTTGGCGTTGCACAAATCGTCCCCATTGCTGCGTTTACTTCATTCGTAGCGACTGCCTTACTGACAGCATCCATGACCACATCGCCGCAAAGAGATTTTCCTGATGCCATATACTTTTGAATAAGAACCGCATCGCCACCCGTAAGACCGGATGCTGAATGCACCCCCTGCAATCCTCTTTCTACCGCCTTCTCCATCACCGTTAAGTTATTGTCCATCTGCGCGATGATTTCTTCTCTTGTACGTTTTGTTATAAGAATTTCTTGTTCAATCATGATTTCTGAAATAGGCTTGTTCTGCGACTCTGCAAGTGCAACGAGCTCTTTAACGTTACTAAATAAAACGTCCATCTATGTTTGCCTCCTATTTTACAGTTCTTTAGTTTGCCAATGTCGAAACTTGCGTTACATTCGGCAATGATTCCAACTCATTTATCAGTGCTGCGTCGATCATTTGATCAACTTCAATCACCATAAGGGCCATATCCCCTTTTTCTTTTCGGTCAACTTCCATATGTGCAATATTTATATTTAGTTTTGCAATTGCGTTGGAAACGCTTGCAATAACACCTGAACGGTCATTATGAACGATGAGAAGTGCTGGGTAATGCCCCGATAATCGAAGCGGGAATCCGTTAAGTTCAACAACTTCCATCGTTCCGCCACCTATAGAAATTCCAGTCAGTTCCATAACTCCCTCACTGTCCCCAATTACAAGACGGGCCGTGTTCGGATGTACCGCCTCTTCCTCTTCAGGAATAAATTCAAAAGTCAATCCAAGTTTCTCTGCATCAGCAAACGCAGACTTTATACGCTCATCGAATGTATCATAATCTAATAATCCACCAATAATTGCTACATCCGTACCGTGTCCTTTATACGTTTCTGCAAAAGAACCATAAAGATGAACCCGAGCCCATTCCGGCTGTCTGCCAAACAGTGTTCGTGCGACACGGCCGATTCTTGCAGCGCCGGCAGTATGTGAAGATGATGGCCCTATCATAACTGGTCCAATTATATCGAAAACTGATCTGAATTTCATAAACGCTACCCCCTCTTAATAAGCACGTACTGTTATTCATTTTACATGAGTTTTGCTCTAAAGACAAAAGATGTTGTTCCTTGTCGACGCAAGTAAAAAGCAGTGCGGCTTTTTACAGGCGCACTGCTCGTTACTAGTTTATTCAACTGAAATGATATATGGATACAATGGTTGTTTTCCGTTATAAAGTTCAACTTCTGCGTGATCAAAGTTATCCTCTACATAACTTACGATTGCAGAAGCATCTTTCTCGCTAATGTCTTCACCATAAATAATTGTAACAATTTCATCATCTTCATCAATGATTGAGTTCAATAGTGTTTTCATGACATTTTCAAGTGAAGGTGCAGATGTAATAATCTTACCACCTGAAATACCCATGAAGTCGTCTTTTGTAATTTCAACCCCGTCAATCGATGTATCTCTTACTGCATGTGTAACTTGTCCCGTTTTCACGAACGATGCAGCCTCTGTCATCGCTGCGACGTTTACACTCACTTCTGCTTCCGGATTGAATGCAAGTATAGCAGCAAGTCCTTCGGGTACTGTTTTTGTAGGAACGACAGCTGCTTCAATCCCGATCACATCGGCCGCTTGCTGTGCTGCCATAATGATGTTTTTGTTGTTAGGTAAAATGAGCACTCGTTCAGCACCGACTGCCTCAATTGCCTTGACAATATCTTCTGTCGATGGATTCATCGTCTGCCCGCCTTCAATAATGGCAGAGGCACCTACGCTTTTCAGTAATTCAGAAATACCTGCTCCCATAGCAACTGTTACGACCGCGTATGGATGTTTTACAACTTCTTTTTTCGCCGCATTTTGTACCGAATAATTTTCTCCGACGATTTCGAGATGCTGCTGACGCATATTTTCAATTTTAATTTTAATAAGGGAACCGAATTTCTGCCCGTAACTAAGTGCGTCACCCGGTTCTTCTGTATGGATATGTACTTTCGCAACTTCATCATCAGAAATAACAAGTAAAGAATCACCGAATTGACTCAATCCTTGGCGGAATTCGGATTCATCGTATGGACTCGTTTGCAGTTTATCATCCTCGAACTTCACCATGAATTCCGTGCAATATCCGAATTCAATGTCTGCCGTATTCATGAACCCTTGGACGCTGCGATGATGTTCCGCACTCACTAAGTCGTCCATGGAATCGACGATAGTTCTTGCTGGTAGTTCTTCACCTTTTAAGCATGCCAAGAAGCCTTCGTATACATAAACGAGACCTTGTCCACCACTATCAACAACTCCAACTTCCTTCAATACAGCTAATAAATCCGGTGTCCGCTCAAGTGATGCTTGTGCTTCTTTCACTATAGCTTCCATTACTTCAATAATGTCATCTGTAGTCGCAGCTTTTTCTACTCCAATAGTAGAGGCATCTTTTGCGACGGTTAAAATTGTTCCTTCAACAGGTTTCATAACCGCTTTATAGGCCGTTTCAACGCCATACTTCAAGGCACCTGCAAATTGTCCTCCATTGACAGTCGCTTCATTTTCAATCGCTTTCCCGAAACCACGGAATAACTGTGAAAGAATAACGCCGGAATTACCGCGCGCGCCCATCAGCAATCCTTTCGATAACGCTTGTGCAGTTTGACCGATATGGGCAACCGCATTTTCTTCAGTTTCCTTCGCTCCTGAAGTCATCGATAAATTCATATTCGTACCTGTATCACCATCAGGTACCGGAAAAACATTTAGTGAATCGACATAATCGGCATTTTGATAAAGATGATGTGCACCCAACTTTATCATTTCCGCAAATTTCAAACCATCTATGGTCTTCATAGAAATTATTTCCTCCTCTTACAGGTTCGTCACTCGGACTCCCTGGACAAAAATATTAACAGATTTCACAGTCATGCCGACTGTCTTTTTCAATGTATACTTCACTTTTGATTGTACTTGGTAGGCGACTTCTGAAATTTTAGTACCATATCCAACAATGATATACATATCGATATGCGTATCATCGCCAAGATTACGAACGATGACTCCCCGCGTGAAATTTTCTTTCCCTAGGATTTCAGTAAGGCCATCTCTTATCTGATGCCTTGAAGCCATTCCGACAATCCCATAACACTCGATAGCCGCCTCACCAACCACTTGGGTAATGACGTCATTCGTAATATCGATTTTGCCGTATTCATTCTTTACTTCGATTGACATGTGTAATACCCCCTGGATCCTTTTTCACTAACCCCATTGTACTATACCTGTTATAATAATAAAAGAAAGCGATTCTATGACTTTTAAACGTGTAAAGGCTTTTACCTTGAAAGATGTCACAAAAAAGGTTGCAACACGTTTACGCATATGATACATTATTATGGTATGCGAATAAAGAAGTAAATCACTTAATCAACATTCGCAAGGAGGTACTATTATGTCTAAAGAATGTGTTATTACAGGACGCAAAGCCCGTACAGGCAATGCACGCTCCCACGCAATGAACGCAACTCGTCGTTCATGGGGTGCGAACCTTCAAAAAGTCCGAATTCTCGTTAACGGTAAACCTAAACGTGTATGGGTCTCTGCTAGAGCCCTTAAATCAGGTAAAGTTCAACGTGTGTAAAGGACTGTAATTAAAGTTTAAGCGCCTTGGTATTTAAACTTTAAAGAAAATAAAACGCCGGGCTGAATTTCTTCAGCCCGACGTTTTTTCTTTTTTCCTTTTTTTATTCTTGGTGTTGCTCGCAGTAGCTTTCGGTGAATCATCCTTCTGGAAAACAACCATACACTTCCTTACAACTCCACTCACAAATTTCGGCATTGTGAAAGTATAAACTCGCAATTCCCCACTCCTTTCAGGAATCTGAACTCCTTACCATTAAGCATATGCCCTCATGGAACGATATAGTACAGACTTCTTCAGCCAGTTCATTACTTGTAAATAACGTCATGCCAGTTTCGAGCGTAGCATCTACCATTTCGAATTTGAAACCGGTAAGTGTAAGTCCACTAACTACCCCATTGAATGAAAAAAATGATATGTATTTAAAACGATCATCCGACGTCACTTGATAACTTCCAGGTGTAAGTATAAAAAGTTCATTCGTCCCATTACGAATCGAGAATGACGTATCGTTATGAGCTAGTTGAAGCCGGTACAGAAGATGAAGGGCTGATTCCATATGATCCAGCCTCCCTCCTGTAACTCCCGTCAAAATGACACACTCTGGCCCGTAGGAAAGAGCACGATCTACTGCAAGTTCCGTATCAGTCTCATTTTTTTCCGAACGAAATCGTCCTATTATGCGGACTGCGGCGGCTATCTCATCGTATTCACTTTTCGAAACCGAATCAAAATCCCCCACTGCTTCAAGAGGAACAATACCTCTTTGCAACAAGTGAAGTGCACCTCTATCCGCCCCAATGAATACCGTATCTTTATGATGAAATTCCGTCAAGTCAGCTATTTCTGAATCGGGCCCGCCCGCACAAACGACTGCATACTTCATTTTCTTAGCGCACCTTCACCAGCAGCTTTTATCCGGCGTAAAGCTTCTGCACGATCAGGTGCATTGTAGATAGCTGATCCTGCAACTAAGATTGTAGCACCCGCTTCCACACACGGGATAATCGTTTCTTCATTAATGCCGCCATCGATTTCAATTTCAATCGGAAGTCCTCGCTCACGAATAATATCGGCTAGCTGTTTCACTTTCGGAACGACTGAATGAAGAAACTTCTGGCCACCGAATCCGGGATTGATTGTCATGATTAGGACTAAGTCAATTTCATCTAGAACATGAAGAATCGTTTCAATCGGTGTATGCGGATTCAAAACAACGCCCGATTTCACCCCGTGAGACTTAATCAGTTGCAATGTGCCGTGCAAATGAGGGCATGCCTCTACATGAACCGTAATATAATCAGCTCCGGCTTTTGCAAATTGTTCAATATACAGGTTTGGATTTTCAATCATTAAATGGACATCCAGCGGCAACTTCGTTACTGGTCGAAGTGCCTCAACAACAATCGCTCCCATTGTAATGTTCGGAACGAAATGTCCGTCCATGACATCGATATGGATTAGTGCAGCGCCCGCTGCTTCCACTTCTTTTACTTCTTCGGCAAGCTTTGAAAAGTCTGCTGCTAAAATTGAAGGTGCAATTTTAATCATGTTTTTCATACCTCGGCTTTCGGTCAAGTATTTCTTGCATGAACTGCAAGTAGTGATCATAGCGATGACGTGGAATTTCTCCAGTCTCTACCAACTCTTTTACTGCACACTTTGGTTCTTTCAAGTGCAAGCAACCTCTGAATCTACAGTTTGGCGCAACTTCATCCATATCTACAAAGTAATGAGACAATTCTTCTTTTTCGATATGATCGAATTCGAGAGAGCTGAAGCCTGGGGTATCCGCGACAAGACCACCTGATATCTCAAGCAACTCAACATGTCGCGTTGTATGTTTTCCGCGTCCAAGCGCTTCTGATATTACCCCTGTTTTCAATTCAAGCACAGGCAATACCGTGTTCAACAACGTTGATTTACCAACACCTGATTGCCCGGCAAGAACTGTAGTCTTGCCTTCAAAATAAGGTTTCAATAAGTCAGTCAGTTGAGGATCGTCAATAAAAGTCTCTATAACATCATAACCGATTTTCTTATAATACGCCGCTGATTCAGCTACCATTTTCAGTTCATCAGCATTCGCAAGATCCTTTTTCGTTAGGCAGATAATTGGTTTTACGTCGAACGATTCGACGACAACCAAAAACCTGTCTAATAGATAAAGGCTGAATGCCGGTTCCACTATGGAGAATACAAGCAACGCCTGGTGAACATTCGAGATTGGCGGACGGACAAGTTCATTGAACCGCTCATGGACTTCAGTGACTGTTGCATCATTATCTTCAACACGTACATAGGTCACGAAATCTCCAACCAGCGGATGAATACCACGGTTTCTAAATACTCCACGTCCTCGACATTGAATGATTTCTCCGTCATTTTCTACATAATAATACCCGCTGATTGCTTTTCTGATTTGTCCTTCTGGCATTCTTTCACCCCTTCTAATTAGAGTCACTCTAATTGACCAATTCTGCAATGATAGGTTTTGAATCGCGCGTAACCTTATATGACCCAGTCTGTCCTTCTTCCAAGTTAAATGAAATTGATCTTTCCGTCGTTTCTGTGATTGAAAACTCATCAAAAACATCCGTTATCTTATTATTTTTGTCTTGAATGTAAATTTTAATAAGTTGTGGGACTGGAGCAGGCTGTTCCACTACTCCCGAGTTGTCTCCATCATCCTCTCCATCACCTTCGTCACCATCTTCATCGCTAGGACTAGGGCTAGGCTCAATCACTTCAGGTACATACTCAATTGTCACCTTTTTGACAACGAACTTATCGGGTTTTTTCTCTGGACCTTTTGATACGACGACTTCGACTTTCCCACCTTTTACAATTTCTGTTTTCCCATTTGGTGTTTGCGAAATGACACTACCTTTAGGCACTGTTGAAGAATAATCTTCTCTCACTGTATTTATAGTTAAACCTGATGACTCTTCATAATCTTCCAGCCGGTCCTTGTCATATCCTCTTAGATCGTCAAGAATTTGCTTTTCTTGGCCTTTACTAACAGTAAACAGTAAATCGGTTTCACTGAGAATTACTTCCCCTGAATCTGGTTCTTGTCCAATGATTGTACCCTCTGGTTTATCAGAAAACTCTTCTATAGAATCAATCGACTTAAAAAGTGTATCGTCTAAAGAAGCCATAACTTTATCGGCATTTTCGCCAATATAATCGGCTAAGGTGCTTTTTTCTTTACCGGTACTAATATACAAGGTGATCTCGGAGTCAACACCCCGTTTCTTCCCTGCCTCGGGTATCGTTTTAATGGCTTCCCCTTCATCAACATCATCGGATTGCTGTCCCTCAGTTACAACCGTATTAAAGCCTGTGCCAGAGAGCACATCCCTAGCCTCCGTTTCTTCCATTCCAGCCACAGTCGGAATAACAGCCTTTTTAGGGCCAAATATACCTGGAATAAGGGACAACAAAAGTATCAGGATTGCAATGCCAGCAATTCCACCAACAATGAATGGCCATTTCTTGCGTTTTTTCGGTGGTGTTGGCGGCGGGGATTGTTCAATTGTTACTGGTTCGATCTTCTTAGTCGCTTCAACGCTATCAAATTTTGTAGTTTCACTAACGATTGGTATCGCGCGCGTGCGGTCATCATCGAACACAATTGCGAATCTCTTCTCATTTGCCCGTTCGGGTGACAGTACAGTTAGCAAATCATCATACATTTCATCTGCTGAATCATATCGATATGTAGCATCTTTCATAGTCGCCTTCAAAATAACATTTTCTAAACTTTGTGGAATTGAAGGGAATACCATTCTTACTGAGGGCGTCTCTTCTTG
Organism: Sporosarcina sp. FSL K6-1540; assembly: GCF_038620285.1. Lineage (NCBI taxonomy): Bacteria > Bacillati > Bacillota > Bacilli > Caryophanales > Caryophanaceae > Sporosarcina > Sporosarcina sp. FSL K6-1540. The sequence continues at coordinate 238,398 of NZ_CP152018.1, forward strand.
TAAATGCTTCAATGCAATCGCAACTGCAGTATCCGCTGTAAATGGCAATTCACCTGACAGTAATTCGTAAAGTACGATGCCTAATGAATAGATATCAGACTTTTTTGTCGCCATTCCGCCACGTGCTTGTTCGGGTGACAAGTAGTGAACCGTCCCAATGACTGAATTCGTTTTTGTATGTGCTGTTGCACTAAGTGCCATCGCGATACCAAAATCAGTAATTTTAACATTCTCATCCGAATCCATTAAAATATTCTGCGGTTTAACATCACGATGGACGATTCCATTATGATGAGCATTCGCAATTGCAGATACAATCTGTTGCATAATCGGCAAAGCTTGCTTAGGCGTCAAGGCCCCATTATCTTGGATAAACTTCTTCAAGGTTTGTCCTTCGATATATTCCATCACCAGGTAATGCAGTTCACCCTCTTCGCCCACATCGAATATATCAACAATGTGCGGGTGCGTCAGACTCGTTGCGGAAAGTGCTTCTCGTTTAAACCTTCTTTTCAATGCCTCTTCATTCGCAAAATCATAATTAAGAACCTTAATGGCAACATCGCGGTCCAGGATGACGTCATGTGCTAGATATACTTTTGACATGCCGCCGTCACCAATATTCCTTACAATTTCATAACGTCCACCTATTCTTGATCCAATCATGGATTAGTCGCCTCCACTTCAGTCGAGTCGATTAGAATTACGGAGATATTGTCTTCCCCGCCCATCTTGTTCGCTAAATCCACAAGTTCTTCCGTCTTTTCATGCAACGTAGCGTTTGATAGAACTATTTCACTCATCGATTGTTGACTTACTTTATTGCTCAGACCGTCCGTACAAATAAGCATATACATGCCCTCTTCTAACTCAAGCGAATAAAGATCGGGTACAATCGTTTTTTCAGAACCAACTGCTTTCATAATCCAGTTTCGTTGTGGATGAACTGCTGCCTCTTCCAAGGTAATTTCCCCACTGTCAAGAAGTGCATTTACGTAGGAATGGTCTCGTGTTACTTGCCGCACACCTTTCCCATCGATTGCGTAGACACGGCTATCACCAGTATGCGAAATAAGACAAGAACGTCCACGAATGAGAGCTACTTCAAGCGTCGTTCCCATTCCCTTATACGCTTCATTTTCGTTTGCATGTTTGTAAAGTATGTCATTTGCGAGAATGACCGCTTCCTGCAGCCACTGCGCCAACTTATCTTCTGCTTCAAACGTCGAACTATCAAGTTTCATGAATTGCTCGCCAATTACTCTGACTGCTGTCGAACTCGCGTAATCCCCCCCAAGGTGGCCACCCATACCGTCCGCTATCACGGCAAGCATAACGCCCTTTGGAAGTGTGTATACAGCCGCACTGTCTTCGTTGACCGTTCGTTTCTTGCCGATATCCGTCAAGACTTCAAATTGCAACGTCCATCCCACCTTTTGCCTCGAATTCTTAGCTCACTTACTTTTTTTCCGGAAAGCAGCAACAAAAAAGCCATCGCTGCCAAAGTGTTGCGGAAGTACTTGAAGCGTGTTATCTTCAATCGCCAATTTCTCGTTTCCAGTTAGTTGCGGTAAAGGGATTTTCTCCATATCCGTATGACGCACAAGGAATCGTTCAACCATTCCCTGGTTTTCGGCATACTCCACTGTACACGTACTATAGACAATAACCCCGTCAGATTTAATCAATTCACGAGCAGTATCTAGAAGGTCTGATTGTATCGACGTCAACGCATCGAAATCAGCTTGTGTTTTATTGTACTTAATTTCAGGCTTTCTACGGATGACACCAAGACCGCTACAAGGTGCGTCGACAAGAATACGATCGAATGAGGACAACTCGTATAGCTCAGTCAATTTCCTGCTGTCTCCACTCAATGCTTTGATTGACGTTAAGCCAAGGCGAGTCGCATTTGCTTCAATAAGTTTCAGTTTATGTTCATGTAAATCATGTGCAAAAACTTCACCTTTATCGTTCATTTTTTCAGCGATGTGGGTTGTTTTCCCACCAGGTGCCGCACACATATCGAGTACTTTCATACCTGGCGATAAATCAAGAGCAAGAACAGGTAGCATCGAACTTTCGTCTTGAATAGTGATAAGTCCTTTTTTATAGGCTTGCGTATTTGCAGGATTGCCACTATCTGAAATGATGCACTCCGGTACAACTTCGCCTTTTCTTACTTCAACACCTTCTGATTCGAGTAAAGCAATGACTTCGTCTGGCGTTGTTTTTGCTGTATTGACACGAATTGTCATCGCTGCTGGATGATTATTTTCATGTGCCATAATGGCCGCGTCTTCTTCACCAAATTGTTCATTCCAACGCTTAATCAACCATTCCGGATGACTCGTTTCGATAGAAGTTTTCAACGTACCATCTTGCATTTCATCAAGTGAACGGACACCTTTACGCAACACGGAGCGAAGAATACCATTTACAGTTGGTGCTATCCGTTTATGACCGCGTCTTTTCGCAATTTCAACTGCTTCGTGAACAACAGCATGCGGTGGGATTTTTGTTAAATAAACGATTTGATATAACGATAACCGAAGAAGCTCTCGAACCCAGCCATCCAATTTACCACGGACAAACGGCTCAAGATAATAATCGAGTGTCATGCGGTGTTGAAGTGTGCCATACGTCAATTCCGTTAACAAGCCACGATCTTTCGTTTCTATACCATACTTTTCAATTGTTCTATGCAGCAATAGATTGCTATAAGCTTGATGATCATTTATTTCCATCAATATTGAAAGAGCAGCGTCTCGGACGTTGCCATTCCATATTTTCTTTTTCGGTCTAGTATTTATATTCATTCAAAACGGTCCCCCTTACTCCATTTAGATCCGGTTCCGCGAATAAATTCACCCGCCGGCATCCGTTTTTTCCCGGCTGGTTGAAGATCCGTAAGTGCAACAGCGATGTCATCGCCCGCTTTTACAATAATACGATCACTATCGATTGCAATAATCGTTCCTGGTAACGCACTGTCAGTTGTATGGATTTTCTCACTCCACCAAATCTTGACGTTTTCACCTTGGAATGCGGTGTATGCAACTGGCCAAGGATGAAGTCCACGGATTTTATCGTAGATTGCCTTTCCACCTTTAGACCAGTCAATCCGTTCTTGTTCACGGGAGATGTTACGCGCGAACGTCACGAGTGATTCGTCTTGAACTGTTTGTTTATTTGTTTCGTTTAAAATAGAAGGCAATGTCTCTTTCAGTAGTGCCGTCCCTGCCACAGATAACGCAGTGAACATACTTCCTGTGTGATCCGTATCAAAAATAGGCACAATCACTTGTGAAATAATATCGCCTGCATCAAGTTTTTCGACCATATACATGATTGTGACGCCCGTTTCTGTTTCGCCATCCATGATTGCCTGGTGAATCGGCGCACCACCGCGATATTTAGGTAGTAAGGATGCGTGTACATTAATGCAACCGAGCCGAGGGACTTCTAGCAGTTCCTTCGGTAAAATCTGGCCAAATGCTGCAGTCACGATTAAATCTGGTTTAAGCGCAATAATTTCCTCAAGTTCAGCAGAACCTCTCAGTTTTTCAGGTTGAATAATCGGCAGTCCAAGCCGTAGTGCTTCAACTTTTACTGGAGGTGGTGTTAAGACCCTCTTTCGCCCGACTGGTCTGTCCGGCTGAGTGACAACTGCCACGATAGTATGCCCTTCATCAAAGAGCATTGTTAGGACAGATACCGAAAACTCTGGTGTTCCCATAAAGACAATCTTCGTCATTTCAGCTCACCTCCACCGCTTTCCCCTACTATCTCTGCTTCTTCTGTTTCTTCTAATTCAGACGGATCAACAACACGAATGATTTTCGAATCAAATAATACGCCATTTAAATGATCGATTTCATGAAGAATCGCACGTGCTTCATAATCTTCTGCTTCTAATTCATAAAGTGCGCCATTGCGTTCTTGCGCTTCAATGCGTACGAAAAATGGTCTTTCTACTTCGCCGAATAAATCCGGAAAACTTAGACAACCTTCTACTTCTATTTCGGATCCTCCGGTTGCTGTTACAACAGGATTGACCATCTCAATAACGTCTTGCCCTTCGCCCATATCGACAATCGCGACACGCACTGCTTCGCCAATTTGTGGTGCAGCGATTCCTATGCCATCCGCCGCCACCATTGTGTCGTACATATCATCTAGCAGTTTTGAAAGCTTCTTATCAAATTTCACTACTTCTTTACATTGTTGTTGAAGAACCGGAGCCGGATGCTTCACAATTTCACGTATTGCCAAATCTATTCCTCTTTTCTGTCTTGTTATCTAAGATGTAATTTAACCTTGTACTGCGGATTGGGGGCTGACATGGATATTTCACGTCCAGACTCCAGCGCTTTTGTTTAGTATATTGACGCCGGTTCTACATCAACGGTCATTATCAGTCCTGATTTAATCCAGTCCGTCCGGTAATACTTAATGAGCTGCTGCAGCGTTTCTGTCAACTTCGGCTCTTTTTTGTATTTTATCAAACATTGGTAGCGATATCTATTGTTCACTCGACTGATAGCGGAAGCAGTTGGTCCGATGACGACTGTGCCTGCAGATAAGTTCTGTTTTAAGTAGCGTGCTCCCTTTTCTGCAAAGTCAGCTACTTTCAATAAATCCTCGTGCGTAAACTGGACAAGCGTGACGAAATAGAAGGGGGGATAGCCATATTGTCTTCTGGCCGCCATTTCCATCGTATAAAAAGGCTCATAATGCTGTGCTTTCGCTAATTCGATTGCGTAATGTTCAGGGGAATAAGTCTGGATGAAAACCTCTCCAGGCAATTCGTGACGTCCAGCTCGTCCACTTACTTGCGTCATTAGTTGAAAGGTTTTTTCAGCGGCACGGAAATCAGCTAAATGGAGTGTTGTATCTGCGGCAAGCACACCGACAAGTGTAATATTCGGGAAATCTAGCCCTTTCGCAATCATTTGCGTCCCGAGTAGGATATCCGCCTGTCCTTCACTGAACTGTCTAAGAAGCCGCTCGTGTGAACCTTTTTGCCTCGTTGTATCGACATCCATTCGAAGGACACGTGCTGTAGGAAACAGTTTCGCAATTTCTTCTTGCGCTTTTTGGGTCCCTGTTCCGAAAAACCGGATATGTTCACTTTTACATTCCGGACAAACGAGCGGCACTCGTTCTTCATGACCGCAATAATGGCATTTTAACTGTTCGTGTGCACGATGATAGGTCAACGAAATATCACAATTTGGGCATTCAACGACAGTACCGCAATCCCGGCAGAGTACAAAAGATGAAAAGCCTCGCTTATTCAGAAACAGCACGATTTGCTCTCTTTTTTCCAATCGGATACGGACCGCTTCCGCAAGCGGCAATGAAAACATCGAACGATTTCCGGTTTTCAATTCCTCTCGCATATCAACGACTGTTACTGTTGGCAGGGCCTGATCTTTTGGTCGTTTCGTTAGTGTAAGCATGGTATATACACCTTTTGATGCACGTGCATATGATTCCAGTGACGGCGTTGCACTTCCTAAAATAACAGGACAATTGTAATACTCCGCGCGTTTAATCGCAACGTCCCTTGCATGATAGCGCGGTGTATCATCTTGCTTGTACGTCGATTCATGCTCTTCATCGAGAATGATAATACCAATATTTTCAAACGGGGCAAATATCGCCGACCTTGCACCAATGACGACTTTTACTTCCCCCCGTTTTATCTTCCGCCATTCATCGTATTTCTCACCGGCAGACAAGGCGCTGTGCATAACTGCAACGAGCGAACCAAAACGCTCTTTGAAGCGCGACGTCATTTGCGGGGTTAATGATATCTCTGGGACAAGGACGATTGCTTCTTTGCCTTTATCCAAAACGCGTTTAATGGCACGTAAATACACTTCTGTTTTTCCACTTCCTGTAACGCCATGAAGTAGGAATGTTTCTGCTTTTTGATTGTCTTCGGATATTGCTATATGATCAAGTGCAATTTGCTGTTCGTCTGTCAAGATCTCGGGTATCGCTGTATCTTTCAATTGAGGCGCATCAGGTTCACGGTACACTTCAGCAAGTTCTTCGAAGGCTGCGCCTCTTTCAATGACAGTTTTCAGCACAGCCGGTTGAATTCCCGACTGTTCCATCAGTTGTTTTGCACTGATCGTTTTCCCTGCATGCTCCAACATCCAGCGAAGTAATTCAGCTTGTTTTTTCGCATTGGAGTGACTAGAGTCAAGCAAAGTTTGCAGTGTTACCTCATCTGCCATTCGAATCATCCGCACTTTTTTCACAGCAGTTTGCTGCCCTACGGCCGTATCGACCGTGACAATTCCTTCTGAAACATACTTTTTTAACATTTTCATCAATTCTGCTGAATCTACTTCTTTCAACTGAATCCGTTTCCTGCCCGCAAGAAAAGCTTTAAAATCAGCGTCTTCAATTCGTTCCGGTTCTTCGACAATGATGAACTTTTCATATTTTGCACGCATCGCAGCAGGTAACATCACTTGGAGGGCATCAATTTCATATGACAACGTCTCAACCGCGAGCCAGCGCGATAATTCGAGCAGTTCACTAGAAATGACCGGATCCAAATCAATAAGTTCATCAATCGGTTTAATTTTGCCGAGTGCAAGCTCACTTTCGTCCTTCAACATTGTTACGTAACCAAGCACTTTCCTGGGTCCAAACGGAACTTTCACTCTGGTTCCAGGCTCAATCACAGATTCCAATGCTTCTGGAACGAGGTAATCAAACGGCCTGTCGATTGGATAAGCCGCTACATCTACAATGACTTCAGCGATCATTTAGTTGATCACTTTCTTCTTTAATAATTGTTTCCAGCAATAGAATGGCGAGTTCTTTTTTCGGCATTGCTCGGAATGGCTTATGTGTTCCGTTTTTCGAAAGAAGTGTGACAACGTTTGTATCCTTCCCGAATCCAGCATCCGGATCAGTCACGTCATTGACGATAATATAATCAAGGTTTTTACTTTCTAGTTTGCCTATGCCATAACCAACTGCATTTTCAGTTTCAGCAGCAAAGCCAACAAGGATTTGTTTCGTTTTCATAGAACCGATTGTTTTCAAGATATCAGTTGTTCGTTCAAGTTCAATAACAGAGTCCCCTACTTGTTTCTTCATCTTTTGGGGCTGAATCTCTCTCGGGCGATAATCCGCTACAGCAGCTGCTTTGATAACGATTGCCGCATCATCGAATTGTGTTCGGACGGCTTCAAACATCTCTGCCGCACTTTCAATATCAATGACAGTTACTTCCGCTGGCTTGTCCAATCCAACTGGCCCCGAAATAAGGACAGTGTCTGCGCCGAGTTTGGCTGCTGCTTCTGCCATCGCATAGCCCATCTTGCCACTTGAAAAATTCGATACATATCGTACCGGATCAATCCGTTCACGCGTCGGACCTGCCGTGATCACAACTTTCTTTCCAGAAAGCGGAAGATGTTTGGACGTTGTGAACCGTTCTGTTATCAGTTCTACAATCTTTTCGGGTTCTTCCAATCGACCTTTTCCTACATAACCGCATGCCAAAAAGCCTTCAGAGGGCTCAATGAATTTATAGCCATCTTCGTGTAGCATAGTAATATTTCGTATAACTGCTTTATTCTCATACATATGGACATTCATTGCAGGTGCAATCCAGACCTCAGCCTGAGTAGCTAAGAGTGTAGTCGTTACCATATCGTCAGCAATCCCATTCGCGAGTTTACCAATTACATTTGCTGTGGCTGGAGCAACTACGACAAGATCAGCCCAATCTGCCAAATCAATATGTGCAATCACACGGGAATTTTTTTCATCGAACGTATCGAAAAAAACATCGTTTCGTGACATCGCTTGAAATGTAAGTGGTGTGACAAATTCCTTTGCCGATTCAGTCATAATGACCTTTACGTCCGCTCCTGCCTGAGACAACTTACTTACAAGTGCAACAGCTTTATAGACCGCGATTCCGCCAGTTACACAAAGGAGGATTTTTTTATTCAACAACATGATCTCATCCCTTCTAAAATGACAAACTCCCAAAGAAAAACTCGTTTCTAAGGGAGTATCACGTTTATTTATTATGATATGAAAAGCGTAAGGAGCCGGTTAGATGCGACAGGCATAAGACGGACCGGCGAAGCGGCGTAATTTGCCGCGTAGCTGGGCTGACTTATGTCCCGAGCGTCTGGCGACTGAAGCCTAGACACCATTTCGAATCGAAAATCCCACTGTCTATTAAGTACAAAGATAGCTGGACTTATTAAACTTCGTCTTCGTAGACGATTGAATCGTCCGATTTCTTTTTAGAAAGTACACCGGCTGCCACTTCTTCAAGTGCTTTACCGACATTCTTGTTAGAGACATAAGAAGTAAGAAGCTTATTGCCCTCTTCTTGCATTTGACGCGCACGTTTTGAAGCGAGTGTTACAAGTGTGTATTTCGAGTCGATTTTTTCTTTTAGAGAATCGATTGATGGAGTTAACATTGATTATTCCCCTTTCAGCATACCTAGATAGATTTTTTCTACACGTTCTCTGCGGCAATGTTCGGCAGTGACAATGGCATTGATGCGATCGCAAGCGTTTGTCACTTCGTCGTTTTCTACGACATAATCGTACAAGTTCATCATTTCAAGTTCTTCACGCGCTTTCAAAATACGTGTTGCAATGACATCCGCTTCTTCAGTTCCTCTTCCTACAAGTCTGTCTTCGAGTTCAGATAAACTTGGCGGTGCAAGGAAAATGAATAATCCGTCTGGAACTTTGGCACGCACTTGTGCCGCTCCGACAACCTCGATTTCGAGGAATACGTCTCTCCCAGCGTCAAGCGTTGCATTAACATAATCAAGCGGAGTACCGTAATAATTGCCTACGTATTCAGCATATTCAAGAAGTCTATCTTCTTCAACCAACTGTTCGAATTCAGCCCGCGATTTGAAAAAATAATCGGAGCCATCCACTTCACCTTCGCGTGGACTTCTCGTCGTCATTGAAATCGAGTATTCATAATTCGTATCAGGTTGTGTAAAAAGCTCTTTTCGAACCGTCCCTTTGCCCACACCCGAAGGTCCAGATAGAACAATTAGAAGCCCACGTTGTTTGTACATGCAATCCCTCTTCTTATCTAATCTAATTTTACAGTGGAGCTTCAGCACAATCATGCCGGCTCCGATCGTTATCGATCGAAACAATCTGTTCATATTATACCATATATGCTTGTTGTAGTGCTAAAATAGGGAAAAACGATTTGAAAGAGGAATCCTAATGGCATTTGATGGTTTATTCACAACGGCTATGGTGCAGGAGCTACAAGTCTTGAAAAATGGACGTATCTCCAAAATCCATCAGCCGAACGCACAAGAAGTCGTATTTCTAATCCGTGCAGACGGTAAAAATCAAAAACTACTTATTTCAATTCACTCGGCGTATTCACGTATTCAGTTGACAGAAGAAGCGATTACAAATCCTTCTGAACCGCCTATGTTTTGCATGGTTCTTCGTAAACACTTAGAAGGTGGGTCGATTACTTCCATCGGCCAATTCGGGACGGATAGGATTATCACGATTGACGTGAAGGCGAAAAATGAAATTGGTGATGATATTAACAGACGATTGTATGTCGAAATCATGGGCAGGCACAGTAACTTGCTGCTTGTAGATCCCGACCGCGACATCATCGTTGATAGTATGAAACACTTGCCACCATCGGTAAATAGTTACCGAACAATATTACCGGGTCAACCTTTCATACCAGCTCCTCCGCAGGATAAAACAGATCCATTTGCGGTAACTGAAGAACAATTTAACGGGTTGCTACCAGAGTTAGAAAGTGCCCGTGAAGTCGTCCAACGATTTTCAGGCTTTTCACCAGTTAATGCGGAGGAATTATTATACCGCTTAAAAAATGCTCCAGAAGCGAATAAATTCATCGTTTTCACATCACTCCTTGGATCATTCAAAGGAATAGCTAGCACACCAAATATTTCGGAAATTGGTACAAAAACCGTATTTTCAGCGACAGCGCTAACACATTCCGATAAGACGATTGCGGAATACAAGACGCTGGGTGATTTGCTGGATAAAGTGTATTTCGCTCGTGCTGAAAGAGAACGTGTGAAGTCACAAGCCGCGGACTTAGAGCGTTGGCTCGACAATGAAGTTGCTAAACTGAATTTGAAAGTGAAGAAACTCGTAAAAGAAAGAGAAGCCGCTGGAAAGCTAGATACATTCCAACTTTATGGAGAATTACTTACTGCCAATAGTTATGCCATTGAAAAAGGTGCAACGGAAGCAATTGTCGCCAACTATTACGAGGAAGGGACAACTGTAACCATACCGCTTGATCCTAGAAAATCACCAATTGATAACGCGCAACGGTTTTATTCTAGGTATTCCAAAGCGAAAACAGCACTTATCATGATTGCTGAACAGCTTGAAAAAACGGCAGAAGATATCGCCTACTTTGAAATGATTAAACAGCAAGTGTTACAAGCATCCCCTATAGACATCGCAGAAATACGTGAAGAGTTGGCGGAACTTGGTTTTCTGAAGGCCCGCAAGTCGAAAAAGAAACTGAAACCGAAAAAACCAGTACCTGAAACATATGTATCATCTACTGGTGTGAAAATTTCAGTGGGCAAGAACAATAAGCAAAATGACTATTTAACATTTAAAATTGCATCCCGGGAACAAACTTGGCTCCATACTAAGGATATCCCTGGATCACACGTTGTCATACACGAGGCGGATCCAGACGAAGAGACAATTCGTGAAGCGGCTATCCTTTCTGCTTATTTCAGCAAAGCCCGCGGATCATCAGCAGTACCTGTTGACTACACAGAAGTCAGGCATGTGAAAAAGCCGAACGGATCTAAGCCTGGATTTGTTATTTATTTTGAACAAAGGACTATATTAGTTACGCCAGATGAGGATATTGTTATGAAACTACGAAAATAACTTCTAACGGCACCTCTTGCTTAAAATCCAGCAGACTTCTGTTGATTATCCATTTATTCACATGAAATACGGGTGAGTAAGGCTTTGGAAAACCCGTTTTCACTGGATCATTTTCGGTTCGATTTCGGCGAACTAATCACGACAATCCGTCACTTCTAGCCACACTTTTTTCGGTAATCCTATTGGGAATAGTTGCCTGTCGCGTCCCTACAATGTTCAAGTGAAAAATGCAGTTAGGTTTAAATGAAATGAATAGATGACTTTCTATAGAAATTGTAAGTGCCCGAAGATGCAATCTCGGGCACTCTTGTACTATGTACAATGCATTCCTTGCTTACCTTTAGCAAAGAGTATGCATGTAATCATGTGATACCTTATAGAAAGCGGCACTTCTTTACTAGTAAAAAGAGAAACCCTAAAGAATGTTTCAGCCGCCAAAATTGTATCTTTGGCGGCTTTTATCCAGGTAGATGCCCCTCTAATATAAAATGCTATTCCACATGGATATCATAATTGTGGAATAGCATTTTTTTGTTTCAAGAAAGTTATTTCAACTTTTTATTATACCCAAATTAAGTAAGTATACGTTTTTCAACATTATGTATTTTCTAGTCTCTAGCACTTTTCTAGTATTCTTTTAAAAAATTGCATCCACACTAAACGGATACACCATACCAAATTATTTCAGCAATTATCTCTAAGCCACTCTCCGCTTTGAAAGGGACTATACAATCATGAAAGCTTTTATTTGTTGATTCCGGACTCAATACAATCACTTGTTGCTGTTCAATTCTTCTATAGCGCCTGACGGCATATTCATTCCCAAAACAGTAAACGGCTATATCACCATTTTCCAGTTTATCTCGTCCAATTTGTAAAGCAACGATGGGAGACCCATCAGGAAATAACAAATTCATACTTTCTCCATTTACTTTAAATGCTATTAGATCTTCGTCTTTCGAGTGCTCCCCTAAGAAACTGACAGGTAGCTTTATAAATTCAATCTCATCACATTCGATACCATCTGTAAGTGAGAGAACACCTGCCGAAATGCTTGGTAAGCACGGAATATTTACCGTCTCTGCAATAGGATAAGCGTTTTCTTTAAAGAAATATTCCATTGGGACATCAAAGTAATGCGCCAATTGTTGTAAAGCCCCAGCCCTTGGAAATTTATTTCCCTTTTCCCATTCTGAGATTGTTGCTTGGCTCATCCCAATCGCTTCGGCAAGTTCCACCATCGTTATTTTATTTCTTTCCCTCAATCGCTTCAAACGTCTGGAAAATAAGCCTTGTACCAGATTGGTCATGAATAGAACCTCCATTTACTTCTCATACTGATTGTACATCATTTCGGAAGTAATCTGTTTTAATACAAAAAAAGCATGTGGTAACTATCCCCATGCAAGTTCTCTTGTTATATCACTTTTAGTAATATATAATTATGTGAATAAGGGGTGAATTATGTGATATCTGAAAATGGAGTGCCATTTTACCTCATCCAAACACTTCATTCTTTACGATTGAAATATGGGATGAATTCTATTGATCTCGCCGAAAGAATAGGAGTCAGCCTAACTACATACGAAGAGTGGGAAAGAGATTCTTCTGCCATCTCGTTTAATCATATGTTGAAGCTAGAAGAAGTATTTCAAATGCCCTCGAAGTATATTTATTTCGGTAAAGATATAACTTTAAGTAATCCTGAAAGAACGAATAGAAAGTAAAGCAAATTATATTACCAACTGTAACATATTCCATTGTCCTATGTTCAAAGATAACTGTAAAAGAAGTTACTTTATACTAGTTTTCATTGAATACAAAAATCGTTACACATTTCAGAGAGGTGTTGTTCTGATAGGATGACCAATTTAGATTCTACACTTGACATTGAGTTAGTCATTTCAAAAATTTCGTCCGACCAATCAAAGTCGTTTCAAACGACTTTAAAGGATTTCCAGACGTTATTAAATGAAGATAAATTAGAAGATTCTATTCTGAAAAATGTCTCCTCTATTTATTATGTATTAGAAAAATTACATAAAGAAAAGAAAATTCATAGACGAGAATTCAACCAACGTACTAAATCCTTAATTAATATTGTCCTACTTGCGAAAGATATAAACGCAAATAATATACGTATAAGTAAGTCTTGAATTGCCAAGACTTGCTATCAAAATAGAACAATGCTTTTAATTAATCCAGATGATGTCTTAGTTATAGACCTATGTAAAAGATGCTATTCCACGATGGTGACATCCATCACGGAATAGCATCTTTTATATTATAGACGACTACTTTTCGGCACGACTATTGATTAACCATTTTCTTACACGAAGCACCTGTAAGAAAAACATACCAATCTAAATTTGCACTTGTACATTTCAGGCTAACTTTGGTTAATCAACACATATTTTTTCTGGGGTAATCCCCCATAAGAACTCCCACCAGTTTACTCTGGTGCTTTTTTACTTTTATCGATTCGGTTGTAATCAGACAGTTGAATCACTCGAACATCGCGGGTATTCAACTCGTGGTAAATCCCTCTGCTATCCCGGAACGAAATGTAGCGATCTCGCTCGCTTTGGATTAGTTCTTCTGCTCTTTCTTGGGACTCCATATAAATAAACCTTCTGATATAATGCTCTTCATCAAAGAAGTAGGTTATTTTGAATTCTTGCATGCCATTTACCTCCTAATATGCGTAAGTGCTTTAGTCCTCAAATAGACCAATCAATTTACTGTTAAGATTCTCTTTTCACTCTAAAAATCTAGCCTAACCATTTCCTTTCGCACCTATTCTTCAACGGCAGAAAGGTAATTTTCAAAAAAGTGTACACAAAACTATGTTACACTTAATTTGGGTACTAAATGGCTGATGATAAACAGTCCAGATCATTAGGGAAGGTCAGCACTTACATATATCTGCGGTCTATACATATTTCTATTTTACTGGGAGGGTCATCACTAACTATAAATAGACCAATTACTAAGCAGTATAAACTACCTGATATGAGAGGAGTTATAGATTTATCGGACATGAAATGCGGGCTTATATGACAGTGATTAAATTGAATGAAGCAAACATCATCAGACTCTAGTAAAATTCCCCATATACTAGCGAATTCTTTATCCTATGCTTTTATAAAGAATTGCTTTCTCTGTCATTCTTCTTTAATAAGGGCGTAACGCCCCCCACTTCTGGCTATTCATACATATATCCATTGTGCTTATTTATGCCCTATTCATTTTTAATCCGGATAATCGGAAAAATTGAGGAGGAACTAAGAACATGACACTTTTAAAAAAGATAACTGGATTTGGAACAGCTGCACTTTTGGCATTCGGACTTGCAGCATGCAACAGTGATGATGCAAAAAACGACGATGAGCAAACATCAGGAACAAAAACAACGGCCGGTGACTCTGTTGACCACACAATTACAGGGATTGATCCCGGTTCAGGACATATGGAATTAACGGCGAGAGCACTTAAAGAATATGATCTGACAGATTGGAATCTCACTTCGGGCTCTGGTGCCGCGATGACAGCTGCTTTGAAAAGAGCTTATGATAAAGAAGAACCAATTATCATAACAGCTTGGAGTCCGCACTGGATGTTTCTAAAATTCGACTTAAAATATTTAGAGGATCCTAAACTAGTCTATGGTGATTCTGAAGAAATTCATTCAATTACTCGAATGGGAATGAAAGATGACTTCCCTGAAGCTTACACGATTTTCCAACGCTTCAACTGGGACATAGAGGATATGAGCGAAATTATGGTCGCGATTGAAGATGGGGTAAAGCCTGAAGAAGCAGCCCAAACATGGATTGACGACAATCAAGACAAAGTAGCAGAGTGGACAGATGGCGTGGCTAACGTGGATGGAGATACCCTCAAGCTCGTCTATGCGCCCTGGGATAGTGAAATCGCAAGTCATAATATGATGAAACTTGTTCTTGAAGATAAGGGTTATAAAGTCGAATTATCGATGGTAGAACCAGGTCCAATGTTCTCAGCTATCGCTGATGGAAGTGCAGATGCAACATTCGCTGCTTGGTTACCTATCACCCATAAAACCTATCTAGATAAATTTGATGGTAAATTCGAAGATGTTGGTATTAATATGGTGAACGTCAAACAGGGACTAGCTGTACCAACCTATATGGAAGATATCAATTCCATTGATGATTTAAAGAAATAATTCCAGAAAAACAGCCCATTGCTTTTAGCGATGGGCTGTTTTCATAAAATGTTTTGACAACTGATTTTTGCTGTGGTTTGATTGTAGAATAGATGGGCAATTAAACTTGTTTTCACTCCTTGTAGAAAGTAGGTATATACCTAAATGACAACTTTTAGTGCTGAATTAAAAAACTTATCAATCGGATTACCGAAAAAAATGAAATATGGTACTGATAAAGAAATGGATACTGGCATCTGCAAAGAAACGATTGAGGAGGTCTTTTTAACAAAAGATGGCTTTAGAGGAGATGGTGTAGCAGACCTTCGACATCATGGGGGGCTTGACCGCGCAGTTTGTGTCTATCCGCATGAGCATTATTCGCTCTGGGAACAGGAGTTTAACAAGCCCCTACCAAGTTCGGCTTTCGGGGAGAATATAACAGTCACCAATATGTTGGAGCAAAAAGTTCATATTGGTGACATTTTCCGTCTTGGAGATGCTGTTATTCAAATAACGCAAGGCAGAATTCCATGTAGCACGATTACAAAGAGAACCGATATGCCTCCCCTTCTTAAAAGAATGGTGGAAACCGGGTTCACAGGTTATTTATGTCGTGTTTTAGAAGAAGGCTCTGTACGAAAAGATTCGACAATTACATTAGTAGAATCTCATCCAAAACAAGTGTCCATCCTTTTTGCGAACCAGATTTATTTTCATCATCCAAAGGATATTGAAGGCATCAAAAAAGTGTTGGACGTTCAAGAATTGGCACACGATTGGCGTGAGCGATTGACCAAACGATTGGAGCAATTAACAAATCCATATATGTTGAACAAATGAATACGGCGTATGCGCTTTACAAGGGCTTTTGAAAGGCCACTGAAAAAGCCCTTGTAATTGGAATGAATTAGGATTCCCACTAATACCGCTTCGACGCTTTGTGGATGCCTCCCGCGATAAGCCAGAAAGAAGACCACTTGGGAGGGATTGAACTGTATCCCTCCTTGTTCTTATCGCTCCGGCTACCACGAAGACGCGCCTGCGCTAGATTGTCTATGTGAGAAAGAGCTTTTCATTATCTACGATGAAATCTGCAACCTAGAGTGTGTCTTTCTTGAATAGAATTAGTATCAAAAAGTAATCACATTATAATCTCTGCATATACATCTCAAAATCACATTTCTCTCGATAATGAAACAACCTAGCGCAAGCGCGGAAAAGGGGTCGCCGAAGCTGTAAGGCATTCCCAAAGCGCTAAGCGTTCTACAATCCACCCCTCGAATTAATACTCTCTCCTTATTGAGCGCCACAGTAAATTTAGTGGGATTCTTTAATTCAATATATATAGTCTAAAATTTTTTGCATATTCTTATATAGGTTACTAGCAAAACAGCTATTCCACTTGGATTTCACCAACGTGGAATAGCTGTTTTTCATTTCATTAATCCAACTCTCAATTCTCCATGTCAATCAAATAATTTTCTGATTGCTTCTTCAGTGTTCTCGACCAGTCTAGTAGAGAGACTCGGATTGATGCCGGCATTGTTACCAAGTCATCTCAATCAATTGCTTCATCGCAGAAGGTTTGGTATCGCCAGTTTCTTTATCGATTATAGATGTGTATAAATGTGGAATTACGGTTTCTGCACCATTGTCCAGACATGTTTGTACGATTACATGGACGTTGTCTAACGTAATACCACCTGTTGGTTCAATGATTTTAATGCCCGCTTTTACTGCTGCTTGCGTCATTGCTGCTAATTCCTCAAGACCCTTTTCACCTTCGATTGGATATAATTTGATAGAAGGAATCCCGAGCTCAGCAATCATAGCTGCCACAAGTTCACATGATACCTTCTCTCGGTATGCCGAACTAGCTGGACCCGTGGAAATATACACTTGACCAGGCATGCCAGTTGGTTCGACCAAAGAGTTGATCACGGGAACATTTTCTGTAGTTTGTTCCATTCTTCCAAGCGTATAACCCGATGCCGGGAATACTTGGTTAATATGATCTGGTAAAGTTGCCACAGATACATTCGCAACTTTTCTCCACATATTAGGATCACCCGCACCTAATCCCACTGAAACACGGATATTATTATCCTTGAATTCTTTTACTAACTCGATAGCAGCCTCTTCTGTCGGGAAGTTCTTGACCATGACTCCTACTAATACGCGATCACCCGCAATTTCCACAAGCTCCAGTGCATTGTTCAAATCCTTGGCTAGCACGTTAAAAACGACTTGATGTTTAAATGGCATTATTCCACTCCTTGAGCTAGAACTAGTTTGATTGTTTTTGCTATGATTTCCTCTTGCCCTTTAAGTAAGGGTCTTGGATCAACAGATAATATTCCGATGTTCACATAATGATGGCGTAAAAAAATAGCCGGATTTCCTGACTCGAGTGCGTGTAGCAAATCCTCTGCATCCATGCCCGCTTCTTTACTATCCACTTCAATAGTTGCACGGTAAATATCCCTTCCTGCTTCATCCTGTTTGACTGAGCATGTCAATCCTGAAACACCATTTAAATCATTACAGAGTTTCTTCATTCTACTAAGCTGCCCCTCTACATCTGTAGCTTTATCGGCATATTGCTTAAGTGCTACGATCAAACCGGCCATTCCTTCTTTTCCAATTTTCATCGGACGACCAATTCCTTTATATTGCTTCCGGCATGCTTCCATTAATTCTTTTCTCCCACAAATGAATCCTGATGTTGGCCCTTCCAATGCTTTACCACCACTATATATCACGATGTCTGCACCCATCGCAATATATAGTTTGAAATCCTCTTCAGCTGCAGCATCGATAATAAATGGAATGTGATGCTTCTTCGCAATTTCTATCATAGTTTCAATTGGTTGCATCCCTTTTTGAATAGCATGATGAGATTTAATGTACATCAGTGCAGCAGTATTTTCATTGATTGCTTCCTCAATATGCTGTGCTTCCACTTTGTTTGCTTGACCGACTTCAACCACCTGCCCGCCGCCCAAACTGATCATTTGTGCAATGCTGGCCCCAAAATGAATTTGCTGTCCTTTTTGAACGATGACTTGGTTTTTCAACCCATCTGAATTTGGTAGTCTTTCAATATGTGTCAGATTTTTACCCGCGATAACGGCTGCAGTACTAATCGCAATCCCAGCCGCTGCACCGCTCGTTGGACAGCCATCCTCAGCACCTGTTACTTCAGCAATAACAGTCCCTGTAAGCTCCATGATTTCATCAATGTCTACATAATCTTGAGAGGCTTCTTTAAGTGTTTGCGCAACTTCCTCACTTACGGCTGATGCACCAAGAGCTGTCATTTTTCCGCTTGCATTAATAACTTGTTTTAATCCTAATCGCTTAAAAACACTCATCTTGTTCACCTCAGTCTAATGGTATTGGGAAAAATGCCCCTAAAAGCATTGCTCCTAAAATTGCTCCGCCTACAATAGGCTTCTTTCCCGCGTAAAAAATTGCTGCTCCAACAACGGCACCAACACCAATTGGAATAGATGCAGATGCAGCGGAAATGATAATCAATGGTCCTAAGAATCTTCCTGACGCATTCCCAGCTCCCATCATGACATCTGCTCCAAAAGTGGAGTTAGATTGCCCTACTGTAAGTTTACGAACCATAATGACGACATACCCGATTGCAAGCCCTAAAATAGCGCCAGTAAGCAAAGCTAACCCAAAATTTTCAATTGGTGCGGTAATTCCGGAAGCCAGAAGTAAAGCAGGTACACCAATTCCAAGTCCCGTTTGAATTGCACCACCTATATCTAAAATCCCAACAAGCGAGCCCTCCAAAATACGTGCAAATAGAAAACTTGCCCCAAATGCTGCCGCTACACCATAGCCACCACCTTGCATTCCTACTTCAAGCATCGCAACAATCGCAACATCATTAAACGCCCCAATTTTATAAACGTAGTACATATGGGTGCCCGCAAATACTCCGGATGACAATAGGGCTACAAAAATCGGAAATGACCAATCGGCATACCAAAAACTTTTCATATTAATTTCATTGTTATCCCCCACTTACTTCACCTCATATCCAATTAGTTTGTGTAGATTGATTAACCATTCAGGCGCTTCAAGATTAAATCCTTGAAGGAACTGAATATCGAATCCACGGAAAAACCCACTAAATATAAACAATAAAATTACAGAAACCATAAGTGTCTTTGTAACTTTATTCCAACCACCGTCATCTACGCCTTTTCCGATTAAAATTCCCAGCACGACACCAGGCACGGCATTTCCCATGACCATATGTGCAGCTCCGCCGAAAATCGTTCCCCAGATTCCCGATCGCTTACCAGAATCCAAAGCTGCCAACCAGAAGATAACCGGCATGACAGGATTGATGAGCAAATTTGCTGCTGGAACCAATACTTTTAACGCAATTGCTTGCAATGACTCTGGAATTGCAGAGGCCGTCGAATTCAAGAATGTTACAACAAGTACCCCGATAATTGCTCCCGCAATTGCCATTTTCTTTGGATTATGCAGTGTATCTTCTGGACGTTTTCCTTTTCTCATTAACACAGCTGCCGCCCAGTTTGGAATAATCCGGTGGTCGACGTCTTGCGTGAATGCACCAGCGCCTACAGAAGATGCCCATGCATTAAAGAAGAATCCTAAACCGAATGAAAAGTGTGATGCTGCGTCCCCTGCACAAGCATTTAACTCTCCCAACGTTCGAAATGCGCCCATTCCTTGTGATTTGGGAGCGTGAAACATCCGAGCCGCACCGGCGCCTACGCCGAAACCTACAAATCCTCCAATGATGATAGACTTAAAAATAATCGTAAGTAATTCCATAGTTTATCCCCCTTTATTTCAAGAAATTATTACCCATGATTTGACCCTTCAAACTGTTTCCTTGTTCAACTGTTTCAAATCGAATTTCTTCTACATCCAACAGGAATAATTCCACATCTACATCTAGCACAACCTTGTATTTACTTCTTTTGCGTGGTGCAAAAACGAATAAAAAGCGCTCAATATACGACGTTTCCATCGCTTCTACTACATCAACATTTACAGGCTCAATCCGAATAATCATATTTCCCTTATAGTCTTTCATTACTTTTTTCTGAATATTCCCTAGTGCCGTATTCAGTGCCCTTTCTTTCGAATCCCCTTTGCCCTCAATACGGACCTTTGTTTCAATAATTTTTTTCATGAAATCAGCTCCTTAGTTTTATGAATTCTTCTGTAAGTCTTCTTCCCAATTCTTCCGAATCATTAAAGCCAAAACCAAGAACTGTCTTTCCCTCTCTTAATGCTGTTAGTCCTTCTTCAACGGAACGCATGCCATAGCGTGCTGAATATCCATATTTTGACTGCGCCGTAATAGCCCCTGCTCCCCCACTACCACAAAAAGAGATACCCATATCCGCCTTCACTTCATTCATCATATCGCCCAGTTTCATATCGGCAGCCATTCCACTGATAACGATCGCCTTGCCCCCTGCTGCCTCCACGCCTTTTCCTACATTTTGCCCTTTTCCTAAACGATCGCCAATCACAACAATAATTTCACTCATAACTTATTCCCCCTATTTTCAATTTAATTTTGCAGATTCAAAGTGGATTGATAAAAGATACTTTTCATCATCATGCAAATTGCTAAGTTGTTTGCAAATGTCACTTGCCATTCCAATGGAATCTTGTGTAACCTCACTAAATATTTCTTTTTCAAGCGCTGGAATCGCTTCCATATTTATTGAGCGATAAACCATACCGGAAATGTGTGAAACAAATGAAAGCCACTGCGTTTCTGTCATAATAATTTTTTTAGTCGTTAAAACTTTTTTTGAATAAGTTAATACTTCTATACATAATTCTGAATTCCCACTTTTATTGATTATCTCGCGCTCTTTTGGAATTTGTTGATTCATCATGGTACACTACCTTCCCATTTCTCAATACCATATATGGTTTAAGTATTTGCTTTGCTTCTAGTTCTACTCCCTCTGAATCTATTAAGATCGTTCGTTGTTTAATAATCTTGAAAATCGTAATATCGGCTTTGGTTCCTAGTGCTAGCGTACCTATATCACTTGCCCCAAGTGCATTTGCTGCTCCCAATGTGACCGACTTCACTACTTCAATTAAAGGGATTCCAAGTTCCAATAGCTTGGTCATCGTAGTCATCAAGCTACAAACAGGGCTTTGATAGTTTTTAATATATATATCGGTACTGGTCGTAAACGAATCGTCATATTGCTCTCTGAATTTCATCATAGTTTCATAGCTAAAGCTAGAGGTACCATGTCCGACATCGAATAATACGCCCCTCTTTAAAGCATCCAACGCTTCTGGAATTAGTTCACCTTCTGCATTCATAATCCCATGTTTTTTTCCATGAAATGCATGTGTCACGATGTCTCCTTTACTTAAGAGAGGGAAAATGTCTTGTAAATGGGGAGGTGGGTTCCCAATGTGGACCATGATTGGAACACTTAAACGGTCCGCTAGCATACGCGCATGTTGAAGAGGTTTAATCCCACTATTTTTAACAACACTCCCACTCATTCTTGCCTTCAATCCAACAATGCTTGGTTCCTTTTTAAAAATTTCTTCTGCTTCTTCTATACTCATTAAATCCTCCATATTTGCAAGTTCAGCAAGACCGCTAGTTAAGCCTTTTCTCGCAATATTAAGGAATGAAAGAACCTTCGTTTGACTAGGTTCAACCACCTTCTCCTTAAAAGCCGCATAATCTGAATATCCGGCACTACCTGCATCGACTACTGTTGTAACGCCTTGCTCAATGCCCACTAAATCAGCATCGATCCCAAGTTCGGTGTGTCCAGTAAAAATATGAACATGCATATCAATGAAGCCTGGTGAAACATAGCATCCTTCTGCATTGATATATGTTACATTTTCAGAACTACTATCTTGTGGCGCAACGAGTAATCCATTTCGTATTGCAATTTCCTTTATTTCAATCGTGTCTTGTTGCGGATCAATGACATAACCATTTTTTATGATGATTTCTTCTGGCACAAAAACACCCCCAGCTATTTTAAATAATGCAGGATTGCAATGATTTCAGCTTTGTGTGTTTGCAAATCATGCACATCTAAAATTTCTTTGATCTTTTGAATATCCTCTTTGTCATAAGAATGATTGCTAGAACTTGAATAATTGTCGTATTGTTTATCGAAATAAAAGCGATGAACCATTAAAAAAATATGCAGCATGAGTGCCTGCTTCTTGGTAGCTCCTATTTCATCGGTAAAAGCTAACTGGATTTCTTGATTAATCTCAAAACCCTTTAAGATTATTTCTTGACTGATGAATTCAGTATCTTGACTACCGATTGTTTCCTCGGTACTTTCCAACAAGTTATTAAATTGAAAGTTTTTATAACGCAGTAACTCCTGCACCTTACGTTTGATGGTTTCGATATCCCTTTTACTTGGCAGCGGGTCCACAATTACTAACGGAAGATCTGTTTCAATTGGAAAGACACTAATAATGAAATCGACTTTTTGCTGGATGCAAATTTCATCCACTTCCATAATCGAACAATTTTTAACGATTTCAATATCATAAATTTCTCTTTCGACTCGATTTTTAATAAGACGCGCCACGCCTCTTCCAGTAGAACAAACATATAAAGTACGAATTTTACCTTTTTGATTAAACTTCTTTTCAAAAGAGACAATGAAATGGAGCACGATTAACGATACAAACGAATCCGGCACTGAAATTTTTAGAGGCGCAAGGTATATTTGGCACGCTTTTCTGATAGTTGAGAATAGAACTGAATAGTTTTTCTTTAATTCTTTGGTGAATGGATTAATTTCTGTGAAATTGATTTCCCCTTTTTGAAAACGTAGAGAAAGGTGAGCAAAAAGATTATTATATAGTTTTGGATCCTTATGATAATGAATCCCTTGTATATCACTGACATATTGGATTATTTCTTTTGTGACCTTGACGATGTCGATTTGATTAAGCGCGTTATCCCTATCTCCTGTAATATAGCGGTATTCCTCTTCAAACAAAGGATACTGCATTTGTTCATACACCTTCTCCATTAGCTGAACCGTTAAATTAGGATAATCAGCTTTCTTTATAATCCGATAGTCTTTCATCGTAAATCCAGCGTTCATTCGAGTAATCGAGATTGTCATTCTAAACAAAATCCTTAGTACATCTGATTCATGAAGTACGTGTTTAGGTTGTGAAGCAAATAACCGAGCCATCTGCTTCTCAACGACTTTATACAAAGGAAGTATGTCGGCAAATAGCATAGGTCCTTCAATTAATAAATCTCGACAGGTTACGCCACTCATAATTTTATAGATTTCATTATTTGTCAAATCAGCATGGATCAAATGCTCAAATAGCAACCTTAGCGATAGTTCGTCTCCTATTAATTTATAACCCGTTCCGTGCTTTCTTTCTAATTCTATTTTCCAAGGTTGGAGCAATTCATCTATTTGTTTAATATCATTCAAAGATGTATTTCTACTTACATCAAGCCGCTCGGAAAAAGTAGATGCAGTTATGTAGTCAGTGTTCACCAGCATATATAAAATCATTTTTCCTACTCTAGCCTCCTGATTCAGATAGACATCATTTCTCTCAATTTCCGGCAGGGTATGGATGATGGCCAATCGTTTTTCCTCACTACAATCAATCCAAATCCCTTTATTTGACTGTGAAAATAACTCTATCTCCCGGGTATTGAGCCAACCTTTCACATCTTCTAGGTCATATTTAATCATTCGTGTACTCACATTAAATTCTTCTGACAAATCCTTTAGATAGACAGAACCACTAGTTTCTAGAAGCTTCACCAATAACCGAAACGCTCTTATGTTAAGCAATCCCAACACCACCCTATAGTTGTTCGGGTTTCTTCTGTATCTCCGGAGCATTTAGGTTTTTCTAATACAGAAACCGACAATGAAACAAAAGCGCTGAAGTCTAGACGAGGAATCGCTTCTTTTAAAGGGTTTCCACAGCGCAAGACTTTATAGCTCTCTAACCAGACACAAAATAATTTCGTTTGATCCGACTCCGGAGAGGGCCTTGAATCAATAATTCTTTACTAACCCAACTTTAAACTTTTTATCAATTCAGATAAAGACAAAATCCTTTCCGCCTTAATAGGGAAGGATTTTGGAGCCTTAGTAAGTCATGCACATTCAACCTACACAATACTAGCTGCTAAACGTCAAAATCTCCTCATCCGTAACAAATATAAATGATTTCTGTAGTTTGCGCTATTCGCGACAAGCTGTTCTAATCGCGTTAAATGTTAATGGGTACGATAATTAAAAAAAGCTATTCCACATGGATTTCACCGTGGAATAGCTTTTTTGTTGGCTTAGGAAACTATTTAATCATGCATTGTGAGTAAACTGTAACATAGAGATTTCACATCCAAACTCCAGCGCCTAGAGGCTCGGGGTCGACAGGATATGGGTCATGCAGTTCGGGAGGGATTGGAACTTCATCCCTCCTTGTTGCCACAGGAAGTGCCGCATTTAGGCAGCATTCATTTATAACAGACGCTTGCCCTTTTGTAGTTTATTTCAACAAACCAGCCTTCAATTTCCCGTGCCACTCAAGTAAACTAGCCATTGACTCTTCATTGATAGCCCCTTTTTCTTGTGCGACTTCAGCAAGTGCACCGAAATCAGTCAGGCTTTTGTAAGTCAGTCCTGCAGACGCGAATGTTTCATCTACACTTTGCAGTTCATATGTAAAGATAGAAACAATACCAGTCACGTCAATTCCTTCAGAACGCAGTGCTTCTGCCGCATTCAAGCTACTACCGCCCGTTGAGATCAAATCTTCGATAATTACCGCTTTATCTGCGACATCAACTTTCCCTTCGATTTGACGGCTTCGGCCATGTTCTTTCGCTTTCGAACGGATATACACCATCGGTAATCCAAGAATGTCCGCAACCCAAGCTGCGTGAGGGATTCCAGCTGTAGCCGTACCAGCTATGACAGTTGTTTCAGGATAATTTTCACGAATCAATCCTGCTAGGCCTTCCGCAATCTTCTTCCGTCCAACCGGATCTGACATCGTCAATCGGTTATCGCAGTAGATTGGGGACTCAATGCCTGATGCCCATGTAAACGGTTCTTCAGGACTTAATTCAACTGCACCAACATGTAACAGGATTTCAGCAACTTCTTTTTTCACCATTGTTATTCCGTCCCCTTCCAACGTGCTTGAATGTGTTCGTAGGCTGCTCGCGGATCCGTTGTCCCCGTAATTGCTCGTCCGACTACGATATGTGTCGATCCTGCTAGACGCGCTTCTTCAGGTGTTGCAATCCGTTTCTGATCATGTGCTCCGCCATCTGCAAGGCGTATACCAGGTGTCACTTTGAAGAAAGTTTTTCCGCAAACATCTTCGATCGCTGTCGCTTCATGGACAGAACAAACAACACCATCAAGACCTGCTTCTTTAGTCAGCTTAGCATAATGAAGGACAGATTCTTGTAGCCCAACACCGATCAACTGCTCTTCACGAACTTGGCGCTCGTCTGTAGACGTCAGTTGTGTAACACCGATGAGTGACGGCCGTGATAATCCGGTTGGTGTCCCTTTATCCAATCCTTCAAGAGCCGCCTCCATCATTGTCTTTCCTCCAGCTGCATGAACATTCACAAGGTCAACACCGAATCCCGCAAGCACTTCCATCGCAGATTTCACTGTGTTTGGAATATCATGCAATTTCAAATCTAGGAATACATCATAACCTTGTTCTTTTAACCGAGCCACAATCGCGGGCCCTGCTTTATAATAAAGTTGCATGCCCACTTTGACATTGACGTCTCCATCAAAAGCACGCAGGAAGTCGAATGTCTTTTCAGCCGAATCAAAATCGAGTGCTATAATCGGGGATGTTTTCATAGACGGTGACTCCTCCCTATCAGTTCAGAAATATGATGAATGCCAAGCTCGTCCAACTTAGCTGGCAATTGTTCAATGATTTGCGGACAAATAAATGGATTGACGAAGTTCGCTGTTCCTACCGCGACAGCACTTGCACCTGCAGACATAAAGTCGATAATGTCAGCCGTTTCTGTCACCCCACCCATTCCAATAATCGGAATATTGACCGCTTTACTTACTTCATAGACCATCCGAATCGCAACTGGTTTAACAGCCGGACCAGACAAACCGCCTGTGCCGTTCGCAATAACGGGTCTCCCTGTTTTCTGATCAAGACGCATACCAATCAGTGTGTTGATCATCGTAATGCCATCTGCTCCGCCTGCTTCAACCGCCTGCGCAATTTCCACGATGTCAGTGACATTTGGAGATAGTTTGACATACACCGGAACTGAAGACACTTCTTTTACCGCTCTCGTCAGCTCTTTGGCGATTTCAGGATCTGTTCCAAAAGTAATGCCTCCCGCTTTGACGTTCGGACAAGAGATATTCAGCTCAAGCGCTTTAACATTTGGTGCTTGAGATACGGCTTTCGCCACTTCCACGTAGTCAGCTGTTTCAGTACCCGCAACGTTTGCAATAATTGGCACATCAAACTGCTCAAGCCAAGGCAACTCGCCTTCCAATACGCCTTTAAGACCCGGATTTTGCAGGCCGATTGCATTTAGCATACCGGATGCCGTTTCTGCAACACGCGGTGTCGGATTGCCGAGCCTCGTTTCAAGTGTTGTGGCTTTGATCATAATGGCGCCAAGCAGTGACAAATCATACAGTTGACCATATTCTTTACCGAATCCGAAACAGCCGGACGCAGGCATAATTGGATTTTTTAATGATAAACCTGGTAATTCAATCGATAGCCTATTCATATTGCCACCACCCCTGCCGGGAATACTGGACCATCTGAGCATACTTTAATATAGGCTTTTTCCGATCCTTCCGTTGTTTGACAAACACATGCGAAACAAGCGCCAATACCGCAGCCCATCCGTTGTTCGAATGACAGAAATCCTTTTTTCCCTGCATACATTTTTTCAATCGCTTCAAGCATCGGCATTGGACCGCAGCTGTAATACGTTGCAAAGTCATTGCCAAGTTCCGCCATGACAGTAGTCACGAAACCTGCCGTTCCTTGTGAACCGTCAACAGTTACGATATGTGTTTCGCCGAGTTTACTAAATTCTTCTTCGTAAAACACGACATCCTTTGATTGGAATCCTAAGACATGCATGCATTTCACGCCCTTCGCCGTCAATTGCTTCGACAGCTCATACAATGGTGGTACACCAATTCCTCCGCCAATTAAAATGGCCGTTTCTCCCTGCGACGTTTCTTCAACAGGAAAACCATTCCCTAGCGGACCAAGGACATCAACTTCATCGCCAGCACGTTTCTGTGAAAGGATGGTAGTCCCCCGACCTTCCGCGCGATAAATAATGGTCATTTCGCCAGCCTCTTGATCAATCGAAGCGATTGAAATTGGACGTCTTAATAGTGGTTCAAACGAGTCTGACACACGAATATGGACAAACTGGCCTGGGGAAGTAATTTCCCCGACCAACTTACCGTTTAACTTCATTTCAAAAATATTTTGGGCAATTTGCCGTTGTGAAGTAACCGTCATTCGATCTTGTATGATCATATAGTTTCCTCCGCTTTCCCCATTTCCTCAGTTTGGAATGTCATTGATTCGATAACGCGTAGCATTGCATCTGCCGTATCAAGTGAAGTGAAGCAAGGAATGCCATTTTCAACTGATTCGCGACGGATTCTAAAGCCGTCACGTTCAGGTTGTTTTCCTTTTGTCAGTGTATTGATAACAATTTGTGCTTCCCCTTTTTGAATAACATCCAGAAGCGTTGGCCCTTCAGAACCAATTTTACCGATTGTCTTCACGCGGATACCTGCGTCCTCTAGAACAGAAGCCGTGCCTCCAGTCGCTAAAATGCGGTAACCAATAGCTGTAAAGCGTTTAGCGATGCTGACCATCTCTTCTTTATCTTTGTCAGAAACAGTCATTATCACAGAACCGTATTCTTTTATTTCCATACCCGCTGCAACAAGGCCTTTATACAATGCTTTTTCGAGCGTAGTATCTTTCCCCATCACTTCTCCTGTCGATTTCATTTCAGGTCCAAGCGTTATATCTACTCGACGCAATTTCGCAAATGAGAAGACTGGTACTTTAACGTAGACGCCTGATGGTGCCTGAGCAAGTCCATTTTTATACCCTTGTTCGATAATTGATTGACCTAGAATGGCTTTTGTCGCAATGTTTGCCATCGGAATGTTCGTGATTTTACTTAAGAATGGAACCGTACGACTTGATCGTGGATTTACTTCGATGACGTAGACTTGCCCTTCTGAGATGACGAACTGGATATTGAGAAGACCTACAATTCCAAGTCCTTTTGCAAGGCGTGTCGTATAATCAGCGATTGTCTCCATCTGAGAAGCCGATAAATTTTGTGGAGGGAACACGGCAATCGAGTCACCCGAGTGAACGCCTGCACGTTCAATATGTTCCATAATGCCTGGGATCAATACATTTTCTCCATCGCATATGCCATCGACTTCGATTTCAGTTCCTGTCAAGTAGCGATCGACAAGTATAGGATGATCTGGGCTTGCTTCAACTGCGTGCTCCATGTAATAAAGAAGTTCTTCTTCATGGTAGACAATTTCCATCGCACGTCCACCAAGTACATAAGAAGGTCTAACGAGTACAGGATAACCGATTTCATTGGCAATCGCGACAGCTTCTGGTACTGAAACAGCTGTTTTTCCTAAAGGCTGAGGAATTCCGATTTCACGCAATGCACTTTCAAACTTATTACGGTTTTCCGCACGGTCAATATCTTCTAGAGATGTTCCTAAAATTTTCACGCCGCGCGCTTCGAGGCCAGCCGCTAGGTTGATGGCTGTTTGTCCACCGAATTGAACGATAACGCCTTCAGGCTGTTCTAGGTCAACAATGTGCATAACATCTTCGATTGTCAGAGGTTCAAAGTATAATTTGTCCGAAATCGAGAAGTCTGTTGACACCGTTTCAGGGTTGTTGTTGATGATGATCGCTTCGTAACCAGCTTCTTGAATTGCCCATACAGAGTGGACCGTCGCATAGTCGAACTCGACGCCCTGTCCGATACGAATCGGGCCAGAACCTAGAACGATAACACTTTTCTTCTCTGTTTTAATGGATTCATTTTCATCTTCATACGTGCCGTAAAAGTACGGTGTATCCGATTCAAATTCGCCTGCACATGTATCCACCTTTTTATAGACTGGAATAAGGCCATGCTCTTTTCGCCAATCGTAAATCACACGCTCATCTGTACTCCATAGTTCTGCAACTGTTACGTCAGAGAAGCCCATACGTTTTGCAGTGCGCAACGTTTCATAGTCAAACGGATTCGCTTTTAAGACTAGTTCAAACTGAACGATTTTCTGGAACTTGCGTAAGAAAAAGGCGTCGATTTGACTCCATTCGTGAATCGTCTCAACTGTCGCGCCTCTACGGAATGCTTCGCCGATGAAGAACAAACGCTCATCGCCTGCACGACGGATACGTTTTTCAATCCATTCGTCTGTCATTGTCGAACCATTTTTCAACGATAAGCCAAATTGTCCTGTTTCAAGTGAGCGAACTGCTTTCAAAATGGACTCTTCAAATGTACGACCGATTGCCATTACTTCGCCTGTCGCTTTCATTTGTGTACCCAAGTTCCGTTTAGCAGATTCGAATTTATCAAATGGCCAGCGCGGGATTTTCGTCACGATGTAATCGAGTGTCGGTTCGAAACAAGCATATGTTGTACCTGTGACCGGGTTCATCATTTCATCAAGCGTGAGTCCGACCGCTATTTTTGCAGCGATTTTTGCAATTGGATATCCCGTCGCTTTCGACGCAAGTGCAGATGACCGACTCACACGTGGATTCACTTCAATGATGTAATAGTTAAAGCTGTATGGATCGAGCGCAAGTTGGACATTACATCCGCCTTCGATTTTCAGTGCACGAACAATTTTCAATGACACATTCCTCAGCATCTGATTTTCTCGGTCTGTCATCGTTTGACATGGGGCCGCGACGATTGAATCACCTGTATGGATTCCAACAGCATCAACGTTTTCCATATTACAAACTATAATTGCGTTGTCCGCTGAATCTCGTATCACTTCATATTCAATTTCCTTGTAGCCAGCAATCGACTTTTCTAACAGACATTGTGTGACGGGGCTGTATTTCAAGCCACCTGTGACGATTTCATCAAGGTCTTTATCGTTATAGCAAATTCCTCCGCCAGTTCCACCCATTGTAAATGCAGGACGAACGATAACTGGGTAACCGATTCTTTCGACAAGTGTATAGGCCTCTTCAAGGTTGTGGATAATATCGCTATCTGGAACAGGTTCACCTAGTTCATTCATCAGCGTGCGAAATAGGTCACGGTCTTCCGCTTGGTGAATTGCATTGAGCTTTGTTCCAAGAATTTCAACGCCAAGTTCATCCAAAATACCTGATTCGTGCAGTTCAATCGCCATGTTCAGACCCGTTTGACCACCCAGTGTAGGAAGGAGTGCATCCGGGCGCTCTTTTCGGATAATGCGGCTAATAAACTCGAGTGTAAGTGGTTCAATGTATACTTTGTCTGCAATTTCCGTATCCGTCATAATGGTTGCTGGGTTGGAGTTAATGAGAATGACGCGATAGCCTTCTTCTCTCAACGAAAGACACGCTTGTGTTCCGGCATAGTCGAACTCTGCCGCCTGGCCAATGACAATCGGGCCTGACCCGATAACTAATATAGTTTCAATATCTGTACGTTTAGGCATTGAAATTCCCCTCTCGGCTGCTTGTTTTCATTATATCCATGAATCGGTCAAACAGATGTTTCGAATCTTCTGGTCCTGGTGATGCTTCCGGATGAAACTGTACAGAAAAAGCTTCGTATTTCGTGCTTTTCACACCTTCAACTGAGCCGTCATTAAGTGCTTTGTGTGTCACTTCAAGATTTGTACCTGCAAGTGATTCTTCATCTACTGAGTAGCCATGGCATTGTGAAGTTAATTCCGTCCTACCTGTAGCCAAATCTTTTACGGGATGATTGCCACCCATATGACTATTTTTCAATTTCACTGTGCGTGCTCCACAAGCAAGGGCAAACAGCTGATGGCCAAGCCCTATCCCGAACATTGGGGCTTTTCCTAGCAACTCTTTAATCACTTCAACTGTACCTTCAACATCCATCGGATTGCCCGGTCCATTTGACAACACAATGCCATCTGGTGATAAAGAAAGAATTTCTTTCGTTGTTGTATTATATGGAACGACGATAACGTCACAATCTCTCTCATTTAATTCACGTAAAATACCATGTTTCATACCATAGTCGATAAGGATGATTCGCTCTCCGCGACCTGGACTTGGATAAGGTTTTTGTGTCGAAACGCGTGCAACAAGATCTGTCGGTAAGACGTAAGAAGCGACATGCGCAACCGTTTCTTGCACGTTTACTTCTTCTCCTGCAGCAGTCAAAATCCCTTTTAGTGCCCCTTTGTCGCGTAGCAACCGTGTTAGTTTACGTGTATCGATTCCTTGAATTCCAGGAATGCCCTTCATCGTCAACAGTTCGCAAAGCGTCATGCCGCTTCGGAAGTTCGATGGCTCGTCCGCTAGTTCACGAACGACTAAGCCGCTTGCTGCTGGTTCAATTGATTCGTAATCGTCTCGGTTAATGCCATAGTTACCGATAAGCGGGTAGGTCATCACAATGATTTGTCCAGCTCCCGAAGGATTGGAAATGGTTTCCTGATAGCCCGTCATCCCAGTTGTGAATACTGTTTCACCGATTGAAGCCTCGTCGGAACCAAAAGCGATTCCTTCAAAAATTGTGCCGTCTTCTAAAATAAGCATTCTTTTTTTCATCATTGTCCATCCTCCCAAACTACTTTTCCACCGAAAATCGTTTTAACTGGCCATCCTGTGCATGTCAAACCGTCAAATGGTGTGTTCTTACCTTTAGATACAAATGTTGTGCGATCTATTTTTGCTTCTTTGTTCAAATCAAGTAATACTAAATCCGCAGTGGCTCCAACTTCAATTTTACCGTATGGTAAGCCGAATACATCCGCTGGTTTTTTCGTCATCCAATCGATGAGTTGCTGCAATGTCCATGTTCCTTTTTTAACAAAGTTCGTATAAAGAAGCGGGAATGCTGTTTCAAAACCAGTAATGCCGAATGGTGCTTTTGCAAAACCGACTGCCTTCTCTTCCGCAGTATGCGGTGCGTGATCTGTTGCTATGAAATCCAGTGTGCCGTCGAGCAATCCTTCGCGTAGTGCTGCGAGATCTTCTGTTCCGCGAAGTGGCGGATTCATTTTCCAATCGGCATCATCGCCTGGAATATCATCTTCCGACAGTAGAAGATGATGCGGACTTACTTCAGCAGTCACATGGACCCCCGCTTTCTTCGCGTCACGAATCACCCGAACCGACTCTTTCGTGCTGACGTGGCAAACATGATAATGAGCGCCTGCCGCTTCAGCTAATAAAATATCCCGAGCGATATGGACCGATTCTGCTATAGAAGGAATTCCTGGAAGTCCCAGTTCCTTATTACGTTTGCCTTCATGCATAGCACCACCGTAGATAAGCGTATTATCTTCACAGTGTGCTACAATCGGCATACCGATTTTAGCTGCTTCCTGCATTGCTTCATACATCATTCCAGCCTGTTGTATACCAACACCATCATCCGTAAATGCGAAAGCTCCGTGTTCTTTTAGTTCTGCGAGATTCGTCCGTTCTTTACCGGCTTCCCGAATTGTAATAGATGCGTATGGAAGGACACGGATTAAGGACTTCTGTGCGATTAAGTCATTGACAAATGTCAGATTTTCTTTTGTATCCGGTACAGGCCGTGTATTTGGCATTGCACAGATAGTTGTGTAACCGCCTTTTGCTGCTGCCAATGTTCCGCTTTCGATTGTCTCTTTATGCTCTCCGCCCGGTTCACGAAGATGCACGTGGACATCTATGAAGCCCGGTGCTAGTAAAAGTCCTTTGCCGTCGATTACTTCAGCGTGTTCTACTGGTAACTGCTTACCGATTTCCGTAATTTTATCACCCGTTACTTTTACATCTGCTGTGACAAGTTCCCCATCACCGTTTAGCATCTGAACCCCTTGAATTAGTTTCTGCATGTCAATTCCTCCCTTTCAATACTGTTTCTAATACGGCCATCCGTATGTATACACCATTTTCCATTTGTTTGAAAATCCGTGATTTCGGACATTCGATTAAGGTATCTGCTATTTCCACACCTCGGTTAAATGGTCCGGGATGCATGATGATTGCATTTTCTTTCATTAGCTGCTCGCGGGCTTCTGTCAGGCCGTATCTTTCATGATAACTTTCACCAGCAAAAGTTATTTCTGCCTCGTGTCTTTCATGTTGAACCCGTAGCAGCATAACCACATCACTGTTTTTAATCACTTCATCCCACGAATCCACACTGTTGAATTCGCCTGCCCATTCAGCCGGGCAAAGGAATGTCACGTTTGCGCCAAGCTTCGTCAGAGCATCGGCATTGGACCGTGCAACTCGGCTATGTGTGATATCCCCTGTAATCAGTACGTTCAATCCTTGAAATGAACCAAACTCTTCTTTAATTGTGAATAAATCCAGCAGTGATTGAGTCGGATGCTGACCTGAACCGTCTCCTCCATTAATGATAGAAACTGACGTTCTACCAATCAACTGCTCATAGTAACCATCTTCGGGATGACGGATAACAAGTGCATCGACACCTATTGCTTCGAGCGTTTTGACTGTGTCATAAAGCGTTTCTCCTTTTAATGTACTAGAGAAGCTGGATTCGAATGGCAATACATCAAGTCCGAGTTTCCGTTGTGCCATTTCAAAACTCATTTTTGTTCGTGTGCTCGGTTCAAAAAATAAGTTACTGACACTATATTTCCCGGGCAATTCTCGGACTCCACGTTTTTTGAATGTATCAGCACGATCAAGGATTGCCATAATTTCTTCTTCAGTCAGGTGTTTCATCGAAACAAGATGCTGCATCTGGTTTGTCCTCCTTTTATTGAAAAGCTTAATGGCCTGGGTGCTGAAGCCTAGACATATTGAAAAACGAGCCTTCCCGATAAACGGAAAGGCTCGTTAGGTATGACAATCCAAACCCTACACTTATTGTGCAGAATGGGTGTCAAACGAACCTTTCCCTGACTCTCGGAACAGTGTTAAAAGGTTTTCTATTCTTTTTCGTCAACTAGACTTTCATTTGTTCTCCCCGGCAGGACCAAGTTGAGTATCACACCGATAATTGCCGCTAGGGCCATTCCTTCAATTTGGAAAGTATCACTAAATTCGATGCTCGCCCCCCCGATTCCAATGACTAGAATGA
This sequence comes from Sporosarcina sp. FSL K6-1540, assembly GCF_038620285.1. Classification (NCBI taxonomy): domain Bacteria; kingdom Bacillati; phylum Bacillota; class Bacilli; order Caryophanales; family Caryophanaceae; genus Sporosarcina; species Sporosarcina sp. FSL K6-1540. Next base: position 272,911 of record NZ_CP152018.1, read on the forward strand.
CTGAGGCGATGACAAGATTACGCTGGCTGCCAAAATCAATTTTGTGATCCACGAGCATGCGCAAACCAGATGAAGCAATAATTCCGAACAAGAGAATTGAAACCCCGCCGAGCACTGCCGTCGGAATCGTCGCAATCAATGCCATCACTTTTCCTAAGAAGGAGAAGGCTATGGCGAAAACAGCAGCTCCTAAAATGACATAGACACTGTAAACTCGAGTAAGCGCAAGAACACCGATATTTTCACCGTATGTCGTTTTAGGTGGACCTCCTGCAAGACCACTTATGAGTGTTCCAAGTCCATCACCTAGTAATGAGCGGTTCAATCCTGGATTTTTTATGTAATCTCTTCCAACGATTCGTCCAAGGACAAGTTGATGGCCGATATGCTCCGATATTGTGACAATTGCTATTGGCACCATAAGAAAGAGCAGTGTAGGTGTAATGACGAAATCATAATCCACACCTGGAATTAACATTTCCGGAAATTCAAACCACTTTGCTTCCGTAACTTTTGTAAAATCTAAGATCCCGATGAAAGCCGAGTAAATGTAACCGACGATGATGCCGATTAGGATTGGCATTAAGCTAATGATTCCCTTGAAAAACATGAGGCAGATGATAGCAGCTGCTAGCGTAACAAGTGCAGCCGAGAAATGAAGCAGGTTATATACCTTTTCATCTCCAACTTGGATGGTACTTGCCATGCTGATTGCAGTTGGTGAAAGTGCCAGTCCAATTACGATGATGACAGGCGCTACAACAATCGGTGGCAAAACTTTCATGATCCAATTGTAGCCCGTTTTCCAAATGAGCAATGAAATAATTCCGTAGACAAGTGCCACAAACATGCTTCCTATCATCGCACTGCCAATTCCACCCGTTTGAGTTGCGACTTGTATCGGGATAATGAAGGCGAAAGATGAGCCTAAGTACGCCGGCACTTGGAATCGTGTAACAAGGATAAAGACGATTGTTGCAATACCACTTGTCAGAAGGGCGATTGCCGGACTTAATCCGACGAGCTGAGGTACTAATATTGTTGCTCCAAACATGGCAAACATATGTTGTAAACTAAGGATAATCCACCTAGCTGGTGCCGGTTTTTCATGCACATCTAACACTTTTTCATCCATTGCCAATACCCCCGTGCGGATTACTTTATTTTGTATTCATATTATGTTGAGATAAAGAATCCCCTTATAAGGCACCTTCGCTACTATTTAGAATGAATCGACACGCTATCTTTGCCATCTGTTTCTTCTACACTCACGACGACTCGCTCATCACTTGAAGTTGGGATGTTTTTACCGACGAAGTCTGGTCGTATTGGCAATTCACGGTGACCACGGTCAACAAGTACTGCTAGTTGGATTGATGCTGGTCTTCCAAGGTCCATAACTGCATCCATCGCTGCCCGAACTGTTCTACCTGTATAGAGAACGTCGTCTACCAAAATTACTTTCATATCTGTCACGTCATGCTTGATGTCTACCTGCTGAACAAGCGGTTCATTGTTACTATGTTTCAACGTGAGGTCATCCCTATATAGTGTGATATCAAGTTCACCGGCTTTAATCGGTTTTCCTTCGATAAGTTCAATCTTTTCAGCAAGTCTTTTCGCTAAGAAAGCACCGCGTGTTTTGATGCCGACAAGAATACAAGCGTCAATTCCTTTGTTGCGTTCAATTATTTCGTGTGCAATTCGGGTAACCGCCCTGCCAATTGCCTGTTCATCTAGAATATTTGCTTTTTCCGTCATTTCAACATCCTCCATTTCCTTGTTTACTTCTGTCTTTCGGTCAAATGCCTTCCAGGAGCCGATTGGCTTGGATATTCTCCTATATGAAAAGCGTAAGGCGCCGTCAAGTGAACACAGCCTAAGTTCGCCACATCGTGTGGCAACGTCTGCGTGACCTACATCCTGTAGGCCCGCGACAGGCATAAGACGGATCGGCGAAGCGGCGTTCTTTGCCGTGTAGCTGGTCTGACTTATGACCCGAGAGTCTGGCGCCTGTTGCTAGACATAAAAAACCCTCCCGGCCTAGGATGGCGGGAGGGTATACGTGCAGAAATAAATGTACATAGAAACTGCGCGCAGCAGTTTGACTGTACTTCCGTGCAACCTTCCCAGCCTCTCTGGACTGATGTTAAAGGTATCGCTATTCAATTGCTTCGTTCAGTATACAATTTACTCTTCTGTTTTGTCAACGCTTTTCCTAACTTCATCAACCAAGTCTTTAAAGTCTTCAGGTAGAGGACTGTTGAATTCCAAGTACTCACCTGTTACGGGATGATCAAAACCGAGCGTACCTGCATGCAATACTTGTCCATTAAATTGAAGTGTTTTTTTCGGTCCATATTTCGGATCTCCAACAAGTGGATAACCAATATATTTCATATGCACCCGAATTTGATGCGTTCTGCCTGTTTCTAATCTGCATTCGACAAGCGTATAATCCCCGAACCGTTCGATTACTTTGAAGTGCGTTACCGCATGCCTTCCTTTATCAACGATAGCCATATTTTGTCGTTCCCGTTGATCACGGCCGATTGGCGCGTCAATTGTTCCATTATCATGTGGTATATGGCCATGGACAAGTGCAGTATAAACACGCGTTACTGACCTGTTCACAAGCTGGTCTACTAACGATACATGTGCCTTATCATTTTTCGCGACCATCAAAAGCCCTGACGTATCTTTATCAATACGATGGACAATCCCTGGGCGCACCACTCCGTTAATACCTGAAAGGTCCGTGCAGTGGTGCATAAGACCATTTACGACCGTTCCTGATGGATGACCTGGCGCAGGATGAACAACCATGCCACGCGCTTTATTGACAACGAGTACGTCCTTATCTTCATAGACGATATCGAGATTTAATTCCTCAGCAACCATGTCAAGCACTTCCAGTTCAGGTTCTTCCACCGTCACTATATCTCCCAGTCTTACTTTATAATTAGGTTTCACTTGAATTCCGCTTACTAGAACAAGGCTGTCTTTCAGCCATGATTGAATTTGCGTACGTGACCATTCAGGATTGACTGCAGACAAAGCTTTGTCTATTCGGCTTCCTTTGTGTTCTTCAGTTATTTCAATTTCTATTTTTTCCATTACGACACCTTTTTCTTGTTCTTTTTTTCATCCATAATAATATGAATGATGATCATAATCACACCGACCGTTAACGCTGCATCTGCAACATTAAAGATTGGAAAATCGTAGTTGATAACCGGGATTGTGACATCGACAAAATCGACAACTTCCTTGCGCCACAGACGATCGATAAAATTACCAATCGCACCACCAAGAAGAAACATTAAACTGAATCCAAAGAGCGGTTGCCCTTTCGCTTCTTTATGGAAGAAATAAATAATACCAATTGCAACGGCAACTGTGACAATATAAAATAACCACATTTGTCCTTCAAGCATACCCCAAGCGGCTCCCTTGTTGCGATGAGAAAGAAGCCCTAAATAAGGATCTGCAATGCTAATTTTTTCGCCGAGCTCCATGTTTTTAACGACTAGCCATTTCGTAAACTGATCCAAAATAATGACGAATGCCGCTAATCCGTAATAAATGAACAATCCAAATACCCCCGTCCGACAGATTACGTTCCATTTTACCACATCGACACCTATATGAGCGCGTTTCAACGCTAAATGAGTAATATAAGAAAAGCGCAAGGCGCCGTTTAGCCCCGACAAGCGCTGGAAGTCTTGATGATAAAGGCGTACTATGCCTTTTCAGCAAGAATGAAGCGAAAGGAAGGCAGTCTAAAGTCGCGACTTCCTGTCGCAAAGACTGCATGACCCCCTTCGTGGGGGCCCAGGGGCTGGCGTCTGGAGTCTAGACACCGATCCATGTAAAAAAACTTATGCTTTCTTACCTTTTAAAAAACCGCTGCAACCAGTCTTATATAAAGACAGCAGCAGCGGCTTACAGTTTGATGATTTTACGAATAATGCACTTTTACAACTTCTGCACAACGTGTACATAGAGTAGGGTGTGTTTCGTCTGAGCCGATTGTTTCAGAAATCGTCCAGCAACGCTCACATTTTTCGCCATCTGCATTTTCAACAAGAACACTTACAGCATCCAGTTTCAAAGTACCTTCCGGCATGTTAGCGATATCTCCTTCAGCAAACTTCGATACGATAAAGAATTGTGCGAAGTCAATATCATCCGCTGCGAATACATCTGCCAGTTTTTCAGGGACAGCAACCGTTACTTTCGCTTCAAGCGATTTCCCGATAATTTTACTATTACGCGCTTCTTCCAGTGCCTTCAAAACATCGTCACGAACAAGCATCAATGTTGCGAAACGCTCACGCAATGCCTGTGCTTCTTGTCCAAGATCTTGTGCTTCTGGCATATCTGTCAGCTGAATACTTTCTTCGGTCTTGTGCTCGATAAATGCCCACATTTCATCTGTCGTATGCGGCACAATAGGTGTTAACAATTTCAACAGCGCAATCAGCGTTTCATACATCACTGTTTGCATCGCACGACGATGTGGATGATCTGCACCTTCGATGTAGACAACGTCTTTGGCGATATCTAGGTAGAACGAGCTCAATTCACCTGTACAGAAGTTATTCACTGCATGATAAACACCAGCGAATTCGTAGTTTTCATAAGCTTCACGCACTTCTTTGATCAAATCCTGTAGTCTCACATAGACAAATTTGTCTACTGTACGCAGATTTTCAAATGCCACAGCATCTGTAGCCGGATTGAAATCTGATGTATTGCCGTGTAGGAAACGCAGTGTGTTACGAATTTTTCTATATACTTCAGAAACTTGCTTGAAGTTAGAATCAGAAACCCGTACATCCGCTGTGTAATCAACAGATGATACCCACAGGCGAAGAATGTCTGCACCAAGCTGGTTCATTACTTTTGCGGGAATGATTACGTTCCCGATTGATTTACTCATTTTACGTCCTTCTCCGTCAAGAGTGAAACCATGGCTTAGCAAGCCTTTATATGGTGCATGGCCATTGATGGCAACGCTTGTCGTGAGTGATGAGTTAAACCATCCACGGTATTGGTCAGATCCTTCAAGATACAGGTCCGCCGGGTAAACGAGATCATCCCGTTCTACTAGCACACCTTGGTGTGTTGAGCCTGAATCGAACCAAACGTCCATGATGTCCGTCTCTTTTGTAAACTCTCCGTTCGGACTGCCTTCGTGGGTGAAACCTTCTGGCAGTAAATCTTTTGCTTCTCGTTCGAACCAGACATTCGATCCGTTTTCACGGAACAATTCCGAAACGTTGGCAATTGTTTCATCTGTAATGATTGGTTCACCGTTTTCAGCGTAAAACACTGGAATTGGAACACCCCATACACGCTGACGTGAAATACACCAGTCACCACGGTCTCGAACCATGTTATACAATCTTGTTTCGCCCCATGAAGGTGTGAATTTCGTATTTTTGATAGCATCAAGTAATTCGGTACGGAACGATTCAATTGAAGCGAACCATTGTGCAGTCGCGCGGTAAATAACCGGTTTTTTCGTGCGCCAATCGTGTGGATACGAGTGGGTGATGAATGATAATTTCTTAAGCGCGCCCACTTTGTCGAGTGCCTCTGTAACTGCTTTATTTGCATCTTCATAAAACAGACCTTCGAAGCCTGGCGCTTCATCAGTCATAACACCGCGATCATCGATAGGAGAAAGGGCATCAATACCATATGATTTAGACACGTAGAAGTCGTCTTCCCCGTGGCCTGGAGCTGTATGGACACATCCAGTACCCGCTTCGGCTGTAACATGATCACCGAGCATAACAAGCGAATCGCGGTCATACAATGGGTGCTTCGCAACAACACGGTCGAGTTCAGAACCTTTCAGTTCACGCTCAACAACATGGTCTTCCCAGCCAAGTTCTTCTGCGACAAACGTAAGTAAATCTTTAGCGATAAGGAATTTCTCTTCTCCCGCTTTAACAATAACGTATTCAAATTCCGGATGGACAGAAATCCCAAGGTTTGCAGGAATCGTCCATGGAGTTGTCGTCCAGATTAAGAAGTTAACATCTTCATCAATTACGCCAAGTCCATCTTTCACAGGGAAACTAACATAGATAGATGGTGATTTCTTATCCTGGTACTCGATTTCCGCCTCAGCAAGTGCAGATTCACTTGATGGTGACCAATAAACTGGTTTCAATCCTTTATAGATATATCCTTTTTTAGCCATTTCACCAAACACTTGAATTTGACGCGCCTCAAAAGCTGGTTTTAGCGTGATATATGGATTATCCCAATCGCCACGTACACCAATCCGTTTGAACTGGCTACGCTGATTGTCAATCTGGCCAAGCGCATATTCCTCACACATTTTACGGAATTCTGCTACTGACATTTCTTTTCTTTTTACGCCTTTGTTCACTAATGCCTGTTCAATCGGCAGTCCATGTGTATCCCAGCCTGGAACGTATGGCGCGTGGAAACCTGTCATTGATTTGTGGCGGATAATCATATCTTTCAATACTTTGTTCATGGCGTGACCCATATGAAGATCACCATTCGCATATGGAGGACCATCGTGTAATACGAAGAACGGGCGACCCGCAGTTCGTTCCTGTACTTTTTTATAAATGTCCATCTCTGCCCATTTTTCTTGCAGTAATGGCTCTTTGTTAGGTAAGTTACCTCTCATCGGGAATTCTGTTTTCGGCATAAGTAATGTATCTTTGTACTCCATGTTTTTTCCTCCTTTAAAATAGAAAAGCGCAAAAGGATCGCAGCCTTAGCCACGTCCTGTGGCTAAGACCCCATACCTACATCCTGTAGACACAAGGCACAGGCAAAAATAAAAAAATCCCCACCCCTAAAAAGGGACGAAGAATTATTCTCGCGTTACCACCCTACTTGTAGCAAACGAATTTGCTACCACTCAGACACCATAACGGGGTGTTTCCGGGATCACGTAAATTATTCCGCAATCCAGCTCGAGAGTGATTTTCATTTCCAATCCGTTGACCGGGCTTCCACCGCCCCCGGCTCGCTATTCTCAGATTTGGAAGGTACTTTCTCTTTCAACGCCTGTTCTAAATATATGCCTATAAGTATATGTGTGAATTAAGACTAAAGTCAAGTTTCCTTATGAATCCAGGTCGGCTGCCATTTCTAAACGTTCCGCATCGATTTCATACTCAAGTAAAACGTCCCAATCATCTGACTGAATCAGATCAAGTTGCGCTTCAATGAGCATTTTAAAACGTGTACGGAAAACCTTCGACTGTTTCTTAAGATCTTCAATTTCCACAGAAATTCTACGCGCGCGGGAAAGTGCCTCATTGACAATTCGATCCGCATTTTTTTCTGCTTCCTTGACAATCAATTTCGATTCTTTCATAGAGTTGCGACGAACGTCTTCCGCAGCTTCCTGAGCGATAAGAATCGATTTTTGTAGCGTTTGCTCGATTGAGTTAAAATGGGAGACCTGTTCTTCTGATTGTTTCAAATTGCTTTTCAATGTTTTGTTTTCTTCAAGTATATTTTCAAAATCTTTCATGATTTGTTCCAAAAACTCATTTACTTCATCTTCATCATATCCACGAAACTTATTGGCAAATTCTTTATTATGTATATCAAGTGGTGATAAAGCCATTTAAAGCATCTCCCCTTTAACTTATTCATTCTCTATTATACATGTTAAGGCATCAGATAACAGTTCTTTTTCAAACTATAATCTGATAAAGTGAAACTTCAATCAATGGAGAAGTTCCATTCCATTGATTGTTAAGGAACTCAGATTACGAACGCCGCGTCCTGCGGCAACATCTGAGTGACCAACATCCTGTTGGCCCGAACCAATCGGGCTTTTACGGGCAGTTGCCCCCACTTACGCTTCCGCGCTAAGGATAAGTCTTAAAATTGGGGGCTTATGACGTACAGGATGTACTAATGCCGACGTTGCCACAGGACGTGGCGATTTTAGTCGGCCTGCCCGTTAATGCGGGACAAGTCATTCTAATTTCCCAACAATGAGACGAATTTTATCTTTACGCGTTCTTCCTTCAATTGCGATCACTTTAAAACGGCCAGAACCTCTAATTGATATCATATCTGACTCTTGAAGTTCAAATGCAGGCTGATCCCTAACAGCCCAATTCACTTTCACTTTTTCCCCATGCACAAGCGTCGCCGCTTTTTGGCGTGGAATAGTTACTAATGCCGCTGTTACTACATCGAGTCGTAATGAACTAACGATATGCATTTCCTCTGTCCATGTATCTGTCGTGACAATCCAGTCTTCCGGACGATTACTTTCTTCAACCGTCACTTTCGCTTTCCCAATCGATAAAAAATTAGCCGTCATATAATCCTTTAACTCATCTGCGACCGCAAACTGGACTTGATCACCAACCACTCGGATGTCCCCGAATTTCGAACGGTCGATGCCTAATGACATCATCGAGCCCAGGATGTCCTTGTGATCAAGTTGCAAAAACTTAGAAGCATACTTCACATCAAAAATAGCTATTCGATAATCGACTGGTTCTGGTACATAATAATCTGGATAGATAAGAACTCTTCGTCTTTCCGCTTCCGGAAAAGCTCCGTACAATCCGACCAATAGCATCGAACTGCCCGCAAGAGATTCTACAATGCGCTGCTGCCTAGGATCCAAGAATCCTGTTAGTTTTGGTGAATAAGTATCTTCCACTTCACGTATCCAGCCAATCGCCATTTCGATGAAAGGCTGTTCATCTTTTCTGAAATGCTGTAGTATAGTTTCCATTTCTCCGGCTCCTTATAGAAAAATCCTCACATAAGTGAGGACGACGTAATCATTTTATAACAACATCATAAATATTGCTTCAACGCCATCAGAGATAAACCTCAACGCAAATATACCAACGATTGGTGAAATATCAATCATTCCAAGAGGTGGAATGAATTTTCTGAAAAACCCTAAATAAGGCTCGGTAATCTTCCCAAGTATTATACCAAACTTAGTTTCACGAGAAGCAGGTATCCATGACATTAGTATATAGATAATAAGAAGTATTGAGTAAATCGATATTGCTCCTGTTATTCCTTGATAAATTAACCCTAAAATATTTTCCATTCTGTTGGTACACCTCATTCAATTTCTATCGTTCAAAATAATCGGAGATTGCACCAGCAACTTCCACATTCTCCGGTACGCAAAGGAAAATATCAGTTCCTATTCGCTGGATGTCTCCTCCAAGCGCATAAACAGTACCGCTTAGGAAATCGACAATTCGAATTCCTTGATCACGCTCAATTCGCTGTAAATTCACAACAACTGCACGCTTATTTTTCAAGTGTTCAGAAATGTCTTGCGCCTCCGCATAGACACGGGGCTCAATAAGAATAACTTTGGAAGACTTTTGGACACTTTGCAAGCTGACAACCGTTGCTGACTGTTGTGGTTCGCCTGCTACTTGCTTCCTCATTGGTGCTCTGCTGCGTGGCTGCTCCTGCGCAGGACGCTGTTCTTCCCGGCGTGGCTGTTCTTGTACTTCTTTTTCTTCATCGTCTAGGTAAAACCATTTCTCAAACTTGTTTTTAATGCTCATACGTCTCCCTCGCTTTCTGCTCCGACAAGTGCAGTCCCGATTCTTACATGAGTTGCACCTTCTTCAATAGCGATAATGAAATCATTTGACATTCCCATGGACAATTGAGTACAAGGTGCATGTGGCAATTTTTTTGCCGAGATGCCGTCTCGAAGCTCCCTTAACGAGCGGAATACGGAACGAATCTCATCCATATCCTTTGTGAAAGGAGCCATTGTCATTAAACCTATAATTCGAATTTTATCATAAGCCGCCACATCTTCAATAAAGCTATCAAGTTCAGCTGGTGTTACACCTGATTTACTTGATTCACCAGAAACATTCACTTGAATGAAACAATCAACAACATGATTGGAACGCTTATGAATTTCCTTAACCAAACTCATTCGATCAACAGAATGTAAATAGTCAATTCGATTGATGATTTCTTTCACTTTTCTGCTTTGAACATTACCGATGAAATGCCAGATGGCACCACTTTGTATCGTTTCCTGTTTCCCTAGTAGGCCTTCAGGTCGATTTTCGCCAAGATGTCGGATGTTTTCTTCCAGCACCGCAGATGTTCTTGCTGTCGAAACTTCCTTCGTAACAGCAACGACCGTAATTTCAGATCTGTTTCGACCTACTCGGTCACAAGTTGCTTGTATATCTTGTTCGATTTTTTGTATTCGTTGCTGTAGATTTCCCATTATAATCACTACTTTTCCTCAATCTTTCACTTCATTGTACCAACCTAGGCTGAACATATCAATAATGAATCATTTTTCTGCATTCTTTTTGCCCACAAGCACAATATCTTTACCGATTGTTGTAATCTCTTTAAGATTGACCTTTTTCGTATCCTTGTCTTTTGTATCAAAAAAACTGTTCCGTTCTCCACCACCTACGTGCAAGGATTCAACTTTTCCAGTTACAGTGTCAATTGTTGCATCCTGGACGAATCCAAGGAACGTTCCCTTAGTAGCGTCGATAACTTCTTTTTTTTGTATTTCTGAAAACCTCATAAAATCCCTCCTTACAATGAATATATGCACATAGGCACGAGAAAAAACGCAATGCAGTTAGCACATTGCGTTACATTTATCATTATTGTTCCATCCCTTCCCGAATGGTTTGAACTGCACTCTTCTCCAATCGGGAAATCTGGGCTTGTGAAATGCCTAGTTCCTTAGCGATTTCGGTCTGCGTTTGTCCCAAATAAAAACGTTTTGAAAGAATTGATTGTTGTCTTTCATCCATACTAGATACAGTTTCTTTAACAGATACATACGTCAGCCACCGTTCTTCTGAAACCGTTTTGTCCTGTATTTGATCCATCATAAATACTGGATCACCGCCGTCACCGTTCATAGGCTCATGAAGGGACATTGGATCTTGAATTGCATCAAGGGCAAAGAGAATATCATCGGCGGGTATACCTGTTGCTTCAGACAAATCCGATATTCTCGGTTCTCTTTGATTATCATTAATGAACTGCTCTTTCGCTCTTATTGCCTTATAAGCGGTATCTCGAAGTGATCTTGATACTCGTATTGAATGATGATCACGTAGATGTCTTTTAATTTCTCCAATAATCATCGGGACTGCGTATGTTGAAAATCTGACATTATGTTTCAAATCGAAGTTGTCAATTGATTTAAGCAAGCCGATACATCCGACTTGAAATAAATCATCCGCTTGTTCCCCCCTGTATGCGAATCTTTGGACCAGACTTAGGACGAGACGCAAATTGCCAATGACGAGCTCTTCCCTTGCTGCATGATCTCCGCTCTGTAACCTGATAAACGTTGCTTTCATCACGTCGTTTGTGAGTAACGGCAATTCGGACGTATCGATTCCACAAATTTCAACTCTTGTACGCACCATTAGCTTTTCCTCCGCATTCTGTAGATGACTGTACAAGATAGTCTGTCCGCAGTCGTCCAGAATATGCGGAAATTCGCATCGCCAATTTCACCCATTATGCAATCGGATGATTCAAGCTTTCACGCAGTTCCGAGATGATTTTTTTTTCGAGCCGTGAAATATAGGATTGAGAAATCCCAAGCAGTTCTGCTACTTCTTTCTGTGTCATTTCCTCTTGTCCCGTCAAACCGAAACGGCATTCCATAATATAACGCTCTCGTTCATCGAGACTCGTAATTGCTTCAATCATATGCTGGCGCTCGATTTTTCTTTCGACATCATCAATGATAATATGCTCATCTGTGCCAAGAATATCCGATAATAGTAATTCATTACCGTCCGCATCTGAATTTAACGGTTCATCAAAAGAAATCTCAGATCGTGTTTTGTTTGTTTTTCGAAGATGCATCAGAATCTCATTTTCAATACAGCGGGATGCATATGTGGCTAACTTGATGTTTTTGTCGGTCTTAAAAGTTTCGATTGCCTTTATAAGTCCGATTGCACCTATACTGATAAGATCTTCAATATGTGTATTTGTGTTATCAAAACGACGTGCAATGTAAACAACAAGACGAAGGTTTTTTTCAATTAGTCTGTCACGCGCGTTCATATCGCCTTCCATAAATGCTTGGATTGTTATTGCTTCTTCTTCCCGGGTCAACGGCTTTGGAAGGGACTCATGACCTCCGATATAGTATGTGCCGCTTTTCCTTTTAAAAAAGCTAGTGATTATCGACATCCATTTTCTAAATTTATACAGCATAAGCAGTTCCCCTCTCCCCGTTTAATGACTCCATTGCGGATACATGCAAGATTGCTCCCGCACCGTCCGGATAACGACGATCATTCTTTGTCACTACAATATAACCAGGTTGCAGCACGTTCCCTTCTCCTAAAACCCATTGCTTGAATCGAAAACCAACTGCCCAAGACTGTCCTTGCACCGTTACTAACCGAATCAGCCTTATTTGTTTGTGATAGCCCTCAGGAAACTCCGACATTGAAGGTGTTCCTTGAGGATTCCAAGCAAGCAAAGGCTTCATCAAATCTTCCGGTATATGCTTTTCCAGCACCTTTAACGAAACAAAATGGACTGGAGAACCAGACAATGGCTCCGTGCAACCGTTACCCGAATCGACGAATACATCAACCTCTACTTCAGCACCCCAAATAGAGAGAACTGAAGAAGCACGAAGCTCGGAAACATGGCGTGCAGTTCTGACATCAAGCCATTTTTTCCTCATGAAATAAAGAGAAATGTATGCGACAACTGCATAGGCAAGAACTGTAAACGCTGAACTGGACATATGGATGCGATATTGAAAAGCCGTTAGTAAACCACCAGCAAATACCGCCCCTATCAAAACCATTGTCGCAGATTTTTTCCACAGCTCAAAAGCCTTTCCAAAAGCGCAAACAGTCATGCAAATAAAAGATAAAACCAAAACACTCACCGATGATGGAAAAATAACGACAGGCATCGCACCCGCAAAAGAGGCGAACAATAATCGTCCGCGGGCGGCTTGTACGTTTCCTACTTTGTTGGCGAATGAAAGAATTGCATAATTGAATAGCATATTCACTCCTACAATGAGTTCCCCATACATAAGCCGCCCTCCCTGACAACAACGATAGCACCTATGGCGTAAAATGTTTGTCGGAACTAGGGGCAGACAAAAAAAAGAAATCGACAGGATTCGATTTTAGATATCGAGCGTTTTAGTTAGTTGAATGAAGAGATATGATCGGTTAATCGGGGTATATGATTGGTTGGCCTGTTATATGATTGGTTAGACATGCTTTTTGATTGGTTGGCACGTTATATGATCGGCTAGACATGCTTTTTGATCGGTTCGCTCGTAATATGATCGGGCAGCATGCTTTATGATTGCTTGGCTCGTTATATGATTGGTTAGCATTTTTTTTGATTGCTTGGCCTGTTATATGATCGGTCAACATGCTTTTTGATTGGTTGGCCCGTTATATGATCGAGCAGACATGCTTTTTGATCGCTTGGCCTGTTATATGATCGGTCGGCCATACTTTTTGATTGCTTGACCTGTTATATGATCGGTCGGCCACGCTTTTTGATTGTTTGGCCCGTTATATGATCGGTCAGTCATGCTTTTTGATCACTTAGCCCGTTATATAATCGGGCAGCATGCCAACAATAATCAGACATCACCTAATCCACTTCATAGCTAACTAAACGTAAAAAAAGCTTTCCAGAAAGCGCGGTTGCACTTTTTGGAAAGCTTTTGGTCTTACATCATTATTAACGACGACGATTGCGTAAAAACGTCGGAATATCGAGCGTGTCATCTTGTTGATTACCTTGAGGTTGGCGTGTTGGTTCCGGTTGTTGGAACTGTGGCGCTTCCTCTCTGCTACGCTCACGTGTTGGTGGCTGTTGAGTTGGCGGTTGCTGCTCACGCGTTGGCGGTTGTGTACGACTTGCACCGAAGCCCGGGCTTCTTGCAGGACGAGATACGGTAAGCTGCTCTTCGCTGAAGCCTGTTGCAATGACTGTTACGATAATTTCATCCTTCAAGTTGTCATTGATGACAGAACCGAAAATCATATTCACATCTTCATCTGAAGCTGAAGCAACGATATCTGCAGCTTCCTGTACTTCGAATAGGCTCAAGTTTGAACCGCCTGTGATATTCATAAGTACACCTTTTGCACCGTCGATTGACGTTTCGAGTAGTGGGCTTGAAATGGCTTTTTTCGCCGCTTCAGCCGCACGATTTTCTCCCGTAGACATCCCGATTCCCATAAGAGCAGAGCCTTTATTGGACATGATTGTCTTAACGTCTGCAAAGTCTAAGTTGATAAGTCCAGGTACAGCGATCAAGTCGGAAATACCTTGAACCCCTTGACGTAGCACATTATCGGCTTCACGGAAAGCTTCGAGCATTGGCGTATTTTTATCTACAATTTCAAGCAATTTATCATTTGGTATGACGATTAGTGTATCCACAGATTCTTTCATAGATGTTATACCGCCGATTGCCTGTGTCTGGCGTTTTCGTCCTTCAAAAGTGAACGGCCTAGTAACAACACCAACAGTCAGTGCACCCAAATCTTTCGCAATTTGTGCGATGACTGGAGCAGCCCCAGTACCTGTTCCACCGCCCATACCTGCAGTAACGAACACCATATCAGATCCGCGCAATGCTTCTTCGATTTGTTCTCTGCTTTCTTCGGCAGCTTTTTTACCAACTTCCGGATTCGCACCTGCCCCAAGTCCGCGTGTCAATTTGCCACCTATTTGTAACTTCACTTCAGCAGTCGAAAGGTTTAGTGCCTGAGCATCTGTATTAACTGCGATAAATTCCACACCTTGCACACCATGTTCAATCATTCTATTTACAGCATTATTACCGCCACCACCTACACCAATTACTTTGATGACTGCTAACGCGTCAACATTCGTATCGAATTCTAGCATCGTCTCTCCTCCTAGTCCATTTCATACAGTTGTTCATTGAATCATTCGAAGAAATTGTCAAAGACTTTCTTTGCTTTATCTAAAATACCAGGTTTCTTTTCTTTGTTCCGGTCTACTGACTTTTTCTTGTTGACCGGAGCCGGCGTATGATTATCAGAAGCCGAAACTGTCGCTGACTCAGGGACATGACCAAAATAAGAATCTTGCATATGTGCATAGCGTATAAGTCCTACCGCAGTTGCATACATCGGTTCTCTAACCCCGATATACTCTGGTGTATGAATACGGACCCTTGTTTTCAACACATGTCTTGCTAATTGTAGGATACCATCCATCTTCGTTATACCACCGGTCAATACGACTCCACCTGGTAAATCATGTACGCCCATGCGGTACAGCTCTTCCAGAACGAGATCAAAAAGTTCTTCAAGCCGAACACCGATAATTTCCGATATGTATCTTTGGCTGTACTGATCTTTTGAATCAGCACCAATGACAGGTACTTCAAACAATTCATCATCCGATGCATCATCTGAGAAAGCATGTCCATACTGATGCTTAATTTTTCTTGCCTGCTCAGTTGGCGTTTTCAAAATAATTGAAAGATCTTTTGTAATATGATCCCCGCCAACTGGTATGACTGCTGTCGCCATGAATCGGTTTTCGCCAAAAATGGAGACTGTGGTAGAACCACCACCGATATCAATAAATGCACTGCCGTGATTCTTTTCATCATTCGTCAGAGCAAACGTACCGGCAGCAAGCGGTTGCAAGTAGATTTCTTGGATTACAAGACCTGCTCGTTCCACGCAGCGTAGTATATTATGAATAAGTGTTTTTGATGTAGTAATAAGCGTTCCGTCCATTTCAAGCCGGACACCGATCATTCCCCTTGGATCCGTTATTTCATCATAATCGTCAACAATAAATTGTTTCGGAATGATGTTAACGATTTCCCGATCAGGTGGAACTGACATGACCTGCGCTGATTTCATAACCCGATCGAGGTCGTCATCAGTAATTTCACGATTTTCCGAGTTAACTGCAACAACTCCTTTGACGTCCTGTAACGAAACGCCATTTGCAGGAATGCCCAGAATGACTTCACGGATTTGCATCCCTATCATTCTTTCGGCCTGGTCAACCGCTTTTCGGATAGATTGGACAGTTGCATCAATATCGATGATTGTCCCTTTCCGAATTCCCGCAGATTGAACATTGCCAACTCCGATAACGTGCAAGGATCCGCCATCCACTTCACCTACTAACACCTTAACTGACGAAGAACCTATATCAAGTGATACATATAATTCTGATTGGCTCAATTACTGGCACCTCCCAAATCAACTCTTAACTCCCATTCTATTGCATTGGGAGTGCATTGTCTAAATATTTTCGACATCTCTTATTCAAACCCCTTCATTAATGTGCATTTGTGTTGGTAACTTTCCCTCGCTCTGCCCATTTAACAAGCAAAATCCTTCTAATAACGGCGATATTTTGGAATAACCTTACACCGAATGCAAAAATTGCCGCAAGATATAAATCGACTCCTAGATGCACTCCTAAAAATGCCAGTGCGGCCGCCAGTACTATGTTAAAGAAGAATCCAGATACAAACACCTTATCATCGTATACTTGCTGTAAATGAGCCCTGATGCCCCCGAATAGCGTATCAAGGGCAGCCAGTACAGCAATTGATAAGTAATTTTCATATACCTGTGGAATTTGAATGTCTGATAATAGACCCATCGAAATTCCGAGTACAAGACCAAGTAATGGTAACCACATAAGTCATTCCCCTTTCGGCAATTCCTCTAAAAACTGATTTTCCAGCCTTTCTGGATAACCGCGGATTTCCACCGCCATTTCTGGTTTTCCAACTTCAAGGATTAAATCATCCAGATAAAAGTCATCGTGAATCGCCGAGGCTACTAAATAATTGTATACTTTTTCACTGTCTGCAAAGGTCGGAGAAATGATTTTCATGGAAAAGGGCGGTGTTGAAACATTCAACCCATTCACAGTGGTCATTCCATTAATATCTCTGATGGAGCTCAGTATCGTATATCGTTTGCCATCAATTTCAAAAATGAGGCCTTTAAAACGATTCAACTCATTGACAAAACGAGTGAGTAGATCTGGAGATATTCCGGTGATTGGTACACCGAAGGCCACACTTTCAGCAGCTGGCCGAACTTTGATAATAATGCCCGGTCCTTCAACGTCAGTAACACCCGCTTGCCGATAGAGCTTGTCCACTGTTTGGGTTAGCGCCCTTCCAGTGTTTTCTATATTTAACGATTTGTATGTGAGTATTGTCTTGTCCAACTCCCGAATTTCAGAAAGCAATTCAGAGTGAAACTGCTTTTCACTTGCCAGGTCTTGACGGATTGCCCAAATGTCCCTCGTATCTCGTTCTTCTGGGTTTTTCATCGAATTGAATTGGATGGCAGTCATAAACCCGACAAGGAGCAAGATCAGCGTGAATCTCCAATGTATTGTTTTTCTCACCCGTCCAACCCCCTACACCAATACTCAACTCTCATTGCGCAAAGCCGACAGCCTAATATCCTTTGATTGTTCTGTAGTGACCACGATATTATCCCTGATCAGGCTGTCGATCACACCACCTTTTAAATGTAAGGCTGAAGAAAGAACGTTCATATCACCAATCGCCTCTATAACAAATGGCGCCGGATAAGTTCTTCCATCAACCGTAATGACTGGTCCTGTGCATTTTATATAAGAGTTTGATGTAATTCGTTGTCCATTTATCGCTAATCCTTGCGCTCCTGAAATCCTTAATTCATTGACGACCCGAAGTATATGACTTTCATGAACAATATAATCGTTCGGGTTCTGTTCAACAGGATCATAATCGGCATCTTTCAAAGTAACTTTGAGACCTTGTCCGATAGCAGGGATTGCACCAAGCAGCAAGCGAAGATTTTTCGCCTCATCAACGAGACTGGCATGATCCTTCTCCCCCATGGAGAAAGAACGTTCATACTCACGTATCTCTTCCTGCTTGGCGGCGATTTCATCGGTCAGTTCCTTATTTCGTTCCTGCTGACTGATTAGTCCTTCTCGGTAATCCTCTTCCTTGTAAAATGCAGGCGACTGGGTACTATCGTTCTCCTGGTTTATGCCGAGGGTTCGATATGAAAACGCGAGGATGAAACCCAGCACAAGAAATACAACTGAAAAAAGAATACTTCTGCCCCTCTTTTTGTATGCATCATTCACCTTCTTCATCGATCGGCTCTTCCTCCTCTACTAACCCGTATACCTTACTAAAAGGAGTGAAAAACGTCCCAACTTCCATATCTATTACACCTTTTTCATAACTGTTCAATTGGGCTGTTACATCTGGATAATAGGCCATTTTTTCAGCAAACGTTGAGATGAATGCGCGGACCTCGAATCCATCGTCCATATAGACCGTAATACTATCCGAATCCTTTTCATCCCCTGTAACAATAATTTCTGAAATCAGGTGATAGACAGTGTCGTCCAGTTTCAGCAACTGTGCTGTTATCCGCTTCAGTGTATCAGGGTTTTTGAAATTATTTAAGACAGGCGATTCAGCCTCAGGCAACAACATACCGGTTGGGAACGTTTCCCCACTTTCTAACAGTAAACTATATTGTCCCCCGTCTTCAAGGTAGGCAATCGTCTTCCATTCGGTAATTACGATTTCAATATTCCTAAACCATTCCCGTGACACCGATACCTTTTGTACGCCTTCAATTTTCTCCATAGATTCTTCGATGTCACCGGTACTGAAGCTCCAAAGAGAGTTGTCTATTGTTAAACCACTTTTTTCTTCATAAAATGCCTGCTCATGTAGAACGGCACCACTAACCTTAATCGTCTCTAGCTTACTAAGGGGTGATTGAAAATAAAGGATAGCTAGGAGTGCAACAACAAACACAGTCAACATGAACAGGAATTTTTTATTCGTTTTTCTGCGACGCTTTTCCCGCAAGGATGGAATTCGCTCTTCGATGTCAATGACTTTGTCCATTTTGCCCCTCCTCTATCAACTCGTTTTTTTGCCCACTGTAAAATGCATGATGGTCCCTGCCGCTATCCACGTCGTCATCAAAGATGAGCCGCCATAGCTTATAAAAGGCAATGTGACACCCGTTACAGGCAAAAGCCCTGATACCACACCGACATTCAAAAACGTTTGAAAAATGATCATTGAACCCATGCCTGCAACCATCAGAAATGCATATCGTCCTTTCGTTCTGATTGCAATTCCGAAAGTTGATGCCAATAAAACGGTAAACAGCAACAATACCAACGTCGCCCCAATGAATCCTGATTCTTCCGCGATAATCGAAAAAATAAAGTCATTTTGTGGTTCGGGCAAATAGAGATACTTCTGACGGCTATTGCCGTAACCATGACCCACCAATCCTCCGGGCGCAATCGCAAACAACGACTGAATTCCTTGGAAGCCCTTACCAAGAGGATCACTCCATGGGTCGATATACGATTTGATGCGATCCAATCTGTAAGGCGCCGCGGCAATTAGTGCAACAAAAGCACCTATTCCAGCAAAACCAAGAAAAGCGAAAAATTTTAGTGGGTATCCTGCAATGAATAGAATAACGAACGCAGAGACAATCATAATAACAGCGGAACCAAGATCGGGTTGCAACATGATAAGAGCAGCAGGTAGCAGAATCAGTCCAAAGTGGCTAAACTGAAAAATACCTTTTCCTTGAATTTTGTCCAAGCTGCACGCCAGTTTCCCAATAAGTGCAACTTTGACGAACTCGGCTGGTTGAATACTGAACGGGCCAAGTGCAATCCAGCTTTGTGATCCGTTCCGCATTGCGCCAACCCCCGGAATAAGGACAGCAACGAGTAACAAGATTGTCATCCAATATACAAATGTCCATGTTTTCGGACTCGATGTCAGAGGGCTTTTCATAATTACAAGTGCAATGCCGATTGACACCGCCATATAAATTGCTTGTTTCACGATAAACGGAGAGGAGTCGGCATAATGCACCGCCCCCCAATACGAACCGGCGGAATGGACAAAAGCCAATCCGATGAATGATAGCGCTACGGCAGAAACGATAAATGACGTTTTCAACTTAGCTTCCAGTGAACGCATCCTTCCGCAAATTTGCTGAATCAACTAAATGACTATATAGATATGTTGAAATAAAGAATCCTACCAACAACGCTTGGCGCTAGGGGATGCCTCCCACAATAAGCCGGACCGAAAATCACTGGCAGTCTTATTGCTTCGACTCCCCCTGTAAGGCGCCTACGCTAGTTTATATACCGTATTTAACGAACACCGGTGAGACTTATAGTTCCATAACCGCTTCTATAAACTGATCGCCCCTGGCTTCGAAACTTGGGTACTGATCCCAACTGGCACAGGCGGGTGAAAGCAGGATAATATCTCCCGCTACAGTAAGCGGATAAGCTTTTCGCACAGCGTCCTGTACATCTTCTGCCATCATAATGATTTCGATACCGCATGACGCTGCAAATTCCGCAAACTTCCCGGCTGTTTCTCCCACAGCGACGACTGCTTTTACATCACTCATGTAGGGGCGCAACTCTTCAAATGACTGGCCTCGATCCAATCCACCAGCAATTAGAATAGTCGGTACATCAAACGCAGCTAATGCACTTTTCGTAGCTAGCGTATTCGTTGCTTTTGAGTCATTGTAAAACTTCCGGCCTTGTAATTCCTTAACGAATTGCATCCGGTGCCGAACACCAGTAAAGGAACTTAACACGCTCTCAATTGCTTTTTTGTCACAACCTAAAAGAATTGCTGCCGCAGTTGCAGCAAGAATGTTTTCAAGATTATGTTGTCCCGGCAACTTTATGACGGATCGCAATACATAAGGTTTCCCATTCCAGTATATTTGCTCATCATCAGCCGATATACCGTTTTCTTTCATTCCAGTCAAAGAAAAAGGAACTTTCACAGCAGATGAACGAGCAGCATACTTTCGAAGTTTCGGCTGATCATCGTTATATATAAAGTAATCTTCTGCTGTTTGATTTTTTGTGATGCCATATTTTGCCACCGCGTACGCTTCAGAAGTTCCATGATAATCGAGATGTGCATCATACAAATTCGTCCAAATGGCTATTTTAGGTTGGAACGTATCGATCCCCATTAGTTGAAAGGACGAGGCCTCAAGGACGATGATGTTGTCTTGCGTAGCTTTTTCGGCAACAGTACAAGAGACCGTCCCAATATTTCCCGCGATTAGTGGGTGCTTATTGCCAATATTAAGCATATGGTACAGCAACGTTGTTGTTGTTGTTTTACCGTTCGATCCTGTAATCCCTACAATTGGTGCTTCACTTATCCTAGAAGCAAGTTCAATTTCTGTCCACACCGGAATTCCTTTGCCGATTGCTTCCACAATAACTGAATTACTGTAGGGGATGCCTGGATTTTTCACAACGATGTCATATCCAGCGTCAAGAATATCAGCAGGATGACCACCACATATAACACGGATACCTTTCGAGCGAAGCTCTGCCGCTTCTTCATTACCTGCTTCAGGTGATGCATCATTAACCGTTACATGAGCACCAGATGCATGTAATAGCGATGATGCAGCACAGCCACTCTTCGCCAGACCCAGAACAAGTATTTTCATTCCGTTAAACTGATTGGCATTTTTCACTTACAACACCTCCAACAAGACAGGGACTATTGCCGCCAAAAACGCGACTCCCCAAAAAACAATAACAATTTTCCACTCGGACCAACCCGATAATTCAAAATGATGGTGAATCGGACTCATTTTAAATACCCGTTTACCCGTCGTTTTGAAACTAATGACTTGGATAATAACAGAAAGCGTTTCAATGACATAAACAATTCCAATGATGACAAGTAGGAATTCTTGTTTAATCAAAACCGAAATCATCGCGAGTGCCCCACCTAGTGCTAAGGATCCTGTATCCCCCATGAAAACTTTTGCAGGCTTGACATTGAAAACTAAAAAACCAAGCATTGCTCCTGTAACTACAAAGGCAAAGACCGCAATATCATGTTGTCCGTATATAAGAGCATGAACTCCAAATGCGGCAAAAGCGATAGATGATGTCCCCGCAACAAGTCCATCCAATCCATCAGATAGATTTACTGCATTGGAAAATCCGACAAGCCAAAAAACGAGGAATGCAACATAGAATACACCAAGCTCAATTTCAAATTCTGTGAAAGGAATTTGTACCGCAGTATCGAACGGTCCTAACTTCAAAAGGAAGAATGCAGCAACCGCAACGATAATTTGGCCAATCAGCTTTTGAATAGATGTCAGCCCAAGATTCCTTTTCAAGACGACGATTATAAAATCATCTAGAAAACCGATGATGCCAAAACCTACAAGAACGAGTAACAAGACAATCGTCTGTGTCGTCAGCACGTCATATATGTACGAAAGGGCAAGCGTCGAAATGATAATTGAACCGATGAAAATAAGCCCGCCCATCGTAGGTGTACCTGCCTTTTTCTGATGGGCTTTGGGACCTTCCTCACGGATACTCTGCCCAAACTTCAATCTCCTAAGGGCTGGAATAATAACAAATCCCAATAATGTTGAAATGATAAACGCGACCACAATGGCCGTCAATGTAGTGACAAGTGTCATAATATTTTTCTCCTTCTAACTTCTGATGCAGCAACTTATTTGCGCTGTACCAGACTTTGCATTTAAATGGTTATTCAGTGTAAACGTGAATAACATCATCAACCGTGATTAATGTTTCAGCTACAGGTAACTGGTATTTCACTTGTTCCCCGGAACCGTGCCATTCGATACGATACGTATACAATTGGCTAGTGATTTTCCCTTTTGTCATTCCTGTCAGATCCGGGACCCGATGTGTTAATGAATCGCCCCATCTATATTCTTTTTCAATTTGCCCTTCCCTACTCGTAATGCCAGCTAGCGGGGCAATTTCTTCAATGATTCGACCTACTATAGGCGCTGCTATGACGCCTCCGAACTGAATGGAGTTTTTCGGACTATCAATTGCAATATAGACGAGTAACTCGGGATCATCTGCTGGTGCAAACCCGATAAACGAAACGATATAATCACCGTCTTTATAAACACCATCGACAACCTTTTGTGCGGTACCAGTCTTTCCGCCAACACGCAGTCCATCTGTAAACGCATTACGGCCCGAACCATTTGCAACAACCGATTCTAGCGCTTCCCTTACTTGCTTAGATGTTTCCTCACTGATTACCTGTCGCTGCATTTCCGGACCAAATGATTGAAGTGTCTTTCCCTTATCATCTGTAATTTCCTTCACGATATACGGACGATAAAGATAACCGCCATTTATCGCTGCTGCAACTGCTTGAACTTGCTGAATCGGTGTCACTGAAATCCCTTGACCAAATGCGGTTGTCGCTTGTTCCACAGGTCCAAAGTTTTTTTCAGAAAAAAGAATCCCTTTTGATTCGCCTGCAATTCCTGATCCTGTTGATTCTCCAAAACCGAAGTCCTTGATATATTTGCTTAACTTTTTCGGCCCTAATCGCTGCCCGATTTCAACAAATCCCGGGTTGCATGAATTTTCAACGACTTCGAGAAAAGTCTGATCCTTATGTCCTTCTCTTTTCCAACAACGTAATCTAGCTTTTCCAATCATTACATAACCTGGATCATAAAAATGCTCTTTATGAAGATCAATGACCTTTTCTTCAAGTCCCGCGGCAAGCGTTAGAATTTTGAATGTCGAACCCGGCTCGAAAGTCATCCAAACAGGTAAGTTACGATTGTAAATGCTTGGGTCTACGTTTTGATATTCCGCAGGGTGAAAAGTCGGTGCGGAGGCAATCGACAGCAATTCGCCTGTTTTAGGGTTCATGACAATCGCCAGTGCTTGAGTGGCATCATACTTTTCCATCGCCTGCAACATTTCACGCTCAACAATCTCCTGCATACGTAAATCGATTGTCAACTCAACAGACGCACCTTTGTCCCCGGTTTTAAAACCGTCGTCCACATGCGGAAGCGGAATTCCTTTAGCATCCGTATATAAACGAATCCTATCGCCCGTTCCTTTTAGAATTTCATCGTATGCGTATTCAATGCCTGCCAATCCATTACCATCATAACCCGTAAAACCTACCAATCTTGATAGTAGCTCTCCGTTCGGATAATGCCTTGCGAAATCAACGCCTGTATATAATCCATCTATTTGCAGGAGGGCTATTTCATCCGCCTGCTCTTTGGTAATATTTTTTCCTTCAGGCGCTATTTTAACCATAACTTCTCTTTTTGCCATTTTCTCTTCTAGCTTGGCTGCATCTACATTTAGAATACTTGCAAGCGCAGTCGCTGCACTTTTCACTTCTCGATTTTGAGATGGCATGAAATAAAGTGTCGGCGCCAATCTATTGCCGACAATCAAATCCCCATTTCGATCAACAATATCCCCGCGTACTCCACCGAATGGGATTTCACGATCCCAGTTCGCTTCCGCGCGACCTTTCAGCAATTCATGGTCAATGATTTGTACATGGAATAACTTTGCAACGACCATCCCTAGACAGATTAGAAATATGACAAATACTGCTCGTAACCTTTTTTTAGATTGCAATTGTATAAACGTCCGCAGCGGTTACACACCTCTCGTTTTTCTATCAACGTATGATGTGACATGGACGGCTATTCGTTAGCCACCTACAACGTCCTCTTCCTCGGTGTCTTCCTCTACGGGTTTATAGATTTCTGATGGCGACTGCAACTTAATGACAACTGGCTCTTCTAGCCCGATTACAGACCCTTTTGACAGGCTTTGCTCAGTTACATAGCCATCTCCGTTAAGCCGTAAATCAAGCCCAGATAACATTTTATACGAAAGCACCATTTTTTTCGACCATCCAGTAAAGTCAGGCAATGCGGTTTCACCTTTTGTATGCAATAGGACGACCGAGCCTTCTACGAGTTTCGTACCGGCATACGGATATTGTATATCGATTTCCCCACCCTCACCAATGATTTCAGGGACAAAGCCGTCTTCTTGCAATTTTACAATTGCATCGGCCGAATCTTTCCCTGTGTAGTCACGAATGACAGTCGGCTCAACTATGTCTTCTCCACTCGGCACAATATTCATATAGCGCAAACTGTTATCCATAATAGAGGTGAACAGTTTCGAAACCGGATCAGAACCGATTTCTCCTGCTTTCAGCTTCGGCTGCTGGACAATCACATATGTTAGTAACTGGGGATCTTCTGCAGGTGCCATACCGAGAAATGAGTACAAATAATTTCCGTGTCCAGCTAAATAGCCATTACCCGATGGATTCGGAATTTCGGCAGTACCTGTTTTACCGCCTACTGTATAGCCATTAAGAGCAAATTTTTTACCGGTTCCATACTTAGAGGTAACTGTCGAAGCAAGTAATTCCCTTACTTCTTTTGCTGTTTTGGCTGAAACTGGTCTTCCTTGTTCCTCCGGCTTCTGATCTTTTATGATTTCCCCCGTATTCGGATCGGTAATTTTATCGATCACATAAGGTTTCATCATGACACCTTCATTAGCGATTGCTGTTGCTGCTTGCATCATCTGCATTAGTGTGACCGTTGATCCTTGGCCAAAAGCAGTTGTCAATCTTTCGATTGGATACGTATCTAAAATTCTTCCTGGTGCTTCATTCGGTAAATCAATTCCAGTCTTTTCTCCAAATCCAAACTTCCGTAAATACTCAATATATGTTTTATCACCCATCCGTTCCAGTAAATAAGCCATCGAGACGTTCGAAGACCTTTGGAAACCTTCAAGGAATGAAATGTAGCCCCAGCCTGTAATATTATGGTCGCGTATTGTTCGATCATAAAGTGTATACTGTCCCGATTTAAAGAAGTCGGTTGGAACCCACTTTTTTTCTTCAATCGCCGCAGCAACTGTAAACATTTTAGTCGTAGAGCCCGGTTCGATTGTCGTTTCTACAGCCTGATTCAACCAGTTCTCCGTAAGCCCTTCACGGGTAGATGGGTGAAATGCAGGACGCTGACTCATTGCTAATATTTTGCCCGTTTTTGGATCCGCTACTACAGCGAGTATTTTTTTGGGTGAATATTCGCTTTCAACACGATTCATTGCATCTTCCATGAAGTTTTGAATGGTCTTGTCGAGAGTCAACTGAATTTCATAACCGTCTTTGGCAGCGACAATTGCTTCTTCTGCTTTCGGTAACATGAAACCGAAGCCATCTGATTTGAAATCTACTTTGCCGTCAGTGCCATTTAACTCTTTATTATAGGTTTTCTCCAAACCCATTTTCCCAACAGTAGTTACATTTCTTTCACTATCTTCTTCTTTCATCGCAAAGCCAATTAAATACGATGCAAAAACGCCATTCGGATAATATCTTGTTTGGTCTTCAATGAAAAGGAGTCCAGGTAGTTTCTGCTTTTTAATCGCCATAACCGTTTCGTGATTAATATCACGGCCAGCCTTCCCGAATTCCACTTGATATGTTTCTGCTTTCACATTTGTCAGGCGAGATACAATTGCATCTTTTTCAAGTGGTAAATATTCGGCAAGTACTTCTGCAGTTTTTTCAATATCAGTGATATGCAACGGTTTTTTCGAGCCTTTGCTTGCATCTTTACTCAATACGGCAATGAGCCGGTAACTCAACGTATCGGAGGCGATTAGCTCTCCGTTACGATCGACAATCGTCCCCCGATCCGCTTTCAATACCGATTCTCTTGCGTATTTCGACTCTGCAAGCGTCGCCATCACTTTTCCTTCCGCTTGTCCTGTTGCTTGAATGAATAATATTCTTCCAAACAAAAGGAAAAAGAGCCCTCCGTATACCAAAAACATCAGAAAGGCTCCCCATTGGAATCGAAACTTTTTTTTCATTGTCCAGGCACAACCTTTACGTTGTTCTCGTTTGGATTCAGGCCAAGTTCCTTCGCTTTCTTCCATATCCGATCATATGTAGACTTTTCTTTCACTTGGATGGACAATTCCATATTTTGTTTTGTTGTTTCTGAAACATCCTTTCCAAGCAACTGCACTTCCCTGTTTGTATCATTAATCTGTGCTTGTGTATGTAAAATCATTGTTGAGAATAGGACAAGGATTGTTGCAAACAGCACGAACAGGAATTTCTCCCCGGCAGAAAAGACTTTTCGAGAAGGTCGTATTTGAGGCTGTTTTCTTGGAACTACTGGTGTTTCAAGTTCACGTATAGCTGACGTCTGGAATTTTCTTTGTTCTAATGCCATTCACACATTTCCCCTTTCACTTCTTTTCAACGATTCTGAGTTTAGCGGATCTTGCCCGCTTATTCTCTTCTATCTCTTTTTCACCGGGAACAATTGGTTTTCGAGTCACTAGCTTCAATATAGGCTCCATGCCTTCCGGTATTACTGGCAAGTTCGGTGGAAGATCCGGTAAAGAGGATGCTTCTTTAAATATCGTTTTACATAGCCTGTCCTCTAATGAATGGAATGTAATGACGCTAATACGTCCTCCAGGATTAAGCAATGTAATCGCATCCGTTAAAGAGTCCTCAGCTGCACCAAGTTCATCGTTCACAGCGATTCGAATTGCTTGGAATACTCTTTTCGCGGGATGCCCGCCCGTCCGTCTTGTTGCCGCTGGGATGCTTAGCTTGATCAGTTCAGCAAGTTCAGCAGTGGTTTCGATTGGAGATTGCTGTCTTACTTCTTCAACTTTACGCGCAACTCTTTTCGAGAACTTTTCTTCGCCATAACGGAAAAAGATACGTACCAAATCTTCATACGGCCAGTCATTCACAACATCATGTGCGGTTAATAGCGCATCCGTATCCATGCGCATGTCAAGTGGCGCATCCAAATTATAGCTAAATCCTCGTTCAGCTGTATCAAGCTGTGGTGATGAAACACCTAAGTCATAAAGAATACCATCTACTGCAGAAATCCCTATTTTCTCCAATTCAGATTTCAAGTTTCTGAAATTCGAATGGACAAACGTTACTTGAGGGAGATAATCCTTCAATCTCTCTTTTGCAACTTCAATCGCCGTTATATCTTGATCAAAGCAGATAAGTCTGCCCTCTGGCGATAATTTCTTAGCTATTTCTATACTGTGACCGGCTCCACCTAAAGTGCAATCGACATAGATGCCATCATTTTTTATATTTAGGCCTTCGACGGCTTCATAAAGTAAAACTGTTGTATGGTTAAAAATCGGAACCGCCCACTTTCAAAAATTCATTTTGTTTAAAAATCAAAGTCAATAATGTTTTCTGCAATTTCATTGAACGATTGTTCAGATTCATCATAATAGGCATCCCACAATGCTTTAGACCAGATTTCAATACGGCCTGAAACTCCAATTACGACACAATCTTTTTCAACCTTTGCATATTGGAGTAATGATGCCGGAATATTGATGCGACCTTGCTTGTCCAGTTCAACCTCCGTTGCCCCAGAAAAGAAAAATCTTGCAAATGCACGAGCATCTTTTTTCGTCACGGGTAAAGCCTTAAGCTTTTCCTCGAGACGCTTCCATTCATCCATCGGGTAACCGAAGAGACAATTGTCCAGGCCGCGAGTCAATACAAAGCCCTCACCTAAATGTTCCCGAAATTTCGAAGGAACAATCAAGCGACCTTTCATATCGACAGTATGCTGATATTCGCCCATGAACATACTCTTCACCCCACTATATGAAGTTAATGTACCACATCCCCCCACATTCCTCCACCTGTTTCCTAACATTTATGCTCTTTTAACGTGAAAATGTGTCAATAGTACTTGTTTCAGTGCGATTTTTCTGAATATAAAGAAAGACACCCTCGCAGCACGAACTGTGCTTGCAAGAGTGTCTTTCTAGTTCACCACTTATAAATAGATGATTTTGTGGGTCCCGTCCATTACAAATGGTAATCCTAAAATATCCCGGATAAGGGTTGGTCCATAACTATTCAAATAAGTGTACGGAGTGTAAAGTCGTTCTTGCAACACACCTTCTGGAAACAATTCCCCTTCCAGTATGCCAAATGTGCGAAGTTCAGCGTCATGCTTCAACAATACTGCTTCTTCCGCTTTTCCTTTAAGATAATCCAACTGCTTTGTATGGAAACGAAGATTTTTTTCGAGCAATTCTTGCATCATAGGTCCTTGTTGCTCAGTAAATTCAGCAATTTTTTCATACTGCTGACCCAATATCTTCTCCGTTTCATCCACAACCGAATCGAAACGTTCATCCTGTAACCCACTAGCGAATTGCTCCCGCGCAGTAAATACCGCTCCCGACATGACATCATCAAACGTGAAGTTTTTTTCGTCTAATGCATGCTTCACTTGTGGTGTTACCAATGTCATGGACATTCTCGGTACAATAATCGGCATTTTCATATCTAGATGATGGAACGCCTCTTTCAAGACTGCCCAATAAGCAATTTCTCCAGGCCCTCCAACGAATGCAAGTACCGGGAAGACCATGTCTTGCATCAGCGGTCTTGTCGCGACATTATTACTCAATAGCCAAGGTTCTTCTTGAGCGATTCTAAGCATCTCGGCTTTCGAAAACCGGAGGCCTGAGCTTTCATTGACGAAAAAACCATCTTTTCTTGAAAGTAGAACTCGACCCGTGTCATGAATGTAGAAGAGATTCGCCGCATCCAATTCAGCACCCATCGGAGAACCAAAACCTTTTTCTGCAAACAATTCTTCTTTTTTCGAAATGACTTCAGCAAGCTGCTCAGATTCTTCAATTAGATGAACAAAATAGGATTTTTCTAGCTCCCGTAACTGTTTGGATGCTGAATCTATGAACAATAGACCTTCTTCTTTGAAAAGACCGTTCATGAGCCTAACGAAAAACTGTGTAAACGATTTTTCCTGCTCCACCGCACCAAGGACTTCATCCAACAAGTCTTTTGTATATGCCGTTTCACCAAACTTGCCAAAAATGTCTTTCACTAACGATTCCATCACCTGTTTGTCATACTGCGCATCGGATGCCATCAGCTTCAGTATGAAGTTCCCACGGTATTGATGTTTCGTTGCGCGGCCTTCCATTTCCGTATAGACGTGATTAATTTCATTCAAGTCATGATCCTCACCTGCGACCCAAAACACTGGAACAACAGGCACACCAAGTTTCTCCCTTTGCCTTTTCGCAAGTAAGATAACTGATATTGCTTTGTGAACAGAGTATAAGGGTCCCGTTAAAATACCCGCTTGCTGTCCTCCAACTACGGCAACTGCATTTTCCGCAAGTTCTTCAATATGCGTATTAGCATTCGCTGATATTCCAAAGGGTTCCATGAATGAACGGATTGTTTCTGCAAGCTGACGCCTTTCAAACGTACGACCTGCGAGTTCCTTTAGCCTAGCGGGATAAGAGCTTTCTTCATTTTCATAATCAAAAAAAGTATGTAGAAATTCTTTATCGTTATTGTACGATTGCATCACTTTATTTTTTTCTTGTAATGCTAATGATTCTAATTCCATTATTCATGCCCCTTTGTAACTATCGGTATGAACAGAGTATAACATTTCAAGCTACAGGATTGAAAAATATACGCTTACACAATAAACACCGATACCTATCTTACATATTCGACGATCTTCATTACCATACCGGTAATGAAAAGAATGACATAGGCGGCCAATAAAACGAGAAAGTAAAATCGCCATGTTTTTCGCAAGAGCCGAGCAATTTGGAATTCCTTCACTTTGCTGCGCTCAATGAAGGCATAGACAATCGCAATGATGATTGCAATCCCTATTATGTAAACCCATATTCCTTGTCCAAATATCGCTCGTGATACGACATAGACCGCTATAAATAGCAACGGAGTCGTGACGTCCGCGGCAAGCCCAAGGATGGACGCTGGAGCTTTACCCATCTTCCGCATAACAACCATGAAGGCAATCGTCACAATGAACGGAAACAAAATGATCATCCCTAGAAAAGCAGCAACCACTTCATTCATAGCTTCGCCCCTTTCCACTCAACGGCAAACAACATCTGTTCATATGTCGTAAGAAACGGTAACGACTTGTTACGTCCATTTGCTTTTCGAATTACAGCAGTAACAATCGTCTCGATTTCCATCGGTCGGCCAGCCAAACGATCCACTAGCATCGACGAGCGATTGCGTGCAGTTTTTCTACAGACATCCGCTACGTCTTCGTACGAGAGAATCGACTGCATTTCTGGAAACGCATCTAGCAGTTCTTCATACAAGGCATTGAAAAGTGTGAGGCAATAATCGTTTGTAAGCAACTCACCATTCTCCACCTTGAGAATGGCTGTCAATGGATTAATCATGCAATTAATCAGTACTTTTCGCAGAAGGATCTGTTCCGCATCTGAATGACGCCTTATTGGAAATATGTCCGAATGTACCTGTCCAATTAAATCGAATAGGCTGTCGTCACCGTGGGCAGTTGCAATTGTTACCATCCCAACCCCATTATGTGAGACAGTACGGTCATCTATCCGGCGCGCTCCATGCTCGACAGTCGCAAATGCAACATGCGGAAATTCACAACTTTTCACCAATTCCAAATGCCCGATGCCATTCTGGACGAACAGGACAGGATTGATTATATGTGTTTCCTGCATTTCTGAAAGGAGATCACGGAGACCTGCATATTTGACCGCCACAACCCAAAGCGCGGTAGCCGATAGATTTCGGATATCCGTCGTCGCATGCACACGCAATACGTCTGTAGTATTGTCTTGGTTAATGCGTTGAATTCCTTCTGCTCGAATTAGTTCGGCTTGCTCTTCTCTTCTCACGTAAAACGTCACGTCTATTCCAGCTTCGGACAAAAATGACCCAAGCAGTAGTCCAATTGAGCCTGCACCAGCAATGATTACCTCCATACGTTATCCCTCCTTTCAAATGAAAAGCGCAAAGCGCCGTTCAGCCCCGACAGGCATAAGACGGTTTGCGAGGAGGCGCACTTCAGCCACCACAGCAAAACGACTTAAGACCCGAGGGGGTGGCGCCTGGAGCTAGACACTGTTCCGTATCAAAAACCGTACACTTATTTTTCTTTAATTGAAAAGGCCCACCTGAACTTCAGTGGACCTTTTTTGTTCTATACTCGATTATACAGGATAAACTGGATGTTTTCTTGGTGGTTGTGGAACATCTTTTGTACTGTAGAAACGATATCTATCCGCAAGCACACCTCTTAAGCTTGATGGTGCTACAATTTCATCAATAATCAGTTCAGATGCCATCTTATAAATATCGATTTCTTCTTTGTATTCCTTATGTTTTTCCTGAACAAATGCAATCCGCTCTTTTGGATCTTCAATCGCTTCGATTTTATTCGAATAGACTGCATTTACTGCTGCTTCAGGTCCCATAACAGCAATTTGAGCAGTCGGTAACGCGATACAGACATCCGGCTCAAACGCTGGACCTGCCATCGCGTACAATCCAGCTCCATAAGCTTTCCGGACAATAACTGAGATTTTCGGAACAGTTGCTGAACTCATCGCCATAATTAATTTCGCGCCGTGGCGAATAATTCCTGCACGCTCAACTTTCGTTCCAATCATAAAGCCCGGAACGTCGGCAAGGAATAGAAGAGGAATAGAGAATGCATCACAAAGATTAATGAATTTCGTTGCTTTGTCTGCAGAATCCACAAACAAAACTCCACCTTTTACTTTCGGTTGATTGGCAATGATACCAACCGGTTGTCCTTCGATTCTAGCCAAACCTGTAATAATTTCACCGGCAAATAATTTCTTAACGTCAAAGTAACTGCCCTCATCAATTAATGCGTCAATCGCTTCATACATATCAAATGGCGCGTTTTGGTTTTCCGGAATGATTGCTTCAAGCGTTCGGCCTACTTTCGCCTCCACTGTTTCTTTTAAAGCGGGTTTTTCTGTAAAGTTCGCAGGGAAATATGCTAGATAACGACGCGCTTCCGCAATCGCTTCTTCTTCATTCGCCGCAAGCACATCGCCGCAACCACTCACTGAACAATGCATGCGGGCACCGCCCATTTCTTCCAGTGTTACTTTTTCACCGATTACTTTTTCGGCCATGCGCGGTGAACCTAAATACATCGACGCATTGCCCTCTACCATAATAACGATATCGCAAAATGCGGGTATGTACGCACCACCTGCAGCGGAAGGACCGAATAGAACACAAATTTGCGGGATGAAACCCGATAACCTCACTTGGTTGTGGAATATCTTCCCTGCACCGCGACGGTTCGGGAACATGTCAAGCTGATCTGTAATA
Organism: Sporosarcina sp. FSL K6-1540; assembly: GCF_038620285.1. Lineage (NCBI taxonomy): Bacteria > Bacillati > Bacillota > Bacilli > Caryophanales > Caryophanaceae > Sporosarcina > Sporosarcina sp. FSL K6-1540. The sequence continues at coordinate 306,107 of NZ_CP152018.1, forward strand.
CGAGCTCCTGCTGAATCGACAAGATATAGCATTGGTACACGGTTCTTCTCTGCAATTTCCTGAATACGAATAATCTTCTCAACCGTACGGGCTCCCCATGACCCTGCCTTCACCGTTGAATCATTCGCCATCACACAAACCGTCTGGCCGTTCACTTTCCCCATCGCCGTAACAACACCATCCGCCGGTAAATCCCCTGCTTCACAATTGGCAAACCTACCGTCTTCTGTATATTCCCCGTCATCGAAAAGAAGTTCCAATCGATCTCGGACGAAAAGTTTGTTCTGCTCTTTCAACTTTTCGTGATATTTTGGATGGCCCCCTGCAAAAATCCCTTGCAATTTCGCTTCAAATTTTTCATTGTAAGCCGTCTGTTGTGTTATTTTAGTCATTTATAAAACCCCTTTCATCAACCATTTTCCCGCATTCCCTTATGTCTAGCTACACGGCTTTTCTATGTCCAGCTCCAGCGTCTACCAAGGCGCTTACGCTTTTCTAGATTTCAATTGTAGCTAGAACATCTTCTTCGTTAACGAAATCGCCGACTTGGACATTAATCGTTGCTACTTTTCCAGCCGATTCCGCTTCAACCGGAATTTCCATTTTCATCGATTCGAGTACGATGATAACTTGTCCCGCTGTTACTTCTTCCCCTACCGCTGCGTTCACTGTAAACACTGTACCTGCCATCGTTGCTTTTAATGCTGTCATTTTATTGTTTCCTCCTTTTGTTTTGCGCTCCATGTGTTTAAAACCGCTGTCGAATAGTCACCTGTAAGGAATTCCTCGGATTTCAGAAAATTATTGAATAGCGGTATATTCGTTTTCAAACCTTCAATTTCTACTTTTGAAAGGAAAGCTGCCGATTTTTGAATCGCTTCTTCCCGAGTTGTTGCGTGGACAATTACTTTTGAGATGAGTGGATCATAGAAAGGCGTCACTTTCCCACCCTCAACATATCCTGAGTCAATACGGATTCCCGTAGTATCTCCCCAATCAAGTTTATTAATTGTCCCCGGTGATGGCAAGAATTTAACCGGATCTTCCGCGTAAATACGGAATTCAATTGCATGGCCTGTCGACTTGATGCTCGTTTGGTCTATCACAGGAAGCTTATTGCCGTTCGCAATTTCAAGTTGCCATTCGACAAGGTCAAACCCAGTCACTTCTTCAGTCACCGGATGTTCAACTTGAAGTCTAGTATTCATTTCCAAAAAGTAGTGTTCATTATTTTCATCGACAATAAATTCGACCGTTCCTGCATTTTTATAAGAAACCGCTTTTGCTGCATCGACTGCCGCTTTATAAAGACGATGGCGCGCTTCTTCCGGCAAGTGTGGTGAAGGTGATTCCTCAATCACTTTTTGGTTACGTCGTTGTACCGAACAATTACGTTCAAACAAATGGACAACATTTCCGAAGTTGTCTCCGAAAATCTGCACCTCGATATGACGGGCATTCGTTATGAATTTTTCAAGGAAAACAACATCATCCCCAAAATATGCTTTCGCTCGATTCTTTACGGATTGGAATTGGTGACTGAGCGCTTGCTCATCTTCACAACGAATCATACCGATCCCCCCGCCGCCAGCACTCGCTTTCAGCATGATCGGATAACCGATCTCAACTGCTGCACGCACGGCATCTTCCAAAGAAGTAATTCCTTCATCAGTTCCAGGTACGACCGGCACCCCTGCAGCTTTCATCGTTACACGTGAACCGATTTTGTCACCCATCTTATCAATTGTATCTGCATCAGGCCCAATGAATTGGATTCCCGCAGCTTGTACTTTACGTACAAATTCTGCATTTTCAGAAAGAAGTCCGTACCCCGGATGAATGCCATCTACTCCCGCACGAACCGCAATTTCGATTATATCATCTGCTTTTAAATAGGATTGTTGAACTTGTGCAGGTCCTAGCAAGAACGCCTCGTCCGCTTCTTTCACGAACGGCATGTCCGCGTCTGCTTCAGAATAGACAGCGACAGTGGCAATACCTAGACGTTTACAAGTCTTTATGATTCTAAGAGCGATTTCCCCACGATTCGCAATCAGTATTTTATCCATATTAATCCCCCAAACAATTTGATGTGTATTTCTCCATCCCTCTCTAGTTTATACGATGAATGAAAGCGATTTCAACCTTTGTCTGAAAAAAACATCTTTTCATGCCATTTCAACTAGTCAATTTCCGGAAGTTTTAACTTCAAAATGGTTTTGTGCGATTAAAAAGTCGTGGCGGTCATAATACGGCTGATGCCAAGCATAATAGGGCTCATGCCGGTCATAATCGTACTCAAGGCGAGCATAACTGGCCCCATGCCGGTCATAACAAGATGGACGGTCCCAATCAAAGCAAAAAACGCCTTATAACTAAGGGACAATACTTAACTTATTTAATTCAATTAAAAAACCGTTGCACATGCATAGGACATGTACAGCGGTCGTTGAAACAATTTATTTTTTCGATAAAAACTGCGCCACTTCTTCATGGTGTGCATCACTTCCCCAAAGAATTGAACATTGACGCGACTCTTCAATCATTCGGTCACGAATAAAATCAGCTGTCCATTTCCGAATAGCAATCGTTTTATACGCTCGATGGACAGCCGGATGATGCGCGGACATTTTGGCAAGAAACCGTTGAAGCCCGTTTTCAGCAGTGCCCTCATAAGTTTCAGTTGCCCAACCCGCTTCAAACATTTCATCAGCCGTATGCACCCCAGCTTCAGACAGTAGGCGCAACACACGGTCATGCTTGCCATCTTTTTCAAATAGCAGCGTAGCACCGCCCCAACCCGTAGTAATAGCAAGTGTCCCTTGAATGAAACCAGCCTTTGCTGTGGATGACATGACCCTGTAATCACAAGCAGTAGCAATTTCACAACCACCACCTACGGCAGCACCATTGACGAGCGCAATGACAGGCATCGGCAGCGTGGCAACCCGGTATAATAGCCCCGACATTCTGCTTAGCATCGGATACGCCTCATCGGCCGTACGCAAGGTATGAAATTCAGATAAATCTCCACCCGAACAGAATGCCCGATCACCCGAACCCGTAATGACCGCATATGCGACATCTTCATTATTTTCAATACGATTTAGAAATTGTTCGAGGCCATCCATAACCGTATAGTTAATAGCGTTGCGCATTTCAGGACGGTCAATTGTAAATGTAGCAATTCCATTTTCGATAGCAATTGTGTAAGACATGTCCATTCCCCCCATTGTGTGTATAATTTGAATAAAGATTTCCTTCAAATACGCTTCGGCACTCCGGGGTGCCTTCCGCTTTTCTTACTGTCTAGCTTCAGGCGTCAGCCCCTCGAGTCGCTTCAGTCCACAGGAAAAGGCAAAGAGCGCCTTTTTCCTGTGGACTTCCAGCGCTTGTCGGGGCTAAACGACGCCTTCCGCTTTTCTTGTTGTCCAGCTACAGCGGCCAGATGCTCGGGTCATAAGCCGGCCCGGCTGCGCGGCAAAGGACACGCCGCTTCGCCGATCCGTCTTATGCCTGTCGCATCTAAGCGGCCGCTTCCGCTTTTCTTGGGTATAGAAAAAAGGCCACCGTGAGCCATGGTCTCACGGTAGCCTTCATAGGCAAATCTTACTTATTCGCCTACAACTTCTTTTCCTTTGTAATGACCGCATGATTTACAAATGCGGTGAGCCAATTTGATTTCGCCACAGTTAGTACAAGTAGTCATTCCCGGTACTTGCAATTTATAATGCGTACGGCGCTTGTTTTTAACTGTTTTGGATGTTCTTCTTTTTGGTACAGCCATCTGGGGCACCTCCTTACGTTCGCCTATTCGTCCTTGGATTCAAAGAACTTTGCCAAATCGGCAAGTCTAGGATCCACTTTCGTTTCCAGTTCCTTACGGAGCCTGGCATTGTACACCTCGTCAGTCGCGTATGACCAGCCTTTTCCTTCAGCCTCTTGCATATCATCAGCATTTTCGCTGAAAATTTGAAGCGGCACTTCAAGGAGGACGAGCTCCTCAAATACAGGGGTCGGATCGACTACCTCACCCACAACAGGATGAATTTCATCATCTGATGCGAGAACTTCTTCATCCCAGCTGAACTGTTCGTCAGCTTCGATTACGAATGGTAATTCGACGTCTTCCCATGTTCGTGAACAGGGTAATGTCAACGTACCTTCGAGCCGGAATCGGCATATCAATTTCTTGGAGCTGATTGTACAACTTCCGGTCACTCGGACAGGCGTAATATTCCGGATTTCCGGATTCCGTTTTTTCACGGATTCAAGGTCGACAGCTTCGTCAAGCGGCATCGCACCTTGTCTGTATCTCTGCAATTGATGGATTGACCATTTCATGTCTATCACCTCAAGACAACAATGTTGATTATATAATGGGCGAAAAGGGATGTCAAGATATTTTCTTGTCACTTCGTCAGCCGCATAGGTATAATTAATATTCATTGTAGCAAAGGAGTGTCGAATTTGAAAGCTTCAGGAATTATCGTCGAATATAACCCGTTTCACAACGGGCATCTTTATCACGCGATACAAGCAAAAATAACAACTGGCGCGGATGTTGTTATTGCCGTCATGAGCGGTAATTTCCTACAACGGGGGGAACCTGCATTTGTTGATAAATGGTCCCGGGCAAACATGGCCTTGAAAAACGGTGTGGACATCGTTTTGGAGCTTCCTTATGCATTCGCGACATCTAATGCCCCATCCTTCGCCAGAGGTGCTATTCAGCTACTGGACGCTGCTCAGTGCAGTGCTTTCTGCTTCGGTAGCGAAGATGGTGAAGTTAACTCTTTCGAAAGAAGTCTTCTTCTTCTCCAACAAGCCGGCGACAATTATGAACAAACTGTGAAAGATGCTGTCAGCCGGGGACTCAGTTATCCAAAAGCGTTGAATGAGGCTTACACCATGGCCGCCAATTCCTCAACAATCGAAGGACCACTTGCTGATCTCTCGAAACCGAACAACATTTTAGGTTTTCATTATATGGAAGCTGCTAGGAATATTGACTCCGAAATGAAAGCCGTCACAATCCCGCGCATTGTCGCCCAGTACCATGACGACGCTGTAGCAGGTAACCCAATTGCAAGTGCAACCGGCATCAGAAAATCCTTTTTTGAATCAGAGAAGCTCGGAACGATTACAGACTTCATGCCAGATACAGCACTCGAACTTCTACACGATTGGCAAGCGGAAAATCAATCTTTTGGAAACTGGCCGACTTTCTATCCCCAGCTCCGTTTCACAATTTTACGGGAAGGACCAAAACGACTTGCGATGATTGCAGACGTAACGGAAGGAATTGAGAATCTGTTGTACCGCGCGGCAGCCGATAACGGCACATTTGAAGGCTTCATGAAGGACGTGAAATCCAAAAGGTACACTTGGACCCGACTTCAGCGCATGCTTACTCATATATTTACCGGGTTTACGTACGATATACGGAGCAGTATGAAAACTCCTTCCTATCTACGATTACTTGGAATGACATCTGCCGGAAGATTATATTTGAATGAACATAAAAAAAGGCTGAAGCTTCCTCTAATTAGCAAAGCAGCCGCCTTTTCAAATCCTTCACTTGATTTCGATATCCACGCAGCGGATATGTACGCACTCGGTATCGGAAACGGCACTTCTAGTTCCCGAATCGGTGTTGATTACAATACACACCCAATTATCATTCAGTGAAGATGTTAGTTTGAGATAAAGATTCCGTTCAACTCCGCTTCGGTACTCGGGGATGGCTTCGGCTACCCCTGTAAGGCGCCTTCGCTAAATTTACATGGCAGTTACTGGCACCACACACTGCATAGAAAAGACCACACCAAACAACTTACTTCTTTTCCAACGTCGCTAAATAATCAAGTGCATCATCTACAGTTTCCACCGGCACGATTTTCATTTTTGTGCCGATTTTCTCTGCCATCTTTACAGCTTCTTCGTAATTAGTCAGTATTCCAGGATTTGCCGCCCTTACTTCATCAGGTAAATCATCTGCTGGTGCGAAGAATATTTCCACGTCTTGGCGAGAAGCAGCAATCACTTTAAAGTCCGCGCCCCCAATTCTTCCGACGGTTCCATCCTCCAACATTTCTCCAGTTCCAGCAATGTTATATCCTTTTGTGAGGTCTTCATCAAGCAACTGGTTCATAATTTCAAGCGTGAACATCAGACCCGCAGATGGTCCACCTATATTCGATGTTTTGAAATCGACTTCTGGATCAGTCGTGAGTGTTCGATCCTCTTCAAAACGTACGCCAAGTCCTGCCCGTCCATCACTATCAGGTATCTCTTTCAAGACAAGTGTTACATCGAGCTTATTGTCATCCCTATCCAAAGAAATCTTTACTTCATCACCCAATTTCTTATCTCCAATAAGCGTAAAGAATTGTCCTGATTCTTTCAACTCCACACCGTCAACCATACGAATCTTGTCTCCAAGTTCCAAGATACCGTCGGCCGCGCCTCCTTCGAGGACCATCATGACAAATACACCATCATACTGGATATCAACAGGAATACCCGCTTTTTCAAATGCAACTGTAATTGCATTGAACTGTGAACCAGTCATGAGTTTCTTCTGCCGGATATTATATTCCTTGTCATTTTCTCCATCTCTTCTTACATTTTCAGCAGGGAGAAGCTTCTTCTTATCGGTGAATTTCGATAAAACATAAGAAGCTGGTGTCGCTTTTGAAACGGAAATCGTCATAAGACTGAATGTCCCAATATCGTTGTTATCTCCGCCTACCACTTCAACGAGTGGATCCAAGTCATAAGCTCCTCCTGGCTGCGATATATAAGAATCGAGCGGGTAAATGAACAAAATGGCTATGATAACAAGCAAAACACCTATCATACTGAATCGTTTCTTTCTCATTTTAGGACCACCTCCGTTAATAGCCTGTACTTTCTTTACATATATATAAGTGTAGCACCAAAAAAAGACTGACAAAAGATTTATACCTAATTTTTTCGTCATGCTTGGAAATCGAAAGGAGCCGAGTGCGTGGTCAACGGAATACATGCACGCCTTTATCATATGATAAATCTTTCAGTCGTTTGGGGACTTATCATTCTGTTCATTTTACAGCCAAGCGTTGCACATGCCGGAGCCGAAGCGGGCGCACAGTTATTTATCCATGCACTGCTTCCTTATTTACTGCCCTATATCATATTGACACAATGGCTTTTAAAAATGCCCAATCGTACACAGAAAGTACCGAAGTGGAGGCGTTTTTTGAAAGCATATGTACTCGGATCATTTGGCGGATTCCCGGTCGGTGCCGTAACAGTAACCGAAATGATGAAAAACGGTGAATTATCTCAGAAGCAAAGCGGTCTACTTCTAGCTGCATGCCATGCACCCGGGCCGATGTTTATCATCGGCTTCGTTGGAACAGAACTATTCGGAAATGTAAGTTCAGGGTGGAAGTTACTTGCGGCCATCCACATCGCGAATATTTTTTTCTTTTTACTTGCAGTAGCTTTTCTGCACCGCGAAAGCGAAATAGAAACACCTCTTTCACAACCTCAAAAGAAAGTAAAAGGGGTGCCACTTCTAGACGCTATCAAGGAAAGTTCGACAATCATTATTCTTGTCGCAACCACGGTCATTTTCTTTTCCTCTCTCGGAACCGTGCTGTCAACAGTTTTCACTTCGGCATTCACTGTGGAGATGGGGATTTCGAAAACAATTGCCTTAGCCATTTTCGAAATGACATCAGGTGTTCAATCAGCAACAGATCACTTTTACGGCTTGCCGTTTTTCCCTTTTCTTATCGCTGCAATCATTTCCATGAACGGATTGAGTATCCATATGCAAGTTTTTGTCATCGCAAAGACCTGCAAAATCTCGATGACCCCTTACGTAATCGGACGAATTTGGAGCATCATTGTCGTTCCGGTAATCTTCTACCTTATTTATTAATATAAAATGGTTATGATGAAAGTTTAATTTCATCATAACCATTTAACAATCATCGAGTTTGATATTTCTTTTTCAACGCCTCTTCAACTTGCATTGGCACAAGTCCTGAGATTTCACCGCTGTACTTTGCCACTTCTTTGACAATACTCGAACTGAGGAACGAATACTGATTGTTCGTCATGATGAAAAATGTCTCGATACTCTCATCGAGAAACCTGTTCATAGACGTAATTTGCATTTCATACTCAAAATCGGAAACGGCACGCAATCCGCGAACAATTACAGATGCCCCTACACTCTTGGCATAATCAACAAGCAATCCAGAAGACGACTCCACTTTCACATTCGGAAACACAGACGTCACCTCTTCAATAAGCGCCATACGCTCTTCGACAGTAAACAGTGAGTTTTTTGAGGAGTTATTCATCACAGCAACTCTGACGTCACCGAAAACCCTCGCTGCTCTCTTGATAATATCTAAATGCCCATTCGTTAACGGGTCAAAACTTCCGGGCACAACTGCAATTTTCGACATTATTGAAACCTCATTTCTCATAAATAGATACAGCGCTATTTCCATACACTGAACTTTTTATCTTATTATAACTGCCGTACGCTTCTGGTAATTCCAATTGCTTTTCATGCTCACAAACGATGACAGCGTTTTCAGTCAGAAGGTCTGCTTCTACAAATTCAAGTGCCAAATTATAAAATGCTGTTTCCGCATACGGGGGATCGATAAAAAGAAGTTTTGCTTTCTTCCCTTCCGCTTGCAAAACTTTAACCGCATTTCTAGCATCCGCACGCTTGATATGTAATTCTTCCGTAAATCGGCATTTTTCCGCGTTCGCTTTAATAATCGCACACGCTTTCACATTTTTTTCAAATAGGAATGCCTCATCGATTCCTCTTGATAAAGCTTCAAGGGAAAGAGATCCGCTGCCCCCAAACAATTCTACGGCAATTCCACCATCAAAGTAAGGCCCGATTATATTGAATACGGACTCTTTCACTTTATCCGATGTCGGGCGTGTGTCCGTTCCCTGTAAAGATTTCAAGGGAATACCTTTTCTAGTTCCTGCAACAACTCTCACTTGTCGCCCTCCTCTACCAGCGTTGACATTCTGATGATATCAATCGTATCTGCCGTTTTCTCGACACTTAATAGGAACAACCGTTTAAACCAACTCTCTTCAAAATATAAATCACCTTCCAGTACTTCGAATGGCATAGTTACAACATCGTATTTTTGTTCATTATAGACATAGAATAGTTCTTTCCTAGGAAATCTAAATTTCCTGATGCCATTTTCAATGTAAATGGACCGCGCATTCGTCTTGATGGTATAGCCCGCAAGGTTTAAAATTCTCTTCGCTGGATACAGGGTCTTTCCATCCTTCAATAGAATTCGAATATCTGTAGTGCTAGTGCCATCAAATTTGATTTCCCGTGGATCTTCGATAAGAAACGGATGAGCAGTTGTATCATCATGAATATTTTTCGTAAAGTAAGATGTCTTAAAGCCTGTTATCTCTCCGGCTATCGCGTCCAAAACAGATGCATTAAGCTCTTGCCCTGTCATATTATTCAACACTTTTTTGAATTTCCCAAGTTCCTCTACTGTAATTGATTCAGTAAGGACTTGATAAGCTTTACGTGATTTCCCGAGTCCTGTTGGCGTTTCTCCTAGAATCGAAGCTACCAGTTCGGCCGTCATGCGTTCGTTTTCGGGTATTGTAAAACGCGCATACATACTTTCCCTTAGCAATCGAACCGATACTTTATCCACATCCGCATTTTTTGAAACGATAAACCGGGTAGCATTAACAGCCTGACGTGTATCATCAATTACAATCGTTGAATGATTGGCATCAATTGCTTTAAGTACGTTATCCACTTCCCCAAGTTGCTCAGTATTGCCGCTTTCCCCAAATACCGAGAGCCTATCCCCAGCATAGAGCACAGGCAAATTATTCCGCTGCCAATAAAGTTCCTTGACTTCTCCCTTGCCACGGAATAATGAATAATTGATGTTCGTCATTTTTTTAGTACCCACTCGCTCCAAACCATTTACCCATAATCCACCAACCCCTGTTTCATCAGTCATATGGAATAATGTGTACGAGGCAGAAGAAGCATGTAGTGTAGCGAACGGTTCGTTGAATAGAGCTGTTTGTTTTAGAGGTCCTTTTTTGGGTATTTCATACGAAATGGATTGTCGTCCATTCTCCCCTTCAAGAAAAGCGATAGAATTCTCATCCATTCGATTGCAGGATGTTGCGTCCGCAAGATAACAAGAACGATTGGTGCTGGCTTTTGGCCAAACAATTTCATACCGCATGTCCAATAAGCCACTGAAATGCTGGCGGATATGAAGAGCATCGGGACGATTTACCACTTCAATCTCTTGGGTGAACTTTACAACGCTAGGCTCTTTACTGTCTGCGCCTACCGCTTGATAATAATGCATATAAATTAGAAGACCGTTCACAATCAGTAAAAGAAACATAGTCCTTACGATAAATTTCAAATCCTATACCCCCTAGGACGAATTGATGAATGCACCTTGGCGCTCACAATGGTATGATAAGTCTAGATTTACGTATTTAGAAAGGTAGTGTTATGTATGATATTAAATCAACGATTCATAGAGCTTGGCGAAGGATATGGAGATGTTTATGAACTATGCGAATTAATCAAGTCGAATAGCGACCGCCTGCATAGGACGTTCATCTTATCCTCAGAAACACCTTCAGGTCATGCACTGTCACTCGCGGCAGCCTTCGAACCTGCAAATGACGGTAAGTTCATGCCTATTTACATTTGCCGGGAAGGAATTATCCAGCAGAATACCATCAAATCAAAAAGAAGGCTACTTTTTGAGGAAACAGCAGAGAAAGTTGGGAGCACGCCAGCAGTTATCGAGTTGAAAAACTCTTCAGTATTTGCGGAAACTGAGTTGTTTTATCAATACACAATTGGTATTCTGCGTATCAACAAGCTGCTCCCTCCATTAAGATAGTTCTTATAACCCGGTTTTATAATCATATTCTTTCGCTTTATCCGGTTTGGCATTTTCGTATTCCGTTTTCACAAATGGGCGGTAGGACGGCAAAACCTTTTTTACAGATGGAAGACGTTCTATTTTCCCCATGACCGTATCGACATCTTCCATATTGCAATAAAGGACAACATACTTCATTGTGCGTGATATATAATGGACATGACCGTATTTTCGAAATGACTTTGCTTGTTTTAAATGATGAAGATAGACAATAATACCTTGACGATCGATCATAGATTTCCCCTCTTTTCCTAACCCATACAATACCATAGGACTGAAAAGCCCTGCAACAATAGAAATGCAGAAGGCGTCGTGTAGCCCTGACAAGCGCTGGAGGGCCACAGGAAAAAGGCGTTCTTTGCCTTTATCCTGGGGACTGAAGCGACTCGAGGGGCTGACGCCTGAACCTGGACAATAAGAAAAGCGGAAGGCGTCGTGTAGCCCCGACAAGCGCTGGAGGGCCCCAAGAAAAAGGCGTTCTTTGCCTTTATCCTGGGGACTGAAGCGACTCGAGGGGCTGACGCCTGAACCTGGACAATAAGAAAAGCGGAAGGCGCCCGCTAGATGCGACAAGTAGGTGGGATGCAGTTCAATCCCACCCTGCTGGAGGACTTGAATATAAGGCGCTCTTTGCCTTTATATTCAAGAAGGAAGGCGGAAGACGCCTGAATCTGGACACTGAATATTGCTGACAACGTCAATATTTTGCCCTATAATGGGAAAAATAGAGCTGATTCTTAAGGAGGCATCTAAACTAAATGGGTAGAAAAACAAATGTGGTCCTTACAGTAGGTGCGGCAGGCGTTGCCGCGTGGGCAGCTTCCAAAGTTGTCGCAAAACCGGTACCACGTGAAGGTAAAAAAGCACTCGATTTCGATAATCCAGTCATTCTTGCCCACCGAGGTGGACTAGCAGAGGCTCCTGAGAATACATTGGCCGCATTTTCAAAATCGGCCGAGCTTGGCGTACATGGTTTTGCAGTTGATATCCGGTTAACAAAAGACGAGGAAATCATTGTTTTTCACGATGAATTTGCAGATCGAACAACAGATTTCTCTGGAAGAATTGCCGACTATACCCTTAGCGAATTGAAAATGGCTGATGCAGGTTATCAATTTGAAGATGAGGATGGAAATCATTCTTACCGTGGAAAAAACGTAGAAATTATTACCCTTCGTGAACTAATACAGAAGTTTCCGCATATGCTAATTGTTATTAATCTAAAAGATTCTCCTGATACATACGAAGGTAGCTTGATTCCTTCCAAACTTTGGAGACTTCTTGAAGAGCTGGGTGCTGAAGACTGTGTCGCAGTAACAAGCTCATATGATGAACAGACCGACAGATTTAACTTGTACGCACAAAACAAAGTTGCAACCGGTGCGGGTGATAACGAAGTAAAAAGAGCATACGCCTCTTTTACAAGCATGTTCGGTCATCTTTATAGTCCCCGTGCAGACTTGTTCAGAATTCCAGAAAAACTGGGCGTATTTTCTCTCGGCACTGAAAGTTTCATGAAGTTTCTTACCCAAATTAATATTCCAGTTTATTTTGAAGGTGTGAATGATAAAGAGTCGTTCGTTAAACTTTTACATGTTGGAGCAGCTGGTTTCATCACAGACAGACCGACCGTCGCGATGAAAATTGTCCAAGAAAACGTAGGCGATTAAACAAAAAACAGGTTGCATCCATGTCGACTTTCCGACATGGATGCAACCTGTTTTTTTTATGTCTAGACTCCCTAAGCTAGATGGCACTTACGTTTTTGTTTTTGCTTAGGAATTTATAAATTCTCGGACTGTGGATAACCTGCGAAAGATGATGTTTTACGTCTAGACTCCAGCGCCTAGAGGCTCGGGTCATAAGTCGGTCCAGCTGTGCGGCAAAGAACGCCGCTTCGCCAGCCCGTCTTATGCCTGTCGCCTCTGAACAGGCGCTTACTCTTTTGTTTTTGTCTAGCTTCAGCGCCTAGCCCCTCGAGTCGCTTCAGTCCTTAAGTTAAAGGCAAAGGGCGCCTTTATCTTAAGGCCTTCCAGCGCTTTTCGGGTCTTCACAGGCGCTTGCGCTTTTCTTTCTTTAAGCCGAACACGAACAGCCTCCGCCGGTGCCGCAACTTCCTCCGCAAGATGAGTCGGAAAAGAATGCACTGCCAGCCGGAACTTTTACTTCATCCGAAACCGATTTAGCGATAATTGAACCAATTTCGTCAAATATAAATTGAACGTCATTCTCAGCCAATCGAAGAGCCGCAACCCGTTCGTTCATATCAAGCTCACGTTTTTGTACGCGGATGCTTTTCATTACTATATTATGATCCGGATGGTATCTTCCGAATCGTTGAACTTCTTCATAACGTTCCTTCATTGCCGTGAACTCTTGAATTGACTTCACAAGTTCATTGTCTGAATAGACATCATCATGGGCTTTGCGGTATTCAGCTACCGCTTCAGAAGAGAGCAACATTGCCGTTAAGTCTTCTGCGTCTTCAATGATGGTGATCCATTCGTCTGTCATCATAGAATGATCCCCTCCAATCATCCATTTATCATAACAGAAGAGATGGTAAACTTGCATCTATTCCATATTTATTTCTTTAATATCCAAAAACGTTTTTTCAGAAAGAGCACGTGCTGCTTCTTCGAGATCAGAAAATGGTATCAGACCATCAGCCGTGTGCTGCGATTTTTCATGACCTTTTCCAGCAATTAGGACGATATCACCCGGCGCCGCGCAAAAAATCGCTTTTCGTATTGCATATTTCCGATCTAGTTCGGCTTCAATCGCCGAACACTCACCTCCGAAACCCTCCATAATATCCGAAATAATTGCTTTAGGATCTTCATTTCTTGGATTATCTGATGTAACAATGACAATTGAAGAGTACAGGACAGCGAGTTCACCCATCTCAGCCCTTTTTCCTTTATCTCGTTGGCCGCCGCACCCAAAGACTGTAATCAGTCTCCCATAACACGAATTGGATAGCGTTTGCAGTACCGCTTCAAGCGCATCTGGCGTATGAGCATAATCTACGTAAACTTTTACACCATCCCGCTCAAGTTGCTGCAATCTACCTTCTGGAAGCTGTAACAGTTCGCAGTGCAGCAAAATATCATCTAAGTAATAGCCAAGGACAAGAAGTGCACTAATTGCTGCTAATGTATTCATCCGATTATAATGACCCAGTATATCAGGATTCATTTTTAGTTCTGGGACTTGGACGTCTGCTGACGAATTCGTCCCAAAATAAACCAGTGGAACAGTTGCATTTTGAACCATTTTCACACATTCTTTATCATCATTGTTAACAATGAATGTTTTCGCCATTTGAATTAAACGCTTTTTCGCATTTATATAAGCAAACTTTCCACCATGTTCTTCGTAATGATCAGTCCCAATATTCAATAGTATTCCAATGTCGATATCACAATGATCTAAACGATTCGAAGACAATCCAAGTGATGATGCTTCAAGAACAATATGACTAACATTTTCATCAACACATTTCTTTAATAAAGGATGGAGGTATTCCGCGGGTAATGTTGTCATTTTGGGGCATTCATAATCAATCTTAACGCCATCGATAAAAATGCCTGTCGTACCGATAACAGCCACCCGATTTCCAAATTTGCTTAATAACTGACCGATGAAATGTGTAACTGTCGTTTTTCCATTTGTTCCAGTCACCGCAATCATTTTCATTCTTTTGGCAGGATTACCAACTAATTGCGCACTTGCATGAGACATGAACTTTGTGCAATCCGAAACCGTAATGACAACAACATCAGCTGGTATTTCTGTCAAATTTGTTCTATCAATAACAATAGCTGCAGCACCTTGTTCAATTGCTTTTTTAATATACTTCACGCCATCGCTTTGATTACCTTTTCTGGCTACAAACACGCATCCTTTCTTTACCCGTGAAGAATCTTCGGTTATTCCCGTGACAACAGTCCTGAGTTCCCCGCCATTGACTGTACAAGGCCAGTCTTTTATAAGCTCCGTTAAAAACAGCACCACTCTCCCCTTCCCGAACATTTTTCTGTGAAAATGAATATATTGAGAGCGAACATACTTTATCGTATGAAAAGAACTCAATGAACGTCACGAAGAAAGTTGGGAGCCTTATGATCATCCAGAAATTCGGTGGAGTAGCAATGAAAAATGAAGAAATGAGATTGAATTGCATTAACCATATAAAAGATGGACTAAATGAGTTTGGCGATGTCGTTGTTGTCGTATCTGCTATTGGTCGCTACGGCGATCCTTATTCGACGGACAGCCTTCTTCAGCTTACGGATGCTTTTTCATCTTCAGCAGCCGCAAGCGACCTTGCAGTGTCCTGTGGCGAACTCATTGCTGCCGCAGTTATATCAGCCGAACTAACACGAGCAGGTGTCCCCAACATTGTCCTGCATGGCATTAAGGCTGGTATAATGACTGTTGGAGAATTTGGAGATGCTACGATTGACCACATCGACCCTGCGTCCATTGCTGAAAACCTTAAACAAACCCGTTGTATTATTATTCCAGGCTTTCAAGGGATCGACAACAACGGGCATGTCATGACACTTGGGAGAGGTGGCAGCGACTTGTCTGCAATCGCGCTTGCAGGAGCACTCCAAGCGTCCCATGTAGAGTTTTTTAAAGATGTACCTGGCGTTATGACTCATGATCCGCGCAAAGTGGAGAACCCCCGTAAACTGGACCTGCTGAAGTTGGACGATTTCATACCACTTCTAGATTGTGAAAGGCCAATCATTCAAAAACGGGCTGCATTACATGCAAAAAAAACGGCGACACCTCTTTATATAAGAGGTGTCGCCAGTACGGAGACAGGAACTTGGATTATTCCTTGAGCAGCAATGAACTTCATTGCTGCCTTTTTTCTTCTGCAAGCTCACGAATCATAACCTGTGTATAATATTTTCCATATGCACCTGTCCCTAGATGTGTGACTTCCTTTTCAAGCAAGACATCACGGTGCGCGGGAGAATTAAGCCAACCATGGACTGCCTCAATTGCATCCACATAGTTGAAAGCAATATTTTCCCGTGCTTTACGATGTTCAATTTCTGCCTCTTTTAACCTATCCGCAAGATTACCGGTCACAGGAGATTCATGGGAAAAGTAATTTTCAAGCGCCATATCCTCACTATGTTTTCGTGCTACAACAGCAAGATCGTAATCACTCAAAAGTTCATTCAATCCATGGTTTTTCCGATAAATATTAGTTAAACTGAAGATTTGACGCTCCATTGCACGATCTACTTCCATCTGCATTGTTGACGATGGACGATCCGCACTAACGATTTCCCCCATATAAGCCATGTCATAGGGCTGGTGCAAAATTAGTGTAATTGGATCAATAAAACGTATCGCTTCCAATTCCCCATCCACACCGTCGATATAAAGCTGCGCATAGACATTCTCATATTCAATAAGCAGCCTATTATTCACATCATCCCCGTTCAATGTAAATGTATAGATACTTTCTCCAATTTGTACAGCCACTTCTGACTCAACAATCGTAAATCGATAGATGTCTTTCACATCCTGCCCAATCTCAAAAGGCTCAATATCGGAGGATAAATCCGCAGTATAAACTTGATTTACTTTCCCTTCCCAAACGCCTACCATTAACTGTTGATCTTTATCGTATATCCACCAATCGTAACCATAGTCTGAGGGTTCAATTCGATCTGGCTTACCCAACTGCTCAAATAGACTGTCTACACTCTTACCGACAAACAGGGACAGGCCCGATTCAGGCCGTGCAGCTTGCGGTAGCGGTAAACCATCCCCACTTCCAGGCACTGGGATCGCCGTCCCATGTTTCACAGGCGACTCAAGCGGTTTATTTTCTTTCACTCGATCATCCATAATATAAAATATCAATAGGACGATGATGAGTAGAATTATTATTTTCCAAAGTGCTTTCATTTTTCGACCTACTTTCTTGAGTATAAAGTTTAGTCAGTTCTTATAAGGATAATACTACTAAATGATTTCTTCTTTCATTATACTTCGTCTATCTGTGAAAAATGTTAAGTATTATCTTATTTATTAAATCATACGTTTGTTGACACAATGTTGTCATTGCAACTGCTGGTGATTTGTTCTATTATAAATAGGTATAGGGAATTGGCTCAACGATATATAAGGAGGATATAAACTATGTATATTGAAGATACAGGCATTGAAAATATTGTTACTGACTTATCAATACTTGATGAAATCATGTTAAAACACGACCTTGTCCGCGCAGGTCAATGGGACTACGAACGCGCAACATTTGATAAGAAATATATGATCAAAGAAGGCACGTTTTATTTGCGCGTATTCAGTTATACAACTGATGGCGATGTTGATACACGCCAAGCGACTATGATCCTTAAAAAACCAGTTGTCGGCAAGCATTACTATCCACATGGCGTTGAATACGGCGAAGGGGAACATTTCCCTGAAAGCCTTGTCAAAGACTGTGTTGCAACACTAAAAGCAGTAAGCGAAGCACTACAGCCTTATAATCTTAAAAAATAACTATGTAATAACCGCCGGAGAACTCAATGTTCTCTGGTTTTTTTATGTTTATTTACCCTTTTACTTTTCCCGACTAATCAATTGCCCATATTTTGGCTATAATTGAAAGAGTGAATAGTTTGGGGGAATAACCATTGGCAAAATGGCTTACAACACGAAACATTAGTATCATACTCATTATAATTTTTATTACTATAACTTTCATCTTTATCATTCCGATATCAATACCAATCATTTTTGCACTTCTTACGGCTTTACTGATTGACCCAATCGTTAGACTTACCGAAAAAAAGTTTAAATGGAGTCGAAAAACGTCGGTCATTTCAGTGTTCATTTTTATCCTAGTTATTTTAGCTTTGTTCTTCTATTATGCAGTCACTCAGTTAGTGGGTAAAATCATACATTTCACAAAGGTAGCACCTGACTATTTCAATTCGCTATCCGGCGTCTGGATTGATGCGCAAAGCAAATTATTCCAATTTACATCTGGAATGCCAAAAGATGTTGTCACTGCAATACAGAAAGAATTCAAAAACATATTCGAATCTATTCAAGAATCAATTCTGGGTTTACTCAGTTACGATAAGATTATGGCTCTAATGACTGAAGTTCCAAATTTCCTTGTCAACTTGAGTGTTTATATCATCGTACTTTTCTTATTTATGCTCGAATTACCTGAATTAAAGAAAATGTTATTTAGACACTTGACTACTTCTACGGCAGAAAAAGCACGGTTCATAATCGCTAAACTAAATTCTGCTTTTTTCGGTTTTATGAAAGCACAGTTTATTGTCAGTTTTATTATTCTTGGAGTTGCTTTTGTCGGACTGTTTTTAATTACACCTAAATATGCACTCATCATGTCCCTCACAATTTGGATTATCGATCTAATCCCCATCCTCGGATCAGTTATTGTCCTTGCGCCCTGGTCACTTTATCAGTTCATCAGCGGCGATATCGCAACAGGAACGAAACTTGCGATTTTGGCAGCAATCTTACTCATCATACGAAGTACAATCGAACCTAAAGTGATGGGATCTCAAATCGGCTTATCACCGCTCCCCACACTAATCGCTATGTTTCTAGGACTGAAGCTATTCGGCTTCCTCGGATTATTTATTGGACCATTAGCTGTCATCCTCTTTACAACAGCCCGTGAAGCCGGAATCTTCAAAATCAATTTCAGGATTTAAACAAAAACGCTTTCACATATTCGTGAAAGCGTTTTGTTCGTTAAAAACCAAGAATTGCTTTAAACATTGACGTTACTTCCCCACCCTTATAAAAAACATAAAGAAGTAAATAAACAGCAACACCTGTTATTGCTGTGAAGAACCAAATAACACTCGTGATTGGACCAAGCTTCCGATGTCTGACCAAATTATTCTTCAATCCTGCATTAATCGTCACCACACCAAATACTGCTCCTGTTGTCGCAAGTATTATGTGGAAAATAAGGAAAATCGTATAATAGATTTTCAAATTCTCCGGACCGCCAAACGACGTATTACCAACCAATATAGTTCTCGAAACGTAAATGATTAAAAAAAGAATTGCTGATACCGCGGCTGCCAGCATCGTTTTCTTATGCGCTTCAATTTTCCTTTTACGAATTAAGTTCCATCCTATTGCAACTAGCACTGCTGATAAAACAATAAAAAACGTACTTATTGTAGGTAGAAAGGGCAGATTCATTCATTATTCCCCCGATTTGTAAAGTTTCCCTATATCTGTATATGTTGAATTAAATAATCCCATTGAATCTGTTGGCGACAGAAGGCTCCCCTTAAAAGGTGCCTTCGCTGTTTATATAAGTATTAAGATTTTCAACTTATAGCCTATTATCTATATAACGTCATTTTTTGACGTTCCAATAACGCGTTGGCAGTAATTTCTTCTGCATTGTCCTGCTCTTCTCTATGCCATTTAATAAAAATACTACCTAGGACACCAACATAAATGATTTCTTGGAACACTTTCATAATAATTCCACCAAGTTGCTGATCAACTAATGTAGGCATATTGGTAAATAATTCAGGACCTGAAATGCCTAAGCCCGCTAATCCTGAAAGTGTACTTGCGGGCACACAAAGCGCCATTGCCCGTAACCAAGATTCGCCAGATTTATATGTTTCATAAACAGGTACATCTACGAAAATGATAAGGGAACATGCAGGAGTGATCAATATTGCACTTAAAATAATATAACCTATTTTTTTCAAGCCATGAAGCTTCGGCTGTCCCTTCAGCGTATTAATGATTGGCCACCAGAAAAACACCGCCGCAACAAATAACGTGATAGTAAAAATTGTGTGCAATGGAGCACTTAATTTCACATTATCTAAAATAAGTGGAATATGGTAAACGGAAAACATACCACAGAATACCAATAGACTGAGAATCGGTTTAGTAAAGAAAGTTATTATGCGGTCAAGAATCCCAATATCAAAAACTTTTTTCCACATCCAGTTAGGAATCCCCATCATGATTAATGGAGCAACCACAAGCAATAGAACCGCCATTTGAACCATGTGAATTGAAAATAAGATATGTCCAAGTAAATCTACAGGTGAACCTTTGACAACATAAAGTATAACCATCCCGGACATGAATAAGATTATTTGTTTTCTTGTAACGGGATACGTATCCTGAAATCGATGACGCATTTTAGTCGTCAATAATAAATATAAGGCCATACCAAGTATGATAATTAGTAAGAACCACGGACTCCACAAAGCTCGGAATCCAAATATACTTAAAGGCATTGCCATCGCTCCCTTTTTTAAAGTCTTTCTTTATTATAAAACTAATAGCGGTGTAACTCAATGTACGAACTATGACAATTGATAAGAAAAGTGCAAGGCGCCGTCCAGCCCTGACAGGCAGATATGAAAAGGAAGGCAGTCTAAGAGCTCCCCGTGTTGTCTTAAACGGCTTCTTGACTATCTCCTCACTTTGGCCAACGAGGAGGTAGTCAAGAAGCTACCAAGGAGGAATGAACGGCTTATGATCTAGGAGGAAACGCAGCCTAAGTGCGCCACTTTCTGAGGGCCTCCTGGCGGTTGGAGCTAGACACTGTTCCATGTTGAAAAACTTATACTTTCTAAGCTTTTAAAAAAAGAAAAAGCCTATGGAGAATAAAATCTTCCATAGGCTTTCTTGTCTATTGATATTACCACCAAACAATTGCTACAAACGTTAACACAACAATGAATCCAAAAATGGCTCCCGTATACATGAACATTTGTGGAATACCATGTCCTTTTTCATTCATGTGCATGAAGTAATACAACTGTAAGCCAACTTGCACAGCTGCAAAAAGCAGAAGCGTTGGGATAATCAAATACTTAGAAAATCCAGCTACGTCAGCTTGATAAGCCATAACCATTGAAAATGACATAATCGTTAAGAAAATCATAAGCGAGAACATCATAATCTGACCGCGCATTGACTTACGTGCGCGTCTTTGACCTAAGTTAAATTCAGCTGGTGACTTTTTATAAACTTGAACGTCAGACATATTAACCTATCACTCCCATCAAGTAGACTACAGTGAAGATGAATACCCAAACAACATCGATAAAGTGCCAGTATAACGAGAATGTATAGTACTTAGGCGCGTTATACAAGTTCAGTCCGCGCTTGGAGTTACGGAAGATGAGTAGCGTAAGCCAGACAAGTCCGATCGCTACGTGGAAACCGTGCGTACCAACAAGCGTATAGAATGCAGAACTAAATGCACTGTTATCAAATGTAAAGCCTAAATGTATATAGTGTACAAACTCATACACTTCGAGCGCAAGGAAACCAAGCCCAAGGAATGCAGTAATGACAAGCCATAGCTGCATTTTCTTGAAATCGTAGTTTTTCAAATGATACATCGCGTATACACTCGTCAAAGATGAAGTTAATAAAAGCAACGTCATGACGAAGACAAGCGGTAATTCAAAAAGCCCTTGTGTCGAAAATTCAAATCCACTTGGTCCTTTGTTCTTTAAAGCAAGATAGGTCGCAAAAAGCGTTGCGAACAAGATTGTCTCTCCGCCAAGGAACAGCCAGAATCCAACAAATTTATTCTTTGCCTCTAACGTTGCTTTTTCCGGATGATCAGGCCACGTCTCAGGGGTGAATTTTTTATTCAAATCCATTATTTTTGTCCCCCTTTACGTTTCATATCTCTTAAGATGTCTTCTTTCTTAACATAGAAGCCAAGATCGTCTTTCAATGAACGCATTGCCATAGAAGCGAAAGTCCATATAAGACCAATTACTAGAACTGCCATTCCCCATGATTCCTCAGTACGGAACATTGCTCCAAATCCTGCAATGAACAGACCTAAACTTAACATGAATGGAATGAAAGAACCGTTCGGCATATGGATATCTTGAACAGGTTCAGCCGGAGTAATTCCCGACAGATTACCTTCCATTTTTTCGATGTACACTGTATCAAGACCACGTACAAGTGGAGTCTGCGCAAAGTTATAGAATGGCGGTGGAGATTCAATCGCCCATTCTAGCGTACGCCCGTCACCCCAAGGGTCATTTGCTACACGTACGTTTTTAATTGAAGTTACGATAATGTTATAAACCATAATCGTAATCCCAATAGCCATTAATAGTGCACCTACAGAACTAATTAAGTTTGCTGAGTTCCAACCTTGACCATTCATGTATGTAAATACACGACGCGGCATTCCCCAGAAACCTAACCAGTGTTGAATTAGGAATGTTAAATGGAAACCGATAAAGAAGAACCAAAATGTAACTTTACCAAGTGCTTCATTTAGCATTGTACCGAACATCTTCGGCCAATATAGATGAGTACCCGCAAGTATACCGAATACAGTACCACCAACGATTACATAGTGGAAGTGAGCAACAACAAAGTATGTGTCATGCAATTGGTAATCAAGTGGTGCAGTACCTAGCATAACACCCGTAACTCCACCCATAACAAACGTTGGGATGAAGCTCAACGCCCAAAGCATTGGTGTTGTTACTTTAATACTTCCGCCCCATATGGTTAGCAACCAGTTAAATATCTTAACTCCAGTAGGTATGGCAATAGCCATTGTCGCTACAGAGAAGATCGCGTTTGCTGTTGGCCCAAGACCAACTGTAAACATATGGTGAGCCCAAACCATGAAGCCTAGGAATCCAATAAGGACGGTAGCAAATACCATCGCTGAATAACCAAATAGTCTTTTTCGAGAGAATATTGTAAAGATCTCCGAGAAAATACCGAATGCCGGTAAAATCAGAATATATACTTCAGGGTGACCAAATATCCAGAATATATGCTCCCATATAATGGTATTACCACCCATCACAGGATCGAAGAAGTTAGCACCAAACATTCTTTCAAATGTCAGAAGGAAAAGTCCTACTGTAAGTGGTGGGAATGCGAACAGAATCATAGCTGACGCAACGAACGTAGTCCATGTGAATAATGGCATACGCATATACGTCATCCCTGGTGCACGCATATTGATAATCGTTACGAGGAAGTTAATCCCCCCTAATAATGTACCACCACCGGCTATTTGAAGTCCTATTGCATAAAAATCAACACCATGTCCTTCAGATGCCATTGCAAGTGATGCGTAAGATGTCCAACCTGCATCAGGAACTTGACCAAAGAACCATGATACGTTTAAGAATACTCCACCGAAGAAGAACATCCAAAAACCTAGTGAGTTAAGAAATGGGAATGCTACATCACGCGCTCCAATTTGGAGTGGCATAATGGCGTTCATAAATCCAATTAATATAGGCATGGCCGCCAAGAAAATCATCGTCGTTCCGTGCATCGTAATAATTTGGTTAAATATTCCTGCACTGACGAGATCGTTGTTTGGCGTTAAAAGTTGCAAACGAATGATCATTGCTTCTATACCGCCGACTATGAAGAAGAATCCTCCACCTAGGAGATAAAGGATACCGATCTTCTTATGGTCAACTGTTGTAAGCCAATCCCATAGCGTTGCGCCAAAACCTCTTTTTTGAGCAACTGAACTCAATTTGTTTACCTCCTCTTCAAATTCACGTTAATAGTTATTTTTCTACTGAAAGTCCCATGAGGTACTCAGCAATTGAATTTATTTCCTCGTTAGAAAGTTGTTCACCGAATGACGGCATCAAGTTTCCTGGCTTTTGTTTCTGAGTGTCTGAAATCCACTCAACCAAATCCTCTTGCGTGTGATCCATAAATCCAGCAACACGATTACGGTCACCAAATGACGCTAGGTTTGGTCCAGCCTTATCTCCGCCTTCACCGACTGCAGATGTCGCATGACATGCAATACAACTTTGTTGGAATAATTCTTCACCTTGACCAGCTGCAGCAACATCTGTTGTTTCTTCACCAGTTGCTTGCATTGCTGTAACCCATTTATCGAATTCAGCACGGGGTAATGATTTTACTTTGAAATCCATAAGTGCGTGTGATGGACCACAAAGCTCCGCACACTTCCCGTAAAACACTCCGTCTTGCACATCTTTCGATTCTTTATCAAACGTTAAATAAAATTTGTTTACGTTTTCAACGTTTGTATCGAGTTTTCCTCCGATTGCCGGAATCCAGAAGGAGTGCTTAACATCTGCCGCAAGGAGGTTGAAATATACTTTTTCTCCAGTTGGTACAACAAGTTCTTGCGCTGTAACAATTCCGAGATTAGGATATTCAAATTCCCACCAGTATAACTTAGCCGTAACATCTACGACCAGATTTTCTGACTCGCCATCCTCATTGACTTCATTCATCGCACTGACATCGCTTAGTTTATATGTGTAATAAACTGTAGGGACCGCTAGAAGTAAAACAAGGAGAACAGGAATAATCGTCCATACAAGTTCTAATGTATGGCTTCCTTCAACTTCTTTAGGAACAAAGTCCTCACCCAGTTTCGAGCGTCTGAAACGAACAATTGCAACTACATAAATAATCACTACTACTAGAATAACCAGTAACATGATTCCTGATGATAACATCAGCAATTTGAATTGATCTTTCCCGACTTGACCAGCCGGAAGAAGTGTGGATAGCCCTTCCTGACCACACCCCGCTAGAAACACGGTAAGAGCTGCTAATAAAGAAAAAAGACGCCACTTTTTGAGTCCTTTCATCATCGCTTAATGATACCTCTCTTTCTAAAAAAATGTTTTTCTTCTTGTGAGGACTGCTGACCTCTTTATATGAATTCCTATGCAAAGAAAGAATTCCAATATGTTAGATGAATATCGAGAAGATAATCATGGCCACAAAAAGGATCGTCATGTAATTCAATGAATAGATGAACATACCCGTTGCCCATTTTATATCATCTTTCGCTTTAAATCCTTTAAGTGCTAAATACAGCCACCCTATATTCAATGCGCTCGCAAGTACTAAGAAGCCTACCCCTAGCTCAGTAAGTAGAAACGGCAATGGAAATAAAAACAGTACCCATACCAACATCGATTTCTTCGTTCTTGCAAAACCTTTTACAACAGGTAGCATTGGAATATTTGCTGCACGGTATTCGTCTGTCCGACGCATCGCCAGCGCATAAAAATGCGGCGGTTGCCAAACAAACATAATCAGGAATAGCGCCAAGGCACCTGCACCAAGTGCTGGTTCAACCGCAGCCCATCCGATTAAAGGCGGAATTGCTCCCGAAACACTTCCAACTACTGTATTAGCTACGTGCCTACGTTTCGACCACATCGAATAGAGTACAACATAACTGAAGATACCTGCAAGTCCCCAAAGACCAGCTGCTATAGAAGCAGAAAACAATAGCACTTCGCCTACTACGATGAAAGTCAGCGCAAGTGTCAATACAGCCGGTGCCTTGAATCGCCCGGTAACTGTTGGTCTGGACTTTGTTCTCGTCATGACTGGATCAATATCACGATCAATCAAGTTGTTCAGTGCCGCAGATCCAGCAATTATCAATCCCGATCCGAGAAGAGCATAGACAAGCAAATCTATATTATGTAGAAAGTTTTTACCAGTGAACTGAAAAGCAAGAAATAGTCCCGTAAAAGTTGTGATCATGTTCGAATTAACAATGCCGATTTTAATGAGCGCAAGGAAGTCCTTATAAAGAGACACCGTCACTACATTCGATTCGACAGGTGTGGAAATTGTATGACCGTTTGACAAGTTACCCCTCCTTCCAAAGTTGTGAGCGTTAACCGCTACAGTTAACTATAGCGAAATTCGGGTAGTATTTCTATACATATACAAAATTTCTACCGAATTCCTTGAAATATCGACACATTTATTACTCAACACCCTCTATAGTAAATCATTTCGATGGGTCTTTTGTGAAGTTAAAGCGTCTTCTTTATGAACAATTTGTGAAAAGGTCCATTACTGAGGCATTTTCAGCCAATCTTCGTTGTCTTTTTACTTATTTTTCGTTATCATCAAAAAAGCAGGGACCTTTTATACAATGGTCATCAATAAAAAAGTAGGTGTCATTTTTTTGAAATCTAATAGATATTTAAAATGGTTCGCAGTCGCATCGACAATAGGCATGCTTTTAATCTTACTTGGAGGGGCGCTTGTTACAAAAACCGATAGCGGCATGGGCTGCGGCAGACATTGGCCAGGATGTAACGGGCAACTTATTCCCGATGAGATTACCGCAGAAGTACTTATTGAATTTTCACATCGGCTGGTAACTGGGTCTGTGGGAATCTTGATTGTCATATTAGCTGTCTGGTCATGGAAATCAATCGGACATATAAGGGAAACAAAATTCTTAGCAATCGCGGCCGTATTCTTCCTTATATTACAGGCATTGATTGGTGCCGCTCAAGTATTATGGGGTCAAGGTGATTTCATACTCGCGCTTCATTTTGGTATTTCTCTTTTAAGCTTTGCATCAGTCCTTCTATTAACCCTTCTCATATTTGAAGTGGATCGAAAGTTTGATGCAGATAAGTTACAAATAGGTAAACGGTTGAAATGGCATACAATTGGCGTATCCGTTTACTCTTACTTTGTAGTTTATACTGGAGCACTCGTCCGTCATACAGAGTCTGGTCTTGCCTGCCTGGACTGGCCACTATGCCAGAACGCGGCATTCGCCCTTCCGCGTAACATGTTCGAGTGGGTTCAGATGGGTCACCGTACTGCCGCGGCATTTATTTTCGTCTGGTTATTAATCATCATGATCCATGCACTTCGTCATTACAAAAATCAACGCGTCATCTATTGGGGCTGGAGTATCGCATTTATACTTGTCGCACTCCAGGCAACAACAGGAATGTTGGTTGTTTTGACTAGACTAAACCTTTATATTGCTTTGCTTCATTCATTATTCATCACGTTGTTATTCGGTTTGTTAACGTACATGATTCTACTTGTATCAAGAAGTAAACTATCAAAATGAGTAGTAAGGACCAGCCCTTGGCCAGTCCTTACTACTTGTCTACCCAACTTATTAACAAAAAAAACAAGAGCACCCGAATATAATTCGAGTGCTCTTGTTTTTATGTTAGTGCTCCAGTTCAACGAGCAAATCACCTGTAGCTATCGATTCTCCTGCAGCCACATATATTTCTTTTACTATACCATCGAAAGGTGCTTGTATCGTTGTCTCCATTTTCATAGCTTCTGTGATGAGCAAATGTTCTCCTCTTTTCACTTTCGCTCCCTTTGAGACTGCAACTTTCAAAACAGTTCCCGGCATAGTAGCAGCAATATGCGCAGCATTTGAGGTATCCGCTTTTTGTTTCCTAACTGCGACGGACTCTACACTCATATCTTCAATAATCACTTCACGCGGCTGTCCGTTCAATTCGAAATAGATGACTCTTGTTGCATCCGATTGCGGTTCGCTAATCGACACTAGCTTAACAATCAACGTTTTCCCTTTTTCAATCTCTACTTCGATTTCCTCGCCGAGACGCATCCCATATAGGAATTCAGGTGTATCAATAACAGATACATCACCGAACTGCTTATTCGTTTGCGAATATTCTTCGAAAACTTTCGGATAAAGGGCATAAGAAAGTACTTCATGGCTAGTAACTGGACGTTCCAATTTCACATTCAATTCATCCCGTAGCTTTTCAAAATTGACATCTTCCAATAGTTCTCCAGGACGTACAGTAATCGCTTGGCGTTCTTTTAAAATGATTTTTTGAAGTTCTTCTGGGAATCCACCATATGGTTGGCCGATATATCCTTCGAAAAACTCAATAACTGATTCCGGGAAGTCGATGGACTTTCCGCGTACAAGGACTGACTTTTCGTCAAGTTCGTTCTGTACCATAAACAAGGCCATATCGCCAACAACCTTCGATGAAGGTGTCACTTTCACAACATCTCCGAATAACAGATTAACGCGAGAATACATGCTCTTCACTTCTTCCCAGCGCTCACCTAGACCTACCGCTTTCGCTTGTTGCTGTAAGTTTGAATACTGGCCACCAGGCATTTCATGTACATAGATTTCCGAATGCGGACTCATCATGCCACTTTCAAAGTGCTGATAATACTTCCGAACATCTTCCCAGTAGTACGATAAGTCTTCAAGTGATTTCACGTTTGCACGTACATTGCGTTTACCGCCTTGCAGCGCGTAGTGTAGCGAACTTGCCGACGGTTGTGAAGTTAGACCTGCCATTGATCCTAAAGCCGTGTCAACGATGTCTACGCCAGCCTCAATCGCTTTGGCATACATATAGATACCGTTTCCACTCGTATCATGCGAATGTAGGTGAATTGGAATGTCCACTGTTGCTTTCAATTCAGAAACTAGTCGATAAGCCGCCTCCGGTTTTAAAAGACCTGCCATATCTTTGATAGCAAGAATGTGGGCTCCAGCTGATTCAAGATCTTTTGCCATCTCTTTATAATAATTAACCGTATATTTCGCTCGGGAATCGTCAAGAATATCTCCTGTATAACAAATTGCCGCTTCGGCAACTTTCCCCGCATCCCGTGTTGCATCAATTGCAACTTCCATGCCTTTAATCCAGTTCAAGCTGTCGAAAATACGGAAGACATCAATCCCAGCATCCGCTGACTTTTTAACAAACTCACGGATGACATTGTCAGGATAATTTGTATAACCTACGGCATTTGCGCCGCGGAATAGCATTTGGAAAAGTACATTTGGAATTTGTTCTCGCAGTTTTAACAGCCTGTCCCAAGGATCTTCTTTCAGGAACCTATAAGCAACATCGAATGTTGCTCCGCCCCACATTTCATAAGAAAACAGGTCAGGCATCAGTCTTGCCGATTCAGCCGCAATTGACGTCATATCGGAAGTACGCACCCGTGTAGCCAACAATGATTGATGTGCATCGCGGAATGTTGTATCTGTCAAAAGTACATCGTCTTGCTCTTTAATCCATTTGATAAGCCCTTCAGCACCACGTTCATCCAAAATTTGTTTTGTACCCGGTTTTGGCGGTGTAAGAAGGTCAATTATCGGTTTTCTTACAGGATGTAGAACCGGCTTAGATTGTTTACCGATTCCCGGGAATCCATTAACAGTCACATTACCAATATAATTCAACATTTTCGTCCCACGGTCTTTGCGGTTCGGGAACAGGAATAATTCAGGTGTTGAATCAATAAAACTCGTATTATAGTTACCTGTTAAGAAGTTTTTGTGCTTCACAACATTCTCAAGAAACGGGATATTTGTTTTGATGCCACGAATCCGGAATTCCTGTAAATTCCTGTCCATTTTGGAAGCAGCTTCACGGAAAGTCATACCCCATGTAGATACTTTAACAAGTAATGAATCATAGTACGGCGTGATGATAGCCCCTTGGAAACCGTTCCCCGCGTCAAGACGAACACCGAATCCTCCACCCGATCGGTAAACCGATAATTTACCAGTATCCGGCATGAAATCATTCAATGGATCCTCCGTTGTCACACGGGATTGGATTGCATATCCGAATAACGGAATCTTGTCTTGTGTTGGTATGCCTGTTTCAGTAGCGTGAAGGTTTTTCCCGTCTGCAATATGAATTTGCGCGTGGACGATATCGATACCCGTCACCATTTCAGTAATTGTATGCTCAACTTGAATACGTGGATTTACCTCGATGAAATAAAATCGGCCATCCGATACGAGAAATTCTACGGTTCCCGCATTTTTATAATTAACATTTCGCATCACCTTTACTGCCGCATCGCAAATTGCTTCCCGTAATCCGTCTTCAAGTGAAATCGAGGGTGCTATTTCGACGACTTTCTGATGGCGACGCTGAATTGAGCAATCCCGCTCGAATAGATGAATGACATTTCCATATGTATCTCCAAGTATTTGTACCTCGATATGTTTTGGTTTATCGATGTATTTCTCGACATACACTTCATCAGATCCGAATGCAGATTTCGCTTCTGACCGCGCACGTTCAAAAGCCTCGTTGACTTCTTCCGCAGAATTCACAATCCTCATTCCGCGTCCTCCACCACCAAGAGATGCTTTAATGATGACAGGATAACCATTCGATTCGCCAAACATTGCGACTTCTCCGACTGTAGAAACCGGACCGTCACTACCTGGAATCACTGGAATTCCCGCTTTAACAGCCTGCTCACGTGCTTTTACTTTATCCCCAAACATATCCAGTTGCTTTGAACTTGGGCCGATGAAAATAATTCCTTCTTCTTCTAAACGCCTTGCAAATTCTGTGTTTTCAGCAAGAAATCCATAACCAGGATGGATCGCATTCGCGCCACAATCTTTCGCTATCGCGATAATCCCTTCGATATCGAGATAAGCATCAATCGGCTTCTTACCTTCTCCGACTAGATAAGACTCATCTGCCTTGTAACGATGGAATGACCCACTATCTTCCGCTGAATAAATACCCACCGTCGGTATATTCAATTCGGTACAAGCGCGAAAAACTCGTATTGCTATTTCTCCACGGTTGGCTACAAGAATTTTCTTAATCTGTTCCATCACAAGGCACTTCCTTTTCTAATTGTTTTTTTCATATTTTACGAACATTGAGACATTCGTTAATATTCCTAAAGCTAAAGATAACAGAATAACAGATGTACCGCCATAGCTAATAAACGGCAAAGTAACTCCTGTAAGCGGTATCAACCCCGTCAGGCCACCCAAATTAACGAATGTTTGAATTCCTATCATACTTCCAATTCCCGCCGCAAGCATGCGCGCATGGGGATCTTTTGCCTGAAGCGCAATAGATAAAGCCCTTAAGACGATGAAACCGAGTCCCCCTATTACGATAATAGCACCAAGAAGGCCTAATTCTTCTGAAATCACCGCCATAATGACATCTGTTTGCGGCTCTGGTAAGTAGCCCATTTTTTGAATAGAGTTACCAAGACCTCTCCCTTGCAAACCTCCAGAACCAATGGCAATATAGCCGTTCGCAATCTGATAGCCAGACCCTTGGATATAATCGAATGGGTTCAGGAATGATAGTATACGGCCAGCCCTACCTGGGGTCATAATCGATTCCCATTTGAAATAAAGGACAAGCGCAGCAAAGACAAGACCCACAGAAATTATCCCGCTAATTTTCATAAAGGTTCTTTTTTTAATACCGCTTGCTGCTAGGACCGAAAGTGCTGTGATGATTATAATGAACGAGCCTCCGATATCAGTCTCGAGCATAATAGAACCCACTGCTAATACTAAAATGACCACGGGCGGTAATATTGACTGGTTAATATTATCGATTGTGCCAGACTCATATTTTTTTGCAAAAACTCCTGAAAAATAGACAATTAAGACCAATTTCGCAACTTCTGAGGGTTGTAGATTACCAAAAGGCGTTTTTATCCAACTAGTGGCTCCAACATGATCACCTGTACCAACGAAATGGACCAGAAACAACAGAAATAGCATACCTATTACAGCAAAAATCATCAATTTTTTCCGTTTATAATTCTTGTACGGAAAAAAAGCCGCCAAAAAGAAAGCGGGAATGGCAAGTTTTAAATTTAACAACTGTTTTTGATAAAAAGAATCTGCCGGAAGATCATACCTACCTACCGCTACAACCATACTTGAACTGTATATCATGACAAGTCCGAACAGACAAAGTAACAGGTAGACAAAAAACAGTGGGAAATCAAAATAGCGGAATAGCTTTTTAGTATATGTTTTCATAGGGTTACCTCTTTTTCATTAAACAAAAAACTCAAACCATTATGTCAGTTTGAGTTTTCGGCTTATTTTCTCGTATATACTTCATGCAACACTGTCATTTCTTTCTCAAGTAAAGAAAGAATTTCATTGCCTTTCGGACGGTCAATCAAACCTAGCTTTACAGCAAAGTCAATTTCACGAGACAAGCCATACATTTGTGTATCCAACACTTCTTCATAGAGTGGGCACTGCGGCATCGTCAAATGGTCCATCTGTACTTTTATAAGTTGACCAATCTTATCAGCATCAGCTTGAAGTTGCTTCAATGCCTTTTCCTGATACGTTTCCTTATTCGTTTCCTGCAATTCTATATCCATGAGGACGCCCCCATCAAACTTTTATTTCTTAATGGTTATTATCAATAAATTGTATCTTTCAGAACAGGAAAAAGCAAGCGTTTTCCCTTTGGCGTTTTACAAAACAAAAATACAAGTGCTTGTAACAGATGAACGAAGCCTAAATGCGCCACTCCCTGTAGCAACAGTACATAACCTATATCCTTCTCAAACAAAAAATGCCGCCTCTTCAGCCCTTCTTATTGCCAGAGTCGCTATGGACTGATGTTAGGTAGTATTATCTTTATGTTACAACTTATCTATAGGACAAAATTCTCTAGTTTCCTAAGCCATCGAAAAGCAAAAGCTTTTCCTTGAGACATCAAAGCGTTATACTAGAAACAAAAGATAATTTAATTCAAGTAGGGGGATATTCATTTGGAATCAATAATTCCGATTAAAGGAAATGTACGTCATGTCATCACACTTGACCCGACCGTGTGGATTTTCGATGATCGTCGCGTTGATTTGAAAACGTACTTTACAGAAAGTCACATCGAAAAAGATGAACTAGAAGAATATAAAAGAGCTATGGGGAAACATTGGTCCCGTGAAATAATGGAAGGCGCAACGTTCCCGCCTACCCTGGAAACAGAAAAAAAGTTTGAAAAACGAAAAGTCCTTACTGGAACATACGGCATCCAATTGCGTCACTTTTTAAAAATCGCGGAGCCTGCCGAAAATGCACGAACATTAGCATTTGAAACATCAGACGGCGAAAGTCACTCATTCCCACTTACGAAAGTCGATGATATCATTTTCAAATTCAGCGACGAGGGTAAGCCGCTACTTGAGGGCGGGCCCGTGCATGTTGTCTTCAAAGACGGTTCGAACAATGATAATCCGATTCGCAACGTCATTGCGATCCGAGTTGACTGAAGGAGGATTTCCAATGCGTGTAAAATGTGTCATCTGTGACAACGTCGGGCAACTTCCAGACGATTTGCCACTAGCAAAAACACTCCGGAATCGCCCTATCCATACGTATATGTGTCAGGAATGTAATAATCGGATTGCCGAAAAAACGATTGCACGAATCGCAACTGGGAATTTCATTTTCTACCGAAGTTCCCAGTCAATCGAAAAAGATTTCTGAGAAAAGCGTAAGGCGCCTGAAGCCTAGACACTGTTCCGTGTCGAAAACTTATACATTCTTACACATGTGTTGATTAACCAAAGTTAACCACAAAACAACTTAATCAAATACTAGGCGTCCCGAGTACAGTTGCTTTGGATTGAACAACTCCTATACCAGTACCGAGATATCTTAATGTGTAGGGATGCGACTTCGTCGCATTCCTACACATTTTTTCGGTAATCGTATGAGTGTCCTTCATCCGTCGCGCTCCAAATGCATAAGTACACGTAGTGCTGAAGCTTTTTGGGACAAAAGAATAGCTAGCTTCTTATCTGGATAAAGGCCGCCAAAGATACAATTTTGGCGGCTGATGCTTTCTCTATGGTTCTTTCTTTTTTATTTTAAAGAAGTGTCACTTTCTATAAGGCATCACATGATTACATGAATAATCTTTGCTAAAAGTAAGTAAGGAACGCGTTGTACGACGGGCAAGAGTGCCCGTAATTGTATCTTCGGGCACCTACACTCTATATAGAAAGTCATCTATTCTTTTCTTTCAAAGCAGCTACATTTTTCACTTGAACTTTGTAGGAACGCGACAGGCAACTATTCGCAACAGAATTACTGAAAAAAGTGTGGCTAGAAGTGACGGATTCACTTCTAGCCACACTAGGGTCCCTCGGTAAAGGTGTCGTGATTATTCAGCCGAAAGCGAACCGGAAATGATCCAATGAAAATGGATTTCCCTAAGCCCTACTCACCAGTATTTGATACAAATAGATAGTTAATCAACAGACGTGACTTTCTTATATTCTAAAAAAGAAGACTCCATCAGATGATGGAGTCTTCTTTTTTCTCTTTATACTCATTCATCCTGCGCACTCGGTAGATAATTAAAATAAGAGCCGCCACGATGAGAGCCTCCACGATCGGGAGGAAAAAGCCAAGAAACGTCAAAATTAGACAGCCGATAAACAAGAAGGCATAGATCAGCAAAGTCTGTAAAGGCCTCAGTTTTCTAGCAAATCCCAGTTTATAAACAATTGCCGACATGAGGAAGACGAGGGCAAAAAGTACATAACCGGCAGCCGTATAGGAAGGCATCACTTCGTATATAAAGCGTGCAATACCCGACATCTTTCCGAATACGAACTCTGTATCGCCAACACTAGCACTCATTCAACACATTCCCTTCTGTAAAGCTTTTCTATAGGTCGGAATAGTAATAATCCCGTCACTGTTAAAGGACCTCAGAAAG
This sequence comes from Sporosarcina sp. FSL K6-1540, assembly GCF_038620285.1. Taxonomy (NCBI): domain Bacteria; kingdom Bacillati; phylum Bacillota; class Bacilli; order Caryophanales; family Caryophanaceae; genus Sporosarcina; species Sporosarcina sp. FSL K6-1540. Next base: position 340,464 of record NZ_CP152018.1, read on the forward strand.
CCGCACCTGACCTATCAGTCGACTAGACCTGTATGAGGTAAGGCACTCAAGATGCTTTCTTTTACTAAGATCACTTATGTTTAAACAGCGATTATTTCTTTTTCTGAACACGTTCGCGTTCGTTTTTATCAAGTATCTTCTTACGAAGTCTGATCGATACTGGCGTCACTTCACAATACTCGTCATCACCCAGATATTGTAACGCTTCTTCAAGCGACATAATACGTGGTTTTTTAGTTGTAACTGTTTGGTCTTTAGAAGCTGAACGTACGTTTGTCGCTTGTTTAGCTTTTGTTAAGTTGATTGTCAAATCGCTTTCGCGCGTATTTTCACCAACAACCATCCCAGCATAGATTTCAGTTCCAGCACCAACGAACATAATACCGCGGTCTTCTAGCTGCATGATGCTGTAAGGCGTAGCTGTACCGTTCTCCATTGAAACAAGAACACCGTTTCTGCGGCCGCCGACTTTACCTTTTGCCATTGGCTGGTAAGAATCAAACGTATGGTTCATAATTCCGTAACCTCTTGTCAATGTAAGGAATTCAGTTGAATAACCAATCAATCCACGCGCAGGTACATTGAATATTAGACGAACTTGTCCATTACCATTGTTGATCATATCAAGCATTTCGCCTTTACGCTCACCAATCGACTCGATAATAGAGCCTGTATGCTCTTCAGGAATATCAATTTGTAAACGTTCGATAGGCTCACAACGAACACCATCTACTTCTTTCACGATTACTGTTGGTTTCGAAACTTGCAATTCAAATCCTTCACGGCGCATGTTTTCAATAAGAATAGAAAGGTGAAGCTCTCCGCGTCCTGAAACAGTCCATGCATCAGGCGAATCAGTTGGATCTACACGAAGAGATACATCTGTTTGCAATTGTGATTGAAGGCGTTCGTCAATTTTTCTTGACGTTACCCATTTACCTTCTTTACCTGCAAACGGGCTATTGTTTACAAGGAATGTCATTTGTAACGTTGGTTCGTCAATGAACAACTCTGGAAGTGCTTCCAGATGATCTGCCGGACAAATTGTTTCACTAACGTCAATGTTCTCCATTCCAGATACCGCAACAAGATCTCCTGCGAAAGCTTCTTGGATATCAACGCGTTTCAAACCAAGGAATCCAGACATTTTCGTAACACGATAGTTTTTGACAGTACCATCACGTTTTATAACGGCAACCGACTGTCCGACTTGCATCGTTCCACGGAAAATCCGTCCGATACCGATACGGCCAACATAATCGCTGTAATCAAGAAGTGATACTTGGAACTGTAAAGGCTCGTCTCTATTATCGATTGGAGCAGGGATATGTTCTAGAATTGCGTCATATAGTACACGCAACGTTTCTTCTTGTGTTGAAACGTCTGGTGATAAGCTTGCAGTACCGTTGAATCCTGATGCATAAATAACTGGGAATTCAAGTTGTTCATCATTCGCATCAAGTTCGATGAATAATTCAAGAACTTCATCAACTACTTCTTCCGGGCGTGCAAATTCACGGTCAATTTTATTAACGACAACGATTGGTTTCAAGTTCTGCTCAAGCGCTTTTTTCAGTACGAAACGCGTTTGTGGCATACACCCTTCGTATGAGTCGACAACAAGAATTACACCATCTACCATTTTCAAGATACGTTCCACTTCTCCGCCGAAATCTGCGTGACCTGGTGTATCCAAAATGTTGATTTTTGTATCTTTATATTCAATTGCTGTATTCTTTGCAAGAATCGTAATTCCGCGTTCACGTTCAATTTCATTTGAGTCCATTGCACGATCATCTACTTGTTCGTTAGAACGGAAGATTCCCGATTGTTTTAAAAGTTGATCGACAAGCGTCGTTTTTCCGTGGTCGACGTGGGCGATAATTGCTATGTTACGTAAGTCACTTCTAAGTTTAGTCATGATTTCACTCCATTATTCTTTTTTCGGTTGATTAACTGTGTTATTATAGCACATGTAAAGATAATTCGAAAACATTTAATTGTAGATGGAGGTATTTTTTTGAAAAACATCAAATGGATTTTCGTTTTTTACTCCATTGCCGCTATCGCTTCAATGTGTGCAATCGGCGTTGCAGTCGGTATGAGCAGCCCCACGATTGCGATTGTAGCCATCGTTGCATTGATTCTAATTATGGGTAACGGATTTAAAACAAAAAAGAAATATAGAGAACAAGGCCTACTTTAATAACATTCTTTTCAAATGTGACGTTTCATGGTAATCGTAGTATTCGATGCCTGTAACGTCCTTTTTTTATTGTTTTAGGTCAATATAGTTTGTCACAATATCTTGATGCAATCCAGGCCTCGCGACTATAAATGTATCCTGCCCAAGAAGGTGCGGGAAATCCCCTTTCATGTTTGTTGCAACTGCACCGACCTCCTGCGCAATAACAATGCCCCCAGCAACATCCCATGGCGACAGCCTCATAGACATGTATGCATCCAACCTACCTGAAGAGACATACGCCAACTCGAGCGCTGCCGAGCCATATGATCTTGTCCCTCTACACGTTCTAATCAGTTCAATAATTTTTTCGTTGTCAACGAAGTGATTCGGAGCCACCCAACTGGCATTAATACCAATAACGGCTTCTTCTAGTGGTGTAATCTCCAATTGCGGTAGCCGTTCATCATTGAAATAAGCCCCTTCATCTTTAGCAGCATGATAAAAATCATCGCGCATTACATCATAAATATAACCAAGCATACCGACGCCTTCTGCATATATTCCGAGAGAGATGGCAAAGTTCCGTTTTTGGTGGATGAAATTCATCGTTCCGTCAATTGGGTCAAGCATCCAAACGACCCCATCAAGCGTCTGAACAACATCGCCAAATCCTTCTTCACCGAGAATCTTATGGTCAGGAAAATCTCTTTTAATCCTGCTGATGAAGAATTGTTCGATTTCTTTATCAATATTTGTCACAAGGTCATTCGCACTCGATTTTGTATCGATATCGATTTGATTGAAAAAAGACACGCGAATTTTATGACCCGCTTCTTTTATCAACGACTTTGCATAACGATCAATAATTCCCCACTTCATAAAGCCACCCCTTCCAAACGACTATCTATAGTACACTATATCGAAAAAGGCATCCCATTACACTATCCCTGTTTCTAAAGGATGTGTATGGATGCCTTTTCTGGTCCGACAATCAGAATCATGCGAAGCCATTAAGTATCTCCAGCTCACGGTGAATTTCCATAAGCCTATGCTTGCTTTTCATTTTTTGCTTTGCATCATCTTCTTGCACAGCATCGAAAAGTGTTGCAAGTTCATAATCGAGTTCTAGGTTAAGTAGCTTCACATATTCTTTCTCTACATCGGCTTTGCGAATAACATGGACGACTTGTTTCATAGTTGACACCCCTTTTTCAGTATATAGTCCAAATTTTCCGTTAGTTATACTTAAAATATGCTACGACCAGAGTTCGCTCTAGTTATAAGCCTTGTTACTAAAGATTGTTCCCCTTTTTCTGTTATGATAAACGTGTAAATGTAATTGGGGGTAATGAAAATGGTTGGTCTTTTTTGGGAAAAAGATGATTTTGATGTATTTTCAATTGAAGGGCTAGAAAAGCGGATGGAAGCATTGCAAAATCGAATCCAGCCCAAGTTCGGAACTCTAGGTATGCATTTTGCGGACCGCCTTTCAGCACATGGGACTGATGAGTTTTTTCCACATGTCGCAAAACACGCAAGACGGACAGTAAATCCACCAAATGACAGTTGGGTCGCCTTCGCACCTGCTAAACGTGGCTACAAAGCATTGCCTCACTTTCAGATTGGCTTATGGGGATCACATTTATTCATTATTTTAGCGGTAATTTATGAGAATTCAGATAAAAAAGGGATTGCCGAGCGTCTAGATAGCAAATTGGATGTTTTAACTAGCCTCCCTGGTACTTATATCGTTTCTGGCGATCATATGAAACCCGAAGCTACAACTATCGAGCAAGCGGGAGACGTTGGACTCGAACAACTTCTAGAGCGGTTACAAACTGTCAAAAAAGCGGAGTTCCTTGTCGGTCGGCATTTACCACGTGAAGACGCCATTAAACTTTCCACCGAAGAATTCATGGCATTTGCAGAAGAGACTTTTGACCAACTGCTACCTGTTTATGATGTAGTCATTAATAAACAATAAAAGCGTAAGCGCCTTGGTAGACCCGACAAGCGCTGGAAGACCTTAAGAGAAAGGCGCTCTTTGCCTTTAACTTAAGGACTAAAGCGACAGGGGAAAGCAGCTTAGGATCGCGACATCCTGTCGCAACAAGGAGGGATGCAGTTTCAATCCCTCCCCACTGCATGACCCACGTCGTGTGGGGCTAGGCGCTGGAGTCTAGATACTGTTCCAGGTGAAAACCTTATACTTCTTAGCTTTAGATAAAAGGAATGCTCCCGCTTAACGCGAGGGCATTCCTTTTATTATTTCTTCACCACTTGTATCTTTCGCCATTTGAACAACACGGTAACAGACGTAACCGCTCGCTTCCTCAAATTCCTTGCACAATGTTTTTTCTTCCGCCATGGAAGGAACCACTTTTTTGAATCCCCGATATGCCTCCATCAGTTTTTCTCTTGCAATTCCTGATTCATATGCTTTTTCAACCGCCTCATAAAATGCCGCTACTGCGATAATTTCTGTGGTCGACCAATCATGCCTAATTGGATAATTATAATCCATGCTAATTCGCTCCCTTTACTCTCTTTAGTTCCATCTTTTACGAATTGTTTCCGCCTCATTCACCATACGCTCAACTAATTCTGCAACGGATGGTACATCGTTAATAAGCCCAGCAACCTGACCCGCCCATCCATAACCATTATTGGCATCTCCATCATGAATAAAACGGCGATTCGCTTCGCCACTGATTAAATCTTTCATCGCTTCATAATCAGCATTTTTAACTTCCATGTCAATTATTTTCTTCGTCCAACTTCCCGTTAATGCTCGAGCGGGTGCTCCTAGTGTTCTTTTAATAACAGTCGTATCGGTTTCACTACTTGCAAGAAGTAGATTGATATAAGCTTGAGATGCATGGACACACTCTCTCGTCGCAATGAATCTTGTTCCCATCTCAATCCCCTCGGCGCCTAATGCCTGAGCGGCCATCCAACCGCGACCATCCCCGATACCACCGGATGCAATAACTGGGATTGAAACAGCATCGACAACTTGTGGAACAAGTACCATCGTTCCGATATCGTCACGCCCAAGATGTCCCCCACCTTCTTGTCCAACAACCATAACTGCATCAGCTCCGAGTGATTCCGCTTTCTGAGCCTGCCTTTTTGCAGCAACTAGCACAAGCTTTTTAACGTTGGTATTTTGAAGTTGGGCAAAAAATGGCGCGGGATTCCCACCCGTTACCGACATTACTGTAACGCCTTCCTCCAGAGCAACTTCCACCATATGGGCATATGGACGTCCATGTTGTCCAATCGCAAAGTTCACGCCGAACGGTTTATCAGTCAGCGTTTTCACTTTTTTAATTTCAACGCGCAGTGCATCTGCTGAATCCAAACTCATTGCCGTAATTTGTCCAAGTCCACCTGCTTCCGAGACGGCAGCAGCAAGTTGGGCATAAGCCAAGTAAGCGAGTCCCCCTTGAATGATTGGATAATTGATATCGAGCAGTTCCGTTATTTTTGTTTTCCATTCCATTTGAATGCCTCCCCCGTTACTCCACTGACACTCTTCTTCATCCCCATCTACTAAACCTGCAAACAAAAGGCAGAAAAAGCTAGGTCACACGGATCCACATACCTGTTTCATAGTCCGATTCAAACTAAAAAAACCATCTACGAGGATATCTTGCTACCTCATAGACGGTCTTAATCACTGACTCTAGAAAATTATTTCGTAATCATATGAATTGGTTTACCTAAAGCGACTTCAGCCGCTTCCATTGAAATTTCACTCAATGTTGGGTGAGCATGAATTGTCATTGCAACATCTTCAAGCGTCATTCCTGCTTCGATTGCAAGTGCAAGTTCAGCGATCATATCTGATGCACTTTCACCCACAATTTGTGCTCCAAGTAGAAGCCCGTCTTCTTTACGTGATACAAGTTTGACGAAACCTTCAGAAGCATCAAGTGCAAGTGCACGTCCATTAGCTGCAAACGGGAATTTCCCTACTACTGTTTCATAACCTTCTTCTTTTGCCTGTTGCTCGTTCAAGCCAACAGCTGCAAGTTCAGGATCAGTGAAACAAACGGCAGGAATCGCCAAGTAGTCAACTTCAGACTTCTCGCCTGAAATTGCTTCTGCTGCAATTTTAGCTTCATAAGAAGCTTTGTGTGCAAGCTGAAGTCCTGGAACGATATCACCGATTGCATAGATATTTGGAATGCTTGTACGGCATTGTTTGTCGACTTCGATAAGACCACGCTCAAGGAACTTGATGCCCATCTCTTCTAATCCGATTTCATCCGTATTTGGACGACGACCTACAGTAACAAGTACGTAATCAGCTTCGACTTTCTTCTCTTCTCCGCCTACTTCGTATGTAACTGTAACGCCAGTAGCTGTCTCTTCAACGCCTTTTGCAGACGCTTTAACAACAACTTCGACGCCTTTTTTCTTCAAGCCTTTTTTAACGATTTGTGTCATTTGTTTTTCAAAACCTGCAAGAATGTCATTGCCGCCTTCAATAATCGTTACTTCAGATCCAAGATTTGCATATGAAGATCCTAGCTCAGTACCGATATAACCGCCACCGATAACGACAAGTTTACCCGGTAATTCTGTAAGACTCAAAGCACCTGTTGAATTGATAACGCGTTTCGTAAATTTGAATGTCGGGATTTCAATCGGACGTGAACCCGTTGCAATGATTGCATTTTTGAATTTATATGTTTGCGCAGAACTTTCGTCCATCACACGTACTGTGTTGCTATCGACGAAATAAGCTTCACCTTGAACATAATCAACCTTGTTGCCTTTAAGAAGTCCTGCAACTCCGCCAGTCAACTTGCTGACTACGCTATCTTTGAACGCTTGCGCTTTAGTGAAATCTAGTTTCACTTCTGTTGCTGTAATTCCCATTGAATCGGAATTTTTTGCATTGGCATAACGATGTCCAACAGCAATTAGCGCTTTAGAAGGAATACATCCTACGTTCAAGCACACGCCACCAATATCGCCTTTTTCAACAACGATTACTTTTTGGCCCAATTGTGCCGCACGGATTGCTGCGACATACCCTCCCGGTCCAGAACCTACGACAAGTGTATCTACTTCGATTGGAAAGTCTCCTACTACCATTGTTTACGCCTCCATTAATAAAAGTTCCGGATTTGCGAGCAATCTCTTAAGGTGATTCAGCGCGTGTTGTGCAGTAGCGCCGTCGATCATCCGGTGATCGAATACCAATGACAATGCTAACATAGGTGCCGCTACAATTTCACCATTTTTCACAACTGGCTTTTCTGCGATACGACCAATCCCAAGAATTGCAACCTCAGGATGATTAATGATAGGTGTAAACCATTGCCCTCCTGCAGACCCAATATTCGTGATGGAACAAGAAGCACCCTTCATTTCAGCAGGTGATAATTTACCATCGCGTGCTTTTACTGCAAGGCTATTGATTTCATCAGAAATTGCGAAGATTGATTTACGGTCTGCATGCTTGATAACCGGAACAAGAAGTCCACGGTCAGTGTCCGCAGCGATACCAATATTGTAATAATGCTTCTGAACAATTTCTTGTGTAGCATCATCGAGTGAGCTATTGAACGCTGGGAATTCACGCAATGTCGAAACAAGTGCTTTTACAACATAAGGCAAATACGTCAGTTTGATATCTTTTTCTGCAGCAATGTCTTTGAACTTTTTGCGATGTGCAACGAGTTCGGTAACATCCACTTCGTCAAGCAACGTAACATGCGGAGCAGTGTGTTTTGAATTGACCATCGCTTTTGCAATTGCTTTTCGGATTCCAGACATTTTTTCGCGTGTTTCAGGGAAATCGCCTTCAAGATGAACTGGAGCCGGAGCTGAAGTTTCTTGTGCAACGCTTTCAGCTTGACCATCTTGATCCGCCACTGCTGGAGTTGCCGCTTGTGTTTGTCCACCATTCTTGAATGACTCGATATCTTCTTTCAAGATGCGGCCGTTTTTGCCTGATCCTGCAACTTGCTGAATTTCGACACCTTGCTCACGCGCAAATTTACGCACGGAAGGCATTGCAATAATGCGGCGATTCGGATCGACGTCTGTTTGTGCTTGCACACTTGCAGTCGGGGCAGCTACTTTTGTAGTTGCTTCTTCCTTAGGCGCCTCTTCTTTTTCAATCGGTTGACTCGCTTCAGCTGTTGCTTGAACTTGTGCTTCAGTTTCTGCGTTGTCATCCTCTTCAGATTTCACATTTTCATAACCAGGTGCATCGAAGCGAATCAATACATCCCCTACGACTGAAACTGTTCCTTCGGAAACGAGTATTTCTTCAACAGTACCCGTAACCGGTGATGGAATTTCCACAACTGCTTTATCGTTTTGGATTTCAAGAAGTATGTCATCTTCATTGATCTTATCGCCTTTAGCGACGAACCATTTTACGACTTCACCTTCATGGATTCCTTCTCCGATATCTGGTAAACGGAATTCAAATGCCACGTGATTCACCCTTTCTTAATTGATACCTTTTTAGAACGTCAATACTTTTTTAGCTGTTTCAATAATATCTTTCGCATTCGGAAGCCAAGCATTTTCACCTTGCGCAAATGGATAAATAGTATCCGGTGCAGTTACGCGAAGAACAGGTGCTTCAAGGCTTAGAATTGCGCGTTCTGTAATTTCAGCTACGATATTCGCAGCGATTCCTGCTTGTTTCTGCGCTTCTTGTACAACGATTGCACGGTTTGTTTTTTCAACAGATGCAATGATTGTTTCGATATCCATTGGTTGAATTGTACGCAAGTCGATAACTTCTACAGAGAAGCCTTCTTTTTCAAGCTCTTCAGCCGCTTTCAAGCTTTCGTGAACCATTGCGCCGTACGTGATAATTGAAAGGTCTTTCCCTTCACGTTTCACATCCGCTTTCCCAAGTGGAATCGTGTACTCTTCTTCAGGAACTTCTTGTCTGAATGAACGGTACAGTTTCATATGTTCAAGGAAGATGACCGGATTGTCGTCGCGGATTGCAGAAATCAGTAACCCTTTCGCGTCATATGGAGTTGAAGGGATAACTACTTTCAAACCAGGCTGTGAAGCTACGAGACCTTCAAGGCTATCAGCGTGCATCTCAGGTGTTGCTACGCCGCCTCCGAATGGTGAGCGGATTGTAACAGGTGCATTGAAACGACCTGCACTACGGAAACTCATGCGCGCAAGTTGACCACTAACTGAGTCAATTACTTCATAAAGGAAACCAAAGAACTGAATTTCCATAACTGGACGGTAGCCTGTGAATGCCAACCCGATTGCTAGTCCACCAATACCAGATTCTGCAAGCGGTGTATCGAATACACGCACTTCGCCAAATTCTTTTTGCAAGCCTTCAGTTGCACGGAAGACTCCTCCGTTATTTCCAACGTCTTCACCGAAGACGAGGACGTTTTCATCATTTTTCAGCTCCGTACGTAGAGCATCAGTTATTGCTTGAATCATCGTCATTTGTGCCATCGGTTACTTCGACTCCTTCTCTGTGTAAATGGCTAGCTGTTCCTGCAAGTTGTATGGCAGGTCGCCTTTGTACATGATGTTGATAAAATCGCTTACTTTTTGTTTAGGAGCTGCATCAGCTATTTTGATTGCTTCTTTAATTTCTTCTTTAGCGCGTTCAATTACTACGTTTTCTTGTTCTTCATTCCAGATACCTTTTGCTTCTAGGTATGTACGGAAACGGATTAACGGATCGCGTTTTTCCCACTCGCTGTCTGTTTCTGAAGTACGGTAACGCGTAGGATCGTCTCCTGCCATAGTATGTGGCCCGTAGCGGTAGCAAAGCGCCTCGATTAGTGTTGGTCCATCGCCATTGATTGCGCGCTCGCGTGCGTCACGTGTAACCGCATACACCGCAAGAGGGTCCATACCGTCAACAAGAACACTTGGTATACCTGCTGCAATACCTTTTTGTGCAAGCGTTTTTGCAGCTGTTTGCATGTCACGTGGAGTCGAAATAGCAAATTGGTTATTCTGAATGATGAAGATTGCTGGAGAACGATATGCTCCTGCAAAGTTAATCCCTTCATAGAAGTCACCCTGCGATGTACCACCGTCACCTGTGTATGTCATAGCAACTGCTTTCGTTCCTCGTTTTTGGAAGCCAAGTGCAATGCCTGCTGCTTGAATATATTGTGCACCGATAATGATTTGTGGCGGGAATACGTTGACGCCTTCTGGAATATTACCACCTTGGAAATGGCCGCGTGACCATAAAAATGCCGTTGATAACGGTAATCCGTGGAATAACATTTGTGGAACGTCACGATAACCTGGAAGGATGAAATCCTCTTTCTCAAGTGCAAATTGTGAAGCAAGTTGTGAAGCTTCCTGCCCCGCTGTCGGTGCATAGAATCCTAGACGTCCTTGACGGTTCAACGAAATTGAACGTTGATCCAAAATACGTGTATATACCATACGAGTCATTAACTCAATGAGTTCTTCATCGGATAAATTCGGATCTGCATCCTTATTAACGATTTCGCCTTCTTCGTTCAAGATCTGGAACATTTCAAACTTTTCTTCAATCGCGTGAAGTGTTTCCACCGGATCGAACTGCTTGTCTTTTTTGGCAGCCATTTCGGCAACTCTCCTTTATAACTGTATTATGAACCATTAGTGTATTGATTGGTACAATCTATTCCCTTCACAGTATATCTAATCAGAACTGAATGGTCAAACATAGTAATCGCATGTACCTTTGCAGATAATAGCTATTAGAATTGATTGTCATTACCAAACTGTATTAGCACAATAAGACGTCTGTATTATAATAGAATACCATTTTCCCGCACTTTATATTTATAGAAAAAAGCATAGAATTAACTCTACTGCCTCACTACTGCTTATTCTTCTTTCTGTAAATTAGAGAAAGTGTCGTCCTTTAACACATTCACTTTGACCGTCGCATCATTAAAAGAGATAACTGCTGTATGGACTAACTCATTCTGTTCATTCACTTCGCCGACCTTATCCTTAAGTTCCTTTAGTTCAACTTCCTCAGCAACAAGCATTCCGTATAACTCCTCTTGAAGACTGGTAAGTTTTTTATATTCAACAACAAAGGCTGAATGGAGCTCATATCGGTTAGTTACAGCTTCTTTCAGTTCTTCTATACTTTTTTCAACAGTTCCATCTGTTTGTTCAATGATTGCATCGAGTTCGTCCACGGATTTGCTTGCTTTACTTATGGACTTTTCTTCTCCTTCTATATGAGTAAGTCGTTGTCCCAGCAATTCTTCAAGCTCAGCTACCTTTATTTTCAGCTCACCTAACTGTTGGTGCGTCAACTCCATCGTCTGATTGAATAATTCCTGTTCCGATTTTTCAAGCTCCGTCAATTCAGCTTGCGCATCCTTATATGCTTGTTCGGCATTATTCATCTTTGTTATAGTAGCTGACAGTTGCGTTTTAATCGTCGAGTCAGAACTACACCCTGAGAGCACCAAAGTTACCGCTAATATGTATCCAATGATAGATTTCTTCAAAATTGCCGACCTCCAATTTCCCTCTACACTATAACGTTTTATATTTCACTATTCAACTTCGCGTTCAATTTCTTCCACCCCTATTCACATTCGTTTATACTATTGAATAGAGTAAAACCGAAAGGAAGATTGCACGATGATTTTAATGGAACATATTGTTAGGGAAGGACACCCTGCTCTCCGCAAACGAGCCGAAGAATTAAGTTTCCCATTGTCCGATGTTGACCGGAAACTTTGCGAGGATTTGATGGGGTACGTTATAAATAGTCAAGATTCCGAACTGAGTGAAAAGTTCGACCTCCGCCCTGGAATCGGCCTAGCCGCACCACAATTGGATAAATCGAAAAGAATATTTGCACTCCATATTACAGATGATGTTCAACAAGCAATTAGTTTTATTGCTGTTAATCCAAAAATCGTCAGTCACTCTATCGAAAAAACCTATCTTCCTTCAGGTGAAGGCTGCCTGTCAGTAGATCGCGATGTAGAAGGATATGTACCTCGTTATGCACGGATTACAATTAAAGCCTATGATCCCGATGGCCATGAATTCAAAAAAAGATTGAAAGGACTTGCCGCTATTGCTTTTCAACACGAACTTGATCACTTGAATGGTGTCATGTTCTATGACCATATTGATAAAGAAGTACCTTTTAAGGATATTCCCGGTGCCACCCCACTTGTTCGCGATTGAAATGTTTTCTGTGTAAACAGAGCGAAGTTGAACGGAATCTTTATATCCTACATGCTCCTAGAGTTTGTTCAGTTTGTAGTATGGTGCCAAGTGTGTGGTACCAGCTACTGTCTCAATTTGAAGGGCAGTAGCTGATACAACCCCCTCCCCCCATGTTACTGGTGATTACTTGGATCTTTCGACTACGCTTTTAAATAACGGATGGATATTTCGGCTATGCCGAAAATCCCGCTTGACACAATGTTCTGAATATAGTATAATGATTTCGAGGAGTGATGTCGCCATGTACAAACGCCTAAAACGAAAATGGTTGAAACGGCTAAATGGCATACTCGGAAAAAAAACTATCGCTTAATTATGTTAAGTCCGCCATCAAATTGGTGGGCTTTTCTTTATTTTAAAGAGGTGTCATGCTAATATAAAGAGAATCAGTTCAAACGAACGTAAAAAGGAGAGCAAACGATGATTTATAAAATCTATTATCAAGATAACTTGCTTCAAATACCAGTCCGTGAAAATACGAAAAGCATGTACATCGAGGCGGACTCGGAAAGGTCAGTCCGTGCGAAGTTGAAAGATCGTGCTTTTAACATCGAATTTATCCAACTTCTTGAAGGTGTTCATCTTGAATACGAACAGGCTGCACCCTATTTCGAGCTTGAAGAGGTTTAAGTATGAAATCTATCAAAAACAATGAAACTGCCGTTTTCGCTTTAGGCGGACTAGGTGAAATCGGTAAAAACACATATGGTGTACAATTTCAAGACGAAATTATTCTAATTGATGCTGGTATTAAGTTCCCTGATGACGCATTACTCGGTATCGACTATGTCATTCCAGATTACACATACCTTGAACGTAATGTGGACAAGATTAAAGGCCTATTCATTACACATGGCCATGAGGATCATATTGGTGGTATTCCTTATCTTCTTCGTAAAATTAACGTGCCAGTATATGGCGGAAAACTTGCACTTGGACTTTTGCGTAACAAACTAGAAGAGCATGGTCTGTTACGGACTACGAAGTTGATTCCTTTTGGTGAAGATGACGTTTTCAAGTTTCGTAAGACAGCGGTATCATTTTTCCGGACTACACATAGTATTCCAGATGCATTCGGTGTTGTAGTTAAAACACCTTCCGGTAATATTGTTCACACGGGTGACTTCAAATTCGACTTCACACCAGTTGGGGAACCAGCAAACTTGACGAAGATGGCGAAAATCGGTAGCGAAGGCGTACTTTGTCTGTTATCAGATAGTACAAATGCTGAAATCCCTAACTTCACAATGTCTGAACGAAAAGTCGGCGACAGCTTGAATGAGATTTTCAGAAAAGTTGAAGGCCGTATTATATTCGCGACATTCGCATCAAATATTCATAGACTGCAACAAGTAATTGAGTCTGCCCAGGTATTGGGTCGTAAAATTGCGGTATTTGGCCGCAGTATGGACAATGCCATTACAATCGGTCGAGAACTTGGTTACATCGATGCACCGAAAGAATTATTTGTCGATACCCAATCATTGAATAAGCTGCCGGCCAACAAAGTATTAATTCTTTGTACAGGTAGTCAAGGTGAACCGATGGCTGCACTTTCTCGTATTGCAAACGGTACGCATAGACAAGTTCAAATCCATCCTGGCGATACGGTAATTTTCTCGTCTTCACCGATTCCAGGCAATACACTTAGCATCAATAAAGCTATTAATGCACTATTCCGTGCAGGTGCTGATGTGCTCCATGGTTCTTTAAATAATATCCATACTTCCGGTCACGGTTCGCAGGAAGAACAAAAATTGATGATCAGATTGATCAAACCAAAATTCTTCATGCCGATTCACGGTGAGTATAGAATGTTGAAAATCCATACTGATCTTGCTGTCTCTTGTGATGTTCCTCGAGAGAACACATTCATCATGGGGAATGGCGATGTACTCGCTCTTACACAAGATGAAGCGCACCTTGCTGGTCGGATTCCTTCTGGTGATGTCTATATTGACGGAAGCGGAATCGGGGATATCGGCAGCGTCGTTCTGCGTGATCGCAGAATTTTGTCTGAAGATGGTCTTGTAATTGTTGTAGCAACTGTAGATCTAAAACGCAATCGTGTCGTTTCAGGACCAGATATCATTTCTCGTGGATTCGTTTATATGCGTGAATCTGGTGCAATGATTCACGAAGCACAACAGATGTTATCCAAACAGATGCAGCGCAAGCTTGCAAGCTCGCCCTCAGATTTCGATGCATTGAAAAGTGAAATCATTGATGTTCTCGGACCGTATTTATACGATAAAACGAAACGTAAACCAATGGTGCTTCCTGTTATCATGGAAGTTTAACAAAGCTAAAAACCGTAAACGCCTATAAGCGTTTACGGTTTTTTTATTCATTAACACATCTGTTGATAAACCTAATAGTAACTAGTGAATAACATGATTACCTACTGGGCGCTACGTGTATAGTTGCATTTTCCGATTGCTTTGGATTGAATGACTTCTAAACAATTAACGGGATGTCTGACTGTGTAGGGATGCGACTTTGTCGCATCCCTACACAGTCTTTTCGGTAATCGTATGGTGGTCCTTCATCCGTCGCGCTCCAAATGGATAAGTACACGTATTGCTGAAGCTTTTTGGGACGAAAGAATAGCTTGTGCTTCTTAGCTGGATAAAAGCCGCCAAAGATGCAATTTTGGCGGCTGATACTTTCTATAAAGGTTCACATGATTACATGCATACTCTTTGCTAAAAGTAAGCAAGGAACGCATTGTACAACGTAATAGAGTGCCCGAAATTGCATCTCCGGGCACTGACACTCTCCATAGAATATAATCTATTCTTTTCTTCCAAACGACTGCATTTTTCACTTGAACATTGTAGGTACGCGACAGGCAACTATTCCCAATAGTATTACTGAAAAGAGTGTGGTAGAAGTGACGAAGTCACTTCTACCACACTCGGACCCCTCAGTAAATCTATCATGAATAGTTAGTCGAAAGCGGGCCGAAAATAGTGCAGTGAAAATGAAGGTCTTCAAGCCCTACTCACCAGTATTTCATGCAAGTAAATGATTAATCAACAGACGTGATTCATTAATGCAGTGCTTTCTTTTCAAACTTATGGATTTCCTCATCCGATCCAATGACAATCAGGATATCTTCAAGTCGGATTTTTTCAATTGCTTGAGGAGATACAAGTATATGCTTACCTCGTTTGATGGCAACAATATTGACACCATATTTGGCCCTAATGTCCAAATCTATTAATGTTGATCCAACGAGTTTATCATTCGCCTTTATTTCCGCAATGGAATACTCATCTGACAGTTCAAGATAATCGAGTATATTATTCGATACCATATTGTTCGCAATTCTAATCCCCATATCGCGTTCAGGGTGTACTACCTGGTCTGCCCCAATTTTACGCAACACTTTTTCATGGGAATCATTTTGAGCTTTCACTGTTATTTTTTTCACACCAATTTCCTTCAACATAAGTGTTGTCAAAATACTTGCTTGGATATTTTCTCCAATTGCAACGACTACATGTTCGAAGTTGCGGATGCCTATTGACCTGAGAACAGACTCATCAGTCGTATCGGCCGCTACAGCTTGTGTAGCAATGTGAGCATACTCATCCACTCTTTCTGATGAAATATCGATAGCCATAACATCAGCATCGAGCTCAATTAGTTCTCTTACAATACTCCCACCAAAACGACCCAAGCCAATTACCGCAAATTCCTTTTTCATAGAGCACCCTCCCCTATCCACTTACTGGATTCGATTAGTGTATCACACTGAATTAGCACGCTCAAATATCCATCTATCGTCTAAAGGCGCCACGTCCTGTGGCGACGTCCTCACTAGTACATCCTGTCGCAATAAGGAAGAGATGCTATTCAATCCCTCCCCACTGCATGACCAACATCGTGTGGGTCTTGGGCCTAGATGTAAAATCTCTATAATACAACTTATCTACAACAGTACGTGGTTTTACTATTTCCTAAACAATTAAAAATGCCCGATGTCGCGAATGCGCAATCGGGCTGATTCTTTACTCTTTTTTCATTTCATCTAGTACGCGGTTAACGCGCTTTTCAAGCATTTTCATGCCCCCGCCGCCTGCTTGGAAGTGACGTAACTGGCCGTCTTTATCAAACACATAATAAGCCGGAACATATTGGTTATCGAATTTATCCGTTAGTGTCGCTTCACTATCGACAAAAATCGGTTGAGTAATGTCGTGTTCAGCTGCTACTGATTTGATTTCAACTAGATCTAAATCGTCTTCAGAACGTGGCATATGAACTGCGATGACGTTTAAATCTTCTTTGTATTTGTCTCTAAATTCATTGACTTCAGGCATTGCTTCCTTACATAAGTGACAGCTAACAGACCAGAAATGGATTAGAGTTGGTTTTTCACCGACCAATTCCTCTTTTGTTCTTTCTCCATTCAACCATGCTGTTGCACCTGTAAGTTCAGGTAATTGATCACGTAGTTTCATGCTTTTTCCTCCTTCGTTTTTCAAAAAAATCCCCACTGCTAATATATGCACGGGGACTTCATTTGGTAAAAATTCAACTGTTACTTATAGTGTCTTCTGACCAGGTCTCCAGTTAGCCGGGCAAAGTCCGCCAGTTTGAAGAGCTTGAAGCACACGCAATGTTTCGTCAACATCACGGCCAATATTGTTGTGGAATACTGTTTGGTATTGAAGTTCACCTTCAGGGTTGATGATGAACAGGCCGCGTAGTGCGATACCTTCTTCTTCAATCAACACACCATAGTCGCGTGAAACTTGGTGGTTAGTATCTGCTGCTAGTGGATATTTCAACTGCTCTAAGCCATTATCTTTACGGTCTGTGTTGATCCACGCAAGGTGCGTGTGGATTGTATCCGTAGATAGACCGATAATTTCTGTATCCAAATCTTCGAATTCATCATAACGATCAGACATTGCTGTAATTTCCGTTGGACACACGAATGTGAAGTCCATTGGATAAAAGAATAATACTGTCCATTTATCGTTTTTCATATTTTCTTGAAGGCTTACTTTTCCAAAAGACTTATCTGCTAGTACCGCATCCAATGCGAAATCTGGTGCTTGCTTACCTACCATACGGTTAATCATTAAATAACCCCTCCACTAATTCTTTTGTGCCAGGACAACCGCCTGCACAATCCTTATCAAGACTAACAAAAAAATCGCCCTATTTCAAACGGAGCGCCTTGTCCAAACAGCGCCCTATTCAATATGTGGCAATTCCATGACGTATATACAGTCATTATGTTTACTCTTCTCCCAATTGAGGGAAAAGAGTTGTAAGTGTTATTTACAATTAGACGGTTTCGCAGGCCGTGCTAGGCAATATTCACAAGTTGGATCACTACAAGAGCTCTCACGCCATTCGTCGCACGATGGGCAAAATATGGAATCGTGTTCGTCATTATAATCTAATGGATCAAGGCAGATTTTGCAGTGATTGGGCAGTTCTACTATATTGCGGATCTTTCCATTTTTCATAAGAAAGATGCCTTCGATTTCTTTTTTATCTTCCAACAGATTACCAATCGATTCCCAACTAAGTCCGAGGTCTTCCATTGTCCATTTACGGTCATCCGGGTCCAAATAAATTACTTTCTTTTTTCCCAATCAAAGCCCTCCTTTATTCGCTATATTGTACCATGAAAAGCCAAAATTTCAATTGATGAAGGATGAGTGAAAATGCAGTTAACAATTCCAATTAATAAACTGGATATTCATCATTCGCATATGTCATTTACTCTTCCTATAAGATATGACAGTATGGGAAAGGATGACCTTGCGCTAACACTTAAGGCAAATGACTACGCTTTTTTTCAGATAGACAAGTCTTTAAGTGAAGGTAGCGTTAACGAAGATGAAATCTCTGTTACTGGCAAAGAACTTAAACAGTATTTTCTACCCTATATCGAAGACAAACTCTTTCCCACTTCGTTAGACGAAAATGGATTTCACAGATTTACAAAGTCTATCATGAAACGCTTTGAATACAAACTTAGAACTATAAATATGTCTTTCGTTATCCAAAGCGTCGATATAATACTCGGCCCTTTCGACATTGCTTTTTTAACTGTCAAAGTTCAATTAGATAACCAGGACCATGAACTAGCAGACGTTCTTGATTTCATGCATCATTTCAGAGCAGTCGAACCTCAGTTAGTAGAGGAACAAGGGATGGTAATTATCTGCCCCGAAAATGGAAATCACTTATCTATTCGACATCTACTTTTTGAATATCTATGTCCTTTTTTGGAAAAATTCATATTGCATGATGATAAGTCGAACGGCTATTCCGGCTCTCTGCCTTACTTTGAAGATGAGAGGATGTATACAACCGCTTTCCTTTTCTGCCAGCAAGATTCTCTCATCACAGATGATCAATTGTATCGAATGGGTGCTTTGGACGGTAGATTACCTAATGGCCAGCTATTCATATCCGCTAATAATCCAAACTATATTCAGCGTTCTCTGAATCAGTCACTTCATGATAGATGGGCCCCAAACACGTATACAGTTACAACTGAGCATGCATTTGTAACTGTTACAAACTGCCTTCCTAAGGATATGAGCAGGGAACTTTCACAATACATGGGTACTCATTATTATAACTTTCTTCTCCATTACTTTTATAAGATAATGTTACTTCGAATGTCTTTCGAATATAGTCAAATCGAATGGGAAAAAGATGAGGAGTATGTAAAATCACTGATTAAGTTCATCACGCTATTTTCAGCCGGCTATTATTCTCAGGAAGTAAGTACACGTTCGGAAGGAAAAGAGCTCTCGCTTATGTTCCGACAAGCATTCAATATTGATTGTCTTTACAAAGAAGTGAATACAACTTTGCACGAACTGTACAAAAGCCAAGAAAATCAAGCTTCCGACAAGATGAACATGCTTCTTTTCATTCTCACTATTTTCACCGTCATTTCAGGAATTTATGGTATGAATCTCGTAATTGAAGACTGGGAATCCCCTTTTGGCTGGAGGCAATTTTCCAGCTACACGTTTTTTGAATGGATCTCACTTGTCACTGCACTGAGTGGCATTGGTCTTTCTGCTTATTTAGTTGTTACTACATTTGGCAAAATGATGATGAGTAAACTGCGCCGAAAGAAATCAAATTCCCGTATGAAATAATGACCGGACCCTCTTTTCTTAACAGGAGGCTAATCCGGTTTTATTTATTATCAATCCAAGTTTGTTGATTAACCATTTTCTCACATGAATCATCTTTCAGAAAAGCATAAAAATTCACATTTACACGTGTACATTTCCGACTCGCTTTGGACGAAATGATCACAATACCTTTACCGCGGGTTAGATGTGGCCGCCGCGCAACCACAATGTTCAAGTGAAAAATGCAACTACTTTGGAAGATTAAAGAATAACTACCTTTCTATAAAGGTTGCAAGTGCCCGAAGATAAAATTTCGGGCACTCCATCGCTTTTAATAAAGTCTCTTTGCTTATTTTAGCAAAGATCATACAAGTAACAGTGTGACGCTATATAGAAAGTGACACTGCCTTACATTCGAAAAGGAAATGCTATAAAGAAGGAGTAAGCAGCCAAAATTGCATCTTTGGCTGCCCTTTGATGGATAAGTAACTGGTTATTTACTCGTTCCCAAAAACTTTAGCGCTTTATGTGAAGCCACTGAAAAAGTTCTTTTTTGATAGTAAGAACTAGTTGATTGTAGTGAAGAGCGGCAACTCCAGCGGGAACAGCGCGAGCTGAAGACCCCGCAGGAACGCAGTGACGAGGAGGCTGAAGCCGTGCCCGCGGAAAGAGTCCGCTCGGAACGGAAATCAACGGGATTGAAGGAAATCGTACTTTTTCAGTGCCCTCCATTGTGTTTATTTAAGTTTGTTTGATTAACCAACACATGTATTATCAATCATGTCATTTATAGAAGCGAGATACTTCTGCTGAGTTATATTAAAGTAACCCTTGATTTTCGCTTGATATTTTGTATAATTAGAAGGGTTTTCAGTAAACTTCAAGTATAGTATTACTAAACTCCATTACGATTAGGGGGATGTCCATGGAGATTGGAAGCAGGATTAAAAGCCTACGCTTAAAAAAGGGGCTCACTCAGGAAGAACTTGGAGAACGGACTGATTTAACGAAAGGGCATATTTCACAGTTGGAACGAAATTTGAATTCCCCTTCGATTGAAACGCTTTTTGCATTATTAGAAGTGTTAGGAACGACACCTAAAGACTTTTTTGACGAACCCAAGAAAAATGTACAAGTTGTCTACTCGACTGATAATCAGACGATCTACAGCGATGATGAAATGAAATATAGTATTCGGTGGTTAGTGCCCAGATCAAATGAGAATGATATGGAACCTGTCCACATCACATTTCACGCACAGGGCGAATTTAAAAAATTCGAGCCATCTCTTGCAGAAACATTTATATATGTTTTGAAAGGAAAAGTCGCCGTGATCATTGGGAATACACAACACATCGCTTCAAAAGGAGATGCAGTCTACTATGATGCATCCGAGCATCACTGTTTATCAAATGCATCTAACGGAACGAGCGAAATACTGCTCGTCGCGACAGAATCTTACTTATAAAGAAAAGGAGTGTCAGCATGACGACTCAGCCAATTATTCGATTCGAAAATGTTACAAAAAAATATAACCACGATACAACTGTATTGAACAGTGTTTCCTTTGAAATGGAACGTGGAAAGTTTTACACATTACTTGGTCCATCAGGTTGCGGCAAAACGACAATTCTTCGTCTCATCGCAGGTTTTATCGAACCCACGGATGGGACAATTTTCTTCAATGGGAAAAAGATCAACAACGTACCTGCCAATGAACGACAAGTAAACACGGTTTTTCAAGATTATGCGTTGTTTCCGCATTTGAATGTTTTTGAAAATGTTGCATTTGGGCTACGTATTAAGAAAGTGAAACAAGTCGAAGTCAAACGTCGCGTTATTGAAGCACTGAAATTCGTCAACTTGGAAGGCTATGAAAATCGGGAAATCGCAGAAATGTCCGGTGGGCAACGTCAACGTGTCGCCATCGCACGTGCAATCATCAACGACCCAGAAGTTATATTACTCGACGAACCGCTATCAGCACTCGATTTGAAACTGCGTTCTGAAATGCAATACGAACTCCGGGAATTACAGCAACGATTAGGTAAAACTTTCGTATTCGTTACACATGACCAAGAAGAAGCACTCGCGATGTCCGATGAAATTTTTGTCTTGGATGCAGGAGAAATTCAACAATCAGGAACTCCACTCGATATTTATGATGAACCTATCAACCGGTTTGTCGCTGATTTCATTGGCGAATCTAATATCGTTCCAGGCATGATGATTGAAGATTTTGTAGTTCAATTTACTGGTAAGACATTTGAATGTGTAGACAAAGGGTTAAATCCAAATGAGAAAGTTGATATCGTCATTCGTCCGGAAGATTTGGAACTCACAACTGTCGATAAAGGGAAATTGAACGTGACAGTAGATACACAATTATTCCGCGGCGTTCACTATGAGCTTTCTACTTATGATGCTGATGGCAATGAATGGCTTGTGCATTCAACTAAAAAAGCGGAAGTCGGTGTAACGGTCGGACTTGATTTTGATCCGGAAGACATTCATGTCATGCGCTTAAACGAATCTGAAGAGGAATTCGATGCAAGACTTGAGGCATACGGGGTAGCGGATAATGAACAATAAACCACTACGCCCGTTGTACACGATTCCGTATACAGCTTGGATTCTACTTTTTGTCATAGCGCCGATTGCACTTATCATTTACTATTCATTTTTTGACTTAGCAGGTCATTTCACTTTTGACAACTATATAAACTTTTTCTCTTCTGTCTATTTGAAACTGACTATCAGTTCATTCTGGTATGCGTTTCTCATTACATTGTTCACGTTACTGTTTGCCTATCCAACTGCTTATTTCCTGACGAAAACGAAGCATAAGCAACTTTGGCTTTTGCTCATTATTATTCCATCTTGGATTAATCTTCTTCTAAAAACATATGCTTTCATTGGCCTTTTCGGACTTTATGGTCCAATAAATGCATTGTTAGAAACGGTTGGTATTGGCAGTCAGCAAATTCTATTCACTGATTTTAGTTTCGTTTTCGTATCCGTTTATATTTTCATCCCGTTCATGATCTTACCGATTTTCAATTCACTTGATAAACTAAATCCGGCGCTTATCGACGCGTCACGTGATCTAGGTGCTAATTCATGGACGACATTCAGGCGTGTCATATGGCCTTTAACATTAAACGGTGTTAAATCGGGAATTCAAGTTGTTTTCATCCCTGCCCTATCGCTGTTCATGATTACTCGACTGATTGCAGGTAACAAAGTCATTACACTTGGAACCGCAATTGAACAACAGTTTCTTGTCACGCAAAACTGGGGAATGGGTTCAACCATCGCCGTATTCCTAATTTTATTTATGTTTATCATCATGTTGATTACGAGCAGTAGCGATAGGGGGACGACAATCAATGGAAAAGTTAAGTAAGCTTCCTAAAATCTATTTGGTAGTCGTATTCATTATTTTATATGCTCCGATCTTCTACTTGATTTTTTACTCGTTCAATTCAGGCGGCAACATGTCTAATTTTGAGTCGTTTACGCTTGAACACTACTCTGCAGTTTTTGAAGATACTCGGCTGATTGTCATTTTAATCAATACAATTGTCGTCGCGTTATTGTCTGCACTCGTTTCTACTGCAATCGGTGTGCTCGGTGCATTGTCTATTGTTTTCATGCGCAATAAAGCGATGCGCAATGCCGTGTTGTCACTCAATAACATCTTGATTGTCAGCCCGGACGTTATCATCGGTGCATCTTTCCTTATTTTATTCACAATGATTGGCGTCAAGCTTGGATTCGCTTCCGTACTTATTTCGCATATCGCATTCAGTATCCCGATCGTTGTCATTATGGTACTGCCTAAGCTACAGGAAATGAGTCCAACGCTAATCGATGCCGCACTCGATCTTGGGGCTTCAAAACGCGATGTCTTGACACGCGTTATTATTCCATTTATTAAACCGGGAATACTTGCAGGATTCTTCCTCGCATTGACGTATTCTCTCGATGATTTTGCCGTAACATTCTTCGTCACTGGAAACGGATTCTCCACGCTGTCTGTTGAAATCTATTCAATGGCACGCGCTGGTATTACGTTGACAATCAATGCATTATCGGGACTTATTTTCTTAGTGACGGTTGTACTTGTTTTAGGCTATTACGCTGTTAGCCGCAAAACCAAAACACCGCTTTCGGGGGTGAAAAAATGAAAGATATTTTACGTGGTGCGGTAGTGATTATTATTATTTCCGCTATTTTACTACTCATCAATAGCAAGTTAAATGAAAGCGGAGGAAGTGCCAGCAAGGATTCCATTACTGTGTATAACTGGGGCGAATACATCGACCCCGATTTACTTAAACAGTTCGAGAAAGAAACAGGCATTAAGGTTACGTACGAAACGTTTGATTCAAATGAAGGAATGATGGGGAAAATTGAACAGGGTGGAACATCCTACGACATTACAATGCCTTCTGAATATATGATTGAAATGATGAAGGAAAAAGATTTACTGTTGCCACTCGACTACAGTAAGATTCCAAACATCAAAAATATCGATTCCTATTTTCTCGATTTACCTTTCGATCCTGACAATAACTATTCGCTACCCTACTTTTGGGGGACGGTCGGCATTGCATACAATTCTTCACTTTTAGAGGGACAGACATTTGAAGAATGGGATGATTTATGGAACCCCACTCTTACACAGCAAGTTATTCTTGTCGATAGCGCGCGTGAAACAATCGGAATGGGGCTAAACTCATTAGGTTATTCATTGAACTCTACCGATATGGACGAATTGCGTGAAGCGACAGATAAGTTAAAAACACTTAGCCCTAATATCAAAGCCGTCATCGGGGATGAAGTGACACAACTGATGATTAATGGAGAAGCTGCTATCTCACTTACTTGGTCCGGCCAAGCCGCCGATATGATGTATGAGAACGAGGATATCGATTATATCGTCCCTGAAGAAGGCTCCAATCTTTGGTTCGATAATATGGTTATTCCCCGAACTTCACGAAATATCGATGGTGCACATGCGTTTATCAACTTCATGCTCGATGCCGAAGTTGCCGCACAAAATGCCGATTACGTCGGCTATTCCACACCAAATTTGGCAGCTCTCGACCTGATGGATGCTGAAGTGACAGAAGATGAACGTTTCTATCCCGATGAAGAAACACGTGATCATCTTGAAGTATATAGAAATCTCGGTCTTGAAATGCTGGGCCATTATAATGAATTGTTCCTGGAATTCAAAATGGATATGAAGTAACGAAATGTCGATGCGGCCGTTTAGATGCGACAGGCATAAGACAGAATGGCGGAGCGGCGTTCTTTTCCGCATAGCCAGGCTGGCTTATGACCCGAGCATCTGGCCGCCTGAGACTAGACAATGTAACGAAATGAGGAAGGCAGTCTAAGTTCGCGACGCCCTGTCGCAACTAGGAGGGATGTAGTTCACAATCCCTCCTAGTTGCATGACCTACACCCTGCAGGCCCAGCGGCGTTCTTTTCCGCATAACTAGGCTAGCTTATGGCGGAAGGCATCCCCTAGCGCCGTAGCTAATTCAATGGGTTTCTTTATTTCAACCTATATAGATATGATAAAGACGCCCTTCATACACACGAAGGGCGTCTTTACTTTCTGTACAGAAGTCTCATTAAAAGCTATTCCCATGCGATTTATGGTATTATACTTTAGTGACACGAAACAGTTTGGAAAGTTGGGGTAATTATGGCAGTCAAATCTAATAATTTTGCCTTATACGTTTTAATGTTCAATATGTTCATCGCCATGGCAGGCATCGGTCTTATAATCCCAATTATGCCTGAATACCTGGGCACGTTTGGCGTTGCTGGTCAAGCTCTTGGTTTTCTAGTTGCCATGTTCTCATTTTCACAATTTATCTTTTCTCCGATTGCCGGCGATCTATCTGATAAGCACGGACGGAAAAAGCTGATTATTATAGGATTGATTATTTTTGGTCTATCGCAACTTGCATTCGGAACCTCAACCCAATTATGGATGCTGTATGCCTCACGATTCTTTTCTGGCCTTGGCTCTGCATTCCTCATACCGCCTATGATGGCATTTGTTGCTGATATCACAACATACGAACAGCGAGGCAGAGGAATGGGCCTTCTCGGTGCTTCCATGTCGCTAGGATTCATGATTGGACCTGCAATCGGCGGATTCCTTGCAAAAGTTAGCTTACAATTCCCTTTTTACATCGCGACAGCAGCAGCCTTAACGGCAGCGGTTATTTCCATTTTTGCTTTACCAAATCCGGCGCCTCGTAGTGCAGACAATCCTGGAATTGAAAAAAAGAGGGAAAATCTTGTCATGCAGATGAAGCGCTCAACTACAACCCCTTACTTCGTCATGCTAATTGTCATGTTTGTCTTTTCATTCGGTTTGGCTAATTTCCAATCTACAATTTCACTTTATGTAGACCATAAATACGGCTATACACCTGCCCAAATCGCCGTCATCATTACAGTTGGAGGATTTGTCGGAGTCATCGCTCAGACATTTGTCATCAACAAACTGTTCAATCGATTTGGGGAAATGCGCGTCATTCAAGTCAATCTTATCATCGCGGCTTTTGCAATGATTGGCATTGTATTCGTCAATTCTTTCTTTATGATTCTTTTCGTAGCAACGATTTTCTTCACTGCTACATCTCTCCTTCGACCTGCCGTTAACACACTTATTTCGAAGCTGGCGGGCGAAGAACAAGGTTTTGCAGCTGGTATGATGACTGCATACATGTCTCTAGGTAACATGGTTGGACCTGCACTTGCGGGTATCCTGTTTGATATCAATATTATTTACCCATATATTATCGGTACAGTCATCCTACTGGTCTGTTTTGTCATTGCATCCTATTGGGCAAAACGAAACGGAGATTTACTTACAGGTCTATAAACATATGAAAGAAGCCCCATCACACTTGAAAGATTCCAGTGTGATGGGGCTTCTTCATGTAACAATAACCGGCCTTTACGTTATAACCGCCATGCAGCTTGTTATGCTCGCCATGGATGCAGTTATGACCGCCATGAGACTTGTTATGACCGGCATGACTTAGATTATGACCGCCACCGGTAAAAATCTTTGCAGATAACAGCCTCTACAGGTTTGGAATCTTTCAAATCATCGTTTCTTCTTCGCCTTCAATAATTCAGCAATACTCTCCCCTGCTGTCGATGTCTCCTTGACAACTGGTTCGCGTACTAGAGGTTTCTTCGTAAGCCCTTTGAACATACCGAAACGACGCAACGTAATATCGATAAAGAACAAAATCATCGCTACTAAGATTAGCCATTCTGCAATCCGTATCTTTTCACCACTTTTAAAGGGGTGATCACGGAATGCCTCTGTCGGTTCTTCTAACACTTTTCCGCCTGTCCGTTCGGCAATTTTAGTCATCAGTGCTGCGTTCGGTACTGCCGGTTTATATTCATCGCTATACGGTACTGAAAGGCCAGCTTCGAACAATCCACCTTTATCATCCGATACACCGAAAAATACAAGACCCGGTTTGGCATCTACAGTTACCCGTACTTTACCGGGAGCAAGTGGCTCTGAGGTGAATGGTACTTCTTGTCCTGCTTCATCCACGACGGCTATGTCGAGGAATGCCGCCTTACGAGAACTATCTGTTACCGTATAGGTGCCACCTCGTTCATGGGTGATGATGTAAGGGACTTCTTCATATGACGGCAGCAATCGTGCCACTGCAGTATTCCAAAACTCTGGGTAACCGTCCCATCTTGCTAAATCACCCGTCCACTTCCCTGTTGAGTCAGATGTGAATGCAACAGTCCTTCCGAGTCCATACATCCATTCAGCAATGACTGGGTCTTCTTTATGGCTAATCCCTGCAATCGTCGCTGTAGTTTTCGCTGTCGTTGCAATATAGGCATTCATTTGCGGAACCCCTTCTCTAAACAAAGACGACCATTCAGGAACACCGCCTAGCGTCATATAAAATGGATTATCCTCGATATATGTTCGCGTCATCATCGACGTTTCTCGGGCCAGTATTGCCGGTACTGTCGACTCATCGACGACATCGTAAAACCGTCCGCCACCATTCTCCGCAAGATCTTCTAAAAGCGACCAGTCGGCATCTGAACCGATAGCAACCGTCGACATCGTAATGTTATTTTTTCTACCTTCCGCAATCACTTCTTCGTAATCCGAAGGCATCGGTGATTGGCCATCTGTCATCAAAATAATATGTTTTCTTTGTAGCTTCAAATCCGCAAGATCATCATAGGCTTTTTGCATGCCCGGAAAAATATCCGTCCCCCCGCCTGCCGGAACGGAAAGGATTTGTTCGACTGCGTCCTTCTTATCTTCTAGCTTACCGATTGGAATGACTTCCCATACTTGATCATCAAATGCAGTAAAACCAAACGTGTCATCATCACGGAGAAGCTCTACCGATCGGGCAGCTGCTTCTCTTGCCAAGATGATTTTCGAACCGGACATACTTCCCGATCTGTCCATAACAATCATTAGCCCGAGCGAAGGAAGCGATTCTTTTCCTTTCACTTCCATCTCAACTGGAAGAAGCCGTTCAATCGGAGACTTGAAGTATCCGCCAAGCCCGAAACTTTCGTCCCCTCCGACCATCATGAAACCTGTACCAAAGTTTTTCACAGCCTGTTCAATGACCGTCATCTTATCCTCACCAACGACGTGCCCTGGCACATTATCAAAAATGATAGCACCGTAGCCTAAATAACCCGACAGCGTTTCTGGTAATTGTTCCGCATCAACAACATCTACGCTCATCACGTTTTTATCCAGCAGTGCTGGGATTGCTGATGGATTACGGCTCGTCTGAACAACGAGCACACTCGGGGAACGTTCCATCATTGTGACGGACAGCATTCGGTTGTTTTCTAAAAAGCTGTCATCCGATACAAGGAGTTTAGCTTCGTATTTCAGCAACCCGCCTCCAGTTGCCGATGTCCGAAATGAAAAAGTGTTCTTACCTGGCTCAAGTTTCACCGGCTCTTTGATGATTTCCTTATCATTTTGATAAATGAGCAGTTCACCAGTAGTTCGAGTAGATGATTCCACTTCAACTTGTAGCAACTGCTTCTCGCCTTCGTAAGCAGTCAGAGGCGTATCAAAAATCGAGATCGAAGCGTCCGCACTTCCTGGTCGTTCAAGTAAAACAGTGTCAATGATCATACGGCCTTCACTATATTTAGGCAATAATTCTTCAACCTTGCCCACTGTTTCCAAACCATCAGACAGTAATACGATCCGTGTCGCACTATCATTTTTAGCCACTGCTGCAGCAAGGTCAATCGCTTTCGCAATATCGGTTGCATCTCTTGATTCCATCTGCCCAATTATCGGAAGCTCTACGTCTGCATCTGTCAACTGTGAATCTGTTCGGAACGTCTCTGCGAATGAATACATACCCACTGACTGATTCACTTGACGGCCTTTCAGACTTTCTGCAATCCATTTATCCGCTGAATTTCCGGCACTTTCAATTGAAACAGAGCGGTCTACAACAAACAATATTTGTTCTTTATCAGCTCGCAGCGTTATAAAAGGAGTTGCCAGTGCAAAGATGAGAGCAGCAATCGCAGTACATCTTAGAACAAATAGAATGGTTCCTTTTCCAATAAGCCGCATGCCCGATGATTTCCATGTATACCCCATATAAAGCGCAATTGGAATGAACAATAAAAGCCATACAGGCTGATCAATTCGGATATCCACGTCTTCTTTGCACCTCCCATTCAATAAGTAGAAGAAGCAAAAGTGGCACGAGGAATAGCCAGCCAATCCTATTTTTCCCTTCTTCATTCCCTTTCACATTTTCAGAATGCCCGATTTGGTACGATGAACCCTGTACAAGCTCTTTTTCAGATTTCTCAAGCTGAACAGCAAACATCTTTTCTACTCCTCCGTCCAATGCTTTATAAATACCTGGACGTGTTGGCGCGATGAAACTCGAACCATCCGTAATTGTTGTGACATATTCATCATCTATCGTGTAGATTTCCAGTCCATTCTCTGTTCTACCCGAAAGAACCGCTTTGCGCTCATTCGGTACAAATAACCCTAAAGAATCCGTTTCAGAACGCAACAATTCAACTGTACTCCAAACAAATAGTGGGAAGGACGGATGAAGTGGCCAATCAGTCAGCTCAATATCTGCAAGTATGACAATGTCGCCGCGCTTCGATTTTTGGATGAACGGCTTATCGCCCACAGTCGCGATTGTCGTATACGATTTAAACGACGGATACAAGGCACTTACGTAGACGTCACTAATATTTGCAACCGTAAACAATGGATCTGAGGTGTTTTGTACAGCGCCTGCAACTGGTTCAGTGGATTTATCGTTCCTTCCGACAATTATCACCGGCTTCGTTCCTTTTTTCAGGAATGAAACATCATTTGTCACGATAATGGACTCTTCCTGCGCAGCAAGCATTTCAGTCGTGGAACCGGTCGTAACGGTTAATCCGACAGCTTCAAATGCTCTCTTGACCAACTCATGCAAGTGCCCGTCGACAACAGCCTCCCCCGTCTCATTACCTAACAATATGTAGGCCGTATTATCGACTTCATAATCGTCCTCTACAACGATTTCGGCACGTAATAATTTACTTTCGGGTAATTCCTTGAACGATAAAAGTACTTCTTCCTCGCCTTCAATAGAAAAAGTTTCAGCTATCAATAAGTTACCGGTTAGTAGATCTTTAATATGTACGGCTCCGATTTGAGTATCATCTGAATCATTGGTAATTCTTATAATAGCTTCCGTTCCTTCAGGTGTCTTGACCGCTCCGAATTTATCGATGGAGACATTGATTTTAGGATTTTCATCCCCATGAATCGTCCACGCGATGGCACTTTCTCCTTCAGAAAAAGTTGCTTGATCTAGCGAATCCGTATAAATATGAATAGCAGCACCTGTTGTAGTGATTGACTTTGCAAACTCAATGGCCCGTTCCATATATTCGTGTTCGTATGTAACGGTTAATTTATCGATAGCGGTCATGATTGCTTCGCCGTCTGTTTCCTCCCGTATGACGACAATGGGCTCTTTCCCAGTCGTCATAATTGTGATTGGTTCTCCCGGACGACTCGCGACTAGTTCCTTCATTGCTTCCTGATTTCGCGCAAATAGTGAAGTTCCTTCATTGCTAGCTAGCATAGTCGCAGACGTGTCCACAATAAGAATAGTATGACCACCGACCGCCTCTTCTTTAGTAAGATAAGGCCCTAGTAAAATAAATACTATTAGCAGAAGTGCCGCCATTTGCAGATAAAACAAGGCATTCCGCTGCAAGTTTTTCAAGTAAGGAGACACCCTTGTTTCCCGCATCGATTGTTCCCAGAACAATGTCGATGATATCGTTGTCGTTTCGTAGCGTTTTCGGAAAAAGTAATAGAGAAGGACGGCCAAAGGAAAAACCACCGTCCAACCATTCACTAACTTATCAAATCCCACTTAGCCGCCTCCATCTATCGCACCCATCCTGCATGGCGCATTTTTTTAGTTACGGTTTCCATGACCCCTTCAGCAACTTCTGCACGAATAAGTTGAATACCGAATTTGCGGGCAAGCGCTATCATTTGTGCTTCATGTACCGATTTCTTTTCCAGGTAATCTTGAACCGTACGCCTCGTCATAGTCACTTCGATGCCGTCACCACTCTCGATGTCGACAAATCGAATATCCCCCTCGTAATTTGGAGCTTCTTCCACTTTCGAATGAATCGTTACAACACGTACGTCACCGCAAATTCCTGGCAGACGGCGGAAAAGATGTTCCCACTTTTCGACCTCTTCAAGTCCATCTGTCAGGATGAACAACACCGTTACTGCTTTTGGAATAGACGCAAGTGCTCGGTCCGTGAAATTTTCTGTTGATCCCGGATCCTCAATCGCTGAAATGAATTTCGTCACTGAAGCACGATGCGCAGCGCCTTTCTTTCTAAAAAAGGTATCCTGCTCATCAGTCCACGTGGAAAACGATAGTGTATCTCCACTTTTAAGCGCTAATTGCCCGAGCGCAATTGCCAGCTGACGGGCATAATTCCACTTTCCATCTGCCCCCATTGACTTCGTCGGATCGAGTAAAATATGGATACGCATCTCTTGTTCATCAAGAAACTGCTTAATGTAAGGCTTGTCCGTTCGTGCATAGACATTCCAGTCGATATGGCGCAAATCATCACCGGGATGGTATTCCCTGAAATCAGAGAAATCAAGGGAAGAACCGGTCTTCCTTGAACGATGCGTCCCTTTATGATGTCCTAGACGGCCCGACCGAGAAACAATTGACAATGCACCAAGCCTTTTCGCTAACCCATTAGGAAACAGTTCACCGTTCATTGCACCGATGCTCCTTGACGTACTTCTTCAAGCAATTTAACGATCAGTCCGTCAACGTCAATGCCCTCTGCTTCCCCTTCATAATTGATGAGAATACGATGACGTAACGCAGGTTTAGCAACTGTTTTAATATCCGCAATGGATACATGATAACGACCTGACACAAGCGCACGCGCTTTGGCGAGTCTAATAATTGACTGAAGTCCCCTTGGTCCGCTTCCGTACTGAACATATTTTGCCCAGTCATCGGTTGAACCGTTGTTGTTGTTGTTGTTGTTGTGGGTTGCTGAAACCAAATCGACCGCGTAATTAATCATTTCATCCGCAATAACAACTTCTTTGACCATTTCTTGCGCCATTACGATTTCTTCCGCATCCATTACTTTTTGAATTTCGATAAGTCGCGGTCCCGTTGTACGCAGAATAATTTCCTTCAGTTCTGATTTCGCTGGATACGGTAAAATTATTTTACAAAGAAAACGGTCCATCTGTGCTTCCGGCAATGGATAAGTTCCTTCCATCTCAATCGGATTCTGCGTTGCAAGAACGAAAAACGGACGTGCCATTTGTCTCGTCTCTCCAAGTACCGTCACCGTTTTTTCGCCCATCGCTTCAAGCAAGGCACTTTGTGTTTTCGGAGTAGCTCGGTTAATTTCATCCGCCAATACCATCTGGCTAAAAATCGGACCTTCTTTAAAAGCGAAGCGCTGCATTCCTTCTTCATTTCGTTCCAAAATGCTTGTCCCCGTTATATCGGCCGGCATTAAATCAGGCGTAAATTGAATCCGTGAAAATGACAAATCGAGCACTTCTGAAATCGTTCTAATTAGCATTGTCTTCCCAAGTCCGGGCAACCCTTCCAATAGTGCGTGCCCATCTGCCAAAATCGAATAGATAGAAAACTCGACCGCTTCCTGTTGTCCGACGATGAATTTACCGATTTCCTCTTTAACTAATCCTAGTTTCCCACTCATTTCTTCAAACTGCTCTGGTGTAAATGGCATACGTACACTCCCATTCTGTCTTCATTCGATTGAGGAAAAGTAATCAGAGAGGATGTGCTGCAAATCTGGCGGCAACTTCATCTTATCCGTACTCTTCAGGTAAGAATCTTTATAATCTCCAACAACTTCTTTATAAGGTCGAATTGTTCCTTTTTCAACTGGACCTTCTGTTTCTCGCTCCTCGATGAAACTCCCTTCACCAAGGTCCCCTCCAACAACGGACGAATTCCCTTTTTCCCCTACACGGTCATTCGGGATTGAAAGAAGACTCCTTCCTCCCGAACCTTGGCCAGCACCGGTTCCTCCTTGGCCCTGTCCTTGACCTTGACCTTGGCCTTGACCTTGACCTTGACCTTGGCCTTGACCTTGACCTTGACCTTGACCTTGGCCTTGACCTTGACCTTGACCTTGACCTTGACCTTGACCTTGACCTTGACCTTGACCTTGACCTTGACCTTGACCTTGACCTTGACCTTGACCTTGACCTTGACCTTGACCTTGACCTTGACCTTGACCTTGGCCTTGACCTTGACCTTCCCCTTCGCCCTCGCCTTCACTTTCACTTTCGCCTTGACCTTCCCCTTGGCCTTCACCTTCTGATGTCCCAGTTTTAGTATCACCCTCTGTTGCTGAAGAGCTACTCCCTGAGCTTGCAAGGGCGGGTAATGCAGGTGCTTTACCGATTTCATTCAACGCACTATGTGCTTCACCTGCATTTTGCGCAAGTTTATCCGTAAGTTCCATAAGCTCACTAAGTTCTTTTTCTTCCGCCTCGCTTAACGATTTGGTTGGATCACCAGATGTCTTAGCTAACTCTTTTTTGTCTGCTAGACGCTGTTCTTTTAATCGTAATTCCTTCTGTTTCTTAACAAGTTCTTTCAACGCTTCTTCCGACGTTTCCGCTTCCAAAAGCTTTTCAGCGAGTTCCTGCAATTCCTTTTTCACTTCGGGTAATTCTTCTTTTTTAATCAATTCCTGCACATCTTTTTGCATCTCTTCAATAATCTTTTTTTCCTGTTCAATCGCTCCCGCTTCTAACTGCGCTTCAGAGGGAAACGTGATTAATAGGGCAAGACAAGCAGATATAATAATGAATCCACCTAGCATCTTTGGATTTACATACCGTTTCTCCCTTTTTTTAAATTGCTCAAAAGCAACCGCCACTTTCGACTCGGCTGCAATGATAATAGCAGGAGCAAGATGAGTTTCATTGACCTTGATATCCATCGCTGTTATAAGAAGATTATCTGGCATAAATTCATCAAGCTGCCTTACCGCTTCAGCGTTGTTATATCTTTTGTAGATAATGAAAACGATTGTCGCAATGAGTAGCAATACTGCACCGATAAGCGCGATACGTCCATAATAAGGAAGGACAAATAGTCGAGAAGCGACAACTAAAAGGACCGCGAAAAGGGCGGCAGCAAACATTCCAGTCTGCACCGTATAGATGGCTTTTTCAAAACGTAGCCGGTACAGAGTAGCCAGCACATATTTCTTTAATACTGATTTCTTTTCCATTCGCCCACCTCCCTATTATTTTGAACGTTTCATATTAACACGCAATTTCTTTACTGAAATAAATAGTGAAATAACCGTTAGTGACAAATAGAAAATAAGATAGCCTATCCAAATCGGAAATTTCACTTGCGTCATTTCCGAAATGCTATCCCCCATTCCTGTCGAAAGGAATGATGCGAAGAGGATTGCAGGATTAATTGACGCCAGAATATGCCCAAGCATTGAAGTTGGCGGCGTACCTGTTCCCATGTGATTGAACTCTATCATTTGCATAACAATCAAGAATATGAACCCAGTGACGACCGATAGAAACAGCATTGTTCCATACGTTGCAATCATCGAAACAATCGTCCGGCGAATAAGCGTGGAGAACATAACACCTACACTGCCGATTGCAAGAAGCGTTACAAATAAGAAAAAGAACACTTTAACAAAGTCCAATGGAGAGATACCGCCGAATAGGAATACTAAACTATAGACCGGTAATCCCGCCACAATGAGCAGCAACAGGAATGCGATTGATGACGACAACTTTCCTGAAATAATTTGAAATGAACTTTGTGATGTCGTCAATAAAATTGACAGCGTTTGTTTTTCCCTTTCCGAACTAATTGCTCCAGCCGTCAAACCCGGAGTGATGAATAACACAAGTCCTAGTTGGATAAATGCTAACAACCCAAACAAGATGAAACTTTCACTAGGTCTGAAATAAGACGTCCCTGACATCGTCATTGTCGCAAAGATGAAACCAAAAACAAAAATACACATTGCTATCAAGTAGAATAGGATACCAACGAAACTTTTTGGTGAGCGGAACCTTAGTTTCAATTCTTTAAAGAGAACCGGATTATTGAAATTCATCTTCATATTAATCGGCTCCTTTCGTAATTTCCATGAACACATCCTCCAGATTGGTCACGTGCTCCATGAATGAAAGGATTGGAACATTATTCGTGATCGCTTGCTTCAACAATTGGACCTGGTCTTCTTCCGTCCCTTTATATGAAAATCTGACGCCATCATTAGCATCCAACTGTTCGATATTTGACACGTACGGATCTTCTTCGAAAAATGCGATTGTGCTATCGAGCGATCCAGCCAAACGGACTGTAATAACTCTTTCTCCGCGCAGCTTATCTTGAATTTCGGCAACAGAGCCGTGTGCGATGAGACGACCATTATCAATTACCCCAATTTCATCACACATTTCCGCCAGTTCAGGCAAAATATGTGATGAAATTAAAATCGTCTTGCCCATCTTTTTCAATGTTTTTAGAATGTCTCTCATCTCAACACGTGCACGCGGATCCAGTCCAGATGCAGGTTCGTCAAGAATAAGCACTTTAGGATCATGGATAAGACTGCGCGCCAAGCAAAGCCGCTGCTTCATCCCCCGCGACAAAAGATCTACGTACGCATGACGCTTATGTGACAGGTTGACGAGTTCCAACAATTGCGGAATAAGCTTTTGCCGCTCCGCTTCAGGAATGCCATAGCTCGCACCGTAAAAGTCCAGGTACTCGTCCGCCTTTAGCTGATCGTAGACACCAAAAAAGTCAGGCATATAGCCAATCATTTTACGAACTGCCTCCGGATTCTTCCGGATATTCACTCCGTCGATGAAAACGTCCCCCGCAGTCGGTTGTAATAAGGTCGCAAGAATGAGGAATGTCGTCGATTTCCCAGCGCCGTTCGCACCAACAAACCCAAAAACTGTTCCTTCACTCAACGTCAAATTCAAATTATCAAGCGCTTTGAATTGGCCGTACTTCTTTGTAAGTCCTTTTATCTCTATCATTGCGACACCTCCCCATTCAGCTTCAGCATAGGAGCACGGCCTTGATTACCATTCTTTTCATCATGAAAAATGATTCGGACAACAATTTTTCCATCAGGCGTTATATAGTTGTTTACATTTTCCGTCTTCACCAATTTCCCAGACTCTGACTGCTCGTATTGACCCGATCGCACATTTAATATGCTGACATCATATAGTTTTTTTTGTATTTTCGATAGTTCCAGCGATGTCCATTTCATGTTCTTTCCGATTAACCCTGCTGGTAATTGCCATGTTTGATTGTACACGGCCTCATTAAAGTAATATTCATCCGTACCATATCCCTGTGAATCAGGCTGAAACTGTCCATCCTCTGACAGCATCGACATCTCCATCATCTCTGGTTCAACTGTAAACACATCAGTCAACGTCACGTCTACCATTGCTGTTTGAACGAGCATCGTCAATGCTGACACTGAAGGTTTTACTTTAAGAAGTTCAATAGGAACAATCTGTGTATCTGTATAACCAATTACGGCTGGACTCGAAGTCTTGTTCATATAATCACCGGCAAATGAGAGAACGCTATCTTTCCTCATCTTCGTTAAATCATCCATATTGACTGGTGTAGGATTCATATACGAATTGAACATCGATTTTCTCGGAAGCAACGTAGAGGTTTTTAGCGTTTCATCCACTTGGGCAGTTTCCCCCGGTCCAAGATCACCGATTGGAATCAGTTTTGTTCCCGACCAAATCGATACATCCTTCAATGCAAACGGAAATCCATTTGTCACTGAACCCGTCAATTTTTTATCCGTTACATTTAATTGGATTTCGTAATTCCCTTGCTTTTCGATCCTGGTTTCTCCGTACACTGTCCCTACATTCCAATAGCCAATATTTCGAAGATGCATTGTCGTACCTGCTGCGTCCTTTTCAACAATTGCTTGTTTATGGATAGTCGCTTGAGAAGACCTGAAAGGATCATTATTTGGCAACGAAGCACCAAGCGTTGTTTCAACAGGTGCAGTAAATGTAAAGTTCCCAGCTTTATTGGTTAGGATTGACTCCACATAATACCCTGTCAAACTACCATCCTGTTCAACATTTAATATTGCGGAATGTTGAATTTGTGCTCTTCCAATTCGATCTTTCGCTCCGTATGCAAATATGGCAATGGACGCCAGTATCGCAATGGATGGAATAATCCACCACGCATATTCTCGTTTGTCTTTCCGTTTAAGGATAAAGTAAAGCACTGGTATAATAAGAATAATATAAAATATAATTATTCCAAAAATTAATGGCGTAGATACTTTGAATGAAGGAAACAATTCATTGGTGCTAGCTACCGTATGGACAATTGCATTATTCGGACTGTCATAAGGATTCTGTCCCCATTGATTTGAATGTCCCGTCGCATCGAATAATGTCCCCCAGAACGCCGGCATTCCAACCATTTTAGCAATTGGGTCATCGCCGACTGAAAAAGCCGTTTGGACGATTTGCCCCCTGCCCAACTTGGAATAGGCAACGAGGACATTTCCTTCATCTTCAAGTAGAGACGATGCACCCGGATTTAATGCTGTTAAATAGGAAGGGATTGTGCCTTCAAATCCTTTTGTTCCCGCCCACTTATTCAAAACTTCAGGATTCGCTTTAGAACTTGCTTTCAACGTCAAAGGCAAATGATCTGAAAAGACACCCGTCTCCGCTTTCACGTTATCAGAACCTCCGATTACTAAGATGCCTCCTGAACGAACCCATCCTATCAACGCATTCTGTTTCTTTTCAGATAAATCGGCAAGCGGATACTCATCGATGATGATAAAATCAGCCGCTCCCCATCCTGCCGCTTCTTCCGGGAAATTTGGTTCACCCATTTTCGACGCACTAATGATTTGGCTAGTAGAAGCATTCAAAATTCGGCTAGTTTTCAAAGCGCCAAGACGATCCGGATTATCCGTAAACGTTACGATGAATTTCGAATCATCGTAAAACATGGTCGTCGTTAATGTTTGTGCTCCTTTATGTACAACTTCTTTCCCTTTTTCCCATCCGCCCTCGTATAGGTAAATTGTTTTCGTGTTCGACATTCCCCCATACATATTGTTCATATCAGTCATACTCGGGATGACAAGCGAAATCGTTTTGGTCTCCCCTGCACCGATATCAACAGGGATAGCTTCCCCACTTCCTGTCGTAAAGTAACTCGGAACGTCGATTACAAGATCCCCGCTAAATGCAGTTCCACTGTTCTCAATCACAATTACTACTGGAGCACCTTTTCCTTCCTTTGCTTTACCGTCGATGCCTGCCGAAACACTCACTTTCAGATTTGGAGCTGCAAGAGCATTGACAGCTGGAATGAAGACAATCATTCCAACAAACAAAACCAACACTACCCCGAACTTTTTCCACATACTAATTTCCTCCTGTCATGCTGAATAGAAATCTATCAGTAGACTAATTGTTCTCATCTATTAGTACGAACGAGACAACCTAAAGTTCCTTTATTTCTCAATAATTGTAATCTTTTTGTAATCTTTCAGCATGACTTTGGACAATTTGTGTAAATGCATCCACTTGTTTTAGTGCAAACGAAGATTCATAGCCGATTAACCATGTATCTCGGGTCAACTCAAATTCTTCTTCATTGTTCAAAAGCGGCATTTTATTGACATCTTCATCACCGGTCAACGTAATTGACGGTAATATCGCATAACCAATCCCATTTAACGCCAGTTGCTTACAAGTCTCAATCTGATCGACTGTAATTTGACGCCCCGGATTTTGGTCGAAATGACGCTGCCACCAACGCTGAATTTCCATATGGTAATTCGAGTCACTCTTGAATTGAATAAATGGACGAGTCGTATCTTTCAATTCTTCGATTGACGTAATTTCACGGTCTACTAAATAGAGATGGTCTCGGAATAAATACGTTTTTTTACTCTTCCAATCTACCTGGCCCCGAACAATTCCAACATGAGCTTCTCCTTCATATAGTGCTTTGACAATTTCTGAACTCCATCCCGTTATCAGCGATATTTTGGCATCTGGATACATTTCAACATACTCTTTCAATACTTGAGGCAACCACGTCTGCCCTACGATGGATGCACATGCAATTTTCAATGTGCCGTGCACTTTGTCCGCCATCGATGCAATCATTTCAAACGTTTCTTCACGTTTTATAATCGCTTCACGTGCATAGCCGATGATCAATTCTCCCGCTGGCGTCG
Organism: Sporosarcina sp. FSL K6-1540; assembly: GCF_038620285.1. Taxonomy (NCBI): domain Bacteria; kingdom Bacillati; phylum Bacillota; class Bacilli; order Caryophanales; family Caryophanaceae; genus Sporosarcina; species Sporosarcina sp. FSL K6-1540. The sequence continues at coordinate 379,935 of NZ_CP152018.1, forward strand.
GCTCAAGACCTTTCTGCGAGCGGATGAACAATAACGTTCCCCATTCCTTTTCAATTGATTGTAGCCGCTGAGAAAGTGCCGGTTGCGATAAAAAAAGTCGCTCTGCAGCTTTTCGCATATTCCCTTCTTCTGCTAATGCTTTAATGATTTCAAGTTCTGTCGTTGTCATTCAAATACCCCTTTCCACGTGGAATTTTTAATATAAAGAGCAAGCTGATAACAGCAAAAATGGCTACAGTAATATACACCCATTGCAACGAGCCATCGAGCGCATTTTGTAACAGCTGTACTTTTGTTGCAGGTATCGTTTTTCTCATTTCATCCGTCAGAAGTAAATTGACATCATCTAAACTATAATTCAAATCATCCTTTTTGAACCGGGCCATTAACATGCCATTTAAAATCGCGCCAAATAATGCCGCCCCTACCGTATTCCCGAAATTCCGCATGAACATATTGGCAGCCGTCGCTGATCCTCGCTTCTCTCTTGGAACCGCCCCTTGGATTGTGACGGTGAACGATGTACTTGTCAGTCCCATGCCAACGCCCACAAAAAAGCTTGCAATCGCAGCCCACCAAGGTCCTGACCCAGCGTCCATCATGACAAATAAGGTTGTTCCAAATATGAGTGATAACCCACCTGCAAAAGATACATGAAACGTACCGTAGCGGATTAACAAATGACCTGCAACAGAGGATGCAATCGGCCATCCGATAGACATTGCTGTCAGGGTGAATCCAGCAATTATCGCCGGCTGTTCCATAACACCTGTAACGAATGTCGGCAAATAAGAGGAAACTCCAATCAATATGACCCCTGTCGTTAACGAAACAAGATTCGCATACAATATAACGGGGGTTTTCCACAATGCAAATGGCATTACTGGATCTATTGCTTGTCGTTCGACCCTAACAAATAACGCTAACGACCCGAGTCCTACAATAACGAGGGTGATACTGTAAAACGACAAGCGACCGAATGCCTGACCACCTTCAACAAGCCAGTATAAAATAGTGGATAACGATAACGTAAGTAGGAAGGCACCTTTATAATCAATCGAAACCTTTTTCTCCCGCTTTGGTTCATGTAGAAACAGATAGATACCGACCATTGCAAGTATTCCAAGCGGCACATTCACCCAGAAAACAAACTTCCAATTCATATAGTGAACAATCAGCCCACCAATAACGGGACCTGATACAGCTGAAATTCCCCATACACTAGATAAATACCCTTGGACTTTCGCCCGTTCTTCCGTCGTATATATATCGCCTACAATCGTAGTAGCAATTGGCATTACGGCACCCGCACCGAGGCCTTGAAGTAACCTAAATACAATTAACTGCTCCATCGAAACTGCAAAACCACATAATATAGACCCAATAAGAAATATCGTCAATCCAATAAACAAAATTGGTTTTCGGCCAAATAAGTCCGCCAATTTCCCATAAATGAGTACAGTAACTGTACTCATCAGTAAATAAGAAGAAAAAATCCAACTATATCTTGAAAAACCACCAAGGTCCGAAGCAATTGAGGGCATTGCTGTAGTCACAATCGTCGCTTCCACCGCACCAACAAACATTGCCAACATGACAGAAATGAGCACAAGTGGGCGATTCGTAATTTTATTATTTTTCACAGTCTAGATTCTCCTTTAAACAGAAAAGGGCCCCATTTAGGAGCCCACAATTTAACCAAAACAATTATTCAACCGAGTAAATATATCTTTTAAATTGTTTCATTATTACTCTTCGTGTTAATATGCCTGCAAATGTGCCGTCTTCTTCCGTCACACAAAGAAATGTATGGTCAATTAATAAATCGAGCCCTTTTTGGAATCGATCCGTCGTTTTTATGGATGGCAAATCAGTTTGCATAATTTCATCAACTTTTAAATCGTCAAGACGTTCATATTCAATACGTTCAAGTCCCAAAATAGAATCAGTAATCATCCCCATACTGAGCAACCCTTTTAAACGATATTTCGCATCAAGGACCGGTATAGCTGAATAACCTGTTTTTGTTAGTACAAGGAGGGCGTGCTCTGCATTATTTCCAACCTGAACATGCGCAACTTTTTCAGACGAAATGATAAAATCCGCTATCGGTGTGAAAAGAAAATCCCTATTGTTTATAGAAATCATGTAAATCTACTCCTTCTGTAGCTATGCTTTTCACCTTAAAACTACATATCTATCATATCATAAGAAGGACTTTCTATCCTTGAAAATGAAAAAGAAAACCCCTTCTGTTAAGAAGAGGCAGCGTAATAAAAAATGACAATTCCAATGAAAAATACAGCTACAAGGACAATCCAAATAATCGGATTCAATGTAAATGGGTGCTCTTCAATCGGACCCGAAATCTGATCATCCTGTCCATCAACAACAACGGTCACCTTGTTCCATTTCTTTACGGCGATAAAGCTGATTATACAAATGACCAAAACAACGATAATAAATGGAACTGTCCATACATCCAAACTTATCTCTCCTTTTGAGAGTAGGATGTGCAAAACGACAACATTTATCCTTAAAACGGGGATTTATTAAGCCATTGTCCGCCGTCGAGCGTCACAATTTCTCCATTCATGTAGGACGCCTTATCTGACATAATGAATGCCGCCAGTTCTGCAATCTCTTCCGGCTTCCCAAGACGACCCAAAGGAATCGATTCAAGTGTGCGCTTAGCTGCTTCATTAGACTCCCATAACTTTTCTGCGCCGCCTGTACGTTCAATCGGACCCGGCGCAATACCATTCACACGGATTCCATATTGACTTCCCCATTCAACTGCTAAAGTTCGAGTTAACGACATAACACCTGCTTTAGCTGCCGCGGAATGAATGACACCCGCGCCTGCATCCCATGCATACGTTGCAAGCATATTCAATATCGATCCTTTTTGACCTTTCTCAATCCAGTACTTTCCAACTGCGCTGGAGCAATAAAATGTGCCATTTAGTACAATATCGATAACAGACTTCCAGCCGTTTGGTGATAAATCTTCTGCTTTAACGATGAAATTTCCAGCCGCATTATTTACTAATCCATCAATTCGGCCAAACTTTTCATCCGTGAAAGCGACTAACGCTGCAACTGATTCAACATTCCTCACATCCATCTGGAATGGATGTGCATGATCCCCAATTTCTTCTTGAGCCACATTTAACCTATCTATATCTCTACCCGTAATTACGACTTGTGCACCTTCATCGGCAAATTTCTTCGCCATGTATTTCCCCATCCCATTCGATCCACCTGTTACAATTATGACTTTTCCCTCAAACACAACAATTCCCCCTCTTATAATGAATGAATATTCACTCATAATTGTAACATGTTATCAAGTTCGTTACGAGAACAAAAGTAACCTCACAACGAAAAACGGACACCGAACTTTTTCAGTTGTCCGTTTATACGATTATTTAATAACACATGTTTTAATTAACCAAAGTAAACCCAAATATGACTACTTACTATTCATTAGACGTTCTATGTACAGATACCATCGGATCGCTTTGGACCGAACAAATACTATACAATTATCGGGATTTCTTGCTGTGTAAAGTCTTTGCTAAAATAAGTATAGAAGGCTTTATTAAAGGTGATATTCCTTTATTTTTCCAAAGTGTATAGTCGGCACTAAACAAATGGATTGTTCTTCTAACACCGCTTTGTCGCTAGACTTGTCCGTTATAGGCGAGGCGCACCACCTAGTTAACCCCAAATAAGCAGTGCCGAATATATAGTTGCATTTTCCACTTGAACACTGTAGGTACGCGGCGGATAGATCGTCGTAACAGGATGACCAAGGAGGAATGAATAGCAATTCCTCCTCAAAGAATGTGGTGTGATCATTTCGTCCAAAGCGAGCCGGAAATGTACATGTGTGTAAACTTGTATGCATTTCCTACAGGCGCTTCATATAATAAAATGGTTAATCAAGAGACTTGACTTCATAAATACTTTTCTACAATTTCCTCTACAGGAACTGCCTTACTGTACAAAAAGCCTTGCGCCTTCTGGCATTTAGCTTCAAGTAGAATCATAGCTTGTAAATCCTTCTCTACACCTTCAGCAATTACTTCCATCCCAAGACTGTGGGCTAGATTAATAATTGTCTTCGCTATTGCTTTGTTTTTCACATCAAATTCAATATCTTTTATAAATGAACGATCGATTTTAATGATATCGATTGGATATTGCTTCAAATAACTAAGTGATGAATAACCCGTTCCAAAATCATCGACGGAGATGAAAATCCCGATTTTCTTTAGTTCATTTAATGTTGCTAAAGTTTCATCTATTATCGTCAATGCTCCCTCCGTAATTTCCACTTCAAGGGAAGACGGTAAGATGTCGTAGTAAGAAATCTTCTCTTTCAATTTATCGACAAAGTTTTCCATTCTAAATTGCTTTGGCGATATATTCACAGCTATCCTAACAGCTTTGAACTGCTTATCCTGCCACTCTTTCAACTGTTTACATACTTGGTTTAATACCCAATCACCAATTCCATGAATAAGCCCTGAATCTTCAGCAATGGGGATGAATTGCGCCGGTGATACAAACCCAAATTTTCCATTATTCCATCTAAGAAGCGCTTCGAAACTACTAATATGCCCGGTTTTCAAATCGACTTGCGGTTGATAGTGAATCGTCAATTCATTTAACTCAATCGCCCTGCGTAAATGCGATTCCATCAGTGCTTCATCCGGGAAGGTAGAATTCATCGCTTCTTGATAGAAACGATAATGCGAGCGGCCACGATCTTTCACAAAGGTTAGCGCTTGTTCCGACTTCCTTAGTAGATTCTCAAGTGTTTTTCCATCTTCAGGATAAACAGCAATTCCGATGGATGCAGAAATGAAATACTCCTGATGATTATGATAAAATGGTTTTCCAAAATCATTCAATAACTGTTGTGCAAACTTCTCTGTCTTCAGCACAGAATGATTTTGCAATGAGACGATAAATTCATCGCTGCCATTACGATACAACCTGGCGGATGCAGGACAGATTATTTTTAATCGTTCCGCAACCATTTTTAATATTTCGTCCGCACCATTATGGCCAAGTGATTCATTTATTAATTTGAATCGATCAAGTCCTAAATGAACGAAAGACAGTCTTGTTTCTCTTCGCAAGGCGTTTAGAGAATCCTCCGTAAAGTGTTCTTTCATCGCCTGACGATTCCACAAACCCGTCAAATGATCATGATATGACAGGAATAGAAGTTTTTCATTATTTTTCTGATGAATAGATGTATCCCGTACAATTAGTTGAACTTCTTCTACCTCTCCATCAATCAAGACGGGAATTGCCTTCAAATACGCGGGTAATAAATATCCTTTTTTATGAAAAATAGTTGAATCTTCCATCTCAATGGATTCCCCTGCAAGTGCCCGGGACAAGAAGAGCTTAAATGCTTTTATGTTATCCTCCCCGGAAAGATTCAAAATTGAACGGCCAGAGAGTTCTTTGAATCGATAGCCGAAACCTAAATGAACGGCTCGATTCGCGTAAATAATTTTAAAGTTTTGATCGATGGTTATGATTGGGTCAAGATTATGTTCAATGACGGAATTATATTTATGTTGTAACTCCGACTGCGACTTCCTTACAGTTACGGTATCTAGCCGTTCACGCAATTCAATGATGATAATTTCTCGTTCAAACTCTTCGGTATGACGTTGAAAATCCAATTCGAATAATACGCCTGCCCCACCTCGTATCGATTGGATTTCAGTTGTAAAATCAGATTGATTTTGTAATTTCCGCATCCTGCGCTTAATGGGAATCCATAAATCACCAAAAAAACAAGCAGCCGATTGTTCGATTTCAGTCGAAAAGTATTTTGTCGCCAATGAGTTAGCGTAAAGCACATCAAATTTACCTTGCTCATTTTTCTCAACAAATATGGTCATCTTAAAGGAGTGGTTCAAAATATATGATTCTACAATTTTTTCTAAACGGTCTTTAATCTTAACGTTTCTCATGTGTGCCTCCGTTTGTTATGCATTTATCCAAACTTTTATCGATTAATCCAGGTAAATATGAATCAATCGCCCGAGTACTTTATAGTTAATCATAAATAGATTGTACTTATATCGAAAAAGTATGTATCGAATAAATAAATATAATTATTATATCAGCATAATGCATCTTCGGAAGAATCAGTGTTTTCACTACCTTTTAGATCTGAAGTTGTACAATTCTTTCATTCTTGGTATTATATGAAATATATGTAACCATTCAATCTGCCAATGAAGGAGGCCAATTTTGAAAAACAAGCATTCCATCCGTCAATTGGCAATTGCCATCTACACGGTAAATCGACATGCCAAAACAGCTCCTGACAATAGACAACTTTACGCCTTAAAAAAGATGGCGATAGACAAGTTGCTTAGTTCGGGCATTGCCGAAAAAATCGGATTGCATTTTGTCGACAATCCAAAATTCAGCAAGCAACACTCCACGGTCCTCGTCCGATGTGACGAATTCCTCTTTCATACAATCCCAGAAAAAGAAGACTTTAATACTCTTCCACACCTCGGACAACAAGATCCAGCTTCTCGCAACCCTCAAGAACGGATGAGCTTGAAAACTGCGCGCGAGCTTCTCTCTAAATATGTGGGGCCCACCCACCCGATAATACCCGAGAAGAAAAAAACACTACCAAAAAAGTCTATTCATAGCATTCAGGATTCACAAAACTTCCGTTCATCTTATTTGGATGGTAAATAGAAAAGCGCAAGCGCCTTGGTAGACCCGACAAGCGCTGGAGGGCCTTAAGATAAAGGCGCACTTTGCCTTTAACTTAAGGACTGAAGCGACTCGAGGGGCTAGGCGCTGGAGTCTAGACAATAAGAAAGTCGCTCGAGTACCGCTGCTCTTGGTGAAAAACTTATACTTTCTTATTTTTTAAAAACGGGCTATTCCTGCTGGCTACCAGCGGGAATAGCCCGTTTTTTCTTCTATTACTTAATTTGCTCCGCGATTACTTTTTCAAAATCAACGAGAAGGATCATTCCGTTATCACGCTTGATAACTCCCGAAACAGGTACTTTATTTCCCGTATACATATCGGAAGCAGGTTCAATATCCGTAAAATTGATACGCTGGATTTGGGTAACAGCCGTCACATCTAAGACCACTGTTGTCCCGTCGAATTCAGCGACGATATATTTGGATTCATCACTATTATTATTAGTTGCATTTCCTGTTACTTTCTTCAAATCGATGACAGGAAGTACTTCTCCTCGTAATTGTATGATTCCCTCAATATACGGGTGTGAATGCGGTAATACAGTAACCGGAACGGGTTGAATAATTTCACGTACATGCTGAATGCCTAGTCCAAAATTACTATTTCCTACTTGAAACTCTACAAATTCAAAGACTTCATATGTTACTACATCCGATTTGATTGTATTCACCTACTCAGCTCCTAGATGTTAATAATAGTATATAGATATCCCATTGAATCCACTTCGGCTACCCTTCGTAAGGTGCCTTCGCTCGGTTTACTTAGTATTCACCTGGTCAACATATATAGCACTTAATTAATTTAATTGAACACTTACTTCTATTTTCGGCTTATTTCTATAATTATTTAGCTTTATTAATAACTTTTATATAGGACTTGTGTCCCTTGGTCGCTAAATCCTTTTTCAACAAGTTTCTTATACATTTCACTTGCAAGTTGCAGACCTGGAAGTGATAGATTCATCGCTTCAGCTTCTGCCAGCGCGATGTTTATATCTTTCATGAAATGCTTAACATAAAATCCAGGTTCAAAATCCCCGTCTAACATTCGCGGTGCCAAATTCGACAATGACCATGAGCCTGCCGCACCTGTCGATATAGACTTCAGCACAGTTTCAGGATCCAACCCTGCTTTTTCAGCATAGACCAGCGCTTCGCAAACCCCAATCATATTCGTCGCGATGGCAATTTGATTGCACATTTTTGCATGCTGCCCGGAGCCTGCCAGACCCTGATAAACAATTTGTTTTCCAAAAACCGCTAAAACCGGTGTAATGGCATTGAATACTTCTTCTTCCCCGCCACACATAATTGACAACGTCCCATTCTTCGCGCCAATGTCTCCCCCAGAAACGGGTGCGTCAATTGTCGCCATCTGCAACTTAGCACCAGCATTCGCAATACGTATCGCCAGTGCTGGGCTAGAAGTCGTCATATCAATGAGAATCTGACCTGCCTTACCAGTTGAGAAAATACCACCCTCTCCAAAGTAAACTTCTTCGACATCCCCCGGATAACCTAGCATCGTGAAAACTAATTCCGCATCCTTCACCGCTGCAGCAACTGTATCCATCCAAACAGCACCTGCATCTATTAGAGACCTTGCCTTTTCTTTTGTGCGTGTATATATGGCCACTTCATAATTACTGTCTAAAAGATGGTTAACGACGCTTACACCCATAACACCTGTCCCAAGAAATGCGATCTTTTTGACTTCCATTTCAATTCCCCCTTTATCAAATGCACATCGGCGTACTTAAATTGCCTTCATCCGGCAGGGCTTAGCCCCAGCTGAATGAGGTTGAAAATCGTATTATCTTTTATCCTACCAAAGTATTTGTATTTTTCCATCATTCATTTCTATTTTTGATCAAAAAAAGGAGGACGGAACCCCGTGATAGGGATCCGCCCTCAAAAGGGGGAAATGAGAATGTTGCTGTGTTCTATCTTAATTTCCCCTCTTTTCTTGATTATTAAACATTGTTCGCAAAATATTTTCCCTTGTTTTTTTGAGCAATTCTATAAGTGGCTTCCTTCTTCAAAGATAGTAATAGGAGCAATACCCTATTACTTCGTTATCAGCCTTTTTTTAGCCCTGCGTATTGATCCATGAGATTATCAAGCCTTCTGCTGAATTCTATCGTTTCAGCAGCAGTCAGTCCTTTTTCAGTCGCTGCTTTCATCATCTCTTCGCGTAATAATTCAATTTCTTCTTCTAAAGTCCACTCCAAGATAATCCCTCCATGGATTAACACATAGCTAACTTTTATTATACAGGAATACTCTCATAATAAGTGGTTTAACTTACGACATATTCCGACAACTTCAAATGGTCAGCAATAGAAAAGACTTTACGTTATACTAATTTTAAGGCACACTATAAAAGATTCAATAAACTAAGTTCTATATCTGTTGTAATAAAGAATCCCATTGAATTGGCTACGGCAACAGGCTATCGCTTGTAAGGCGCCTTCACTCAGTTTATATAGGTATTCATTTATTCAACTTATATATAATGAAACATTACGGCGTCTCAGACGTCAAATTTAACCAAGGAGGGGTTTACGATGAAAAGCAGATGGAGTCTTTTATACGCAGCAATCGCGACCACTTTATTACTTACCGCTTGTGGTACAAGTACCGACAAGGAACCAGAAAGTACAAATGGATCAGCGGATGTGGTTGAAAACGTAGACAAAGAAACAGTCACTGAAGGCAAGGAACCGGATACAGAAGTTGATGAGGTTGATGAGGTTCAAGAGGACATAATGAAAAATGCAGACCTGAAGGAAAGCGATGAACAAAGTTACGCTATTTCTGTACTGCCTGACTTTTCATTATCAAGCGAAGAACCCGGTAAGGACAGCCTAATTTCAGCAGACAATGAAGCAGTGTTTATGCGCATCGAGACGGTAGCTAAGGAAGACGGCACATATGACTACTTAGCCGAAAACATGATTGCTGTACTTGAAGCATCAGGGGATGGTAGCGCGCCAATTGAAGTACTAGATGAGAAGTCAATCCCTACAGCTGAAGGCATTGAAAATGCAAAAGTTCTGGCCATAAAAGCTGAAACTGCATCTATTACGGGAATTATTTTCGAACGTGACAATATGGTGGTTAAACTTACAATCTACGATTCTCCAAAAGAAGAATATTTCGAGCAATTCCTTCGTATGGCTGAAACAATAGTTCCTAAATAATGGACGACTATCAAGAGTCAAATGGATAACCATCCGTTTGGCTCTTTTTAATTGTAACAAAAGCGTTCGAGTCTCAGCGGAGGGGAATCGCCTTTCAAAGGCAATTCATATATATGTTGAACAAATGAATACGTCGTAGGCGCTTACAAGGGCTTTTGGGAAGTCACTGAAAAAGTCTCGATACTTGGAATGAAACAGAGCTGCTACCAATACCGCTTCGACGCTTTGTGGATGCCTCCCGCGATAAGCCAGAAAGAGCATTTCATTACCTGGGATGAAATCTGCAACCTGGATTGCGGATTTCTTGACTATGATTATATATGTTGAATCCGGTATATATACTAAGCGAAGGCGCCTTAACAGGGGTAGCCAACCGAACAACGAAGAGTTCGGTTTGTATAATTTCTGTGTTCTTTGCAGAAATTATACAGTTAATGTCAAGAGGTTGTTCCCGATAGGTTAAAGAATACCTCATCTGGCTTATGCGGGAGGCATCCCCTAGCGCCATAGCGGTTCAATGGAATTCTTTATTTCAATTTATATAGGTTCAACTAGTAATCACCTTACAATCTCGCCATATACATCTCAAAATCACTTTTCTCTTGATAATGAATAACCTAGCGCAGGCGCGGCAAAGGGGTCGCCGAAGCCGTAAGACTGGACGCGAAGCGCTAATCTAGGCTAACGATGAGAGGAATCCCCAAAGCGCCAAGCGATCTACAATCCACAACCCGAATAACAGCTCTTGCATTATTGAGGTCCACAGTACATTCAATGGGATTCTTTAATTCAACATGCAAAGGTAAAGTATTATATATATTACTACGCACTAAAAAAACGCAGCACTCGTATGACGAGTTACTGCGTTTTACGATAAGTTCTTTACCGAAAGCCCCAATTTCCGTACTAATTCAATTGCCTGGTCTTGTTCTTCAGTGGAAAGGGAGGACATGATAGATTCGATATTATTCGCATGCTCCGGGAAGATAGATGTCATTAAATTGACGCCGTCCTGAGTAATCGACATATATGTCACCCGCTTATCTTCTTCACAAAAGACGCGTTCCAATAACCCTCTTTTTTCAAGCTTATCGACAACGTAAGTCATCGAACCACTTCGAAGTAAGATTTTCTGCCCAATCTTCTGGATGGGCTGTCTCCCCCTGTGGTGAAGCAATTCAAGAACGGCGAATTCAGTTGGATTAAGCCCATGCTTTTCACTCGTTTTATGCGCTTCCTCCAAAATCACCTTACTCGCCCTTGAAAGAACAATAAATAATTTCAGTGCCCGTTCTGTATCTTTTGTCATAATGCAGTGCCCCTTCTATAATTACGCTCAATAGTCGCCCTCATTATAACGGCAAACACGTCTTCATGTCAAAAAACCAAGAAGACGTTTCGTACCTTTACTTACAGAGAGAGCACTCTTTTTTCAGCTGTATCTTTCATCGTGGCATGCCCCAATGCCGATGGAAATGTTACGATGAAGGTTGTTCCAATGCCGACTTCACTCTCAACTATAACCGTTCCACCATGTTCTTCTATGTTTTTCAAAACAAATGGTAATCCGAGTCCCGACCCGTCTGACTTGGTGGTGAAGAATGGCAAAAAGACTTGCTTTAATTGACGTTTATCCATTCCTTTACCGGTATCTGAAACCCCCAAAATAACTTTTCCAGGGCTGTCCAAATTTACAAAAATTGAAAGATTCCCTCCAGGAGTCATTGCTTCCATTGCATTTTTGAACAGATTGAGAAGAACTTGTTTAATTTTATCAGAATCACCGACAATCAATGAATCTTTAAGTATATTTTCTTTTTGTGTAATAGTGATTCCATCCATCAAGGCTTTCGGATAGACAACCTGAATCATATCTGCAACCAGCACCCCCAAGGAGAATGTCGTTTTTTCATTCAATCCAGGCTTTGATAGGATAAGCATTTCGCTTAATATAGCCTCCATCCTATCGATTTCTTCATCAATAACGGAAAGGTATTTCATCGTATCCGCAGTTGCGGAAATCTTAAGTAATTGGACAAACCCTTTCAAAGTAGTCATGGGATTTCTAATTTCATGCGCTATACTTGCTGCCAGTTCACCAATCGTCGATAATGAGTTTGAATGGGCCAAACGCTTTTCCATGGCCATTTCTTCTGTTCGATCATTCATTCTTACCAAGTACGTTTGTGACTCGCTATCGTATAGTGTTGTTATCTGATAGTAATTAACATCATTCACATTTCTTATATACTTGGTTGTTATTTCAGCAAATCCATACAGATTTACGTCTTTAAAATAATTAAATATTAACTCAGAGTTGTCCGGAAACAATTTAACGATTGCTCCCACTGTTTTGCCAATAAAATAGTCTTTCGGCAAGTTAAAAAAGGAAGTATGCAAATCATTGACATCGTAGATTATCCCATCACGATCAATAACAACCATGAAGCTATCTGAATTACGAAAAGCGTGTATATAGGTTTTATCCGACTTGTCCACAATACTTTGTGGAACATCAAATAGTGCAATCACCTGTTGAACATCATCAAAATACTCAAGATGCATCTTAACAATTTCTACTCTGTTTCCAAACAGCCGAATATGCACTTCGAACGTTTTATTCTCAGTTTCCCCAAGATTACTAAAGACATTGTCCCAATGATTAACAGTAGGATTAATGAAAAATTCTTTAATATTTTCTTCTCCATCATTGACAAATTCTTCGCAAAATGAATTATTTACATGTAAAAGACTGCCGTCAAGATCAAAAACGGCACCGGGTCTGATTGTATCATCCAGTAGAAAAGTGATATGCTTCATTACCTTTATATTTTTATATTTCAAGTGTATTCCTCCACATCCCATTTTTAAACAATATGAAAAATAACACTGATTCATGCAGAAAGATTAAATTCATACAATAATAAGCTTATTCAAATTATTCCATATTTACGGTGTGATAGGAATGGTCCTTTTTACCTAAATAAGATGAATGCTTGACTTGATAATAACGTTAGAGAGAAAAGGGGTAGAGCTATGAACATTGTACTATCAACATTAAACGCAAAATATATCCATACAAATTTAGCCATTCGCTGCTTAAAAACTTATGCAATGCCAGAGTACAGTCCGGTCATTGCAGAGTACACAATTAAAGATCCGACCATGAATATTGTATCAGATTTATATCAAAAAATGCCGAATGTTGTCGGTTTTAGTTTATATATTTGGAACATTGAAGAAACAATAAAAGTGATGCGTATGCTAAAAAAAGTAAAACCTGACGTGAAAATTATCGCCGGTGGCCCCGAAGTAACATACGATTACGATTACTGGTTAGAACGTGTACCCGAAATTGATGTCATTGTGATCGGAGAAGGAGAACGAACATTTAAACATCTACTTGACGTCTATGCGGGGAAGGAAGACATAGCGGCTGTCCAAGGGATTGCCTATAGAGAAAGGGAACAACTGAAGATTACGGCGCCTGGGCCAAAACTAGATTTACGGGAACTTCCTTCCCCTTTCCAATTTGCAGAGGACATACCCGAGCTGGGCAAAAGAGTGACCTATATTGAAACAAGCCGCGGCTGTCCTTTTTCCTGTCAATTCTGTCTATCCTCTATCGAAGTAGGCGTCCGCTATTTCAACCGGGATGCCATTAAGGAGGATATCCGGTATTTGATGGCCAACGGTGCAAAAACAATCAAGTTTGTCGATCGCACATTCAATATTAGCAGAAGCTATGCGATGGAAATGTTCCAATTCTTGATTGATGAACATGTATCAGGCACTGTGTTCCAGTTTGAAATAACGGGAGATATTATGCGTCCTGAAGTCATCCAATTTCTAAATGATAATGCGCCAGCAGGACTATTCAGATTTGAAATTGGAGTTCAATCAACAAACGATTTAACAAATGAATTAGTCCAGCGCCGCCAAAATTTCGAAAAACTTTCCCGTACCGTAATGATGGTGAAAGAAGGTGGGAAGATTGACCAACATTTGGACTTGATTGCTGGCCTACCCGAAGAAGATTATAATTCTTTCCGAAAAACATTCAATGAGGTTTTTGCAATGAGGCCAGAAGAGATGCAGCTAGGCTTCCTTAAGTTACTCCGTGGAACTGGCTTACGTATACAAGCCGAACAATATGGCTATCAGTTTATCGACGAAGCACCTTATGAAATATTTTCAAATAACGTATTGACGTTTGATGATATCCTGCGAATCAAACAGACCGAGGATGTTCTAGAAAAGTATTGGAACGACAACCGATTACCGCGAACGGTGGAATATCTTGTATCAGAAGTCTTTGAAACGCCATTCGATTTCTTCCAACAATTCGGCTCCTACTGGGAGAATCAAGGTTGGTCCAGAATCGGACATCAGTTGGAAGACTTATTCATACGCTTGAATGACTTCCTAATGAAAGATGGACGTGCCGATATGGATATCACACGCAGTCTACTAAAAATTGATTACCTTGCACACCATAAGTTCCAACCGCGCAAAGTTTGGTGGATTGAGGATATGCCAGTTGAAGAACGCTCTACTATCGAACAGGCATTGCTCGAAAACCCAACTTTATTAGGAGAACGTTTCAGTTCTTTACGTTTGAATAACCGAAATATCCGTAAGCAAACGTTCATCACACCGATTGCTGTTCAACCTGAAGATGTAGAAATTGGTATTGTACAAAAGGCTGCTGGCTATCTTATCACCGTCTTCAGACATGATGATACCCCGTTCTTTATGTTCCTAGAACAATCAGGAAAAGCGCAAGGCGCCTTCTAGACGCGACAGGCATAAGTTGATCTAAGGGAAGGCAGTCTAAGATCGCGACATGCAGTCGTTGCCGCATAGCTGGATTGCTTATGACCCGAGCGGCTGGCGCCTGGAGCTAGACAATAAGAAAAGCGCAAGCGACTGGTAGACCCGAAAAGCGCTGGAGGGCCTGAAGATAAAGGCGTACTTTGCCTTTAACTTCAGGACTGAAGCGACTCGAGGGGCTAGGCGCTGGAGTCTAGACACTATTCTAAGTCAAAAAAATATACTTTCTTATCTTTTGAAAAAGGCTGTCCCAATTTAAACTTGGGACAGCCTTTTTATTAACCAATAATAACCCTTTCTTTCGGGTAATGATATTTCAATTTCTTTGTTTTTCCTCCTAATGTAAAGAGGAACGAAATAAGCCCGACCCGTCCAATGAACATTAGTAACATAATAATCACTTTCCCAGTTACAGAAAGATCCGATGTGATACCAAGTGACATACCACATGTCCCGAAAGCTGATGTTATTTCAAACAGCAGTGCAATGACCGGCACACCAGGTTCTGTAATAAGTAGAATAAGGAGTGCGGTCATAACCATCACCAACGCCAAAATAATGACAGCATAAGAACGGAACACATCTATCAGTTTTATTTGCCTTTTAAAGACATTAATGACTTGATTACCGCGAGCAAAGTTTATAAGAAACAGCACTGCAATCGCGAATGTCGTCGTCCGAATTCCGCCGCCTACCGAACTTGGCGATGCACCTATAAACATCAGCGAACTGATGAAAATGTCCGTCGCTTCGCTAAATTTCGTCACATCATACGTTGTTAGTCCTCCTGATCTGGATGACACTGAATGGAATAACGCCGTAAATAGTTTCTCATGCCATGCCATCCCTTTGAACGAATGCATAGATTCCAAAATGAAAATCATAACTGCCCCGAAAACAAGTAAAAATCCAAATGTCGCTGTCGTTATTTTTGTGAATAAAGAAAAACGAAAATGAGGCACTTTTTTTGAAAAATAACTTTTCACTTCGATAAGAACCGGAAAACCGATGGCACCGAGAATAATTAGAATCATCGTTAATGTCTGAACGAAGTAATCATTGAAATACTGCGCGAGTGAAGTTTCTGCAATAGTAAAGCCCGCGTTCGTTGTCGCAGATACAGACATGAACATCCCGTTAAGAAGTGCTTCGCTAAATGTATCATAAAACCGCATAATATAAGCTGTAAATATAAGCCCACCGATAATTTCAATTAATAATATTATTTTAATGATTTCCTTGATTAGATGAACAAGCCCTGCAAGGTTATATTGATTATGTTCGACCATGATTAGTTGCCTTTCTCGCAAACCAATTCGCTTCTTAACGAGGAGCCAAAAAAATGTCCCTATCGACATAATTCCAATTCCACCAATTTGCAAAACAAGCATAAGCATACAAATACCAAAAACCGAATAAGTACTTCCGATGCTGATGGGCGCCAGTCCAGTAACACTTACGGCACTTACGGCTGTAAACAAGCTGTCAATGAAACTTATCTTTACTCCAGGCAAGTATACTCCAGGCAAATTCATCAGTAGTAATGAAAAGGCGATGGCCAGAAAATAATAAAACACTATAACTTGTGCAGGTGTGAACCTGCGTAAATTCTCACGATTGAATTTCAACCAGTTCACCGTTCCTTTCACCAATAATATGGTGTCGTACCTATTTTAGAGAAGTCGCATGAAAAAGGAAAGGACGAATTTGATAAAAATAGAAAAGCAGCCATGCAATCACATGGCTGCTTTTCATATTATGCTTTCTTTTTGTTATTTCTAACCCCAGCCAAGTAGCCACTTAGCGCTATTCCAACAAGAACAATCCAGAATGTCACTTGCCATAAAGTTGAATGTGGGAAGCTTTCATCGAGGATTCCCAAGCCTGGATGTGACAGTGTAAGCACAGCCAATTTGACACCGACCCATCCAACAATAAGAAATGCTGCTGTTTCCAAGGTAGGAAACTTTTGCAAAAGAACAACGAATTGACGTGCAGCAAATCGCATGATCACTAAGCCAATAATACCACCCAATAACATGACGATGAATTGTCCACCGTTAATGCCACCTATATCGAAGTTACCAAGCTTAGGCAACGTTACAGCAAGTGCAACCGCCGCCAACATCGAATCGAGCGCAAATGCAATATCCGCAAGTTCGACTTTCACAACAGTCATCCAAAAACCAGACTGCTTACGTTTTTTAGCATCAGGATGTGTATCCTCACCTTTTCGCTGATCCATAATATTCTTAATGGAAATGAACAATAAGTAGATTGCTCCGAGCGCTTGAATTTGCCAAATATTCACTAGGAACGTGATCATGAACAAAGCTGCAAAGCGGAAGACAAACGCTCCTAATAAACCGTAAAAAAGTGCTTTCCTTTGCTGTTCACGCGGTAAATGCTTGACCATGACCGCCATAACAACGGCATTATCTGCTGCCAGTAATCCTTCTAGCACGATAAGTACAACGAGTACCCATGCGTATTCCAATAATATTGCTTCCAAATCGATTCCCCCTATTTTTTTGCAAAATAAAAGAGACCCTCACCTAATAAAAGGCAAAGGTCTCGCTAAGTCGGAATTTTAGTTTTGCAAAAATCCAGCTATCATAACCGATGGCAAAAGCCATGTATTGACGACTATGAAATAGGTTTCCCTATAGCTACTCCCCCTTGACATAAAGTCAAAAGTTATTAAGTTCGGGTTCTTTTGTTTGATTATACCATAGTTGGTCAAAAAGTAAATATTATTACCCGATTTTTATATGATAATCGCTATTTTTCTTATTCTTTTCATAAAATGCTGTCATGGATGGAATCGAGGCTAGGAAATCAGCACAGTGTATGCCGCTTCCTTGCAGTAGCTCCTCTGCAACTGTCGTATCGAATATGGCATCCCACATCATATAATCCAGTGTTTCCGCCTCAACGCCTAGTCTACGCTGTAAGCGGATTGAGGCAAGGCCTCTTTCTGCAAGAAGCCGCGGCAATCTTCCCTTAGGCTTTTTGCCTGTCAATTCAACGACCATTGCGCAGTAAATCTCTTCAATCGGGTGCGGTGTAGGATCCGTTAAATGAACCGTTTTACCAGTAGCTCCTATGTGATTAGATAAATACACTGAAGCCTCGATTATATAATCAATCGGCACAACATTTATGCATGCCTGCGTTTTCCCCACGTAAGGAATAATTGGCATCCATCGCAATTTATCGATCATATTCATAAAGAAATATGGCCCGTCAAACTTAATTGTCTCCCCAGTTTTCGAGTGGCCTCGTACAATTCCAGGTCGGATAATAGTCACGGCTGCATCCTTCTTCAGTTCTTCCACAAGTAGTTCCGCTTCAAATTTGGTTTCTTCATAATGATTTTTAAAAGAAGTCGGACGAATCAGCTCAGTTTCAAGCAACTTACCCTCTCGTTTTCCTGCAACATACGCTGTACTAAAATACACGATCCGCTCAATAGAAGGATGAGTACGGACAAATTCAATAACTTGTCTCGTCCCCTCAACATTTACCTTCCAAGCAATTTCAGCTTTTACCGCGAGATCATATATGGCGGCGAGATGCCACACAGTTAACTTTTCCTCGCGTAAATCATTAATCGTCTGCTGCGCCATCCCAAGTCCTGGTTGCGTAATATCCCCGACCAAAATTTCAAACGGAAAAGTAACATTCATTTCTCTCATAATAGATGTAGCTTTTTCCTTTGCGAGACCAGCTTGGCTAGATTGAACGACTACGTAAACCTTCTTCACTTCTCCAACACGTACCAATTCTTTTATCAATTGCGTAGCTATAAATCCAGGAAAGCCGGTAAAGAAATGAGTTCGCATATAATCCCCCCCTTATTTTGTAGTATAACATTTGAATTAGACTGTTAGAAGAATATTCTGTTTACTGCCCGACTGGTTCCCTTAGAATAGTTATGATTGCACGTCTGTTGATTAACCATTTTCTTGCATAAAGAGCAGGTAAGAAATGCTTGAAGAACACCGTTTCACCGGATCATTTCCAGTCCGCTTTTGGCGAACTATTCATGACAACTTTACCGAGGGGCAAGTGTGGTTAGAAATGACTTCGTCATTCCTACCCACACTCTTTTCAGTAATCCTGTTACGACTAGTTGCCTGTGGCGTTCCTACAACGTTCAAGTGAAAAATACAGCTGTTTTAGAAAAAAAGAATAGATGACTTTTATAAGGTTATAAGTGCCCGAAGATACAATTTCGGGCACTCTTGCACGTTGTACAATGTGTTCTTGCTTACTTTGAGTAAAGTGTACGCGTCATATCATGCGATGAACTTTAAGAAAGTGACTCTTCCTTAACTAAAAAAGACAAGACTATGGAGAAGACTTCAGTCGCCAAAATTGCATCTTTGGCGGCTATTATCCAGATAAGCAGCCCCGCTATTTTTTCGTCCCGAAAAGCTTTAGCACTTTGTGTACGTATCCATTTGGATAGCGACGGATGAATAAGCACCATACGATTACCGAAAAAATGTGTTGTGATGCGACGAAGTCGCATTCCTACACATAAAGACATCTCGGTAATCGTATAGAGGTCGTTCAATCCAAGCAATCCAAATATACTGTACACGAAGCGCCTGCTGTTTGATTAAGTTATTTACTGGTTGTTTTTGGTTAATCAACACATGTGTTATGATTGTTAACTTTGAGTTTATTACCGTCATGAAAAACTCAACAATTAAAAGAACCTCCCAATAAAGGGAGGCTCTACGGTTATTTACTTTCGACTGCACGTTTTCTCGTTTGTCGATCAAATAAGCTATAAATGATTGGTACAATATACAACGTGAACAAGGTCGAACTAAGTAATCCACCGATAACTGCAATTCCCATCGGCTGATTCATCTCTGTTCCTTCACCAATACCCAGCGCAAGAGGTAATAAGCCAAGAATAGTCGTCAGTGCAGTCATCAGGATCGGACGTAAACGATCCCTGGCCGAGGCAATAATAGCATCATATGAGCTGAGCCCCGCTTCTTTTCGCTGATTAATATAATCAACCAGGACAATCCCGTTGTTGACCACGATACCAACGAGGACGAGAATCCCGATTATTGCTGTGACACTGATTGGCGTACTTGTCAGGAAGAGGCCTAGCCCTACTCCAATGATCATAAGGGGCACAGAGAACATAATGACAAATGGGTATTTAAATGATTCGAACTGTGCCGCCATGACAATGTAGACAAGTACAACGGCTAGTAGTATCGCCATGACCATATCATCAATCGCACTTTCGAATAACTCTCTGTCACCGCCAAATGTTAGGTCAATTTCTTCCGGCAACTTAAGCCTATCAATTGTATCATTCACTTTAGCCGTCATATCACCAAGTGATTGAGACGATTCATACTTCATAGTAAATGTTACCGAGTGTGCTTGATCGACTCGTTGGATAGAAACGGGTCCTTCCGCAATTTCGATTTTAGCAACTTCCCCAAGTCTCACAAATGTACCTGTTGGAGTACGGAGTTCCAATTTTTTCAACTGGTCCATACTGTTACGGAACTTCTTATCGTATTTCACATAGACACCGAACACTTCGTCGTTTTTTCCGATAATCTGCGTGGCTAATGAACCACGAGTCACACTGTTTACTGTTTGTGCAATTTGATAAGGCGCCAGTCCATTGTTAGATGCTTTTTGGCGGTCCACTTCAATTTGGATTTCTTGAACAGTATTTTGAAGATTATTTGTCACTTCCGTTACGGAATCAAGTTCAACCAGTTCATTGTTCAAGTTTGTAACTGCTTCGTTCAGACGTTCTTCGTCTGTATCCTTCAATGAGAATGTCAACGTATTCGGACTTGAACCCGCTGCAGTCTGCATCACGAAGCCTATTTTGGCAGCGTCACCTACAGTTTTCAATACTTTGGGTTGCACATCATCTACGAATTTAAAGATCGAGCGTTCCCTTTCCGCAAGCGGTACAAGTTTGACGGATATTTCTGCAATATTAGCTTTAGATGTACCTTGCGCGATATCCTGTTGCGTTCCACCAACAAGACTAACGTATACTTCCACATCATGCTCATCTTTCAATTGCGCTTCAATTCGTTTTACTACTTCATCTGTCGCATCTGAAGATGAACCGTTTGGTAACTTCACTGTAATGCTGACAAATCCCTCATCAGTCGCTGGCAAGAATTCGGTTCCGACCTTAGTTAAAGCAAAACTACTTAACACCAGCACAATTAGTGTAGTTAACAGGACAACAGAACGATGTTTCAGTGCCCACTTCACCGATCTTTCAAAGTTATTCAATCCTTTTGAGCGGCGTCTCCTAGCTGCTATATTTTTCGTCGGTTTCTTTAGCATACGACTCGCCATCATGGGTACAACCGTCAATGCAACAACGAGTGATGCGAATAAACTAAAGGAAATTGTCAAGGCAAATTCCGTGAAAATCTGCCCGATTAATCCGCTGATGAAAATAACTGGGACAAAAACGGCAAGCGTTGTTAACGTTGACGCAATAATGGCACCGCCAATTTCCTTCGAACCTTCAGAGGCTGCAATTTGCGGATCCTTCCCCATAGCAAGATGTCGTTCAATATTTTCAATGACGACAATCGAGTTATCAACTAGCATCCCTATACCAAGCGCA
Organism: Sporosarcina sp. FSL K6-1540; assembly: GCF_038620285.1. Classification (NCBI taxonomy): domain Bacteria; kingdom Bacillati; phylum Bacillota; class Bacilli; order Caryophanales; family Caryophanaceae; genus Sporosarcina; species Sporosarcina sp. FSL K6-1540. The sequence continues at coordinate 401,391 of NZ_CP152018.1, forward strand.
AGCGCACCAAGAGTCATAATATTAAGCGAGAAATCAGCAAAATACATGAGAACAAATGTCACAATGACCGAATATGGAATGGCAATACCAATAATAATTGGACTTTTTATGCCACGCAGGAAAAAGAACAATACAAGCATTGCGAAAATACCGCCTAAAATAAGCGACTGTCCAATATTTCCTATGGCGAGTTTTACATAATCCCCTTGGTCAAATAAAATATCTGACTCGACACCTTTGAATTCTTCTTTTTCCAACAGATTGTCAAGAGCCTCTTTGAAGGCGGTCGACACATCCGCTGTATTTGCACCAGATTCTTGCAACACGGACATCAGAACAGCCTGCTGGTCATTTGCACGCGTTTCTGTGGCAGACTCTGCTTCGACAAGTGCAACATCCGCCACATCTGCAATTGTTACTGTAGCGCCATTTAACGGATTCGCACCAATCGCGATACTCCGAATGTCGGAGATGGTCGTTAATGTACTGACAATACGGGTTGTAAGTTGCTTGCCATCCACCGTTTTAATTGGTTCACCGGGCATAGACACATTGTTTGCTTGAATCATCTTGACGATATCGGCTTGTTCAAGGCCATTCGCTACGAGTTTGTTCTGATCCATAATGATTTGTACTTCTTCTATCAATTGACCCGAAACGGAAACACTTGCTACGCCTTTCGTCCGGCGTAATTCAGTTTCTAGCTGATCCGCAATTTTCCGGATATCTGTATCATCCGCAGTTGCACGCAGTGACAATTGAATAACCGGGAACTGGGACGGATCAAATTTCATAAAACGTGGTTTTGTGGCACCTTCTGGGACTGGAATTTGATCTACCCTTTGCATAATATCGAGCTGGACATCATCGATTTTCGTTGACCAGTCAAACATAAGTAAGATGAAATTGGCGCCCTCCTGCGAGGTGGATTGCATTGATTTCAATCCAGGCGCAGTCGAAAGACTCGCTTCGAGTGGTTTTGTTATTTTCTCGCTCACTTCTGCCGGAGATGCACCTGGATAACTTGTCACAACGACAGCAATCGGCGGGTTCAATTCTGGTATTAGCGTCACTGGAATACGAAAGAATGATACCGCCCCTAAAATGATGATAAGAAACATAATGACAATCGTAAATACGGGCCTTTTTATAGAAAAATCACTAATTTTCATGGACACGTTCCTTTCTTTATTGGAAAAGCGGAAGGCGCCGCCTAGCCCCGACAGGCATAAGTGATAAAGGAAGTCAGTCTAAGAACGCGACGTCCTGTCGCAACAAGGAGGTATGTAGTTCAATCCCTCCCCGCTGCGTAACTCACATCCTGTAAGCCTCCGAGTGGTTGGCGCCTGGAGTCTAGACAACGACCAAAGTAGAAAAAATCGGTATTTTCTTATCTTTTAAAAAAGCTTCACTCCATTAATCATAATGAAACATGGTGTCGACTTCAAACGGGAGCGCCTAAAGCTTTGGTAACGGACTTAATTAATATCCTTCAACTGTTCGTAAATGATAAGAAAACCCGACAGGACGGATAGACCGTCTTGCCGGGTTTTTAAATTATAATTGGCTATATAATTCGATTTCCGGATACTTATCATGGAACCAACGCATTGCAAAATCGTTTTCAAATAAGAATACACGTTTGTCGTGGCGATCTTTTACAAGCATTGCTCGTTGCCCTGCCATCGATTCTTTGACGTCACCTTCGTTGACAATCCAGCGCGCAACTTTCGAACCGACGTGCTCCATGCGCACTTCGACGTTATACTCATTCTTCATTCGGTGCTCGAACACTTCAAATTGAAGTTGACCAACTGCACCTAAAAGTACTTCCTCAGTATGGAGCGTCCGGTAATATTGAATTGCTCCCTCTTGCACAAGCTGAAGAATTCCTTTATGGAAATGTTTAGACTTCATAACGTTTTTCGCTGTTACCCGAACAAAGAGTTCCGGTGTAAACTGTGGTAACGCATCGAATAGGAAGTTTGATTTACCACCGATTACTGTATCCCCGATTTGGTAGTTACCTGTATCGTGAAGTCCAATAATATCACCAGCTACCGCTTCCTCCACTATTTCACGATCATCCGCAAGGAACTGCGTTGTCTGTGTCAGTTTGAATGTCCTGGAAATACGCGGAACCGTTACAGTCATTCCACGTTCGAATGCACCTGAAACAATACGAACGAATGCGATTCTATCACGGTGCATCGGATTCATATTCGCTTGAATTTTGAAGATAAAACCTGAAAACTCTTCCGAATACGGATCGATTTCTGTTTTATCTTTTGTTATTCGTGGTTGTGGTGGTGGTGAAAACTGTAAAAACGTTTCCAAAAATGTCTGCACACCAAAGTTTGTCAATGCACTGCCGAAAAATACAGGTGTCAGTTCACCTATTGCTATTTTCTCTTCATCAAAATCATTGCCTGCTTCGTTAAGAAGTAGAACGTCTTCAAGTGCTTGCTTATAATATGATGTTTCCATCATTGGATGTGGTTCTGCAAGCCCTCCGTCTTCATTGATCGCAAGAAAACGCTTGTCATCGTCGACCCGTACCTGTTCAACACGGTTGTTAAAACGATCGTAAATACCAAGGAACTCTTTACCCATTCCAATTGGCCAGTTCATCGCGTAAGACTGGATACCAAGCACTTCTTCCAATTCTTCCATCAGTTCAAGCGGTTCTTTCCCTTGACGGTCCATTTTATTAATGAACGTGAAGATTGGAATCCCACGCATACGGCATACTTTGAATAATTTAATCGTCTGTGGCTCGATTCCTTTTGCTGAATCGACCATCATGACAGCCGCATCGACGGCCATAAGTGTACGATATGTGTCTTCACTGAAATCTTCGTGTCCCGGTGTATCCAAGATGTTAACGCGCTTACCATCGTAATCGAATTGCATGACGGATGATGTTACCGAAATTCCACGTTGCTTCTCAATTTCCATCCAGTCAGAAGTTGCGAATTTCCCTGATTTCTTACCTTTTACTGTTCCGGCATCGCGGATTGCACCACCGAAATAGAGTAGTTTTTCTGTGATTGTCGTTTTCCCGGCATCCGGGTGAGAAATAATTGCAAACGTCCGGCGGGATGCAATTTCTTCATGTATTGGTTTGTCCATTGTATATTGTCTCCTTCTGCTCTGCTTTCCTTAGCATAGACACATTGGAGGATGATTTCAACAATTTTTTATCGGAATTAGTGAAGCACAGGTAAAACTGAACGTCAGATTCCCAAAACTCTTCAACAACAGCAAAACCACGATGTCATCCATTCCACAAAAAAAAGAGCTATCCCAAAATCAGGACAACTCTCTCTACTCATTTTCCAACTAATCCTGTACCAAATTTCTTCTCTGCCTCTACCAGCGCAATCTCCGCGTCTGAGTGTGGGTATTTCGTAGAGCCGATAATTTGATAATCCTCATGCCCTTTACCAGCGAAAATGATAATGTCATCACGCTCTGCAACCGCTATCGCATGGCGCACTGCTTCCGGCCGGTCACCAATACATGCATACTGATTATGCTTCATTCCCGCTTCCAACTCTGCAAGTATCGATTCATATGGCTCGTCCCGCGGATCGTCCGTCGTTAAGATTACATAATCTGCGACGGATGCTTTATCTGCCATAATCGGACGTTTTATCCGATCACGGTTGCCACCCGTACCAATGACGAATATTAGACGACTTCCTTCCTTCTTATAAGGAAGAACTGCATCAATCGCTTTTTCAATGGCATCAGGTGAATGCGCATAATCGACATACATTGTAATCGGCAATTCTGTCGGTACTTGTTCCATACGCCCTTTGACGGCTGAAATCTTCCCTAGATAGTTAATAACATCTTCAGTCATCATTCCTTTGGCATACAAAGTAGCGATGACCGCGAGCGCATTATAGACACTAAATTCACCAATGAGGCTCATGTCAACTCGGAATTCACCATCGGGCGCAGTAAGCCTGAATGTCGTACCATTTGCCCGTAGCTCAATATCCGATCCACGAAAAACGGCTTCATTTTGGATACCGTATGTCAAAACTGGATAAGAAGTCATTTCCAGTAGCTTGTTGCTCCATTCATCGTCTGCATTGACAACGGCAAATTTACGCTTTTCCAAGTCTTGTCCTAGCTGAGAAAACAACAATCCTTTCGCCTGACCATAATTGTCCATTGTCCCATGGTAATCGAGATGATCATGCGTTAGATTTGTAAAAACAGCGATGTCAAATTCCGTACCAGCCAAACGACCTTCCACTAGACCATGTGACGATACTTCCATCGTCATTGTTGTACATCCTTCATCCGCTGCACGGGCAATCATCCCTTGTGTCGTCAATACATCAGCCGTCGTGTTCTCAGTCTCATAAAGGGTTCCATCCAAATCGAAACCGATTGTTCCAGTAACGGCGGATTTCTCACCCGCCCGCTGAAGAATCGCTTGGATGATGCCACTGACACTCGTCTTGCCGTTCGTACCCGTTACCCCAATCATCGTCATCCGCTTCGATGGATAATCGTAAAAACGGGACGCCAACAAGCTGATAGCCCGTGACGTATTTTCAACCATTACCACCGCGACTTTTTCCAAATCGACATCGACTTGCTTCGAAGCAACAATCACCCTTGCTCCATTGTCCACGGCTTTCCCAACGTAATTATGGCCATCTACCGTAAATCCTTCGATACAGACGAAAATTCCTCCTGCATTGACCGCGCGCGAATCAATCGCGATATCCGTCACAGTCGGCGGAACCGCTCCTGCTACCCGTTTGACAGGTAACATTGAAAGTAACTTTTCCGTTTCCATTAAACCCCTCCGTTCAGTCCATCATTGCTGAAGTTACATATGCACGAAGCAGCTGTGCTGATGCTTTTAGCGAATCGATATGTGTCCGTTCCAATGCATGCGATGATTCGATGCCTGGACCAAACAATGCATGTTTCACGTCAAAGCCCGCTCGAATTGCAGCAGATGCATCTGAACCGTAAAACGGGTAAATATCAAGTTTGAACGGAATGTACCCTTCTTTGCAAAGGCCCGTCAAATGTTGTGTCAACGCATAATGATATGGCCCGCTTGAATCTTTGGCACAAATCGACACTGTATATTCGTCCGAAGTTTGCCCGTCACCAATCGCTCCCATATCGACCGCGATATACTCAACAGTCTCAACTGGAATATTAGAGTTACCACCATAACCGATTTCTTCATTGTTAGAAATATAGAAATGCGTCGTATGCGGAAGTTTGACTCCTTCTTCTTTCAATGAACGAATCAGTTCAAGCAACAGCGCAGTACTCGCTTTATCATCAAGATGACGTGACTTAATGAAACCGCTGTCCGTCGCTTCAAAACGAGGATCAAATGATACAAAATCGCCCACTTCAATACCTAGTGCACGTGTTCCAGCTGCATCAGTTACTTTCTCGTCAATACGCACTTCGATATTTTCCACGCTTCGTTCTGCAGTCCCTGCGTTTTTATAAACATGAACTGTAGTCTGATGCATAAGAATTGTTCCTCGGACTTCTTTCCCTGACGCCGTATGAATGAGGCAGTATTCTCCTTCAACCGCGTTCCAATTGAAACCACCAATCATTGTCAACTTCAGGCGACCATTGCTTTTCACTTCTTTCACCATCGCCCCAAGTGTATCGGTATGCGCTGTAAGCAGACGATGTCGCGTTGAATCCACTCCTTCAATCGTTGCAATGATTGCCCCTTTGTTTGTTTTCTTATGTGTTACCCCAATTTCGTCAAGTTCCTTTGCTATTAACTTCATCACTTTTTCCGTATAACCTGACGGACTTGGTGTTTCTACAAGCCTTTTTAGCAGTTTAACAATACGTTTTTCATCAAATGTTGTAGTCATTTCTATTTCTCCTCTCTCTCGCGTCGAAATATGTAATTCAATCCCAATGTCGAATCATGTATGATAAGTATAAAGTAATGTTGTGAGGTGCCCAATGAAAGATTCGACAATCGTCCATTCACGCAATATGTTTATTATACTTTTTTTTGCCTCTAGCGTCACCGTACATATTTTCACGTCACTTCTTTTAGATTTTCATAGCGCAATGATTTCAGGCTTTATCGGATTGTTCATCGTTACTGTACTGTTTGTCCTTTATAAATCGGGGATGAATTCTCTTACTTTTCGAATTCCCCTAATAATTGGGTACTTTTTATATATACTTATTTCAAACTTAGTAAATCCTGATTTAGTACACTTATTTTATCTTATCTTCCCTATCGCCTTAGTGGCAATCTACAATATCACTTGGTTAAACATACTGATTATGGCCATCACGGGTATAGAAGTGTTTGTTTTATTTTACTTATTCAGTCCAATTTATAAATCAGTGGATGAAACTCAATTACTCCCCAATATAGCTTTCATTTTCAGCTTGGCGGTGTTCCTTTGCGTACTGTACACTTTCAGAATCACACCGGAATGGAACAATATCTTCAAGGAAAACAAGAAGTTGGATGTTTTACTTACATCCAGAGAAAGCTATCTCGATCTCTTTTTTGAACATACGGAAGACGCAATTGTTGTGTTCGACTTAGATCAGAACATTGTCGCAATGAATCCCGCATTTGAAAAAACATACGGCTGGAAGCGCGAGGAATGCATGGGACGTTCGCCACGACTCTTCCCTTTGTCCGAGGATGCAACGATTGCAGAGAGGACAAAAAAATTATTGAACGGGGAAAGTTATCATTTTCTGCTAACCAAAGAGATGAGGAAAGATGGTACCGTGTTTGATGCTGAACTGACATTAGCCCCTATCTACGATTCTGAAAAAAAGTTAGTCGCCACGTCATTCATTGCACGCGACATTACACTTAAGCTACAAGCTGAACAACTAAAAATCGATACAGAAAAACTAAAAGTAATCGGTGAGATTGCAGCAAGTGTCGCCCACGAAGTACGTAATCCTATGACATCCATTTCAGGATTCGTACAGATGATGAACAACGATCCCGCTAATCCATATCGCGCATACACCGAAATTATGTATACAGAAATAAACCGTATTGATTTGATAGTCAGCGAGTTTCTCGTCCTATCAAAACCGAATTTAAAAAAATTCACTGATTTCTACATTGAAAAGTCACTTTTAGATGTAGTATCGATATTCGAAACGGAATTTAGTAATCGGTCAATTTTTTGCGATGTTCAGATTCCTAAAAATAATGCAATCATTAGAGGTAATGAAGATGGTATGAAACAAGTCTTCATTAACTTATTTAAAAATTCGTGTGAAGCGCTTGTAAAAAACGGCATAATCACTATCGTTGTCAAATTCCAAGACGAAAGAGTTACTATCTTCATCCGCGATAACGGTCCCGGGATGAATACCGAAACAATTGATAATCTATTTGAACCATTTTACACGACTAAAGCAGAAGGTACCGGCCTTGGCATGCTAATTACAAAAAAAATCATCGTCGATCAAGGCGGAACGATAACCGTGACCAGCAAAATAAATCATGGAACCGAAACAACGATTATACTTCCACTAGTTTAAACGAAAAGAAAACCGCCACCCATTAACGGATGAGCGGTTTTACTATTTTTAATTTATTGCCGTATGGCGGAAATGCAAGTGTCATTGGAATGGACGTACTTTTTTTCATCATGGATTTTGCATGTGTGAACGTATCGAAACTTGCTTTTCCATGGTATGCACTCATACCTGATGAACCGACTCCGCCAAACGGTAAATTAACGTTACCAACATGCGCAATTGTATCGTTAATACATCCCCCGCCAAACTGCACGTTTTCAATGAAATAATCCGCGGCTTGCCCGTTTTCAGTAAACATATACGCCGCGAGCGGTTTTGGCAATTTACGAATACTTTGAATCGCTTCACCGAGATTCTCATACGTCATAACCGGTAGGATTGGACCGAATATCTCCTCTTCCATTGAAGCACTATTCCATGAAATAGTATCAAGCACTGTCGGTTCAATGAATAAATCTGAGCGGTCAGAACCACCACCACTTATCACATGTGCACAGTCTTTATTGATGATGTCAACTAGACGATTGAAATGTTTGTCACTGATAATTCTACCGTAGTCCGGACTTTTTGAAACATCTTTCCCGTAAAATTTACGGATTGCAGTAAGCATTTCTTTGACAAGTTTCTCTTTGACAGAATCATGAACAAGTATATAATCCGGCGCGACACATGTCTGTCCTGTATTAACAAATTTCCCCCAGACAATGCGTTCAGCTGCTTTTTTAATATTGGCAGACTGGTCTACAAGGGCAGGACTTTTCCCGCCAAGTTCAAGCGTAATTGGTGTCAGCCGTTCAGCTGCTGCCTTCATAATAACTTTCCCAACTGCTACACTGCCTGTGAAAAATATATAATCGAAGGAAGCGTGGATGAGTGCGGAAGTTTCTTCACGCTCCCCTTCTACGACTCGGATATAGTCTGGCGAGAATGTTTCTTTCACTATTTTTTTAATAATATGTGCCGTGTGGGCAGCTACCTCGGACGGTTTGACAATTGCGCAATTTCCACCTGCAATCGCTCCAACAAGCGGTTCCATCACAAGTTGAAACGGATAGTTAAATGGACCAATGATTAATACGGATCCGTATGGTTCACGAACAATGAAACTTTTCGCAGGTTGTAGATGAACAGGTGTCTTCACCGTCTCATCCTCCATCCAGCCTTCAAGATGCTTAATCATGTAAGAAATGCTTGAAAGGACGAAACCGATTTCCGTCACATAAGACTCGAAAGGACTTTTACGCAGATCTTTATGTAACGCTTCCGTAATTTCAGCTTCATTCGCAACAATTGCGTCTTTCAATGTCAAAAGCATTTCTTTACGGAATGCAAAACTCCTTGTTTGGCCTGAAAAATAATATGCGTGTTGGGAAGCAATCATCGATTCCACGTCTTGTGCAGTAAAGTTCAACTTATTCCCTCCATCCCTTTATACCTTCAATCATAGTTAGAATTGTTGCGGGATGCAAAAGTTAGCACTTTATTCCATTATCAGGTCAAAAGGTGATCAATCAATTTTTGTATTTCAAGTCCTTCATCAAATGACACAAGTAGCGCAGTTTCACCGTTAGCTGCCGCAATGCACTCATCCGTAAGCGTTTTCACTGTATCGAAGGAAGTCAATATCTCAAAAGGACTGTCTTTTTGTGCCATGCTAAGTTCCGACCAATTGCGCAGTTTCAGAACACCTTCATCTCCATATACTGTATAGGACAGTTCTTCTTGTTGACCGATTCCCGAAACACCATTCAAGAAGACCGGAATGTCATCCGCGGTTTTTCCGATTGTAAGGACACTCGTTTCCGCAAGCGTTTCATCTTCAGGATAAACGGTTTGGTGGGAAGTAATCGCAAGTTGACCAAACATCCTGTACATAAGTTGAAGGTAATGCGGGAATACTTCTCGTGTAAAGCCGCCTTGTTTTCGCGAAGCGATCCACGGATTTTGTTGCCATAAACGTGGCCAATGCGGGAAATAAGTTTGTAGTTCAATTCGAATGATTTGACCAATTTCACCTTCATTAACAAGTTTCATCATATGACGAACGGACGAACTATACATGAGCGGAAAATGCATTGCCGTTTGAATTTTACTGTTCTCTGCAGCCGAAGCCATAACTAATCCATCTGTCACATCGTGTGCAAGTGGTTTTTCACAAAGCACATTCAAGCCTTTTGAAATCGCTGCCGTACTCAGCGCAGCATGCGATACGGGTGGAGTTCCAATATAGATCCAGTCAGGTTTCATCGCCAAAACCTCCTCATAAGAGGATGCCGCAAATAATCCGTATGTATCCGCCATTTCAGAAAGTCGTTCATCATTTTCATCAAACAAGGCAATAATTGTTGCAGATTCGTTATTGCGTAATTGATTGATGATTCGCTCGCCAACAATACCTGTACCAACGAGGGCAAATGTAGTTTTCTTCATAGAAATAACCCCTTTTCACGAATAATTGTATGAAAGGGAAAAGGATAGGTCTAACGATTCCTTTTCACCCTTTGACGTTTTGTATTATAGCATTGAAGGGAATAGAATGTTCAAATAACAAAGAATTTAAAGGAGGAAATGGACATGACAACAACTGATACTTGGTGGGAAACGATCTTTGAAGGAAATCTTTCATTGGGGATTAATAAAGAACGTCTTGTAGAACTTGAAGAAGAAAATTTCCTTTATTTTGATGAAGAGAAGCAACTACAGGTGCCTACACACTGATAATTATTGTAACTAACTTGTCAACGATACCAATTTCCAACGGACCATAAAAACAGCCTTTCCATGTATTTAAAATGGGAAAGCTGTTTTTTTATGTGTACGAATGGTGAGTTGATCTTTTGAGTGTGTGTTGTTTAGTTTTAGGCTTATGTTGTGCAGTTCTAGGCAAGCGTTGTTTAGTTTCCATATATGTCACTCAATACTGTGCCACAGATAATGTGCTGCATAACTTAAGTACGGTGACCACTCTGGAAAACGGGCAAGCATTTCATCTTGCGTGGGCTTACGATCCATCTTCCACACCTGCTTCAATGCGTTTTGCAAACCAATATCCGCCAGTGGGAATAAATTTGGACGTCCGAGCCCAGACATTAGGAAACCTTGTGCAGTCCAAGGTCCTACACCACGGTAAGCAACAAGTTTTGAAGTTACTTCATCGTCATCCATTTTCCTGAACTGCTCAAGGTCAAGCGTCCCCTCTGCAATCGATTGCGACAAGCCAATGACATATTCAGCCTTACGCGTGCTAAACTGCAGGTCTCGAAGTACTGAGACGTCAAGCGACGCAATACGCTCAGGGGATGGATAACGCCAGACGTCATCGACCATCTCCCCAAATGATTCTACAAAACGTTGCGTCAACGTATGTGAGAACGACAAATTGAGCTGCTGGTGAATGATGCTTTTCATTAGTGTTCCATATAATGAAAAACTTTTAACAAGCGGGGTTCCTTCATACTCAAGAAATAGCGGCCTAAGATCTGTTCCCGCAAAATGTAACCCGATTGCATCCAACGGTTTATCAAAATGAAAGATTGATTTAACCGTTTCAATTTGACTATCATCAATTGCATTTCCCACTATAAATGCAGGTAGTTGTTTCGTGCCTGTACTTTGCAACATGATATTATTTCCCTCTTCCATAGGAATGCGCACTATGCGGCTTTGCAAATCCACAGAATTCACCGGGTCCCCTGCCAACCGAATAATTGCCCGATCGAAATCATAGACATAAGGCAATGAAAATTGAACGTCGATAAGAAACACCCCCTTTTTTTACAGCATTCTAGTGTCTATTATACTCTTTTTTAAAAAACTTTTCCTAAAGGTGTTGACTTCTATTACAGACCCGCTATAATAATAAATGTGCAGTAAGCAGAAACACAATTTAATTCCCGGTTCCGTAGCTCAGCTGGGAGAGCACTACCTCGACAAGGTAGGGGTCGCTGGTTCGAGCCCAGTCGGGACCATTGGGTGCCAAACCCGAAGAAAACCTTTAGGAACAAAGGTTTTTCCATAAAAAAGACGTTCAGGCCTTGTGCTTGGAGGTCTTTTTTTCTTTGGATTTTTACACCTAATGTCCGCCATTTGTCCGCAGCTTCAGGAAGATTCTCAATCCTTTCCATTAGTAAATAAGCAACAGTAAAAGATTAATGAGTAAAATAGGCTCGGTTCCACTAAAATAGGAACCGAGCTATTTTTAATTAAACCCACCAACAACTCTTGTGTTGCCACATACACTCTGCACATAACTCTTCATTCCAAATTGCCATGATTCCGACTGCTTCGCAGTGTGTCATAGGCATAGCATCATCATAAGCTAGAATTTCACAATTTCATCTTCGTTATAAATATAAAAACCTGTTGTTAAATCTTCACTTTTCATGCCTATCTCATTGAGTCTCTTTTCATCTGTTGAGAAAAACAGTTCTACCTAATTTATTGTAATTGTTTTGTTCTTAGAATCTACCACATTACCTACTTATTCTTTGAGACTTTCCTAATAAGCTCAAAATATGTGCCACCACCGGATATAATTAATGTATTATCATCTTTTATGAAGAATGTAGAAACATGGCCTTTTGAATCCGAAACATTAATTTCTGTAATAGGTGCTTTAAGACCTAAAAGATCAAAAGGGATACGATGTTTTTCTACGAAATCACTTGCTGGAATAATCGTTTCGGTGTAAATAGGATTGGTAGCCACCTTTACTATATCTGAAGGTTTATCTCCAAAACAACTTGCTTTATTAGCTGTAAAAGTTAAACTTTTCCCTAATAAACTTTCAGCATCCTCACTACTATAAGTACCTACTCCATAAGCTTGAACTTGATTAATAATCCACTCACCATAGTACGACTCTGAAGCACGGCGAAAAGCCGGATTCATCGCTCTCGCAAGAAATGCAGATATATGTGCTCTAGATAGACCCTCATTCGGTTTAAATGTACCATCCGGATAGCCCGAGGTTATATTGGCTGCTGCTAACTTCCTGACAGCAACATATGAAGTTAATCCTTTAGGAACATCTTTAAATTTTATATCTGCTTGATTGGTCAATTTAAAGGCATTTGCTATAAAGGCTGCCATATGACCTCTTGTTACTTGTTGTGTCGGTTTAAATGTACCGTCTGGATATCCATTAATAATTCCAGCCCTGACTGCTGAATTAATATAACCCGAAGAATGCCTACTCTCCGGTACGTCTTTAAACTTCGTTTTGGTTTTCTTTCCATCAAGTCCAATTGCCTTAGCAACCGTTATTGCAACTTCTTCTCGTGTGACTTTTTGATTAACTCCAAACTTTTCAGCAGGCTCAATAACCCCCTTTTCCAGTAGATACATAATTTCTGTGTAATTCGGATGGCTTTTAGGCACGTCTTTAAAACCAACATTGTTAGCCTTTGTCTGCGGAGCTAGTGAAAGCAATAATACGAATGTCAACAAAATAGATAATACTTTTCTCATGATAATCCTCCTAAATATATTTCCATAATTTATCGTAACATTAATAATTGGGTATGAACATAAAGTGTTCTGAATAATCTCGCTCAAAATAATGGGTGCTTTAGTTTAACAATCGGGATTTCGATGTGAATTGAAATTCCTTAGGTGCCCTGCTCTTGTAAACCATCCTTTTACTTCATGTTAAACCTCTCTAACAACCGTACCCGAAACCTGGTCATGAGGAAGAATTGCCCCATCTTGTACTTCAAACGCTTGCCGATTTTTTAAGTAATCAAGCGTACTCAAAGTATCTCGATAAGCCAACCGTTTAATGATTTGATTAGATGTTAGTTCTGAGCCATCTTGATTTTCTAGGGTTAGTCCCATTGTTTTATAACCGATTGTCTGACCATATTTACGCAGCTGTGCATATTCCAATGACCACATGACGACGAGAGTTGGTGTCACTAGAGCATGAAAAGCTTCATTTTTCACCTTTTTCCGCAAGAAATACTCAACACATGCTGTTACAGCCTTTGAAATTGCAAGGTCAATCAGAATCGCTTTTGTACGTTTTTTCGTAATGGATTTCATTAATATTCCCTCTTTTCTATTTTTTCTTAATGATACATATACGAATGGAAACGAGAAGAGTTTCATAGATAAGTGGGAAATATCGGGTGTAATGTCTACCAAAGTGATGTAGCATACAACCTTGCTGGTATATTTTTATTCAAGATCCTCAAAGGCTCTTTTTTATTGGTTTTGCTCCGAAGCGGAAAATCTTTCTTTCTCAACTATTCAAAATAAAACTGTATAAAGTATCTTCATTTTTAATTCACATCATCTATCGTCAGTTCTTGTTTTGGCGTAAAACTCACATAATCATAAATTTCTTCCCCGTCTACAATGCTGTGGTATCCGACTTCAGCCATATAATAATCAATGGATTCGCCGTTCAGCTGCTGTTGGATCGCCTTGCTCTGCTGCAGCATTTGCTCTTTGGTCAAGTCGCCTTTTTCAATTTCCGTCATAATGAGCATGGGCTTTGGTGTTTTCAGCTGGGGCGTCCATTCCGCGACTTCGTTGCTGTATACTTCTACATCTGTGGACACTCCATTGATTTCTGGAACTCTTTTCTGTAGAAGCGCTAGAATATATTGCTCCGCCTCTGCATTTAATTTTTTTGAGGCCGCTTTGTCGATTTTGGATACGTGGATTGTATCGCCAAGAATTTCGTACGGTTCGAAAGCGGAGACATCGAACATATAGGTGGTTTCAACTCCTATCGGTTCCTTTTCCACTACTTTAAAACGAAAAGTGCCATCGATCCATCCATACTCTGCCGACCGCTTGATCTCATAGTCCATGTCCGGATAAGTTTGTTCTAAAAACGCTTCCAGGCTCTCTTTTGCCCTGTTTTTCTCAATTGGATTTCCGCTCATTTGTATGTAAGCGAACACGACGGCGGCAATTAATAAAATTGCAATTACACTGTATATTATTTTCTTTTTCATGATTAATTTTCCTCCATTATTTTAAGAATGCAAAAGCCGATGACAATTCCGATAAATGTAAACAGCAGGTGGACAATTAAGGAAAACAACGATAATTGAAGAGCTTCAGAAAAACTTTCAGCATAAAATTCCCCGAACCAATCTGTCATATATAGCAGGCAATTCCAAATGAAGTTCGGTACACCAGCGAGCAATACAGCAACGAGGACCGAACGATAAAACAGGTAGGTGACGGCCCCTAAAATGGCATAGGTCAGGATAAAGGTCTTGTTGTCATTCATAATGGTGGTGCTCATTGCTAATATAAAGGCAATGGCCACAAAGAAAATCTGTATCGTTGTCAAACGCACGGTTATTTTCCGGATCATTTTTTTAGAAGAACTCCCCGGCTTTACTTGTACAGGCAGCGGAATTTGTGACTGTTCTGCGATATGGCGGCATTTTGGGCAGCTTTGCAGATGCTCTTCAACAAATCGTTTGGTTTCCTCCTGCAATAACTCTTCTTCATATAAAGGCAATAAATCTTGTACAATGGCACATTCTTTATTCATAAAGTCACCTCCATCGCTTTTTGAATTCTTAATTTCAACCGGTGAAAAGTTACGCGTGCGTAGTTTTCCGATTTACCGATCAACACGCCGATTTCTGCAAAACTCAGCTCGCCGTATATGCGCAGTAATACAATTTCCCTCGCAGCATCCTCCATTTTCGAGATATGGTGCAACAGCATTTTTGTATCTTCATTGACTTCCGTTAACTCTTCTATTGACTGTATTTCAGCTTCCGGAATTATTGCGAGCTTTTCCATTAAGCTCTGTTGATATTTATTTTTGCGGTAATACTTTTTTAATAAGTTGTTGGCAATTGAGAACATCCACGTCGACAAGGTGGAATGGCCATTAAAAGATGCAATATTTTTACACGCTTCATAAAAGGTATCGTGACAGAGATCCTGAGAGGTCGCCCGATTTCCTGTCTTGGCATAAAAAAACGCATATATTTTCGGTTGGATCTCTTCATATTCATCTTCAAGCTTATTCATGACGGCCCTCACTCTCACTGTTCTTAGTATTAATACCTTGACCGCAAATTCCGTTACAACTTTTCAAAAAATATATATAAATTTTCCAAGGCAAAATGATTCTTGTTGTTATTTTGCTTACACGATTTTAATATCCACGATTTGCTAAGCTTAACCGACAAAGGCAAGTATCGATAATGAAAATGAGGAGATTCTTTATCATTTATGAAGTACGCTGAAGGCGGCCACCGCAAAAGAGACCGATTTTAAGCGGGAAATGACGAGGAAATACAAGGCTTTCGAACAACTCACTCGGAGTGAAATAAACAAGGTAGAAAGCTAGGTATGTAATTTTTATAGGGTACTCATTCATTCACGAATAATTTATTTGAAATTATTATTACTTTTATCTGTTACTAAAAGAAAAGAAGAAACCCTTTGGTAAGTTCCTTCTCTACCTATAACTCCTGAAGTATTCTTTCTCTTAAGAGACTATTTTGAACATGGGTAATTGAAGTTAATAATCTTCTAACTCTGTCTTTTTCCGTTTTCAGATATCGTCTTTACGCTACTCTCATGTATGGTGGATGATGATCGCCAACGAATCCGCACTGCACAACAAGAAGGAATTGCGATCGCTAAGCAACAAGGGAAGTATCGGGGGAGGGTAAGAAAAGATATCATACAGCTGCTACTGGAAAAGATAAAGTTATTTATGAACGGGTTGTCCAACTACTTTCTGAAAGTAAGAACATCGTAGATATACATCGTGAAGTTGGCATTTCGAGGAATACAATTTATACGATAAAAGCAGATTTATAATCTGTGGCATGATTTTAAAAATCAATCCAGGTAATTCAAAAGAGCATCCTTTCTAGAATGCTCGCATTAAACAATATACACTCTTGCCAATTCAACGGCTTCTATATTTATGATCCTAATAAATGACACCCTAGGAACCCATTCTCTTGTACCATCAATTTAGAGTGTCAGAACCTAAAGGTTATGACACTGCTATGGTGTAAAAAAAGCCGATAAAAGGATCGGCCTTCATGCTCAACTAACGCACCTGTTAGTTGAATAAGTATTAGGACTTGATATCTTTCAATTTCGCTAAAAACCCAGTTTGAAATCCTGCTTCAAATACTACACACTGAATTATTTTTAGGTCTTCAGAAAAGGCAAATAATCCTTTTAAATCTATAAAAGATAGTGGGGTAAATTCAGGTCTAGGTTTTACTTCCCATGACTGGACTTCACCTATGCAAAGAAAATCATCAGAATTTCGATACTCACTTTCTGAAAAATAAACTTCAAGAAAACCAATTGCTGAGGAATCTATGAAGTCAGTTTGAATCATCTTTTTTCCTTTTAAAACAGTCTGCTTATAATCAAAGGGGATTTTTAATGGAACAGGTTCCGATATGATTGTAATTAGCCTAGTTGAATAATCAGCGAGAATGGATATTACACCTCTAAAAATGTAATGGTACTGCTCAATGTCCTCGCACTTTATTTCGAAAATACTTATAGGCATTTCCTTTGCTTTAATACCTAAATTTACTTCCTCTTCATAGTCCTCGCTTACATTTATAAATGAGATTTCCACTATTTTATGTCCCTCAAAAAAACAAACTTCAACAGATAAATCCTTAGATTAACATCAGGATTTTACAAGCACTTCTTCAACTAAACTGCCCCGTTAGTTCAACTAGTTTTACTGAATTACTTTTTTCAAACCTATTTATCATCCACTATTTTTTATTAAATTCGTCTTCCAATTCCTTTTCAATCTCATCATCACTAACCGAAACAATTTCAGCACTAACCCCATACTTCGTTTTTATTAACTGACCAACCTCTGACCTATCAATCCCATCCTTTACTGCTGCAAAGATTACTACGTACAAAATTAATAATCCAACAATCCAAAGTAAAATAGTTCCCCATAACATTTATCTCTACCCCCAATTAATTATTTCTTTATAACCTTCTTTCACTAACCTGCCCTTTTAGTTGAATAAGATAAAAGAGCTGCCCAAGCACCCCCATGATCTTTAACTAAAGCAAGCGTTAGTTGAGTAATCTCAATCAACTACTTATTAAAATTCTCTACTCCACTCATCATCCTCCAGCCATACACCATTTTCAGCGACATAACCGACAATAACAGTACCCTGTTCCAGTTTGTCTTCACTTTTCAAAAAAGATATGAACTCATTAAAGAGTTTTTCATCTTCCTCTCTCTTTTTTCGGGGAATATTAAAACGAATAATAGGTGCAACGTTAAAATCTTTATAACTCCCTGGATTAGCAGATTCAATACCCAATTCTTCTCCTATTGTGTCATCATAAATGACGTCAAAGTCAGTGATTTCTCCGAAATTCCCTTTAATATAAGGGCGTATTTCATTTTCTAAATCACCTGCCCATTTATTAGCGGTGTAAGTGTCAACCATTTTATCTTTAGCTTCGCTATAGTAAACATAAAACGTTATATTATTTTTCTTATCCCGTACCTTGGCACCGTATTCAAAATTAAAGTGCTCCATAGAACCATGCAAAATGTCATATATCTCGAAGTTATCATTAAATTTATCTTCTAAATATTCCTCCGCTTGGATTTTTACCTTTTCTTCCTTTTCTTTATCTGGCTTCATACTCTGAAGAAAAGAAAATACAAGTATAGCTATTCCTAATATAATCACTCCGACAACAATAAGTGTAACTTTTAAAAATTTGTTCACAAATTCCCCTCTTTCCCTTATAAATTCTCCATAAAAACGTAAGATCTTTATTGAAGTAATCTGCTTCGTTAGTATAATTATGTCATAAAATTAATTTCGTTAAATTCTACCGACGATTGCATAGAGAAATGCAATAAATAAAACACCTAATGAAATGGAAAGTAACGAGATATACTTCATAAACCCTTTTTCTTTCTTAAAGAAAGAAACGATACCAAGTATTATGCCTGTTAAATAGACACCAAATCCAATGAATATTCCCCACCAACCCAAAATAGTAATATTAATCGGTGGAAAAGCCATATATGCAACAAAAATTCCAACGACAACTAAAATGATGGAATACTTACTAAACTTCCTTTCCATTTTTTCGCCCCATTCTATTCCATCTATTTCTTCACACTATTTAGTCTTTTCCTTATTGAACTAACCTGCCCCTTTAGTTGAATAATAAATTGGAATAGCTTCATGGAATCAAACCTGAACAGGCTTGTATGCACTTAGACACCAAGTTGACATAACCCCAGTTCACGGCAGTAGTTACCTTCATTACGCAATAAGAAAAGCCACCCTGTGAAGGCAGCCGATTGTTCAACTAAACCAGCTAATAGGATGTCAATATTTTTCTCTAAAATAATTATTAACCCTATGTTATACTATTTTGAGCATGCCAAACAGCCCTCCAAAAACCTTTTGGAAGATTTTCTCTCTCATTATTAAAACTGTTAATTAAGCTATATCAAGGAAAGATTCTTTTCTGTTTAATAATGCATAAATCCAATGAAGTAATTTATTAATACAGGCTACAATCGCTACTTTGGCAGGCTTTCCTTCTGACTTTTTCTTATCATAGAATTCTTTAAGCTTTTTGTTCCTTGAACTTCTTATTCCACATAATACTGCTAGATACAAGGCGTGACGCAGTCTGCTTGAACCTCTTTTAGTAATACGGTTGGTTGTTGCTGTGAACTTTCCTGATGAGTAAACTCTGGGATCTACTCCTGCAAAGGCAACCAGTTTTTTCGGATGACTAAACCGATCGATTTCACCAATTTCGGAGATAATCGTTGCAGCGATTTTTTCTCCTATTCCAGGAATCGATTGGACAATCTTGTAGTCTTCTAGCTCATTTGCCAAGGTCACAATACGATTCTCTAAAATTGAAAGGTGTCCTTGGTACTGAAAAAGCATCTCAATATACATTTGAAGATTGATTAAGTGACTTTGATACACGACTTTTTGAAATGGATTTCGCATTGCGGCATCCATTATTTTTTTTGCCTTTTCTCTTGCCCATTGGACAGAACGACTAGGGCAGAACTCTGCAACACGCACGGCTATTTGACTTTCCCCAGCTGATAAGACGGCTTCTGAAGTCGGAAATTCCTCTAACATCAATAAAGAAACCTTTGAATATAGATCACCAAAAACCTTCCGATATTCAGGAAATACTTGATCTAAAATAGTATGAAACTGAAGTTTTGCTTCTACATACATATTCGTAACGATCTCCTGTTGTCTTGAAAGATTTCGAAGGTCTAAAAGCTGAAGCCCTCTGTTTTTATGAGGTTCAAAATCTTCTTTGTAATAAAGTACACACAACTGATACGCATCGATTGCGTCCGTTTTCACCTTTCTTAAACTGGACTTCTTAGCCTGATAAGAAATTATAGGGTTAAGCAAGATATATATAACATCATGTTCCTCCATGAATTGAACAACGGGGTATGATAATGACCAGTGGATTCTAGAATGACCATAGGCATTTGTCCTGTCATCTTTTCTATCTCTTTTAAAAATCCAATAAAGCGATGTAATTCCTCTCTGGTATGCTTCACAGAAAAGCTCTTTCCAAACGGTTTTGATTTATCTAAGAATGCCTGAACTTGGCTTTCTCCTTTTGCCACATCCAGGCCAACTACTGGATTCATTTTTATTCCTCCTCTAATTTCTACTTGCCAGTACCCCTAATCCTTCTTGTAGTGTCATAGCTTCGCTTGTTATACGAGATCTACGTCCCAACCAGCCTCAAACATGTTTCTACAAGTAGGGGGTGGACAGTTTACTTGACGGGATCAATGCCCCACGCACCCGTACGTCCTACCCTGGCTACTGATATATTAAATCCAATTAAAAAAAGGTCAACCAGTAAAAACTGGTTAACCTTATAATACGAAGCACCCGTTAGTGCAATAAAATACTACTGGCAACTATCTAGGTCTCCATTATTCTCATACCGCATTAATGAAAAATCTCCCTTGTGATGCTTTTATTTCAAAGAAATATTTTTCGTTCTTTTTTAAGCTATCCAATTTCACGTTTGTTCCAGGTTTTACCCGAATTTCATCGACTACTACTTTACCATTTACATCTTTTACCCTTAGAAGTACATCACTTTCACTATTTGCGTCATTTACGATAATCTTCTTCCAGAAAATACGATCATATATTAGATAATTTTTGTCGTTAAAACTTATGCTTTGCCACTCTTCCGAAGTATCTTCTACAACCACAATTGCGGTCACCTTTGGGGAAAAGTAATAATGAACAACACCTACGTTCTGATAAACTAGAGAACCTACCGTCAAGATAAAAATGGTCATAACAATAGCTGTAATGACTTGGATACGTCGTTTTTTATTGATTTTTTTAAAAGGTGCAATAGCTTTCACAACTTCTTTTGGATTTTGTTGAACATATGCAATTTGCCGTTCCATACTGTTGACACACGCCTTACACTCTTCACAATGCTCTAAATGGTCTTCAACTAGTTTTGCAGTATCTTCGCTACAAATACCATCAATATATGATGGCAATAAATCTTTAATAATATTACAATTCATATGGATCAATCCTTTCCGATAGTTTTAATTTCGCACGGTAATAGGTTACCCTCGCCCAGTTTTCACTTTTACCAAATATCTCGCCAATCTCTCTAAAGCTGAGATCAATGGATGTTCTTAATAAAAATAGTTCACGATAAGGTTCATTTAGCAGATGTATTTCTTTATGTATCGAAATAAGTGTATTGCGATTGACAAGCTTAACATCTGGCTGCTGTTCTGGAGATGTGATATCCATCCCCATTTGCACAATGTTTTCTACACTCAGATGAGTAGAATGGCTCTCCTTTTTTAAGTAATTATAGTATGTATGTTTTGCAATCTGACATAACCATACAGACATTTTACATTCACCGTTATATCGATGAATAGACTTTACCGCCTGATAAAAAGTTTCTTGGGTTAGCTCTTCAGCTACATCTACGTTTGACGTTAAACAAATAAGAAAACGTTTGACTTCGTCTGCATAAGATTCGTAGATGTCATTTAAATCCTCCACCTTTTCCCTCCTTCCCACCATTTTTTTGCATGGATACTTATATATAGCTTTAAAGTGTTATTCGTTACAAGAATTTTAATTTTTATTGGCTATGTTTAAGTTGGTTGTTGATTTCGTATAGAAAAATGAGCTTGGAGAAGCATTTCCAAGCTCATTTTTTCCTGTCTATTTTTTACTAAAGCACCCGTTAGCTGCATAAGACAACCTTTCGTTAGAGATTTTGAGTAACATTTTTAATATTTTCTTTTAATCACCAAAAGCAAATATTATTTCTACTTCGCAAACTAATTTCCCATCAACAGTAGCTAAACCTTTGCCTTTCCCAATAGGACCTTTTAATCGAGTGATTTCAACTTCAAGACGGAGCTGGTCTCCGGGTTTTACTTGCTGTTTAAAACGACAATTATCTATACCTGCTAATAGCCCTAATCGTCCTTGGTTTCCTTCTTTAGTTAACATCACAACAGCACTTACTTGAGCTAATGCCTCCACAATTAATACACCTGGCATAACTGGGTAATTGGGGAAGTGCCCGTTAAAAAAATCCTCATTTGCAGTCACATTTTTAATACCAATTGCTCTTTTTCCTTCTTCTAATTCCAAAATCTTATCCACTAAAAGAAATGGATAACGATGTCTAATTATTTCCTTAATTTTTTGAGTATCTAAAATCATTATTGCCCCCCCATAAAAATTTTATTAAAATCCTATTCACTAATTTTATCATCTGGTTTTAATAGTTGATACTAAAAAAATCTTCTTCAACTAACCTGCCCCTTTAGTTCAATAGGAAAAGCTGTCATGAAAGGCAGCCGATTGTTCAACTAAAGTATTCGTTATTTTAATAAGAACAGAGACGCTTATTAAACAATCGCGCCCGATTATGGAAAATCTTAAATGTTAACGGGTATTATTTCATCATTCGATAATTGACATAAAAATTAAATATTGCAGGTATTAACAAACTCAGGGCGAGACATAAGATTGCTGCAAATTTAGACTGTTTAATAAGCCGTTCATCGCCTAATTTTAAGTAATGAAAGAAGGACAGACTGAAATAAAAGCAAAGTACAATCAGTACTAGGGAAAGTATCCCTAACAAATTCCCTGCTCCCATAAATATTATATTATCAATGCAAATACCTCCAAATCGTTTAATCACTTTATTGCAAAACCTGATCGTTAGCTAAGTAAATTTGTAAAAAAATAATATTCGATAAAATGGCCCGTTAGTTCAAGAAGGAAAAAAGCTGACCTAGGTAGGCCATAATTTTTCACTAAAGAACCCCTCTAAAAAAATTATACCATTTATTTACTTAACTAACCTGCCAGTTAGTTGAACAAGGAATTCGATCGCTAAACAAGCTTGTATAGGCCATGCATCTTTAGTAGACATAACACCGGTTCTCGGCAGTTGTTTCCAACAGGTAACCCCTTGTAACACCTCAGTTCCCCTTCTATGACCCCTTACTTTATTTATGCTTGAATCCACTAACGGGCTTTCTGGTGAGCGCCAGGCCTGTCTACATGGATAATTATGCAGATTGACCTCAACAAGAAGCAGTCGAAAACCCTCCATGGAAATTCATAGCGGAGGTGGGAAGATATTTTCTGGCCGTGATTTTTCGTCCCCAGTGAATTGCCCATAATTAGCATGTGAATCCGTTTTTCTAAGTTACGACATTCCCGTAATGTCTAAACATATTTGGTAATGTGAAATATCATTCCCTACCCGGATTACGAGTAACATTTTCTAATAAGAAAACTGTTGTAGTATAAATAATTATTCAAAAAAGTAATACAGACCACCTGCTTACTTTCTTGTCCGCAATTTGTCCGCATAATTAATTTCCTGTACCGAACTTATTTTACTGAATTGATTTACCTGTTCACTAAAACCTTATTAAATCAAACTTATTTAACCTCAACTAATTCAGCTTAACCAGTTTAACTAAGGGATACAAAATCGACAAGGTAGGGGTCGCTGGTTCGAGCCCGGTCGGGACCATTGGGTGCCAAACCCGAAGAAAACCTTTAGGAACAAAGGTTTTTCCATAAAAAAGACGTTCAGGCCTTGTGCTTGGAGGTCTTTTTTTTATTGTTTTTTTGTAATTGGGGGGAGTTGAATAAGGAAACAGCTTTACTCCTTCTTGAAGTAAAGCTACTGTTAGTTGAAGATTCATTAAAATTACCAAGTTAATTCATTTAAAAATGTAAGTATATCTTTGTTCACGTCATTCATATCCGTTCCTAATGTCATTAAATGTTTAGAGTTCGGATACCCCTTCATTGTTTTTTGATTCGTCGCAACGCTTTGAAAAATTACCTCTGCACTTTCTTTATACAATGGCTCATCTAATTCACCATATAATATGCGAATTGGTGATGTTAAAAGTGCTAATTTATCCATCGTTATATCAATTACCTGTTGGAACTCAACTAATGAATCGATAGAAATATTTTGAAGACGTTTCATTTCTACATTTATTTGTTCTTCATTTTTTCCTTCCAGTTGTTTGTATCCTTTTGCATAATGAAAGACACGTTTTTGTAGAAAAGTTGCTTCCCTATGTATTGGAACTGACATTGTCACAACACCATTTATCTCCAACTCTTGACCAACTTTTAATGCAAACACACCACCAAGAGAAAGACCAATCACAGCTATTTTTTCAAAACCTTTGTCCTTCAACAACTTGTAACCGTTTAGTACATCTTGCCACCAATCTGACGGTCTATGTGTGAGTAGTTCTTCTGCTGTTAAATCATGTCCACTGTATAATGGTGCATAGCAAGAATAATTGTTCTTTTGCAAATACCTTCCTAACTTTTTCATATCAATCGTATTACTTGTAAAAGAATGTAATAGTAAAACGGCTTTCTCTCCACCTTTATAGAAAAGGCTTAGGGGGTACTATTTTCATCATTATTTTGAATACCTCACTAACATATTCTCAGAATTTAATTAAATAACAGAACATCGAATTTTTATAATTCCTTTAAAGTATAACATCCATTCATTATTGAACTAAACTGACCGTTGGTACAA
The DNA here is from genome assembly GCF_038620285.1 of Sporosarcina sp. FSL K6-1540. Classification (NCBI taxonomy): domain Bacteria; kingdom Bacillati; phylum Bacillota; class Bacilli; order Caryophanales; family Caryophanaceae; genus Sporosarcina; species Sporosarcina sp. FSL K6-1540. Next base: position 426,066 of record NZ_CP152018.1, read on the forward strand.
TACTATTTTTCAGACTACATCTTGTATTACTCACTACTCATTTTAGCAACTTGTGTAACTACTGCTGTAGAAGGTTTTACACTAAAATCCTCTGACAAATTTAGGCCGAATAAAACCGGTATTGTTCCAATTATAGAGATTTTTATATAGGTTCTCCTAGCAATATCGCTCCTAGAATATAGCCACCAACAGGATTTAAAAGCAACCAATTATTTGCTATAATAGCGTCTTTTTTAAGCATGTAAAACAGTAAATAATAGACCTAACCTCAAACCCTTAAAACTTAATCCCCTTTGACTTAAGATACATTGCAATAATAGTTCTATTTCATTAGTGAATACAGTCTCTTCATTTTTTTCGGAACCCAATTAACTAATTGAATATCATTTTCATCCCGAGTAAATGATTTTCCTGATTCTTTTCTGGCAAGTGATTGAATACGCCGCATCCCTGAACTTTTTCTTTCATTCTCAGCAGGGATTTGTTCTGCGTCTGTATCTTATTTTGCCGTTCTCTAATTAATTCCTAACGTTTTTTGATTTTATTGGTAGTTAATGATTTTTGATTCCTCATTAATTTGATACAATTGACTTCAGACATCCTTAGCATTCCTTTTGACCTCCACTGCATTTGATTCTACACACTAAAGCAGAGAAATTCCGGGAGACAGGCAAGTCTTTTTTGTTGAAATTTAAGTTTAACGTTATTTACTTTTTTGTTTCATAACACTTTACTTTTATTTCTCACTATACAATTGACCGTATACTGTTGTTATATGCAATAGATACTAACTATTAGTCGGAGGTTTTTCTTTGAATGTTGTCATAAACAAATTTAAAAAAATGCTACTCAAAAATATTGTTTTGTACAGCATTATAGCAGTTTGTTTTGTTGGTTCTATACTGTTTGTTCAATACAATTATTCTTTTTACGATCGACCAATTGCTAAAATTATCGAGACCAATCTCGAAGATTCAGTTCAAGTTGTTGATATGTATAACAATCGCGATCAGTTGTTCACACAGCAAATCATCGCCGAGATTAAAAATGGACAAGAAAAAGGACAACAAATCCATATAACGAACGAGTATTCAACTTCAGGTGCTTATGATCATGCATATCGAGTAGGAAACGATTTATTTGTTTCAATTGATGAGCAAACAAAGGCATCAGGCGATTTAACCGGAAGTATAAAAGATATTAAACGTGATAAATACATTGTTATGATCATGTGGGTGTTTATATTTGTTTTGCTTCTAATTGGGAAAAAACAAGGATTTTTTTCGATCGTCAGTTTAGCAGTCAATGCCCTCTTATTATCTTTTGCACTAGATGTTTATGTAAACAATTCATCTATCAGTTTACTTTGGATATGCGGGATAACCGTTATTTTATTTACCGTCACCTCTTTGTTACTCGTGAACGGTTTTAACGAAAAAGCATATGCTGCGATTGTCGCAACACTTTTAGGAACATTTTTCTCCTTACTGATTGCTTATCTGGTCATATGGATCACTGCTGGAAGCGGGTTACGATATGAGGAGATGAGCTTTCTGACACGCCCTTATGAAATGGTTTTCATGGCTGGTCTCTTCGTCGGTTCTTTAGGTGCAGTGATGGATGTCGCCATTACAATGTCTTCCTCTATCTTCGGGCTTTACGAGAAAGACAATCATATATCGACAAAAGCATTGAAGAAATCCGGTTTAGAAATTGGAAAAGACATTATGGGTACCATGACTAACATTTTGTTCTTTGCGTACATTAGCGGATCCATTCCAGTCCTTATTTTATATATAAAAAACCACACTTCACTGTCATTTGCCCTTTCTATGAACCTTTCTTTGGAATTAGCGCGAGCGTTGGCAGGTGGCATTGGGATTGTACTGGCAATTCCGATTGGTTTATACACTTCTATCTTCTTTGTGAATCGAAAGAGGCATAAATTATGAATGTATTGGTGTGGCTAGCAGCCATTTTGTTTATATTGATGATCGTCATTGGCGGAAAAAAAGGAGCACGGTCCTTCATTTCCTTATTCTTAAACTTTGGTGTCATCCTTCTTATCACATTGATCATGGCAGATCCGAATGCAAACCCAATTATCCTGACGATTATTGGGTGCACGATCATTAGTTGTATTAACCTTTTTTTCATCAATAAAGTGAACAGTAAAACAAAAACTGCATTCCTTTCTACTGCCATCACAATTGTCATTTTATTGATTTTTATCAATCAAGTGACGAAATTAACGATGATTCAAGGGTTTGGCGAAGAAGAAATCGATGAACTGACCATATTTTCTCTTTATATTGGTGTGGATTTTGTTAAAATTGCAGCTTCAGTCATTATTATGAGTACAATCGGAGCTATTACGGACGTAGCCATTTCGATTACTTCCCCTATGCTTGAGATATTTAACCAACATCCAACTATTAGTAGAAGAGACTTATTCAAATCTGGGATAAATATTGGAAAGGATATTCTAGGGTCAAATACAAATACGTTGTTTTTCGCCTTTTTTGGGGGTTATATGGCATTGCTTTTGTGGTTTAAAGACTTATCTTATTCTATAGGAGAAATCGTAAATTCAAAGATTTTCGGTAGTGAAATGATTACAATATTTAGTGCGGGTATTGGTATCGCACTGATTGTACCAATTGCTTCCTGGATTAATGCATATTATTTAGTGAGGACAAGGGAAAAAAAGAAAGTTAAATAGGAACCTAACTAGCAAAGTCTAGATGCGCCCCTTTACTAGGAAGGTTTTTGATTTGGCAATCATCAGAATTTGAAAAGCGATTGCCTATTGGCTAACTAAAATCGACCAACTAAATGTCCACAGTATGATAAAGTACGTTCTACCCCTTGATAATCTAGGGGTTACAAAATCGACATGGAGAGGACTGGATTGATTCCAGTCGGGACTATATCGTTAACCCCTTGTGCATAAGGGGTTACAGAGTAACACAACCCTTTATTGGGTTGTGTTTTTTATTATTAGTAGTCATCGAATGACACGTTATTATTGGTTATTTTTTTAAATAAAAAAAGATGACCCGTCTAATGATTAACGATAGGTCGCCTTTAATTTTACAAGCCCTCTGTTCAAAAACAACCGTCAATAAATGATTTCCTGCTGTTAAACTAATACGAACGCGCCTGTTTGTTAAATAATAAATATCATTTTACTACATTCGATGACTGGTATTCTTCCGAGACGATAAAATCATCTTCCAGTAGAACATAAGGATGTGTTTCCATCAAACTCGTTTTGAGGTAGTCGGGCATTTTATTTCCTTCGTATGCACAAATTAATGGAAACGACAGCAGATTTACAGCTTCGTCTACTATTACCTCTAAATCTTTTATAAGATGCAGTGGCTCTTCCATTGTAGCCCACTCGACATGTGCCCATGCTCGGAAAGAGATTTTATTTTCGACATAGGGCTGAATTGTCTTACTGAAGTAATCAGCGATTGAAGGTGGATGATAACTGCCACTTGACCAATAGAATTCGAGGCTATTTACATAGTGTATGAATTCCATTTGATCTTTCGTTAAACGTGTACTTAGTTCTTTGCGAATAATAGGATAAAGACGAGAATTCTCAATGAGAATCACGTAATCTCCCGCTGCAATACCATCTTGTACATAACTCAAAACCTGTATAATGTAATTTTCAATCCCATTATACTTATATAGTACATGAAGGTGACCATTCTTTTCGTCCTCGAACAACTGATTCATTTTTCTTTTCATTTCTCTTTTTGCAATACCATTTGAAATTTCAACCACAGTAACTACCTCCTTTATTATTAATTCGACATAGAATCCGATAATTCCTTCTTTATACAGACAGGTAAGCTTTTGAGGTTATCCTCCAAATTCCCCTTCCTACTCTACACGTGCGGCTGTCGATGCATACGGCGTACCGATTAGTTCAATTCAATTTAAATCATCAACTCTTATTGTTATGATACACAAACAAGTGCACCAAATTGTAATAAGGCTACTAACGACAATATCCATCCCTTCATTTTTATATACTTCATAAGACTTCATCCTCCCCTCTCTTCTAAAATTGTTACAGATATTCGAACAGTGAGTAATAAATGGTGAGGTGATTTTAAATACGTTCAGATATAATATGGTCGGTCAGCCACGAGATATGATCAAGCGACTATTCCCCAAACTAAAAATCCCTTCGCATATGAAAACTCATAGCAAAGGGATCTCCATATTCTATTAAGCTACTGTGACTTCCTTGCTATCGTCTTCTTTCTCCCGTGTCATCCACTGGAGTGCGACCATTGCCGCGAACAGAACCAGTCCGATAATGTCAGTAATAGTTTCTGGGTATATGAGAAGCATCCCTGTCGCTAAAGCGAACAGGCGCTCAATCCAATTACATTTTCGATACCAGAAGCCAATCATTCCTGCACCAATCGCAATCATCCCAATAATGGCAGTGAAAACGACCCATAAAATCTCTGGGACAGAGGCTCCCATCATGAGCATCGCAGGATTGAATACAAACATGTACGGTATGATAAATGCCGCAACAGCGAGCTTCGCAGAAACGACACCTGTTTTAATAGGATCTCCGCCTGAGATACCAGCTGCAGCGAATGCTGCAAGGGCAACAGGTGGTGTGATGTCTGCGATAATACCAAAATAGAATACAAATAGATGTGCGGACACAGCCACAACAATTGGAACAGTTGCGCCTGGGTTATCAAGCATAAGAAGCGTGATAATCGCAGGAGCAGCGATTGTTGACGTTATGACATAGTTCGCTGTTGTCGGTGAACCCATGCCCAAAACAATTGCAGCAAGCATTGTAAAGAACAGTGTGAGGAAGATGTTTCCACCTGCAGCTGAAATCAATCCAGTCGCAAGACTTAGGCCTAAACCTGTCTTCACAACAACCCCTACGATAATACCGGCACATGCTGTCGCTGCCGCGACACCAAGCGCTGTACGCGCACCATCAACCAATGCTTCAATCATATCTTTAAATCCAAGACGCGTTGACTTATCGAATGAGCTGACAATAATCGTTAAGACGATTCCCAACAATGCTGCTTTCATCGTAGGAATACCAATTAATAAAAAGACGATAATACCGATAATCGGTAAGAGTAAATATATTTTCTTTAATGTCTTTTTACGGTCAGGAATTTGGTCTTCCGTCATTCCTTTTAGACCGACACGCTTCGCTTCAAAGTGTGTCATAATCCAAACTCCAGTGAAATAAAGGAGTGCTGGAATCGCTGCGGCTTTTGCAATTTGCCAATAGGTAACGCCGCCTATGAATTCAACCATAAGGAATGCGGCTGCTCCCATAATCGGTGGCATAATTTGCCCGCCCGTCGACGCTGCCGCTTCAACGCCGCCAGCAAATTCCTTTTTATAACCAAGTTTTTTCATCATCGGAATTGTATACGAACCCGATCCAACAACGTTGGCAACCGAACTTCCCGAAATTGTACCTTGTAAAGCACTTGAGAAGATGGCAACCTTAGCCGGTCCACCGACTAAACGGCCCGCCAATACAACCGCAAGATCGTTGAAATAAGCTCCGACCCCCGTTTTGACAAGGAATGCTCCGAATAACAGGAACACGAAAATGAATGTGGAAGATACACTAATTGGCGTACCTAAAATTCCATCTGTCGTGAAAAACATCAATTGAACAACACTTTTCAGATCTTGTCCACGGTGTGCAAGGAATCCTGGGAAATATGGTCCGAAAAATGCATAGACTAAAAACACAGCCGAAATAATTGTAATCGGCATACCAACCGCTCGTCTCGCGGCCTCCATCGTTAAGAGGATGGCTAGGACCCCAACGATTATATCAAGTATTGATACACGACCAACACGTAACACAAGATCTCCGATTAGAAGCGGCCAATAAAGTCCGACCCCTATAGCCAGAAGCGCCAAAATCATATCGTAAAATGGTACCTTATTTCGTTCTCTCTTACTTTTTTTCCTAGCCGGAAACAGGATGAAAATTAAAGATAATGCAAATCCTAAGTGAATTGAACGTTGAATGTACGCCGTAAAAGGAGTTCCAATTGCTGTATATAATTGAAATATGGAAAACGCTAGTAAACCAAAAAATACAATTTTCTTAAATATGCCTGTAACATCACGTGTATTCGATTCGGGGTCATATTTTTGAAGTATTTCCAGTTGTTCTTCTTCTGACAACATTTTAAACTCTTCTGTTTGCGTTTCCAGCTCTAGCTCATCGTTCCGCTTTGTTTTTTTCCCCATTCATATGAACTCCTTTCAGCATTTGATAGAAGGATAGGTTCACAACACGAAATGTGTACGATTTTCCCCTTATCAACTGTTTCTTTAAATTTAGTTCGTTTCTTAAGTATCGAAAAGCTAATTCTGCATCTACATCTCCAACCAGCATGACAAATGAATCTATAACATTATCATCATATGTAAGCGTATACACCCCATCCTGCACAGTTAGGGTTTCTCCTTCTTCTGCATAGCCAGGCAAACCAATTGCAAGATCCTCGTACTGCATCGATAACAGACGTATTTTTCGATCAGCAGTCACTTCATAGAATTCAATGACATCTGTCAAATGAATGGAGTGAACGTATCTGATTTGAAAGCTGTTAGTATTTTTTAAAGGGACATAATAGACGTCAGGGTTTTCCACACGATGTTCAGTAAACGTAAACGCTGGTTTTATTGGGATAAAAAAAAGAATAGCAACTGAACAAATGAAAAAAGTAATAAACGGAACGGCTTTTTTGTGACACATCTCGCCTCTTCCTTCCGTTTCTAATTCATTAGATTAATTTCAAAAATGGGACGGCTAAAGCTTAACAACGCTTCACCGCCCCGCTAACATTACATCTTATTTTTTGATTACTTCATCAAAGTATTTCTGTGCACCTGGGTGAACCGGAATTCCGATTCCATCAAGACCTTTTTCAGCTTGTATCAATTTCCCTTTTGCATGTTGCAATTTAGACGCATTGTCGTAAATTGCTTTTGTAATTTCATAGCCTAATTCTTCAGGAACTTCATTTTGGATAACAAGCATCGCCCCAACGGAAACTGCTGGTGTTTCATTTGCCATTCCATATGTGCCTGAAGGAATCATTTCTTTAGCGTAGTAAGGATACTTTTTGATCAATTCGTCTGCTTTTGCATCTTCAACTGGAACAACAAATACTGACGCAACTGCGTTCAAGCCTTCAACCGCTCCCGTAGGTGTACCAGCTGTGATGAATGCAGCATCAATTTGACCCGCTTGTAGACTTTCTTGTGATTCACCAAAATCTAGACTTTGTGGCTTTATATCATCCATTGTTAGTCCATGTATTTCTAGCAATTGTTCCGCGTTCGCATACGTTCCAGAACCTGGTGCACCAACGGAAACTTTCTTCCCTTTCAAATCTTCATATGTTTTAATACCGTTCTTTTCAAGTGTAATCAATTGAACCGTTTCAGGGTATAATGCACCAATAGCTGAAACATTATCAATTACATCGCCATCAAACATAAGCTCACCTTTAGATGCGTAGTAAGCAATATCTGTTTGAACGAATGCAATGTCAGCATCACCGTCTTGAAGTGATGTCATATTCGCAGCAGATGCTTGTGATACTTCTGCTGTTGTTTTAATACCAGTCGCTTCTGAAATATAATCTGCGAATGATCCCCCGAGTGGATAATAAGTCCCTTGTGTTCCTCCAGTTAAAATACTTAGAAACTTATAATCTTCTTTACTTTTACCAGCATCTGAATCTTTCTCCGATGTCCCTGTATCTCCTGAGTTACATGCTGATAGAACTAGTAATGCAATCATCATAATAAATGTAAACAATCGCAATCGCTTTTTCTTCATTCCTTCATCCCCTTAAGTGTAATAATTCTCCATAATCCTAAAATACATCTTACCATGAAGTCTCTCTATTTTGTCAATAAACTTTAAAATTAATCAGTTTTTTGCAAGCGTTTACACGCGCTTTCTCACACACTATTCACCAAATTCAAAAAACACCTAAAAGGGAGAATCCTTTCAGGTGTTTGCAGTTATTCACTAAATTTGTGCACCTTTCACTTTCGTTTCAGGCATCGTTTCCTCAGGTGTAATATCTTCAAACGTTTCGCCCGCTTCTTGAAGATCGCGAGTTCTATGTGCGATTCTTGAAGCTGCACAAGCAGCAACACTGGCAACGAGATCGTCTAAAAATGTATGAATAGCTTGACCTTTTTTCGTGTCTAGTTCGTTAATGATGCCCATTTTATTTTTATCGAGATGACCAAATGTTGTTACTGCAATGGAACCATATGTAAACACGGCACCCAGTGCTATTGTTTCATCAACCCCGAATAGACCTTCATCAGACTCAACGATTTGTTGTAATGGGGCGGACAGTTTTCCCTGTTCTGCCAGTTCATCTAATTCAATTCCCACAAGGATCGCATGCTGAAGTTCCCGTTTTCGAAGGACTCCTTCGATAGATTCAATGCAGTGGGCCATTGTAAGACCATTATTATACGGATATTGTAGTTCATAGACGATTTCAGCGATTGCTTCCAACGTCACACCGCGCCGTTTCAAAGCCGCTTTCGTTGCTTCAGTCACAACTTTTGAATGTACAATTTTTGTATCATCATGCATTCCTGCCAACCCCTTTTATAGTTAGTATATAAACAGAACACAACTATTATACCTGACCTTAACGATATGATACAATTTCAATATACACGCAATTTGAGGAGGCAACCAGAGTGAAATACGGAAAAATAGAAGATATATCAATTTACAGTAAAGCACTTGATGAGGAAATGCAGTTGCTCATTCATTTGCCCCACAACTTTTCACCTCTCTATAAATATTCAGTGCTGATTGCATCTGATGGGAAAGATTATTTTCAGTTCGGCCGTATAGGACGGGTCGTTGACGAATTAATTGATGCCGAAGAAATTGAAAACGTCATTGTAGTTGGTGTTCCTTATAAGAGTGTCAAAGAACGCAGGCGCATGTATCATCCCGATGGGGACCGACGTGAAGCCTACACCCGCTTCCTTGCTCATGAACTTGTTCCGTATATCGACGACAATTATCCAACATATCAGATTGGGGCAGGCAGGGCTCTTATCGGCGATTCCTTAGCGGCGACGATTTCTCTTCTAACTGCATCGAAGTATCCCAATATATTCGGGAAAGTGATTCTGCATTCCCCTTATGTCAATGATTTTGTGCTTGAAAAAGTGGAAGCTTCACAAGATCCTTCCCGATTCTCCATTTATCATGTAATTGGAAAGGAAGAAACCCAAGTAAATACGCAAGTTGATGGTGTTCAAGACTTCCTTACGCCAAACAGAACATTAAACGAATTACTTGAAAGAAAAGGCTTCCCTTATTTCTATGATGAATTCAATGGAGACCATACCTGGAAGCATTGGCAACCCGATGTCCGCCGCGCCATTCAAATGGTTTTTGGTCACTAATTCAGACAAAACGGACATATTTTCAAGTATTCTGCTATAATCAAATTTATAAAGCTAAAACAATTATTCTAGGAGGTTTTTATTATGAAATACGGTGTCGTTGCTTTCCCATCAAAGAAACTTCAGGACTTGGCAAACGCTTACAGAAAGAGATATGATCCGCATTATGCACAAATCACGCCGCATTTGACGGTTAAAGGTGTATTCGAAGCGAACGATCAAGAAATTGAAGAAGTTGCAAAGGCAATTAAAGAAGTAACTAAAAAACACACACCATTTGAATTAAACGTGTCAAAAGTGGGCACATTCGCTCCTATCACAAATACAATTTATTTTAAGGCTACCCTTAACGATGAATTAGCTGCTTTGCATAAAGACTTGAACAACGATTTCTTCGGTGAAAAACCTGAGTTTGCATTCGTTCCCCACGTGACGATTGCTCAAAAACTTTCTTCTGGCGAACACGATGATATCATTGGTCAACTGAAAATGATTGGTGTCGATCATACTGAAACAATTGATCGTTTGCACCTTACTTATCAACTTGAAGACGGCTCATGGACGGTATATGAAACATTCCGCCTTGACGAGGATAACTGAAAATTGTTTGAAGTAAGATTCGCAACTTCTGACCTTGAACAAGAAGATGCATTTTCTGTCAGAAGAAAAGTGTTCGTGGAAGAACAAGGTGTGCCACTTGACCTTGAACTAGATCATTTCGATAAAACTGCAGCACATTTCGTCGTCTATTCATCAGAATCTCCAATCGGCGCAGGCCGTATCAGGGAAATCAACGACGGAATCGGAAAAGTTGAACGTGTCTGCATTTTAGGGGAATTTCGCGGGAAACATCTCGGAAACCTTATCATGCATGCACTTGAAGAACATGCTAAAACAACGGGTATGAACAAGATTATTTTAAATGCACAATCATATGCTGTCCCTTTCTATGAAAAATTAGGCTATGTCATTACTTCACCCGAATTTATGGATGCGGATATCCCGCATCGCGCAATGGAAAAAAGGATGATATGAAAAGCCTAAGTACGCCGTGTCCTGCGGCAATGGCTACGTGACCCCACATCCAGTGGGCCTCCTAGCAGTTGGCACCTAGAGCTAGACACCTACCTAAGTAGAAAAACTTATTCTTTCTTTTTTAAAATAAAAAAGGTTCGCATTGCTTTATAACAGCAATGCGAACCTTTTTCTTATTATCAGTTAGACATAAGCATTTATCGCGATACCTTTCCCTACTACTCTGGCGATCACCGGTGATAGATTAACTGGATTGGGACGGACAAATCCTTGATATGCCAAAGGTGCTGCTACAATGGGTTTCTCCTCTTCTTCCTCCCTTTCTCGTTCTTGATGCGAGGACTCTTTAAATTCATCCAAAAAGTCTGAATTTAACTTAACTTTGTTCACCCGATCAATATAAGCAAAATTATAAGCTTCCATACTCAATCGATTTGCATATATTTGAGATTGGATTGGTTGAATTGGTAAAATATAACCCATCGTTAACACCTCCATTTTTGCTAGTACTATTACTATATCCAGAAGTTAGTATTATTAAACCTATTATTCTGCTTTTTTATTAATTTATTTTATTGTCGGCCAAGCATATCTTGAATATCACTAATATTAACCGCTTTGCCATTCTTGACGATAGAGTTAACAAGCTCATCTTCCGTCTGTTGAGGTACTTCTTTTTTGGCGAGCCTTCCGACTTTCCGTATAATTTTCCTCACTTGCCGTTCATCACTGAAATCTGCATATTGAATTGCATTTGCAAGTGCAAAAACTTCTTCCATCGGGACGCCTGTTTTTGATTCGATTTTCCGGAAAAATGAATCATTCATCTGTTATCTCCCCCTTTTTATACGCAAAAAGTGCGGCCTACAATGATAAGCAAGATGAATAGAACCACAATCAGGCAAAATGTTGAACCGCCGCCTTTTTCATTTTCATAACCGCCACAACCTCCGCCGCCGTATCCGCCGCCACCGAAAGAATTACATCCTCCAAACATAATAATACCCCCTTCCTTTCTTCGTATCCTATGCAGACACGAGAAGAAGGAAGAGGGCGCATGACTATTAAACCTTTCCTTTCGATTTAAAAATAACAGATGCAATGAATCCAAATAGGATCGCTGAACTGATTCCTGAACTAGTCACTTCAAACATGCCTGTCATAACACCAATCAGTCCATGTTTTTCGGCTTCTGCCATTGCACCATGGGTTAGGGCATTACCGAAAGAAGTAATTGGTATCGTTGCCCCCGCTCCAGCAAAATCGATAAACGGCTCATACAGACCCACCCCGTCCAACACTGAACCTGCAACAACCAAAATGCACAATGTATGTGCCGGTGTCAGTTTTGCTACGTCAAACAACAGCTGCCCCACAACGCAAATGAGACCACCTACAATAAATGCTGTAATGAAAATCGAAACCATAATCCACACTCATTTCATTGTTAATTCGATTGCATGCGCAATGCACGGAATCGTATCACCTTGTTGAAATGATAACGGAGATAATAGCGCGCCCGTCGCAATTAGAAGGACCCGTTTATATTCACCCGTGCTCATTTTATCAATTATTTCCGCGAAGAAAACGGAGGCAGAACAACCTGCACCACTTGCCCCGGATAAAAATGATGCGTCAGCACCGTAAAATTCTTTACCTGCATCCCGGAAATTTTTAGTCACGTCAATTCCTTGATTGCTCGCAAGTTTTTTGTATAACTCAAAACCAGTTTTCCCAAGATCTCCTGTCATGATCACATCATAGTCTTTCACGTCTTTATTGTGACCTTTTAAATGGCGGGTAAGCGTATCTGCCGCTGCCGGTGCCATCGCCGCCCCCATATTCAGTGGATCTGTCATTCCGAGATCTATTGCGCATCCGATTGTTCCACACTCTATAGAAGGAAACCCTTTTTTATAAGGTGCGACAGCTGCTACCCCCGCCGCTGTGACAGTCCATTGAGATGTCTCAGGCTTTTGTGAACCGTACTCATTCGGATAGCGGAATTGTCTTTCAACTGCATTATGCTGACTAGATGCTCCAGCAATAGCGCAAGTCGACATGCCCGTTTCTGTCAGCAATGCAGCCATTAAAAGCGAAGATACTGACGTTGCACAAGCTGAAAATAGGCCAATATAGGGAATTCCAACCGTTGTAGCCGCAAAATTTGAGGGTGTCATCTGGTTAATAAGATCGCCAATTAACAGGAAATCGGCGTCGCTTGGTACAGAATCCACTTTACTTAACGCAATCATGCACGCATCTTCCATCATTTTTGCATGACCATGCTCATTTGTTTTCATTTCACAGCGCTCATCCTCGTAAACTTTATCAAATTTATCGACGAATAGACTTTTCTTTTCCAAAGGTCCAACTGTAACACCTGTTGCCACAATGGATGGGGTCGTTTTGAATGTCAGCAGTCCGCGCGCTACCATGATACGACACCAAATTTCACAAGTATCGTCTTAATGAGTGCAACAACAAATGCCGAAAAAACGCCGAAGAGAATGACTGAACCCGCTAGTTTGAACATGTTGCCGCCAACTCCAAGAACATACCCTTCCGTCTTGTGTTCAATTGCAGCAGAAATGACAGCATTGCCGAAACCTGTAATTGGAACCGCACTCCCCGCTCCTCCAAATTGGGCAATTTTCTTATACAATCCAAAACCCGTTAACAGCATCGCAAAAAATATCATCGTTGCAACAGTCGGGTTACTAGCCGTCCGTTCCGTGAAATCAAAATAAGTCATATAAAATAGCGACACAAATTGGCCTACCAAACAAATTGTGCCTCCCGTCAGAAATGCAAAAATGATATTCCGCATCAATGGTGTTTTAGGGGAAATCTCTTTCTCTAACTTCGCATATTTTTTTTCGTCCATCATGTCTCTTCCTTTATAAGCGATTTCAATTTTTCAATCTTTTTCCCCTGATCCTTTTTGTCATCCAAATCAATGAGCTTGTTCGTTTCCATCCATATTTTACTGTCTGCTGAAACGGTAACGTCCAACTCTGGGTAGCTATTTTCTAATTTTTTCTTGAGCTCCTTTTCAATCTTTTCTTTTTTGAAGCGCGAAAAGGTTGTAAGCGTAACGCCAGTTAGCAAGTCATTTTCATGAAAAACAGTGACCGCTGATGTGAGACGTTTGTCATTTATCAATACTTCTTCGGCTTTCGCATGATCCTCACTGGAATTGTTGTCAATCCGGAATCCGCTACCTGAACAGCCGGATAGTAAGACAACTGCGAAAAACACAAGGCTAAATTTACGGATACGCGTCCCCTCCATTTTTATACAGTATGCCTTTTCATACTAAACTTTATTCATTATTCACCTAAGCGCCCTAACACTATGAACTTTGCCGCATAAAGTATAAAGAATTGAGAAATGGAGGTGGAATTAATGGGATGTGGAAGAAATGAAGAAGATAATGAAAGAAAGCACCAAGATGACTGTGTATGTGAGGTTGTCAGGTTCATCAAACGTTTACAGGATGCTGGAACAGACGATGACTGTGTAGAATGTGAAACAGATTGTTTCATGGCTCCGCTTGGTAGCATATCCAGCCCTGCACGTAACCGTGTTAATACACGCGTTTTCATGCTATTGACGAAGAATGGTGATCCGTTCAAAGCAATGTTCCGTCCGGAAAGCCGAAGACATTACCTACACAATTGCTTCTCTACTTTTTTCAGAGTCCAAAACGTCTTTGACGGCTGCTGCGCAACATTGCAAGTACTAGCACCGTTAGACAGTAACAATAATCCGGTGGACATTATTAAAAACGGCAAGCTAGATCTCGAAGAACTTTGTAAAGTTACTAGGTTTGGTGCGACAGATTCATGCATCACAGTAGACTTGACTTGTTTCTGTGGAATCCAATGTATCAAAGATACGTTTATCGACTTTTGCGACGTAGATTAATTAATACCCTGCAATGCCCAAACAACCCAACAGTTTCAATCTGTTGGGTTGTTTTAATTTTTCTTCATCATTGTAAAAAAGCAGGACGGAGAGATTCCCCATCCTGCCTTTTTACAATAATAAGAAAGTATAGGTTTTTCACATGCAGCAGTGTCTAGACTCCATCTCCTAGCCCCTTGAGTCGCTTCAGTCCTTAAGTTAAAGGCACCTCCGTTTTCTTATTTAATTTCATCAAACGGCTTACCACGCCATAATACTTCTTCAATCTTCCCCATTTCCACGGCTATTATTTCATGATTGACACCTTCCAGATCAATCCATACTGTTTCTTCTTCAATCTTCTCAATCGTTCCAGATAGTGTTTCTTCCTCTAGAACAAATTGAAGTGGCTGATAAGCTTGGCGACGGAACGAATTACTTAAGTAAATAATTTTACGTTGAATGCCCGGATTCACTGGCACGACTTCGGTAACACTTATCTGTTCCTCATTTTCCACCACCGATTCCTCTTCATTGTTCAGTAAAAATACTGACGTGCTCTCCTCCACTATAATCGCAACTTTAATAAAGACTGGTGGCCCGTCAACAAACAATAACGGTTTATTTTGATAAATGTTAAGCACATCCTTTTTAACACAGTATATGCGCCCATTTTACGGATGTTCATAAAAAAAAGCGCATGACGCTGATTAGCCCCGACAGGCGTAGATGAAAAGGAAGGTAGTCTAAATTCGCGACGTCCTGTCGCAGCGACTACTTACCTGTATCCTTGCAGGCACGAGGATGCGTACTACAGAGCCTCTACAGCAAACCGTCTTATGACCCATGGGGCTGGCGCCTGGAGTCTAGACATCCACCCAAATAAAAAAGGTTTTCACCAGTGATCTAAAGATCACTGATGAAAACCGTTGCAAGACCAAGATAAATAATAACGCTAATAACATCATTTAATGTTGTGATGAAAGGACCGGACGCAACTGCAGGGTCGATTTTCAACTTATGCATAAGCAATGGGATGAATGATCCTGAAATCGTTGCGACAAAAATTGAGACAAAAATGGCAGCACCTACTAATAGACCAATTACGAATTCATTCTTCCACACGTAAATTAGACCAACTACAAATAGTGCACAGATAAAACCTGTCATCAATCCTGTTCCTGCTTCACGGATAAGTAGCTTGAATTTACTTTCGTCCTCAACATCTCCTGTCGCAATACCGCGCACTGCGACAGCAAGTGCTTGCGTTCCACTATTCCCTGCAGTACCCGCAATAAGAGGAATGAATGCAGCTAGAAGTGCCACTTTCGAAATTGTTTCTGTAAATAAGTCTATTAAATTAGCAGTAAGCATTCCGAGTACTAATAAAATAAGCAACCATGGAAGTCTTTTTTTCATAGCTGAGAATGAGTTTTTATCGAATGTATCCATATTGGAAACCCCAGCAAGTTTGGAGTAGTCATCTGATGCTTCTTCATCGAGTACATCGATAATATCATCGACTGTAATAATCCCAAGTATATGCTGTTGGAAGTCGACAACCGGGACGGCAAGGAAATTATAGTCCTTGATCATCTTGGCAACATCTTCCTGATCTTCTGAAACGAGAACACTTACGACTCGTTCACTCATTATAGAACTAATCAGTGTATCTTCATGTGCAATGATCAAATCGCGTAGCGATATAACACCTGTCAGGCGATTATTATCGTCAACGACAAATATATAATAAATTGTTTCTGCCTTCGGTGCTTCATTGCGCAAAATTGTCATCGCAGAACGGACTGTCGAATTCTGTGGAATTGTAACAAATTCCGTTGTCATGATCGACCCGGCCGTATATTCTTCATAATGAAGTAATGCTTTGATCTCAGCAGCGGCTTCTTTATTCATTAGCGTCAAATAGCTGACAACTTGTGATTTGTCGAGTTCATTCAGGACATCTACCGCGTTATCGACAAACATGAACGAAATCATGTCTGCCGCATACGTCGTGTCCATCTCCTGAAGGAACTGTTTGTATTCATCGTCGCTAATTTCACTCGTCTCAAATATTTCCGCAAGTTCTTTTGGTGATAAGTATTGATAGATGATTTCCCGGAGTTCCGGTTCGATTTTCTCGTAAAATATCGCTCTGTCATACGGATGAAGGCGTAGGTACTCATTTCGGAAAGATTTAATGTTGTGCTGGATAAGTGTCTCTTTCAACTTCTCTTCATCGAAAATAATTTCTTCTTTATGCTCTTCTTTTATGTTCACAGCTACACCTTCCTTTCTACTTCTATCGTGGATTAATAAAGTGAATAAGGGTATTATATACGAATACATATTGTGAAAAAGGGTGATGAAAATATGAAGTACGATATTGTCGGTGATATTCACGGTTGTTATGATGAATTCATGCATTTGATTGACAAATTAGGATACGAGATGATTACAGGTATCCCCCTACATCCCGATGGCAGAAGTCTGGTATTTGTCGGAGATACGATGGATAGAGGGCCTCAGTCGATTAAAATGTTGAATCTTCTTTTCAAAATCCAAGATGAGCATACACTTTATTATTCCCCGGGAAATCATTGCAATAAGTTGTATCGCTTCTCCAAGGGTAACCAGGTTCAACCCACACATGGTCTTGAAACAACAGTAGCTGAACTCGATGCATTATCAAGTGATGCGCGTAAACACTTCTTGACTAGATACCGTCAATTTTACGAAGCTCTACCGTTATACCATACCCTTAATGAAGGTAATCTTATCATTGCACACGCAGGCATCCGTGAAGAAATGATTGGTGCACCCTATTCGGAAAAAATACGGGTATTCGTTCTCTATGGAGATATCACAGGCCAAAAGTTACCCGATGGTAGACCTCTTAGACGTGATTGGGCTAAGCACTACAAAGGTACTCCCTTCATAGTCTATGGTCATACGCCTGTAAAGGAAGTACGCTTTGTAAATAACTCTGCGAATGTTGATACAGGTTGCGTATTCGGCGGTAAACTTACAGCCCTACGCTATCCCGAAATGGAAATTGTATCAGTTCCTTCTTTACAACCATTTGTGCCAGAGAAATTTACTGTGTTTGTTTGATATCAGTGTTGGTTAGACGCTTTATATCTAACGGAATATCGCATCTAAACTCAACTTTTTCACTTGTAAGTGGATGCAAAAACCCAATCATCGCACAGTGTAAAGCCTGCCGACCAATCACCCCATGGGAGCCGCCATATAAATCATCACCATGTAGCGGATGGCCTGCCCACCTCATATGGACACGTATTTGATGCGTCCTGCCCGTATAAAGGGTTAGTGCAATTTTTGTTAACTGTTGACCTTTTATGTCCGAACGACCCAGTACTTCTACATCTGTCCGAGCGAATTGGCCATCTTCACGCACAATTCGTTCAATAATGCTACCATCTTTTCTACCAATTGGTTGTACAATGCTGAATTGGTCCCTTTCAACATGTCCTTCAACCAGGGCGATATACTGTCGATGAAAACCGGAATTTGTCATCTGTTCACTAAGCAGATGATGAATATGCCGGTTTTTTGCAATACAAATTAGACCCGATGTATCCTTGTCAAGACGCGTGACGACATGTACTGTGGCTGGAAGTCTTTCCTTAGCAAACTTTCCGGCAACGGCATTCGCCATCGTTCCATTGGGGTGATCTCGCGACGGGATAGTACTTTGCCCTGCTGGCTTATCGACAATAATTAGCGCTTCGTCTTCATAGACAATTGTTAAATCACCTATTTCTGGAAGTAAACCTGGGCTTGGCTCTTCTGATGGAAAAATAATAAGTACTTCATCACCTGACTGCAACGGATGTCGCACATTGCGTTCAAAGCCATTCACGCGGATATCTCCGCCATCATATTTAGTCGCAGTTAACGTTCTTTTAGATATCCCTTTTGCGTGCAAGAATTCGCGTAGCAGTATACCGCCTTCATCCACCTGAAATACGAGGCGAAACCTGCGATCCAGCTCATCCCCCTTAGACATCGCTGTCAATGAATGAATCATGCACACGTCTCCAAAATGGAAACGGCCTGAACCTTCCGAAACGTACTTTTTCCTTTGAAACTTGATATTCAATCGACTTCACATCTTTATGTAGAAGTTGCAAATGGTCGACTGTTACCATGAAATCTGGTCCTTTTACAGGTGTTAGTGCACATTTATGATGCGCGGGTAGCACTAGTGGTGCGCCAACTGTACGGAACACCCGATTGTTAATAGATGCCATTTCTGTCAATTGCATGGACGGTAGAGAAGGATGAATAATTGCTCCGCCCAATGCCTTATTGTATGCAGTAGACCCAGAAGGCGTTGACATACATAACCCGTCGCCACGAAAACGTTCAAAATGGTTGCCATTCAGTTCAACATCCATGACGAGCGTCACATCAGGAGATTTCACCGTCGACTCATTCAGTGCAAGGTACAATGCGCTATCCTTATCGTTTCGGTAGTTAATCTTCACATCAAGAAGTGGGTATTCGAAAACTTCGAATTCTTTACGAGCAATAGAAATAACAAGCTTTTCAATTTCAGCCGGCTTCCAGTCTGCGTAAAACCCTAGATGGCCTGTATGAATTCCGACAAACGCTGTATCTTTCAATCGGTACTTATACTTATGAAAAGCGTGGAGTAAAGTACCATCTCCTCCAATTGACAAAACGATGTCCGGTTCTTCTTCATCGAAAAAAAGCCCGAAATCTGTCAAATATTCCTTTGCTTCATCCATAAGTTTGTTCGACAATGCATCGTTTCGTGTCTGTATTGCAAATTTCATATTTTCCCTCCTCCTTTCCCGTTCGCCTCTCCATAGCGTCTTGTCGCTGTTTCTTTGAATGCACTGAAATATTGTTGCGCATCCTGAATTTCATTACGAATCTGCGACATTTCTTCATCTAGCTGGAAGGCTGCTTCCGCTGCTCGTTCTAGTCGATGCCTAATTTCATCCGGCATTTCGCCTTCGTATTTATAATTCAATGAGTGTTCAATCGACGCCCAGAAATTCATTGCTAACGTACGGATTTGAATCTCGGCAAAAATCGTCTGCTCCCCATGAATCGTCTGAACAGGGTATTTGATAATTAAGTGATAAGACCTGTATCCACTTGGTTTATTATGTGCGATATAGTCGCGCTCTTCAATCACTTCGAGGTCATTCCGCTGTCGTAACGTTTCTACAACAGTACTAATATCATCGACAAACTGGCACATCAGACGAAGGCCCGCAATATCAGGCAGTTCAGCGGCAAGTTCTGCCGATGGTTCGAATGGAATCCCTTTTTCAAGTGTTTTGTCATAGATACTCGCGAGCGGCTTCACCCTGCCCGTCACGAATTCAACGGGCGTATGTACGTCTTCCAATTCATACTGAGCTCGCAAGCCCTTCAATTTCACTTTCAGTTCATCTACTGCTTGTTTATAAGGTTCAAGAAATTGATTCCACTGCCTCATCCGGACCCCTCCCAGCTGTTATTCCATATGTTGAAGTATCGAGCTGAATGCTTGCTCGACTGCCGAGGAGAATGCTTCCCCGTAATTATCATTACCCTCAATATTAAAAATAAGCATTGTCAGTTCATCTTTGAATCCAGGAAGCGGAATTATTTCATCCTTCCACGAAAGCACCGGATCTAAATTCGTCGTCAATACATCGACCATAAGTGGCCATACAGCCTGTGTTAAATGAAGATGCTCGTACCCTGCTTCTACTTCTAAAAGATAAACAAACGACAAGTTGTCTGAATCTGTTATCATCTTTCCAGCTGGTATACCTTGAGGCTTTCCTGCTTGTTCTGCTGCTAAAAAGAGGATTTGTTCATCATTTCGAAGTCCACTATCAATTCGATTTTTAATGTTCACAATTTCTTCTTCCCTTCATGCGTCATTACGTTTATTCTATCATATGCTGCGCGGCCTTGCAGTCTAGAAAATGCGTTTCCCCACATAAATTGGTATACTAATGTTAAGTTATTATTTCGCGAGCGAACAGCTTAACGTCAGAAGGGACAGATCATGATGGATACGCACACAATTCGTACATTAATGGAAATAAATACACTCCAGTCTCTCGGAGCTGTTCAGACACAAACTGAACAAAATAACACATCCCCATCCCTCTTTAACACACTATTAGAGGAGATGTTAGGCGGCACATCCATAACGGATTCCTTATCTTCCGTTTCATCTACACTACTCGGAAGCCTCAATAATATAGAAAGCTTGCGCTATGACGGAAAAAATGGTGTGTTTGAACCTTCTTCTCTCAGCGCTATCCTTTCCACGGCGCAACAAAGTTCAACTGTTCCCATGAAAAATACATCCATTGGGGATGACAGCTATCGCGATATTATTAGCCAAGCTGCAAACAAATATAACTTGCCCGATAAACTGATTTCTGCCGTTATCAAACAAGAATCGAACTTCAACAACGGTGTTGTCAGCCACGCGGGTGCACAAGGCCTTATGCAGCTAATGCCCGGAACGGCAAAGTTCCTAGGCGTAAAAGATAGTTTCGACCCTGTCCAGAACGTGATGGGCGGAGCCAAATACTTAAGACAAATGCTTAATCAGTTTGGCGGTAATATCGAGCTTGCCCTTGCTGCTTATAATGCAGGTCCCGGAAACGTAAAAAAACATGATGGGATTCCCCCATTCAAAGAGACACAGCAATACGTAAAAAAAGTGCTCGGCTATTTCAATGCATAAGATTGATAATCTAACCTACTGTTTCATAAACGGAGCGCTTTATTTGTGAAAAGAGTGCAGGGTTGATAGAATATCAATACAGTCAGAGCAAAGGAGATTGACATAATGATGCGAAAACCTTTGATCCCTTATGAGGAGATCGGTGCTACAAAGTTGTCGGAACTCATCGACCTGTTTTACGCTAAAGTGGCCGTACACCCGGACCTATATCCGATTTTCCCAGATGACCTGACAGAAACAGTACGCAAACAAAAACAATTTCAAACACAATATTTAGGTGGTCCCAATTTATATACTGAAGAACATGGTCATCCGATGATGAAAGCTCGTCATATGCCATTCCCAATTACACCAGTTCAAGCGGAAGCATGGCTAGCGTGCATGGCAGAAGCAATGGACGAAGTCGAACTTGAAGGAAATATACGTGATATCTATTATAAGCGCCTCGTCTTGACCGCCAATCATATGGTGAACAGGGCTGGGGAGGAGAAAACGTGAATCGACAAACATTACTGGAGAACCCAATCAGTACTTCCGCATGCATAAGGCCAATCGAGCTATATGTTTTCATCGATCCTTTATGCGGAGATTGTTCGTCGCTCCCGCCTTTACTCCGAAAATTACAAGTTGAATATGATCGCTATTTCACACTGCGCATTGCATTACGCACATCATTGCCTAAAATGAATCTTCAATGTCTGCATAAAGATGAGGATGAGCTGGCTTGTGAAAAAACACATCCAGCTTTCCCAAGTATTGCTGTTAAAACTGCAGAGTTTCAAGGCAAACGTGCCGGTTTTCGATATTTATCAAAAATGCTTGAATATTCATTTTTGAAGTCAAGGAATGTATCGTCTTTTTCCGTACTCGTCGAAATCGCAAAAAAGTTAAATCTTGATGTCGACGAATTTATCCGAGACTTTTCTTCAAAAAACGTCTTGCGCTCTTTACAAGTCGATTTGTACATGGCCAAAGAAATGGAAGTCGACAAAGCACCTACTTTCGTCTTTTTCAATGAAAACATTGAAGATGAAGGATTAAAAGTAAGTGGCTTATACGACTACGATGTCTACGAACAAATTTTAGAAGAGTTGGTCGGCGGGCCGATTCTGCCGGACATCCCCCCTCCACTTGAGGATTTGTTCCAACGGTTCGATACACTCTCCACAACAGAGATTGCTAGTATCTACAACATCACGGAAAAATCTGCAGAACGCGAACTCAAGAAACGCCTTCTCCAACAGCATGTCGAACGGATTCATTTCCAGGACATGACATTATGGCGTAAAAAAATGATATGAATTAAGTGAGCTACTTCATTGCCTGGAGATTCCGGGGAGTGAGGTGGCTTTTTTTGTTGAGGGGGTTTGGGTTGTATATGTAGCCATGATAGTTCAGTAGTTTGCACTTACAGTTTTGTGCGTTTTACCATGACAGTTTGCACGTTTCCCCTTACTGTTCCACAACTTGCCATGACAGTTTTACGGTTCACTCACAGTTTCATGCGTTGCCATCACAGTTCGCACACTTCCCCTTACAGTTTTGTAACTTGCCATCACAGTTGTCCGGTGCACTCACAGTTTCACGCGTTGCCATCACAGTTCACACACTTCCCCTTACAGTTTTGTAACTTGCCATCACAGTTGTCCGGTGCACTCACAGTTTCATGCGTTGCCATCACAGTTCTCTCGCTTCCCCTTACAGTTTCGCAACTTGCCATGACAGTTTCCTAAAACTCCAATTAAAAGAGCCTTTCTTATTATGAAAGGCTCTACCCAACACAGAATTATCTCTGTTTTCTATTGCTCGAAATATAAAACGTCGCCTTGGACCTTCCTTTTTTCACAAGACCCGATTTTGATAAAATGTAACGAGCTGCATTTGATCCTTTTAATTTTAAAAAACTCCGGCATTCCTCGTTTGTAATTGAATTTTTAACAAGCATGAACCAATCTTTAATTCCATCGCTGTAAGGGTTAACAGTATTCTTCCCACAAAGCTCACAAGACCACTTCTCACGATTTTCTCGCTGAAGTTGCCTATTGCAATATCGGCACAACAAACCTGTCTTTAACTCCCTGTGATTGATATTATAGTATGCACATAACGGAAATGGATTGAAGTGTTGCTTTTCAGCATGAATTTCTCTTGCTAAATCATGTATTTGTGCAGTTGAAAGAATTGTCTCAGCTGGCTGTAGTTTTTGTAGATAGAAAGGGATTTGCTTCTTATAAATAATAGGAAAGTCGGAAGGTGCATCTTTCACCTTTGTCTTCTGGTTAGCCAGAACAAGTAATCCAGATGTCTTCAAATGTATTCCACGCTGACGGAACCATTCATCAAGATTCGATTTATTTGATTCAATTTGATGAATCGGGCAGTCGAGGATTGCTTCTGTACCTGTTTCAAAGATTTGCTCAAGATGTGGGGGATTTTGCACAAAACGGACTGTATCTTTGAGATTTTTCACTTCAACAATTAAGACATAGCGCTCCGTAATAATCAAAGTATCAATCTGAAATGTGAATGTCGGGGAAATTCGCAAATGTACATCGGTAAATATCTTTGTCAAATGGGTTATTTGAGTGCGCTCGATATACGTATCCACATTACACTCACCTGAATATCCAGCACTTATTCGGTAAAGAGAGTCCTTTAAGAACTGTAATTTCCGATGGTCAGGGTGTAACCGGGCTATCAGACGAGGTATTCCCTCTAGCAAATCAGGTTGACTCCTATTAATAATAATGCGTATTTGATTCCACTCCCCTTCAACTAATCTGATAATTCTATTTAATTATACAGAATAGTTGAAGATATGACAATAGCCTTATTGTCAACCTTTCCTTTATCTCATTGGAAATGGTAGTTACGAATTGCACTCACAGTTTCACGCATTGCCATCACAGTTCACACACTTTCCCTCACAATTCTGCAACTTGCCATGACAGTTTTACGGTGCCCTCACAGTTTCACACATTGCCATCACAGTTCACTCGCTTCCCCTCACAGTTCCGCAACTTGTCATGACAGTTTCCGATGCACTCACAGTTTCACGCGGTGCCATCACAGTTCGCACGCTTCCCCTTACAGTTTCGCAACTTGCCATGACAGTCGGCGGATGCACTCACAGTTTCACGCATTGCCATCACAGTTCGCACGCTTCCCCTTACAGTTTCGCAACTTGCCATGACAGTCGGCGGATGCACTCACAGTTTCACGCATTGTCATCACAGTTCACTCGCTTCCCCTTACAGTTTCGCAACTTGCCATGACAGTTCCGCACTTTTCCATGACAATCGTCACACAGCTTTCCCCCGTTAAACCAAAAGAAAAGAGCATTCGCTCCTGGGGGGGAGGGAATGCTCTTATTCAAAGGGAATGGGAGAAATGTTCACGTTCAAACAAAAGGGGTGTATGTTTGGTATGTGATTTATTTCACATCCTTACCTTATCACAAAATAATAGTAGCATCAAGAATTCACAATGATTTTCACATGACTGTCACAATGATGATTTCACCAATACGCCTTACTTTATATTTATATAGTAATATGTATAGAAGAAAAAGCCCTATCTCGACCAGAAATATGGCGGATAAGGCTTTTTGCTAGGTCAATTTAATTTATTTTTTCAAAAGAAGTGATTCAAGTTCGTTCAGTTTTTCTTCGAAGACGCGGCATGCTTCTTCGATTGGAGCGGCACTAGTCATGTCGACGCCTGCTTTTTTCAGTACTTCGATTGGGTAATCGGAAGAACCGGCTTTCAAGAAGTTATTCACATAGCGTTCAACTGCCGGCTCTCCTTCTGTCAAGATTTGATTGCTTAGTGCGACTGCTGCACTATAACCTGTTGCATACTGATAAACATAATAGTTATAGTAGAAATGTGGAATTCTTGCCCATTCCAAGCCTATTTCCTCGTCGACGACTAGATCTTCACCGAAATATTTCTTATTGAGTGCATAGTACTCTTCTGTCAATTTTTCAGCAGTCAGCGCGACACCTTGCTGATCAAGCTGATGAATAAGGTGTTCGAACTCAGCAAACATGGTTTGACGGAAAACAGTACCACGGAAGCCGTCAAGCCAATAATTCAGCAAATAAATTCGTTTCTGTTCATCATCAATCGTTTTCAAAAGATGATCATTCAAAATAGCCTCATTCACAGTTGACGCGACTTCAGCTACGAAAATGGAATAACCGCTATAGACGAATGGCTGGCTTTTCCGTGAATAATAACTATGAACACTATGGCCGAATTCATGCGCGAGTGTGAACAAGTTACTGACGTTATCTTGCCAGTTCATTAAGACATATGGATTTGTTCCATAGGCGCCTGAAGAATAAGCTCCTGAACGCTTCCCTTTGTTTTCACGGACGTCTACCCAACGATTCTCAAGACCCTCTTTTACGATCGATACATACTCTTCACCTAGTGGGTGGAAACTATCAAGCATCGTTTGTTTAGCTTCGTCATATGGAACTTCCATGCCTGCATCTTTCACAAGCGGTGCATACATATCCCACATATGAAGTTCTTCCAATCCGAACACTTTTTTACGGAGCGCGACATAGCGCTGTAGCAAGTGGACGTTTTTATTGATTGTTGAAACAAGATTTTCATAAACCTGTTCAGGGATATGATTATTTGACATTGCAGCCTCGCGCGCAGATGAATAATTGCGGATACGTGCATTAACGTTATCGCCTTTTACATTACCTGAAAGCGTGGATGCGAAAGTATTTTGGAATTCGCTGTATTTCGAATACATTGCTTTGAACGCATCCTCGCGAACACGCGGATCATCACTTTCCAAAAAACCTACATAACGGCCATGTGATAATTCTACTTCTTCACCTTTTTCATCTTTCACCATTGGGAAAGTTAAATCAGCATTGTTCAACATACTGAATGTTTCTGAAGAATTGCCCGTGACTTCTGATAGTTGTGCAAGCAAAGCTTCTTGTTCAGCAGGCAGCACATGTGGCCGCTGCGTGTTAACTTCTTCGAATTCTTGTTTATAAAGAGCTAGTCCCTCATGCTCAGTAACCAGCTTGTTCAATTCTGTTTCATCAATAGCCAGAAGCTCTGGCAAGAAGAATGATAATGCAGTTGCTACTTTCACGTAAAGTGATTTCACACGGCTATCCATCGCCTGATAGAAGCTGTTTGTCGTATCCTGGTCAGTCTTCAAATGCGCATACGTGTAAAGCCTGCGCAGTCTTTCAGAGAGGGTGTCACGGTATGTCAATGCAGTGTAAAGCGCATCTCCACCACCCGAAAGTGTCCCTTTGTAAGAATCTGCTTTACCGGAGAATTCCTCAACTTCAGCGAATTCTTTTTCCCATGCTTCATCAGTTGCAAATATGTCTTCGAGACGCCAAGTCTCCTCTACCTTTACTTCACCACGAGTTAATACTTTGTTCTTAGTTTCAGCCATCGTCACTTATCCCCCTTCTCCCATTACTTCGGGAAACGAATCAATCCTATTTTCTCAATTTTCATAACGCTTTGCAAGCAATCTTTCTGAAATTAGTTGAATTATTTTTTCTTCGTCAATAACTGTTCTGTTTTGACAAGAATCTACAGTCGCGGAAATAAGGAAATCGCGGTATGCTATGCACGCTTTTCCCTTTGCTTCCGATGGCTCTTCTAACAGAGAGACATATTTTCTAACCTGACTGCGGGATATAGTTCTAACACTAATCCCCTTTCTTCTCAAATAATAAAGGAATGCTAATTGCCATTCACAGTCATGCTCGCGGAATGACTCACTGAAAAGGACGGGTAATCCAATCCATTTTGGAAGATTCGTTGGCATCACTCGCAGTTCATAGCACATTCTTAGAAAAGGATTGTTCACCCCCCTTTTATTCAATAAAATACGGGATTGAATAAATTGATTGCGTATGGATAAATAAAGGGTTACATAACGGTAAATTTCTTGCTCTGTCGGGGTTTTTGGCCGAGCAAATGGAAATATCTGCATCGATAATGGCAAAGTACGATGGATACCAATATAGCGCTTACCTGCGACATGAATAAGACTCGTAAAATAATGGAATCGTTCCGTTTGGGGGTTATATGTGAGTAAGAAATAGCCTTCAGGGGATGTATGTGTCAAGAAGCTTTCGTGGAATCTTGAAAAATCGAATGTACCGACACCTACAGGTAATGAACTAAATTTTGCTGGGGTATGCAAAATCCAGATGGGTTTCATATCTATACTACGATAACCTGCGGATCTAGCCTCTACGTCAGTAATGGGAATCGTACTGCACTGGAATTCTACGGCTATCGATTCAGATTGTGTCGTTATCAGGATATCAGGTCTTTGAGATAACATTCTTAAAAATGGTTCAAGTTCGACAAGCTCGGCATGTTTTTGAAAAAAAGCATACAATTGTTGCTTACCTTGAAGATGGCTGTAAGATTCACCTTCAGAGAATAAAGTAAGACAGGTAGAATCCTTCAAATGTGCGAAATGTGGGATGATAATATCTCCAACTTTCAACTGAACCGGAAAATTACATTGTGGGCAAAAGAATGATCGCAACTTTCGCCATTTGCGCAACCGTTCTCTTTCTAATTCCGGTGTAAGAACAACAAGTTTTCCTTCCTCTGTTTTTGCTGTGAGAATAATATTCAGCTCCTCCCTGCATTAATAATACAAATATTCAGATACTAAAGCAAGTAAAAAAACAGCTACCATTTAAGATAGCTGTTTCTACTGTCCTTTATTTTGCCCCAAAGTATCGCTCTATTGTCACGAAAACATCTGAGTCCATGATAAGTTTGCCGTACTCTTCAATTCGATGAATCGTCATGTTTGACGGTTGACCGAATTCTGAAAGTACGCTAAACAGATCTGTCTTGCGAGAATCATCCATAATTTCATCGTCATATAACAAGTGTAAATAAAAGTTATTTTCAAATGAATATAGAGATGTCTTCACTTCATAATCTTTCATCTTCCCTGCTAGAGGAATAAGATCATCAAATTCGCTAAAGACAAACATATTGTCAAGCCATTCAAATGCTGCATCCCCTATACCTGGCATAGTATCATCATCATCATCATCGTCGTCATACATTTTGCCATGCTGGAACAGTTTTCTTGGATCATCGTTAGTGAATGGTGATTCAAGTGGTTCACCATCCTCAGACATTTGCGCACGTGTGACCGTCACTTCAATGCCGCCGCTCATCGCATGTACTTGAATCCATAATGGCCCCTCGACTTCAAACTCAGACTCGTCACTGACTTCGTCCATCATCTCCCAGAAGAGTTCCTCGCTCTTGTCGCGATTATACCAAACTTCCTCACGAGTGAAGCCACGCTCTTCGATATCAATATATGAAAGAAAAAACTTAACTGTATTTTCATTAATACGCTCTATTTCCATCCCTTTTCTCTCCCTTCCTATGGAACAGGATTTGTCCGGTTCCCTTCGATGTGTGAAAAAATCCTGCAATGCTTATACTTACTATATGACCGTCCTCTACGTTTTGAAAGGGTTCCGCCTTAGGACGTATAATTTTGATAGTAATAGCATTGTAGAGAACATCCACCCGGAAAGCAAGAGAAACACAAAAAGCCGATAGGTGTACGGCATTTTGCAATGTCAACCCCTATCAGCTTCACACTATTTTACGGATTAGTTTACCATGCGCCGCGCTTCAAGCAGCTGATAGGCTCTTACTTTTCTAGGTAGGAATCGACGAATTTCATCTTCATTGTATCCCACTTGAAGTCTTTTCTCATCAAGAATAATTGGTCTTCTTAAAAGACCCGGATGTTCTTGGATTAATTCATATAGGCGTTGTAATGGAAGGCTTTCCACATCAACGTTTAATTTTTGGAATATTTTCGAACGAGTTGAAATAATTTCATCTGTTCCATCTTCAGTCATACGAAGTATTTCTTTTATTTCATCAATATTCAATGGTTCCGAAAAAATGTTACGTTCAGTATACGGAATCTCGTGTTCCTCTAACCATGCTTTCGCTTTTCTGCATGATGTACAGCTAGGTGAAGTAAATAATGTGACCATCATATGCTGACACTCCCTTTCAGTCGGCTCGAATGTTTTGATTTATATTTTTACGTTTAGATTAGAATTATTTTAAACTGTCTGCTTCTAATCCCTATTATACACATTTTCATTACCGATGAATACACTTTTTAAAAATTATTCGCTATCCCATACACTATTGTCACAGTTCCGCAACATAAGCGACTTTCATCAGTATGTGCATGTTCTCTCTACTGTTATACCCGATGCAAGAATTAATTAAACATCTGCTTTGTCAAATAAAAAACTTTCTCATTTGGGTAGCTGCTAATTGAAAATAATTTAGTGTCTACATTATATAGTACGTCTAAATACGGGCAAAGGTTTCATATTAATTTAAAAAAATTCAGAAACATAAGGCTCACCACTGAAATTCTTTATCTATTTTGGTTTGTAATTAACATTTAGGGAATTCCTATTACCTGAATCCATGAATTTCACCGCATACTTACTATTATCTATATTCAAACACGCAAAAGGACTGGTTCTCTTATCGAAAACCAGCCCAGTTGCTTCTATTTAAACTTACTTTGCAAAAGAATCGAATTCGCGCTGTGAGCAAAGGACAAAATGCCCTGGTGTCACTTCACGCATGATTACTTCTTCATCCTGAAGATACTTATGTGATGTTGAATCGTAGCTTTTTCGTACACGGCTACGCTCATAAGCTGGATCTGGCAACGGAATCGCAGATAATAGCGATTGCGTATAAGGATGTAAAGGCGCCGTATAGATCGTTTCGGCTGGTCCAATTTCGACAAGTTTACCGAAATGCATAACACCAATTCGATCTGAGATATATTTCACCATCGACAAGTCATGTGCGATGAATAGATATGTCAGTCCTCTTTCTTCTTGAAGCTCTTTCAACAAGTTGACGACTTGCGCTTGAATAGATACGTCCAAAGCTGAAATCGGTTCATCTGCGATAATGAATTCTGGTTCTACAGCAAGCGCACGTGCAATTCCAAGACGCTGACGTTGACCACCAGAGAATTCATGCGGATAACGATTAGCATGCTCACGGTTCAATCCTACCGTCTCAAGGAGCTCATGAACACGTGCAGTACGTTCTTTCGTATTCTTAACAAGACCATGAATATCGAGGCCTTCAGCGATGATATCAAGCACTTTCATACGCGGATTTAATGATGCATATGGATCTTGGAAAATCATCTGCATTTTCCGGTTGAACGCTTTTAGTTCTTTTTTCGATTTTTTCGCATGGACATCGACGCCATCATAAATGACTTCCCCGCCTGTCGCATCGTAAAGACGGATGATTGTACGACCGGTTGTTGATTTACCGCAACCAGATTCACCAACAATACCAAGCGTTTCGCCTTTATAGATGTCGAATGTTATATCGTCAACAGCACGCACTTCATTCTTTGTTCCCACATTGAAATACTGTTTCAAGTTTTTGATTTCAAGTAATTTTTCAGCCATTATCGAACACCTCCTGCATTGCCTTCATAATACCGGCTACCAGGGAATCTCTTCATTCGCTCTATGACCGCTACCGGCGGATCCACTTGAGGTGCATCCGGATGGAGTAGCCACGTCGCCGCATAATGTGTTTCACTTACTTTAAAGAGTGGCGGAACTTGTTCCAAATCAATCTTCATCGCATACTCACTACGCAGTGCAAATGCATCTCCTTTCGGAGGATCCAACAAATCGGGTGGCGTGCCTGGAATCGCATATAGTTTCTCTTCAGATGTATCCAGTGACGGCATTGAACTTAGAAGCCCCCACGTATACGGATGCTGCGGATTATAAAAGACTTCATCAACCGTTCCCACCTCGACGATTCGGCCGCCGTACATGACCGCAACACGGTCTGCAACGTTTGCTACGACTCCAAGATCATGTGTGATGAAAATGATTGCCGTATCAATTTTCTTTTGCAAGTCTTTCATCAATTCTAAGATTTGCGCTTGAATTGTAACATCCAAGGCTGTCGTCGGCTCATCCGCAATGAGAAGCTTTGGATTACATGCCAAGGCAACAGCAATGACGATACGTTGACGCTGTCCACCAGAAAATTGGTGAGGGTATTGTTTCAATCGCATTTCTGGCTTAGGCATCCCAACCAGAGTCAACAATTCAATAGACTTTTTCCGAGCTTCGGTTTTACTAAGTTTTTGGTGTTTTAGCAGTGGCTCCATAATCTGGTTACCAATCGTCATTGTCGGATTAAGTGAAGTCATCGGATCTTGGAAAATCATCGAAATGTCTTTTCCTCTTACTTTTTGCATTTCTTTTTCAGAAATCTTCAGAAGGTCTCTTCCTCCGAATAAAATCTCACCATTTTTGTACTCGGTACTAGACTTCGGAAGGAGCCGCATAATCGATTTCGTCGTTACCGATTTACCTGAACCTGACTCACCAACTATAGCGAGCGTCTCCCCTTTAAATACTTCAAAATTAACCCCTTGAATCGCTTTCACTTCTCCTGCAAATGTATGGAAGGAAAGCTCCAGGTTTTTCACTTCAACAATTTTCTCCATTTCACTTTCCTCCTTTAATCTTTCATTTTCGGATCAAGTGCATCACGTAGTCCATCCCCAATTAAGTTGAACGCAATCATAAGTAAACTTATGACAACCGCCGGGAAGAACAAAATATGTGGCTGATACTCAATGAATTTATAACCATCATTAATAAGTGTTCCAAGAGAAGCATTCGGCGCTTGAAGGCCAAGTCCTATAAAGCTTAAAAATGCCTCAAAGAAAATTGCTGTAGGAATTGTGAACATCATATTTATGACAATAATCGCCATGATATTCGGCAGTAAGTGCTTGCTGATAATTCGTGTATCGCTTGCACCTAAGGTTTTAGCTGCCAAGACGAATTCCTGTGTTTTGTATTTAAGAACTTGTCCGCGTACAATACGGGACATTCCAATCCATCCTGTTATCGATATGGCTATGATAATGGACAATATGCCCGGATCCATGATCATAATCATAAGAATAACGATGACCAGTGTCGGAACTCCAATTAGCACTTCGACAATTCGTTGCATGACATCATCGGTTCGACCTCCGTAATAACCGGAAATTCCGCCGTAGATGACGCCTATCACAACATCAATGATAGCGGCTACGAATGCGATTAACAGTGAGATTTGCGTTCCTTTCCAGAGACGTGAAAACAAATCGCGTCCTAAGCTGTCCGTTCCGAACCAGTAGTTAACTTCTACTTTCTTTAACTCATACAGATTAACTGTTTTAGAACCCAGTTTACCTTCGCCATCAAAAATACCTAATTTTTCAAGCCCTGGAATTTTAGGCGGTAAGCTTGCATGCGCAACTTTTACATCCTCTGGATCATGTTCAACCATGAAAGGACCTGCAAATGCCATAAATACAATAAACACAAGAATGAACATACTGACGATAGCCGCTTTGTTTTTACGGATCCGAAGCCAAGCATCCTGCCAGAAACTCAAACTCGGTTTCGATATTTTTTCGGCATGCGAGCTATCGATTGTAATCCGCTCAAACGAATCTTTTGGTAGTTTCTTCATGTTAGTAGTCATTACTTGGAACCTCCAGACAAACGGATACGCGGATCAATGACCCCATAAAGAATATCCACTATTAATATAATCACAATTAGGAATACCGAGAAGAACATTGTTGTACCCATGATGACAGCGAAGTCGTTCGAGTTAATTGATTTAACGAACTGTTCACCTATACCTGGGATTGCGAAAATCTGCTCAACTACAAGTGATCCTGTTAATAGTCCTGCTGCAACTGGTCCAAGGACTGTGATTAGCGGAATAAGCGCATTACGGAATGCGTGTTTGAAAGCGATTTCAAACCAATTTGCGCCTTTCGCTTTTGCTAGCAAAATATAGTCTGAGCTTAATACTTCTATCATTTCTGTTCGGATGAATCTTGCCGCGATAGCAATAGGTCCCATCGCAAGTGCGATTGAAGGTAGTATACTGGACTTCCAACCTTCCCACAGGCCAACTGGTAGCACTCCAAGCCATACTGCAAAGACATATTGCAGCAATACTGCAAAAACAAAGGACGGTATGGAGATACCGAGAATTGCGATAATGGTACTACCATAATCCCAAACTGTATTTTGTTTCAACGCGGCAATCATTCCGAGAATAATTCCAATTAAGGTCCCGAAAATAAGTGCCTGAGATCCTAAAATCGCCGAGTATTTCAGTTTTTTCACAATAAGTGTTGTGACATCTGCATTTTTATATTGAAACGATACACCAAAGTCACCTTTTGCAAGGTTCCCCATATAGCGGGCGTACTGTACGGGAATCGGATCGTTCAATCCATACTTCTCATAAACGACTTCCCTTTGCTCAACGGATAATTTTGCTGCGGAAGCTAACGGGGACCCTGGAAGCAGTTTCATTAGAACAAATGTAAACGATGCTA
Organism: Sporosarcina sp. FSL K6-1540; assembly: GCF_038620285.1. Taxonomy (NCBI): domain Bacteria; kingdom Bacillati; phylum Bacillota; class Bacilli; order Caryophanales; family Caryophanaceae; genus Sporosarcina; species Sporosarcina sp. FSL K6-1540. Next base: position 459,767 of record NZ_CP152018.1, read on the forward strand.
TCAAGAATAGTGATAGGAACATATAAATCACACGTTTAGTGATATACTTTGCCATTTTCGCACCTCCTATATTTCATAGATGAATTTAATTAAAAAACTATTAATTCTAGCAAATAATACAACGAATTTTTAGTTAGTTTAACCTCAGTGAAAAAGAGAGTACATGGTCATAAATGCCCATATACTCTCTTTTCTATAAGATTTTAAGCTAACAAGTTATACTTCTTACTTTTCTGCAGCTTCCATATACGTCCATTTGTAGCTATAGTCGCCACCGAATGGATGTGTAGCAAGACCTTTTACAGCAGGGTTCATAAGAACCATTCTTCCGCGTTGATACTGAGGTACAAGACCTGCATCATCTTCAAGAAGAATTTTTTCAGCTTTTGCAAATGCTTCAAAACGAGCTACTGGATCAGTTGCAATTGTAGTTTTTGTAGATTCAATAAGCTTGTCATACTCTGGGTTAGAGTAATTCATTTTGTTTTGTGGACTTCCCGTTACGAACAATTCCATGAACGAGATTGGATCCTGGAAGTCAGGGCCCCATCCTGCTGATTGAACATCATAATCACTTGTATCATCAAGTTCAAGACGAACAGCAAAAGGAACTTCTTTCAGCTTGATTGTCAAACCTGGAAGGTTTCTTTCAAATTCCGATTTGAACCATTCTTGTTGTTTTTTAGCGTTTTCAGTGTCGCCACCGAGAATTTCAATTTCCACTTTGTCTGTTCCAAGTGCTGCCAGACCTTTTTTCCAATATTCTTGTGCTTCTTCAACGTTATATGCAGAGAATTCACCGCTGTAATCACGGAAATCTTTACCATCCGCATCAAAAGTAAAGTCATCTGCAACTAGGAAGTTAGCAGCAATAGAACCATTAGCAAGTATTGCATCTGCTAACTCTTCTTTGTTGAAGGCTCTTGCGAATGCTTTACGAATGTCAGCATTTGCAAGTGGTGTAGCTTTACCGTTACGTTCTTGATTTAGTTTAAAGTAGAATACAGATGTTTCAAGTTCATTGATGATATTTGGATCATCAGCAAATTGCATTGCATATTCAGCAGAAAGTAGTACACGGTCTTTCTTGCCTTGTTCATATAATTTTACACCTGTTGCAGTTTCTTTAACGACGTCAACAATGATTTCTTCAAGTTTTACAGTATCAGCATCCCAATACTTGTCATTTTTAACATATTTCCAGTTACCAGTACCATCCCAATCAGCTAATGAGAATGGACCGTTATAGATCATTGCTTCAGAGTTAGTTGCATATTTATCACCCTGAGCAGTTACGAATTCTTCGTTAAGTGGGTAGAATGTACCGAAAGACATAAGTGATAGGAAGTAAGCAACTGGACGTTCAAGTTCAACGATAAGTGTTTTATCGTCTTCTGCTTTAATTCCAAGATCTGCAATTTCTGCAGTTCCTTCACCGATTTCAGTTGCGTTTTTAATCATGCCTGCCATCAAATATGGTCCGTAAGGTGAACCAGTATCCGGATCGACTGCGCGCTGCCAAGCATATACAAAGTCATGCGCAGTTACAGGTGTTCCATCAGACCATTGTGCATCACGGATTTTGAATGTGTATGTCAATCCATCTTCACTGATTTCAGGTTCTCCATCTGCCATAGCAGGTACTGGAAGACTGTCTTGGTCAAGACGGTAAAGTCCTTCCATAATGTTGTTCAGTACGTTGAAACCTACAGCATCTTCTGAAATTGATGAGTCAATAGAAGGAATCTCTGCTGTTTCAATCAGATTCAGAACTTGCGCCACTTCTTCATTAGCTGGTTCTTCTGTAGTTCCTTTGTCCTCTTCTTTGTCTTTTACCGGTTCAGTAGTGCCTGCTTCTTCTTTGTCGCCGCACGCTGCTAAGAACACGCTAAGTACAAGCATGATACTAATTAGCCACATAAATTTGTGGTTTTTCAAATCGATGACCTCCTCAAAATTGTCTGAAAACTAGGTACATTTATATTATACAATGATTCTCACAGTTGTACATACCTTTTTGAAATTTTCTAGTGTAATAGAACAGCGTTATATAGACAAAGCCTGCATTGACAACGCTTACAACGATAAATTAATTCATATTTTTTATTGATATACTTCTGTTATATTGATTTTTTCTTACCAATACTTTACTATTACTTTGGAACGGGGTGGAAATATGAAGAAAATAGTTAGGAATATTCTGATTGCACATGTAATAATTATTCTGCTTATTCTACTCTATTTTAAAGAGCTCACTTTACTCTCTTATATAAACGCATCTTTCATCGTTGGTGGCGTACTAACATTTCTTGGTCTGGTCTCTTTCGTTTTTTCAACCGGATTTTTCGATGTATTTACCGTTAGCATGAGAAAAGTAGTTACACCTAAACGTCGGATGGATGATGTTATGGCGATGCGGAAGCCTTCAGAAGTTTTTTCAGGAAACGTAAGTCCAATGCTCGGAAGCGGTACACTCATTCTTATTATGATGGGAATCGCGCTCCTTATTTTTTATATTTAAGGAGCAAGCCTATTGCATTTTCCCAGTGTAAGATTTATAATTATTAGAAACATTTAGAGCGAATGGCAATGACGGAAAAAAGTATTTCAGTATCAGTCTTTCAGAGAGCCTGTGGGTGGTGCAAACAGGTAGATTGAACCGAAAGAATGGGATCCCGAGCTTGATAAGCGAACCTTTTGAGCTAATTCAAAGTATATGGACTTTTTGAATTAGCCCTAAAGAAGCTCGTCACGTCCCCCGCGTTATGGGAATCAGAGTGGCCTTCGGGCAATTCGGGTGGTACCACGGTTGATCAAACATCAGTCGTCCCTTTTTTTACGGGGACGGCTGATTTTTTTTTTGCGCCTACAGCATGTAGGTGTGCAACCATTGCCGGGGTCAGCAGGATGCTGATCATGTAGTCGGTGCGACAGGACGTCGCGTTCTTAGACTACCTTCCGTTATCGGCGAACTTTGGTTGCCTTCCATCGTGGTGAACTTAAGCCGTCTTCCATCGGAGCTTTTTCATCATATTAGGTAGCCTTAACAATTTATTTTATCCATCAAACAGGAGGAGTTTTTCAAAATGAAAACCATTTTTTCAGGCGTACAGCCTACAGGAACAGTAACACTTGGCAACTACATCGGTGCCTTCCGTCAATTTACAGAGTTACAAAACGACTATCAATGCCTATTTTGTATTGTCGATCAGCATGCTATCACAGTTCAGCAAGATCCAGTGGAATTGGCAAAAACAATCCGTTCTCTTGCTGCAATCTATATTGCAAGTGGAATCGATCCAGAGAAAGCGGTATTGTTTATCCAATCAGAAGTCCCTGCACACGCGCAAGCAGGCTGGATGATGCAATGTATTGCTTATATCGGTGAACTTGAGCGTATGACGCAGTTCAAAGATAAATCAGATGGGAAAGAGGGCGTTTCTTCGGCGCTTCTGACATATCCACCACTTATGGCTGCTGACATCCTTCTATATAACACTAATATCGTCCCGGTTGGCGATGACCAAAAGCAGCATCTTGAATTGACGCGTGATCTAGCAGAGCGGTTCAATAAAAGGTTCGGCGGTATCTTGACGATTCCAGAAGTCAGAATTCCAAAGAATGGTGCACGCATTAAGTCACTCCAAGATCCGTTAAAGAAAATGAGTAAATCTGATCCTAATAAAAAAGGGACTATCTCGCTACTTGATACACCCAAAGAAATCGAGAAAAAGATTAAAAGCGCAGTAACAGATTCTGAAGGCATCGTGAAATACGACGTTGAAAATAAACCAGGTGTATCGAATCTATTGACAATTGAATCAGCGTTAAGTGATGTTTCAATTGAAGATCTTGTTGTGAAATATGATGGACTTGGATATGGCGCATTTAAAGCTGGCGTAGCCGAAGCCGTCATCAACCATCTATCACCTATCCAAGAGAGATACTACGAACTTTTGGATTCGCCTGTCCTAGATGAAATTTTGGATGAAGGCGCAGTGAAAGCAAATGCGATTGCAGCTGTCACTCTCGGGAAGATGGAAGTCGCGATGGGACTCGGACGTAGACGGTAAGAATAATCATGATTGTTGCTACGACGAATAACGCAAAATCTGCCGTATGTATTATAAAATAAATGATTTGATACCAGTCGTAACCGAATGATCTGTAATTAAAATAAAATATTATTTGTGAAACAGTAACAACAATTAGCCCATAACTAATTAGAAATAAAAATATGCGTGTCATTAGCATCGTCCTTTTGATTTTCTTTGATTATATGACAGCATGGCCCCCTTTTAGACGAAGGGGGCCATTTAATTTGAAAAGATAGTACTTTGAATGTGTCGGGGTGGGTTGGCGCATTGCGGAACTCTGAGGACAAACTTCGGTACTGTGAGGGCTAATTACCAAACTGTCAGGGCAATCCCCGAAACTGTGAGCGCATCGCAAAACTCTGAGTACAAACTTCCGCACTGTGAGGGCAAATCATCAAACTGTCAGGGCAATCCAAGAAACTGGGATGGCATCGCGAAAATCTGAGGGCAAACTTCCATACTGTAAGGACAAATCGCCAAACTGTCAGGGCAAGCCAAGAAACTGGGAGCGCATCACTAAACTCTGAGGGCAAACTTCCATACTGTAAGGGCTAATCGCCAAACTATCAGGGCAAGCCGCGATTCTTTCTGAACAAGCCCAAAACTACATAAACAAAAAGACGCCCCAGTAAACTGGAACGTCCTGCTAACTTAAACTTATACTTTTTTGAATACGAGTGATGCGTTATGTCCGCCGAAACCGAGTGAGTTGCTCATAGCGTACGTAATGTCCGCTTTGCGCGCACCTTCAGTTACATAGTCGAGATCACACTCAGGATCTGGATTCACAAAATTCATTGTCGGTGGCAGGATTCCTTCTTGCAATGCCTTCACCGTGAAGATTGCTTCCAGTCCGCCTGCTGCGCCGAGCAAATGGCCTGTCATTGATTTTGTTGAGCTCATCGTGAGTTTATATGCGTGCTCGCCGAAAACTGTTTTCGCTGCCATTGTTTCGAATTGGTCGTTATATGGCGTGCTCGTTCCGTGAGCATTAATATAATCGATTTTATCTGGACTGATACCACTTTGCTCAATCGCCTGTTGCATCGCGCGTGCGCCACCTTCGCCCCCAGGAGCTGGAGCCGTAATATGGTGCGCATCACCTGTTGCACCATAGCCGGTTAGTTCAGCGTAAATTTTCGCACCGCGTGCAATTGCATGCTCGTACTCTTCAAGGATTAAGATACCAGCTCCTTCTCCAATTACAAAACCGTCACGTTCTATATCAAATGGACGTGATGCGGTTGCAGGGTCGGGGTTTAACGACAATGCTGTATTCGCACAAAAACCAGCAACTGCCATTGTTGTGATTGGCGCTTCTGCTCCGCCAGTAATCATAACGTCAGCATCACCGCGGCGAATAACTTCAAATGCATCTCCTATCGAGTTCGTGCCTGATGCACAAGCTGTTACGGTACAAGAGTTAATGCCTTTTGCTCCGTGATAAATCGATACTTGGCCCGCTGCCATATCGGGAATCATCATTGGAACGAAAAACGGGCTAACGCGTCTATAGCCTTTCTCTTGGAACGTTAGAAACTGTTGCTCATGCGTTTCCATACCACCGATGCCTGAACCAATCCAGACACCCGTGCGAAGAGCTAAATCTCCTTCAAGTTCAAGATTTGCATCTTTCATTGCCATAATCGATGCCGCAAGTGCGTAATGCGTGAATCGATCCATTTTACGCGCGTCTTTCCGAGAGATATATTGTTCTATATCAAAATCTTTCACTTCTGCTGCCACTTTTACAGGAAACTTATCACTGTCAAGTCTTGTTAGTGGTCCGATTCCAGATTTCCCTTCCAAGACCGCTTTCCAAGACTCCTCCGCTGAATTCCCGACTGGAGAAATTGCCCCTATACCTGTTACTACTACACGTTTTATTCCCATATGTGAAAACTTCCCTTCTATTCTATAAAGACTGACGCTTCTTGTCACTTTTCATACACTACAAAACATGTGTACTTTTTTATTTTCCCCACTTAATGCATATTGCGCCCCAAGTGAGACCTCCGCCAAATCCAACCATGACAATAACGTCATCATCTTTCACTCTGCCTTCAGCTAGATCATCGACAAGTGAAATTGGAATGGACGCGGCAGATGTATTGCCATATTTATGGATTGTCTTGGACATTTTTTCTACTGGTAAACCTAGTCGTTCACGAGAAGATTCCATAATTCGTATATTCGCTTGGTGCGGAATAAGGAAATCGACGTCTTCCTTCATTAGACCCGCTTTTCTAATAACGCTTTCTGCGGATTCGCCCATCTGACGGACTGCGAATTTGAATACTTCACGGCCATTCATAACAAGTTTTTCATCCTGATAAAGGTGTTTGCCACCGCTACCGTCTGCACCGAGTTCGAATGACAGGATTCCCCGTCCTTCACTTACTTTTCCTATAATAGCTGCACCCGCTCCATCTCCGAAAAGAATGGCGGTATTGCGGTCTTCCCAATTGGTGATTTTAGATAATTTTTCAACTCCGACAACTAGTACATAATCATATGTGCCAGATTCGACGAACTGTTTCGCCGTTACGACGCCATACATGAACCCTGCACAAGCCGCTGAAATGTCCATAGCCGCCGCATTGGTTGCGCCGAGCTGTTGTTGAAGCATTGTCGACACTGAAGGAAAAGGTCGATCAGGTGTGACTGTAGCTACAAGAATAAGTCCGATCTCTTCTGGTTTGATCCCTGCGTTGTTGATCGCTTCCACTGCAGCGTTATATGCCATATGAGACGTATCCGTTGAATCGTCTGCGATGCGTCTTTCTTCGATGCCTGTCATTGTACGAATCCATTCATCCGATGTATCCAAACGCTTTTCAAGGTCAGCGTTCGTCAAAACGTGTGATGGTACGTATTTACCCATGCCGATAAATCCAGCAGTCATTCCGCATCCCCCGTTCTTTATCATCTATTATTAGTACCTGCTCTTAATCATAAAAGAAACGGGCTCACTTTTCAACCTGTTGACACTTTTTCGCCAAATAAAGTTCCGTTTGCATGGAAATTAGTTTCTCCAATGTAACCACTGTGATATGATTAAATATGAAATAGTAATGTAGAGGTGAATTCAATGAAATACGTAATGACATTTTTCTGGTCTTTCTGTTTAATCACTATGTTGAACTATGTTTCTGGAGCAATTGCTAACTTGCCATTTGACTTCATGCCAGGCGTATATGTTTCGCTTGTCGTTTCTGTAATCGTTATCTTACTGGCTGAATCTTTCCCAGAAGGCGAAATTGCAGATCATTAATCAACAAAAAACCATCTCCCTCGCTGGGGATGGTTTTTATATTGGATACTACTTGTGTTGATTAACCAAAAACAACCAGTAAATAACTGAATCAAACACTAAGCGCTTCGTGTACAGGTTGTTTGGATTGCTTTGAATTGAATGACCTCTATACGATTACCGAGATGTCTTGATGTGTAGGGATGCGACTTTGTCGCATCCCTACACATTTTTTCGGTAATCGTATGGTGCTTATTCATCCGTCGCGCTCCAAATTCCTAAGTACACAAAGTGCTAATTTTTTTTGGGACGAAAGAATAGCGGGGCTTCTTATCTAGATAATAGCCGCCAAAGATACAATTTTGGCGGCTGAAACCTTCTCCATAGTCTTGTCTTTTTTAGTTAAGAAAGAGTCACTTTCTTATAGTCCATCGCATGATAAGATGCATACCCTTTACTAAAGGTAAGCAAGGAACACATTGTTCAAAGTACTAGAATGCCCGAAATTGTATCTTCGGGCACTTACAACATGTATAAAAAGTCATCTATTCTTTTATTCTAAAGCAGCTGTATTTTTCACTTGAACGTTGTAGGAACGCGATAGGCAGCGATTCGCAACAGGATTACTGAAAAGGGTGTGGCTAGGAATGACGAAGTCGTTTCTAGCCACAGTTGCCCCTCGGTAAGGTTGTCGTGAATAATTCTCTGAAAGCGGATCGGAAATGATCCAGTGAAAATGGCGTTTTTTAAGCCTTTCTTACCTGCTCTTCATGTAAGAAAATGGTTAATCAATAGACGTGATTGGATACTATAGAAAAAGCCGCAGGAAGTTCAAACTTCCTGCGGCTTTTTCTGTTTTAATCTGTTTGAATAACTAATTTCCCGTCTTCCATAGCTAGAACGAGTTTATCATTTAGTTTAAGATCACCTTTAATAATTTCTTTTGCAACCATCGTTTCAACATGTCGTTGGATAAAGCGTTTCAATGGACGAGCTCCGAAATCGGCATCTGTTCCTTCATTGACAATCCAATCGAGCACATCTTCACTATATTCCATAATGATTTCCTGTCCACGTAATCGTTTAACTAGGTCTTCAATCATTTTCCGTGCAATCTTGCGGAATGAATCACCTGTCAGTGAATGGAAAATAATGATGTCATCCATTCGATTTAATAACTCTGGTTTGAAATGATTTTTTAATTCGGCCATGACTAGATCTTCTGCTGCATGGTTTTCTGTATCGTCTAGCCCATGAAGCAAGTAGGCAGAGCCGATATTCGAGGTCATAATGACGACAGTATTGGTAAAGTTGACGAGTCTGCCTTGGCTATCGGTAATTCGGCCGTCATCTAATACTTGCAATAAGATGTTTGCGACATCCGGATGCGCTTTCTCGATTTCATCTAACAGCACCACTGAATACGGATTGCGTCGTACTGCTTCCGTCAATTGACCACCTTCTTCGTAACCGATGTAGCCTGGAGGTGCACCAACAAGCCGTGATATACTATGCTTCTCCATATATTCCGACATGTCGATGCGGATGAAATGATCTTCCGAATCAAACAATGTCGCAGCGAGCGTTTTCGCCAGCTCTGTCTTACCGACCCCAGTTGGTCCCAAAAATAGGAATGAACCAATTGGTTTATCTGGATCTTTAATGCCCGCACGTGCGCGCCACACGGCTTCCGTCACAAGTTGTACAGCATCATCCTGCCCAATTACACGCTCTTCAAGTGTTTCACGCAGACGAAGTAGTTTTTCACGTTCACCTTCAACAAGTTTCGTTACCGGAATACCCGTCCAACGCGCGACAATTGTTGCAATTTCTTCTTCCGTCACTTCTTCACGGAGCAGTCGATTTTCCTGTCCCTCTACAAGCGCGGCCTCAAGTTCATGCAACTCCTCCTCTAGATTCGGGATTTTTCCATAAGTAAGTTCTGCAGCTTTATTCAAGTCAAACCGATTTTCAGCTTCTTCCAGTTCACGTCGGAAACGGTCTAGCTTTTCTCGCTTATCCTGGATTCCACGCAATGTTTCTTTTTCAGAATCCCATTGCTCCCGCATGCCTGCAGACGATTCTTTCAGCTCTGTCAGTTCATCACGAAGTACTTCAAGACGATTTTTACTGACCGCGTCTTTTTCTTTACGTAACGCTTGCTCTTCAATTTCAAGCTGCATAATCCGGCGTGTCACCGCATCCAATTCGGATGGCATTGAATCGATTTCAGTCCGTATCATCGCGCTCGCTTCATCTATTAAGTCAATTGCTTTATCCGGCAAGAAACGCTCTGTTAAATAACGGTCTGATAATGCTGCCGCTGCAACAATTGCACGGTCATGGATGCGCACACCATGATGAAGTTCATAGCGTTCTTTCAATCCCCGTAAAATCGACACTGTATCCTCGACGGACGGTTCACGCACGAGTACTTGCTGGAAACGGCGTTCAAGCGCAGGATCTTTTTCGATATATAACCGGTACTCGTCAAGTGTCGTTGCTCCGATACAGTATAATTCACCGCGTGCTAGCATTGGTTTCAGCATGTTGCCAGCGTCCATTGCGCCTTCTGTTTTCCCCGCGCCGACAATTGTATGGATTTCATCAATGAATAAAATGATCTCCCCTGCACTATCTTTCACCTGTTTCAGTACGCCTTTTAAACGCTCTTCAAATTCACCACGGTATTTTGCACCCGCGATAAGTGAACTCATATCAAGTTCAAAAATTTGGCGATCTTTCAATCCTTCTGGCACATCGCCCTTCACAATTCGTTGCGCAAGTCCTTCAACGATTGCCGTCTTGCCGACACCCGGTTCCCCGATTAAAACAGGATTATTTTTAGTCTTTCTTGATAAAATCCGAATGACGTTACGTATTTCCTCATCACGACCAATAACGGGATCCATTTTCCCTTTTTTAACTTCTTCAACGAGATTCCGTCCAAATTGTTCTAGAGGTGTACGCTGGTCTTCTTGCTGTCCGTCCATTCGCATATACATCCGCCTTTCTATAAGTCAACGTCTGACTTTGACTATCTTTGATTAATTAAATTATAAGATGAATTTGATTGAAAGTAAAGCGATTTGCACGGCGATTAAAGATAACAAAAGACCTCTACAAAGGAGCATCTTAGGGTTTGTCATTAGCTGTACAAATTACGAGTGGCTACCACTACGCCGTCTTCGTCCGCATATACAAAGTGATTGGGATTCCACTCTACATCTCCGAAAAGCAGTTTACTGTCCTGTTCCCCTTTTCCCTCTTTTGTACTCTTCAACGGATGACTGCCTAGTGCCAGCACACCAATATTTTGTTCGATTAATTCTGCTGTATCGCGAACACATCCGTAGATAATAACCCCTGCGAGTTTACGGGTTTCAGCGATAACACCTAAATTGCCGCCCATTAACGCACATCTTTTTGAACCTCCGCCATCGACAACAAGAACACTACCTTCCGGAATAGTTTGCAGTGCTTCTTTCACAAGAACGTTATCCTCAAATACTTTCACAGTAGCAATTGGGCCAGAAAATCTTTTGCTTTTGCCATACGATTTAAATACCGTTGAACACACTTGCAATTCGTTTGAAAAATCATCACATACATCCGCAGTTTTTATCGACATTTGAACACTCTCCCTTATTGGAATTCTTTCTCATATCTATTACCATTCGACATTATTTCGATATTCCTTTTTAAGTGAGAAATATAATGTCTGTTGATGAACCACTTTTTCAGATGAAGCACCTGATAGAAAAGCATACAAGTCTGCATTTGCACGTGTACATTTCTGGCTTGCTTTGGACGAAATAATCACAATACTATTACCGCGGGTTCAATCTGGTTGGAAATGACTTCGTCACTTCCAGCCACATTTTTTTCGGTCATCCTGTTGCGACTATCTGTCTGTCGCATACCTACAATGATCAAGTGAAAAATGCAACTACTCTTGAAGATGAAAGAATAACTACCTTTCTAGAGAGGTTGCAAGTGCCCGAAGATGAAATTTCGGGCACTTAACTACTTTTAATAAAGCCTTCTTTGCGACAAGTAACAGTGTGACACTAGATAGAAAGTAACCCTGCCTTAAACTTGAAAAGGAAATATTACAAAGAAGGAGTAAGCAGCCAAAATTGTATCTTTGGCTGCTCCTTTATTGGATAGCAAAGTGGCTATTCATTCATTCCCAAAAGCTTTGGCACTTGGTGTACCGGTATTTTTGGAGAGCTACGGACGAACGGACACCATACGATTAACGAAAAAAAGAGTAGGGATGCGACATTGTCGCATCCCTACTCAGCAAGATATTCCGATAATTGTATAGTAATCGTTCAGTCCACAGCGATCCGAAAGTACCTGTACGTAAGGATAATCTGTTGTGAAGATTTACCCGTGAAACCAACAAAAAAACCGCGCGACTTATCTCTAAGTCACACGGCTTTACTATTTTCTATTATCTTACGCCTAACGCTATTTTTGCATAACGAGACATATTATCTCTTGACCATGGTGGACTCCAAATGATATTAACATCTACGTTTTTCACTTCTGGAAGTTCCATCAGTTCTTGTGTAACGTTAGCAACGATTTGTGGTCCCATTGGACAACCCATCGATGTTAGTGTCATTGTCACTTTTGACGTGCCTTCTTCGTCCAGCTCTACATCATAAACTAGACCTAAGTTGACGATATCGACTCCAAGTTCCGGGTCAATTACGTTTTCAAGTGCCCCCATCATGCTATCTTTCATATCCTGGCTCATCTTCATCCCTCATTCCTTGTTTTTACTAGCTTCATCATAGCAGAGTTCGGCTGTTCATTTCAAATGGCAGGCAAGCCAATCAGCCGCCTGAAGCATTCCGGCTCTAGAAACGGCATGCCCCGAGGTAGCGCTTGAAACAAATTCAATTCGCTCCGGTTCAGTAGCATACTCCTTCTTGATGGCCTGATAGAAGTTGTGTGTCGGTTCGTATGGCACAACCGCATCCTGCTTACCATGCCAAAAGTAGACAGGTCTATTGTTCAATGCCGATGGATGTTTCGTTAAATCAAACGTAGATAATGTGGCGAGTAATTTTTTCTTTTCATCTTCAGTAACAGGCAATGTAAAACCGCGACGTTCGAACTCAGACATTTGTGCTTTCGCTAACTGGACAAAGCCTGGAGCTCCCATCATAACAGCGGCAGCATCGACCCAATCATAGACAGCAAGACAGCCGAGCGTCGTAATACCGCCCATCGATGTGCCTCCTAAACCAATTTTACCTGTAGTAAGAAGTCCGCGTTGCACTAACTCTTCACGAATGACACTCACTTCTTCAATTGACGTCAAAACGATTTCCCAAAAACGTAGACTCAGTTGGACTTCATCAAGATTATCTTCCCGAGCACCGTGTAGATGCGCGTCAGGTAAGAGAACTCGGATGCCTTTCTTCGCCATATTATAGGCATAATGCAAATTATGTTCTTTAGCACTCATGAATCCATGAATAAAAATAACGACTGGAACTTGTTTGTCTTTAAGCTCATCCTCAACTATATGTAATAAGGGGATATCGCCCCATAACTCTTCAGTAACATTCATTGAAATCACACCTTTTCCTTTTCACTTGAGCGTACCAAAGTTTTTCTGAAAAAACAAAAGGCACGATTTCATGACTGGATTTTTTGACTTGATTCATATGTTAGCGATAGACTATTTATAGAAGGAGGCGTTTTTTTGAAGCCACATTTAATCGTCCTCGATCTTGATGGGACATTACTTACAGACGAAAAAGTAATTTCAGATAAAACCAAGCTAACACTGAAAAAAGCAGAAGAAAAAGGTCATCACATTATGATTGCGACCGGAAGGCCATACCGAGCAAGCGAAGTGTATTACCGTCAACTCGGGCTTAAAACACCGATTGTCAACTTCAACGGTGCGTTCGTTCACCATCCTGATAATCGTTCTTGGAAAACAATCCATGAAACGATCTCTCTTCCCGTGGTGAAAGATGTCATTGATGCTATGCAGCAATTTACATTCCATAATATTGTTGCAGAAGTGATGGATGATGTATACATGCACCATCACGATGAAAAACTGCTCGACATTTTTGGATTTGGTGATCCTAAAATAACGCAGGGAGATATTCGTGAATTTTTGCAAGTCGATCCTACAAGTTTACTGATCCATGCACCTGACGATAAAGTTGATGCAATCAGACGCCATCTTGGTGATGTACACGCGGAAGTCATTGATCATCGTCAATGGGGAGCACCGTGGAAAGTCATTGAAATCGTTCGGCATGGCTTGAATAAGGCTGTCGGACTTTCACATGTCTCGAAGTGGATGGATATTCCAAAAGATCGAATTATTGCTTTCGGGGATGAAGACAACGACCTTGAAATGATAGACTATGCCGGGGTCGGAGTGGCAATGGGTAATGGAATCGACAGATTGAAATCGATTGCGAATGAAGTGACAGACACGAATAATGAGGATGGCATTGCACGAGTGCTCCGCGAAAGGTTACACTTGGAATAACTACAATTAACCAACGGAGGGGTCTATATGAAAATATTTGCGGACAGTGCCAGTGATTTACCAAAGTCATTTTTCGAAGACAACGATGTAACGCTCTTCCCATTACGCGTCCTCATCGATGACAAAGAGTACGACGATATAATGACGATTGATTCAAAAGAAGTCTACCAAGCAATTCGCAACGGTAAGCACCCTAAAACATCACAAGTATCACCTGAACTGTTCCTTCGAAAGTGGAAGGAACTCGCATCATCAGGTGAAAGTGGGATTTACATCGCTTTTTCTTCAGCGTTATCCGGGACATTCGACACCGCAATCATGACCGGAGACCAAGCAAAAGAAACGAATCCAAAAATGAACCTTATTATTATCGATTCAAGATGCGCTTCGCTTGGTTACGGTCTTCTTGTAAAAGAAGCAGTTCGGCTACGCGATGCGGGAGAAGACGATGTTCGAACGATTGAGCGTAAAATCCGATACATGGCGGCACATATTGAGCACCTCTTCACCGTGCAAGACCTTGATTATATGGCACGCGGCGGTCGCGTATCTAAAACGAGTGCATTCATCGGCGGGCTGCTCAACATTAAGCCATTACTCCATGTCGAAAACGGCAAACTCGTTCCTATCGAAAAGCACCGTGGCCGCAAAAAAGTATTGCGCCGTATGGCTGATCTTATGGCGGAGCGCGGCGATAATTTAGCTGAACAGACAATTGCAATTTGCCATAGCGACGACGAAGGAATAGCACTCGAATTAAAAGCCATAATAGAAGAGTTATTTCATCCAAAAAATATCGAAATCCATATGATTGGATCTGTTATCGGTGCACATGTTGGTCCTGGTACAGTAGGCGTCTTTTTCCTGAATAAATTTAATCAGGAATTGATTTAAAGGAGGATTTGTTGATGAAAGTACTCATTGTCGGTGCAATCGCGGGTGGTTCCACTGTCGCCGCACAAATTAGACGCGCAGTTCCAGATTCTGAAATCATATTATTTGGACGTGATCCGGTACTTGGCTATGGGACATGCGGTATGCCATATGTCATCGGAGGATTAATCGAAGATAAATGGCAGCTAGTCGGCTCGTCTCCCGAAAAGTTCAGCGAGCAACGAGATATAACCGTCAAGTTAGGGCATGATGTACTGGCCATTAATCGGGAACAGAAAACGGTTGAAGTACGTAATATGGAAACAGATCATGTCTTTACAGAATCCTACGACAAACTTATTTTATCGCCCGGCGGAATCGCCCGTATACCTGACTTAAAAGGTCTCGGTGATTTGCCATTATTTACGCTGAAGAGCTTTGGGGATATGGAAGAAATCATCGACTATATAGAGCGTGAAAAACCGAAGTCGTGCGCTGTTATTGGAGGCGGATTCATCGGGATTGAACTTATTGAGAACTTCATCCATAGAGGATTACAAACGGCGCTTATTGATCGCAATGAACGCGTCATGACATTAATGGATCCTGAAATTTCACAAGTACTTGGCAAGGAAATGAAAGATAATAAGGTAGACTTTTACTTTGAAGATGCCATCGAACGCATTGAAGGCAAGCGCTTGATTATGAAAAATGGTGTGAACTTTGACGTTGACTTTATCGCGTCCAGTATAGGAATCGATCTTGATACGCAACTCGCGATTGAAGCTGATTTACATATCGGGCCGACGAAAGGGATCGTCGTCAACAGCTATATGCAGACAAATGATCCTGACATTTATGCAATTGGTGACGCGGCAGAATGCAAAGACTGGTTCACCGGTAAACCGAAAAACGTGAAACTCGCTTGGCCAGCGCATAGGCAATCATTCATCGTCGCACGCCATCTTGCCGGCAATCCAATCGAAATGAATGGGCTTCTCGGCACGACGATTACAAAATTGTTTGCGCTGACTGCAGCTATGACTGGCCATTCGGCGAAAAGTTTAACAGATGAAGGTATCAAGTTTGGCACGGCAGTCTATGAAGGCCGAACGAATGCAGGCTATTACCCTGACCATGGGCGTATTTTACTGCGTGTTCATTATGATGAACAATCCCGGCTCATCTTGGGTGCACAAGCGGTCGGTGACAAAGGAGTCGACAAACGAATTGACGTCATTGCAACTGCAATCATGGGCAAAATGACTGTCGATGACCTTGCAGCCCTTGAACTCGGCTACTCCCCACCCTATTCATCGCCGAAAGATCCCGTAAATATGATTGGTTATAAAGCGCGATAACAAGAAAAGCGTAAGGCGCCGTTTAGCCCCGAAAAGCGCTGGAAGGCTTGACGACAAAGGCGCTCTTTGCCTTTTCGGCAAGACTGAAGCTAGACATCAAAAAACACCAGCATCGGCAACTTTGCCGATGCTGGTGTTTTCTGTCTTACTTCGCCTTCGTTTCAGCTTTTCTATCTTTTCTGCCTTGACGTCCTTTTCTCCAAGCCATGAATAGGAATCCAAAGAACAGGACATAGATTAAAATCGATGCGATTAGATAAGGCGTATTGAATCCTTTGTCTTCATCAGCGATATAAATCTCTGCAACTTCACGTTCTAGTACGACGCGGTAAATTCCATCCTTACCTTCCCGTACCGAATCACCATCAAGTAGACCACGTAATTTTTTATTGTCCCCGATTACTTCTTTCGGAATTTCTACATTGGCTGTCTCAGTCGTATTATTAAGTGCAACAATCCATGTCTCTTTATCATTTGAAAGCTTATACACTGTAAATCCATTCTCATTGTGTAACATCTCAAAGTCACCGTTACGGAAAGCTTCTGATTGGTTGCGCAACTGGTTAAGGTCACCGATATGGTCAATTAACTCCTCATCGATCTTGAAATTCATGATTTGATGACTTTCAGGAGCAGATTCTCCATTTACCGCAATTTCGGTACCATAAGGCATAATCGGTACGCCTGGCATTGAAAATAGTGCCGTAATGGCTAGCTTCCACCGTGTCGGCGGGAACATTCTTGCTTCCACGATATCGTATGTAAAACGTGGTCCTGTTAATTCATCGAACTGGATTAATTCCTTTTCGGTTGCATTTGACACTATCGATAGCGGTGAAGAATCTACGTCATATTTAACGAATGAATTTCTCATTGCGTTCATTTTTTCGTTATTCGGAGCAGAATCGAAGTCAGCGTCACTTTCTTCATTCGTCAGTACATATGCTTTTGGTTTAACCGTTTTTACAGCTTGAATGATTTCATTCAAAAACGCCGTATCGATTTTATCAATCTTCGTTAAACGGATTCCATCCAACTTATACGTTTCCATGAAATCAACGATGGCTTCCTTCAATGCTTTTTGTGTTGCTGCATCCGAAGTATCCCAATCGATTGTTCCGTCAGCAATAGGAAGTACTTTGACAGTTCCCTCTTTTGCCCAAACATGATTCGAACTCACTCCCGCAAGTGGGAAGTCAGCAATCACGGACATATCCTGCTTATGAATTGCTTTAATCATCTTGCTAAATTCTTCTGAAGTCCCAAAATGCGGGTCAAGTTTCGCATAATCAAGCACTTTACTCCCATCATACGTTTCCGTTTCAAAGACGGGTCCAAGTGAAATAAGCGTGAAGCCCATTCGGACAATATGCTCAAGTCTCGTAGCGACACCTGTGAAGTCTCCTCCACTGAATGCCGTCAAATCTTTCGTATTTACGTCAAAGTCGTTCTTGCCATCGGCGTTATTAAACCGGTCCACAAGCAAATCATATATACTTTCATCCTCTATTGTTCTTTCCGTTTCTGCAAACACCCCTGCTGGAGATAGGGTAGATACCAGTAATAGAAAAGTTGCAATAAGTCCAAACCATTTATTCGCTTTCACAAAATTGCCTCCTCAATACGAGCTGTCACTCGTCATTTTACCAAACGCCGCCACATGTCGCCATTGTTTACGCCAAAAACCTCATCCTTCCCAATGAAATAGGTCGATATTGTGAATAAGGAAAAGCGCAAGGTGCCGTTTAGCCCCGAAAAGCGCTGGCCGACTAAATTCGCCACGTCCTGTGGCAACGTCGGCACTAGTACGTCCTGTACGTCGAAAGGCTTGATGATAAAGGCGCCCTTTGCCTTTTCAACAAGACTGAATTTAAAGGAAGGCAGTCTAAAGTCGCGACGTCCTGTCGCACCGACTGCATGCCCCACTTCGTGTGGGACCAGGGGCTGGCACCTGAAGTCTAGACAGCAACCTAAATTGAATAAGCTTATACATTATTAACTTTTCACGTCTGTTTTATTAACCATTTACTTGCGTATAAAGCAGGTAAATGGTTAATATCCATTTTTACTGGGTCATTTGCGGTTCGCTTTCGGCGAAATAATCACGACACATTTTCCGAGAGGCATGTGTGGCTAGAAGTGACTCCGTCACTTCTAGCCACACTTTTTTCGGTCATTCTGTTGTGAATAGTTGCCTATCGCGTACCTTCAATGTTCAAGTGAAAAATGCAGTTATGTTTGAATGAAAAAAATAGATGACTTTTTATAGAGATTGTAAGTGCCCGTAGATGCAATTTCGGGCACTCTTGCACTTTGTACAATGCGTTCCTTGCTTACTTCTAGAAAATATTATGTATGTAATCATGTGATAGTTTGTAGAAAGTAACACTTCTTTACTAGTAAAAAAAGAGAAAACCCTAAAGAAAGTTTCAACTAGGTAGATGCCCCTCTATTCTTTCGTACAAAAAAGCTTTTGCACTTTGTGTGAGGCCACTGAAAAAGTTCTTTTTATAGTAAGAAATAGTTGATTGTAGTGGAGAGCGGCGACTCCAGCGGGAACAGCGCGAGCTGAAGACCCCGCAGGAACGCAGTGACGAGGAGGCTGAAGCCGTGCCCGCGGAAAGCGTCCGCTCGGAACGGAAATCAACGGGATTGAAGGAAATTGGACTTTTTCAGTGGCCTCCTTTGTGTACTAATGCATTTGGAGCGCGACGGATGAATAAGCACCATACGATTACCGAAAAAATGTGTAGGGATGCGACGAAGTCGCATCCCTACACATCAAGACATCTCGGTAATCGTATAGAGGTCGTTCAATCCAAAGTAATCCAAATATACTGTACACGAAGCGCCTAGTGTTTGATTAAGTTATTTACTAGTTGTTTGGTTAATCAATAGACCTGTTATCAAAACGATAAAAAACACCCGCCAGCACAATCGCCAGCAGGTGTCTCATTCATCAAACAGTTCATCGTCATCAGTAGATGACCGCTTTTTGCGGGAAAACAGGATGACGGAAACAGCAAAAAATGCCATTAACATCAAAACAACGATAAGTAATATCGGTCCGATACTAGATTCCATCTTCATCCCCCGTTTGCGTAAACAACGCATTTTCAGTAATCATTCCCGTAAAGATTAAGCGAACCAAGTAATGCCAAATGGCAATTTAAATCCTAGGAACATCGTCGCCAATACGAAGACGAAAAATAGGATCCATACTACTTTGACACTCTTATTCTTCGCAGAACGGACGAGCACCATTTCCATCATACCAATTGTTAGAAGACCCAATAAGAATTTGACGCCATACAACGCGCCATCAAGCGATGAATATTCAAAGAATAGCGCCGCGCCTGTAATTACAATCAGCACGTAGAATAGACGTGCAATCATATGAAGAATTTTTCTGCCTTTTGACTCTGTGTCCATACTTGCAGCAACGAGGAATAAGATAATTCCAACAACCCATGTGAAAATATGAAGATGTGTAGCGTTTGTTAATACGTCCAAATTAGTCACCTCATTTAATTAGTAATACTAAATAATCGTATCACAATTGACTAATTCGCAAAAGGGAAACTGCTCAAACAAACTTATTTACGAGAGTTCCGATGCTTTCAATGGACACTTTTACAGTATCGCCTTGTTTTAAAAATGTCGGAGGTGTCATGCCTTTACCGACGCCAGCAGGTGTACCAGTCAAAATGACATCGCCTGGTTCAAGTGTCACATAACGTGATATTTCAGCAATCAGTTCGTCGATTTTGAAAATCATCGACGCTGTATTGCCATTTTGTCTCACTTCATCGTTCACTTTTGTCACAACTGATAAATTATGTGGATTCGGTATTTCATTTTTCGTCACAATATAAGGTCCCATTGGACACGATCCATCGAGACTTTTTCCTAAGAAGAACTGGCCATGTGCCGCTTGCACGTCACGCGCCGTCACATCGTTTGCAATGGTGTAACCGAAAATATAATCATAGGCCAATTGTTTCGGGATATTACGTCCTCCCTTGCTAATGACAACCGCAAGTTCCCCTTCATAATCAAGGCTATCCGTCACATCGGCATGGACTGAAACGTCTTGTTCATCCGCTGCAATAGCGGTTGGTGATTTCGTGAAAATCATCAACTTTTCAGGTGGTGCATCTGCGCCCATTTCCGCCGCATGGTCAGCGTAGTTTTTGCCTACACATAGGATATTTTTAGGCGTTCTCGGAATTGGCGAAAGCCATTCTATAGCAGTGAATGCATATTTGAATCGGTCCGAATTCTCATCCGACCGCGCCTGTTCAGCAAGTTTCCGTACTTTTTCAACGAAATCCAGACCAGATGCAATACCTTCCGTGATTGTTTGTGGAAAATCAGTATCCTCAAATGCTTCTGCAATCGCTAACATATCCCATACTGCATCTTCCTTCTTCACTTTAGGTCCAAATAACGTCCTGCCTTCGTAACGGAACGATAATAATTTCATCTGTCAGCCCATCCCTTCATTAGTAAAACCCTTATTCTGATTACTACGACAAAGGCCGATCCTTTTCCTCTTTATTCGGCAAATTCTTTCCGTATGTTCCTTTGCGCCACAACCACTCTAATGGACCCATGCGGAATTTCGACAGCCAAAGTTCAGCAATTAGAACTTGAATGATGAACACACCAACTGCAATACCCACTCCCGTTGCCAAGTCTACTTTGCCATACATGCCAAAACCGTAGGCGTAAAAAATAAGTGTCGCCACAATCGATTGCGTAATATACGTCGTCAACGACATCCTACCTACTTTTGAAATAGGACGGAATATCGCGCGGAAAAACGGTAGTTGATAGAGTAAGAGCAACAAACCTATATAACCAATTGCTAAAACAGGACCGCCGAATTGCTCTTGCAATACAAGTGCATCCATTGAAGGACCACTAGTATGTGGTATAGCTTTCATCCATATGCCCGCAGCAAGTGAAACAACAGTCACGACTGCGATGCCCACTTTCAATTCCGCGGCGCGCTCAATTACTTTCCATTTAGACAACCCTGCCCCAATCATAATGAGTGGCAATACGACGAAGATACCCAGTAACGAACTCGTCAATCCCAAAGTTAGCCATTCAGTAAAACGGAAGCTAAAGATTTCGCCATAACTACCGTAGGCATACGCTTCAAGCGAGCGTTCAATTTGATGAATATCTGCGTAGCCTTCCATTATTGCATTCGAATCCAATTTATTGAGAAAATAAGTGATTCCATAAATGATTCCCGAAGGCACAATATAGACGAAAGCAGCAATCGGTAACATCCACTTCTTCGGAATCCTAACACACGCAATCATCATAAAGCCCATTAACGCGTACGTAAACAAAATGTCACCCATCCAGATGAACAATACATGAAGTAAACCGAAGACGAGCAAAACGCCCATACGACGTGCCATGACTGGCGCAAATGACATCTTATTTGCCATTGATTTTTCATATTGCATATTTAAACCATAACCGAACAGCATGGCGAAAATCGGGTAAAAACTCGCTTCCACGAAGATATCAACCCATTTAAAGACCGCCATATCACTCGATGCACTAAACCATGAATACGGATCCATATACAAATACGGTGAATGGAATACGAGCATATTCGCGATGAATATCCCGAGTAATGCAAACCCGCGCAGCATATCGAGCGCCTCAATACGATTTCCAAGCGTTGTTGGTGTTAATTTCAATTTTATTCCCCCTGAATATTTATAGTCCTCTGTCCGTCAAATAAATAAAGGACCATCTCTTTAATGTCGATTCCCACAATTTCTTCAATCGCTTTCTTGTACAAGTTCAACTGGATGCCATACCGGACCTGCATTTCTGCGTCGACTTCTTCATCCGAACCAAAGCGTCCGCTGACTCGGTCAGTTTTATAATCTAGCAGGACCCAACCATCTTGCTCTTCGAATAAACAATCCGCGATCCCTTGCAATATTTGGTAATCCCCGTCGTTATCATCATAAGCGTACGTAAACGGCAATTCGCGCTCTACTTTCTCAGCTTTCATAAGCCGTTTCGCAATCGACGTTTTGAAAAAATGTGCAACCGTATTGGCATCGACTGCAATCGCTTCTTCTGTAGTCAGCAACTGGCGAACCGTCAAATCTGTTAGCAACTTCTCAACGTCAGTAACACTACTTTCTTTCTGGATATCGATATGCTGCATAATCGTATGCATCGCCGTCCCGACTTCCGCTGCAGATAGTGCCCGTGATTGCATAAAGGCTGGTCGATTATGGAGATATGCCGTACTGACATCCGCATTCGTAGACACAAACAAATCATCGTCCGCCTGTTGTTCTAGAATCGACAGCCGTTTCAACTCACTGACCGTCTGCTTAGACCGTTTTGTCACCGATGAAAGATGCGGATATGTCGCGTCAAACCTGCGTTTCACTTCCAACAACATCCCTGCGTCGACTTCTTCAATTGGAACGACATCCAATGATTTCACTGGTTCCTCATCGCTATCTCCAAGCTTACTAAATAATGCCGAAACAGGCAGCGCATCTATCTGCCAAACTGAGGCATCGATTACAGACTGACCTCCCGGGATACTTCCGAATTTCGCAAATGCCGGATGTCTCGCGACTGCTGGACCAATCCAGTCTAAATAACCGTTTGCACGTGACCTCGTATACTCAGGCAACATCAGGTCAGGGTCGATCAGCTGGGCATCTTGCCATTTGACAATCGACTTTTCAATATCTTTTACAGAAGCAATAATCTCAAGATGTTCTTTCGCCCGTGTCATAGCAACGTATAACACACGCATTTCTTCCGCACGCATTTCAAGTTCTTTCTTTTCCTTCATTGCAAGAAACGGCAATGATGTATAGGTAATCCGGTTGTCCGGATCAATCGCTTTCACTGCCAGACCAAAATGCTGATCGAACAAATACGGTTCATTGAAATCCATCTTATTGAATTTCCGACCTGCCCCTGCGATGAAAACGAAAGGAAACTCCAGTCCTTTTGATGAATGGACGGTCATGATACGGACAACGTTTTCCTTTTCAGTAAGCGAACGTGCGGCACCGAGATCATCGCCCCGTTTTCGCATACGGTCAACGAAACGTAGAAAACGGAACAGCCCACGGAACGACGTTTTTTCATAATCGATTGCCCGATCATGCAGCGCACGTAGATTGGCCTGGCGCTGTTTACCATTTGCCATTGCACCGACCATTTCGTAGTAATGTGTATCGGAATAGACTTGCCATATCAATTCGGACAACGAACCGCGTCGTGCCAAGTTACGCCAATCCTCGAACTGATTGAAAAACCGTTGCAATTTTTCCTGCGTTGCTGCTGCAACACCTGCTCCGCCTGTTGTAACGAAACGCTTCAACGCTTCAAAGAACGGCTCGCTTTTTCCGGCAAGACGAATTTGTGCCAATTCATTTTCCGTCATGCCGATAAACGGAGCACGGAGGACGGATGCAAGTGGAATATCCTGATAGGGATTATCTATGACACGCAATGTATTCAACATAATCATCACTTCTAACGCATCGAAATAACCGCGTTTTAGTTCAGCATAGATTGGAATTTCCGCTAGTTTAAATTCCTCTGCGATTTCACCTGACCAAGTCATTGAACGCATCAAAATAACAATATCTCTATATTCAAGTGGACGCTTTTTATCGCTAAATGCATCAGTTACTTCAGCGCCAGATGCGATCAGTTCACGAATTTTCTTAATCATAAATCGTGCTTCCGCCTGCGAACTCTTCAAGCTTTGGCCTGCTAATTCCGTTGCATCGTCTAACTCCTGCTCATCTTCCTCTTCTTCATAGAGCAACGTCAAACCAGCTGTTACGGCTTTTTCAGGATAGTTAGCGCCATATTTCAACGCCGCCGCATCATCGTATTCGATTTCTCCGACACGCGCGCCCATCACTTGTGAAAAGACGAAATTTGTCGCATCGAGCACTTCTTTACGACTTCTGAAGTTGGCATTCAAATCGATTTTCAAGCCTTGATGGCCATCCGTTGCCGTAAATCGATTGTATTTTCCAAGAAACAGCATCGGTTCAGCAAGACGGAAGCGGTAAATTGACTGTTTTACATCGCCAACCATGAACAGATTGCCATCCTCTTCCTCGCCGCGCTTAACGAGCTGGATAATCGTCTCCTGCAACATATTGACATCCTGGTACTCATCGACAAGAACTTCTGAAAAGCGATTTTTGTAGTCAACTGCGATATCAGAAGGCACCAGTTCTCCATCTTGAACATTCGATAAAATCCGTAGCGCATAATGCTCTAAATCCGAGAAATCGACAATCCCTCGGTCAATTTTCACTTGTTCGAAACGCCTTCCGAAGTCGATCACTAAGTCAATGAGCGTATGCATGGTCGGCGCCATCAAGCGAATTTCATCTAATAAACGGGCTGGTGTTCTCGTGAAATAAGATTCTTTCAACGTATTAATAATTTTCTTCACCGCATCACGCAGCGCTTTCGCTCGCTTTGCAAGTTCTTCATCACATGAATCTTTGCGGATTGTCCCCGCCTTTGCCCATTTGAGAGAGCCAAAAAATGCGTACATTTCTTCCCATGTACCATCCGTGATGCGTCGAATTGCTTCATTAATCCACATCAAATCTGCTTCAGCCGTAGCAGCAAGTGGTTCCGGTCCGTCCACCATCAGCGCAATATTTCGCATATCGACAGTTAACGCCGCCGCTTCTTCAAGCGTATGGAGAATGGCCGTTTTGAGCGGTTTGATAAATTCAAGATCATCGATAGAAGCTTGGTCACTAATCTCATATTGCATGGGAATTTCACGCAGCCATTGTTCGGGTACCGGGTGAACGCGGGAATAATCATACAAACGATCAATCAGTGTTTCGATGGACTGATCATTGCGGTCAGACGTAAAACTATCTGCCAGCCGGTACATTGCTTCCGGATTTTCCGCACTATAGGCATCCTCAAGTACAGCCCCAATTGTATCGTCACTTAAAAGCGCCGCTTCCGTACTATCCGCAATCCGGAATCCCGGGTCGATATCGATTAAATAAGCATATTGTCGAACGACATTCATACAAAATGAGTGCAGTGTAGAAATCTGTGCTTTGTTCAATAAATTCAACTGCCTGCGCAAGTGGACAGATTCCGGCCTTGCAGCAATCGCTTCTTCCAACGCTTCCGCCATCCTGTGTCGCATCTCTGCAGCAGAGGCATTGGTAAATGTCACAACGAGCAGTTCATCGACATCGATTGGATTATTTTCATCCAGTACTTTTTCAATCATTCGTGTGATTAACACTTTCGTTTTCCCCGAACCAGCGGCAGCGGAAACGAGAATATCTTTCCCTGTCGCCCAAATTGCTTTCCACTGGGCGTCCGTAAATGTTAGTCCCTCAGGTTTCACGGGTATGTGCATCATCCCCCACCTCCTTACGCATTTTATCGAGAGACAATTCTGGGTCCATTTCGGCATAAGACCGATGCTCTGCTGACGGATCTGTTTGATCGAACTGACAAACGGATCGATACGAACAAAACTCGCATGGCATTTTATTTTTTAATTTATAGGGATAGACGCGGGTATCTCCCGCAAGCATGGCATCTCCGGCTTTTTGATGGCGCGTTCTGACAAACGACCGCAACATCTGCAAATCATCGGATGACAATACTTTTGACGTTTTCGCAAAAGTTCCATCCGTTTTAATAGAGGCTGGCACGATTGAAGAGGATCTGCCAATATCAGCATCCATGCCGATGACAACTTCCTGATTATCGAGCAAATAGCCTCTCATCTTATAGGATTTCGCGATTTCCGCTTCAAGGAGTGCAGGTGTTAATTCGGAACCGGAGCGGATCATCGGGTTATGAATATGCATATACAAAATGCCCGCTGGATCCGCATGTATGCCGAGCCATTCGTCTGCATTTTCTAGCGCTACGTCAAGATAGGTCATCATTTGCAAGGACAAGCCGTAATAGACTTCTGTTAAATCAAGGCTTTTGGCGGATGATTTGTAATCGACAACACGGACATAGTTTTTACCGCCAATTTCGGTCGCATCGACACGGTCAATTCGGCCACGCAGTTTCATCGAATCACCACGGCGCAATGGAATTTCAAGCGCTGGCAGTTCTTCACCAGGTCCAAATCCTGCCTCAATGGCAACCGGTTTGAATACCGTCGATTTGGCCTGTGTACTCAGTGAATAAATTGTCCGCTGAATAATATGCATGAGCTTACGTTTAATATAAACATAACGATTCGTTGACAATAGTATTCGATTAAAGAAGTAAGGAGAAATATCTTCCACCGCTGCTCTCGCAAGCTTCCAACATTCTTCGCGCGTCAGCTCTGCCCACGACTTATCGAGACGCATTGTTTCATCTGACACCCATTTTAGAGCCGCGTGAAATAAATCCCCGATAGCCGGTGCTTCCAGCGTAAATTCCGTCCGTTCGCGCAAGCCAAGTCCAAACGACGCATAATGCTGGAACGGACAGCTGTAATAGGATTCAATCCGTGACACACTGGAAACAAATGATTCCCCGTATAGCCCTTCCGTTATTTCTGGACGCAGTCGTTCCGCCCCATTTTTCGCGTTCATCGGGCGGATGATATGACTGATGACAGACGACCAATACGGATCCTCGTCGTAATACGCCATCACTGCACGCCATTCAAGTTCCAACACACCCGACTGTTCCGCCTCTTTCAACTTCATTGATACATAAGGAAGTGCCGAACGCGGGTGGCTAATGTAATCGAATTGATTGGCTTCTAGCGGCAATTCAGACGGATCCGTGACCGCTATTTTAGTTTCAGTTCCTGGCAGCATTTGCGCAATTCTCGTAATATACAGCGACGGAATAAGTGCTTTCCCTTCCTCGTCTGCAACTGGATACGACACATATAATTTTTCGCGCGGTGCCGTAAATGCGCGATAGGCCATATACGTTTCATCCATCAATTTCATCTTCGACGTCGGAGCTAGTTCAAAGCCGATTTCCGAGAACCATTCACGGTCGGCATCCGACAGAAGCCCTTCATTGTCAACCCGCTTCGGCATGACGCCATCGTTCACCCCAAGGACAAATACAGCGTCAATTTCCATTAAGCTTGAAACTTCGACAGTCGACACCGTCACTTGGTCGAGCGACGGCGGAATGCGAGCAAATTCGAGTGAATCAAATCCTTCATCCAAAATCCGAGCTGCTTCTACAGCATCCATTTTTTTATCGCCGAACATAAGGACGAACTGATCTAGTACATTAATCCAGCCGTTCCAAGCTTGTTCATGTTCCGTTGCGCCAAGTAGTCGTCCTGCACGCTCTTCTTCCGCACGCAGATCGATGATTTTATCATAGACATTTAAGTTTTCCATGAATAAAAACAGCGCTTCCGCGACATCACGTCCCGTTTTGGACCGTTTCAAACGTTTTTCAAAATCAGTAAGCGGATCCCGAATTTCATCACGAATCACATGCAGTTCTTGCTCCATCGCGATTTCTTCGTCGGTTTGCACATTTGAATGCAATTCAAGACCGCGGTATTTTTTCACGCGCCAACGGCTGTCATCGAACCAACGCTGTCCGTAAATCCCATGTGCAAGAACATAGTTTTCGAGTCTATCTGCTCGATCACGCCATAATAACTTGGTTTCTCGGTGTGGGAAAAAGAGATCTGTTTTTACTGCGCGGAACACCGATTCATATGACCAACCCGTTGTCACCGCTTCTAACACCGAACGTGAAAACTCGATAAGCGGATGATGCAACATCGGTTTCTTCTGGCTGATGAACACCGGAATATCATAATGTGGAAAAATGGTCTCAATCAATTCATCATATTTTTCAGGCTGCCTGTACAAAATTGAAACGTCTTTGTAACGCTTGCCTGCAATCATTAACTCACGGATTGTACGCGCCACTGAGTGGATTTCCGCACGACGGTCCGCTGCTTCAATCAAGACCACATTGCCAGCTGACGGTTGTTGCTTCGCAGGATAGTGGTCGAATTCCGCTTCAAAATGTTTTAAGTCTTCATTTTGATAACGTGGCGAATTCGCCAAATGGACATCTTCCTCTACTTCCACCGATTCAGCACGTGCCAGTTCACGCAATTTGAGGGAGGTCCTTACGGGATTGAAAAATAATTCATGGTCCGCAAACCCTGTGAGAGCGCCTTCCATCGGCAACACAACTGTCAGTCGATTGGCGTGTTTCATCAGTTCCGTGACTATTTCATATTCCCGCGTCGTGAAATTTTCAAAACCGTCGATATAAATATCTGCCCCTTTTAACAGGTCTGAATGGGCAATTTGTGAAGCAAGTAGAGCCAAGTGTCCTTCACTATCGACATAAGTTGTACCCAGCTTTTCTTCAATTTTTGTCAGCAATAATGACAAGTCTTCCGCTTTGTCGAGCAAAGTGCGTGGTGCACCTGTTGAAGCTAGCGCATCATGGAGATTGCTCATCGTTTGGTGATCGAGACAATAGCGACTAAACTCTTTCAATAAGTCCCTAATTTGTTCCGTGAACCCACGTTTATTAGCCGCTTGTCGGAACAATTTGAACTGGTCCCGATTGTCTTCTAAAACGCTTCGTACAAGCATCCTGTACCCGAAACCATCTATTTCCTTACGCGTAATGCCGCCAGTTTCCTGCAATACACGCCACGCCAACCGCTTGAACGTCAATACTTGTGCACGGATAATCCCTTTTAATCCGAAATTAACGGACAAGCTATGCTCCATCGAAAACGACATCTGGTCAGGCACAATGACAATAACAGGCGCTCCCATTGGATCTCGTTCCAGTTCAGCAGCCATTTCCCGCTCAATGAACGTCGTCTTTCCAGCGCCCGATCTACCGGTTATGAAACGTAGTGACATTTTGCGTCCTCCTTTTTAATGAATGTAGGTTATTTATTTCTATCCTGGTTGAACATTTAGTGTAGAAGCGCGGCAACTAGGTTGATATAGATTTCCCATCATACCGCTCCGGCGCTTTGTGGTCTATGTAGAAAGCGCATTTCGTTATCTATCCTTGCAGAGAAAATTTATAAAAGTCCATTTGCAACGGATAGAATTAGAAATCCTACTAATACCGCTTCGGCGCTTTGTGGATGCCTCCCGCGATAAGCCAGAAAGAAGAACACTTTCAGTCTTATCGCTCCGGCTACCACGAAGACGCGCCTTCGCTGGGTGGTCTCGATCTTAGAAAGCGCATTTCATTGTCGGGGATAAGACCTAAAGTGCGTCTTTCTTCATTGAAATTAATATCAAATACTAATCACATTATAATTTCAGTCTATACTTTTTAAAATAAAAACTCCCCCGATAATGTACACTCTAGCGCAGGCGCGGCAAAGGGGTAGCCGTAGCCATGAGACTGGATGCGAAGCGCCAATCCAGGCTCATGGCTAGAGGCATCCCCAAAAAGCGCCAAGCGATCTACAATCCACACTCCGAACCGCTAAGCGATCTACAAAGCACACCCCGAATAACAACTCTCTCATTATTTCGCGCCACAGCAGATTCAACAGGATTCTTTAATTAAATATAACTAGTTAAAATTCCCTGTAACCCTTTCTTTCTATTGTACAGAAATAGTAGGACTTAGCATAACGATGTCTACGGCTTCTATTTATCAAAAAAACCCAACCTATTGAGCGGTTGGGCTGCTTCTTTTTCGATTGGCTGTCCATGTTACAACTGAAGTGCATGTGTGACCTGATTGCGACCGCTTTCTTTGGATGAATAAAGTGCTTGATCCGCTTTGGATTGGAGAGTTGTTTCAGTGTCTCCTTTTTTCATAGTTGCTATGCCGATACTAATTGTAATTGGGATTTCTCCCAAAGAAGTACTTTCGATATATGATCGAATCCCTTCTGCAAAAGTTAGCGCACCATGTTCGTCCATGCGCGGAAGAATCAATGCAAATTCTTCCCCTCCATAACGGGCAGCGATATTGCCTTCTTCGCATGCAGTCTTCAGACGTTGTGCCAACTTCTGCAGGACCCTGTCACCCATCAAATGTCCGTACGTATCATTAACCTTCTTAAAATGATCAATATCAAGTAGCACTAGTGACAGTGGTTGTGCTGTTATTGCACTTGCGGCGATGTTCGTAGCCAAATCTTCTTGATAACTACGCCGATTTTTAAGTCCGGTTAATTCATCTGTCTCGGCTAAAATCTGCAGCTGGGCGTTCAGTTCTTGAAGTTCTGTTTGCTTACTTTTCAAATCCTTTTGTAGCTGATTAAGCTCAGCAATGGTCTCACTTTTTATCCTAACGGCCTCTTCAGAAGCTTTTTTAGCTTCAAGTAGTTGGAGCTCATACTCGGTGCGACGATGCATTTGAGTAATAATAATGTCATTTACCTGCATCCCGCTTCGATTCTTGCGCAAAGCATTGATGAGCACAGGAATCTCTTGGTCGCTTTTCGACTTGAGGGTGAGATACATTTCATCCACCTTTTTATGTAATCTGATCATCGGAAAAAAATAAAGTTGGTAAAAGAGCCGGCTAGGGACTGTCAAGATTAAGTTGACATGCCTTCCCTGTACGTCGACAAGGTCACCCCCTAGTAATTGAAGTAAGGTTTCATTGATCGTCAATATTGTTCCGTCATCGGCAAGTGAGAGATAGCCGCACGGTGCATAGTTCAATTGTTCATCCATACGAAAATCTACTCCTTAACTCATCTGCTAGCTGATAAATACTCGCAAATCAGGCGAATCGTTTCTTCCGGATGGCTCATATGAGGACAATGCCCCGTTGCCTGCATTAGTATCAATGTACTTCCTGACAGATGGCGGTGAATATAGTCACCGACTTCAATTGGAGCAATTGTATCTTCTGAACACATCATAATTAAGGATGGAACCACCACTTTCTTCAAATCTTCCCGGTTATCAGAGAAGAAGGTGGTCTTTGCAAACTGGCTAGCGATAATTGGGTCCGTTGAACAAAAGCTTTCTTCCAATTCTTTAAACAGCTCCGGACGTTCAGGGTTTCCCATAATAACTTGCGAAAAATTGTTTGCCCATCCAATATAATTCATATCCATCATGTCAAGTAATCCCTCAAGATCCACCTTCTCGAATCCCCCCATGTAATCAGGAGGATCATTCAAATAACAAGGCGAGGGGCCAATCATGATTAGACGCTCAAAATACTCGGGTTTTTGAATAGATGCCAACATGCCAATCATACAGCCAACTGAATGTCCTACTAAAACTACATTTTCAAAATTTAATGTTGCACAAATGTCAAGAACATCTCGTGAATAACCATGAAGATCGCTATATTTACTAGAACTGTAAGCATTCGTATCTGACTTCCCCGATCCTACGTGATCAAAAAGGACAACCCGATATTCCTTTTCAAAGAAAGGTGCCACAAACCTCCAAATATTTTGGTCACATCCGAATCCTGGAACAAAAATGATTGTCTTTGTACCTCCACCAGTAACATTCACATTGTTACGCTTGAGAATATTTTCTTCCATAAGATAACCCCTTTTATCCGAAAATCAATATAAGCAAATAGCATAGATATTGTTTTTCTATCGACCGACAAATTCATTACATGTAAATAGTATTATATAACCACAATAAAGTCATTCCCTTTATAAAACAAGTTATAAACACCTACAATCAATTCCCTTTAGCAAAACAAAAAATAGGGGACGTCCATTTGTAATCAGTTACTTTGTGTCAACTTCAATTCTTGAACGACCTCAATGGTAGGTCGGAACCTAAATTATTGTCGTCTAACTCAAATTGATGACCACGTTTTATCTCCCCGAACAACGTATTGGCTAATACTGTTTGGATGAAAGTCTGTGATTCATACCTCTAAAAAAACCTATCATCCCTACTTTACTTGATGTCTAAGATAGGGATGACAGGAACCATTTCACATAATAGGGAGTGATTACTTGTCATTACGCGAAGCAGCAGATGCACGGAAATCGGCCTCCACTTTTGAATTCAGCCTGCGCTCAAAATATTTACCCACGAGCCATAGTAAAAAGATACCGACTACGACAGCCGCAGTTCGCTTTGGATCCGTGAATAATGCTTTAATGTCATAGCCGATATAACTAATCATGAAAATCATGACAAACTTTCCGGCCATCAGTGTGACTAAATAATTCTTTTTCTTCATATCAGATAGGCCAGCCACAAGATTTACGAGTGCGGACGGTGTAAACGGGAAACACAGAAATAAAAATAAGGGTCCGAAACCGTTTCTATCTACCCACTTGATCAACTTTTGGATACGGGCACTTTTTGTCAAGAAATTAAGTAACCGATTGCGTCCATATTTTCGGATGATCAAAAATACAGCATAAGAACCCACAACAGTTCCCGCCCATGACAGAAGGAATCCATACCAAAGACCGTAAGCGCCTGCATTCGCCAGAACAAATGCAAAGAGCGGAAGAAACGGTAGAAATGACTCGATAAATGGCAGTAATAGCCCAAGAAACGGCCCAAGTGATTTATAGTGTTGTGCTAATTCGATTATTTTATCAGGATTCATCCACTCATTCATTAGTAACAACCTCAATTCAAAAACTTTTTTCGTCAGGCTTTCTACTTTTTGATTACATAAAAATACCCCGTATTTAGAGTTTTCCTTTAAATATGAACATTTAAACCCTGAAGTATAGTATAATCGCTTAAATATACTTTGGGAAGATGTGAATACAATGAAGAATAACCAATTCTCAGCTGGTCTAAAAGCAGGGACGAGCATTGCAATCGGATATTTCCCCGTAGCTCTTACATTTGGACTGCTCGCAAAAACTGCCGGCTTGTCCATTATAGAAGCTACGGCAATGAGTATATTCGTCTACGCCGGTGCCGCACAATACATGTCGCTCAGCCTAATTACATTAGGCATCGACCCGCTGTTGATCGTCATGAATACATTCGTCGTCAATATTCGACACTTTCTTATGACGGCTTCGCTCAATGAAAAGATGCAGCCCGCACGAAAATGGGTAAAAGCGATCTATGCGTTCGGCATTACGGACGAATCATTTACAGTACTCGCAACAGGAAAGAAAGGAAAGATTCCGACCGCATTCGCATTTGGGGTATCGTTAATTGCGTATGGCAGTTGGGTCATCTTCACCGTTATCGGTCACATTATCGGCGCAAATCTTCCACAGTTTTTACAAGCCGCAATGTCGATTGCACTCTACGCAATGTTCATCGGATTACTTGTTCCTTCGATGAAGGGCAACCGCAAAGTTGTCATGCTCGCTGCACTTGCGGCGGTCATCCATTGCGTCCTGTACGTAACAGAGGCCTTGTCGACGGGCTGGTCCATTCTTGTCGCAACACTTGCATCTTCTATTCTAGTAGAGATTGTTTATTCACGGCGCGGGAAAACGACTGAAACAATGTTCAAACGAGAGGAGGAAGTTTAATGGGGCCTAGTTATTGGTGGATGCTTCTTGGTATGGCGCTTGTGACATACATTCCGCGTATGATTCCGCTGACTGTTTTAGACGGTAAAGAGCTGCCGCCGATTGTGTCAGGTGTCTTGCGCAACATTCCCTATGCCGTCCTAGGTGCACTCATCTTCCCAGCAATTTTGTTTGTACAGGAAGGGAATATATTATTTGGGGTGCTTGGAGCTGGTGCCGCGTTTTTAATCGCCATTTTTGGCGGCGGGGTGATGTCTGTTGTTCTTGGCACGATTGCAGTGTTGGCTGTTTATAGTTTGTTTATGTGAGGATGGGGGCCGCTTGGCTGCGGTCTTTTTTTTTTAGGATGATTGGTTGGTTGACGGCGGTGGATATGATCGGTCGCCGCGTCTTATGATCGAGCGGCGATGGATATGCTCGGGTCGCCGTGGGTTATGATCGGTTCGCGGCGGATATGCTCGGGTCGCCACGTCTTATAATCGGGCGGCGATGGATATGCTCGGTCAGTCGCGTGTTTTGATCGACTCACGGCGGATATGCTCGGGTCGCCACATGTTTTGATCGATTCACGGCGGATATGCTCGGGTCGCCATGTCTTTTGATCGGCTCACGGCGGATATGCTCGGTTGGCCATGTGTTTTGATCGGTTCACGCCGGATATGCTCGGTCCAACACTCTATTTGCCCCACTATTTCATCCCACAACAAAACCGCTCCTTTAACAGCGAGCGGCTCTATTCGTCAATCCTCTTGTTCATGCTGCCTTGCAATCTTCATCATACGTGTCGCATACCAAAACCCGACCGTGAGCGATAGCGCATCCGCCCCGTAAAGTAGCCAGTTATGCGTATAACCGGCATATACTGAAGCTGCAATCAACGCAACCGTCAAAATAAGGCCGACGACGTGGTGAAATGTCACACGGGTGAATAAAATAACAAGTAATCCTGGCAAAAGCAAGGCAAGTAACAGTTTAGTATCGAATGAATCCATTTTCAACATTCCTTCCAGAGTAATCGTTCACTCGATGTTTACCGAACGACGAGAAGTCCTAGGCGATGGTGGTCATGTCGATAAATAACCTGTTGCATAAGCCGAACTTCCCCGTTACGATCAATCACTTGCAAGCGACAATGTGCAGCATTTAGCTGAATCGCGTCGTATAGTTCTTTCTCGTTGCTTACCTGAAGACCATTTACAGCACGAATGTATTCACCCGGCAGAAGCCCCATTTTTTCTCCTGGAGATCCTGGTACAACGCCCGCGATGACAACCCCCGCTGGACGCGGCGCAACAGCGAACCCACCTTGCCTGTCACGTACCGAAGCCGTAATGGAAATGGCGGCGCGACACACTACCCCTAGTAGTAAAGCTACCCATCCTAAAATCGGAAGCCATAATGCAGCAAGCCCTACGATAACGACAATACCGCCTGTCCAAACGATAGCGCGGCCAATTTTCGGGAATAAAACATCTGGATACAGCGAGCGAGCCACTTGTGAAAATCCGATTATAACAGGAACCGGAACAAAACTGAATGCACTCTCTCCAAATGTGAATTGCGGCCAATATGGTACGAAAGCCGAAATCATATCCCCTGGCACCAAAAATACTACTGGCAACAGCCATAGCCGCTTCGTCTTGAAGGCTGCAGCACGCAGTCCACGGTTTGTATGCATCAAGGACGGCGACGCATAGCGGATCGTATGACGTCTAATAAGAAGTCCTTCTACAATTAAGAATAACCCAGCGATGACTGGAATCGTTACCGCAAGATCGCCAAGTAAATCCGCCTGCCCTGGCGTCCAGCCACGAAACGAGAAATTCCCCATATACTTTTCTATGAAATAAAGAGCGAAAAAAGCCGCAGACGCAAAATAAATCGGTGAAGTCACTTTATAATAGAATGTCAGCAGTGCAATAAGTGCTGACGCAGAAAATAGCACAAGCCAACCCGGATCTGCTAGCAAACCTGCCCCGGAAATCAAAACGGAGAGTACGAGCGCATAGTGCCATGACTCAGCCAAAAGCCGCTTCAATTCTGTTAACCCCGGCAACAATCGGACTTTAAAACTCCGACGCTCTTTTTTCACACGGAAATACCCAACTCCAACTGCTGTAAAAAGAACCGCTATGAATAATGGATTCAGGAAAAACAGCGCAACCGCTTCTACTATGTCAAACATCGTTTTCTCGGACACGAACCGTCACCATCCAATCTTCGTTTACACTATCATGTTTCTACATTGTAACAAAAGAATCCTGCTCTATGTGAAACGGTATTGAATTATTCATTAAATGGTAAAAACCGCTTATAGTTTTGGTGTTGTGTAGGCGATAGTCTTGGCTCTTCCCCTTGAAGTCATGGCCATCAAAGTTAGTTAGGGCTAATATCGACTTTGTCATGGCTAGTCTTCTTGAAGTCACGGCAATCCCACGCGAAGTCATGGCCCCCAAAGTTAGTAAGGGCAAATACCGACTTTGTCATGGCTAGTCTCCTTGAAGTCATGGCTATCCCCCGCGAAGTCATGGCCGCACCTGTTAGTAAGGGCAAATATCGACTTTGTCATGGCTAGTCTCCTGGAAGTCATGGCTATCCCCCGCGAAGTCATGGCCGACAAAGTTAGTAAGGGCAAATACCGACTTTGTCATGGCTAGTCTCCCCGAAGTCATGGCCACCTGCATCCACCTCATCCAATAAAACAAATAAAACAAAAAAACTCCCGACATCGTTACGTCGGGAGTCAACTTTTACTTTCCAGCTACTATATGATGGATATAGCCAATTGCCATTTGCAGCTGATCGTCATTTTTACGGTCGTTTCGGAATTCTTCCACTTTAATTTTTACCGTTGAGAAGAATAATCGATCCATGGTCGGTCCCGCTTCTACTTCAGCATCTTCCCGAAAAGCGCTAACTGCACGAGAAGTTGATTCATCAAAAAATCCGTCGTTGCGGGCGACACTATATCCTAGGCCCGTCAGCAACTTCTGGCCATAAGCGATATCGTCGTGATAATCGCCTTCCGTATAGACTTCTGTGACGAGTCGGATATGCTCGCCAAACAATTCACTTTGAACAACTTCAAGGTCTTCTTTCACACCTTTTCCGTGAATCCACTTTTCTTTTGGTGTGAGCCATTTATGAGTCGACAACTTCATCTCTCCACCGTTTGACAAGTCCAATGTTTCTTGAACCGTTCCTTTTCCGAAACTCGTTGCACCAATGATGTAGCCTCTTTTTAAATCTTTCAATGCAGCGCTCATCACTTCACTTGCGGAGGCACTGCCTTTATCCTGCAGTAAAACAATCGGCATTTTTTGCAGCTTTTCATCATATGGAAACTTGTCGGTCTTTTCCGTAACGAGCGGTTCCAGCGTTCCAGCCGCATCTTGCATATAGGCAAAAGTCGTATCTTTCTTCACTAAACTGCCCACGATACCGCCAACAGTATGCAGGTAACCGCCGGGGTTGCCGCGCACATCGATTATCAGTGACTGTGCCCCGTCCTTAATGAGCTTGTTTGTTCCATCCAGCCACTCTTGGCGGCTCTCATTGCCGAACATCGTAATCGATATGTAACCGATCTTCTGTCCACGCTCTTCAATCATTTCAGTGGATACAGTTTTGACAGGAATACTGTCCCTCACGACCGACACTTCGATATGCTTATCCAAATCAGGTCTGAAAATCGTCATGGAAACCGTTGTCCCTTTCTTGCCGCGGATTCGCTGTACTACGTCTTGCAGTGATTCCCCTTCAATTCGCTCGTCGTCAATACGAACGATTTCGTCATACGGCTGCAAACCCGCTTTTTCAGCTGGAGACCCTTTCACCGGAGCCACAATGATGTATTTCCCATTCGAGCGCGTAATTTCAGCGCCGATCCCGATTCGCTCTCCTGCCAGCGATTCCTTATGGGCGGCCGCCTCTTCCTGCGACAGATACGTCGAATACGGATCGCCGATGACATCCGCCATTCCGCGCAGCGCCCCTTCAATCAACCTGTCCTTATCCACTGGGTATACGCCTTGTTTCTTGATGACGTTGAACGCTTCATCGATTACCGGAAACGACGCACTTAGCGTCCCCTCTTCCTTCTTAGCACTTCCTTCTCCTGCACAACCATCCAACAGAAGAAAGACGACCGTCGCCAAAGCGGCCAGTATGACGAATAACATAAACCGGCTTCTCTGCATAATGCAATGTCCCCTCCTCCGTCCACTATATGAACGATAAAGGAACATTACGACAGCAGAAAACCGGCTTTCTTCAATCTAAATTCTTAACAAGGCTCCTCAATGCTTTTTCATCCATCGGCCCAACAATTTTCTGACTGATTTCACCATCAGTGCCAATCATAAACGTTGTTGGAATTGGGATAATCCGATAATCATCGATAACAGTACCTTCTTTATCCAGCGGAATCGGGAACGTTAATCCATAGAGTTTGATGAATTCCTCAACGCCCTTAAGGCCGCGCCTTTCCTCCGTCGTCAAATTGACCGCAATAATTTCCACATTATCGGTATCCTTATATTTCTTATAGTATTTCTGCATATGCGGCATTTCCGCCTTACATGGACCACACCACGAAGCCCAGAAATTTAATATTACTTTTTTGCCCTTCAAATCCGATAACTTCACCACATCACCAGACATCGTAGACAGTTCAAAGTCAGGCGGAACCGAACCTTTTTCCAAACCAGGCTCATCGTCTAATGCACTAAAGTCGGCACCAATCAGAAATTCATCAATTGGTTTTGGTTTATCCAAATTCGATTTCACCATAATGACCACCATCGATCCGATAAGCAGTACAGCTATGATGAATCCGAGTGTTTTCTTATTCATAGATATCCCTCCAATCTAACTTTCGCATAAACACAATCACAAAAAACAATCCCATGACTACAGTCGTAATAAGCGGTGTCTGAATAAATTCATCTGGTTGGACGGCAGCCACAAAAACATGAACCGCCATAAACACAAGTGCAAGTTGAACCGGCCAATTATCCGCTTTCCCACTATTCATCCAGAAAAATACCGCGAATAACCCAAATACAACTACCGTTACTACTTGCGTAATCATTTCGCCTTCATTCAATAAAACCATTATCACCTGATACACAACTTGAACTAAAACTGCACCCGTAAAAAGTGCCCGAAATCCATTAGCATCAAGCCGCCCCTTCTTCATGTCCCATAAGGTCTTCCCGACAATAAATAGCAGCCCCAAGTAAAAACCGACTGCCCCACCGTGGAAATAAACAATCGCAAGTGGTGACCGAAGAACCGAATTGAAATCAGTGAGTACTATACTCAATTTCCAAACAATCACCAAGTAAAAGAACGCATCTCCTATGATTTCCGCCTGCTTCTTCCCAAATCTGAACCGAACTGCACTATATGCAACAACAAATGCTACCATGAGGGCAATCCAAGACGAGGGAACACTAAGGCTTCCTATCGTGAAAAATGAAGTGACTGGCATTCGCATTTGCCCCCTTCAACACCTAATACCATAATCGTATCCAAAAATAGCATCGAAAGCCATCATTCTAGTTGAAAGAAACAAAAAAAGTCCGCCTCAGTCTTGAGGCGGACACAATTAGTTAGAATGATACATAACGTAATGGATTCACGGCACTTGGTCCAGATGCAGACCAGTTTCCGATATGCATTTCAAAATGGAGGTGAGGCCCGGTCGATGCGCCTGTGGTTCCAATCTTCCCGATGAACTGGCCTTTCGCAACTTGCTGACCAGCGCTTGTATTAATGCTGGACAAATGTGCATAAACTGTTGTGAAAATCTGCCCATCAATTGAATGTGTCACCATGATTACATTGCCGTAAGTTCCCATTGGTCCGGCGTGGGAAACAACACCGTCACCCGCCGATACAACAGATGTTCCAGTGCTATTCGCAATGTCGGCTCCACGGTGCTGCCTTTGAGTGCCGTAGATTGGATGCGTTCTCCAACCGAATGACGACGTGTAAGTTCCGGAAGCAGGTTTCGTCCATGTCCCATTTGAGACGGGTGGAAGATAAGAAGATGAACCCCCACTACCACTACTATTTTGTTTGTCTTTCGCGGCTTGAGCTGCCGCTGCTTTACGTGCAATTTCAGCTTGACGCGCAATTTCAGCAATACGTTTTTGTTCTGTTATAATTTTCTTTTCAACATCCTTACTAACTTCATAAGTTTCATGCAAATCAACTTCTAGCTTTTCTTTTTCGTTGGCTAATTTCTGTTGTTCTGCTTCTAGTTTATCGATTAACTTATTCTTATCACTTTTCTGTGCTAAAAGAGATGCTCTCAAGTTTTGAAGTTCTTTTTTAGCGGCTTCCTGCTTGGCAAGTTTTGACTCGACAAGTGCTTTTTCTTCTTCAAGCTGCGCAATATCACTCGCTTGTTGCTCCATAATACTTCGATCTGCATCCATTAAAGAATTGACAGCCGAAAAACGGTCTATGAAATCTGCAAAACTATTGGCTCCGAGAAGAACGTCAAGATAGCTAACTTGTCCGCCTTTTACTTGCATAGCACGAACACGTTCACGCAATACCACGTCACGCTCTTCAATTTTCTTTTCAAGATCAGCAATTGAAATGCGTAACGCATCAATTTCTTCGGTTGTTTTATTTATTTGTCCGATAACACGGTTAATCTGTTCATTGGATTCGTTTATTTTAGCGTTAAGTGCTAAAATTTGATCCGTAATTTTTTCGATAGTCGTTTTTTTGCTTTTAATTTCAGTATTCTTTTTACTAATTCCCGTATTCAATTCACTTTTCTTCTTATCAAGTAATTTCTGTTCTTTTTTCAGGTCATCCAAAGGACTCGCTAAAACTCCCGCTCCACTAATAATAGTGGACAGGAAAACGATTGCAATTGTACCTGACAACAGCTTTTTATATCTATTCAACTTCCCAGTTCCCCTCTCACACTCTATCTATCAATTACACTTTAAGAAATTTACGCACAGACATAAAGCTGCCCCAAATACCAATAAAGATCCCCATAAACAGAATCAGTCCGTTCAGTTGGATTATAAATGGTGTCGTGTTTAGTAATTGGAACAATTCTCCTTGTAGCTTCGGTTCCAAAAGCTCGAATAGTTTGTAATAGGATATAGAAATGATGAGCATTGGAGCTAATGCCCCCAAAATGCCAAGCCACATTCCTTCCAACAAAAACGGAATACGCACGAAGTTATTCGTCGCTCCGACTAATTTCATAATTTCAATTTCAGTTCTTCTAGCAACGATAGTTATTCGGATCGTGTTCGAAATAAGGAACATCGCCGTGAATAACAGTGCCAATATCAAAACAATACCGATATTCCGGCTCAGGTTAAGTACATTGAAGAGTTTCTCCACTTTTTCTTCGCCATACACGACCTCATATGTATAGTCGTATGTATCAATTTTCTTAGCAATAGTAGCAGTCTGTTGTGGATCCTTCGCTTTTACATAGAGTGCATCGCCAAGCGGATTACTCTGTTTATATAAACTAAGTTCGTCACCAAATGATTTAATCATCTTGTCTAGCTCAGCATCTCTCGACGAATAGACCACTTCGAGAACGCCATCTGTCGAACGAACTTTTTCTACCAGCTCTTTAATTATCAACTTATCTGCAGCTGGATCCGCAACCACTTTAATTTCCACGTCATTCTCGATACTTTGCGCGAGATGATTAAAATTCATCATAATCACGATGAATACACCGACAAGCAGGAGGGTGACAGTAACAGCACTGACTGACGCAAATGTCATCCAGCTATTACGGCGAATACTTTTGAAGCTTTCGCGTACATGCCGACCGAGTGTTCTAGCCTTCATAGTACTCACCTCCGTATTCGTCACGGGTAATGAGTCCGCCTTCTATTGCGATAACACGGTGTTTTATAGCGTTAACAATCTCCCTATTATGGGTGGCCATGACAATCGTCGTTCCACGAGCATTAATCTGTTCGAAGATCCTCATGATCTCCCATGATGTTTCAGGGTCAAGATTTCCTGTCGGTTCATCTGCAATGACAACTTTCGGTACGTTGACGATTGACCTCGCGATGGAAACACGTTGCTCTTCTCCACCTGATAATTCGTTCGGGAACATCCGCGCTTTTTGCGTAAGTCCGACAAGCGCAAGAACATCGTTCACTTTTTTTCGTATTTCTGCTGGCGGTGCTTCAATGACTTCGAGCGCAAACGCCACATTCTCGTAAACATTCAATTTAGGTAATAATTTAAAGTCCTGAAAAACGACACCAATCTGCCTGCGCAATTGGGGTACACGTTTGTTACGCAATGTTGCAAGATTTATACCATTAATAAGAATTTCTCCACTTGTTGGTCTTTCTTCACGATACATCATTTTAATAAATGTCGATTTACCTGCACCACTCGGACCGACCACGTAAACAAATTCTCCCCGGTCGATTTCGATGTTAATGCCATTTGCTGCTACGACACCGTTTGGATACTTTTTGTAGACATTTTTCATCACAATCATTCTAAAACCACCTGAATATTTTTGTCTCTCTTTTTTTCCAACAGCCCCATTATAACATGATTCACCTTTCTAAGTATTACAGTTGTGTTTCAATTAAAACTTGAATATAACGTCGATAAACATAGAACGTAGTACTATTATACAGTAAAACTAGTAGACCAAAAGTCTAACTCACTTGTTTGTATTCGACCTTTAGGAGGTAACTCCTCTTTTTTTTGACAATAATATTTGAACTAGCGGATGGTTTTATCAAATGATGAAGAGTTCCGTTGAACTGTGAGGGAAATGCGGGAGCTATGTCTAACTGTCAGGGTATTTCTGCTAACTGTGAGGGCTTACTGTCGAACTGTCACGGCATTTCGACATACTCTAAGGGCAACGCCAAACTGTCATGGCTAATCTGCTAACTGTTAGGACTTACCGCAGAACTGTCATGGCAAGCCGACATACTCTAAGGGCAACGTCTAACTGTCATGGCTTTCCTGCTAACTCTGAGGGCTTACTGCCAAATTGTCACGGCAAGTCGACATACTCTAAGGGCAACGCCAAACTTTCAGGGTATTTCTGCTAACTGTGAGGACTAACCGCAGAACTGTCACGGCAAGCCAGCATACTCTAAGGGCAACGCCAAACTGTCATGGCTTTTCCGCTAACTGTGAGGACTTACTGCCAAATTGTCACGGCAAGTCGACATACTCTAAGGGCAACGCCAAACTGTCAGGGTATTTCTGCAAACTGTGAGGGCTAACC
The DNA here is from genome assembly GCF_038620285.1 of Sporosarcina sp. FSL K6-1540. Lineage (NCBI taxonomy): Bacteria > Bacillati > Bacillota > Bacilli > Caryophanales > Caryophanaceae > Sporosarcina > Sporosarcina sp. FSL K6-1540. The sequence goes on from NZ_CP152018.1 coordinate 502,624, forward strand.
GCAGAACTGTCACGGCAAGCCGACATACTCTACTACCAAACCCCACCCATCCCGCCAATAAACAAAAAAACCGCACCAGGCATATCGCCCAGTTGCGGTTTCATTGTAAAAGTTATTTTTTCTCAGCAAGCCATTTTGCAACTGCGTCTGCTTCTTCACCTTTGATAAGACCAGGTGGCATACTGCCGCGGCCGTTGATGATTACGTCATGGATTTCTGTTTCAGACATATGGTCACCAACTTTTGATAGATCGGGACCCACGCCGCCTTTAAGTTCAAGGTTACCGCCGTGACAAGCGATACAGCTCGTGCTAACCACTTTTTCAACGTCTACTGATGCTGTTTCATTACCAGTACCTGTTGTACCCTTATCTTCTTCTTTTGCTTTGTCGCCGCCACATGCCCCAAGGACAAGAACAGCTCCCAACATAATTGCTAAAAACTTAGTTTTCATTTTCTTACCTCCATTTATGAATTATTGTACTACCTACCTAAGTATACCAAAACAACGTGCATTAAAATCACCTAGGGATTACCCTAAATTCATCAAACCGTCGACAAATAGCGTCTTCTCAACCTCCACTACAGTTTGTCTCAACTTTGTGAACTCCATTATTAGACGTGCCAAACGACTAATAACATTAAAATTACGTCTGTATTAGTTAATATACACATAATCCATGCTTCCAAAACCTCTTTATAGGACTATCCATTTTTTTCATTAAAGATGTGGGCAAATGAAAAAGCGCACCGAAGTGCACTCCTTTTCATTTCATTTTATTAAGATATACGTGAACGTAAGTAAGCATTGATGAACAGGTCGATATCGCCATCCATTACCGCACTGACGTTTCCTGTTTCTGCACTCGTCCGATGATCTTTTACCATGGAATACGGGTGGAAAACATATGAACGGATCTGGCTTCCCCAACCGATTTCTTTTTGATCTCCTCGAATTTCAAGAAGACGTGCTTCTTCTTCTTCGACTCTGATCTGGTAAATTTTCGCTTTCAATAAATTGATTGCGCGATCACGGTTTTTAATTTGTGAACGTTCTGTCTGACATGTAACAATTGCGCCAGTTGGAAGATGCGTCATACGGACTGCTGAATCTGTCGTATTGACGTGCTGTCCACCCGCACCGCTTGAACGGTACGTATCGATTTTAACATCTTCCATTTTAAGGTCAATGTCAACTTCGCCTTCAAACTCCGGCATTACTTCTATTGAAGAGAATGACGTATGGCGTCGGCCTGATGAGTCAAACGGAGAAATCCGAACGAGGCGATGAACGCCTTTTTCTGCTTTTAAATAACCATATGCGTTATGGCCTTTAATTGCCAATGTTACGGATTTCACGCCAGCTTCGTCCCCGGCTTGGTAGTCGAGTGTTTCGACTTTGAAGCCGCGATGTTCAGCCCAACGTGTGTACATGCGAAGCAACATAGAAGCCCAGTCCTGGGATTCCGTACCGCCTGCACCCGAATGAAGTTCAAGAACCGCACTATTCGCATCAAATTCATCACTGAGTAGCATTTGCAGTTCGAATTCATCGAGCTTCTTCTTGAATCCCTTCAACTCTACGCCAAGATCTTCTTGCATCTCTGCATCGTTTTCCTCGCGTAATAGTTCAAGCGTCATTTCAAGGTTTTCTTGTTCATCAGTCAACTCCGTGTACTCGCCGACAACGTCTTTCAACGCATTCGACTCGGAGATTACTTTTTGTGCACCTTCCTGGCTATCCCAGAAACCTGGCTCTAGCATTGCTTCATCTAACTCTTGAATTCGTGCCTCTTTGTTTTCTAAGTCAAAGAGACCCCCTAAAGTCCGCTAATTTCTTAGCTGATTTGTCGAGCTCGTTGCGTACATCGGATAATTCCATCATAATAGTTTCCTCCTGAATTTGGGTTGCCCGGTAACTTATGCATTACCGTGGCAGTTTTTATATTTCTTCCCGCTGCCGCATGGGCATGGATCGTTACGACCGATGTTTACTGCGCGACGCACTGGTTTCTTACGCACTTGCTCGCCATCCTCTTTCGGATTAACGGCCTGTGCTTTAACAACTTCTTCACGTTCAAGGTTGTTGCGAATTTCTGCTTTCATCACATATTTCGCTGAATCGGCTTCAATCGATGCGACCATTTCCTCAAACATTGCAAATCCTTCCGCCTGATACTCACGAAGCGGATCAGTTTGACCATAAGCACGTAAATGGATACCGTGACGCAATTGATCCATCGCGTCAATATGATCTGTCCATTTCGAGTCAATGGCACGAAGCAAGACGACTTTTTCGAATTCGCGCATGCGCTCTTCCGACATTTCCTCTTCCTTCTCATCGTACCGTTCAGTAACAGCTTCTTGGATCAACGACGTCAATTCCTCAACCGATTTCTCTTCCATAGCCACAGTTGTTATACGACCGTCTGGGAGTATATTTGCGCCCAAGAAATCTTCGAGTCCTTTTAGATTCCAATCGCTTTCTTTTTCTTCCGTCGTATGAATTGCCACAGCATTTGCAATTACATTCGACAGCATTTTCTCTAGTACGCCACGAATGTTTTCTGACTCTAGAATTTCATTACGTTCTTTGTAGATGATTTCTCGCTGCAGGCGTAATACATCATCATACTGCAGCAAACGTTTCCGTGCATCAAAGTTATTTCCCTCTACCCGTTTCTGAGCAGATTCAACCGAACGCGATACCATTTTCGACTGAATTGGCGTCGTGTCATCCATACCAAGTTTCGTCATCATCGACTTCATTTGGTCCGAACCGAAACGGCGCATTAATTCATCTTCAAGCGATAAATAGAACTGCGTTACACCCGGATCCCCTTGACGACCAGAACGTCCACGTAGCTGGTTGTCAATTCGACGCGACTCATGTCGTTCTGTACCAAGAACCGCGAGACCGCCAAGTTCCTGCACGCCTTCTTCAAGTTTAATATCCGTACCACGGCCCGCCATATTCGTCGCGATTGTAACAGCGCCTTTATGACCGGCTTCCAAAATGATTTCCGCTTCACGACTGTGGTTTTTCGCATTTAAAACATTATGCTTCACACCGTATTTTGTCAAATGCTTCGAAATAATCTCAGACGTTTCAATCGCAACTGTACCAACAAGAACTGGTTGCCCTTTGTCATTCCGTTCTTTGATGTCTTCCGCAACTGCCTGGTATTTACCTTCCATTGAAGAGTAAATAAGATCTGCACGGTCATCACGGATTAGCGGACGATTCGTCGGTATAGCAATGACGTTCATGTTGTAAATATTACGGAATTCTTCTTCTTCCGTTTTCGCTGTCCCAGTCATACCGGACAGTTTGTCATACATACGGAAGTAGTTTTGGAACGTAATTGTTGCAAGAGTCATCGTTTCATTCTGAACTTCTAGGCCTTCTTTTGCTTCAATCGCTTGGTGAAGTCCATCACTGTAGCGACGACCTTTCATAAGACGTCCTGTAAATGAATCGACAATGACGACTTCGCCTTCTTGAACGACGTAATCAACATCAATATGCATACTCGCATGTGCTTTCAACGATTGGTTAATCGCATGGTTAAGTGTCGTATGTTCCAAATCGAATAAGTTATCAATACTGAATGCAGCTTCCGATTTCTCGATACCACTTTCTGTCAAGACGACACCTTTCGTCGACTCATCATATGAATAATCTTCTTCTTTTTTGAGTGATTGTGTAAATTTATTTGCCAAGCGATACAATTCTGCCGCTTTCGCAGCTTGCCCTGAAATGATTAGTGGTGTACGCGCTTCGTCAATTAAGATCGAGTCAACCTCATCTATAACTGCGTAGAACAGCGGACGCTGCACTTTATGTTCATTATAAAGCACCATGTTATCACGTAAGTAATCGAAACCGAGTTCGTTGTTCGTGCTATACGTGATATCCGCACTGTACGCTTCCCGTTTCTCTTCTTTCGATAAACTATTTAAGTTCAGACCAACTGAGAATCCGAGAAACTCATAAAGTAGCGCCATTTCCGTCGCATCACGACTTGCAAGGTATTCGTTCACGGTTACAACGTGTACGCCTTGACCCGCAAGTGCGTTCAAATAAACCGAAAGCGTTGACGTCAACGTCTTCCCTTCACCGGTTTTCATCTCCGCGATATTGCCCTCGTGTAAAGCAGCAGCCCCAATAATTTGCACACGGAATGGATACATGCCAAGAACACGTTTCGACGCTTCGCGAACGACTGCAAAAGCCTCAGCTTGAAGATCATCAAGCGTTTCTCCTTTTAAGAAACGTTCTTTGAATTCAGTTGTTTTTGCTGTCAGTTGTTCATCCGTAAGCTGTTCCATTTGTGTTGCAAGCGCTTCGACCTTGTCCGCAATCTTGTCAAGACGCTTCAAATCTCGTTTATTCATATCAAACATTTTATTCAATACGCTAAGCATTTAGGTCACATCCTCATTAGGTTCACCCTTCATTTTAACACTGTGAATTGCACGGTGCAAATGGTCTAGCCAAAACACATTAAGGAAATTTTGTATTGCGCGATAGGAGGGCCATAATACACGGGTATAATAGGTTTTTCCGCTCGTCCCCCACTATTGGAAATCAAAAGAAGACCCCTAAGCAGTATTCCCGCTTAGGGGTCTTCCAAACTCCATTATCTATTCAGCTTGTTTCAATTAAGCCATATTTACCATCGCTACGTTTATAAACGATGTTTGTGCCGTCAGAATCGGAATCTGTGAAGACGAAGAAATCGTGGCCAAGCATGTTCATTTGAAGAATTGCTTCTTCTTGGTCCATCGGTTTTAGATCAAAATTCTTTGTTCGGACGATCGCAAATGCCTGATCCTCTTCCCCATTTGTATCACTGTTTTTCTCTTCGCTTTTATTGACTGATGCGAAGAATGCTGCAACACCTTCACGTTCGCGGAACTTACGGTTTACTTTTGTTTTATATTTTCGAATTTGACGCTCTAACTTGTCAACGATCAAGTCGATAGCTGCATATAAATCGTTATGACGTTCCTCTGCACGAAGCGTTAAGTTTTTCATAGGAATTGTTACTTCCACTTTAGTTTGCTTATCATTGTAAACTTTCAAATTCACATGTGCAGTTGCGTTCGCATTTTCATCGAAGTATCTTTCGATTTTTTGCAATTTCTTCTCGACATGTTCACGAATTGCCGGAGTTACCTCGATATTTTCACCGCGAATATTAAAATCTAACATATGAACTCCTCCTTTAAGTTAACCTATACAGTACACTTCTACACATTCCCCATAAAGTCCTTCTAAAAACATTTAGAAAATTAAATATATTGTCGATTTGTGACGAATACGTTCAAAAATCACTTTTTTTCGTCCTTTATAGCGCTACCCAATGCACTTTCAGAGCGTCTGCGAAGTTTAAGCTCTTCGACGATTAAATGTTCAATTTCTACGTTTTCATCAAAATCATAACCGTACATGTATCCCCCACTATATGGCTTCTTCCACACAATTACGCCTTGCAGGTCGATTAATTTTTCATAAAGTGTGAATTTGATATGCAAGCGGACAGATTCACGTTCAAGAGGAATATCGAACTTCGCAAAAAGCTTTGCACCACCAGGACTGATGTCCAAGAAATGACATTCGCCCGGGCTCGATTCTATATCCGTTCCATTTTCAACGACAATCCGGAATTCAGCTACAAGCGGTTCCCCAAATGTATACCTAAAATATTCAGTCCGTTTATAAAGCATCTTCTCCACTCCGTTCTAACGCACCAAGATTTGTTTCTCTCATTATAGCAGACTACTTAACTTTCAACGAACTTCAGCCAAGCTTGCCGTTCTTCGCATTGTCCCGTCCAGCGTCGTCACAATCTGCTCATTGTCTACAACCGTTCCATGAATCGTAGCGTTCACTTCTTCCAGTGATGCACTCGATTCTGTCAGTAAGTCAGCAAATGAGCTTGTCATACGCCCGATGTCCGTCGTTTCCTTTGTAATTGAAGCCATCTTGTCATCAAACATGCCAAACTTCCGGTGAAGGTCACTCAATGTGTTGTGCATGAGTCCGATTTTCATTTCAGCGTCCACCGACAATGCTGCCTGTGTAACAAGTTTCCCTGTACTGTTCGTCAAATTGGCACGCGAGCGATCATTCATCGTGTTGACGTTTTCCAAATTGCCATTTATTTCAACCAATGTCACCGCCGTTAATCCAGCAAGTTTCCTGATTTCATCCGCGACAACCGCAAACCCTTTGCCGTGCTCTCCCGCGCGAGCCGCTTCAATCGACGCGTTCAATGCAAGAAGATTCGTTTGTCCCGTAATCGTCTCAATCGACTTGGCAAGCGCATTCGTCTTCTCGATATTCTCAGTAAGCGCATCAAATGATCCGTTCAAATCAGTGAGATAAATTTCCACTTCTTCCATACCTGTACGCAAGTTTTGCATGACTTCCACCATGTCAGCAGATTCAGCGCGAAGACTAGCTGTATCTTCATTCATAAGATGCGTTTCCTTATGCATATCAGCTACATCATCTTGCGTGCGTTGTGCATTTTTTGCGATGTTCGCAATTTGAAATGCTTCCTGTTCAACACTTGCTGAAACGCCATCCATAATTGTCAACAGTTCCTTCTGTGCTTCCAAATGTCGTCCAGCCGTCTCACCAATCGCCGTCAAATCAGCTGCAACCTGTTCAATCCCTTCATTCAACGAACGATGCTTGCTCTCTTCTAAAAGCGTGTGTGCTGCCTGCTCAGTCGTGAACAAATCGACTTGCATTTCCAGCTTTTTCGTCTGCTTTATTTGGATGAACAGCCCCACTGACATCAAGATCAGCACAAGCGCCAAACTTCCTTTGCTCGCTGCAATTTGCTCTTGATACGGATAGTTCATTAAAAATACGACCAGAACAGCAAGGGACAGCGCAAAACCATAGGTCATAATCCGCATGGATAAATGAACACTTGCAATACCTGCTATGAAAAACGCGATTCCAGCTGTCGCAACAGATGGTTCCCCTATAACCCCATTCAATATCGCGGCAAATCCCGTCACGCCTAGGACAATCCATGGAAACATGCGTTCAAAAATAGCGACCTTTTTCGCCAATGCATAAAACAATAACGTAACAACAACCGGTATCGCCATACTCACTGTCTTCAGCATACCTTGCCCCGTAACAAAATAAAAAATCAAACCGATGAAACTAGAGCCACCAAGTGTTATAAATAGTATGAAGTTCTTATTCGAAAATTCCTTCTGCCGCATGGTATCCACAGTGTGCATTCATAATCCCCCTTAGAAGTTCCTATCTATATACCTATCTTACTTGCCGTTGATTGAATTATCCAACACATTACTGTAAACCGATCATAAGCAATGCATGACCGAGCATATATCACCCTAACCGATCATAAATGACGCACGACCGATCATATATCACCCTAACCAATCATAAGCAACGCATAACCGAGCATATATCTTCCTAACCAATCAAAAACCCCGCACAACCGATCATATATCTTCCTAACCAAGCATAAACCCCGCACGACCGATCATATATCATCCTAACCAAGCATAAACCCCGCACGACCGAGCATATATCTTCCTAACCAAGCATTACCCCCGCACAACCGACCATATATCATCCTAACCAAGCATAAACCCCGCACGACCGAGCATATATCTTCCTAACCAAGCATATACAACGCACAACCGATCATATATCATCCCAACCAAGCATATACAACGCACAATCGATAATATTACACGCCAACCAATCATAAACAGCACACACCGAGTATATATCACCCTAATCAATCGTATACAATACACGACCGGCAAATAATTCCCCAAAAAACGGGGCAACATCGCATTAGTTTCTTATCCGAACTGCTTCCTCATGCGTTTCATTGATATACGTGGCGATTTGTTGTTGTTCTTCAGTCAGTTCGGTCAACGTAGCATTCAGTTCTTCCACAGCCGCGGTACTTTGCTCGACAATCGCCGCAAAATCCATCGTTCGTTCCTGAATTAATGCACTGTCTTCCGTAATTTTGCCGAAGTCTTGGATGAAAATCGATAATACCTTCTGCAACTTCGTCATCGTTTCAAACAAATCTATAAAAGACGCACTAGACTCGTCTGCTACTGCAGTCTGCATCGTTACTTGTTCTAATCCATCTCCAAGTTTTTTAACGGCTATTTCGTTGTAATTGTTTACTTCTATCAAGTTTGCATCAATTTTAGTTAAAGTCTCTCTTGTGAGTCCGGCCAATTTCCGAATTTCTTCCGCAACTACTGCAAATCCTTTTCCTTGTTCTCCAGCACGTGCAGCTTCAATCGAGGCGTTGAGCGCAAGTAAATTTGTCTGTTCTGTGATGGCTTTAATTGCACTTGCGAAAACGTTCGTTTCGTCAATTTTACGTGATAATATACCAAACGTTTCATTTAAATCAGTAAAAAAAGTGTTGAAAGAGTCAATGCTTTCTTTTAATTGTGCAATTTTCATAGTTCCATCTTCGGCTTTTCGACCTGCTTTATTCGCCTGAATCACGACCTGACCTAAGCCTTCTGCAATGACTTGAACCGATTCGTAAGTGTGTTCCGCATTTTCCGCGATATCTGAAATATGATCCGCTTGATGTTGACTACCAACACTTACTTCATTAACAGCCGCAAGCATTTCACGCTGAGATGTGGCAGATGTCTCCGAATTTGAACGAAGATACGCAAGGTTCGATGTAATCTTTCCAACCGCCTCGTCAAGCTTTGCAGCAAGTGCCCCTTCTTCGCGCACCTTAAGTTCTGTTAGTTCGACAAGCTCCTCCACATGCATGAACATCCGCCCATTTTGACGGACAAGCAAGAATAAGACAAGCCCTGCTAGGAAATGAAGTAGTAATAGATTTGTCCCGCTTCCTCCGACGAGTTCAGGAGCAATAAAAAATTGATTATTTATTATCATGGCAATGAAACTCAGTACAAAACCAAACGCCATAATGGCCATCTTGCCATGAATTGAACCTATCACCAAAATAAGGATGATGATCCCTATTGTCCCTAGATTCGCTTCTGAAAAAAAGATGACCCCCATCGCTATTGCAAAATTCATGACGAGTAATAGATATGGCAGAAGAAGTGACAATACCTCAACTTTTTTACTAAGAAAATAGAATAGAATCGCGAGTGCAAAAGGTATGGCAACAGACAATTGAATAGCAATCGGCGAGCGTTGTATGAGTTGGGCTAGTAAACCCAGCCCTGCAGCAAGTGCAAATCCAATCATCATAATCGAGTTTTTCCGAAGCCAATCTGCCCGCTTTAATTGAGTAATATTCATCATCTATTTCCCCTTTGACATCAATTTTCCCTACACTAAATTTCCCATTAATCGTTCTATGTAAAATGTACCATTAATGAACCATCATTCATACAGGTTAAAATAACTAATTATTCAATAAAAAACCCCAGTCAGAGAAGTAATCTCCAACCGGGTAGTAGTTATTGCTTCGTATCGTAAAATGTACCATCTCGCGCTACATTGCTGTAAGGGTTGACGTAGTTTTTCATATTGTCTTTCTTCGCTTGTGATTCCACGATGTCTGTACGAATCAGTTGTGTAAATTGAGCAAGTTTCTTTTGGACATCCACTTCCGTTTCGACAAGACTTTTGCCGAACATTTCTTCTTCGGGCGTGAACGGGGCGGTAATATGCGGTTGCAACTTATCACGATCATCGAGAAGTGCTTCGATGCCCGCAATCGTCTCATCCCGCTTATCTACCGCTGTTTCTTGCGACAACCTCACTAACTTTTCCGTCACATCACGCCACGCTACCAGCGCAGGCCGAATCATATTTCATCTACATTCGCATACTGTTTTTGCCGGTTAATCTGAATAACCTGCTTCCATGTATCGCGGAACTCCGTAATGATAGCAGATGCTTCATCGAACAGAGCACTGTCGTTTTTAATATTGCCGTCAACCAGTCTGCTGTTCGCAAACTCATAGAGGACAAGCATATTTTGAGAAACAGGGTACGACTTATCTAGAGTCAACATTAGCTCAGAAATGATTGCTTGTGCTTTTTGGACAGCCTTGTTCTTTTCTTCAATATTATTGTCATTCATCGCTCTTTTTGCTTGTAGAATGAATTTCAAACAACCATTGTAGAGCATAAGTGTCAACTCGCCTGGCGTTGATGTATTTACAGAGTTATTTTGGTAGGTTGCATAGGGGTTGTTGATAGCCATATCTTATCTGTCTCCTTTAGTTCACTGCTGTTGTTAATTGTTACTAAATGCATTCATAAGACTAGCCGACTGTGAGTTTGCGCGATTGATGGCCGTCTCCATGGCGGAGAACTGTTTCCAGTAGCGGGTTTCCATCATTTTCAATCGATCTTCGAAACGTTCAATTTGGTTATTCATTTCTTTCAGTGAGCGGCCGAGTGAAAACGTATCGTTTACATCGCCCACTTTTCCCGCACGCTGAGCGATTGACGTTTGAGTTTTATCAACTATAGTTCGGAGTTTACGTGCAAATCCTTGTTCAGCCACAGTAGCTCCATCTTTCGAGAACATTTCATGAACTTTATTCGGATCATCACTAATTGCTTTTTTCAATTCTTCTTCATTTATGACGAGCTTACCATTAGCTAAGTAGTCTTTAGACGTTGTAATACCTAGACTTTTTAATGTATCGCTGCCTACAGTCCCCATAAGGGCTGTCCTCATTTGCGTCAGCATACTGGAAATAGTGGAATCGTTACGAAGCGTACCACTTTTCGCTTTTTCTTCCCACATTTCGATATCTTTATCCGTCATATCTTTCTTCTGCGCAGCTGAAAGCGGCTGGAAATCACGATATTTAGGTTCACGGATTTGTTTGTTCAAGTCTTCGATAAGCTTGTTGTATTCGTCGACGAATTTAGTGACGGAGTCGAAGATTTTATTGGTGTCTGGTGCGGAACTGAATGAGACTGTTTTCGCATCTTCTATAACTTTGCCGTCTGTCCCTAATGGTGCAGTTATTTGTTTTAATGAAAATTCAAAACCATTCAGTTGGAATGTGTTTGTTGAACGTTGTGTTCTGAGTCCATTAATAGTGATGTCGGCATTTTGACCTGTAGTTCCAGCTTTATTAATGGAGGCAGCGGCAGCAGTATTTGTCCCACTTACTTGTAAAATATCTGCGAAACTACCACTCATTTCAATTTCAGAACCATTAAGAACTTCACCGCTATGTTTTGCTACAATACTTATTTTCCCAGAGAATGAATCGTAAAAAGCATTTACGCCCGAATTTTTATTAATCTTTTCAAGAACTGACTGAAGTGTTTCGTCTGCAGGATTAAAATCTAGGGTATACCCTTTTTCATCCAGTTCTCCCTTTTCATTAATTGCTTTAATAGTTATAGACTGAGGCGTTTCGATGCCAAGCTCAGAAAGTTTTTTCGACATATCCGCTTCTTTTGTAAAAATACGCTGCTCTTGAGATATGTTACTTTGCATCGTAGCATTTTTCGCCAACTGATGAATCTGTATAGTCCCCGAAAAATCACTAGTAGACCCCATATTCCTAATCGCTACATCATTCGGCGAAGAAATATTCACCGTTTTCGCTGAAAATGAAGTCGAAAGAATCATCGTGTCAAACGTCTTTTTACTGAAATCAAACAGCTGGCGGTTTGTTGTGCGGTAATCGTCCAACTGCCATTCTAAGTATTGTTTTTTCTGTGTAATTTTATCGAGAGGTATACGGTGAGCGTTCATTAAATCCGTTACCATTTTCTCCGTATCCAAACCTGAAGCTAGTCCACTAATTCGCATATTATCTCACGCCTTCCTTAAATTTTCCGATCGACAAGCAAGCCGACAAATTCGCGCATTGCCGCATGGATGTCCAAAAGTTTTTTGGACGGGATTTCCCGTATGACTTCGTCCGTGGTTGAATCAACGATTGTTACATAGTATTCGTTGAGCTTCTCATGGAACTTGAATCGCAATTGTGTATTCGCACTTTCTAAAAACGTGTTCATGCTGTCAGTCATTTGCTTTGCCTTGTCAGCCGGCAACTGTTGTTCATTGCTGGCTTTCTGCTGCACTTTCTCCTGAATCGCTTGCACTTGCACCACCGAGACTTCCGTGTCCGGTGCCATTTTTCCTGCTAATACATTCACTTGATTCACTACGGCTCCGCCATCCATACGACTTACCATTCGCCAAACCTCCCTGTACTTAACAACATTCAATATGATTTATATCGGCAAACCCATAAGGAAGTTAAGCAAATTGGCAATAAAAAGTATTGGGTTTCCGCCAAAGTCATGTTTGCTCGTTTGAATCAAAATAGTTCAACACTACTATTCTCTCTTATTTATTTCATCTACTATCTAAATAAACAAGAATAATTGCCGAAGAATATAAAGTAGTTCATTTAATGTAAGAGAAAGCGAAGGTGCAAGATAAATGTTCAAATCAATCCGAACAAAAATAATTATGACAGTAATGGTGCTATTCCTCATAGGCGTATCCACTATGACTTTCATTAGCAATACGATAGTGAAAAATAATACCGAAGAAAGTATTATCGAATCGAGTGGTGCACTCACCAATGAAATGGGTTATGCAATTGAAAATTTTCTTGGTCAGTACGAGAAAGGCATAGCACAATTATCCACCTCTCCTACAGTGACGGGGTTTACACTTCCTGAAGAAGATGCTACAGCAACCAATTCGATCTCTGTACTGGAAGCTGAACTAGAGAGCTTCCTCGGCTTTTACGAAGATACAACGTCAGTCTATTTGACGCTTCCAACTAAAGAAATAATGATCATGCCGAATGCAGATCTCGGAGCAGATTTTGACCCGACCACTCGGGATTGGTATAAAAATGCGGTTGAACATCCAGACGTTGTCCAATGGTCTAGTCCTTTCATTGACTCAGCTACAGGAGAATTGGTCATCGCTGCCTCAAAAGCCGTGCTATCAAATGGCAAATTAATTGGCGTTATGGGCCTTGATATTCAACTCGGTGCATTGACTGATAAAATAGCTTCCAGTGATGTCGGCTATAAAGGCTACCCAATGCTACTCGATAAAGAAGGCATCGTGCTCGCACACCCGGAAAGCCAAGGGGCTGACTATATGGACCAGCCTTTCATCGCGGACATGTACAAAGGTGGAAATGAAAAGGGTGCCATCCACTACGATTATGAAAGTAACTCCTATATAAACGTCTATTCCACAATACCGAAGTTCGGTTGGAAAATTGCCGCCGTCTATGATGAAAAAAATATCAATGCCGCGGCAAATAATTTACGTACTTCAATGATTGTCGTCGCACTTGTCACGTTGCTTGTCATCTTCGCAGCGCTCTATTTCATCATCAGTCACACCATCAAACCACTTGGCCAGCTAAAGTCACTCATGGATTCCGTATCCCAAGGTGATTTGACAGTTCGTTCCGAGGTCAAAACAAATGATGAGATTGGCGAACTTGGAGATAATTTCAATACAATGATCGACAACATGAACGCTATCATTACTGTCGTCAACGGTTCCGCAGCGAACGTCCGGGCAAGTTCCGAAAGTTTAAGCGCTGTTGCGGAAGAAACGAATGCATCAGGGGAAGAAGTTGCTCATGCAGTGACTGAAATTGCACATGGCGCTTCAAAATCTGCGGAAGATGCTGAAATCGTTACAGAAAAAGCCTATCTTCTTGGCCAACAAATTAATGAAATCACTACGAAGGCCGTCGTCATGTCTGACATTGCAACGAAAGCCGGCGAAATGAATACAAGTGGTCAAGGGCAAATGCAAGAGCTGAAACTGTCTTTCAATGACTGGGAAACCAATTTACAGTCCATGTCCGAAGTAATCGGTACACTTGAAGGTAAAGTAAATGCGATTGGCGGAGTCATGGAAACGATCACTCAGATTTCATCGCAAACGAATCTTCTAGCATTAAATGCAAGCATCGAGGCAGCCCGTGCAGGTGAACACGGCAAAGGATTCGCAGTCGTTGCGGATGAAGTACGAAAACTGGCGGAACAATCGGCCCGTTCAACAGAAGAAGTAAAAGTGACAGTTCAGGAACTTCAAATGGAATCTAGACTTGTCTCAGAGCAAATGAACGAAACACGTGAAAATTTCCAACGCCAAGGTACAGTCGTACATGACACTGAAATCACTTTCGGTGAAATTTCAACATTGATGTCCGATATGCAAGATTCAATCGATGCAGTGTATGAAGAAATTCAGAAAGTCGCGACACACAAAGACGACGTTGCTGAAACAATCCAGACAATGGCAGCAACTTCACAAGAAACTGCCGCGGCATGCGAAGAAGTCAGTGCTTCAACAGACGAACAACTTCGCGCGATTCAATCTGTAACTGATGCTGCGGAGACTTTGACGGAGTTAAGTGAGGAATTGAGTTTGGCGGTTAATCGATTTAAGGTGTGAATTTAAAAAATTGCTTACGACATTTTGTCGTAAGCAATTTTTATTTATGTTATAGCGTCGCTCGCAAAAAAAAATCACGAAAATGTATCCTAAACCCCATTCCCCTTCTATATAAAGAATAAAAGGGGTTACTTTTAACGACAACTTACCTATCCGAATATGCACACTTCACAAACAAACACGATTTAGACGAGGCAACAAGACAACATGAAATTCATTAGAATCCTGCTAAGTACTGTGTCGGCACTGCAGTTTCTTTTCTCAATTGCTTAGCAGCTTCCAATGTCCAATAAGGATTTCTCAGCATACCTCTTCCAACAGCAATAAGGTCTGCTTCTTCATTCCCTATGATTGCATTGGCTAGATTTGGATCATCCAATCTACCGACAGCCATGACTGGTATCTGAAGCGCTTCTTTGATTTGTCTAGCTAACGGTACTTGGTAAGCTACATGTGTTCCTGGTCTCCCCCAAGCTGCGATTTGACCCTCTCCACCAGAAGAGACGTCAAACATATCCACTCCAGCTTCCTGATAAACGCGAGCGAACGCAATACTTTCGTTTATTCCATAACCACCTTCTACATATTCCTTTGCAGAGATACGCATCAATAGTGGCATATCGGCAGGCATTTCCGCTTTAGCTGCTAGAATGACTTCGCGGCCAAACTTGGTTAGATCCTGTCCGTATTCATCTTCCCTTTTGTTGGTAAGTGGAGAATGGAATTGATGGATTAAGTAACCATGAGCACCGTGGATTTCGATTGAATCAAATCCAGCCTCAACCGCGCGTCTTACTGCTTTACGGAACTTCTCCACCATCTCTTTTACTTCATCTGTTGAAAGCGCTCTTGGTGTTTTAGACTTCTCGTCGAATGCGATTGCAGAAGGCGCAACAGGCACAGCTGCATCTTCTGCTTTACGACCAGCATGTGCAATCTGAATCCCAACCTTAGCTCCATAGCGATGACAAGCTTCCACTATCTTCGCCAACGCAGGGATTTGATCGTCAGACCATAAACCCAAATCATAATCCGAAATTCTTCCATCAGGCTCTACATCCGTCATTTCAATCACGATAAAACCCGCTCCACCGATTGCTCTGTTGACATAGTGCAGATAATGCCAGTCATTGGCAATGCCATCTTTCTGGTCAACGGAATATTGACACATCGGTGGCATGACAACCCGGTTTTTTAACTCCAAATTCTTTATTTTGTATGGACTAAACAAATCTTTCATTGCAAAAACTCCCTTTTAAAATATATATGCATTACACATACATATATATTAGTGCTATCTATTCTCCTTGTCAAATCAAAGTGCTTCTATTGAGCACTTCGATAGAACATGGCATTTTATAGCTTTTCTACTAATTGTTTTATCAATCCTTCAACATCAATAGCGGAGAGGTGCAATCTAAGTATTTCACGGAAAGAGACTAGACTTTTTTGTAGCTTCTGCTCACCTAGGTTTGTAAGATGCGTATAGGTACCTCTACGGTCATCTGTACAATCATGCTTTTCTAACGCACCGCAGTTCTTCGCTTCCATCTTCCCCACTAATCTGGAAAGTGCACTCTGACTCAATCCAATCATCTCTTGCAATTGCTGTAATCTCAATTTCTTGTCAGGCGCCATGGAAAGATAATAAAGCACGTAGAATTCTTTTAGCGATAGACTGTACTCAGCCTGCAGAACGTTTTCCAATTCTTTCTTCACTTTATTTTGTATTGAGTCTATGGATAACCAGTTATTCATAAAATCATGATTAGTTGTCATATACTATTCCACCTATTCTAAGTCAAATAATTCTGTACTTCAAACTTAATTATAGAGTAACTAAGCGTTATACTCAATCCAAACAATGGCGACAACGACACCAGAAACAGCAGCCTGTGATAAAGTAAGTGCTTCAACAGACGAACAACTTCGCGCGATTCAGTCTGTAACAGATGCGACAGAAATGCTGACAAAGTTAAGTAAGGAATTGAGTCAGGTAGTTAATCAGATTAAGGTTAAGAATTGAAGCACCACTTTAGACAACGTTTCCATATTAATAGTTGATAAAACTTCAAGAGCGCTTAGGATCTATTAATGATCCTAAGCGCTCTTTATATTGATTTTAAAACGATAAATATAGAATGATTATTATCACTTATTGTTTAATTTATCTATCTCTAAACAAATAAGTAATTAGACCGAAGATTACTTTGTGAGTCAATTCAACTAGACAGATAGAGAAAGCGAAGGTGCGCTATGTTCAAATCAATAAAAACAAAAATTATAGTAACAGTGATGGTTCTTTTCCTCATTGGCGTGACGGCAATGACCGCAATTTCCAGTTTGCAAGTACAATATAAAACAGAGAAAAACCTCATCGATCAGAGTGTTGTACTCGTCGACGAGATGGGTGCTTCGATTACGAACTTTTTAGAGCAATATAAAAAAGGCTTAATCCAAATGTCATATTCCAAAGCCTTAACGGATTATACCAATGTCGGCGATGACATTGAAAAAAGCAGTGCTACATTACAGACAGAATTTAAGGAGTTTCAAAATTTATACGATGAAGCTTCGCAAATCTACTTAGCACTTCCATCAAAACACATGACCCTCGTTCCGCATGCTGACCTTGGAAACGATTATGACCCAACCAGCTTTGAGTGGTATCAAGAAGCGGCAAAAAATCCTGATACCGTCTACTGGACGGAACCGCATATCGATCGTGCGACAGGCGAGTATGTCATCAGTGCCATGAAGGCTGTTCTGAAAAACGGAAAACTTATCGGTGTTCTTGGACTGGATATTCAATTGGCTTCGTTGGCCGAATCTATTTCCGAAAGTGATATTGGCTACAATGGCTATCCGGTTCTATTTGATGCCACTGGAACTGCAATGGTTCATCCATCGTTAAGCGGTGAAAATCTGATGAACCTCCCTTATATAGAAGAAATGTTCATAGGAGGTTTAGATGAAGGGGCCATCCATTACACACACGAAGGCAGCGATAGAGTGAATGTATTCTCATCCATTCCCGATTTCGATTGGAAAATCTCAGCGATTTATCTCAAAAAAGATATTAACGAAATCGCAATCAATCTCAGAAACTCGATGATGGTTGTAGCAATTGCGACACTGCTATTATTCTTCGTCGTCCTCTACTTCATGATCAGCCGTACAATCAAGCCCCTTGGAATTTTGAAATCTTTGATGGATTCCGTTTCAAAAGGTGACTTGACCGTCCGTTCTGACATTAAGACAAAAGACGAAATCGGCGAACTAGGTGCTAACTTCAATACTATGATTGAAAACATGAATGCTATTATTACTGTCGTTAACGGCTCCGCATCGAATGTCAAAGCAAGCTCCGATAGTTTGAGTGCAGTTGCAGAGGAGACGAATGCATCGGGCGAAGAAGTTGCAAACGCTGTAACTGAGATTGCATATGGCGCTTCAAAATCTGCGGAAGATGCAGAAATCGTGACGGAAAAAGCGTATCTACTTGGCCAACAAATTAACGAAATCACAACGAAAGCCGGCGTCATGTCTGACATTGCAACAAAAGCCGGTGAAATGAATACAAGTGGTCAAGGTCAAATGCAAGAACTGAAACTGTCCTTCAATGACTGGGAAACCAATTTGCAGGCGATGTCCGAAGTTATCGGTACACTTGAAGGTAAAGTGAATGCAATCGGCGGGGTCATGGAAACAATCACCCAAATTTCAGCACAAACGAATCTACTTGCATTAAATGCAAGCATCGAGGCAGCACGGGCAGGCGAACATGGGAAAGGATTCGCAGTTGTCGCGGATGAAGTACGAAAACTTGCAGAGCAATCTGCCCGCTCCACAGAAGAAGTAAAAGTGACAGTCCAGGAACTTCAAACAGAATCCAGACTCGTCTCGGAGCAAATGAACGAAACACGCGAGAACTTCCATCGCCAAGGCACAGTTGTAAACGACACGGAAATCACTTTCGGAGAAATTTCAACATTGATGTCTGATATGCAAGACTCAATCGATGCAGTGTATGAAGAAATTCAGAAAGTCGCAATACACAAAGACGACGTTGCTAAAACAATCCAAACAATGGCAGCAACGTCACAAGAAACAGCTGCCGCCTGTGAAGAAGTAAGTGCTTCGACGGACGAACAACTCAGCGCGATTCAATCTGTAACAGATGCAGCAGAAACGCTGACGGAGTTGAGTGAGGAATTGAGTTTGGCGGTTAATCGGTTTAAGGTGTAAGTATTGGAAAACCACTTAGGATACTTTTTCCTAAGTGGTTTTCATTTTCACTAATTTCCCAGCGGACTTTTATAAATAAGCTCAGAGTTTTATATCCTCGGCTGCATCAATGACATATCCTATTGTCGATTCTAATTGGTTGAGCGGATCAAAATTACGTAATTCTTTAAAATCAAGACCCGTAATCACTTCAATTTTTGAAATGGGTACTTGATATGTTTTATATTCACCGTAAACAAATTCCAAATCCTCAATCAGATTTTTTTGAGTTTGCAAATAAGCGGTTGCAGATAGATTTCCATCTTTCTTTACAATGACAGCTATTTTCCAAAACTCTGCTGGTATCTGAACTCCCCTGTAAATAATGTCATCCATCCGAAAAACCGGCCCAGTAAACACTGTCACTTTAAGATTTAAGTTTTCGGCATTGTGCAAAATATAATTCTCCAGATCCAGCCAGCTTTTTTGATTCAGCTTACTCTCCTGAGGAGCACAATTTGTAAAATGGAACGTATCCTCATTTGCCTTTTTTGCTGAATCTCCCCAAACAGGATCTAGCCGGCGGACAAGATGCCCCCGATCAAGCGAATTATTTTTATATAATTCAGGGCCGCACTGGTATTCTGTTTTAATGCGGGAATCTAGATACCATTTGTCCTTACGACCAATCTTCATCAATTGATTGCCGTCAATATTCACCACCGTATAATAGGCTAAACGGCGTGACTTGCTCATAACAATTGAAAAATGCGTATAATGGAGCACATTACTCCCGTCTTTTAACTGGGCAATATCCTGTTCAAGATCAGACGGGAATATCGGATGTGGGACTTCATAATCAACACCAAGAAATTGAGTGTCATACCCCCTCGATGATTCATACCATGAATCGCTTAACTTCTCGACTTCCATCTCTTCAGGGGTATAATCGGGAACATCCCACCCCTTCACGATGTCATACAATAACAACTTTTGATCATTACTCAAGCTGCTGCCTTGCTCCGCGACAAACTGGACAATACTGCTTATACGAATCCCTTCATTGGCGATAAATTCGGTTCGGTTCTTTGGATCTGGAACGCCTGCATGGTGGAGAGAGATTACGATCCATTCGTCATTATAGACTGGTGAACCGGATGATCCGGGCATGGTATCAGTTGAGTAGTGAATATAATCCTCAAATACATCCATAATCTGATTTTCTCTGATTGCTACAGCTTTGGGGGCGCCCGAAGGATGTTGAATAATTGATACACATTCGCCAACCAACCCTTTTCCCGTTTGCGAGATGAGTGGCAAGAACCCAAAATCACTTACTTTTGTACCATCAGCTGACACTTCCTCTATCGCCACTAATGTAAAATCAAGCTTCTTATCCGTTATAAGGAAACGTTCAGGTGTAAAACGGAAGCTTTTCATCGGCCTTTCATTTAAGTCAAGATCAACTTCATAGTTAAATTGTGCGACACTGAACTGAGCCGAATTGTAATTCTCCAAAACATGATTATTTGTAAGCAATAAGGAAGGTGAGACAAGAAATCCTGTAGCATGTCCGAGAACTCTGCCTAAACGATCACGAATCTCGATTCTACAAACAGGAGTGGCTGCTTGTTGTCCTGCTTCAAGATAAGAAACAGGAAATAAATCATCTCGCCCAATAATACGTTCTATAGCAAGTCCATCACGTGGATCAATAATCGCTTTACGAGTTGCGACTCGCTCAGGCGTATCTACTTCAAAAGGATTTTTAGTTTGCAGTTCACTAGCAATTCGTTCACGTTCACTAGAACGAGCGATGTAACGCTTTAATGCTTGTTGTTGGTGCAAATCTACAAGATCCACATGGAGACTTTGAAACTTATCCAGTCGTTTAATAGACATGTTTACCCTCCCTAAATTAGTAAATCAAGCTATACAAATTGAAGTGAAGATTTATTTTGAATCTGATTCGACTCTCCCTGGTAAGGCGCCTACGCTAAATTTATACATGTATTCACAAGTTCAAATGAACACATTCTAATAGTTGTGATTATTCTAACACTAAGTGCATTTTTTTAAAAGTTACTTTATCAGTGGTTTTCAAGAAATTTTTAAACCAATAATAATCCACTATATTACTTTAGCCATTCGGAACCTGTTTTCATTGCTTTTATCCGGTTCTTAAGAGTGATAAAGGGGATTAATCGATTTAAGGTTTAAGTAATTCAAAAAAACGTATTGGACATTTTTCTGTCCAATACGTTTTTCATTTTTCTATCCTATATGAGCTGGATCTTCATTTCATAATTTGTGTTCTTAACAAGAAAGAAGTAACTGCCCCCCCATCGGCAGACGTGTGGACAATTACTCTTTCTTCTCGGTCAAATGGCATTTTCTATCCAACTATTTACACAGTCGAACGATATGCAATATCGACCATTAGTACATCTCCTATTCTACCATTATAGGACTGAATGTTCAAACACTTCTTTCTTTGTATATCTGGTAAATATATAATAGATTACCAGATGGAGCGCAATAACTCAGTCCTACATGCATTTGTTGACCTAAATACCTTCATATGTAGACATTGATTAGTGATTAAACTTAACACAATTATTTTTCAGTAGCATGCGTATTTAGGACTTGCTACAACTCAATAGTTAAGAAACATTCACTCATGATATGTAACATGTACTACTAACGGAAAAATCCCTCTTATTATCTCAGCCGCACTAGTGATTATGCGCTAAAGAGAATTCCTCTTTTATAAGGCTTCCGAATCGATTATTTAATCTATTCATTATTGATTAGACTGAATAATCAGTCCGTGATATAATGCACAAGAGGGTAACCTAAAATTATCCTTGGTTTTTAATGGATATTTAATACTCATTTACGGAAGCAAGTTTACTTAGTGTAAAGGTATTACATATAAAGCGGTGATTTTCTTTATGTCGCTCAAATGATATAACTGAAATTTTGGTAGCTATCAAAAAACGCGGTAAATCTTCCCTTCACAAAGTATGAAGGCTAGTCCCCAGAAACTTTCCGTCATTTCTTGTAAAAATTAAGCATATACATACTGACTGTACATATACATAATAGTAGGGCTAATCATATAACTTTTTATCCCTACAGAAATTGCATCTAGATTTCAGTTCATTTACGGAAAATGCATAACCGATTGTTGAGCACTTCCAATTGAAAGGAGGTGAAAACCAATGACAACATACGAAATACTAAGTTTACTCATGACACTATCTGGTGGATGGATTGCTTTTATGTCGGTGTCGTTGTCAGTTATCTTTTTCTTATCAAGAAAGGAGTAATCGCCCCCCATCGGCAGACGTGTGGACAATTACTTCTTTCTTCTCGGCAAAATATTTTTTCTGCCCAACCCATTACACCATCGTACGATGCGCAACGTCGACCATGATTTTGTCTTACAGTTTACTAGTGTAGGACTGAGTGCTAAAACGCCCAGTCCTTTTTTATTCTATGTCTCATTTTCTATATTATGATGAATTGCCGTCGGAAGTGCAATACTTTTCTGCTAGACTCATAGCCAAGTCTAGATTTCTTCGTACTTAGTTATAATCCTAGATTACGGTTACACATATAGGACCTACTACAATTCAATAAGTACGTTCCATTTAATTATAGTATGTAGCAAGCACTACTAATAGAAACAAATAGTTTACTATCTTCACTGCAACTGTGACTAAATGCTGGTGAAATCTCTTTTAAACTAGATTTCTAATCATACGAGGAGGTATATAGTGGAGAATTTTGCACATGTAATCCCATATGAAGTGGTTTTCCAAGTGAATGAGGCCAATGAAGTTCCACCGGGTGTGGCATTAATTCAAGCACCCGCAATTTGGAAGGAAACAAAAGGAAAAGGAATCACGGTAGCGATCCTGGATACAGGATGCGATCGTACACACCCCGATTTACAAGAACAGATTATAGGCGGACGGAACTTTACGGACGATGATGGAAGCAATCCTGATATTTACCTCGATTACAATGGTCATGGTACTCACGTTGCCGGAACGATTGCTGCACAACAGAACGATATAGGCGTAGTTGGAGTAGCTCCTGAAGCGAGTTTGCTGATCGTAAAGGTATTGAATAGAAAAGGCTCAGGGCAATATGGCTGGATTATCAACGGTATTAATTATGCTATTGAACAAAAAGTGGATATTATCTCTATGTCGCTAGGCGGACCAACTGATTTGCCTGAACTTCATGAAGCGATTCAAAAAGCCGTAACTAATAATATACTCGTAGTTTGTGCAGCTGGAAACGAAGGTGACGGTGACGATTCAACAGACGAATTCGCCTTCCCAGGCTATTATAACGAAGTCATTAGTGTAGGTGCCATAAATCTTGAGCGTCGCCCTTCTGATTTCACCAACTCTCACAATGAAATCGATTTAGTTGCTCCAGGTGAAAAGATCCTCTCTACTTATTTAAACGGGAAATTTGCAACATTAAGTGGAACGTCAATGGCTGCCCCCCATGTTTCCGGAGCGCTTGCCCTCATCAAAGGATTCGTCAACAACAGTTTCGGCCGAGAACTTTCAGAACCAGAGCTCTACGCCCAGCTAATTAAAAGGACCGTTCCACTAGGGTTGTCGCCAAAGCTTGAAGGAAACGGACTCGTTTATTTAACGGTCCTTGAACATTTGACAGGTATATTTGAGAAAGAAAGTAAAGCGTTGGTTTTGAGTGCACAGTGAATTAATAAGTGATGCACTGCATTTTTTCAGGCATCTTTAATCAAAACACGGTCTGGCATTTCCGGGCCGTGTTTTGCTATCCTGATTAGCGTAGAAGATGAAGTATGCCTCGTGATTGTTGGTTGGTTTTGCCGCTATATCTTTCATTTAAAGAATAAACTACATCTTCACCTGAGCATGATCTGTTTGAGGATTGGCACGTCTGACGGATTTTATCATCACATATTAGTTATCCGAATTACGTTTGAACTTGGAAACTCGCACTTGTGCGGTGCACAGCGTACTCATTTTTATACTTCCACAGAAATGAGTTGATCTCCTAGTGAAGTATAGGGTATAGCTGTTTTTCCAGAGAACTGAATTCATTCTTCAATGTATCCAGTTCACCATTCAACCTCTCAATTTCAATTACTGAAAGTGTATGTTCTACAGCGTACTCTGCTATCCTTTTCATTTCATGAAGCTTTACATTCATCTCATCCAAAATACAAACCCGTTCCTTGGTCCATTGAAGCTGTTGTTCAAGGTGTTGCTTCTGTTCTTGTTGGTCTTGATCCATGTTGTTTCCTCCTAGTTAACGACTTCTTAGTATCCTTATAGGGCTAGATGTATGTTGACAGTGGGTGGTTTTACAAAT
Source organism: Sporosarcina sp. FSL K6-1540 (assembly GCF_038620285.1). Lineage (NCBI taxonomy): Bacteria > Bacillati > Bacillota > Bacilli > Caryophanales > Caryophanaceae > Sporosarcina > Sporosarcina sp. FSL K6-1540. The sequence continues at coordinate 526,692 of NZ_CP152018.1, forward strand.
TTCATTTGCACAGCTGATTTATCAGTATCGCGTTCGAGGCTACTACAAAAAAACAAGTTGTGCTTTCACTTCAATAGTTATTACCCGCTTCTTTCGGAAATTTAATTGGCGAATTATTTGTTTCCTTGATTCTCTAGATAACCTTATTCTTTTTTTACTACTTGCGATAAAACACTGGTTTATATCAATATCTTCTCCTCTTCCAGTTGCACCAGCAGCTGATATACTCATTCAGACGAAAATCGTATAGAGACAGAAACAAGTAAGTTTTGAAATTACACACCGCTTCAAATAACCGTAAAAAGGTGAATTAGATTTAATGGGGTTAATCCTTCTTTAATAAATGAAATGATAGACTTTTGTAGATGTTTCACGTATGAATATGATATAATCGCCCTATAATAAGAAAAGCTGAACGTCTGAGAAACGTCCAGCTAATCACAGTCACACACCGCTTGAGAGCGGTTGACCAAAGGTAACAAATAAGAGTGTGTAAAAAAGAAGTAACCCCCACGATTATCCTCTGGAAAGGTAATGGGCGGTTACTTTTTTTGATTTGTGATAACTATAGCCACTACTATCGCTACAACGGCTGTTAATGCTGCAGCAAGGAATATACCGAATTGAAACAGCATATTCATAGCTTCAAAAGTTACCATCATCTATAACACGGGCCCACACGACGTGGGTCATGCAGACGTTGCCGCAGGACGCGGCGATCTTAGTCTGCCTTTCATTTTTAAAAAGGGAGTGTCAACCACCCATCTGCTTTATGCAACTGCTGTTCTTAGTTTAACATGGCCGTGGTATGAATACGATGTCTATTCGAGTTACCCGTACCTCTGCGATTTAACATGACGAATGATTCAACCATTTGCGTAAAAGTGCAAAAAATATTAGGTCTTGCCCCCATCCTCCTCAACTTTTCAGCGGACGACTTTTTGATAAAGACCATTATTTTTAATGTATTCATAGCACGAGCCTGGCAATAAATACTGCGGTTCTCCCCCCATTGCAAATTCCTGTCGAATATATGTCGAACTTATTTCCATCGTTAATCCTTTATCTAACAATTGGAATCTACCATCATCATGATTACGTAGAATAGGTGATTTCGAAATCGTGCTCAGAATGTCAATCCCATTTCTAGCCATCACGATAAATTTATTTCGACTAATTAACTCTTCCGCCAATCGCCATTCTCCTTTGCCGATATCCACCAGCAAATCAGCACCCATGATGAAATAAAAATCTGCATCTGGGAACGTTTCTTTGAAATACTCCATTGTGTAATACGTATAGTGATCACCTGGTAATACTTCTAGTTCGTAATCATCCAAGATGAATTTAGGATTATTGTCAATTGCTAACTTTAGCATTTCCACTCGATGCTTGTTTTGCGTTTGCACTTGTTTATCTAACCGTTTGTTCGATGAAGGGAGAAATATAACATAGTCCAATTTTTTACGATGTGCGACTGTTGAGGCTGTCCACAAATGAACGTTGGTCACAGGGTCGAAAGATGAACCGTAAATACCTATTTTCATGCCTTTTTCAAACATTTTCTTGATGTCTTTCCCAGGATTTAGCTCTTGAAGATGTGCTTTTAGTTTTTCTCTCTTTTGCATCATAAGTCATTCCTCCAACGTGTAAGTTTTGTATTTCTTCATTAGCTATTTAGCTTCTGTACTTTTTCTTGTTCCTCACGAATATTTCTCATTTTATTATCCCAACATTTCTGACTTAAATCCACAGGATACTGTTCTGGATTCAAGGTACGCTTATATTCATCCCACAGGAGGTTTAAATTATTTTTAGCAAACGCTTGAATTTCCTGTATAGTTGGGGACACATACACAAGCTCTCCCTCTACAAAAATGTCCTGATGTAATTCGATTGCTTCAAAGTTCGTCACAAACTTCGAGATAAACGTATGAGTCGGGTGAAACATTTTTAATTTTTCTTCCGCTTGCGGATTCTCATCCATCATAGCAATATAATCACCTTCAGCACGATTATTCACCTTATTCACAATACGATACACTCTTTTCAATCCAGGCGTTGTTACTTTCTCTGGATTTCCAGATATTTTAATGGTGTCAACCATATTCCCGTTATCATCCTCAATCGCCACCAATTTATAAACAGCACCCAGAGCTGGTTGGTCAAATGCGGTAATCACTTTTGTTCCGACACCCCACTCATCAATTTTTGCTCCTTGTGCCTTCAAGTTCATAATGGTTTTTTCATCTAAGTCGTTTGAAGCAACGATTTTCGTTTTTCTAAATCCTGCTTTATCCAACATTTTTCGAGCTTCTTTTGATAAATAAGCCAAGTCTCCACTGTCTAAACGAATCGCGTTGAAATTAATGCTTTCTCCCAGTTCTTGCGCTACTTGAATTGCGATCGGAACACCTGACCGCAACGTATCATAGGTATCTACTAAAAACGTACATTCTTTATGACGGCGAGCATACTTATGAAATGCTTTGTATTCATCTTTATACGCTTGAACCATAGAATGTGCGTGCGTTCCAGCCACAGGGATTCCAAACATCTTACCGGCTCTCACATTACTCGTTGCGGAAAATCCAGCAATATACGCCGCCCTTGTTCCCCAAACTGCCGCATCAAACTCATGTGCACGTCGCGTTCCAAATTCCATTACCGTTTGTTCGCCTGCCACTTGTTTGATACGTGCTGCTTTCGTCGCAATGAGTGTTTGGTAATTGACAATATTCAAGAGAGCTGTCTCTATCAACTGAGCCTCTGCCAAACTTGCTTCGACTTGTAGAATCGGTTCATTCGCGAAAACCAATTCCCCCTCTTTCATTGCTCGAATCGTTCCATTAAAGCGCACCGTTTGCAAATAGGCTAGAAAGTCTTCTTCATAACCCAATTCTTCACGTAAATAAGCAATGTCACTATTCGTAAAACGGTACTCTTGAATAAATTCAATGATTCGTTCCAAGCCTGCAAAAATACCGTAACCTGTTTCAAAAGGCAACTTGCGGAAATAGAGTTCAAACACTGCTCGTTTGTTATGCATATTATCTTCCCAATACGTTTCCGCCATGTTAATTTGGTACAAATCCGTGTGTAGTGCCAGCCCATCATCTTGATATTTTTTAGTCATTTACTTTTCCTCCTCTTTAATAGTGCCGCCTGTTTTATTGTACAAACAGCCGTATTTTGTTCGTTTTCACAACATCAATTCGGTTGATGTCACAATATGAATGCCATAAATCCTTTGAAGTTCTTGCAATGCATGTTCTGTTGCTTCTTCAAATCCAGGGATGGGACTCATGCAGTCATCCAACAAATAAATCTTTGCTGGCAATTCATGCTTGTCACCGTAGTACTCGACGATCTGCCGAACGGATTCCAATACACAGTGAGATTTTGCTTCCCCAGCGATAACAATTTTATCGTAAGCGAGTAAGGAGTGAAGAAACGCATAATTTGTTCCGTCTGTTTTAGCATACTCCGGTTTAATGATTCCGTACATTTCGCTTAATGGGTCTTGCCCTTTCACAATCTTTTGTATGGTAGACTGCCGTATCACGGAATGATAGTGAACCATATTCGAAAACTGTCCTTCTAAGGCTGCGCCATATGTCCCTTCAATGCAATGATAAGGCCATATCACCAATTGTTTTTTCCCTAAACGCTCCAACTGAATAATGTATGCCAAGCTTTCTTGTTGTTGTTCTACAGCCATCCATTTTCCTTGTTCAACATCTTCTCTTGTGATGACTGTAAATGGAACAGGATGATTTCCTTCTCCATCTACCCACCAACTCGGATGGAATAGTTGATGCAATTCATGTGTATCTAACGACAAGGCAATCGTCGTCACCTTATCTAGGTTTTGATAAAGGAACTTAGTTACCCGTTCAACATCCTTATGGGAATTTGGGACACCTAATTCTCCGTTTTCCATAAAGTCATTTTGAAAATCAATCCCCATAAACAACACTTTTTCAACATCTTCTCTTGAAGGTGTAATTTTCTCCGCATTCGCAAGAACCATTAATTCATTGAATCCCTTCGTATTCTCACTTCCTACCCTTGAAACATCAACGATTTCCTCAAATTTAGTTTTCATCATTTTCAACACACTCCTTTAGGTTTGAATTAAATTAACAATTCCTGATTTGTTAATTGTTATACAGAAAAATAAAAATTACTATCGTTTCTTTGATTTACGATAGATTTGGGACACCTTACTGCCTGCAACAGAAGGCATCCATGTTTCATTGACTCTCAAATTTAGCGCCAAATCGAAGGGATAATATCTACATCTACAAATCGGTATAATTTTGATGGTCGTTTCGTAGTGCTTGTCGGTTCTGCTGTTTTAGGAACTTGATTGTTGTCTAACGCTTCTACGATAAAAGGCAGATTTGGTGCTTTCCTAAAGAACGCAGGCTTACTATTCACAACAGGGTCATTAATAATCGCAAGCAACACCTGGCGCAAATCTTCCAACTTGAATTCTTCTGTTAAAAAGTTTTTAACCACAGTTGTTTGAAACACATCTTTTCGAACGGCTTCCAAAGCATCTTTAATCACTTGGTAATGGTCAAAAGCCAAATCTAACGTAAAGACTTTATCGATCGTGAATAATTGAACATCGTCTGCATCATCAGCAGCTTCCCTACTTTTAATGTTTTCTTCAGGAACAATTGCGTAATGAGCATTAGATAGTATCCATCCGCGTTTATCTCTACCTAATTTGTCATACACACCATAATGTTCGATGTGAATGCCGTCTACACCTGTTTCTTCTTTTAGTTCCCGCTTAGCCGCTTCGTAAGCTGTTTCTTCTGGATGGATAAACCCTCCTGGTAAAGCCCATTTTCCGCCTTCGATGTTAGGTTCACCTTCTGCATCGAACGCTGCCCGCTTAATCAACATCAAAGCTAATGAGTGATGAGAGGTTGATTCACTTCCAACAGTCAATTCCTCATTTGGGATTAACGTAAATATCGCAATATCACTTGTATAGCCATCCGGCGTTCTGTACTGACTCGAATCATAATTTTGTAGTGCATCTTCTTCAGTTTTAAATTTGGACATCTGATTTCATCTCCTTTGCTTAAAAATCAAAAACCTTCTACTCAATTAACAATTACCAAACCGTTAATTTAAGTATATATCAGGTAAATAATAAAAGCAAGAAAAGCTTTCTGTATATTAAAAATCAGTATCTGTGCAACAACACTAGCGTTGTGTCATACACAATGACGAATATTTGACGCTTACCATACAAAAATCCCGAATCGGGAATTTTTTTTCAAAGTGTCCGTGATTCAGGGTACAGTTCGCTAGTTTCAAAAGATTACCTTCTTTTCTAAGCAATTTCCGTTTCCCAAAATTGTCGAACCAAAAACTTTTTTCACATTGTTGTCCCCTAAACCTCAATTCCCTTCTATATAAAGAATAAAGGGGATATTCTTTATGACAACTTACCTAACGGAGTACGCACACTTCACAAACAAACACGATTTAGACGAAGCAACAAGGCAACACGTACTCACGAACTGGAACGACATGAATCAAACCGAGCGGGCTGTTCTTGATATGATCCGCCGCTACTCCGTTAAATACGGCGCTGCACACTTGAAACACGAAACAATCGAAAAGGCCATTAAGAAATCCAATGCAACTGTACGCCGCGCCATTCGCAAATTAGAAAAGCTTGAAATTATCGAACGTATTCACTATATCCGCCCAGTCATGAGCGGTCTAGGCGCTAATATTTACGTCATTAAACCTACTAATGACCAGTCGAAATTGAACACCCCAGAGAGTACTGAAAAGCCTCTTGGCAGTAAGGTGGAACTCGCTAAACCGCAAACCGAAGCTTTTTTTTCTAAAGCGATAAAACCTAAAGACCTTAAAAGAACGTCTCCTCCGGAAATTGTGCCTACTACACTTTTTGGTAAGATGAAATCTCTTCTTTCTTCAACAATCGGAGAAAATAATTTAGCACGCAACTTTTACGGCGTCTACCGGAAACAGTCCCTGCAAATGCTGAAATTTAGTATTCACGAAGACAAAGGAGAACTGTTCGAGCAATTAGCCATGCAAGCCCTTCGTATTGCGGTTCAAACAACGAAACAGAAAAAAGTCCGGAATCTGCCCGGCTATTATTCAGGTGTTTTGCGGGAACTCATCGGTAAGGCATTATTCAGCGAGGCTTTCATGGATTATGATATAGCCGTTGAAGGGTTTTACTATCGTTGAAATTATTGTGGGGGTGCTGCCTGCACTCCAGAAAACAATTAAAAGTTCATACAAAGCTGAAATATCAGGTGGTGCAACATGCGCCATCGACGGCGGCAAAATCATCTCAAGAGGAAGTGCAATAACCTAAAAGAATAAAAGTATTAAAAAAGAACTTGTCGAGAACGATCTCGACGTTGTGTCTGTCATTGATTATTTGAATGCCTTAGCTTGCAAGCAATTTAAAGCGTTTTCGGAGACGACTGCACAATTGGTGAAAGGGTATTTTAGTGAAGGGTACACAGTAGCGGATTGAAAAAAAGTCATTGACAGGAAGGCTAAGAATTAGCTGGATGCTCCACATTGGCTGAAGTATTTTCGCCCTTTCACGAGAACTATTTGGAACAATCGAGGCTTTCATTTCAGCATAAAAAATAACCCATCCTCGCGTTGACCGCTCAGATGAGTTATTCCTTTTTATAAAGTTATTTTTTTTCAACAATAATCCCGTCAAAAGCTGCTTTATAAATTGTGTAAATATCGTCTTTTCCTAAAGGCATTGGGCTACGCGCTAAAATACGTTTTTGCTCAATCGCGTCATTTGTTAGGCTCTCTAGTGCTTCTTCTGTAACATTAAAGCCTTTTAATGTGGATGGAATGTTCACGTCTTCTACTAAACGTTTTAATTCTGCAACACATTTATAAGAAGCTTCTTCTTGTGAAATATTGGCAGAGCTAAAGCCCATAGCATCGTAAATATCTTTCATACGTTTTTCACAGCTTTGGCGAATATAACCCATTACATACGGAAGTAATACGGCGTTTGAGTCTCCATGTGCGATGTGGAATTGACCACCAATCGGATAAGCTAATGCATGAACGCCGGCAACTCCTGCATTGAAGAATGCAAGACCAGCAAGATAGCTTCCGTAGCTCATATCCGTGCGAGCTTGTTTGTCTTCACCGTTCGATACTGCAGTACGGATAGCATTACTGATTAAGCGAACTGCTTGTAAAGCAAGTGCATCAGAAATAGGGCTCGCATTTTTCGAGATATAAGCTTCCACTGCATGAGTTAGTGCATCGACACCCGTAGCAGCGGTTACTTTGGGTGGTAAAGAGATGGTTAAAGCAGGATCTACGATTGCCACATCTGCTAATAAGTAATCGTGTGTTACAACGTCTTTTGTTGTCTCCAGTGATAATACAGAAATATTCGTTACTTCTGAGCCTGTACCTGAAGTAGTCGGGATTAAGATTGTAGGAAGCCCTTTTTTTGTAATTTGTTTTGTTCCAGTTAAATTTAAATAATCAGCCACGTTACCTTCATGCGATGCTAATACACCTGCGAGCTTTGTTAAATCTAATGCACTACCGCCACCAATACCGATAACCATATCAAATTCGTTATCACGCGTATATGCAACTAACTTTTCACCAATTGCTAACGGTGGTTCGGGTACGACGTCTGTATAAACTTCAGTTGAGTAGCCAGCGGTTTCTAGAGGTTCTACGACTTTATTAGTTAATCCGATATCTTTTAAAAATGGATCTGTAATTACAAGAATTTTTTTCACGTTAAAGCGATTTACTTCTTCTATTAGGTGAGATAGTGAATCCCAGCCGGTATAACTAATTGGTGTGAATGTAATTTTTTCAGACATGCTGTTCACTCCTTAATTGTGATTCCAAACTACTAATTTTGTTTCTGTCATTTCACAAATTGCGTATTTTAAGCCTTCTTTACCTGTACCACTTTCTTTCACTCCACCGTATGGCATTTGGTCCACGCGGTATGTTGGAATATCATTAATCATGACACCGCCAACTTCTAGTTGTTTAGAAGCACGGAAAGCTGTTTGGATATCGTTCGTAAATATACCTGCTTGAAGACCGTAGTTTGAATCATTAATCGCTGCGATACCTTCTTCAACGGATGAAATACGGTTAACTACGACGATTGGTGCAAATACTTCCTGGCAAGAAACTTTAGAAGTGGATGATACATTCGTCAGAATCGTTGGCATGAAAACTCCATTTTCAGTTATGCCTCCTGTTACAATTTCAGCCCCGTTTTGAACTGCTTCTTCCACCCAATTCATAGCACGCTCTTGCTCACTAGGATTAATCATTGCAGAAATATCCGTCGATTCATCGAATGGGCTTCCAATAACAAGTTGCTTTGTTGTTTCAGTAAATTGTTTGATAAATTCCTCAAATAATTCATCCATTACATACGTACGCTGCAGGGAAATACAAACTTGACCTTGGTTTGAGAAGGCACCCATGACACATTTAGGTACAATTTGAGATAAATCAACACCTTTGTCGATAATTAACCCAGCGTTTGACCCTAACTCAAGTGCAACTTTTTTCAAACCTGCCTTATTGCGAATTCCGATGCCAACAACAGGACTACCAGTGAACGTAATCATTTTCACTTTGTCGCTTTCAACTAAAGCATCACCAACCGTTTTACCACTACCTGTAATGACATTGAAGGCACCTTTAGGTAAAGCTGTTTGGTCAACCAATTCAGCTAAAAACAGTGCTGAAAGGGGAGTTTGTGATGCTGGCTTCAAAACAATTGTGTTACCAGCTGCAATTGCAGGACCTACTTTATGTGCAACTAAATTTTGTGGGAAGTTGAAAGGTGTAATGGCCCCGATTACTCCTATCGGCTGTTCAATTGTGTATCCAAAGCGATTTGCTCCGTTTTTCGCGGCGTCCATCGGAATCATTTCGCCAGTCAATCGTTTTGCTTCTTCTGCTGCAAATTTATATGTTTCAATTGTGCGGTCAATTTCACCTAATGCATACTTAATGGGTTTTGCAGCTTCTAACGAAATTAATTCAGCTGCTTTTTGACGATTGTCGGCAAGTAATTGAGCGATATGCTCCAAAATGGCCGCACGCTCATAGGCAGTGAGTTCTGCCATTTGTTTTTTTGCAGCGTCAGCCACCTTGATCACTTGTTCTACCTCTTCACGAGTCGCTTGTGGAATGTATGCAATGACTTCTTTTGTGTGTGGCGAATTTAGTTCCGCATTTTTTTCTGAAGACTTCCATTCACCATTTACGTAATATTGCTTGTTCATCGAATCATCCTTTCTTTTTATGTTTTTTCTGTATCTGATTGTTGATCTTTGGAAAATGTATTGTCAACTTCTCCTTTGAAGAAATTTTTACCGTAAATTAATAAGCAAAGCAAAATACCCACAGCAAATGCCCATGTAGCACCCTTGATGCAAAGAACAGCAGCGATAATGCCTGCAATACCTAAATCAGTTTGGCTGCGCGCTTCAAGTACACCAACTTTCACACTTACGTAACCTTGAATTAACATAGTTAACGCTAAAGCAACACCTAAAATTGGTTGTACTAAGCTAACGATTGGTAGTAAGGCTAAACCTGTATTCGTACCCCAACGGAATGATCCGATTCCTCCGAAGAACGAATCCATTGCTTTACGTCCTTTTTTATAACGCTCAATCATTACTACTTGCATTGCCGTCCAGTTCGGACCAGACATTGTAACGTCTGGACCTAAAATACTCATGAAACTGTTACGCAAACCGAAAATTAAGTGTGCTCGACTTGGCAGATACTCAACTTTTTCATCAGGACGCGCTGCTGCACCATCGGCAATTAATGCTTTACTTTGTAATACATCACCGAATAGCACGATGTAAGCTGCCAAAACCGTTGGCAATCCAGTAACGAACATCATTAGTGGGGGTAAACCTAAACCAAATATTGTGTATTCACTCCATAGGGTAATGAAGTCCGGAGATGAGAAGCCCCATTGAATAGTTGGCCATGGTGCTTCACCAAATAATGGTGCAATTACAACTGCGATAATTATAACTGGGAAGATACCTAATTTAGCTATTATGCCCAAAAATGGATTACGTTTTTGGAATGTAGCAAAATGTTTAGAAAATAAAAGGTAGAAACCGATTCCTATTGCAATTGTAATTGTCCATGGAAACTCGTCGAATTTACCTCCGATTTGAAATACAGAAATAACGGCTGCTAAACCTGCACCTAGGATAATACCTGCTTTCATGGCAGAAGGGATTAATTGAACTACTTTTGTTGCTAAGCCTGTTGCACCAAGGAATATCGAGAGTAATCCAAGTGTCATCTGGAAAGCGATTAACGAGTGAACTCGTTCGGGTCCTTCAGGGAACTGCTGACAGTACAGTATAATTAACGGAATAGCTGGTGTAATCCAGCCTGGCACAACTGGGTCACCTAGTAAATGGTGAGTCAAATAGAAAAGCCCGTTTAAAATTACAATTGCTAAAGCTACTTCAAACGGCATTCCAAGTAAAGATACTAATAGTGGTATTGCTGACAAATCGACTGCACACATAAGTAGTCCTTGAATATAGTCTGGCCACTCAAAACGATAATGGATAAAAGGTAAGCGAATTTTAAAAGGTCCTGCTGGTATGTACGGCGATTCTTCCCCATATTTCCGGTCTTTCCATTTCATAAACTTATTTCTCCCCCCTGCTAATAAATACACCCCTTACAAAACTAAAAAACTTGATACATGAATACGTAACCATTTTAAATTATAGAATATATCACAGAAATGGTTACGTATTCATTTTGGGTAAAAATTTAAAACAAACCCTATAAAAGTTTGTTTTAAATTTTCTGAGTTGTAGTTCTATCAAACACTTTAACAGATTCCGTAATCTGTATGCAACTCTTTTTTTTATTTTCGATCATTTCAATTAACTTCTGAATCGCCAAAAAACCAAGATTTTGCTCAGAAATGCTTCCGACAGTAGTTAGCTGGATTAACCCGTAACTGCTCAAATCTACATTGTCAATTCCAATAATGCTTATGTCCTCTGGTACAGATAATTTTTCTCGAATCGCATCGTCGATTAAATATAGCGCAAGCGAATCTGCACCTGCACAAATGGCAGTAGGGCGTTGTTCCAACTGCATTAATTCATGAAAAGCACGAGTAATATCTTGTTTGGAAGTGTCTGTATTGAAAATATATTGTGTAGGTAACGATAATTTATAATCTTTCATCGCTTGAAGGAATCCCAGATAACGGTTGTTGAATGTGCTAACATTTAATGTTCCGCCAACCCATGCGATGGCTGTATGACCTTTTTCAATCATATGTTTTGCCGATAAATAGCCTGCTTCGAAATTATCAATTTCTACAAAACACTCATTGTTTTTGTGCTTTCGATTATATGTAATGAAAGGAATATCCATTCGTTTAAGCTTTTCAAATATCGGATCGTCGATTAATATACAAGATAAAATTACGCCGTCTACTTTATGTTCGATAGCAGTTGCATAGGCTTCAGGTAATTTTTGGTCATTTACGAATTGTACGTTCATACGATAACCCATTTTAGTAGCATAGTTGACAATGGCTGATGTTGTATCAACAAAAAAAGGGTTATGTAGTGGCCCTGATATAAGAGCAATCGTACCGGTTCTATTTTGAACAAGTGAACGTGCATGTCCATTTGGTACGTAATGTAAATCGTTGATCGCTTTCATAACTTTATCGAGGGTGTTTTTTTTTACAGATGCCGGAGTGTTTAATACACGTGAAACAGTCGTTTGGGAAACGCCTGCATGTTTTGCGACGTCTTTCGATGATACCAAAACAATCCCTCCTTTTAAGTTGATAATACAGCATGTTAAACAAAGTTGCTATATGTTACTATCTCAACTTTCGCATACCAAAATTGGCAGATAAGCCTTAATATAGCTGGGCAAATTAAACGGTACCTATTAACAAACAATAACAGACAATTCACCCAATTGCGTGAAAATACAAAGAAGATTAGATATTAAAGTAAATACCTAATCCACGCCTTATAAATATGTAATTGTGTGTGTGGTGCCTATGCACGAAAGTTTCATGTTTATTTCAGCAAACATGAAACTTTCATGGAAGGATCAACTCAGAATTGTGTGGTGCACCCATCACCTCATTTATCAAGGATTGGCGGCCACATCGGGATTAGATTGGCACGGTTCAATTTGATTTTAAATGCATATTCATCAAATCGATAATAGAAAGTGATTTTTTCGATGAGCTTATTCTGAGTGCTATAAGTTAGTCTCTCAGCTTTTAAAAGAGGCGACCCTTCAGGTACATCCAACGCTTTCCCTAACGCCTCACTCGCTGGGCATGCTTCAATCGATTGAATAGCTTCTCCCAGAGTGATACCTAGCTTGTTTTCGAGTAATTCATAGATTGTGTTGTTTTCCAATTCATTCTTGGTTAATTTTTCTCCCAGATTGTAGGGTATGTATACTTGCGCAAAAGCTATTGGTAATTCCTCTACGGTATGGAGCCGCTCGATATAAAGACAATGGGAATCGATTTCACTATCTTTTTCTTGCAAAAAAATATTTAGTGTAGATACCATTTCAAGTTTTGTTATTTTTACTTGAGGATGGTAACCACTATTCTTGATAATATCTGAAAGGCTTTGCAACTGATCTAACGTTTGTTCTACCTTTTTTGGTTTTACAAATGTACCTTTCCCTTGACTCGTAAGTACAAGGCCTTCTTTTCCCAAAATCTCAACAGCCTTGCGAATCGTTATTTTACTAACTTGAAATCGTTCTTCCAACTCACGCTCAGATCCAATTTTCTCGCCAGGCTTTATTATCCCACTCAAGATTTCCTGTTTTAACACGTTTGCTATCTGAAGATACATGGCAATTGGATTATCTCTAGATACAGTCAATAGTACCAACCCCAACAAATTTTCTAATAGAAAAAACCAACAGGATAAATCTGATTTTTTCTATTGCCATATTAGTATATCGTATATTTTCCCTTTCCCTCATTTTATATTCAAATAGCCCTTTTCACAATTTACTTGAAAAGGGCATATTTTATTATTCATTCAGTGAACTGTAGTTTTTATTTGAACGCTTGAAGAAAATTCTTTGAAAGCGCTTACAACGAATTGAATATCTTCATCCGTAATTTGATAATGTACAACCATCCGTACCTGTTTTTCTCCAATATTCTTCACTTTAATTCCTTTAGTAGATAAAAATTCAATCAACAGTTTTGAATCCCAGTCCTCGTGTGAAATTACAGGTGAAACGATGTTAGTTTGTACGTCTTCTGCTTGAATTTTAATCCCATCTACTGTTGAAAGACTTGCAGCTAATAGCTTTGCTTTTTTATGATCTTCTGAAAGTCGATCGATCATATGATCTAATGCATAAATGGCAGGTGCTGCAATTATTCCAGCTTGACGCATTCCTCCACCAAGTCTTTGACGGTTAATTGTTGCTGTTTCGATAAACTCTTTTGTTCCCGCCAAAATCGAGCCGATTGGACACCCAAGCCCTTTCGTTAAACAAAATTGCACAGCATCCACTTCCCGGCATATTACATCCGGGGTAACTCCCAACTCAATCGCTGCGTTGAAAAGACGTGCGCCATCTAAATAGACTGGAATGGAATGTTTATTAGCAACCGCTCTTATCTCTTTCATGTTTTCAAGAGATACAATTTGACCCTTGTTCAGATTATACGTATTCTCTAGACAAATTAAACTAGTTTTCGGTCTTTGAATATCTCCAGTTTGAATACGACTCTCTATTTTGCTTGCATCGTAAATTCCATCTGGAACTTCAATCGTACGAATTTGTACTTGAGCTACTACAGCTGCGGCTGCACCTTCTAGAGTATAGATATGCGAATCTTCTCCCATAATCACTTCTTCTCCCCGATTACAGAGACTCATCAACGTGATTTGGTTAGCCATTGTTCCCGAGGTAACCAATAATGCTGCTTCCATTCCTAACAGTTCAGCCGCCTTTTTTTCCAATTGGTTGACGGTAGGATCTTCTCCCATAATAGAATCTCCTAAAGGCGCATTCCGGATTGCTTCAATCATTTCTGCCTTTGGTAAAGTAACCGTGTCGCTTCTTAAATCAATTACTCTCGCTAGTGACATGTAAATCCCCCTCCAAAACTTCTACCTCATTCTCTTTTTTTCCGAAGAATCTGTTTACAATTAACGCCAACGCTCCGTCTCCAGTGATGTTTGTAGCTGTACCAAATGTATCTTGTACCATAAATAGTGCTAACATTAATCCAAGTCCTACTTCATCGAAACCTAAGATAGACTGTAATATTCCAAGCGTTGCTAAAACCGAACCACCTGGGACACCTGCAGCCCCCGTTAAAACAATACCCAAAACGATGATAAATACAATGATTAAACTAACCGGTGGCAACGCTCCTTGCGTTAAAACGGAAACTGTAATTGCACTAATCGTTAGTGTAAGTGCCGCACCGGCAGAATGAATATTTGCACATAATGGCATTACGAAGTCTGCTATTTTTTTATCCATCCCTGGAATAGTCTTTGCTTGTCTTAAAGAGATTGGCATAGTAGCAGCACTCGACATCGTACCCATTGCGGTAATATAAGCCGGCAACATGCACTTGAGCGCGGTTAATGGATTGGATTTCGAAATAATACCAGCAACTGTATATTCAATTACCAACCAGATAAGTTGTAAGATGATAATTAACAATAACATCTTTCCAAAAACTGCTATAGCACCTGAAAGCTCCCCTTTTGCCGAGATCCCTACAAAGATACAAAAAATAAAAATCGGGATAATTGGAATCATGAATCTCCTAATTACCACATCAATAATTCCTTTTAACTCATCAACTACGTCTGCAATAATTCTCGATTTGCCCCAACTTGCTGCCAGTCCAATCACTATCGCTAAAACTAAAGCTGACATGATATCCATAAGCGGTGGAAAAGCAATTTCTACAATTGGCTCTCCAATTACTTTAGCTGTAGTCTCCGAAAATGATCTCCCATTAACAAATCCAGGAATGACAATATATGAAGTAACAGCCGCTATGGTACAAGCGATGACAGTATCTATATAAGATAATCCAACCGTCACTGAAAGTAATTTCCCTGCACTTTCTTTTAATTGCGCAATACTAGCAGCTATGAAACTAAAGATGATTAGCGGAATAAAGAACTTAATCAAGTTGCCCAAAATCACTCTTCCCGTTTCTGTAATACTCGTCAACCATTGAGGAGCATAAATCCCGACAACGATTCCAAGCAATAATCCTATCAATAGTTTCGGGATTAAACCTAGCTTCATCAGTAATTCCTCCATTCGTTTAATAGTTCAGTTAGTTCATTCGATTACTCCCAATCAAATTTAATAGACTGAAAAAAGCTTATCGCTCATTCATTTTTAGCCTCCCTTATTCTTTCGGCTTAATACAACATATTATATGTTGTTATATAATATGTTGTCAATACTGAATGTTATGTATATTTTGATAACTATATATACTTAGAGAGTATTATTTTAAAGATACGTAATGATAGAGGTTATTCAACTAAGTGGATTAGCACAAAATAAAAAACAGTCACATGTTAATTTGACTGTTTTGGCTTGATACAATTATTCAGATAAGTTGAGGGATTAGGACATAATTTTTTTCAGATTCCCCTGTAAAACCCAATACAGTTGTGGATTGGTAGTTGTTACAATAGTAATAAGCGTTTGCAACCAAGGAGGGGGCGAAATAGATGGTTGAATCTGGGAGGTTTCATAATTACACCTGTCGCAAGTGGTTGGGAGGGCTGTATTAAGCAGGAAGGAAACCCCGCTATCAGTTTATGCATCGGATAGTGGACGTTGGATGGACAGAATACTGCTATGATCACTTGAAAAACTTCATACCTCTATCTCCCCCAGCCTATCGGAAAGTGATGGATGGATTGATTGTGTGGTGCACAGGCAACCATCACTAAATTGATTGCATAAATAACTAAAATGAAAACTAGTTTGACAAGGTTGCCTTCTTTTCTAAGCAATTGCCATTTCCCCGAATTGTCGAACGAAAATTTTTTTCATATCGTTGTCCCCTAAAACTCAATTCCCTTCTATATAAAGAATAAAGGGGATATTCTTTATGACAACTTACCTATCCGAATACGCACACTTCACAAACAAACACGATTTAGACGCGGCGACTAGGCAACATGTACTCACGAACTGGAACGACATGAATCAAACAGAGCGGGCTGTTCTTGATATTATCCGTCGCTACTCTGTTAAATATGGCGCTGCACACTTGAAACACGAAACAATTGAAAAGGCCATTAAGAAATCCAACGCAACTGTACGACGTGCCATCCGCAAATTAGAAAAGCTCGAAATCATCGAACGCATTCACTATATTCGCCCTGTCATGAGCGGTCTAGGCGCAAACATTTACGTCATTAAACCTACTAATGACCAGTCGAAATTGAACACCCCAGAGAATGACGAAAAGCCTTCTAGCAGTAGGGTTGAACCCACTAATCTACAAACCGAAGCTTTTCTTTCTAAAGCGATAAAGACTAAAGACCTTAAAAGAACGTCTCCTACGGAAATTGTGCCTACTACACTTTTCGGTAAAATGAAATCTCTTCTTTCTTCAACAATCGGAGAAAGTAAATTAGCACGTAATTTTTACGGCGTCTACCGGAAACAGTCCCTGCAAATGCTGAAATTTAGTATTCACGAAGACAAAGGAGAACTGTTCGAGCAATTAGCCATGCATGCCCTTCGTATTGCGGTTCAAACAACGAAACAGAAAAAAGTCCGGAATCTGCCCGGCTATTATTCAGGTGTTTTGCGCGAACTCATCGGCAAGGCTTTATTCAGCGAGGCTTTTATGGATTATGATGTAGCCGTTGAAGGGTTTTACTATCGTTGAAATTATTGGGTGGGTGGGTGGGTGTCTGCACTCCAAAAAATAATTAAAAGTTCATACAAATCTGGAATATCAGGCGGTGCAACATGCGCCATCGATGGCGGCAAAATCATCCCAAGAGGAAGTGTAAAAAAGTCATTGACACTAAGGCTAAGAATTAGCTGGATGATCCACATTGGTAGAAGTATTTACGCCCTTCCACGTTATTCAATACGACGAATTTTGAAAACTATTGGAAAGAATCGAGGGTCAGTGACTTGCCAGAAAGCAGTCCGCCAAAGCCACACGAATTAGACTTTAGCAATGGGGAGGCGTAACGGATGACGTGTTATGCGCAGATTGAAAAAAGTGTGTAGTGAACCGTACCTGTGAATTTCACAATAAAATTTCGTATATCTGTGCAAGGAGCTATTCAGCAAACTCGCATCAATTGCATGATAAAGGTAGAATCAGATATTCGTGTGAGAATCTAACCAATCACTTTCCTTTGCTGTCTCTTCCTGTCACAATGCCAAAATCATTATAATCCAAGAAAGAAAGTGGATTGAATACCTTTGCAGATGGAAAGAATAATGCAAATGAGTGTCAAAGGGGCTTAGAAGATATGAGCAGCGAAGCAAAGGTATACGAGACATTATCTTTAGGCATTTATCACCGTTTTAGAGAGGAAGACATACAAGAAAAGCGTAAGAGGAAAAAGACTGGTATCCTTCCTAAAGCGGAAAACCCACTATTGTTTGAGACCTTTGTAGCTAACGTCATGGAAAACGTGCTGGTTGGAAGAGCGAAGGTCACTCCGTAATAGTGTGTGGTGCACTGGCCCCCATCATTTCTGTCATATTTACATGGAATGTCCTGCCAGCTTACTTACGGTTGTAAGGTCTACACCCATTTTCAGTAACCCTGTACAGAACGTATGACGAAACAAATGAGGATGTAATTTGAACTCTTATTCTCTTGATATTTTTACTAGCCAATCCCTAACTGCGTCACGATGCATTTTTTCTACCCTCTGGCTTACTAACAAATAATCGCTATGGCGGAAATTAGACTCAGAACGCTCTTCCATCATATAGTCCCTTACTAAATGAAGCACATCCTGTCTAAGCCCGATTTCTCGTCTCTTTCCGCCTTTTCCAATCACCATCAATTGGCTTGCTAGAAAATCAATGTCATCAATCTTAATTCCAACTAGTTCACTAACCCTTAAACCTGTGTACAACAACAAATACACAATCAGCTTGTTTCTATTGCTAACTTTATTTCTGTTGTAAATATAAAATAGCAGCGTTTCAACCTGTTCCTCTGAAAGAGCATCCACAGTATCCTCACTTCCAGCAGCGATTTTGATTCTATCCCGCTTCAATTGAATGATTGTTTCGTTTAAGACTCCTTTGGTTCTTAGAAAATCATTGTAAACCTTTAGACTATTAATTTTTTTGTTGATGGTTGAAACAGCATAGTCCTTCTTCATCAGATGTTCCTTGTACCTAACAAAAGAGAAACGGGATAGGACTGGAACATCCTTCAACTTTTCTTGCAAATATGATTGAAATCCTTTCACATCATTCACATAAGACTCGATTGTTTTGGCTGCTTTGCCCTCTGTAAATAGCCAATTTGCAAATTCCTCTATATCCAAGATTGATTCGCCTCCAATAACGAAAAAGGCTATTAATGTATCTAGTTATACACCAATAGCCCATTATGTTTGCTTTATATTCATTTTCCCTTTCCATCCATCTTGCTCACAACAGTTATATAATAATGACAGGAGTTTTTTCATACGGAAATCATTCCATTTCTATGCCACTCATCCATTCTGTAAAATGTGATATATGTGCTTTAAGTTTTGACGGGAGATAACAGAAAGAAATGTCGTGAATTCTGCTTGGAGGATTCAATCAGCAATCAAAATAGTCCAATTGATTTTTTTAGTCGACATATATTTCATACGCTATTGATTCCCCATTCTTTATCCACACTTCATACAATTTTCTTCTCGTTCCTTCCTCCGTTGCGAATGCTGCTACCCACTCATTACCTTTATCATCCACATACATCAGTGTTTCCAAGAGCAGCGGATTAGGTAGCTTTACAAGATGTTTCGCTGGAATTAACAAGTCATCCAGTTCCTCATGATAGAAATCATAGGCTTCAAAGCTTACATCCTCTCTATTGACTTCGATATTAAACGTCTTTTTCATTGTTCCTACAAACCAGTCCATATACATCATCTTTTCTCCTCCTACTAGTAACTCTGATTATTTACTGTTATTCGCTTGATAGATTGTCAAAATAAAAATACCCCAATCCCATTTCTGAGATTGAGGCGCTATTCTACATGTTCTGCTTGTTCAGCTAAAAAGCTTTCTGTTTCATCACCTAATGTTCCAACAATAGAGTACAACATGATTCCACTTTCATTGTCATTTAGGATGAAGGTTCGGTATATCAAAATGCTTTCTTCAATGGTCACTAACTCCACGTACTCCACAGTGCAATCAAGCAAGCTGCTATGCAATCCAATCAACTCGATATCATCCTCTGATGTTTCTAGAAGAACCATTCGGCAGTGCTTGCTCATGTCAAAACCCTCTAGATGCTCGTCTAACGGAAAGGCATTGTAAAATTGCATCCATTCTTCTACAATGTACCGTTTCACTTCATGCGGAATTCTCTTTCCACTTAGCTGATTTAAATCACTACATTCGTCCAGTACCTTCATTTTATTTCCTCCTAATCAATTGAAAAAGGGCTTCCCTCCGAAGAGAGAAGCCCAGTATTTGTGAACATCAGATGAATGCATGTTCTAGTATATAATATATGCTTTCGTTCTAATTCATTACCGCTATATGTAAAAGAGACTCTAGCATAGCCAGAGTCTCTTCCAAGTATTCTAATATTAACGAAGAAGTTGTAGAACTCCTTGCGGCAACTGGTTTGCTTGTGCAAGCATTGCCTGTGAAGCTTGTGCAAGAATAGAATTCTTAGTTTGTTCCATCATTTCTTTCGCCATATCAACGTCACGGATACGAGATTCCGCAGCAGTTAGGTTTTCAGAAGATGTGTTTAAGTTGTTGATTGTGTGCTCTAAACGGTTTTGTGATGCACCAAGGTTAGAACGTTGTGCTGATACTTTTTCGATAGCATCATTAATAACAGTAATTGCCTTTGCAGCATTTTCGTGCGAAGAAACATCAAGGGCTGATTCAACAGAATCATTATTTGTACCATTAGTTACACTAAAGGCTTTAGTAAATCCTAATGTACCAGCACCGCCAGTTAATCCAAGTGCATTCGCTCTC
Source organism: Sporosarcina sp. FSL K6-1540 (assembly GCF_038620285.1). Classification (NCBI taxonomy): domain Bacteria; kingdom Bacillati; phylum Bacillota; class Bacilli; order Caryophanales; family Caryophanaceae; genus Sporosarcina; species Sporosarcina sp. FSL K6-1540. The sequence goes on from NZ_CP152018.1 coordinate 547,005, forward strand.
ATATCGTCAACTTGAATAGACATACTTTGTCCTTCGTTAGCACCAACTTGGAAACTTGCTTTAAAACCATCTCCGCCTGCCTGTTTAATATTAATTGTATCTGTACCGCCAGCAGCTGCAGAAGTGATTCCTGGTTCCTTAGCCAAAACCTTAGCAATTGCACTTGCTTGGTCAGCTGCAGAAGTATTTTTGGTTACGTTAACATCATAGTCATCTGAGTCACCGAATGTAAGAGTTTTATCCCCAACTTTTAGTGTATCCCCAGCAGCAAATGGTGTATCTACTTTAAGCGTCGCATCAGATTTAGCAACTCCCGCAGTATCAGGACTTAACGCGGAAATTGTTCCTGCAGTTCCGACTATTGTAAGTGCTGGCGCAGTACTAGATTCCTGACCTGCCTTTTGTTGTATAGTCAATGTATTGGTACTGTTATCCCACGTTGCTAAATATTTATCTTTATCGGCTCCGTTATTGACTAAGTCTGCAAGTTTGGCACCTTGCGTTGGAAGACTATCTAGTCCTGAACCTGCTGTTGTATCAATATCATTGGCTCCAGCAGCACCGATTGTAAACGTTTCAGAGCCAATCGTAATACCTGTATTATCAGCAGCAAATGCTGTATTAAGGTCAAACGAATAAACACCCTGAACCGCTTCTTTTGCCGCTGTAGGAGTAACTCCACCTGTACCAGTTGCGGTTGCAGTTAAGGCTGCTGACTTTTCACCACCATTTAATAATTTCTGTGTATTAAATTCAGTAGTATTACCAATTCGGTTTATTTCAGAAGTTAAAGAGTTAATTTCTTTTTGGATTTCACCACGGTCACTTGTAGTATTAGTATCATTAGATGATTGAGTTGCTAATTCACGCATACGTTGAAGAATATCATGTGTTTCATTTAAAGCACCCTCAGCAGTAGCAATCATTGAAATACCATCTTGTGAGTTTTTAGAAGCTTGGTCTAACCCGCGAATTTGTCCACGCATTTTCTCAGAAATTGCAAGACCAGCTGCGTCGTCCCCAGCTTTATTAATACGCATACCAGAAGCTAATTTCTCCATTGATTTTGACTGTTGTGTAGTTGCACTGTTCAACTGACGGTGTGTGTTAAGTGCTGCAATGTTGTGATTAATTCTCATTATAATTTCCTCCTTGAATGTATGTTGCTCACGTCCTTGTGAGCACATTTTTTATACCGAGGAGACCGGGCCGGCCGGACCCCGTTTTCCTCGCTACAATACTATTATCGGATTCACTTTTAGAATGTTTAATAGAAAAGATATATTTTTTAAAATCGGGTGCCAGCTGCCGTCACAATTCAAAAATCGTAAATTGTGTCGGTAACTGGCACCCGGGCTTGTGGTTTATTTCTTTTCGTTTTTGAGAAAGTCCATGAAACCGTCTATTTTAACCGCTTCGGTGTTGGATTCTGATACTTCTTTTATTAGTTCTCCGCGTAGAATGGTGACGTTTTTAGGTGCATTGATGGCAATCCGGACTTGATCGCCTTTTACTTCACTGATGGTAATTTCGATTTCATCTCCAAGCCAAATGGATTCGCCTTTTTTTCGAGATAATACGAGCATTCCGTCACCCCTTGTCTTTCTGCATCTGTACGTCAATGGAATATCTAATTGGATAGTCCGCGTTTTCCAGTATGCATTGTTTTGCTATTTTGGATTTTGTATTGATGATGACGGGTGCTTTTAAGTTTACAGTGGAGGCATTGAAAGGTTCTTTGACTGTAACGATTGTTAAGACAATTATATCTTCTTCGAATTCTATGTTGAGGGCTTCTACGGTTGATTCGTCTAAGTCGAACGTATAGTCACTGATGAATAAGTAGGGATTTGCTGTTACAAAACCTACTTCTTTTGAATTTATTGACTGGAGAATCTGATAGACTTCGTTTCCTTCGATAGAGAGTAGTATAAAGTTCTTTTCATTTTCGAAGCCTGGTAATCCGTTGTCAAATGTAAGGATTTCGGATTCTAGTGCTTCTACTTCTCCTAGGATTGCGGATTGGATTTTCATAGGTTTTTTCTCCTTTATGGGGTGCCAGGCACTGCCACAGTCCGCTAAGGAATGCGCATGGATGTCAGTGTCTGGCACCCGGTGTCTTCTTGGCACCTGGATATGTTGGCACCGAGTATGTTAGTTAGACTTTCCAGTCAATTTCGATCGATGGTTTTTGAAGCAACTCTGCCGTTACTTTTCCTGGTGTGTATGTATGCATCGGCTTGTTCGCATTACTGTTGTTAATCACTTTTTGAGGCTCTACTCGAATATCCACACTTCCGGGTTCAAATGAAACTTTGACACTGCCATAGGACGGGATGAACTTGATGCTTAGACTGCTATATGGTTGTCTAAGTGCTCTTTCGGCAAATGACTGAATTGGATTCCCCCCGTTTTCAATCATCATAAGTTCAACACCGTCTTGTGCACGGCGGGCGATTCCATTAGACACTTCAGAACGGGCATACTGAGCAACTTCTTCAGTACGGCGAGCAGCACTTTTTAAGTCCATATCTGCTCGGGCTTCTGTTGTATCAATGGATAGCCTCGACTTTGTTGTATTGATTGTCATTTGTGCTTGTGGTTGTTGGATATCTAGCGTTGCACTTGGTTGCTCAATTTCTTGGACAGGTCTTCGGGTAGTCAAACCTAATTGCGCTTTTGTTGTTGTTACTTGAAGTTGTGGGATGTTCACATTGTCACCTTCTAAAGAAAGCGTTTGGAGGTTGTCCAAACGCTTTCAGAGTTTTGTATTGGGTGTTGCAAAGGGCTTATCGTAAGAAATCTACAAGTGATGGCTGGATAATACGTGAGCCTACAGAAAGTGCTGCACGATGGATTGATTCTTGTGTGAGCATATCAGTGATTACTTTTTCGTAATCGATGTCTTCATTTTCGCTCATTTGTTTTTTGGCAGAGGCTTCTTGAGAATCCAGGCGGTTCCCCATCATTTCAACTCGGTTTTGGCGAGCACCGATGTCTGCACGTGTTGTTAGGACCTTGTCCATATTGGCGTCGACTTTAGCAATTGCAGTGCTGAAGTCTGTATCGGGATTAGCGAATTCACCAAACATGTCATCGATTTCTTTAAATAGATTTAACACATTTGCATTTACATTCAATGTAACGCCGTCAAAAACTTCAATATCGACACTTTTTTCGAATGCTGATGGATTATTTGGGTCTACAGCCGGATATCCACCTGCTTGTTTATCATAAAGAGGAGTACCGGTTTTCGTACCACTGAAAATATACTTATCTCCGACTTTTGTATTTGCCATGTCTCGAATCTGCTCACGCAATTGGTTGAGCTCACTTTGCACCTTTTCTTTATCTTCTGGTGTCATTGTCCCATTCGCTGCACTTGTAACAAGTTCTTTCGCACGGTGCATGGCTTGTCCGACTTTATCAAGTGCATCGTCTGAGCTATCAAGGTAATTATTGACTTCACCTAGGTTACGTTGGTATTGGGCGACTTTATCCACTTGTGTTCGGTAGGCCATACCTTTCATGGCAACGACGGGATCGTCTGATGGGCGATTTACTTTTTTACCTGTATTGAGCTGGTCTTGCAGCTTGCCCATTTTATTGTAGCTCGTGGAAAGGTTCCGGAGCATATTATTGGATAGCATCGATTGTGTTACGCGCATTGAGATGATTGCTCCTTTCTTACATTCCTACTCGGCCCATGCCGTTGATAATTTTGTCGAGGGTTTCGTCGACGACGGTAATCATACGAGCGGATGCGTTGTATGCTTGTTGGAATCTGATCATGTCTGTCATTTCTTCATCTAGTGAAACAGAACTGATCGAAGCACGTCGGTGTTCGACGGCACCAAGTAGTGTTGCCGAATTGAATGTCATGCGTTCGGCTTGTTGTCCATCGACACCAAGTTGGCCTATTACACCTTGGAAATAGGTTTGGAGGGTTGATCCACCTAGTGTTTTTAAAGCGGTAAATTGAACGTTCGCAAGGTTTTTCGCATTCTTACCATTACCCTCTTCAGCTCCTGCAGAATCCGATGCCGCCAGCAAATTCGCATCTTTCGCTAGGGCTTCGGACACAAAAATATTCCCGGCTGTAAATGGACCAGCACCTTTTGTATCAAAGAAATTACCGCCTTTGACTCCATTGATATCTGTTCCGCTTGTATGAACGATATTCATCTGATCTCCGAAAGCTGCAGCCATCTTGTTTAACTCAGCGATCATTTTAGGGTAAAGACCTTTAGTTGTATTTTGGATTGTATCTCCATTTGTATCTGTATCTACAGTTCCGTATGAATTCATCAGTGACTTCAATTTTCCTACATCAAGGAGATTTGAATGTTTCGCATCTACTGTCGTTCCATTGGGTTGAGTTATTTTCAAACCTGAAATCGAGTTATTTTCATTCGTTGAAACGTCGTGAAGGGAAGATGGATTCGTCTCCAACTTCGCATGCTTAGTGCCATTGACAAGTTCTACTTTCGTTCCGTCTTTCATTTTCAATGTCACTGTCACTGAACCTTCAGCAACCGCCGATGCTCGTCCACCCGATTTTTCATAGCTCGTTTCAATCGGGAAGTAGCCGGATAGTTCATCCACAAGTGCATCTCGAGCATCGTACAAGTCATTCGGTAAATAGCCGTTTGGTTCGACTTTTTGTATTTGGTCGTTCAGCTCTGAAATCTGTTTAAGGATGGAGTTGACTTGACCTGCAGATATATCAATTTCTGTTCCAAGGTTTGTCTGGATTTCTGTCAATGACTTGTGCATGTGGTTGAATGAATCGGCAACTGTTTGACCACGCTGTACGACTACCGCGCGTGCACCACCATTTTCAGGGTTGACGGCAAGGTCTTGCAGCGACTGCCAAAACTCGCTGAGTGATTTCTGAAGCCCGTATGCGGAAGGTTCATTCAAGACATCTTCCATTTGAGAAATCGCTTTTGTTTGAGAATCCCAGTAACCAAGTTTGTTCGATTCCTGTCTGTACTGCTGGTCTACGAAGCCGTCGCGAACGCGCTGGATAGAGCCTGCTTGGACACCTGTTCCGAGGAATCCGGGCATTGTGCCGGCATTTAGACCGACGCCTGGAAATCCTGCTGTTGCTTCCATATTGACACGCTGGCGTGAGTAGCCGAGTGTGTTGGCGTTACTGATGTTGTGTCCTGTTGTATACAGAGCGGATTGCTGTGTGAACAAGCCGCGTTTGCTTGTTTCAAGTCCCATAAATGTAGACATTATTTTCCCCCTCAGGCATTTGAATCAAAAGATGGTTGTTCTTTTGATATTTTTTGTCCGCTGATTTCTGTTTTTGAGTAGTTAACTGATTCCGAACGTGGTCGAACGATGTCCAGCGACAGATTCACGAACTGAAGAGACTGGTAGGTCAGCTTCTGGTTCAGATCATTTTGCCATTTCAAGTCGTGAATCGCATGCAGGAGACGGTCCCTCGCCTCCTCAAGGCTTTTGTTGTCCGCTTCCGGTACGACGTCGAGCAGGTCGGTGACGGTAGGATTGAGTGATGCTGATCGTCCTTGATCAGCCAAATACTGCGCCACATCCCGTTGTCTGAGGCCATCCATTTGGATGATAGCTGCCAAATGGGATTGCTCGTCTTTCAACAATTGATCGAGTCCTTCCATGTCCCCGTTTTTGATAACTGCCGTCTTGTCGTACGCGATCCGGAGCAAGCTTCTATGAAGTTTTTCCAGGTTGTTTAGTGACGTCAGGATGGTTGTGATAGACATGTTTTCCTCCTACTTTCATTCAATCAGTATTTACGGTTTGAAGTACTTAACCAAGTTGGAGGCGAGCTGTTCAGGATTGACTTCGTATGTTCCCGCTTGGACTTGCGCTTTTAGTTCTTGGACACGCTCATTGCGCCCCACTGTAAATGTGGACGTTTCCGAAAGTTTTTTTGCTTCGGATGAAATTTCGAGTTTATCGGTTTTCATTTTCGCTTTCTGTTCTGTCTGTTCCGCTTTTAACTGGTTTGTTTTGTACGGGTTGACGGCAGGTACATTAAATTTATGGATTTTCATTTGTTCTCGCTCCTTTCGTTAGTAGCTTATGCACTAAGTTATGCTCTATTCTTTATTTCGGCATAAATTCGTGAACGTTTAGGGCCTTTCGAACGAAAAAACCGGTTAGTCCGAAAACTACCGGTTCATTTTTATTTTAATTTACGATCTGCATGGTAAGTTGCTTTGTCATTTGCGTCGACCGCTTCTCTGAATTCCTTCGCCGCCTCAAACGTTCTAAGCTCATTTTTAATGTCCGCTGTACAACTAACGCACAGTTTCCCTGTGTTCGTCAGCTTGCCGCAATTGTCACATGGGTAACCAAGGTTTGGAAATAATGCAGGCTGAAGTCGGCCTTTCCGCACCCATTGGTGAAGTAGGGTTTCCGTTACGCCTGTCGCTTCAACAATCCGTTCAATTGTTGCCGCCCTGTTTTCACGCCTTCTTAAGAAGCGGTAAACTTCTTCATACATTTTTTCTTCGCTCACAGCGCACTTCGCGCAAACGTCACGTAGACCCGTATAGTTAAAAAAATCGCCACATTTCGGGCAGTCTCGTAGTTCAGCCATCTTATTCATCTCCTATTAATTCATTGCTTAGCTCGAATCAGTGTAACCGCTTCGATACGTGTCGCACCTGCCTCTTTTAAGACAGTAGCCGCATGACGGAGCGTAGTACCGGTTGTATAGATATCATCTACTAGTATGTACGTGCTTGGTTGAATTGCCGTTCCCTGTTTCAATTTGAATAAAGGCTCCATCGCAAGACGTTGAGCCTTCGATTTCTCGCCCATTGCTTCAAATCCTGTTTTTTCAAGTAGATGCGTAAAAGGAATACGTGCACTTTTCAATAGTTCATCAACATGAGCGAATGTCCGTTGAATTCTTCTTTCTGGATGCATTGGTATTGGAATGATTGTTGCGTTTCCTTTTAAGAGGGCACGCAGTTCATTCGCGAAGACGCTTGCTAATGCAACGTCTTGAAGGAATTTGTATTGGTGCAGGTATTCTCGCATTGCATCGTTATAAGTGTAAAGTGAAGTGATTTGATCCAAAAATGGTTCTTCTTCTTTTATGTCGGCACGTTGGAACTTTTTTAAACAGTCTTGGCAAATTTCTATTTGTTTTTCGAGTGCGAGCAGCGCTTTCCAGGACGGTTTTTCTGCAATCGGCGTTTCACACAGCAGGCAACTGTTCATGTGCGGACACTTCCTTTATTCAACTGAATGATTTCGTTTTTAGCTTCGTCCATTGCATAGGTGATGCCGTGATGAAAGAGGACGAAATCACCTGATGGATGTTGCGCAGAACGCCCGACACGGCCACCGATTTGGATCAACGCCCCTTTGTTGAATATGAGCTGTTCGGCTCCGACAACGGCGACTTGGACATTTGGGATTGTTATTCCGCGTTCTAGAATTGTTGTTGTAAGAAGACCAGGCACTTCTTTATCACGCAGCGCTTGGACGTGCTCTTTTCGGTCTGGGTGCGAGGCATGGACCGCTTGAATACGTGCGTCTAGCTGTTGGAATAACGGTTCCGCTTGTTCCATGAGTCCTATGTGATGGAAAAAGATGAGGAACGGTTCTTGCCGCTTTAGTCGCTGCGCTGTCCAGTTGGCGAGTTTTTTTGGTAGTTTACCTTTTTGAATCTGTTTCGTGTAATTCCATAATGTCTCGTACCGCGGAACTGGTAATGGATGTCCGTGGTATCGGCGGTCAATGGTTGAAACTTGTCCTGTTCGTTTGATGTCTGCAAGGAGTTTGTCCGATGGTGTGGCCGTGACGAAATGGACGGGTGCTCCAGATTTCGCTGCCTTTCGAACCGCTCGTCTCAATGTTTCCTCAGCTGTATAGGGGAAAGCATCTGCTTCATCGACAAAAATGGCATCGAAAGCGTGACGGAATCGGTATAACTGATGGGTTGTTGCGAGAATGAGTTGGGGTGAGGATTCTGTTGTTGATTTTGAGCCGCCGTATAATGCTTCGATTACAGTTTTCGGAAATGCTGCGCGAAGGCGTGGCTCGAGTTCAAGAATGACATCGACGCGGGGTGCTGCGATGCAAACGCGGTTACCTGCTAGTAGCAGTTTATGGATTGGTTCGAACAGGATTTCAGTTTTTCCAGAACCACAGACGGCGTGAATGAGATGCGGGATGCGTTTTGTGTTACTGAGTGTTAGTTCGTCTGATGCTTGTTGCTGGCGTGGTGTCAGTATACCTTGCCAAGCGATGTTGTGGTCTGTCGGATAGGTCGGTGGCTCTGCGTTCCAGACGATGAGTTCAGTGCAGGTTGACACACGCCCCATTTTTAGGCAATGCCTACAATAGGTGCAAGGTCCTTCGCATTTTGCGCAGTCGAATGTTGTGAAGCGAGTTTGTGTGTCGTTTTCACATCGGTTGCAGAAGTGCTGTGGTTGATTGGCAAATGCCTTGGTTGATTGGATGCCATGAATGGTTTTGATATGCTCTGAAGCGATGTGTGCGTCGATTGTTTCAGTTGGAAAAGGGGTGTGCGAGCGAAGCCAAATACGGCCAGCCAGGAAGTCCCTAACTGACGGATCGAATGTAATGGTCATTTGCAACACCTCCAATGCGTTCCTTTTTATGGTGTTCTTTGTTTGTCTAGTCTAAGCGGCCAGATGCTCGGGGTCACAAGTCACTTTACTGTGGGGCTGAAGTACGCCTCCTCGTAAAGCGCCTTGTGCCTGTCGCATCTATGCGGCCGCTTAAACTTTTCGTTTTTGTCTAGTTTAAGCGGACGCTTAGACTCTTCGTTTCACCCATCCAAGTCCCATTGATGCTTCGCCGAGATGTGTGCCGATGACGGGGCCAAAGTGGCTGATGGTGAATTTGACGTCTGGCAACTGTGCTGATAGTGCCGCGTGCCATACTTCGGCATCTTCTGGTCGGTTGGCATGAATAATTGCCGCCTCAAGTGGCATTTTCGCTGCATCCTCTGCCAACATGTCCACAATCCGTTTCATCGCTTTTTTGCGTGTGCGTATTTTTTCATACGGGACGATTACTTTATCCTGGAAGTGGAGGATTGGCTTCACTTGAAGAAGTCCGCCAATCAGTGCTTGTGCAGCGGAAAGTCTACCGCCCCGTTGCAGATGTGTGAGGTCATCCACCATGAAATAAGCGCGCATCGTCTTTTTCATGTCATCTAGCTCAGCCATGATTACTTCTGGTGTCGCTCCTTCTTTGGCAAGTTCTGCCGCGCGGAGTACGTAAAATCCTTGTAAATAACATGAAATTTCGGAGTCAAATGGGACTACTTCGATGCCTTCCACCATCTTACCGGCTTGTTGAGCACCTGCATATGTGCCACTAATACCACTCGACAGATGGATGGAAATGACCGCGTCATATGTGTCTTTTAACGAATCGAACAGTTCAATGAATTTGCCGATTGGCGGCTGTGAGGTCTTTGGTAGCGGTCCATCCCCACGTACTTTATCGTAAAAATCGGTTGAACGAATATCAATTTCTTCATCATAAATAATGCCATTAAGTGTAACTGCTAGTGGAATCATATGAATATCCAATTCTTCCATTAAAGCTGCTGGTAAATATGCCGTGCTATCCGTAACAATTGCTGTTTTCAATGTTAAATCAGCTCCTACCTCTATTCTACCTAAATTGAGGTGAAATGGGAATGTGAAAGTGTATGTGGTGGGAATGAAGTGAAAGTATAATGCTTAGATAATGTAATCCCATTGAATGCGCTTCGGCGCTCGGGGATGCCTCCCGCCCTAAGCCGAAGCCACTGAAAAAGTTCTTTTTTATAGTACGTACTAGTTGATTGTAGTGAAGAGCGGCGACTCCGGCGGGAACAGCGCGAGCTGAAGACCCCGCAGGAACGCAGTGACGAGGAGGCTGAAGCCGTGCCCGCGGAAAGCGTCCGCTCGGAACGGAAATCAACGATATTGAAGGAAATCGTACTTTTTCAGTGCCCGCCCTAAGCCAGATGAGGTATCCTTTAACCTATATGGAATAGCCTCTTGGCATTAACTGTATAATTTCTGCAAAGAACGCAGAAATTATACAAACCGAACTCTTCGTTGTTCGGTTGGCTACCCCTTGAAAGGCGCTTTCGCTTTGTTAATAAATGAATATACGTTTTCAATTTGGTCTATTCCTAGCCAAAGCAATCGCGACCAACAAAAAAAGTAACCGCCTTCTCCATGCCAGGATTGTAGGTGGTTACTCTTTTAGATAAATATCTTTTATGGTGTGTGTTGCAGCATAGTCATACAATTTATCGTACTAAGTGCCCGCAACGTTAACTTTTTTTAAAAAACGTTGTGACAGCAGTAAAGTAAATCCCCCCACCTTTCGTACACTTAAATCAGGGAGTTGTATTCGAATACTGCAAACGCTGTGTCCAACGGTGTGCTTCTAACGTACATTTGCTCAATTCCGCTTGTGTGATTCCCATTTCCGTGATCAGTTGCTCGATACGTAGCCAGTCAAAGCGCTCAACGGCTTCAGCAATTTGAAGATACGGCGTGATTTCTGTCCGCTCCCCTTTTACTGTAAGCGCTACTTTGTCAGACAATGGAATGAGTTGTAAGATTGCATCCCAGTCGCGCTTCATGATGACGTCAATTAGTGAAAACATGCCCGCAAAGAAATATTCTTCGGGATTTTTCTTGCCATCATGTTTCGCGAGTAGTTCGCATATTTTTGCCCGTGTCAGCGAGTAATCAGCAAGCGCTTGTGTGCGACCATTCCCTGATCCTTCCCCGAGTTCGCGTAAAGCAAGGACTTGTACCCACCTTTTCGTTTCACGCAATCCGATAAGAACGATGGCTTGTTTAATGGAACTAATCCGTTTCGGCACCCCGAATGCAAGGGTGTTAATCAGCCTTAGCAATTTATAGGACAGTGAAATATCGTGCATGATAAGCTCCGTGATTTCATCGATATTTGGTGGCTCTGTATGAAGACGCTCAATTATTTGAAAATGAAGACTGACATTCGATGGGATTTCGATTCCCGTGACAATTTCCGGTTTGGAGAAGAAATACCCTTGAAACAATTTGTAACCTGATGCTTTCGCCACCTTGAATTGTTCTTCTGTTTCGATTTTTTCGGCAAGCAGTACGATAGCGGGATACTGTTTAATGAATTTCTCGATTTCTAATCGCTCGAATGGTGTCGTATTTAAGTAATCTACTTTTATGAAATCGACAATTTCGAACAATTCACTATGTATACTATATTGTTCCTGCAGGATAAAATCATCTAATGCTATTTTAAAGCCTGTCTCTTTCAACAACCGCATTTTAGTTAGGAGCGAGGGGGTAATCTCAACGTTTTCCAAAACTTCAATGACGACTTGTTCAGGGTCAAGGCTTGAAAAAATATCTTGAGCAAGTAATTCTCCTGTAAAATTGATGAATGACAATCTGTTCCCTGCCACTTTCTCGATTCCTATTGTCAGGAATGTATTAACGAGTAAGCCAATTGTCGCTTGTTCAGGGTTCACATTTGGAAAAAAGTTCTTATAACTATTTCTATAGAGCAATTCGTAGCCATAGATGTCGCCATGTTGGTCCAATATTGGCTGTCTGCCAACGAATGTATTTATATCATTCATACTAAGCACCCCATTTCTTGTAGTATAGCAAAAAATCGTTCTTTTACCATTATAATGATAAAAAAACACTATATATGTCGAATTAAAGAATGCTATTTAATTCGCTACGGCGCTAGGGGGTGCCCTCACTCATTTTATAGTTCAGCTTATATATCAATTAAAATAGCAACACACCATGAATAATGGTATGTTCTAATTATCAATAGGTTTTATTCAAGGAGGGGTTTTATATGGAAGCAATCCATTATGAACAAAAGGGGAATCTCGCTTTCGTGACGCTCAATCGTCCGGGAGCAATGAATGCATTTAACTACGATATGTTGGTTGAACTGGGGCAAATCACAGAGTCGATTCGCATTAATCCAGATATCCGCGCCATTATTTTTACGGGTTCTGGTGATCGTGCCTTCAGCGTTGGGGCTGATCTAAAAGAAAGAAAAACACTTACAGACCTGCAAGTGAAGCGGAATCTTTATAAAATTGGAGAAGTGTTCTCTTCAATTGAGAACTTGCCACAACCTACGATTGCAATGATGAACGGCTTTGCTTTCGGGGGTGGCATGGAACTTGCGCTGGCTTGCGATTTCCGGATTGCGGCTGACACTGCACTCATGGGGTTAACGGAAACGGGACTTGCAATTATTCCAGGAGCGGGTGGAACGCAGCGTCTTCCGCGTTTAATTGGCGAAGCGAAAGCGCTTGAACTTATTTTGACAGCACGCAGAATGTCAGCGGCCGAAGCACATAGCTATGGTGTCCTCACGAAAATTACAACGCCGGAAAATCTTGTTCAGGAGACAGCTGACTTTGCAGATTCAATCCTTGCGAATGGCCCAATTGCCTTACAGCAGGCGAAATTCGCGATTAAACACGGCATGAATGTGGACTTGCAGACCGGACTTGCGATTGAACGGAAAGCGTATGAACTTACGATTCCGACTGAAGACCGCATTGAAGCATTGAATGCATTTTCGGAGAAGCGCAAGCCTGTTTTTAAGGGGAAATAAGGAAGTACTGAGTGTTTGTGCGATATGAAGCCTTTCTTATTTTTTGTATAACGATCAAAAGCCTGTCGTCCCCCCCAGAGGTACGACAGGCTTTTGGGTATTATACAGTTGTTTTAGAAGTAACAGGATTCATCACCGGGCAGCGTGGATTATTTGAAACAAAGGTGGCCGCTTTCGTAACGATCAATATAATATTCGTAGCACCTTGCCGATCCGCTACATGTGCCGCCCTGACGTATGGTCCATATTCCTCGTTCGCAATATAGCGCGGAGGTAATTCATTAAGCGCGATTGCCATTATATCGTTAAAGCATCGCTCACATTGACAAGCTAGTTGCAGTTGGTCTTTATATTGCAACAATACATCGCGAACGATTTCTTCCATGACATTGTAAAGTGCCATTTTCTCACGCTCCAGTTGTTGATAGATATGTTTCACAAACGCATCCACCATTTCCCATTTATCATATCATTTCTGTAATGGATTATCCTCAGCTAAATGACCTAATGAATTCCTTATTTGTTTACCTCTACTTAAGTCTGGCTATGCCCACGTGCATAGTTGACAATGGCGCAGTTTATTATGCACTCACCATGTCATTCCTCCGGTGCCAATCCTTTCATCAAAAACTGAATAGTGAAGTCGACCTCCGCTTCGTCATCCCAATCGGCATTAGGTAATATAGCATATCGAGTCACAAAGTAGCCGATGATTGTCGAACCTGTTAAGCGAAGGACGGTATCGATGGGCAGTTTGATAATTTGCCCTTTATCCTGGTAATGTTCAATAATTTGCCTAAGCCGCGTAAAGACTTTGCTGCCGACATGCTCTATGAATTGTTCTTTTAATTCTGGATGAAAGGGGATTTCCTGAATGAAGATTTTGATGATTTTAAGATTACTTTTCAAGAACTTTCTACGATTATCAATCATCGCTCTTACAAAGTCTTCAAAGCTTTCATGGTCATGATTCAGTACTTTATTGATATCCTTTATAATAATCGGCGCCATCAATTTGATCATCATCGGTGTGACAATGGACATGAGTAACTCTTTTTTTGTTTTATAATGTCTGAAAATCGTTCCCTCAGCTACTCCAGCTTTTTGAGCAATTTCCTTTGTTGACGTGGCGGAATAGCCTTTTTCAGCGAATGATTCAATCGCTGCGGCTACTATTTTCTTTTGCCGCTCTGTTAAATCACCTTTTTGATTGAACATTTCCTCGATCATTTGATCCTCTTTTGTCATGCTGAACTCCCTTTTCGTCAATCATTTCTGTTAGATTTTACGGTATTTTCGCAGAGCCAGGATGTTTACTATGATAAACAGTAAAGAGAATCCTGCTAACGCTAAAATATCCATGTAAATAGCGCCCCATCCATATCCTCTGACCATTATATCGCGTAATGCATCCGCCGCGTAATACAAAGGCGTGAATGGGCCAACCCAGCTCAGCCACTTCGAGATGGTATCCAAATTAAATAATCCAGAAAAGAAGATTTGTGGGATAACGATGATTGGGATGAACTGTATCATTTGGAGTTCATTTTTGGCGAATGAAGATAGTAAAATACCGAGCGTGAGCGCTGTTAAAGCGAGCAGCAAAGTAATCAGTAATACATAGCCGAATGCGCCTTCCATCATCATTCCGAGTACATAAATCGCATAAGCAGCAATAATGGTCGATTGAATCATCGTGAATATACCGAAGCCAAATACATAACCCATTACGATTTCCCATTTTCGTAATGGACTTGCAAGTAACCGTTCGAGCGTCCCCGTTGTCCGTTCTCGTAAAAACGATACACCTGCAATCAAAAAGACAAAGAAGAAGACGAAAAATCCGAGAAGAACGGGCCCAAAATAATCAAACGTCCCCATGTCTCTAGAACCGTGTAAGTAGTCGATTTCCAACTGGGGATTATTAGCGTTTTCCTGTCCAGTCGGCATTGCTTGTTGAAGCCATTTCATCGTGGCACCAGCAACACTCGGGTCGCTTCCCTCAAGAACGACGGTGGGCTCGTTGTTTTTAAGTGTTAAGTAGCCATCAATCGTTTGCTCGGCTAAATCAGCTTTTGCGCTTTTTTCATCGCTGTATGTGGTGACATCTGCTCCGTCTAAATCCATCTGTTCCATAACTGCATCAGGGACATCAACGAAGCCTATTTTCGGTGTGTAGTCTCCTCCGTTGAATACCAGGTGGAGCATCGTCAACACTAGAATTGGCGCAACAATAAGCAATCCCATTGTCCGTTTGTCACGTACTATTTGCCGTAAAATTCGTTGTGTCAATGCGAAAACTCTCATTCTTTTGCACCTCCGTAAAAAAGGAAAGCTTCCTCAATCGTTGTTGAATTCGTCATTTCTTTCAATTCATCAGGCGTTCCAACTGCAATTAGACTGCCACCGCGAATCAATCCAAGTCGATCACATTTATCGGCCTCATCCATTACGTGCGTCGTCACAATGATTGTCGTTCCATTTTGTTTTAATTTGTAAAAGGCTTCCCAAATGCTTTTTCGTAGAACGGGATCAATGCCGACAGTCGGCTCATCGAGGATTAATATTTTTGGTTCATGAAGTAATGCGATTGCTAATGAAAGCCGGCGTTTCATGCCACCGGAGAAGTTGGAAACTAGCTTTTTCAGGTCGCCTGAAAGTTGAACAAGCTCCATCACTTCTGTTATTCTACGTGTTTGTTTTTCACCTTTCAGCCCATATAAGGACGAGAAAAATTGCAAGTTTTCTTTTGCTGAAAGATCTTCATACAGCGCATCCGATTGCGCCATGTAACCAATGCTGGTAATTAATTTTAATGAAGGCATTTTCGTTTGAAATAAATAACTTTCCCCTGAAGTTGGTGTATCCAAGCCTGTTAATTGTTTAACTAACGTCGTTTTCCCCGCGCCAGATGGACCGAGCAGACCAAAAATTTCCCCTTCGAGAATATCCAAGTTAATATCCTCTAGCACATGGTGTTTCTTATAGCTTTTGGATACGTGGCGAATCGATACACACGTCTTTGGTTGTTCCATCCTTAACACCCCTTCCGCGATAATGAGTGAGTACTCACTTTTATTGTATGCGAGGGATTTGCGTTTGTAAAGTGAGTAAGCACTCATTATTGTGTTGAATGATTGTATGACTTGGGGACCGATCATATAACTCGGTTAACGATCATATCCTTCCTCGACCAATCATATAACTCGATAAACGATCATCCCCTTCCCCGACCAATCATATAACTCGGTAACCGATCATATCTCCTCCCCAACCAATCATATAACTCGGTAACCGATCATAATTCCCTCTCGCTCCCCGACCAAACATATAACCCAGTAAACGATCATAACCTCTCCCCAACCAATCATATAGCTCGATAAACGATCATATCCCCTCCCCAACCAATCATATAGCTCGATAAACGATCATAAGTCCCTCACATTACACCCAAATCCCTAGCTAAATCCTGACATACAAACAGCCATTCCGAGTTTCCGGAATGGCTACCTGTATAAATTGAAGTATTGAATCCGGTGTATAGATTAAGCGAAGGCGTCTTAATAAGGGGCCTCAGCGGTTCAATGGATTTCTTTATTTCAACTTATCTAGTTATTCTTTTGAATCTGCTTCTATACGAATTTCGTAAAATGCCTTGACCAATCCGCTTTCCTTTTCAGAGTCGATTTCTGCGAGCCTTCTCTTTCCAAACCGCCTATCGAATAAGCTAATCGCTCTGACAAACGGATGCTCATGCACAACTGCTTCTTCAAACGGCATATGAACGTAATCGAATAATAGTTCTTTCACATCCCATGCTGGGAAAACTTCGTCTGCAATCATTTCCTTTTCAGTATCCTCATATGCACGATGATAGGCTTTATAGTCTTCAGATTGTTCTAATTCCCGCCAATGGAGGTGCCAAGGAAACGGATTTAATTGTCGCTCGTCCCGTAAATCGTCACTGCGTCGATTCAGTTCCATCGTGTATGGAATATCCGATGCCCAGCCAATCTCTTTTCCATCTAATGTCACACGAAAACTGCTTGTCTGGTCATGACTTTTTCGATGAATGATTGCCTGATAATGTACCCGACCTTTCAGTGACTCACACAACAAACCCTCCGCCATCTGTTTCAGCTTCGACCACCTCATGAAAGTCGGGATTCCCATTCTTCGCGGAGAATACCCATCCGAATCGAATCATAGTAAGTCCCGTTCCAATAACGCACTTTCCGCAACCGCGCTTCCATCGTCATGCCCAGTTTTCCGCCGACTTTAATCATACGCTCATTACCTGACCACGTCGTATAGCCGACACGAACCAACGGCATTTCATTGAATAAATGATCAATCCACATCGTGAATGCTTTCGTTCCGTAGCCGCCGCTCCAATACTGTGGTTCATAAATGACAATCCCCATCTCCAGCCAAAGGGACGGCTTATGTTCCCAGTAATAACTAACCATGCCGATCAATTCGCCATCCACTTCGATGCCCCAATAATCGTCCTGTGCAACGATTTTATCGCGCCTTTCCAGAAACGCTTCGTACGTCATTGGCTGATGTTCATAATAAGGTGCATCCCATTTTTTCCAATCAGGATTTTCATCTTTGAAACTGAGTTCCCACATGCGGTGTAAATCTTGTTCTTGGATCGGACGTATTGTTACGCCCTCATTTGTATAACTCAATCATATTCCTCCGAATCAATTATAGATATTTCGCGAACCAGCCTGTTATCTCGTCCAACCTTGCAATGCGCAGGTTCGGTGTACCCGTGCGCGATAAGTTATGATTTGCATCTGGGAAGCGGACAAATTCCGTTTCTTTCCCCATGCTTTTTAAGGTGATGTATAGCTGCTCTGCTTGTTCAATCGGGCAACGGAAATCTTTTTCCGAGTGTAAAATTAACAGCGGAGTCTCAACGTGTTTCGCATATTTCAGCGGTGAATGTTCCCACAGCTTGTCAACGTCGGTCATGTCAGCACCGATTTGCCAATCGCTGAAGTAATAACCGATATCGGATACGCCAAAGAAACTAATCCAGTTCGAAATCGAACGTTGCGTGACAGCTGCTTTGAAACGATCTGAATGGCCAACGATCCAGTTCGTCATGAAACCGCCGTAGCTCCCGCCTGTTACGCCAAGTCGGTTCGTATCGATCCAACTGTTTTCTTTACTAACGTAGTCAAGTCCAGCCATAATATCTTCATAATCTCCGCCGCCGTAATCTCCTCGTACTGCATCTACGAATTCCTGGCTATAGCCATGGCTTCCGCGTGGATTAACGTAGAGGACCCCGTATCCTTGCGCCGCCAATAGCTGTAACTCATGGAAAAACGTATTCGCATACATTGCGTGCGGACCGCCGTGAATTTCGACGATTAGCGGATAGTTAGTCCCTTCAACGTAGCCCGCCGGTTTCATTAGCCAACCATGCACGTCCCAATTGGTTGCGCCTTTATAGACGATTGCTTCCGGTTCAACAAGTTCAACTTCCTGCAAATACGTATCGTTGAATGAAGTGATGGCTTGTCGTTCGCCTGTTGCGATTGTCTGTTTATATAGCTCTCCCGGATTAATGGCATTGCTGACTGCAACGAGAGCAAACTCGCCGTCGGCTGAAATATCATAACCGTATACATGCTCATTTTCAGGTGTTGCGGGATATAACTCGCCTTCGAGTGACGCAAAGTACAGACGGATATCGCCCATTGACGACAGTTGGAAATACAAATAGTTGTCCTTTGTCCAAACTGCTGACGGTGCACCCGCCCCTTGCTGATGATCCGCAACTGCTGCATCCCCAACCGGTGCGTCGATGCTTTCCGTCAAATTCATGCGCATACCGTCTTCCGTGTCATAAACGTACAAACTGCTATGTGTCGCGTTTTCGAATGTCCGGTCTGAACCAACGTATGCGATATAGCGATCATCAAAGGAAAATTGGGCGCCGCCGAAATAGCCCTCTTCATCGACAAGAACCGTTTCTTCTTTCGTTTCAACGTCTACAATAATTAGCGGTTGACGGAATTCGAAATCCAAATTATCCTTTCGGTTGACGCCGATAATTAATTTCTTGCCATCATGCGATATGGCTTGCAATCCATGCTGGAAATTCCCCTCAGTGAACTGCGTTACTTCTCCCGTTTCGATGTCGACTAGGCCGATTTGTTTGTACGTGTCTTGTGGCAACAAGCCTGCCCCGTCCATTTGGTATTTCATTTTCGTGGCACGGTACGGCTGCGGCTTTTTCTTTTCGTCCTTTTCTTCTTTATCTGTAAACGTCTTGCCTTCTTTCACGACTGCGTCCACCCAAATTTTCTTGCCGCATGGCGACCAAAGGAAACCCGAAACGCCCTTTTCAAATGCGGTTACTTTCTGCGCTTCCCCACCTCTTGCCTGTAGGATGAACAACTGGTTCTTCTCTTCCCGGTCCGATAAAAAGGCGATTTGTTTCCCATCGGCAGACCATTCAGGTGATGAAATCGCCCCTTTGCCATGCGTCCACTGCGTCACTTCGTTCGATTCCAGATCTACATGAAATAAATTCGCTATATATTTATTGTCTTCCTCGTCAATATGCGTTTTTACAAACACCGCTTCCTTGCCATTCGGCGCTAATTGCGGATCCGTCACAGACTGTAATTTAAATAGGTCAGCTACTTCCAGTTTACGTTTTTCCATTGCTAATTCCCCCTTATTTCTTCTCTATCTACTTATTTCGACATTCGTAACAGTTTCCCTTTTTTCATGGGGATAAAAAAATGATCTCCTTGTATGGCGAAGGAGATCTGGTGTCGAGCTATGGGGCTGGTCGTGAGACTGTGATGGCAAGCTAACGAACTGTAAGGGCAACACGGAACCGTCATGGCAAGTCGACTAACTGTGAGGACAAATCGTCTAACTGTCACGGCTAACTTCGAAACTGTGAGGTCAACACGGAACTGTCATGACAAGTCGACTAACTGTAAGGGCAAGTCATCAAACTGTCACGGCTAACTTCAAAACTGTGAGGGCAATGCCGAACTGTCATGACAAGTCGACTAACTGTGAGGGCAAATCGTCAAACTGTCACAGCTAACTTCGAAACTGTGAGGACAACGCGGAACTGTCATGGCAAGTCGACTAACTGTGAGGACAACACCAAAATGTCACGACACAATTATCTCTCCACATGAAACCTCTCATCCAAAACTACCATTTCGCCTACAAACACCGATTGTGGTCGGAAGATGGTGTTGTCACTTAACTGTTCAATCGCATGCGCTGTCCAGCCGACGATTCTTGCTGCACTAAACGTTGGTGTGAACAGTTCCGGCGGCATTTCGATTGAACGCATGATAGCTGCGGCATAATATTCGACGTTCGTATACAATTTCCGGCCCGGCTTATACTCTTCCAGCAAAGAAATAATTTCTTTTTCAGCTGCTGTCGCCAAGTCCAACCAGTCATCTTCCCCCGACATACTGATGCATTTATCTCTCAAAAGAACTGACCGAGGATCTTCCGTTTTATAAATTCGGTGGCCGAACCCCATGATGCGTTCCCCGCGTTTCATTTTAGCCTCAATGACTGGACGGATATTTCCAAGCGTTTCCATCTCCTCCAACAAATCGATGACACCCGATGGCGCGCCTCCATGTAACGGACCTTTCATCGTTCCGATTGCCGACGTGATTGCAGATGTCAAATCGGATTCAGTCGAAATGGTGACTCGTGCTGCAAAAGTCGACGCGTTCAATCCGTGTTCCATCGTTAATTTCAAATACGTTTCGAGCGCCTCGACTTGTACGTCATTTGGGATAACGCCTGTTAGCATCCACAAATAATTCGCTGTGTGCGATAAAGTCGGATCCGCTTCGACGATTGATTGTCCTTGTTGATTTCGATAATGACGCGCAATAATCACCGGAAGTGCCGCTGTCAAAACAAGCGCCTGATCCTCGATTATTTCATCCTTAAACGCAGGGTGTCCATAAGCGGAAATCGCCGTTCGCATCGCATCCATCAGTGGCATATCAGCAGGAAGTGCATCAATAATCTTCACAACATGTAGAGGGAGTTCTCTTCCCGCAATCAGTTTTTCATTCAATATACAAAGTTCACTTTCTCCCGGCAACACGCCAGTCCACATAAAATATGCTACTTCTTCAAATGAATGCGTCGCTGTGAGGTCGCCTATAGAAACACCCCGATATCGCAATTCCCCTTTTTCTCCATCGACCGACGCGATTTTCGTGTGTACTGCAATAACATCTTTCAACCCTTTTTGAAACATGATTATTCCTCCTTCTTTTCTTTAGTATAATGCGAAGTTATAATTATGGAAATTGAATGTTTTTCATTATATCAATTAGTATTATTAATCAAAAGGAGGTCACTTAATGGATTATCAATGGCTCAAAACATTTATTGTCGCCGCTGAGACCTTAAATTTCCGTAAAGCTTCCGAGAAATTGATGCTATCCCAACCAAGCGTAACCGTGCATATTCGTCTTTTAGAGGAACAACTTGGTAGCAAACTTTTTGATAGACTAAACAACCGCGTCACTTTGTCCGATGCCGGGAAGTTTTTTTATATTGAAGCTGTTCGACTTACTAAAGACGCGGACGCGAGTGTGAGTCGGATGCATGCGTTTTCGCAAGGCTATCGCCGCAATTGGACCATCGCAATTTCACCCTTAATGGCCGAAACGATCTTACCTTATTTATTACGGACATTCATGGAGCATCATCCCGAAGTCGAACTATCTATTCGCATCGAAGAATCGGAAATGATTGAGCAACTTGTCGACAATGGTGATGTGCATCTTGGTATTTCAGCACTCGATGCTACGTTCAAAAACATTGAATCAATCCTGATTTACAAAGATCCTATTTTATTCATCATACCAACGGATCCATACGATGAGGAAAGCGGCCCACCTATTGACGTTTCTGAAGAACTACAGAAAAACTACTTATTTACGCATCATCACCCCGTCTATTGGGATGACTTACTTTTCACTCTCAATAAACGCATTCCTGGCATACGGACGATGAAAGTCACACAGGCGCACATTGCAAAACGGTTCATCCAGGAAGGATTAGGCATCTCATTCCTTCCTCATTCCATCGTCCGGCGTGAACTGATTGAAGGTAGACTTATGCAGCCACATTTTGACCTATTCGAATTACCGACCGTTTCAACATATATACTGGTGAAAAAGAAAGGAGAGCTTGAAGAGGAATTTATCAATCAGATTTCTAATTATTATTTTGGATAATGAATAATCAACCCCTCTCCGCGTTGGAAAGGGTTAATTATATAGCCGGTCAATTGGTGTTATGTCCTCGGTGAAGATTTAATAGAGTTTTTATAATCTTCCTAAAAATTTTCACGTGTACAAGCAAAAAATGATGAGGAACAATTCACCCCATTTCCTCCACGCAGTATGCCAATTCATAACCAACTTTATTGTATCGTATATCTAACGAATCGTTATCACCGCCTTGGGATCATTTATCACCGCCATCGGGCCTGTTATCACCGCCATGGCTTCGATTATCACCGGCATCAACCCCGTTATCACCGCTACTCGTAATTCGCACACAAAAACAGCGGCAGCTTTTCATATGAAAAGACACCGCTGTTTTTATGTTGCTATCAAATTTACTCCACTGATTCTAATTCCTCTCTGATTCCCAGCACACCATACTAATTACCTCTTCATCGCCGCAACGGACTTTCTTCACCATCACAGTTGAATCGACGAATTTTGATGCCTCTTCCCCCAAAACGTTTCACGACTTGTTCAGCATTGCCATCTAAGAGCTTCCCATTATTTAATGGGTTTTTCGTATTGCCGCCTAATCCAATGTGTCCAATTGGCTCCTTATATAGTTTCCCCTAGCCTCAATATAGGCCAATATGAAATCCGGTTCTTGATCAAATTCGGCCATATTGTCTTTTTCATAAGGATCCTTTAGAACATAGGGTCTTATTAAATTATGCATTGCTTGTATTTTAGGTTTCATATACTCCACATTAAACTTACTGTTTAATATCTCTTCTAATAGGTTCTTGTATTGCATCCGAAAAGTTTTCACATCAAGAATCCTTGCGGTTAATGTATTAAATCCTTCGATTCTCAAATAGTCTTCTCGCATGCTTTCACCATTGACATCTCTTCCCCATGTCGCATCGTAATCCCATGGGATAACTTCAAACAAACCCGTCTCCCCATTACGATAAAGTGCATAGTTATGAACAAATCCATCGAAGTTTTGGGTAAAAATAACCCCCGCGAGCCAGCGTAGATACTTATCTACGTTCACATACTTTACGATTTCATGCTCAAATTCTTCTCTTGGAACGGTGTTGATGTTAACTATCATTTCTTGTAACTGATTATCACCTTGCTCAGTGACACACTTTTTTTCATAGCCTAACGTGAGTGATTTCTTTACTTCTTTATCAAGATTACTCATTAATGAAAAGTTTGCATCCCCATCGACCGCATAATAGATCGGTCCTTCTGGTAGCTGCCGATTCGCCAGAAAAAATTCATCCACTGATTCTATTTCTAAATATATCCCCTCGTTTTTCCCGTTCAGTTTCACAAAAACGAAACGAGAGTTAGGTGATAAGCAGCCGATCTCATTAAAAAAATCAAAAGACAATTTATTTCTCAACAATGATGGATCTTTAAATTCCGCATTCAAATGAAATTCTTTTGCCTTTCTATATATGCTCGGTTTGTAAAATGAGAGCTGATATGATTTCTTTCGTAACTCCCGAATATGGGAACCACGATAGACAATATCAATCTCATATTTCTTTTTATTAATCGTCAACTTTGCGGAAACTGGATCATCCATCCAAACATCTTTCCGAAGCTCGCTTACATAACTAGGGTGAATAAAAAGCTGATACTCAGGTACTTCCATGCCAATATCCACGTGAATTCTATCCCTTCACTTTTATACTATACGTATGTATTCAAATGCTCGATGTTACTCTAACCATATATGTTGAATTAAAAAAATCCCATTGAATCTGCTGTGATTCTCGATAATGAAAGAGTTGTAATTCGGGATGTGGATTGTAGAACACTTGGCGCTTTGGGGATGCCACTCACCGCAAGCCTGGATTAGCGCTTCGCATCCAGTCTTACGGCTTCGGCTACCCCTTTGCCGCGCCTGCGCTAGGGTGTTCATTATCGAGAGAACTGTGATTTTGAGATGTATATGGCGAGATAATAATGTGATTACTTTTTGATGCTAATTATAGTCAAGAAAGACACACTCCAGGTTGCAGATCTCATCCCCGATAACGAAATGCGCTTTCTCAAATAGACCATCTAGCGAAGGCGCGACTTCGTGGTAGCCGGAGCGATAAGACTGAAAGCGGTCTTCTTTCTGGCTTATCGCGGGAGGCGTCCACAAAGCGTCGAAGCGATATTCGTAGGAGTTCTAATTTATTCCTCATGCATCGGGACATTCGTTGATCACATTCGATCGATTTATAGCACTCCAGGTTGCAGATTTCATCCCCGATAACGAAATGCACTTTCTCAAATAGACCATCCAACGAAGGCGCGACTTCGTGTTAGCCGAAGCGATAAGACTAAGGAGGGATGCAGTTCAATCCCTCCCAAGGGGTCTTCTTTCCGGCTTATCGCGGGAGGCATCCACAAAGCGCCGAAGCGATATTCGTAGGATTTCTATTTCATTCCAAGTATTGGGACTTTTTCAGTGGCTTCCCAAAAGCCCTTGTAAAGCGCATAAGCCGTATTCATTTGTTCAACATAATAGTAATTATTTTTCAAGTGCAAGCATTTGTCTCTAACCCTCTTGGTACAACCGCGTACTTTAAGGAGAGAGGAAGGATTGCGTGGTACTTTCTCCCAATAAGCGAAAAAGGAGGGCGGACATGTCGCTATTTTTTGATAATGAAATACAAAAAGTAAAGAAAAGAACTGATCGCTTAGGGTTAGATAACTTAATGTCTCAGGATCCTCGTGATAAACAGAACAATGCTAACAGATATAGAAACACTTCTCAAAATCAAACAATTTCTAACAAGGATCAACATGATTCCGGCAAGCGACCAAATAGAAGGAGAAATAACAAGTACTAAATATAGTGCAGGGCATGGTTCCAGTGAAACTATGAATTTTTCCACTTATCTGGTTTGACTTATGAAGCTCATCTAAGTTTAAAAGGTTTTCTTTCTTATCTTTTAAGAATTGACTCACTTCCCGCCCACTTCTAATTATTTCTCGAAGTGTGTGCGTTTGTCTCGGACACTTAGTGTACGTAAACGTACATTAAGTGGAGAGTAAGGATTTGAGGCAATCCGTAAATGGAATATGAGCAAGTCTTCATTCTTTATCTACAAAAAAAAAAAGGAGGTTTAACGTGTCTCAATTTTTAAGTAACGATGACATTCAAAAAGCGATTAATAAGGTGGTAAGCTTGGGGTTAGACAACTTTATGTTCCAAGAGCCGTCAAGTAACAAACATTGCACAAGCAGTAAACGTTGTTCAAGCAGCAGACATTGCACAAGCAGTAAACGCCGTACAAGCAGCAGACATTGCACAAGTAGTAAACGCCGCACAAGCAGCAGACATTGCACAAGCAGTAAGCGCCGCACAAGCAGCAGACATTGCACAAGCAGTAAGCGCCGTTCTTGTTGGAAAAAACATAATACTTGCGACAAGAAACGTACAGTCTTTGGTCCAATACTTCCAAGCAACAAGCGACGCTCTTGCGACAAGAAACGTTCTAGCTCGAAGAAACACAATACTTGCGACAAGAAACGTACTTGCGTAAAACGACGCACTTGCTGTAAAAAACAGCAGACTTGCGAAAAACGACGCACTTGCTGTAAAAAACGGCAAACTTGCGAAAAGCAACGTCCTTGCTGCAAAAAACAGCAGACTTGCGAAAAGCGACGTCCTTGTTGTAAAAAACAGCAGACTTGCCAAAAGCGGCGTCCTTGCTGTGGCGGCTACTAATTAATCACCTTAGCACTTGCATTCATAGCAATTCTTGCAACTAAATGAAGTGTAACGAAAACCCCTTTCTATTGAGAGGGATTTTCGTTATCGTCTACATTCCAACGTTATTTATTTTTACACTATAAACGTTTGTCCCTGTCATTTGTGGGACAGCCACATAATTTAAGGTGAGGGAAAGATTAGTTACTGTATATGTGAATATCTATATAAACTGAGCGAAGTTACCTTACAAGGGGGAGGGGTAGCCGTAGCGAATTCAATGTAGTTCTTTATTTTTCGTATATATAACAGCGATATGATTCTTATATAAAGAATAGTTATCCGCTTTCTTTCTCTTAATAAAGATGAAAGGAGGTAAGGGTATGTCTTCTTTTCCAATGAATAATAACCAAAATTCCGGTAAACACGGGAACGGTTGCGGATGTGGTTGTGGTTCGCACAAACCACAGCACAATCATTCACAATGCTGTTCACAAAGTAAACCGCAAAATACGTGTACAATCACATTCAGACATACCGGAGTAAGTCGTGTTTGGAGACCTGATACTGGTTGTGACCAGTGTAGGAATTCTAATCATCAACATTGCCACCGCAAGCACCGTTCTTGCGGGTGTAACTTCGGATTTTAAATGGATTATGGGCTACCCCGTAAGTCGCAATTGAGCGGCTTGCTGGGACTAGCCCTTTTTTATTTCACACCTTACTCACCACTAAAAGACCTCCCCGTCAACAACCCGGAGAGGTCTATCTTGTTAGATTTTCACTTGGTCTTTCAATGACCGTCTCAATATTTTACCAGTCGTGTTTTTCGGCAGTTCATCTAAAAACTCGATTTGTTTTGGTACCTTATATTTCGCCAAACGAGCCGCACAGTATGCGATCAACGCTTCTTTGTCCTCTTTGACACCCTCTTTTAAGACAACAAATGCATGGACCTCTTCACCGAAATCGGGATCAGGTAAGCCAATGACTGCCGCTTCAATGATGTCACGGTGAGCGAATAATACTTCTTCAACTTCACGTGGATAAACGTTATAGCCTCCGACGATAACAAGATCCTTTTTACGGTCAACGATGTAGAAATAGCCATTTTCGTCGCGTTTCGCCATATCCCCCGTGTACAACCAGCCATTACGGATAGCGGACTCCGTTTCTTCAGGCATTTTGTAATAGCCTTTCATGACGTTCGGTCCGCGTACGATTAATTCGCCGACTTCCCCATCTGGTACTTCATTGCCCAATTCATCAACGACTTTATTTTCGACATTGATGATATTCGTTCCGATTGAACCTGGAATACGCTCGCGGTCAGTCGGATTAAAGCATGTAACAGGTGATGCTTCAGACAAGCCGTATCCTTCAGAAACCCTTACATTGAATTTCTCTTCAAAATTATGCAGCAATGCGACCGGTAATGATGATCCCCCAGAAATTGTAGTTCGAACAGATTTGAAATCGCTCGGATCAGCGTCTGGGAACTGGTATAAGAAATTGTACATTGTTGGCACAGCCGCGAAAATAGTAGCCTGCTGTTCTTTCACGACTTTAAATACTTCTGCTGGACTAAAGCGCGGTAGCAATAAAATCGTTGCACCTTTTACTAGTGGTGCATTGACAACGACTGTAAGCGCGAAGACATGGAATACCGGCAGCGTCGCTACAACACGGTCATCTTCCGTGAAATCCAAGTAATCCGCCACATCACGCGCGTTTGAATACAGGTTACCATGTGTCAGCATCGCGCCTTTTGGCTGTCCCGTCGTGCCTGATGTATACAGAATGATAGCGGTTTCATTTTCATCAACAACAACGGGTTCCTGATTAGGTCTTCCTGTAGTAATGAGTTGTGTGAATGAACGGACTTTCGACTTCACTGCAGCCGGAAGTGCGGCGATTTTCTCTGGTGTTTCCGGAACCGTTTCGCAAATTACATAATGCTCAACAGTTGGGAATGCGCCCGCAGCCTGTTCAACAAGTGGCAAAAGAAGGTCAAGCGCGATAACTGCTTTCGCATCACTGTTATGTATGATATACGAAATTTCGTCTGGCGTGTAAATTGGATTGACCGGAATTGCTGTTGCACCAATTCGCATTGTCGCGTAAAGCGATATAAGGAAATGAGGTGTATTACCTAGCAGAAATGCGACGTGATCCCCTTTGCCAACGCCAAGGTCTTGCAGTGCAGATGCGAACATGGATACCGATTGATCGAATTCTGCATATGATGTATCTTTCCCCATAAAGTGATAAGCCGCTTTTTCAGGCTGTGTCATTGCAGTTTCGTGTACTCGCGTAACTAGATTCATAAGTTCATCCCCTTTTGATTAAATGAATGATCATTCATTCCCACTATAATCATTATATAAGAAAAGTTCTGATAAATCAAGACGAGAAAAGCGGAAGGCGCCGCTCAGATGCGACAGGCATAAGGCAGACCGGCTATACGGCGTTTTTTGCCGAATAGCTGGGCTGACTCTTAGGGATCGCAACCTAAGTTCGCCGCGTCCTGCGGCAATAGTTGCGTAACTCACATCCTGTGAGTCTCCGAACCCTTTGGCGCCTGGAGCCAGACAATCGAAAAGCGGATACGCCAATAAAGAGGGATGTAGTTCACCCCTCTCCGTTGTATGATTTGCATCATGCAGACTTGTCAAGCCGATGCTTTAATATGCGCAAGATAGCGCCAGCGGATTAAATAGAAATAAAAGATTTGCATTAGCGTAAATCCGACAAGAACGAGAACAAGTTCTTTTACAATTGAAATTTCCGCCAGTGCATCCCAAATCACTTGTAAAGACAGAAATGCAAATGAACTATGAACAAATGCAACTCCCCATGGGAAGAAAAACTGCGGGATTAATTGCCGATTGACAATTTTCTTGAACTCGCGATCCGTGATTCCCATACGTCGTAAAACATCGAACTGTTTACGATCACTTTCGAGCGATGTATACAGTCTGAAGTAGATGAAACTTCCTGCCGCCAGGAAAAATACGGCCGCCAAAAGTAATCCGATGAACAATAACAGTGAAAATGTCGTGCGAATGACCGAATAATTCAAGCCCGGATTTTCAAATGAATATAGTAAATTATCGGATCCCCCCGCAAGAAATGATTCCGAAACCTTGGCATCGATGGACAAGCCAATTTCCTGTGTTTTTTGCCAATCGGGAACATGGAATGCATAGTAGGAAAATGACTTATCCCCCTGTGTTAATCCCTTTTCGAGTACCAATTCATAATCCGCATCATTCAATACGATCGCATTCATTGCAATCGAGTACGAAGAAAATAAATGATAAGGGTACGCCCCATCTATCTTAACGTGGACATCACTTTCTTTGAGTAGCGTTGTCACAGTTCGATCCTTCAGCTGGTCATACGATGAAGCGGAAGGTGGTAAGAAAACGGCTTCGCCCTTTTCCATGTCAATAACTTGATAACCAAACGACTGAGCAAGTATATTCACATTGGATAGCTTCAGTATCGCAACGGGGTTCTTGGTGAACGTCGACGTCTGTTCCAACACCTGGAACCGAACAAGTGAATAATCGATCTGCTCTGCCTTCAGTTCGTCGACGAGCTGTGTAATATGCTTTCTTTCAAGTTCATTGTTAGATTCACTTTTGTAAACAAGACCTAACGGATGCATTTCATGGTACTGGGAAGCAAAAGAAGTAAGCGATGCAAGTATGCCAACTGACATGAACGCTACAGTCGATACGATTGTCACGATGAAAAACATGCGCGCATTTTCACGCAGCCGCACGACACCTTCAGATATTGACAGCAACCAAAAATGATGCCAATACAATCTTTTTCGATTGCGAAGCTTATGAAGGAGCAAAGGTAAGGAATCCGTGAAAAAGTAAAAGGTCCCTATTGTTGCAAGCGGTGGCAAGAAAAAGATCAGGCCGGTTACGACGGAATTCGTTGTCGATGCAGCCAGGATATAGGACAATGCAAGAATCAGTAATCCCAGATAGCCACGTGCTTTTGAATAGCCGTACGCCCCTCGACTTCCTGCATCTCCTTGTATGAGATCGGCCACCTCACCGGTCCGAATGAACACCGGAGCGACGTACGAAATGATTATAAACAGACTCATGAAGGCACCAATTGTCAGTGCAAATGGTTCCCATGATAAATAGAGGGGCAAAGCTGGCAACAGAACGATTTCCCGTATAATCATAAAAAAGAATTTTGAAAACATAAATCCAAGAATAGTCCCTGCAACAATAGACGCCGTTCCAATAATCATCGTCTCAATGAATATAAGACGGTTCAATTGTCGCTTTGCCATCCCTAAATGCAGCAAAATGCCGAATTCCTTCGACCTCGCCTGAAGAAATGCCCGCATCGAATAAAACAGGAAAAACACAGTGAAAATATACAATATAATTTCTGCGATTCCCATACCCATTATGGCAATTTCTTGAACAAACCGATTTTCTATGGATGGATGAAACAACAACATGGAATAAAGGAAAAAAACCATAACGGAGAAAACGCTTGCCATGAAAAATGCAGTGTAAACACGTCTATTTCGAATAACATTACGGTAAGCGAATTGACGAAAGGTCATGGACATTCCCCCCGAGAAGAGACAAGACGTTCAAAATACGTTGGAAAAATGTTTGACGTCTTTCATCTTTATAGATTTCATTGAAAAATTCGCCGTCCTTAATGAATAGCACACGGTCACAATAACTGGCGGCAATCGGATCATGCGTCACCATAACGACAGTTGTTTTTTCACTTTTATTAATATGGCTTAGCAATTCGAGCACATCTTTCGCGGACTTCGAATCGAGATTACCAGTTGGTTCATCAGCAAGAATGATTTTGGGTTTATGAATAAGTGCCCGCCCAATCGCCGTTCGTTGCGCTTGTCCCCCCGATAATTCGTCGGGCCTACGTTTCAGAATATCTGTCAAATCAAGACGTGCTGCAGTTTCTGCAATACGTCTTTCCATTTCAGGAACTGATAAGCCATCAAGGGTCAACGGTAAAACGAGATTCTCTTCTACTGTCAGCATTTGAAGCAGATTAATATCTTGAAAAACGAAGCCGAGATTGCGTCGTCTAAATAATGCTAGGTCGTTTTGCTTGAGCGCTTCTGGCTCGATTCCATTTATCATCAGGCGTCCATACGTCGGTAATGTAATCGTCGAAATCAAGTTCAGCAACGTTGTTTTTCCGCTTCCAGAAGGGCCCATGACTGCGACGAACTCGCCTTCCTCCACTTCAAAATCAAGACGGTTCAACGCTCGGTGCATCACTTTTCCTTCATAAATTTTCGTCACTTCCGTCAGTTCCACGATTGTGTTCCGATTCACCCGTCTCACCTGCCTCTCCATTTTCAAATAGTACTGTCACCGTTGTCCCGATTCCTTTTTCAGATTCAATTGACAGTGGATGACCTAACCGATTGCATACTTCTGATGCAATATAAAGTCCCATTCCTGTTGATTCGCCAGTTAGTCGCCCATTTTCACCAGTGAAGAAAGCCTTGGTAACTCGCTTCAAATCCGAAGATGGGATACCAATCCCTTCATCTCGAATCTGCAATTTCAGTCCATTCCCTGTACAAGACGCTATTAAATGGACTTTCTTTCCCTCGTCGAACGTATATTTCACCGCATTCGTAATGAACTGCCCGATGACGATTTTCATCCACTTCACATCCGTGGCAACAACGAAGTTGTCATCGATTGAAATAACTGGGAATACGCCATTGGTGATGAACAGTCGCTTATGTTCCGTCACGATTTCTTGTACTAGTTTTTTCAAATCAATGCGCTCGATCTGCATATCTTGTTCAAACGTTTCGAGCCGTGCATTGACAAGTACCGAATCGAGCCCACGCCGTATTTTCTCAACCTCTTCAGTGATACTGTCACGGTCGAGGTCATCTTTTTCCTGCAGTAAAAGTCCCATAACGGAAATCGGTGTTTTCATCTGATGGACCCACTGGTTCATAAAGTGGAGTTGCCGATGTTGGGCTGCATACAAGCGTTGCACTTCGTTTTGATACAGTCGATACAATTCACGTGTAAACTCAGTCGTTTGCCGATGCTCTGGCGCTTGTGCAAATCGGATAAGTGCGTCTTCCATCTTTTCTGGCTTACGCGTAATCGCGTCGTAAAATGAACGCCTCATAATAAACTTCCCTAATAAATAGCCGCTGGTCAACAACATGCTCATACTGATTGAATAGATAGCCGTGTTGAAATTGCGGAAACCATCCAACCAATACAGCAACATAATGAACAATATAAGAATTAGTTGAAAAGCGAGGAAAGATAGATGTTCTCTTAGAAAAAGGCTTAGTTTTTTCATGATTCTTCCGGCGCTAATAAGAAGCGATATCCCGCGCCACGCACGGTTTCGATTGAAGATTTAATATCATAATCAGCCAGTTTCTTACGCACTCTAGTCATATTGACATTTAATGTATTTTCATCAACAAATGACTGATCATCCCAGAGTTCTTCAAGCAGTTTTTCCCGCGACACAACTTTCGGCGCCGCGTCCATCAGCAACTCAAGGATGACGCATTCTTTTTTCTGAAGGGGTACGCTATTTTCACGAATATGCAGTTCCATCCGTTCGATATATAAATGAAGTGCACCAATTTTCACGGTCCGTTCTGATTGGTTAGGAGCGTATTCGCCAAATGTTCTACGTAAATGGCTTCTTATCTTAGCAAGGACGATTTCATAATGGAATGGTTTCGTGATGAAATCATCTCCACCATTTTCTAGCGCAAATACTTGATCCATGTCGCCAGAACGTGCAGAAATAAATAAGATAGGACACGTCGTATGTTGACGAAGCTGACGGCACCAATAATAGCCGTCATAAGAAGGCAGATTGATATCAAGCAAAATGAGATGCGGATCAAACGCGAGGCTTTCCTTAGTAACTTGGTCAAAATCTTCGACGATTGCAACGTCGTATTGGTATTTCCGGAGCGTGTCTGCTAACAGTTGTGCGATTTTCTTATCATCTTCAACTATGAATATACGATGGTTTTCCATAGGTCAGTCCCCTTTCACACTTCCCTTTATTATAGCGTAAAAACAGGCCCGGCGGTTGGAAGGTTTTTGGGAATGTTGTTGTTTTTTGTGGGAGATATGATTGGTTGGTTGGGTTATATGATCGGTTGGACAAGCTATATGATCGGTTCGGTAGGCTTATGATTGGTTCGGCGGCTTATATGATTGGTTCGACAGGCTTATGATCGGGTGGACAAGCTTATGATCGGTTGGCGGCTTATTTGATCGGTTCGACAAGCTATATGATCAGTTGCCTGCTTATATGATCGCTTGGCGGCTGATTTGATCGGGTGGACAAGCTATATGATCGCTTGGCTACTTATTTGATCGGGCGGACAAGCTGTATGATCGCTTAGCGGCTTATTTGATCGCTGGACAAGCTATATGATCGCTTGGCTATTTTTTTGATCGGGCGGACAAGCTATATGATCGCTTGCCTGCTTATATGATCGGGCGGACAAGCTATATGATCGCTTGGCGGTTTATATGATCGGTAGGACAAGCTATATGATCGCTTTGCCTAGCTATATGATCAATCCTTCCACTTTGAAGAATTAATCCAAAAAGAAAAAGCCCGACATATCGTCAGGCTTCTAGTTTCATCAATAAATCAATTGAAGGAACTCTTCTTTCGTAATGCCGCCTAGATATGTCGGAATGTCAATTGGTGCGAGCGCTTCGCTAATTGCCTGTCTCTCATACTGGATACCTTTCAAGCTTTCCTCGATAACTGTCACTTCTCCGACACCGAAAAAGTCGCCGAAAATGTTGACGTCTTCCATGATTCCTTTTTTCACTTGGATACGGACGTCGATGCCGCCTACTGGGAATCTGTGTGAATGCTGCATATTGAACTTCGGTGATTTGCCGTAATTCCAATCCCAGTTTGCATAACGCTCCGCAGAAAGTTTATGGATATTCGTCCAATCTTCATCAGTCAACTCTAGATACTGGATTTTTTCTTCTCCGCAGAAAATCGATTTCAGTATTTCCATTCGGAATTGTTCAATTGTCATTGAGTCATTCAGGAATTCGGAAATATTCGCGACACGACTACGGATTGATTTAATCCCTTTTGATTCAATTTTATCTTTACGTACTTTTAATGCTGAAACAACACGTTCTATTTCTGTATCGAACATCAGTGTTCCGTGGCTAAACATACGACCATTCGTTGAAAACTGTGCGTTCCCTGAAACTTTACGACCCTCAACAAGAATGTCATTGCGGCCGAGTAACTCTGCTTTGACACCCATTTCTGCCAACGCCTGAACGACAGGCTCTGTCACCTTTTTGAAGTTGCGGAACGATTCGCCATCGTCTTTTGTTAGGAAACTGTAATTCAAGTTGCCTAAATCGTGGTAGACTGCTCCCCCGCCGGACAATCGTCTAACAACATGAATACCATTTGCTTCCACATATTCTGTATCAATCTCTTCAATCGTGTTCTGATTTTTACCGATGATGATAGAAGGTTCGTTAATATAGAACAGCAAAAACGAATCTTTGTCGATATCCATATTCTTGAGGACGTATTCCTCTATCGCCAAGTTGATATGCGGATCTGTAATTCCTTTATTATCAATGAAATACATAGTTTATCGCTCCTCATTAATAGCTTCTCACCCATTTTATCATCTTTAAGAAGAGAAGACCCCCTCTTACAACTTTCAGAATAAATTGTGAAATGTGTTGACATCTAGTATACTGTTATAATACACTACTAATAACAGATTTAGTTGTAGTACAAATTAGGAAGGGGAGAATGAAAATATGATTGAGAATGTCATCGAGTTTTTCAAAAATCTACCTGCTAAAACTTGTACATCATGCGGGAGTGAAATCGACGAGCAACATGAATGCTACGGTAACAAATGTGATAACTGCAACATCTTGTAATTTTTTTTGCGGAGTCTGTACTATTACACATTAAAGAATAAATCTAATACTATTACAGTGAAAAAGGGGATGTTAGCGATGATTGAAAACGTACTTGAGTTTTTTAAAAACCTACCTGCTAAAGTTTGTACGTCATGCGGCAATGAAATCGAAGAACAACATGAGTGTTACGGCAATAAATGCGATGCCTGCAATACCGTATAACCTTTTGCATATACTGTACTATCACAACGTTAATATTAAGCCTAGTACTAATACAAATAAGGAAGGGGAGAATAAAATATGCTTGAAAATGTAATTGAGTTTTTCAAAAACCTACCCGCTAAAGTTTGCACGGTTTGCGGGAAAGAAATCGAAGAGCAGCATGAATGCTACGGCAATAAATGTGACGACTGCAATATCCTATGAATTAGAAAAGCGCTGCTCCAGGTGAATAACGTTTACTTATCTTTTTTAAACAGCCGTAGAGACTCCTTCGGCTGTTTTTTGATTGTAGAAAGATATACCTTTTTATTTGTCTAGTATGTCGGGACGATCTGTGTGAATGCCATTTGCACCGATGGCCATCATTTTTAATGCAGTTTCAGCATCAATAATAGTATACGCATAAACGGATAGTCCTTTTTCATGCATTTTCTTTATAAATGGGACCGTTAGTGCTTTATAACTAACTCCCAGTCCAGATGCATATGTCAAAAGCTCATCCAATTCTTTTTTTGACAATTTCGCCTCTTCATCATCATCAAATGAAATGAGTTTTAGAAGCGGGATATCTTGATTTAATTCGTAAACGCGTTTTAATCCTTTTTTACTGAATGACTGGATTGCTACTTTAGGATGTCTATCTTTATCAAACCCAATCATGTCGTATTGCTTCAATGTATCAACCAGTTTTTCTTCGATCCCAGGATAGTCTTCTGGATCTTTCAACTCAATGATGAAATTCATATTGTCCCCAAATTGACCGAATACTTCACCCAGTGTAGGAACTGCATATTCTTCTGATGGGCCATTTACAGCTTTCTTGTCTTCATCCTTGTGCCGAAAGTTAACGGATAACTCCTTCAGCTCACTAAGTGTCAATCCACCGATTTTGCCATTAGCTTCGGTTGTACCAGATACATCCGCGTCATGCATAACCGCAAGTTGGCCGTCTTTGGTCAGATGAATATCAAGTTCAATATAGTCGGCAGCAAGTTCTTCTGCCAAATCAAAAGAAGCAAGTGTGTTTTCCGGCACGTATGCTGACGCGCCGCGATGTGCGATAATGAGGAAATCTTCGCTTGGCATTGGTCCGTTTTCCGCCTCGCCTTTGCTACAGCCCGTTAATAACAACACCGCACACAGTATTCCCCATGTATACTTTTTCATTTTGCTTCCTCTTTTCGTTAACTTTCTATGTTTCTTCTATACCCTTTTTCCAACAAAAAAAATCCACCCGAGGGCGAATTTTTTCAGTCAAATAAATCTTCCAATACTTCTTTCACTGCCGCTCTTCCCTGATCAATACAATCGGGTAATCCGACTCCATTATAAGAGGCACCGGCGAGTTTTACTTGTGGGAACTTCGATTCCAGTTCTGCGCGGGCTGCTGCAATCCGCTGTTTGTGACCAACCCGGTATTGCGGGCGGTCTTTTTTCCAACGGGTAATAACCGTAAAATCCGGTTTCCCTGTTATATTCATAACCCTGCCAAGATCAGCAAGAACGATTTTCTCAATTTCAGCATCTGGTAAATCAACAATCGCTTCATCGCCTACGCGACCTACGAAGGCCCGGATAAGTACTTTTCCAGCAGGTGTTGTCGTCGGCCATTTCCGGTGTGTCCACGTGCACGCCGTGATTGAATAATCGCTGCTTCTTGAGACAAGAAAACCGGTTCCTTCTTTGTCCTGTACGACATGTTCCTCCGGAAAAGCAAGTGCCACTGTCGCAACAGACGTTGTTGGTATTTCTCTTAAATCTTGCAATAATCCGTGCGGAGCAAATAAGCGACCCGCCATCTCATGCCCAGTTGTAAGTATAACTGTATCTGCTTCGATTTTACGGCCGTCATTCATTTCAAGTATAGTCTTTTCTCCGACCATTCCTGGCGCCTCAATTGCATCGATCCGAACACCTTTCATGACGGAACCTGGTTCAAGTTGTTGTTCAATTGCTTCAACAATTGTTTCAAGTCCGTTTCGGAACGTGTGGAAAACGCCTTCTTTCTTAGCGCCATGTCCGTCTTTCTGCGGTAGTTGTTTCGGTGTCGTTTTTTTCATCCCGAGAATCAGACTTCGATGTTTCTTTTCCACTGCGTAGAACTGCGGGAATGTAGATTCCAAACTCATGTGGTCAATATCGCCTGCGTAAACGCCAGATAACAACGGTTCAATCAAGTTCTCAACAATTTCCCCGCCAAAACGTCTGCGGAAAAATCCACCGAGTGACTGATCCCCTTTGATGTTTGAGCGTGGGAGGACGAAATCGCCCGCTGCACGCAATTTTCCTGACAACGAAAACAGTCCCGTTTTCAAGAATGGACCAATTTCTGTCGGGATACCCATAACAGAACCGCCTGGAATCGGATGTAACTCGCCACCGACAAGCACGTATGCTTGCCCTGTCGCGTTTTTCACAAGCTCCCCTTCGATTCCGAGGTCTTGTGCAAGGATTCCCATGCTTTTTTTCCGTATAAGAAATGAATCCGGACCACGCTCGATGATAAAACCGTTACGCCGGACTGTCTGGATTTTGCCACCAAGTCGATTTGACGCCTCGACAAGTATGACATCTAGAGGTAAGCCTTTTTCACGCGCTTCTTTCTGCATATAAAATGCCGCGGAGAGGCCCGTAATCCCTCCGCCGACAATAACGACTTTCTTGTTTTGTCCGCTCATGTCCATCATCACTTTCTTTCAACCATATTAAGCTTCTTTCATCTTTTCAAATACTGCATCCACCATCGCATCGATGAAGAGTGGGTCGATGTTCGGCATTGCCGGACGGTAGTAGGATGCACCGATTTCATCACACACAACTTTACACTCATAATCATTGTCAAATAGTACTTCGAGATGGTCGGAAACAAATCCAACTGGCGTATAAACAAATGTTGTATATCCTTTTTCATTATGCAAATCGCGTGTTAAATCTTGAACGTCGGGACCAAGCCACGGTTCAGGCGTTTGCCCTGCACTTTGCCAACCTAGTTCATAGTTTTTCACACCAGCAGCTTTTGCAATCAATTCAGCTGTTTCTTTCAACTGATCTGGATATGGATCACCATTCGCGATTATTTTTTCCGGCAACGAATGCGCTGAAACAATCAGACATGCTTTCGCTCTCTCTTCTTCGCTCATGCTGTCGAATGTACCGCGCACTTGATCAGTCCAGAATTCAATAAACTTCGGCTGTTTGTACCAACTTTCGACAGAAGTAATTGTGATACCATGCTTGTCAGCCTCTTCTTTCGTGCGGCCATTGTATGACTTGACAGAAAACGTCGAGAAATGCGGCGCCAGTACGATTGAGACCGCTTCTGTAATCCCGTCTTCATGCATTTTTTCTACCGCATCCTCAATAAATGGTGCAATATGTTTCAATCCAATATAGACCTTGAATTCAATGTTATCCTGCACTTCATTCAGACGGTTGCAAAGCGCGTTTGCTTGGTCTTCAGTAATTCGCGCAAGCGGAGAAATCCCGCCAATTGCCTCATAGCGATTGCGAAGGTCCTCCAATTGTTCGGGTGCAGGCGGGCGACCGTGGCGGATATGCGTATAATACGATTCAATATCCTCTTCCTTATTCGGAGTCCCATAAGCCATCACTAAAAGTCCCATTTGTTTCTTTGTCATAACATTCACCTCTTCGTTTGGATCAGCACGTTATTTACGCAGCTGTGCACTATATTCATGAACAAATTCAGTTAATCGTTTCAATGTTGCTGGTTTCACATCAGGGAACACGCCATGACCAAGGTTGAAAATGTGGTTACCATGCTCTACGCCTTGTTCGATGATTACTTTCGCACGTTCTTCGATAATGCTCCAATCTGCAAGTAGCAGTGATGGGTCAAGATTCCCTTGCAGCGGCTTCGTTAGACCGCGCTCTCCTGCTTCTTTTACAGATAAGCGCCAGTCGAGACCAACAACGTCTACAGGCAAGTCATGCCATTCGTTTGCCAAGTGGCTTGCGCCGACACCGAATGTGATTAGCGGAACGTTCAATTTACGCAGCTCTGTGAAAATACGCGTCATAACTGGTTTGATGAAGATTCGGTAATCAGATACATTTAATGCCCCTACCCACGAATCAAAGATTTGAATTGCTTTTGCACCCGCATTAACTTGTGCAGTAATATACGTAATCGTCATATCTGCTAGTTTGTCCATCAATGCGAACCATGCTTCCGGCTCAGATACCATGAATGATTTCGTCAAGTTGTAGCTTTTCGATGGACCGCCTTCAATCATATAACTCGCAAGCGTAAATGGTGCCCCCGCAAAGCCGATAAGCGGAACATTCAATTGTTCCTTCGTCAATATTTTAATCGTTTCAAGAACGAAAGGAATATCATCTTGTGGTGATAGATCGCCAAGATTATGGACATCTTGAACTGTACGGATTGGATTTGAGATAACTGGACCAATGCCCGCTTTTATTTTCACATCAATACCAATTCCCGGAAGTGGTGTAACGATGTCTTTGTAAAGAATTGCCGCGTCGACATTATACTGATCAACTGGAAGCTTTGTTACATATGCGCAAAGTTCAGGTTGGTGCGTAATCTCTTCAAGAGAATATTTCTCCTTGATTTTTAGGTATTCCGGTTGTGAACGCCCTGCCTGCCTCATGTACCAAGCCGGTGTATGATCAATTTTCTCGCCTCTTGCAGCGCGTAAAAGTGTATCATTGAATTTTGTCATTTGGTTTATTCCCACTTTCTTAATTAACTATTTCCGTGTTACATATCCGTACTCAATATAGACGTTTCCCTTTGCAAAGTATAGCTTTTAGCCCCGTTATTCATACAATTGTGCTAACTTCTTACTTTTTTCGCCATCATTTTGTCAAAGTTTGTTTTAAGTTCTCAAATAGGGGAAAATAGATAAATAAGAACTACAAGGAGGTTTTTTTGAAAATGAATATTTATATGACATCGGGTACACCTGAATTTATGGAAAGTTTAAAAGAAAAATATGCGGCAGAAAGCTTGATTGCCATGCATGGTCATGGTAATTCTCTTTTACTGCATGAAACGGTAGGTAAAACTGTGTTCCAAACACCACGCCGTTACGAAGTCATTAGCTCCTCGGGAACACTGCAAGATAACGGTTATTTCGTTTTCAACAATATTCCCGTCACGGATGAAGGACGTCCAGTTTTTGAGCATCGCTTTACAGAACTTACGGGTGCTATTGAATCTGAACTCGGATTCATCGCATTTCGTTTGCTCCGTCCACTCGATTCAGACACGTATATCGTTCTGACAGAATGGTCTGATAGCACCCATTATACAAGATGGGAAAACTCATCTGCTTTCGACAAGGCTCACTCATCAAATCATGCAGAAGCAGGCGTCGATACTTCGCTTCATATTTTCTCGAGCGCTCCTTATGTAACAACTTATACCACGAAAGATAAGATATAAAACGCGCGACCCGAACTACGGGTTGCGTTTTAGGGTTGCGTTTTAGTGTTCCCTCTCAAATGTTTGCTATAATAGAAGTAGCAACATTCAAATTAGATAATTTTTAGGGGGAACAGTCCATTGAAAGAACAATTGTATGAAAAGCTCGATAGCGCTTATGAGGATATGGTCGTTATTCGCCGCCACCTTCACATGAATCCTGAATTATCTTTTAAGGAAGAAAAAACTGCGCAGTACATACATGATTTTTACGCTGACCTTGGTATTGAAGTACGTAAGGGGGTTGGCGGCAATGGTGTCGTTGCAAGGGTTTCGGGTGGTAGACCTGGTAAGACGGTTGCACTACGTGCAGATTTCGACGCGCTACCCATTCAAGATGAAAAGGATGTAGCGTATAAATCAACTGTTCCAGGCGTCATGCATGCTTGTGGTCACGATGGGCACACTGCTACACTCCTACAGCTTGCAAAAGCCATTCATGAACTGCATGAAGACCTTGCTGGCGACTATGTTTTCATCCACCAACACGCAGAAGAATTTGCTCCAGGCGGTGCAATTTCCATGATTGAAGACGGTTGCCTTGATGGGGTTGATGTCATTTTTGGAACGCATCTATGGTCTTTGACACCTTTAGGTACAATCGAATATTTGACCGGTCCTGTAATGGCAGCGGCTGACCGTTTCGACATTAAAATCCAAGGCGCAGGCGGTCACGGTGCGGCTCCGCATCAAACGAAAGACGCTATCGTTATTGGCGCACAGCTAGTGATGAATTTACAGCAACTTGTTTCCCGTCGCGTCGATCCAATCGACTCGGCAGTGTTATCTATCGGTTCATTCGTTGCACAAAACGCATTTAATGTCATAGCCGATTCAGCAAAACTAGGCGGTACGGTACGGACATTCAACCCTGACATTCGCCATTTGATGGAACGCGAAATGAAACGCGTTGTTGACGGGACTGCGCTTGCAAATGACTGTACAATCGATTTCGAATATGTACGCGGCTATCCAGCTGTTGTCAATCACAAAGCCGAAACAGAATTTCTGAAGACTGTCGCGGAAGGTATTCTTGGCGTGGAATCAGTCGTGGAATCAACACCACAAATGGGCGGCGAAGATTTTGCATATTATTTGGAAAAAGTACCCGGTACATTTTTCTTCACTGGCGCAAAACCTGACAATCCATATCCACATCATCACCCAAAATTCGACATCGATGAAAATGCGATGCTTCTCGCAGCAAAAACACTCGGCGCTGCAGCTATCGATTTCCAAAATTTATAAAACAAAGGTCTTCACTCTTAATTTTAGGAGTAGAAGGCCTTTTTTTTCACATGAAATACTGGTGAATAGGGCTTGGAAAAATCCATTTTCACTAGACCATTTCCGTTCGCTTTTCGGAGAACTAATCACGACATATTTATCGTGACGCATATTTGACCAGTAGGTGATTATTTTATTCACTGTTTACTTTTATGATAAAACTCTAGAAGCCTTATGTACAGGTGTTATCGGATCGGTTTGGACTGAACGACTACTGCGTTGGGAAGCGACGGACAGATAGTCGGAAAGGGATGTGACTAGAAATGTACAAGTGCAAATATAGACTTGTATGCTTTTCTTACAGGTTCTCCATGTAAGAAAGTGGATATTCAACAGACGTGATACAAAATCCTGCTCATTCAAAATAATAACAAATTCCATTTTAGTAAATAGCATAATACGAGTGATAATAGCACTAAAAAACAAAATAGTTCAAATAGTTTAATTAAATGGTTGCATTTTAAATTTTCTAATTTATACTAGGACTTATGCAACAACAATAAACTATAAGGGGTGCATTTTATTGGTTAAAAAGAAATGGTTAGGGAAATACATTGTTTCTTTCAATACATTTTTGTTACTACCTGTGGTCCAAGGAAATAAACTATCAACGCTTGTAATCGAACGAAACGGTGAATTGAACGTTTCACGAAAACCCGTTCACATTGTTAAAAATTCTTGTCATTATTATGGTGGTTCTTTACAAAATTCAACAAATACAGCAAAACTAGCAATTGGAAAACGCCATAAAATGCCTATAATTATAGCTCATGATTTCGGAGTACCTTATATCTTTCTACCAACAATGTCTCCGAATTCAGAAGAGAATGTCTGGGTTTCCTATAGTGCGATTGATAATATAGAACCGGATGGTATGGGCTGTATTCTCTACTTGGAAAATGGTCTTTCCTTCAAGCTCGATATTTCAGCTACAACAATGTATCGCCAATATGCAGTCGCTGCACTTCTCGAAAAAAACTTTTTGAAAAAACAAAGACAATTGAACAGGCCATCTAAATTCGATAAATTTGACTTCCCGGATGAGGATTGACTTAACTTTCAAACATGGCGAAGTAAATGTTTAACAGTTCTTTCGTCCAATTACGTAGGCGGATGTTCAAATAACGTCTCTGGTCCTTATTGTCCCCGTATACGAAAATATACTCAGTGAAAATAGCGTATGACTTTCATATTCTGGCGACGTAAGTAGATGGTGGTTTCCCTAGTTCAGCACGTGCAGCTCTTGTTGCTTCATCAACAAGTTTGACATAAGGTCCTTTCAGTTTGAATGGACCTTTTTCAAACGAATCTCGATCCTTTTCCAATATAATAAGAATCATCGGCAAATAAATCATATTCCCAAAATGCGGCAATGCCTCTGCAGATATTAAATGCATTTTAACTGCTCCCACCCTCAAACAGAACATTCGTTCTCGTTATTGTATACCCATATCGCTGATAAGACAACCTACAATTATTTTGTAGGTTATATGGTTTTGTAGGGGACTGTACGACAGCCACGAAACAAAAAAAGACTTTCGGCTATTACAGCTGAAAGTCTTACATATGAACCACATTTACTCTTTCCCGTCATCACCGATGTAATGCACCGACGCAGCTTTCCAATCGTCACCATTTTTCGTAAATACGGTCACTTGTCTTCCATCTTGTTTTGTCACAAGACCAGTAGATACTTGTTTATATGATGTATTCAAATTCGAGAAGACTTGGGCTTCCTTATCAGAATACTTTACAATCGTTACGTTCGATATTTCGCGATTTAGCTCATATTCACTAAATTGCTCTTCCATGAATGCACGTTCTTCCTCAAAATCATAGTCTTCCGGAGAAAGTGTATTCAAATAGCCATCGATATCTTGTTCATTCAGCGTATCGATATACACCTTATATACTGCTAAAATTTGTTCTTTCTCCTCAGCCGGAACACCAGAAGCTTCTTCTATAACTCCTCCCTCTAAGCTAAAACCCACTTTTTTGTCTTCCACACCATGATCAATTGCACCGTTTTCATTCGCTGCCTCGCCATCATTGACCGAGCCGCTTCCAGTCGACTTCTCTCCATCGCTACTGCACGCGCCAAGTAGTAAAAGAACCGACATACTTATAGGAACAAATATTTTTTTCATTTTCTTTCCTCCTGAACAGGTAAAAAGGCCGCTCCGACTGGATGGCCTTTCTCCTTTTATTGAACAAAGTCCGAATTACTTCACTTCAACCCAACCATTTTTAATAGCAGTTACAACTGCTTGTGTCCGGTCATTTACAGCCATTTTTTGCAAAATACTTGAAACGTGGTTTTTGACCGTCTTTTCAGAAATGAATAACGTTTCTCCAATTGTCCGGTTACTTTGCCCATCCGTCAACAGTTGCAATACTTCACACTCACGTTTTGTAAGTAGGTGGAATGGTCGGCGGATATCATTTTGCTGGAATGACCCTTTATGCTCCCGTTCACTCAATCTGCGGAATTCCGTAACAAGGTTATGTGTCACTTTCGGGTGAAGATACGAACCGCCCATTTCAACGACCTTAATCGCTTGAACGATTGCATCTGCATCCATCTCTTTCAGCATATAGCCAAGCGCACCCGTTTTCAGTGCATGCGATACATATGACTCGTCATCATGAATCGACAACATAATTACCTTCGCATTAGGAAACTCTTTAACAAGATTCTCGGTCGCATCGACACCATTCATACGTGGCATGTTAATGTCCATAAGAACAACATCCGGTTCGCACTGTCTATAAAGTTCATTTACTTCGCTACCGTCATCACCTTCTGCAACAACTTCAAAAGAATCTTCAAAGTCCAGAATTCTCTTTACCCCTTCACGGAATAATTGATGATCATCTACAATTAATATTTTCGTAACAGTCATAGTCATTTCCTCCCCATATATCTAGCCGTCAATTATTTCATTCCGAAGCGGGATCCGGAAATGGATCATCGTACCATTGCCAGGCGTTGAAGTGATTGTCATATCGCCTTTTAATAAATCAATTCGTTCCCGCATCCCAATTAAACCGAACGACTTATCTTTCACTTCATTCTGGTTGAATCCTTGTCCATTATCCTTAATGATAATATTCATTATATCGCGAAGCCA
This sequence comes from Sporosarcina sp. FSL K6-1540, assembly GCF_038620285.1. NCBI lineage: Bacteria > Bacillati > Bacillota > Bacilli > Caryophanales > Caryophanaceae > Sporosarcina > Sporosarcina sp. FSL K6-1540. Next base: position 591,710 of record NZ_CP152018.1, read on the forward strand.
TTCAGTTTTCACCCAAATGTCCTTCGATTTTCCATGTTTCAATGCATTTGATACAGATTCTTGTACAAGTCGGAAGACCGACACTTCAAAATTCGTTTGAAAACGCTGCTCTTGTCCACTATTTTGAAAGTGAATTTCAACATTTTTTTCATATTCTTCGATTGTCGACAAATACTTTCTCAATGTCGGAATCAGGCCAAGATCGTCAAGTGCCATAGGTCGAAGATCATAAATGATACGCCGGACTTCATAAAGTGCATTCCTCACCATCACTTTGAGATCTGCTAATTCACCCAATGCAGGTTGAGGACCTTTTTCTACAAAGATTTTTTCAATCAACCCAGTACGGATCATCACATTCGCCAACATTTGCGCTGGCCCGTCATGAATGTCACGAGAAAGCCTTTTGCGCTCCTCTTCCTGTGCCTGAATAATTCTGATGCTGAAATCCTGCTTGTGTCTTGCATTTTCAAGTGCTTCACCAACATTTTTTAAATCAGATGTCAAATAGTTAATAACGGTCGCCACTTGATTAACAAGCTGATCCGCCCGTTCGATTGTATCGAGTAGCGCTACGAGGCGTCTGTCTAAATCGTCCCGACGTGCACGTAGCTGCTTCTCCTCCATCCGGTTAATGGATAATCGGACATGTAAGTCATTCGCAACTTCGTAAGCCTCTCTCACTTGTTCCTCTGAGTAATTCATGAAGTTCTTCGAGACGTCGGCGAGACGTTTGCGTGAATGCCCAGTCATGTTCTCCAAATAGTCGCCTTCGGTTATTGCCTGGGAAATATCACTTTTGACCGTTGCAAGCTCTTTTTTCATATCGACAAAGCTTTGACGGCTTTGTTCGCTTATAATAAAGATATCGTTCTTTGAGTTATCCATAGCACGGACCATACTACTAAAGATTGTTTCAAGCGTTTGGATATCAACTATATTTTCCCTCAATATTAAGTTCCCTCCCGCCTACAGCCTGAAAAATTACATATATACTATTAAGTAAGAAGTGGTACAGGAATACTGATTTCCTTATGCACTTCATTATAGTATAGCATCATAGTACCAAATGGATATTAAGATTGTATTACAAGTGATGGGGGTGCCGCAAATGCGAGCAGATTATTATACAGTTAAAGATTACGGTGAAAGTGAATTGATCATCCAAAAATCTAGATTTCTCACCTATGTGTCACGTGCAGAGACGGAAGATGAAGCCCTAGAGTTCATTCAAGAAATCAAGAAAAAGCATCATAATGCCAACCACAACTGTTCGGCATATATGATTGGCGAGCACGATACTATCCAAAAAGCGAATGATGATGGTGAACCAACAGGTACGGCTGGCGTGCCAATGCTCGAAGTCTTGAAAAAACAAGGGTTAAAAGATACTGTCGTCGTTGTGACGCGCTATTTTGGGGGTATCAAGCTTGGAGGCGGTGGGTTAATCCGTGCGTATGGCCGCGCGACGTCTGAGGGCATTACAGCCACGGGTACTGTCGTAAGAAAACTTCATCATCTAATGAGAGTAACAATTGATTATACATGGCTCGGAAAAGTCGAAAATGAGATAAGGCAGTCCGCTTATCCACTAAAAGAAATTTCCTATGCGGACGGCGTCAACTTATTCGTATACGTTCCAGTGACAGAAGAGAATGTTTTCACTGCTTGGATGGCCGAATTAACAAATGGTCAGGCGGAAATTGTGTCGACTTCTAGCGAATTTCTCGAGTTCGACAACTAACTAAAAAAATAGTATAATAGAAAAGGTCATGAGTATTTATGTCACAAAACCTTGTGATCCGTTATGCTATCTCTACCTTTTGACGATATTTGTCAATTATATGATCAACTATGAAAAACTTACATAGTCGATTCTGGAGGAACTAAAAAATGAAAAGAAAAGACTATAAAAAAAGAAACAAATCGTCCGGGAAACGCTTAGCCGTAAAAGTTGTGCTTCTTCTCACCTTGTCCCTATTTATTGTTGTTGCGGCATATGCTGCTTCACTTCAGAAAAAAGCAGAAAACATGGCAGTTAGTGCGTATGAAGCCGTCCCTGACCGACCAAAATCCGAAATTCGCGAAGTAAAAGTCGAGCCAGCAAACGACAATGTTTCAATTCTATTCATCGGTGTCGATGACAGTGAAGCGCGCAGCCAAGGAGATAACAACAGCCGTTCGGATGCACTTCTACTCGCTACATTGAATCCGGCGAGTAAATCTGTAAAATTGGTCAGTATTCCGCGTGATTCATACGCCTATATCCCTGAAGTCGGATATCGTGATAAAATCACCCATGCCCATGCATTTGGCGGAACACGTGCAACAATCGAAACAGTTGAAGAATTGTTTGAGATTCCTGTCGACTACTATGTGAGGATGAATTTCAATGCATTCATTGATGTTGTTGATGCAATTGACGGAATCGACGTTGAGGTTCCATACAACCGAACTGAAAAAGACGAAAATGATAAATATACGATTCATTTGAAAAAAGGTCTGCAACATCTTGACGGCAAACACGCCCTTGCGCTTGCACGGACACGTAAACTCGATACCGACATCGAACGCGGAAAACGTCAGCAAATGATCTTACAGGCAATCATGAAAGAAGCCGCTTCAGTAAAATCAATAACGAAGTACGGTGATGTTATTGAGGCAGTTGGCGAGAACATGAAAACTGACATGACGTTTGACGAAATGAAATCGTTCTTGGAATATGTAAAAGGCGGTATGCCACAAGTCGATACACTAAGTTTGAAGGGTTACGACGACATGTCTACGGGAATTTATTACTGGAAACTTGATGAAACCTATTTAGCTGAAGTGAAGAACATATTGCAAGCACATCTCGGTCTCATCCCCGACTCATCTAGTCTGACTGACAGTGGTTCGACCATAACTGGTTCAACCGAAGAAGCTTTAGAAGATAGTTTTAATGAATGATACCAAAAGAACCAGGCTGAAAGTTAGCTGGTTCTTTTTTTCTTTCCACACATAATTCTATAAAAAATGGCCATGCTACCTTAATGAAAAGGTGCATGGCCATTTTTTCTTATTGTCTAGTGTACAAACAGCTGTGTTACTTACCAATCATCCGTACAAGATTTAACAACGGTCGATAGTTTGTACCGGCAAGACCGATTACTTCAACGAACAGTTCAATCGCGATAAGCATGACTACAATAAGCAGAATTGCTCCCCATACTGTCGCTTGCGAGAACAATACAGCTGCAACCCCAAACAGAATTGCAAGCGCATAAATGACCAAGACTGTCTGCCTATGTGAAAAACCGCTACGAAGTAAGCAATGGTGTAAATGTGATTTATCCGGTGCCATAATAGGCTGTTTCGTGCGTATACGGCGAACAATTGCGAAGAACGTGTCAGAAATTGGAATACCCAATATAATAACTGGGATAATCAGTGAAACGACAGCAACGTTCTTGAATCCTAATAATGCAAGAACCGAAATCATAAAGCCCAGGAACAAGGATCCGGTGTCTCCCATAAAGATTTTTGCCGGATGGAAATTGTAAAACAAGAAGCCAAGCGAGCTTGCCGCAAGAATCGAAGCTGTTGCAACTACGAATACATTCCCCATTATCATCGCCATAACAGCAATTGTAATAAGTGCAATCGTTGAAACACCTGCTGCAAGTCCATCCAATCCATCTATAAGATTTATAGCATTTGTAATGCCGATGATCCAAATAATTGTAATTGGAATACTTAAGTAACCAAAATCAAATTCCCCAATAAACGGTAAATTAATAACTTCAATTTGTAAACCGCCCCATACGACAACGACAATAGCCGCAGCCAATTGACCAGCAAGTTTTGCTTTCGCGGTAATTTCAAGCATATCATCGAGAAAGCCCATAACAATGATGATAACAGCACCGATAAGTATTCCAACAGCGTGTTCATCTTTCGGTAGTAATACCGCATAGCCAATTAGAAAAGCACCAAATATCGCAAGACCGCCGATTCGCGGCATAACAGACGCATGGACTTTCCGGTAATTCGGCCGATCGACCGCTCCTATCCGGAATGCCAATTTAATGACGAGTGGAGTAAGTAAGATGGAAGCTAGTAGTGCAGCAGCCATTGCAAGGAATAACATGTCCTTCCTCCCTATAGTAAATCGCTAATTTATCATACCAACAGTATCATAGCATATTTAAACAAGTAAAGCACTTTACTAGAAAACTCTTTTCTAATTATCATTGTTTCCTTGTGTTTAGGTCAGTTTAGAATAATATACTTTGGATAACCTTCGCAAGGCGAATGTTCCACATCAAGATTCCCGCGTCTAGTGCTCGGATAGCCACAGATAGCGGCGTACTCAAACTGCATTCATTTTTAGCGGGTGCTTACAATTTTGTTTATCTTATCTTTCCCTTTCATTCCCCTAGCTATCCCCCCACCTTTTCTTTCCTTACATTATGTAGATTTCAGCTCAAGGTAGTCATTTTCCATTCTTTTTGGTAAAATGGGGACGGGTCCTTTAAAGGGATCGGAAAAAAGGAGCGTTCATCCAATGCTATCAATATTCAAACGTTCAAATCAGACGAACGAAAGACAACTTCGAAAGTATCGGAAGATTGTCCAACAAATAAATAAATTAGAAGCTACATACGAACCAATGTCAGACGAACAACTAACAAGTATGACTACTATATTCAAGGAGAGAATACAATCTGGAGAAAAGATCCAATCTATTATTCCAGATGCTTTTGCTGTTGTTCGTGAAGCATCCAAGCGAATCCTTGGCATGCGTCATTTCGATGTCCAACTTATCGGCGGACTCGTTCTAACAGAAGGTAATATCGCTGAAATGCCTACAGGCGAAGGTAAAACGCTAGTCGCTTCCCTTCCATCATATGTGCGTGCACTTGAAGGAAAAGGAGTTCACGTTATTACCGTGAATGACTATCTTGCGAAGCGTGACTATGAACAAATTGGTCAAATCCATCGTTTTCTTGGCCTTACAGTTGGGTTGAATGTCCCAATGATGCAAGGTCCCGCAAAACAAGCTGCTTACAATGCGGATATTACGTATGGAGTGGGAACGGAATTCGGTTTCGACTATTTGCGTGATAATATGGCGCACCAAGTATCACAAAAAGTTCAACGTCCCTACCATTTCGCAATTATCGATGAAGTTGATAGTATTCTTGTTGATGAAGCAAAAACACCATTAATCGTTGCTGGTAAAATGCAAGCGGATGCGGATCTTCATCACATTGCGGCACGTCTCGCAAAACGCTTCAAAAAAGGGATCGATTTCGACTTTGATGATGAAACAAAAGCGACTTCCCTTACTGATATTGGAATCGAGAAAGTAGAAAAAGCATTTGGTATCGACAATTTATATGAATTGGAGCACCAAACACTTTATCATTATATGATTCAATCATTACGTGCACATGTCATCTTCGAACGTGATGTTGACTATATCGTAAAAGAAGAAAAAATTGAACTTGTCGATATGTTTACGGGTCGAATCATGGAAGGACGCACACTTTCCGATGGCTTACACCAGGCAATTGAAGCAAAAGAAGGACTACCAATCACTGAGGAAAATAAAGCACAAGCACAAATTACAATCCAAAACTACTTCCGTATGTATAAAGAACTGTGCGGAATGACTGGTACGGCTAAAACACAGGAGAAAGAATTCCGTGAAGTGTATGGTATGGAAGTTGTTCAAATTCCAACAAATCGTCCGCGCGCACGTATCGATTCACCTGACCAAGTATATAAAACAATTGACCAGAAATATAAGGCGATGGCGAAAGAAGTCGCTAAGCGTCATGAAAAAGGACAACCCGTCCTTGTCGGCACAACATCCATTTTACAATCTGAAAAAGTAGTAGCGTATTTAGATGAATACAAACTTACTTATAACTTATTGAACGCTAAAAGTGTCGAACAGGAAGTAGACCTTATTTCCCTCGCAGGACAACTCGGTCAAATCACAGTCGCGACAAACATGGCTGGACGTGGAACTGATATCGTGCTCGGTGAAAAGGTTGAAGAAATTGGTGGTCTTTTCGTACTTGGAACAGAAAAGCACGAAAGCCGTCGTATTGACAACCAGCTACGGGGACGTTCCGGAAGACAAGGTGACCATGGTGAGAGTCACTTCTTCCTTTCTCTCGAAGATGATATGTTCAAGCGGTTCGCTAAAGAAGAGCTTGAGAAGTTCCTCAAAAAAGTAACAACAAATGAAGACGGTCTAGTGCAGAATCCCGAAGTAGATGAACTGACAGAACGGACACAGCGTATCGTAGAAGGTGCCCACTATTCAATGCGCGAATACAACTTAAAACTCGACGACGTCATTAACGATCAGCGTGAAGTCATCTATGGGCTTCGTAATAACGTCCTAGACCGCGAAGGTATCCTTGAACAATTAAAATCGATGCTTTCCGAGACAGTAGAATTTGTTGTTTTCGATAGTTGCCCAGATGAAGAGACTTCAAGCAATTGGGATTTCGAACGAATTGAACATACAATGAACAGCCTGTTGTTAGAACCTGTCGTAATTCCGCGGACGCTTGATAAGACGTCTGACATTCTAAAACTATATGATGCTCCACTTACTGAGTTGCTCGACTTCATCGAATCATTCTCAGACGATGAACAGATCAATCAGATGATTCCACAAGTAATGCTGTCTCATATTGATACGATGTGGGTCAAGCACTTGGAAGTTATGACACGCTTAAAAGAAGGTATCGGACTCCGTTCATATGGACAAGAGGACCCAATGCGGATTTATCAGCGTGAAGGACTCGAATTATTCGGGCGTCATTATCAAAAATTACGCCGCAACATCGCATCTGAAGTTATTAGCTTTATGAAAGTTATTACACAACAACAGGAGGTACAACAATGAAGCTTTTCTCATTTTTCAAGAAAACCGAAAAGACAGGATCAGATAGCACAATCGGTTCCGAAGAAATTATTGACGGCCTAAACGCATCGACAAATACAGATGAGGTCGAGACTACGCTATCCCTACACCCAGAATGGAATGTACCACAGGAGCAAGAGTATGTTTTCCGCTTCCATTCGAATGAGCTAGAACCACTTAAACCGAACCAAATCTCCCTTTCAGGCATTGACATCGACGTTGAACCTGCTAATGGTAGCTGGCTCGTTAAAGCGTTTTTCCGTTCTTCACTAGACCAACAGATTTCAGTTGGATCAGTCGAACTGATGCTTCTTGATGAGGAAGGTAAAACACTCGCTTCCGATGAATTCGATTTGAAAGAGCTCGGCGATATTCCGGCACGAAGCGCAAGACCTTGGGTATTCGTCTTCACAAAAGACAATATCTTTGCAGAACAGCCACCAACAGAAAACTGGAAACTTGCATTTAACGTCCAATCGATGGTGCCTCACAAACTAGAGTTGGAGCAAACATGGGAAGACGGTTTAACGGCAGAACAAAAGGATGGACTTACAAAAGTTGTCGAAGGACTTCCAAAATTGAAACCGCGTGAAGTAAATATTAGCGGATTCCAAGTAAAACAACAGGATGACGGCGGTATCGCAGCATCTGTATTTATCCGTAATGGTCACTCGAAACAAATCAATATCGAAAAGCTTCCACTAGAACTGATTGATGCATCTGGTGATTTAGTAGCTAGCGGTTCATTCGCCCTTGATCCACTTTCAGTAAAAGCAAACACTTCAAAACCATGGACGTTCATCTATCCAAAAGAAATGATTCAAAAAGATGAGCCAGACTTATCTCGCTGGACAGTTCGCGTACCACAACAAAACGTGTAACAACAAAAGCGGAAGCGCCTGTTTAGCCCCGAAAAGCGCTGAAAGGCTTGAAGATAAAGGCGTCCTTTTGCCTTTATCAGCAAGACTGAAGCGACTCGAGGGGCTAGGCGCTGGAGTCTAGACGTGTAAACAAAAGCGCAAGCGCCTGTTTAGCCCCGAAAAGCGCTGGAGGGCTTGAAGATAAAGGCGGCACATTCAAATCAGTTACATTCTGATTCGGATGTGCCGCCCTTTTTATTGCTATTTATGTTGAACAAATGAAGGCCTATATTTTGACCACAGGTGTTGATTAGCCAAAAGTAGCCAGAAAATAACTAAATCAAACACTAGGTGCTCCGCGTACAGTTGCCTTATATCGCTTTAGATTGAACGACTCCTATACCATTACCGAGATATCTTAATCTATAGGGATGCGACTTCGTCGCATCCCTATAGATTTTTTTCGGTAATCGTATGATGGTTGTTCATCCGTCGCTCTCCAAAGACTAAGGTACACGAAGTACTAAAGCTTTTTGGGACGAAAGAATAGTTGGCTTCTTATCTGGATAAAGGCCGCCAAAGATACAATTTTGCCGGCTTACTCCTTCTTTCTGGTTTTTTCTTTTTTTATTTTAAGGAATTGTTAATTTCTACAAGATATCACATGATGACAAGCGTGATTTCACTAAAAGTAAATAAGGAACGTATTGTAGAAAATGCAATTTCCCCTTGAACGTTGCAGGTATGCGACAGGCAACTAATCGCAACAGAATTGTCGAAAAGGGGTGGCTAGTTTAGCCGAAAGCAAGCGGGATACGTACTAGCCCAAATGAAGAATTTTGTGCCTACCTTACCAATATTTTATGCAAGAATATGGATAATCAGCAAACGTGATATCGGAAATATATAGTAAAAAAAACAGCACCAAGTTCCCTATTAAGGGTACTCAGTGCTGTCTGTTTTGTTTTAATTGGCTGAAGCAACTGCATTCACGCCTGAGATGCGTTTTGCACCTACGTAGCGTTCACCCCAATAATAAGGGTCATTCAACTTATCAACGCGTACACCTTTTGATGTCGATGCGTGCGCAAATTTACCATCACCTATGTATATGCCAACGTGTGAAACTCGTTTGCCTGCTGTATTGAAGAATACGAGGTCACCTGTTTCTAAATTCGCTTTACTAACAGAAGTTCCTGATGCATGCATACTAGCAGCAGTACGCGACACTTGGACATTATGTTGCTTGAATACATATGATACGTACCCCGAACAATCAAACCCACTCGTCGTGTTACCACCGTAACTGTACTTGACGCCAATTAGGCTTGTTGCCGTTTTTGAAATTGCAGCAGGTTTTGACGAAGCTTCGGCTTGTCCAACGAAAGGTGCAACGAGTAGTAGAAATGACATTGCTATAATTGTAATGGACTTTTTGAATGTGAATGTAAGTTTCATCTGTTCCCCCAAAGGATTAATTTATCTGAAATAATGATCTGTTACAACCTTAACACGCTTCAAACGCCTCCTACATTACAATTGTGTAACAAGTCTATTACACTACTTGTATTAAAGTAGACTTTCGAAACATTATTGTCTTTTTATGGGGTTTATAGTTTTTTAAAACGGGAATTTAGTAAAGTAGCATCTAATTTAATGGGAGGCGTTTGAAGTGAAACACGAAGATGACATTTCAGATAATACGCAAGAGTCTTTTCTTGAAGCACAAGAAAAAGCCCATGGTTGGTTAGGTAACGAAAAAACCGATAAGAAATATTCCGCAAAAAATTATATTCATAATCCATATCTCGATCACGCAGCAGGTGATTATGAACCCCTGAAAGAAGATAGCCGTTTTCATAATTCAGAAGACCCACACCGAACGACTAGGAAATTCAACAAAGAGCGTGGTTTCTCTCAAAAAAAACGTGATGCACTAATTGCCAAAAATGGGCAGCTTGGTGATATGCAAACTATATTCAGTACATTGAATCATGATCGACACTAATCCCCTTCTTTCTATAATAACAAAAAGGTGAGTGCTACTAATCGTAGTCACTCACCTTTTTGTTTAGCTTCATTAAATTTCTAAATCCGTAATGACGATGACATCTTTGTGATCAACTAATTTTGTAATCGGCCACTCAGTCGTTACATTACCTTCGAGCAACTTCTCGATAGCTGCTCGTTTCTTTTCGCCAAATGCTAGTAAAACAAGTTTTTTCGCACCTAATATCGAACTAATTCCCATCGATAAAGCTGTTTCAGGGATTTTTTCATCATTTTCGAAGTACTGGCTATTCACACCCAATGTCGATTCCGTCAATTGCGCTACATGTGTAACAGAATCGAAAGGAAGTCCAGGTTCGTTGAATGCGATATGGCCATTCTCTCCTACTCCAAGTAGCTGGATGTCGAGTGGGTACTCTTCTAAAAGATCTTCATAAGCGGCACATTCTTCAACCAAATCTTCAGCCATCCCATCCGGAATATTTGTTTTTCTAAATTCTTTCTTATCAAACAGATGCTCACTCATAAAATAAGCGTAGCTGTTCGGGCTTGATTCAGGTATTCCGATATACTCATCCAAATTAAAAGTGACAATATTGGAGAAATCAAGATTTGACGAAACCCATTTATCGTAAACAGGAATCATTGTACTTCCTGTTGCCAGCCCAAGTACGTTTAGACGTCCACTTTCAATTTCGTTTTTAATGATTTCGTAAACTTGTTCTGCGCCTTGTTCAGGGCTTTCAACTTTTATAAGTTTTAGATTTTTCATATAGATCAACCAACTTCCATTAAGATTTTGCTCTCGCTTTATTGTAATTTCCCTAAACAGTCTGGTCAACTTTAATCGAACTTAACATACCATCTTCTTTTCTCACATGCATCTCTAGACCTTTATTATAGGTAATTGACGGAAATATGAAGAATGCGTGAACAACTTGTGAAACCCTCCCTTATATCCTTAGGCATAGGGTTTTCCCTAATTCCCATATTAAACCTTAAGACTATGATAAAGGTATGACAGCGAATCCACTTCGCCGGAAATAGGAGGTGTAATAATGGGGAAAAGAAATTCAATGAAACATCAACCCAATACGCATGAATCTACACATAGTTTGAAAGGTACTTTCATAGCCGTCATGCTGTTGGGTGCCGTCATTCTAGTATCTTGGTTCGGGTTTTATGCACTATTTTTATCTAGATAATAATTATATCAGGAGGGTTACTTATGCATTTGCACAAATATGAAAAGATATGGCTTGTTTTCGGAATGGCTTCACTCGTCCTATTCCTACTAATTATCGGCTTCGCTGCTTTCTGGAAAGGGACGCATCCGCAGAGCCATATTGAAACAATCGATCCACAAAATGTTGAAGCACATGACGCATTCAAGCCTGAAAATCTTGGCATTCGTGAAGTAGCTGACGGCAAATATATCGTCAACATCGTTGCTTCAGCGTTCAACTATGATTTCGGTAAAGACACGGAAGGTACTGCTATTAAAACGATTCGCGTGCCAAAAGGTTCCACCGTTCTTTATCAAATCACAACAAAAGATGTTGTCCATGGCTTCCAAGTAGCTGGAACAAACGTCAACATGATGGTTGAACCTGGCCACATTAGCCGTTACGAGACTGTCATGAAAAATGCAGGCGAATTCACGATTGTCTGCAACGAATACTGCGGCATCGGTCACCACCAGATGTACGGAACAGTGGAGGTGTATGAATAATGACTAAGGTTCAATTACCGCTTTCTAAAAAAGAATCCAGATTATATATGGCATTCATGTGGGTTACTTATATCTCGCTTTTTGTCGGAGGTCTGATGGGTTTATTACAGACTTTTGTCCGCTCTGGGAAATTCAAATTACCGTTTAATATTGATTATTATACAATCCTGACTGTTCACGGTGTTATTCTTGGACTCGTCTTAACAACCTTTTTCATTATCGGTTTCCAGTTTTCACTTATGGGGAAAACGGTAGGGATTTCGGATAAACAGTTGAAAGTCGCATGGCTGTCCTTCTGGGTAATGCTGATCGGAACCATCATGGCTGCAATTACGATTCTTGTAGGCGAAGCTTCAGTATTATACACATTCTATGCACCACTACGAGCTCACCCAGCATTTTATTTCGGTTTAGCACTCGTTATTATCGGTAGCTGGATTGCTGCATTCGTTAACTTCCGTCAGCTTTACGTATGGAAGAAAGCACATAAAGGTGAAAAATCACCATTACCTGCATTTATGGTTATTATCAATATGCTTATGTGGTTCATCGCTACAATCGGCGTAGCAACATCTGTCCTAGTGCTGTTCATCCCTTGGTCACTTGGCTATGCTGAAACAATCAATGTTTTACTAAGCCGTACGTTATTTTGGTATTTCGGACATCCACTCGTTTATTTCTGGTTACTTCCAGCTTATATGGCGTGGTATGTTGTTATTCCAAAGATCATAGGCGGAAAATTATTCAGTGATGCACTTGCTAGAATGGCTTTCATTCTATTACTAATGTTCTCGATTCCGGTCGGATTCCATCACCAGTTGACAGAACCGGGTATTGACCCTACTTGGAAATTCATTCAAGTTGTGCTGACATTCATGGTTGTTATTCCGTCATTAATGACAGCATTCTCGATTTTCGCTTCATTTGAAACAACAGGCCGACGAAAAGGCTATAAGAGCTTATTTGGTTGGTTCAAAAAGCTTCCATGGAAAGATGTACGTTTCCTAGCACCATTCATCGGGATGGCTGCATTCATTCCGGGTGGCGTGGGCGGAATCGTTAACGCATCTCACCAAATGAATGCCCTCGTCCATAATACAATTTGGATTACAGGTCACTTCCATTTAACTGCTGCAACAACAGTCGTTCTAACATTTTTCGGGATTACGTATTGGCTTGTACCGCATTTAACTGACCGCCGACTGACTCCGAGGTTGAATAGACTCGGGATTATTCAAACATTTATTTGGACAATTGGTATGACAATTATGTCAGGTTCTATGCATATTCAAGGATTACTTGGCGGACCGCGTCGTTCAAGCTTCTCCGAATATGCAGGCGGCGAACAAGTCGCTACGTGGATCAATTATCAGATTGCGCAAGCTGTTGGAGGAACGATTTTGTTTATCGGTATCCTCTTAATGGTATACATTTTCATCCAACTGACATTCTTTGCACCACGCGGCGTTCAAGAATATCCGATTGCCGTAGAGGAAGACGATGCAGAGCCTACACCTAAAATTCTTGAAAACTGGTATCTATGGGTTGGGATTACAATTGCACTGATTCTGTTCGCTTACACAATTCCAGTCATTGATATACTGAAACACTCACCTCCAGGTTCGCCGCCATTTGATTGGCTGATTGGTAGATAGTCACATTATGAAGCAGCTCTGATTTGCGGATATTGTCCGTGAAATCTGGGCTGTTTTCATTTTGTTGGACACTTTAGTGGATTGGTTGCACACTTCTACATGTTTGTTGGACACACCGATGTGTTGGTTGCACACTTCGATAGGTTGGTTGGACACTCCGATGAATTGATTGCACACTTCAGCGGGTTGGTTGGACACCACCCTATTTCTTGGACACTTCGGTGTGTTTGTTGCACACTTCGACAGGTTGGTTGGACACTCCGATGAATTGGTTGCACACTTCAGCGGGTTGGTTGGACACTCCACTGAATTGGTTGCACACTTCAGCGAGTTGGTTGGACAACACCCTATTTGTTGGACACTTTAGCGGATTGGTTGCACACTTCGACAGGTTGGTTGGACACTCCGATGAATTGGTTGGACACTTTAGCGAGTTGGTTGGAAACTCCCCTTTTGGTTAGACACTTCGGCAGATTTGTTGCACACTTCAGCGCATTGGTTGAACACTTCCAGTAATACCATCAAGGCAATCCATAATCTACTCTGCTCCATATAAAAAAGCCTCTTACCTGGTTTATCTTCCCAGGTAAGAGGCCTTTATCAATTACAAGTTATTCGCAACTCGTTCAACCGCAGCTGCTACATTAAGATGGACGTTTGGATCAAGTGGATGTGGGACAAGATCGCCCGGTTTCGTGCTGTCGACAATTGCAAGTGCAGCTGCGATTAGCATCGGATAAGTAATTTCCTTCGCATGTGCATTTAGGGCACCGCGGAAAATACCTGGGAAGCCTAAGATATTATTAACGAGACGGCCATCTGCCGCAAATGCCGCGCCCGCTGCAAGTGCGTCTTCCGGGGTAATTTCAGCGTTTGGATTGGACAAAGCCAAGATAATTTGCCCTTTTCGTATCATTTCTGGTTTGATAAGTCCTGCAACGCCCGTTGTGGCTACGATAATGTCACACGTTGCCATCAATTCTTCAAGTGAATCAATGACTGTGCCGCCATGATCAGCAAGCCTCTGACGTGCGACTTCATTACGGTCAATACCACGCATTTCCTTCACACCATATTTCATAAGCATACGGCTAATTGCTAGACCAGCTGCACCAAGACCAATTTGGCCCACAACCGCTTCCGTTAGCAAAACATCTGTCTGTTGACAAGCTGAAATTACAGATGCCAACGTGACAACTGCTGTACCATGCTGATCATCGTGCATAACTGGAATCGACAGCTCCGCTTTCAACCGCTCTTCAATTTCGAAACAGTGTGGAGATCCGATATCCTCCAACAATATTCCACCAAACCCTTGCTGAATGTGTTTAATTGTTTCTACAACTTCATCTGGATCACTCGTGTTAAGCAAGATAGGAATACCACTTATCCCAGCGAATTGATCAAATAACACAGCTTTTCCTTCCATTACAGGCATTCCCGCGACAGGTCCGATATTTCCAAGACCCAGAATCGCTGTGCCATCTGTCACAATTGCGACCGTGTTTGAGATTCCAGTAAAGTATTTCGCCTGTTCCGGATCATTCTTGATAAGTTCACAGACGTTCGCAACGCCTGGTGTATAGACACGTCGCAAATCACCTAAAGAACGAATTTCCATACGGCCTTTCATATGAATCTTGCCGCCTTCATGTGCTTGCAATACATCATCCGTTATAGCGTGGACACTAATTCCGTCGCCGATTTGATTAACCGCTTCAACAATTTGCAACAAGTGCTCTTCACTTGTACATTGAATTGAAATATCACGAATCGTTGATAATGTACCTACTTTTATAGTTTGGATATCACCAATATCTCCATTTAATTGTCCGATAGCTAACGCAACTTTCGCGAAGTTGCCCGGCACTGATGGTGTTTCGATAATTAGATTACGCATAAATTGCACTTGTTCCATTGTATTACCCCCTGATTATACTTGCCAATCCTCATTTTACACGTATAGGACCAGGTCGTAAACATTTTATGACTTCGGTTATAATTTATCGCGAATTCACATATTTCACGCATAATTAAAGGAGGGTTTTCCCATAACAAAACGGTTCCAAGCCGAATTAGAAACTATTTTTTCATTATGAGTCTTTACGTTCTTCGATTGCAAATCGGCTCACAGACGTTTCCAACGCTTCAGAAAGTGTGCATAACACATTTGCCGTTCCTCTCATCGCTTCAACTTCGAACGATATCCGGTCGTTATCGCCTTCATTTCTGAATCCCCTATTTCTATATTATTATTAATTTCACTTAAAAATTGTAAATAGTGCATAGTTTGTCGAAAAAGAAGCGATTATCATAATTATAGCGCGCTTTATGTAGAATCATAGTTAAATAGAACTATTTTTTCCGAATTACTATTTGAATCATTCTCTAACCATCAAACTATTGAATTTGTTAGACAATTGCTCCTCTTTTCGGTTATAATGAAAGGTGGTGAGTTTTTTACATAATTCTTTCAAGGAGTTGCAGTTTACTTGTCTATACAGAAAAATTTCGTGATTGGGCTTATGCTCTTTGCTTTGTTCCTCGGTGCTGGTAATATTATTTTCCCACCGCTTCTTGGGCAAATGGCAGGGGATGAACTTTTCATTGCGATGATTGGATTCCTAATCACAGGAGTCGGGTTGCCTCTCATTGCAGTTCTAGCAATTGCCAATGCAGGCGGCGGATTAGAAACCATTGCAAGTCGCGTCAATCCTTATTTTGGAGTTATTTTCACGATGATTGTCTATATGGCAATTGGTCCATTTTTCGGCATTCCACGAACAGCTACTGTCTCATATGAAATTGGGGTCGTCCCATTTTTGCCTGATAGCATTTCTGGCTCAAACTGGCCACTTGCGTTGTTTACGATCGTCTTCTTTACTATTACGGTCGCTCTCGCCCTAAATCCTGCGAAACTTGTCGATCGCATAGGGAAAGTGTTGACTCCTGTCCTATTTTTAGTTATTGGGGCACTTGCTGTGAAGAGTATTGTGTCACCAATGGGAGATATCGGACAAGCCCAAGGTGATTTTGCAACCAATGCGTTTTTCCGTAGCTTTGTTGAAGGGTATTTAACGATGGATGTCATTGCGGCACTTGTATTCGGCATCGTCGTTATTAATGCGCTTAAAGCAGAAGGCGTGACAGAAAGCCGTGCTGTCATGAAAGCAATGGTTTTCGCTGGTGTTGTCGCAGCTACTGGATTAGCGCTCGTTTACATTTCACTCGGGTATATTGGAGCGACAAGCGTCGATGTTATCGGGATACAAGACAACGGAGGTGCGGTTCTCGCACTCGCATCTACCGTCTTATACGGACCATACGGAACGATGATTCTGGCAATGACAATTATTTTTGCTTGTCTGACAACATCGATTGGTCTCGTTTCAGCATGTGCACAGTATTTCGAACATGTATTTCCGCGGAATTCATACAAGACATATGTCTTCATTTTCGCGGGATTCAGTGCAATTATTGCAAACGTTGGATTGACACAACTTATTTCTATTTCAATACCGGTTTTGCTCACAATCTACCCACTCGCAATTGTTCTGATGCTTATGTCATTCATCGACAAATCGTTTGGTAGAAAGCCAATTGTCTATATCCTGGCGCTACTGGCAACTGCTTTTGTTAGTATCTTTGACGGCTTAAAAGGAGCCGGAATCGACATTAAGCCTGTCAATGATGTACTTGCCCATCTCCCACTCTATGAACAGCAGATTGGTTGGCTTGTACCAGCGATTGTCGGAGCACTTATTGGTGTGGTTCTAAGCCCCTTGTTTAAGAAACGGATTTAGTTCTCAGAAAGTTCATGCTTTTACCTCCAATTTCAGCTATACTGAATGAACATTCAGTATTATGGAGGGTTTTCCAATGACGATGAATTTTGATGACATGACAATGACAACTATTTGGCTTAAAATTGACGAGAAATTGAACGGGGAACCAGGTCCAATTAAAGGAATGACTGTGACCTATTCATTCGATTTATCTGGTGATGATGGCGGTCTATATGGCTTAACGTTAGCAGATGGCAAAGCCGTAACAATTACCGGAGATCCCGGTGAAGTTGATTGTGCGTTAACTATGAGTGTAAAAGATTTCAAGAAACTACTTGCTGGCAACTTGAATTCGACCGCTGCCTTTATGATGGGTAAACTCAAAGTTAAAGGAAATATTGGTCTTGCGTTAAAATTAGAAGGTTTATTAAAACAGTATTCGTTTTAATAGAAGAAAGCGGCTCTCATTAAATGTGGGAGTCGTTTTTTGATTCCCCATAATTAATTGAAATGAGCACGTTTGAAGCCAACTATGAGTAATACTTCCCACTTCAGATAAAGGGAGCCCATTGTCGAATTAGGTATATTGATGTAAAATGAAAGAAAATTCGAAAGAAGGTGCAACTTTTATATGAAAAAATCGAAAAGCATTGCGTGGAAACTTTCAGCACTTATTATTACGCTCTTTTTAGTATTATTTATCTCATATACAGTCGTTACAAGTACCATTTTGCATAATCAAAGTACCAACGACGCGGAGAGTTCTGCAATTGATAACACTGAACTATATGCTGCTAAAATGAGCGACCGATTTAAGAAAACGAATGACATGCTCCACACAACAAAACACATATTTGAAACACTGCAGGCACAAGGTAATTTAACTGCGGACGAAGCCATAACTGTCATAGAGAATAATTTAAAAAACAACACTGATGCTTCTGGAATGGCTGCTATATTTGAAAGCGGATCTATTCCTATTGAAGAGTCTGTTAGTAATGATTTAATAGATCCAGAGAAGCGTTTTATTCCTTATTTGTATAAGGATGGAGACAAGATTACTATGGAGGCTCTTAGCGAATATGAAACAGAGGGCGAAGGAGATTGGTACTTAATACCGAAAAAAGAAAAGCGAGCTGTCTTGACAGAACCGTACGAGTACAGTGCAGGTGGTGAAATCGTCTTAATGACCACCATTTCCGTACCGCTAATTACAAGTTCAGGTTCCTTTTTCGGTGTTCTTACAACAGATATTTCCATCGATTTTTTAAATGAACTCGTGAATACAATCAAGCCGGATGGTGGATATGCTAGCATTATTACCGATGGCGGTTACTTAACTGCCAACAGTATTAGCGAAGAGTTGAACGGGGTAAATGTGCAAGACTCTTATGATTGGAGCACAATTAAGAACACGCTTGGAAAAGGAGAAGTATCGACTTTATATGCTGATTCAAAGCAACTAAATGAAGAGGCCTTTAACTCGTTCGCCCCGATGCTGTTAGACAATATTAAAGATACATGGTCTGTACAGACGGTTGTTCCAAAGTCAAAAATACTAGAAACATATAACACAATCTTACTTCTAACAATCATTTCTGCAATTGTCATGGTTGTTTTAATGTCTGCAGCTACCTTGTGGTTCATTTTCAAACAATTAAAACCACTTGCTTATTTACGAGAGTCAATCGAAACAGCAGCAGCTGGTGACTTGACGAGAAGTATAGATGAAAAACATATCCATCCAGATGAAATTGGTGCTGTAGCTATGGCATATAACAATATGCTCCGTAAAACAAATGACGCCATTCATACAGTTTGGGATTCTTCCACTCAATTAAACAAATCTTCCAATCACGTCCACCATGTTTTCGAGGAGATTGTTGCATCTAGTCAAGAAGTATCTCTAGCAACCGATGAAATTGCACATGGGGCCTCTAAGCAGTCGGAAGATACGGAAGAAACAAGTCACCGAATTTTAGATTTGTCAGACCAAATGGACTCGCTCGCTATTCTTTCAAATAACATGAACGTATTATCAAAACAAACAGGTCAATCAACTATACAAGGAATGACAGAAGTAAAAAAACTGCGCGAACATAATGAAGCTACGAATGATATGAATGAAAAGGTACAGCAACAAATTGAAACACTGACCACTAAAATAGCGGAAATTAATCAGGTTATTGCATCGATTCACGGCATCACTGCACAAACAAATTTGCTTGCACTCAATGCTAGTATTGAAGCTGCACGTGCTGGTGAGCATGGAAAAGGCTTCGCTGTCGTAGCGGAGGAAGTACGAAAACTTGCCGAGCAGTCTCGCTTAGAAACAGATGTTATTCAACAAACGGTTCAAGAAATATTACTAGAGTCACAGCAGACTGTTTCTATTATTACAGCGAATATTCAATTGATGGAAGGCCAAAACGAATCTGTATCAAGTACAGAATCTTCCTTTACCCGCAATGCGGAACTTGCTGAACAGATGGGTGGTTCAATAGACGAGTTAGCCACTAAACTCGCCGATATGATGGAACATAAAGACCAAGCGATGTTGGCAATTCAGAGTGTCTCCGCGATTTCGGAAGAAACTGCTGCTTCAGCTGAACAAGTCAGCGCCTCAGCCGCCGCGCAACAGGGTGAGCTTGAACGCGTCGCAGAATCGACCAATCATATGAATAAAATCGCTCAAGAACTGCAAGAAGTCGTCGATCGATTTAAATTATCATAATCAAGGACCTAAATAAGATTTGCCTGCCCAGTCAAGATTGTTTGCTGGGCAGGCTTTTTTTAGAAGGTGTCTTTAACGTGACTTTCAGCTACTGTGTATGTTGAAACAAAGATTTCCCACCGAATTCGCTACGGTGCTCGGGGATGCCTTGCCCCGTGCCTGCGCTAGGTTGATCATTATTGGGAGAAATGTAATTTTGAAATGTATATGCCGAGATTACAAGGTGATTACTATTTGATACAAATTGTATTCAAGAAAGACGCACTCTAGGTTGCAGATTCCATCACAGAAAATGAAATGCACTTTCTCAAATAGACCATCTAGCGCAGGCGCGACTTCGTGGTAGCCCGAGCGATAAGACTGAAAGTGGTCTTCTTTCTGGCTTATCGCGGGAGGCATCCACAAAGCGCCGAAGCGGTATTAGCAGGAATTCTAATTCATTCCATTGTAAAGCACCTATGCCCTATTCATTTATTCAACATAAGTTTTTTTATTTTGACATATATAATATTGTAATAACGATCCTCCTGCAATACTCTCGCAATCTATCTGTAACACAAATGTAATTTAACAGTCTATTGTTCTAGTTCTATTAATCAGATAGAATACATATATAGAACTGTTTGTCGTGGAGAGGGGAAAATAGATGCAAAAGAGAGCTTTTTCGGTGCTGGCAGCGTTTGCCCTAGCGGCGTTTATCTCAGTCGGGAGCGCGGATGCAGCAACTGAATCATACACCGTCAAGCCCGGTGACACGCTATGGCAAATTGCTACAAAGCATAAATTAACTGTGGACGAACTTAAAAGTCTAAACAGTCTTGCTTCCGATTCGATTAAAACCAATCAAAAATTGGCCGTTTCTGCAAAAAATGCGGTTGGTCAAAAATCTGGAGTAGTCAGTTCACCCCCAGTAAAAACAGCAAATACGAAAGTTACCACTGTACTAAAGGAGACTTCTTCCACTAACTCATGGAAGAATGCCGTTGCAACAACTGTGAAGCCAAAAGAGTTGAATCTTCCCTCTAAAAAGGTATTACTTAATGCCGTCGAAGTTTCACTTCCACTTTTGGATACACCATATGTTTGGGCTGGCGCAACTAAAGAAGGCTTCGATTGCAGCGGGTTCATTTATTATGTATTTAACGAGGCAGGACTTACTATACCAAGACTAGATACAATTGGTATGCATACCAATTCTTTTAATGTGGACAAGCCTATACCGGGCGATTTGGTGTTTTTCGCAAATACATACCGTAGTGGCATTTCGCACGCTGGAATTTATTTAGGTGAAGGTAAATTCATCCATGCCGCTACGCAAAAAGTTGAAGTTTCTTCAATTGATTCAGTTTACTGGAAAGACAAATTCACAGGCTTCAAACGTTTTAATCAGCTTAATTGATAGTTAACAGCTTTCCTATTAGTGGGGAAGCTGTTTTTTTACATTGCGTTAGTGTCGTAAAGTTCCACATTTCTGCCGTACAGTTCGTCCTTCTTCTTGTACAATCTTCGACTTTTTTCATCCCATCGAAAATTCTATCTATTCCCTAAGCCAAATGTAAGTTATAATTGAATTGACACCTGTCAAGACATACAATCATGCATTGTGTCGTTCTGGGCATATGCCTCATACGATAAAAAAAGGGGGAACTAATTCATGAAGAAAAACAGCATGTGGTCGCTTAACTTCACGACTGCCGCACTCGTCCTTATTCCAGCAGCTATCGGCATCAACTACCTTGGAAAGTTGTTTGCTGGTCTGCTTAAATTGCCGCTATGGCTCGATTCAATTGGCACAGTGCTTGCTAGTATGCTAGCAGGTCCGATTATCGGTGCCATTGCAGGGATTGTGAACAATATTATTTACGGCTTCACTGCCGATCCGATTTCATTCGTCTATGCAATTACATCGGCAGTCATCGGTCTTGTCGTGGGAATCATGGCCTATAAAGGATGGATAGCAAACGTAGGAAAAGCACTTGTCCTCGGACTTGTCGTCGGCTTAATCGCTGCCACAGTCTCAACTCCGCTTAATATCATGTTTTGGGGTGGGCAAACCGGGAATGTATGGGGTGATGCACTTTTTGCAACAATGATGGCACAAGACATGCCGCTTTGGTTTGCATCATTCGCAGACAGTATTGTCGTTGACGTGCCTGATAAAATGGCGACGGTTCTAATCAGTTTCCTTCTCTTCAAAGGATTGCCTAAAAATTTGACGCATATGTACGACAACCGTTCGGAAATAGAACGTCTTTAAGGAATACGTAAGCGGCCTGCTTCACCGGGCCGCTTACACTAGATTATACTGTTAGGAGGATTCCCGTGAAAAACATGACACTGTATGTAGATAAGGATTCGTTCATCCACAACATCGATCCGCTTACTAAGCTCTTATTCGTCTTCATATCAATCGCATTGACATATATCCTCCCGACTCATTTATTCGTCATCTGTGTCTTGTCATTTACGCTTCTTCTACTACTTGCAGGCAAAGTATTTACGTACATTTTGCCGGTTATTGGTGTCAGCCTGCTGTTGATTATTTCTATCATCATCGTTCAAGGTTTCTTCCATCCGGACCGTGCTACACTCCTTTTTGAAATTGGACCTCTTCCTATTTATAAGGAAGGATTCGCATTCGCACTGCTACTTACCCTCCGTATCATTAATATGGTGTGTGCGTTCGGTGTTCTCATTTTGACGACGAAACCAGATGACCTTGTCGAATCACTTATCAATAAGGGAATGTCTCCTAAAATCGGCTACGTTTTTCTATCAGTTTTACAGATTATCCCACAAATGATTGCAATGACTAGTAAAATTACCGATGCTCAGCGGGCACGTGGTATGGAAACAGAAGGGAATTTACTTACGCGTATCAAGTCATTTATCCCACTTCTCGGTCCAGTTGTTCTCAATTCATTAAACGATACGCGTGAAAGGTCTATTGCGCTTGAAATACGCGGCTTCAATGCGAAAGGAACAAAAACATTTTTGAATGAATCCTTTCATTATAAATTCGGTCTCATCTTGAAAATTATACTTGTCATCCTATTGATCGCCGCTATCGTCTGGAGGGTTGCCTTTTGAACAGTATCCGTGTCGAAAATCTAAAATATAAATACCCGAACACCGATACTTTCGCGCTTGACGATATTTCATTCACAGTTAAAAAGGGAGAATTCATTGGTATAGCCGGCATGAATACCGCTGGAAAAACGACGCTATGTTATGCACTCAGTGGCCTGGTTCCCCATTTCTTCAAAGGTGCGTATGGTGGGGATGTTTTCATTGGCGACATGGACGTGCTTGCACATGAAATCAGCGACATTACAGCGAAAGTTGGACTCGTTTTTGAAAATCCTTTTTCACAAATGACAGGTGCAAAATTCACGGTTTACGATGAAATCGCCTTCGGACTCGAAAACTTGGGCATCCCTCGTGACGAAATGCATAGGCGTATTAAAGAAAGTATGCAGTTCCTCGATATCGAAGCATTACGGGATAAAAATCCGTTCTCCTTATCTGGCGGGCAAATGCAACGTGTCGCAATCGCCAGTGTTATCGCCATGAAACCGGATATTTTAATACTTGACGAACCGACATCACAGCTCGATCCACAAGGTTCTGAGGAAGTTTTCCGCATCGTTGAAAAACTGTCGAGAGAAGGTATGACGATACTAATGGTTGAGCAGAAAATGGAGAAACTTGCCGCCTATTCCGATCGTATTTTTCTCATGCACGAAGGTAAATTGATAGATTCTGGACCGCCTGCTGAAATCTTTTCACGTGATGATTTACAGACTTTCGGAGTCGAACCACCTGTTTATACTTCAGTCGCAAAAGCGCTTCATTTAAAAAACGAGTTGACTGGCCTCTATCCGATTTCACTCGAAGAAATGCCTGTAAGTGGAATTACTATTGGGGATATACGGGCAGTCACCGAATCCTCAACTTCAACAAAAATGGCTAGTCCTGAAATCTCCGTAAAAGATCTCCAGTTCAGCTATAACAAGGATACCCCCATTTTGCGCGGAATTAGCGTGACGTTAAGTGGTGAACCTACAGCCATTATTGGACAAAACGGTGCAGGAAAAACCACTTTCGTCAAATTATTGAAAGCTTTATTAAAGCCAAATGCTGGCGAAATCATCATAAATGGCACGAATACGATAGACACGACCGCGGCAAAACTTGCGGGCACTATCGGACTCATTTTCCAAAATCCAAATGACCAGATTTTCAAAAATAATGTCTTGGATGAAGTAATGTTCGGTCCGCTCAATGTTGGACAAACGCCTGAAGTTGCACGCTTGAATGCCGAGAAAATGCTTAACCGCGTTGGACTATTAACTAAAGCAGAAGAAAATCCATATGATTTAAGTCTAGCCGAGCGAAAAATGATTGCTGTTGCATCCATTCTTGCAATGGATACAGACATCGTTATTTTCGATGAACCGACAATGGGGCAAGATGCAAGCGGTAAGGCGATGCTAAAAGAAATTATCCATGAGTTGCATGCGCAAGGTAAACTTGTGCTTTGTATTTTGCATGATATGGATTTTGTCGCTGAAACATTTGGTCGAACAATTATAGTAAGTAATGGACAGTTGTTATTTGACGGCCCGACTCGTATTGCTTTTTCAGAAGTGGCTATTCTCCACACTGCTCGTCTTGAACAGCCCCATATTACCCAACTTGCTCATAAGATGGGTTATGATGAGATTTTATTAAAAGAAAATGAATTGATCAACGAATAAGTAAAAGACCGCGTCGCCAACTACTAGGCACGCGGTCTTTCACTTTATAATCGGAATCTTGATATCGTTGCGTTCAAATCATCGGTTAATTCGCGAAGTGCTGTCACCTTGTCCACTACTTTCCCGATAGACTCTAGTTGCTCTTCTGCTGAAGCGGAAATCTCCTCACTACCTGCCGCCGTTTGTTCCACGACCGCACTAATATTTTCTGTATTCTCAAGCACCGTAACATTGAACTGTTTCGAATTATTCACGCCTGTAACGAGCTCTGTCAACGCTTCCGTAATATTCCCCATTCTATTTTCGATGTTTGCAAATGTATCGAGTGTTCGGGTTACATTGCCGTCTTGCGCTTCGGCAATTTCAACACCTTTTCCAACTGATTCAGAAATCGAGCCAAGTCCGCCTTTGATTAGATTAACCATATCGAATATCTGTGCAGTTGCGGTTGTTGATTCATCAGCTAGTTTCCTTACTTCCGAAGCAACTACTGCAAATCCTTTCCCCGCTTCCCCCGCACGCGCAGCTTCTATTGCAGCATTTAGCGCAAGTAAGTTTGTCTGCGAAGCAATGTTAGAAACCGCCTTGGCCATATCTTCGATTCTTATTGCATAGTGCGTAAATTGCTCAGTCGCATCTTTAATCGATTCCGATGCGACATTATTGCTATCGATCAATTCACGCTGTTCATTGATGGCGCGACGCCCTTCCACAATTGCCTCGTTAGCCATAGCTGCAGAATCAGCCGAATTTCTTGCCCGGTCGACATTAAATTCGAATTCCTCATTCATCTGCTCTATGAGCTCTACGGAATGTTGCAAGTCCTCGGAGATACTTTGGGTTCCCTTTGCAAGCTCTTCCGTCGATAATGTCACCTGGTTGCTCGCTTCTGTAAGATAACGATTTTCTACCTCTAGCTCTTTTGTGTAGTCATCCACTTTTTTGCTTGCCCCGTCAATGGATTGCAATAATGTCCGTAGATGATTGGTCATGGATGTAAATGAGTGATTCAATTGCCCGAGTTCATCTTTTTTATCATACTGAATCGGCTCGACGACCAAATTGCCCGCTGCAATTTCTTCGGCGTTCATCGCCAGCTTCTTAAGTGGATTTGTAATTGCGTTTGCCAGTCGGATAATGATTACCATTGTCCCCATTATGACAAATACGCTACCTATTATTGCGAATGTAATGATGCCTTTAATTTTAGCGATGAGTGCTTCTTGTAAATAATCATAGTGTGCGGATGTATAGAGATCTACCATATAAATATCATTGACAATCCCTACGTTCCGAAGCGATTGTCGATTGATTTCCGCGGAGTTATTTTCCTCAACAGCTGCAAGTGCTTGCTCTTTCAATAAATGAAATTTCTCTTGCGCCTTCAAAAGAATTGCCCGCGGCTCTTTCTCCTTAACAAGGCTTTCCGCAACGGAGAATTTTTCAGCGGTCGACTCCAGTTGTTGACGAACATTGTCTTTATTGGCGTCCGTCATGTTATAAGCAAGTGTATTCAAACTCTGCATTGACGCTTTGGTTTCTGCATTTACGTCATGAACAGCTAACAGCACGTTCAAGTAATCATTACTCGTATTTTGAATCGCCAGCATTCTGACAATAATAATCGCGATCATCAGAATTGATAGGCCAAGCATGAAAAGTGAATTGATCACTATTTTTTTCTTTATTGTCATTTCAACTTTCCCCCCTATCATTTCAGTTCTGATGCGGCTTGTTCAATGAGCGCATCTAACTTACCTTTTTCAACGTCCGTCAGTTCTAGCACTCGAAATGGTGCAAGACCTACTCCGTTTTCCGCCAGCCCCAGTTCGACATGACCGGATTGGATTGCTCCCGACTCCTTATAGGAAAGGATGATATCAAACAACGCACTATCAATATTTTTCATCATGGATGTAATGACGGCCTGTTCTGCATAAAAGTATTGATCACTATCTACACCGATTGCGTAAATACCCCTTTTTTCAGCTTCTTTCAGCATGCCCACTCCTGTGAAACCAGCAGCAGAGTAAAGAACATCCGCCTTGTCGTCAATCATCTTCGAAGCAATCTCTGCTCCTAAGCCATCGTCATCAAAGTTATTGGCATATTCATTGAGAATAACAATATCAGGGTTAACCGACTTTGCTCCTTGGATGAACCCTTGCTCGAACCGTTGAATAACTGGGACCTCCATACCACCTATAAAACCGATTACCTGTGAATTTGAAACAGTTGCCGCTACAATTCCAGAAAGCATACTTCCTTCGTCTTCCTTAAATGTAATCGATGTGATATTCGCAGCTTCCGAAACCGCATCAACGAGAACAAATTTTTGATCCGGAAAGTCCAGAGCCACCTTTTCCAACTCCTGCTGACCGGTGAACCCTAGCGCAAACACTAAATCATTACCACTTTCCACAAGTTCTCTAAATCCTTTTTCATAAGTCCCTGTTTCCGCAAGTTCCAAGTATTCGACAACAATATCCTCTTCATCCCGCGCCTTCGTCAAACCCTTGAATGCCAAATCTGAAAATGACTGATCTCCAAGACCATTTTCCGAAAGCATAACACCCACTTTCACTTTTCCATCAAGCGGATTTTTTTCCTCAAGGCCACAGCCTGTAAGTATGAGTAAAGCTGTCGTAAGAACAATCAGTAGTTTTAATTTCATCCCTATCACTCGCTTTCATTTACCTTTTCCCTTATATTACATCGGATATAATTTTGATTTGTTGATAAAAAACAGCTAATGTCGTCTGATGTCTTACAACTGCATATTTTCAGACTATACCAGCGAACAATAGCGTGGTGCGACCTATTGTATGTAAACGCCGAACGAGCATATATCTCGCTAAACAAGCAGAAGCGCTGCACGAACTATCATATATCTCGCAAACCAAGCATAAGCACCGCACGAACGATCATATATCTCGCTAAACAAGCAGAAGCGCAGCGCGAACGATCATATATCTCGCTAAACAAGCAGAAGCGCAGCGCAAACAATCATATTTCTCTCAAACCAAGCATAAGCACAGCGCAAACGATCATATATCTCTCAAAACAAGCATAAGCACTGCACGAACGATCATATATCTCGCTAAACAAGCAGAAGCACAGCACGAACAATCATATATCTCGCAAAACAAGCATAAGCACCGCACGAACGATCATATATCTCGCAAAACAAGCAGAAGCGCCGCGCGCACGATCATATATCCACCCCAAAATCGCGGAATTTCAGCATCCGATGTTTCTCCATTGTCCAAGCACTTTATAATTTCCTACTACAACGAAAAACAGACCGTCACGGATTAAATCCATGACGGTCTGTTTTATTTCCTATATACATACGCTTCATTAGGGAAGTTATCTAGCAGAGTATCCGCCATCAATAACAAGTTCTGCACCTGTAATGTATGCAGCTTCGTCTGATGCCAAGAAAAGTACCGCATTTGCAACGTCTTCAGGTTTTCCAAGACGGGCAAGTGGTGTCATTCTCACAAGTGCTGTTACTACATCTTTTGACGATTCAAGACCTTTCGTCATCGGTGTTTCAATGATTCCTGGGAAGATGGTGTTAACACGTACACCAAATTGTCCGAAGTCCGCTGCAGCTGCTCGTGAAATTGCGCGAACTGCTCCTTTTGATGCAGAATAAGGGTTCAATCCCATTCCGATAAGTGCTGTATAGGAAGAGATATTGACGATTGAACCTTTAGTTGCTTCTTTCATATAAGGAAGTACATGTTTCATACCAAGGAATGGACCGAAACTATTGATATCCGACAGCCTGCGCCAGTCTTCAATTGTAATTTCATTCATTCCTTTTTCCGTAGAAATACCAGCATTGTTAATTAAAATATCGATTTTCTCAAGTTTAGCAACCACTTTTTCAACGGCCGCTTTCCACTCTTCATCGGAAGTGACATTCAATTTAACAGTCATAACTTTTTCATTGTTGCCCCACTTTTCTTCCAGTGCTGCTTCATTAATGTCTGCTGCAATTACAGTAGCACCTTCAGCAGTAAACATTTTGACCATCATTTCGCCCATACCTGACGCGCCACCTGTTACGAATGCAACTTTATCTTGTAATCTACCCATTATGACCACTCCATTTCAATATAGTTTAACGTCTAAACAATAATCCCTTTTAGATCCACTTGCAATCTATTTGCTTTAGTAAGTATGTTGAATTCTGCACATCATTCTTTTCATTGAATACATCTGTACGAATCTCAAACCCTTGTTACTACAGCATTTTAGGAATACACTAGAAAGAGGAAGTTTTTGTATTAAGATCCTGAAAGAAGTGAATCGAATGTTCAAGGATAACCGATATCTTGATTACAATGGAGCCGGATTCCGCAAAGATCTGATTGCAGGAATCACTGTTGGTATTGTAGCCATTCCGCTCGGGATGGCTTTTGCAATTGCTTCAGGTGTCAAACCAGAATATGGACTTTATACAACAATTATCGCTGGGCTTATCGTTGCATTATTAGGCGGATCTCGTTTTCAAATCGCGGGACCCACTGGAGCATTCATCCCGATATTGCTCGCAATTGTTCTACAATATGGCTATGAAGATCTGCTTATTGCTGGATTTCTAGCAGGTATTTTCCTCGTTATTATGAGTTTTCTCGGTGTAAGTAATCTAATTCATTTCGTCCCAAGATCTGTAACCATAGGCTTTACTACGGGGATTGCGGTCATTATCTTTACAGGCCAACTAGGTAATTTCTTTGGAATTACCGGCTTAGAAAAAAAAGAGTTTTTCCACGAAAACATGATTGATCTTGTCAATCAGTTTCACACGGTGAACGTCTTCAGCATAGTCACCGCCTTAATCGGGCTCATCGTACTATTCATATTGCCTAAAATAGCGCCGCGTGTCCCATTACTGCTTATTGCACTACTTATTCCGACCCTCATTTCGATTTTTCTATTTCCGAGTAAAGTTGAAACGATCGGGACAGCCTTCGGTGGTATTCCCAACTCACTCCCGAATTTTCATTTTCCACAAATCACATTGGAGAAGTTGGTCAATTTGTGGCAACCCGCCCTTATTATTGCCGCACTCGGTGCAATTGAATCATTGTTATCTGCTGTTGTTGCAGATGGTATGAAAAGCGGTGAAAAGCATGATTCGAAACGTGAGTTGTTCGGTCAAGGGATCGCCAATATGATAACGCCATTATTCGGCGGTATCCCTGCTACAGGAGCCATTGCCCGTACAGCTACCAATATTCGATCTGGAGCAGTCAGCCCAATATCAGGAGTCGTACAAAGTGTTTTCGTTCTTGCCTTTTTGCTCCTTTTCGCACCGTATGCCTCTTACATTCCATTAGCTGCAATGGCGCCGATTCTTATGTACGTCGCCTGGAATATGAGTGCACGCAAATCATTCACGCATATTTTAATGATCCGGTCGGGGGATTCTCTGGTTTTATTAACGACGTTCCTTTTGACGATTTTCATCGACTTAACGATTGCCGTTCAGGTGGGGATTTTGCTTGCTGCCCTGTCGTTCTTACGTAAAATGAGTGGTAAACTCGATATTAAAGAAGCGACCCTTTCCGATGTTGAAATTATTAAGTTCAGTGATAGCGATACATCTTCATTAGCAAAATATACCGTGGACGGCCCTATTTTCTTCGGTACCGCAAAAGTATTCGAAGACAAATATCCTGCAATTTTCCTAACAGGCGCGAGGAAAATCATTCTCGATTTGGAACACCTATCCGTTATCGATGCGACAGGTGAAGCAGCGCTCTATGCACTACTTGACGATGCCGATAAAGCGGGTATCCAAATTATTATCAAACGCTTGCCCAAAGAAAAGTTGCCCCTGTTCAAAAAGAGCGGATTGTATAACCGAATTGGCGAGGCTAATTTTTTCATGTAACTATCCACAAATCAAAAACATCGCATTGGGCGATGTTTTTTTGTTTAATCATTTAACATAATTAAACCAATTTTCCCAATTAACGAAAATTTATCAATGCGAAGTCGTAGAAGTAGTAGTAGTAGTAGTAGTAGTTTCATATTTAACTTTTGGCTAAACGTCGAAGAACAAGTTAAAAAGGGGAGGTATCATTATGAATCTTAGATTTATTAATAACTATTCTTCATTCCTTGTTAAAAAGAGCGTCCGACGGAAAATTGAAGTCATTCTCTTTGTTATTCTTCTTAGTTCGTTGGTTACGGGCTGTTCTCAAACTGAATCCGTGGATAAAAATGTTGTTGCGATTCAAACTGTTCTTGAACATGAATTTAATGCACCCGATAAAGAGTATATTCGAATGAAGAACGACCCAAGTAACATGACAATTGTAGACCAAAACGGCCTAGTGTCAGCTCCAGAAGAAGATAATGAACTCGAGATTTACCTGGAGGATAATTTCAGGCCTTATTTCACTGATTTTGGATATAGTGGCAAGGTTCTCTTCCTAACTTTACATTCACCGGCTGACGACAACGGCTATCAAATCACCGTCGACAAGATTAATGTGGAACCAGTCGATGGTAGACCGCGGGATTATGACTTTACCGTTCATGTCACGTATCAAAAAGACGGTGGCGATAAAATGAAAGCAGAGATAACGGGTCTCGCAACTTGTCCGGAAGAAGGGAAAATAGGGAAAATCCGCTACAATAAAGATCATTTTCTATTTGGAGAAATTTTAAGAGGCCAATAAAAATAGAAATGGATAATGTGAAAAAAGAGCTAAAACCATTATGGTTTATAGCTCTTTTTTTATTGATTCTAAACGGCGAGCATTTTGGGATTATCTCTTCAGGTCTTTTCTTCTGAACAATTACGGGCGATACTCCCCGATTCAAATTTATTGTTTAAAAACTATTTTAAACACTTAGTTTGACGCCCGTCCCTAAATTCATAGCTCGAATAGAATGTTAGTGAAAGGCAGTGAAAATATGAAATTTTACAACGACATTAATCATGAATGTTATAAATGCAAAAGCGATTGTTGCTCTTGTCAAAAAAAATGTAGAAAATGTTGCAAAGGTGACATCGGGCCGACTGGGGCTACTGGGGCTACTGGAGCTACCGGAGACATCGGACCGACTGGGGCTACCGGCGCTACGGGTGCTACCGGGGACATCGGACCTGCTGGGGCTACCGGCGCTACGGGTGCTAACGGGGACATCGGGCCGACTGGGGCTATCGGGGCTACCGGAGACATCGGACCTGCTGGGGCTACCGGCGCTACTGGAGACATTGGACCGACCGGCGCTACTGGAGCTACCGGAGACATCGGACCGACTGGGGCTACCGGCGCTACTGGAGACATTGGACCGACTGGCGCTACCGGTGCTACTGGAGACATCGGACCGACTGGAGCTACCGGCGCTACGGGAGACATCGGGCCGACTGGCGCTACCGGCGCTACCGGAGACATCGGACCGACCGGTGCTACCGGCGCTACGGGAGACATCGGACCTGCTGGTGCTACCGGGGACATCGGGCCGACTGGGGCTATCGGGGCTACCGGAGACATCGGACCGACCGGCGCTACTGGAGCTACCGGAGACATCGGACCGACTGGCGCTACTGGCGCTACCGGCGCTACTGGAGCTACCGGAGACATCGGGCCGACTGGGGCTACCGGCGCTACCGGAGACATCGGACCGACTGGCGCTATCGGTGCTACCGGGGACATCGGACCGACTGGCGCTACTGGAGCTACCGGAGACATCGGACCGACTGGCGCTAACGGTGCTACCGGAGACATCGGACCGACTGGCGCTACCGGCGCTACTGGAGCTACCGGAGACATCGGGCCGACTGGTGCTACCGGCGCTACCGGAGACATCGGGCCGACTGGCGCTACCGGTGCTACCGGAGACATCGGGCCGACTGGCGCTACCGGCGCTACCGGAGACATCGGACCTCCTGGGGCTACCGGCGCTACCGGAGACATCGGACCTGCTGGGGCTACCGGAGACATCGGGCCGACTGGCGCTATCGGTGCTACCGGAGACATCGGACCTGCTGGCGCTACCGGCGCTACGGGAGACATCGGACCTGCTGGCGCTACCGGCGCTACCGGAGACATCGGACCTGCTGGCGCTACCGGCGCTACCGGAGACATCGGACCTGCTGGGGCTACCGGCGCTACCGGAGACATCGGGCCGACTGGCGCTACTGGCGCTACTGGCGCAGCCGGTGGATTATCCGTATACGGGTATATTTACAATCTAGGTGCTCAGACGGTAGCTATAGAAGCTGATGTTATTTTTGATACAAATGGAATAATCACGGCTGGAATTACGCATGCCCCCGGAACCTCACAAGTTTTATTTACTACACCGGGAGACTACCTGGTTACTTTCTCCGTGTCGGGTGTAGAACCCAACCAATTCGCACTATTTTTAAATGGTGCGCCGGTTGCGGGTACAGTCTACGGTTCAGGTGCAGGCACCCAGCAAAACGACGGTCAGGCTATAATTGCCGTAGCAGCAGGTGATGTTCTTACACTTCGAAATCATTCTTCTGCCGCAGCAGTTACCCTTCAGACTTTGGCAGGAGGCACACAAACAAACGTAAACGCGTCTCTTGTCATTGCAAAATTAAACTAGTTTTGAAAAGATAGGGGACTATCGCAAACTCAATATAAAATTGTCATGCGGTTTTCAAGCTGTCAAGATAGAAAGCCTGACAAAACTTAATAATAACTACCTTGGTATCACAGGGCTCTAACTAAGAATTAAACAATTTCAGACCCAAACAACTAAGGAGCTCTATGACAAAGGTGCTAATAAAAATTTATAACTCTTAATGACTATTAAAGATTAATTTCAGAGTATTCATGTAGTAAGGTGTAAGATTCCTTGTATAAAGTGTATAAAATGTGTTAACAAGTTTTATTGGAGCGATGATTTTGCGTTGCCTCGTAATTTCCCGTTCACCGAAGCTATCACGAATTGTATGACACAATTGGAAAAACATTTTCCATGTGAACTAAAGCATATTTATCTACACCTAAAGAGAAGGCTCCCCGCTATGGGTAGCCTTCTTTTTGAGATTCACACTACTAAGCGAGCACTTTTGTACTCCCCCCTTCCTCAGGTCTTTTCATCTGAATAAACCAGATGATGCTAATCAACACGAGTCCAATTCCGCTAGATAAAAATTCAGGAATTATTAACATTAACCCAGCACCGAGTAATACAAGCCGCTCCCAAATTTTGGAGTTACGGATGAAAAAACCAATGACAGCACTACTTACGCCAATCATTCCTAAAACGGCGGCTAGAACTCCAATAATCAATTTCCATACGACCACATCTACAAGAACCAGCATCGGATTGTAAATGAATATATACGGAATGATGAATGCCGCAATCGCCAGTTTCACCGCAGTAACCCCTGTTTTAAACGGATTGGCTTTTGCTATTCCCGCCCCTGCATAGGCGGCTAGGCAAACAGGCGGCGTGATATCGGCAACAATACCAAAGTAGAACACAAACATATGTGCAGCAAGTGGAGCCACCATGAAATCATTAATCAATGCAGGTGCAGCAATTGTTGCTGTTACAACATAGTTCGCAGTTGTTGGAAGCCCCATCCCAAGTATGATACAGGCAATCATCGTGAAAAAGAGCGCAAGGATCAAGTGACCACTTGATAACGCGATAATGCCAGAAGCAAATTTCGCTCCAAGTCCTGTAATACTGACGACTCCTGCTATTATTCCTGCAGTCGCCACCGCGGCGATAACCGGCAAAGCAACCCTTGCCCCCTGTTCAAGGACATTGACGATTTGGCGTATATTCATCCTAGAATCCTTCCGAACGAGCGAAACAAGGTAAGCAGATAAAATGCCAAAGAGTGCTGCCCGTTGTGGCGTGAAGCCTGACATGATGGTCCCGATAATAACGAAAAGAGGAATCAGCATATAACCGTCTCTAATAAGTAAATCCTTGAATCGAGGCAATTCGGATTTCGGCAATCCAATAATTTTTAATTTCTTCGCTTCGAAATGTGTTCCTATGAATATACCCGTGAAATAAAGGATCGCTGGAACAACTGCCGCTAACATGATGGTGGCGTATGAAACACCTAAGTATTCCATCATTATAAATGCCGCCGCCCCCATCATAGGCGGCATAATCTGTCCACCAGTAGAAGCCGCAGCTTCTGTGGCCCCTGCAAATTCCGGTGTGAAACCAGCTTTTTTCATCATCGGAATCGTGAATGATCCCGAGGCGACTGTATTTCCAACTGAACTGCCCGAAACTGTCCCTTGCAACGCACTTGCCACAACCGCAGCCTTGGCAGTCCCGCCCGTAAATCGTCCAGTTAAAGCGAAGGCGATGTCATTAAAAAACTTACCAATTGGTGTATGAACAAGAATAACACCGAAAAATAGAAAGAGATAAATGAACTTTGCCGAAATCTGTATGGGCGTCCCGAAGATGCCACTCTCTCTGTACCATAGATTTGTCGTTATCCGATCCATTGAAAATCCAGGATGAGAAAGAATCTGCGTCGGGATATACTTCCCTACAAGCGTATAGATAATAGCCACACCTGCTACAATGACAATCGGCAAACCAACTGTCCTCCTTGTTGCCTCGAGAACCAAAGCGATCCCTAGAATGGAAATGATGATGTCAATTGTACTATAGCCAGAAACTCGACTTTGCAATATCGAATCGAAGAAAATGATTTTATGGTAGGTCACATACATCGCAGTAAAAGCTAGCGTAACATCGTACCATGGAACTTTTTTATGCGTATTTCTCCATTCCTTTTTTGCAGGATAGAGAAGATAAATAATCCCTAAAGCAGTACCAAGATGTACCGCCCCTTGTTTTTGGGAAGGGAGCGTACCAAAATAGCCCGTATATAGATGAAAAAAAGTGAGTGCAACGCCAAGAAATGTTACGGCCCATGCCCATTTCCCAATTTGAGTGCGAAACTGATTTTCTTTATCATACTTCTCTAGGATTTCTTGTGCATCATTCTGCTGGGTGGCTTTCAATTGGCGTACTCCCTTCCTATTTAATTACGCGTCTCTATAATTCATTTCAAATCGCCAAGATTTTTGATTTTAGTCTTTTCTCTTGTGACAATCTGAATAACTTCAGGGTAGATATGGCCGATGAAAGCCGCATTCTTAACTTCGTGCCCTTCAAACTCAGCTTCCCCGTTCAATGCTTGCAGTGCCGGAACATGTACAGACATACCAAGATCCATATGTCCATCACGGATTGTGGATAAATTCTCCACCGAAGCACCCGTTTCGGTATTCGTTACATGCATGCCATCGATATATTTGTTCCAGAGGTTGGCCATCTCGCCACCAAGAGGATAATATGTTCCGCCCTGACTACCTGTTCCAAGTATAAATTCTTTCTTTCGCTTCGTTGCATCAGCAGTAAGTTCCGCAACTTCATTTTCAACCGTTAGCCCTTGTTCTTCGTAATATCTTTTCGCTCCCGGATGGATTAAAAGCCCTTCCGCCCCGCGCAGTGCATTTTCCAATGTCATTTGTTGCGCTTGAGCATGTGTATTTTCGCTAGCATTCTCAATCATACTTTTCGCAATCTCATATCCTAGTTCCTCATCAATCGTATCCGTGCTCCCCATCAGAATCGCGTATGCAGTCACAGTTTCAATATCTTCCGTAAGAAAATCATACGTTTCTTTTGGGATTGTAAGTCGTCGATAACCTGAATTCTTTTCAATATGTTCAATCGCTTTATCCGACAGTCCAAGCATTTTTACATCGCCTGCAGATGCTTGGAGGCTTTCAATACTTGCAGCCGGTAGCCCAAGAATACCAATCGAAACATCGATATTTCCATCTTGAACACCGTCCGCTGCATCTCCAAAGCCTTCTTGGTATGCCTTATAGTCTCCATCTTCAAGCCCATATGCCTGCAGAATCAACTTCGCCACATTATTCGTTTCACTCGCCGCTGGTCCTATGGCAATATTTTTACTTCCCCCGCCGCATGCAGATAAGACTAGTACCATTCCAATAGCCAAGAAAAATAATACATGTACTTTTTTCTTCCTCACCTTATAACCTCCTTGTTTAATTTCTATTTAACTTGTGGACTTTTTCAAATTAGATGTTAGACCCGTAGATTGCTAAGTTCATTTTACGTAACAGCCGTTTGAAATATTCATATTGTCATCAATCCATATATGGGTTTATATGACTTTGAGTGCAAATCTTTAAATTCAGATAAATCGCCAACAAAAAAACGTCAACCAAGCACATAAATGCTCAGATGACGGTTCTTCTTATATTTTCTACTCTACATTATTGACGAGTACTGTCGCAATTTCAGGGAAAAATGATAG
The DNA here is from genome assembly GCF_038620285.1 of Sporosarcina sp. FSL K6-1540. Lineage (NCBI taxonomy): Bacteria > Bacillati > Bacillota > Bacilli > Caryophanales > Caryophanaceae > Sporosarcina > Sporosarcina sp. FSL K6-1540. The sequence continues at coordinate 628,520 of NZ_CP152018.1, forward strand.
GACGACCATGAAGACTAGCATAATAACAGCGTAGGGTATGACACCTTTAACGATTTCACTAATCGTATTCGATTTATCCAACCCTTTTAAAACGAACAGATTCAACCCTACTGGAGGAGATATCAATGCCAGTTCCATATTAATCACCATAATGATTGCAAACCAGATTGGATCGAAACCGAGTGCAATGATGATTGGGTAAAGAATCGGCAATGTAATAACAAGAATCGAAACCGTCTCGAGAAACATTCCCAAAATCAACAAAACGATATTGATCAAAATAAAGATTATCCACGGGTTAATATCCTGAGACGTTGCAAAACTCACAATCGTTTGTGGTATTTGTAAAATCGTTAGGATAAATCCTAAGAGCATAGCACCGATTATGATAAATAAAATCATCGTGTTTGTTTTTACTGTTGCTAACATGATTTCTTTTAAGTTACTAATCGTCAAATTTTTATAAACAAACGCAGCAATTGCGAAACTGAAAACGACGCCCACTGCGGCTGCTTCTGTCGGTGTAAAAATACCTGCATAAATTCCGCCGATAATGACGACAGGCAACAATAGTCCCCATATCGCTTTCCTCGATGCCTCAAGCCGTTCCCCCCATGTAGCAGGCACATCTTTAATATGTCTCGTTTGATAGGCAGAAAAGATCATAAATGCTATCGTTAAAATAATTCCCGGAATGATTCCCGCGATGAAAAGTTTTCCAACGGATTCACCAGTTACTGATCCATAGATTATCATCGGAATACTTGGTGGAATCAAAATACCTAGTGTTCCACCTGCTGCAAGCAGTCCTAATACATGGCGCTTATTATAGCCTCTCCTCACCATTTCAGGAAGCGCAACGGACCCTACAGTTACCGCGGTTGCGACACTTGAGCCGGATATCGCGGAAAAAATCGTACAACAGAAGAGCGTTGCAATTGCGAGTCCTCCAGGAAAATGACGGAACCATCTACTTGCCATTTCGTATAAATCCCGCCCGACACCACTAATCACCAATACTTGGCTCATTAATACGTACATAGGAAGCGCTGTTAGCGTAAAGTCATCCAACGACTTATAGGCGATTATAGGGACTTGCATAAAAGCGAATGTGCCTCCGTTAAAGAAAAACATGCCCGCTACCGCTAATAATCCAAGGGTGAATGCGACGGGAAGACCGAGCACTAGAAGGATACCCATTCCTCCAGTAAAAAAGAAACTCATATGTTCTCCCCCCCTTTATGTATGCCGCCATCAATAATTTGCATGATAAATGCAATACATAGCAGCGTCCCTCCTACCGGGAGAAATAACTCCGGTAGGTACATAGGGACACGCAGTAAGGATGCAGATGTCACTCCCAGTTCGAATGTTTTCGCAACGTGGAAAAAGCTATACAATGTAAAAATCACGCTAAATACTAATCCTAATGCGTTTGAAATATATGCTAGAACCGTTTTCATGCGGTCATTCACATTGTTAATCAATAAATCTACTGTTATATGAGAATAGGTCCTAACTGCAAAGGCACTTCCCAAAAAACAGCTTCCTATTATTCCATATATTGATAATTCTGTTGCCCATGAGGTCGGCTTATGAAAAAACGATCGTGAAATTACTTCATAAAATGTCATTACCGTCGTAATAAGAATTAAAATCCCGGCAATATACGCTCCCCATCTAATTAAATGATCAAAAAAGTTGTAAATCCTTTTCACAAGCACTTTCCTCCTTTAAATAAGAGTACTTTTATTTCTTATCTGTCATTTCAAGCAACTCTTTACCCAAATCCCCCGTGTGTTTCGTGAATGCTTCCCGTACCGGGTCTGCAGCTTCTTTCCATTCCGCCAAATCTTCTTCCGGAACGACGTAGACTTCCATCCCCTTCTCTTCTAGCGCTTTAGCTGATTTAGAATCTTCCTTTTCTGCTTGCTCACGAATCCAAACTTCAGTTTCCTTTGCAGTTTCTTCAATTAATGCTTGCGTCTTTTCAGGTAAACTATCCCAATAATCTTTATTGACTGCCAATAAGAATTCGAGGTATGCGTAATTATTAATTGTCAAATACTTTGTTACTTCATCATATTTACGCTGTAACATTGCGGTAGTACCTGATGTTGCACCGTCAACTGTGTCGCGTTGAAGAGCCATGTACACTTCTCCGCCACCCATAAACACAGGAGATGCGCCATAAGCTTTTATCAGTTCGGATGGCAAATCACCAATACTTCTAATTTTCAGTCCTTTAAAGTCAGCCGGTGATTTTAATGGACGTTTATTATTTGCAAACTGGACGTAACCATAGTCAGCAAACATTAACACTTTCGCGCCTTTTTCTTCCATTGCACCTCGTAACTTATCTCCAAATTCACTGTTCACGGCTTCGCCTACTGCCGAATAATCATTAAAGACGTAAGGAACGTCGAATATCCCCATTGCAGGAACGGTTGATGCCCATAAAGTCGAGGAATTCACGACCATTTCGACTCCGCCTGACAATAAGGACTGATTCATATCCTTATCACTTAATAATTGGCCAGCCGGGTATACCTGCACATCTACTTTGCCATCCGATTTTTCAGTTACATCTTTTGCAAACTTTTCAATCCCTATAGAAATATGGTGATCCTGGGGCAAGTTATAAGCAAGACGGATTGTCGTAGCTTCGAATCCATCCCCTTTCGTAGCCGCATCGACTTCGTTTGCTTCATTACCGGACTCACTACATGCCGATAACAGTAACACAGTAATAATTGAATAAATCATGATTGACATCCACTTCTTCATCTTCTCATCCCCTTATCTTTTTTCTTTCAACGTGTCTGATACGTCCCAACGGTTTTTTTGAAGACAAACTCGCGGCATAATCCGCAGCATCCAACAATTTCTCAAAATCCACGCCTGTGTCAATATTCATTCTTTCAAATAAGTACACGAGATCCTCAGTAGCCAAATTTCCCGCCGCCCCTGGCGCAAACGGACATCCACCAATCCCGCTTGCAGCAGTTTCAAATATTCTTATTCCCGCTTGATAAGCTGAGTATGCGTTGGCCGAACCGAGCCCTCTTGTATCATGCAAGTGGATAGCAACCGGTGTATCGCTTGCTATCTGTAATACTTTCCCCATTAAACGTTCTACTTGATCCGGAGTGGCGATACCGATTGTATCCGCAATACTAATGCGATCCGCTCCTGCCTCTTTAGCCTTCTGGACAAGGGCAAGTACCTGCTCTTCCGAGACATCTCCTTCATACGGACAACCGAAACTGACCGCAATAGAAAAACAGGTTTTTACTCCATCACTTTTTGCTTGTTTAACAACAGTCTTAAACTGATCCAAATTGTCCTCTATCGACATGCCTATATTTTTGTTATTGAATGTCTCTGTTGCGGAACTCACCCAGTTAATCTCCGAAAGCTGATGGATTCGTGCACGCTCATACCCTTTTAAATTCGGTATAAGTGCAATCGGTTCTAATCCTTTAAATGAAGATACTGCCTTTATGACAGCAGACGCATCGGCCATTTGCGGAACTTTTTCTGGGCGAACAAATGATGTTACTTCGACTTTTGAAACTCCGGATTCAACCAGCATTTGTACAAGAGTCGCTTTTTCCTCCGTCGATACAGACTTCGGATCATTTTGTAAACCGTCTCGCGGACTGACGTCAATTATTGTTACATCCGGCATTTAAACGACTCCCTGCTCTTTTAGTCTTTTAAAGTCTTCAATAGAGAATTTCATGAATTCCGTATATATCTCTTCGTTGTGTTCCCCAAGAGTTGGTCCGTTCCACTCAATTCCACCTGGTGTACCAGACAATTTCGGTACGATTCCAGGTACTAAAACTTTTCCTCCATTCGGCAACTCAACTTCACACAACATGTCACGAGCTTTATAATGTTCATCCTCAACAATTTCTTGGATTCCATAAATAGGTCCTACAGGCACTGACACTTCATCCAGTATTCTTTGCACTTCTTTTAGCGAGTGCTGTTTCGTCCATTCTTCGATTGTCTCATCAATGAACGTTACATCGTCCGCACGTCCTTGATTGGATCCGTAGTTAGAATCGTTGGCAAGGTCTTCCCTTCCAATGGCAGTCATGAGCCGCTGAAATATCTTATCTCCGTTTCCGCCAATCACTACGTGTTTTCCATCAGCACATAAATACGTATTGGACGGCGCGATGCCTGGCAACGTAGTGCCTGTTCTCTCCCGAACATGTCCGGTAAGATCGTATTCCGGAAGAATTCCTTCAAGTAAACTAAAAACAGATTCATATAATGCTACGTCTACAACTTGCCCTTTCTTTTCAGAATCTTCATCCCTCGCCCGCAGTGACATTAGCGTACCTATAACTGCATACAAACCAGCCACCATATCACCAAGTGCAATGCCAACACGAACAGGCGGAAGTTCCGGATACCCCGTCAAATACCGGAGACCTCCAATCGCTTCTGCGACACTACCGAACCCTGGCTTTTCTTTATATGGTCCCGTTTGTCCGTATCCTGAAATACGTGTAAGGATAATGGATGGATTGATTTTCTGCATTTCCTCGAATCCAAGTCCCCATTTTTCCAACGTACCCGGTTTGAAGTTTTCGAGAACTACATCCACTTTTCCGATAAGGGTTTTCACGATGTCCTGTCCCTGTTTTTCTCGCATGTTTACAGTGATTGACTTTTTATTTCTACCTTGGACGTACCACCAGACTGACGTATCCTTATCCATAACACGCCAATTCCGAAGTGGATCACCATTCGTTGGTTCTTCCACCTTAATTACTTCCGCTCCAAACTCTGCAAGTATTTTCCCTGCAAATGGTGCTGCAACTATATTTCCTAATTCCAGAATTCTAATTCCATCTAATGGTTTTCTAGTCATTTTTTGAACCTCCTACTATTGCATAGCTGACTTCATAAATAATGTATAATCGTCTTCAATATGTTGTTTCATCAGTTTTCTAGCACTTATGTTATCTTGGTCAACAATTGCTTGGTAAATTTGTCGATGCTCCGCACTTGCATCTACCACGCGCTTCGGATCGAATTCAAGTATAGCTTTCCGATAAAAACTGTTCACACCTCTTAATTGCGAAGTCATTGAGATAAGAAATGGGTTACCACTTGCACGGACGATTGATTCATGAAAACTGACGTTAACATCATGCACATTTTTCAAGGAATTATGGGACGTTACTTTCTCCATTTTCAATATATTCATACGGATTTCTTCTAACTGTTCCGATGAGCGCCTCTCTGCCGCGTAATAGGCGGCGAGTGACTCCATCTCAACCCTGCATTCATACAAGTATCTGAAATCTTCAATTGAAGGTTCTACAACTGTAACTCCACCTGATTTGTTGACAGACAACAGACCATCTTTTTCGAGCATCCTAACGGCTTCTCGAATTGGACTTCGACTCACTTGCAGTTCTTCAGCAACTTTTTCTTCTATGAGCCTTTCCCCCGGTTTAATGCGCCCGAGAATAATATCTTCTTTTAAATACTCATAAACTTGCGATTTTAAAGTTGATTTCTTAATCTCAATTTTTGTCATAAGCTAATTCCTCTTTCCGTCGACTGTATACAATTATCTCTATAGTCAGAATAGGGTTATTATTTTAATTAGTCAACACTATTTTAATATAGTTAACTACCAGTATCTTTATGAACTATTAACATATTACAAACTAAAAAGACCTTCTTACACTGCCGCAATTGGCACAGTGCAAGAAAGTCTTTTTAGTTATTCAAATACGATGCTTTTTTTAACGTTTCCGCCAATACACGCGCTCCAATATCAAGCGCTTCTTTGTTGAACGTCATATCTGGATGATGAAGCCCCGGACTAAGATCTGCTCCGATGCCAATCATTGCGGCTTTTAAGTTCGGATTATGAATCGTATAGAAATGGAAATCATCACTGCCCGATGTAATAATGTCAGATGCATATCCCTCTTCCCCAACTGTTGCCAAGATAGCTTCACGTGCAACAGTTGTAGCTTCTTCAGACACTTCTGCAGCCGGTGTATAGTCACTCCATGCCAATTCAATTTCCACGCCGTGCATCTGTCCAATTGCTTGGATTCCCCGGGAAATACGTTCCTTCAGCTCTCCCAACACCACATTCGATTGTGCTCTAGCATCGATTGCAAACGTTGCAGTTCCCGGAATGATATTAAGACTATCTCCGCCTGCCTGCACTTTTGTCAGTTTTGCTGAGTACGCTTCGTAAGGTGAAAAATGGATTGTTTTCACAAACTGGGCAATCGCAAATAACGGATCGAGTGCATTGTTTCCTTGCTGAGGACGTGCACCATGCGCATCGTCGCCAATGATTTTGCCCTCAAGGAATACAGCCGCCCCGTGATGAATTGCCGGTGTCACTTTTCCATATGGAATTTCTTCCTGTGGACGCAAATGCACACCAAACAAATATGAAACGTCGTCGACCGCTCCTCGCTCAATCATCGAGTTTGCACCATTGCCCTTTTCTTCTGCTGGTTGGAAAATAAATCGGATTCGGCTGCCCAGTTCCTCCTGTTGCAAATAACTAAGCGCACCTAACACCATGGATATATTCGCATCATGCCCACAAGAATGATTCGCCTTATAGACACCCCCGACTTCCTGCCACAATGCGTCAATGTCGGCGCGTACCGCGATAATACGATTGCCTTCACCGATTTCCGCGACAACACCCGTTACATCGTCAAATGTATGATGTTTTACATTCATTTCAGTTAATATTTCTGCTAGTTTTGCAGTTGTCTCTACTTCTTTCCAACTCACTTCTGGATAGGCATGAAAATGTTCAAACCATTTTCCAATTTGCTCTTTGATTACCAATTAAAACACTCCAATCATTCTATGTCTCACCGTTATATTATTAAATACTTCACATCTTTCAGAATAACCTATTTTCTAGAAAATATAAAGGGGGTGCTGGAGATAGTTATGATCGGGTAACAGACCGGTATGATTGGTTCAACGCTATATATGCTCGGTTAGCACTCCGTTATGATTGGTTCAGCTCCATATATGACCGGTTAGCGGAATATATGATCGGGGTAGCAACATATATGCTCGGTTAGCACGCCGTTATGATCGGGTCAACGCATATATCGATTGCTCTCTCTCAAAACCAATAAAAAAGTTGCCCCAAATATCCCAGGGCAACTCCGTCACTCTATTAAATTATAATTTCCATTTCACTCTCGCATAAATAGCGAGCATCACGAAGTTCACCGCGGCACTAATGACCGTACCGTATGCAATTGCTGAAGCACCGTGCGAGTCAATCATCAAATAAATAACTCCGAGATTAATCGCAAAGACACTTATCAAACTGAATATGACAGGCACCATCGAATTGGCTTTTGCGTAATAGAATCGAGTAATATACGTGTTTGCAGCAAGGAAAAACATCGACAGTGTAAATACACGGAAAAGCGATACCGTTAGCAGTATATCCTTCTCCGTCATTTCTCCATATCCGAAGACAAGACGGACAAGTGGATCTGCAAAAAAGTAAGCTATCATAGTTGCCGGCACAAGCAAAGCAACTAAATAAAGCATCCCTTTTTTATAGAGGGCACGAATTGTATCCATATCCCCTTCACCCTCTTTTTTACTGAGGAGAGGATAGATTACGGTTGTTACGGCAGTCATCATTATCGCTTGCGGAAAGCCAGTTAATTTAGAGGCATAGTTGACCGCCGCAATTGTCCCGTCACCAAACTCGCCAGCTACAATTCTGTGAATAACAGCATAAAATTGTAGTGATGCACCACCGAACAAAATTGGCAATGCAATCACCCATAAACGTTTCGTATCAACAGACATGGCAAATGAAGGCTTCAAAGAATAGAGTTTTGATTTTCGAAGTCCCACATATAAGAACACACCCATTAATAACGCACCAACCAGTGCACCAATCCCATACGATTCAGGACCAAAATAACTTGTTAGAACAAGAGCGATTCCGACAAAAGACGCATTATATAGAAGGACTGCTAAACTGGACAAGTTAAATTTACCGTTGACGTTCATTACTCCACTCATCCATGTCGATAACACCAGAATAATAGAAGACGGCATCATCCAAAGGTAAAGAGTTCGCGTCAGCGCAAATTTTTCAGCAGTCATATCTTTGAAAAACAAATGCAAGATAGAATCTGTAAAGATCATCAATATGGCCGTAATCGCAACTGCTGCTACAAGAACCGTCGTAAATGATTTTCGCACGAACAATGCTTTATCCGTCCTTGTAGAATGGTAGACAGATATGAACGCTGTCGTCAACGCACCTCCAACCACTAGGTAAATGAAATTCGGGATAGTATAGGCTGTAATAATCGCATCCGCAGTTGCCGAAGCACCGTATTGATTACTAATCGCCATTTCCCTTGCAAACCCAAACAGCCTCGCAACAATGTTAATAATCGCAACTCCGCCGATAATTTTCATCATTTTACTCACTATGATCAACCTGACCTTTCTCGGCTGAACGATAAATCGACAATAAGTCCTCTAAAATCGTCTCATATGAATGTTGTGAGATTTTTGCCTGCACTACTGTTTCATCAATGACATTAGAATTCTCATCGAGCGCACTCCATAAACCTTTCGCCAATGAATCCGGATTTTTCGGTTCAACCAAAATACCTGCCCGGTCTTTCAACAAATAAGAAAGCCCTCCAACGTCCGTTGCGACAACCTTCGTTCCAGCCGACATTGCTTCGAGCGCAACCAATCCGAACCCTTCATGATAGGAAGGAAGTACAAGCGCATCAGCCGCCGACATCCATAGTGCCAAATCCGCTTGACCAAGAGGTTCTTTGAAATGAATGTCTTCAACATCCTTTTCTCGTATGAACGACCGTAACTCCTCAACAAATTGACCGTCTTTCTGCGAACCAATTACGTACAACGAACTATCAGGAAACGACATTTTCAGTGAATCAAACGCTTCGACAAGTTCAAGAAGGCCTTTTGCTTGAATCACATTTCCGACAAAGATCAATATTTTCTCTTCTATAGGAAGAGATAGTTTTTCCCTCGCCTCTACTTTAGCTACATAGTTAAAAATGGATGTATCGACACCCATACTCATGACATGAACATTCGCTTCCGGAACATCGAAGTTATTTATCACATCTTCCCGAAGTTTGTCGCCAACAACGATGACCGATTCCGCTTGTCGTAAAATGTTTTTTGTCATATCGGCAATGCGCTGACTCCTCGCAGCCATTTTATCGATATCTCCACCATGAACAGTCACAACGTAAGGAATACCAAACATCTTTTTCCCAATCAATGAAATAATTCCTGTTGGAAATGCATAATGCGCATGTGTTAAGGATAATTTCTTACGATTTTTCATCATGTATAAAACAGAACGGAAAAACCATGTCATGTATTTTTTCAATGCCTGTATTTTCCCTTTTCCAGGATTCTGAATAGCAACCACATCGACATCAAGACCAGCAGACTGAAGAAGGCCAACCTGATTTTTCACAAAAATACCGTATGTTGGATGTTGCATTGACGGATACATATTGCTGAATACGACTATTTTTCTCATTTCATTTCTCAACCCCATCTTTCAATAACCTAACGAGCTAGACCTTTATTTAGATTCAATAATTATAGCATATCATCTTACATTCGACCTCTTGACAGCCAATACCGCAATCCAACACTATTTACTAACCACAACAAAAACACCATTTGATAGAATAGAATCCCGTCAAATGGTGTTTTAAGACTACTTATGAGTATAATACTAGCCTTGTAATGCTATTGTAATGTAACTGTAACCGAATTAAAGGTTTAGCTATGCTAAGATGTTGAAAGATAAAGCACACGCTATTATATGTGCGAAAGGGGAAATTGAGAAAAGAATGAAACGTTTTTTATTATTAATTTTTGCAAGCATACTATTTTCAACGTCCATCCCGTCCATGGCTTCAGCAGATTCTGCAACTAATCTCGTAAACACAGCTCGATCATATATAGGTACACCTTATTCATATGGAGGGACAACCACCTCCGGTTTCGACTGCTCAGGATATACGCAATATGTATTTAAACAACAAGGAATTTCCATTCCTAGAACGGCTAGCCAACAGTATGCTATGGGAACATCTGTTGCAAAAAGCGAGTTAAAAACAGGCGACATTGTATTCTTCAATACAAGCGGCAGTGGAGTTTCACATAATGGAATTTACATTGGGTCCGGTCAATTCATCCATTCGTCTACAAGCAAGGGTGTCATGATTTCTTCCATAAACGACCCTGCCTACTGGGGTAGCCGTTATATCGGCGCTAAACGAGTGAATGATTTCACACCAGGTTCTCTCGTCGCATCGGCTGACGTACCAACAGCAGTTAAAAAAGCAGTTACATACGCTTCTCGTGCTGAAATTGCACAAACACTTGTCGATGAACTCGGCTTGAAAAAAACGAGCACTAAATCTTCTTTTTCTGACGTAGCTACAAATCACCCACAACTTGATGCTATCATTGCAGTATCAGATGCAGGTATCTTCTCAGGAAATGACGGCAAATTTGATCCTAGTGGTGAAATGACACGTGCACAACTTGCTAAAGTACTTGTAGAAGCATTTGATCTTAAAGGATCTACAGTTACTTCCTTCAAAGATGTTCCAAAAGATCATTGGGCAAGTGAATATATTAACATTCTTTATCACAATGAAATTACGACCGGTTATGGTGATGGTAATTACGGTCTAAGCGATAAAGTTACTGCAAGTCAGTTCAAGAAGTTCACTGATCGTCTCACTAATTAATTTCTCATTCACCGGATGTTCCACTTAAAGGAACATTCGGTTTTTTTATATAAAAATTCAATTATAGTTATTTATTAGTATAGCAATAATTGGACATCACTGTTAAAATGAATCTACAACTCTAGTAATACAAGGGAGGACACAATGAAAACAATTAAGTGGGCAGCAGTGGTAATGATGATTTTCACACTCGTTTCCATGGTCCCGGGACAATCTTTCGCTAAAACTCAATTCACGGACGTAACAACTGATAAGGAATACTATGAACAGGTCAATTACATAGCTGATCTTGATATTATTAAAGGATACTTAGAAAATGGGGTTTCAAAATTTAAACCGGGTAATAACTTAACACGTGCCCAGGCCGCTAAAATGCTGGTCATTGCTGCAAAAAAGCAGAACATCCCTGCCCCGTCTTTACAGTTCAAAGACGTTAAGCCTGGTACCGAGCAATATGAGTATATAAGCCGCGCCGTTTCACTTGGCTATTTTAAAGCGGAATCTAACGGAAGCTTCAAACCAAACGAAAACTTAAAGCGTGGCGAGATGGGTAATGCACTCGCGGTTGCTTTCAATCTTTCAGAAAAGATTTCAACTGAAAAACCAATGATGCTTACAGATATGAAGAGTCATCAATACGCTGAACGTATCAATGGACTTTATTATGCTGGAGTAACAAAAGGTGATGCTGGAAAGTTCCTGCCTAACGATTTCTTAACTCGTTCACAGTTCTCTCTATTCCTAGCTCGCGCAATGAATGATAAGTATGCTTTACCCGTTAAACTACCAGATCAAACTTCAAGTACGTATTTTGCAAGAGTGGCAACAAGTGGAGAAACGCTGAACGTACGCTCACTTCCATCAGTGAATGGGAATATCGTTGCACAGCTAAATAATAAAGATATCGTTGAAGTTGTCGGTAAAACAGGAGACTGGTTACTAATTCTTCTGGATGACGGTGAAGGCTATATCAACGGTAAATATACTGTAGAAGCTGGAACGGAAACACCCGATGACAATGTTGTTACACCTGAAAAACCGACAATTCCTGAAGAACCCAGCGTGACTGGCGACCTAATCGGAAAAGTAACGGTGAAAAGCCTAAACATGCGACAAGCTGCTGGCACTAGCTCCCCTGTTATCGCTGCGTTAACACTAGGGCAAAAAGTTGAAGTGCTATCACTCGATGGTAACTGGGCAAAAATTCGTGTGAATTCTAAAACAGGGTTCGTTAGTAAAACATATTTAAAACTACTCAACCAAAAAGGCAATCCACTTGCTAATCGCATCATCATCTTAGACCCGGGTCACGGAGCACATGATCCCGGTGCATCAAAAAATAAGGTATCAGAAAAAACCATCACGTTAAAAGTTGGTAAACTTGTAGAAGCAAAATTGAAAAAAGCAGGCGCAAAAGTAATTATGACACGTTCAAATGACACGTTCCTTTCACTTGAACAACGCACTGAATTCGCCAAGAAAAATTTTGCCGAAACATTTGTATCGATTCACGTAAATTCAGCCGCCGCGACATCAGCAAAAGGAACTGAAACGTACTTCGACTCATCTTCGAATGCTAACTCAGTAGAAAGTAAATCTTTAGCAACTTACATTCAAAATAATATTGTTAAAAGAGCAAATATGGTTAACCGCGGTGTGAAAGACAATCGTTTTTATGTCATTAAGAACAACAATATCGCAGCTGTCCTCGTCGAGCTTGCTTTCATCTCAAATGCAGATGACTTTAAAAAGCTGACGAGTGATGCCTATCTGGAAATATATGCTGAATCAATCTATCAAGGTCTAGTACAATACTATTCAGCTCAATAATAATATATACCGAAGAGAGTGAAACTACTCTCTTCGGTATTTTTTTGTGAATTTACACAAAATTGTTTTGTCCATTACTGAGCCTAATGGTACAATTGGATTACAGACTATTTCGTCATTAGTTCATATATTTATATGATGATAAAATAGTATAAAAAAAGGAAAAGAGGGTTGTACTTTGTCTATTAAATACTCTAAAAGTGCTACAGCAGCTATGCTTCTATTAAGCTCAATTGCTATTACACCTGTCATGGCTGCCGAAACACCCGTTGCTGCAACTGGGGACTTCTCGATGACGGTTCTCCACACGAATGACACGCACGCAAACCTTGCTACGACTGCGGAACGTGCAGCACTCGTCAAAAAAATTCGTGAAGAAAAGCCTTACAATGTCCTGCTTGATGCAGGCGATGTTTTTTCTGGAACACTTTACTTCAACGAATTTGAAGGACAAGCTGACCTCGCTGTTATGAATTATCTTGGGTACGATGCCATGACATTCGGCAACCACGAGTTCGACCTTGGCTCCTCTGCAGAAGGGCACAAAGCGCTAGTAGATTTCATCAAAGGTGCGAAATTCCCATTCATTAGTGCGAATACTGATTTCTCGGCAGACCCGCTTTTCGATGGTCTTCAATCTAAAACAGTCGAAGCAAAAGCCGAAGACGGTAAAATCTATAACGGAATTATTAAAGAAGTGAATGGTGAGAAAGTCGGTATTTTCGGACTAACGACTGAAGAAACAAAAGACATTTCGAGCCCTGAAAAAGTGATATTTACGAACTATATTGTGGAAGCGAAAGAAGCGGTTGCTGCATTTGAAAAAGCCGGTGTGAACAAAATTATTGCGCTTACTCATATAGGATATAATGACTCTGACAATGTCGACAACGATCTTCTTCTTGCTAAAAACGTGCCAGGTATCGACATTATCGTCGGGGGGCACACGCATGTTAAACTTGACGAACCTTTCGTAGTTAATAAGGATACTGAACCTGTGCTTATCGTTCAAGCGAATGAGTACAATAAATTCTTAGGTCAACTTGACATCACATTCGATGATAAAGGTGTCATTAAAGATTATAGCGGTGTCCTTCATGCTGTCGGCGGTGAAAATGCCGCAGTTGACGCAGGCGCAGCAGAACTTATTAAACCTTTTTCTGATAAAGTAAAAGAGACTATGGAAAAACCAACTGGCGCCACGGCTGGCGTATTCCTTAGCGGTCTCCGTGATCTTGGCGGTGTTCGTGCAGGTGAAACCAATCTAGGGAATATCATCACGGACGGTATGCTCGCTAAGGCGAAAGAAATCGATCCTTCGACTGTTATCGCATTCCAAAATGGCGGCGGTATCCGGACTTCAATTCCACAAGGTCCGATTACATACGGCCAGGCAATTTCTGTACTGCCATTTGGTAATACACTTGCATTGATGGAACTAAGCGGTGCAGAATTGAAATCTGTTTTTGAAAGATCTGTCGAGAAGTACCCAGAGGAGGATGGTGGCTTCCTTCACGTTTCTGGAATGAAACTGATTTTCAATCCCGCAGCTGAAATCGGCAATCGAGTCATCTCAATGGCAATCGATGGCAAGGAAATAGAAGCTGACAAAACATATAAAATCACAACTAACGTCTTCACTGCTCAAGGTGGCGACAACTATGAAGTTCTAAAAAAAGCATATGCAGATGGACGTGCCAGTGAGCCAGGCTTCTCCGACTGGGAAAATTTCGCAGATCATATGAAATCCATCGGCACAATCAACTCTGGAATAGAAGGCCGTATCCTAGCAAAAGTCCCTTATAGTGACGTTGCCTACGATAGCTGGGCTTATCCTTACGTATCAGATCTTTATTACCGCGGAATTTTGAAAGGTACAGATGCGACATATGGTCCAGAAAAAGAAATGACACGTGCACAAGCTGCTTCTTGGATTGTCCGCGCACTTGACCTGAAAGCTGATGGTTCGGCACCATTTAACGACATCGAAAACTATGCTGCTGATACAAAAGCGGAAATTGTTGCAGCATACGAAAATGGATTGATTAAAGGCGTTAACGGCAAGTTCATGCCTAGTGAAAAAGTGACGCGTGCACAATTCGCGTTGATGCTAGAACGCGCGTATGAAAATTACACAGGTAAAAAATACACAGCAGCTGCAAAAGCACCATATGCAGATTTCGGTAACTATGGCTCGGAAGCAGTGAACGCTATCTCTATGCTTCACGAACTCGGAATCACTACTGGGTCTGACGGTAAATTTATGCCTGGTCAATCTACATCACGGGAACATGCAGCGAAAATTGTCTCGAACTTCATTTACAATGTAAAACAAGCGAAGAAGGCTGAATAAAAAAAGCGACATTCAGCCTCGGAGGGGTTAGCGCCTGAAGTCTAGGTACTGCTCGAGGTTCAAAAAATTATACTGTCTTTTAATTATTGGCCTAAAAGCGTTCTTGTACACTTCTCATAGTGTGCAAGAACGCTTTTTCTTTTCATTAAAATGATGGAAGACCTACTTGTGATTCGACCCATCCCTCGTTATACATTCCATCCAATTCCGCATCTTTTAATGGAACAACAATGTACTTTCTGTTGCTATCTCTTATCACGGCAGTAGGGAAAAATTCAGCCTCCCCTATTCCTATGTATTGCTTCCCTGCGAACTTCGTATGATCCACAGAAACTCTTGCGATACCACCTACATTCGTCGAGTCAAACTGCTGCGCTGAATAAAAATTACCAAGTGAATAAAACACTTTCGTTTTCTCTACCTCATCGTATTTTTGCAACACATGTGGATGATGGCCGAAAATTATATCCGCACCAGCATCAGCAATGAGCCCCGCAAACTCCTCTTGCGCTTCCGATATTGTTAATTGATATTCTGTCCCCCAATGCATGGAAACAACCAACACGTCCACCAGGCTTCTAAGTTGGACAATTTCCTCGCGCATCTGTTGCTGCTCAGTGACGGAGACTAAATATTCTTTCCCTTGCGGAATTGGGTTGCCATTCGTGTTGTGCGTATAGCTTAGAACGCCAATCCGAACGCCATCAACTTCCACAATTCGATCTTTCTCCTTGTCTTCACTAGATGTATATGCGCCAACATAGGGCATGCCATACTCTTTAATATTGCTGATTGCTTTCCGCAGACCTGCTTCTTTCAAGTCAATTGTATGATTATTCGCGATCGATACCATGTCAACGCCGGTCTTTTTCAAATCTCGGATAATATGTTTTGGACTGTTAAAGCTCGGATAACCAGATAGTCCTAGCTCCACACCACCAGGCATTGACTCCTGGTTAGCCAGCAAGAAATCAATACCTGTCAGTCGGTCTTTCACGGCCGCAAATGCAAAATCATAATTATTGTAAGTATAGAGCGGATTATGAAGAAGAATATCGCCAATCATACCAATGGTTACCGTCTTCATATCAATCTTTATATCTAGCGTGACCGGTATACTACGTTCTGCAAAATCGGCAGGTACGGTAATCTCAGTGGACTTCTCCCCCATATAATCACGTAGGCTAAACCCGCTTAGAATAAACATTATAATCATTAGCACAAATACTTTCCTTTTCACTAAACTATCCCCTGTCTTGCTAATTTTAGATTTTCACTACTATCTAACTCATTATAGACCAGAAGTTAGCGCTGAATAGCGTTTCGTAGAAATTAAAAGACTATGGTAAAGAAAAATGAGACACTTTGGGGGAGTGTCTCATTAATTATATTACTTATCTTTCTTACCATTTTCTGCACTATCCTTAAATTGTTCAACTTGCTTTTCTTCACTCGTTTTTGGCTCGAAGTCTGGAAACGGCTTCTCTTCTGGCATTCCCGTAAATCCATTGTTATTTTCTTTTTTCGAATCTTGCTTCTTTTTTTCAGACATTAAAAGCACTCCTTTTTATCGATAGTATTATTAATACCCTAAAAGCTCCTTTTTCAAGCTAAAAAGACTTAGTTTAAGAATACTCAAAACTAATATACAGAAAAAGCGAACAACGAGTCCGGAGACTTGGTGTTCGCTTTGACTAGCTCTTTTTACTATTTATACTCTAAAATGCTTCATTTCCATTTGGAGATCTTCGGCAAGTTTTGCCAGTGCTTGCGCGCTAGATGAAATCTCTTCATTGACCGCCAACTGTTCTTCTGTTGCTGCGCTTGTATCCCCCGCAGACGCAGCTGCCTCGCCACTCAGCTGGGCGATTTCACCAGCACCATAGCTCACTTCTTCTGCCATCGCCTGGATTTCTTCAATTGCAGCAGATACTGTCTCGACTTTTGTTGCCACATCGCCGACTGCGTTTTGAATTTCTTCAAAGACCAGACGCGACTGTTCCGTTGCAGCGATACCGATATCTACGCGCTCACTGCCAGCGTTAATGGAAGTGACTGCCCGTTTGGACGCGTTTTGGATCATGCTTACCATTGTGCCGATTTCTGTAGCAGAGGTCTTCGATTGTTCTGCCAGTTTTCGGACTTCCTCTGCTACAACTGCAAAGCCTTTGCCGTATTCTCCTGCACGCGCGGCTTCGATTGCCGCATTAAGTGCAAGCAAGTTCGTCTGCTCGGCAATAGAAGTGATGAGAGTCGTAATTTTCTGTATTTCATTTGAATGCTGCGCCATTTCCTCCATGATTACGGAAGATTCCTGGATTGTCGTATGAATTGTTGTCATTTGAACTGATACTTCCCCGACTACACTTGAACCCGTAGTAACAAGTTTTGATACAGTTTCCGTTGATTGCAACATCTCTTCATTATTACTCGCAATTTCTGCAACCCCTAATGATAGTTCTTCCATGGAAGAACTAGATTGTTCAATAATTCTCTGTTGCTTTTCACTGCCCATTAACTGATTCTCAGCAGTCTTAGCAACCATTTCAGAAGATGCTAAACTTTCTTCTGAGCTTGCGGACAATTCTTCTGACTGAACCGCTAACTGTGTAGCAGAAAGATTGATTTTACGTACCATATTTGCTACATCTGTCCCCATTTTGTTGAATGCAGCCGCCATATCCCCAATTTCATCTTTGTTTTTAACTTTTAGTAAATCAATTGTTAAGTTTCCTGATGCAATTTCATTCAACCCATCCGTTACTACACGAACAGGACGCGCGATACCCCGGCTGATGAATGTAGAAATGACAATACCTAGAAGCGTTGCAAAAATAATAATTCCAATTACAAAGATAATTGTGCCCATCATGAAGCTTTCCAGCTCAGCACGGGTCTTCTTTTGCTCCTGAAATTGATCCGCTTTGATGATTACAGCATTTTCCAGTACAAGAGCGCCCACATTTGCCGAAGCTCGTCCAAGTTCCGTCGCTTTACGATCTTTTCCTTCTTGGACATTCAGTACAATCTCATCTTGCAGGTTTAAATATTTCGTACGTGCCACCTCAAGATCTTCCAGTAAGGCCTTATGTTTTCCTGTCTGAAGTAAGACGGTTAATTCTTGATACAATTCGTTGAAACGGTTAATATTTTCCGTCCGCGATTCCAAATGCTTATCGTCTTTGAAAAGCATAAAACCTCGCACATCATCTTGGATTTGATTGTGTTTCAAGATGAATTCATCTACCAATTCTACTTTTTTTACACGATCATCCAATAAAAAAGTATAATCTGAGCCAATCCGAATTGTTGACCATAAACTCAGGCCCCCCACAATGACAAGTAATGTCAATATCGTTGCAAATCCCAACCATAATTTTTTCGCTACAGTAAATTTCATCATTTCCCCCCACGATCTTTTAGCCTATTCAAATTATATAACTATTGACGGATAATAGCATTACTTATATACTAATTCGGAATAATTAGAATAATATACCTACTATCTTTTCAGATTAATTTAACACCACTTCTTGTTACAGTGAATTATACTTATTTACTAGCTCCTAAACGCAGTTTACTTTGCGAAATACGTTGTCTTCATTCGCAATTATATTGTTTTCCCAGTATCCGTCTCAGCCAACCATTCGCTAATTAACAAAAGCGCGAGCGGCTTTCTAGACCCGAAAAATTCTGGGGGCCTTAAGGTAAAGGAAGACGTTCTAAATTCATGAATTCGCGTGGATACAGGGGTTGCGGGTTGGGGGACCAGATGTAAATCTCGACGTTACAACTTATCACCAGTACGAAATTTGATAATTTCCTAGGCAATAAAAAACGTACAAAGGAATTTTCTCCCTTTGTACGTTTTCATTCAGTACATTATTTCTGTTTCAATGAATACTTCGCGAAACCTTCATCAGTTGGAGACAGATATTCAATACCGCTTCCTTGTGGGATGATTTCTTTCGCTTTTCCAGACGTTTCAAATGTAACATTGATACTTTCATTCAATGGTGCGAATGCCCAGTTGCTGTCTGCAGATGGGTCAATTGTACCTACATCAATCATGTAGTCCATGATTGCCTGGCGATTTTCATAAGCGTAATCGATTGAATCTGTAGCATTGCGTACACCTGGGAAATCTCCGCTTGCACGATAGTTATTCGTCACTACGAGGAATTTTTGTTTTGAATCAATCGGTTTTCCATCATACTGCAAATTGACAACTCGATTAGCTGAGTCATTAATCGTTTTTCCATCGTAATCATATTTAGCAGGTTGAGTGACGTCAAAATCATATGTGACTCCATCGATAACATCGAAGTTATACGTACGGAACTCTTCGTTAATTAAGTTTTGTTGTTCTTTAGATGACGGGTCGATTTGGTTAAATTGACCTGCCGACATTTCAAGCCATTCTTTAACATCTGCGCCTGTCATAACAAGTGCGAACACTGTATTGTCGAATACGTAAAGGTCTGCCACGTTTTTAATGGCAATTTCACCTGTTGGAATTTCAGTGTAATAGTTTGCTCCATTACGACCACCTGCTTTAAATGGGGCTCCTGATGATAGGACAGGCAGTTTCTCGTATTCAGTGCCCTTAATCTTATCTTCAACAAACCATTTTTGTGCATTTGTTACAATTTGAATTGAAGGATCGTCTTTCACAAGAGCAAAGTAACTATTGATTGGTGCCGTAGTTTTACCTACTGGACTGCGTACATACTCGATTGTTCCTTCATGTGCTTCTTTTACTGCATCGATTACTTTTTGAACAACTTTATCTGATTTTTTATCAATTTCACGCACTGCACCTTTACCTTTGATAACAGCCCATTGATCGCCTGATTTCTTTAGTTCAAGATCAATGACGCCCAAGTGACTACCAAATTTACCCGGCATCACGACAGGTGTTCCGTTCACTGTTCCCTGTTCCATATCAATATTTTTAAGATCCCCAAAATCTCCAGGGAATACTGCATGGTTATGACCTGTCAAAATTGCATCTACACCATCGAGTTGTGAAATTTGATACGTAACATCATCTTCATCAACAGTATGGATTTCATCTCCCATTCCTGAGTGTGACAAGACCACGATAATATCAGCGCCTTGCCCCTTCATCTCGGGGATGAATTTCTCAACTGTATTCGCTGCATCTTCTACAGTCACTTTACCGTCAAGCAGTGCACGGTCCCAACGAACGATTCCCGGTGCAACAACACCGATAACGCCAACTTTCAACGTATGCGTTTCGCCTATCCCATCGACAACTTCTTTATCGAAAATAGCATAAGGTGTGTAGCGATTATTCTTCGTTTTTGCATCATAGACATTGGCGTTCAATACCGGGAATGGCGCTTCCTCCAATACCGAATCCAAATAATCCAAACCATAGTTGAACTCATGATTGCCTAATGTACTTGCATCATAATTAAGTGACTCGAGGGCAGCCAGTGCCGGATGAAGTTCACCTTTTTCTAGCTTGTCTACGGTTACTTTATAACCACCAAGTGGCGTTCCTTGGATTAAATCTCCGTTATCGAACAGGAGATTGTTTGGCTTTTCTGCACGCGCATCTTCAATTAAGACCGCTGTCTTCGCAAGTCCGACTTCATTCGATACTTTGTCCTGATAATAATCATAGTTAACAAAGTTCGTATGCAAATCGGATGTTCCTAAAATGCGCAGTGAAACTGAATTCGTTGGCGGTTCCACATTATATGCACGTAACAACCGATCAATAATTTTAGTAACTTGTACCTTTGTTACGAGCTTCTGAGGTTTTGCCGTGCCGTCTTCAAACCCTTGTAACAACCCGAGTCCGACACTTCTTGAAAGCTCCACAAATTCGTTTGTCTTAAATGAACTTTTGTCTTTGAATTTATCAAGCAAATCAGTAGAAAAAACTTCTTCTGACTTGATGGCCCGGGACGCAATCAGAAATGCGTGCTCACGTGTCAGCTTTTGACTCGGCTTGAAAGTTGTTGAAGTAGCTCCTTTGATGATGCCCATTTTCTGTGCGGCTTCCACGTAAGGCGCCAATTGTGCATTTACATCTGTAAATTCGAGCGTCTCGCCGTCACTTAATTCAAATTCAAGTGCTTTAACGATTGCTGTGATATATTCACCCCGGGTCACATCTTGCGTTTTCGTAGCTGCATTCGCTTGAGGTGTATACAATAACCCACTGAATGTGAGTGCCAAAATAACAATCCACAACCCCGTCTTTTTTAATAAAGACATTCGTCCATCTCCCTTATTTTGTATTCATTTCCGTGCGAATACACGGAATGACAAAGTTGTTCTAGTAAGCTAGCCAACTCACTTTCTAGCATATCACGGAATCCGAAATATCCCGCACTGATTACACTCACTTTTTCGAATAATACGAAATAAGCCCCTATTTTTTTTTGTTCAAATAGGGGCTTATTATCTATAGTTCTATTTCTTCGTTTTATTGGCAATCTCCATTGCTCGGTTTGTTCCTTCAGCTGCTTTATCAAGTACTTCTTGTGGGTCCTTTCCTTGATAAAGATCTTCCAATGCAGTGACAATCTGCTGGCGTGATTCCGGGAAGACTGAAATAAGCGCTCCTTGTGTCGCGAGGCCCAGCACTGTGTCTTGCAACTGATCTACCGTTACTTTGTACTGCGGAAATTCCGCCCACTTCTCTTTTACGTTCTCTTCATCATAAGCTTTTGGGTTAATGGCGAAATAGCCTGTATCCAAATGCCATTGTGCCTGCACTTCTGGCGTTGTTAAGTATTTCATGAACTCCCATGCCGCTTCCTGGTCTTTTTCAGCGATGCCTTTGGACATCCAAAGTGAAGCACCGCCAATAACTACACCGTTTCGCTTCACTTCATCCGCATGCGGAATATAGGCAACACCTACGTCAAATGGCGCATTGGTAATGGCTCCTGCTACTCCTGCTGATGAATCCATGTACATAGCAACTTTTCCAGATGCGAATGCTGCGCGAATATCATCCCAGTTCGTTCCGAAGTTACCGAATGTACCAGCTTTGTTCATAGTATCCAAGAAGCTAAAGACATTAAGTCCTTCTGGCCCGTTAAAGAGCGCTTCCGTTGCGTCACCTGAACGACCATTGTCTTCATCGACATATAATCCGCCTTGCGTTGCAACAAGCTGTTCAAAGAACCAACCATACGTCAACATGGAGAATCCATACATCTCACCCTTTTTCAGTTTTGCTGCCGCATCAATTACTTCTGAAAACGTTTCGGGTGCTTTTTCAGGGTCAAGTCCAGCTTCCTTGAACGCATCTTTGTTATAGACCATTACCGGCGTCGATGAGTTGAATGGCATCGAATAGAGCTCACCGTCAACTTTATAGTAATTTAAAATATTCTCTTCAAGCTGAGATAAATCATAATCATCTTTGTCGATGAACTTCTGCATTGGCTCAATATATCCGCTGTCGATCATGTATTTTGTACCGACTTCGAATACTTGCGTAATAGCTGGAGCGTCTTTTGTCCCACCGACACCACGTAACTTTGTCAGCGATTCTTCATAGGTACCTTGGAATTCGGCTACCACTTCATACTTATCTTGTGAGTCATTAAAACCTTTGACGATTGAATCGAGTGACTCCTGTCCTGTACCGGACATTGCATGCCAAAATTCAATGGACACTTTTTCATCGCTTTCTTCCGTTTCTGTTCCTTCGCTAGTAGCAGGTTTGGACTTTTCGGTCTCATCATCTTTTGTACTACTATCACTGTTCGTACACGCTGCGAGAACGGCCAAACTCAAAATAAGAAGCCAAACGAACGATAATTTCAACATTTTCATCCTACTGAGCACCCCTTTGTCATAATAGTAATCATTATTTTAAAGCACCTTGAGATAAACCTTTCTGCAATTGCTTCTGCCCGATAAATAACAATAATAATGTCGGAATAATTACTACGATAACACCTGCCATAACCACCCCCCATTCAGTTCCCGTTTCTTGGGACTGTAATTGCTTTAAACCGATTTGAACGGTTCGCACAGATGTATTTGTCGTAATAAGTAACGGCCATAAATACATATTCCAAGTCGTTAAAAAGCCATATGCACCAAGCGTGACAAGACTCGTTTTTGAGACAGGCAAAATCACACGCCGGAAAAAGGCGAATTTACTTAAACCAGCAATTTGAGAGGCTTCGTGCAACTCTTTCGGAATCGTTTTGAAATGTTGCCGTAGCAGGAATGTCCCAAATGCCAGTGCAAAAAAGGGTAACGTCAGCCCTTGATACGTATTGAGCCAATCGAGTTTTTGGATTGTGAATTTATTTGGAATCATGGTTGCTTCCCACGGGATCATCATTGTCGATATGAACAGGAAAAAGATGAAATCGCGCCCTTTGAACTGGATGAAAACGAAGGCATAAGCAGCAAGACTACACACCGCCAGTTGCCCAAGCATCACGCTTACGGAAACGATGAAACTGTTCAATAAGTAATTCAACAATGGCAACCTATCAAACACTTTAATATAGTTATCCAAACTAAATGACTGTGGTAAAAACTTCCCCTGCAATAGTTCGGGTCCTGTCATAAATGAAATCAAAAACGCATACATAACTGGAAAGAATACAAGAAAAGATGTAGTAATTAGCAGGAAATAGATCCAAATCTTTTTAGGAAGGCTTGTTGTCATTGGTAATGAACCCTCCTTTCCCCTAGTTTAAATTGAAGAATAGTCACAATCAGAATAATGATAAACAAAGTGACCGCCTGCGCACTCGCTGTTCCAAACTGGTAATTGATGAATGCTTCACGGTAAATGGAGTAAACAATTAGATTCGTCGATGCCGACGGACCGCCTTGCGTCAAAATATCAATCTGGCCAAACGATTGGAACGCATTAATGAGTGAAATAGTAATGATGAAAAACAAAGTTGGTGACAACATCGGAAGCGTAATCCGACGCAATCTGTAAAAATATCCTGCTCCATCGATCCTGGAACTCTCATAGAGATGTTCATCAATATTTTGTAACCCTCCGAGTAAAATGAGAAACGAAAAGCCGATGTTCATCCAAATCGTCGAAATGGAGACGGATAGAAGTGCCCACTCCGGATCAAGCAGCCACTGTATTTGTGGCAAATTCAGCATGCTCAACATCCGATTGAACATCCCCATACTTGGATTAAACATGAATAACCAAATCACGGATGACGCTGCAACAGAAATTCCCATTGTTGACGAATATACTGTTCGAAAGAATCCTATCCCTTTCAGTTTTTCATTCGCTAACAAGGCAAAAAATAACGCTAAGATGATGCCAATAGGTACTGTGTATAAGACAAACAACCCGGTTGCTTTCATACTATTGAGAAATGCAGTGGACTCTAGTAAATACGTATAGTTTTCAAAACCTACCCATATCGCGGCGTTTCCATTTTGGTCTGTTAAGAAAAAACTTAAGTAAATTGTTCTAAACATCGGATAAAAGACAAACACTGAAAAAAGGACTATCGATGGCAGTAAATAAAGAAGCGCTGTTCTGCCATTCGTCGTCTTTTTCCAGATTCCCGGCTTTTCAAGCGAAGTCATACAAGCACCTCTTTGCCGAATACGAAGTTTCCAAGGTCCGTCGGCTTTTTGATTAAATCACCAGTTCTAGCTTCAAAGAGACAGAATGCGCCGTAGTCAATAAGGATTGGAATTGAATCTCCAATGTCGATATGCCATTGTCCACTCCATTTGGCCATCCATTCATTGGTACCCAATTTAAATGAAAACACGGTTTCATTGCCCAAAATCTCAACGTTCGTTACGACGACATACAGCTTATCCTTTTCTGGCGTATCTTTTAAGGCTGGTCGTAAATGTTCCGGTCGGATGCCCGCAACAAGTTGATACTCAGGGATACCAATAACTTCCTCAGACGGTACGGGCAAACGCAGTATATCTCCAATGACGATTGCTGAAGCTTTTTTATCGACATCGGAATATGCTAAATTCATTGGTGGTGAACCGATGAACGTGGCGACAAATGGATTGGCCGGATTGTTGTAAATATCAATCGGTTTTCCGACTTGTTGGATCTTCCCTTCATGAAGGATCATAATACGGTCCCCCATCGTCATTGCCTCAACTTGGTCATGCGTCACATAAATCATTGTAATACCTAGCTTCCGCTGGATCCGTCTGATTTCCGTACGCATATGAGCCCGCAACTTCGCATCCAAATTAGATAACGGTTCATCCATCAGGCAAATCGGCGATTCACTCACAATTGCCCGGGCAAGCGCAACTCGCTGCCGCTGACCACCTGATAGTTCACGTGGCTTCCTTTTTAAGTAATCGGTGAGCCCCAACATCTTCGCCACTTCAGTTGCCCGTTCTCGCTGTACAGCTTTCTTCACTTTTTTCACATCGAGCCCAAACGTAATATTTTGTTGAACTGTCAAATGTGGATAAAGCGCATAGTTTTGGAATACCATTGAAAGGTCACGCTTATCGGGTGATAAGTGGTTGGCAACCTGATCACCGATTTTAAGCGTGCCACTCGTAATATTCTCAAGACCCGCAATCATCCGGAGCATCGTGCTTTTCCCACAACCGGAAGGACCGACAAGGACAAAAAACTCGCCAGGCTCAATGGTTACGTTTATATTGGAGATAACATCCACTTGTTTATCGTATGACTTTGATAAATTAATAAGCTCCACTTTTTTCATAAATTCAATCCCTTTCCATTAGAAAACCCAATTAAGAAAAGTGCAAGGCGCCGTCCAGCCCAGACAGGCATAAGACGGTTTGCGAGGAGGCGTACTTCAGCCCCCACAGCAAAACGGCTTATGACCCGAGGGGTTGGCGCCTGGAGCTAGACACTGTTCTAAATCAAAAAACAGATACTTTCTTATCTTTTTAAAAGGCGATAAGTTCAGCTCTCTGGTATACCTTTCGATAAAAAGGCGCTATTCCCTTCATTATTAACTGAATCTTTACAAACATTTACATTTGCCATTCAAATAAGGAGTGATTGCGATGAAAAGAGTAATGGTGGTGCTTCTATTGCTTTTACTGTCATCTGGTTCTACGAAGCCCACTGTTGAACGTACGTCTTTACCCGATGACGAATTCCTCGTCATCGCCCATCGCGGGGCATCCGCCTACGCACCACCTCACACATTAGCCGCCTATGAGTTAGCTGTGCAAATGGGTTCAGACTATATCGAACTTGATTTACACATGACAAAGGACGGAAAACTCGTTGCGTTACATGACTCCTATTTAATGTTTCAGGATACTGAACAAGCTATTGCTGATGTAACATTTAACGAACTTCAACTTTATTTGCCGGGTGAGGAATTTAATGAAACGAACCCTCGGTATGCTTCACCTATTTATAAGCAATTGCGCATTGTTGAATTAGAGGATATCTTTCTCCATTTCGGTGACTCGGTCAATTACTATATTGAAATGAAATCGCCCAATAAGTATCCAGGTATCGAAAAAGAACTCCTACGGCAGCTTCGGGCAAATAATCTTCTCTCCAGTGATGATGGTATACCAAAAGTAGTCATTCAATCATTCAGTGAAAATAGTTTGAAGAACATATTCGACATGGAACCATCTATTCCGCTTATCAAATTATATTCATTCGACAAGGAAGCACATCTTTCAAAAAAGAAAGTACGGCAGCTTCTAAAGTATGCATCAGGTGTAGGTTTGAACGTGGATTCAGTGACAAAGAAATTTATAGACGCGATGCATAAAGAAGGATTGGACGTCCATCCTTTCACCGTCAACGACGAAAAAACAATCCGTAAACTTATAAAACTTGGAGCAGATGGTGTGTTCACAGATAAACCTGATATCGCCGTTCGTGTAAAAAATGAAGAAAGCAGTTTGGATGCCGACTAGGGTCCAAACTGCTTTTCATATTATATGTTGACTGGGTCTCTAAGTATTGTTTTCAAGACTTTTCCGCTGGCATTCCGTGGGAGTGTATCGAGAAATTCGATAGCAGCTGGTATTTTAAAGGAGGCCAGCTGGCTTTTACAAAAATCGATAACTGCTTGTTCAGTAAGCTTATTCCCTTCTTTTAATACGATGTACGCTTTCGCAACCTCTCCGTATATTTCATGAGGAATACCAATGACTGCTGCCTCGAGTACCTCTGGAATGGCATATAACACTTCTTCCACTTCTACCGGATATACGTTTTCTCCTCCGCGGATGATCATATCCTTTTTACGGTCCACAATATAAAGCAGTCCGTCTTCATCATAACGACCGAGATCACCACTGTACATCCAGCCATCTTTTATCGTTCGTGCAGTTTCTTCTTCATTTTTCAAATAGCCTTTCATCACTTGAGGGCCTTTCACAGCGATCTCACCCACCTGACCCGTCGGAAGCGGTTTACCAAACTCATCCATTACCTGTACTTCGGTTTGTGGCAATGGTTCGCCTACAGAACCGATTTTTGACAATGCATGTTGATCTTTTAACGTCGTCGCACCCGGTGAATTTTCCGTCTGCCCATACAAGTTTTGTACGTTGACGTCTGGGAACAATGCTTTCACTTTTTTCACAAGTTCATAAGGCATCGGCGCTGCTCCATAGCAGAGCAGTCGCAAATTGGATAGATCCGCTTTTTCCAGCAACGGCGTATTCAGAAGAATACTGTACATTGCCGGCACGCCAAAGAATATCGTCGCGCGTTGTTGCTCCATCGTACGAATTGTTGCTTCTGGAGAAAACGCTTCCTCAATGATGACCATTCCACCTTGGTAAATGACGGGTATGCTAAATACATGACTTGCCGCACAATGGAAAAGCGGAGCCACAATATGCATACGATCATCCTGATCCATTTCCATCGATTCACTCCATATTTCAGCGATTGCAGCAACGTTTCTATTGGTTAGCATAACGCCTTTTGGCCGACCGGTTGTTCCCGATGTGTAAAAGACGACCGCTGTATCAGCATCTAATGCTTCTCGTCGTTCGGCATGACGGCGTTCACCGTCGATAATCGCTTCGAATTCACGATTGGTAACCATTTTATGTTGTAACGCGGGTAATTTCCCTTCGAGTAAATCAAACACAGATGCCAGCCGCTCATCATAAATGAGTCCTTTCGCTTCTGAATGCGCTAAAATGTAGTTCATTTCCGGTGCAGTTAACTTTGTATTGATGGGTAGCGCTGTAAATCCGCCTATTTGGCATGCATAGTAGCCTATTAAAAAGGAATCCGAATTCATGAGACAAAATGCTAAAATGTCATCTTTCACATAACCTAAATCTTGAAAATGCCCTGCTAGATTCTCAGCTTTACGATAGAATTCCCCGTAAGAAAGTTCTTTTCCATTAAATGATGTAATAACTCTTTCTGGATATGCCTCGGAAATAATCTTCAGTTTCTCTGCAATAAACATCGCCAAGCCCCCTTTAATGTCCCTTGATAATTATTAGATAATTATAAATAGTAAAACACCTTAATGCAAGATAATTGGTAGTAAGTACAAATCCTTTAGTATGTTGAAAATGTATTATAGGATAGTAATAGCCTGATTTCATTATGAATACGACTACATGAGCTGAGATAAAGATTCCCTTAAAGTCCGCTTCGGTGCTTGGGGATGTCTTCGCTTTGTTTTCACCTGTAATCTATGCTCAATATATATAGAAACAGAAAGGGGCGATAAGAGTGGCATCTGCGCTAAATAAAATATTTTGGGGGACACTCCTCGTTTTTCTAGATTTTCATATTAATCATTTCGATATCTTTCCTGATTTCCTTGGTTATCTATTCATCTACCTAGGTTTAGCAGGATTAGTCTCCTATTCGAACCACTTTTCGAAAGCTAAACTTTATGTATTACTGCTCGCAGTAGTGTCTGTTCCGTTAATCTACCAATTCGAAGAAACTTTTGTGGGACAGCCGCAACTGACGACAACTACTTTTTTGCTAATGGGCATGTTTACAGTCATCACGCTTATCCACTTGGGATTCGTCTATCACCTTATGCGTGGGCTACTAGAAATCACACAAGAAGTCTCATTCCAACCACTTGAGAAGAAAACGGACCATTTGTTGCGTTTCTATATCATTCTGACAGTCAGCTCGCAAATTATTCCACTTTTTATATTTATCTTACCCGAAGTGGCTTTGTTGCCAATCATACTCGTACTAGCGATTGTGTCCTTTATTGTCGAAATCATGTTACTTGTGTTGATTCGTCAATTTCGGTCAAAAAGCTTAGAACAAGACATGAATTGAAAAAATCCTGTAAGAAGTTATTTCACTTCTTACAGGATTTTTTATAGGGTTATTTATTTACACTAAATCATGCATTCGATACACAAACCGAATGGTACCACCGTTTTTCAATTGGGCCACTTTCGGCAAATCAGCTTTCGCAACCGTACCGATTGTCGCATATCCTCCCGTCGTTTGAGCATCTGCCATTAGAATAATTGGCTGACCATTCGTCGGGACCTGCACAGTCCCAAACTGAGTCGCTTCGCTGACAATGTCTCCACTCTCAATAAACTCAAGTGGGGGCCCGTTGAAATAATACCCCATTCGATCTCCCCCGCGATACGTATAGCTGGAGTTTAGAAATGTATTCACACTCGATTTTTCAAATAGGTCCATATGCGGACTTTTGAACAATTCAATCGTAATGTCTTCAGTATAATTCGGGATTTTATCAACAAGTAAACCACGGTTCAAGCGCTTTTGTTTTAATGAATTCGCATAAAGGAGAGTCTCTTTTTTGACGGTCTTACCAATTAACCCCCTCGGATAACTGGAACTGCTACCCAAAATCTCCTTAACAGCATACCCACCATCCGGAATGATGTACGCAATCGCACCGCTAATCGGTTTAGTAAATGAAATCGTTTGCCCTTTCCAAATCTGAAACGTTTTCCAAAGTGGTGCTGGCGTTTCTCCGTCAATCATTGCACCTAAATCTGCTCCTGCAATGACAATTTTATGATCGGTTAATACCTCTATCATTAAGCCGCCTAAGAAAAGTTCTAGCGCATTTGTGCCTTCATCATTCCCAATAATATCTTGGCCTAACTGGAATGCCTCTCTATCCATTGGTCCTGCAACTGGCATACCGAAACGCCGGAAACCGAATCTACCTTGGTCCTGTATCGTAGCATAGACGCCAGATTTGACGACCCGAAATAACGGAATCATATCGCGTCTCCTAGTGCACTAACACGAACATTAACAGACGCCAACGCTCGACGAATTTGACGGGCATGGGACGCCACACCCTGTCCATCGCCATGGAAACAAATTGTATCTGCTTGTAATGAAATCATTTCTCCAGTTATTGTTTGCACCTGCTTGTTTAACACAATATCCATCACTTGTTTTTCAATTTCTTCATATGTATGGAGGACAGCTTCCGGCAATAACCTGGAGCACAATGTACCTTCTGCCGTATACCTGCGATCTGCAAATGCTTCACCCGCCGTTTTTAGGCCGATTTTATTCCCAGCCTGCAATAACTCACTATTACAAAGCCCATATAAATACGCATTCGGTACAGCATCATAAACGGCTTCTGCAATTGCATCAGCAACAGTCCGGTTAATCGAAGCAGTATTATAAAGGGCACCATGCGGCTTCACATGGTTCAACGTAACACCTTGTATGTCGCAAAATTGTTTGAGTGCACCGATTTGATAGACGACTGCATTGTAAATTTCACGGGGGGACATCATCAGCTCTCTTCTTCCAAATCCCTGTAAATCAGGATATCCGGGATGTGCGCCAATTGAAACCTTTTGTCTAGCCGCTTGTTCTACCGTTTTCTGCATAACATTAAAGTCACCGGCATGAAATCCGCACGCAACATTGGCAGATGTTATCGAGCTGAAAAGGGCTTCATCTTCCCCAACCTTAAATTGACCAAAACTTTCACCGACATCTGCATTTAGATCAATTCGCATTATAATCCCTCCTTTACAAACTGCATTATCATTTCAGGTTCACGCGCTAACTCTTCTTTCATCTCATTAAAGGTTTCAAGAGATATAGAACGAAATTTCAATTGATCACCGGCACGTATTAAAAACGGTTCAATGCGTTTCAAACAGTATAGATCGAGTGGTGTCCGCCCAATTATATTCCAACCTCCAGGAGATTCTATCGGGTAAATACCTGTCTGCGTGCCTCCAATTCCAACGGTTCCTTTAGGTACGCTTAATCGTGGTTTTTCCAAACGTGGGACATGGAGTATCTCCGGCAATTCCCCGAGGTACGGAAATCCTGGTAAAAAACCAATCATATACACCTTATAGCTTGTGCCTGTATGTATGGCGATTACCTCTTCACGTGTCAGCCCTGTATGGTTGCAAATCCGCGGTATATCTTCACTAAACATGGTGTCATAACAGACTGGTATTTCAATGGTACGCGTGTTTACACTCAATATACTGTCAGTTCTATTCACCCACTTTTTCAGTAATTGTTCAATGATTACACTAGGGTTCACAAGTTCTTTGCGAAAAAAAACAGTTACCGTTTTATTACTCGGTACGACCTCTTCAAGTAAATGATTCCTGTCACTTTCAACAACCTGACAAAATTGCTGGATTGTGTGATAGATTTCTCGGCTCGTCTCCGGGCCAAAGTCGAAACGTATTGTTTGTTCGTTCATAACCATTGCACGGGGGATAATTTGCTTGTTAGGATTCATCAGCAGATAGCACTTCGATGCATACGGCGACGCCTTTTTTCAAATCTTCATGTGACCAGCTTGGAATTTTGCCATGTTCAATCGCCAATTCATGTGAAGCAGGTATATGAAGAAAACCCGATTTCAACGTTGGGCGTTGTGTTGCTGCATAATACAGTCCTTCATACATGACGTTGTTGCATAGATATGTGCCTGCAGTATTTGAAACTTCAGCCGGCAGCCCTTCTTCTAGTAATCGATTCACCATTGCGCGAACTGGCAGTGTTGACATATATCCAGCTTCACCTTGCGCTTGAATTTGTTCATCAACAGGCGTATTACCATTATTATCAGGCTCGCCGTCTTTCACATTAATTGCAATCCGTTCAGGCGTCATTTTAAAACGGCCTCCCGCAAGCCCCAGTGAAATCACTGCATCTGGTTTTAGCGCTTCAATATGAGTAAGAAGTTGCTCGCCGGATGATTGGAAGTCTACCGTCAATACTTCACTGTGAATTTTGTAATTGCCGATCACTTTGCCATGCAGTTCTTCTACGATTTTCATCGTCGGATTAACAGTGAATTTTAAAAAGGGCTCAAATCCTGTGAGTAAGAGTGTTTTCATTATGATGACCTGCTTTCTTATAATTGGATAGGACGTTGACGACTCATTTTGAGACCTGCCCTTTCTATCTGCACCTGCGCTTGGAATAAGGTATCGATAATCGCCAAATCAAAAACTTTATGCGCATTGATACAGTCCAAAAGCGCTTCTCCATTGACGATTTCATCGGCTGCTTCTGAAATAATATCTGCCGCAACCCATTCAGGATAACGCATAATCCCAACAGATTTATACGTTGGTGTCACAGTTGTTTCTGTATAGAAATGGATTCCTTCCGCTTCTTCAATTGGGAAGATCTCAGGAAGCCACTGATTTCCATATTTAATAAAACGTTGTTGCCAATAGTCATTCTCCACTGCGATTTTGGTATCTTTTATAACTCCACTTACATTGCTAACGATTTTATCCAAATTCCTTTGGTGCAGTAAATGGTTAACCTCCGGAGAAGTGCGGCCAATGCCGTAAATCTTAGCGCTCGGGAGAAAATAGGATACTGGAAATCTAGGTGGACTATTGTAACCTGCAAAAGGTTGAACCCATTCATGTGCTGGTATTCCGTGATCATCAACGATAATGTCCGGTGCCCATTTCCGCATAATTTCGGGGTAAACATTCGCTTCACCAAACATTGTTTTTTGAAAACGAATATGCGCAAACTCCAAACCGACTGCATTATACCTTGCTGCATGGTGCTTCCATTCGGGGTGTTCATACATTAACTCTTTAACCAGTTCATAACCATCCGGGTTAGCCAATGGTATTACAACAACATTCATTTCCTTATAAAGATCTTTAAATTGAAGATCCAAATTGTCTACTAATTCCAAGATGGCAGGTATACTCGAAATTTCATTCGCATGATGGCCTGCTTCTATAAATATTGTCTTTTTCATTAATGTCATTTTCAATGTGGATTCAAATACTTCACCGGTCGGCTCATAACACTCTATGACTGGAATGGCATGTCCATTATAAGAATTAGCCGGGTAGACTACCTTGTAACTCTTTTGTTCTTTTAACCACATATTTACCTCTTCGTGAATATGTTTAGTCGGGAAATTAAATCGTTCAATTCGCTTATAAATCACTTTGTTATCCACATTCATTGACGCTTGGTCAAAGGCACCATCAGTAGTAAATGTGACACTGGAAGTGGTTACATCTACGGTATGTTTATCATCCCATTGATAGATACGAATCCTAGCTTCCGGTTTCTCCCCTATGCGTACATGCATATAGGGATGGACGCCACCGGGTGCATTAAACGGTTTACCTTCTACTTCAATACCCATTTGCGCAAAATAGTCGAGCGTATTAAAATACAAATCCTCATGTAATGCTTCAAGTGATGAAATCCGTTCTTCATCAACCGGAAGTTTCTGTTCTTCTTCACTCATCCAGACGTCAAGTTCAATCCGATCAAATAACGGTCGTACATGCCCTTGTCCTTCATTGTAGAGTTCAACAGATTTTCGTAGTTTCGGTAAAATTTCTTCCGTATAATAGCGGTAAAATTGTGCCCGATCTGTTTCGATGATTTGTTCTTCAATTACCTCACCATGACGAATGATACGGATCGCACTTGTTGATGGATAAACAACATGTTCACCATCAACATAGTTCATTTTCGATACAGGTACTTGCAGCTTGCCAAGTAGTTTTTTTACGTTATTCTGTAACATACCGTACACGGCGTAAGTACCTTCTAATTCGCTATTTAAGGTAAATGTAACATCATCAGCACGGATAGCCGTTATTTCTTCGATATATCTATCAATCGGATAGATTTCTTGAATCCAACGTATTGGTAACTCCAAAGCTTGTGCACGCTCTTCTTTTTGTACTTCAATGACCAGTTCTCGGATGTCCTCAGTTAGTTCCGAAATCAGTTCTTCCTGTATCCAATGAAACCCCGTTTTAAATGACGATCTAACTCGGATTGAGTTCATTGCAGGATAATCCGACTTCAATTGTGCAGCCAGCTGTTCACGGATTTCACGCGGCTCAGATAGATACACTTCAACATCCGCATGCTCTAAGTTTGTTAAAGATTGCATTGCACGTATCACACGTTCAATTTCCCCTTCATCCGACCAACTTTCTTCTATTAATAATGGGGACTGTGGCTTGTCATCAATAACGTGTTGCTCCCAGTGACCAAATGCACCGCCCTCACTCCAATGGTTGCTTTCTGCCAATGTGCGAAGGGCATTCGGTACATCTGTTTTCGTACCCGCCAATCGAATTCGATTCTTTTCTTCCAACGTCAATACTGATTGCTCTCCGGATGCAACTGTAAACTGGATATGTGCCCCATCCTGTCCAGTTAAAGCGTGTTGGATTTCAGTGCTATGTAAAGCAGTTCTTGCCGCAAAATGACACAATTCTTTCAACAATAATGTTGTCATCATCTGCTCTTCTACTGTGATTTGTAAGCTAAGTGTCCTAGTTGGTGAGGCTTCTGTATGTTGACCAAAACCTGAGAAACTCCAGATGTCACTTATGCTTTCAACATCAGTATAAAAATGTTCGTTCTTTTTATCCGTTAAATCAAACTCACCAAATGCTAACTCTCGTAACAATGACGACAGTTCCTGTTCATTTTTAAAGGTTAAGACCAGTTTTCCATCCAAAAATGTAGCCGTTGTCGTTTCTTCTGAATGCTCAAATGACATCGTCACTTTCTGTCCAACTTCTTCAAAAAACGTAAATGACAGCGCTGTTGTTTCAAACCCCGCTCTTGCGCAAAAATCGATAAGTCCTTCTGGCAATAAGCCTTCGGGTAAATCAATGAACAAAGATATACCATCCACGACGCCGTCTCTATTTTTATCAACAAGCATGCCCTCTAGTGACCATAGTGCGGAAATCTGACTCATTTGCTCATCCCCTACATTTTCATATTCGGATCATACTTATCGCGAAGCCAATCTCCAAGTAAATTAAAGCCAAGCACTGTTAGCATAATTGCTATACCTGGAAATACGGATGTCCACCATGCCGATGTTATGTAGTTTCGGCTATCTGCAAGCATACCGCCCCATGACGGAATCGTTGGATCTACACCTAGACCAAGAAACGTAAGCGATGCCTCGAGTAAAATGAACTCTGCAATATACATTGTTCCCAGTACTAAGATAGAGGACATAACGTTCGGTAATATATGTTTCCGTATTATTGTAAAGTTTGTTCCTCCAATTGCCTTTGCTGCATGAACGAATTCCTGCTCTTTCAACGAAATAACTTGACCCCTAATTAGTCGAGCAAAACCTACCCAATATGTTATTCCTAAAATAATAATAATCTTCCAAACGCCCGTCCCAAGAACACTCATAATTACGATAGCAAACAAAATGAATGGGAATGCGAGTTGAATATCTGCAACACGCATAATTAAATCATCCAACCATTTACCAAAGAATCCTGAAATTAGCCCCATTATTGTACCGATAACAAGGGATATTAAGACCCCAAAAAATCCAACCATCAATGAAATTCGCGCACCATAAATGATGCGGCTAAATAAATCCCGGCCAAGCTGATCAGCTCCAAGGAAAAACGTTGATTCTCCTGAAGGATCGGCCCAAAATGGAGGATCTAATCGAGAGGTCAGACTTGCTTTAGACGGATCGAACGATACAATCCACGGAGCGAATAGTGCCGAACCGACCGCTAGAAACACTAGAATCATTCCAACAAAGCCAGCAGGGTTTTTCTTAACAAAACGGAAAATACGTTGCAATATTGTTTTCTCTGGACGCGTTTCAACTTCTTCGATTCGCAACTTTGTCATGATTTACCACCTCTTCCAGCTTTAATCCGAGGGTCTATCAATGTATAACTTAAATCTACAATTAAATTAACAACAACCATGATAATCGCAAGGAAAATCACTCCACCTTGAATGACCGGATAATCTCGTTGATTGATGGCATCAATGATTAAACGTCCGATGCCTGGCCACGAAAATACTTGTTCAACAATAACCGTTCCACCAAGTAATGAACCGAACTGTAACCCTAAAAATGTAATTGTCGGCAATAAAGCATTCCGGAATCCGTGTTTGATAATGACGGACCATTCACTAATTCCTTTCGACCTCGCAGTTGACATATATTGCTGATTCATCACTTCCAACATTGATGATCGGATTAATCTAGCCAAAATACCCGATAAAATCATTCCGAGTGTAATTGACGGCAGGATAAGTGATGAAAGACCATCGAATCCTGAAGACGGCAACCATTTTAAATTTACAGCAAATATCAAAATCAACATTATCCCAAGCCAAAAGTTAGGGAAAGATATACCTATTAATGAAAATATTCTTCCAAAGAAATCAACAGGTGTTCCACGTTTAACAGCCGATATTATTCCAACTGGAAACGCAATCAAAACCGCAACAATTATTCCACCAAGTGCTAACACTAGTGTAGCCCCAAGCCTTTCAAAGATTAATCCTATAACCGGTGTGCCGCTTCGGAATGATTCACCAAAGTCCAATGTGACTATACCTTTAAGAAAAATACCATATTGCACGTACAATGGTTTATCCAATCCGAGTGCAGTTCTGACTTCGGCTATCGCTTCTTTAGATGGTTCACCTGCTGAAAACATGACGGACACAGGATCCCCGGTCAATCGTATTGAGAAAAATATAATAACGGAAATAGCTAAAACGACTAGAACTGTATGAAATAGCCTCCGGGTAAGGTATGCAATCATTTTCTTTCCTCCGTCCTCTTTAAAAGAAAGAGATAGTATGAGGACCATACTATCTCTATATGAATTGGTTATTGCCTAGCGGTAACCAGCTTATTTGACAGTAACTTCTTCAAGACGCATACGATCTTCATGCGGTGGTTGGAAGTTTTCCAAACGCTCGTTTACTGCATATAAATCTACTGCTTGATACAAGTTCACTTCAGGTGCTAAATCATACAAGAGTGTTGTCAATTCCATGAAAATTTTATGTCTCTCATCTTGGTCAACTGTTGCTCGCTGTGCAGCCAATAATTCTTCTATTTTTTCATCTTTAAAAGATGGGTTCCATTGTTCGCCTTCGTGGTACATTAAGTACGCTGTATTATCGAAGTCCAATGTCCAACCACCCCAGCCTTGGCGGTACATATGGCCTGCTTTACCGTTTGGAATTAAATCTGAAATTAATGTTGTATTATCTACACTGTTTATATTCATTTTCAATCCGACTTCTTCCAGATAAAATGCAACTGCCTGTGTGATTTCTTTAAAGTTTCCATCATTCCCAGGAATGAATACATCTAGTTCTGTTCCTTCAGCAACTCCAGCTGCTTTTAACATTTCTTTTGCTTTTTCAGGGTCATATGCATACGGTTTCAAATCTGGATTATTACCAAATGACAATTCACTTTGATACGTACTGATTGGAATACCATAGCCACCTAGAATTTCTTCAATAATTTCATCTTTGTTAATTGCGTAGTTAATCGCTTGTCTTACTTCTTTTTTATCAAGAGGTGCATTTGCTGTATCAAAACGTAAAGAGAATACAGTCGGTGTTCCAACTTCTTCAAGCTTTAAAAAGTTTGTGTCTTTCACTGTTTTTGTTTGCGCAACTTCAACACGTTTCATAATATCAATTTTTCCTGTTTGCAGTTCTGCAAGTCGTGTAGAAGCTTCAGGTATAATTTTGAAGGTTACTTTATCAAGTTTTGGAAGTCCTTCTTTCCAATAGTCTTCATTTTTCTCCAGAACTACTTCTTGATCACGCTTATAACCTGTCATTTTAAATGGACCTGTACCTACCGGTTTATCATTAAACTCTTCATCCGAAACTTCTGTCACATAACCTGGTGGTACAATGACTGCTCCATATCCGGCTAGTTTGGTAAGCAAAACTGGATCTGGGGAATTCAACTTCATTGTAATTGTGTATTCATCTTTTACTTCGACAGAGTCAATAGAGGTATAGTTTGAATACTGAGGCCCTTTTTGTCCCTCTTCACCCAGTAAACGATCGAACGTAAACTTCACTGCTTCTGCATTGAATGGTTCTCCATTATGAAACACAACGCCTTGACGTAATTTGAACTCTAGCGTACTGTCATCTAAGTATTCCCAGCTTTCTGCAAGTCCCGGTTGCAACTCCAAATCAAGATCCCTTTCTACTAGTCCTTCGAATACTGATATTGCAACAGTACTCCAGTCTAGCAAGAACGTATCGATAGGATCCCAACTTTGTGGATCGCTATTAATACCAACGACTATTTCATTTCCGCGATCAGCCGCGGGATTCTTCCCATTAGCTTCTTTCTTAGTTCCTTCTGTTTTGTCATTTCCGCCGCCTGAACAAGCTGCTAACACAAGCATTACTACCAATAACAATGAAACAACTAGATTTTTATTCTTCGTCATAATTTCTCCCCCATACTATGATTTTTTAAGTGCATTTCTATACGGATACAGATCGGTATAGCCTATTTTCTCCGATATATTTGCCGCTGCCTCCCAAAGAGATTGTAAGAAGTGATTCGCGTTCTCTTTAGGCAGGGATACAGGAAACCCTGCAATACTGATTGAGTATTCTACCTCGCCATGACGATTAAATATTGGAACTGCAATCGAAACAGTTCCTTCTTCAAGCTCCGACAGACTATAAGCGTATCCTTCACTTCTAACTTGCTTAATCAAGGACCATACTTCTTCTGCCGACTTTGGAGTCTGGCTGGCATAATTCGTAAGAGGCATTGATAATATCGCGTCTATTTCTTCATCTGGCAAAAATGATAGTAATGTCCTCGTGCATGCTCCTGCATAAAGCGGGGCATGTCTGCCGACACGCGTGTACAATCTAACTGGCCGAGTGCTTTCCACTTTTTCAATGTAAACGCCATTATTATTTTCCCGTGTAATCAGTTGAACAGCCTCATTGAACTGCATTTGCAATTGCCGCATAAAAGGAAGTGCAATATTTCTTATTTCCAAACCGCTTGCCACACGTTCGCCTAGCTGTAGTAACTTCAAACCAAGCGAATAGCTGTCACCATCTATTATGGCGCCGTTCCTTTCAACAGGTGTCCGCTGTAAGAAACCTGCCTCTACCAATGTCCTCAAAAGTCTTAGTGCTGTTGGTTTCGGAATTTCTGTATAAGCTGAAATTTCATCTAACCGCCAGTAGGGATGATCTTCTGTAAATAAATCAAGCAATTGCAACCCTTTTTCCATCGTTTTACTCATACATGCTCTACCTCGGCAGTCTTGTATAAATGACAAGAAACTGAATGATTTTCATCCATAAGTTGAAGTTCCGGCTTCACCGTTTTACAGACCTCCATACAAGAAAAACATCTTGGATGGAATGTGCAGCCATTCGGTGGACTCGCTGGACTCGGAACATCCCCCCTTAAAATAATTCGTTCTTTTTTCTGAAGTGGGTGCGGACTAGGAAGCGCTGATAACAAAGCTTTTGAATAAGGATGCAGTGGATCGTCGTATAACTTATTCTTCTCTGAAACTTCCACCATCTTACCTAAATACATAACACCAATACGATCACAAAAATGCTTAATGACGCTTAAATCATGGGATATGAAAATATAAGTCAAGCCAAATTCTTTTTGTAAGTCTTTCATAAGATTCAATACTTGTGACTGGATAGAAACGTCCAATGCGGAAACCGGTTCATCCGCTATAATGAGTTTTGGTTTTGAAATTAAAGCACGTGCAATTCCAATTCGTTGACGCTGACCACCCGAAAATTCATGCGGTAATCTTTTCAATTGTGCCTGTGATAACCCGACTTGGTCAGCAACTTCAAGCACGCGTCTATGCCTTTCTGCTTTATCCGTTATACCAAAATTGATTAACGGTTCTTCAATAATCTTATAGACACGCATTCTTGGATTTAATGATGCATACGGATCTTGAAAAACAATTTGGATATCTTTCCGCAACTTTCGCATTTCATCTTTATTAATATTCGTAATATCTTGTCCTTGGAAAAAAATTTTCCCTTCTGTCGGTTCCATCATTCGCATGATTGTTCGGCCAGCTGTACTTTTACCACAACCCGACTCACCAACAATTCCGAATGTTTCACCCTTCTTCACGTTGAATGTAATTCCATCTACCGCTTTTACATGTTGTGTCGTCGTGTTGCCAAATACTCCCCCTTTAATGGGGAAGTATTTCTTCAAGTTTTCAACTCGGAGTAGTTCTTCCCGTTCAATCATTTGGTCATCACCTCCAGTTTTGCTTCATCATATAACCAGCATCTCACTTTGTTTTTATTTTCAGTTTCAATTAGCGGTGGGCTTTGTGTACATCTTTCATGGACCATTGAGCAGCGTGGTGCAAAACGACACCCACTCGGCATACTACCTGGTGCAGGCACCATTCCTGGAATAGAAGATAGATATTCTTGCTGTTCATTAATATCAGGCAATGATGCAAGCAACCCTTTCGTATAGGGATGCTTCGGCTGATCAAATAAATCGACAATTTTTGCCTCTTCTATAATTTCTCCCGCATACATAACGATGACACGGTCACACATTTCAGCAACAACGCCCAAGTCATGTGTAATTAGCACAATTGACATATTCAACTGTTGCTGCAGTTTTTTCATCAGTTCCAAAATCTGTGCTTGAATCGTAACGTCCAATGCGGTCGTAGGTTCATCCGCAATTAAAATTTCCGGATTACAAGACATGGCAATCGCAATCATTACACGCTGACGCATCCCACCTGACAACTGGTGTGGATATTCATCCAGCACTTGTTCAGGTCTCGGTATTCCCACTAATTGCAACATTTCAAGCGCACGGGCTCTCGCTTGCTTTTTATCGATATTTTCATGATTTAAAATCATTTCTATTATTTGCTTTCCGACTGTATAGACCGGATTCAAGGAACTCATCGGTTCTTGGAAAATCATCGATACTTTCTTCCCTCTAACTTTACGCCAGTCCTTTTTACTGAAGTCTTTAAAATGAAGATCATTCAAATGAATATCCCCACTTTGCCATTCAACTCCCGGTGGTAGCAATCCCATAAGTGAAAGCGCTGTCATACTTTTTCCACAACCTGATTCACCTACGATTCCAAGCGTCTCACCTTCATTCAATTGAAAACTAATTCCATTGACAATCGCAGTCTTTATTCCATCATCTTGAATACCAACTTGTAATTTATCTACTTCCATTAATGTTCGAACCATTAATACACCCCTCAATGGTTTCATTATTTGAAACGCAGTTTCATTTATCTGATTCTTAACATTGTAACTATAATTCCGCCACTTCGCAATAGTCTTTCAATATTTATTTATTCACATTTTCTGGATACGATTGTATACGGTCGGTTACCTCTTCACACAATAAAAAAAGCTGAACTCTTGTGAGTCAGCTTTTTTCATGTCTGTTGATTAACCACTTTTTTGCTTAAGTTACTTGTAAGGTAGGCGCAAAATTCTTCATTTGGACTAGTACGTTTTCTGCTCGCTTTCGGCTAAATTAATCACGACAGTTTTACTGAGGAGAAGAGGAGGGTTGCCTGTCGTGTATCTACAACGTTTAAGTGAAAACTGCAGTTGTTTAAAAATTAAGAATCGATGACTTTTCACAGAAGTTATAAGTGCCCGAAGATACAATTTCGGGCACGTTTGCATTTTCTACAATGCGTTCCTTACTTATCTTTCAGCAAAATCACACTTGTTATTACGTGATATCCTGTAGAAATTAACATTTCCTTAAAATAAAAAAGAAAAACCATAGAGAAGGAGTAAGCAGCCAAAATTGTATTTTTGACTGCCTTTATCCAACTAAGAAGCCAACTATTCTTTCATCCCAAAAAGCTTTAGAACTTCGTGTACTTATACCTTTGGAGAACGACGGATGAACGACCACCATGCGATTATCGAAAAACAAGATCTATGGGGATGCGACTGCGTCGCATCCCCATAGATCAAAATATCTCGGTAATCGGATAAGAGTCGTTCAATCCAAAGTGATCTAAAAGCAACTGTACACTGAACGCCTAGTGTTTGATAAGGTTATTTTCCATTTGATTCAAACCTGTTTTTTCAACTTCCAGATCTCTGTCGCATAATCTTGGATTGTTCGGTCGCTGGAAAACTTTCCTGAGTGAGCGACATTCGTGACACTCTTATGGAGCCAGGATAATTTATCACGGTACGTCTGCTCCACTAGTTCGTGAGTTTCAAGATAAGGTTCAAAATCTTTTAAAACAAAATAAGGATCATTTTGGGATAGAATATTGTAATAAATATCTTTGAACTCAATTTCATGCGATCCAAATTCACCCTGATTTAATTGATCTAAAATCCGGCTAATCCTGTCATCCGTATTGTAAATATCCGTAGCATTATAACCGCCATGTTGATGGTAATTCAATACTTCATCCGCTTTTAAACCGAAAATGAAAATATTTGCATTGCCAACAGCCTCTTTAATTTCAACATTTGCACCATCTAGCGTACCAATTGTTAAAGCGCCATTCATCATCATTTTCATGTTGCCAGTACCTGATGCTTCCTTACTCGCCGTTGATATCTGTTCACTAACATCGGCTGCTGGTATAATTTTTTCAGCAAGGCTAACATTATAGTTTTCTAAAAAAACAACTTTTAGTTTACCCTGAATAGCCGCATCGTGGTTCACAATCGAGGCGACCTTATTAATAAGCTTGATTACTTCTTTCGCTAAATGGTAACTCGGTGCGGCCTTTGCCCCGAATATAAATGTGCGAGGAATCATATCTAGATTTGGATTTTCTTTTAATTCATTGTATAAATAAATAATGTGGAAAATATTAAGTAACTGACGTTTGTATTCATGAAGTCGTTTAATTTGTACATCAAAAATTGATTGATCATCTACTAAAATACCCGTGCGCTCATGAATGAGGTTCGCTAATATTTGCTTATTTTCATGCTTCACTTGATAAAATTTCTCTAAAAATGAAGCATCCTTCGAATATTTTAATAAGCTGATAAGCTGTTTGGGGCGTTGTATCCACTGCGGACCAATTGACTCTGTTATAAGTCCCGATAATTTAGGATTTGCTTGCAACAGCCAACGGCGATGGGTGATTCCGTTCGTCTTATTGTTAAAACGTTCCGGGAAAAGTTCATAAAAATTCTTCATTTCCTTTTCCTTTAAAATATCCGTATGAATTTGCGCGACACCATTCACACTGAAGCTCCCAACAATTGCGAGCCGTGCCATGTGGATTTGTTCATCAGCGATAATGGCTAGCTCCGGAATTTTCTCTCTAAGCTCCTGATGATCAAACCAGAGTCCTTTGCAAAAACGCTCGTTAATTTCATCAATAATCATATAAATACGCGGAAGTAGATGCTCCATCATGCCTTTAGGCCAGGTTTCAAGCGCTTCACTCAATGTTGTATGATTCGTGTAGGCAATTACTTTCGTCGTTACTTCCCAAGCACTGTCCCAACTGAAGTGCTCTTCATCCATAAGTATTCTCATTAGTTCAGGAATTGCTAAAGTTGGGTGCGTATCGTTCACTTGAATAACCACTTTTTCAGGTAAATACTTCAACGATTTTTGATGGTTCTTTTTAA
This sequence comes from Sporosarcina sp. FSL K6-1540, assembly GCF_038620285.1. Lineage (NCBI taxonomy): Bacteria > Bacillati > Bacillota > Bacilli > Caryophanales > Caryophanaceae > Sporosarcina > Sporosarcina sp. FSL K6-1540. The sequence goes on from NZ_CP152018.1 coordinate 672,423, forward strand.
AGTCCTTAATGATATTTTGTATACTGGAAGAAACAAGGAAATACTGTTGCTTTAAGCGCAACTCTTTTCCTTCATACTTCGAATCGTCAGGGTATAAGTATCCTGAAATTTGTTCAATCGAATGCTTATGATCAAGATCATGGTAATAATGCATTCCTTCTTCTGATGAGCCGTCCCGATCTAGACCAACTGATTCTGCACTCCAAAGACGAAGTGTATTGATCACTTCATTTTTATAGCCAACAATAGGAATATCATAAGGTATCGCCATTACCTTATCTGTATTTTCATGTTTAAATTCAATATTTCCATCATTCCGCTGAAACATATGTACGTTTCCGTGATAATGAATGCAAATAGCTTCGTCTTCTTTTCGTGTTTCCCAAGCGTACTGATCCTTTAACCAATAATCCGGAAGCTCAACCTGGTTACCATGGATAATTCGCTGTTCGAATAACCCGTAACGATAACGTATTCCGAAACCATGTCCAGGATATTTAAGTGAGGCTAATGAATCGAGAAAGCAAGCCGCTAATCGGCCTAACCCGCCATTCCCTAAACCAGCATCATGCTCTTGGGCATAGATGTTATCAGGGTCGAACCCTAACTGCTTCAGCGCCTCATTTGACTGTTCAAGCATCCCACAATTAAGCAGGTTACTTTCAATTAAACTACCCACTAAAAACTCCATCGATAAATAATAAACTTGTTTACAGCTTTTCTCGTTATATCTTTTTTTAGTCGATTGCCAATGCGGTAGGATCTCCTCATTGACAATTGAAGCAATCACATAATAAATGTCTTTATTGGTCGCATCTGCTACTTCTTTACTTTTGTCTGTTTGTAATTTGCTTATGATCCGCTCTTTAAACTCATCCACAGTTAGTTCAAGCAAGATTCTGCCCCCTATACACTTATTGTCGTTAACTGGTCATAAATGGTTGCATAATCTCGAGCTGAACTCTTCCAACTGAACTGACTTTTATTCACATTTTTCACCACTACTGGCCACTGAATAGGATCATGATAAATTCTTAAAGAATAGCGTAAGGTAGCCAATAAATCATCAGCATTGTAATTTGTAAAACTAAATCCATTTCCTTCACCAGTTAGTTCGTTAAACGATTGAACTGTATCCCTCAATCCCCCTGTCTCCCGCACAATTGGTACCGTTTTGTATTGTAAGGCAATGAGTTGGGCTAATCCACAAGGTTCAAACTTTGATGGCATGACAAAGAAATCGGCACTTGCATATAATTGTCGCGCTACTCCTTCATCAAAAGCCAACAAGGTCACAAGTTTATTGGGATGACTCTCAGCGGCTTCCGCAAAATACGTTTCAAATTCTTCATCCCCGGTTCCTAAGATTATGAATTGAACATCTTCGTGGAGAAAATCATCTAAAATATGTTGAACAAGATGCAAGCCTTTTTGTTCAACAAGCCGAGTAATAATAATATAGAGCGGCTTTTCAGCTATGATTGGCAATCCTAGTTTTTCTTGAAGTATAAGTTTATTCTCCTTCTTTTTAGCTCTTGAAGAACGGTAGTTAACTGCAATTGCCGGATCCGTTTGAGGATTATAATCTTTAGTATCAATACCATTAAGCACACCGATTAAATCAGCGGACCGTTCCAAAAGAAATGGGTGAAGTTCTTCACCATAGTAAGGTTCTTTTATTTCTTCTCCATAACTCGGACTAACCGTTGTGATTTTATCTGCATGAAACAGGCCGCTTTTCAAACAGTTCAGCATTCCATTCCATTCAAAACCACCGATATGCTCCCGTGACATATCAAAGAAATCCTCAAATATGTCGATTGGCATCAGCCCTTGGTACTTAATATTATGAATTGTCATGACGGTTTTCATATCGAATATGGGCTGAATAATTTTAGCAAGAGCAACAGCCATACCCGCTTGCCAATCATGTGCGTGAAGTACGTCCGGTTTAAAATCTAGATGGGTTAATGCTTCAATAACAGCACGACTAAAAAACAAAAATCGTTCACCGTCATCGTAATACCCGTATACCCCTTTACGGGTGAAATAATACTCATTTGAAACGAAGTAATAAATGATATTGTTATATTCTAATGAATACATACTTGCTTCCGAATTACGCCAGCCAAGCGGTACATTAAAGCTCATGACATACTCCATTTTATCTCGCCATTCTAGCGGTATTTCATCATAAAGTGGAAGAATCACTCGCACCTCGACTCCTTCATTCTCTTTCAATGCTTGTGGAAGTGACCCGATCACATCTGCTAATCCACCGGTTTTAATAAAAGGTGTGCATTCCGAAGCTACAAATAATACATTTCTCATATGAAATCTTCCCTTTCCAACCAACGATTTCTTTTTTTACATGACTTGTCTTTTTGCAACGACATAGGGTTTATCCTTTGATCCGATTAATTGTTGATTTGCGGTCACATGAACGTCTTTATCTAATATCACATTCTCCAAATGGACACCTGCTTCAATTTTACAACGCTGCATGATAATCGAGTTTTTTACCGTTGCACCTTCTTCTACGGTTACACCTCGAAACAATACACTGCCCTCTACCTCGCCAGCAATAATGCAACCATTTGCCAGAATTGATTTTTTGACACTCGCTTCATTACGATATTTCGTAGGTGGCTGATTCCCAACCTTCGTCCGAATAAATGGTAGTTTATAAAATAATGCTTTATAATTCTCCTCTGATAATAGATTCATATTATGTCGATAATAACTCTCGATGGAATTGATAAACACACCATAACCATTGTTTTTATACGTTTGAACCTTTAACGTAGCAAGATTCTCTTTAATGCCATGGACAAAAAAATGATCTTGGTGGTGTGCGATACATTGATCAACTAACGTCATTAATAAGTCTTTATTGATTATATAAACACCCGTGAAAAGGTCATTTTCTTGCTTATCATTCGTGATAGTAGTGACCCAGCCATCTTCGTCTGCTTCAATTCGAAATGCAGAATCATGTTCAGTATTTAACGTCTCAACATGAGTAGTAATCAGCGTGACATCTGCTTTATTAGCAAGATGACTTTTAAATGCATCTTGATAATCCGTATTTGATATAAATTGACTTCCGCTAATCAGTACATAGGAAGATTTTCCACGAGCAAAATAATCACGGTTATTATGAAAAAAACTCAAATCGCCTTTTGAAATATCAGATGGATCGTTCCAATCCGGTGGAAGAATAAACAAGCCACCATTGCGCTCATCCATCTCCCAGCTACCACCTGTTTGAAGATGATCCATTAAGGATCTATATTTATTGCGGGTAAAAATAGCCACTGACTCTACATTAGAATTCCCCATATTCGAAAGCGGAAAATCAATTAAACGATAACGACCTGCAAAAGGAATTGTGGCACCACTACGAAAATAAGTTAATTCATGAAAATAATGATGCTCGTGTTCCAGATTAATAAGGCCCATCATTGTGTTCATCTATTTTCCCCCTTAAATTGTATAGATAGTCGGTACTTAACAAATAGATTGTCCTTCCAACATCGCTTTGTCGCTTGGTGATGGCCTCACGCAATAAGCCCGTCAGAAGATCACTGGCGGTCTTATTGCTCCGGCTCACACTTGTCGCTCCTTCGCTAGATTTACTCGTTATACTGGCGAGGTATACCACCTAGTTAACTTCAAATAAGTAGTGCCGAATATATGGTTCTAATATACACAACATTACTTCAACAGAGAGTCCAACAAGCCATCGTACTTCTATTGCTTATCCGATATAACTTAACGCTAAAATCCCACTCAGTGTATCTTGATTGATCACGAGCGGCTCTTCAGTAAGTCCAATGCTAATATGTGTGCCTTCAGGAATTTTTGTATTTTCCATTACAATTACTCGTTCTAGAATCGAGTTCTTCCCTACTTCTACGCCTGGATACAAGATGGATTGTTTAACCATGCTATCAGGATGAATCACTACATTCTCAAACAATACAGAACTATCAACTGTTCCACACACCCAACATCCAGAATTGATCAATGACTGCTTCACAACTGCAGTTTCCCCGATATACTCTGGGGGAATGTTCGTTTCGTTGGTGTATATTCTCCAGTTTTCATTATTTAACAAGAGACTCCAATCTTTATCCAGCAGGTCCATATTGGCTTCCCAATAGCTTTCGATTGTACCGACATCCTTCCAATAACCTTCGAAACGATACGCATACAAGCGAAGATTATTATTAACCATCGATGGAATAATATCCTTTCCGAAATCATGACTGGATTGACTATTTTCAGCATCCTCCAACAAATAGGATCTTAATGTTGCCCATGAAAATATATAAACGCCCATAGACGCTAAATTATTTTTTGGATTTTGCGGTTTTTCATCAAATTCGTAGATGCGCATGTCATCAGTTGTATTCAAAATTCCAAACCGCGATGCTTCTTCCCAAACCACTGGAATTGCGGAAATGGTGACATCAGCGCCCGTTTGTTTATGTTCTTCCAACATTGCTGCGTAATCCATTTGATAAATATGATCACCCGAAATGACAAGGACATATTCTGGGTCATGCCGGTCGATAAAATGAATGTTTTGATAGATTGCATCAGCCGTACCAGAATACCAGTCTCCTCCGTCTTTCGCGGTATAAGGGGAAAGTATCGTCACACCAGTGTTTTGCCGATTCAAGTTCCACGGTTTTCCATTTCCAATATGTTTATTTAATTCAAGTGGTGAATATTGAGTCATCACGCCCAATGTCTGAAGTCCTGAGTTGGCACAATTACTTAACGTGAAGTCAATAATTCGATACTTACCTCCGAAGTGCACTGCTGGTTTCGCTAAGTTGTTCGTTAATTTGCCTAAACGTTTCCCTTCTCCACCAGCCAACAACATGCCTACACAATTTTTCATTAATTAGCCTCCTCAATAAATTCAGGTACTTTTTTGCACTTAAAAATTGTGATAGCTAAAGGTGGTACCTTTATTTTTATATGCTGTAATAATCTGTGCCATTCTTGCGGAATACTAAAATGGTCAGCATCGTTTACCTGTCCAGATCCCCCGAATTGACTAGCATCTGAATTAAAAATTTCTTGATAAGTTCCAGGAGTTGGCACACCAATTTTATAGTCAAAAAGGACTTCCGGTGTGAAATTGCAGACAACGATTAGTTCTTCCCCTGGGCTTGTACTACGTCTACGAAAAGCAATCACACTTTGATCGATATTATGAGGATCAATCCACTCAAACCCTTCAGTATTATGGTCTAATTCATAAAGTTCAGGATATTCCAAGTAGAAATGATTGAGCGCTTTAACATAGTTAAAAATCGCTTTATGAAGTGGATAATCTAAAAGTTGCCAATCCAATTGTTCTTGATCCTTCCATTCAGCATACTGTGCTAGCTCACCTCCCATAAATAATAACTTTTTACCAGGGTGCGCCATCATATAGCCATAAAGTAATCTCAGGTTTGCAAACTGCCGCCACTGATCACCAGGCATTTTATCGAGCAATGATTTTTTACCATGAACGACTTCATCGTGTGACAGCGGTAGTAGAAAGTTTTCTGTATGTGTATACATAAATGGGAAAGTTAGTAGATTGTGATGCCATTTTCGGTACACTGGATCTGCTTCCATATAGGTAAGCGTGTCGTTCATCCAGCCCATATTCCATTTGAAATTAAAACCAAGCCCTCCTACATGTGTAGGTGCCGTAACAAGTGGTAAATCTGAACTGTCTTCAGCCATCATCATTGCCCCAGGCTCATATGAAAAAATAACTTCATTTAATTTGCGGATAAAGGCATATGCTTCAAGATTTTCATCTCCACCGTATGAATTGTAGATTTTATCCTTGTCTTCCGATTTATCAAAGTTAAGATAGAGCATACTAGCTACTGCATCTACACGAATCCCATCGATATGATATTCTTCCAGCCAAAAAAGTGCATTAGAGATTAAAAAGCTTTGTACTTCAGGTCGTCCAAAGTCGAAGGTTAATGTTCCCCACAACTTTTTTTCAGCTTTACGAGGATCGGCATATTCATATAATGCCTCCCCATCAAATTGACGAAGTGCAAAATCATCCTTACAAAAGTGACCAGGAACCCAGTCCATAATTACACCGATGTTCTGTTGATGGCACTGATCAACAAAGTATTTAAATTCATCACGTGGACCATAACGCGACGTGACAGAAAAATAACCAGTTATTTGATAGCCCCACGACAGATCAAATGGATGCTCCGCAAGTGGGAGTAATTCAATATGTGTATAACCTAGCGATTTTACATAAGGAACCAATTGATCAGCAAGTTCGCGATATGAATAAAATTCACCGTCTACGTTTGTTTTCCAAGAGCCTAGATGAACTTCATAAATCGATACGGGTGATGAATAAACATCAAACGTTTTCTTTTCTTCTTGCCAATCATCATCACTCCACTCATATCCGGATAGAATCGGGGTTAAAGATGCCGTTTTAGGTCGAAGCTCAGATTGAAGAGCATATGGATCTGCTTTCAGTAGCACTTGACCATTCTCCGATTCAATTTCATATTTATAAGGGATGTTTTCGGGAATGTCCGTATAAAAACCAATCCATAACCCTTCGTTCGTGATTCTCTTTAATGGGTGTAAATTGCCTTTCCATTGATTAAAGTCACCGACTACATGAATTTCTTTAGCGTTAGGTGCCCACACTACAAATCGATAGCCTTGAGTACCTTCCCATTCAATCGTATGGCAACCTAATAATTGGTGACTATGATAATTAGTACCTTGGTGAAATAAAAATAGTTCTTGTTCTGAAATATTGTAATACATCGTGCTGACTCCTTTCTTGAGCCAATTAAGATTATATTCAGGATGGTATATGAATATGACTAGTTCTTCTTTGTCATGGATCTTTTATCATTCACTTCTTTGTAATAGCTCGATAAAAAAAGAAACAACTTTCACGATCTAATGCAGCTACAGTCGTAATGTAGAACCCTTATTAGTAAGGGTTGCACCAATTTTAATATTAGCAGATAATTATGTAAATGAATGTTAAATCGTTCTACAAAATTCTTTTATTGGTAAATTTAATGTAAATTAATGTCGAATGAATGACTTAACTCTGACTCCACATCCATATAGAAATCAATTGAATTGCTTAATTTTAGAATAATGTGACAACTGTTTTTTAGGGAAATATATTAATTCCTGGTTAAAATTCAAGTAAGTTTCTTAAAATAGGGGTAGAACATATACTAGGAATAAGCAAGTATGAATGGCAAAAGCGGAGGTAGGTTTTAGGTATTGGCAATAGAGAACTCGGCGTCCAAACGTCTTGTATGTTAGATTCAAACAAGAAAAGGGGTTGCTTTTGTGGAAACTCATGTAGCTTGGATCGATGATGTTCACGTGTTAACCGTTATCGTGAACGATATATCTATATTGCTGCACACGGAAGAACCTCCCGTCATTTATTGGGCAGCAAAAGAGAAGTATTTTTCGACAAAGGTTGAAAAAGTAAACGCCGATTCCACCGTAAGGATTATTCTTTTAGAAGAACTGCCAATCGGAGAAAGTCTTGTGCTCTTATGGGGCACAGCGAAGGTCCCTGTTTACCCTAGAGCAATCGTCCGAACGGATTGGTTTGATCAGCACTATGCTGATTTGACTACTAAATTAGGGACTGACTATGAACACTCCGCAACCACATTCTCTATTTGGGCCCCGACGGCTACTTCTGTAAAGTTAAATTTAGATAATCGTGATTTTTTATTAAATCGACATAAAAGTGGTCTATGGCAACTAAAAATGGATGGTGATTGGCATGGTTTTGCTTATGATTATAAGGTTATCGTCAATGGACAAACGACACGTTTGAATGACCCATACGCGAAAGCTATGCTTGCTAACAGTGAAAAAAGCGTGATTATAGACCCTGCTAGAACTGACCCACCTAACTTTAACAAACGAAACAGGCCAAAACTTCAGAATTTACAAGATGCAATTATCTATGAGTTGCATGTAAGAGACGCGACCAATCAAGAAGAAAGCGGTGTCGTGAATCGAGGTAAATATTTAGGTTTGACAGAAACAGCTACAACGACAAAAAATGGTTTTTCAACAGCGCTCACTTATATGAAAGAATTAGGTTGCACGCATGTTCAACTTTTACCAATTAATGATTTTGCACGCGTAGATGAGACTAGTCCGAACGATGACTATAATTGGGGGTACGATCCATTATACTTTCAAGTACCAGAAGGCAGTTATTCCCTAACACCTAATGACCCCGTAGCAAGAATCATTGAATGTAAAAAGATGATTCAAGCGTTTCATCAGGCAGAAATCGCGGTCATCCTTGATGTCGTTTATAATCATGTTTTTATCATGGAAGAATCACCATTTGAAAAACTTGTTCCAGGCTATTACTTCCGTTATCACAGTGATGGAAGCCTTAGCAACGGAACTGGGGTAGGGAATGATTTTGCAACAGAGCGAGCAATGGCCCGGAAATTCATTTTAGATACGATTGATTTTTGGCTGAATGACTATCATGTAGATGGATTCCGGTTCGATTTAATGGGGGCCATCGATATCGAGACAATGAACCAAATTCATGAGCGCTGTAAAGAAGAATCAGTGCCAATTATGCTTTTAGGAGAAGGTTGGGATCTTCCAACAGCATTAGCTTCCGAAAAGAAAGCTACTTCCATCCACTCCAATCAATTAACAGGTCTTAAATTTTTCAATGACTACTTCCGCGATTCACTCAAAGGTCAGTTATTTAACAAACACGATACTGGTTATGTAAATGGTCAAGGTCGTTTCATCGAAAGGCTGCCCCACCTCGTATCTGGAACCACTTTAGAAGAATTTGGTGCACCATTTGTGTCCGAGGTGAACCAAACAATTAACTACGTCGAATGTCACGATAACCACACACTATGGGATCGGCTTCTACTTAGCAATGATCAAGACAGCGATTTGACGCGTAAGAAAATGCATCAACTTGCTTCCGGTATCACGTTATTAAGCCAAGGGATTCCGTTTATCCATGCTGGTCAAGAATGGTTTAGAACTAAACAGGGCGATGAGAATAGCTATATTTCCAGTGATTGGATCAATCAATTAGATTGGCGGAAAAGAGAAGTAGAAAATGACTATGTTGAATTTATTAAAACGCTGATTGCGCTTCGAAAAAAATATGATGTATTTCGCCTTACTTCTAACCAAGATATTAGGAGAAGATTATATATATTAGACACGCCCGCCCCTGTTTTTGGCTTCACATTACTTGGAGATAACGAAGATTTTGCAATCTATATTAATCCAACAAAAAAATCCTATGAGTTGCGCTTACCTTCATCGGCAATATGGAGAGTGATGGCGAATAATAATTTTGATAAGAATACAGCGCAACAGGAAGTAAAAGGTGAATTTACTTCTGTTGATGCTTACGAGTTAGTCGTCTTAAAGAAATCACGGGAGATCGAATAAGCAAGGGTACCCAGATGCTTGGCTCACCTTTTTGTGCGTTATTTTTCATAGAGATTTACACATGACAAGAGACGGAAAATTTGTTGTGTTGCACGATTCATATTGAACATTTCAAGATACAGAACAAGCCATTGCCGATGTGTTATTTAACGAATATCAACTTTAATTTATCGATTTTAAACAAACAAAATCCCCTAGCATGCCAAGTGGCCGTAGGGGATTTATCGTTATTCAGCTATTTACAGTACATCACTAAAATATTTCACACTCCTCTTCACTTCCCCAATCGTTCGTTCTGGCCAATTCGTTTCGATGAAAATCTCCATCAGCTTTTCATGTCGACCTCCATGTTGTTCCGACCATTCAAGCGCAACGACCCCTTCATAAAGTAAAGCCATAGTGCGCATTAATCCCTTTGCTTCGATTGTTTGATTGTCAGGGTTCAAACTTGCAAATATCGTGAGGTCTTTTGCTAGTGTCTCCACTGCATTGGATATCCGTAGTTTCCATGAACTTTCGGGAACAGCGTCTAGTCTTTCTGTCATTTCGTCAATGAATAACAAGTGTGCACTGAATTTATTGACGAGCCTGAGGAGCTCCAATCCTAAAATATTCGCGGTCCCCTCCCAAACCGTTAATACTTGTGCATCGCGAAGTAACCGCGGTGTGACGAAGTCTTCTATATAGCCATTTCCACCATGCATTTCAATTGCTTCATGAGCGAAATGGATTGCCTGTTCTGCGGTTTCTTTTTTAACGAGCGCAATCTTCAGGCGGTTTAATGCAGTTTCTTCGTCAGATGCATTCCCAGAAGTTACTTTATCAAAGAGCTTAATGAGATCGAATGTTGTTGCCAGTTTGACTTCAAGCTTCGATTTCATGGTCGCTAAACTTTCCTGGATCATCGGAAAGTCAGTCAACTTTTTACCAAATGCATTGCGTCTTTCTGCATACATCAAGGCCTCGTTGAACGCACGGCGCATGATGCCAAGTGACGCGACGGCATTACAAATTCGTGATAAATTCAACGCTTCCATCATATAGTAGAAGCCCTTTTTGGGATCACCCACGACATAAGCTAGAGCACCATCAAACTCCACTTCACCCGATGGTACTGCCCGCACGCCAAGCTTATCTTTCAATCTCCGAATCTTAATACCATTTAGTGAACCGTCGTCTTTTCTCCAAGGCACCGCGAATAAACTCAGTCCGCGCGAGCCTTCTGCTGAACCTTCCATTCTAGCAAGAACCATAGCGACGCCTGCCATTCCAGCATTGGATGCAAAATACTTTTCTCCGAATAAACGATAGTTTTCACCGTCTTCCACTGCCTTCACGACATTAGCACCTACGTCTGAACCTCCTTGTCGCTCCGTTAAAAATGTCGCACCTTCAAATAACTCCGTATCACCCGTTGCACAAACATGCGACAGGAACTTCTCCTTCACTTCTTCATTAGCATAATGATCTAGCAAATAAGCTGTGGCTTGCGTCAACGTCACAGGACAATGGAATCCCGGTTCTGCTTGTGATAATAAGTAGCCTTGCGCAAAACTGTAGAGGTAGTTTCCTTTATGGCCGAGTTCCGGGATATCTTTATGAACATAGCCCACAATCCCTGTCCGATACGTTTCTTCCACTGTCTTTTTATAGCCTTCATTGACCCAGACATGTGAACGATCATCTCCGTACTTGTCATAGATTTCAAGACGGGGTTGCCCTTCACGGTCAGTATGTTTGGCACGTTCATCGATTTCATTGGCAACTAGTGAACCAAATTTCGTTAATTCTGAATGGGCATAATCGTAAAATTTAGGAGACAAGGATTCTTTTAATAGTGTTTGTAATGTCTCATCGTGCTCAAAGAAATTCAATGGTGTTTCAATTTCCGACCTTTGCTGTAAGACCATTTACTTCGCCTTCTCTCAATGGTTGTTTTAATATCTTGCCGGATGCATTACGCGGTAGAGCCTCAACTTGTTCATACAAACGCGGTACTTTATACTGCGCAAGCTGTTCTTGCGCAAATTGTTTAACCTCTTCTAGATTAAGCACTTCACTTGCCGCAAAATAAGCCTTAACCGTTTCGCCCCATTCCGGATGCGGCACGCCAACTACTGCCACTTCATTAATTGCCGAATGTGTAATTAGTACTTCTTCAACTTCTTTCGGGTAAATATTGACTCCACCGGAAATGATCAGATCTTTTTTCCGGTCGACAACCCAAATGTAACCGTCTTCATCTATTTTCGCCAAGTCACCTGTTTTCAACCAGTCCCCTATAAATGTTTCAGCCGTTGCTTCTATATTGTTATAGTAGCCAAGCATATTGCCTTCCCCACGTAAAAGAATTTCCCCTACTTCGCCTTGTTGCACGTCTTCCCCGTTCGGATTAACAATCCTAAACTCTGCGTGAAGCGCCGCCCGTTTTCCAATACTGCCTGCTTTCGTTTTATGTTCACTTGCGCTCAATAACGTGCCGTTTGGACCCGCTTCTGTCAGTCCATAGACACAGATGAAGTTATCCGATTTGAACTTTTTCTGCACAAATTCAACTTCCGGTTGCGATAAAGGCGCGCTGCCGTAAATCCACCATTTCATTGAAGACAAATCAGCTGTTTCCATCTTCGGATTCTTCGCTGTCAATAAATAAACGACGGGTGCCCCGAAGAAGTGTGTTGTTTTTTCTTGTTCAACAGTATCAATTAAAAGATCAGGTGTGAATGTTGGCGTTAATACGCTAGTCGCACCAACTATTAACCCCGCCATGAAAAACAGATGGAGCGGTGCAGAATGACTAAGCGGCATCATGATGAGCAAGCGGCTCTCCGGTTTAATTTCCATCTCAACACAAATCATTTGTGCAACTGTTAGGATGTTTTTATAACTGAATAACACGCCTTTCGGTTTACCTGTTGTGCCGGAAGTATATAAAATGGTCGATTCACTGGAATCGGGTAAATTGCATTCAATTGAGGAATCATTATCATTGAGTACTGTTTCAAAACTGATCCACTTATCGTCTAGGGGGGCTCCTGTTTTGATTAACACTAAATTGCTATCCAGGTTTTTCACTGATTCAAACAGCAAGTCATGTGCGATGAAGGCTTTTGCATCAGAATTCTCAAGTACATATTCGACTTCTGACAGCGTCATCTTGGTATTTATCGGGACAATGATTGCCCCAAGCCGCTGAACTGCAAAATAGGCGATAACAAATTCCGGAACGTTTGGCATATATAGAACAGCTTTGTCTCCTCGCCCAATTCCAAGAAGCTTGAGGCCGTGCGCAAAACGATTCACAAGCTGATCAAGTTCTTTATACGTATAGCGTTTCCCCATTCCAATAACCGCTTCAGTCTTAGGATATTTTCTTGCATTACGCTCCAACAATTGTGAACTGTTCATTTCCTTAATCCCCCTTTAAATTGGTTAGTTTTTCGGTGAATTGCACAAGAAGCTGTTCCATCTCCATCTTCATTTCCGTGAGCTCCTGAATTTTGGTTTCTACTTGTCCGATTTTTTCATTGCCAAAATCGATTGTCCGCTCCAATTGTTTTATCCCAGTCCGATCTTTGTCAAAAAGTAAAATCATCTCCTTTATTTCATCCAGCGTGAATCCGTACCTTTTTCCGCGCAAAATCAGTCTCAGCTTTACGACCTCTGCTTTCGGATAAATCCTTCTATTTCCCGCAGTCCTGTCGGGTTTCAACAAACCAAGTTCCTCATAGTACCGGATTGTACGGGTCGACACATCATATGCCTGGGCAACTTCAGTAATATCCTTCACTTTAGCTCCCCCTTTGAAGTGTTGGAATTTTCAACTATATGAGTAGTTTAACATTGACGTTAACGTTAATGGCAAGTGAGGATATGGAAATTTATTAATAGAGTTAGCTGGTAGATATGATTGGGTGTCACACGGATATGATTGGTTGGCGGGTTATATGATCGGGGCGCACGCGGATATGCTCGGTTGGCGGGTTTTATGATCGGGGCGCACGCGGATATGATCGGGTGCCTGGTTTTATGATTGGTCGCACACTTATATGATCGGTTGCCGGGTTATATGATCGGGTCGCTCGCGGATATGATCGGTTGCCGGGTTATATGATCGGGTCGCTCGCGGATATGATCGGATACCAGGTTATATGATCGGGACGCACTCGGATATGATCGGGTGTCTGATGATAGGATCGGGTCGCACGCGGATTTGATCGGGTGCCGGGTTATATGATCGGGCCACATACGGATATGATCGATTACCGGGTTATATGATCAGTTCGTTCACGGATATGATTGGTTGGCGGGTTATATGATCGGGTCGCACGCGGATATGATCGGTTGGCGGGTTATATGATCGGGGCGCACTCGGATATGATTGGTTGCCGGGTTATATGATCGGGTCGCTCGCGGATATGCTCGGCTGCCAGGTTATATGATCGGGTCGCACTCGGATATGATCGGGTGTCTGATGATAGGATCGCGTCGCACGCAGATAGGATCGGGTGCCGGGTTATATAATCTCTCACCCATTTTTCCAATAAAAAAAGGCTACCCGTTAAAGGATAGCCCCATCTCAAACACCCACACGCACTTCTTGCTTAAACCGCTGAACTGCCTTCGCCGAATCAACTGAATGACCCATTTCATTCAACGTGTCACCAATTAATTCAATCGCTTGTTCCAACATTTCCTCTGTTGTGTTCCCCATATGCCCAATTCGGAACGCTTTTCCTGCTAAATGAGCAAGTGATCCTGCTACAATCACACCTTTTTTACCAAGCGTTGCGCGGAATTCCGAGTCGCCGACACCCTCAGGATAGAGGATACAGCTCAATGTTGATGCTGCTACATTTTCATCGGCAATTGCTTTCATGCCATATTCAGAAAGCGCGGCTCGCACCGCTTTGCCGAATGCCGTATGGCGAATAATTCTTGTCGACAAGCCTTCTGCGTGAACGAGTCTCATTCCTTCATTATAGGCATAAATCAAGTTCACTGGCGGTGTTGCAAAATATTTTGAAGGGTCGTTCATGACAGGAATCCAATTGTAGATATCGCAATAATAAGCCGGAACGCGTTCAATCTTCTCCCTAGCAGCCAAAGCGGTTTTGTTAAAGGCGACAATCGCTAATCCCGGTGGAACGCCAATTGCTTTTTGAGAGCCAGTCAAAATAACATCAATTTTATAGTCCGGATTGCCGTATGTTTTACTCATATCTTCTTCCATCGCTGCCGTTGCACAAACACCATCTAAAATGACAAGTGCACCATGTTTTTTCACGATTGGTACAAGTGCTTCGAGATCAGCTGCAACACCAGTCGATGTGTCTGCATGCGTAATTGTTACTGCTTTATAATGCCCTTCAACAAGTTTCGCCTCCACTTCTTCAGGTGTAACTTGCTTGCCCCATTCCGATTGAAGCACATCCACCTCAATGCCAAAAGCTTGTCCTAATTTAATGAACCGGTCACCGAAATAACCTTGGCTGACAACTAATATCTTTTCCCCAGCCGCGACTGTGTTAACAAGCGCCATTTCCATTGCAATCGTTCCTGACCCGGCAACGACAAAAACATCCCCGTCTGTTTGCAACATTTCACGTGTCTGTTCAATCGCATTTTTGTAAATTGCAACAAATCTCGGATCAGTATGCCCTCTTGTTTCACTCGCCATCGCATCATAAATGGAATCGACAACAGGCGTCGGTCCAGGTATCAGTAACATTTCTTCGTTTCTCATTCTATTTCCCCCCACTTATTTTCAAAATACAATTACTAGCTCTAGTACTACTTCCATACTTGTTGAGTAAACCCTCTTATATTGGATCAAGGCAAGTAAAAACGGCTTTATTCCACTTGTAGGAATAGAGCCGTTGCTATGTCACTCTTCATTCGAACCAATACACCGCTCGCACTCAAACAATGGGGATTCAATCTGCTCTACAATTTCACATCCACATTCACGACAAATCTTTCTCGGCAATTCTTTCCTATTGTTGTTTGTTTGCATATAAATCTCCTCCACTCTCATATTTTTTACCTCCATTTGTAAATCAATTTAATTTTTCATACCCCGGCAGTGTCAAAAATTCAACGAAGTCATCTTGCACGATCAATGCTGAAAACAGTTCTGCAGCTGCTTCATATTTATCAGTAGTGAACGCAGTGTCACCAACAGTCTGTTTGATTAATTCCAGTTCCTCTTGCAATACTTTTGCAACCAATTTCTCTGTAATATCCGGCCCATCGTTAAGTTTCCCTTGCGGATGACGAATCCATTGCCATACTTGTGATCTTGAAATTTCAGCTGTCGCCGCATCTTCCATCAAATTATTAATAGGAGCTGCCCCGTTCCCCCTGAGCCAAGATGCGATATATTGAACGCCTACACTGCAATTCATTCGCAAGCCTTGTTCCGTAATCGTTCCTTTTGGGACTTCCAGCAGGTCATCAGCGGTAACTTTGACATCTTCTCGTTTACGACCAATCTGATTCGGTGTCGGCATATGCTCGTTGAACTGCTCCATCGCAACCGCGACAAGTCCTGGGTGCGCTACCCACGTTCCGTCATGTCCATCCGTCGCTTCACGGCGTTTATCGTCACTTACTTTGCCAAATGCTGCTGCGTTGGCTTCTGGGTCATTTTTAATTGGAATTTGTGCAGCCATCCCACCGACTGCCGGTGCATTGCGCTTATGACAGGTTTGAATACAAAGCAATGTATAAGCCCGCATGAATGGCGATGTCATCGTTACTTGCCCACGATCAGGCAAGATAACGTCCGGTTGATTGCGCAGCCGTTTAATATAGCTGAAAATATAATCCCAGCGTCCACAATTGAGACCTGCTGAATGGTCCCGAAGTTCATATAGAATTTCGTCCATTTCAAATGCCGCCGCAATCGTTTCGATTAACACCGTTGCCCGAATTGTACCGGTTGGAATTCCAAGTTGCTGCTGCGCAAAGACAAACACATCGTTCCACAATCTTGCTTCCAAATGACTTTCAAGCTTAGGTAGGTAGAAATATGGCCCAGATCCGCGAGCGATTAATTCCTTGGCATTATGGAAAAAGTACAATCCGAAGTCAAAGAAACTTCCTGCAATCGACTCTCCATCAATTACGACATTCTTTTCCAGCAGATGCAATCCGCGCGGCCGTATCATGAGCACCGCGGGTTCATCGTTCAACTTGTATGTCTTTCCAGTGGAATGCTGTTCAAACTCAATCGTCCGCCGAACGGCATCTTTCATATTGAGCTGTCCTTCCAACATGTTTGCCCATGTGGGAGATGTTGCATCTTCAAAACAAGCCATGAATGTTTTTGCACCTGAATTCAATGCATTGATGACCATCTTCCGACCGACAGGACCTGTAATTTCCACTCGTCTGTCCTGTAGATCATGCGGGAGGGGAGCAATTGTCCAATCCCCATCCCGTATATGTTGTGTTTCAGCTAAGAAATTCAGTTTTATTCCACTGTCGATGCTACTTTGACGCTGTTGCCGGTTAGCCAAAAGCTCTCTCCGTCTTTCGTCAAAGTTATCATGAAGAGATTGTAGGAATGCAAGTGCTTCCGGCGTTAAAATCTCTTCACTTTCAGCAGTCAGTTCGCCTAAAACTTTTATAGTATGAGATGTCACTTGATTCGTAGACAGATTGATCACCCTCCCCGATTGTTGTTGGTGCCCAATTACTGATACCATTCATGCCCTTCGAATTGTGGCAGCAACTGGAACCGAAAGATCAAACAAATTGCGCGGTTTCCGTCGAGCCCTTCATCGCGGTCGTAGAAGATGTACCGCCAGAAATGATCTGTGACACTTCGTCGAAGTATCCTGTTCCAACTTCACGTTGATGTCTAGTCGCTGTGTACCCTTTGTCTTCATTAGCAAATTCAGCCTGTTGCAGTTTTGAATAGGCCGCCATTCCATTGTCTTTATAGTCATGTGCAAGGTTAAACATGCTGTGGTTCAATGAATGGAAGCCCGCAAGTGTAACGAACTGGAATTTGTAACCCATTTTGCCGAGTTCAACTTGGTATTTCGCGATTGTCGCTTCATCCAAATTTGCTTCCCAGTTGAATGAAGGCGAGCAGTTGTAAGCAAGCATCTTTCCAGGGAATTTCTCATGGATTGCATCTGCAAACTGTTGTGCCTCTTCCAGAGATGGACGCGATGTTTCACACCAGACAAGGTCGGCATAAGGTGCATATGCTAATCCGCGTGCAATCGCTTGATCGATACCTGGTTTTGTACGGTAGAACCCTTCAGGTGTACGTTCTCCAGTAAGGAATTCAGCGTCTACTGGATCAATATCGCTTGTGACCATATCTGCTGCATCTGCATCTGTACGTGAAATAAGAACAGTTGGTACGCCGAGAACGTCAGCCGCAAGCCTTGCAGCAACTAAGTTACGGATTGCATTTTGTGTAGGTAGCAATACTTTACCACCCAAGTGTCCACATTTTTTTTCGGATGCAAGTTGGTCTTCAAGGTGAACGCCTGCTGCTCCAGCTTCTATCATGCCTTTCATTAATTCGAATACGTTAAGTGGTCCTCCGAAACCTGCTTCAGCGTCTGCAATAATTGGAGCGAACCAGTCAAAACCGTCTACGCGCCCTTCTGAGTGGTCGATTTGGTCAGCCCGTTGAAGTGCCTGGTTGATACGTTTGACGACAGAAGGAACACTATTTGCCGGATATAAACTTTGGTCCGGATACATTTGACCCGAAAGGTTTGCATCTGCCGCCACTTGCCAACCACTTAGATAGATTGCTTGAAGTCCAGCTTTTACTTGTTGAACAGCTTGATTTCCTGTTAGAGCACCAAGAGCATTGATGAAATCTTCTTCATGCAATGAACTCCATAAGCGAGTTGCACCTTTTGTTGCCAGTGTTTGTTCGATTAAAACAGATCCACGCAGTTTCACAACATCTTCGGCAGTGTAAGGACGTTCAATTCCTTTCCATCTGCTATCCTCCGCCCAGCTTTTCTCCAATTGTTTAATCTGCTCTTGTCTAGTCATATCTACAGTCACACCTTCCAGTTTTTTTATGTTCAACCAGTTATGAAATTAATTCTTTAGCACTGTTTCATAACAGCTGAAGTTGTTATACAGTAATATATAACAGAAGATACAAAGTTGTCTGTACTTTCCGACGAAAGGGCATTATTTTAGGATGAACTCGATTTTACGATGATGAAGTAGTTTGTTATTTTAGAGTTTCATAGAAAACAAGGGGGAAACAAATATGGTAATTACAAGAGAAACGTTAGAACAATATGTTTCTATACTAGGTGATTGGATACCGAAAGACGCCGCAATCGCGATTGCCATGGGCGACCGCTACATTTATTATGTGGAAGGCATTCAGGATATCCAACTAATAGAAGGGCAACCTGTTGTACCCGGCAGCATTGCGGATAAAGTAATTAATAAACGACTCAAAGTTGATAAAGTTATGGATAACACATTGTTCGGGTCCCCGTATTATGGAATCGGTTATCCGATTGACCTCCAAGGCGAGCCCGCTGCACTACTTGTCATTTTGCCTTCAAACTATCATATACTGAAACAAGAACCCTTTCGTTTCCTCACAGGCAAACAGGAAGAAGAATGGTGTCCTATTCCAATTGAAGAGATCGCATATATAGAAAGCTTGCAAAAGAAAACTTGGTTTTATGTTGCAAGTGAACAATTCTGTATCAGCTACACGCTGAAAGATTTACAATTACGACTGCCAAAGACGTTTCTACGTATCCATCGGTCTTACATTGTTAACATCCCATCTATCCAGCGCATTTCCAGGGACATTACTTCTAATCTAGTACTTACATTGAGAGATGGGACAGAGTTGCCTGTTGGTCAGACGTATATGGCCGATGTTAGGAAAGCGCTTGGATTTTAGGGTGATTAGGGGCGAGGTTGAGTGTTGGTCGTTTGGATATGCTTGGTTGGTGAGGTTATATGATTGGTTGAATAGTGGATATGCTCGGTTGGCAGGGTTATATGATCGCATTGACTGTGGATATGCTCGGTTTCAGTGGGATATGATCGCTTGGACTGCGGATATGCTCGGTGTCAAGGATATATGATCGCTTTGACTGCGGGTATGCTCGGTTTCATTGGGATATGATCGCTTTGACTGTGGATATGCTTGGTGTCAGTGGGATATGATCGCTTTGACAGTGGGGGTATGCTCGGTTTCATTGTTATATGATCGCTTTGACTGTGGGCATGCTCGGTGTCAGTGGGATATGATCGCTTTGACTGCGGATATGCTCGGTGTCAGTGGGATATGATCGCTTTGACTGTGGCTATGCTCGGTGTCATGGGTATATGATCGCTTGGACAGTGGCTATGCTCGGTTTCATTGGGATATGATCGCTTTGACTGTGGATATGCTCGATGTCAGTGGGATATGATCGCTTTGACTGTGGATACGCTCGGTGTCACGCCTATATGTTCGCTTTGACAGTGGATATGCTCGATGTCAGTGGGATATGATCGCTTTGACTGTGGATACGCTCGGTGTCACGCCTATATGATCGCTTTGACAGTGGATATGCTCGGTGTCAGTGGGATATGATCGCTTTGACAGTGAATATGCTCGGTGTCAGTGGGATATGATCGCTTTGACTGTGGGTATGCTCGGTGTCATTGGGATATGATCGCTTGGACTGTGGATATGCTCGATGTCATTGGGATATGATCACTTTGACAGTCGATATGCTCGGTGTCATGGGTATATAATCGTTTGGACTGCGGATATGCTCGGTTGGTGGAGTTATATAATCGGGTCTACACACTAATTTAGACACTCAAAGGAATAAAAAAAGCCGCCCGGAAATTAATCTAGGGCGGCTTTCGCAATTCATTAGCATATTATTTCTTGATTAACTCCAATTCAACTGGAATTGACGCTTCCACTGTTTCACCTTTAAGTGATAGAACAGCTGCTTCTACTGCTTTTTTACCGATAAGATCCGGTTTTTGAGCGACAGTTCCAGCCAATTTTCCTGCTTCGACTGATTTTACTGCATCATCTGTTGCATCGAATCCAACAACTTTAACTTCTTTCCCTGCGGCCTCAATTGCTTCAAGTGCGCCAAGTGCCATCTCGTCATTATGCGCGAACACGCCTTTAATGTCAGGGTTTGCTTGCATGATATTCTCCATAACTGTCAATCCTTCAGCACGGTTGAAATTCGCTGTTTGTTTAGCAACGATATCCAATTTACCTTTTACTATTTCATTGAAGCCCATTCCACGGTCACGCGCAGCCGAAGAACCAGCGATTCCTTCCAATTCTACAACTTTTGCTCCATCGCCAACTAAATCAGCTAAGAACTGACCAGCCAATTCTCCGCCTGCTTTATTATCTGAAGCGATATGAGAAACAACGTCTCCGCCTTCAGAGCTTCGGTCGACTGTGATAACAGGAATTCCTGCATTGTTTGCAGATTCAACCGCGGCTACAACTGCGCTAGAATCCGTCGGGTTAATCAAAATCAAGTCCACGCCTTGTTGGATTAAATCCTCTACATCACTCGCTTGTTTTGCTGCATCATCCTGTGCATCGATAACTGTTAACGTTGCATCCATTTCTTTCGCTTGCTCTTTTGCTCCTTCGCTCAATGTTACGAAGAACGGGTTATTCAACGTTGAAATGGAGAAACCAATTTTATAACTTCCTTCTCCACCTTTAGTTTCTTCATCTTTCTTGGCTCCTGGTGCCTCTGTTGAACATGCTGCAAGTACGAGCATAATCGCCATGATCAATGCTATTTTCATTTTTTTCATTTCCCAACATCCCCTTAAGCTGTTTTTTTACGATCTAATAACACCGCAACTAATATAACTGCACCCTTCACCACTTGTTGGAAGAAGGAGGATACACCGATAAGATTGAGACCATTATTCAAAACACCAATAATAAGTGCACCAATTAACGTCCCCACAATCCAACCCCGTCCACCCGTCAAACTTGTCCCC
This sequence comes from Sporosarcina sp. FSL K6-1540, assembly GCF_038620285.1. NCBI lineage: Bacteria > Bacillati > Bacillota > Bacilli > Caryophanales > Caryophanaceae > Sporosarcina > Sporosarcina sp. FSL K6-1540. The sequence goes on from NZ_CP152018.1 coordinate 693,927, forward strand.
CCAAGGACAACTGCCGCAATAGCGTCGAGTTCAAACATGTTACCCGCAGTTGGTTGAGCGGAATTTAGCCTTGAGGTTAAAATCATTGCAGCAAGTGCCGCTAGCATTCCCGTCAGTGCATAAACGTAAATTTTAATACGATCTACGCTGATTCCAGAAAGCCGTGAAGCTTCTTCATTGCCGCCTACTGCGTATACGCGGCGACCAAATGTAGTCTTTTTCAAAATGAAATACAAAATCCCAAAAGTAATGGCCATCGTTATAACAGGGACAGGAATTCCGAAGAAGTACCCTTTCCCTAGCAACTGGAACGCTTGTGAATCACCAAGTCCTGAAATTGGTTTTCCTTCTGTGTATACAAGAGTCAATCCACGGTAAATCGTCATCGTCGCAAGTGTTGCGATGAAAGGAGCAACTTTTCCTTTGGCAATAATAACGCCGTTAATTGCACCAAGAACCGCACCAAGTAATAATCCGAGGAACATCGCGAGAAGCGGGTCCATTCCACCAGCCATTAATCCGGCAGTCACCGCTCCCGTTAAAGCTAATATCGACCCAACAGATAAATCGATGCCGCCTGTCAAAATGACGAAGGTCATCCCAAATGCTATGAGCGCATTTATCGACACTTGTCTTAAAACATTGAGTAAGTTGTTAAGCGTAAGAAAATTCGGACTCATGATTGAAATGATAATGACAATTAATAAGAGCCCAATAAGGGGTCCGATTTTTTGCAGTACCGACTGTGTATTAGATTTGAGCAACTTTGTCACCTCCCGTAGCATAATGCATAATTCGTTCTTGCGTCATTTCAGCTTTTTGCAGTTCGGCTGTAAGAGTACCTTCATGCATGACAAGTACCCGATCTGCCATGCCAATAATTTCGGGAAGTTCAGACGAAATCATCAAAATCGCGACACCTTTTTCGGCAAGTTCATTAATGATCGAGTAAATTTCTTTTTTTGCTCCGACGTCCACACCTCGGGTCGGCTCATCTAAAATCAGCACATTCGGTTCGATACCCAGCCATTTCGCAATAACGACTTTCTGCTGGTTTCCCCCGCTAAGCGATTTGGCAGCTTGGTTGGGACCCGACGTTCGGACACCCAACCGTTTAACCATTGTTTCGTACAACACTTTCTCTTCATTCGCTTTGATGATGCCATTGCTTGAAACTTTATTGAAATTCGTTAAGCTTAAATTGTCTTTTACCGAGAAATCTACGATAAGGCCTTCCGACTTCCGGTCTTCCGTAACATAGCCGAAACCTAGTTTTTTCGCTTGTAGTGGACTGCTGATTTTCACAGGTTTTCCATTAAGAGAAATCGTTCCCTTTTGCAGTTTTTTATAACCGAATAAGGATTGAGCAACTTCGGTTCTTCCCGCTCCCATCAAACCTGCAATACCGAGAACTTCACCTTTACGCAACTCAAACGATATATCTTCGAAATGCCCGTTGCGTGTTAAACCACTTGCGGTCAATTTCACATCACCAATTGTAGCGTTACGCTCTGGGAATCGTTCACCCAGTTCGCGTCCGACCATCATCTGAACAATTTCATCAAATGACGTTTCTTTAATCTCTTTGACGCCAACATAATTGCCATCACGTAAAATGGTAATTCGGTCACATAATGCAAAAATCTCTTCCATCCGGTGTGATATGTAAACAAACGATACACCGTTCGATTGAAGGGCTCTGATTGTTTCAAACAACGATACGATTTCTCGCTCAGTTAGTGCAGCTGTCGGCTCGTCCATAACAATCACTTCTGCATTCGATGACATCGCTTTGGCAATCTCAATGATTTGCTGTTTACCTACCGAAAGTTCCCGGGCAACTGTTTTTACGTCGACATCCAGTCCGAGTTCTCCCAAAATCACCTTTGCTTTCTTATTCATTTCTTTGGTTTTTAAAATACCACTTTTACCAAACGTCTTTTCATTCCCCAAAAACAAATTTTCAGCGACCGTCAAATCTGGCAATATATTTAGTTCCTGATGTATAACTGCAATTCCAGCATGTTCTGCTTCTTTCGGGTTTTTGAAATCGACTAGCTTGCCCCTCACTTTGACTTCACCTGTATCACGTGCATAAATACCGGTTAGTATTTTCATTAGCGTTGATTTCCCCGCACCATTCTCACCCATTAAGGCATGAATCTCTCCCTTTTTCACGGAGAATTCCACATTAGTAAGAACGGAGTTCCCATCAAAAGACTTTGAAATCCCAGTCATTTCAATCATACTTCTTCACCCACTTTCTTTTAGCAGTCTTTGACGGTGACAGTCACCCAGATCTCCGAGCTCTCTTAAAATATGACGCCCGACTGCAGAACAATATTTGCAAAAGGCGTTGCTTCACCGGTGCGAATGATTACTTTTGATTTGTGCGTCAATTGCTTCAAATCTTCATGTGCCAGCTTTGTTATACTTGGTAATTTAGTGCAAAGGATTTCATACACTTCAGTATTACGACTCTCTATTTCACTCGCAATAAATGCATGTTCTACTTCCAAATCTTCCAAAACCACGCCTACTATTTCAATAAAAGAAGGTTTTCCAATCGTATATGAAAGATCGATACAATGGACACCATCTGGTATAGGCAATCCGCAATCCGCTATTGTCACTTGATCGGTATGACCAAGCTTTGCAAAAACGGCTGCCAGTTCACGATTCAATATGCCATGTTTTTTCATCGCCAATCACTCCCGAGTCGCAGTTCTACGTCAGCGCGCGCCGGCATACCACCTTGTGCACCAAATTTCTCGACGGATAAAGATGCGGCAGCGTTTGCAAACGTAACCGCTTCAGTCAATTCAAATCCTTCGACAATCGCATACGCAAATGCACCGTTGAACGTGTCTCCTGCTCCTGTCGTATCGACAACGTCTGTCTTAAAACCGTCTATGATGACATGCTTTTCACCATCATAATAACGAGCTCCTGCACTGCCGAGTGTAACAATTAATTGATTTGGATAACTTTCCAACGCAGCCTCCATATCCGGCCCAAAAATTTGTTCACATTCTGTCTCATTCGGTGTTAGGTACGTAAGATATGACATAAATTCATTTTGGAAACCTCCAGCAGGTGCCGGATTCAATAACACAGGAACATTCAGATCAGCGCAGATTTTCAACGTATGTATAATTGTCGGTATCGGTATTTCAAGTTGCAGTAAAACAAGTTTACTTGCTCGAATCGTTTCTTTCATTTCATCAATGCATGCAGGCGTCAGTTCATAATTCGCACCTGGTACGACGATGATTCGGTTATCTCCATCCGACAACAATATATTGGCAATGCCAGTAGCTACCCCCGTACTCTCCGTTACTCCGGAAACGTCTACTGAGTTGCCCTTCAAGTTTTCCAGTAATTCCTCACCAAAACCATCATTCCCAACATTTGCCACCATATGGACATTCCCGCCAAGACGGGCTGCAGCCACTGCTTGATTGGCTCCTTTGCCTCCTGGTACCGTGGTGAATAATTGGCCTAAAACTGTTTCACCTTGTTTTGGGAATACATCTGTTTGCACAACTAAATCCATATTGACGCTACCGACAACCGTAATCATCATTGTTCACTCCTCGTTGTCCCTCGAATAATCAGTTTAACTGGAACTTGAATTTCTTTTTCTTCGAGCTCAATTTCTTCAATTAACTTAATAAGCATTCGTGTAACGAGTGCCCCTAGCTTATATATATCTTGCGCTACTGTTGTTAGCCCAGGTGATAACATACCGCCAAGTGCTATACCGTCAAACCCGACAATTTGCAACTCATCAGGTACGATAATTCCTAGTGAATGTGCTGCTTTCAACACACCTGCCGCCGAGACATCGCTACTTGCAAAAACCCCATCAATTCCTTTGTGCTCTGACAGAAATTTTCTAGCTATCTCTTCTGATTGCTCAAAATGAAATGGACACTCGATAATATGCGTCACTATTTCCTTACCTTCTACAGCCTCTAAAAAACCGTCTAATCGGTCATCCGCCGGTCCAAGTCCTGTCGGTCCACGCATGCAGACGATATGTTGACAACCTTGTTCGATTAAATGGGCAGTTCCTAACCGTGCACCTTCTTTGTTGTTCGATGAAACTGTCGGTATCGAAGCATCTATCGTACGATCCAGTGCAACCACTGGTATATCCAAGTTTTGATAATGACTCGCTTGCAACTGATTCGTTGTGACGATGAAACCCGCTACATATTTTTGCCTTAATGTCTCAATATAGTGGATTTCTTTTTCTGCTTTTTCATCCGAATTGCACAACACGACCGTATAGTCATAAGTTAGTGCAACATCTTCCACTGCACGAGCAAGCTCTGGGAAAAACGGATTCATAATATCCGGTACAATTAAGCCAATAAGTTTCGTTTGCTTCGTACTTAATGATCGCGCAACAAGGTTCGGTTTATAATCCAATTCTTTGATTGCCCGTCCAATAACCTCTTTTGCTTCTTTACTAACATATCCTTTTTGGTTTATAAAGCGTGAAACAGTCGCTACTGAAACACCGGACTCTTTCGCTACATCCCGAATATTGGCCAACTATTTCACCCTTTTCTATTATGTGTGTAACCGGTTACACACATAATACCAATCTATTGATTTGTTTGTCAACAACAGTTTCATTCCATTCATTCACAATACGAAAACAGCCACAAAAGTAAGTTTCACTTTTGTGGCTGTTTTTATGTCATTTACTTTTTCTTTATTGCCTTTATAAACTGCTCTGTTCCTTTCATCGATTCATCATACAAATCTTGAGAGAGTTTCTTCGTACTTTCAACCGTTGCAGGCCAGTTTTCTTTCATGTCGTTGAATGCATCCAGGAATAATGTTTGTTGTTTGTTGATGTCTCCGATTGGAAATGCATACTTTTCCAGGTCAGCAAGTTTCATGAAATCATTCACTTTATGATGATAAGAAATTGCCATGACAGGTGTTTCAGTACATGTTGCCAAAATCAAGGAATGGAGTCTCGTCCCAATAATAATGTCTTGCTGTGCTGTCACATCAAGGATCATAGTTGGTAGTAGATTATCATCGATGATTGTCGTCTTATCTTTATGTGTCATTTTCTTCTGAATATCTTTTGTAACATCTGCATCTTGTGGGAATTTTGTCGCGAAAAATGTCAGCTCAACATTGTCTAGTTCAGCTAGATTGTCCAGATTCTTTGCCATGCCTTCTATATAATCGTTATAGATGGCAGGATTACCTTCAGGCCAATAGCCTGCATTGTAATAAGGAACAGCTGTGATACCGATTTTCGTCGGAACTGTCGATTTCTCAACACCCGTTTGACGCAAGGAAAACGCTGGATCGCCGATAGTCAGAACGTGTTCTTTCACGCCGATTGACTTCAACAGTTCAACAGATTCGGGATCGCGTACCGAGATACTTTCTGCATGTTTAGCCATATAGCGAATGAACCATTTTCCTATACCGCTGCTTAGCGGACCCGCGCCGCATCCGTAAACAACATAAGGCGTCTTCGAATTTTTAGCCATCATTGCATATGACCCAAATAATGGCGCTTCCCTTTTATATAAATCCATTAAGATTCCGCCGCCACCAATAATCAGCAAATCAAACGTCTTTACGATTCTCTTATTATTTTGGTACGTTTTAAAAAATGTCTTTACTGCGTTGCCATTTTTATAATACAGTGGAAAACTAGTCACTCCATACCGTTCTGCTGTTTGTTTAGGATTATTACTAAATACCGTTAAATCATTACTGTCTATCTTGAACGTTGACGTCACTTGTTTAATAATGCTGAATAAGATCGCTTCGTCCCCGTTATTATCGTTGCCATAATTGCCTACAATACCTATTTTCATTAGCCGACTTCCTCTACTACATGATGAATTTAGTATAACATAGCTGTGCTACTCGATGAAAATGGAACCCTTTAGCCTGAAGTTGCACTTGTACATTTCCGGCTCGCTTTGGACGATGAAAGAATAGCAACCTTTCTATAGAGGTTACACGTGCCCGAAGATGAAATTTCGGGCACGTCACCGCTTTTAATAAAGCAAAGATCATACAAGTAACAGTGTGACGCTAGATAGAAAGTGACACTGCCTTTCATTCGAAAAGGAAACGCTATTAAAAAGGAGTAAGCAGCCAAAATTGCATCTTTGGCTGCTCCTTTATAAATAGGTGAGTGGTTATTCACTCGTTCCCAAAGTTTTTAGCACTTCGTGTACCTGTAACTTTGGAGAGCAACGGACGAACGGCCACCATAAGATTAACGAAAAAGCTGCGTAGGATGCGACTTTGTCGCACCCTACGCAGCAAGAAATTCCGATAATTCTATAGTAGTCGTTCAGTCCAAAGTGATCCAAAAGCACCTGTTCATAGGGTGTCTAGTGTCTTGCGCTTTTCGGGGCTAAAACGGCGCCTTCCGCTTTTCTTATTTATTAATACTGCGGTATAGGAATGCGCTGAATTGCGCGCGGTTCACAGGTTTATTCGGCTCGAAATTGCCTTTTTCATTCCCTGTTGTGATCCCGCTGTTTGCTAGAATATGAACTTGTTTATACGCCCAGTGACTTGTAGGGACGTCTTTGAATTTCTTAGACGATTCGCCTGACAGTTTGTACGCTTTCACAAGGATTGCTGCCATTTGAGCACGTGTCAACTGGCCAGCCGGGTCGAATGTTCCGTCCCCTTTACCGCCTACTAGATTCGCACTTGCAATAGCATTGATTTCATTGTAATAACGGTGTTTTTTAGGTACGTCTTTAAACTGTTGTGTACTTGCAACAGATGCATCTAAGTTGAACACACGACTTAAAATGACGGCCGCATGTTCTCGCGACAATGTATTTCCTGGGTTAAACTTACCATCCAAATCTCCTTGTATATAACCAAGGTCTTTTAGGAAACTTATTTCTGTATAGTATGCGTAAGTGGAAGGTATATCAGAAAACGCTGGTGTATCATCAGACAAAACGATAGGAATGCTTGTCGTTTTCGATCCGAGTGTCACATTTACTGACCCCTTGCCTGCTTTATTAACAGCTTTAAAGGCCCCAGCCGGTGTAATCGTTCCGATATCACCTGTAACGCTCCACTTCACTTGTTCTGGAGAATATATGATTGGCTTTCCTAGTGCATCCGTTGCATTTGCTTTATAGGTCACGCTTGCACCTGGTTTCACTTTCGTTGTAGAAGGTACAATTGTTAACTTAGCCGGTGCATCGACAACTGATACAGGGAATGACTGCTTCGCATTTCCATATTGCACGGAAACTCGATCTTCCCCAGCTTTTACGGCACTGTACGTTAGTCCCGAACCAGCAACGCTACCTTTTTCTGCTGTCACTTGAATCTGACTGTTGTCCACTTTTAATGGATTGTAATAAGCATCCAGTAAGTAATTCACTGTCAAGGATGTTTTTGAACCTACAAGCATCGTACCAACTTGATTGCGCGAAACGCTAAGTTGTGCAGGTTCGCTTACAGGTGCTGTACTGATTGCTTCCATGATTGCGGACACCTGGCGTTCCGAAGAATCTGACGTCCGGTTTGCCAGCACGACCGTATTACTGCCATGATTCCGTACACCCATCGCTGTAGAACCGCCACCATCGAAATTGAGTGCCCGATCATAGCCTTGTGCTGCTAAATAATTTGCGAATTGTGTAAGCGACATCCCGTTGCTATAGCCTCTTACGTTGTCTACTGTTACAAGATGCACTTGTTTCTTATCTTTACTAATTGCAATTGCTGTACGCGCGGTAAGTGCAGTAGCTCGTGAATTAGATGTATTCATCGTAATATTCACCTTGCCATCTTTCAATAACATCGGACCGCTCGCCAACATGAACTCAGAATCCATCCATTTATCATCGATAGTCAATGCAAGGGATACATCTTCACCCACTTGCATATTTTTGAATTTCTCAAGACCTTTTGCGCCATGGACAGAAAGAACGAATCCTGTTTTAGGTATTTCTACTTTCTCTTTCGATCCATAACCGCGTACTTTCACAACTTTGCCCGTCAGTTTCTGGCCGTATTGTGTATTTGTAATTGGCTGTCCTGTGTCGATAACTATTTCAATTCCGTACTGATTGGAATTCGTATGTGTCTCAATATTCTGTGGTGTGAAAATGATTGTTTCATCATCTTGACGCTGACGATTTATCCCCGTCAATAGATGGTTTGTTCCTTTGTAATCCATACGAACATTAAAATTAAATTGATCGATTTCAGAAAGTCCATCTTTCGTCACACCAAATGCAATCGGTTGACTTACATAATTACTTGTTGAATCGGAGATCACGCCGCCATTAACAATCTCGTTCCCCTGTGAAATCAAATACATCGGCAAGCCGTTTTTCATGTCGAAAAATGAAGCATTAATCGCCCCAACGACACGGTTCCCATCTTTTGAATCGCGATTTGCGAGCACTGTTGTTGCTTGTCTCTTCGCAATCGGTGAAGGAAGTCCAACTTGTAATTTTGTATATGGATCTCCTAAATTGACAGATAGATGATTTATGTATTTTGAAGCTGATTGCGTATATTGAGAATAAGTTACACCCGATGATACCGGATAACTCTTCACCGCATTCTGATTGGCCGAGGCACTTGCTGGTACAGTCCAAAGAAGCGTGGCTGCTACCGCTGTCATTGCGACTTGTTTACTGAAACGTTTCATTGAAGCTACTTTACTAGTGATAAAACGACACTCTCCCTTCCTATGAATATACAGCTTACCAAAGGATTCGATATATTACCATAATCCATAAGAAGGAAATTAAGAGAAAAGCAGTCTAAGTTCGCGACATCGTGTCGCAATGACTGCATGACCTACATCCTGTAGACCCAAGCGGAAGGCGCCATCTATATTTTCGGCACTACTTATATAGAATTAACTAGGTGGTATCCCTCACCCGTATAACGAACAACTCTAGCGAAGGAGCGACACTAATGAAAGGCAGCCAAATATCGCCGCGTCCTGCGGCAATGGCTGCACACCCGCATCCTGCAGGCGCCGGAGCAATAAGACCAAGGAGGGATGCAGTTCAATCCCTCCCTAGGGATCTTCTGACGGGCTTATTGCGTAAGGCCATCACCTAGCGACAAAGCGGTGTTGGAAGAACAGTCTATTTGTTAAGTGCCGACTACGTAGACACAAAAAAAAGCCGTCCGAGGCAGATTACTCTTCCCCGAACCGCTCTATTATAAGTCTTTAATTTTAAACTTCACATATTGACTTGTATAAGATGCGAACACTCCAAAGATGATGAAATAGAACATCGTATAGAATTTCAATTCCCAAATATTATAGTAGAATCCTGAGAATCCGGTCGCAAACCAGAAGGCAATCATGAACTTGCCGAATACTGTTTTACGTTCTTTCCAGAACAGCGCAAACATTCCTAGAAGAAACGCTGAGAATAGGGCAACACCTGCAACACCAGTTTCAGCAATTACTTGAATGTACTGATTATCCGAGTAGAAATACTTTCCGCCGTAGATGTCTGAACGAATTCCATAAAACTTATAGATTGGCGATCCATATGACAATGTCGCAGACCCGCCGAATGAACCGAATCCAGCTCCTGCCACTGGATAGTCTTTGAATACTTCAAACCCTTTATTAATATAGAAGAAACGACCACTTTCCGTCATGAGCGCCAAGTTTTTTTGATCGAACGTCTCTCCAAATCGTTCTGCGATGCTTCCTGGACCGGTGTCTGGTGCAGCAAGACCAAGCTCTTTGAAGTACTGTACACCGAGATTGACTGGTATATAAACAAGGATGATAGAGGCCACTCCCGCAATCACAAGTCGTTTCATAAGATGCCAGTTTTTCGACATGATAATGAAAATCACACCGAGGATAAATGCTGAAATCCAAGTTCCCCTTGAATAGGTGAGGATAAATACACCAAGGAACAAGACAAGATTAATCGTTAGGAACCATTTATATTTCTCGGTTTTGTAGATTGATTGAAGGAACAGCACAGCAATAATTCCGAACAGCAGCAATAACGCCAGTGAATTCGGATTTCCTGGTAATCCATAGATTCTTACCAAGTTTGTCGCCGATAACGTTTTATATTTCCATACATCTGGCAACAGGAACTGCCTCATAGATAGCTTTTCGATAATGCCATGAACTGAAACGATAAGGCTTGTCCATACGGTTACCCATGCAAGCCGTTGGAACCATCCTTCCGGTAACAGCATCCGTGAAACAGTATAGTAAAGCAAATACATAATAATAAATGTCCGTAGTTGAAAAATGACCGCAGAAGGTAAAACGCCTTGGACTAGTCCACTGATAGCCCCGAACAATAGGAAAGCAAAAAATGCCCATTCAAACCATTTGAACGAAAACAGTGACTTCCAATTCTTTCTACCCGCAATGAGTACTTTTGCAAATGCGATGAACGTAATGAGATCCCCGATTAGTTTGAGGCCCGGATTCACTTCGACAAGAAATGGACGGATACTCACATAGACTACGAGGAAAAGCAGGCTTTGTTGCGGTCTGAAAAATGCGAATAACGCAAAGAACAGGGAAGATAGAACAAGTGCAATCGACGATGGGAGCATCAATGCTACGCCGATGACTGCCAATGCTGCAATGAAATACATTGTTTCTTTATCTTTTAAATTTTCTTTTATAGTTGTCATGAAATATTTTCCCTTTCTACGACTAAATCGTCTCATAATAATGAACAAAGTCCTCCGTAATTATAGCATCTTATAGGACGTTGTGGCTTATTCTTTAGTTTCATATTTATTACAAATTCTACTTGTGCAAATTGAACCTTATTATTCTAGCAAACTTCTGATACTATTAAGTAAGATTATAGAAGGAGGTTTACGAGTGAAAAAATTAATTACTTTCACTTTACTCACACTACTCATGTTCTCCCCTGTCTTCCAGATACAAGCACAGGCGAGTGACATTAAAGGTCATCAGATGGAAAGCGACTTGAATTATTGGATTGGAAAAAACGTCATTCGTGCAGACGCAAAAGGAAATTACAATCCCAATAGAGCCGTTACGAGAGGCGAATTTGCTTCGTACATTGCACGTGCTCTTAAATTACCTGTTTCCACAAAGTACACATTCAAAGACTTAAAGGCAAACATGGGTCTAACAATTGAGATTCAAAATGCAGCCGGCGCAGGAATCCTTTCGGGTTATCCCGATGGTACATTCAAAGCCAGCGAAAAAATTACCCGTCAACAAATGGCAGGTATGATGTATAAAGCGATGCGTTATATGGACCTTCCTGCACAAAAGACAGCTTTGAAATTTAAAGATTCAAAAAAGATTTCAGCTAACTTTATTGACGCCGTCTCAACTGCCGTAAACTTGAACATTATTCGAGGGGATCACCGGAAAGATGGTGTTTATTTCAACCCTAAAGATAACGCAACGATTGCACACGCTTCAGCATTCCTATTCAGATTATTCGCTGCCGCGGAAGTGTTAAAACCGACAGAACCTAGTGAGCCGAGTCCAAGCGAACCAGGTAAACCCGAAGTTCCTTCTGTACCCGACGTTGATCCTGAAGTATACAAAGTAAGTACAATTTCAGGCGGAAAACTCCTTCCCACAACGGCACTCTATAAAACTTATGAAGATGCATTGGCTGCTTACAATGCATCTTCATCTGTTAAGGCCATTGGAAAAAACAATAGGATTATTAAAATAAAATCTGGACGAGCTTTTGGTTCAGAAAACCCTAAACAATATACCTCTCTCTACAGCGATTCCACTTTACGGACTGAAGTAACATATATTCAAAAAGGTTATGAAATGAACTATATCGGAAGTAGTGAGAATCATGTTATTTTGGAAGTTGGTGGGTTAACTTTCTACGCGAAACCTAACGAAGTCGATCTTGTTCCAACAGAACTTGTCACGGGCAACAGCTTTTATGAAGTAGGCACAGATGGTGTCTTATATCATGATACGTATAACAACTTGACTAAAACACGTGGGGTTTATTCTATCGGTCCTGCAGCTTCATCCATGAAAAACGGGAAAAGGTATACAAGTCTTGATGGCGTTCATTTTGATGAAGTAGGTACGAAAAACACAATTACACATTACCCATACTTCCAATTCCAATCAGTCCGTCAAACCTCTTCATACAGCGGTGCAGAACTTGATTACTTCATCACTGAGATTTTGAAAGACCGTCAGAGAACCGGTCTCGCTCGTTACAAAGATGCTCCGACTACATCAAAGTTAATTGGTCTTGGTAATTATTTAAAAACAATTGAAGAAACACATCGTGTCAACGCATTGTTCATTCTTGCAACAGCCATCCACGAAAGTGATTACGGAATAAGCGGAAATTCACTAACGAAAAATAATATTTTCGGTATTAAAGTGTTTGATTCTAGTCCGGAATCAGGTGGAACATACAAACATCCCAACAATAGTGTCGATGCATTTATTAACGAATACATGAACAAAAATTACGCTAACCCGCTAGGCGGATATTCGTATGGAGCTGTTCCAGGCAATAAAGTAGTCGGCTTTAATGTCAGGTACGCTTCTGATCCAAACTGGGGAAGTAAAATCGCCGGACATATGTGGAGAATCGATACATTCCTCGGCAAGAAAGATTACAAACAAGCGGATCTCGGCCGCATCATTTATACCGGTCCCGTAGGTGTCAATGTACGGACAAGCCCTGATCCGCTAAGTGCTAAACTATTCTCTTACAAACAGAAAGACCCCGGCGCCAATGCCGCATTCGGCTATCCAGTAGTTATTGTCGATGAAACAGTCGGTAGCGACGGCTTCAAATGGTATAAGGTAATTGCAGATAGCAATCCTCCTGCAGACTACGGCTGGATTCGTTCAGACCTTATAGAACGAATTACGGAGTAAAATAGGTAAATCCTGTCCACTGGTGTTTAAGTGGACAGGATTTTTTTTACGCAATTAGCCTCCCCTAGTTAATGTGACATTGGTCATAACTTGATTGAAAAATTTCTGGGCACCACTTGTAACTGTAATGGTAAATGACTAAACTCGCATGGCTTCGCCAAACTCTAATGGCAATTCGTCAAACTGGCATGGCTTCACTCGTAACTGTGATGGCTTATGTCTAAACTCTCATGGCTCCGCCATGCTCTAATGGCAATTCGTCAAACTGTCATGGCTCAACTCGTAACTGTGATGGCTTACGACTAAACTCTCATGGCTTCGCCGAACTCTAATGACAATTCATCAAACTGGCATGGCTTCACTCGTAACTGTGATGGCTTATGACTAAACTCTCATGGCTTCACCCGTAACTGTGATGACTAAATATATAATCAAAATGGCAATCCCCTTTCCCCCATCAAAAAATCCCCCGCACTGAATGATTCCAGTGCGGGGGATTTCATATTTCAATCACTTTACCTCAAAGTGCGTCCGTATGTTCACTACCTGCCGGAAGAATATCCGACATGTTGATACGCTCAAGGCCTTTTTTAATCTTCGTCGTATAACCTAACTTGTTTTCGTTCAAATAACCCGCTTTGGAACGAATCATTTCTTCAAAGATAGGCAACTTCGATTCATCAATCGCCGACCACAATTCATAAGAATTGATCAAATCTTCCAAAGTTAAATGAACATAATCGCGTCCAGAGAATTCACGTTCCGGCGAAATTTTATACCAAATGTCACCGTCAGGACGGATCCACTTATTCTTTTCCTTTACGATCGCTGTCTGGATACTCGTTGCAGTAGCTAAGTATGCAGGATCGTTTAACTCTTGATAAGCCATTAAAAGAATGTTCATTCCACCAAGCGCATGGTTCATGGACGTATGTGTCTTCACTTTTTGCGCCCCAGGGAAGTAATCAGAAATATAGTAGGACTCGTTGTCCACCTTGATGATATTCCCTTTTTCCTTTTGCGATACAAGCAAATTGGCATAGTTTTTCAGACCGACATTGTAGTCCTTATGTTCAAACGCTTTGCCGCCATTATACATGAATAATGCAATTTGTTCGTTGAATCGAGTATCGACGAACGGAGCCGTTATACCGTACAAGCTTTTTAGATACGTGCTTGTTACTTCTGTCTCCCAATACGTCGATTTCCCTCTGAATACGTCCAAATTAGCAAATGAATTATAGAGAAGATTTTCATAATACCGTGCACCAGTTTCGGAGTAAAGGGCCATAACTCGATCCTCTTTCACAAGAAGAAGATTACGACCATACCCTCTACCCGACTTCGGCATTGGTTCAACCGTTACCGCCATCTTATTGTATGGACCTTCGGCTGTGTACCATTTATTTCGTTTTTTATAATTAACTGCTGACTCAAGCATCCAAGCGTCCATTTGCTTCCGATCCTCAAACAATCGTTCTTCAGAAGCTAGGAGCCATTGGTCAACAACATCAAAACCTCTTGACTGTAATCTGTAAACGGAAAGTTGCGTTTCTCCAAGCATAACGCCGCTAAACGCTTCGCTTTCCTGATGTAATTCCCTCGTATGGCTTTCTGCGCCTGTAGGGTATTTCTGGTTCAGTTCAGTTGACTGGTATGACTTCCCAATCATCCGCTGAGATACTTTACCGTCTGTTTGTATTTTTTCGAAAATACCTGTTGGGTACGTCATCAAGTCATAGCCAAATGTCTCATCCACACTTTTCTTGATTGGGAATCGACTATACTCGTGAAGCACGGCTTTCGATAATCCTTCTTCCGTCTGGATAACATCAACAGTTACCGGTATGTTCTGAGGATTTCTCAGTTCGTTGAATAAAAAATAATCGCCGTTAGGCAGTTCCCTTTTCGTCATTTTCACCGTGACGGACGGAAAGCCACTTATGCGGTACGTGTAAATAATATCTGTAGCATGTGCATGTTTGACGGTTTTCTCTCCCGCAAACTGCATGATATAGTTCGAACGCAAATAGGTTTTGGCAGTAGTCGAAAGTGGTACTTCGACAAATTGTTGCTCATGTCGGACGGTATCAAACGTACCGTACGTATTTGGCTCCGTGAATTCTGTTGCAGGCAATTTCTCTATTAGCTTATTTTGCAGCATCGCCCTGTGTAAAAATACGACATATGTCGCGCGGTTTACAGCTGTTTTCGGATCGAATGTCCCGTCTTCCTTACCAGTTGTGATACCGTGTTGCGCAAGTACTTTTACACCTAATTTATGAGATTCACTGATTTTGTTATCGTCCTTGAACGTGATTTCTTCTCCCGTATCTTGCAATTTGAAAGCCCGAACGATGACAGTCGCCATCTGTTCACGTGTCAAAGAGTCACCAACGCCGAACGTCCCGTCTTCTTTCCCTAAGAAAATACCGGCTTCATATGTAGCCATGGCACCTTTCAAATGGGACGACTTTGCACTGACATCTTTAAAAATCGGCTTGTAGGATGAAAATGGCAACTCGAGTGCGTTCGTTATCAAGTTTGCCGCTTGTGCCCGTGATACCTCTAAACTTGGTCTGAACTGCTTGTCCGGATAACCGTTAATAATTTTTAAGTCGACAAGTTGTGTTACTTCATCTTTTGCCCAGAAATCATTATGTACGTCCGTAAAGCTTGGACTAATTGGATTCGCGCTAGCATTCAATATACCAAAGCCAAACAGTGAAAGAACTACGACAATAAGTCCGACTTTCATTGGACCTTTCATTTTTTTCTTGTGTAACATTTACAAATATCCTCCCTCTCCTTACTTAATCTGTACAGTCATCCATCTATAATACCATATATCGGCATAGAAAAACCTCCCATTTACCAGGAGGCTGATTCGTTACTCTATTGTCTTTTGTGCAAACGTTTCGCCATTTTTACGTGCTTGAACATCGATTTTATAATCCGGATATTCTACTTTCAATTTTTCAGCAAACTTTTCGACAAGTTCTTTTGCTTTCTCTTCTTTCATATCAGCAGCAACATCAAAATCGAGTAGAACGAAGCCACCGCTATCTTCTGTCACGATAATACCGACCGAAGAAACGCCTTCTTCTTTACCAAACTCTTCTTTTAAGTCATCGTCCGATTTTGCCGTTTCTGATTTATCGACAGCTCCTTGTTCCTTAAGGTCTTTTTCAACTGCCTCACTTTTCTTCTCTTCATCAGTTTTCGGCTCATCTTTCTTATCCGACTCCCCGCATGCACCAAGCAAAAGAGCTGATCCTAACAATGCTGCAAACAATAATGATTTTTTCATATTAGGTTCTCCTCCTTCATCTAAAGTATATATTATCCTAACATATAAAAAGTTTAAGCGACAAGGCACACACTACTTGGTGTCGCTTATTGGTTGACTGCTATTCAGTAAAAAAATAGGGCCCCATTGCTGTCATTCGACGGCAGGGACCCTGTTTCATTACGCTTTTCTATTCAACCATTTATATTTAATTGCCATCAGATAAATAACGAATGCAAATGCAAATGTGATAGCAACAAAGACAAATCCTTGTGAGTTCAATACAAGCATCGGAGCAAATGTCACGAGCATAATTTCAACCGGCGCAATTGGTATATAGGCCAAGCTGTAATCATCCAGCGTCTTGCTTTCCGATTTTGGATCTACGATTCTAAGTAGCGCCATACCCATAGCGACCGTTCCTGTTGTCCAGCCCCATGTGAATATCCCCTTTTCAAACCAGTATTCCGGGAAAAACTTCTTCGAAAATACTGCGAAGAATAAAAATGCATACACAAGACCAAACACAAATAACAAAATTAACGGAACAGCATAATCAAGTACGACTGAAATACTAATTGAACCAATTCCGAATGCAACGAGAATATCCGTTGCACTTCCACTAATTCTTGACACAACATCCTTACTGACATATTTATCCGTATCCGTCGAATTCAATATCTTCTTCACGAACAATCCAACAAGAAATGCCAGTGAAAATGCCGGTATAACAACGCTTGGTAATAGCATTGCACCTAATTCACTTAAATAATAACCGCCCATGGCGATAATCGTAATGATAGACAGGTGAAAAACATATGGATCAATCGAAATCGACGATACCGTATCTGTTTCAGATTTCGTTCTAGATTCTGGCGGGATTAATCCCGTTCTCATCTCGTCAGGCAAATCTTTGAACGAAGCAAGGAATGATGTATGCCCCTTCGAAGACCCCCATTTAATAAAGAGAATCCCAATTAGAATCGCACTCATAATCCCTACAGTGGCAGATGTCATAGCCAAAGAAGTCGCTTCTTCCCAGCCATTTTGCTCAAATGTCGCACCAATTGCCGCTGCAGTTCCGTGTCCCCCTACAAAGCCGGCTGCAAGTAACAAACCGAAGCCGTCATGTACATTCCAAAATGGATTAATCAGTAGAAGTGCGAATAACAATCCTCCACCCCACATTAATACCATTGCAAGTTGAGAGTACGACCACATGCTCCCGACTCTTGTCTTAATCGCATTCCAGTCAATCCGTGGTGATAGTAACGGCAGTGTTCCAAAGATTACTGCTATTAAGATTGCCGGATAGAATTTCATTTGATCTGAAAACGGCAAAATTCCGAAACCATTCGGCCCTAACAGCAAAGCCAGAAGCCCCGCAATAATACTGGCCGGCAAAAACATTTGCTGGATGAACTTAACCTTTGCTCGAATAATCGTCCCTACAAGCAGAAGCAATGATATCAAACCGATATCCGTAAATAAAACCCATGGTGAAAAATCCATATAACTATTCTCCTAATCTATACATTATTTTTTTGCTGAATTAAATGCCCCTTTCTTAACATCTATGTAACCGATTACACGAATATAAAAAGCATATTTTTTATCAACTCATATTACAATAACATTTATTAAAGTTCTAGTAAATTTAACGGACTACTTAGAATTCCTTAATGAATTCACAATTGGAAACTAACTAAAAACTCTTTTAAATAAAGAAATATATTCATCATCATTAAATGACTTTCAAGAATATTTCCTACATAAAATATATATATATTCGTAACATTCGACAGCAATTTGTTCGTCAAAATTTTAGAGACTGCATATAAATAGAAGGAAGCTTGGAGGGATAAAAAGTGATAACGATAAGTTTGTGTATGATTGTGAAAAATGAAGAGGAAGTAATAGGTAGATGTTTAGATTCTGTTTGCGAGTTAGTGGATGAAATCAATATTGTGGATACAGGGTCTGACGACCGAACAAAAGAAATCGTAAATAAGTACACCAATCGAATTTTTGATTTTCAGTGGATTGACGATTTTTCAGCTGCACGGAATTTCTCATTCCAACAAGCAACAATGGATTATGTTCTTTGGCTCGATGCGGATGATGTATTTACAGCTGAAGATCAGGAAAAGTTCAAGTTATTGAAACAATCCTTACAACCAACGATTGATGCTGTTTCAATGAATTACCATTTAAGTTTTGATCATGAAGGCAATGTGACCTCCCTTTTGAGGAGATATCGTCTAGTAAAAAAAGTAAATGAGTTTAAATGGATAGGAGCGGTACACGAGTTTCTTTCCGTGTCAGGTAATCTATTCGATAGTGATGTAGCAGTTACCCACTCCCCTTTAAGTCATGATAGTGGACGTAATATCACGATCTATAAAAAGTTGTTAGCTTCAGGGAAAACATTGTCCCCCCGTGATACATTCTATTACGCCAATGAATTGATGGATCATAGTGATTTTGAAACAGCAGTCCTTTACTATGAGGAGTTTTTAGATTCGAAACTGGGCTGGATTGAAGACAATATTAGGGCGTGTTTCAGACTGGCTGACTGCTACCATAAATTAAATGACAAGAATAAAGAACTTAGTTCTACCTTACGAACCCTTGCCTATGACGTTCCTCGTCCCGAAGCGTGTTGCCGACTCGGGTATTACTTTATGGAACAATTTAAAAACCACGAGGCTATCCACTGGTATAGTCAAGCGTTCCTATATGAAAATCATCAACAGATAGGCTTTCAAAACACCTCATTTTCTACTTGGCTACCCAATCTTCAATTATGTGTTCTTTACGATCGCTTAAAACAGTACGACAAAGCCTATCATCATAATGAATTAGCCCGAAAACACAAACCAAATAATGACAGTATAATGAAAAATAAAAAGTATTTAGATGAAGTAATTAAAAATAATCAGGAGAAAATTTAAGAGTCAATACACACAGCCAGCAGAATGATTATTTGTGTAGCCTACAGTTGAAATTCATTCAAGAACTACTTTCATTAGCTTCATATATCCAACTAACTAGCCGCTTCGACACCTTGTCGGAGCGGCTAGTTGGTTGGGGGCATCAGCGTCCAAGATGGCGAGCATATTCAAAACCAAATCCCTTTCCTTAATAAAACTGGATAAATATCAAATAAATCTCTCGCCCTCTCTGTGACATTTCCTAATCTATTATTTTATGCACGTAGTTGATTGCCCGTCCCCCCAACTATTGCTCGAATAGGATGTTACAGAAAGGGGGTGAAAAAATGAATTATTATGATTACAATAAACGAAAATGTAATAAATGCAATAAATGCTGTAAATGTAATGAATGTTATGAATGTGTTAAACATGACAAATGCAATATCGATCCATGTTGTTGTAAAAGAGGACACAGGGGGGCTACTGGCGCGACTGGAGCTACCGGAGCTACCGGAGCTACTGGTGCAACTGGTGCAACTGGAGCTACTGGAGGAACTGGTGCTACTGGCTCAACCGGAGCGACTGGCGTGACTGGAGCTACTGGCGCTACTGGTGCTACTGGGGCAGCCGGAGCTACTGGAGCTACCGGAGCGACTGGTGCAGCTGGTGCAGCTGGAGCTACTGGTGCGACTGGTGCAACTGGAGCTACTGGTGCAACTGGAGCTACTGGTGCGACTGGTGCAACTGGAGCTACTGGTGCAACTGGAGCTACTGGTGCGACTGGTGCAACTGGAGCTACTGGAGGAACTGGTGCGACTGGCGCAACTGGTGCTACTGGCTCAACCGGAGCGACTGGCGTGACTGGAGCTACTGGCGCTACTGGTGCTACTGGGGCAGCCGGAGCTACTGGAGCTACCGGAGCGACTGGTGCAGCTGGAGCAACTGGTGCGACTGGTGCAACTGGAGCTACCGGCGCTACTGGGGCAACTGGAGCTACTGGAGGAACTGGTGCTACTGGCTCAACCGGAGCTACCGGAGCTACCGGAGCTACTGGTGCAACTGGAGCAGCTGGAGCTACTGGAGGAACTGGTGCTACTGGCTCAACCGGAGCGACTGGCGTGACTGGAGCTACCGGAGCAACTGGTGCAACTGGAGCTACTGGCGCTACTGGTGCTACTGGAGCTACTGGGGCTACTGGTGCAGCTGGAGCTACTGGGGGAACTGGGGCAACTGGGGCTACTGGGGCTACTGGAGCAGCTGGTGCAGCTGGCGCTACTGGGGGAACTGGGGCAGCCGGAGCTACTGGCGCTACTGGAGCTACTGGTGCAACCGGAGCTACTGGCGCTACTGGCGCTACTGGCGCTACTGGAGCTACTGGGGCAACCGGAGCTACTGGCGCTACTGGAGCTACTGGGGGAACTGGGGCAGCCGGAGCGACTGGGGCTACTGGAGCTACTGGGGCAACCGGAGCGACTGGCGCTACTGGAGCAACGGGTACAACGGGTGCTACCGGAACTACTGGAGCGACTGGTGGAACTGGGGCAGCCGGAGCTACTGGCGCTACTGGGGCTACTGGGGCTACCGGGGCTACCGGGGCTACCGGGGCTACCGGGGCTACCGGGGCTACCGGGGCTACCGGGGCTACCGGGGCTACCGGGGCTACCGGGGCTACCGGGGCTACCGGGGCTACCGGGGCTACCGGGGCTACCGGGGCTACCGGGGCTACCGGGGCTACCGGGGCTACCGGGGCTACCGGGGCTACCGGGGCTACCGGGGCTACCGGGGCTACCGGGGCTACTGGAGACATTGGTGTAGCCGGAGCTACTGGCGCAACCGGAGCTACGGGACTAGCGGGAATTGCCGGACCTACGGGTGATATTGGCCCTACTGGAGCCATGGGAATTAACGGCATTAACGGTGCTACTGGAGCTACTGGAGCTAATGGAGCTACCGGTGCGACGGGAACTAACGGCATTAACGGTAACAGTACGATAATTCCATTTGCAACTGGAACCTCAACAATGGCATTGACTACGTTACTCTTGGGAGCAGTTGGTATTCCTTCTGTTATAGGATTCGGGAGTTCCATAGCAGGTCTTACTGCTCTTGGTGCTACAATAACACTCCCAATTCTAAGTAACTTTGCCTTTATAGTTCCTCGTGCAGGAACCCTTACAGCTATATCAGCATACTTTAATAGTAACGTGGCATTAAGCCTAGGAACGACATTAGTTCATGCTGAAGTATATCGCGCAACCGGAAATAGCAATACCTACAGCGCAACTGGCGTTACAGTAACTCTAACATTCAGCGGATTAACAGTTGGTGCCATACAAACTGGCACTGCCGATACTTTCTCAGTTCCGGTAAACGCTGGAGATCGTTTGCTAATGGTGTTTTCTGCAAGTGCTCCTTTAGTTGGCCTCATACAAGGAGCCGCTAGTGCAGGTCTGACAATCAATTAATAATTTAAAATGTACAGAAACACAGTTCTAAATGAAGCCTACAGACACCAAAAAAGCCCCTTTCATTCAACAACAATGAAAGGGGCTTTTTTAAATTAAATTGTTCAAAGATAGTAATTCTTACGATGATCCTTGCTGTGCTTTAAACACAGCAAGGATATTAAAAATTAAGCACAGAATCATTACATGCTGTTATACAATTTCCTAGCTTCCCAACATCAAAATTTCCGCCCGAAACGATAACACCAATTCGGTTAGATGAAACAGGTAATTTCTTATTCAAGACAGCAGCAACCGCTGCGGCTGCCGCTCCTTCAACAAGCATTTTCTCACGTTCTAACATGAAAAGAATGGCTGATGAAATTTCTTGTTCCGACACTGTAATCATATCGTCTACATAATTGTGAATGATATCCATCGTTACTTTACCAGGTTCTCTGACGCAAATCCCTTCTGCTATCGTCGGTAAAAAGTGAGTCAGATTACTTTTTCTACCGTGATAAGTCGAAGCAATTGCAGGTGCATTTGCGGCCTGAACGCCAATCACTTTTACCGAAGGCCGTATTGTTTTCACAGCAAGTGCAGTCCCTGCTAATAGTCCTCCACCACCTGCTGGTACAACAATTGTATCCAAGTCCGGTTGCTGTTGCAGCATTTCCATCGCAACCGTTGCCTGACCCTCAATAATTGTTATATCATCGAAAGGATGGATAAACGTTGCACCTGTTGCCAGTTGTTCAGTACGAGCGGCTTTATAAGCCTCATCGAAATTTTTCCCAACTAGCTTAACAGTTGCCCCGTATTTCCGGGTAGCAGCCACTTTTGCCGCTGGAGTCGTTTCAGGCATGAATATTGTAACTTTGGCGCCCACTTTCCGTCCTGCCAATGCAACACCTTGTGCATGATTTCCCGCAGAAGCCGCAAGTAAACCTTTCGCACATTCTTCTGCTGTCAGTTGAGAAATTTTGTTGAACGCGCCGCGTACTTTAAACGACCCTGTCTTCTGTAAGTTTTCAAGTTTCAAATACACTTCGGATTGTGTCCATTCATTCAATGTCTCCGATTGTTTAATAGGTGTGCGGTGAACAATTTCAGTTAAGCGTTCAAATGCTTCGAATAAGCGCGTTGTTTCATACAAATTCCCAATTACACCATCTCCCTTTTAAGTTAATGTTTACGCGTTTTGATGTTGTTTTTCATAGTTAGAAATTTGTTCTTCATATTGGAAAGTCAAGGATATTTCATCCCAACCATTTAATAACATTTCTTTATAGTACGGGTCGATATCAAACGAATAGGACTTGCCATCCTGCCCTGTCACCGACTGTTTAACAAGATTAACTTCTACTGAGTAAGGATCTTTTTGCCCATTTGCCAACAACTCTTCTACTTCCGACATTGTTAATTTAATTGGAAGCAAACCGTTTTTCATACAGTTATTATAGAAGATATCCGCATAGCTTGGCGCGATGACGACATTGAATCCATAGTCTAAAATCGACCACGGTGCATGTTCACGAGAGGAGCCGCACCCAAAGTTTTCTTGAGCAACGAGGATTTTAGATCCTTTGAACCGCTCATCATTCAGTACGAAATCTTGAACTTCGCTTCCATCAGCATTATGTCGCCAGTGATAAAACAAATATTTTCCAAACCCTGTTCGCTCAATTCGTTTCAAGAACTCTTTCGAAATAATCTGGTCGGTATCGACGTTTTTACGATCGAGCGGCGTTATGACGCTAACAACTTCATTAATCGGTTCCATCTAATCATCCTTTCCTCAATTATGAATGAACAGCTTCCAATTCCCGTACATCTATAAAATGGCCTGCAATTGCTGAAGCTGCTGCCATGGCCGGACTTACAAGATGTGTCCGTGCCCCTGCCCCTTGTCGTCCTTCGAAATTTCGATTAGATGTTGAAGCGCACCGTTCACCTACAGGAACTACATCATCATTCATTGCTAGGCACATACTGCAACCCGATTCCCGCCACTCGAATCCAGCTTCAAGAAATACCGAATCTAATCCTTCATCTTCTGCCTGTTTTTTAACAGTGCGTGAACCAGGAACGACAATTGCTGTGACAGATGGATGGACTTTCTTCCCTGCAATCACTTTTGCCGCTGCACGTAAATCACTCAATCTTGCATTTGTGCATGAACCAATGAAGACATGCTGGATATCAATCGACTTCAGCGGAGCACCTTCTTCAAGCCCCATATACGTTAGTGCTTGTTTCAATGCGTCTTTATCCGATTCTGATTCAAAATCTTTCGCATAGGGAACGTTCGCTGAAATACCAGAACCCATTGAAGGGTTTGTTCCCCAAGTCACAAATGGTTCGATTTCATCTGCATTCATTTCAAGAATCGTATCATAGGCTGCACCTTCATCTGTTGCAAGCGATAGCCAGTGTGCAGCTGCCGCTTCAAATTCTTGACCTTCGGGAACATATTTGCGTCCTTTTAAGTAAGCAACAGTTGTTTCATCTGGGCTGATTAAACCAGCTTTCGCCCCTGCTTCAATGGACATATTACAAACGGTCATCCGTTCTTCCATCGTCAAATCACGGATTGCTTCACCCGTAAATTCAACAATATGACCTGTGCCCATATCAATTCCGAATTTGGCGATAATTGCTAAAATGACATCTTTTGCAGTAACACCGAATCCAAGTTTACCGTTAATGCGGATTTCCATTGTTTTCGGTTTTGATTGCCACAATGTTTGTGTCGAAAGGACATGCTCGACTTCACTAGTTCCGATGCCAAATGCAATTGCCCCGAACGCACCGTGTGTGGATGTATGGCTATCGCCGCAGACAATTGTTTTACCAGGCTGTGTTAGTCCAAGTTCTGGCCCGATTATATGGACAATTCCTTGGTCTGGATGGTCCATATTTGCAAGTGGGATTCCAAATTCATCACAATTTGTTTGTAATGTGTTTATTTGTTTCCGAGCAATTGGATCTTTAATCTCATCACGGTTTCGTGTCGGAACGTTATGATCCATGGTTGCAAAACAGAGATCGGGTCTGCGCACGGTACGATTCGCAAGTCGCAGCCCTTCAAACGCCTGCGGAGAAGTCACTTCATGTAGTAAATGAAGATCGATATAGAGCAAATCAGGCTTCCCTTGTTCTTCGTAGACGATATGCTGATTCCAGATTTTCTCGATGATATTTTTCGCCATATGGCAGCCCTTCCTCTCTGATCAATTGAATATGGTTAAACGTATGAAAACATAATGCTATTCGAGACGAATTGTGTATCAAGTTCGTCAATGACTTTGTCCGTCCACTCTTTTGTCGATAAAACCCGTTTACCCGGTTCTACAAGATCGGCTGTGAAGAAACCGTCTTCGAACACTGTGTTAACTGCTTCTTCAATCGCTGATGCTTCCGTGTCTAGGTTGAATGAATACTTCAACATCATTGCAACGGATAGAATCGCTGCAGCTGGATTTGCTAAACCAAGTCCTGCAATTTCGGGCGCGGAACCGTGGACTGGTTCGTATAATCCAAAACCATCCGAACGGATACTTGCTGACGGAAGTACGCCAAGTGACCCTGTGATTACAGATGCCTCATCACTTAGAATGTCTCCAAACATATTTTCCGTTACGACAACGTCAAATGCTGCCGGATTTGTAATCAATTTCATAGCAGTGGAATCGACTAACATATGCTCCACTTCAATATCTGGATATGCTTTCTTCTTTTCTTCAACAACTTCACGCCATAGCTTACTCGTTTCAAGTACATTTGCTTTATCAACAGAAGCTACTTTCCCTCTACGTAAGCGAGCAATTTCAAACGCTTTAACAACAATACGTTCAATCTCTTCTCGTGTATAAACGAGTGAATCCACTGCGGCATCTGCCGTTCGACGACTTGGTTCTCCGAAATACAGACCACCAGTCAATTCCCTGACGATCATCATATCTACATCTTTTGCCACTTCTTCTTTTAGAGGAGATGCATGGAGTAAGGATGGTACAGCTTTCACAGGCCGAAGATTAGCAAACAAGTCGAAATGTTTCCGAATCGCAAGTAGTCCTTTTTCCGGTCTCAACGCTGATGGATTTTGGTCCCATTTCGGACCCCCTACAGCACCGAGAAGTACCGCGTCACTCGCTTCACATAGTGCTACCGTTTCATCTGGAAGTGGATTTTGATGTTTGTCAATTGCAACGCCGCCAATTACTCCGTACTCTACATGGAAGGTGTGGCTAAAACGTCTTGCAATCACTTCAAGTACCTTCACTGCTGCTTCAGTCACTTCTGGGCCGATTCCATCACCTGGTAATACTGCTACTTTCTTCTCCATAGAACTTCTCCTCCTTATTGTTTTTGAATCTATTTATGCTCACTATATTAAGTTGAAATAAAAATTCCATTGACTTCGCTTCGACGCTGGGGATGCCTCCCGCCATAAGCCAAGCAGCTTCGCCACTAGTCTTATTGCTTCGGCTACCCTTTTAAGGCGCCTTCGCTTAGTTTGTATAGGTATTTATTTGTTCAATGTAACTGGTTAAATCACAGTTACTTTTGTTTTTGATTGCTTTTTGACCAATTGTCTGTTGATGGCATTAAAGTATGCTTTAGCAGATGCACCCAATACGTCCTGCGCGACATCGCGTCCAATAGATACTTCACCGTTAATACTTAGATTAACTACCGCTTCACCGAGTGCATCGCGTCCTTTGCCAATCGATGTTACACGGTAATCTAGAATGTGAACTTCGCCTTCAACAAGTAGTTCCAACGTATTAAAAATCGCTTCAACTGATCCCGAACCTGTTGCTGTCGCAGTGACCGTTTCTCCGTCCGGATTAACAGCCGTGACGGTTGCAGATGGAACATTCGCAGTTGCATACTGAACTTGAACATCTTTAAATTTATAAACAGGTACATCATTATATTGAATTTGTTGATCTGTAAATAATACAAATAGATCATCTTCTGTAATTTCTTTTTTACGGTCTGCAAGTTTCTTAAATTCGACAAACGCTTCATTTAACTTCTCAACACTAAGATCGAAGCCCATTGAAATAGCACGGTCACTAAATGCATGTCTGCCAGAGTGTTTACCTAGCGCAAGCGGTTCAGTTTTATCTCCAATTAATTCAGGAGTAATGATTTCATATGTTTGACGATTTTTTAGGTAGCCATCCTGGTGAATTCCTGACTCATGCGCGAATGCGTTCTTACCAACAATTGCTTTGTTTGGCTGAATGACAACGCCTGTCAATTGGCTGACGAGCTGGCTTGTGCGTTTAATTTCGTGTAGATTAATACCTGTTTCCAATCCGTAATAGTCTTTGCGGATATGGAGTGCAACAGCAATTTCTTCAAGCGCAGCATTTCCTGCCCGCTCACCAATACCATTGATTGTACCTTCGACTTGGTCCGCACCATTTTCAATCGCTGCGATTGAGTTGGCTACAGCAAAGCCTAAGTCATCATGACAATGTGCAGAAAGCTTCACTTTATCGATACCGGTCACGTTTTCTTTCAAAAACTTGAATAATGCACCGTATTCTTGAGGTGTTGCGTAGCCGACCGTATCAGGAATGTTAATAACTGATGCGCCAGCTGCAATTACTTGATTGATGATGCGTACTAAGTACTCCCGATCTGAACGGAATGCATCTTCCGCAGACCATTGAACTTGCGGGAAGAACTTGCGGGCATATTTTATAGCTTCTACTGCAATTTCGACGACCTGGTCAGGTGTTTTCTGAAGCTTATATTCCATATGGATAGGTGAAGTTGCTAAAAACACATGTATATGAGGTTGTTCCGCACCGCGAAGTGCTTCCCAAGATGTTTCGATATCGCTTTTCATTGCGCGGGCAAGACCAGTTACCGTCGACTTTTTCACTATATTTGCAATACGTTGCACTGCTTCAAAATCACCGGGGGATGAAGCAGGAAACCCTGCTTCGATGATTGTTGCCCCGAATTTTTCAAGCTGTCGTGCAATTTCTAATTTCTCCGCTGTATTTAGGTTAATACCTGCAGATTGTTCACCGTCCCGAAGAGTTGTGTCAAATATGTCAATTTTTCGCACTACCCACCACTTCTTCCTCTTTTGATTTCGCACCTTCGTTGACGAAAGGCATCATTGCGCGAAGCTTTTTGCCAACTACTTCAATTTCATGTTGTGCTTCTGTTTCTTCAAATCGATTGAAGTTCGGACGCCCATTTTCATTTTCTGCAATCCATTCTCTTGCAAATTTACCTGATTGGATGTCTGTTAGTACATCTTTCATACGCGCTTTTGTATCCGCGTCAACAATACGAGGTCCAGAAACGAAATCTCCCCACTCAGCTGTGTCTGAGATTGAGTAGCGCATGCCTGCCATTCCGCCTTCATACATAAGATCGACAATCAGTTTTGTTTCGTGCAATGTTTCGAAGTAAGCAAGTTCTGGTTGGTAACCTGCTTCAACTAGTGTTTCAAAACCTGCTTTAACAAGTGAAGTCAGTCCGCCACATAGTACCGCTTGTTCGCCGAATAGATCTGTTTCAGTTTCTTCTTTGAACGTCGTTTCAAGTACGCCGCCACGTGCTGATCCAATCGCTTTTGCATACGCAAGAGCTACGTCTTTCGCTTGGCCTGAAACGTCTTGATACACTGCGAACAATGCTGGAACACCTGCGCCTGCTTCGAATGTTCTACGAACGAGATGTCCAGGTCCTTTTGGTGCAACTAGGAATACGTCAACATCAGCAGGTGGAACGATTTGACCGAAGTGAACGTTGAATCCGTGTGCGAAAACAAGTGATTTACCTGCTTTAAGTGCCGGTTCGATTTCTTCATCATAGACTTGTTTTTGTCTTTCATCCGGAAGTAGAATCATGATAACGTCCGCTTTTTCAGCAGCTTCACGCACAGTTAATACGTTTAGTCCGTCTTGTTTTGCCTGATCAAATGATTTACCTGGGCGAACACCCACAACAACATTAAATCCAGAATCGTTTAGGTTTTGCGCATGTGCATGACCTTGTGATCCGTACCCGATGATTGCTACTAGTTTATCTTTCAAAAGTCCTTCGTTGATATCTTGGTTATAATACATTTTAGCCATAATTGTTTTCCTCCTAATAGTTGGGTTTTTTTAGTTTGATATTGCTGTCTAGATATGTTGTAATAAAGAATTTCATTGAATCCGCTACGGCGCTAGGGGATGCCTCTCGCCCTTGAAAGGCGCCTTCACTGTTTTTCTTACTTTAATATAGATAACTGAGGTAATTGGACTTTCTGTGTTTCACGAACAAATGCCGTAGCGCCTGTTCTTGTCAATTCTTTAATGCCATAAGGTCTGAGCAAATCGATAAACGCCTCGATCTTTTCCGGATTTCCAATCACTTGGTACGTGACGACATTTTTTCCAGTGTCGATAACCGTTGCCCTGAATGGTTCGATGATGCTGTTCATTTCACTTCTAACATGCGGAGGTGAAATGACTTTTACTAGAGCTAGCTCACGCATAACGATTGCTTTATCCGTTATGTCATTAACTTTAAGAACATCAATTTGTTTTTGCAGCTGTTTGACGAGCTGTTCAATTTTCCGTTCGTCTTCTACATTGACGATGAACGTCATTTTCGATCTGCCTGCTATTTCGGTGTGACCAACTGTGATACTTTCGATATTGAACTGCCTTTTCATCAGCAAGCCGGTCACCCTATTGAGCACGCCACTTTGGTTGATAACAGTTACCGTAATAACTCGTTTCATAGTTTACTCACCCCGATCATTTCATGTAGTCCTCTACCTGGTGCAACCATCGGATAGACGTTTTCCAGTTGTTTCACACGGCAGTCGATGAGAACGGGTTCATCAGATAACAGTGCTTCTTGGAATACCGCTTCCGCTTCTTCCAATGTGTCAATCCGATAGCCTTTAATGTCATACGCCTCTGCTAATTTCACAAAGTTTGGCTGAACCGGCATCAATGATTGTGAGTAACGCTTTTCGTAAAACGTCTCTTGCCATTGACGAACCATTCCCAGACAGCCATTGTTGAGAATGATAATTTTCACAGGAATGCGCATTTCTTGTAACAGCGACAGCTCTTGCGCCGTCATTTGGAATCCAGCGTCTCCTACAATTGCAATGACACGCGCATCCGGCTTGGCGATTTGTGCACCAATTGCCGCTGGGAACCCAAAGCCCATTGTGCCAAGTCCGCCTGAGGTTACCCAATGATCTGGATTATTCAGTGAATAGTACTGAGCCGTCCACATCTGATGCTGTCCTACATCCGTTGTGACGATTGCATCGCCTTTCGTAATACGATGAATGATTTCAAGCGCTTGTTGCGGAAGAATTGTTCCTTCATCATCGTTGTCATACCACAGTGGAAACTTCTTGGCGGATTCTTTTAAGTATGTCAGCCAAGTCTCTGTTTCTGGTGACTTGAATTGTTGTTTCAGCAACGCTTGTAATGCTTCTTTGGCGTCTGCCACGATTGGGATTTCTGTCGGTACATTTTTGCCGATCTCAGCAGGATCGATATCGATGTGGATAATTTTCGCGTTTGGTGCGAATGATGCCAGATTGCCTGTCAGTCTGTCGTCGAAACGCGCGCCGATATTGACAAGTACATCACACTCACTAATGGCCATATTGGATGTAACTGTTCCATGCATACCAGCCATTCCTAGGAATAGTTCATGATCTCCACGGATACTGCCAAGGCCAAGTAGTGTATTTGTTACGGGAATCTGATGTTTCTCCACGAGTTCTTTCAATTCATCCATCGCCTGCGCATGCAAGATACCTGCACCTGCTAGAATAAGTGGTTTTTTCGCTTGTGAAATGGCTTCTGCTGCTTTTTGTATTTGTAAATAGTTCGGAGTCGTTGTCGGCTGATAACCTGGTAAATCTACTTCCGCGTCCAAGTCTCCAGTTGGAATGAAGAGCCCCGTTGCAATATTTTTAGGAATATCAACGAGTACCGGTCCTGGGCGTCCTGTTGAAGCAATGTGGAATGCCTCTTTGATAATTCTTGGGAAGTCAGATACATCATTCACTTGGTAGTTATGCTTTGTGATTGGCTGCGTGATCCCAATAATATCCGCTTCTTGGAACGCATCAGTACCAATGACTGTATTCGCAACTTGCCCAGTGAAAATAACAAGTGGCAGTGAATCCATCATTGCATCCGTAATTCCAGTTACCAAGTTTGTCGCGCCAGGCCCAGATGTCGCAATGACGACGCCAGGTTTTCCTGAAACACGAGCATATCCTTCAGCCGCATGAATTGCGCCTTGTTCGTGACGTGCAAGTATGTGGGAAATAGGGTTTTGATACAATGCATCATAAATCGGTAGTACAGCTCCTCCAGGATAACCGAAAATAACTTCGACACCTTGATCCTTCAAAGCTTGAATGAGTACAGCAGACCCATCTTTCGGTTGTTTAGTCTGTTGTGGCTCTTGCACAGTCTCTGGCGCCATTTCCTCTACTGCTTGCTTCGTTTGAACTTCAGCATTCATCTATAAACTCCTCCTTACTTCTACTTTTGAATAATCAATCTTCTTGTCGAAAAAAAAAGCCTTTTCATCCCACGCAAAGAACTTCTCCTTTACATAGGGATGAAAAAACTTTTCATGGTACCACCCTTGTTCGCAGCAATCTAGCCGCCTCATGAATAGACTAGGTCTATTCTTTTTATAACGAGCGCCGATTTCTCTACGCCCGGGATTGCCTACTATAATTTCAACAATCCACTCCGGGGTGATGTCGCAACTAGTTGTATTACCGGCTTCCAGCATTACCGGCTCTCTGTGAATACAGGTTCTAATTACTTTTGCCCCATCATTGATTTTCACTATTAAATTTTCATAACTCCGCCTGTACTTGCAGATGTGACAAGCGCTGAATATCTAGCTAGATAGCCTTTTTTAATTTTAGGTTCGAATGGTTTTAAGTGTGCTCTTCGTTTTTCTAGTTCTTCATCGGAAACTTCAAGTTCAATTGTCCGATTTGTTAAATCGATTGAGATGATATCACCATTTTCGACTAGTGCGATAGGTCCGCCTTCAGCCGCTTCAGGTGAAATGTGGCCAATCGAGATACCACGAGATGCCCCTGAGAAACGTCCGTCTGTAATGAGTGCTACCTTCGTTGCCAGCCCACGTCCTGCAATTGCTGCAGTAGGTGCGAGCATTTCTGGCATTCCCGGTCCACCTTTCGGACCTTCGTAACGAATAACAACAACATCACCCGCTTTTACTGTTCCGTTGTCGATTCCTTCTTGTGTATCTTCCTGAGATTCAAACACAATGGCTTTTCCTCGGAACTCTGTAATCGATGGGTCAACGGCTCCTACTTTGATGACGCCGCCGTCCGGTGCAATATTACCGAATAGAACGGACAAGCCACCTACAGGACTGTATGCATTATCGTGACGTCGAATGACTTCATCATTGAGAATATGAGAATCTTTTACGTTTTCATAAAGCGATTTACCAGTAATCGTCATCCGGTTTGGACTGACGGCTCCTTCGATTTCACAGAGCTCTTTAATAATTGCACTGACACCGCCAGCAAGATGAACATCATGCATTGTGTAGTCAGAAGATGGACTAATTTTGGATAAATAAGGAATACGTTCAGCAACTTTGTTGATATCACGAACATCGTATTCGATTTCTGCTTCGTGTGCGATTGCCAGTGTATGGAGGACTGTGTTTGTAGAACCGCCCATTGCCATATCAAGTGCAAATGCATCATCGATTGTTTCTTTCGTTATAATGTCACGCGGTTTAACATCTTCTTTCACCATGCGAACAAGATGTTCCGCTGCTTCTTTAATGAGTCTATGTCTTTCATCCGAAGTGGCAACGATCGTTCCGTTACCCGGAACTGTCACTCCCAGCATTTCCATTAACGAGTTCATGGAATTCGCTGTGAACATTCCTGAACACGATCCGCATGTAGGACATGCACTCTGTTCAATGTCTAGCAGCTCTTCAGCTGTCATCGTACCTTGTTTGTAAGCACCAACACCCTCGAATACCGAAACGAGTGATAAAGGCTTACCAGTCGATGATACGCCGCCTTCCATCGGTCCGCCTGAGACGAATACGGATGGGACGTTCGTTCGAACTGCTGCCATCAACATGCCTGGCGTAATTTTGTCGCAGTTTGGAATGTAGAATACGCCGTCGAACCAGTGAGCGTTGATAACCGTTTCTGCAGAGTCTGCGATGAGTTCACGGCTTGGTAATGAATAACGCATACCAATATGTCCCATTGCAATCCCATCATCAACACCGATTGTGTTGAACTCGAACGGGATACCGCCTGCTTCACGAATCGCCTCTTTGACGACTTCCGCGAATTTATTCAAATGCATATGACCTGGAATAATATCAATATATGAGTTACATACACCGATGAAAGGTTTGTGCATATCTTTCATTCTAACGCCCGTTGCGTACAGCAGACTTCTATGCGGTGCACGGTCTACACCTTTTTTAATCATGTCACTTCTCATTGGTTTTTCCATTGTACTCACCCCTAATCAAATCACTTACATGTTTACATCTGTTTATCTAGTTGTCTAGGTTATGTAGTTTGTGAATTGAATCACGAACTGAATTGGATTGATGTCATCATATCTTGGATACCCACTGGAGTCAACAGTGTTTTTAAAATTGTTAGCCAATTATGAATAGTAGATTTAAATGTATCCGCTTACACGTCAGTTATACAGCGATATATCACATATAGCACATTTAAAAAACTTTTAAATTTATTTTTCATGAATTCAATTTTCAATGATCTTTTCCGATATGAGTACTTTTCTAAAAGCTTAAAAAGCACAATCGCCTGCTCAGCACGATGAGGTTGTTCATTAGTGAAAGAGTTGTGATTCGGAGTGTGGATTGTAGATCGCTTGGCGCTTTGGGGATGCCTCTCACCATGAGCCTGGATTGGCGCTTCGCATCCAGTCTCATGGCTTCGGCTACCCCTTTGCCGCGCCTGCGCTAGTGCTCGCGTTATTGAGAGAGTGTGATTCAGAGTGTAGATTGTAGATCGCTTGGCGCTTTGGGGATGCCTCTCGCCGTTAGCCTGGATTGGCGCTTCGCTTCCAGTCTCACAGCTTCGGCTACCCCTTTGCCGCGCCTGCGCTAGCGTTGTTCATTAGTGAGAGAGTTGTGATTCGGAGAGTATATACTGAGTTTCTAATGTGATTATTTATTGATAGTGATTTAATTCAAGAAAGAAGTACTATAGATTGCAGGTCTCATACCGATAACGAAATGCTCTTTCTCACATAGTCCATCCAGCGAAGGCGCGACTTCGTGGTAGCCGGAGCGATAAGACTGAAAGCGATCTCCTTTCTGCCTTATCGCGGGAGGCATCCACAAAGCGCAGAAGCGGTATTAGCAGGATTTCTGATTCTACACACTATATTGGAATATTTATTACTTGCCTCCGTAATGATAGATAACGAAATGTGCTTTTTAACATAGACCATCCAGCGCAGGCGCGACTTCGTGGTAGCTGGAGCGATAAGACTGAAAACGGTTTTCTTTCTGGCTTATCGCGGGAGGCACCCACAAAGCGCAGAAGCGATATTAGCAGGATTTCCGATTCGTTCCCTATATTGCGACTGTTGTTAAATGCATTCCCATGTTTGAAGTAAACCGTACTTCTAGATGTCATACCGATACCGAAATGCGCTTTCTACATAGACCACCCAGCGAAAGCGCGACTTCGTGGTAGCCGGAGCGATAAGACTGAAAGTGGTTTTCTTTCTGGCTTATAGCGGGAGGCATCCACAAAGCGCAGAAGCGATATTAGCGGGATCCCCCATTTTCACCATATATTGAGACTTTTTCAACGGCCCAGGGGCTAGCGGCTGGAGTCTAGACAATAAAAAACCACTCCAGAGGCGTTTACTGGAGTGGTTACTTATGAGGACGACAGTCACCTACGTGAGTCAAATCCCTATTGGAATGATGTACATACCTGTTTCTTTATCGTTTTTCACAACAACATCAACCCCGTAAATTTCTTTTACAGTTTGAACGGTGATAACTTCACTAGGTGTACCTTTGGCAACGATTTTTCCATCTTTCATCGCAATAATGATGTCACTATAACGTATCGCCTGATTAATATCGTGTAAAACCATGACGATTGACATACCATGTGTGCGATTCAAGCCCTTAATCAGTTCCAACAATTCATATTGGTAATAAATATCAAGATAAGTCGTCGGTTCATCTAATAGCAGGAAGGGCGTTTTTTGCGCTAGCGCCATCGCAATCCAAACGCGCTGCATTTGACCTCCAGACAATTCGTCTATTGGTACTGTTCGCTTATCTGTCAGATTGGTACACGCGAGCGCCCACTCAATTGCCTGTTGGTCGTCATCTGTCGCTGAAGTGAACAAACTCTTATATGGAATCCGGCCATAACCTGTTAGTTTTTCGACGGTCATATCGGATGGGGCATTATTTTGCTGATGCACAACGGCTAATTTTTTCGCCAGCTCTTTCGGTTTAAAATCGGCAAGTGCTTTTCCCTCTAATAGAACTTGTCCACTTTGCGGATGATTATTATTGGCCATCACACTAAGTAATGTCGATTTCCCACAACCATTTGGCCCGATAATCGTCGTCACTTTCCCACTATCAATCGTACTGTTGACGCCATGCAACGTATTTACTTTTTTATCGTAGGAGAAAGTAATAGCCTTAATGTCCATAAATACGATCACTCTTTCTCAGCAAGAATATGAGGAAAGGTCCCCCGATGACAGCCATAATGATAGATGCCGGGATTTCATTAGGTGCTATAATCGTTCGGCCTAACGTATCCGCCGTTAAGATCAGCAAGGCCCCTGCCAGTGCTGAAAACGGAATTAGCACTTTGTGGTCCGTTCCCACCAATGACCGTCCAATATGAGGTATAAGCAAGCCGACAAATGCAAATAGACCTGCAACTGCAGTTGCAACTGAAGCAAGCAGAACAGCCACTAACGAAATCACTAATCTCGCTAGATTTACATTAACCCCTAAATTTTTCGCAGTCTTATCATCTAACGCCAAGTAATTGCACCACGAATAAACGACAAACGCCAACACGAGGCCAATCGTTCCATATAAAATGAGTACATCGACATCACTCCACTTTTTCATCGTAAGCGTCGAGGTCATCACTTGACTCATCGATTGTGTAAGTGCACTTCCGCTAAAACCAAGTCCTTGGCTCAGCCCTGTGAATAAGGCATTCACCGCTATTCCGATTAAAATCATGCGCAGTGGATCAAGCCCGGATCTCCAGGACAGTGAGTACACGAGGAAAAATGCCAAAGCTCCGCCCAAGAAAGCAAAAAGAGGAACGAAAAAGTACAGTGTCGGAAAAAAAGCGACTACAACTATGGACATAAACCCGGCACCCGCAGAAACACCAATTATTCCTGGGTCTGCTAATGGGTTACGCATTACTGCTTGCAATAGTACACCCGCCACGGATAAAGCTGCTCCTGCAAATAGAGCGATTAGAATTCGTGGAAGCCGTAAATCCTTAATGATAGCAACCTGATCATTTGTCCCCGTTATTAGTCCATGAATCAGTTCGTACGGCGTGACTTTAATACTTCCCATTAGTGCAGATTGAATGCTAACTAGTATGAGTAGAATAATGACGCTGATAAAACTGAGCGCCTTTTTATTTTTCCGTAACATTATTATCCCTGCCTTTAGTTTGGATACAACATTTTTTGCAGTTCGCCCAATGCTTCGACTGCTGCTAAACTGCCTGTTGTTCCAAATAGAAGTTCGTCTAAATCATAGACACGGTCATTTTTAACAGCTTCGAAATGTTGCCAAACGTCATTCGATTTGAACTCATCGTCAAACATTTGAATGACCTGTTCTGGCATACCATGTGAAGCTCTTAAAATGATATCCGGTTTTGCTTGCTGTAAGTATTCTGTATTAGAAGAAAGAAACTCTACTTTTTCTCCTGTAATGACATTTTTACCGCCGCTCCGCTTAACAAGGTCTCCGATATAGGAATGTTCTGTTGCAACTAGATAACTCCCTGGAATACCAAGTAAAATGAGCACAGTAGGCTGAGCTTTACCTTCTGATAGTTTATCAATTTCGGCAACTTTCTCTTCGAATTGATCGACAATCGCTTTCGCTTGTTTTTCGCGATCATACTTCTCGCCTAAATGTAAGATTTCGCTGTGCATTGCGTCTATGCTTTCCAAATTTACATAAGTCATATCGATGTCACGTTCGTCAAACATCTCTTGCAAATCATATTTTAGCGTTGTCACGGACAGTATTTCTGTCGGTTTGAGTGACAGCAGCATTTCCATATCGGGGCTCATCGGATTCCCGACCTCTTGTACATCGGTGTAGCGTTTCGGCAAGTCTTTGTAACTTGATGGTATCCCGACTAAATCGATTTCTAGGGCATCCATAATTTCCGTCAACGCAACCGTTGTAGCAACGATCCGCTCACCCGCTGGTTCGGTATTTTCTTCATTGGATGAAGTGCCTTTTTGGGACGAACAACCAGCTAGAACTACAGTAGCTAGAAGTATATAAAAAAGATTACGTGCTTTTCGCATGTTCATTAACAACTCCTTGTAGCTTATGTAAAAAAGGGTCTCGCTTTCGTTCTCAAGACCCGACTACCATGTACCTCTTACTTTTCAGTCCGTGTGCGCTGTCTCATAGCGAAGACAATAACTCCACCAAGAATAAGTATCGAGAAAATGACGATATACCATATAGATTTCGAATTCGACTCAGATATTGAATCTGCTTCAACTTCAGCCTCGTTTGCTTCATTCGTTACTTCAGATGACTCTTCTTCTTTTTCTGCCGCTGCTTGATCTTCGGCAACGATTTCTTCTTCACTCGCCACAGACTCAGCTTCTTCTTTCGATTGCTCAGTCTCAACAGTCGCTTTTTCTTCTGCTGTTGTAGCTGACTTTTCACTCGCAACTTCTTTAGATTCTACTGGTTTCGCTTCGTTTTTTTCTTCAGTTTTCGTTTCTACTTTTGTTACAGCCTGTTTGTTTTCAACTGGTTTAGGTGTTGCAGTCGCCTTTTCCGTTACTGAAGGTTCGGGCGTTGGTTTCGGTGTTGGTTGTACTGGTTTAGGTGTTGGTTTAGACGCTGGAGGTGTTGCGGGCTGCCCGGCGACAGGCGCTAAAGGGATATTGGAACTGTTAAATTTGAAGCGGATATCGTATTTGTTGTCATATGTAAAACCGGGTATGCCCGTTACAATGACATGAATTTTGGCATTTACCAATTGCTCAATGTCTGTCACTTCAAATTTCACAACGCGTTTATCATTTGCCGTATCATTACTTACTACTTGTACATCGGCAAATCCACCGCCTGCTTGCACTTTAAAGTATTGCCACCAAGAACTGTTTTTCAATGTAACAACGGCATACGTTTTACCGTTTTGAACGGTTACTTTCGCCGGACTAACCATATAGTCAGCTGTCGTCGATTGCTCATTACCTGTATCTTTTAACACTGTAAACGGAACCGTGTACTCGCCATCGGCATATTTGGAAGCCGCAGCTGCTTTGTCTGGTGCAAGTGTGGGAAGTATCGTAAATAAAGCGAATAATACTGTCATCATAAATACGGATTTTTTTTTCAAATCATTATCTCCTTTACCGAAAACATTTTAATCAGTACAATGCCGGCTGTCACAAATGGTGCAGTGACGCCGGCATTGATTGATTGTATAAAATTATTTTTGAAGTGTTTCGAGTAAGTAATAAACCATTTTAGAAGCATGTGCGCGTGTCGCGTTTGCTTTTGGTTCGAATAGTTGTTTACCTTTTACTTCTTTACCGCCAATGATACCAAGACCAGCTGCCAAGTCAACAGATGTTTTTGCATATGCAGTAATGTCTTTCGCATCTGCAAACGCAACATCATTTTTCACGCCTTCTAGTACACTTGCATCTTTGTATTCAATTGCACGGATAATCATAGTAGCCATTTGTTGACGTGTGATTGCTTCATTCGGACGGAATTTTCCATCAGTTACGCTGATGATACCTGCACGGCTTGCCGCTTCAGCTTCGTAAACGATCCAGTCCATGTTTTTTGTTACGTCAGAGAATGTTCCTTTATAATCTTGTTTCGGAAGTTCAAGTGCACGTGACAATAGGATTGCAAATTGCACTCTTGTAATTTGATCATTTGGAGCAAACGTTGTTGCCGTTTTGCCTTTAACGATTTGTTTTGATGCAAGTGACTCGATGTAAGGTTTTGCCCATGTTTTGTCGATATCTTTAAATGTTACGGGTACTACTTCAACAGGCGTTTCTACTTCTTCACCAGGTACTTCTTCTATTACAACTGGTTTAATAGTTGCTTTGTCAAAAGCAAGACGTACAGAATAGTTCCCTGTGTGGTTCGCTGCTGCTACAAATACTGTGAATTTAGCATTGATAATTGTTGATAAATCAGCTACTTCAAATTCAACAACTCTTGTGTTTGCTTCTACATCTGTTTTTACAACAGTTGTATCTACGAATTTACCAGCTTGTTCTACTTGGAAAGCTGTAATTTGTTCATTGTTCGTAAGTGTCATTGTAACAAGGTTTTTACCGTCTTTCACAGAAAGTGCTGCTGGTGTTTCAAGGTATCTAGTCATTGATGAATCTTTATCTTCTTCTTCATGCAATGCTTTGTAATCGATTGTATATGCACCGTCTTTAATTACTTCTGGTGCTGGTGTTACGGGTACTTCGGGAGTTTCCGGTTTTTCAGGAGTTACTTCCGGTACTTCTGGTACTACCGGAGTTTTGCTGTCATCGAATTTCAAACGGATATCATAGCTGTGGTCATACTCTCCTAAGCCTGGTACACCCGTTACGATAATATGGATTTTAGCATTCAATTCTTTACTAAGATCTTGAACTTCAAATTTAACAAGTCTAGTATCCGCTGCCTTATCTTCACTGATTACTTCTGCATCTGCGAAGTTTGTTTCTTTAAATGTACCTGGCTGTTTTGTTTGGACTTTCAGTGACTGCCACCACTTACTGCTTAATAATGTTACGTATGCGTAAGTTTTACCGTCTTCAACAACAATTTTCGCAGGACTTTTCACATATTGTGCTGTTGCTGATTTATCATCATTTTCAACTTGCAATATATCAAGTGGTAGTTCAAATTCTTGTTTCGCCGGTGTAGTTACTTCAGCTGCTTCGAATTGGCTAGCAGGTAGTACAGTAAATAGAACGAGTAGTGCTGAAAATAACATCATTAGTTGCTTTTTCATTCGTTAATCCCCTTTTAATGGTTTATTTTTTTACTTTCTTCGCGGAACTGAACTTGCGCACAAAAATAATCGCAATGATAGCGATTATTGCGAGCAATACATAAATAAGTGCTGTGCTACTTGTTGGCTCATCTTTCTTTTCAATCGTGTCAACAGATTTTGATTCGGCAACAGGCGTATTAACAACAACCGCAGGAGCGTCTGTCAATTCCATCGTTTCTACATCTAGATTCAAACGGACCGAGTACTTGTGATCATACGACGGCTCCATCTCTTCAATGACAACATGCATTTGTAACAGCAACGGCTCTGTACTATCTCCGTCTACTTTAAATGCAATGACGCGCTTATCATTCTCAAGATCTTCACTGACCATATTCACGTCAGCAAATGATTCACCATTTGCCGATTTTATGAATTTAATCCATTTAGCATGGTTCACTGTGAATTGTAAATACTGCCCGTCTTTATCAATCGTCAGCGTTGCCGGTTTTTCAAAATAATCATTTGCAATCGATACGGAATCATTCTCAGCTTGCAACATTTCGTAGTCGACAACATATGTACCATCCGAGAGTTCGGCTGCGTGAGCATTAGGTGTATAAGAACCAAAAACAACACTAAAAAAAATGAGTAATGAAAGTGGTATGGTTAATCGATGTTTCAAAACACAATACCTCCTCCCTCCACACGGGAAGAATCCATAGTGAGAACAATTATCATCTATTACTCTTCCTATAATAGCTTATAGATTTGTGTTGTCAAACAACTTGCAAAGGCTTTCACAAACTGTTCACATGTGTGGTGACAGTCATCACAACAATCCTGACACAATTCAAAGAAAAACCCCCTCATTGTCAACTATGTGACATTAAGGGGGTTACTGATTTCTAAGGTTCGTTATGGTGTCACCGCATCCACTCTCTTCGCTTGGACTACAAGTCTATATTTGTTCGAGTTCGCAGGATAGCACGTAATTAGCGAGAGCAGCGCGACACCTTTTTTTCGGTCAAGGACATTCACTTCATTCGGCTTGACCACTTTCACATCAAACACTTCGAATTCCATGGATTCTTCAACTGTTTCATAAATGAAGCGAGTACCAACTTCA
The DNA here is from genome assembly GCF_038620285.1 of Sporosarcina sp. FSL K6-1540. NCBI lineage: Bacteria > Bacillati > Bacillota > Bacilli > Caryophanales > Caryophanaceae > Sporosarcina > Sporosarcina sp. FSL K6-1540. The sequence goes on from NZ_CP152018.1 coordinate 734,945, forward strand.
ACTTCATGAAGACGATTAAAGAACGCACCAAACACATGGGCTTGGTGACCTGCGATAGCATAACTGCCATCTAACTCACCTGGCTTATCCATATCCGCCACAGCACCCAACGCTCTACTTAGGCTAACCGGATCGGCTCCATACAGAACTGGCGATTTTAGATTAATGACAGGAATGGACAATACCCCCTCAATTTCACGGGATTCTTGTTTTTCCCCACTGGAAGGTCCTTGTTCATCAGTTGTTATAGTCCTATCTAAATCGGCTTCCGCTTTGACCGAATCGAAAGCATCTAAAAGGTGGCTTTGCTGCTGTTTGCTAGTCATATTTCCCGCAATCAACCACACCAGCAAAAAAATGCTCGTCATAATCATAATGTTTCCTAGCCATTTCATTGTTTTTTTCATCTACGCATCCGCTCCCTTGCTCTTGAAATCACTTGGATTAATGAGCAAATCGACGGATACCCAGTCCAGTTGCAAGAAGAAACAAGGCTAGTAAAGAAAGGATTATACTATCGAAAAACCCTCCCGTTTTCGGCAATACTTGTCCATTCCATTGCTGGATGGAGGATTTTGTTTCATGCCAATTGTATCCATTGCAATAGCTTCTGACATTGCATTAGAATCAGTTGCGGCCCATACTATACCATCAGTTTCCTCCTCTGATGCTGAACTGGCACTGTCTTCACTGTGTGTTATTCCGACTGTATCGTCACTTACGCCCTCTGTATTTTCATTCAGTGTAATTTCCTCGGTCACAGTACTCGGCGTTTGCTCCTCTATATTTACATTGGGTGACACGCCACCTGCGTCAGAGCCTGGTTTTAAACCGGTCACATCTTCAGTCTTTGGTGGTGAGACTGTTTCTTCATTTGGGGTTGCGACGTCTCCACCTTCATCTGGCGTTAAGCCAGTTGCATCATCTATAGGTGGAGTGAGTACAGTATCTCCTTCGGTTAAACCGGGCTGCATAGTTTCATTTGTTAGGATATCGACGTTGATATTTCCAATTGTATCGTTCCCAACAATTAATGAAACACCGCTATGTTTAGTAGATGTCATATTTCCATCTGTGTTCCTGTCTAGCGTAAGAACATCAACTGAAGTTTTATCTAATAACCCATCATCTAAATCGGCTTGTAGCAAACCGGATGACAATGATGTAGTTTCCTCAGCGTTTTTATAGTGACTATCCAAAACGCCTGCATGTACTTCTCCGAGTACTGGCAGATCTTCTGCATTCAACTCTACTAATCCACCATCATACGATGAGGTTTCTTCGCCTGACTGTGCATCTGAAAGAAGAACATCCAACTCGACTTCGTTTGTTATCGGTGTCGATAAGTTGACCGATGCGAGTGAGCTTTTACTTGAAGCAGAGTTCTCGTCTTGCATGCTACTTTGCTCCATGACGGAGACATTCAGATCGTCGATTAACCCATCTGTATTGGTCAATTCGATTGTTGCAAGGGCAGATTTCTGTTGATTATCCTCTCCTACATCGCTAGTATTCTCAGAGACTGGACTTTTTGCTGGAATCTGTGCTTTCAGGTCTCCTAAAATCGGAATATTATCCGCTTGAATATCCACAATTGTTGCCTTATCTTCCTTGTCATTCAGTAGGTTAATATCCAAATTCAACGAGTTATCTTCTCCAGTTTCATCCGCATTCACAAATGAGGGAGAGAAGCTCAGTGTCAAGCACATCCCTAAAGTCACCCCAGCATACTTCATCCAATTGTTTTTCATTATTATTCCTCTCCTTTTTTATAATGTTTGTTTCACATTTAAAAAAGGAGTCTGTTGCGGCGGTTGCCCTGGAGGAGCATGTGTCCATTGAATCATGGCATGGTCATCTGATGGTATCCATTGCCTACCATTTGAAATAAGTAATAAAAATACATCAACTACTACCCCAAAACCCAAATCATTGTGTCCACTTATTTGTAATGGAGAAGTTGCTATTGAGGACATGGACGATGTTATGGTAGCTACCGAAAGATCTTTCCATTTTTGTCGGGGTTCGGTTGGCAGAGTAGACTTTTGATCCACCTCTTTTTGGAAGTTAACAGAGTCACCACCCGTATAATTTGTTAGTTGAGACGCTACTATTTTCATAGAAACGAGATTTGAAGTATCTTTTGAAATAGGAAGAGCACTAACTATTTCCGCTTCATCAGGAAGTCTATTCGGTCTATCACTAAGGCCTGTCTGTTCTTCCATTAGGTCCTCCTGTTTAATCAAATCAGTTGTTTCTTCCACTAGAATTATACGTGTTGCGTTTATTTGTCTTTGGTAGGATTTATCGCTCTCCATACTCATTGTCCCGCTATCATTTTGTGGTTCTTTACTTACCGTCTCGTTAGTCTCTACAACTGCATCTATTGGAGTACTGTCCGGATTTTTTTCTGTTTCATCCGCAACTGGTTTTACCTGAATTGGTTGAACTGCAGAAACCGTCTCCTTAACCGTATCTCCAACTTCCTTTACAACCGGGGTAACAACAGGGACAGTCGGCAATTCAGCTACAACAGAATCCACTGTCAGATTGACCGTTTTCAGCACTTCAGTCGTTGTTTGCTTCCCTAATTCTTTTACTCCTCCAACAACTGGAGCGACCACAGGCATTTCCGGTAATTCATTTACGATAGAATCTACAGTATTCGTTACTTCAGTTGACGTAGTTCTAATCGTTTCAGTTACTGCTTCAGTCGTTTTTTCCACAACAGGTAAAGTGTTGTCAACCGTGTTTTCTAGTAAACTTTTTGTATTATTTAGTAGTGAAGATTCAGTCTCACTTTTCGCTGGCTCAGACAAACTCTTAACAGTCTGTTCTGTAAAAACAACTGTGTCTTTAACCGTTTCTCTAGCGCCATGCACCGACTCCTCTACTATCATTTCAATTGACTCTGTTGTGCTTTTTAACTCTGCACCGACATTCTTCAAAGTACCAGCCAATAAGCCGTCAGACTTTTCTACCGGCATTTTTTCACCATGAACAAAAGTTGGTGATAATAGAAAGAATGTTATACAAGTCACACAAACAATAAATATTCTCTTCACTCAATTCACCACCTTTCCAAAAACGATATAGAGTTTTTTAATAATTCATTTATATACAGATACCCTTCGTTAAATCTACCAAACTACTTAAATGACAATAATAAATTCAGATTAATTTCGTAATAAGTGAAACCTTTCTGGAATATACTCGTAAATGGTAGTATACTTACAACTTAGTAGGTTTTTTACCAATAATTTGATGGGGGTTTTATTTCAATGAAGAAGATTATTACATGGGCATTGGCGTTCGTTTTCGCACTATCGTTCGCATTGCCACACGGATCAGCGGCTGCACAATCATCCGCAATGAAGTTAGTAGTAGATGGCGTCGAGGTTACTAGCTACGAGCAACCCTTTATGTCACACGATCAAGTTTTAATTCCGGTGGAAGATTTGTTTAAGGAAGCTGGCTATAAAGTTGCTAAGGACAAATCAGGTAAAGTTAACGTAACAAACACGTACTTGACTGTTGATTTCAATGCAGCTGCAAGTTCGATTGAAGTAGACGGCAAGAAAGCGGACACTGAATTCCCTCTTACTTTGCAAAACGCAGGAAACTATGTTTCTGGTGAGTTTTTAGCAACTTTAGAAGGTTTTGAAGTTGAAGTTTCTGAAGATCAAAAAACGGTTACCGTTACGACAAACCGTGTACAAGACGTCGCTGCATTCTTAGCAAAATCAGCTGCAGCTGATTTGAAAAGTGTTTCTTCAGCATTAACAATGGACATGAAAATGGAGTCATCTCTTGAAGAAAATGAAGCAATCAGCATGCTTATGGATATCAAGATGGACCAAATCAACGAGCCACTATCATTCTATACAATTACTAAAGCATCAACAGACTTTGCCGGAGAAGCAATTGAAGATATTTCTTCTATGTACCTCACAAAAGATGGTTATTTCCAACAAATCGGTGATGTATGGGTCAAGCATGATGATGAACTAACAAAAGGTTTACTTGATCTTTCAACACAAACGGATTTACTTGCACAATTAGAAGAGCTACAAAAGAAATTCACTAAAGGCGTTAACATCTTTGAATACGATGATGTATATGTAATGACACAAACTATTTCTAACGAAGAATTCGCTTCTATGATGGAAGAAGTAACTTCTTTACTTCTAGGATCAGGCTTAACTGAACCAGTAGTATCAGAGGATGTAAAAGCTACTCCTGTAACTGAAGAAGCTAAAACTGAAGAAACGAAAGTTATCGAAGAAGTAACTGTAGAAGCTACTGAAGAAGCAGTTGTCGTTGAAGAAGAGGCTACTGAGGGAGAAATTACTGAAGAAGTAATTGGTCTTGAGGGTCTAGATTTCAACATCGAGGAATTCTATGTTGTTTCTACAATCGATAAAAAGACATTGTTCCCACTTGATACATCTGCAGTTGCAAATATTACAATGACGGTGGATGAGGATACAATCTCTATCAAATTACTTCTTGAAGGAACGTTCAGCAACTTTAACGCAGTTAAAGAAATCAAAGTTCCTGCTGATGTTATCAAAAAAGCAATCAGCATGGAAGAGTATATGAAACAGTTAGAGTTGGAGTTTGAAAAAGCTGAGGCTTTGAAGAAGTAAGTAGGTAGATTTGAAAAAGCGGAACGAGCTCGTAATGAGCTTGTTCCGCTTTTTTATATTTCCTAATAATAACTGACTTACTTTGTTACATTTACTTCAACGCCAGCTTTTTGGGCAATTCCTTTAATGTCTTTAATACTAGTTGTTGTTGAAGTTTTCGTTACGACTTTTATAGCTTTTGTTAAATCAAGTGTAGTTGCTGTTTCACCACTGCCTTGTGCAATCGTTATTTTCACTTTCGTAGGGAATCCAGAAACTGCTTCTGCTTTCAATTCACCCTTATTAAGAGGTAAAGCAGTTGTACCGACTGTAATCGCAAAGTCGTTATCAACTTCGAAGATATTATCTTCAGCATTAGCAAGCTTAATATTCTCACTGTATGTTAATTCTATAGTTTTGTTGTCAAGAACTTTTGCACTTACAAGTACAGGAGCTACATTATCATCTACAGCCAATGTGCCTGTGTACGTGTTTAATGATTTTCCAGTTGTAGATTGAATATTAGCTACTGTAAAGATTGCCGCTTGATCATCTTTTTCAACTGATTCTACTGGTAGAGTAATTGTAGCTACTTTTTGTGCATCATCTAATGTAATTGTTGTACCAGATGGTAGTGGTTTACCCGCCATTGCATAATTAGCCAAGTCTGTCGCAGAGTTTGCAACTGCTCCACCTTTTACAGCTTCAGGGAACTTGACTGTAATGACATTATCTTTAGCTTCAGCGGAAGTTAATGAAAATGTTGTTTCTGTTTCTGTTTGACCAAAGTCAATTGTGTAATTAAATGCTTCTGATTTATTTACAGTTTCTGCTTGGTCAGATACTAAGTCTTTCGCAAACGAGAATGCAAATTTACCAGATACTTTGGCTGGAGTTTTAGCAGTATAAACTACTTTTGTATCTCCTGCTTTAACTGTTGTAGTGAATCCACCAAGGAAGTTCGATACAGCTACACCATTTTCGCTAACGATTGTTGGTAATGCAGGTGTTCCTGCAGCTAATCCTTCGCTGAAGTCAACTTCAACTGAAGTAACTTTACCAGCGTCGTTTTTGATTACTTTATAGCCAGTTGCTACTGGTTTCACAGTGTCTTTTGTAAGTGTTACATTCTGTGTAGTAGCTGCAATTTTATTACCTAATTTATCTTTGTTTGCATCTGTCAATACGACAGTCAACGTTCTGCTCGCTTTATTCGCAAAAACGTTTTCAGCTGTTACTGGAATCAAGAACTGTGTATCGTTTGAACCTTCTACAGCAGTTACTGTACTTGTTGCAATAGTATTTAATGCTTCATCTTTAACAGATCCACTTACTATAGCATCCTGAACAGATTTAACATCCATTGATTTGTTAAAAGTAACTAGGATTTGTTTTTCACCTTTTGCTGAAAGTGTAGCCGCTGGAGCAGCTGCATCAACGCTTACAGTAAAGTTAGCTGAAGTTGAAACTGTTTTAATACCAGCCAAGTCTTCAATGTTAACTAGTTCGATTGTGTGTGTTTTTCCAGCTTCAAGTGCAAGCCCAGAAACTGAAATAGTAGTTGAATCTGTAAATACTGGAGTTACATAAGTTCCGTTCACTTTAACAAGTCCAGTAGCTTTAATTGGCTCTGAAGTTTTCAAAGTAAGGTTAGTTGCAACGTTACCGCTTGTTTTCGCTTCAATGCTTGCAATTGTCGGAGCTACTTCATCTTTATAAGTAATTGTGGAAACATATTTATCTGTTTTAACTTTTGCATCTGCTTTTGTTTTAATCGGTTCAACAACAACTGTTGCTTTTGTAGCGTTAACTGGTTTCTCAGCAGTTAATGAAAGAGTTTTTCCATCTTGTGACAAAGACTGAGAAGTGAATTTCACGCCTTGTATAGATACTTTGTTAGCAATATCACTTGCATCTACAGCTGTGCTGAATTTAACTTCAACTTGTGTAGCGTTCAATGCATTAACTTCAGTAACAAAGCGATCGTCTGCTGCGAAGTCAAATGTTACAGCGATAGTTTTCTCTGCTTTTGCTTCACCTTTAGTAAGTGTCACAGCATATTCACCAGCAGTTTTACCTGCTACTACTGTTGCTACTACGTCTTTTTCAGTTACAAGTGAAGTAACATATGTTTGAACTGCTGCTAGTTTGTTAGCATCAGTTGCATAGTTTCCACGAGCAACAGTAACTGCGCCAGCTTTAACTTGTTCAGCTGCTGCGTCCACTGCAACTTTATCCACATCTACTACAGGTGCTTTAACTTCAGAGAAGTCTGTTTTAATAGTTTTGTGTAAGAACGTAGCAAACTGTCCACGAGTTGTTGTGGCTTTAGGGTTGAAAGCAGGTGCAGCTGGGTTCGTGATATCGAAGAAATCAAGAACATCGATAGCTGTACGAGCTTCAGCTTTTGCTTTTGCTAGATCAGTAACGTCTTTTTTGAAGTCTTGATCTTTAACATATTTTACGAGTTCTATGTCTTCAACTGTATCAAAAGCACGAACGATAACAACAGCCATGTTTTCACGAGTGATGTTGTCGCCTGCTAATAGATTACCGTTACTCCCGTTAAATACGCCATTTTCTTTTACGACTGCAGCATATTGTAATAGCTCATCATTTGATGTTGGTTTCAAGTCTTTGAAACGCATGTTAGTTTTATAGTCTGTCGGTACTTTATAACCTTCAGATACAAGCCATTTACCCATCAATTTCACAACATCAGAACGAGTCAACGTTTTGTTTGGCAAGAATGAACCGTCTGGATAGCCAGTGATGACACCCGCATCAGATAGTGCGTCGATTGCTGGTTCGTGTGTGTTACCTTTTGTATCTTTGAAATCTTTCGCACTTGCTACCGGTGCTACTGCCGATGCTACTAGAGCAGCTGTTGCAGCTCCTACTATAAATTTCTTGTACTTCGATGATTGTTTACTAGTCATAAAAAATTCCTCCTCTTAAATACTATAGAATTGCATTGTAAAAATACCAATTCTTAGTGGTACTGCTTATGTACCTTTTTGTTGCACCCTTATCGTAGCATGTAGTTTGAAGTCTATCATGGTCCAATTTATGGGTATAGTTGTTTGCTAGATTAGAAGGCACAAACAGATTAAGCAGTACTGGAACAACGTAAATAGGATGAATTAAACAGCAACCGACATCGCCTAGGACGAGGAGCGCTTCATTCACCTATAGTATTCTATACCCGTTAACCGGACGCTTAAAACAGTCTACCATACTTCTATCTCCCAACCCGTCGAGTGCCATTGTTAAAAATATGGCTCTATAATAGAAGGAACTCATTACAATTCGTAAAAATCATACAAATGCACCACAGAAAAAAACACCATTTGAACTATCAAAATGGTGTCTTTCCTATTTCCCGACTACTTATATCTCAAATTGTACCCCGATGCCTTGATCATTCGCTTTTCGATAGACGCCTTGCGCAACGGCCAAATCGAAATATGCCGCACCTACCGATTTGAAGAAAGTAATCTCTTCATCATTCGTGCGGGCATCTAGCTTTCCGATAACGACATCCATTAGCTCCCCGTGAATTTTTTCGAATCCCCAGTTTGGCTCAGTAGCAGCATGAATCAATTCCCCTGCCTCTTCCGTTACACCTTCCAGATCATCAACGACAATTTTACTGGCACGTTGAATGAATTCGAAATCTACTTCCCTCATATGTGGTAAATAGGATCCAACCCCATTAACATGCGTCCCTGGCTTAACATCGGTTCCGTTGAAAACTGGTGTAGTAGACCGAGTGCTGCAACAAATGATATCTGCACGACGAACCGCGTCAGCTACATCCCTTACAATAGTAATTTGAACTTCTTCATTAACTCCAAATGCTTGAAGTCTTTCGCCAAACTTCACCGCTTTTTCTTCTGTCGGATTAACAAGGAGAATCTCTTTGATATCGCGAACTGCTAGAACACCAAGAACTTGTTCAAATGCCATTCCACCCGTGCCTATAACTGTTAGCACAGTTGAATTCAACTTTGACAATTTCGCTGTCGCCAACCCGCTAAGTGCACCCGTGCGCAATCTCGTCAAATACGATGCATTCATTAATGCAAGATGCTCCCCGTTTTGTGCATCCGTAACGAGTACGACTCCTTGAGTTGTCGGCTTTCCAACTGCTGGATTATTCGGGAAAATTGTAACCGTTTTCACAGTAACTACTTCTTCTACTAGATCAGCACTTGGCATGTACAATGAAGATGCGTTATGGTCTGGGAATTCAACGACTGTCCGTGGCGGATTCTTTATCTTCCCTTCGACCTTAGAACGTAAAACCTTTTCGATGTCTACTAATGCTTCTTTCATTCCATAAATAGATTGAATCTCATTTTCATTCAATAAAAGCATGTTTATACCACCTTTTTTAATTTATGCGTCTAACTCTTGACCTTTACGATCTTTTACAGCCCAAACCGCTAACAATGAAACGACTGCAGTAAAGATAATATACAGTGCGACTGGCACATATGAGTTGTTGAACTTTAGTAAAAGTGCCGTTGCAACAAGTGGTGCTGTTCCTCCTGCTAATGCCGCACCAATCTGATAACCGAGTGAGATACCCGTATAACGGACTTCTGCAGAGAAAATTTCTGATAACATTGTGCCAAGAACTGCGGTAATCGGTGCCCAAATGACGCCCAGTCCAATTACTGTTGCAATAACTAGGAGTGTTACCGAACCTTGTTTCACTAACCAGAAGTATGGGAATGCATACAATGCCATGGCGATTGTTCCGAATACATACAACGGTTTTCTACCAACACGGTCAGACAAAGCGCCCATAATCGGTATTAAGATCGTTGTAACAATTGTTCCGACCATAACCGCACCTAATGTTGCTGTCCGAGTGAACCCAAGATTTGTCGTTGCATAAGATACAACAAATGTACTGAAAATATAAAATGGTGCAGTTTCAACAACTTTTGCGCCAATTGCGATGAGTACTTCGCGCCAGTGATATTTTAACGTATGGAATAGCGGTACTTTCGGAATTTCCCCTTTTTCCTGTACTGCCTTAAACGACGGTGTTTCGTCAATTCCTTTACGAATCCATAACCCAAACACGACAAGCAACGCACTTAAGATGAATGGAACTCGCCATCCCCATGTCATAAATGAATCTTCAGGAAGAAGTGTCATAATCGAAAGTGCAATTGTTCCAAGTAGCATCCCAATCGTAATTCCCATTTGTGGTACACTTCCATAAAGTCCACGTTTTTCTTTTGGTGCATATTCGACAGCGAGCAGTAATGCTCCACCCCATTCTCCGCCGATTCCTAACCCTTGAATCAAGCGCAGTGTAATCAGTAGAATCGGCGCCCAAATACCGATTGCTTGGTATGTTGGCAATAGCCCCATTCCGAATGTTGCAACACCCATCAGCGAAAGTGTTAGGACAAGTGTTTTCTTTCTTCCTATCCGGTCACCAATATGACTAAAAATAATTCCCCCGAACGGACGGATGAAGAATGCGAGTGCAAACGATGCATACGCTAGTATTAGGCCGACTGACGGGTCTTCGGTAACAAAAAATACTTGATTAAAAACAAGTGCCGCTACCGTTCCGTATAAAAAGTAATCGAACCATTCAATAGAGCTCCCTATAAGACTCGCAAGCAAGACGCGATTCATCTTTCTTTTATCCATACCAAACTCCCCTTTGTTTGTTAACTAAATTGAAGTGACACTTCAATTTAGATTAATTCTATCATATTGATAATAAAATTTTCTGTCAACATTTTTTTAAAGGAGTGATTAAATGCAAGATAGTAACTTGGGTATTAAAATAAAGGAAATTCGAACAAAAAGACGTATGACATTGAAAGTCCTAGCTGAAATGACCGGGTTCTCCATTAGCTTTTTATCTCAACTGGAACGCGGGAAATCGTCAGCAACACTGGAGTCCCTTAAAAAGATTTCCATTGCTCTCGAAGTGAATCCAAGTTACTTTTTCATCGACCCAAATGAGGAAAAAGAAGTAGTTCATCGGAATTCAACCGTTCCAATACGGACGAAAGAACATAATATTTATTACAAAGATTTGAGCGGTGAGATGAATCAACCAGCATTTACACCACTCCTTGTTGTCATGAAACCTAATCAAAATGAAGGTGATCCCATCACCCACGAAGGGCAGGAGTTTTTATATGTTCTCGAGGGACAATTGACTGTACAAATCGGAGAAAAACTACATACACTCGATGCCTTCGACTCCATAATGGTCGATTCCCGAGACCTACATTATTGGTATAATTATACTGATAACGATGTGCGTTTTTTATGTATTTCGTATGATGAAAAATAACACAAATAACCTCTAACCAGCAATTGGTCGGAGGTTATTTATCTTTTCTCATGTCATTTCCAACATGAAAATGTATTGCACTAACTTTCATGCTCGTGTTGGGATTGAGTAGGTGACTGTCTTCAAGTCTTACCCCAATCAGTTTTAAATGTTGCCAACTGAATTTCTGCATCAATAATTCTACGTTCTTTATCATTGAGCCAATGCATTGCTTCTTTCGTAAACTCTTTCGATTGTTCGAGTGAAGCTTTCATCGTTTCCGCGGAAGGCCCACCGTAGATCGTTCGTATAGCTACGAAATGTTGCGGACGTAATGTTTTATAGAAATCCTCTTCAGTGATTAGTAAATCTTTATTCAAAACAAGCTGTGCCTGGTCATTCGCCAGTTTCCATGTAAGGCTCATTAACGATTCCTCGCCTGCCACTACCAATGCTTTCACACAATTACTGACGATTAGATGGGATTGTCTGAAGGTAATCTGCTCCGAACGAACCAATGTATCAGCCAGTTCTGTCACGTTCGCAAAACTGCTTTCCGCCCGTTCAAGTAACTTTTTCTTATTTACTTTCATTGTTAGGACGACACTGCCGAACAATTGGTAGATTCCAATCAGCCGATCAATCGCTTTCCACAAAAAAGGCTGCATATCGTCTTCCGTATCCACAATATCCCCAAACGGTGTGTTGTGCACCATCGTCAACACTGTATTCGTATCACCCACAACTGCTGACAATAAAGAACGCATATGTTCAATCGACACCGGGTTTCGTTTTTGAGGCATGATCGAACTTATTTGGACATATGGATCAGCCAAAGTGAAAACATTAAACTCCTGCGTCGCCCATGTTAGAAAGTCTTGAACAGTACGCCCCAAATTTAACGCGGACAACTGGACTGCACTCGCCGATTCCGTAATGTAATCCGCGCCAGCCACCGCATCCCATGAATTCTCGATAATATCGTCAAACGCCAGCAAATCTCGCATTCGTTCACGGCTGATTGCAAAACCCGTTGTTGTTAGTGCAGCCGCTCCCATACTGCTTCGATTTACAGTTCCAAACGCCGACTGAACGCGCTTGAAATCTCTGCCGAGTTGATCAATTACTGCCTTTAAATAATGGGCGAGCGTTGTCGGTTGCGCTTGTTGCGTATGGGTATAACCAATCATCACCGTATCGACATGCTCTTCACAAAATGCAATCAGTGCATCTTTTAACGCTAGCATCTCACTCATCAACTCAAGCAGTTTTTTGCGTAATGTCATTCTGTAAATAGCGATTCCCATATCATTCCGGCTTCGCGCAATATGCAAATTCCCCGCAATCTCCCCTGCATCCTCAATCAAATCATGCTCAATGCGGAAAAAGAGATCTTCAAACAGCGGATTGTAATGGTCCGTACTGTAATAAGCCACATCGAGTGTCTGGATTGCTTTTCCAATCGTCACTGCATCTTCCTGACTGACAATACCTTGCTCTTCCAACATTTTTAAATGTGCAGTATGAATCTGAATCATCGAATGTAAAAAGTACTTCTTCGCTTCATCATAAGCAGGTTGCAAAACCATTTTCCGATACGTTTTAGACGGAAACTCTTCTCCTTCGACTTCATTGATGCGATCTTTGAAGCTCCTAATCATTAGGTAATCCACCCTTTCATTCGGAATTAAGTAATTAAATCGCCGAACCAGCAGTTCCTTTAGATAACTTTTCAGAAATCGTCAACACAATGAGGATTAAAATGATTTGCAACACACCATAAGCGCAGGCTGTTCCAAATTTAAAGGCATACATCTTTTGGAAAATAGCTACCGATAATGGCATCGTTGACGTACTATAAATGAGGATCGACGCTACAAACTCCCCGATACTTTGAACAAATGCAAGAAGTGTTCCTGCTAAAATTCCCGTCAATGTCAATGGTAAAACAATTTTTCGGAACGTCATCCACCAACCAGCGCCAAGACTCCTCGAAGCCTCTTCTATCGATTGGTCCATCTGCATTAACGACGCTGATGTCGAGCGGAAAACGAGTGGCAAGTGGCGAATGAAATAAGCGAGTGGCAATATCCAAAACGTCCCTATCAACACTTGATTGAAAGCAAAAATGTTTTCTTCACTGAATGCTGCAATCAAATTCACTGCTACGACAGTACCCGGAAGCGCCCACGGAACCATGATTAAAATATCAAGCAATGTCTTCCCTTTGAAATTAAGCCTTACCATCGCATACGCCGCTGCAACACCGAACACGATATTACCAAGCGTTGCAACAAAGCCCATTTGCAACGAGTTCCAAATTGGTCGCCATGTCCTTTCATCCGTGAATAATGCTTTATAATGGTCAAACGTATATTCAGGTGGCAACACTTGAGTCGTCCACGTGCCATCCACAGATAACGATATGAGAATGAGCGTCAAAATCGGCAATAACAAGATGAGAACGCCAACAAAAGATAGAATGACGGAAACCACTTTCATCGCCTTCGACTTCACTTCCGAACGATGGACACTAATTCCTTTGCTTAAGTTTTGGTAATTACGCCTATTTTGGTACCATCTCATGATGATTAAAAATGAAATTGATACAAATGATAATATTGTCGATTGTGTTGCGGCCATATCCAAGTTGCCATTCGTTCTCGATAAATAGATTTGCATCGTCATCGTCCGCTCCACTCCAAAAATGAGCGGTGCTGTGTATGACGCCATCGAAATCATGAACACGAGAAGCGCCGCGGCCACAATGGAAGGCGTCAGCATTGGTAAAATAATTTTTCGCCATATTCGAATTCTGCTCGCACCTAGGTTTGTCGCCGCTTCTTCGAGTGACGGATCGAGCCCCTTAATCGCCGCCGACGCGGTCAAATAGAAGTACGTATACATCGTAAACGTATGGACCACAATAACGCCCCATACCCCTTTTAGCTTGAAAGGCACTTGCTCTAAGTTGAATAAATGCTGGAGACCACGTGGAATAATCCCACTTTCCCCATATAAAAATGTAAACGACAGCACACCAACTAACGGCGGCAACGCCATTGGCACTAAAACAAGAACGGACAATACACGCCGCCCCGGAAAGTCATACCGCTCCAGTAAAAAAGCCATCAACACGCCGACAATCGCACACGTAATAACACTAATTACTGAAATGTACACACTCGTCCAGAGTGCTTCCAGATTGGATGTACTCTCCAAACTGAAAAACTTTTTATAATTGTTCAGCCCTGTCTCACTGCCAAAGCTTTGGATGAACGTTTGGTAAAATGGAAAAATAACATATCCAAATAAAATGAGGAACAATGGTGATATAAGGACATAGATAAATGAAGGAGACCGCGTAATACGTGCCCACAAACTATCTTGCGAAGAGTAGATTGTCTGTTTTTTCATAAGTCTAGCCCCCTATTCCCCAAGAAAGTAAAGGCTTCGAGACGGGATACTTAACTGGATGGAATCCCCGATTTGCAACAGTTTTCCGCCTGTATTAATAATCATTACTTTGAGCGTAATACCAGGAATCTTCACGATATAATTGACACTTAGACCGGTAAATTCAACAAATGTAATTTCTCCAGTCAGTGTGTTTTCCCCATCTCCTTGAAGAATTGATTCTGGACGGATTGACACATGGATTGTTTCCCCTTTATTCATCGGAGCAAGTGGAGAACTGTTTTCAAGAAGTCCCGTCAGCGTGACACCTTGTTCATTTTTCACAACGACTTTTTCACTGTCGATCGACATGATAGTCATTTCTAGCGTATTCGATTCACCAATGAACGATGAAACGAATCGATTCACTGGACGATTGTAAATTTCCTGTGGCGTGCCAATCTGTTGTACATAGCCGTTTTCCATCACCATAATGCGATCAGACATCGCCATCGCTTCCGTCTGATCATGTGTAACATAGACCGTCGTCACACCAAGTTCCGCTTGCAGCCTTTTTATTTCAATACGCGTTTCTTCGCGCAACTTGGCATCCAAGTTCGATAACGGTTCATCCAACAGTAAAATATCCGGTTTAATGACGAGCGCCCGAGCTAATGCGACACGTTGCTGCTGACCGCCAGAAAGCTCATTGATTTTTCGCCCACCGTATTGTTCAAGCCGCACAAGGCCCCTCACTTCATCCACCTTTGCTTTTATATCCTCTTTCGAAAACTTCCTCACTTCTAAGCCAAACGCAATATTTTCATTTACCGTCATATGCGGGAAAAGTGCATAGTTTTGGAACACCATGCCGATGTCTCGCTTATTTGGCTGCAACCTTGTTACATCACGTTCATCAAAAAAAATCTTCCCATCCGTTGGGTAATAAAATCCCGCAATCATACGAAGCGTCGTCGTCTTTCCACATCCGCTCGGACCAAGAAATGTGAAAAATTCACCAGGTTGAATGTCGATATTCAACTCTTTCACACCGTGAACTTTTCCGAACGTTTTCGTTATATCTTGTAATCGAACACCCTTCATCCCGTCACCCCTTTCGCTCAAATCTATATAGGTTGAAATAAAAAAGTTCATTGAATCCGCTACGGCGCTTGGGTATGCCTCCCGCCCTAAGCCAGATGAGATATCCTTTAACCTATATGAAATATCCTCTTAGCATTAACTGTATAATTTCTGCAAAGAACGCAGAAATTATACAAACCGAACTCTTCGTTGTTGGGTTGGCTACCCCTTAGAAGGCGCCTTCGCTCAGTTTATATAGATGTTCATTTGTTCAACAATATAGTCACTATGTAATGGAAAGACCTCGAGAGTGATAACCCGAGGTCTTACTGAAAAGCACAGCCCGCCTGCCTAGATGCGACAGGAGCCTAGTCATTATTCCATGTAGAAAAAGTGTACTTATCTTTCAACTATAATTACTTCCCTTTACCCTTGATATTCGAATCCCAATGCTCCATCCATTCCGCTTCTTTGTCAGCCATCACTTCCCAATCGATATCAAGCGCCTTCAGGTCAAGGTCTTGATACCAATCCGGCATATCTTCTTTTGCAATATCCGAGCGTGTCGGAATCTGATAAAGTTCTTCTGCAAGTTCCGCACGTACTTCTGGATCAAAGAGGAATTCGTAGAATAATTTCGCATTCGCTTCATTTTTCGCATCGTTGACAATACCGACCGCATCTACCAGAATCGGCGCACCACTTTTCGGATAAATATAGTCAAACGGTTGGTTGTTCAATTTACTTTGCAGCAAGATATCTTGCAAATTCCACAACGACACCGTTCCTTCTTGACGCACCAGCTTCAAATAGAGATTCGTCGGGTCTTGCGCATAATCTTTCGTGTTTGCATCTAAGCCTTTAAGCCATTCATAGCCTTTTTCAGGATCATCCGCACCTTGACGATAAATCATTGATGAGTAAATTGTACGCATCGTACCAGACGCTAGAACGCCGCGGATAACAATTTTATCTTTCCATTCCGGCTTCAACAAATCATCCCAATCTTGCGGACCCGTTTCCGGTGTTAATACATCGCTATTGATCATAATGACTTCCGGCAATAGCATTTCTCCGTACCATCTGCCTTCAGCATCTTTATAGTCGGCCGCAATCGCCTCGTCAAATGACGGCTTGAACGGCATAAGCAGATCTTCATCCGCCGCCACCATCATTGCGGATTGTGTACCGCCCCACCAGAAGTCCGCTTGAGGATTCGCTTTCTCACCGCGGACACGCTCCAGTATTTGTTGTGCCCCCATCGTCAAATTATCAACTTGAATGTCAGGGTATTTTTCATTGAACATTCCAACGACCTTCTCAACAACACTTTCATCACGCCCTGTGTAAATAACGAGCTTGCCTGAAGCGCCTTCTTCTTTCACTACGTCATCGTCCTTTTTGGTGTCGCCTTCCCCTTTATCATTACCACACGCTGCGGCAACAAGGAGAAACAGGACAAGCAACATACTAAAGATTCCTTTTTTCTTCAATAAAATGACCCCCCTTTTAGTTATATAAACGATTGCAAGGTACCGAGGAATTAACTACCACTCTGTTACTATATGGTTCCCCAACTAGAGATGTTTCATTTAGTGTAAAATGGAAATTCATTCAAGTCAAATTTATCGGTATTTTCTAAATACAATTTATAACCGTAACTATTTTCATTAAACAAAAAAGAACCCCTTCAAGCACTTTAATGCTTGAAAAGGTCGCTTCATTATTTCATGTTCATCCAAATGGATAGGCGTGTACGGTATTCCCCATTCGTCCCGTAGTCGTCACTGCCTGCGACAATGAATTTAAAATCGCTTCCTCTGTAACATCTGATGCTCCTGAGAAAAGGTCATTCATAATCGGATGATCGTCTCTTAGCTCTAGCCTTGTTTCAACAGTATCCGTAGTGAAATGCGGGATTTTATGAGCCGTCGAAAAAGCGATGATAATGTCACCACTGCCATTACTAAAATGACTACCAGTTCTCCCTAGTCCTATACCACATCTTTTCGCCAGCCGCTTTAACTGCCTGCTGCCCAGCGGTGCATCTGTAGCCAAGACAATCATGATGGATCCATCAGCTGGTTTAGGATAGGTAGGCACATCCTGATGGTCACTCAGATGATATCTGTCAATTTGAAAGTCTTCTTTCCGTCCGAAGTTACTAAGGACTAAACAACCAATTGTATAGGTCTCTCCACTTGTGCCATCTTTGATAGTTCGTGAGGAAGAGCCGATTCCGCCTTTATACCCAAAACAAATCATGCCTTTTCCAGCTCCAACCGCCCCTTCTAGGGAAGCCTCAGTGGAAGCTTGTTTAATAGAAGCAATCGCGTGACTTGGTTGAATCGGTAGCTCGCGAATCGAGTTTAGCCTGCTGTCATTACATTCCCCGACAACCAAATTTATAGTTCCAGTTGTATCTCCAATCTCAGGGTTTTGTTCTAACATATACTGCAAGGCCCCTTGTGTAACCGCTGGAACACCAAACGTATTGGTTAGCATAATCGGTGACTCAATCAGCCCTAATTCATCCACTTGGACGAGTCCTGTTGTCTTTCCGAAACCATTCAATACGTAACTCGCGCCCACTACTTTATTCATGAACAAATTGTCCCCATGCGGTAATATAGCAGTCACGCCAGTAGCGGCGTATTCAGCTCCCTGCAATGGATTATCCAGTGTGACATGCCCAACTTTCACACCCTTTACATCCGTAATACAATTCTTTTGTCCGACCGGAAGACGACCAATCGTAATACCTCTATCTCTAATTTTCTTTGGCTGTTGTAGCTTCAATTTTAATCACTCCAGGTAATAGTGGTTTTTAGATGAATGACTAGTTCAAGATACTGAACTCGCAATCATGATTGAACTTCTAATCAATTGATAACACTCCAACACATCATCAGTGACAAATGAAATCGTAAGGGGTCCTGTCCTTTTCACGAAGGGTACTATCTCAACTGCATCAGCCAGACCGGTATGCAAAAACTCCATTTTCACTGTATAAGGTGCTTCCATAGTAAATGGTTTAATCTCGTCGCGGTGGAGCAACGCTTTTTTCGTGCCTTCTTTTATGAGTTCCCTTGCCCTAACCGGATGGACGTTCAGAGCCGTAGTTCGATTAATCGTTTGTTTTACGATTGCCTGATGAATATCTGGAATGCACTCCTCGGCTTCGATTGCTACTAAATTACAGCCTGATACAAACACAACTGGCACATCAAAATGACCGGCAACCAGGGCATTTAGACCAAATTCCCCAAGCTCTACTCCATTTACTTCAATAGTCCTGACTACCCGACCATTAAATGTATGATTTAATATACCATCTGTACCCATTCGAGTGTGATACCCGACAAAAAGAACCGCGTCGAAATCCGCACTAATCCCTTCCATCATCGCCAGTTTTTTCGGTCCCCCTAGAATAAGTTCTGCTTTCGTATGTAATTTCTCATGATAGATATTACGCATTGTTCCGTGGGAGTCATTGACAACAACTTTTTCTGCTCCCGCCTCCAACGCGCCAAGTACGCAAGCATTAACCTCTTCAGTCATCAACATCCGTGCATAGTCATGCTCTCTACCATCCCGGGCTGTATGTTCGCCATGAACGACCCCTGAGACACCTTCTATATCAGCTGAAATATAAACGCGCATAGTTGCTCCTTTCACAAAGTGATTTTTCATTCTATATATTGAATTAAAGAACTCCATCGAATCCGCTAGGGCGCTAGGGGATGCCTCCCGCCCTAAGCCAAGCAGCTTCGCCGCCAGTCTTAGGGCTTCGGCTACCCCTTGTTAGGCGCCTTCACTCTGTTAAAACACATAGTCCTAGTTACTGACAACATACGATTTGTGGTAGCAACTGGGACTGGCCCAATGTACTATCTAAAAAAACTCCTTGTAATTAGGTTTGTCGGATTATAACTCTCCCAACGCCCCATCTTAAAAGGAGACACTCACAATCAATACTACTTAAGTATGTTGGACAGACTTAACCAGTTCCATAAGCTTTGCATTCAACTTCAAAGTCATTTCCCCAGCAGACCCGTCCTTAATATTCTTCCCGTCTACATTAACAATCGGCATGACTTCATTAGTTGTACTTGTAATGAAAACCTCATCCGCCTGCATCAATTCTTCAGTCGTGAATTGTTTTTCAACAAATGGAACACCAAGACCATTTGCAAGTTCTTTTACCGCCATCCGTGTAATTCCAGCTAAAATATGTTTTGAAAGCGGTGTTGTATAGATTGTCTTGTCGCTTACTATATACACATTAGAACTCGTTCCTTCTGTCACGAAACCATCTTTCACAAGAATTGCTTCATAACAACCAGCGTCTTGGGCGGTTTGTTTAGCCAGTATATTCGGCAGAAGATTTAATGATTTAATATAACAGTTTGCCCATCGTTCATCTTCATGGAATATCGCCTTCATTCCTTTTTCTCTGACGGTATCACTTGTTGGTTTCATTGGCCTAATTGTCATTGAAACCGAGACAGGCACGTCTGGGAATAAGTGCTTTCTCGTTGCAACGCCTCTTGTAATTTGAATATAAACATCACAATCTGCCAAGCCTGATTTCTCAACCGCTTCGTGGATAAGCTGTCGAATCTCTTCTATAGATTGATCACCTTGCAGCCTAATTGCTTGTGCACTTTTAAATAGCCGCTCAATATGTTCTTCTAACATGAAGAATTTACCGTCGTAAACTCGAATCACCTCATAAACACCATCGCCAAATTGATGACCTCGTTCGTCGATAGGAATAACAAGTTGCTCAACTGAAATAAATTCACCATTAAAATAACCAATTGTCATATAATAATCCTCCTCAATATAGGCATCGCTATTAATCCGGTAAATCAATTGATACCACAGAATTTGTTTATCTAAATCTGAACTCGCCTCTAAAATTCGTTACTTGCTACTTCATTGTGCTGTTTCAAAAATGTTTCGCCTTTATCCGATAACTTCGTCCCGCCCCTGCCTTGACGCGCATTGACTAAACCTATCTCCTGCAGTATTTCTAATCGAAGCCGAAGTTGTTGATCGGAAAACGTAATACCAGCATCTCGTAATTTCAGTTTTACTTTTGCACGACCAAAGGATTCGAAATTCCCCTTAGCTTCTTTGTAGACAGCTAAGATTGCTAAACTCTCTTCTAAAAAACCATGTTCTTCAATTTTATCGATAATCGACCTCATTGTTTCTACAGCCAAGGAGTTATACTTTTCCTTCCTATCCTCGACTTTTGAACGCTTATCAGCCTGTTGAACCAATACTTTCTTATACTGAAGTTCGTTTTCATCATTCCACTTTTCTGCCAATGCCAATTGCGATTTATAGAATCTATTCATTAATGAAATCTGTCCCATTTCAGATTTCACGAATTTAGCTGTCTCCAGCACAGTTTTGAAATCCAGTGTCCTTGGGGCAATATCAATCACATTTTCAAATTCCCTCGGAACAAGTTCCTTCTCTCCAGGAGTAACAATCCAATTGATATTGGAAGGCATTAAATTCATAGGATCATAAGCAATATAGTCGTGCTCAAAATAGATACTTTTAAGGGAACGAGCTGTTTCTACAGCATGTTCCATAGTGTCGTTTATGACTAGAATTTGTTGTCCGTTTAGCAGTTTGTACAGGTCTTTCGTTGCTGCTATATTTACTTCGCGCTTGGCAATAATAATTGGACATGATTCCGGTATGAACGGACGAGTTATTCCCTTTAATATCTCTTTAGACAGGATAACAATATCCTGTTCCGCAATGACATCCATTGTAAGCTCTTGGAGCGTGATTGCAGATAACTCAATTTCATCTCCAAATATCTCCACTAATTGATTGACCACGATGTCTAAATAAGCTTTTTGAATTGAAATAACATGAAGTTTTCGCATCTAATTAACCCCGTAATTCTTCTGCAAAATGACAAGCCACAAAATGACCTTTGCCTAATTCCCGGAACTCGGGTACTTGATCTTTGCATAATTGTTGGGCAAAAGGACAACGAGTGTGGAATGTGCATCCAGAAGGCGGATCGGCCGGACTCGGTATATCCCCTTTTAATATAATTCGATCTCTTCTTAAAGTAGGATCCGGAATTGGAACTGCACTTAGTAAAGCTTTCGTGTAAGGATGAAGTGGACCTCCGAACAATCCATCCCGATCAGCCAATTCGACAAGCCTCCCTAAATACATAACCCCAACCCGATCCGAAATATGTTCTACTACACTTAAATCATGCGCGATAAATACATATGTCAAATTATATTGTTCCTGTAAATCTTTTAATAAGTTTAGAATTTGTGATTGAATGGAAACGTCAAGTGCCGAAACCGGTTCATCTGCAATGATAAGCTTTGGATTCACTGCCAGTGCTCGTGCAATACCGATTCGTTGGCGCTGCCCACCACTAAACTCATGGGGATAGCGATTCGCATGGTATCTATTCAACCCGACAACTTCCAATAATTCAATAACACGGTCTGCCCTTTTCGATTTTTCGATATTATGAACGATCAGTGGTTCTTCGATGATTTCTTTTACAGTAAGCCGAGGATTGAGTGACGCATAGGGATCTTGGAAAACCATTTGGAATTCTTTTCGTAGCGGGCGAATTTCATCATCCGTTAAATCGGTGATGTCTTGCCCCTCAAAAATAATTCGTCCTTCCGTCGCATCCAATAACTTCATTAATACTCTGCCGGTAGTGGACTTTCCACAGCCACTTTCTCCAACGATGCTTAATGTCTCTCCCTTTTTCACAGTAAATGAAACACCATCTACCGCTTTTACAAACCCTTTCTTTTTACTGAACAGCTTTTTCTTTATCGGAAAATACTTTTTTATGTTGTGTACTTCCAGCAAGTTCTGACTCATCTTGATGCACCTCCTCGTGTAACCAGCATCTGACAGAATGCTTCACTAATACTTCTTTAAATTCAGGTTCTTTTTCCCAGCATATATCCATTGCATGTGGACATCTCGGGGCAAACTTACAACCTTCCGGCATCCTCGATGGTATCGGAACATTACCCGGAATAGATTGCAATCGTTCTACCCTTTCCCCTATCTTAGGAATAGAAGCCAGTAATCCCTGCGTATAAGGGTGTTTCGGATTAGCAAAGATTGATAGGACATCGCTTTCTTCTACTGCACGCCCCCCGTACATGACCACAACACGATCACACATTTCTGCAACTACACCTAAATCATGCGTAATAAGTAAAATGGCAGTATCTGTTGTTTTCGTCAAGTTACGCATTAAATCTAATATCTGCGCTTGTATTGTCACATCCAGTGCCGTTGTCGGTTCATCAGCTATCAAGACTTTCGGGTTACAAGCCATGGCCATCGCAATCATGACACGTTGACGCATGCCACCTGACAACTGATGCGGAAACTCATGGACAATTTTGTCTGGGCGTGAAATTCCAACTGCTGTTAGCATTTCAATTGATCTAACTCTCGCCTGCTTTTTCGACATCTTTAAATGAAGGATAATAGCTTCTTCCAATTGACGCCCAATTTTAAATACGGGATTCAATGAAGTCATTGGTTCTTGAAATATCATCGCAATTTCATTGCCGCGGATTTTTCGCATTTCATTTTCGCTGATTTTGACAAGATCTCTGCCTTCATAAAGAATTTCTCCACCTGCAATATGCCCGGGTGTGTCTTTCAACAACCTCATAATTGAGAGTGAGGTAACACTCTTCCCGCTTCCCGATTCTCCAACTATGCCAAGTGTTTCACCTTTTGAAACTTCAAAAGAGACTCCGTCCACCGCTTTTACAACACCGGAATCACTTGTGAAATGTGTTTGTAGGTTATTTACTTTCAGTACAGTTTGATCCACTAGAATGCCTCCTTTCTACCAAGTATCAGTCCTTAATTTTCGGATCAAGCGCATCACGTAAGCCATCACCTAGAAGGTTAAATGCAAGTACAGTGATGAAGATTGCGAGTCCCGGAAAGACTGTCACATGTGGTGCAATATTTAAATAATCCCGTCCGCCGCTTAACATGGCACCCCACTCAGGTGAAGGCGGCTGTGCCCCTAGCCCAAGGAAACTTAAGCTTGCTGCTGTTAAGATTGCCGAACCGATTCGCATCGTGAAATAGACAATAATACTAGATAATGTTCCTGGAAAGACATGCTTCCAAATTATTCGACGTGGTCTTGCACCAATTGATTTTGTAGCCTCAACATAGAGGGTTGACTTAACAGCTAGCGTCGAGCTACGTACAATTCGGGCAAATACCGGAACACTGAAAATCGCGACCGCTATGACGACGTTGCTAAGCCCAGGTCCCAGAATTGCAATAATACCGATAGCTAACAAGATTCCAGGGAATGCGAGTAATACATCACACATGCGCATGATAATCATGTCGATTTTTCTACCGTAATAGCCTGCAATAAGCCCTAAAAATGTTCCCCCAATTGCTCCTAAGAAAACGGAAGTTAATCCGACGTATAAAGAAATTTGTGTACCTGCGATAATTCTGCTGAAAATGTCCCTACCATAAGCATCGGTTCCCGCCCAGTGTTGAGCTGAAGGACCAGAAAGTACATTGTCATAATCTGGTTCTGCTATATCGTAAGGCACAAAAAATGGGCCGACAAGTGCAAGTGCAATCAGAAATAGCACAAAAAAGAATGATACAAACGCAAGTTTTTGTTTTTTGAACTTCCTCCAAAACTCAGAGAATGGTGTATTCGATGTAATATTTTCCAAGGTTCGTTGCATATATTCTTCTTTTTTAGACAGTTTTACTTCAACCACTTTGGTCCCCTCCTTACTCATACCGGATCTGTGGATTCAAGATGCCATACAACAGATCAACAATTAGATTAATTACGATGAATTCTAAAGCAAAGATCATCATTTCTGCTTGAATAACCGGGTAGTCACGGTAAGCAACTGAGTCGATTAGTAGTTTTCCTAACCCCGGCCAGCTGAATACAGTTTCAATGACAACTGATCCTCCGAGCAGGAAACCGAATTGCAAACCTGTCATTGTAACAACGGGAATCATTGCGTTTCTTAATCCATGTCCCCACGTAACATTACGTTCGCTTAATCCTTTTGATCTGCCTGTACGGATATAATCTTCTTTCAGCACATCCATCAAAGATGATCGTGTAAAACGTGCGACTACAGCTGCTACACCGGTTCCAAGAGTGAATGCAGGAAGGATATAACTCTTCCATGACTCCATTCCTCCAGTAGGTAGCCAGCCAAGCGTTACGGCGAAAAGTTGGATAAGCATGAGTCCTAGCCAGAATGACGGCAACGATAACCCTGAAACAGCTCCAAACATTCCTAAATAATCCTGCCATTTATTCCTTTTTGTTGCCGAAATTACACCAATCACTAAACCAACAATGACCGCCCACACCATACTCCAGACGGTTAACCAAAATGTCGGCATGAATCGTTCGCCTATCTCATCGCTCACCGGCCGATTTGTTTTTAGTGAATTCCCCATGTCTCCTTTAAAAAGGTTTTTCATATAAGTGACATACTGTTCTACAATCGGCTTATCCAAGCCTAGTTCCTTCCTCACCATCTCCACATCTGCCAGTGTTGCATCTTCGCCGGCAACTAGACGGGCTGGATCCCCAGGAATCATATGTACGAATAGAAAAATTAGAATGGATACAATCAACAGGATCGGGATAATTTCGAGTAGTCTTTTAATGATGAATCGAAACAATTGAACCACTCCTTTGGTATATAGATAGAGCGCTATATATTAATTATATATAGCGCCCTTTTATCAATTCATTACTCGATTTCAATATCTGATACGCTCAATGAACCATCCGGTAACAGATAGATTCCTTTTAGATAGTTCTTCTTACCAGCCAATGTATTGTCAGCAGATAAGAAGACCCAAGGTGCATCATCCCAAACTAATTTCTGTGCATCTTCATAAGCTTTTGCTCGTTTATCCAAATCTGCTGTTTGCAGACCATCTAGAATTAGCTGATCTACTTCAGGATTGTCGTAATAAGAAACGTTATATGACATAGGCGGGAATGCATCTTTGCCCCCAACAAGTGGACGAATACCCCAGTCAGCATCGCCAGTAGACGGTGACCATCCACCATAGTACAATTCAAGCTCAGCATCGTCTGGGTTTTGAACAGACCAAATTTTGTCCGATATTGTGCCTGATTCCATTGGTACAACTTCAACATCTATACCAACTTGTGCCATTTGCTGTTGTAAGAATTCCATTGCCTTAATCGCGCCAGAGCTGTTGCCGCCCCATAGTTTCGCTTTAAAGCCCTTTTCAACGCCAGCTTCTTTTAGTAGGTCCTGCGCTTTTTCAAGGTCAAATGCATAAGGCTCTTGTTTTGAGTAAAACTGAACGTCAGGTGCAATAATGGAATCCAATACAGTTCCTTGATCGTTCATTACAACTTTGACGAAAGCTTCTTTATTAATTGCATAGTTAAGTGCTTGCCTAACTTTAACGTCATCATATGGTGCTTTTAATGTGTTCATAGACATGTAACGAACTACAATAGAAGGCTTACTTTCAACTTCTATACCGTTTTTCCCGTTAATTCCCTCTACTTGTTCAGTGGGAACTGGATAAATGAAGTCCGCTTCACCTGTTTGCAACATCGCAATTCTTGATCCATTTTCCGATACCGGTTTAAATGTGATGGAATCTACTTTCGGGAATCCTGCATTCCAATATTCTTCGTTCTTTTCAATTTTTAGACCTTCACTCGGTTTCCATTCAACAAATTTAAATGCCCCAGTTCCAACTGGATTTCTTGCAACTTCTTTCCCAAACTCTTTTAAAGCTTTCGGGCTGTGCATTAATCCAGCTGGATGAGCGAA
Source organism: Sporosarcina sp. FSL K6-1540 (assembly GCF_038620285.1). NCBI lineage: Bacteria > Bacillati > Bacillota > Bacilli > Caryophanales > Caryophanaceae > Sporosarcina > Sporosarcina sp. FSL K6-1540. Next base: position 761,251 of record NZ_CP152018.1, read on the forward strand.
CGTGTTGATCATCGCGCCGAAAGGTTCTGATAGTGTAAATTTCACTTCATATTCATTAACAACTTCTGTTTTTTCAATTAAAGCGTAGAGGCTGTGTCTCTTCAATCCGCTATTTGGATCTGATAATCTATCAAAGTTCACTTTTACCGCTTCTGCATTAAAAGGCGTTCCATCATGGAATTTCACATTTTCACGTAATTTGAATGTGAATTCAGTTGCCTCAGCATTTGCCGAATACTCTTCAGCCAAAAGTGGAATCACATTCATATCTTTATCAAACCCTACAAGTCCTTCAAGCATTGCTTTTTGAGCTGAGCCAGATAGCGTGTCATTTGTGTCATGTGGGTCCATGCCTGTAAAGTTATCCGCTACAGCAATGACGATATCCTTACCTTCTTTTTTAGCTTTTTCAGCAGGCTTTCCATCCTCTTTACTAGCATCTTTACTGCCCTCTTTTGAATCACTGCTACAGCCGGCTAAAACGAGTAGCATCATTAAGGCCAGTAAAGAAATTAAACCATACGCTTTTTTCATCTTCTTCTCCCCTTTACTAACTTTTTTTATGATAAAATGCATTACGCATTTTTCAATGAAAAGATTGGACTTAATTGTCCGACGACTTCCTGTCTCGCATTCTTCAACTTCGGATAGTGATAATCATGTAATAGTTTAATCTGTTTTTCATTGAGTAAATCGAGCTGTTTTAGCACTTCCACCGCAACAGGCGAAGTTGCTCGACCATTACCATCCTCAATTTTAATGGCAATTCCAAGACCTGTTTCAAGATCTCCTATACAGTAAACTCCTTCAGCCCCGGCTTTTCCAAACATTCTTCCATCTTCAATCCTCATAAAATCTGAACAAAAGCGGTTAGTGCCTCCGACCATTTCTGGTGCTGCCATCATAGCTGCAGTCACTTGCTCAATTGCATTTTTTCTTTTTTCAGGAAATGATATTGGTTTTGCCATCTTTGCAAAACTTAATGCGAGGTTTTTTAGTGGAATGCCATGGACAGGAACTCCGCAACCATCAATACCAATTTCTATCTCATTTAAGGGTGTTTCAGAGATATCACTTATCACTTCCATAATTCTTTTCTGAACTGGATGATCCGTTTTATAGTAATCTTCCAAACTCTCACCCATATGTATGGCTGTAGTTAACATGCCGCTATGTTTCCCAGAACAGTTGTTATATTCGGGCGTGATTTCCTTACCCGCTATAATTAATGCTTCATACGCTTCTGTCCAGCGTGGAGGATGCGTGCCGCATTTCAAATCGTCCGTTCCAAGCCCTAGTCTAGATAAAATGGTTTTTACCCGGTCGGTATGCTGATTTTCTCCATTATGTGATGCACAAGCTAATGACAGATCTGCCTGATTGAATTGATAATGGTCAGCTGCTCCTGTTTCAACAATCGGAATCGCTTGTAAAGGTTTCATTGACGAGCGAGCAAACGTTACCCTATTAGGATTTCCTTTGGAATAGAGAAGTTTACCTTCACTATTCACTACTGCAATATGTCCCCAATGCTCACTTTCAACATTATCTCCTCTTATTACATCTACTAAATGTTCAGCATTCATAGTTGCACCTCTTGTTATCTGTATTTTCTAACTATATTATCTCATGTTACACCTTATTACAACCCTTTATTTAGAATATGCTCCCTATTCTAAAAACTAATCATGGGTTAATGCGTTGATATATGCGTGAATAGGTAAAATATAATACCTAAAGTGGTAAATTTGGACAATCCTTTGATAACAGATACAATGAGCGGACTTGCAATAACAAGTAGCAACGAGTCTGCAGGTAAAATCATGGACGCGTGAAGACCTGTAATTTTAGAGGGCATCGGGTCCAGCATCATATAGAGCTTATATATTGAACATATGAGTAGCTATATAAACTGAGTGTAGGCGATTTAGAAGGGGTAGCGGGGCGGCAGTTTAGGATCCTCTAGCGGATTTTAAGGGAATCTTTTTTCAATCTATATAGTAAGCCAAAGAATTTCCCCACTTTATTCCCTACTATCTTTCGACAATAAAGCGCATCATTCTACATTGTGGATAAAGTTACTAACACTAAACCGACTGATTTATCTATATTGATTAACAATTCCAACAGGTTACTCACATGATATCCACTGCTTTTGTTAATAAGTTTTGATTATTCTTTACTTTCGAGAAACTGACAGTCACCAATACAATTACGACACAATGAAAGTACTCCGAAGAACGCAAACTACCTGATGCCAATAGAAATTCGGCATCAGGTAGCTTACGTGTTCTATTTAAATCTTATTATCGATCATCGCTTCAAATCGAGAAGTCTTCTGGAATGAAAACACGAAGTTGATTCGGTTTGATATATACATCTTCACCTGCTTTCACATTTAGCTCCCGGTATTTCTCTTTCGTCAATTCTGCTTCGAGAAATTGATCGTTATCTTGTCGTTTAAGTTCCACTTGCACAGTGCGCCCCACGACATGTATATGGATAATTTTTGCTTTAACTGCTTCCGCATCTGTACTTTCTCGTTCAATCGTCACATCATGTGGCCTAACATAACCAATAGCCAACTTATTTTCAGCTCTTTCAAGATCTACCGCATCCAAATCGACATGTACATTGAGTAGCTTGCCATTTTGCAAGCGCCCATGAAAAATATTCACATTTCCTAGAAAATCATATACAAACGGACTGTTTGGATGATCATAAACTTCTTCCGGGCTACCTATCTGTTCAATCTTCCCTTCATTCATAACAACAATCCGGTCCGCCACGTCAAGAGCCTCTTCCTGATCATGCGTCACAAATATACTCGTAATATGAAAATCATCATGCAATCTTCGCAACCAACGTCGCAGTTCTTTCCGTACTTTTGCATCGAGCGCACCAAATGGTTCATCAAGTAACAGTACTTTTGGTTCCACTGCAAGCGCCCGAGCTAGTGCAACACGCTGTCTTTGCCCCCCCGATAGTTGAGATGGATAACGAGTAGCAAATGCTTCTAACTTTACAAGTCCTAGTAATTCATTCACTTTCGCAGCAATCTCTTTTTTAGTTGGTCGTTCTTTTTTGGATCGCACTTTCAATCCGTATGCAACATTATCAAAAACCGTCATATGTTTAAACAGGGCATAATGCTGAAAAACGAAACCAACCTTTCGTTCTGTCGTGCGAATATGGGTCATGTCTTCCTCACCGAATAAGACAACCCCATGATCCGCCTCTTCAAGTCCTGCAATTATGCGCAGTAGCGACGTTTTGCCCGATCCAGATGGTCCAAGCAACGCCACGAGCTCTCCTGTTTTAATGTCGAGGTTAATATCTTTCAGTGCATCAAACGAGCCAAACTTCTTCGACACTTCTTTTATTTGAATACTCATTTGGAGACCTCCTTTTCTATCCCTGCTGACTTGTTTTCCATTCAATGAAGTTTTTCAAAACTAGCGTAATAATCGCTAAAATGGACATAAGAGATGCAACAGCGAACGCTGCGGAAAATTGATATTCATTGTACAAAATTTCAATATGTAACGGCATCGTGTTCGTAAGTCCGCGAATATGCCCCGAAACAATCGAGACAGCGCCAAATTCGCCGACTGCACGCGCATTACAAAGAATGACACCGTATAATAATCCCCACTTGATATTTGGCAGCGTGACATGCAAGAATGTTTTAAATCCGCCTGCTCCAAGTGTTAATGAGGCTTCTTCTTCCGCCGTTCCTTGCGCCTGCATAAGTGGGATCAACTCACGTGCAACAAACGGGAATGTCACAAACAATGTGGCAAGCACTATGCCCGGGACGGCGAAAAGAATTTTAATATCATTTGCAAACAAAAATTCACCGAACAACCCGTGGGCACTGAATAATAAAACAAACACGAGACCTGCAATAACTGGTGAAATTGCAAACGGCAAGTCAATCAAGGTAATTAAAAGACTCTTCCCTTTAAATTCAAACTTAGTAATTGCCCATGCAGCTGCAATTCCAAAAATCGCGTTTAGTGGCACCGTAAGTATGGCGACAAGTAATGTTAGTTTGATTGCCGATAGTGCGTCCGGGTCTGTAATTGCAGCTACATAGACGCCTGCTCCCTTTTCAAAAGCTTTTATAAAGATTGCAACAAGCGGTAATACTAGAAAAAGCAATAGAAATCCGAGTGCAATCGCAATTAGCGGAATACGAACCCAAGGCTGAGCATCTGTAGTCCGCTTGCTCCCTTTCTTACTAACCAACTGCCTCTGACTCTGTTCTGCCATGGAATCCCCTCCTAATTATGAACAAGTTTCCGATTAGTCCACCATTGCAACCCGTTAATAAATAACAATATAATAAATGAGAAAATGAGCATGACTGCCCCAATTGCTGTAGCAGCAGCATAATCGTATTGTTCAAGTTTTGTCATAATAATGAGCGGTGTTATCTCGGTCTTCATCGGCATATTACCCGCAATGAAGACCACCGAGCCATACTCGCCAATCGCACGGGCAAATGCTAAAGCAAAACCCGTCATTGCTGCTGGTAAAATTTCTGGAACAATTACTCTAACAAACGTTTGAAAACGATTTGCGCCTAAAATAGCAGATGCCTCTTCCATTTCCCGTTCAAGATTTTGAAGAACCGGCTGCACCATTCGGACGACGAATGGCAAGCCGATAAATGTTAATGCAATCGTAATACCGAGAGGCGTAAACGCAACTTTAAACGATAAAAACTGACCAATCCAACCCTTTTCCGTATACAGTGTTGTTAATGCGATACCCGCAACAGCTGTTGGGAGTGCAAATGGTAAATCTACCAATCCATCAATTATTCGCTTGCCAGGGAACGAATAGCGAACGAGTACCCAGGCAATCAATACACCGAATAGCAGATTAATGCAGGCTGCTGCAAATGCGGTACCAAAACTTATTTTGTACGATGCAATGACGCGTGGTTCTGTTACCGTTGCCCAAAAATCTGACCAGCCCATTGATGAGGTATTAATGAAAATCATGGAGAGCGGAAGTAAAACGAGCAAGCTGAGATACAGCATCGTGAATCCGAGCGATAGCCCGAATCCCGGCAATATACTATGTTTCTTTAATCTCCATTTCTTTGCCATTCCTTCACCTTCACTTCTGTAGTTAAATGTTTTAACGCCTCTACTCCAACTTATCAATTGGATTTTTTAATTAGACACTACTACGGTAGGTATATTTCATCGAAGGTACCGCCGTCATTAAAGTGTTTTTCCTGGGCTTCTTTCCAGCCACCGAAGTCATCGTCAATTGTAACGAAGTTAATGTCTGGGAATTGATCTGCATATTTTTTTAATACCTCTGGGTCACGGGGACGATAGTAGTTTTTCGCAGCAATTTCCTGTCCAGTTTCTGTATACAGGTATTCCAGATAGGCCTGTGCGACTTCTTCTGTGCCTTTCTTCTTGACGATTTTATCCACAACTGCAACTGGCGGCTCTGCTAAAATACTGAGTGATGGGACGATAATTTCAAATTCACCTTTTCCAAGTTCATTTAAGGTTAAGAAGGCTTCATTCTCCCAAGCAAGTAATACGTCTCCAATACCTCGTTCAACAAAAGTTGTCGTTGAGCCGCGAGCCCCAGAATCTAGTACTTCAACGTTTTTATAAAGATCGCCAACAAATTCTTTCACTTTCGTTTCATCCCCATTAAATTTCTTATCTGCATATGCCCAAGCCGCCAAGTAATTCCAACGTGCACCGCCTGATGTTTTCGGATTTGGTGTTATAACGGAAACACCTTTTTTCGTTAAGTCATCCCAATCTTTAATGCCTTGTGGATTGCCTTTTCGAACTAGGAAAACAATCGTTGACGTGTATGGTGTTGAGTTATTTTCCAATCTAGTTTGCCAGTTTTCTGCTAGCAGGTCACGGGCGGCGGCGACTTCGTCAATATCGTAAGCAAGGGCCAGTGTGACAACGTCTGCTTCTAGACCGTCAATTACTGCTCGACCTTGTTTTCCTGATCCACCATGCGACTGCTGAATAGTCACTTCCTGTCCGGTTTCATCTTTCCAATGTGCAGCAAATTCTTTATTAAACTCCTCGTATAACTCACGCGTTGGATCGTAGGATACATTTAACAGCTCGACTGAATTCTTCTTTTCAGCAGAGGCAGTTTGATCCCCACTTTTTTCAGTACCACCACATCCTGTTAAAATCCCAACCGTTGCAGTGATGCCCACTAAAAACTTGATTATTGTCGTATTTTTCTTCATCCTATTAACCTCCACTTCTATTTTCAATTCTTTATAAGAACCCTTTTTGATTGGTTTATGATTGTATCTTCATTTGTCTTCATTGCTCAAGTTGTTGACTTTTTAAAGAAAACCGTCTCTTTTCCAGCCGATCAATATGCTTAATTTGCGAGTCATGAATAACTATTTCCACCGATCCGCATTTGATTTCTTTCACTGACAGTACAATACACTCAATCCATTGCTCATCGATTTGTTTTTCTACCATGTGAGGCCTCCTATTTTCATTTTTAATATCTCAGCTAATGTAGTCGATTATTATAATAAAAGGCTCCAAGAAGCCTATATTCACAAGAATAATAGATTTCAAGGAGCCTTCAATCGTCTGATCAGCAGCCTTTTATATGCAGTTTTCATATCTGAGTAAACGAATTAGCCTTTTTATGGAGAGGGACGTTTAGGACATTTAAGAAGCGAAACATAACTATACTGCACAATAAAAACCTCCCATTATATTTCTTTCGTCCACATACATTCCTTACGTGGCTGACACTGTCTATGATTTTAAACAAACAAAAAGGCTCTCAACATTAAATTCGGTTGAGAGCCTTCGGTTTTCCGATCAGCTACTATCTTTTTACTATGAAAGACCAAGGGAGAGGTTCCTATACAGACTCTTTCTCTGGTTTTATTAAATTCATTTCAACGACTGGATAACTTGCTCCGAACACTAATCAGCAACGGTACCTCTTCAATAACCAAGTAACTCTATATGTTTTGTTAGATTAATAAGATTATAGCGTATCCTTTCTAATCTGTCTAGACGCATTTTTAAAATAAAGGAGTGAATTACAATTAACCCGTATAATTACAACTAATTACCTATATTTGTTAACATAAAGAATCCTCTCAACAACGCTCGGCGCTTGGGATGCCTTCGCTCAGTTTGTATAGCGAATCATTTGTTTAACATATGTTACTTAGCCAAAGTAAACCCGTAAGTGACTACTTATTTTTGTGATAAAACACTAGATACCCTATGTACAGGTGCTTTTGAATCGCTTTGGACTAAACGACTACTCTACAATTATCGGGATGTTTGACTGCTTACTCCTTCTTTATAGCATTTCTTTTCGAATGGAAGACAGTGTCACTTTCTATCTGTTAGCATAAAACTCTCCTTCACACATGACTGTGGATAAAGTTATTAACATCACTCAGACCGAATTATCTGTATTTATTAACATTTCAAACAAGTTACTCACAGGATATCCACCGCTTTTGTTGATAAGTTTGATTATTCTATACTTATTATTTAATTCAACTACACCTTGCTAGTTTCTCCCAATCTATCTATCATAGAGATAGAAACTAGAATAAAGGGGCATACTTAAGATTGAAGAAATTTATACTGTTTTTCCTACTATTACTTGTAGCATTTCCAACTTTCACAGAAGCAACTGAAGCATCAACTGTCAAATCGATAAAAATTACCGAAACCACTCCTGTTTTCGATGACTACCAGAAGGTCGCTGTATTCCTAAAAGGTACTTCACACACCGTGGTAAATGAATCGAACCTTTTTTATCATACGTTCATTGGAAACGATCAAGTTAAACTCTCGAAAAAGAAAGCTGTAATTATTAAGGATCCACCGAATAACTGGAAAGCTGCACATCCAGTTCGAGCCAAGACTTCAAAGCCTGTACAAATCTTGGATCGCCCAGCAGTTAAAGCGAATAGCATTGGACACATCCAACCGAATATGACGATTAATGTACAAAGATTAAAGGGTAATTATTATCCCGTCTTAATAGGTGGTAAAACGGGGTATATACATAAGAACGAGCTGCTCATCGAACCTGGTATCCCTGTCTTGATGTATCACGATCTTGTGCGTAGTAAAACCGACCAAAATGCATCAACATTAGAAATTGCTAAGTTTAAAGAGCAGATGGACTATTTGAAGGCAAACAACTGGACGACACTCACTCCACAACAGTTAGAATCTTGGGTTGCTAAAAAGGGAACACTTCCAAAGAAGTCAGTTCTAATCACATTCGATGACGGCTACAAATCGACAATTGACTTAGCCTATCCTATTTTGAAAAATCACGGATTCCAAGCTACTTCTTTCCTGATTACAAGTCGTATCGATCGAATCAGCACGGTTTCAGAACAAGATATCATTCAGACACAGGATGTCTATTCCTATCAAAACCACACACATTTATTCCATATGTTTAATTCATTTACCAACCTAAGCCTGTTACAATATGAATCGGAACTAGCAATCTTTGAGGACATCCAAACAGCAAATGAAACCATCGAACAAATTATTGGCGGGGACTATCAAGTTATGGCCCACGCATACCCGTATGGAAAACGCAGTTTGGCGGCAATTTACGCCTTACAATCCGCCGGGATAACGAGTGCGTATACAATTGATGAGGGCAATGTCTTCCAGGGAGATTCCCTCTTCGATCTAAAACGTCAGCGCATTCACTCCAACATGAACTTGAAGCAATTTGCGGATAAATTGCAAGGAAGATAAAATTTCTTTGCTAGATGACAGCCATCCGGGACTCTGTTCTTATAATCAAAAAAGATGAAACCTTTCCCAACTCACGGGGAGGTTTCATCTTTTATTTCTTATATTCCGGAAGTTTACTTATACGCCAACCTGATTTCCTCACGTATTCGTACGTAACTTCGAACGTATCAAATTCCCCTGTATAGCCTACGGGTACTCTCACTTCGAATACGCTTTTATTCTTTTTCGATTTCACCAATTTTGCTGTCGCCTCACTCCACTGAAGAAGCGATTCACCGTCAACCTCTACCTGCGCCAACCTCCTTTGTTGTTTAATAAAATTTTGGTCCTTCATAAATTGTTTGGCAACTTTTTTTGTTACTGACTTCTCTAATTCGACCCTCATTTCCTTCTTCGTATCCAAGTGGCTAGCCATGTAGCGATATGTCTTACCTTTATAGTTGAACCTCATATATTCCCCTTCTATATAAACCCCACCTGCTTGCACAAGACTCGCCGTCGCCGCCCAACTTGCAGCAATCTCCACCGCTTTCTCCGAATGAACTTCACTTTCTTCCACCTCGGCAACAGCCGATTGCTGGCAAGCAGTACATAACAACAGCAATAGCGACAAGCTAAATAGCCACAACTTTTTCAATTCCATGCCACCTCTCATATATTTATAACTTTCAAGTCGTATGTATATTGAACAAATAAAAGTCTATATAATCTTAGGTGGGAGGCATCCCCTAGCACCGTAACGAATTCAACCTACATATGTTGAACAAATGAATACGGCGCATGCGCTTTACAAGGGCTTTTAGGAGGCCTTTGAAAAAGTCCCAATACTTAGAACTAATTAGAATTCCTGCCAATACCGCTTGGACGCTTTGTGGATGCCTCCCGCGATAAGCCAGAAAGAAGATCGCTTTCAGTCTTATCGCTCCGGCTACCACGAAGTCGCGCCTGCGCTGGATGGTCTATTTGAGAAAGAGCTTTTCATTATCTGCGATGAAATCTGCAACCTGGAGTGTGTCTTTCTTGAATATAAATAGTATCAAAAAGTAATCACCTTATAGTCTCGGCATATACATCTCAAAATTACATTTCTCTCGATAATGAACACTCTAGCGCAGGCGCGACAAAGGGGTCGCCGAAGCTGTAAGACCGGATGCGAAGCGCTAATCCAGGCTTATGGCGAAAGGCATCCCAAAGCGCCAAGCGTTCTACAATCCACAACGAATTACAATTCTCTCCTTATTATGCGCTACCGTAGATTCAATGGGATTCTTTAATTCAACATATATATAGCTGTAAGTCCTACCAATTATGTATATGCGAGTAAAGGGAGTGATACGTATTGAATTTAAGAAAAGCGCTGGAATCTAGACAATGAAAAAAACGCAATTCGCTTTGAAGTCTGCGCATTGCGTTTTACTTTTCAGTGTTGTTAAATCACATGAAAGTTTCTCCACTGTCGTAATTAAATTGCCAAATAATCCCGAACTTGTCCGTTAATTGGCCGTAGGATTTGCTCCAGGGTGTCTCTTGGAGTTCCATAACTACTTTGCCGCCTTCTTTCAGTTTACTAAATGCAGATGTAATCTCTTCTAAATCCTTACTAACGATTGCGAGGCTAATGTTATTGCCTTCAATAAATGGCATTCCAGGAAACACATCTGAAAACATAACATTGCTTCCGCTAATATTCAGACGGGAGTGCATAACAAGATCTTTCGCTTCTTCTGGAAGTGGATATTCCGGATTAGGTGGCATTTCTCCGAATGTCATTATTTTCGGGTTTTCTATTCCAAATACCTCAGCATAAAAATTCACCACTTCACGACAATTCCCGTTAAAATTAAGATAAACATCAACAGCCATTACCATCACTCCTTCGATTTTTAACTAATCTTTATTGTTAAGTGTCTTGTCCCAATAGTGTAACACTTCTTTTGTTTCGGTGTCATGCGAGGTACTTTCACGCGGTCAAATCGTAAACCGCGCCTGCGCTGGATGGTCTTATTTGAAAAAGCGCATTTCATTATCTGTGATGGAATCTGCAACCTAGAGTGCGGATTTCTTGAATATAATTTTATATGTTGAATCCGGTATATATACTGAGCGAAGGCGCCTTAACAGGGGTAGCCAACCGAACAACGAAGAGTTCGGTTTGTATAATTTCTGCGTTCTTTGCAGAAATTATACAGTTAATGCCAAGAGGTTATTCCAGATAGGTTAAAGAATACCTCATCTGGCTTATGGCGAGAGGCATCCCCTAGCGCCGTAGCGGTTCAATGGAATTCTTTATTTCAATTTATATAGTATCAACTAGTTGATTGTAGTGAAGAGCGGCGACTCCAGCGGGAACAGCGCGAGCTGAAGACCCCGCAGGAACGCAGTGACGAGGAGGCTGAAGCCGTGCCCGCGGAAAGCGTCCGCTCGGAACGGAAATCAACGGGATTGAAGGAAATCGTACTTTTTCAGTGCCCTCCGAATTATAACTCTCTCCTTATTAAGCGCTACAGTAGATTCAATGGGATTCTTTAATTCAACATATATGGTTTTTTCTTTTTTTAATAAAGAAGTGTCACTTTCAATAAGACATCACATGAATTAGGTCCATAATCTTTACTAAAAGTATGAAAGGAACGCATTATACAACTTGCAAGTGTGCCCGAAATTGCATCTTCGGGCACTTACACACTACATAGAATGTCATCCATTTTTTCTTCCAAAACTACTGCATTTTTCACTTGAATAGTTAGCCGAAAATAGTCCAGTGAAAATCAAGGTCATCAAGCCCTTCTCACCAGAATTTTATGCAAATAAATGTTTAATCAACAGACCGGAATGAAACATTAAAAAGCAGCATCCCCGAACCTATAACTAGTTCTGAGATGCTACTTTTTATCCGTTCATCATTCACAGTTTGCCTACCATCCACCCATTCAACACATCAACAATTAAAGAACCTTCTAAAAGAAAAAGGTAGATCGAAAAAGCAATTCCAAAAATGACAATATAGGCGAGGACGCAGTACAGCGGATCAATCCCCTCTTCTGCTTTGGTCAGTAATTTTATCAGAATATACAGCGGTATGATAAAAAATGCAAATAGGAGTGCAAACGATAGAAGAAAGTTACTGTAGGTGTACGCTTTTAATGGGAGCAAAATAAAGGATATCAATACGAGGAATGTGGATGGGATAAGATGCGTTCCGTAAATGCCAGCGATACTTTTGAATGAGTGTTCAGAACCGAGAAACTTAATCGTTAGGAACAATGATGCGATAATAATTGCTGTGCTGATAAACACAAATAATAAAGAACTACCAATCACTGAGGTAAATGACAGTTCGTGCGAAGCTTCAAGAAATGACGATGCAACACGTTTCATGGAGGTAAATAAAAATAAACCAATAATAAATGCCATAGTTACTATATTTATTATGCCATTCAAAAACTCCTTTTCACCTTGTTTAAGCGCCAGAGAAGGTTGCCTCAAATAGTTCAGGAAATAGTTCCAGTACATTTTAGATGCATTTTTAACCTTTTCGATGTATTCATTTGATTGTTGGTTATATCTTGCAGATGACCGATTTCTTGTTTGCTCCCCTTCAATCAGAATGTCGCCCAAAACCACGCCACAAACCGCACAGAATTTACCTTCACTTTGTTCATGTCCGCAATTTATGCAGTGCAATCCATGCCCTCCCATTCTTAGTCATTAATAAAATTCACTTTTCACTAATTACCACACAGCAACTTGATTATTCTACTCTATTCCTTCAACCCGTACTTATATTCTTAAAAACCTATTTTTAATGCAATTACCGAAATAACTTAAAGGGATTCGCCTAATCAGGACAGATAGAATGCATATTACTCAAATATTCATGTTTATTCTGTTTGTTTTAGAATAGACATAATAACTATTTCACACCAAAATTCATCAGAAATCCAAAAAAATGTTTCGACAAAATCTGCGTTTTTAACATCTGTGGATAAAGTTGCTAACGTTATACCCACCACTCCCTATGTATCCGTAGCCATTACAAACATATTAACCACAGCTTACCCACCGTCAACTGTGGATAAAGGAACAGTTGTTCTTAATCCGAATCTTTGGTAGATTAAGAGTACAACCTTGTTACATATCATCTTATGCATACACATTTCAATATAGTACACATAATCTATAATCTATACGATTGGAGGTGGAACCCCAGATGAGTAAATTACCTGATGACTTGTTGATTGAATCCTATTTCAAGGCAAAAGACATCAAACTATGCCCTCACTTTATTCAATTGTTAGAAGCGGAAATTCGTCGACGCTCTTTACACTATGAAGTTCAAATTTCTTCTTGATTTTATAAATTTCTTAAAATGAATTTCATATTCCAAGAAAAAAAGCACCAGGTTTCACCCAACTTTATATTTCTTAAAGTCGACGAAAACCCGGTGCTTATTTATTTAACCGATACTTCTAAGTATACGCCTTGTTTCATCGGTTTATTTTGCGTATTTTTATAAAGCGGATGAATCACAAGTACATATCTACTTCCCGCTATCAATGGTTTATTCGGAACAACAGTAACTGTAGTTGCATTCACAACCTTTATAGAAGCCCCGATCTCTTGTCCTCCCAATTGGATAAGTTGAACCGTTTTTTTATCGATGTTTTTCCAATTCATTGTTGTATTCATTTCAACCGTAAACTTCTTGCTGACGGGGACATTCACAAGTTCAGGAAGCTGTTTGTATCCCTTCAGCTTTTTAAGTAACTGATCATGATGGGACACTTCGAGCTCAGCCTCTTTTTTGGTTATGACATCCGGCTTAACACCCACTTTATCTACTGATTGTCCGCCCGGCGAATAAAATCTTGCAGTCGTCATTTTCAACACACTGCCATCATCAAATCCATACATCGCTTGCATCGTACCTTTACCGTAGCTCGTTTGACCGTATAAAGTAGCCGTCTTTTGCTCTTTCACTGTCGCAGAGACCATTTCCGAAGCACTCGCACTGTATTCATTAATCAAAACATGCGTTGGTCCGTTAAACTTTCTTGGTTGAATAGTCGACGGATAAGTCATCGGCTTACTGTTCTTTTCCCTTAATTGAAACGCGTTTACTGTATTTGGAAAGAACCCCGCAATGTCCTGTGCAGCTGTTATGTAACCGCCGCCGTTGTTACGCAAATCAACAATCCATCCATCTGCTTCGCTTAAAGATTGAATTGCTTTGTTCATTTCTCTCGAGGATTCCATTGCAAAACTGTTCAGTCGAATGTAGGCAATATTGCCGCCAAGCATTTCATATTCAACATTCGGCAGCGTAATCTCTTCCCGCGTAATTTTTTTGGTGATAGGGTCTCGTTGGCCAATCCGGTTAATCGTTACCGTAACCACTGTTTTTTCTTCTCCGCTAATTAACGATATCGCAGTCTGAATTGACTTCCCTACGATGCTTTTCCCATTTACATGTGTAATCACATCACCCGGTTGTATTTCCGCTCTCGCTGCAGGCCCTTCCGGAATAACCGAAATGACTTTAACACCTTTCAAATCCTCTTCTAGCACAACACCAATTCCAACTATCCGCTGCTCAATCCCATTTACGAATCCTTGGTACTCCTTCGCACTCATATAGACGGAATGGGGATCGAGATGCTTTGTAATCTCATTAACTGTGCCCTTAGACAACACCGATTCCGGCACGTCATCGACATAGAAATCACGCACCAATTGCCGGATTTCATCAAGCGGTTCTGCTGACGCGGAAGTTACCTGTGGAAGTAATACGAATAGCATGGCAAATAACAACACAAATGATTTCAGGCTTATCTTCACGCTGATTAATCCCTCCTATTAATTTCAACTTTCTTCTATTATACGCTTTTCATTGATAGGCTCCAAGTTAGATTAAAAGTATTCGGATAACTATACGAGTAATGTTCGAATTGAATCATATATGTTGAAATAAAGATACCCTTCAAATCCTCTACGGCGCTAGGGGATGCCTCCCGCCATAAACCCAGCAGCTTCGGTTATCCCTTATAAGGCGCCTTCGCTTGGGTTATACAGGTAATCATTTGTTCAACATATTTAGCAACACAAATAAACCCATAGAAAATTCCATGAGTTTATACTAATTCTGTGTAAAATCTACAACGATCTCCCCGCACAATCGAAATACAAAATTCTACTGGTTGCCCATTCGTATCATATGCTGTTCTTTCCAAAAGCAAAGCAGGTTTTCCAACGTCCGTCTCGAGAAGGTCACTTTCCTCTTCCCTTATTAAAACGGGTTCAAAGGTTTCTTTCGCACGGACAACTATCACGCCATAACGTTCATCCAACAAATCGTACAATGATGATGTTCCGACTTCATACAAAACAGCCATATCTTGAATAACTGATTTCGGCATAAATGATGATTCAAGAATAATCGGTTCTCCATCCGCACAGCGTAGCCTTTTCATTTCAATTACATTTTCACCCGCTGGAAGCTGCAATCCCGCTCTCACAGTTGCAGAAGGGGCAACTTCCTTTACTTCAAGTACACGGTCAGTAGGATGCAGTCCCTTTTCACGTAAAACACGGCTAAAGCTATAAAATCCAGTTAATGATTGTTCAAATTTAGGTCTAGAAACAAAGGTGCCTTTTCCTTGTATCCGATAAAGTACGCCCTCCTGGACCAATTCTTCAATCGCTTTCTTCGCTGTATTCCGACTCACATGAAATATGTCCATCAAGATATTTTCCGAATCAATTTTATCGCCTGGCTTCCATTCCCCTGCTCGGATGCGTGTATCTAATCTTTGTTTCAATTGATGATATAATGGAATGATACTTCCTTGATCTAATGGTTTCATCACACTTCATCCTTTTTCATAGTTCTTACTCTTCAATCTACCATCATTTCAACAAGACTCGCAACAATTGAACACGCCATTATGCTAATCAGGAATAGAACCCTTACAAATTGTCCATTTCATGCCTGTGAAGGGTTGAAATATAGATTTTCTTCAAATCCGCTCCGGCGCTCGGGGATGCCTCCCGTCCTAAATATGACCACTGTGCTATCTCGCACCCAGTTACTGGTATCAAATGGAACCTTCGCTCAGTTTATTATTGGTATTCATTTAACTTCTTCCACTTGAGATGAACCATCCGATTCACCTTTCAAACGGAAAATTTGCGAGGACATCCATGTTAAAAATAGAATCGATACACTGATTCCGAAAAACGGAAGCAACCCCGGAATAATCAGGAATCCTCGGTAAAACACATAAAGTCCCATAACAGATCCAATCACTTGAATCGGGTAGGAAATACTTAGTAACAGCGATGCAGAGAAATATCGTAAAAGTGGCAGTTCGTAGTTAGCAAACACTTGAAAAATATTCATCACCATCACAGCATAAAGAATCGAAATCATGACCATCAACGTTATCATCAACAATCCAAAGGTCCCATTAATCGTCAGCACAATACGCAAATTAAGAACGAGAAAATAGCCAATGACAATCAAAATAATACCAATCTTATTCGAATTAATGAACTCAGCTTTATACGTCGCCCAATAATTGCTTGTTAGCGATCGTAAACTGTCTTGACCTTGTAATCTTTTTCGCATGACAACGAATAACCCTACAGTAGCCGGTGATATGCCCAAAACTACTAGGCCAAGTAGTGTCAACCCAATCCACATGAGTTGCAACACCGCGAGCATTGTTACAACTTCCACGAACCAATAAAGTTTACCTTTCCATCCGTTTGCGCTCATGTAATGACCTCCATTAAAAGGTAAAACTCATATGAAGGTAACTCTTCATATGAGTTTTGATTTTTATTTTATTGTTCTTTTTGCATACGCTCGTATGCCTCTTGAGCAACTTCAAGATACGATTGTAATCCCATCTTATTAAGTGTTTTCTTGTATTCATCCCACTTGCTAAAGTCCTGTTTCCCCGTAATAAAGGCAGCAGTCATTTCATCCACATATGTTTGAACATCTGTCATAACTGCACTGACTTTATCATTCTCTTCTAGTGTATAGTTGAGTCCAGGAATAATATCTTCATCTTTTATGCGATAGGGTTTTGTTTGCGCAGCATTTGCAGCAGTAGCTTCTTTTCCTTCTGCTCCTTGGAAGTATTGCTGTCTAACGATTCCAGGATAATAGCCCCCTGGCCAAGTCAAGTATTCGCTAATCGCTTGGTCCATATTTAGGCCATTCGGATTGTCCGTGATTTCAGGTAGATACTTGAAGTTTCCTTCTGCATCTTCCTCATACGTCACACCCTCGAAGCCCATGAAGAACATTTTATTGCCTTCTTCCCCATAGAAGTGATCCATCCAGCGAACCATTGCTTCTGGATTTTTTGCTTTATCCGTCAAAACGAACATGCCAAGATTTCCAAGTCCAGTGGAAACTGTGTTATAAGCACGTTCCCCCGTAGGACCTTCAAGAACCGGTACACCAACATAACCGTCGAGTTTTAGTAATTCTTTCGGGTCAACCTCACTCAACATACCATAATTCCCTTTAGATGCTTCTGCAGAAAACGTCTGTGGTTCAGTCGTAAACACATCCTGGTTAACTAAACCTTCCTTATATAGCTTGTTCAAGAATGTTAGCATTTCCTTGTATTCATCTGTGGCCGGAACAAAACGGAACTCCTCCGTACCTTCTTTAAAGTCGAGGTTGATGTTCATAGACCCTTGTTTGTTCAAGCCATAGGTTCCGCGTAAATAGCTAGTGAATTCAGCAACGCCATAGCCGCTCCCCCATCCAAGCTCATCCGCTTTACCATTACCATTCGGATCTTGTTCTTTGAACGCTTTCAATACTACATACAATTCATCCGGTGTTTCAGGTGCTTTGAGTTCCAATTTTTCAAGCCAATCTTTATTTATCCACGGTGTACCTGCACGTAAAGCTTCGAATTCCGGGTCATAAATTGCAGGGAAACCATAAATATTTCCATCCGCCATCGTAACACCTTGTTTCACCGAAGGGTACTTATCAAGTAGCTGTTTGAAATTCGGTGCGTATTCATCTATATAGTCATTTAACGATATAAATACACCTTGTTCTCCGTATTTGATCAAATCTGTTTTGGATAAAGCTGAAGCGAAGTAAAAATCGGGATAATCCCCAGCTGCAAGCATCAAGTTGCGTTTCTCTGCTAATCCCTCAATTTGTACGGTTGTCCAATTCACTTCAACATTCGACATTTTCTCATACTCTTCCCAAAGCATAAGGCTGTCCCAGTCTTGTGAAGAGAAGAATTTCGCTGCAAATCCATCGACTTGAATCTTTTCTTCAACAATTGGCATACCCGTTGCGTTTACATTACCAGCATTTTCGCCTTTTTCAGCAGGTTCATCGTCTTTTGAACAAGCCCCCAAAATCCCCGCTGTTAACAATAAAGTTACTGCTACGCTTGAAAAATACCTTCTCTTCAAACCATTCTCCCCCTTATTAGCCTTTTAGTGAACCTATCATAACGCCTTTCACGAAGTACCTTTGTAAAAATGGATACAGCATGAGCATCGGTAAGTTGGCAACAATCAGTACTGCATATTTTAGCCCTTCAACACTGAGTTGTTGCGCTAAAAAGCTTTCCGACGTTGCTTGAATCATGTCATCAGTCTGACCTTGAATCAGAATTTGCCTAAGTATCAATTGCAGTGGAAACTTATTTTCATCCTGTAAATAAATCAATGCCTGGAAGTATGAATTCCAATGGCCGACTGAATAGAATAGCACCATGACGGCAATAACTGGAAATGATAATGGCAACACAATACTCCAAAGAATTCTGAAATTACCACTGCCATCCATTTTGGCTGACTCTTCCAACTCTTGAGGAATAGCCTGGAAAAACGTTCTCATAATAATGATATTCCAAACCGCAACGGCATTCGGAATAATCATGACCCAAAAAGTATCTAGCATTCCAAGATCACGAATAAGTAGATATGTCGGGATAAGTCCCCCACTGAAAAATATCGTAAAGATGATAAACGCCATAATAACACCACGTCCCTTTAAATCTCTTCGTGACAATGGATACGCTGCTAAAATAGTCATAATGACATTCAAAATCGTTCCAAATACTGTATACTTCAACGTGTTGACAAACCCATTAATTATAGCCTGGTTTTTGAAGACCTTTTCATATGCCTCTAGCGTAAATTCCTTCGGCCATAACCACAACTCACCCGATATCACATATTGTGGGTTACTTAGAGATGCACTGACCACGAAAACTAATGGATAGATGACAAGTAAGGCAACAATGGTAAGGAACACATAGTTAAATATAGTAAACGTACGATCTGTTTTCGTCTCTCTCACTGCACCCACCCCCTACCATAGACTTGTCTCATTCACTTTTTTCGCAATCTGATTGACCATTATCAGCATACAGAAGTTAATGAGCGAGTTGAATAGTCCTACTGCTGCAGAGAAGCTATATTGCGCTTCCAATATTCCGCTTCGATACACAAATGTCGAGATGACATCTGATGTCACCATATTCAAGTCATTTTGCATAAGGTATACTTTTTCAAATCCAACAGCCATAACAGACCCTGCATTCAAAATGAAGAGAATGACGATTGTAGGCATGATCGCAGGAATATTAATGTTAATAATCCGTTGGAACCTTGATGCACCATCAATCATTGCTGCTTCATGTTGAGAAGGATCTACTGCAGCTAATGCCGCAATGTAAATAATTGAACTCCAACCCATCGTTTGCCAGACGTCTGACAATACATACAAACTTTTAAACCAAGCTGGCTCCGTTATAAAATCGATTGGTGTCCCACCGAAAATTCGAACCACCTGATTGACTAGCCCCTCTGTTTTCAAGAACAGTAGCATCATTCCCACAACAACGACTGTTGAAAGGAAATGCGGTGCGTAGATAACTGTCTGTACGAATTTTTTATAACGTAAACTTTTCACTTCATTTAATAGGAGCGCCAATATAATCGGAACTGGGAATGATACCAATAAAGTGAAAATACCAATTCCGACTGTATTTTTAATAAGTCTCCAGAAATAGTAACTATCAAAGAATCGCTCAAAGTGCTTAAATCCTACCCAAGGGCTGCCCGTAACCCCTTTATTCGCAATGAAATCTTTAAATGCAATTTGCAAACCGTAGAGCGGGAAGTAATGGAACACAAGAAAGTATAGAATGACTGGTGTTAGTAATACATAAAGTTCCCAGTTTTTCCGGATTTCCTTTTTCCATCCAATTCCCTTTTTTCTTTTCCTCGCGTTCTCGGGACCCTGATTATTTTGAGGACTTTTAAACATCCTCTTTCCCTCACTTAAGCCATTCTTCTCTGCAGACCCTACCCTCTCACTAATATTCGTCATGATCAGACCCCTTTTCCTCCAAACACATTCAGCTGTGTACGATGCTAGATTCTTGTGAAACCCTGACGACTTTACCACCTGCACGAATTGACTCTGTTGCTGCACATCCAACCGCTACACTCATTCTTCCAGCGAAAGGCGTAGTAAGAGGCTCTTTACCATGAAGGATTAAATCAATAAAGTCTTGCGTTATTTTCGGATCTGCCCCACCATGGCTACCTTCTTCTTGTTTCAAATCGTATGTGACATCACTTAGCTCTTTCCATGTGTTTGTTTTACGCGTTTTCAAGTGTATTTTTCCGTTAACATCATCATTCTCTATACGGCCTTCTGTTCCAATGAATGTGTAGTTACGATTATAATCTGGTGTGAAGTGACATTGAAGATACGATGCCTTAATGCCGCCCTCAAGTTCCATAATAAGCATGTTATTGTCTTCCACATCGATTTCTTCTCGGAATGCACATTGCGTAAATGTATGTGCTACATACTCAGGGCACGTATTCTTTAACTCACACTCGGGACATGTTAAGTCGTTCGGCATATCCCCTCCGTAGTAATCAAGGCTCCCAAATGCAGAAACCTTTGTCGTATACTTGCCTGAAATCCAATGGATAACGTCAAGGTCATGTGAACCTTTCTGTAACAGAAGTGACGTTGTATTTTCTGATTTCCCGTGCCAATCGTGGTAGTAGAAATAACCGCCAAAGCCGACGAAGTGACGAACCCAAATTGCTTTTAATTCCCCAATTGCACCTGAGTCAATTAATTCCTTCATCGTCTGGTACATGCTCATATAACGCATATTGAAACCGACCATCAAGTGCTTGCCTGATTTCTCCCACGCTTCAATAATTCGGTCACATCCCTCGACCGTAATAGCAAGTGGTTTTTCAGAATAGACATGTTTACCTGCTTCAAGAGCCGCGATAACATGTTCTTCATGCAAATAATCCGGCGACAATACGGCAACCGCATCGATATCATTACGCTTTAACAGTTCTTTATAGTCATTTGTTTGATATAACGGTGTCTCATATTTCTCTTGGAACTTGGCAATGCGTTCATTAGAAATATCTGCAATTGCAACAACTTCAGATTCCCCTTCCGACTTATGCCAGTAGTGTGCAAGTCCACCGCGTAAACCCGCTCCTATAATTCCCATTCTTACTTTCTTCATGTCCCCACCCCATCTATATCCAAATTTTTTCACTTTGGGTACTTATCCCCCGATTTCAGGAAAACGTTTTCCTTATGTACCTAATGAAATTAATTACCTGTTTTCATGTCGATTGACGTACTACTAATTTAAATGGTAATAACGTTTTTAAATCAATGTTCGGATGGTCTTCAATTTGGTTAATTAGCGTTTTTGCCGCGATTACACCCATTTCATATTGTGGAATCGATATTGTTGTCAATGAAGGATGGACATATTGAGCCATTTCATTATTATCGATCCCAATAAACCCGATATCATCAGGTATAGTAAGTCCAAGTTCATGTGCTGCCCGCATCGCCGCAATCGCCAACAAATCCCCCGCGCATAATAGAGCAGTTGGACGATTAGTTGATGGTTGACTCAATAAATCCATCGCCGACTTATAACTTTGCTCCAAACACCAACCTGTATTAATCACCCAACTTTTATCAATAGTCAATCCGAATTCATTCATCGCTTTTTTAAAGCCCTTGAAACGTTTTTCGCTGGCCATATCGGCTCCTATCTCACCGCCCATGAATCCAATACGCTGATGCCCTTTTGACACTAGATGTTCTACAGCCTTCCACGCTGCATCCTCCCGATCATAATCTACAGTTGAAATCGCATGATCACTGTAGTTAAAATCAACACCCACAACAGGAAGTAAATCTTTAATCTCAAGAAGAACTTTTTCATCCACTTTATCAATTAGTAATATCCCTTCAACTTCCTTTTCACGAATCATCTGATGGAAAAGTGCCTCATCTTCCAAATCCTCATTACTTAGCAGCAGCAACGTGTATCCAGCGCTATTCAATGTTTCGCTGATACCAGAATAGATTTTAGAAAAATACGGATTTGTTTCTGCAAGGCGTGGACTAGCTAGCCACGCAATTCTCTTCGTTCTTTTTTTCTGTTGCCTAGAAGATGCAACAAGATGCCGCGCATACTCATTTGGCGTATATCCTAACTCTTTTACTGCCTGCCAAACTTTTTTCTTTGTTTCAGGATTCACATTTCGAGAAGAATCATTTTTAATCACACGGGAAACAGTTGTAACTGAAACACCCACATACTCTGCAATATCTTTTAATCTCACCATTTTATTTACCTCTTTCTTTTGCAACCGTTTTCTTTTACATTATTGTACTACAAATTTCCATGTAGTTTAGTACAATAGTAAACTCACAGCAGTTTGTGGATGGGTTGTAGGTACAACTTTAGGTAAAAAATATGTGAAGTACTTCCCTATAGTCGGAAAATTGTTATTACAAATAATATATAGTCTATTTTTACGGGTGTCAACATGTTTTTTAAATAGTCTATTAAATAAGATTACTAACTCTAATTTACATCACAATACAACTGTGTTACGCATCCCCTTATATTAATTGATGGTCCCTGGCATATAAAAGTTGGGACTTCAATTCGATACTGACCGTATATCTCCCGTCTCCTCATTATTAGTAAACCGTAGTATGCAAAAGTATCTTATATTCCCTATCAGCACTTTCCCACTCGATTTTCATCTTTTGCAAACTGAAGCTTCGTCGAAAGTTTCGATTACATCAATAAACGGACAAGCAACTAATGCTCACCCTATCGATAAATCTCTTCACTTATTACCCCTCAGTATTTAAAAAGCCTTCCCCTGATTTTCTTCCAAGACGTCCGGCCCTTTCATCTGATTCTCTCCTTTTGAACGCCTTTTAGTTATCTGACTATTCCAACTTTACATCATTCTAGCAATCAGAAAATTAATTTGCAAGTCTTTTTTGAACACCGTTAAAATTTTAAACACGAGTTCAAACGTCAATTTTGATATTCTATGTTCAAAAGTTCTTCTTTAGAGCAATTAAACAAAACTCGTTCAAATATTATGTTTCATTTACTTTCAGGTCAACCACAATTTTTTGCTCGTTAGATATCGTGAACTATGTTTCCTTCAATACCAAAGACATATTATCTTGGTCCAATATAATTAAAAAACACCCAAGACGCATTAATAAATGCAGTTCGGATGTTTCATTGTAAAACAATCAACTTTCAGTGAATTAACGATTGAATCTTGTCGTTCTTTAGCGCATTAAAACCTTTTATGATGTCTTTTATCTTAAACTGTAAGTAATAACTTCTGTCTTTAAAAGCAAATGAATTTATTGTTTTTCGGATTACTTTATATTTAACTTTTCACAACTTCCAAAGTGTTCAATTTACCTATTGGTTTATCAAACACTACTTAGACAACTTAGAACTAGCCCACACTTATCTACCATGTAATTGTCATGTATCTCCTGTATAGTTGAATGCACAACAACCCAATAAATGGAGGTACCAATATGCAAAAGTGGATACCACGAACAGCCATCCTGCTTCTCGCAATCATTGTAACGGGATGCAGCCCCGACAAAGATCAGATTCCCAGTGGAAAAACTGATCCAGTAGAAAATCCGACACCTACTAACGAAACCGTCTCCGAAAGCCCTTGGAATGGAGAATGGTTTTTCCTAAGTGACAACATACTTGGCACGCTGCACATTACGGAGAACGATGAATCTGAATTCGACTACAAAATAAGCGGCTTACAGCCAACTACTGAAGACTCTTCTCCGAAGTCACTTACCTTTGAAGGGAACGGAACAATTGATGGCCATCAAGCCGAAGCTACTTGCGAGGCTACCGCAAACTGCAAAATGATCATCAAGATGGACGGCTCAGCGCTCCAGCTCACCTTCAATGAAGAAATTACTGACGGATCTCAGTTAATACTCAGCGGTGAATACAAAAAATCTACTTCAATAGAAGAAACGCCTATGTTTCGTATGAAAAATGACCAATTCCTAATCTACGGCGTTCTACAAGGCGACAAACCGTCGGCAGTGAAAGCAAAGCTTGGCAATCCAGAATCTGAAGGCCCTGATGAAATGATACAAAATTACTGGATTCAACAATACCCTGCGAAAGAATTACTCGTCACGTATTACGACGATTGGGTAGAAACAATTTCTTTCACAACAACAAAAGAGGCTCTTGAGGCGGAAATTGCAGAGCACTTTGAAGGCGACCGATACCGCAATAAAGACGGTACCGACTATTTACTAGTCCCGCAAAATCAAGATCTTTTACTATATCGTCCAAACGAAGAGGACCCCTCCACAATCAATGTTCTCGTTACAGTAGCTGACGAAAACTTTTATTATAGTTTGGAGCACGGTGAAATTTCCGTGGTGGAGTAAACAACAAAAAAGTCAGCCAACTTTGAGAGTTGGCTGACTTTTTTTCATTTCAATTGATTGGATTTATTCCCTAAATTCGAGATCCACGATGACAATTGATTTTTTCAATTAAGATACTAATTTCCTTCTTCGCCAAGACTTCGATACATACTAAATCTACCTAGATGCAATGGTATTCATTCTTATTGAATACAACAAAGTTTTCAAATTCAATTCTAATTCGTGTGATTGCGAGGCATTATTATTGAATCTTTTCTTGTTTTTTCAAAATATGTCCCATGAAGTTCAACATCGTCATTGCAGCTACACGAGTAGTTGCACCTGTCGGATCATATTGAGGCGCTACTTCAACAAGATCGAAGCAGATAACATTGCCTTTCTCTGCAATCCCTATCAAAATATCATTTAAGAAGTCATATGAGAATCCACCGGGTGATGGAGATCCAGTACCGGTAGCTAGCGAGATATCAAAACAGTCAATATCAATTGTTACATAATATTTATCTGCCACCGGTATTCTGTCTAACACCCCTTCAACACCAAGCTTAATCGCTTCTTTTGCAGAAATCAACTGGCTATTATATGCTTTGGCTGCATCATAATCCTCTTTCCGGCTACTCCCTAGTCCACGGAGCCCAATTTGCACCATTTCATCAATATGTTCCATTTCAGACATTCTTCTCATTGGACTACCATTACCAAGTGTTTGTCCACCTGGAGCATCGGACCAATCCAGATGTGCATCTAATTGGATGACAGTTACTTTTCCCTCGTTTTTTAATCCCCTTGCAATCGGAATTGAAATTGAGTGATCTCCACCCATAATTGCAGGAATTGCACCCTTTTCACGAATTTTACTAACCGCATACTCAATAGCGTCGAACGATCTCGGAATATCTCCGTGGACAACGTCTGCATCTCCAACGTCAACTATTTTTACGGGTGCTCCCAAGAAAACTTCATCTCTTTCCGGATCGTAAAAACCAGCATCTCCGCGTGAATAATGTGTGGATACTTCACGAATTCTTCTTGGACCGAAACGGCATCCCGTCATGAATCCTACACCCGTATCGTACGGAACACCTAAAACTGCGATGTCAGCGTCAAGATTTTCTAAGTTATCACAGATTGGATACTTAGCAAAAGAACAGATTCCTGTAATCGGCATATTAACTCTTTCCATAGTAAATCCCCCATTTAAATGAATTTTGACTGCTATCTTTCATATTTCCACTTCAGCCTTCTGACCGGTAAGGTATAATTCATCCTTAGCCGGTGAAAGTGTATATTAGGGCTAAAACAAATATAGCACGCTAAATCCCCTATTAGTTATCAGACTATTTTATCAAACGATAAAATATATTTATGTATTCATTCATTTGAAAACAATCTGTCAGTCGTTTTATTTTCAGGTAGAATATATAGAAGATATGAATAGGAGATGAAAGTATGAATATCCGGAACTTAGAAGCATTCGTCTACATTGTTCATTTTGATAACTTCAATAAAGCTGCGGAGGCACTGTTTTTATCCCAGCCTACTATTTCAGCACGCATTCGTTCCCTTGAGAATGAAATGAATACAAAACTCTTTTTCAGAGAAGGCAGGAAGTCCATACTAACGGATAGCGGAAAAAAACTATTCCCTTATGCTGAAAAAATGCTTAGTTATTATCAAGAAGCGACCTATAAAATGAAACAAGATATGTATATTCCCGATCAAATACGGATTGGATGCGCCAATTCAGTTTCAAGTTATCTCATACCGGAAATTTTGCCCGAACTCAAAAAAAAGTTCCCACTATTAAGGGTGAAAATTATTTCTCATCATTCCGAAGAAATTATGAACAAATTAGTAAATAATGAAATTGATTTTGGGCTTATCAGAA
Source organism: Sporosarcina sp. FSL K6-1540 (assembly GCF_038620285.1). Classification (NCBI taxonomy): domain Bacteria; kingdom Bacillati; phylum Bacillota; class Bacilli; order Caryophanales; family Caryophanaceae; genus Sporosarcina; species Sporosarcina sp. FSL K6-1540. Next base: position 787,760 of record NZ_CP152018.1, read on the forward strand.
CGATTACTCATCCAAAAATTCATACAAAAACAATACTCAGCAATCCTGTAGGGCTTTTCGCAGCTGCAAACCACAACCTGGCCAACAAGAAAAAATCCGTTTCTTTAGAAGAATTAACAAGCGAGGATATAATTTTTTACGATCATAATTCAACTGAATGGCTCTATATAAATCGATTAATGGAGTCCATGAACCTCCAACTAAATACAATTATAGAAGTCGACAATATGGAATCCGCTAAAAGGTTAGTAAAGAAAGGCATGGGTATTTGCTTTTTACCGCAACATGCAGTGTATGAGGAAGTTGAGAGCAATCAGTTGGTGAACATTCCATTAACAAAACCTTTAAATATCAATACAGAAATTGCAATAGCTTATTCAAAAGACGAGCCCGTTACAGAAATTATCAATTTTTGTTCATCTTTCGTTTTTCATCAATTTCAGAGTAACCCACTTTTTTAATTTAGATTAAATCATTCATAAATTTAATCTATCAGTTAATAAAACAGTCTGATAATTCGAAACCTCCCCCACATGTTATAGTTTTTATAACAAATTTTTAGTCATTCAGAAATATCTTACTAGTGATGCTTGAATAGGAGTATTACTTTATTCCAGAGGGGGAGGATTTCAATGATTTTTCAAGATGGGGGCCTTGAACTAAATTTAATCACTTCGACAGCACTTGGTGCATTATTATTGGTTCTTGGAATGTTAGGGAGAAAGAAAATCAGTTTTTTTGAAAAGTACTGTATTCCAGCCCCGGTAATCGGCGGATTTGGGTTCGCATTACTCACATGGGTATTATTTGAAGTCAATTTACCTTCTATTTCATTGGATAATACAATTGGCGATTTACTCATGTTCGTATTTTTTGTCACAATCGGCCTTGGAGGAAGTTTTGACTTAATTAGAAAAGGTGGGAAAATACTTTTCATTTATCTCCTCATTTGTTGGGGATTGGCTATCTTCCAAAATGGATTTGGTGTAGCACTCGCTACCTTACTTGGCATTGATCCTTTGTTAGGCATTGTTGCTGGTGCCGTTGCATTAGAGGGTGGTCACGGAATGGCAGCCGCAATGGCTCCGTTCATTCAAGATGCTGGAGCTGAAAGCGCTCTCACTGTCGGTATGGCTGCCGCAACATATGGTTTAGTTGCGGGAAGTTTGATTGGTGGACCGGTTGGTAACTGGTTAATTAAGAGAAATAACTTAAAAATTGAAACTGACGCCGGATGGAGTAAGCTGGTTGAAACTGGAGATAACAATTCTAAGGACGAAATCACTGCCAAAAGCATTATTACAATCGTTGCCGCAATCCTAATCATTTTAGCAATTGGAACCAATACAGCTAAATGGATAACAGATGCAACAGGATTTACTGTTCCAGGCCATGTATTCAGCTTATTTGTAGGATTGGTTTTCCGATCAATTAATGAAAAGAAACAATACTTTGCCGTTAGCCAGAAAACAATCGATGTCATTTCAATCATTGCCCTAGAATTATTCTTGACGATGGCCATGATGAAATTAAAAATATGGGAACTGTATGACTTAGCCGTTCCTCTAATTATCATTCTAGTAGCTCAAACCATTGCAATAGTCCTGATTGCAGTATTTATTGTCTTTAAATTTACAGGAAAAAACTACGATGCTGCACTGCTTGCAAGTGGATTTATCGGCCATGGTTTAGGAGCAACCGCAAATGGACTAGCTGTAATGGACGCAGTTGCGAGTAAATACGGACTTGTATCCAGAAAAGCATTTTTCATCATTCCAGTAGCCGGATCAATGTTAATCGATTTGGTAGGGGTACCTTGTATCGTTATATTCACTAATTTCTTCGCACACTAACGGTATTTAATAGGGCTAGTTGCATTTATTGAGAATACATTTATCCGATAAAATAGGTGAGGACTGATAAAGATGACAACTGTAAATATACGAGTAGAAAGAGATTTCCTAGGTGAAAAAGAGGTGGTGAATGATTGTTACTACGGGATTCAAACGCTAAGGGCCATTGAGAATTTCCCGATTACTGGCTATCGTATCGATAAAGAATTGATAGTAGCCATGGCTATCGTCAAGAAAGCAGCCGCAATCGCCAATCGAGAGATAGACCGCCTTCCTTCTCAATTGGAGAAAGCGATTGTGCAGGCTGCTGATGAAATAATCGAAGGACACTGGCACAATGAGTTCATCGTCGATCCGATACAGGGAGGCGCAGGGACTTCTATCAATATGAATGCCAATGAAGTCATTGCCAATCGCGCCTTGGAGATACTCGGCAGACAAAAAGGTGATTATGATTTTTTAAGCCCAAACACACATGTCAATATGGCTCAGTCAACAAATGATGCATTCCCTACCGCTATTCATATTGCTACACTTGCCCTTTCAGAAAAGTTACTGGTAACCATGGAAAGCATGTATAATGCGTTTAAATTAAAATCAAATGAATTTGATCATGTCATTAAAATGGGACGCACTCATCTACAAGACGCGGTTCCAATCCGGTTAGGACAAGAATTCGAAGCCTATAGCCGTGTAATCCTACGAGATATTAAACGTATTTCCCAATCGCGTCAGCATCTGTACGAAGTAAATATGGGTGCTACTGCAGTTGGGACCGGACTCAATGCTGAGCCGAAATATATCCTATCCGTCGTTAAACACTTAGAGGAAATCAGTGGCTTTCCTTTACTCGCAGCTGAGAATTTAGTAGATGCGACACAAAATACGGATGTATACACCGAAGTGTCCGCTTCTCTAAAAGTATGTATGATGAACATGTCTAAAATAGCGAATGATATAAGATTAATGGCATCCGGTCCACGTGCAGGGTTAAATGAATTGAATTTACCATCCCGACAACCCGGATCTTCAATGATGCCAGGGAAAGTAAACCCAGTAATGGCTGAAGTCATTAACCAAATTGCCTTTCAGGTAATCGGAAATGATAACACCATATGTCTTGCATCCGAAGCTGGCCAACTGGAACTGAATGTCATGGAACCCGTACTCGTTTTCAACTTACTGCAGTCCATTAACATCATGAATAATGGATTTCAGGTATTTACCGATTATTGTGTTTCAGGAATCAAGGCAAACGAAACACAAATGAAAGACTATGTTGAAAAGAGTGTGGGCGTTATTACAGCCATTAATCCACACATCGGGTATGAAACGGCTGCAAAAATAGCACGTGAAGCGATTATAGATAATAAGTCGGTTCGTGAACTTTGTAAACAATACGGGATTTTATCTGAAGATGAACTAAACCTAATTTTAGATCCTTACGAAATGACCAACCCTGGAATTTCTGGAGGACTGTTGAGTAAATAAAGATACTTTGAATAAAAAAATAAGACAATCACAGTGAGTTGCCTTTTTCTACAGGCCATTATTGGTTCGCTTTGGACAAAGTGCCCGCTACACGATTATTGAGAAATCAAGCGCTAAAATAAGTGACGAAGTCACTTATTTTAGCGTTCTTTTCGGTAATCGTGTTACCGTTAGCTGTCCTTCGCTTCCCTATAATGGACATAAAAGAAGAGCGCTTGCTTTTAATATGAAGGAATAGATTCTTCTCTATCCATTTTCAAAGCGCCCGAAGATACAATCGGGCGCTCCCCCCTTTTCTATGGTTTGTACATTGCAATTTAACTGAAGACATATCGAAGCAACTTGCCCGACTATCGGGTGTCCCATATATCGGAGCGGATATTGTGGAAACATCATTCGTCGCAATCTATGATGTATTGCTTACATTGAAGATGCAGTAATTTTAAAAAACAAACGCCGGTGCCTGTGCATGAAATTAGTTTCCGCCATCTTTCTAATGATGTCTAATCGCCTGATCTGAGGATATAACATTAACCTCCATTAGAATACGCCAATACTTGGTATACAAATAAGGAGCTGTTTGTCACACAGCCCCTTGTTTATCATTTCAAATATTATGTTAACGATATCCAGCTAATGATGGTAAGAATGATGAAAACCATGGGAAATAGGTTACCAGCATAAGAACAACAAAAATAGCTCCATAAAACTTTAAAAGGTGTGGCATAACTTTTTCCAATTTCCTATCGGCCACTTTAATACCGGCAAAAAGAATATTCCCTACTGGTGGGGTAATCGTTCCAATACATAGATTAAACGTAAGCATAATTCCAAAATGTAAAGGTGTCATTCCTAATGCTAAACAAACAGGAAGTAAAATAGGTGTGAAAATTAAAATCGCAGGCGTAAGATCCAAAAATGTACCTACAAATAGTAATAAAAGATTTATGGCCAACAAGATAATGATAGGATTATCAGAAATCCCCAATATGACATCAGCCATCATGTTAGGTATTCCAGTAAACGACATGACCCAGCCCATAATATTAGAAGCGCCGATTAAGAACATAATAATCGCTGACAACTTCGCGCTATCAACTAGAATTGTATATAATTCTTTAATTTTTAATGTTTTATAAAATATAGTGGATAAAAGCAAGGTGTAGACTACTGCGAATGCAGCACTTTCTGTAGCAGTGAATATACCACCAACAATCCCACCAATAACTATAATAATCAAAAACAGGCTGGGGATTGCATCTAGTGTAACTTTAATAAATTCCTTAAATGATATTGGTTTTGTATCGATATATCCTTTCTTCTTTGTATAAAAATAAGCCACAACCATACAACTTAAACCCCATAATATACCTGGAAGTATGCCTCCAAGAAAAAGAGCTGCAACTGAAGTTCCACCACTCACCAACGCGTAGGTTATTAAAGCAGTACTGGGTGGAATTAACAGTCCAGTAGGTGCGGTTGCGATGTTAATTGCTGCTGTAAAATCCTCATCATAGCCCTTCTCTTTTTGAATAGGACTCATGATTGTTCCCATTGCAGATACAGCCGCTGTTCCCGAGCCAGATACTGATCCAAATAGCATATTAGCTACTACATTAGTATGAGCTAATGAGCCCGGAATCCTCCCTGTCATTGCAGTTGCTAGATTGATTAAACGAAGGGCAATGCCTCCCTTATTCATTATATTTCCCGCCAGAATAAAGAAAGGTATTGCTAATAGTGTAAAGATATTAATCCCCTGAAACATTTTTAATGCAGAGGAAGGAACCGCTGCCGAAAAACCCAACGATTGCGTAATAGCTAATATTGATGCAACAATCAATGTGATGCCAATTGGAATACCCAATAGTAGTAAAACAACAATCGTCACAAGGATCAATAAAGCTGCTGATACCGCTACGCTCATTGTAATTCCTCCTTTTCGCGATCGTTAAATTTCTGGATAGATTGAATGATATTTAATAAATTGTAGATTATTATCAAAATACCACTGAGTGGAAGAATTGTATAAACAAAATCCATAGTAATATTTAAAGTGGGTGAAGCCTGCAGTGCACCTACTCCGACAAAATCTATTCCTCCGACTAAAAAGACAATTACTGCAATCGCTATAATTAGCAATTCAGTAAAAATTGATAAGACAAGCCCGCTTGCTCCTTTAAACTTATCTGAAAGTAGGGATAGCTTCATATGATCTTTTTGACCAAAGACAAGTGCAGCGCCTAGCAAGGATACCCAGACAAATGAATAACTCAGCATATCTTCTGACATTGTACTCGGAGCTTTGAAGACGTACCGCGTAATTACCTGGTACGTCGCAAGTACAGTCATAAAAGCTAATAGTAGTGCACATATCGCTGCTAGAGCTTTATCCATAACACTTCTTATTTTCTCCATTATCATCCTCTCCTTTCATTTAGTTTTGAATTTTTTGGACTATGTCATAAAGAGTTTGCAATTCCGGATTTCCTTTCAATAACTCTTCTTTTACCGGCTTTTGTAGTTCTTCAAATGGTTCTTTATCCACTGTAACAAACTCTACTCCCATCAGTGTTGCCTCCTGGATTGCTTCTGTAATCAGATTGTCCCATTCACCGTTTGCAACTTCGGTACTCAATTTGAAAGCATTTCGGAAAACTTCTTCTTCTTCATCCGTCAATGAATCCAAAAACTTTGTATTTGCCACAAACATATCTGTAAAAATCTGATGTTCTGTCCGAGAATAGTATTTTGCAACCTCTCCGTGCTTCATATTAACAAGTGCCATCTCAGGATTAGTTCCAGCATCAATTACCTTATTTTGTAATGCAGTATAGACTTCACCGTATGCCAAAACAACTGCTGCTGCATCAAAGCCTTGTACCATCTTTACGTTCGCCTCACTTGACTGCACACGAACCTTCAAGCCTTTCAGGTCTTCCGGCGTTTCAATTTTCTTTGAAGAATAGAAATTATTAACACCATTAGCAAACCAAGTGACTCCCTGAATTCCCTTATCAGCCGTAGAATCATAAATCTTGTCTACAAATTCTTCTTCGTCCATAACTTTGCGAAAACTTGCCTCATCTTTAAACAAATAAGGTAAACTGAAAATCTTATATTCATCAGCAAATGCTTCTAAATTGCTTCCACTTGTCACAAGCATGTCCAAGGATCCCATCTGTAGTAATTCAAGCGCCTCAGAATTGCCACCAATTACACCATTGGTAAAGATTTTTATTTCAATTCTGTCACCTAATTCCCCCTCTACATACTCTTTAAATGCATTCAAACCTAGAACGATGGAATGGTTTTCTGGCTGAACTGTAGCTATGCTGATAATTCGTTTTTCGCCTATTTCTTCACCACTAACCGAAGAAGAACATCCAGCTACTACTAGCATCAAAAACAAGCATAGAATGACAGCTGTAATTTTTTTAATCTTTTTCATATAATCATCCTCCTATACAATATTTCGTTACCTCTCACTATTCTTCCTTTACAACAAGAGAGCTTAATAGATTAAATAAGAAGTAGTTGCTAAATGTTTCATCTTAGCCACACATTGTAAGCGCTTACTTTATATGACGGTTTATTATTCTGTGTAGACATTTTTGTGATTTAAGTGCTTTCACAAGTTACAAACCATATAGAAACCTCTTGGTACATAGAGTTGTTCTTTTCGCCATCAAACGGGAACAACTTATGATATCAAGAGGTTTTTTATTAATATTTCTTTGTGAATGATTTACCTAGTTATACTAGCAATTCGCCATCTTTCATAATGAAGCGATCGTCAATCTCGCAGGTCACGGTCTTAATTACCAAATCCAAATGCAATGGGGAGTTTACATGACCACCAAAGTTCAAATTCTTTCCAATACCAATATGGATATTTCCAAAAGAACCTTCATCCGGCGCCATATGCCCACAGAGGAAATTCTCTTTATTTAATCCGAGACCGAGTTCTGCAATATTATAAACTGTCGGATCATTGAAATCAGCTAAGAGTTTACGTAATATATCTGCTTCACGCCCACCCAATATTTCTGTAATAAACCCGTCCTTCACAATACATTTGACTGGCTCATCAATTAAGTTTAATAAAGGATGTGGAATACTTCCGTCAAATACTAATACACCATTAGCTGTCCCTTCAACCGGTCCCAACGCAACTTCTGCATTCGGAGGAAATGAAGCAGCTCCAGGCACAATTGCCGTTCCATGATCCAAAACAGGCTCACGTCCTTCTATACTACAAACCATATTGGTTCCACCAGGTGCAGTAAGTGTAAACGTTTTCCCTTTATAAAAAGGAGCCACACGATTAACTACCCTTGTAACCTCGTCAAAATCCGCCGTTAATCCTCCTGACTCAAACATATGAAGGGCATAATCCTGAAGTCCAATCCAGCGTAATCGTCCATTTTTACTTGCATCTAAACGGGCTTTTGAATGATATAGAGACATCGTGGTTGCACCAAACGCAACATCGCAATTATTTAATGCTGCTGTGACAGCTTCCGTAGGTTCAGCACCGTGCCCTTCCCTTGGTGTCATTACAATCATAGTTGTTTCAAAAAACATTTTAGCATATTTATATACGAACTCACCGATTTCTTTTTTATTATCATCAGTGATGACAAGTACCTTTTCTCCTTCTTTTAAATGTGTAATACTAGTAAACAATTGTCTGATACCCAATGGCACTTCTTTTAGCATTTCTTTCATAGCTCTTTTCTCCTTTTTGTGTCAATTTTTAATTTACGACTTCATCATTTTACTTCAACAACAATTTCAACTTCTACAGGTGTTCCTCCTGGAAGTGAAGCTGTTCCCATAGAAACCCTACTGTGTTTCCCCGCTTCACCAAATACTTCATTCACCAAAGCAGACACTGCATCCATAACTTCCGGCTGCTCAATGAAATCTGCTGTACTTGCCACATAACCTTTTATATTGACAATTTTCTTAATACCATCAAGGCTTCCCATCATATTCCTTACTGTTGCTAAACAGTTTACAAAGGCAATCTTAGCTGCGTCTTGGGCCTCTTCAATAGCAATTGTGTCACCAACAATTCCTTGATACTTCAAAATGCCATCCACCTTCGCAGCATTTCCTGATACAAAAATCAAATTACCGGTTCTAACTCCCCCCTCAAATAATCGCTTACTTTGTTTGACTTGTTCAGGAAGTTTATATCCTTCGTTCTCTAATCTTTCTTCATAACCCATAATTATTTCTCCCTTCCACCCAATAACAATAAGAATACTCCGAGTAATTTTCTTTTGAACCAATCTGCTTTCTGCTGTGATATTGCATTATTTCGAGCGCTGTACAGCATCGTAAGCCTCGTATTATACTAAGATATTCTTTTATTAATTCATCCGCGGGTTTCAACATTATCGTATCTTCCCTGCTTCATTTATAATACTACGAATTATCACATAACTACCAATACTTATTTCTACCTGAATACATAGCTTTTATCTATGGTTGTTGGTATAGTTTTAGAAATCATTCGAAAGTAAAGACAATAAAACTGACTTTTTCTTTCGTAAATGACAATTCATTTTTTCATCAATTTTAGAAGATGGAAAAATCACAATAAACAGTTGATTGCTACCTAGCGAGGAATAAAACATTTTAGGCTTAAAAACATGAGGAGGACAGATAGACATGAACTTTAATAATCTTTACTATTTTAAGATAATGGCAGAATTCCAGCATTATACACAAGCGGCCAAATTCCTTTGCATTACGCAGCCTAGTTTAAGTCGTGCCATGTCGATACTGGAAGAAGATTTAGGGGTTGCGCTGTTTGAAAAAGAGGGCCGCAATGTTCGTCTGACAAAGTATGGTAGATTGTTAAGCTCTTATGTTTCAAAGGGATTTCATGAAATTGAACTCGGTTATGATTTGCTACATCAATTTAAGAAAAAGGATTCTGGGATCATCGATTTTAGTTTCTTATTTGTACTGGGATATCATTTTGTACCTATACTAATTAAAAACTTTCTTGCCGATATAAATCACAAAAATATCACAATAAATTTCCATCAATGCGATACCGCGACCAGTATAAAAAAGATAAAAGACGGTTCCGTGGATCTTGGATTTTGCACCTATATGCCTAATGAACCCGATATAAATTTCACACCCGTTCTCAAGCAAAATTTGGTTTGTATCACATCTTTAAATCATCCATTGGCAAATCAAACTTCATTATCTATGGAAGAATTATTGCCTTACCCAATTATCAGTTATACTGAGTCAGCGGGAGAAATTCAAAGTTTCATCAATCGACTTTTTTCCGGTTGTTCTAAAAAACCTAATCATTTTTGTACTATGGCGGAAGAAATCACTATGGCTGGATTAGTTTCTACTAATCATAATAATTGTATTGCAATCGTACCCGATCTGGATGTTCTTGATAGTTTCTCCATTAAAAAGATTCCTATTGATCACCCTAATGCATTTAGAAATATTTATCTCGCTACTTCTAAAATTCATCCCACGTTACCATGCATAGAGGTTTTTTTCAATTTCATTCTCCAGTACGCAAATTTCTTAAATGAAAAACATGAAGATCTTTCACTCTGAAGGAAATTTAATGGGTAACGGTAAACCCATTCATTTGAATTTGGTATGAACATAAATAAACGTCAACTAATGCCCATCTAAACTTGCAGGCATTAGTTGACGTTTACTATTAGTATAATTACTTCTTTTCGTAATCCTTCAAAATTTTATTTCTCACATAGCTAAGATGCTTATACATTTGTGTAAAGGATTCAAAAGGATCTCTTCTTTTTAATGCTTCATAGATTGCGATATGATGCTCAATTGTAATTTCCGGTTCCCGATAGCTAATTAAGCTATCCGTTTTTTCATGTGTTACAAGCAGGGAATCAATCATTCCCTCAACCACAGGATTATCTGCACTTTGTGCAATAATCCTGTGGAACTCTTTATCTAAACGACCATAATCACCATCCGCATTCTCTTGTATGGAATCAATGGTCTCCCTTAACCTTTCAAGTTGGTCATCCGTTATTTTTTCAGCTGCAATCGTGACCAAACCCAATTCCAAGGCCATACGCGCTTCGATGATGGCAGGTACATTATTAATAGATAATGCAAGCATAACATTGAATGGATTACTGCCGACCTTGTTATTTATAAATGTACCTCCACGTGGTCTCCTCGTAATGATCTCCAATGTCTCCAATGAACTCAGTGCTTCGCGTAATACAGGTCGGCTTACATCAAACTGCTTCATTAATGACATTTCTGCCGGCAACTTATCCCCCGGTTTCAATTGTCCACTCATCAACAGGTGTACAATTTGTTCTAGCACCTGTTGTGACAATGTACTTCTACGGATAGTATCCATTTTATATTCCTGCATACCACCCCTCCTCTCAAAACTATCCTATTCTTTCTTCATGTTTTCATTATTACCACATTGGACTAAACTTCTCAATTCGGGAACCATGTTCTCATTATAGCCAAATGTTTTTGACTGGATCATTTCAGCGCATTCAGAAATTGCAGCACGCGAGTCGACAAATAAATAATCCGCCCCATTAATAATTGTATCAGGAAATCCCTGCATAAATGACTTAAAGGAACCTGAAGCTGCGAAATGCTTTCCAGTTAAATCAATCTGCCCGTCAAAGGGGATAACAGGCTCCACGGAAGTCGTTGTTGTAATAATCAATTGAGCCTCTTTCAAAATTGTTTCGGGTTCAGCAACTTCAAATTGGACGGATGGAAATTCACCCTTGGCTTCCTCTAAAAAAGAATCTAGTCATTCCTTACTACGATTATACACTAAGCGCGCTGTATCGGCCGAACTACACAAGCGGTCTGCAAATGGCTAAACCCCTGATCTCATGTGCCAATGACGCCAATTGTATCAGTTTAATCGGAGGCCAAGTATTTCATACCTAAACCACTTACAGCGTCGGTTCGCATTGCTGTAATCGCTCTGGTATCCATAAGAACAAGTGGTTTCATCGTTTCTATGTCACTTAATAGAAAAATCCCCCTCAATCTAGCTTCATTATCAGAGGTGATTTCAATTAGTTTTGTCCATTATAGTTCTCATAAAATGAAGGCATTTACAAAGCCGAATTTTTACCTTCATTTATAAATAATCGCTCTGGGAGCAATGAACGTTTTTCCCCTTCCTGTAAGTAATACGCTTAGATTGTTTCAATAATGCCGCTCACCGAAATGAGTCTCCTAATTTCTTGGTCATTAATGTAATGCACGTTATCCCTTCTCATCATTACTCGAGACCATACATCCACTTCAGCAAAAAATCAAACGACTAAAAAAAGGCATGTAAAAATGAGGAGTTAGCTTTTCATCGCATAACTCCTCTGCTTGGATCTTATTTAATAAATACAGTTTTAATAGAAGTGAAAAATTCAATTGCAGCTCTACCCTGTTCCCGGGAATGAGAACTGGATTGCTTCATACCACCGAACGGAGCTTGTAATTCAACGCCCGCACTTTCTGCATTGATCCGCACTAAGCCAGCATCCATTTCGTTAATGAAGGACAACATATTCCCTATGTTTGTTGTAAAAATAGAAGCACTTAGTCCATATTCCGAGTCATTTGCCAGTTCCAGAGCTTCCTCCAGTGTATCCACTTTCAAGAGTGCAAGAACGGGACCGAAGATTTCTTCTCTGACAATCGTCAAATCGGGCGAAGTACTTTCAAAAACGGTAGGTTCCACGTAATATCCTTTATTTTCAAGTACTCGATTTCCACCGAATAACAATGTCGCCCCTTCTTCTTTTCCTTTTTCAATATAGGAAAGAACGGTATTCAACTGGCCTTCGCTGGCACAAGGTCCCATCCACGTACCTGATTCAAGACCGTCTCCGACATTAATTTCCGCCACTTTTTCAAGCAACTTTTCTTTAAATCTATCGTATACCTCTTTTTGAACGATAACACGGCTTGTTGCTGTACATTTTTGGCCAGTAGATTTTAGTCCACCACTGATTGTAGCATCGACTGCCAAATCCAAATCCGCATCACTTGCAACAATAACTGGGTTTTTTCCACCCATCTCAAGTTGATATTTAATTCCCCTTGTAACAGCGCTATGGGCCAGTTGTTTACCGACTGTGTTCGACCCTGTAAACGTAATGGCATCGATTTCACGATGATTTACCATCTCTGTACCAATTTTAGCACCTGAGCCTGTCACCATGTTGATAACACCCGCCGGAAAACCTGCATCGTGCAGGCAGTTAATCACTTTAGCACATGTAATGGCCGTTTCACTTGCAGGTTTAATAACAACTGTATTCCCATAAATAAGTGCTGGGGCCATTTTCCAGAGTGGAATAGCGACAGGGAAATTCCACGGCGTAATAACTCCAACAACCCCTACAGGAACGCGTGTTGTAAACAAAAGTGCTTCGCTATCTGTTGAAGGGATGACGTCCCCGATCGACCGCATTCCCTCGCCAGCATAATATCGTAGGATAGCTACACCACGTGCAGTTTCTCCCTTCGCCTCAGCAAATGTTTTCCCCATTTCTCGGGTCATTGTAGCCGCAATGTCATCGATACGCTCCTCTAATATAGAAGCAGCTTTCAATAAATAATCTCCGCGAACACTTCCTGCTAGTTTACGCCAAGCTTTTTGCGCTATTCGAGCAGAGGTTGCCGCATCATTAAAATCATTGCTTGAGGATAGTTGATACGAACCGACCACTTCACCTTTTATTGCAGGATTTTTACTGACCTCCGTCTGACCTGTATCGGAAGCCACCCATTCGCCGTTAATATAATTTAAGAATGTCGTAGTTTTAGATTCAGTTGTTGTATTCATAATTACCTCCTAGTTTATAGCCTTGGCATGAGTAGGGTATTTCGCCAATGCATTATTAATAATCGATTTTAACTCCTCATAATGCCCCTCTTCCACAGGGGCGATAGGCGCTCGGACATTTGTAGTGACAGGAAGGCCTACGATTTGCATCCCCGCTTTAATAAGTGAAACAGCATACCCTTTTTTCTGTTTCCGAATACGATGAATTGGAAAGATTACTTCTTCATACAATTCATGAACTACTTCGTCATTTCCTTTTAGCAGTGCATCATAATACTTCGCGGAAATGTGAGGGATATAGTTGGAAATAGCCGATGAATAAGAAGTGAATCCAAGGTTTACATACGACGCCATCGTCACTTCTGCTAACGGCATTCCATTGATCCACTCCAGGCGGTCACCAATCAAATGAGTGAGCTCAACATTTAGCTCCATATCACCTAATCCATCTTTATAGCCTACGAGCTGTGGTATTTCACATAGTTTTTGCAAGGTTTTAGGTTCTAAAACACAGTTATCACGTTGATAAACAATTGCATTCAAATTTGTACTTTCTATGATCTTACTCAAGTAATTATAGATTCCGTCTTGAGAAGGATCTATCAAATACGGAGGTAAGATCAGGTAACCTTCAGCCCCAAGTTCTTTAGATATTTGAGCTTGTTCAAGAGCATAAGTAATGTTCCCACCAACACCCGTATAGAGTTGTACTTTCCCCTTAGTCTTTTCTGCTGCAACTTCAACCATTGCTCTATATTCTTCATTGCTTATTGCATGTAATTCCCCTGCACCACACGCAACAAAAACCGATTTCAACCCATTATCAATTAAAAACTCAATGTTTTCACCTAACGCATGTAAATCCAATTTACCTTCTGCATCCATTGGAGCAACTGGGAACCCTAAAATTCCTTTTGGTGCTCTCCTACTAAATGTACTCATGTTAATTCCACCCCTCAAAATTGTATTTATTCTATATGTCATATTGTAAGACAATAATAATTATCTGTCAACTCTTTTAAAAATACGCTTGAAAAAAAGCTCCACATTTAAATTGTTATACCAAACGTATAAGTAGAATTCGGACTGAATTATGTAGTTTTACTATCATTAGTGATACAGTGATTTTGGGCTAAGGTTGTTTCATGTACATCTGGCTGAGAATAGAATCCTGTTTCCTGTAATCCACCAATCTATAAATGCATTCCCAATGTATCGCGTGAATCATGCTCAGCAACACATTGTCGCATTGTAAAACATAAAATAAAGTGTGATTATGGAATTGATAACACCATATGTCTAGCATACGAAGCTGGCCAACTGGAACTGAATGTCATGGAACCTTTACTCGTTTTTAACCTACCGTAGTCCATTAACATCATGAATAATGGATTCCTGATATTTACCGGTTATTATGTTTTAGGAATAAAAGCAAATGAAACACTATGTTTAAAAGAGTGGGGCAGTTATTACAGCCATTACTTCTCATATTGGCTATGAAGCTGCTGCAAAATAGTACGTGAAGCTATTGTAGAGAATAAATTCATCTGTGAACTTTGTAATCAGTACGGGATTTTATCTGAAGAGGAACTAAACCTAATCTTAGATCTTTATTAAATGACCAACCCAGGAATTTCTGGAGGACTGTTATTGAAATAAATAAACAATCCCCCACTTTTCTAAACTGTGGGGGATTGTTTATTATCAATTATAACTACAACTTTTTCAGAACTATATGTAATTTAAACGTGTGTCAGCGGACAGCTATCCCAAATAAGCGAAATCGCAACTGCCTATTCTGTCTGACGAAATTTCGGATAACCAATTAAAATGGCAACAACACCGCAAATTCCGATTAAGACAGGATAAAAAGAATAAGGGATAATACTAACCGGTGATATTGCTGCTAATCCAGCAGCCGCAAGCATTTGCCCTCCATAAGGCAAAATCCCCTGCCAGCTACTTGCGAACATATCAAGTAAACTAGCTGACTTCCTTGGGTCGATCTCATATTCATCCGCGATACTTTTTGCTAATGGCCCAGTAATAATAATCGATATCGTATTATTCGCGGTGGCGATATTAGCCATACTAACTAAACCAGCAATCCCAAACTCAGCCCCTTTTTTCGATTTAATTTTGCTCGTAATGACATATAAAAGATAATCAATACCGCCGTTATATTTGATAATCTCAACGACGCCACCGATTAAGATTGCAATGATTGCTAAATCCTCCATACTAATAATCCCTTCAGCAACTAGTTGTAAAAAACCACCGAAACTGTAAGACCCATCAATCATCCCGATAATTCCAGCAAATAGCGTTCCACCAAGCAAAACAACCAGCACATGTGCACCTAATAACGCCGCTACAAATACCACGATATAAGGGAGTATTTTAAACAACTCATACTGATAGTCCCCACTCAAATCTGCTACATTACCGCGTGTGATTATACCTAGAATAAGCGCTGTAGCAATTGCCCCAGGCAAAACAATCAAGAAGTTTACTTTAAACTTGTCTTTCATTTTTATATTTTGTGTCCTAACCGCCGCAATTGTCGTGTCTGAAATCATCGACAAGTTATCACCAAACATTGCACCCCCGATTACCGTCGCCATCGCCATTGCAAGCGGGATACCCGTTTGACTCGCAATCCCCATTCCAATCGGAGCCAATGCAACAACGGTCCCCATTGACGTTCCCATTGAAATCGAAATAAAGCAGCCAATAACGAACAATCCAACCATCAACAAATTCGTTGGTAATAGGGATAAGCCAAGGTTAACAGTGGATTCGACCGCTCCCATTCCGCTAGCAACTGCAGAAAATGCACCCGCTAAAATAAAGATGACAGCCATTAATATAATATTCGGATGGCCAGCGCCCTTAGTAAATGTCTCCACTTTACTGGACAACTTTTCTTTTCTATTCATCATCAAAGCGATAGCGGCTGCGATTAGTATCGCTACATTCAATGGCATATTTGAAAAGTCTTTTGTGAAAATCCCCGTGCCGATAAATAGCAACACAAAAACAAGTAATGGAAAAAGCGCAAAGGGATTTCCCTTTTTCACTTTAAGTTTTGTCATAAATATTCCTCCTAGTAGTCTGTCGAAATCCCAGAACTTACTGAAAACATAGTATTTCTATATGAATTACAATAACTAATCGTATCCTGCTTTCTTACTGCTGTCAACAGGGCTATTTATAATTATCAGAATTAACGTATAAATTAGTTTACATAGCTAGTTAAAGTGTGATAGGTTAGATGACAAACCTGAGAGGATGATTAAAATGGCAGTAGTGGAAAGCTTTTTATTAGATCACATGATAGTAAAAGCCCCTTATGTACGCTTGGCGGGTACGGAACAACACGAGAAAGGCAGTACTCTTCAAAAATATGATTTACGATTTTTACAACCCAACCAGGACGCAATGCCAACTTCAGCTGTTCATACGCTAGAACATTTACTTGCGACGTATTTACGCGACGAACTGACAGGGATTGTCGACGTTTCACCAATGGGATGTAGAACAGGATTTTACATGATTATTTGGAATGAACATGAGCCTAAAGAAGTTGCCGCCGCTTTAACAACAGTGCTCGAAAAAGTAGTAACAACCGAACACATTCCCGCCGTTTCTGCACTTGAATGTGGCAATTATAAAGATCATTCGCTAATTGCAGCACAAGAGTATGCAAAGTTAGTCCTTGAAGCGGGACTAAGTGACGATCCGTTCCGCGATTAAGCATATTAAATTACGTACAATTATGATTGTCATTCTATAATTTAGCACCTGAAAACAACAGTAGAGGTCGCCCCAACGTTGAATTTGGGGCAACCTCTTTTTTGTTTGCAATCTTGATTTCTTGTACTATATGAGTTGTAGGCTAATGTTCTGCCAACTAATTTGGTGAGCAGTGAGTTTGTTGGAGATTTTTATAGTTTCGTTGGACACTCCAATGATTTGATTGCACACACCACTGACTTCGTTGCACACTTCACTTGTTTGGTTGGTTGGACACTCAGATGATTTGGTTGGACACTCCGCCGACTTTGTTGGACACTTCTCATAGTTGGTTGGACACTTCGCCGTTCGTTGCACACTTCACTTGTTTTGTTGGACACTCCAATGATTTGGTTGCACACTCCACCGACTTCGTTGCACACTTCTCATAGTTGGTTGGACACTTCGCCGTTCGTTGCATGCTTCACTTGTTTTGTTGGACACTCAAATGATTTGGTTGGACACTTCGCCGACTTTGTTGCACACTTCCCTTGTTTCGTTGCACACTCCGGTGATTTGGTTGCACACTCTTACCGACTTCGTTGGACACCCAGATAATCTACTTAAACACTCCACTGATTTCCTCTCACAATCCAAAAACGTCAAACAAAAAAGATCTGCCTCCTGCTTAGATGGCTGATCTTCACATTATTTATATAAGAATGCAGTCATTTCTCTAAATACGATCCTACACGGGTACTTGAAACAAGTTCTTTTATTTTTCCTGAGTGATAATCTCTTTTTACTTTAATTTTAGTTTTCATTTCGTGACATAAACAATCCTTCATAATTATTTCATTATAATTATAGCTCAACGAATGCCAAAAAAGCGCTACTTTTTTACGCATGTTTACATTACCGCCCCTGTTTATATTCGTACGGAGGTCCGTTCTGGTAACTGGCTGGCATAGTCAAAAACATTAGCCCCTTTAGTTTTGCGTCACTACTTTTCACTAGTTTTGCCCTCATACGTTCTGCCTAATTAGTATAGCCTATATAACAGTCTTAATACACAGTCAATTAATTGGTTAATTCACTCCAGAACTACCGTTACATCTCAATCTGTTCCAACTATCGAATAGCATCCACTTCCCAATTGGGTATATTATTCACCCCTTCAATATAGTTCTTAGGTGCAAGATATATTAGGATTTTTCTTGTTCTAAGGAGCCGTTTCTATATAAAAAACTTCCTCTAAATCATTGTTTTGAATCAGTAAATGTATCGGGTAAAGCATTTTGAATACATGTAAATTTTTATGGCAGCCTTTAATTATGCAGTTTTACGAACAATGGAATTAAGGTAAACTCAATATCCCATCACATTTCTTTTTTATGTTTTCGTTAATATATGCTAGATATCGTTAGGTTATTCCATTTATAACTTTACGGTTCAATAGGAGGAAACCTAACAAACAAGTCCCAGTTCTCGCTTCAATAAACATGCACCAACACAAAAGACCAGACATTTAGGTACATGTCTGGTCTTTATTTTAATCAGTATGCAAATTCCAGTGTATTTTCTAGCTATTCTGGTGTGCAGGTATCTAAAAGCTCTTATAACCCCTTGAAGTAAGTTGCCACATTTTCTGTTACAAATGAATGTCCGATTAAGAGCGGATCCTTTTTCAACTGCAATTGAAATTGGTTGAAATTCTTAATCAAGTAGTCTCTTTCCTTCTCATCGACTATGAATTTAACGCCGTATCGGTAGAGATTTCCTTGTTCCTCATCAAATACAATTGTCCCATAAAGCGTCATTTCCTCGTCAATTATTGTTGTTTGAAACTTCAATACAATGTCCGATCTTGTAGGAAGTTTAATGTTGGATACGAAACGTAATCCACCCGGTCCTATGTTTTCAACTACCACTTTTGTATTTCCTAATTGTACCTTCTTTCCATTTAATTCTGCCACCGTCATAAATGCTTCAAGCGGATATTGGAGATCAATTCTAAAATATTTTCTTTTTTCTTTTATAGGCACAGATTCAATTTCAGAATTCGATTTTCCGGCTAATAACTTTAGAATGTTTTCTTCTGAAACAGGTCTGCTAAATAAATACCCCTGAATCCAATCGCATTGTAAATTAGATACAAACTCTCGCTGTTCTATCGTTTCGACACCTTCCGCTACGACTTCTATTGAGAGTCTATGTGCTAATTGAATAATTGAGGTTACTATTTCGGCGCTATCCTTATCAGATGGAATGTCCTTTATTAAACTCCTATCTATTTTCAATATATCCGGTTTTATGTCTCTTAAACTTTTAAAGGATGCATAGCCTGTCCCAAAATCGTCAAGTGAGATTTGTATACCCAACCCACGCAACTTCTCTATTTTCCCTAATACTTTTTCTTCCTGCTCCATCATCGTACTTTCCGTGATTTCAATGTTAAGCCATTTTGGATCAAGTTCATTTTCTTGTAAGATGCTAGAAATCATAGCGACTAAACCTGTTTGTAAAAACTGCACAAGTGACAAATTGACTGATGCCTGAATAAAGTACCCAGCATTATGCCATAAACGCACATTTTTGCAAACTGTCCGCAATACCCATTCACCAATTGGAGTGATCAATCCCGACTCCTCAGCCAGCGGAATAAATTCATCCGGTGAAACAATTCCCCAAACTGGATGATTCCAACGTAGTAGCGCTTCTACACTAACAATTTGATTCGTCCCCGTATGAACAATCGGTTGGTAATAGACAAGAAATTGATTGTCATGCAACGCTTGCTTGAGCTCATTTCTTAAAGAAAAAACCTTATATGTAGCGACATTGGCCGTTGGTGAATAAATTTGATAATTATTATTTCCCGCTTTTTCTGCAAGGTACAATGCTAAGCCTGTATTTTTCATGAGTGAAGCAGTATCATCTCCCGATTCAGGATAAATACTAATACCAATACTCGTCGTAATGAAAAGATTATAACCTTTAATGTCAAATGATTGTTCAAAAACTTGCAATGCATCCTTCGCGATTTGTTCAATTGAATGAATGTCTTGAAGGTTTGTAGTTAAAATTGCGAATTCATCTCCACTTATTCTGGCCATCATTTTTATATTTTTATTAAGTGTATTTTTTAACTTCCTCGCAATTTCAATTAATAACAGATCACCGACCTCATGACCTAATGAATCATTTAAAAACTTAAATCCGTCTAGATTAAGGAACAAAACGGCGAACTTTCTCTTATCAATATTCGCTAGTCTTATTTCAAGATCCACTCCATTTTCAAATGCTCGTCGATTTGGTAACTCAGTTAAATAATCATGGTAAGCCATATATTGAATTTCGCGCTGTTGCTTTTTCAGTTCAGAAATGTCATGTAAGTTACAAATAACCCCATTCACACTTGGGGCATGGAGTAGATTCGTATAGATAACTTCAAAGTCACGCCATTCTCCATTTTTATGCTTTAATCGCAGCTCTACTGTGAACGGAGTATTAGGCCGCTTGAGAATCTCTTTGAATTTACTCTTCTTCAGTTGATGGTCATCTGGATGTATCAGGTCAAAAAAGTTTGTCCCAGTAATCTCCTCCACTTCATACCCAAGAACAGCCTCAATTGCTGGGCTTTCAAAGACAATTGTTCCTTTTGAATCGAGGATGCCAATAATTTCATGAGAATAATGAATTAATGATTGAAGTTTTTCGCGCATTTCTTGAATATCCTGCTTCAATTCTTGTGCAACAGTAATATTACTTGTTAATCCATAAAGACCTAAGACTTCGTTATTCTCCATTTGAATAGGTGTCAGCGTTACATCAATATGACTGACTCCACCATGTTCATTAATGACTCGATATTTTACATATTGAGCTTCTCCGTTTAAAACTTTGGCGAAGTAGCCTTTTACCCTTTCTAAATCTTCTTCATAAACAAAGTTACTATACTTTTCCCCTATGCATTCTTCTACTTTAGTTCCAGTTATCAGTTCACTCCCTCCACGTATACTGACGATGACCCCTTTTCGATCAACAACGAAGAGAAGTATATCAGGAGAATTTTCAAATATTTGCGGATAAGAGTTTTTTTCCTCGTTCAGATAAGCCATTAATCTTTTCCTTTTATTAATTCTTGTTAGCAATTATACTCCCCCTTTATAAAAAACGATTAGATAATACCGCGGTAATCGTATCAGAGTCGAACTGGTGACTGTTCATTTCACCGATCAACTTATTGAATAAAAATACAAAAAAAAGACCAGACATTCACCAAGTGTCTAATCTTCATTCTATTATTATACAAGCGTAGTGTATTTTCTGAAAATTGTCACGTAGAGACACTTTTCATGCACTGTCTATTCTTGATCAAACAATCCGCTATGTGGATAGAAAAAGGTATTGAAACTTCCTTCTTCAGTTTCCACTTGCATTCGGTACACAAGGCGACGATAATCCTGGTCCGTGTATGGATCATATACATCGGCATACTTGGCGTTAAGAAAAGTCACTCGTACCGGCGACGATGCATAGCTAGCATACTCATTTTTCACAATTTGAAGCGCTTCCTCTTTGGTAAGGTCAAAGCTTCCTGCCCCGACGTGATCCCAGTCGAATATTGACAGTTTCCACTTGCCCGATTGTTTTTCAAACCCATACTCCAAATAAACAGCGTCTTCAAGCGGAGCATCAAAGGAAACCGTACGAATCCTAACTAAATTTGGCGTGTTTTCAAGAATTTCAAATCGGTAATCTGTTTCATCCGCTAGAGATGGAAAAAGACCCATATCACAATACGTACACATATTTGCATAGTAATTCTTCAAGTCTGAGTCCACTAACGGTTGCGTTGCAGTTTCCAATAGTTCCGTACGAACCGCGCTAAACGGGGACGACTGTAACTTAGAATTATTAATAGTAGTTTCAACTGTAACAGGCAATCTATAGACTAAATTTAGTATTTCCTCTTTCGTCGGCGGGAGGTTCGGATTAGGGATTGGAACCTTAGGCATTTTTAACGCACGGTGCAGAAATGCCGCATAATGGGCACGTGTCACGGGCTCATTCGGTTTAAAATAGCCCTTATTTCCAACTGTAATCCCATTTGAATTGAGGGCCTGTATGTGCAGAAACCCCCAATTATTTTTACCTACATCTCGATAATGGCTGAAGGATTTAATATTTAATTCAAACGCCAGATCCAGTACTTTAGCCATCTGTACCCGTGTGATGGGTGCGTTAGGATTAAAGTTCCCATTAACGTCTCCGCTGAAAATTCCTGCTTGTGAAACTTTTAAAATCGCATTTGAGTAAGGATGATTCGTAGGCACATCCTTGTAACGAATAACGGCGACTGTCTTCGCTTCTAACGCTAATGCTTTATCCAATAAATGAGCAACATGCTGACGTGAAATTGTTTCGTCTGGTCTGAACGAGCCATCCGGATAGCCATTAATCAGCCCCCTTACTTGCATGTTCTGAATTATTTCTCGAAAAGGGTGGTTTTGTGAGACATCTTTAAACGATTGAGATAAAGCTTTTGTTTGTCCACTGAGAGACACAACTGCTACAACAACAATGCAGCTAAGCCATTGCCATATCCAACGGTTTTTCATCTAATACCATCTCCTTTTTACTTCGTAATTCGATGCAGCTATAACCCAATTATCATTACTTGAACAACATTACTTTATAAACTATCAAGCTGAATATTCATTATTTCCACCTTCTTATCTCTGTCCATAATTAATTTCTCTTACTTTTAACGACTTGGTTATTTCCCATACATTTTTCTGGATAAAAATATCCTTTTTATATAGTATTTACCCGAACCATTAAAAACAACACATTTAAATAAACTTTCCCGAGTTGGTTGGACGCTTTCATGGGTTCGTTGGAGACTTCCCCATTGATTGGACTCTTTCATAGATTGATTGGAGGCTTCTCGGGATTGGTTGGACATTTTCTAGGATTGGTTGAACACTTCGGAAGTTTCGTTGGAGACTTCCCCGTTGGTTGGAGGCTTTCATGGATTCGTTGCAGACTTCTCGGGATTCGTTAGACACTTTCTAGGCTTGGTTGGACACTTCAAAAGTTTCGTTGGAGACTTCCCCGTTGGTTGGACACTTTCATGGGTTCGTTGTAAACTTCTTGGGTTTCGTTGGACATTTTCTCGGCTTGGTTGGACACTTTATCGACGGTTAGATCAGACCGCAACAGTTACTTCAACAGGCAACTAACCGCTGACATGAACTTATAACCTTTAAGGGATAAATAGTCGCAGACATGTTTAAAGACTGCCTCCATTTGACAAAGAGACAAACCATCCCCTATGACTAAATGAGCATATAAAAAAGAAATAATAGACAATTCGTCTTATTTACATTCTATTTTTATACAACTTTAGCATAATTTAATAGTAGCGTTGCATAGCTAGCTGCTATGCCAATACTCAGATTGATATTAAGCTGAAATTACGGTAAAATTGGTATTATAAGAATCCTTTCTACTGGTTATTTTTATTGATTTAACCTCGGCAGAAAAGGATTTTTTTACTTATTCATTAATAATCCAGCTACTAATTCAGGCAAGGAAATATATAATTTTTGCAAGGACATTGGGAGGGGAACTTAAATATGACGGAACCATACTATATTACTGAGTCTAAAAGAATGTGCAAAGCGTCCGGAATGGATCCGAATGAGGTATCGAGGCCAAAGAACTTTTTGAGCGAAGTGGAGTTTGCCGAGAAAAGAAAATCATATAGTGGAATTCTATCAGTTGTGAGTTTTTTCTCGAATAAGCTGCTGAACTCCTTAAAGGGCACGCCGATACTCGTTGTTGTTGCGGATGCAAACGGTTATCTTCTTGAAATTGAAGGAGATGAAACTATAAAGTCTACCATCGAACAATTTGGGATCAGACTAAGTAGCCTGTTCACCCAGGAAGATACAGGCACGAGTGTCGTCAGTCTTTCATTGCAACAAAAACACCCAATCAGTCTAATTGGCGAACAACATTATCATACGTTTCTTCATAACATTGCGTGTTATGGGGCTGCATTTCACTATACTGATGACAATAACCTACTTGGTAGTGTGTCCATCATGATGCCCATCTCATTTCAAAACCCGCTTTTTCTTACGATGTTAACCCAGGCGGTTGATTCGATTGAAAGGGAACTTTTATTAAGAAAACAAAATAAAAAACTTAATATTATGAATCAAATCATGTTAAGCAGAACAAGAAATGGGATTGTTGTTACAGATGAGTTTGGAATCACTACTGAGTTTAATGATTTTGCCCAAAAAATATCGAATAACAGCAGAGAATCGGTTGTAGGAAGAAATATTTGCGAATCGTCAATAACGGGAGACTATTTTAAAGAAGTACTGGAACAGGGAAAAATATTCGAAAACGAAGAAATCAAATTTAAAGATAACGCGGGTAACCTAGTTGTCTGCCTGTTCGATGCCCAGCCTATTTATGAAGAAGACAAAATGATTGGTGCCTTCGGCCAGTTCAGAGATATTTCAGACCGTTACCGACTGCAGGAAAAATATAACTACTTAGCCTATCATGATGATTTAACAAACCTACCAAACAGACGATATATTAATAAGGAACTAGCAATCATCATCCAGGGACTAAAAGCAGGCCAAAATCGGACTATGGCTCTTTTGTACATGGATCTGGACCGCTTTAAAGTCATTAACGATAACTTTGGTCATTCATATGGGGATGAACTCATTACCAAAGTAAGCGAGCGTTTATCTGGTTGTCTTGGGGAACAGGATGTACTTGCCCGAATGGGTGGTGATGAATTTATCTTCCTGCTTACAGATTTTAGTAGTCCTGATTATCCGACGAAAAAGGCCGAAGAGATACTCAATCTGTTTCATGAACCTTTTCAAGTCGGCAAGAAAGAGTTGCATACGACAGCGAGTATCGGAGTTGCGATTTATCCCGCCTATCCCGTTTCAATGGAGAGGTTCATGGTATACGCAGATAATGCGATGTATCAGGCAAAATCACGAGGTAAAAATCGTTATGTCGTTCACACCTCCGAATTACTAGAAGATATGATGGATGAATATAGTCTCGAGATTGATTTAAGGAAAGCACTTGATAATAATGAATTTGTACTTCATTATCAGCCGCAAATTCATAACCAGACCGGTAAATTGATTGGGTTTGAAGCATTAATTCGCTGGCAGCATCCAAGGTTAGGTCTGCTCCCTCCAGGTAAATTTATCAAACTGGCTGAAGAAAATGGATTGATCACCCAAATTGGAGAGTGGGTTATCAATGAGGCATGTTCCCAAAACAAAAAATGGCAGGATGCTGGAATGGTACCTGTAAAAGTTGCAGTTAACCTATCTACACAGCAATTTCTTACTAGAAATCTCATTACATTTGTGGAGGAAGTTCTGGAACGTACAGCACTCGACCCGCACTATTTCGTAGTCGAGATCACCGAATATATGGCTATGGAGTACGAATACTCTATTCTCGTATTGAATAAGCTGAAATCGCTCGGCATCGGCATCAGTATTGATGATTTCGGGACTGGTTATAGCTCGCTGAACTATCTTAAAAACTTCCCGATTGATTATATTAAGATCGACAAATCCTTCATTAGTGAATTAATGAACGATCCGAATGATGCCATTATTGTAAACGCAATTATCACGTTAGCACACAACCTTCATAAGGAAGTGATTGCAGAAGGTGTTGAAACAAAGGAACAGCTCGACTTCCTGACAAATCACCAATGTGATATAACGCAAGGCTATTTCTTCAGCAAGCCACTTCCAATTGAGGAAATCGAGGAAATTTATTTAGTACGATAAGGATAATAGGGGGAGCAAACAGCATGACAACGACTGCATCCGTATTAGTAGCGAATTTCAAATATTGGGGTATTAATCATATTTTCGGCATTCCGGGAAAGGCAATATCCCCTATATTATTCGAGATATTGAAACATGATCTGGAATTTGTATTAAGTAAACACGAAGCAGCCGCTGGGTTTGAAGCTTCCGGCTATGCCTTAATGAATCAGAAGATCGGGGTCGCAGTTGGTACGTCTGGGCCTGGTGGGACCAACCTACTGACAGCCGCCGGTCAGGCGAAAGCCTCCAATCTTCCCTTATTAATTATCACAGGGCACCCTTCACTGAAAGATACTGGAAAAGCAATGGGTCAGGACTCCAGCATATTCGGTACCGATCTTGTGGATATGTTCAAATCTGTCACCAAGTTCAGTGCACGGGTAGAGCGCGGTGATATGCTACAGCCATTCCTGCAGCATGCCCTTGAAAAAGCGTTATCAGGTGTAAAAGGACCTGTGCATCTATCCATTCCGTTTGATATTTTACTTCAAGAGATCGAACCATTTCAATTAGAATTTCCAGTGTCCCATGAAATGATTTCACCCAAAACCGATGATGTACTCGAAAAACTACATGCGGCCAAGCGTCCCCTCCTATTTCTGGGAAAAGGCGTTCATTCCAGCAAGGCCTACGAAGAAGTGCAGCATCTTGCTGAGCATTGGAACATTCCTGTCATCACCACACCAGGTGGAAAAGGTACATTTCCATCCAATCATAAGCTCTCTTTAGGAGCATTCGGATTGGGCGGTACCGTGGAAGCAGCAGAATACTTTAATGAGCAGGTTGACCTACTTATTATCATCGGATCAAGATTAAGTGACATGTCGATCGCTGGATTATCCGAAGCGATGTATCCAGAGCATATCATCCACTTTGATTATGACCCAACCTTTATCGGGAAATCAATTCAAGTACCAACTACTCCCGTGCTTGGCGACATTAAATCTAATCTAACAGCGATTTTAAAGGATATACCAGAAACAAACAGCGAAGCCTTTTTATTACCAATTAAGTTGAGCCCACTTCAGGATAATCAGCCCGGTGAGCGAATGTCTGCAGTCCAAGTATTACGGGTGATGCGTAACACGCTTCCAGATGACGCAATTATTTTTGGAGATGATGGGAGCCATTCATTCTACGGCATTAAATACTTTGATATTTACAAACCAGGAACTTTCTTCTTTGATGATATATTCGGTGCGATGGGTAACGGAATCGGCTATTCCATAGGTGCAAAACTAGCAGCCCCCGAAAAAACAATTATTTGTTTAGTTGGTGATGGATGTATGTTCATGCACGGTACGGAACTTTCGACAGCGTACAACTATAACTCCCCTGTCCTGTTCATCGTTTTGAATAATGGACGATTGGACATGGTGGAAAAAGGAATGCAAAAAATGATTGGCACGTCCATCGGTGGTATTTATGAAACTCCACTCGACGTAGCTAAATTTGCCGAATCAATGGGATTAACAGCAACTACATGCCATACCCCTTATGATCTAACCGAAGCTATAAAAGAAGCGTTACATATGATTAAAGAAACCAACAAACCGATCGTAATTGAAGCATTAGTTCTTGAAAATGAAATTCCACCAACAATGGGGAGGCAATAATATGGAAAATAACAAGCGGTATGAGTACGGTTTAAATGCAATGGAAGAATTATTCTCGCAAGAAGTACGGACAGGCATGGAAGGCATAAAAAAAATCTCACCTGACTTTTGGGAGATGATTGTGTCCTTCGGCTTTGGTGATCTTTACACTAGAGAAGGTCTTACCCTTAAAGAACGGGAATTCATAACACTCACTTCCCTCATCACACAGGGAGCTTTTGAACAATTTAAAGTTCACCTGCAGGCAGCCTTAAACGTCGGCCTCACAAAAGATGAAATTATCGAAATCATAATCCAGTGTGCCGGATATGTCGGTTTCCCTAAGGCCGTTCAAGCAATGGGTATCGCTGGAGAGATTTTCGCTAAGAATGAGTAGGGATTATTGGCGCCTGAAGGATTGATAGGCTTGATATGGAGGCATATAGTTCACACATTTAAATAAACATGGAAAAGACCAGACATTTGTAAATATGTTTGGTTTTTTCTATTTTTATGGGGTTGGTTGGAGAGTTTATGTGGTTTGTTGGACAGTTCCATAGTTTCGTTGGAGCCTTCCCTGTTGGTTGGACACTTTCATGAATTGGTTGTAGACTTCTTGGGGTTCGTTGGACACTTTCTGCGCTTGGTTGCACAATTCCATAGTTTCGTTGGAGACTTCCCTGTTGGTTGGACGCTTTCATGAATTGGTTGCAGACTTCTTGGGATTCGTTGGACGCTTTCTACGCTTGGTTGCACACTTCCATAGGTTTGTTGGACACTTCCCTGTTGGTTGGACGCTTTCATAAATTGGTTGTAGACTTCTTGGGGTTCGTTGGACACTTTCTGCGCTTGGTTGCACACTTCCATAGGTTTGTTGGAGGCTTCCCTGTTGGTTGGACACTTTCATAAATTGGTTGTAGTCTTCTTGGGGTTCGTTGGACACTTTCTGCGCTTGGTTGTAGACTTCAATAGTTTTGTTGGAGGCTTCCCTCATTTCCTTGGAAAACCATTCATTGGTTGAGTACCACTTTTTCGGGATAGGAAGTTTCTTTTTCCGTGAAAAAAAGACGTAGATGCAACTTTATCACTGCCTTTATTTTATGGGATTTAGCCCATTGGTGATTGTTTAAATTGTGTGCAATGTACTCAATTTAATACTTTTTAGCTGCATCGTGATTTTACATAGTTCCTTTTCGTTGAATTTATTCGATTATATCAAGAAATATCCTTTATTTTTTCATACAGATAAACAATAGTTTTAGAGCGCTTGATACTTCATCAAGCGCTCTTTTTCATGTTATTTTGATAGGTCTTCAGCATCTGAGAAAGGATCGTGAAGTGGTTGCATTTCTTTAGTATCGTTTGGTACTTCATGTTTTGCCCAGTAGGAAGCGAGAATAGTTCCGGTAATTACTTGCCATGCGGAAGCGAATGCACTTGGTAATGCAGCTAGTGGCGAGAAATATGCAGCAGCTAAAGCTACACCAAGACCGGAGTTCTGCATTCCTACTTCAATCGATATTGCACGTTGGTCTTGACGAGATAGTCTTAAAGCTTTCGCTGCATAGTATCCCAATAAAAGTCCAAATCCATTATGCAGTAAGACCGCTACGAACACTAGTATCCCTGCAGTTGCAATATTTTCTTTATTGTTTGCAACAATTGCAGATACAATAATGGTAATCGCAACAATGGAAATCAGAGGTAAAACAGATTCACTTTTACTAGTAACAGTAGGTAGGAATTTATTAACTAATAAGCCCAATATAATCGGTATAATGATCACCTGTATAATGGACATAAACATAGACATTGGATCAATTGGCAACCATTGACCTGCAAAAATTAATAATAGTAATGGCGTCATAATTGGAGCCAGTAATGTAGAAACACTTGTCATGGTGATGGATAGAGGAACATTTCCTTTTGCCAAATACACCATTACATTTGAAGAAGTACCCCCAGGAACACTTCCAAGTAAAACCAAACCAGCGGCAAGTTCAGCCGGTAATTTTAATGAATAAGCAATGAGAAATGCAATAGTTGGCATGATAGAAAATTGTGCGACTATTCCTATTAGAACAGGGATTGGATTGGTAAATACTAATTTAAAGTCGGATGCTTTCAACGTAAGTCCCATGCCGAACATTACGACCCCAAGTAAGATAGTGATATACGCACCAAATGAAGAGAACAAGCTTGGAACCATAAAAGCTAGGACTGAAAACACGATTACTATAAGGGCAAAATGTTTACCAGCTAAACTACTAATTTTGTTAAGTGCTTTCATTTCAAACCTCCTTTTTAGAGCCTATTCTTATATTCTCCAAACGGTATTTGAACACCGCCTATCGCTACATAATGTACTATATCAATATCTTTAGTCCAAACACCAGCAACCAGTCCATAATCAGTGGCATTTGCTAATTCAATTGCTTCTTCCACATTACCAAATGTACCACACTATGCACAGGTCCAAATATTTTTTCCTGTACAATTGACTTACTATGGTTAGATACTTCCCCGAACGAGTGAAAGATACCGTGCTTGACAAAAAGACAAAAATATCACTTATGCGAAAACAAATATAAAAAAACAGACATTCACTAATTTGTCTGTTTTTCATTGTATTATTATAAAATTGTAGTGTATATCTAAAATAGTATCTCACAGGTTTGAAATTATCATTTTCAACTTAGAGCATCCACCCAAATCTTGTACCCTTCCCCATTTAAGTGAATCCCATCAATTGTGAATTTCTCATCCAATTGCCCGTTCTTGTCCACGAAACTAGAATGTAAATCAATGTATTCGATTCCGTTTTCTTCAGCAATTCTTTGTAATACTTCATTAAATTGTTTTACTTTTTTATTAGATACTTCATTACCAAACAGCTCGTTATTTACTGGAAGTATGGATTGTATAAAGAGTTTACTGTTTTCACCTTTGAAAGAATTCACAATCGCAGTTATGTGTTTTTCGAAATTCTTACTACCTTTGGAGTACCGAATATCGTTAACGCCAATCATAAGGTATGCCTCTTTAGGGTTCCGATTAACCACTTCCTGTATTCGATTCAATACTCCTTTTGACACGTCGTTTCTAATTCCTCTATTTAGTACAACCTCGTTAGGGAAGTATTCCTGAAACTCTCCATAATCTGTAATGCTGTCCCCAATGAATATTTTATGTACATCTTTAACATCGGACTGATCGAAGATACTTTTTTTCGTGAAGTAATAATCTGAAGTTCCTTTTCCGGAAGGTGCCGGTTGCATTTGTTTTTTAATGAATTCAATGCCGCCTATTTTAGACACTCCAACACTTCCCACTCCAATCAAAATGATATTTAAAAGTAATGATATAACTAATAAAGACTTAATCTTTTTCAAATTTGACACTCCCTATTCTTAAATCTATTCCTTATGTATGGAGCTTACTACAATATATCTATACCCAGATTTCCAACAAATAATGTTTTATTTCATCTCATATTTCAGGTTCAATTCCTTATGTAGTCAGGCAGTCATCCATAAACCTAATTTTGATTGTATTATCATAAAATCACAGTGTTATTCTTGATTTTTTCACGCATAGGTACTTGAATTTAGGTTTGACACTTTCTCGGATTTGTTGGAGATTTCTATTAGTTTGTTGGATACTTCCCTGTTGGTTGGACACTTTCCTCAATTGGTTGTAGACTTCTTGGGATTGGTTGGACACTTTCCCGAATTGGTTGCAGACTTCTTGGGATTGATTGCAGACTTCTCGAGATTGGTTGGACACTTTCTGGGCTTGGTTGCACACTTCGAGAGTTTCGTTGGACACCTCCCCGTTTGTTGGTCGCTTCACCGGATTTGTTGTAGACTTCCCGAGATTGGTTGCACACATTCCGGGCTTTGTTGCACACTACAATTGCACAAAAAAACACAAAGGAAAAAATAGTTAATTTCTTGTTTAATATAGTGCTATAATTAGCTAGTTATTTTATTTTCATGGGAGATGTACAGATGAATCATTCATTACCTTCTCAATCGTCCCGTTCCAAAAGGACGATTGTTTATATTTTGATATTTTTGTTGATTGCCATTGTAGGATTGGCCTACTTGAAATGGGTGCCGTATTATAGCAAAAGCATCTTGGCCATTAATTCTCATTCAATCGGGGATTCCATTTTGGGGGATCCGGCTAAGTCAGGATCTTTCTCTTGGGAAGGCGCTTGGTCCTATGCTTTGATCTATTTCAATTCCGTTTGGAAAGCAGCTGTTCTGGGTATTCTATTGGGATCTTTGGTACAGGTATTATTGCCGGCAAACTGGTTACTCAGAGTGCTTGGAAAAACTTCTTTTGGTAGCACGGCAATTGGGGGCCTATCTTCACTTCCAGGCATGATGTGTACCTGTTGTGCTGCACCAGTTGCTGTCGGACTGCGCAAGAAAAATGTCTCCGTAGGGGCTAGCCTTGCTTTTTGGCTTGGCAACCCGACCTTGAACCCTGCCACACTGATTTTCATGACATTTGTTTTGTCTTGGGAGTTTACTTTACTCCGACTGGTGTTCGGTGTTATTTTAACTTTCGGCGTCAGCTATCTGGCCAATCGTTTCGTGCCGGAAGTAAAACAAGTCGATATCGATAAAATCATGAAAGAAGCGGATGTCGAGGAGACAGGATCCTTCATTTCCAGATGGATGAAAAGCTTAGGAAGAATGACTTTGTATATTCTTCCGGCCTATATCCTATCCGTTCTATTGATGGGGGCAATTCGCGTTTGGTTATTCCCGCATGTGAGCGAAGCGTCTGCTAATACCATTTTCACAATTATCATTTTTGCAATCGCAGGTATGTTATTTGTGATTCCGACAGCTGCGGAAATTCCTATCATCCAAACGTTCATGTCCTTTGGGCTCGGTGGTGGTCCGGCTGCAGCACTCCTAATCACATTACCCTCTATCAGTCTGCCATCTCTGTTGTTAGTTGCAAAATCGTTCCCTACAAGAGTCTTGTTTTTTGTAGCAGGATCCGTCGTATTGCTAGGTATACTATGCGGTGTGATTGGTATGTATATTTTATAAGAGATAGTTACTGAATATACCTGAGCAGGAGATGAAATATGTCTCTTGCTCAGGTATTTTTTCATCTGAATACAAGACACACTGGTAAACAATTCATATATACAAATTAACGTACAAAAAAATCAGACAGTCGCCAATTTGTCTGATTTTAATTGTTTTATTATAAAATTGAAGTGTATTTTCAAAATAGGTACCTGTAATTTGTTTACTTCACAAGTTTATGTTCTTGGATAAAACCTTTTAAAATATCGCTTAAATTCGGACTACCCACTTCATCTAAATCATAGTGTACACGTGTACAAGGTTTATTAATCGAAATAATTCGAGTTAAATCCATCGGTGTTCCAATGATCACGGCATCACAGTCAGCATTATTGATGGTTTCTTCAAGATCTTTCAATTGTTGTTCGCCGTATCCCATCGCTGGAAGGACGTTTTGGATATGTTGATATTTGTTGAACGTTTCTGCTATTGTACCAACTGCAAATGGACGTGCGTCAATGATTTCCTTCGCACCTAAACGTTCGGCTGCAACTGTTCCCGCACCAATTTTCATCTCTCCGTGTGTCAATGTCGGGCCATCTTCAACGACTAATACACGTTTACCGATAATAAGTTCTGGGTGATCGACTGTAATCTTTGATTCAGCTTTAATAATGCTACTTTTAGGACTTACGAGTTTAATATTATTTTCCACGATTTGAATGGATTCTGCTGTTGCGCTATCAACTTTATTAATGATGGCAACATCGGCTGTTCTCAAACTAACTTCGCCAGGATAGTATTTCAACTCATGACCTGGGCGATGTGGATCCAAGACAGTAACGGCTAAATCAGGCTTAAAGAACGAGAAATCATTATTTCCCCCGTCCCATAAAATAACGTCACAACCAGCTGGATCATTTTCAGCTGCTGCTAAAATATCTGCATAATCTACACCAGCATAAACAATATTCCCACGTTCCACATGTGGTTCATACTCTTCCATTTCTTCGATCGTACAATTATGTTTCTTTAAGTCCTCCACTGTTGCAAAGCGCTGAACACGCTGTGCATTTAAATCGCCGTAAGGCATAGGATGTCTAACTGCAATGACTTTTAAATCATGCTCAAGTAACGTTTCAATAATCTTCCGTGACGTTTGACTTTTCCCGGTTCCAGTTCGTACAGCACAAACAGAAATGACAGGTTTATTACTTTTTAACTGCGTGCCTTTTGGTCCTAGCAGTGTGAAGTTAGCACCCGCTGCATTCACAATCGCACCTATGCCCATTACATATTCATAACTTACGTCACTATATGCAAACACGCATTCGTCAACTTCCAACTCTTGAATTAACGCTGGCAATTGGTCTTCTGAATAAATAGAAATACCTTCTGGATATAGTTCACCAGCTAATTCACTAGGATATTTACGTCCATCGATATCAGGAATTTGTGTTGCCGTAAAAGCAACAACACGATATTCTTCGTTATTACGATAAAACGTATTGAAATTGTGGAAATCCCTTCCTGCTGCGCCTATAATAATTATATTTTTTCTGTTCATAGCATTCACTCCTATAGTTACAATGTCTAGTTATAATTATAGAGTATATTGCATTTTAATACAACATGAGTTTTATGAATTAACTGGGTGACAGTTATCCAGTTAATTCGGACACTATTCCGACAACTAGCCATCGGGATATCAAGAAATCATCTTGCAGGAAGGCGACAGCAATCGTTTTAAAAGCTCAACTCCCCATCGATTTTTCAATCACTCGGAAGAAACAGCATTTCGATTTGGACTATGACGGGCAGGGCATTATAATGAAGGTAGTTTAATTGGAAAGTAGAAAGACGAAGCCGACCAAAACATTGATATGGTCGGCTTCGTCTTTTTTCTATATACGATTATAGTACGTTTTCCAGGCAGCCCCCTAACTTTTCCGTCTGGCTCTAGCTGCGAGCCAGTTCCCGATGGTTTGTATAATTTGAACGAAAATAATTTAGACTATGACAGTGACAATCATAATAAAAGAATCAAATCTCTGGTAACCGTAAGAAATGGCTAAATCGCCGATTCCCCCACCTCCGACAGCCCCCCCATTGCTGTTGCCCCCAGTAGTCCGATCATCGCCGTCGTCAATATAATAACTTATATGTGAGAATGGATAGAGTATGTTAGAAACCAACCATTCATAAAATTGTTTGGTTTTCATTTTTGTTTCGCTTATTTTTAACAATCTGAACGTTATTACACATAGGAATACAACGTAACTATTTCACATTTTATTTTAACCACAAACTGTTCGCCAAGAGTTGATTAGTCTCCACTTTCTATTTTTGAGAGTAGAGGTAGAGTGACCTCCTTCAGTCCCACAAGTCCTAAAATAGTTAAAAATATTTGTTGTACACCATAGAAAGCATCTGTTGGATCGTAATATTCTTTCAGTGTGTGATGCCCCCCCGAATCACCACCACCGCCAAGAGTAATGGCGGGTATTCCAAGATTGATTGGAATGTTAGAGTCGGTACTACCTGCTTCACTTAAGATTTGTTCAAAGCCAATGACAGATGTAGCAGCGACTGAAGCTTGTACTATGATAGAATCTGGTTTTTGAGTACCTGCTGGTCTATTACCTACTAGTTCTATATCTACAGTTATGTCGTTTTCTTTTTCCCAGCGAAGATTTTCTTCTTGCGCGGCTTCTTTGATGATATTTATTACTTTTTCTTCTAAAGCCACTAATTCGTATTGAGAGTTAGAACGCAAATCAATAACCATTTCACCCACTTCAGCTATTGTATTGACAGAAGTACCTCCGTTAATTAAGCCCACATTATAAGTTGTTTTTGGGTTAACGGGTACTTCTAAAGAAGCTATTTTCGCAATTGCTCTTCCAAGTGCATGAATGGGGCTTGGCGTTCCAAAGTTTCCAAAACTATGTCCCCCCGGTCCTCGATATGAAACTTTATATCTTTTACTACCTGTTCCTAAATAGATTACTCGATCGGGTTCACCTGGTTCGATAGAAATAAACCCATCAATATCATTCCGATTTTCAAAAAAGGTTTTTACACCTAGCAAATCTCCTAGTCCCTCTTCACCCACTGTAGCACCTACAAGCAAGTCTCCTTCTGTTTGAATATTGGCATCGTTCAAAGCCCTTATTATTGTAAGTACAGAAGCTAACCCTCTGCCGTCATCAGCAATTCCAGGAGCAAATACTTTCCCGTCTATTTTTTTTGCGACAGTATCCGTTCCTTCCGGAAATACTGTATCCAGATGGGCACACAAAACTAAAGTTGGGCCCTTACCTGTTCCCGTACGGATTCCAAATACATTACCAACCTCGTCTATTTCGACATTCTCAATTCCTAAGTTTCTTAATTTATTTTGGTAGTATATACCACGATTTTCTTCCTGAAATGTAGGTGCTTGTATGGCTGTAAGTTCAATCTGTTCATTTGTTGTAAAATCGTTATCTTTCTCTAAAAAAGAAAGTCCTTTTTCGACTTGGGAATTTGTACGGAGTAATTTGTAAACTTCTTGCACCTCAGTGGATAAATTATATTCTTGTTTTGACAATTCCATTACTTGCTTTTCCCTCATGAATGAACCCCTCCAAATTCTCAAAGTTATGATTAAAGAACTCTACAATTTTTGTATTCATTGTAATATGATTGGCTAATTTTTCAGTTTGGTGACCTTCATCTTCAAATATGATTAATTCAACGTCTTTTTCCATTTCACGCATTTCTTTTGTTAGTTGCTCCGCTTCACTAACTGGAACTCTCGTATCATTTTGACCATGAAAGACTAACAAAGGTGCTTGAATTTGAGCCAGATGATTTAAAGGTGCAATTTCTTCAAAAAATTCATCATCCACTCCGAGTGTTCCATATTCACATTCTCTTAACTTTCTACGCCAAGGGCCTGTATTCTCCAAAAAAGTTTTAAAGTGAGAAATTCCAACAATATCAACACCTGCTGCCCACAATTGCGGATAGTGAGTTAAGGCGGCTAGCACCATGAATCCCCCATAACTTCTGCCCATTATTCCAATTTTATGGCGGTCTATCGATTTAGACTGTACAAGATCTTCCACTAAACTCGCAAGATCCGCTACAGCATCCATTCTTTTTCTTCCGTCATCTAACTGAACATATTTTCGACCATACCCCATGCTCCCCCTTACGTTGGGAGCTACTACCGCGAAGCCTTTAGAGATTAAATACTGAATAACAGGATTAAAATCAGCCCTGATTTGACTTTCGGGTCCTCCATGTACATAAATAACAGTAGCTTTCGGTTTTTGTTCCTTGGAATAATAAAAATAAGGTACTTCTAAACCGTCAAAGGAATTGAACTTACATACTTCCGGCTGTATCCAAAGATGCTCTATTTCTTCTGACACCCCAAAATACGTTAGTCGTTCGGCTTTCTTCTCTTGTACATCGTATGCCCAAATATCACCGGGCATAGTAGCACTTTTTAGCGCGAATATAAAACGATTGTTATCCATCCAACTAAACGAATCAATTACCCCGCGCGGGACGCCTTCTACCTGGTTAACATCGTTTGTTAGAAGGTTATAATTTTTAATAATCGAAGTTCCACCTGCATTTACATTCACGAGAAGCGTTTCCATGTTAGACGACAAGGATATTTCTTCTATATCCCATAGAGGTTCATGTAATAACTTTTCCAATTTCCCAGGTTGATCGATAAAAAATCGGTAAACGGCTAAATGGTCCATTTCAAAGTCTGATAAAATATATCCAGTTTTTCCATCCTTCGATAACACTAAGGATTGATATCTTGCAAATCCACTATCAGGTCCTATTTTCGTCAATTCTTTTGTATCAATATTTAAAATATAAAATGAGCTATCAATATTTGTTTCTTGAATACTAATTACAATATCCTTATGGCTTTCATTCACCCAACAAATTGGCATACAATTTCCATCGTATTCAAATATCATTTCTTCTTTCCTTGTGACAAGGTCAAGGGCGAAAATATCAAAGCAACCACTATTTCGTCGATTACTTGAATACATAACTTTACTTTCATCAGAGGACCAGCCACCAAAGTTATGAAAATGATTTGGTGATAAAACAAGTTCTTCATAGTTCCCTTCTTCATCCACCAAATAGAATTGTTGTTTTTCATTCCCTTTAAAGTCCATTCCCATTATTGTTCGACTTCCAGATGGTGAATGGAATGCAGACATGATTCGATCTGCAAAATCACCGAATGCTTGTACAGTGTCGTCATTGCCATTCCAAATATATGCTTGAGGCATTCCAGTTTTTTTACTTAGAAAAGTGAATTTGTTTTTTCCTGGTATTACAGCCGGGCCATAACCGTTAACTATATTCAAATAAAGCGAGAGTTTCTCTTCCATTTTTACACCTCTTCATTTTTATATAATCCAATAATCCAACGCTAAACAGACTAACGAAATACCTAAAGTGGTAACTGAAATAACAGCAGCCAATCTTTTCATCACTTCTTTAACAGATAGTTTCCATTCGTTCAGTTTATAATCGCTCTCCGCAAGTTCTTCCGCTCTTTTCGAAGACCTGGATTGCGGAAATATTAAATAGTTTATCTTTTTAAATCCATTGGTAAATAAATCCAGAAATTTAGACTGAATTATATAGATAACTGAATAAATAAGTAACGCTATAAGACCTACAATAAATGTTAAATTAGTAATCTCAAGTAATGACAGGTTTCCTACTTTACTGATCAACAGCCATACGATAAAACTAAAGCTAGCAATAAAAACATTTACCTTCATAATTTTCTCCTCTGGCAATTCATTTAACTTAAAACAACCCTCTATCAACCAAAAAAGACAGAGGGTTGTTCAATTATTATTTTCCTGTTACTTCTGCCCACTTCATGAATGGAAAACGGTTAACATAATTAGCCGCGCCTTTAATACTTTCGTTCGTTAAATACGTGTTTGTATAGAAGTAAACTGGCATCATTGGGAAGTCAGCCATTAAAATTTCTTCAGCCTGATGAAGTAACTCATAGCGTTTTGCTGTATCTTGTTCTACTTTAGACTCTGCCATTAAACGATCAAAGTCATCATTGATCCAACCTGTACGGTTATTCGGGCTATCCCCTAAATAGTAATCTAAGTTCACTACAGGATCTACAAACACTCCAACCCATCCCATACGCGCCATTTGGAAATTATGTGTTTTCGTTGTTTCTAGATATGTTTTCCATTCCTGATTCGCAAGCTTGATGTCCACACCGATATTTTGCTTTAACATTTCCTGAACTGCTTCTGCGGTTTTCTTATGGTTTTCATCTGTATTGTATAACAGTGTAACTTCCGGAAGAGTAGTCCAACCTTCTTCAGCCATACCTTCTTCTATTAATTTTTTTGCCTTATCGAAATCCTCTTCAAAATAATCTCCGCCAACTTCACGGAAATCTCCTTCTGGCGTATCAGCTCCAATTGGAACCATTCCGTACGCAGGAATTTCTCCAGCTAAGGTAACATTTTCTGTTAAAACTTTACGATCAATTGCCATACCAAATGCTTTACGTACCTTTTCATTTGTAAATGGTTCTTTCTCCACGTTAAACATGTACATATATGTTCCATAATAAGGGGCAATTTCAAAGTCTTCATTACCTTTTTCAGATTCAATTACATCCGTCGGTAAACTCTTAATGAAATCAAGTTCCCCAGTTTTGTACATTTGATAGTATGTTGTTGCTTCACTAACCATTTTGAATGTTATTTTGTCCAAATTCACACTATCTTTATCATAGTATTCATCGTTTTTCTCAATAACAACCTCACTGTCATGTTCCCAAGCTGTCATTTTGAATGGCCCATTACTTACATATGTTTTGGCTTCAGCAGACCAACTTTCATTGCTAGCAACTAGTTCTTCTTTTATTGGATAAAATGTCCACATTGTTAACAATGTTTCAAAATAACCAAGTGGCTCGTTTAAAGTTACTTCTAATGTTTTTTCATCTAATGCTTTTACGCCAACATCTTCTGCTTCAACGTTTCCTTTGTTATACTCTTCCGCGTTTACTAAATAATACAAATAGAATGCAAAAGAACTTCCCGTGTCGGGATTAAGAACGTGTTTCCAAGCAAATTCAAAATCATTAGCTGTCAATGGACTTCCGTCAGACCATTTTGCACCATCACGAATTGTGAATGTGTACGTCTTCCCATCCTCTGAAACATCTGTTTTCTCTGCTAATCCTGGAACTGTTTTCCCATCTTTATCACGTGTGTAGAGCCCTTCAAATATATGGTCTAAAACCCAACCTGACGTTGTATCTGTTGCTAATGCCGGGTCAATTGCTGGAGGCTCACTTCCCGCGTTTACTACAATTTCTTGTTTTTCTGTTTTTTTGGATGATGAATCACTAGTGTCACTACTATCTTTATCACTACATGCAGCAAGAACAGCTGAGAGTGCTAGGATAGTAATCATTAATAATAAAATTTTCTTCAATTTAATAA
Source organism: Sporosarcina sp. FSL K6-1540 (assembly GCF_038620285.1). NCBI lineage: Bacteria > Bacillati > Bacillota > Bacilli > Caryophanales > Caryophanaceae > Sporosarcina > Sporosarcina sp. FSL K6-1540. The sequence goes on from NZ_CP152018.1 coordinate 827,779, forward strand.
CCCTCCCTTATGTTTGTAAAAATACGTATTGTTGTAACCTTTTTTTCTAAAATGTCACAATTAAGAATATAAATGACATGCTGTCCAGTGTTTATCTTCCACCTCCTTCCATTGAGGTTCGATTTTTGCACATATATCCATTGCATGCGCACAACGTGTTCTAAATCGACACCCACTAGGCGGGTTGACTGGACTCGGAGGATCTCCTTTAAGGACAATACGGTCTCGCTTAATCGAACTAGGATTAGCAATGGGAATCGCCGACATTAACGCTTGTGTGTAAGGATGCAAAGGCTTTTTAAACAAATCATCACTGCTAGCCAACTCCATCATCTTCCCCAAATACATTACTCCAATGCGGTCACTAATGTGTTTGACCATTCCTAAATCATGTGCAATGAATAAATAAGTCAGTTGCTCTTTTTCTTTTAAGTCCTCTAATAGGTTGATTACTTGCGCTTGTATAGAAACATCTAAAGCTGAAATTGGTTCATCCGCCACAATAAACTTGGGTTGAACGGCTAGCGCTCTTGCAATCCCGATACGCTGTCTTTGTCCCCCACTAAATTCATGAGGGTACCGGTGAGCATGCTCGGGTCGGAGCCCGACTTTTTCCAGCAAACTATAAACGATTTCAAGTCTTTTCTTTCCTTTGGCCAATTTGTAACCATCAATGCCTTCCGCAATAATTTCACCGATTCTCATTCTCGGATTCAATGACGCATGCGGGTCTTGAAATATTATTTGCATTTCACGGTTCATTTCACGTTGTTCTTTCTTATTTAATCCAGTAAACTCTTTTCCTTCGAATAAGATTGATCCGGAAGTAGGCGAGTCCAATCCGACGACTAATTTCCCGAGACTAGATTTCCCGCTTCCACTCTCTCCAACTAACCCAAGCGTTTCACCTTTATAAATACTTATTGAAATATCATCAACAGCTTTGACCGTTTTTTTATCTGCAACGGGAAAATATCTTTTTAAATTCCCGATTTCTACTAACGCTTCACCCATATAAATACCTCCCTAACGCAAGAACTTCTTCAGCATTTGGTGATTGCTCATCATTTAGCCAACATTTCGCGAAATGACTTGAACTAATTTCATAATCTACGGGCATTTGGTCAATGCAAATATCCATTGCATATTTACATCTTGGTGCAAATGGACATCCCTTTGGTGGGGCAAATAAGTCAGGGGGTGAACCTTCAATTGGAATTAATCTTTCCTTCGTTGTGCTATTGAAATCCGGAATAGACTCCATTAACCCCCAAGTATAGGGGTGCTTTGGTTTTTCAAAAATCTCATGAACTGTCCCTGTTTCCACAATTACCCCTGCATACATGACCGCTACTCTTTCAGCAGTTTCAGCAACTACGCCTAAATCATGTGTGATTAATATAATGGCCGTATCTGTTTTTTCTTTCAACTCAATCATTAATTTCAGCACTTGTGCTTGAATCGTTACATCCAGTGCCGTTGTTGGTTCATCCGCGATTAGCAATTCAGGTTTACATGCTAATGCAATTGCAATCATCACCCGCTGACGCATTCCACCACTAAACTCATGAGGATATTGGTCATAACGCTGCTCTGGATTAGGTATTCCTACTAGTTTAATCATATTTATAGCTTGTGCTTTCGCATCCTGTTTACTTATTTTTTGATGAATGATCAAGCCTTCTGCTATTTGGGATCCTATCTTCATCGTCGGATTAAGAGAGGTCATTGGATCTTGAAAGATCATACTGATTTTGGAACCTTTTAATTTCCGTAATTCACTTTTCCTTAATTTCAATAGGTTCTGCCCTTTATAATGAATAGAACCGCTTTTTATATCGGCAACGCTTGTCGGCAATAAGCCCATTATTGTTTGTACGGTGACACTTTTTCCGCTCCCGCTTTCACCTACAATAGCAAGGATTTCACTTTTGTTAATGTGAAATGAAACATCACGAACAGCCTTAACTTCACCACCGTATGTTCTAAAATTCACTTTCAAATTTTTCACTTCCAATAATTGTTCCATTCGTACACCTCCCTACTTTCTATCTCTTGGGTCTAATGCATCTTGAATACCATCTCCAAAAACGTTAAATGCAAACATAGTAAGTGAAATTAGGAAACCTGGGAAGAAGAGTCTCCACCAATGACCACTTAAAATAACACCTAGCGCGTCATTCGCCATCGTCCCCCAACTCGCAAACGGCGCTTGAACTCCTAATCCTAAGAAGCTTAAAAATGATTCTGCAAAAATTGCTGTCGGAATAGTAAATGTTAAATTGACAATAATAATCCCCATCGTATTTGGCAATAGATGTCTTGAAATAATTTTCGTGTGAGATGTACCCAATTTTTCCGCAGCTTGGACATATTCCTGCGATTTCAATTGGAGGATTTGTCCCCTAATTATTCGGGCCATACCGACCCATCCCGTAACGGACAGGGCAATAATAATAGCTGTTATTCCTGGCTCCATGATAACCATTAATAAAATAACGATTAATAAATATGGAATTCCGTAAAGCACTTCAACAATTCTCATCAATATACCGTCAATGCGATCGCCTTTCTTTCCGCGACCAGCCATATACCCGGAAACGCCACCGACAATTACTCCTAATATCAGATCGATAAGGGCTGCTACAATACCGATTATTAGGGAAACCCTAGCTCCATACCAAGACCTTGCCCACATATCCCTGCCTAAATTATCCGTTCCGAACCAATGATCCGCTGAAGGAGGCATGTTCGTTTTTGTAAGACTTTGCTCAGAAGGAGAATACGGCACCATTGACGGTCCAAATAAAGCTAGGAATACAATAATTGCTAATAAAAAGAATCCTAATAATGCTAACTTGTTTTTCACGATACTTAGAAATGTATCCTTCCATATACTTAAACTAGGACGTTGAATATCATCAATTACCTTTTTACTAGGATCCACAGGAGTAAATAAGGCATTTTCAGCTTGTTTAATTACCACGTTATCCCTCCTTACTTGTAAGACTAATTCTAGGGTCAATAAGTCTGTATGAGATATCTATTAGGAAAAGTGTAACTACCAAAATAACACTGAAGAAGATCGTTGTTCCCATGATGACCGGATAATCCCGATTAAATATACTATCTACGAAATAACGGCCAATGCCAGGGATAGCAAAAATCTTTTCAATTACAAACGTTCCAGTAATCAGCGATGCGAATAAGGGACCAATAAAAGATACAACTGGCAGAATTGCATTACGAATGCCGTGTTTGATAACGATTCCGGCTGTACTTAACCCTTTTGCATCTGCAGTTTTAATATAATTCGCATTCATAACTTCAATCATACTCGACCTCATAAATCGGGCAACGACCGCAAGAGGCATGGAAGCTAATGCGATTGATGGTAGCACTGTATGTTTCCAAGTTCCCCAGGTCGCAACTGGAAATAGCTCCCACTCTACAGCAAAGAACTTTATCAACAACGGAGCTAAAATAAAACTTGGGATTGATATTCCAATAATTGCTACGATCATCGCAAAATAATCAATGAACCGATTATGATAGAGTGCTGCAATTATTCCGAGGAATAGCCCAAAAACAAGTGCGATGACGAGTGCCTGAGCTCCTAGTAATGCTGAAGGGGGAAACCCAGATAAAATGATGTCATTTACCGATCTTGTTCGGGATTGTATAGATGGGCCTAAATCCAGCGTAACTAAATCCTTTAGGTATAGCACATACTGTACCGGGATTGGTTTATCCAGATTATATTTTGCCCTCATGTTATTTAAAACTTCCTCTGGCAATACGTCAGCATCAGAAGCAAATGGATCACCCGGAATAAACTTCATCATCACAAATGTCAAAGTTGTAATAACCCATATCGTTAAAATCATTGTGAAAAACCGCTTCAATATATACATTCGAATTTCCCCCTCCGTTCACTTATACATCAATTATTCAGTTTACTTGATATGAACTTTTTGATACTTCTAATTGAATCATAGTGTTAAGTTCAGTAACTTCACTATGTTCATATAACGAAAGAATCAACTCCGTTATCTGCTCCTGATTTGCCGCTGCAACTTGAATTAGAAGAGGATAATCTCCCGTAGTAACTGTGATATATCTGATATGCTGGATCTCTTTTAAGTCTGCAATTACTTTATATAAGCCGTTTGCTTTAATTTTAAGTTGAATAATAGCCCCTTCCTTTAACCCAATTGTGATGGGGTTTATTTTACCTACAATTTCCAATATACCGCTATCAATTAAATTCATATATCTCATTCTGATTGTTTTTTCTGTTACCTCAAGGAGTTTCGACAAATCTCTAAATGACATGCGTCCATCTTTTGACAATAACTTAATAATATTTTTATCTAAATCATCTATACTACTTTTCACCATCCACCAACTTTCTGTATAAATTTTCAAATTTAATACCTATAAAAAGGACTATTATGCAAATAAGGACTCAAAACAATACAAAATTCTAAGTTTTGTATCGTAAAAAGATATGTTATAGGTTAGTATATATACAAACCTTTCAGAAATCAATAAATTTTCAAATTATTAAAGGAGGATATTAGATGTTAATTATAAAAAATGCTAAAATAGTCACTGTTTCATCTAAAACGATTGAAGAGGGCATGATGTTGATAAAAAACGGAAAATTTATATCCATTGGAAAAGTTTTGGAGATTCCTTTAGGAGCGGAAGTCATTGATGCACGAGGAAATATAGTGACCCCCGGTTTAATCGATGTACATACTCATTTAGGCGTAAATGAAGAAGGTGGAGGTCGCGATGGACACGATTTTAATGAGTTAAGTTCAGAAGTTACGCCAGAAGTGAGGGCTTTGGATGGAATACTTCCAAGTGATAAAGGATTTGAAGATGCAAGGAATTCGGGTGTCACTACCGTACAAATTATGCCAGGAAGCGCCAATATTATTGGCGGAGAAATGGTGGTATTAAAAACCATAGGCAATGTGGTCGATCAAATGGTTATTAGAAATCCATCCGGTTTAAAAGCAGCGACGGGTGAAAATCCGAAAAAATTCCATGGTGAAAAAGGGAGAGCCGGTTCCACCAGAATGGGAGTTGCGGGTCGCCTAAGAGAAAAACTAATTGAAGGCCTCAACTATATAAATAAATCTGAAAGTGATACTTTTGAAAGAAATCTTGGATTAGAAAATATAGCAAAAGTTTTGAGGAAAGAAATACCTTTAAGAGTCCATGCCCATCGTGCCGACGATATTGCAACAGCCCTACGAATTAAAAGAGAATTCAACATCGACATGACAATAGAACATTGTACAGAAGGACATAAAATTTCAAGTTTCATCGCGAAACACGATGTAATGGTTTCCGTAGGTCCAACAATGTCTACAAGGTCAAAACAAGAACTTAAAGATAAAGGTTGGAATACTTTAGTAGAACTTGTTAACGAAGGTGTCCAAATTTCAATAACTACAGACCATCCAGTAGTTAGTATTGAACATTTAAGAACGAGCGCAATTCTAGCTGTAAAGAACGGACTTTCAGAACAGATAGCACTCGAAGCGATTACGTTGAACTCTGCTAAACACATTGGAGTTGGTGATCGTGTAGGTTCAATCGAAGAAGGTAAAGATGCAGACTTCGTTATTTGGAACGGAGATCCCTTTGACTTGAGAACAAGTGTCCACTCAACATTTATAAATGGTAAATGCGTATTTTCCTCCTAACTATAAAAGTCGACCAGAGTTTAGATCCCTCTACTCTGGTCGACTTTTCAATGATTTCTCCATCTTTTGCTTAATTAATATGGTTCTTCACATAATCTTTAACCGTTGCTATAAATTTCTCATGCTCATCTTTCATTACTCCATGACTGCTTTCCTCAAAAATAACCAATTGACTGTTTGGTATCTGTTCATTCATAAAGATAGAACCCTCAACTGGTGTAATCCAATCATGTCTTCCGGCAATAATTAATGTGGGTACGTCTATAGATGGTAAAAAGTCTACTACATTATAGTCTCTTAAAAAACCACCAAATCCTTCATTTAATGCTTCATAAGAGCGATTAGATCTCTTACTTGCATTTTCTCTTGATAAGTTTTCCTCGACCGACTCTTTATGGCTATATGAATATAAGGGAGCCATAATTTCATAATACTGTTCTTGTTGCTCGCTAGATGTAAATGCACCATCCCATAGTACTTGTGCCATTTCTTTTTGTTTAGGCGTCCCTTTTTGATTCACAATTTCTTTTGCCTTGTCAGTAAAGGTACTACTCGGTGCCGTTACAACAAGCAATAATGACTTTACGTTTTCTTGATATTTTTTAGCGTATTCCAAAGCAACCATTCCCCCATAGGATTGGCCCAATAGAACAATTTCATCTAACCCTAAGTATTTTCTTAGTTCTTCTATATCTTCAACATTATTTTTCAATGTATATGTAGATTGTGAGCCTCTTTCAGATCTACCGCTTCCCCGATTATCGATATAAATGAGTTGCATTTCTTCCGTCAGAGGACTCAATGCTGGCTTAAAGACTGTATGGTCCCCCCCCGGGCCTCCGTGCAGTACAAAACAAACCGGTTTTCCCCTCATTATTGGCCCTTCAGGTACAAACCCAGCTCCTTCTACATCAAAAAACAGCTTAATTCCATTAACTTGTGCGTACATTTTAAAACCTCCATTGATAAGATACATTTAAACTTACTTCGCCATTTTGGATATCATACCCTTTTTCAAAAAAAAGTGCGTTATTTAACCATACCAGTTTAAGATTTACTGCAAATTCTTTTTGCGAATTATACCTCTTTGTAGTTAAAGAACACAAATTAGAAATACAAAAATTCATGTATCCAATAAAGATTGAATAGCTACTACTGCCCAAAGAAATTTATTTATTCAATAGCCCATGTAAAATTACACTGTCTTGAAGACTAACATTAGAGCCAATATAAAAGGTGTTCCTTCATCTGCACGAACACTTACATCAGAAGCAATATATACATTATCGTGCTTGCAAACATCACCGATGAGACTAGTAAACGGACTAATAAATGCCATGCATCATTTAATGTGAAAGAGAATGATTGAGATCATCTTTTAAACATAGTAATAGGTATGTAAGATTCACTAATGACATGTCGACAAACTTTATAATAAGAAAAAAACTTTGTCTAACACAAAAATGGCTACACGGAAAAGTCTGAATGCCTACGACTTTTCCATACAACCTTCTTTCTATTTTAACTCTTATAAAGTTGTAAATAAGCTATTGGCGTCACAATAATAAGTGTTAAAATGACCCTTATAACTCAATGTGTGACGAGCTGATGAATTGAAATTGGAATCTCCATCGATACAAAACAAGGGATGAATGCCGAGAAAAAATTATGCCCGATCCTGAGACAACAGCGACAACAAACTTCACGATGAGTACAGATTCCGTCACTAATAATGCCGGCAAGAACATTTCCGCAATGCCAAGTGCACTTGCCTTTGCAATGAGCATCTGTTCCGGTAGCTGTAAGGCTAATGTGCAGGGATAAAAGATATATCCGATCCAATCAAATATAGGCGTAAATTCAGCCAACACCAATCCCAGTAAGTCAATCGATAAAACGGACGGAAGAATAGCCATCGCTATCATCAGGCCATCCTTTACATTCACTCGGATATTCTCGAGTAAATCTGGCGAATCAGCCACTGTACCCTTCGCTTCACTCCACGCTGCCACAAAACGACTTCCAGTAATTTCAGCTTCCGGTTGCGGAGTTGCTCCCTCATAATACTCATCTTTGATTTTGGATAATGGCCGAATTCTCACGGTAATGGCTGTTACTGCAATTGTAACGACGAGCGTCACCCAAAAATAAGTATTCCACATTTCCATCAACCCTAATGTTTTAGCGACAATGACCATGAATGTCGCCGAAACGGTTGAGAAACCAGTCGCTATGATCGCCGCTTCCCTTGCCGATTATTTTCTTCTTTATAAATTCGGTTCGTGATTAGCAGCCCTAACGAATAACTTCCAACAAAGGATGCTACGGCATCCATCGAAGAACGACCCGTTGACTTCTAAATGGGACGCATAATCGGTTATGCCAATACACCGACAAACTTAAGGAGTCCGTATCCTACTAAAAGAGCGAGGAAACCTGCACTAATGGGAACGAGTAGTCCAACGGGAATGACGAGTTTATTGAATAGAAAAGGGCCAATGTTCGGATCAAATAACCATGCTGGACCAAACTGAAAGACAAGCATTATCCCGACGATTAACCCCATAATATTGAACAGCGAAAAGATAGTGTCAACATTCGATTTCTTCCATTTTTCCGATAAGAATGGGTAGTCGGCGCCAAATAACCCAGCCCTCTTTTGGCTAAGTTCACCGTTAAAGTAGATGATGAAGTTCGGTAGATCCTCGATCACCTGTTCCGCAGAATTAACTGGGTACGGATGTGGAAACTCTGCCAAGCGAAACGTTCCTGCGTGCAAAACATACATAAAAATTCATTAACGAACTGCCCTCTCGTACCGTCAACATTCATCCTGCACTACTTAAACTCCGTCTCCATTTTCGTCAAATTCTACGATGCGTAGGTGGTATGTGGTGGTAATAAACGAATGGGAGATCCATGTCCTTGACGCTTTCTACATAAGTCCAATTTCGAAGAAAGGAGCTAACAAAATGGAACATTGGATGAATTTTATACAAGAAATCGGTTTCCCTATATTCGTATCATTCTGTCTTTTGCACCAGATTGAGAACAAGCTTGTGGCGATCCATGATATGCTTCTTGAATTGAAAATCTGATTGTATCGTTCAATCTTGATACGCATGCCCATTAATTTCCGGATAAAAAAATCCCTTCCTAAATAAGTAGGAAGGGTATTCATAGTTGTATGAGTGGCAGTACTACTGACAGCCTACATCCGGACACTCCTCCACAAAGACGTCTGAATTCAATGGATGTTTCCCGCACATTACTAAAAGATCCTCGTGGAAATTAAAATTCTTCCCGAGGACCTCGTCATACTTATTCAGCGGATTATGATGTGGTGCTTGAAGGGTTTTACTTTCGAGAGAAAGCAAGTAGAACCGATTTTCTAACAGGCGCCTCATAGGGAGGCATCCCCTAGCGCCGAACGTAGTTGAGTGGATTCTTTATGTCAACATACATAGTAAAATAAAAATCAAGATTGTCAGACGGATACCTATAAACTTGATTTTATTTGTGTACTCTGAACCCTTTCATGCAGGTACCTAAAATTAAGCATCTGCGGCTAAACGTGTTGTATTTGTATTCCCAGAAAGCAAAACTATAATTAAACTCCAGAATTAATAATCTTCATTAGTCAACCTAACCGATATAAACACTTTCACATGTTCCAGCTACTGGTTCATAAAAACAATGTTCTTTAAACTGACCAGTAAAAGGTTGACCGTACCATGTTGGAGGGCATGGACCAGACGGATTAAAATACCAAAGGGCATATTTCCCTGGGTGGTCTCTCCAGTAATCCAATGTCTGTCTTGCTAATCTCTTTTCAACAGGTCTTGCTCTTTCATAAAATAAATTACCTTTTTGAACAGCCTCAAAAGAATAATTTCCTCCTTGCACATGAAAAATGACATCATCAATTGATCTTAAATCTGTAAAGTCCAAGCAATCTGCCACGAGACGATTAACAATTACATTGCCAACGTATAGCATTCCTTGTTTACCTTCACCTTCAGCTTCCGCTCTCATCATCCTTGCCAGTAAGTCGATGTCTGAATCTCGGTATTTCACTCTTGGCATTTTTTCACCCCAAAATATAGTATGAATAAAAGCATACAATGATGTCAGTGTTTATAAATTAAGAATGGCTAAATTGACCCAAATTATAAATATGTAATTTCAGTGAATTGCCGAAATAGTATCATGCACAGCATACCTAAAGTTAATAGCGAAAGGTTCATGGTTGATTTATGACAATTCAATAGTCAAAAAAACTCAAAAAAAAGGCAACCAAATGTTGTCGCGGTTGCCTTTCACTTTATACATGGGTGCCTAAATTTCCAAATAATTATCGAGAACCTTTTGTATATCCAATTCTTCAAAAGTGGAAATTTGCGGTTTAGCTAAAAGTAACAAATCATTTATTATTTCTTCGATCTTTTCGATCTCCAACATAACTACATCAAAGTTTTTAGTTGGTGCCTCCTGTTTGCCTAATTGCGTGTACCCTTTAATAGTTGTTAATGAATTTCGTATTTCATGGGCAATACTTGCCGCAAGTTGTCCAACAACATAATGTTGGTCTGTACTTTGTATCATATCTTTAATCTTTGTTCTCTCCGATAAATCCCTAATTTCCATGATGTTATTCATTTGTTTTCATCCCCTTTATAATGTTTATCACACATTTTAAAAAGGAGATTGTTGTGGCGGTTTCCCGGGAGGAGCATGTGCCCATTTAACCATTGCAACCTCATTCAAATGTATCCACGTTCCCCCGCCTGAAGATTTTAGCGTGAATACATCAACGATTCCATAAAAACTTAAATCACTTTGTCCGCCCATTTCTAAAGTTAAGGAGGCTGTAGGCGAAGGTGCTCCTATAATGATAGGTGGCGGTAGACTCCCCTCCTCTTGGCTTGATTTAGTTGAATGATTAGGATTATCAACATCTTTCTTTTCTAACACATCAGTTTTAGAATTAATAATTGGTTCAATCAAACCATTCCCCTGTTCATGCACTTTTACTTTCTTACCAATCGACTGCTCATTCACATAATTTCCCACTAAAATAGAATCTACTTCTAGGTAAACCTCGTCATTCATACTACTTTCACTCTTATTATCCAAGCCGATGTCACTATGTTTCTCTAGTTCACTAGTACCAACTTGTTTACTCAATACATCTGTCTCAATTTCAGGCGCTAAAGGCGTAATAGGTTCCGGTTTCGGCACTGGCCTAACATCATGACTACACTCTTTTAATTTAGTGAAGATATTTACATTCCCACTACTGATTTTTTTATCTTCCTCAAAGATTTCAAGAGGAAGTTCTATAACTTTAGGAACGGTATCCACTGTTTCAACAGGTTCAATAACCTCATCTTCAGAAACATCGATTGTAGATTTCAGAGTTTCATTAACAAATTCCCCTGTGGTTTCTACGATCGTTTGAACAGAAGAAGTTGTTTTCTCAACTGTTTCATTTATATCCTTAACGACCGGGGTGACGACAGGAACAGTTGGTAATCCATATACGACCGAATTCACTGTGTCATTCACCACATTTGTTACTTCAGAGGTTGTTTTCTCCACTGTATCGGTAACTGTCTTATTTAGTAAATCCCCTGTATTCTTAATTTCAGAAGTAACAGAATTAATTTCTGTTTTTTGCATACCATTCACTGTTTCTTGAAGAACTGTATCAATAGACTCCGTTTTATCTTTCAATACATTATCTACCTTCTTTACGTTGCCAAACAAAGTGATTCGTGATCTTCCAACATCTTCACTAATGGAAGCATTCGGATTTTCACCATGAACGATAGTAGGTTCGATTAGGAATAAACTGAAGCAAGTCACACATAAAAGGAATATCTTCTTCAATTGATTCACCTCCCACCTTGTTAATTATTAGAAGTATTATAACATTCACCCATTTTTAGTGCTAGGTATTAATTCATTTTGAATACGAAGGTGGGTTATCTCAATGATGGAAGTGAATATTATTGCGCGGTGTCCACTAGAGATGCGCAGCAGTAAATATATGTAAATTCACTTGGATAAACATACAAAAAAACCAAACAGTCGTAACTTGTCTGGTCTTCCTTCTATTACTATGCAATTGAAGTAAATTAGTAGAGTAGTTTTTACCTAAATTAAGACACCAGTTTTAAAAATAAGTCTGAAGTATTTTCAAAACTGGCAGCTTTCATATGTTATTTAAACAAGTCTGGATAAATTTCTTTTGCTAATAGTTCCATTCCATCGATCGTGTTATAACCATAGCCAAACATATAATTGTAATCCACTACATAAATCTGCTTATTTTTGATGGCCTTCATACTTGATAATTTCGGGTTTGCATAGATCCCTTCTTTCACTTTTTCAAGGTCTGCGTCATCCCATTCCGGTAAGATTAATACATCTGGATCAGCCTCAATAAGCGTTTCAATACTTACATCAGCAGTCTCCTTCTTGAATATGTTATCTAGCTTGACCATATTAAAGGCATCGTTGAAGAATGTTTCGTCGCCTGCTGGATAGACATAAATCTCATTTGGGTCATTTGTATGCAAATAAGCAAATGTTTTATGGTCTTGAATACTTTCTAATTTTGATGTAATCGATGTTTGTTTGTCTTTAAGCTCTTTTATAAAGCTGTCCGCTTTGTCTTGGACACTAAAAATGTTACCGATGTTTTCAATATCTTTATAAATAGAATCATATGTTCCGCCTGTAACAGATGACTCTATTACGTACGTTTTAATATCCATATCATTGAGTGTATCTACTGTACCTACACCCCAATCCGCATTATCAAATAAGCCGCCTCGACCAAAAACTAAATCTGGATTGGTTCCTAATGTCACCTCTTTGCCGACATATTCATCACTTAGAATAGTTAATTTCGAGTATTCTTCCTCTACTGATTTGTCAGGAGCTCCGAAGTTTGCCCCTACCCCAACGATTTTATCGCCTAAGCCTAAATGCAATAATAATTCCGCTGCTGGACGCGTATTAGCCATGATTCTTTCAGGTGCAGCATCAAATACTTGGTCTTTCTTATCCCAAGTTGTTCCGCCTTCCGCTTTCGTATAGTTTTGAATCGTTAACGGGTAATGCCCTTTCGCTTCGGCTTCCTTTGAAGTACTTTTACTCGAATCTCCACAAGCCGTTAATGTTAGAAGTGCTGCTAAACCGATACCAAGTAATAATTTTCTTTTCATGGTGCCCCTCCTATATGCCATATGCAAAACCTAATCCATTTGTAACAGGATTGGTATATGTTTGACATTTAATTTGATATAATGCTTCAACTGTAGTTGGCGTTAAAACCTCTTCTGGTGTTCCATGCGCATAGATTTCTCCATCTTTTATAGCATACAAGTAGTCGCAGTAATGTGCTGCCATTTCTAAATCATGGAGAGCTGCTAATACACCAATGTTCAAATTTTTAACACATGATAAAATTTCAAGCTGATAGCGTATATCTAAATGGTTTGTCGGTTCATCTAAAACCATGATTTTTGGCTGTTGCGCAATGGTTCTCGCTAAAATAACCCTTTGCTTTTCTCCACCAGACAACGATAAGAAACCACGCTGTTTGTAATCGAGTAAATTTGTGGTTTTCAAAGCTTCCTCCACAATCACATAGTCTTCTTGTTTGTCTGACTCCAACATTCTTTTATGTGGTGTTCTACCTAACATCACCATTTGCTGTACGGACAAATCAAAACTCATTTCATTAAATTGCCCCACTACACCTAATCGCTGTGAAATTTTTTTCTCTGAACTTTTCAGTACATCCACATCGTCTAAAAAAACCATTCCTTTTTGAGGAACAAGGCTCTTATAGATAGCCTTTAACAGCGTTGATTTTCCACAACCATTTGGCCCAATCAGCCCTACAAATTGTTGTTTTTTCACAAGGATTGAAATATTTTTCACAATCTCTTTTTTCCCGATAGTAATGTCTATTCCCTTTGCAATCAATTCCATTTTCTACCCTCCAAAGTTGTAGCCTCTTTTTACAATCATGTAGATAAATAATGGAGATCCAATAACAGAGGTAATGATTCCGATGGGCAATTCAACATTATGTATTAACGTTCTTGACAAAATATCGGCCCAAATCATGAAAAGTCCTCCTAAAAGCAGCGTTCCAAGCATTAAACGCTTATGATCTGCTCCGAAAATCCCCCTAGTGATATGCGGAATAATTAAACCAACAAAGCCAATCATCCCTGAATAGGCGACCATTGTTCCCGTAACAAGAGCAGTGATGATCATATAAAGTTTTCGGAATGCACTTAAGTTAATGCCTAGTGTAATAGCAGATTCGTCACCTAGAAGCATCGTGTTTAACACGCGATGTTGGAAAAGAAATAGGGCTGATCCAAGCAGAACAACAATGGCTAAAATCGGTGTTTTATCCCAACTTGCTGAAGCTAGACTTCCCATTGACCAAAAAGTAACGGTCTTAATCCCTTCTGCATTATTGGCAAAATAGATAATTAAGCTAGCGAAGGAGCTACACAATGCACCGATTACAACCCCTGATAAAACGAGTTTCACAGATGTTGCTTTACCGCCGATGCTCGATAAAATAAGAACTGCCATTGATGTTATCATCGCACCAACAAAGGCTCCGAATGCCACGCCAAACTGAGACAAAAATGCGCTACTTCCAAATCCAACGAGAATGGCAAAAGTTGCACCTAATGATGCGCCCGATGAAATACCAAGTATGTATGGGTCAGCAAGTGGATTTTGCACGACTGCTTGCATAACCGTTCCACATAAAGCAAGCCCTATGCCGATAAGCAGTGCGAAAATAACACGTGGCATCCTCACCTGTAAAATAATATTTAAATATGATTCACTTTGTACATGATCGAGTGATCCAAGCCTTCCATTTGTTAATGCATGCAATAATATGTCCATAGCCTGCGTGAAAGGAATATTAACTTGTCCAATTGATACTGAAAAGACAGCCGATAGCAAAATGATGCCTACGAGAAGAAAAATAAATACATAATAACTTTTGCCCATCCCTATCTTGCTTAGATCCTTTTTCTTCAATATTTCACCTCCGTTACAATCACCCGCTTAACTGATAACGATTATCATTATCAACTGCTTCTGTATTGTAGAACATATTCTGAAGAAAAACAACAACAATTTTATTGAATAACTTGTTAATCTGATTGTTTCATTGGAGACTCGCCTGTTGGTTGGAGGCTTTACTGGATTGGTTGGAGGCTCTTCGGGATTGGTTGGAGGCTTTTTGGGGTTGGTTGGACACTTCGATTGGTTTGTTGGAGGCTTTCCCGTTCGTTGGACACTTCCCGGGATTGGTTGGACACTTCGAATGGTTTGTTGGACACTTCCCCGTTCGTTGGAAACTTTCCTAAATTGGTTGGACGCTTTCCATGATTTGTTGATGGCCAAGTAGAAGGGGAACTGAGCATAGCTGCATTCCGTCAACTCAAGGCTCCGAATAAAAAATAAAAGAGGAATGCAACCATTTGTAGATATGGTTGCATTCCTCTTTTATTTTATGGAAATTTTGTGCCTGTGTTTCAAGAAAAAACAAGAAATCACTTAATACTACTGGATATAAACATTGAGGCATCTTGATTCATAAAAATACGATTTCCATGATGAAATGTCTTAATTTCAATTGATTTAAATCCAACTTCGGATAATCTATTTTTCAATTCTTCATGCGAAAAACCGTTATGAACTTTCGGATGATATATTTCATCGTTTTTGTCAAAATCAATAATAATTAGCTTGCCATCATTATTTAAAATGTTGAACAATCCTTGTAGAATTTTTTTAGTATCCGGAATATGAAGAAGGACTAGTGACATTAAAACGATGTCTGCCTTAAGTTCAGTAGTTTCTTGCGTGAAATCTGAATAAAGTACTTTTGAGTTGAGGATTCCTTTGTGAGAAATTTTAGCTTTCGCAACCTCCAACATTTGTTTTGATGAATCTACCAGCAAAATAGAATCTACTAAATCTGATAATTCTAAACTAACTAGACCAGTACCACTCCCATAGTCTATTAAAGATTTCGATTTACTATTTCGTAATTCTGGTCTTAATTCCTTAACTAGTATTTTAGCTAATTCAATTCTTTCCTCTGTGTCGTATCTTTTTGCCATCTGTTCAAAAACGTTATTTTCCATATTCCGCTCCCCTATTTAGTACATAATTTAAGCTACATATTCGTCATTATAACAAACATCAAAATCTAAAGGGACAATTCTCCCTTTCAATGCTCTGAATAATGTTGAAATAAATACCTAGTCCATGCCTTATATATTAGATTAAATAAATTCACTTCCCACTAACTAAAGAATCCTCTATTGTGAAAAACACTATATTCCATATCGTTTGAGGTTTTAGATTTTGGGGAATGCAATTGAATGTAGCGTTTTGATGGTTTGTGAAAAAATAGGGAGGAATTTATAATGGGCAAGAAAAAAGTAGCGGTCATTACAGGTTCAGGTCAAGGTATAGGGAAAGCGTTAGCTGAACGTTTAGCGAATGAAGAATTTTCAATTGTGTTAAGCGATGTTAACGAACAAACTCTAACTGAAACCGAAAAAGAATTTAAAAATAATGGATTTGAAGTTACATCGTTCGTTGGTAACGTAGCCAATCCCGACGATCAAGAAGCACTTGTTCAACATGCGGTTAATACGTTCGGCAGCGTTGATGTATTTATTAACAATGCAGGTTTAGAAGGACAAGTTGCACCACTTACACATGTTGATCCGAAAGCGGTAGATTTTACGCTTGAAGTTAACGTTAAAGGGACGATTTATGGCATTAAAGCGGCAGCAAATCAGATGAAGAAACAAGGGACTGGCGGTAAAATCATTAACGCTTGTTCGATTGCTGGTCAAGAAGGATTCGAAATGTTAGGTGTTTATTCGGCAAGTAAATTTGCGGTTAAAGGGTTGACCCAAGTTGCCGCAAAAGAACTTGCGAAAGATAAAATCACCGTCAATTCTTATTGCCCTGGGATTGTTGGAACAGGTATGTGGGACAGACTAGATGAAAAAATGATGGAACACATGGGGACGAAAAAAGGAGAAGCGTTTGCGAAATTCACTGAAGGAATTGCACTTGGTCGTTCACAAACTCCTGAAGATGTAGCTCATCTTGTATCCTTCTTGGCTTCACCAAACTCTGATTACATCACTGGGCAAAACATCTTATCAGATGGTGGTATGGTGTTCAATTAATTCACTATCTCAAGAGATATCCTATAAAAATGAAGATATCCCCATTTTTTAAAAGCCTAATTTCTCATTTAACATCGAGAAATTAGGTTTTTTTGATCCTCAAAATAGTGTAAGGTTTCCCCATATTTGTGTGGATGCCTGTGCACCAAAAAACCAATAGAAATTAGATTATCATGCACCTGAAACTTTCAGAACAGGTACCTGAAATTAATTTCAACATCTTACATGCTTGCGTTTAAAACCAAGCTTTCCTCTATCGACTTCTTTTTGAATGCTTTCGTAAGCATTTAGGAAACTGTTTTTTTTCTTGTCCCGCTTGATTTCTACTATTCCAATCGCCTTTGCGGTCTCGATTGCCTTTTCATGGAGCGGCAAATAGGAAATCCCCACGGTGTATATAAAATTATTCATTGCGGATTTCGTTCGTTCTGGTGAATCATGAATCGTATTTTTTACCATGTCAAGCATATCGGAAATTTTGGCTTCTGAAAATTCAACGTCCAGTCGGTTCCCTAACAGCCAGTAGTAACAACTCCAGCCCGCCGACATTCTCAGCTCTTCACCACTTGCGATCCATTTATCGGCAACTTCTTGTGCAATATCTGACTCTGATAAAGTTACAGCCACTACATAATCAGACAGCATATAAAAATACGCCGCATCGATCCAACGATCATAATCCGCTTCCGTCATAGCATTTGGTTCTGCAATAATACCTGCAAAGTACATTGCATCATAGTTCCCTGTGGCATACAGCTCTTCAGCTAAAGGTTGATTCATTTTAATTTTCTTTACAATTGGTTTCATAGCACCTGTAGCTGCGCCAAAAAGCGGCTCATGCGCACCATTGGACATGTACATTTTCTTCATTCGTTCCTTGCCAAGGGCTTCAAGCTCCTGCATAACCAACTCTACATTCATCATTTAACACTTCCTTCTTTCTGGAGTTTACCCATCACATATATCACCATTATCTTATAACCACCCGCAGTTTGACAGCAAAACACAAATCTATCATTCCCCTCAAATCGTTCAGCAATGTGTTTTGCAACATACTTTTCATCCTTATCGCCAGCTGTAGATTCCATACGCTTCATTCAATGGTACCGCATTAATTATACAAAGCTGCGCTGTCAGGGGGTGCAACATGCGCCATCGACTCAGCAACGATAATTTCTGCATCGTCAATTGCCACTTTTATATATGAGATTTTTTCGGGATGACTGTTACTAGAGGATATATTAAGCCAAACAAAATGAATTACTACAAAATGAAATATTCCACAGCTTGTCTGAATATAATTTAGTCGGGGGTGTTGTTTTGGATTATTTGAATCAAGTTAAACGTAGCAGTATTTGGCGCCTCCATCCGAATGGTAAACAGATAAATTCCAAATAGTTTTATACAATTTGTATGATAACTAGAACTAATTAATAATATGGTAGTTATATGATGGTTTGGAAAATAATGAAGAAAGGGGGAAACTAATTAATATAATCGAAATGCTGCAAATAACAAAA
Organism: Sporosarcina sp. FSL K6-1540; assembly: GCF_038620285.1. Lineage (NCBI taxonomy): Bacteria > Bacillati > Bacillota > Bacilli > Caryophanales > Caryophanaceae > Sporosarcina > Sporosarcina sp. FSL K6-1540. The sequence continues at coordinate 846,292 of NZ_CP152018.1, forward strand.
AATAAAATATACAGTTCAAAACGAGGGATAATAGGATGATTAGATATGGAGAATTAGACTCTTTAAGAGGAGTAGCAGCACTTATTGTACTAATTGGACATTATTTGATGATATTTCCTGCCTATGAGAGTTACAGGTATGAACTAAATAGTCCTTTCATAGTCTATTTGGTTAAGGAAACCCCTCTTCGCATGTTCTTCAGTAGCGGCAATGAATCTGTCATTTTATTTTTTGTATTGAGTGGCTTTGTTTTGTATGTATCAATAAATAATTCTAAGTTCCATTATCCCACATATATAATTAAACGAATTTGTAGAATTTATATACCGTATCTCGTAGCCATCATAATTGCTATTTCAGCTAAAATGCTTATAAGTCATAATAACCTACCATTTATTAGTAACTGGTTTAGTAAATCCTGGACAGTATCAGATTCGCCAGCCATATTAGTACGCCATCTTTTTTTTATCGGGCAGTACAATACAGACATCTATAACAACGTTATATGGTCTCTTGTTCATGAAATGAGAATCTCAATAGTATTTCCATTCTTAATACTCCCTTTTATCGGGAAAAATCTCAAAAAATCCTTAGTATATTTAATTGCATTATGTTTTTCTTCTATTTTGGGATTATATTTGCTTGGCTCAGGTGTAAAACTAACTAGTATTTTTTTAAGTTTTCACTACGTAACTATCTTTTTAATAGGCGCTTTACTAGCAAAATATCGCCATATACTCATTACGTTTACTTTGAAAATTAAAAAACCAATGAAATTTATACTTCTATCATTAGCGATTACTTGTTTTATGTATGAAGGATTGATTGGTGAAATAAATTTTTTAAATAACTATATATTTAGAAACTATGTAGTCTCTTTCGGCGTCTGTATCTTATTTATAATGAGTGTTTCTTCGGAAACTTTTGGTTCATTATTGAAGCATAGAATACTCATACTTCTCGGAAAAATTTCATATAGTCTTTATTTGTATCATCTAATCTCCTTATACTCATTCATCTATCTCTTTTATGATAAATTATCTATCACCGTAATTTTGATTCTTTCTTTTATATTTTCTTTCCTATTGTCTTCATTGTCTTATCTATTTGTAGAAAAACCATGCATAAACCTTGGGCGGTATTTAACTAAGAGAGCCAAGAAAGTGGATTTAGCAATACCAGCGGATCATCCACTAACAAGATAGATAAATGTGAAGGAGTGTAAATTCTCCTACTAACTCAAAAAAGAGGTAATAATGATGAATGAAAAAGTAGAGATAAAAGATTTAGTTCTTATTTTAAAGAAACGATTCTTAATCATAATACTTATTGCAATTTGTACAGCTGGTCTCATTATTGCTTCGACTCTATTTCTAATGAAACCTGCTTATCAATACTCTACTCAGGTTCTGGCAGGATCTTTAAGTATGGATAGTAAGGAAACCTCGATAAATAAAGTGCAAGAAAACAGACAGCTCGCACTTTCCTATATGGATGCTATTAAAAGCCCTCAAATCATGATGGGCGTGAAAAAAGAGTTAAAGCTAACTCGTTCAAATTATGAGTTACTAAAGCAAGTTTCCGTTACCAATAGAGATAGTTCACAAATCATTACTATTTCCGTCAAAGATTCTAACCCAGAGTTAGCTAAAGCCATTGCACTGTCTGTCGCAAATCAGTCCATAACTAAGTTTAAAGACTTTGCAAACGTAAACCAGATTACTATTCTAATCGATCCTAATGTCATTGAAGAATCTGAGCTTCTTTTTCCAAAACCTAAATTCATTATAGCCATTTCAATCGTGTTAGGTTTTTTTACCGGAATAGCATTGGCGCTTATTCGGGAACATTTTGATGATACAGCCTTTAGTGATCGTGAACTTGACCGACTTGGTCTTCCTTTGTTAGGCAGAGTGAACTTAAACACTCATAGAAATAAAAAAACACGCAAAACACGTTTTAACACCTTAAACTCAGCGAAACGCGGTGAATACTTTGACTATTAAATTTAAGAAGAAACATTCATTTAAGCCGAAGAATATCAAAATTAAAGAGCAGTTTTATACCATTTGTAACAATATTGAATCTAACCTTACCAAGGTCAATCCAACATTATTAATGGTCACTTCACTTACACAAACAAAAACCATAGTGAATGCTACAGCCTATTTAGCCCTTGCATTTTCGGAACAAGGAAAACGCGTGTTAGTAGTAGATGGTAATCTTCGTGAACCTTCGCTGCATAATCTGTTTATGATTGATAACTCATCTGGTCTAACATCCTTACTTTTAGGTGAACAGCTCCAGCATAGCGATAATACGATATTGATAACTGACTATCTATTCTGTTTACCAACAGGTGAAGTCCATTATGAGCCATCGACCTTGCTATCCAAAGAGACCCTTCCTATCCTCGCTAAGGTGTGGAAACAGCATTTTGATATCATCCTATTGCATACATCCAATAGTCAAAACACGCCTGATGCACAAATCGCGGCAAAATATTGTGATGGTATTGTTTTAGTGATTAAAGAAGGTAAAGACAAGTTAGAAAAGATTGTAAGTGTAAAAAAACAATTTGAACGTGCAAAATATGGAATAACCGGTACGGTACTAATTAATTAAAAAGGAAGCGAACCATTGAGTTCAAAGTTTAAGGTTAATATACAAGAAGAATTACTAACAAGACCACAATCGATCTCAGCCTATTACGCTTTTAAACGTTCTATGGATGTTATCACATCATTATTTTTGTTACTTCTCCTATCCCCCATTTTGGCTATATTTTGTATTCTAATCCCTATTTTCTCAACCGGTAATCCCTTCTTTTTTCAACAACGCCTGGGTCAAAACGGAAAAACATTTACAGTAGTAAAATTACGATCTATGTGTTTAGATGCCGAAAAAAATGGCCCTCAGTGGGCAAATAAAGAAGATCCTAGAGTTACAAAAGTCGGCGTTTTTATACGAAGAACCCGCATTGACGAAATACCTCAACTTCTTATGGTTTTAAAAGGGGATATGTCACTGATTGGTCCTAGACCGGAAAGAGAATATTTTTATAAAAAAATTGATAAGTTCCTCCCTACCTTTAAAAACCGCTTACTTGAAAAACCTGGATTAACCGGGTGGGCACAAGTGAATGGCGGATACGATTTAACCCCTGAAGAGAAGTTGACTCTCGATTTATATTATAGTCAGCATAAATCATTTGCTATGGATATCAAGATTTTGTTACTAACATTGTTAATTGTTTTTACTGGAAATGGTGCTAGATAGAAGACGAAATGGAGGATTTGGAAAATGCCGAGAGTACTTGTAACGGGTGGCTTTGGATTTATCGGATCACATATTGTAGATACATTAATTCATAATAATTATGAAGTAGCCGTTTATGATAACCTATCCACTGGATCTATTAAGAATGTCCATTCAGAAGCCGGAGTTTTTATAGGGAATATTGAAGATAAGGGGTCGCTAGAAAAGGCATTAGTGACGTTCAAGCCCGACTATGTGATTCACCAAGCCGCGCAGGTTAGTATACAAAACTCCATTTCGGATATTTCGAATGATGCACTAATCAACATCATGGGTACAATAAACCTCATCCAACTTTCCCAGAAGTATGCCGTAAAAAAGATCGTATTTGCCTCTTCTGCCGCTGTATATGGACATTCTAATGTGCTGCCTATTCCAGTCTCACACCCTATTCAACCCTTATCTCCTTATGGTGTTTCAAAAAAAACAGCTGAAGATTATTTAATACTCGCAAAGGAATTATTCAATTTAGACTATGTAATACTTCGCTATAGTAATGTGTACGGGCCACGGCAAACAGCAGGTGGTGAAGGCGGGGTCATTTCAATTTTCACTAATCAAGTAATAAACAAGCAGCAGCCCATTATTTATGGCGACGGTTTACAAACTAGAGACTTTATCTATGTAGAGGATGTTGCAAGTGCCAATCTTCAAGCCATTAGATTACAAGGAAGTGGCATCTTCAATATTTCAATAACAACTAGTTCAAATATCAATCAACTATACGCCATTATTCAATCGTTAAGTCAAAATGATATCTATCCTATTTACAAAACACCTAAAAGTGGAGATATCAAAGAAAGCTTGCTTTGTAATAAAGAGAGTATCCAAAAGTTAGATTGGAAACCTGTATATTCGCTACCAGAAGGTCTTGCGAATACATACGAATATTATCTTAAGCAAAATCAGCCTACTAGTGCCTCGTTTGAAGAACCTTCAACAACAATGCAATCTACGAATGTATTGCTTCAAATCGAGTGAAAAACAAGTGAATAAGAAAAATTCGATAATTAGAAATATAATTCATTTATTCTACAGTACAATTCTAGCCAATATCTTAAATGCTACCACGCTCATACTATTGGCCAATTTTTTCAACTCTAAGAACTATGGAATATTTAGTGTGGCTCTTGCGCTTGCTATGATCATGAACTTTTTTACAGACCTTGGAGTAAGTAACACGTTCCTTCGAGAAGGATCGAAGAAGGAAAGCCTAAGCAATACATTTTCTTCCTATATAAAGATCCGGGTTGTCTGTTTACTTTTAGCAATTATTGTTTTTTCGGTTGGTATTCATACCTTTTATCAAGAACTACAGATTCTTTATATGATGTATAGCTTACTGATTCCCATGGTTATTGGCCTAATGATGCAAGGTATAGGAATCACTTATTTTCAATTAACTGAAAGAATGCAGTTCATCGCATCCATTAAAATCTTTTCGGCGATTGTATTAATCGTTTCAATCACTTTGTGCATGGCCTTAAAAGTAGATGTCCGTTTGACAGCCTTTTTATACGGTTTCTCTTATTTTATAGCCGGCCTTTACAGCCTGTATTTACTTCAAAAAAATGTAAAAGTAAAATGGAAGTCTCCTTTTCAAAACCAGTTGGTAGCTAATCTTAGTCCGTTCTTAATAAGTGGTTTATTTATTATGTTGACTCCCCAATTAGGTCCATTAGTTTTAGAAAAGACACTCCCCCTAACGCTTGTAGGTCTCTTTGCGGTAGCTTACCGGATTCCTTCTGCTTTATACCAAGTACCAGGGGTTATTGCAGGTGCATTTTTCCCTTTGCTATTTAAGACTTATAATCAAGGAAAGCTAGAAGAACATACACGTTTAACTATTTTGCAAATGAAGATTATGTCCTATATTGGGATATGTATGACCACATCCTTATTCTATTTGGCTGGATTCTTAGTCACTATTTTGTTCGGAGATGAATGGGCTTCTGCTGTTCAACCCTTAAAAATATTGTCCTTCATTATCGTCTTACAAGGATTTAACATTGCCATCGCAGACGGCCTTACGACTCGGGGATTGCAGAACCGTCGTACTATTGTACAGTTTATCACCATTACTATCGGTGTTATGTCCCTCTATTATCTGAGCGCTTCCTATGCAGTAGTCGGTGCAGCCTTTGCAGTTTTAGCCATGGAAATTGTATCATTTGCTGGGTATATCCTGACACATCCAACAAGAAATATGATTCTAACCAAGGTTATACTTCCATATGGCTCATACTTTTCTATAAGTTTTATCCTTTTACACTATTTATTATCCAAGTACCCTTTTATGGCTATATTAACTACTTTCATCTCTGTGTCTGCGATGATTTATCTATTTGATAAGTCGACTCGAGCTTTAATCAAGGGCTTTATAAAAAAGAAAAAGCAACAGGAAATATCCCATGTAACAAACGGGAGACAACGAGAGGATGAAAATAATGCACATTAACAAAAACACCTCTACCTGGCCAGTCTTCCTTTTGTTACTTTTTATTACACTCGGTAAATATAATTTGTCTATCGGTTTTTCATTGAAAATATATATGGTTTTTCTGGTCTTTTTCCTGTGCATTTATTTCAGATTTTTTCACTTTAGTCCCCTCTATCATTATGAAGTTTTACTGTTGTTATTTTATTTTATCTATTGCCTAAGTGGTGCTTTTTCACAGTATCCAGAAGAAAGCATTCGGGTCATTCTAGGCGTAATTCTCATCCTTGGCTGTTATTTCATCATGAGATTTATCCTGGAACAAACCTCGATTCCTATAATTGAAACTTCTATTGCCACTGTTGGCATTGTTTTTAACGCCATTAGCCTGTTATTGTACTTAATTGGGTTGCAGGTGACAGGAGGATCACCAAAAGGTATTGAGATTATTTCTTATGGATTATTAGTAGACCGAGATTATCCAAGACTTATTGGATTACTTGACGATCCAAATATTTTCATTTTTTTCAATACATTGTTCTTCTCTTATTATCTAACGCATTTAAAGGGATTCAAACACTCAATCGGGTTTACCTTATGTGTAATTACTTCCCTTCTTACTTTTTCAAGAGGTGGGATTGTCGCTCTCATACTAGTTGTCATTTTGTATATGATTTTAGTGAATTTTTCTAAAAAGATAAAAATGATGACCGTTTCTTTGTTAGGCCTAGCGTTTCTCTATGCTGCAGGGTCATTCATTCAAGTAGATTTTAATCAGATTTTCACCAGTCGCATCACTGATTTTTCTACTGACGGAGGAAGTGGCCGATTTGAATTATGGAGTCAAGCCTTAAACTATTTTATGGCACATCCTCTTTTTGGAATTGGTGCTTTCAACTTTTCTGATTACTACGCATTTGATCATAATGTGAAACTATATGTTCATAATACGTATCTAGAGATCTTGGTGGAATCAGGAATTATTGGATTTCTTTTTTACTGTTCTTTTCTGGTGATGCTAGTTATCGCCTTCTTTAGGACTAAGCTACATAAACAAAGCCCCTACATCGTACTTACACTCTTCGCTTTTTCACTACAGATGGTGTCCCTGTCCCTCATAATTAATGAAGCATTTTTTATTTTTCTAGCACTGGCTTTCAAATATATTTCTGTATTTGATAAAAAAGGAGCTGAATTTTATGATGAACGCCCAAGAGGATAATATTCCGTTGGTCTCCATTATTACTCCCTCTTATAACAGCTTGACATTTATAAGAGAGACCATTGAATCCGTTCAGGCCCAATCATATCCCCATTGGGAAATGATCATTGTTGACGATAAGTCGAAGGATGACTCAATCCATGTAATTAAACAATATGTAAAAAACGATCAACGGATTAAACTAATTTCCTTAACCCAAAATAGTGGTGCAGCTAGGGCTAGAAATGCAGCCATTAAAATGGCCACAGGAAATTATTTAGCGTTTCTTGATAGCGATGATCTATGGTTACCTACTAAATTAGAAGAACAAGTTGCTTTTATGCAAAAGGGGAATCTTACTTTTTCCTTTACTTCCTATTCGTTGATTAATGAAGATGGTAATCATATGGATATAGAAGTAAAAGCACCAAAAGTAGTGGATTATAAGTATCTGATTGGAAATACAATTATTGGCTGCCTAACTGTAATGTTAGATAGACAACAAATTAAACAGATAGAAATGCCAGATATTCAGCCTGAGGATACTGCCTTATGGTTGTTGTTACTTCGGCAAGGGCATAAAGCATATGGCTTACAAAAGGTTTTATCAAGATATCGTATTGTTTGTAACTCCGCCTCAAGGAATAAATTCAAAGCTGCCTATCGATATTGGAAACTCTTACGAAGCCAAGAAAAGTTAAACCTTGTAAAATCCAACTTTTACTTTGGTAAGTATGCCTATCATGCATACAATAAAAACAAAGTGTCTTTACCAAATGGGGGTAAATAAAGAATGTACACTGTTCTACTACTAACTGATAAACTCATAACAGGTGGTGCCGAGATGTATTTTTGTAAATTGGAAAACCACCTCAAGGATGAAAACATGACGTTTTACTCAGCAGCCGCAGCTGGAGAGATGTACAATCAAATTCATAATAAAAGTAACTTTATTCCTTTAAGCTTAAAAAATCACCTCGGTAATCTAAAGACACTGAGAAAACAAGTAATTCAAAAGGCCATTGATGTCATTCATGCAAATAGTTTAAGAATGTTGCTCTATTCCATCGCAATAAAGAAAATTACCAACAGAGAAATCAAGTTGGTCTATACCAAACATAATGTTACAATGCTTGAAAAAAAGATTCCCTTCCTTTTTAAAAAAGTGTTGAATCGGCATGTTGATCAAATTATCTCGGTTAGCAATTTTGAAACGGAGAACTTACAACAACTTGGAGTAAGGAAAGAACTTATTCGGACCATTTATAATGGAGTCGATTTGGATCAATTTCCTTTTCAACCACAGCAAGCTCAGAAAACATTCAATATCGGAATCTTAGCTCGTTTATCAAAAGAAAAAAACCATAAACTATTCTTAACTATTGCCAATGAATTAAGGAATATGGACCACTTTACGTTTCACATTGCGGGTGATGGACCTGAGAGGGAATTTGTCGAAAAAGAGATAAAAAAGCTAAAGTTAAGCCATAAAATAAATGTTTTAGGTCAGGCTTCCAATCCATATGAATTTATTTGCAATATGGACTTGCTACTCCTAACATCCTTCAGAGAAGTTTTTCCAATGGTTGTCCTTGAAGCAATGGCTACAGGAACGCCGATCGTGTCTATAGATGTTGGTGGCATTAAAGAAGCAATTATAGATCATGAAACAGGGATTCTCATTTCACATCATTCAGAAAAAGAATTTGCAGAAAAAATCATGATGCTCCACGATAATGAGGATTTAAGACAAGACTTGGGAAGCACAGCAAGACAAAAAGTAGAAGAATCTTTTTCTCTTTCTACTATGATTCATTCTACGTTGAAAACCTATCAAATTTAAAAAACAAACGATACATTCGTTTGTTTTTTTATACCTATGCATCTTTTTTTAAAAAGCATATTCTATAACACCCCACTAGAAAAGGAGTGTTTTAAAATGATGGACTCTGAAGACTGCCAGAATAGAGATGTTGTTAATATTGATTGTTTTGGAGCTGATCCAAATTTAGCAGACAATTCCCCAGCCATTCAAGAAGCCATTAATAATTGTATAGCTAATAATCACTCAAAAGTTGTCATCACAGGGAAGAAACAATATATCCTTTCCTCCCCCATTGTCATTAAGTCAAATGTAAGTCTCGAAATTGATTCTACAGTTACATTACTTGTCAAAGGTGATTTCCAAGTGTTTGAGCTTCAAAAAGATGCTTCAATCTCGGGTGGAACGATTGAAATCATGGATAATAGCTTTAATTCAACTGTTATCTTCCTTTCTGGTGCCCAACAAATAGAGATTCATAATCACACTTCTATTTCCGATATAAATATTATAAACCGTACAACAACATACCAGGGTATAGCCATTCAACTATACTGTAAAAATGCATGGGATTTCATCAGCTTCTTTAAAGCAAACTCCATACAAATCACAAACTTTCATACGGCCCTCTATTTTAAAACAGAAAAACTTCAAAATATAAATACCCCGTGTTGGATTAATGCGAACTCCTTCCACTCTATTTATATAGATGGTTGTCAGTATGGTATAGAGATTGACGGAAATAGTGATTTACCATATGAAATTTCTGGTAACACCTTTACCGATATCCAAGTTCAATGCCGGAAACAAACAAAAAAGGTAATCCGCTGCTCGGGTGCCTATAATGTATTTGAAGGATTGATTTGGGATACCAACCGTATGGATGATCCTCCACTTGTCATTGAATTTTCCTCCATTTCTCATCATAATTACCTATTCTCGAATCAAGTTTCCACATCCATTCTAGATCTTGGTCAATACAATCGTTACACGTCACCTCATGAAGAATCCCTTCCTGTATATCCCCCTCTTGCATTAGGGAAAGCACATCTGGTTGGGAACCAAGATGATATATTAGTAAATGCACATGTCCGATATACTGTACGTCAACTTTTGGGTAAAGCCCCCTATGGAGGAACTATAAATAATTGTTTTAACTTACTAGATGAGCAAAGCGTGAATTACTTGGATGTGCCTAGTTCCCAGCCAGTTGTCATCGAATTAGACTTTTCAAAACAGCCAATTAAAATGCTGAATTGCTTTGGTATTTATTTTGGATGGAATGAAAGTCCGAGCCATGTGTTAATTGAATACCAACAAAGTTTAAATGGACCATGGATAGTGGCTAAAAATGTCCCATTTAATGTCGGAAACACTGTTATTTCGGAGGTAAGAGCAGCTACGTTATATAAAGTTAAGTTAACACTAAGCGGTTACACGCAAGAGCACAAACGATTTCGTATTAATCGGATATTTGCTAAATCATCATTACAACATGGTGCCTCTTGGTTGCCAACTACAGGCGGTACATTATATGGAGATTTAGAACTACAAAAAGGGCAATCCGTGAAGTTAGTTTCTCCGAACGGAACTAAATGGAAAGTGAGTATTAATGACCAAGGACAAATTAACACTTCAAAGCTATGAAACAATATAATCTTGACAGAACAAATGCTGTGAAAGCCCCCCTAAAAAGAGAATGTTAATTTACAGACACTAAGTAGGTTAACTATTTTAAGCCTTACTTACCGCCTTATTAAGCTCCACATAATTGAGTAGGACACTTGATTTACTATATTGGCTTGTCCACTGTCAGCGATTTTGCTCATTGCTTACAGTTAACTGCCTAATCATAGCGTAATCTTCACTTTGTTTTCATTGATAAATTTACCCATCAACTCAAGGACTCCGTCTTTCAATTCGGGTCGGTCCAAAGCAAAATCTAATGTAGTTTCGATGAACCCAAGTTTATCCCCTACATCGAATCTTTTGCCTTCAAACTTAAAGGCATAAACATCCTGCATAGTATTTAACTGCTCGATAGCATCAGTCAATTGGATTTCTCCACCCTTGCCAATCTTTTTTTCATCCAAAAATTGAAATATTTCCGGAGTCAGGATGTAACGTCCGATTATTGCCAAATTTGATGGGGCTTCATTCCTTGAAGGTTTTTCAATAAAACTTCTTACCTTTATCAGGTTGGATTCGATGGAAACAGGATCAATTACACCATATTTGTGTATGTCTTCTTCGTTAACTTCCTGTATACCTAATACACTCGAACCTGTTTTTTCAAATTGATTAATTAATTGTTTCAAAGCTGGGGTATCACTTTTGATAATGTCATCCCCTAAAAGAACACCAAATGGTTCATCACCAATAAATTTCCGGGCACACCAAATTGCATGACCTAGCCCCAATGGTTCCTTTTGTCGTATATAATGAATTTCTATAGAAGATGACGCTATTACTTTATAAAGCAAGTCAAACTTTTCTTTCTTCACTAAATTTGCCTCTAATTCAAACGCATGATCAAAGTGATCTTCAATCGCTCTTTTACCTTTACCAGTTACAATAATAATGTCCTCTATTCCAGAGGCGATTGCTTCCTCAACAATGTACTGAATAGTAGGCTTATCTATTATAGGAAGCATCTCTTTCGGCATGGCCTTCGTAGCAGGAAGAAACCTAGTTCCTAAACCTGCCGCAGGTATAATGACCTTTTTTACAGTTTTCATATTTCCCTCCCATTTTCCAGTAAAAATTAATGGTATGTCACATTGGACTTTATTTTTCTTATTACAATTTTTTGCTCAGCCTAATAACGATTATTTCCGCTTCATCAATAGCTGCTTTCAAGTATTCCTTATTTTACGAATGAATCCGCGCAACCGTTACCAACACTCTATGCGAAGTTGTACGGTATGAGAACAGATTAACTGCATCAATTGAACCAAAGCCATTATATTGAACGAATTTTATTCACTTCTCCGACATACGTTCACATTTTTCCAAATTGGCATTACTAGTATTTAAGTTTTAAAGAAAAAATGGACATTAAAAAGGTCCAATCCAGATACGCATTCTGGGTTAGACCTTTTATTAGTATCATCGTTCACACACAATTACATCTTTTTCACGGTCACTCTTTTTATACTCGTCTAGGTACCTGAAATTCAAGCTATAACTGAAAAAACCTCAAAATAATTATACCCTATTTTCGATCCAAAATTAAAATTCGACCGCCATTTCATGGTTAAAATGGGGTCAAATCGTCATTATGAAACATCCCGACTTTCTTCCATATGATTAAGTCAATTTAACATAATAGGTACCCAGGAAATTCAGAATGCAGTTAGTAATTGGTACCTTTCATGAGTACCTAGAACTCCCACCACTTTAGCGGTGGGAGTTGTTCAACCATGCCTTCATATATTCAATAAATTTTCTAGCTGCCGGAGAAATCGTGTTGAAGGATGGGGCTGCGATACCGATGGAACGATAATGTTCTCCTTCCAAGCTCAGGATGCGTACATTATGCGGAACACGGTACAAAACCATTTCAGGAAGAATACTAATTCCCATCCCATTTTGAACCATTGAAATGATTGCTTGATCATCCGCAAGTTCAAATTTAATATGAGGAGTTACATTGTTTTCATGAAAAATGCGCTTTAAGTCATTATCGCTCCCTTTCTTGGACATAATTAGCATCTCTTCTTTAAGGTCTGCAAAACTGACCTCCTGTTGGTTTGCGAGTCGATGATCGTCAGGAAGAATACACAACATACGGTCTTTTTTTAAGAAAATCACTTCAAATGACTTCGAAGTCGGTAGTGAGACAAACCCAAAATCAACCATACCCGTAGCGATCCAATGCTCAAGCGTATCGTAATCCCCCTCTAACAACTTGATTTCGATAGCAGGTAAATCTGCATTAAAACTTTTCAGGATTTCTGGTAGCCATTGAACGGAAACACTCGAAAAAGTTCCAATGCGGACGGTGCCAATTTCAAGACCCTTAATATTCGCTATTTCTTGCATCATTTGTTCATTCCACTTTAACATTTCATGGATATGCCTTAATACGCGTTCTCCATTACTAGTCAACTTGATCCCCGCACGTCCTCTAATCAAGATTGTAAATCCCCATTCGGATTCAAGGCTGGCAATTGCATGACTCACGGCGGATTGCGTTAACCCATGGATCTCTGCTGCTTGTTTGAGACTCCCTGATTCTACAACAGTGCTAAATATTTCAAACTTGACCAGTGACAACTTCCCCACTCCCTTTACATGAATTTTATTCATCTAATAACTTAAAAACATTCATTTTTATTATCTAAACTTAACATGTATACTAAAAAACAATCAATAACTTTCGTTGAATTTTGGCACAATGAATGGAACTGGAGGGTGTAAGATGGATAATCCAATAAGTAGGGGCACACAAGTAAAAGCGGACTTGATGATGGTCATGGTGACAATGTTATGGGGTGCATCCTATTTGTTTATGAAGATGGGCCTCCATTCGATTCAAGAGTATAACCTAATTGCATTACGTTTTGGGATTGCTTTTCTTGTAGCTGCGCTCGTATTTTATCGACGCCTTCTGAAAATTGATGGTAAAACGATCACATATGGATTTTTACTCGGATCGTTGTTATTCTTGTGCACTTCCGCTGTAGTGATCGGTTTAAAAACGACTTCAGTTTCAAATGCCGGATTTTTATTTAGTCTCGCGGTTATCTTTGTTCCTTTGTTAGTAGCACTCTTTTCTCGAAAGAAACCTAAAAAAAGAGTGATGATTAGCTTGTGTATCTCGATTACAGGAATCGGTCTTTTAACGTTAAACCAGACATTCCACATCCATGCTGGCGATTTCTTGTGCATCTTAGGTGCCTTATTTTATGCCCTTCACATCATCGTTACAGGGAAAGCAACAAAAAATGTGGATGCCATCTCCATTGGGATCATACAGCTTGGGGTTGCAGGTGCATGGGGACTTCTCTTTTCACTCTTATTTGAAAAACCACAACTTCCAAGCAACGTCGAGTCATGGAGTGCGATTTTGGCATTAAGCATTCTGTGCAGTGCAGTTGGATTTATTGGCCAAGCTGTAGCCCAAAAACATACAACACCTACACGTACTGGTCTGATTTTTTCATTAGAGCCTGTATTTGCAGCATTCTTTGCTTTTATTTTCGTAGGTGAAATCCTTACAAATAAAGGTTATGTAGGGGCTGTCCTGGTGCTATTCGGGGTACTTGCCGCGGAGATCAATTTAAAGAAATTATTGGGGAGAAGAATTTTCTTATATACAATGAGTCGCTCTAGGGAGAGCGGATTATAGGTGCCAGGTGTCTAGACAAGATAGAATTCAATGGATACCTCACTGTTTGTTGGACACTTTAATGCTTTCGTTGGAGACTTGACCTAGTTGGTTGGACACTTCAGGATTTTGTTGGACACTTCGAAATGTTTGTTGGAAACCCCTCCGTTTGTTGGACACTTTCAGGCTTTCGTTGGACACTGGACCTAGTTGGTTGTACACTTTCAGGCTTTTGTTGGACACTTCGAAGGTTTCGTTGGAAACCTCTCTGCTTGTTAGACACTTTAAGGCTTTCGTTGAACACTTGCCCTAGTTGGTTGGACACCTTCAGGCTTTTGTTGGACACTTCGAAGTGTTCGTTGGAAACCTCTCTGTTTGTTGGACACTTTAATGCTTTCGTTGGACACTTGGCCTAGTTGGTTGGACAACTTTAAAATTCGGTACCTGCAACAAACAACAACGAATAATTCAACCAATTTGTATAAAAGCACAAAGAAGATTAGATATTATAGTAAATACCTAATCCACGCCTTATAAATATGTAATTGTAGTTAACTGTGTCCGAAAAAAGGGGGTTAAACCAAAGACACCTAGCTAGAATACAACTTCGAATTGCGTTATAACTGGGTACATTTATTTCCTATTGCAATCTAACAACTTTAAAAGAATAAGTGCACAATAAGGCATCTACTATGTTAAATAGATACCTTACACTGTACTCTCAAGAATCGAATCTACCGTTGTGGGCCAACCAGCAAAGCAGAATTCATTACATAAATCATTAGTGGAATTGTTACTAATGCAAACAAGGTTGATAAAACAGTCGTTATTGCACCAATTTCTTCATCTGCTGAGTATTTCGCAAATAATATCGATGCCAAAGTAAGAGTTGGCATCATTGATTGTATAAGTACTGCTTTTACAATTGTCATTTCTAAACTCAGATAGCCTATTAATAGTGCAACTAATCCAGGGAGAATAATTAACTTAACGAATATGGGTAGCAATACTTTCGAACCATTCGCTTGCTTTACCTTAGATTCATGTAAGGCCATAACCAAAATCCCTATGTAAAACATAGCCAACGGTGCAGCAAGTGCAGCCAACTGGTCAACAAGACTTTTTAGGAGCAACGGGGGATTAAAATGAAAATATGAAGCTGTTAATCCGACGGCTATCGCTATGAGTGGAATATTAACCATCGACTTCAATGTTTTTACTGTAAAAAAGTTGTTCTTTTGTAGCATAAAAACACCGACCGTCCAAATCGTAAAGTCAACGCCTGCATCAAAAATCGCGGCGTATAGCGCACCTTCAGGACCTAGAAGAATAGCGCATAAAGGAATTCCTATAAAACCAGTATTACCAAGTCCGGATAGCAATGCCATTTCTTTCTTTTTAGTTGAGTTACGATAAAAAACAAATGCGAGTAACCATCCAAGTGTAATTCCCATCACGTTTATTAATATAGATAAGAAAAACACAAAAATAATTGTATTAAATGTGTTTTCATCCATTTTAACATTGAAAATACTTGATAAAATAATACAAGGCATTGCTACATTAACGATTAAACTAATAAAAACACTTCTTGTATCTTCATTGAACACGAATGTTTTGCCTAGTATAGCACCAATTATAATCATTAATGAAATGACGGCGATAGATTGAATAACGACAGCTATCTCCATTTTTATAACCGCCTTTATTCATTCTAAAAACTAGTCTCTACACAACTGACCGAATAACCTTAGGACTAACTCATTTTTATAAAAATGAGTAAAGAGCATTTCTTTAGCCCCTTACCACTCATAAAATAACGTTCATTCCACAGACTTTGAAGAAATGCTCTATTGGTATTTGTTTCTAGCGTCATGAAAGACCTAAAATAAGTTGACGGGTACTAACTATTATCTAGTTAGGTATTGTTTCTTTCCTGTCTGTATGTGCTGTTCCAAAGCATGACGAGCTTCTGTAAAATCCCGATTCTTCAAATGTCCATTTATAACCTTGTGATCATCAATTGACATCTGTATACGGGACAAATCTCGTTTGAACATTTTCATACCATGGTGATAAATACGGTCATTAACATTGTTTAATGTTTTAACAAAGTATTGGTTACCGGTAACTTTCAATAAGTATTCATGATAATCTAAATCTAGTTTAATGAAGTTAAATATATCTTCATTTCCCATGGCTACTTCTTGTTCAACAACTTTATTTTCCAGATAATCTAAGTCATGATTCTGGAATACGTCTCCAATTTTATCCATAGAAAAAAGTTCGATTGCTAGTCTGACATTCATTAAATCGTTTGTTTCGCTCACTGTCATTTCTTTAATGTAAATTCCACGTTTGGGGTAAACCTCTAAAAATTCGTCATTTTGTAGTCTATTCAACGCTTCCCTGATTGGAGTTCTACTCATATTTAATAATGTTGCTAATTCACTTTCGGATACAATTGGACCGCTAAGCTCATCACGTATGATTAAGTCTTTAATCTTAAGATATGCAATATCACTCAGATACATTTTCCTTGAAACTTCTTCCACCTACATTTCTTAGATAGTTAGTATACTTCCGGTCTTCTATGAGTTAAACACGGAATACTTTCCCTAGCCTTTTTTACGTACGATTTGTCAATTTCCGTTATTATGAACCCCTCGCTTTCTGGTGATCTCGCAATAACTGTTCCCCAGGGATCGATTATCATACTGCTGCCGTAGCAAGCCTTTCCCAGTTCGGTACTACCAAATTGAGCAGCGGCAATAACATAACATTGGTTTTCAATTGCGCGGGCGCGTAATAATACTTCCCAATGCAGCATACCGGTATATAGCGTAAATGCGGCAGGTATAAATAATATTTTCGCACCGTTAAATGCATAATTTCGATATAATTCAGTAAATCTTAAATCATAGCAAATACTCAATCCTGCTTTTCCAAATGGCAAGTCAATCAATACAGGAGATTCCCCAGCCTTAATTGTATTCGATTCTTTATAAGCCGGCATATCTTCAATTTCAATATCAAAAAGATGGATTTTTCGATATGTATCTAATATCTTCCCATCCGGACCGATTATAAAACTTGTATTATAAGACTTTTCTTCAGTATATTTCTCGAGGATACTACCGACGTGAATATAAATTCCATGCTTTGTAGCAAGCCCATTTAATAAGTTTGTAGTTTCTCCATTCGGAATTTGTTCAGCATTATTCTTTTTTTCTGAATCTGAACCCATAAAATTAAAGTACTCTGGTAAGGATACGAGTTCTGCCCCAGCTTCAGCTGCTTGTTCAATAAAAACAGTTGCCTTATTTAAGTTGTTTTGCTTGTCATCTTTTGAATTTAATTGAACTACTGCGATTTTCAATATTATTCCACTCCTTCTATTCTACATGATATCGTTTGGCTAATAAATGATGATGTGCATCTTAGTGTTTAACTACCCCTTATTACTTGCCACTTAAAAGATTTGGTAACCAAAGTGACAGTTGCGGGAAGTAAGTGATTAATAGTAACGCAATAAATAGGGGAATATACATTGGAATTATTGCCTTTACTATACTTTCAAATGACATTTTCCCTACCCTAGACATTACATAGAGTCCTAAACCAACCGGCGGTGTTACCATTCCTATTAGTAGATTAAATGACATTACTATTCCAAAATGAACGCGGTCTATTCCTAAACTATCAATAATCGGCAATAAAATCGGTAAAATTATTAATTTAATTGGGATTCCTTCCATGATCATTCCTAAGAATAGAAGCATGATATTAATGATCATCAGCATTAAATATTTATTTTCCGTTAGCCCCAATAAGACATCAGACAGGAGATAAGGCAGTTGCTCTGCTGAGATTATCCACCCCATTGCTGTTCCAATCCCTACTAAAAACATAATTAGTGAAGTTGAACCAACGCTTTCGATAAAACTTTTCTTTAGATTTTCCCACTTAAACTCTTTATAGACAACTGCACAAAACAGTGCATAAACAACTGCGATTGCAGCTGCTTCAGTTGGAGTAACTACCCCGCCTAACATTCCACCAAGTATGACTACTGGAGCGAGTATCGCAAAAAATCCATCTTTAAATGTTTGTAGCAAAGTTTGAACTTTAAAAGGTTCAGGAGGAGGGGTAACTATTGTCCCTCGAGCAGCACCGACATATACATATATTGATAAAGTTAGCGCAATTAGCAAACCAGGTATTACGCCGGCAATGAAGACTTGTTCTACTGAAACTTCCGCCAAATAAGCATAAATAATTAGAGAGACACTAGGAGGTATAATTGCCCCAATAACTGATGAAGCTAACGTTAGAGCTGCACTAAAAGGTCCTTCGTAACCTTTCTCTCTCATCGCTTTCAGTTCAATAGCTCCCAAACCTGCCTGATCACCGACAGCCGTTCCAGAAATTCCTGCAAAAATTACACTTGCCGCAATATTTACTTGTGCTAAACCACCCCGAATATGACCAATCATAGCCGAAGCAAAATCGAATATACGCTGAGTAATTCCTGAAGAGTTCATCAGATTACCAGCTAGGATAAATAGTGGAATAGATAATAATGTATATCCCTTTATTCCTTCCACTAACATGAGGGGTAATACTTCCGATGTATAGTTCCCCATAATTAACGCTATAATTGTTGAAAGTGCCATCGCAAAAGAAATTGGAAAACCTATTGCTAGCAATAATAAAAAAACAAGAAACAAAGTAAGCGCTAATACCATTACTTATTCCTCCTCTTCCGCTGAGAATAAGCCTAATTGAGATTTGTAAGCTAAATAAATATGGTGTGCTGATGTAAGTACCACTAGGAACAGCAACAATACCAATGGTGAATAGAACCAGGCAGAAGCCGCTTTCATAATTGTAGTTGTTTTTTCTAAATGGCTGATTGTTAATTTTGTAGAATAGAACAACATAAGACTTGATATTACTAGTAATAGCACACTATTAATAATCATAACAATTCGTTGTTTTTCCTTACTTAGTTTCTGAACGAGATAAGTAATTGATATATCCTGTCTATCCACAACAATCTTCCCGAAACCTAAAAACGTAATCCAACAAATCAAAATTGAAAACAGTTCTTGTGACCAAACCATCGAATGGCTAAAAAAGTACCTTAAAACTATTTCCGCGGTTAGTACACTTATTAAGGTAGCCATACAGAGCAAAGCGACAATCAGATATACATTAGCAATCGAATCGAGTACTTTTTTCAAATGAAAGTCTCCTTCCTTTACTCTATAGATTTTATACGATCAACAAATCCTTCCGGTATTTTTCCTTCCTCTTCCAATTGGTAATGATAGTCAGAAAATGCTTCTGTCCAATCTGCTCTATTTATTTCAAATACTTCTATATCATGTTCTTCCTTCATTAATTCCAAATGTTTTTCTACTTCACTTAATGTTATTTTTGTTGCTTCTTCGCCAGCCTCATTCGCCGCTTCAATTAATATTTTTTGATTTTGCTCTGATAGTTTCGAGAACCGATCTTCGTTCATAGTGATGACAACATCTTGTGGATATTCATCTATAACCGTCATATTCTGTGCAACTTCCGTAAACTTCATTGGCCAAACTAAAGAAATTGGTGAAGTCACTCCATCTACTAGATTTTGTTTTAGACCGAGATATGTCTCAGTCCATGCAACCACTACCGGCTTAGCTCCAACAGAACTATACGCCGCAGAATAAAATGCAGATTCAAATGAACGAAGTTTTAATCCTTTGAGATCTTCTACCGTTTTCACTGGTTCTTTTGTTAAGAGCACCCGATATGGTCCACGTATAAAGTTTCTATCTGTATTTAATATTCTTACGCCTTCAGAAATTAATTTCTCATTAATTTCTTGACCTATTTCCCCAGTATTGAATTTCTGATAATGATCAAAATCTCTAAAGAGAAAGGGTACACTACTCACTTCAATTCTAGGGTCAAAATCCGAAAAGTAAGTTGCTCCTTCAGCGTACATATCTTGTGTACCAAGTAGCATGTTATCAACTTGTGTCGTACCTTTTCCTAATTGTTCAGCGGGGTAAACCTTTACTATGAGTTTACCCCCACTTTTCTCCTTTACTAAATCAGCAAAAATATCAAACCCTTTTCCTTCAGCGGTATCTTGAGGCATTTTCGTACCCAACTTTAATTCAATAACATCGTCAGTACCTTCAGCCTTCTCCCCGCAAGCGCTTACAATTAACATTAATAAAAGAAGTACACCTATAAAGTTTATTTTTTTCACTTTACAACACTTCCTTCTCTTAATCTATATTCATCTATAAGCTGATCAGCCCTTGTTATACTACTTAATACTTGACCACCATCCAACAAACCTTTGGTACGTGGTTCGCTTTGCTCACTCGCTTCTGTTTTCCTTAGGATTTCTTCATAATCTAAGTCCTGTGCCAATACGAGAACACCGTTATCATCTGCAACGATTAGGTCTCCCGGATGAACAGTTACCCCACCGCATTGGATAATTGTATTAATTTCTCCACTTTGCCCATATAGTTTCGTTGTAATTGGTGATAAACCCGTTGCAAAGACAGGTAATCCAATCTCTCTTAATGCTTGGATATCTGTACAAGGTCCATCTATTATAATCCCTGCTAACTTCCTAACATTTGCTGCATAAGCCACTATTTCACCTACGCAAGCATGCTTCACATCTCCAGTTCTATCAATAACTAAAAAATCACCTTCCCGCGCTAAACTAACTGCTTTATGAACCATAGTAGAATCATTGACACTTGTCCGAACCGTAAATGCAGTACCAACTACATTGACATTTTGGAGCATCGATTTTATCCTAGGATCCATAAAACCATAATGCAAATGGTGGCCAACCGTTGCCGGTTCAACCTTACTAAACCTCTCATGAATTTCCTTACTTACCTTGTTGTTTTCTACTCTTTCAAAAATCCTCATTATTATTCCTCCTTAAATACTTGTTGTATACAAGATGTATATTACATTACCTGCATCGTAATTGCAAACACTATTTTAATTATTCAATAGATTATGTTAATTAAATGAATTTCGTTATGTTTATCAACCTATCACTCAAATAAAAAATCGCACCGCATATAACTAGCGGTGCGACTTTTTCATATTCAAAAATCTTCTCAAGTCAGTAAATAATCATTCTCCATTGAAAAGAAACTTTATGAGGTTAACAAGTATTGATAGTAATCCAAAGACAAGGAATTATCACTATAGAAATCAGTAAGGGTACTCGTGCAATACAGATAGAGAATTAATTTATCGGCTAAAATATTAGTGCAACAAAAACAAACAATAATTCATGTCATCCAACACCAAGATTTAAAATGGTCCCCATCCAATGAGTACGCCTACAACTAGCATAACTACTGCTATTGCACACCAAATTAAAAAGAGGGGAAACATCCACTTCGCCCATTTAATCCATGACACTCCCGCCACAGCTAGGCTGGCCATTAATGTTCCAGATGTAGGGAAAATACTGTTTGTAAAACCATCTCCAAATTGGAATGCTTGTACGGCAACCTGTCGAGTGACACCAACCATATCTGCCAATGGCGATAAAATAGGCATCGCAATCATTGCTTGGCCGCTACCTGAAGGAACTAGGAAATTAAGAGCAGCATTGGCCACGAACATGCCAAGTGCAGCTAAAACAGGTGGTAGCGTTTCCAATGGTATGGCAAGCGCATTTACAGCTGTATCTAAAATTTGTGCATTCTCCATTATAATGAGGATTGCCCTTGCTACGCCAATAATCAACGCACCATACACTAGCTTTTGACATCCTTCCAAAAATACATGCGCAATTTTATTATAGTTCATGCCCCCAATTATTCCCGAAACAAGCCCGATAATAATAAAGAACGCCGCCATATGATCGATGCTCCATTTAAATTGAATGGTTGCGAAGACGAAGAATAGTAATGCCAAGCCTACAAAACTTAAAATAAGTTTGTGGCGGACAGTAAAGGGAGCTATCAACTCACCTTCAGAATCACCAGAATTCTCCAGTACTCCGATCAGACTTTTTGATGGATCGTCTAAAATTTTCTTTGCATATCTCCAAGTATAGAAAATGGTTACGCCAACAATAACGATAAATGTGATGATGCGAAGCGTCATTCCTGAAAATAAAGGAAGGCCAGCAATTGATTGGGCAATTCCAACCGTATAGGGATTTAAAAAACCCACATTGAAACCTGCAAATGTAGCCCCAAAAGTAATGGCGACTGCAACAATTGCATCAAGCCGAAGCGCTCTCGCGATAATAATACCGATTGCCACAAATGGAATGACCGAATTGGCGACTGCGCCAACTGCTCCTCCTAGTGCAAACAAAAGGGAAATAATAGCGATGAGCCAAAATTCTTTGCCTTGTGTTTTATTGACCGCCCTTAAAATACCACCCTTAATTGCTCCGGAACGTTCAATTACCTCAAATGCTCCTCCCGCAAACAGAACAAGAAAAATAAGGCTGCCGGATTGAACCATTCCAGATTGCAATGCTAGAAAAATATCCATTAATCCAGCGGAATTGTTTTCTACTTCGCTATAGGTGTTCGGAATTACCCTCTCAATGCCATTCACTTCTTCACGATCAAATGATCCCGCTGGTGTAATGTAAGTTGCGATAACAGCAAGCAACAACACTAAAAAAAGAATAACGTAAGTGTCAGGCATTTCCCACTTTCTTTTTACTTTCTTATTGTCAGTAGTTCTTGAGTCCGTCATATTATCCCTCCATTTGTGTAGTGCTGTACTAACTAGTAATCAAGTAACTTAAACGTTGCGTGAACAAACATATTCATCCCGTCAGATAAAGCGCTTTCATCAATATTAAAACGAGGATGATGATGTGGATAATCAGTGGCTAAACCGCTATTACCAGATCCTGTAAAGAAGAATGTGCCTGGTGCCTTCTTCAGAAAAGCGGAGAAATCCTCACCGCCCATATTCGGTTTCATCTGTGTTAGCGCTTGGGTTCCCCATAATTCACGCACAGTCTCTTCGATTACACGGGATACTTTCTCATCGTTTATGACGGGATCAACCCCATCATTGTAGGTAAGAAAATAGGAGGCACCATGCGCTTCAGTTATTCCTTTTATTATTCGTTCCATCAATTCACGGATAATTATGCGATGTTCAGTGCTGAAAAGACGAACTGTTCCCCCCATTTCAACAGAATCTGGAATGATATTCATGGCTGAACCACTTGCGAACTTGGTGATAGAAAGGACTACGCTGTCCAACGGATCCATATTTCGAGAGACAATATGCTGCAAGTTGCTAACGACTTGAGCCCCAATGGCAATCGCATCGACGGTTTGATGTGGAAGACCGGCGTGTCCTCCCCGACCGGTAATCGTGATTGAAAATGTATCTGGTGATGCCATCACTGGGCCAGACGCAACCCCAATTTGTCCTGTCTCGAGGGGGGACCAAAGATGAGTTCCAATAACCATGTCGACCCCATCCATCACACCCTCACGTACCATTTCTTGAGCACCACCCGGAGCTAGTTCTTCGCCATGCTGAAATAAGAAACGGACTTCACCTTTAATTTGATCCTGCAGAGAGGATAGAATTTTAGCTGTTCCTAGTAGGATAGCTGTATGACCATCATGACCACAAGCATGCATGACACCAGCATTTTTGGACGAAAACGGCAGTGAATTTTCTTCTTGGATTGGCAAGGCATCGATATCCGCTCGAATTGCTAAAACTTTACCACGGCGAGCCCCAATTAGACGTGCCATTACACTAGTTTTTGTAGGACGTGAAATTTCTAGATTACCGAAGGACTGCAGGGTTTCATAAATAAACTCGGATGTTTTTTCCTCCTGAAAGGACAACTCAGGATATTCATGAAGATATCTCCTCCAACTAATTACTTCATTCTGAACTTCATCAATCAGATGACTGAATTTAGTATTTTTCAATTAATAACCTCCTACTATTCATTTAATTTATAATTTCGGACCATTAACGGTTGTAGCCATTATTATATATTAAGTTTGGTAGTTCAGTCTAGCGTTAATTTTCTAACTTCGATAAAAATAAAAAAAGACAAGATAAAAGGCATCTTGTCATAACATGATTTTATAAATTTTTCTCGGTCTTCCTCTTGGGTGTAGAGTTTCTTCGGCGACTATTTGGGCCAATCCTTTTGCCTCTAACTCTGTCAAAATTCTGCGTGCGCTACGCGGCAAAATATTCATATATTGGGCAAGATCATGGGCGCTAATTTCCGATTTCCCGATTTTCCTTAAGATAGATTCTAGTTTACTTAAAGTGACGACGCTAAGTGAGGTTTGCTGGCTTAATAATTGTAATTTTTCCGGGGCAATCCCATAGATAATCTGTTCAGGTTGTCCTAATGGGCCAGTAATCGTTTTGCCGTCAAAAACGACCATCCATGATCCCTTGTCATGATCATTTGCATGTAGTAAAGCAATCCCAGCATTGATCTCTGCTTCATAGGCAGTTTGTCCAATTCCAATCCCACAAGTGACAGCATCATCCCCGGTTAGCTGAAGAACTGTCGGATCTGGAATTACTGTGAAATCTTTAGTAATTTCATCTAACGGTCCGCGCGTTGTAAATATTATATAACGACCTGGCCCGGCAGATTTAAGTGAACCATTTATTTTTTTAGTATATACGAGTAGCTTTTCTGTCATTTTGATTTCGATTTTATGGATTTCATCTGTTGAAAAAGTATCCTTTGTTAAGCTGGAAAAGGAGTCAAACTCAATCATTTGTACTGCGATTTGAGAATCCTTAAAGTGCATAGTTTCATATGTCTGGCGAATAAGTGCCAACGTAGAAACGATTGCGGATTGTGCCGGAAGGACCCGAAATGCAGGCACGCCAAGCTTTATCAGTTCATGTTGAGCATTTTTCAGACAAGTGACAGCAGCCAGTGTCTTTCCTTCTTTCCATAAATCATAGTGATACTTCACCACTTCATCCGTAGGAATCTCTTCTTCATAGTGTTTTAAATATACGGGTTGAAAATCTATCTCAGATTCTAAGAAAACTCGTTCTAGCACAGAAGGTTCGAACGTATCGAAGCTTAGTTGGTTGAATTCGATCTTTTGTTGATATGCGATATGCAACAAAGTCTTATACAAGCTAGATCCAGAAGAAGGGACATAAAACATCGGCTGTGAGGATCCAGACCATTTCTTGGCATAGCCATAAGGAATTTGCCCAGAAAAAAGCCACATATCGACATCCCACATATTCGCAGTCAGTTTTTCTGGAATTTCTTCATCATGCCAGTAGGTAATAGAGATACAACTGAATTCAGGGTACTGTGAAATGACAGATTCCATAATTTCAAGGGAATCCTCCGCACCAAACAAGCCTATTCGAATTTTCTTCAAAGTTCTGAACCACCTTTCTAGATGAGTGAGGAGAACTTGCTTTTTTCACTATGTTCATACAATAAGTATGAATATATCTTATAGTAACCGATGAATTGCATAGTAATTACATACTCAGGAAGCTAGTTAGGCACCTTTTTCCAAACAAAAAAGAAGTAACTGTCAAACCGTCCCTGTGGTAAGGTTTGACAGTTACTTCTTTTTTAAAGCGGAGGATCAGCCATTATTTTACCGAACCTTTGGCCACTTTTATATATTATTCATCTCTTACTCTATTATATGTTGAGTATTTAAAGAAATCAATTTCCAAATGCCTGTCATCAATAAAGGTCCTTGGTACTGAAGTATAGTGTCTGTGCAACAAAAAACAACTAATTCCCCCAATTGTATAAAAAACATATAGAGATTACATTATCAGCTACCTATCTAATCACCCGGTCATATATATGTAATCGTAGTGAGTAGTCGGAATGGTTTCGCGCAGGTATCCGAAATTCACCCTACACTACTTAAACTCCGTCTCCACTTCCGTCCATCCCTACGATGCGTTGGTGGTATGTGGTGGTAATAGACGAATGGGAGATTCATGTCCTTGACGCTTTCTATATAAGTCCAATTCACATAGGTAAGATCACCTCTTCTAGATAGCCCATTCCCAAGTTCTTCATCAACGATCGTAATCGTCCCACTATCCCTCTTTCTCAGATTATCAATCAATTCCTGTGTGTCTTTATTGTTACCCAATATAATAAAAGCTCTCTTCATCCATATAACCCCACTTCCCATTTTAATAAACACCATATTCAAGTGCAGCAAGTTAGCCTTATGTTGAATTACTCGGACATATTTCAGAAACTAATGCACGCGCTTCTTATAAGTCTATAGTATCATAAATTCAGAATAAATAAATAGTTATTGCTTATATTTGCCTACTAATTGTGTGGTTGCAATAAACAATAGTGTACAATTCACATAATTGCACAAAGATTAGAGGGGTTTGGCTTTTTTATCTTTCAAAATCATTAACGTTATAAATTCCCACTTTCTTATCGTTCCCCCATTAGTAAACTGATTGGTAAGTCTAGCGGCAATCGCTGGAAAAAAACATGGCAGAAGTGGTTCGTTCTTATGGTCATAATCATTACCATCGTGAAGAAAAAGTAAATGTCATCACGTTGTATCATTTTCGAATGGTTTGTTTATATAGAGTATGAAAGCATCGTTCGTCTAAGCAAGAGACGTCATGGATCCATAAAGAGTTCTTTTTTTGTAGCGAATGCTACCTGTGTACCAAAAAACAATTCGCGAAATTGTATAAACACGCAAAAAAAGATTAGATATTGTAGTCAATACCTAATCCAGGCCTTATAAATATGTAATTGTAGCGAGTAGTCAGAATGTCGCCACAGTACCTGAAATTAATATGCTCCCTTACTTATACCTACTTAATAATTCTTCTGGAATATGACAATAATCATTTGGATATCTAGCTAACCTATCTTGATGTTCTTCTGCACTTCTCACATAGTTTGTAAGAGGTAATACTTCAACAACGATGAGGTCATAATCATTTCTCTCACTAAGAAACGCCTTCGCCTCATTTAAGTGTTCAGGCTTTTCACTATATACGCCTGTTCTGTATTTCTCTCCAACATCCTGTCCTTGTTTATTCAAACTGTATGGATCAATGATTTCAAATAAATACCCCATTAATTCCCTGATCGTTACAACTGTCGGATCAAATCCTATTTTTACACATTCGGCGTACCCATCATAATTCCCCTCAAGTGTATGACTTGTTCCATTAGCTCTTCCTGCTTCTGTAAATGTAACTCCAGGTAACGTTTTTATAAAAGCTTGTACTCCCCATAAACATCCACCTGCAAAATACACTACTTCCATATTGACTCTCCTCTCCTTAAAATCAAAATGTACTTTTTGATTTTCTTCAAGCTTAGCTTATCTGGAACTATTTCATGTATCTAACATATCCCATTCATCACCAAGTGACCACCTAATTGCAGAAAGTTTACCGTTCAGCATTTTAATCAATGAAGGCGGTTCACCAGTTTTCGAAATGGGGACCTTTTTTTCATATGTGAAAAGAGGAAATAACTGGATGGAACAATGGATGAGTCTCATACAGGAACTCAGTTTCCCGATATTCGTATCAATCTATCTTTTGCACCAGCTTGAAACTAAACTTGTTGCGATACATAATGTTTTACTAACATTGAAAATGAAATAAATTTTAAAAAACATTCACAGGTATATGCGCAACAAAAAAATAAGACATGCGCACATGTCTTATCGTCATAAATTACTTACTAGTTGCCGCTACAAGCGTTTGAGGACGGGCACCTTTTAATGGATTCGTCTTCTCAAATGCATAGGCAACATTCAAGACGAGATCCTCCCTGAATGCTGGTCCCATAATTTGCATCCCAGCTGGCATTCCTCCAACCAATCCACATGGAATTGTTAGTGCTGGAAGGCCCGTCAAGTTGCCGGGACCTGTGAATCTAATAATATTTTCTATCAGATCAACATGATTACCGTTAATCGCAACTGTGTCATCGCCAATATTCGGTACGATTAATGGCAATGTCGGTGAGATAAGCACATCCACTTTTTCAAACGCTTTTTGGAAGTCGAGCTTAATCATCCTTCTGATTTGTTGGGCTTGTAAATAGTCAACTGCCGAAGGGATTTCACCAAGTTCAAATAGATACCTGATATCCTCTCCAAAGTCATTCGGGCGTTTTTGCAAGTTCTTATGATGGATCGTACTTGCTTCAGATAACGAAGTGATCAATTCCGCATACTCAGCATATTTCAATGAAGGGATGGATACGACCTCCACTTTGGCCCCTTGATCGACCAATGCCTGGATACCTTCACGCACCAATTTCTCCACATTCGAATCGACATCCTTGAAGAAATAATCCTCATTGACACCGATAACCAAATCCTTGACATCCCCCGTTAACTTTTCTGTGTATTTCATCGTCGGGACATTTACGGAAGTCGGATCTTTGCTATCATACCCCGCGAGCACTTCGAGCATTGCCGCCGCATCCGTCACTGTCTTCGTCATCGGACCAATATGATCCAAAGACCAGGCAAGCGGCCAACATCCATATTTACTCACCAATCCATGAGTCGGTTTCAGTCCGACAATACCACAGGCCGATGATGGAATTCGAATTGAACCGGCAGTATCTGTCCCTAACGTCCCAATACTCATATTGGAGGCGATTGCCACTCCCGAGCCTCCGCTCGATCCCCCTGGAATCCTATCCAAATCCCATGGATTACGCGCCGGACCGAAGTGGGGGTTATTATTGGTGATGCCCCAAGCATATTCGTGCATATTAAGCTTACCGGTAAAAATGACACCGGACTCTCTAAGGTTTTCGATGACAGTCGCATCGTAATCCGAAACGAAATCACTGTGGATTTTCGATGCCATCGTCGTCACTTCATCTTTGAAGTAAATATTATCTTTAATACCCATCGGAATCCCGTGAAGCTTGCCGCGGTAATTTCCGTTAGCAATCTCGCTCTCTGCTTTTTTAGCAGACTCTTTCGCACTTTCGTGTGTAATGGTGATATATGCATTGTTCTTGTCATTTAGCGCATCAGCTTGATTCAATACTGCGTCTGTCAGTTCAACCGGAGAAACTTCCTTTTTCTCAATAAGTGGTGCCAATTCTTCTATTGAAAGAGAGATGAGATCTTTACTCAACTTGGTCACCTCCTGCAATATTGCGTAATGAAATGTCATAGCTTTCTAGTGGCAGATCTGTTAGTTGTTCTTTCAGTTTTTCAATCGCTTCCCACCGTGACTCCACCACTTTGTAGTCACCTTCTGGTATTTCCAACCCTTTTGCAGCAAATAGTTCCCGAATTGACACTGTCATTAATAAATCACTCCAATTAGTATTTTATTAAAACTATTACAATCGGTACAAAATTAAACGCAAAAATTAGAACGAATACCTACAGTTCAACAACGAACAAAAAGATCTTCAACTAGAAAACTATCACCACCAACATATAATCAAAATTTCACATAGCAAATATAGTGTACATTAAACTAATTCGGATATCAAATTATTCAAATTATTAACTGTATTAGCACTATGATTCTCGGATAGAAATGAAAACATAAAAATACTCAGCCATTGACCTACTCATATGGCTGAGACTCATTTTCCGTATCCTATAATTGTATTTTTCTTCGGTTAACTCTGGCTAAAGCTACCTTTCTATTCGATGCTACGTTTGAGTATATTATAAAAAGATAAAATCAAAAGTTAAATCATAAATTGCATTCAAATTATCCTCCGTTGGAAATTAAGGGCCTCCAAGATACTCCCGATTCTGTTGTCTCCTCGAGCACATGGAAAAGACACTGGATTTTCAACACGAACGAAAAGCATCATCCAGGGGTCCTACGAGAAAATGTTCAACAGAAATGTAGTAGCCATTTATGGTTATGAAAACGGGCCGCGTAACCTGCAAGGCAGTTCTGTGGAGATATCATGTTGGCATATGTGAATCAACAAGGATTAATGGCAGTCGGTAAAGTTATGGATGTAAAGGTTGAACCTGGGGTGGGCATTTTCTTCGACGACGAGACGGGACAACAACTTCCCGATGAATACCATATTGAAGTGGAATGGAGCGTTAAAGACTCCCCCTGTCACCAATGGAGAAGCTAAAAAAATCGGTTACAATTTACCTGTGCGTACTGTGTTCGGAAAGCTGCATAATGGTAAAATGGCACAAAAAATTGTGGTTGAATTGAATATACGTTGAGGTAAACCGGTGAAAGAAAAGGGACTCTAAGTATAGAGTTCTTTTTCATTCCTAAAAAATCGGTACCCACTAGCGTTGCATAGCTGTAAAAATACTTACAAACAATGTCCCCTTTCCTTCCCTATCACTCTATATAGAGGGTGAAAGGAGGTGATTACATGGCTGCAACAATCGAATTTCAACACGCGGCGGGCCGCGTTCTCTTCGACGGTGGTTTGACAGAGGACGGAAAGATTATCCGTAAATCGAAGACGTACCGCTATATCAAAGAAAATGCACCAGCTGAAGACTTGTACAAAGCGCTGGAGCAACTTGGTCGGCTCTCAACATTGTTGTTCATCGGAGCGGATCTCGTGGAAACATCGAGTTTGATTGACTAACCAATAAAGTAATAGGAAAAGGAGGGATAAAAAATGGCTAAAACACTACAATTGAACTTCAACACAGCAAGCGGGAAAAGGGTGAGTTTGACGGTGGATGAACCCCGCGCAGATTTGACGCCGCAAAGCATCGAAGCGGTGATGCAGGAGATCATCGCTGCAAATGTATTCGAAGTAAACGGCGCTCCACTCGCAACAGTTGTTAGCGCTCGGGTTATAGAGCGCAATGTAACAGAACTTGTAAACGGCTAACAAGCAGCAACGACCGGTTCACCAGTTTTCGGACTGGGGACCGGTTTTTTTATGTATTTAGAGAGGAGGAAACGAGATGGAACAATGGATGAGTCTCATACAGGAAGTCGGTTTCCCGATATTCGTATCATTCTATCTTTTGCACCGGCTCGAAACAAAACTCGTTGCGATTCATGATGTGTTGGTTTCATTAAAAATGCATGAACTTTAATCATCTCCCATCAATGGAAATTTCAGTAGGACTACTCGCTCGCGTTGCGTTGCTGGGTACTAGTTGAACTTAATTTGGAGAAAGGAGGGAATTAATGTTTATTAAACCATGCGAGGGTCCTGTCACGTCTCCTTTCGGTTACCGCATCCATCCGATTACGCATTTGCGAACGATGCATTGGGGTGTGGATTACGGAAATACTTCTTCAAACAATACGATCGTTGCAGCAGCTGCTGGGAAAGTTACTTTTTCTAAGTCGACAAATGGTTATGGCAACACGGTTATGATTGTCCACGCAATCGGTGGAAAGACGTTTGAAACCGTGTATGCACATCTACATTCTATCAGTGTGAAAGTCGGGCAGATTGTCAAACAGGGCGAACGTATCGGCGTGAAAGGTACGACTGGAAAAAGCACAGGGATCCATCTTCATTTCGAGGTCCACATTGGTCGTTGGAACAACAAGTTTACGAATGCGGTTGATCCGTTATGTTATGTTGTGGATCATGAAGTAAAAGAAATACAAAGCTTACTCGTCAAAGTAGGTTACAAGATTGCTGTGGATGGACTAAACGGGCCTGCTACAAAGTCTGCGGTTCAGTCGTTTCAAAAGGCTTTTGGACTTGTTGTAGACGGAATTCCAGGAAAGTTGACGACAGCTGCACTTGCTAAAGTGGCGAAAGATAATGTGGTCAATGGTGCCGAGGTATAATAAGTATGAAAAAGCCCAATTGCTCATTTTTATGAGCAATTGGGCTTTTACGAGTGAGTCTAGGACTAGTTTGTTGGACACTTTGAGGTTTTCGTTGGACTCTTGGCCGAGTTCGTTGGACAGCTCTAGGCTTTCGTTGGACACTTCGAAGAGTTTGTTGGAAACCTCTCTGTTTGTTGGACACTTTCCTGAGTTGGTTGGAGACTTTGCGAAGTTGGTTGGACAGTTTCCGGGCTTTGTTGGAGACTTCCTTGTATGTTCTGAATACCTTCACGTACAACTTACCTAAAAAAACTTTTGAAGTATCTTTACTACCCCGTTTGATCCAACTGCGTACTAAGAAAAAAGAAGCAATAATAACGCTGTCATACCATTTTTATTGATATCTTCTTACTCCTACTACGCTGTTTCCGCCAACGCGGTAGTATGCTCCATTCCCTCTCACTGGATTTTTTCATTTAATGCGCTTGCCATCTTCTAAAAAAATCACAAAAACTTTTTTCTCAACATTGTCCCCTAAACCTCAATTCCCTTCTATATAAAGAATAAAGGGGATATTCTTTATGACAACTTACCTAACGGAATACGCACACTTCACAAACAAACACGATTTAGACGCAGCAACAAGGCAGCACGTACTCACGAACTGGAATGACATGAATCAAACAGAGCGGGCTGTTCTTGATATGATCCGTCGCTACTCCGTTAAATACGGCGCTGCACACTTGAAACACGAAACAATCGAAAAGGCCATCAAGAAATCCAATGCAACCGTTCGACGCGCCATCCGCAAATTAGAAAAGCTCGAAATCATCGAACGCATTCACTATATCCGCCCCGTTATGAGCGGTCTAGGCGCTAACATTTATGTCATTAAACCTACTAATGACCAGTCGAAATTGAACACCCCAGAGAATGACGAAAAGCCTTCTAGCAGTAAGTTTGAACCCGCTAATCTACAAACCGAAGCTTTTCTTTCTAAAGCGATAAAGACTAAAGACCTTAAAAGAACGTCTCCTACGGAAATTGTGCCTACTACACTTTTCGGTAAAATGAAATCTCTTCTTTCTTCAACAATCGGAGAAAGTAAATTAGCACGTAATTTTTACGGCGTCTATCGGAAACAGTCCCTACAAATGCTGAAATTCAGTATTCACGAAGACAAAGGAGAACTGTTCGAGCAATTAGCCATGCATGCCCTTCGTATTGCGGTTCAAACAACGAAACAGAAAAAAGTCCGGAATCTGCCCGGTTATTATTCAGGTGTCTTGCGCGAACTCATCGGCAAGGCTTTATTCAGCGATGCATTTATGGATTACGACGTGCCAGTTGAGGGATTTTTCTGCCGATGAAATAAAGTACTAGATTCACGTTCCCAACAGACCGATTAGCAGCATAAAATAGTCCCATACCCTTTGCCAAATGCGAAGTTTGGCAAGGGTTAGATGAGACGGTAATCAGCACATTGGCAGACGAGCAACTGGCGACTAACTGTCTCCTAACATCTAACAAGAACTTAAAGAAAAATACTAGTCGCAAACGAGTTTTCTCTACGTGGCTGTCAATTTCACTAACAAAATCATAGTCCGTCGGAAATCTGAGGAGGTTGGTTAGAGCAGGATGCGGATAGTTGGCATCTACGGGCTTTTGTTGGACACTTGGCCGAGTTGGTTGGACAACTTTCAGGCTTTCGTTGGACACTTCGAAAAGTTCGTTGGAAACCTCCCTCTTGGTTGGACACTTTGCGGCTTTCGTTAGACACTTGGCCATGTTAGTTGGACAGCCCCGAGCTTTCATTGGACACTTCGAAGAGTTGGTTGGAAACCTCCCTCTTAGTTGGACACTTTGGGGCTTTCGTTAGACACTTGGCCATGTTAGTTGGACAGCCCCGAGCTTTCGTTGGGCACTTCGAAGAGTTTGTTGGAAACCTCCCTGTTGGTTGGACACTTCGAGGCTTTCGTTGATACTTGGCCAAGTTGATTGGACAACTCCCGGCTTTTGTTGGATCCACGGGTTATGACCGTTCAATCCATTGTTAATAAAATAAAAGAGAATAGATACATACCTATTCTCCAGTTCATAAGTATGCAATTGTAGTGAATTGACGCACAACTACCTAAATAATGGATCCTCACCAATCACCATACAATTCTATCATCGAAACCATTTTCCCTATCATATAACTCCTTTTCCTGATGCCTCAAGTTGCTTACGCTCATCAACGTGTGGAGGCGTTGATATTGCTTTAGTATGGTGTTTTTTGAGACTTTTACGGTAACGGAAATCCCTGCCATAAACGTTATCACTGATTGGCCTTTCGCCACTTCGTGAACGCTGATGTGATGATTAAAAATAAAGACACAATCCGGACTTTTTGATGATTTTGTCGGAAATACACCAATTTTATTAGGTTCAATAATGAACGGCGGTTTCTTTGAATAATTCAACAAAACCGTAGCAACATCTGTACGTCCCTGCCAAGTTGAAGAATAATTAATGCAGGCCTTATTGAGTAGTTCCAGCGGTGTTAACACAGAGTAATAAATACCATGTGTTGTAATAATTTTACTTTTATTTCCCCCTATGAAAAATGCTTTAACTGCCAATACTGTTCGATTAATTAAAAAAGAATCACACATCCGCAAATCAACATCCTCCTTTTAACCCGTTATAAATGTATGATACCATTTACCCATAAATATTCAAGCTCTTTTATCCGAATATGATGAATATTGTAATTTCTATGTGTCAAATGTCATTTTTCGCTACCCATTCATCACGTATGATGCGCCAAACATCCTAAACGCTCATTGGATTCCCTATTTCAAATGCACTACGATGTAGTCACCCGGGAATACAAAGCACCGTGCACGGTCTGGAAGGCCGCACAAATGATGACTTTTGAAGATGTTTTGGAGCAGTATGAACCGATGATTTCTGCATCTATTCGCAAATTGAATATTCACCGCAACCATGACAGTTTCAGGCAGGCAGGAAGAGTCGCTTTATGGCAAGCATGGAGCCGCTTTGACGAAGCGAAAGGGAGTTTCACGCCATTTGCTTATCGAAGCATACGAGGTGGCATGCTCGATGAATTAAAAAAGGAAAACGTATTTGAAGAGAATATCACGTTGATGGAAGACGAGTCCTTGGCGTTTATAATGGTGCCGGAAATCGCTGACCAGCACGAAGCGCTAAATAGACTTGCGGATGCACTGGACGTGTTATCCTCCGCCGAGCGGGAACTTGTGCAATGGCTATTCATCGAAGGGTATACGCTTACAGAATGTGCTGAACGAATTGGAATTACAGTTGAAGGGGTTAGGAAACGAAGATACCGATCGCTAGCGAAATTGAAACGTGGATTAACCTAGAAAAGCGGAAGGCGCCGTTTAGTCCCGAAAATCGCTGGAAGGCTTGACGAGAAAGGCGGACTTTGCCTTTTCGGCAAGACTGAAGCGACTCGAGGGGCTGCTGTTTCATTTGGAAAACGGCTTCCCAATTTATCCGGGATTGAAGTGTTAATGCTTCAATCCCGGATATGAAATTAGAACAGATAACTCGACTCCATACATTTTGCAGTAAAGATTCAATATCGTTACAGTGCTGCTAGGACTTGAAGTGCAACACCGAACCCAGAAATAAGTTCGATTACATCGCCAACACAACAGCGGGTGGTGGGAAATTGGATTTTAAAAAACCTCCAGCCATATTTCGGCCAGAGGACTCCTTTGGTGCACAGACATCGCTTTTCAACTAGAACGTCTCATCCAATTTCTTAATCTCTGAGTGAGAAATTAAGTATACATTGCCAAAAATATCGATTTTGTCTCCCTTTATACGTAGTGCGCAATCCTTGTTAGACGCATAAATATTCATTTCTTCCGATAAGGGAGATAGTTCGCTTTGAACCAGCGCCATGTTATTTTCAAGATCAAAATGAGACAGGACGGAAAAATTGTCAAGACCGATTCCGTCGTAAACAGAGCTCATTTCAACTTCATCTCCAAAGTTTTTCGAGCATAACCATTTAGCGGACATGTTGATTGCTCCAGCGCTTGCTCCCATCACAACAGCGTTGCTTTTTTTAATCGAATCCGATAATTCATAGTCCGTCAAAAAACGATTTTGATTAAGAATATTCCCACCCAACAAGAAAATCACTGAAGCATTTTGAATTATCGTTTGGGCATCTTCCTTCTGTACGCGATAATTGATTAAATGATATTCATCAAACATAATGTCAGCCTGGTCAAGCCACGAGCGTTCTGTAGCACCATCATCTTCATGAATAGATGGATTCGAACTAATCATAGCAAGCGATTTTCTATCAGCTATATCTTCCTGTAACACCCTACCCAGATTCTCTGGGAAAAAATTGCTAAACCAACCTAAATAATAGTGAGTTTTCATAAGTACCCCCGTAGCAAAGTATAAATAACATTAATTTACTGCGTTACACATTTTGATTGCAAAGAATTACAAAGAATATAGTTCTAGTATTTTCTCTATAGCTAAGTTATTCGAGTTACTCATATCAACAAAATAGGGTAACTGCCATTCTTGAGTTTTCATCGCTTGTTTACTTGTTGGACTATCCCAGCTAGGATAAATTCTTATTGCCATTTTCCCCGTTGTTGAACTGGACCTGAGAATGTTCTGCTTGAAAAGAATTTCTTTCGGAAAAATAAATTGCCCGAATTCATTTTCATTTTTAAAGGTAGTAATCACTAACAAATCCGGTGCTTTTGCATATGAATAGGCTTGATTTTTATTGTTTTCATCTTTTTCCCAAAATGCAACAAACTGCCCTACTTTGGCAGGCGTACTATTCGCAACTCTGAATCGAACTGTTCTAGAAGATAATTCAAATGTACCCGCACCATACTTGGAATTTTGCTTTTCTTCTTGTATCGACTTTACAGTTAAGTGATTGGGCCCATAAATGATTTTACTTACATAGGTTAATGCTGTATAAAAGTTGTTCATTTCTTCACTCCCAAAACCTTTACCTAAACGGCGGTCCGTTTGTTGAATACAGTTCTTATTGAAAATCAGTTAAATTAGTACAACAAGTATATCAATAATGTATGTTTTTCACATTAATCATCTAGAAAATATGAGACCGTAATCATTGAGCACTGAAACTATTTTTTCAGGAGTTTGTAGTAGTTCTGCTAGGACTTGAAGTGCAACACCGAACCCAGAAAAAAAGTTCGATTACATCGCCAACACAACAAAAGGTGGCGGAAAATTGGATTTAAAATAAAAAAACTCCAGCCATGTTTCGGCCAGAGGACTCCTTTGGTGCACAGGCATCGCTTTTCAATCTACTGAAACAGCAAGAGTACCGATTATCTTCTCCAAGTTTTCTTTACCAAGTAATTCGACAGTCCTCGCATTCTCTCTAAAATCCGTAGCAAGAGCAGCAGACGCGATGTTAATTAAACCTGTGCATGTAGGCGTTTCGACGTCTAACATCAGCCCCAAAGATTCCAGCAATACGAGACCTTCGGGAACGTCTTCTGTTATAAATCTTGAATCCGCTACAAATGGACCTTCTGGTGAACTGTTTTTAGCATATGTTAAAAAAGCTTCTTTCGCATCAATTGTTTGGTTTTCAAAGTTACGGAATTTGCAGGCTTCCACGTAAGACAATCGTTCCAATCCTACTTTCTCCAGCACATCCATTTTTTCTTTATCGAGGCTTTCTACCATATTCCAGACGTGGGGTGTGAACACTTCTTTGTACATCCAATAGTCGCCTTCAGTATATTCAATTCGAGGAATACTCATAATTCCTCCGATCGTATGGACAATTAAATTGGGGTTGTGGAGAGCAGCTTCGATGACTGATTCGAGGTAAACAAAATGATAGTGTAGCGTATTTAACTTTTCTTGAATAACTGCTTTATCTTTTTCCGTATAGATCGCAATCGGATTCCTAACATTTTTAAACAATATCTTCACTTTACCAGGTTCAATAATTCTACAGTCAATTGGTGAACTTTGTGCTTCAACAATTGTAAAGCGCTTTTTCTTTTCATGTTTCAAGAAATAAGCTGTCGATAAATAGCCCGGCTCCAGCAACACGATTTGGTCTTCATTCATGAAAGGTAATATACGTTTAATAACTTGTTCATGGTAATTCGTTTGTACATAAACAATAATTATTTCAGCATTTTTGATTGCCGCCTCAACATCCGTCGTCACTACATCTAGATATACTGTATTTTCTTCCTTGCCATCCACAATGGTGATTTGACCTTTATTATTCGTTAAGTAATCAAAATTTTCGTTATGCAAACTCTTTGAAGTCTTTAACAAAGTGACTAGATGACCCTTACGTTTCAAATCAGCAGCGATTGTTGTTCCACCATGTCCTGCTCCTACAACTGTGATTCTCATAAAAATCCCCCCAGTAATTTGATCAATTCTATGCAACTCTTCAAATGTTTATTTCCCAGAAGTTTCCTCCTTAACTATTACTATACCACTGTTTTTATTATTTTTCATTTATTCCAAAAATAAGAAGACGTGCGAAAGTTAAAAATCGGTACCTAAAATTAATTCACCATTGACAGAACAAACTGATTAATGTTATGCTTAACTTCCAATAAAATGCAATCTGATGCTGTCAAAGGTTATCAGAAAAAGGCGATCATTCTTCATGAATGATCGCCTTTCGCAATTTCTATTTGAAATTTGGTGCAACAAACAACAACGAACAATTCATGCAATTGCATAAAAACTCAAATGAAATTAGATATTGCAGTAAATACCTAGTCCACACCTGATTATTGCTACTAGGGCTTGAAGTTCAAAACCAAACCCATTCAAAATTTATGCAGTTGCGGCAGTCAAAAAGTTCGATTACATGGCCAACACAACAAAAGGTGGTGGAAAATTGGATTGAAAATAAAAAACCTCCAGCCATGTTTCCCCCAGAGGACTCCTTTCATTCACTTCTTAAACTGTCTGACTAGTGTCTGAATTGTGTGGTGCACAGGCATCGCTTTTTAATACGATATATGCTAAAACATTAAAAAAAGGTAACCTTTGGAGGCACAATTAAGTTCTTCATATATCCCCTCAAGGACATATTATGAAACAGTACTTTAATAAAGGAGTTGTATAAAATGATTAAAAATAAAGGTACAGAAATAAAACGCTCT
This sequence comes from Sporosarcina sp. FSL K6-1540, assembly GCF_038620285.1. Classification (NCBI taxonomy): domain Bacteria; kingdom Bacillati; phylum Bacillota; class Bacilli; order Caryophanales; family Caryophanaceae; genus Sporosarcina; species Sporosarcina sp. FSL K6-1540. The sequence goes on from NZ_CP152018.1 coordinate 885,382, forward strand.
TCAAAAGCAGAAAATATTCTACCTCAGATCAATTGTAAAACTAAGCTAGGCGACTTACGAAAAATCGCGAAGGACATTAAAAAAGATCACGAACTAGCTATGGAACTTTGGTCAACCGAAGAGTTTTTGCCCAGACTATTAGCAATCTTAATTATGGATAAAAAACTTCTTTCACAAGATGTGCTAAATAAGCTTGATAAGGATATGCAGACTCACACTTTTGATGAGCGAAATAACTTAATGGATTGGTTAATGGCTAATCAGCTCACCAAAGACAAAAAGAAAATTGCATTGATGGAGTCATGGGAAAATAGTCCTTCTTCTCTTCAAAGGCGAGCTTTCTGGTATTATCAAGGTCGATTGAGATGGACTGGACAAACACCGCCGGATAACACCGAAGACTTGCTATCTGCATTAGATGCTACTATTACGCAGGAAGAACCGGAAGTTCAATGGGCTATGAATTTCACCGCAGGTTGGATAGGCGTTTATGATGAAAAGAATCGTGCGCGTTGTATTAAACTTGGTGAGAAAACGGGTCTTTACAAAGATGAAGTAGTAGCAAAAGGATGTACTCCCAGCTATTTGCCGGAGTTCATTACAATTGAAGTTAATAAACGACATAAAAATTAGTTACCTCTGAAAAGTTCATTAGAGTTTAATTGTGCGGTGCACAGGCATCGTTTTTCCATCTACACTTTTCATATGAAATGCTCCTTCATTTGTAGTGTAGGGAACTGATTTAGTTGTCAGTATCAATTCTACAGAAGGAGCATTTTATTATATAATCATATAGATTACTATACTTATAAAGGTTTTAATTACTTTTATTTACTGCCATGCAAGGCTATTGGGCACCTAACACTAACTTTTATAGGAGATTGTAATGAGTAAAAAGCGGTCCTCCACAGATTAGATTGTGGAAGGCCGCTTTTTATTATATACACAGTCACCATTAATTGTCGCTTACACATGATTCACTTAACCGTATAGAAATAAACTGAAAGGTCTATTTACCATTACGAAACTTTACGCATTGATCTCATAATTAAGCTTACAATGAACACAAGTATAATTGCTCCAATGAAAGCAGGGATGATGTAGAAATCAGAAATTTTAGGCCCCCAACTTCCAAGAAGCATACCACCAATCCATGCACCGATAATACCTGCGATAATATTACCAATAATTCCACCTGGGATATCTTTTCCCAAAATCATACCTGCAAACCAACCGATAATCCCGCCAATTATTAAAAACCAAATGAAACTCATACTGTCCATCTCCTATTTTGTAGTTTAATATTTCGCTATAGTCTTCTTTAACCTTTATTACATCCCTTCAAACATTAATGAGGAAAAAATCAACCTTGCTTTCTGCTAACAGTTCCTACTGCCAAGCCTGTAGTGGACCAGCGTTTCCCCATGCCTATCACACAGAAAAACCTTGAAAGACACTTTGCCAATCAAGGTTTTTAAGCAACCACATTATATTTTAGGAATATCAACCATTTCGCCTGAGGATTTACTAATAAGTATATCAGGAAGGTTTGGGTTATTTTTTTTCAACTTATACTTTTGAATTTTTGTTAAACCAGGGTCAAAGAAAATATTCTGCGATTTAAATTCTAATTTTATAAGTTTGTTATAAATCTTATTCAAGAAATCTTTCCATTTCTCTAATGAAGAACTTGAAACTTCATCTGAATTATCTAACAAACTGTAGCCGTCTGCATAATGAAACATTAGTAAACCCGTCCCTAAATCACAAGCCTCATTTTCTAAAATAACTGTTGGTACATCAAATCCACTATTCCAATTATAATTTGCTACAAAAAAATGGAGTATTAGTGGGTTATCTACCTTGCTTAACTGACTGATTAAATTATTTTTATCCGTATTATATAGCAACTCTTCAAGAAAATTAATATCTTTCTTATCCATGATATTTTCCCTCCCACTATGCTTTTAGAAATCTAATTTTCCAATTGCTTTAGCTTTCTTTCCCAGAGTTCTATTGTTGCGTCAGAAAGAATACCTAAATAATACGCTAACGCCCACCTGTTAAACAGGTGGGCGTTATTTGACGCTTACTATCATTCGGTGGTAAAAAACACTTGGAAGCGCACTTGTTACCTCAAAGCTAGTATTTAACTGCGTCCGATATATAGGGGGCAAACCATATGCGCCTGAAATTAATTCAACTCTCCAACAAAACTAAATCATCCTTCGTAATTTCTTTTTCGAGCGCAAGCCTATTTTGTTTATTGGTCGCCACAGCCATTCGATAATCGACTTTACGCGTCATTTCTTTCGCTATTTTTTTAGCAAGACCGGCATTTCCGAAATGACTATCTCTACGCGCATAAATCTCTTCATAGTGATGAACTAATGCACGCTTTGCTTCATCTGTTATGCCGTACCCTTTACTATAGAGGTCGGTAATCTCCATTAATTCCTTTGGTGTATAATCTTCAAAATGGAGCGTTAGTCCGAAACGTCGACGGAGTCCGGGGTTGCTGTCTAAGAAACGATTCATTTCTTTTTCGTACCCAGCGGCAATTAAGAGGAACTCGCCTTGTCGATCGGACATTTTTTTCAGCAACACGTCCACTGCTTTTTTCCCGAAGTCATTCTCTCCACCACTCGCAAGTGTGTACGCTTCATCAATAAACAACGCACTACCCATCGCTCGTTCAATCAGTCCGGCTGTCAGCTTCTCCGTTTCACCAATATGACTACCGACTAAATCGCTGCGATCTACTTCAATCAGATCGCCTCGTTCTAATAATCCAAGCGATTGGTAAATACCAGCGAGCACACGACCGACCTCGGTTTTACCTGTCCCAGGTTTACCAATCAACAGCGTGTGGTTCATCAATTTCTCTGTAGAATGATTTTCTCGTTTGTAGTATCTCATTAATTCAATCATTTTATCTATTTCAGCCTTCACAGAATCAAGGCCGATAAACTGATGGAGTTCTGCACGTTTATGGGCGAGTAGTACTTCATCAATTGGAACTTCGTACGTCTTCACGCCACGCTCTTGTACCGCTTGTACAACGTCTTGTTCTTCAAACGTCGTCAATACCTTTTCCGTCCACTCTTCACGCGGAAGTTTCGCAATTCTCATCGACTGAGCAAGCCCGATTTGATCGTATAGTATACGTGCCATTCGAGCGTTACTAAATGTTTCATCGCGCATACGATAACGTTCCACGAACTCCTCATAAACGGCTTGTTTGGCAGCAGGAGTAAGCACATAGCTTCCTTCACACTGGCTTAAGAAGATTTGAAGCAACTCATCTGGTGTATAGTCTTGAAAGTGAATCTTTTCAGTAAAACGATCTTTCAATCCCGGATTAGACGCTAGGAATCTGTTCATTTCTTCGGTATAGCCTGCTGCGATGACAATGAATTCACCGCGAGAATTTTCCATTGCAGGCAGCAACGTTTCAATTACTTTTTTTCCGTAATCCTTACTAGAATTGCCCCCTGCTACAAGCGTATACGCTTCGTCTATAAAGAGGACGCCACCCATAGCTTCCTTAATAATTACTTTCGTTCGTTCTTCTGATTCACCAACATGCGTTCCAACAAGATCTTCCCGCTTCACTTCAGTTACGTGGCCTGTCTTTAATAAACCTAGTTCCTTAAAAATCTTTCCTATAAGCCGAGCGACTGTCGTTTTACCAGTACCCGGATTACCTTGAAAGACCATATGAGGCGCTACCATCGGATTAGCTTTCATTCCACGCTCTAATTTGAATTGATTAATGTCGCTTACGTTTTTAAACTCTTGGATTTTGTCTTTCACATCTTCCAGTCCAATAAACCCGTTCAAACCACTCATGAAAACATCCACCTGATCAGTAGGTGATGAATCTACAGTAGAGGAATGTCCAGCACTGCCGCCTAATTTACTAGTGATTGGTGGAACCTGCAAGTCCGTATCGGTGAGTACAGGAACACTGTCATCAAAGCGGACTAAATCTCCTGCTTGGTTGTCCTCAAAAGAACAGTCGTTAAGAACCGGAACCGAACGCTCGAGTCTCAGTCCAGCCTTCTTTCCATTCATCACTTGCACCCCAGTGAATACAGCATCCGAACAATCTTGCAAGATGATTTGATCATCACGATGACCATGTACTCGAGTGACCGTCACTTCAGTACGCTCCACCTGACTCAAGACGATTCCTGACGATTTACCGTCATAGATTTCACACTCCGTTATAAAGACTTCTGCAGATTCCGTTGCTCTTATTTGTGGCCTTTTATGATTGAACAAAATTGACCGTTCTACTGAAATAACTACTTCAGGACCTGCAAGTATGCCGTTCTTATCGCCACTCGATATTTTACAATCGGTAATTTCTGCTTTAGCCGCAGCACTGAGTAAAACGTTGGATCCCTTATGACCGAAGATGATGCAATTGGCTGCCGTCAACTCGGATTCTTTCACAGTTATCCCTGCACTATCCCCACTCTTTACTGCGGTATTCGACAGAATTACTTCCGATTGTTCAGAAGCAAAAATCTGTACACCACTATGATGGCTAATAAGAGAATCCGAAATAGTCACTTGACTACTTGTCACGTAAACTCCTTTATTGGTTCCACTCTCAATTTCACAACCCAGAATCGTGAACACGCTTTGAGTAAACGCAGAGAGTTGTGTCATCTGATTGTACTTCACTTCAGATTCGATAAGTGTACACGTGGAATTTTCGGAGACAATTCCTCTAGACGCACCCGAAAGGATCTGGGTTTTTGTAATCGCGAGTTTGCTTTGTTCGTTACAGGAAATTTGGTCTCCTTTTTGGTTTTTAAACTGTGAGTCGGATAGCTCAACTGATGAACCATTGACGTGCATTCCTTCAGCCTCACCATTTTCAAACGTACTTGCCTCGACTTCGATATGGGATCCATTCGTAAATGCTACATGCTCCAAACTCTGGTTTTTAAAGACACAATTTTTCAGAACACCCTTAGATTGATCACAATAGATTCCTTGGACATGTCCAAAATAGAAATTCGTACTTTCTACGTCCATAGAACTGTCTTGTTCCAAACGAAGTTGAACCCCGCGATTTCCGATGAATGAACTTTTGGTGATTGTTGCTCGACTCGTTTCATACAAGCAAAGGCCTTCTTCTTGCCCACTTAAAATTCCGGAATTCGTTACCGCTACTTCTCCTCCCGCGCGCACACTAATTTGTGCAGATTTGATCGTGTCTTCTACTATGCATTCGAACAAAGCCAAACGCCCTAATACCTCAATCCCTTGTATGTTTTTTTGAAAGATCGAATGCTCTGCGGATACTTTTGCAGCTGCATCAACTCGCATTGCAACTCCTTGAATCTCAGAGAAAAGACAGTGGTGAAGCGTTACACCTCCTGATTCGATATGTAAACCATAGTCCACTCGACCAGTGCCTCCTCCAATACTGATCGATTCGATACGCACTTCTTCCGTTGTCGCGATACGAACACTTCCTGTTAGACGAACTGAGCTCGCTTCACCTTCTGAACTTCGAAGAACGAGCAGCTTATCGATTGTCACATGTTCATCATAAACACCTTCATCAACTTCCACTGTATCTCCTGGTAGAGCTGTCTCTACTGCAACCTGAATGGTTTTGTAGTTGGATCCTTCACGCTGAGACACTTGAATAATTGCCACGTATCTTCCCACTTTCTATTAGTAAATTCAATTGATTTCTATACTTTGTATTTTTCTACACACAATTATACGCGGGAGTTCCATCATCAGTTAAGTATACTAGTAAGCCTACGGACAGAGTAAAGAACTGCTTGTGAACAAGAGTAGATAGCAAAATTTTAAGGTACCCTTTAAAATCGGTACCTGTGTAAGAAAAAAACAAACGAATCGCACAATTGAATAAAAATGGAAAAAAAGATTAGATATTATAGTAAATACCTAATCGAAGACTTATAAATATGTAACTGTAGTGAATTATCAAAATAGTATTTTTAACAGGTACCTGACACTACATCGCCAACACAACAAAAGGTGGTGGAAAATTGAATCGAAAATAAAAAAACTCCAGCCATATTTCGGCCAGAGGACTCCTTTTATTCACTCCTTGAATTGTCTGACTAGCGTCTGAATTGTGTGGTGCACAGGCATCGCTTTTGAAATTTGATGCCCAGTTGACAAACTCTGAATTGTTTGATAAATTATAAAAGAATACATTAATCAATTAATGCCAATCTGGTGTTAACGAAGATACCAGATTGAAAAGGCGACCTCTTTCGTTGGGAGGTCGCCTTTACCCCGTCTATTATTCCGTAATCTATACGCTGATGATATCTAAAAATCGGTACCTATTATGTATCACTGGTACGCACTTTACTTGTGTCGGTGCCCACTAGCACCGCCATTGTTTAGTCACCCGCTCTAAGCCATTTTTCTTTGAAATCGATTGCAGGGAGTGGGCGACTGAATAAATAGCCTTGAGCGAAATCACAGCCAATCTCATCCAAGAATTGATATTCTTCTTGTCCTTCTACACCTTCAGCTATAACTTTCAAATCGAGTTCTTTTGCTATCGCTATAATCATTTTTACAATGGCTTTATTCTCATCGTCTCGATTCATTCCGATAACAAATGATTTATCGATTTTCAATGAATCGAGGGGATATTTATTCAGATAGCTGAGCGATGAGTATCCTGTTCCAAAGTCATCCATTGATAGACTTATACCAAGTTCTTTTAATGCATCTAACTTTTCAATCATCGCCTCTGCATACATCGCAATACTTTCAGTAATCTCTAACACAATATAGGACCCATCAAGTGCAGTGTTCTCAATCGCGTTTTTCACCTTCTCTAAAAAAGTTGGATCGAGTAACTGCCTCACAGATACATTAATACTTACTGTTAACGGCTGATATCCTTCTTTTTGCCAACGGATATTTTGTTCAAGTGCTGTATTCAGTACCCAGTGACCAATTGGAATAATCATTCCTGTCTCTTCCGCAATTGATATAAATTCATCCGGTGGAACTTGTCCTAGTGTTTCGTTATTCCAGCGTATAAGAGATTCCATCCCTACGATTTCGTTCGTTTTCAGATCAATAATAGGCTGATAATAAAGTTCAAATTCTTCATTATCTAGTGCGGTTCGTAATTGTTTTTCAATCATCATTTTCCTGTAAAATTCTTGATGCATTTCTGAATTAAACAATTGAAAGTTATTTTTCCCTCTTTCTTTCACATAGTACATTGCCGTATCTGCATGTTTTATTAATGTATTAGCGTCATCTCCATCATTTGGAAAGATACTAATTCCAATACTTGGCGTAATGAAGTAATCACTACCATCAATTAAAAAGCTATTTCTAAATGCCCCCAATAATTCTTTGGCAAAAGCTTCACTATCTGTCGCATTATAATGTGGAAGTAAAATGGTGAATTCATCTCCACCGAGACGATAAATCTCTTCACAATTATGTCTTTTCTTTAGTAAGTTTTCAATACGTCTTGATACTTCTATTAATAAGAGATCACCGACATCATGTCCGAGTGTATCATTGATGTATTTAAATCGGTCTAAATCGAGAAACATAATTGCATTCCGACTTCCCTCGATTTTAGCATTTTCTAGAAAGTTAGTTAAATTCTCGTTGAACATTCTTCGATTCGGTAACCCTGTTAAAGCATCATGATTGGCTTGGAACTTGATTTCATCTTCATATTGCTTTCGTTCCGTAATGTCTGTTGATACAGCCAGTAGCGCTGAGCTATCGTTTATATTGATAGGTACTTTGACAGTCTGTACCCATATTACTTCTCCTGATGCGGCTGTTACGGCTTCCTCTCTATTGAAGAGTTTTTCCGGATGTTTGAGCATAATCTTTTCTTGATTGACGGTTTGTTTCACTACAAGTGTATCTTGATGTATGTCATAGTCGGTTTTCCCAATCATATCTTGAATTCTCATTCCCATTAACTGAGCATAGGACTGATTCACAAGTGTATATCGACCATTTTCGTCGAGAGCATAAATATAGTTTGGGTTTAAATCTATAACTTGGAATAGAAACTTCTTTTGCTCAGATAGCTTCTTATTCATATTGTTTACTATATCTAGATACATTCGGCTCGAAAGAATTAATAGGGAAATAGCAAAGAACAAAATTGCAATCGAACTTGGGTACAATCTTGACGATGGAAACATATTTAAAGCGCCTATTGCGTATGCAATTGACGTTAAAATGTTGAAATAAACTAAAAATGAACGCATACTCTTATCTTGTACATGTCTACTAATCGAAAAACAGATAATCATACTAACTATAAAAAGAAGGATATTGAAATTAAAAATCCATGATAGCTCTCCGTATATAGGAAAATAAAATATATGAGAACCAATTTGTATAAGTTCTAATCCACTAATTCCTTTATCACTCCATCCGCTGATATAAACAAGGAAAGACAACGCATAGAATAATAGAACGGTGGCACGATTTACAAGAAAACGCCACTTCTTTTTCAAGTCATTTGACAATGTCTCTTGAACAACTGTATACCCTACATAGAAAATCGTTGGCGTTATCATGATAGAGCCAAATCGGAAGAGCTTGAAAAAAATCTCAATTGTCTCTTCTTTAAACAGATCAATCGAATACAAAAATGCAACATCTAATTGCCAGAATGAGGCCAATAGGAGAAATATAAAAATGATTTTTGATAGATTATTTTTTTTGAATAAAACAAGTATCGTAATTCCAATACATAAGGGAATACAAGTTAACAACATTAAAAACAGAAAAAACATATACTGAGCCTCCTATGCATGTGTCAATAATAGACAAGCATTATTCCCACTACTCCCATGGGTAGTTATGCATACGGACTCTACAGCTTGATGTCTAGTTTCATAAACAATCGGCACGTCTTCAAATCCATTCCCTGATGTTTTGATTGTAGGAGGGATAAATCCATACTCCATTGATAGCAGGGATGAAATGATTTGCATTGCTCCCATTGCACCAAACGTATGTCCGATCATTCCTTTTATTGAAGTGATTGGTACGTCCGAACCAAAAGTCTCCATAAGGATAAATCGTTCTATCTTATCATTTGATTCTATACCAAGGGCCTGACTGTTCACATAGCTTGGTGTAGTATTTCCAACGGCTTCTTGAAAAACTTCGAGCATATGTCTACCAGTTTTATCAAAGCTTAATAGTTTTTGCCCTTCATTTCTTGAAATGACACGTTCAATTTTCCCATATATCCTTTGTTCACGCGCTTGTGCAGATTGTCTCCGCTCTAGAACGATTACACCAGCCCCCTCAGCTAAAACAAAGCCTCGATGCTTCGTTGAAAATGGGACTCCAGCTTGATCGATAGAGGTCTCAGTTGAGAGTGATCTTATTTTTTTAAAGCCATTGATTGTCCATTGGCCTAGAGGGGCATCTGTTCCTCCTACTATGCAAGCATCTACAGTCCCATTCTCAAGTAGGAGTTTCCCCATCAATACTGCATCAATACTGGCAGTACATCCTGTTGTTAATGTGAAGGTTGGTCCGCGCGTTCCTAACGCTTCAGCAACAGAACCAGAAAGAGTGTGTGTATCAACAATTGAAACCCCATGAATCGGGAAACTTTTCAAATCAAAACTCGCAGCAGAGTTTTGTTCAATTTCAAGAATAGCGCCAGCGGATGTTCCTATAATTACAGCAATACGGTGTGGCTTAAAATATTCTAAATTCGACATTTTAGATGCATCCAGCGCAGCAGCAATCGCCATTCTTACAAAACGTGGATATCGTTTGTAATTTTCTCCATTTATCTCCAGAAAGTTTTCCTCTATCAAACCTGCAACGATAGTAGTGTTAGGCTGGTTTTCATTTTTTAAAATACTCTGTGTACAGATACCTTTATCTAATACATTTAAAAAACTATTTTTATCATAAACACCAGGAGCTTTAATGCCATACCCTGTTATTACGATATCGTCCAATTACATCACCTTCAAATTCCGACTTTATTTTATTATATACGACATAATAGGGGGAGTCTATATTCCCATACCTTTAGCCTCATTTCAAGATCCGCATAATGAATCAAAAGACATAGCGACCCTAATTTAATGAGAATAATCACTAAATTCACGTTTTATTTAGATGGTTAAAGTGACTTGAACTAGAGAGGACTTATGAATATTTGGAGAACGTTGTAAACGATTAAAAATTGATACCTGTGCAACAAACAACATCGAACAATTCATGAAATTGTGTAAAAATGCAAATAAGATTAGATATTGAAGTAAATAACTAATCCACGCCTTATAAATATTTAATTGTAATGACTCATCTGAATAGCGTCATGCACAGTGTACCTGAAAATTCATAATGATTAAGACACTATGCCTAAAAGAAAGTACCAGAGCTTTCCCTCTATGGCATAATAAGGGGAGATGCCAATGAACAATAGAACGCGATTCATGACAAAATTTAACGGGGAGTGAAATTAATTCATGTATGGGCTATCCATTTATATCTTAACCAATGAAAAAACAAATGAAACTTATTGGCTTTACGGTAGTGCGATTCAAATTAACAACGAACAAAATATGCCTTTTACGTTAAGAGATATTAAATCTAAGGGACAGTTTAAGCTACAAATGCTAATGGCTATTTTGGATGCAGAAGCACTTGATCATCTAGTTTCCAAACTAGATGATCAAGTGCTATGGAATCCACAGCTCACAAATAGAAAAGATGTATCTATAAATCTCCCATCATGGAGTGTCCGTCCTAATATAATTGCAAATGAGAAAAAACATGAACATAAATCTGCTTTTGCCTTAACGAATAATACGGCTAGTGCAAAAGTTTATTTCGCTCTTGAAAAGAAAAGATGGACAGCTGCAATATTTAATAATCAGGAAGATTTTCTTGAAAAAGGAAAAGACATAGAGGAGAAACTGTTTGAGGAATCTACTTTGAAACTGTTTTCCGCAGACTCGGAACGGTTTGGGAATTTCGAGATTTTTACTAGCCCGTTACAACAATCTCTGTTCTATCCGATTGGTCTGCATGTTGATGTTAAGCGCACGAAAGTTCAAATGCAGAATTGGAGCCGCGTGGAAACGGATGCTAGAGGTATTACGTTATGGGCGGACGGTTCTCTTGAAGATCAGCTGCCCTTACAGCTGAATGTGACATTGTGGAATGGGAGAGGGAGAAGCGAGGCTATCGTTCAAGATCGGCTATTGAGTATTACCTCGGTCGGTGAACTTATCCATTGTGATGCCGAAGAACCAATTTCCGCTGTTGAAGTGAAGCTGTGGAATGCGGATGGTAAACTTCTACATTACAATAAAACAGGTTTAATTCGTCAAATTAATATTTCTATGGGTGTCCATACAGGCACAAAAGTGATAAGTGATCCATGGTCGAAAAAACTACCGACAAATTTAAGAAATCAAGTAGAAAAACAGAAACGGATAACTCCTCAAAAAATAAATGTAGGAGATTTCAACCGGGACCCTTGGGTGGAAGAAGTCGAAAACTTTGCAGATTTCCTTAAGGATATGAACCCCTCCCCTCTGAACACCGATGAGGAAAGCCTTTTCTTTTACGGCAATCCGGAAGCTGAGGTTCGTTTCTTTGAATTTATTAAGTCAAAACTGGACGCTTCCACTACCGAAGAAGTCTTAATTGCTGACCCTTTTTTTGATACCAAGGCAGCATCAAAAATATTAACAAGGTCCACGGCAAATATCCCAATTACAGTCCTGACAAGCTTAACAACCAAACAACCAGAGACTGGCAGCCCTTTGCTTGAATCCTTTAAGAAGTTTCTCGAAAAATATAAGATTCATTTACCATCTGATTTAACTGTCTTAAACGTTCAAAACAGCGAGGCTACAAAACAACAATTCCATGATCGGTTTTTTCTTATAAAAGAAAAAGGGTGCTGGGAGGGCTGGCTTTTAGGTAACTCTTATAATAGCCAGGCACAACGATATCCCTCTCTCATGGTCAAATTCCCGAACCACCTAATAGAGGAGGTCCTTTCATATCTGAATGAATTGAAAACGGGTCATGTTAACGATCGTCCCGATGCAATGATTCAAACTCTTTTTTCAAACGCAATAGTCCAAAAAGAAATTATTTGCGAAGGCTTTCCCACTTTCCCTCATTGGGAACTGCTTATGGAACCTTTTCGCAACAATCCTGAAGAAGAGCTCGTTGATATATTAAAGGGAATGATAGATAAAGGATATTTTGAAAGTTCCAATGGTCATTACTCTTGGTCGATAATCGTGGAAAAGCTAGTTACGGTTCGGAAGCTCATATGCTCATATTTAGAACCAATTCAGAATTTAGACCAAGCGGAGCATTGGCTTCTTGCATTATCGAATTGGTCCTATTACGGTCTAGATTTAAAACCGTCCGAAGTACTCCCGAATACCCTATTTTGGATTCAAGTAATGAAACCAACAGTTGACAATATCCAAAAGAATATCGAATTCAAAATTCACGACGAGGATGTAAGGTGGCACCAAATAAAAGATACATTCGAAAAGCTAGGCGAAACCTATAAAAGTTATGATGAATGGTGGACAATATACCAATACTCATTTGAGTATACGCGCCTCATCTACAAGTACAAATTCATTCTTGACGGTCTTTGGGAAAATGACCTAGGAATCTACTTTGAAATGCTAGATAAGAAATGGATACTTGTCCCCCATTTCTTAACAAAACTTCATCAGGTTATGGAAGCACCTGAGGAAGCAAACTTATCTCTCTTAGCAACAAGATTGTATTATTATTCATTTTTCGACTCTCACAATAATCCAAAGAAAGATGTTCTTTTAACAGAACTTAAAGAATCAACAGCCGTTGAACAAAGATCCCTATTCACAGCCTTGGATCACACGTATAAAGAGGAACAGCAATCATTATTCATACAAAAACATGCATCATTATTTCAGAAACCTATCGATCAAGGCCTTGTTACTTTCATCATGCAGATACGGCAAGATACTATTCTTGCTTATCTTAGGCAAATGGGAAGCTCAATTACAGATGAACTGGTAATTGAATTAAAAAAAGGAATTGTCACCAAATGGGTAAGTAATCTTCTCCATGGCAAGCATTTAAGTTTTCATTTTGAAACCGACCAACCAATTACAGAAGAAATGGCTATGTATTCTTATCAAGCTTATGGTGGGCAGTGGGAAAGCTGGTATGAAAAAGAAATTCTTGAAAAGCTGGACTTACAAAAATTACGAAACCCGTTCCTTTATTATCATAATTACTCCAAATGGCGTAATTACGTGGATAGAGCGTTATGGTCCTTTCATTTCGGATTCATGAGCCTACAAGCTGGAAATGAAAAGCTAAATGGTGGAACTGCACAGAAAATCTCAAAACTATTTAAGACCTATTTCTCTGAAAGCCTCCCATTATACACTTATGATTCAGGGCTGCTCGATGAAGTCGTATACGGACTCGGATTCTATTTGTCGGAATTCGAATATGGTCAGGAAACAGATGAAATTTTAAAAGTCCTAGAAAATCAGTATTTCGATCCAACGTACTCTCTAATCTTATATGGTAGCCACCCCTCAATTTTCACCAAAAGAAGAACACAATTGATAGAGCTTCTTCAATCTAAGGAGTTAAAACTTAGACTCGGGGATAAAATGATTGGACGCCTTATCTGGCTGTCAAAAGTAATCGATTCAATGTCACAAGAAATCACCGACGTAGAAATAATCCAAGATATAAAATCATTGGCAAGGTTGATTGAATCATTACTGAAGGATACCTCGATAAACATAGATAGTATAGCCTTTCAATTTCAACTTTCCACGCCTATAACTGATGCAGATTATGAGAAGTGGGCAAATTTATTTCGAACGAGTATTAAGGAAATGAAGGAAAGCTTTAGAGTGGCGGGAACCGTAGATGTCTTTAATCAAATCACTGGCGTAGGACTATATCTTTTTGGAAAAACTGAAGCTTTTCAAGATTGGCTTCATCAACGGGATGAATTAACAAATGATTCTCCTTGGGATTTCATTCATTGCGGCAAGAGCGGAGACGCATTGGATGATTTGATTAGAATGATTGTCGGGAATTTTTCATAAGGGGGCCGGACAATCATGTACATGGACAATAAACTTGAGAAAACATTAAAAAAAATTAAACCCATCCCATTTACCAAAACAATGTACCGGAACAGCGACATTAAATACTTATTACTCGGAGATAATCCACTTTCAGGAGAAGGTGCAAAATTTGCAGATGGACGATTCCATTTAAAAAGTCACGGAATTTCCTGCTATTATGCTTCGGAGGATATGTATACTTCGTTTGATGAAACTTATCATCCCAAGGACCAAAACCATCCTCCTCGGATTTTTATTTCTTTAGTAATTCAACTAGATAGTGTTCTTGATCTATGCAACGATGCAAATTGGGACATCCTACAGACAAGCTACCAAGAGCTCACAGGAAACTGGAAGAACCATTTTACGCAGACACCAGCTCCAACACAGTTATTGGGAAAAGCCGCCTACGATTCTCAGCGATTTGAAGCCATTCAATTCTATACCGCCAAGGGAGAACCTAAAAGAAATATAGTAATTTTCCCCGAGCTTTTGAAAAAAGGTTCATTTGTTAATGTTTATGACCCTGATGGGGGCATAGCTAAAATACTGAAGGGTGTTTATGACGACTAAACCATTTTTTCTCACAGCAAGGAGACTCCCTGGCTATAATCGCCTCAGTTGTATAAGCTACAGCTGAGGCATATTAATTAAATAATATTAATAGTTAAGCCCACACAACGAAAGCTATTTCCGCTTAATTTCCAGACTATCGACAAGGTCCATTATGACTTCCACCAAAACTTCTATCGCAGCTTCCGCCTCTTCCACCGTATCCTTCCTTACCCCAAAGTAAAACTTACACTTCGGCTCAGTCCCAGATGGTCTAATACACACCCAAGAACCATCCTCAAGTAAGTACTTTAATACATCCGCTTTTGGCAATGTCAATTTCTCAATTGTTCCATCCCCAAGGCGTTTTATCCCCGCATGATAATCTTCAATAGCTCTTACAGCAATGCCAGCTATAGATAGCGGGGAATCATTACGTAACTCTTCCATAATCACTGCAATCTTCTCTTGTCCATTTTTTCCCCGCAAGCGTTAACGACTCCAAGGCTTCCCTGTAATGATCCAGCTCATCATACAGATCCATCAGCCCATCGTACAACGATTTACCAATAGATTTATAATAGGCAGCCATTTCTGCCGTCAACAACGCAGCTTGAACTGCATCCTTATCCCGGACAAATGTGCCAATCAAAAAGCCGTAGCTTTCTTCGTATCCGAATAGAAACTGGTGTTCGCCGCTCTTTTCAAATTCCTCAATCTTCTCAGAGATAAACTTAAAGCCAGTCAATGTATCAATAGTTGGAATCGCAAATTTCGCAGCAACAGCACGACCAAATTCAGAAGTGACAATCGTCTTCATAACAATTCCATTTTCCGCTAGAGTAGCTTTTCGCTTTTTCTGCATAAGTAGATAATGTAACAAAAGTGCGCCAAGCTGGTTACCGGTGAGCAGTTCATTCTCCCCATCTATGTTTTTGACTGCCACACCAAGACGGTCGGCATCGGGATCGGTTGCAAGTAACAAATCGCACCTTTTTCTTTACCAAGTTGAATCGCTAGCTCGAATGCTTCACGCTCTTCTGGGTTTGGATAAACCACCGTTGAGAATCTAGGGTCCTGTATAGCTTGCTCTGGCACAACATGCACGGTTGAAAACCCGAAGTTCCGTAGCCCTTCCGTCACAGGAACAAGCCCTGATCCGTGGAGTGCTGTGTATACGATGGACATATCCTTCCCTACCGCTTCAATGACAGCTGGATCTTCCCGTAGTGTAAGAAGACATTCTTGATAAGCTACATCAATCTCTTCTAGTATATATGTCAACATTCCACTTTGAAGGAGTCTTCCTCACCAGCAGTTTGAATAGTAAACAAATTTTCAATCTCTTCCATATGTTGAGCAATTCCATCAGCGGCATCCGGCGGTAGTTGTCCACCATCTTCCCCGTATACTTTAAAACCGTTATACTGTGCAGGTTTATGACTTGCTTTAATAACGACACCTGCAAATGCATCTAAATGTCTCATAGCAAATGATAATTCAGGCGTTGGTCGACTTTCTTTGAACAGGTAAACTCGAATGCCATGCTTCCTAATTGTTTTCGCAGTTTCCAAAGAAAAGTCTTCTGAATAATGTCGAGTATCATAGGCAATCACAACTCCGCGGCGCATAGCATCTTCCCCAGAGGCAATGATTTGCTGAGCCAGTCCTTCCGCAACACGACGGATTGTATATAGGTTCATCCGGTTAGTACCTGCTCCAAGCAGTCCTCGCATTCCACCCGTCCCGAATGAAAGATATTGATAAAACCTGTCTTCTATTTCTTCTTTGTTATGTGAAATAAGCTTTAGCTCATACTGCAACTTATTTGGAATTGAACCCTCGCGTATCCATCTTTCAAAACATGCATATATGTCCCCATAACTATAACCTCCCATTCACTCAAAACGATATTTCCTAGAAATTCAAACATATTATTCTTATCCGCCTTGACGCCGGGCAATCGAATGAGTTCTTACCGTATAAATGAGCGCTTTTCTTGTAAGAATTTATAAATAAAGGTACCTAATGAAAGGTACCCAGTTGATAATCCGGTCCGGAGAATAAAAAAACGGGAAATTGTTATTCATTTATATTCAATCTCTACTAAACAAATCCCTCGTATAAACCTTGTCCGCAACATCCTTAATCTCATCAGACAACCTATTTGCAACAATGACATCACTAAGATTCTTGAACTCTTCAAAGTCATTAATAACTCTAGAATTATAGAACTCTTTATCAGCAAGGGCTGGCTCGTACACTATAACTTCGATGCCCTTTGCTTTAATACGCTTCATGATACCTTGAATAGAAGATTGTCTAAAGTTATCAGAATCCATCTTCATCGTTAATCTATAAATTCCTACAACCTTGGGATTCCGTTTAATAATCATTTCGGCAACGTGATCTTTTCTTGTTCTGTTGGCATCGACGATTGCAGAAATAATATTATTTGGAACATCTTCATAGTTGGCAAGTAGTTGTTTTGTGTCTTTAGGGAGACAGTATCCACCATAACCAAAGGAAGGATTATTGTAATGATTTCCTATTCTCGGATCAAGTCCAATGCCATCGATAATTTGCTGTGTATTTAATCCTTTCACTTCTGCATAAGAATCCAATTCATTAAAGAAAGCAACTCTCAAAGCTAAATATGTGTTTGCAAATAGCTTAATTGCTTCTGCTTCAGTCGAATTCGTAAACAACACGTCTATATCTTTTTTCATAGCACCTTCTGCCAATAAATCAGCGAATACTATAGCTCTTGCAGATTGTTCTCCAACAACAATTCTTGAAGGATACAAATTATCATAAAGTGCTTCCCCTTCTCTTAAAAACTCAGGAGAGAAGATAATATTTTCTGTATCGAACTTTTTGCGTACCGATTCTGTATACCCCACTGGAACCGTAGATTTAATAATCATTACAGCATTCGGATTTATATTTAATACATTTTGAATGACTACTTCTACGGTACTTGTATCAAAGTAATTTTTCATTTCATCATAATTCGTAGGTGTTGAAATGATTACATATTCAGCTTCTTTAAAAGCAACTACTACATCAGTAGTTGCTTTTAAATTCAAGTCTTTAGTTGCTAAATACTGTACAATTTCCTTATCTTCTATAGGAGACTTCTTACTATTGATTAAATCTACTTTCTCCTGCATTATATCAAGAGCTATTACTTCATTATTTTGGGCTAGTAATATTGCGTTGGATAACCCAACATATCCTGTTCCAGCAATGGTTATTTTCATACTGAGTTTTCTCCACCTTGCTTTTATATATTTAATTCCGGAAGATTTTAATGGTTAAATTATATTTTCAACCATTAATCTATCAATTCTAAAAAATAATAAGTCAACCTTTTTTCTATAATAAACAAAATATTATTATTATATTTTTTCAGGTAGTTCAATCAAATTTCCAAGCAACTCCAAAGTTTCATCTTTATAATAAGTAGCAAGCCCTCCAGTAGGTGTAAATGTCATCTCTCCAAATAATGGCTTACCATTAGAATCATAAAAATCTACTCTTACAAATGGAAACGGCTTAGCAAGAATAGACGCATATTTTATCATCTCATTTAAGCAACTAGGTTTTTCATGATCATATGATTTATAACTTTCTTTTAAAAAGTTTTGTTTATTCCACTCCATATCATAAAAAGTTTTATGTGTATATCCAGTTTCATCTATTATACCAACATATAGAAACTTTGGCTCACCATTAAAACAAAATATTTTGTAATCATTAGGTAATACTCCTGCATCCGTTTCTATATATTTTTCACAAATAATCCTGGGAGTCATCTTTGAATAATGAATTTCAGCATAAAGTAAACCAAAATCGATATTCAACCATTTTTCTAATTTATTTATTGCTTCATCTTTATCAAGTATACTTTTGTCATTACATATAATATTTGTAGCACTACCGTTTGTAGTTTTTAAAGCGAATTTTTTTGGCAATGAATCCCAACTTATTTCCGAGGTATCATTGTATACTCCATATAATTCATTTAAAATTTCGCCACAACCACTTTCTATTACATAATTTCTAACTTCATATTTATCCGCACATTTGACAACTAAATGATGCTGCCAATAAAGCTTTAACCATTGCAACTTTTCATTAAAATCCTTAGGGTTATTTAAATTTAATTTTTTATCAGTGGCCTTTTGATATATATATTTGCTCGCCAAAATTGGTGAAGCTTTTACCAATAGTGTAAAAAAAATTTCATGTATTTTATGATATGTATTCCTAATTGTATCATTTCTCTTTAATATTTTTTTTACAGAAGACATACACCTAACCTCCAAAATAATTTCATAGGATATTACCGTTCTTTTATAAAGCCTTTCATCATGAAACCTTTTACCATCATTATAGAAGATATTCTAGTCTTTTTAATAAATAATGGAAATATAATAGCAACAGTCACTTGTGAGACTAGTGTCGCTCCCCCTGCTCCTATACCTCCATAGATAGGTATTAAAAAGTAGTTAAGTACTATATTGATAACTGCTCCTGAACTAATATAAATAAGAGAATACTTTTGAAGGCCTTCACAAATTAACCAAGTTCCTCTTGCAGAACCAAGCGTAGCAAAAGTTCCCGCCCATATGCTCACAGTCAATATACTGGCAGCATTTGAATAATCTGCTCCGTATAGTATACCGATTATAATATCTGAAAATAAGAAAATGAAAAGACCAAATCCAATACCTATCCATGCTACAATTGTATATAAAAGCTGAATTGATTTAAGATAACTCTTTTCATCTATCTTTTTTTTACTCATAATTACTGGATTGAAGGATGTAATAACTGCCATCGGTACAAAATACCACATACTAGCGATTTGAGTTGCTGCTGAATATAATCCTAATTCTTCTTTATTTGGTAACATCGAACCAAGCATAACCTTGTCAATTTGCATGTAAAGCGTTATCATCAGCCCCGAAAGTATCATATACCAACTTTGTGCCAAAGTATTTTTTGCATATTGGAATTTAAACTTCCATTTAGTGTAGGTAGTTCTTTTATTAAAATATGCTATAACTAATGCTAATCCTATTAATAACGTATCGGACATATAAATAAGAGATAAATGAAGTAAATTACCCTCCAATAGTACAAAGGCTACTTTGAGTATAGCTGAAATGACATATGCGCCCATCCGAATCAACGAAGATATTTTTGATTTTTGATATGCTTGTATCCAATATTCAATAACCTCTAAGGATTTAAAAATCATGGTAAAAGACATTATTAATACTAGCATGTGTACAAGCGGTTCATTTGGTACGAGAAATCGAATAATAAGACTTGAAAACAATGTTAATATAATGCCACCGATCACTCGCAAAACTAAACTTGTATAAAGAATCGTTCCCTCTTCTTCTTCTTTATTCACTATTGATTTTACAGATAGTGTTTCAAAACCTAATGTAGATAAAGCTGTAAATAAAGTAACAAAAGCTAATGCATAATTGTAAAGTCCATAATTCTCAGGACCTAAATACCTTGCTATTAGCGCCATGACAAAAACACCAATGATCAAAGTGAAAATTTTGTCGCCAACTAACCAACTTGCATTATTAATAATTTTTGAAGCGACTTCATTACTTTTTATAAATTTTAAGGATTTTGTAATATTATTTTTGATTTTCACTATCTATTCCTTCTTTTCCATTTTTTATATCTCCATTAATCTATTATGTTTTTTTAAAAATTTTTAACTTGAATGATAAAAATGTAATGCTTTTAATTTTATTCTTTCACCAACAGTAAAATAAAAAATCGGTCAATAACCACAAGTCATCCCTAAAGGGAATAATGCCAACAGTTCCGCGAGCAATAATAGAAAGTATTTCATCATTTATATATATCTACCATATTAGTAACTATTGCGACTAATCTAATCTCGTATCCAATCGCAGCAGCGTGGATTAAAGCTTTAATTTTATTAACCACATCTTTTTTCTAAGGAATCTTAATATTCATTTACACCGGGCTGCAACAACCTTAAAACATGAAAAGCCACAGATAAACCCTGCATGATTAGGTCGACTAAAACACAATCAATACGTAGGTTTATCTATGGCACAAACATATTCTACCACATCTAAACGCACCTTTAAACTTCTAACGACCTATTAACGAGATATGATTGAAGCACTTCATGGCAAGGTTCATGCTGGACATGGCACACTCGGTCGGCTGTGACCGTAGTACAATCCTGGCGAGAATTAAAACGTGGTCGCGTAACACAGCTGAAAACCGATCGCATCATGTACGAAGCCTACTTACCTGAGACAGCCCAGGTAAAATACGCAGAAAATCAGAAAGCTTGCGATTGTCAAACTCAAAGCTCAGACTCATCACTGTGAAAATTATTAATTTACCTTTGAAATTTCGCCTGAATACAAAAACAAAAAAAGCTGGGTAAACAAGCGTATCCTAGGTCGTAGTATCGAAGAGCGCCCGAGCGAAGCCGAGGATTGTAAAGTATTAGATAATTAGGAATAAAATCCAGGCCGAGTCGCATTTGACAATTACTGAACTGAAAAAAGTAAGGAAATCATCTTAAAGTTTTTTGCCAAGAGTAGCGAAACCGTGAGTGCTGCTATCTGTGAGATACGCAAGAACTACGGCCCTAACTTCGCCAATGTATTCTAGAAAATTACCGCTGATAATGGATCCGAATTCTCCGAACTTGATACTTCCGTCTTAAGTGAAGATGCAGATATTTTCTTTACTCACCCCTTTACATCTTACGAGCGCGGAACGAATGAGCGTCATAATGGATTAATCTGCCGTATTATCCTGAAGGGTGAAAGCAATTACTTAAGTTTCTGAAGACACAATTCGTTATACAAAGAACTGGTGTAATCGCCTACCCAGGAAAATCCTTGGATATCGAACACCTGAAGAAGAACTCGTCAACTTAGCCTGAGTAACGGTTTGTCTGTACTTTCATGAGTTGTTGCATTTAATATTGGAATTAAGGTATTCATTTGCCGCGAAATAATCTGATTTTATTATATATAGCTAACTTAAGGTATTCCAATGTCAGTAAAATAAGATTTTTTCTTGAAGTAGCACGAATGTCATAAAGAGATAGGTAAATATTTATATATTTTCTTTTCTTTTTAATATCAGATGTTCTTTTAATAATTTTATGTGTATCATAAAAATGAATTTCTTGTCCTTCAATATTTCTAATCACATTTAACTCATGTGGTCTCAATTTCATTCCAAAAGACTTAACAGTTTCATAATTTAAAATCTGCGTAGTTAGCAAATATCTTTTGCTGTTTTTCTTCGTCCCATACAAATCTACACACAACTCTTCTTCTTTACAGTTTAAATATTGAGATAGATGCTCTCTCTCAAAAAATGCATCATAATTTAGAGTATTGTCGTCTTCTGGTTGGAAAATGTAATCGGATTTTTGGGCGTGAAATAAAGAGACTTGATAACTTGGGGTTGAAATGCTGTTATGTTCTCCTACTTCACTAAAATTAGTTGAATATGATAATTTCGGATAAACAAAGTACTTATCTTTTTCAATACAATATTTAATATAGTATTTAAGCCACGATGAATTATCAGGCCAAGCTTGGACATTATATGGAATTGTTTCTTTATTAAAATCATTATTATTCTCTTCTTCAAACCATTGTTTAAAATTAGACCACCAATTTCTTGTCCAAATTTGTCCCCACGATTGGGCATACTGCATTAAGAAGGTATCATATTCATTTTGTTCGACAGAAAAAAAACGATTTGCTGTTTGATTCCATTCTGGAGTATACAAAGAAATACCAGAAACTTTTTCAGAATTCCCGTAGTATTCAATTGCCTTTAACCCAAATTTGTAAAATCCTTTTGATACATATATATCATCTTCAAAAACAGCTAGAGCTTCATATTCCTTTGTTAAATCCCCACAAAACATTATATGTTTTTTTAAACCTAGATTTTCCTTATGTTTAATAATTTTTTCGGGACCATATTCCCATGTAAATTTTTCAGCCACTTCATAAACTGAATCCCTATTCTCACTCCAATCAATGCTAATTATAAGAGGTACTTTAATTTTATCGTCATAAGAAACTTCATCTAGGGATTGAAGAAGTCTTTTCAAGCTTACAGGTCGATTATATGCTATAGCTACTATTGCAATCTCTTTCATAATAAATCTCTCATTTCTTACTTCCTTTTTATAACTCCGATATAGCTCAAACGTTTAAATCTTATGAAATTTTTTTCAGAATAGCTTTAAATTATAACTTCATTAATATTTAGGGATTTATTGTCACTATCGCAGCATTCCCAAAATATCACACGGGATTTAAACCCTTAAGAGTATACTTTTGTTACTGTTTATTAAGCGCTTATTGATTCTAGTAGGGAAAATATCCCTACCTAAAAGTTATGATAAACAGGCTATTATAATTCATCTATTTTTTTCAGAATTTTTTAAGTACAGCTCACTTGACGAACATGCTACCAATAATAATATAATGGCTGTTAACTTACTTTCTCCTATCATGACATTAACAGTAAATCCAATAAAGACCGGAATTATCCATATATATTTTTTTAACGGAGTGATTTTTCTTTTTCTAAAAACTAAATACATGAAAATAAGATATGAGATAAAACCATAGCTTAATATCCAATAAAAATGACCATTATGAGGGTTTATTTTTATACCATCGATCAATGCTATTCCACCACTACCAACAAAGAATAAAACTATATAATCAATAAAGTCTAGGTTATTTATTATATTTGACCAAATAATAAATCTTGATTCCCCTGAATTATTCTCAATTCTTTCAAATGATTCAAGTGCGGTGCTTGTTTGAAGAAACTCCGGAATTTTTGGAATGATGTATATTATAAGTAAAAAAGAACCAATGAATAAGAACATATTCATAAGATTAATTCTAATTTTAATATTAAACTTCTTTTTGCCGAATACTTGTAAAATACTGACTAAAAAGTAAATCACAATGCTAATACCAAGTGCTAAAAACCCTCCATTACTCATTGAAGCTACTAAAACAAAAATTAGAGCAAAAAAAGTAAAAACCTTAGTAAAAGAATTTATTTTTTCATTACACCACAAATATAAGACAATAGCATTCATCATATATCCAATATTATTAGGATCCTGCCAAATAAATGAAAATCTATAACCAACTAAACCCTCATAAGCATTTTCAACAAATATACTCGATTTAAAATTCCATATAGTCTTGAAAAATTGATATAAATTTTTGTCTATATAATAAAAACCTGCAAATATTACCACGACTACAATAAATCCTATTAATAATTTCTTTAAATTAAAACTGTACTTATTTACAAAGTTTACAAACATAAAATAATACAAAATTAAAGAAGTAAAAATAATTAAATATGTCATACTGTTATATGCATATTGAGGAGCTAAA
This sequence comes from Sporosarcina sp. FSL K6-1540, assembly GCF_038620285.1. Taxonomy (NCBI): domain Bacteria; kingdom Bacillati; phylum Bacillota; class Bacilli; order Caryophanales; family Caryophanaceae; genus Sporosarcina; species Sporosarcina sp. FSL K6-1540. The sequence continues at coordinate 909,578 of NZ_CP152018.1, forward strand.
AGAAATCCTACTAGTGTACTCATGCACATGATTCCAAACAAAATAATAAACAATTTAAATTCCTTATCATTTTTAAAATATTTATTTCTTGTGAAAAACCAATAAATAATTAATGGCATCGAATATGGAATAGCTACTAAATTAAAATAAGGTAAGAAAAGGATATCAATAATACATGACCAAAAAACAAACTTATCGAAGTATTCTACATTTTTTCTTACAACTAGATTTCTTAATTGCTTCATCATTTGACTCCTTGTATAAAGTCATATATTTTTCCACATTTTTTATCCTAGTTTCACTATTCACAAAAAACTGTTTTATCATATATGCTTTTTTCCGCAATTCTTTTCCACTTAATTGTTTCTAGGATTTTATTAGCTTAGGTTACTGATTGGTTAACATTTCCAACAATGTTATATTATTAATTAGTCATTAAAAGCAAACAACTACTTTTTATATCTTTTCAATAAACTTCTTAATCCTCTTACTATGAATATCCCAATTCTTATTTTCAACAATAAATCTACGGCCCTTTTCTCCTTTTTTTATTAACAGTTGTTTATCTAGCTGAATAAAATAATCTATGGTTTTTGCTATCTCCTTAGGTGTGTCATCTTTAAACACAAATACATTTTCTAAATATTTCTCAGTGAGACCATTCAATTTTGTGGTAGCTACTGGTGTACCGCTTAAGAGATATTCAATAATCTTTGATGGAAAAGTATATAAGCTCACTGGATCATTTACAATGCGAGGGTTTATCAAAATACCTGCCTCTTGTTGTATTATCATCATCTTAGAATTAGGAACATTACCTTTAAATTTAATTCTACTATCTTCTTCAGCCGCTTTTTTCACATATTCCACAAGTGGTCCTGAACCATAAAACTCCATTACAAAGAAATCATTATCCATAATTTTTACTGCTTCAACTAAATTTATTATCCCATTGTATTCAATTAATGCTCCGCTAAAGACTGCAATTACTGTATCCTTAGCTTCATAATTTAGCCACTGTCCCCCAGGTTCATTTGTTGGGGTATCAATTAAATCAAAGCCTCCATCAACAAGTATATATTTTGAGTTAGGAGCATATTTTTTTACTGATTGTTCATTAAGTACTATTAAACCATCAAACTTTTGAATATTGTTCCTTGTAGCTTTGTCCTCAATATATTTAGCACATTTCCCTATTAAACCGCGTTTAACAACATCTATCGGAGGATCCGCAAATAAACAAACCGTTTTAAATTTAAATATTTTCCCAACAAATAAGACTGGAATTGAGATATATGGAAATGCATTAAAACAAATAATAACCTTTTTATCAGATTTATATAATAAGCTCCATCGAACAATCATTATAAACGTATTTATAATAAGTAGTAGTTGCTTTATTATAAATAAATTGATAAAGGAAACTTTAAAGGCAGAGATACTGTTTACTAAATTAATTTCCCCTTTACGTATAAAAAGTTTCTTTTCTTTTGGAAAAGCCGCTATCGGTACCTGAGTAAACACAGTTAAACCTTCACCAAACAAATTTGATAGCCCTTTGATTAAACCAATCTGCATTTTATTTCCTGCGACGGATGGACCTTTATATTTTGTACAGTCTTCTGTTTTTATTACACTACCTAAAAATAAGACTTTCATTTTTCACATACCTCGCACATTTCTATTTTAATCAACAACTTCATTAACTAAAATCCTATCGTCACCTTCATTATTATATTTGAAAGAATTATTTTCTATATAGCTTATTTCCCCATTAGAAACTTGTTTCATCAGCTGTGCTAGCTCTTCACTATTAAAAGTATCAAAGAAGTAAGTATTCAGATGACCATCTAAAATCTCATGAGAAAGAGGTGTATTAGCTGTTAATATCATGCCTTTATGCAGTTTGCTTTCTAACATGGGTAAACCAAAGGTTTCAATATACGAAGGAAATATGAGAACCGATTTCGAATAATAATTGAAGACTTCTTCTCGACTAATACTTCCTATAAATTCTATCGGTAGTTGATTATTTTGGACTTCTTGGTATAAGTTGGAAACGTGATCATTTTCGTCTCCTTTTAGTGTAAAAATCACTCTATACTCATCATCTTTATTTCCCTTCATTTTCTTACATGCTTCAACAATAGTACGATGATTTTTATAATAACTAGCCCCTGCAGGATAAAAAAAGGTTGAAAGACTTTTTTCACTTGCTAAAAAGCACTTTTTAATATTGATATTTATCTTTGGTGAAATTACTATAATTTTATTTTCACTCACTCCCGTTTTTTCAACACATGCATCTTTAAACCAATTCGTTTGAACAATAACCTTTGTTGATTTTTTTATGGATTTATAAATTGCTTTACTGAGTACATTTTGATATATCCAGAAAAGTTTATTTTCTTTAAAATCAAATTGATAATCTACAAAGGGAAGTGATTGATGAACATATATGATCTGTTCAACGTCAACTCTAGGTACAGTTATGTTTTGAAGCGAAAAAATTTTATCAGGTTTATATTTTTTCACAATATTTGGTGCAGTTATTTGATCAAAATATATCCTATGCAACCAACTTTTTTTTATCCAGGGAAATCTTAGTATTTTGATATTCTTGGACTCTTGTAACATAGGCTTACTCAAAACAAAAGTCCATTGGATACTCTTATCATGATGTTTTTTTACTTCTTGGTAAAATTCTTCTAGAATCGATAAAGCCCCCCCACTCTCGGCTGGAACATCGAATACCATTATTTTCATTATACTTCCATCTTCCAAACGACTCTATTAACGTAATCGGTATATGACAATATTATCCTAAGCACCTTATCGGATACATTAGGCATGCTATAATCAACAACTTTTCTTAAAGTATCTTTCTTCTGTATTTCTAAAATCTCTAATCCTTGTAATATTCTCTCCTTGTTAAGACCCACCATCATAACTGAAGCTTCTTCCATAGCCTCTGGTCTTTCATGAGCTTGTCTAATATTAAGCGCTCTAAACCCAAGAATAGAAGATTCCTCACTAATCGTTCCACTATCACTAAGAACAGCTTTTGCCTTGACTTGAAGTTTCACATAATCATTAAAACCTAATGGTTTCATTGTTTTGACAAACGGATTAAACTCTATCCTTTTAGCATTAATCATATTTTGAGTTCTAGGATGCGTACTTACAATCACAGGCATATTGTACTTCTCTGCAACCGCATTTAAGCTATCAACTAAATCCATGAAATTAGTTTCTGAACTAATATTTTCTTCTCTGTGTGCGGATACTACAAAATATTTCCCTTCTTCAATGTCTAATCTCTCTAACACATCTGATTTTTCAATATCATCTTTTCTAGAGTTTAGTACTTCAAACATTGGGCTACCAGTTTTAATAATTCGATCCGCAGGTAGCCCTTCTCTTAACAAATATTCTCTCGCAATATCGCTATAAGTTAAATTAATATCAGCTGTATGATCGACAATTTTTCTATTTGTTTCTTCTGGTACCCTTTGATCAAAGCACCTATTTCCCGCTTCCATATGGAATATTGGAATATGTCTTCTTTTTGCTGCAATAGCGCATAAACAGCTGTTTGTATCCCCCAAAACTAAAAGGGCATCTGGTTGTACTTCTCCCAAAATCGGATCAATCTTAATTAAGATATTCCCAATGGTTTCTATAGCTGTTCCAGTAGCTGCATTCAGGAAGTAATCAGGAGTTCTTAAATTAAAATCTTTAAAAAACACTTCATTTAATTCATAATCATAATTCTGCCCTGTATGAACAAGTACATGTTCAATTGCATTTGACTCTTCTAATTTATTGATTACAGCTGAAAGTCGTATAATCTCTGGCCTAGTACCTACGACTGTGATTACTTTTAATTTTTTCATTATAGTCTTATACCTCCAAAAAGTTTGTATCAGGATTTTCAGGATTAAAACTCTCATTCACCCACATAACGGTAACTAAGTTGTCTTCTCCTATATTCACTATAGAATGTGTATAACCTACAGGTATATCGACTACTATCAGTTTTTCACTACTTACTTTATACTCAATGATTTCTTCAGTATTAATATTTCTAAATCTTATCAATCCTTGACCGCTAACTACAAGGAATTTCTCGTTCTTTGTGTGATGCCAGTGATTACCTTTTGTAATACCTGGCTTAGAAACATTCACAGACACTTGGCCCCTATCAGGAGTTCTTATAAACTCTGTGAATGAACCTCTATTGTCTATATTCATTTTTAAATCGTATGCGAACTGATCTTTAGGCAAAAAACTTAAATATGTACTATAAAGTTTTTTGGTTAGTGCATCATCCATATTAGGAACGCTTAAATTTGTTCTAGACTCTTTAAAACCTCTAATAAGACTTGCTAAATCCCCTAATTTAATTGTATATGGTGTTTCTACAAAACAATAATTATCATTTTTATTAGGATTTCCTTCAAGTGCTTTCACAAATTCCTCTAATACATCATCTATATAACACAGAGTAAGTTCTGCGTCTGGATTATTAACCTGAATATCTAAATCTCTAGCTATATTGTAACAATACGTCGCAACAACCGTATTATAGTTAGGTTTACTCCACTTTCCAAACAAATTGGGAAGTCTATATACGAATACTTCTGCACCAGTTTCTATTGAGTGTTCAAATAATAAATTCTCCCCAAGTTTCTTGCTAATACCATATGGATTATCTTTTTCAGCTTGGATAGACGATGTAATAAGTATAGGTGATTTGTTATTATTCTTTTTTAGTAGTTTCAATAACTCAGATGTAAAACCGTAGTTTCCATCCATGAAATCTTTTTCATTTTCTGGTCTATTTACTCCAGCTAAGTGATATACAAATTCGCATTTCTTTGTATACTCTTGCAAGTCTTTCAAAGTATGATTTCTTGTATACAAAAGTAAATCTTCATATCCCTGGTTTTTCAATTCAGCTACTAAGTTTTTACCAAGGAATCCTCCTGCACCCGTTACAAGAATTTTCACTTGTGGCTCCACCCTTTCAATTCATCTTGTATGTAAGGGAGTTCTAAAAGCTTACCTTTAATTTGTTCTATTGAAAGTCGATATGTGTTGTGTGAGTTGTATTCTTCATCCGTAGAAAGTTTTTCATTACCTTCCTCGAAGTATTTATCATAGTTAAGATCACGATTATCTGCTGGGACTCTATAGAATCCTTCTAAGTCATCTGCAACAACATGTTCTTCCCTTGTAAGAAGCGTCTCGAATAGTTTTTCACCATGCCGGGTGCCTATAAGTTTCACTTCATTATCGGCATTAAAAATTTCTTTTACTGCTTGTGCCAAATCTGCAATTGTAGAGGCAGGGGATTTTTGGACCATAATATCGCCTGCAGCAGCATTTTTAAATGCAAAAACTACAAGTTCAACCGCTTCTTCAAGGCTCATTAGGAATCTTGTCATGTCTGGATCTGTTACTGTAAGTGGCTTACCAGCTTTAATCTGTTCTACAAAAAGCGGAATAACTGATCCACGGGAAGCCATAACATTTCCATATCTTGTACCGCAAATTAGTGTTTTATCTGGTGAAACAGTTTTCGCTTTAGCAACAAATACCTTTTCCATCATTGCTTTTGAAATTCCCATTGCATTGATTGGATAGGCTGCCTTATCAGTTGAAAGGCAAATAACCTTTTTAACACCAAACTCTATTGATGCATTCAATACGTTTTCTGTGCCAATGACATTTGTTTTAACGGCTTCCATGGGAAAGAATTCACATGATGGAACTTGTTTAAGTGCTGCAGCATGAAATACATAATCTACTTCATTCATTGCATACTTTACACTTGCTAGATCACGAACATCTCCGATATAAAACTTTAATTTCTCGTTATTATAAACTTTCCTCATATCGTCTTGTTTCTTCTCGTCACGTGAAAAGATACGGACTTCTTTAATATCTGTATGTAAGAATCGCTCCATTACAGCATTTCCAAAGGAACCTGTACCACCTGTTATTAATAAAGTTTTATTCTTGAACATATGATTCCCTCTATTCTAGTCATTCAAAATGACTCATAATTATTCCATATGAATGCTTCACTGTATAATTTTCTTCTAAATATCTTCTTGCATTTACACCCATTTTTCTCCTTAATTTCAAGTCACATAACTGCTGTATTTTTTTATTGAATTTCTCAACGTCACTGCTCTCACACCAGTATCCAAATTCACCTTGTTCAATCACTTGCCCAATATCAGTGTTTATATCAGTTGCCGCTAAGACAGGCATTGAAGCCTGCATATAAGAAAGCAGTCTTGAAGGGAAATTTGGTATCGTAAATCGCTTATCCAGAAATATTAAGCCGACATCACATGAATTAGCTAGAATCTCATAATCCTCTTTTGGTAATTGTTCAAACAACTGTGCATTAATCGGTTGCTCTTTATTAAAAAATGCTTTAAGCTTGTAAAATTCTGTCCCTGAGCCCGCTACAACAAAATAAACTTGTTCGTTAGTTTCATTTTCCTTTAAACACTCAATTAAGAAGTCAATAGCTTGTGGTTTGCCAAGATTGCCCCCGTATATAAATATTGTTTTATCAAAAGGTATGTTGTATTTCTTTTTAATATCGATTATTAATTTATCATCTATTTTTATATCTAAAGGCTCTATACTATTAGGACATACTTCAACAATTTCAGGAGATATTTCAGGATTATATTTCAATAAAAAATCAACATTTGCTTGAGACATGCATCCGATATAATCCGATATTTTATATAACCTTTTTTCTTTAGAATTTAAGTAATCATATAATAGACCTTTAATTCCGGTCTTCGTTATCATGCCTAAGTCTACTGCATTTTGAGGAAAAATATCTTTCAACAATAAGTATGTTTTAGCATTATCTCTTTTTTTCACATATTCAACTGCTTTTTGAAGTGTTATAGGAGGTGTTGAATAAATTACTAAATCAAAATTAACATCCGAAAAGTAAGTTTTAATACCCTTTAGAAATTTAGATTCCAGCGTAAGAGTTGAAATGCCCTTTTCAATAATGTTTGTTTTTTGAGTGTTCCCGATCTGTAATTTAAGAATTTTATAATTACCCTTTTCAATCAACTTCGTCGGTTGTTGATTACTTTTTTCAGTCGGAGAAACTATATATACTTTATGATTATTTTTTACAAATTCTCGCATTAAATCAGTATATATGCCATTCTTCTCAATTGAAGAAAAATCTAAAAGTGTTAAAAACAAGACATTCATATTCTAAACTCTCCTCGCTGGTACTCCTAAATAAGTTCCAGGTTCAACTATATCCCCAATAACCACAGCACCTGCACCTACAATGCATCTACTAGTAATATTAACGTTATTGCTTATAAGACTACCGATACCTAACCACGATCCTTGTCCAACCTTTACCGTACCAGCTAAATGCGCTCCAGGTGATACATGAACATAACCTTCAATATTATTGTCATGATCTATCGTAGCACTTGTATTAATAATGCATCCCTTTCCGATTTCGGTACAGCAGTTAATGACAACCCCAGCCATTACCACAGTACCTGATGCTATTTCAACTTGTTCTGCAATTACAGCAGTAGGATGGATCAATATAGGTATACTTGCACCATCAGCTTCAAGCTTCTCCTGAACTTTTTCTCTTGTTTCATTATTACCTACACCTACAAATATGTCGCAATCTTGTATATGTCTAAATGCATCAATTGATCTACCAACTACTTCTATTTCCATTGATGATTTGATGCTTTCATCATCATCTAAAAAAGAAATGCTCTGCCATTTATTCATTTTCAATGCGATATCAGCAACTACTTTTCCGTGACCACTGGCACCTATTATGAGAAGTTTTTCTTTCATATCTCTACTCATTCCTTTTTAGTCCCTCTAAAAAACTCCATCGTTGCTGCAGTCTCAGAATTAATACCTTCTCTAACAAATACCTTTTTAAGAGTTAGAAGGATAATCTTCCAATCTCCTATAAAGCTTACATTATCTACATACTCAACGTCTTTATTAAATTTTTCTTCCCAACAAATTGCATTCCTACCGCTAACCTGTGCTAAACCAGATAAACCCGGTCTTACTTCATGACGTCTTTTTTGATGATAATTATATAAAGGTAAATACTGCACCAATAACGGTCTAGGTCCGATGATAGTCATATCGCCTTTTAGTATATTAAAAAGTCCAGGAAGTTCATCAAGGGATGTAGAACGAAGGAATTTCCCAAACTTAGTCAACCGAACACTATCAGGGAGGAAATTTCCATTTTCATCTTTTTCATCCGTCATTGTTCTAAATTTATACATCATAAATACTTTTTCATTCAGTCCAGGTCTTTGTTGTTTAAATAACACTGGACTTCCAAGCTTTAGTCGCACTAATATTGCAACTATAAAAAGAACCGGACTTAGAACTATAATTGCAGTCAATGATAATATAAAATCCATTGGCCTTTTGATAAATCTCTTATAAATACGGCCTTGAGAAGGTCTCATTTCTCTCACCATAACTTCTTAATAGTCTCCACTACTCTTTCCAAATCCCCATCCGTCATCTTCGTATCACTCGGCAGACAAACACCGTTCTCAAATAACTTCTTTGATACATCCGTCCCAACAAAATCATACTTCTCGAAATAAGGCTGTAAATGCATAGGCTTCCAAACAGGCCTTGACTCAATATTTTCTATTTCAAGAGCATCCATAACATCAAGTGGTCTCACTTTCCCACTCAAAGTCAACGCACTTAACCAATAATTCGGTTCGTCCCATTCATTGCTAGGCATGAACTCAACTCCATCAAGCCCACCAAGTTCCCTCTTATAAAACTCGAATATATAATTCTTCTTCTCAACTCTCTGATCTAACACCTTAAGTTGCCCTCTGCCAATCCCAGCAACAACATTGCTTATTCGGTAATTAAATCCTAATTCACTATGTTGGTAATGCCTTGCTTGATCTCTAGATTGAGTAGCCCAGAATCTCGCCTTAGCAATTCGTTCTTCATTATCAGAAACAAGCATCCCACCACCAGATGTAGTGATAATCTTATTTCCGTTAAATGAGAAAATACCGTAATCGCCAAAAGTACCTGTATGTTTTCCTTTATAATATGTACCTAAACTTTCAGCAGCATCTTCTATTACTGCAACATTATGCTTCTTACAGATTTCCATGATCTTGTCCATGTCTGCTGACAATCCATAAAGATGCACTACGATAACAGCCTTTACGTTCGGATACTTCACAAAAGCTTCTTCCAATGCTTTTGGACATATGTTCCAGGTCTCATAATCACTATCTATAAAAACAGGAATCGCATTTTGATAGATAATTGGATTAGCTGTAGCAGAGAATGTAAGTGTTGGACAAAACACAATATCCCCTTCACCTACTCCAACAGCTTTAAGAGCCAAGTGAATCGCAGCTGTTCCAGAAGATAGTGCTGCAGCTGCTTTTGACCCAACCTTATTGGCCAATTCATTTTCAAACTGGTTTACGTTTTCGCCAAGAGGTGCAATCCAGTTTGTATCAAAAGCTTCCTTTATATATTCCATTTCATAACCCTCATCACTCATATGTGGCGATGAGAGTAATATTCGATCTTGCATTGTCTAAGACTTCCTTCCTTTGTTAGGTTTCTTCTTTAGATGGTTAGGACTTAATTGGAATTTCATATCTCTTCTATTTCCAACCAACTACTAACCCACTAAATCTATTACATCGGGGCCTTTACCCCCAGCTAAAACAACATAAACCCCTCGCCCATTAAACAATAATGAACAAGGGCCCAAATAATCACTAACTATCGAATTAACCTCTTCTCCATCAATTCCTCAAGATAAGCCATCAACTCATCCCTAATTTCCGGATTCTGCAACGCAAACTCAATCGTAGTCGTAATAAACCCTAATTTCTCGCCAACATCATACCGCTTACCTTCAAAATCATAAGCAAACACACGCTGAATTTTATTCAACTGTTGAATCGCATCTGTCAGCTGAATTTCTCCACCTGCTCCAGTTTCCTGCTTCTCTAAACACATGAAGATTTCAGGAGTGAGTACATATCTGCCCATAATGGCAAGATTCGATGTAGCTGTTCCCTTCGCAGGTTTCTCCACAAAGTTTTCAACCGCATACCTTCGTCCTGTTTGCAAGGAAGGCTCAACAATGCCATAGCGATGGGTTTCATTATCTGGTACAGTTTGTACGCCAATTATAGAAGCATGCGTTTCCTCGTATTGATCGATCAGTTGTTTCAATCCTGGAACTTCACTCTGAACAATATCATCACCTAGTAAAACAGCAAACGGCTCATCACCGATAAACTTGCGTGCACACCAAACAGCATGTCCAAGTCCTTTTGGTTCTTTTTGACGTATGTAATGAATGTCCACTTTAGAAGATGCTTGTACTTTTTCAAGAAGATCGTACTTTTCCTTTTGGATAAGATTCTCCTCTAATTCAAACGAGTAATCAAAATGATCTTCAATCGCTCGTTTCCCTTTTCCTGTAACGATAATAATATCTTCAATGCCTGATGCAATTGCTTCTTCGACAATATACTGAATGGTTGGCTTATCGACAATCGGTAACATTTCTTTAGGCATCGCCTTTGTCGCCGGTAAAAACCGTGTACCTAAACCAGCTGCTGGAATAATTGCTTTTCGTACCTTTTTCAATGCAATACCTCCTCTACTTCTATACTAGGGTTGTCAGTGTCTGGCACCCAGTATGCTTCGGTCCCCCTGCTATGCAGTCGTAACTTGCCTATCAATACTAGGAATCTTCCGGTTAGCTAAACCAACAAGCGTTTCCTTCAGCTCTTTATTGTTCATTTCAAGAAGTTTACTCAACACAAACTCCATCTCTAACTGGCTAACCGGCTCCGCCTTCCCAACAAAAATCTTAGGAAACACATACTCACTCTGCCGCTCATTCTCATTAAGAAGTTCTTCAAACAACTTCTCCCCAGGCCGTATCCCCGAGTATTCAATCCCAATCTCTTCCTCACTATACCCCGACAACTTAATCAGGTTCTTCGCCAGATCCACAATCTTCACCGGCTCACCCATATCAAGCACAAACACCTCACCACCGGCAGCCAACGTTCCTGCCTGAATCACTAACCGTGAAGCTTCTGGAATCGTCATAAAGTAGCGAGTCATCTCAGGATCCGTAATCGTAACCGGACCGCCTTTTGCGATCTGTTGCTTAAACAAAGGAACAACACTTCCCCTAGACCCAAGCACATTACCAAACCGCACAGCCGCAAATTTCGTCTCGCTATCTTTCGCAAGATTCTGGACAATCATCTCAGCAAAGCGTTTCGTCGCACCCATGATATTGGGTGGGTTGACAGCTTTGTCCGTTGACACCATTACGAAGTACGGAACACCGAATGTATCTGCCGCTTCCGCAACATTCTTCGTACCGAAGATATTATTCTTCACAGCTTCCATCGGATTAGCTTCCATTAAAGGTACATGCTTATGTGCAGCTGCATGATACATAACATCCGGTTTATAGTCACTAACGATATCAAAAATACGCATTCGATCTTGGACATCTGCGATAATCGGAATTATTTCTATATCTGTTGAAACCTTTTGGCGTAATTCCATGTCAATGTTATAGATAGAACTTTCACCATGACCTAACAGAATCAAACGGCTTGGCTTAAATGCACAAACTTGTCGACAAATTTCCGATCCGATGGAACCACCTGCTCCTGTAACAAGAATGGTTTTATCCGTTAGCTTGTCAGCAATCGCTTTTAAATCAAGCTGGACTTCGTCTCGGCCTAACAAATCCTCAATTTTCACGTCTTGCATATCATTGACGGATACTTTCCCCGTCATTAAATCTTCAATGCGTGGAATTGTTTGTGTTTGGACACCCGTTTCAACACATAATTTCATCAAGTCAGCCATTTGCTGTTTATCCATGGACGGGATAGCAATAACAATTTTTTCGATGTCATTGTCTTTCACGAAATTAGGAATTTGCTTCGTGCCGCCGACTACTTTCAAATCGAAAATTTCGAGGCCTTGTTTCGCACGGTCATCGTCTACAAAAAGAACCGGTTTCATGCCAGAATCAGCGTTTTGAAGGACTTGACGCACAATCATACTCCCAGCTTGTCCAGCCCCAACGATCATTGTCCGTTTCGCTTCTTTGTCCTCACGGTAATTGATCGTATCCCGGAATAGCCGCCATGACAATCTCGACCCACCAAGCATAAGAATATGTAACATCCATGTAAGGAAAAGTGCCCGTAAATAAATATCTTGTGTAATAGTGAATTGGACCGCCGCGACGATGACAATCGTTAATGTAACCGCTTGGAAAATCGATTTTAACTCACCGATAGACGCATAGGACCATGCCTTTCGATATAGGCCGAAGCGCCATGCGAAGAAGTGATGGGCGATTTGAATAGTAATCGCGCTGATGAGGAGCATTTTGTTGGTAAATACGTTGATATAAGGATGCAAGATGAAATAACCTATGTAGATGGAAAACAAAACTATGAAGGAGTCCGCAATCGCTAAGTATGTCATTCTCTTTTTAATCGACATTTTCCACTCTCCTTCCGCCGAATTATTTGAACATTCCTATTATAACAGGACTTTTTAACTAATGACACATAATTTATCATTATTTAAAGTTTATCCCAGTACAATAGTAGCACTTCATCCAATTAATTGCCACCACTTTTTGGAGTTGGGTATTTTGGGTTCTAATAGGAACAGAGATTCATCCTGTACAATACGGTCGTTGTTTTCTAGCAAGATATCCATGATATTATGCAGCTTCTTCTTCTCCAAATAATCGAGCCCTTTTTCGAACAGGGCGGGTCTCGTCGTCATGTTATGTACGTCTGACCCGTATGTATGAATCAAGTTCGCTTCAATCAGTTGGAGTGACAGCTTTTGAACGTTCTTCCCAAAGTGACCCGCTACACTGCCCGCAGTGATTTGTGCAAGTGCACCATGCCTGACGAGCCGCTCGAGCCGTTCGGGTTTTTCTGCGATGGCCCGGTTACGTTCGGGGTGAGCGATTATCGGGATGTAGCCTTCTCCCAGCAAGGACTGGATAATATTTACGGTATAGGCAGGCACCGATTGCGTTGGAAGTTCGAGTAGTAGATAGCGTGAGTTCGCGAGTGTCAACGCCTCTTTCATGAGCAACTTTTCGACAAGATTATCACACAGACGAACTTCTTGGCCAGCATGGAGCGTGACCGGAATTTCCGCTGCCGCTACAACATCTTTCAGTAATTCGATTTGACCTTCAATCTCAGTACGCGATACATGAAAGTGTGGGCTGAATGCATGCGGTGTTGCAATCATATCTGTAATGCCTTCTTGTGCCGCTTGTTCTAGTATTCGTAACGTGTCTTCAATCGTTTTCGGTCCGTCATCGACACCGAAAAGAATATGACTATGCATATCTATCATTTAGTTCTCCTCTTTCAGCAATAAAGAAAGAGAGTGAAAGGACAAATCTATCCCTTTACTCTCCTGTTCCATAATATTGGTAGTAGTATTGATCTTTTTCAAGTACAAAATTGTTCAGCATTGTTCCAAGGATATTGGCTTTAGCTGACACCAATGCCTCTTTCGCTTTGAGAACGCTAGCCTTCTCTGTTGAACCCGAATTCAGGACAAGGATTGTACCATCGCATTTATTCGACAAAATCTGCGCATCCGTGACAGATAAAATTGGTGGCGCGTCGAAGATAACGATGTCATAGCTTGCAATTAGTTCTTCGAGCAAGACATCCATCGTTTTCGAGCCAAGCAATTCTGCAGGATTCGGCGGAATCGGTCCGCATGTCACGAGGTGGAGGCCTTCAATTTCTGTTTCGATAACGACGTCCTGCAACCCCCACTTTCTAGTTAATAAGTTGGAGAGCCCTGTCGAATTTGTTGTGTGGAATGTGTAATGCATCGTTGGTTTTCGCATATCCGCATCAACGAGCAGTACTTTCTTCCCGTCCTGCGCAAAAACAATGGCGATGTTTGCAGCACTCGTCGATTTGCCCTCGCCCGGCGTCGATGAAGTAAACAGTAATGTTTTGAGATCCTTATCAGGCATTGAGAAGTTAATGTTCGTTCGGACCGTGCGGAATTGCTCCGAAACGACTGATTTCGGATTCACATTGGTCACAAGTTTTCGTGCAACCGCTTGAACGGGCTTCTTTTTCTTGTTGAACATGACGGTCACCTCTTCTTCCTTCTACTTTTTACGGGTCCTTTTGCATCCTGTATATCTTTTTCTGCAATCGTGCTGATTAGGCCGAGTATCGGTAAACCGAGCAATTCTTCCGCATCTTGCTCCGTCTTCACAGTCGTATCCAAGTATTCAAGTAAGAATGCAATCCCTACACCTAGCATCAAGCCAATTACTGCCGCGATTGCCATATTGAGCATCGGATCCGGTTTAATCGGTGATGGGTTTTCCGCAAGGACTGCCGGCGATAGGACGTTAACATTATCGACATTCATCAACTTCTTGATTTCTTCTTGGAACACTGCAGCTGTCGTATTGGCAATATCCACTGCTACATAAGGCTCGGTATCTTGGACGCTAATGTCTAAGACTTGTGAGTTTTGCGCACTATTCACAGTGATTTTGGTTTTTAGTCCAGCAGGCGTTGTATCCAAATCCAGATTTCCAATCACTTTTGAAAGGATTGCTGGGCTTGTGATGATAACGTTATATGTATTAATGAGTTGAAGATCGGTTTGAATGGCCTGTGCGTTAAATTGTTGTTGTTCACTTTTTTCTTGATTGACAAGAATTTGTGTCGACGCTTGGTATATCGGTGTCAAAAAGAGGTAGCTAACAACTCCGGCAATCGTTACAGCAAGAATGACCGCACTGATGATCAATACAAGCCGTTTCCTCAATGTCTTAGCTAAATCTTGTAAACTAATCGTTTCTTCCATAAATGACAGTTTCCCCTTTACAGTTGCATTGTCGAACTTTGCCTAAGTATATCATAATGGGTTTTCCTTTTGTAACAAATATCCCCAATCTATATGGTATATTAAAGCTATTCTAAAACGAAGTAGAAAGGTGCAGGTATGAAGACTCAACCCATTTTTATAGTTATTTTATCCGTTGTTTGTGTAAGTATCCTTTGGTTCAGTGCCTCGACTTGGCAAGAGAAAATTCGGAATGCAGGGGGAACTTCTACTCAGCAGGATGAAGTTATACAAAAAACCATTGTTGAAAATGAGACGCCTGTTAATGTTAAAAAGACGTCACCCGTTAAGAAGTTGAGCGTAGATGACCTACAGAAGATAGGCGCTTCATTAGACGACAAGACACTTGAGGTGATTAGTACCCGCGCGGAAGCCGGGGAGCATGTCCAGATGCTCATTGTCGGTTCCGAGGCACTTGCAGATGCAGCGGATCGCTTTGCAAGCGTGATTAGTGATGCGTATGGCGATTTGATTGGCGTAGATGTGGCCACATTCGATATGACATCCGCTCGTTTTGTCGAGGAGGAGTTGGAAAGCGGAGGAATTGACTGGCAAGCGGGCTATGACATCGTCCTGTACGAGCCATTCACGTTGCACAACAACGGTAAAGTCGTCATTGAAAACGAACACCGGCATTTGCTTGCTGTGAAGGCACTAGCGGAAAGTACTGTAGAGGATGTATCGTTCCTTGTCACTCCGCCGCAACCGATTTACCGAGCTGGTTATTATTTGACGCAGATCCGAGCGCTTGAAAAGTACACAACAACGCGCGGTATCCCCTACATCAATCATTGGTCTAATTGGCCCGACACGGGTTCAGAAGATTTACTGACGTATATGGATGAAGCGCGTACCCCTACTGAGAGTGGGATGCTCGCCTGGTCGGATGCACTTATTGCATATTTTGTGAGTGAATAAAATAATACACTGTGCCAGTTACTGACACCATTCGTTTACTTCGAATTGTGACTGCAGCTGGCACAACACTAAAGCAGTCACTATGAGCATGAAGCAATAAAAACCCCTTGTAAGGCGCCTACCTATGTAAAATGAGCGAAGGGCCCCCCCTAGCGCTGCAGCAAATTCTATTGGATTCTTTATGTCTACATAATATGGTACAATTCCAATCTGAGCAAAACGAATCGTTCTGTTCTTTTTTTTCGCATTCTATTCCTTTCATCCTCCCAACCCGATTTATGCAGCAACGTATTACTCAACTCAAGTGACTGCTCTTAAATCGGTTGCCGAAGTGGAAGGAATACCATATGTGAAGTATTGGATTAAATGGCCAACTCTTAGCCTTCCTAGATGACAAGAGCACGCCGAACAGTGATGGTGCAGAAGTTTGGGCACATTTTTTAATTATTTATTTTATAGCAACTAGACGGAGGAACAGAAGATGGATCGCATTGATAAAAAAAAGAAGAAAAAATGGCCTTGGATCGTTGGTATTATCGGGGTTTTAATTTTAGCAGTTGTTGTTTATGGTATTGTGGTTTTCAAAGGGTTGACCGATACAGTTAAAGAGATACACGAACCGATTGATCGTGAACTATCCGAAAAACGTGAAGAACCTGTTGCTTTTAAAAAGAAGGAACCGTTTTCCGTACTCGTGCTTGGCGTTGATGAGCGTGATGGCGATAAGGGACGTTCGGATACGATGATTGTTTTGACTGTGAATCCAGCATTAAAATCCACTAAGATGGTCAGTATTCCACGCGATACATATACAGAGATGGTTGGTAAAGGTGTCCAAGATAAAATTAACCACGCCTACGCATTCGGTGGCATCGAGATGTCGATGGATAGCGTTGAAGGTTTGCTCGACATTCCAATTGACTATGTGGTGCAAGTGAATATGGAGAGTTTTAAGGATATCGTTGACGCGGTTGGCGGTATTAAAGTTACTAATCCATTGGACTTTAAAGTAGGTACCTATACATTCCCTAAAGGTGAAATCACATTGGACGGCGAAAAAGCATTATCTTTCGTACGAATGCGTTATGAAGATCCACGTGGCGACTTTGGCCGACAGGATCGACAAAAACAAGTCATCCAAGCGGTTATGCGTGAAGCCGCTTCTCTTAATAGCTTAGTGAATTTCAAAAGTATCTTTGGCGCGATCGGTAAGAATGTCCGGACAAATATGACGTTCGACGAAATGACTGATGTTCAATCGAAGTATCGCGATGCGTTCGGAAAAGTTGACCAGCTTTATATTAAAGAAGGTCAGGGTAAAATGATGAATGGTGTATGGTATTACATGATGAACGATCAGGAATTAGAAAGTATCAAAGTTGAATTGAAAGAGCATTTGAAGTTGTGAAAGCAGTTGTTCATTGCGTTTGCTAGTAAGATAGTCCCCCAAAACTGGATTACTAAACGGTTGGGGGATTTTTTTGAAGTTGGGGGAGTTTTCATTCAAACTATGAATACTTTTGACTGTTCGTTCCTAAGCAATAATTGATTTGAACGTCCGAAGGCCCCCTTCTCTGACCTTTCCTTATGTATGTATTCTTGCATTCAGTATGGTACAATCCCCATATGAAAAAACTAATCGTTCTGATCATTGTACTTAGCATTCTATTCTTCTCATCCGGGCAAACCTATGAACAGCAGTCGCTCATCCCAACACTTGAGAAATGGCTGCCGAGTGAACCGTTCGAATCATCCCTTTCAAAGCTGCAAGTGCCCTATTGGGGTACAACGATTTCAGTGGAGGAACGGGGTTATTATCACTTCGTTGAATTTCTTCTTCGAAAAAGCGCTCACTTTGTCATTTTCGGTGTTCTTGCCGTCGCTATCTACTTGATACTACCCAAACATGTATTTCGAATGTTGACAGCGACTTGGATTACAGTTCTACTCGCTATAGCGGATGAGTATCACCAGTCATTGACGGGCGGACGAACGCCAGCGTTGCAAGATGTCATTCTCGATGCGGCTGGAGCGGTGACGTTTTTGCTTATTTTACGGTTGATTATGCTAGTGAAACCGAAGAAAAAGAAGAAAAGCGTCGCCTAAAAGGAACGCAGCTTAAGTGCACCAGTTCCTGTGAGCCTCCAAGCGGCTAGACATAAAAAAGCAAGAGTCCACCGAGAGGCGACTCTTGCTTTTTTGATTCTTTTTATAGACCCATTGCTTTGTTCAATAGACTGTCTTTACGTGCTTTTTTCTTCGCGTTATAATCATCGATTAAGTTTTGTGCATAGGATTTATCGTAGCCGTTTGCTACTAGATCTTTCTCTACCCCTTTGATGACACCTGCAAATACTGCATCGGTACGTGCTTCAAGCCCGTTTGCAGCACCTACGTATTTATTGTAAAAATAACCGTAGCTGATGCTTTCCCCACTCGCTTTTTTATCACTGTACTCTTTCTTCGCATGCCCCACCAATGTATTCAGCTTACTGTCAGCCTGTGATTGGAGATTTTCAAGCGTCGGGACATACTTCTGTTTAATCGTACTGACTGTCGGTTTTGGAGTTGTTTCCGTAGTGTTGCTCTCCCCCGTCGTCGAGCTAGGGGCTTTATCGCCAGAAGACGTTCCTTCCCCTTTACTGCCGTCTGTAGAAGTCCCTTTCACTTCGCTGCCATCTGTAGACGTTCCTTCAGACGAAGTTCCCTCGGTTACGGGAGGTATAGTCGGCTCGACAGATTCCACAACTTCACCATTGGCATCCACTGTAATCGTCGTTCCGTCAGGCATTTCAATGGTATACGGATCTTCAATGATTTTTGCCACTTCTTCATCCGCTACATCGTACTCTTTGAATTTAAAGAAATAAAGTAGAGTTCCCGCGGTGGCCAAAAGTACAATTAGTAGTATTAGTAAGAAAATCTTTAGTTTTTTCTTCAATTGACTACCCCTTTATTGGTGTGTTTTTACTAGTTTAACAGAAAGGCGGTGTCGGGTGTAGCTAAATAGGCAATCTTCGACATTTTGTGTCAATTTGTAGGTTTTGCTCGATAAGGGGTGGAACGGACTTCTCTTTATCGACTTTTTTCATCCCACTAAATCTTTTATGTAGAACTGTTCGCCTTATTCATTATGTATAAGTTGATAGCGCCAATTGCCTTGATGGCTTCTCTTTACAAGTCCTTTGAGCGATTGTTGTTTATGTGTTTTTTCTGGAATAACGATGTACTGGCCATTAATTGATTTGACGTAGCAAGCGTTTTTTCCAGTAAAGCCATTAATGTAACCGATGTTACCACAAGGTGTTCGTACTTCATCGTTCAAAAAGAATCCTTTGGACGCCTTGGTATTCTTCGCGTTACGTCTACTTGTAGTATTTGGCTGCTTCCGTCCTTTACGGGCGGTCGCTTCATGCAGGCTTCGCTTTTTCTTGCGGAACTGTTTTGCCATGAAGGTGGTGTCAGTTATCTTCATAATCGCTGGTATCCCGGTTATCGCGATGGCATCGTTGACAAGTGATTTTTCTAACCCAATCAATTTCCGATGAGGCGTCGTTTCGCTACCATATGAGAGTATTGCATCCGGGTATTGCTCGTAAACGCGGCTTCGCAAAGTGATGGTAAAAGGTGGTTCTTTGTAGGATCTCAGTTTTTTTCCGCTTTGCATCCACTGCCAAAAAATTTCGCCGGGACGATGATTGTCCGACGTATGGCAATCGGTGCAAATGGTGATCAAGTTATCTGCATGATCGCTTCCGCCTTGTGTCTTGTAGATAATATGATGCGCATTTACTATTTTGTTTTTCTTTTTACATACTTGGCAAATATAGTTGTCTCTCGCGAAGACATAATACCGCGTATTGTAATAGCCGTCACTATGCCCCTTTTGATGGGAAATGTTGCCTACGCTTGGATTGATTAGCTTATGTACTTCGAACTTGCCGATTTCGATATGCAGTGTCGGGTTGGGTAGCAAACTACTAAAACGATTAATCCAACGAAAAGTGTTCGCGTTTCGACTTTCCAAACTCGGTGGCAACCACCCTTTTGGCTTCTTCCGATTCAGGAAGCGGGCTTTTCGGTATCTTGTTTTTCGTTGTCTACGAATGCGTCTGTATATTTTACGTGTTTCGATTAGACTTTTTACATCAGTCCGTAATTCGACTTCACCTTTCATCAGTACACGGCCCTCGGATATAACCGCAATGCCGATCTGTTTCTCCCCGATTTTCGTGCCTATTGTAACCGACTGTTTGTAGCCGCTGGACCCATATACTAACTGGATACTAAACGGCTGGTAACCGATAATCTTCGCTTTTCCTTCTTTCAGCAATCGTCTTGCTTTTCGTGTTGGGCAAGGCATGAGCGCCTCACCATGTTGATTAATTACGAATACGAGCATAGCGTATTCCCTCCCTTTTTGGAGTTTGTCACCCTTCGCCAATGTTGGTAAGGCTTCCGACATTAAATGTCGCCAAATTCGGTTGACCGCTCCGACCCAACAGAGCTTTTACAGCGCCGACACAGTGCAAGGGACTAGAGTATTATCCCAGGGTGTGATCACCGAACCAACGTAGTCAAAAAAGACTATGGCTAGACAACTTAGGCTCTCTCAAGCCCCCACTTCAACAGCTAGAGATGTTGGAGTGGTGGGTAGTTGACTATGATTAATACGCTTTTTTTGGATTGCGGGGGTTGGGGGGGTTGATGTATACAGGTACTATTATACCATTGATTGAAAGGATTTCCCTTAAATGGGATTATTTTGTTTGGGTTGGGTTGGGGGGTTCGGGTTCGTTGGAGGCTTTGGGGGATTGGTTGGATGCTTCCGGGTTCGTTGGACGCTTTGCGGGGTTGGTTGGATGCTTTACTGGGTTTGTTGGACGCTTCGCGGGATTGGTCGGACACTTTCGGGTTCGTTGGACGCTTTGCGGAGTTGGTTGGATGCTTTACTGGGTTCGTTGGACGCTTTGCGGTTTTGGTTGGATACTTTCGGGTTCGTTGGACGCTTTGCGGAGTTGGTTGGACACTTTACTGGGTTCGTTGGACGCTATGGGGGTTTGGTTGGATACTTTCGGGTTCGTTGGACGCTTTGCGGAGTTGGTTGGACACTTTACTGGGTTCGTTGGATGCTTTGCGGTTTTGGTTGGATACTTGCGGGTTTGTTGAACGCTTTGAGGGATTGGTTGGACGCTTTGGGGATTTGGTTGGATACTTTCGAGTTCGTTGGACGCTTTTGGGTTTTGGTTGGATGCTTTGCGGAGTTGGTTGGACATGAAGACTTTTATCCAACTAGGAAGAAACCCACTTCAGTTTTTCGAAGTGGGTTTCTTTCTTTTCTGTATGGTAGATGGTGAAATTTTGTAATCCCAGATATAGATGGAAGCTCTTGATTTCCCTACACGCTTAAGTGGGAGTGATTTCAATACATAGTTTGCAGCGTATTTATCTTTTAATTGGAAGAAATCGCGACATTCTTCGTTTGAGATTGTGTTTTTCATAATCATGAACCAGTCTTTGAGACCTTCGGTAAATGGTTGGTTTGATTTGAGCTCGCAGGCTGGGCAGACCCAAACCATATGATTTATACGTTCAATTTTATTGTTGCAAAGACTGCAAATAATTCCTTTATAAATATGCGTCTTGTCAATTCTGTACCTTTCACATAATGGATAGGGATTGTACTGTTGTTGACTTCGGGCTAACTTTTCGGCGAGCGCACTGAATTGATTGTCGGTCAAAAGCACTTTTCCATTTTTCCGCGTTCTGAAGTACAGAGGTAGATGTTTCGCATACATGATTTGCATTTCGGTAGGTGCATTTTTGACAGATGTCTTGTTGTTCGCCATGACAATCTTACCGGTAGTCCGAATGGGAAAACCGTTTCTTTCAAGCCATGTGTCCAGGCCATTCCTATTATTATTTATTTGCATGATGGGACAATCGATAACGATGGATTTTTTATCTTCATAGGTACATTCGAAGTGGGGTGGGTTCGAAATGTAGTTCAGGGTACCCGCGATATTCTTAATTTCGAGAATCAATGCGTATGAGGGGGTCAGGATTAGCGTGTCGATTTGGATGTCGAATTTGGGGTTAATGGATAGTTGCAGATCCGTGAAAATGTGGACTCGTTCTGGGAAGTCAATCGATTCCAAATATCTATCGACTTTAGTTTCGCCAGCGTAGCCCGCTTCCGTGCGATAGAGCATGTCGGCCATTTCCTTGTAATTTTGACTTTGGGGGTGAAGTCTCGCAAGGAGCCGCGGGAGTGCTTTTGCTAGTTCTGTTTTTCTACGGTAAATGCGTATCGTTGAACACTCCTTCGTTAAGAATTTTCTGTGTATGGTGATAGAATAGCATAAGTTCAGGGGGAAACCAATGAGATGTTGAGATATGTTAGCGGTTGGTTATTGGGTTCGTTGGGGGGCGCCTTTTTGATTGGAGGCTTATGGTTGAAAAATAAAAAGAAAGGCAACCAATAATTGGCTGCCTTTCTTTTTCTAAATGACTGAAATATATCTGAACGGTGCTGTAGTACCAAAACTCTATTACGATTAAATAAATTTAACTGTATACGTTAAAACTTCCCCACCGCTTAGTTTAACCGTTACAACTAAATCATTCAGTTGAGAGTTAATAATTGCAGAAAGCGCATTACTTTTAATCTCCGAAGGGGGAGTAACATTTGTAAATTCATACCCGCCTGCTGTTACTTTATCTACTCCAGCAACTCCAGTAAATGCAGTTATTAATCCTGTTCCATTTATAGCTAGTAATTCCGAATCTGTCATTTTCACGTTCACAGTATTAGTATTCGGAAGAAATTGAACTATTTCACTAGAAATACCCGCTGCAGCCAATTTAGCTTGAACTGCTGATTCGAATACCGCTTCAGCTGATGGAGGTGTTACTGTTCCACCGCCACCGCCACCGTTTCCAGGACTTGGTGTTACTACTGGAGCGTCAGGGTTTGTTGTTCCACCGATTTGCTCGATGTTGCCTTTTACTTTATCGTAATCTTGGATTAGATCTTTTGCAGCTACTCCTTCAGGAAGGACTAGATTTGCAACTTTTGTTTTATCGCCTAGGGAGATTTTTGCGTCTTTTGACTTAATTTCAAGCTTGTCGACTTTCCCTGTTGTATCTAACTTCACTTCATTGGCAGATTCAATCGTTACTTCTGCAATGTTGCCAGTACCTGCGATTGTTAGTTTGTCAGTTGAATTGACTGTTAGGTTGCCTACATTTGCATCAATTGTTACTGCTGTAGCTCCTGCATTAATCGTTACTTTTGGAATCGTGATGCCCGCATCCGCTTTAATCGTAACGTTAGCAGAAATGATTAATTCTGAAACTTTTGTAGTACCTTTGTATTCGATTAGTACGCCGTCTTTCGTTACCACAACGCTAGCCATTGTAGAATCAATAAAGATGATGTCTGCTGCTGCTGTTTCTGCCGCTATCGAATAACTCGCTTTTGCTGTAGAAGCTGTTTTATCGGAAACGATTGTTTTTCCTTCTATTGTAACTTTTTCAACAGTGACGCTGCTTTTCACTTCTTTACCGATTTCTAGATCACCTTTGATTGTAAGGTTTTTCAGGTGAACATAGTCTCCGTTAATCGTTAGATTCCCCGGGAACGTCAAACCTTTGCCATCTAGTGTAAGATGTTTTTCAGCAGTACCGCTTGCTTTAATTTCAATTGAACTAATGCCAACGATCGTACCGTCTTTAACCGAGTACTTTACGACTGCTCCTTTAAGAGCTTCTAGATTAGAATCGCTGAATACGTCTTTCAAGATAGCTGGCAATGTATATGTTCCTTCTGCGAACTCTACTTTATCAGCCGTAATGTTTACGAGTGTCGATTCTTTCTGTTGAGCTTCTGGAACTTCCGGAACTTCAGGCGTTTCTACTTTAGTTGCTGCTTCACTTTTAAAGATGAAAGAAGCAACTTGTCCGCGTGTTACAAATGTGTTAGGTGAGAAAGTAGTTGCAGTTGTTCCAGACGTGATTTTATTGGAGAACAATGTTTGAATATAGTTCGCAAACCATTGTTTGTTGTTAACGTCTTTAAATGGTAGATTAGAAAGCTTGTTTTCTTCTAATTCATAGCCTAATACGAGCATTTGCGCGACATGAGCGCGTGTTAGGTTACCAGTTGGTTTAAATGTTTTGTCTTCATATCCTTTAATAATTCCTGCATTTACAAGTGCAGCGATATGTCCGTAGTAAGGATGATCCTTTTTAACATCTTTAAATCCTGGATCTACTACATTTTTCGTGTCTAGACCCAAAGCCAAAGCCATGATTTTTGCCGCATGAGCTCTGCTAATTTGTTGACCTGGCTTGTATGTACCGTCTTCATAGCCATTAATAACGCCTCTAGATGTTAAACTCTTGATAGCTTCATAGAACTGATGCGTATCTTTAACGTCCGAGAAAGAAGTGCCTTTCGTTACTTCTGCTTGTGTAAAGGTCGGTACAGCCGCAACAAATGCCCCCGTTGCAACCGTTGTCGCTAATGTTGCTCTGAATAGTTTTTGATAAGTGTTTTTCTTCATTCTCCAACCTCCTATGATATATATCCTTAAAAAACCATTTTAACATATTATTAGACATAATCCCCATAAATACATGGTAATCTGAATTTACTATTTTCATCGTATCATAGATTTAGTAGGTATTCTATAGTAGGTTGATAAAAATTGTTTGGTATTTCTGAAAACTTTTTCTACAATCAACTCTACTATTTCCCTTACTAGCTTCCCTTTTTAGCCGATATATAAACATATAACTACTATAATATAGGGGTGTTATTTTTGAAGAAAATTATTTCTATACTTGGATTCTTTTTTATTCTTGGACTTTTGTATGTTGTGCCTCCTGCAAATGAAGGCTTTGCTTCATCTAAAGAGAGTGATCGAGTGCTTGTTAAATTCGTTGGTAGTGAATTGATTGATAGTGTGGCAAAAGACGAGGTTGAACTTCTTAATGGTATCGAGGTCCTTCAGCCTGATTTCATTCGCTATGCAGCCATACAGACAACTACTGGCGTTGCGGATTCTTGGGGGAAAGAACGGATTGGTGTAAAAAAAATGGTTCCAGGTAAGGGTACGGTTGTTATCGCAGTCATCGATACGGGTGTCGATTACACGCATCCGCTGCTGAAGGATCGGATTGTAGCGGGATATGATGTACTCAAAAATACGTCTGACCCGATGGATGTGCATTTCCATGGTACGCATGTCGCGGGTATCATTGCTGATTCAACGCCGGCAAATGTGAAGATCATGCCCATTCGCGCAATGGATGAAAAAGGAAAAGGGTATGATTCCGATATTTCGACAGCGATTCGATTTGCGGTTGATAATGGAGCGGATATTATTAACCTGAGCTTTATTGGGGAAGGTTACTCGCAATACTTGACCGATGCACTCAATTACGCCCTTGCGAATAATGTCCTTGTGGTCGTCGTTGCTGGGAATAACGGGGCGGATACTGCAAATTATTTCCCTGCTTCCGAACAAAATGTAATCGTTGTTTCCGCTACCGATCAACATGATAATATCGCCAGTTTCAGTAATACGGGCGATGCAATAGATCTTTCTGCCCCGGGCGTCGGGATTGTTTCGAGTTTACCTGGTAATCGATACGGCAGTCTGACTGGCACTTCCATGGCTGTGCCGTTTGTTAGCAGTGTTGCAGCGATGATAAAACTGGATGATCCGAGTCGTTCGATTCAGGAGATTGAACGGCTGTTGAAGAAGTATGTGGATGATCAAGGTGCTGTTGGTTGGGATCCGATTTTCGGGGAGGGCATTGTCAATGTTGCGTCGTATGACGAACCTCGAAGTGAAAGTGCGGATGTGGCGGGGATGGATTTTTCAAACTTCATCTCGCTTCCCTCAGTGAGAAATGTTCCTTTGAATAAGGAGTGGCATATTGAGTTTACCCGGCAGCTTTCAGCTAAGGACATCATTGACGTTCACGTTTTTCGGGGCAGTGAACTAGTGCCGATTACGTTGCGTTCAAAAGTTGAAACTAAGGAGATTGTTGCTACGGCGGTTTCTTCTTATGCGCCATCTACTTCGTATAAGCTTGTGATTCGTGTTAAAAATGGTAAAGATTATTTGATGGATTTTTATACTGGATATTAGGTGAAACCCAGCCAAGGTGGGACTTTGGCTGGGTTTTTTTGTTGGGTTGGAGGTTCTGTTTTGTTGGAGACTCTCCGGTTTGTTGGACACTTCCCGGAGTTGGTTGGATACTCTTTCCGGTTGGTTGGACACCTCCTGGGATTAGTTGGACGCTTCGCCGATTTTGTTGGAGACTCCACCGCGTTCGTTGTACACTCCCAATAAAGTGCACAAAAAAAGAATTGCGGACCAATCGAGGCCTGCACTTCTTTTTTTGTATGACGACTACATAAAAACTCAACACAAAAGTAATTCTTAAGCAAATATTGTAGTGGTTTAATGAAGAATTATAGTACTCATTCCAAGCACCTTCTTCAATCACACTATCACTTTTTCTTTTTACGAAAAGTTTGATTTTGAATGTCTTCAATTGCTTCTCTGGTCGCATCTAAATACGTAATCGTAGTTTCAAATTGTCTGGATGCAACAGACATGAACAGAATATCCATTACATGCAGTTGGGCAAGTCTAGAGGATGTAGCTCCGCTTCGAAAGTTCGCTTCGCGCGTTGGAGATGTATACAACTGGATTTGTGATATTAGCGAAATAGGTGACTGTCCAAATTTCGTTAAACTAATTGTCGTGGCACCTTTTTCATTTGCCATTTCCAAGATTTTCTCAACCTCAAATGTGGCGCCTGAAAAGGAAATTCCAACGACGACATCGTTTTCTCCAACGTTGGCCACAATCGTTGCACCCATATGTAAATCAGTGCTTGCTGTTGAAGCTTTGTGAATACGTAAAAACTTTTGCTGCGCATCAATTGCGGGAATTCCGGAAGCACCTACGCCAAAAAAGTGTATATTTTCAGCGTTTACGATAGCTTCTACTGCTAATTCTAATTGTTCGCTTTCCAGTAACTCAGCTGTTTCCAGTAAGGTATGCACGGCGTGTTCCGTTACTTTTTGTATTGTCGTGGAAACGGGTTCATTTGGCTGGATGTCCCGGTTTGTAAGTTCAATTTTACGACCTATGTCTCCATTAATTCGAAGTTTCAAGTCTTGGAAGCCTTTAAGCTTTAAAGACTTGCATAGTCTGGTCACTGCCGCACCACTTGTTAGGCTAATTTCTCCAAGTTCTGATATCGTCATCGTAACAACCTTTTCGGGATTGGCTAAAATATAATCCGCAATCTTTTGTTCTGACGGTGGAAGAACTTGTCGCATTTCATTTAATAACACTAAACCGCCACTTGATATTGCCATTTCCATCAACCCTTCTTCACTTGCTAGTCTCTCCGAATCATCTAATGCGACTATTAGTTTGTCAACTCTTTCACCATGACGTGGAACGTTCGGTAAGTTTGAAACCCATTTTTTAAGTATAAATGACCAGCTGCACTCGTTTCACTTGTCCATAAGAACCAGGCACCCAGTATTGTTTGTTGTTTCATCATATGAAGCGTTTCGTGTAACAAGATTTTGCCTAGTCCTTTTCCTTGTTCATTTTCATCCACTCCGAAAGGACCAAAACGCTCACGAATCCCTTCATATCCTCCATACAATGCGAACCCAACAACCTGATTATGCTTTTTCGCTACCAACACTTGAGACGGATCTACTCCCTGCAATACACCTTCACGAATCGCCCGTCCCCAATCGGGATTGAACTGTTGATTGGCAAACTGGATTAATTCATAAAAGTCGCCGTCTTGCACATGACCAAATGAGTAGCCTTCTTGCTGGCGTACACGCTTTAACGCTTGCACGTTTTCGGGATACACATAATCGAGCAATGTACGGTGCATCGCTACGGGTGAATACACGCGACGGAATCCTTCTTTTTGTAAAAAGGCAAAACCAGATGAATAGGCTTCTTCATCAATGCCAGGTAAAAAGTAGTTTGGAGCATATGAAGAAAAAAATAGCTTTTCCGCTCCTTGCTCACGGATATAGGCTGATGCCCGTTCCATTAATTCGTGGCCAATACCTTCTCTCTCTACACTTGGTTGAACCATAAAGAACGTAATCCACCCCGTATCAGACTCCAAACTTCCGCATTGCATTGGAAGCTTTCGGGTAATGGCTAATATGGCACCGACAATTTTTTCTTCTCGGATAGCAACAAATAAACCTTGTGGATCAAAGTTCGCATCGAGTAATACTTGTTTACGGAACCGTATTTGATTAATGGGATCATGATACAATACGTCATTCCATAACTCGACAATCCCTATTTCATCTCCATTTTGAAATGTCCGGTACATTCTCTCCATCACCCTTCTTTAATTGAAGCGAGTTTCACCGCATCTAGCACAAATCCATCTGCATTTGTTATCAGTTTCCCTGCTTCTTCTTTAGTCACATTCGTAAGAATTATAACAATCGCTAGTTTTACATCATAAGCGGTTTCATCTAAAACAATTTCCGCTTGTTCATAGGACACATCTGTAATCGAGCACACCATCTTTTTTGCACGCTCACGCAATTTATAATTACTTGCATTCAAATCAACCATTAAGTTTTTATATACTTTTCCAGTTTTAATCATCGCTGTTGTTGAAATCATATTTAAAATCATTTTATGCGCAGTTGCTGCACGTAATCGAGTTGAACCGGTTAACACTTCGGGGCCTGTGATGACTTCAATATTGATATCCGCATAGTCACTTATTGCGGATTGTTCATTACTTGCAAGACTGACTGTCGTTGCTCCGCAAGTGTTTGCAAACGTAAGGGCACCTATCACATAGGGGGTTCGCCCACTTGCTGCAATGCCAATAATGACATCATTTTTGGTGATATCGAGTTTTTGCAAGTCAGAAGAACCAAGTAATTCATCATCTTCTGCACCCTCTACAGCGTTAAACATAGCACCTTCACCACCCGCTAAAACCGCTCGGACGAGTTCAGGAGATGTACTAAATGTAGGAGGACACTCTACAGCGTCCAAAACGCCAATTCGTCCACTCGTTCCAGCGCCAACATAAATAAGTCGTCCTCCATTTTTAAATGCCCTTACGACTTTTTCAACAACTTGACCGATATATGGGATCATTTGTTGAACAGCAAATGCAATGGTCTGATCCTCTTCGTTCATGGTATTTAAAACTTCATTTATCGACATTTCATCTAATCTTGTAGATTTCGGATTGGATTCTTCAGTTGTAAGAAGCGATAACTTTTTCATAGCTCCACCTTCCTATCTATATCGCAAGTATGCTTTTCTCTTTTTCATAAAATCGTTCGAGTCGAGTTGGCACTGTTGTAGATATTCTTCCACATCCCCATTGTTTAAAGCATTTCTTAGTTTTGCATTCCCAGCAAGCAGGTCAAACATGGGGTGCTTCAAACTACCGTATTCTAAAAACTTCAAGTCCTTCGGATACAACTTTGCAATGAGCGCCAAAATGCGTACAAATGTATGGAGCGGTTGAAATGTAAAGCTTTCCGTAATATGCAGTTGAATACCTTCGCAATGCTCACCTGAGTATTTTTGATACGTAGGTGTGAAGGAAACCGCACGTGCACGAACACCTTCAAGACTTAACGCATTGACTTCATCTTGCAATTGTTCACCATCTATAAACGGAGCACCTACAATTTCAAATGGCTGTGTTGTTCCTCGTCCTTCGGATAAATTCGTCCCTTCGATTAAACATGTACCTGGATAAAGCAACATCATATCAACACTCGTGGTATTGGGCGAAGGCGGA
This sequence comes from Sporosarcina sp. FSL K6-1540, assembly GCF_038620285.1. Lineage (NCBI taxonomy): Bacteria > Bacillati > Bacillota > Bacilli > Caryophanales > Caryophanaceae > Sporosarcina > Sporosarcina sp. FSL K6-1540. Next base: position 939,380 of record NZ_CP152018.1, read on the forward strand.
ATCCAAGGTAATCCCGTCTCCGGAAAAAACGAATCTCGGGTCCACCCTTCCATATCCACCACTACTAAATCGCAATGAATTTCAAATACCTCATTAAAATACATCGCAAGTTCACCAACCGTCATTCCGTGGCGAGTTGGAATCGGATACAATCCCACAAACGAAGTGAAATCTGCATCGACGAAATTCCCCTCCACTACATGGCCACCGATTGGATTCGGACGGTCGAGTACGTACATTTTTTTACCTGTGCGCGCACAAGCTTCCATCATATAAGCCATCGTGTATATATAAGTGTAGTAACGCGTACCAATATCTTGCATATCAAAGACTACAACATCCAGATGCTCCATCATGGCATCCGTCGGTTTTTTTGACGCCCCATATAAACTGAAAACAGTGATGCCTGTCGCACTATGAATGGAATCTGAAAATTTCTCGCCTTCTTTTGCATTTGTTTTCAAGCCATGTTCTGGTGCGAACAGCGCCGTGAGTTGAATATTTGGATGTTCATGAAACAATCGAATTGTTGAGGTTAGCTCAGCATTTGCACCCGTTTGATTTGTTAACAGACCAATTTTCTTTCCTTGAATATCTGACACATAGTGTTCCAAAAAAACATCGAGGCCAAGCTTCACTTTTTCTGCCATTATTCCTTCACTCCGCCAAGTGTTAAGCCTTTCACGAAGTAACGCTGGAATAAAATAAATACCACAATCATTGGAATTGCAGCAACTGCAGCCCCACTCATTAATAACTTAAAGCTCGCCAAGTTAGCATCTTGTAACGTTTTCAATCCAACTGGTAACGTATATAATTCCGCACTGTTTAGTACAATAATCGGCCAAAGGAATGAGTTCCACACATTCATGAATGTGAAAATCCCTAGTGCGGCAAGTCCCGGTTTCGCAAGCGGCAAGACGATCGTCCAAAACGTTCGCCATTCACTGGCACCATCCATTTTTGCTGCTTCTAGCAACTCGTCAGGAATGGAATACATAAACTGCCTCATCAGGAATACCCCAAATACCATTGATAAATCTGGTAAAATCAACGCCCAGTGCGTATCCATCAAGTTCAAATTCCCAACCATGATAAACAAAGGGACGAGCGTGACCTGCCCTGGAATCATCATTGTTGAAATAATAATCCAGAAAATTAAATTTCGACCTGGAAATTTCTTTTTTGCTAACACATAGCCAGCCATCGAATCGATTAGTAAAATACCAACCGTCACAATTACTGAAATGTATACACTATTAAAAAACCATTTTCCAATATCGTGTTTTTTGAATAGACTCTTATAGCTTGAAAATGTATTTTCAACAATGTTATCCATCATTCCACGATGGTAAGTTTCTTCTTTTAAATCCCCTACTTTTTCCGCTTTTCTAGCCTCTCCCCAATGCTCGAAATAGAGCGGGATTCCCATCGGATACATTTTTGGCGGATTGGAATCCACATAAGACACTGGGCGTTCCATATCTTGCGATTGGTAGCTACTTAATTGCAGCGATGTAGAAAATACCCAGTAAAGTGGTAGTAACGAAACCACAGCAAATACCACAAGGAGAGTATAAATAATTAACTTATTAAACTTATCTAATGGTTTTTTCTTCATGGTCTATCCCCCAATCACTCATCATGGCGCAACACCCTGAATTGGATGATGGAAAAGATGAGGATGATAACAAATAATACAACAGATTGAGCCGCTGCCAATCCAAATTCAAAGTCACGGAAACCTGTTTTATAAATCAAATGAACTAATGTTTCTGTAGCACTGCCTGGTCCTCCACCTGTCATCATAATGATTTGAGTGAACACTTGGAAGGAACCAATTGTACTTAGTAAAGTGAGATATAACGTTGTAGGCTTTAACAATGGAACTGTTATATGAAACCATTGTTTAACACTACTTGCTCCATCCATTCGTGCCGCTTCGTAAAGTGATTGTGAAATCGACCCCATTGAAGCTAAGTACATAATAATTCCTATACCGAATGGAATTAAACATTGCATGATGATTAAAGCCCAGAGCGCACTATTGGATTGACCCAACCAGTTAATTTGTTCAACTCCAAACCAGCCAAGAATATAATTAAATAAACCAAAGTCATAGTTGTACATCCAGCGCCAAACCATCGCGATAATTACCATCGATGTCACTGTGGGTAAATAAAACGCAGATCTGAACACACTTTGAGAAAATCTTCCCAGTGCAAAAATAAGTGTGGATATTACAAGTGCACTAATGACCCCAAACGGTACTGTTACTACCGTGAACAATAAGGTGTTTTTTAGTGCAATACGAAACGCTTCACTGCTAAAAACTTGTATGTAATTATCGAGACCAACAAATTCACTGCCGAACACTTTGTACGATTGAAACGATAGAATGAATGCCCAAATCACGGGTATCGCCACAAATAACGTAAATAAAATTAATTTAGGTAAAAGAAAAAGGTATGCACTATAGTTTTTCTTCATTTGAAGAAGCACGCCTTTATTCGGTTTCTTTAACACTTTTAACTTTTCATTTTCTTTTTTCGGTACTGCACCCATTGGTAGTTGAGTCAATTTGGGACACCTCCTAAAAATGAAGCAGGTTGTCGCGATGCGGAACCTGCTCAAACATTGTTATTTCAATAACTCGTCAACCGTTTTCTTTGCATCTTTCATTGCTTCTTCAGCTGTTTTTTCACCGTTAAAGACTAGTTGAAGCTGTGCTTGAATCGCCTCATCAATTTTCTTCCACTCTGGGTGACGAGGAAGCATAATAACCTGTTCTGACATTTCCATAGCACGTGTCATTTCTGGATTGTCTTTAAATGGATCCATTTCAGCTGCACTGATGCGGGCTGGGAAAATACCGTAATTTTGAGCCATAAGGAATTGCTCTTCATCTGTTGATATAAATTTCATGAAGTCAGCTATAGCAGCTTTTTTATTAGCATCTTTTTGGTGGAACATTACCCATCCACCTACACCACCGATTGTTGTTGGGGTTTCAGAATCACCTGTTGGATAATCAGCTACCATAAAGTTAGTTGGGTATTGCCCTTGTGCAGCACCAATTGCCCATGTTGCCCATGGTTGCATAGCAACTGTGCGTTGCTCTTCATTCGCCCATGCCTGGAATGTTCCCCCAACATCAATACCACCCAATGTTTCAGGTGCAACCTCATACTTTAATTTCAAATCGGCTAAATCTTGTATTGCTTGAACTGTTTCAGGCGTATCAAATGTAAATTCTGTCATGTCTTCATTAAGTGGAGATCCACCATTCTTGTAGAAGAACGGCCACGACTCATAGTATCCTGGCATTACATACGTTGAAAATCCGTATACATCCATTTTGCCGTCACCATCGCGATCAAACGTTAATTTTTTCGCTGTATCTAAAAAATCATCATATGTCCACTTTCCATTTTCAGGAGGCGTCACACCTGCTTCTTCAAATAAATCTAAGTTCAGCAGCATTGAGTGCAACGTGATACTATTTGGAATTCCATATAACTTATCATTGTACGTGTAAGCATCTAATGCGTTTTCATAGAAGTCTGCTTTCTCAGCTTTGTCAAAAAACTCATCAAGTGGCTCAATTACGCCTTGATCGATATGATTGATGTTGACTGAACTTCCACTAATATCAACAGGTGCTATATCTGGCCATGATTTACCAGCAATTGTTACGCCAAGTTTGTCGCCCATTTCTGCCCAGGGTACTTGAACTAATTTAATCTTCACACCCTCATTTGCCGCTTCATACTCTTTAATTTTCGCATCTAACCAGTGGAACTTATTATCATCTTTATCCGGCCATCTTGGACCATCCCAAATCGTAATTTCTCCTTTAAATTCTTCTGTGTTTCCTGCTTCTTTTTTATCTCCATTACAACCTGCTAAAACAGCTGCTGCTAAGCCTAAAGATGCAATTGCTAGTGCGGATTTTTTAAACACATTCTTCATTCGTCATTTCCCCCCAAATTGTTATTTTCACCATGCAATTTTCCCTAAAATTGTTTGTCTATTTGCACCTGTTGCTGAAGGTAAATTATTTGGCATCTTTTGAAACCCTAAATACCCGAGTAAAGCAAAAACAAAAGCTTCTTTCGCATCACCGCTTATACCAATCTCATCGGACGTTCTTACATCTATTTGATTGGGAAGTAATTCTGTTAAGTAGGCTAAGAGTGTCTTATTATGAACGCCACCCCCACTAACAAACACCTCTTTTAAATCATGCGTCTGACAATATTTCTCAATTTCAGTTGCTAATGATTTCGCGGTTAACATTGTGATTGTTGCGATTTTGTCTAGTGACGAACATCCATACTCATCACCTTGTAACCACAATTTATCAGCGTATACTGAACCGAACAATTCTCTTCCTGTACTTTTCGGAGCCGGGAGTGAAAAGTAGTCATTTGCCATCAATTTTTCTAACCATTTGTTATGAACAATGCCGTCCTTTGCCAAGTCACCATTTGCATCGTAGCTTAGCAAACCGTTTGAATATTTATTAACAAATGCATCAATGATCATATTTCCAGGTCCGGTATCGTATGCAATAACCTCTTGCGCAAAGTGAGCGGGAGGCAAGACAGACATATTGGCAATTCCGCCAATATTCACAAGCACACGCCCATTCGTCTGTGATTGAAATAGAATTTGATCTGCAAATGGTACAAGAGGAGCTCCTTGACCTCCTGCACCCATATCACGCGTTCTAAAATCACCGATTACTGGAATACCCGCTTGTTCAGCAAGTACTGCAATATCACCGATTTGCATCGTATTTGGCCGTGCATACAAGCGTTGACTTACAACAGTCGGTTCGTGCCAAATCGTTTGTCCATGCGAACTGATTAAATCAATTGATTCATAATCAATCTCAGAATCTACTAAAGCATCTTTGATACACTTTGCATACAATTCACCTAAATACATATTCATCGACGATACATGGTTCAGTGGCACCAATGGATCCATTAGTTGGAAAAGTTGAGCCGTCAGTTCGTCAGTGTAAGACATTGTCACAAAATGCTTTAGCTCATACGTTACTTGTTTAGCAACGACGGTAAAGTCTACAATCGCGATATCTAATCCATCGAGCGACGTACCCGACATAAGTCCACAAACACGCATGGGTTTCACTCTCATCCCTCCTTTCCATTAGCAGTCGTGCTAAAAAAATGCTTACCCATATTTTAACTTATTCAATATTAAATATCAATATTTTTCTAATATTATAAAAATAAATATCACTCATGCTAGAGTAACTGGTAATTTTCCTTTTATTTTAGTTTTATCAACTAAGCTTTCGGCAACTACCTCAAAAGCTGTTTGCGTGAATTCGTATGTGCAAATCATGCGGTTTGCCAGCGGAAACTGAGCAGCATCATACGGTGTGCGAACGGCAACTACGTCTACCGGTTTACCACAATCAATTAATTGATGAACTAGCTTCAGTTGATTCTCCTGTTGTGTAGCATTGAGCGTAAGAACCACAATATGATCGTAGTTGTTCACTTGACTTACTATATCGGTAATCGTTTCTTCGAAATGTGTCGGGTCTATTTCAATTACACCTACATGCTCATGAACGTTCTTTAGTTTCTCAGCCATTTCAAGTGTTGCATAACGCTTATCTTCTACCATCGTTGCATATTCATTGGTAGGATAAATTAAGAGAACTTTATCATCTGCTTGTATAGGCTTCCCCTCACCACTAACCAAGGTAATACCTTCTTCATAAATCAGTTTCATTTCATCTCGATGTGCTTGTGATCCGACGAAGTTTGCAACTTCTTGCGTCTCCTCAACTTCTTCCCAAGACGTGTATGTTGCAATCATACGTTCAATTCGCGTGATGGATTGTTCAATTTGTTGTTGTGTAATCGTGCCTTTTTCAACTGCATCTACTATTTTAAGAATTGCTTGTTCTTGTAAAGGATGTATATGAGACACCATTACTAAATCGACACCTGCTTCAATAGCTTTCATACATCCGTTTACTGTACCGATGCCTTTCGCAATCGCGTCCATTTCCATACAATCAGTTGTAATCACACCATCAAAACCAAGTTCTTCTCGCAGAAGGCCTGTAATGACTGAGTATGATAATGTCGCGGGTGTATTTGCTTCTTTTTCTAACGCTGGGAAATACACATGCGCACTCATAATGGCATCCGCACCAGCCGCGATACATTCTTTAAACGGGACTAATTCCACTTCATGCAATCTTTTTAAGTCGTGTCCAATCACAGGTAAATCTAAATGCGAGTCTACACTCGTATCACCATGCCCCGGAAAATGCTTCAACGTCGTCATGACACCTGCTTCTTGCATACCAAGCATGGAGTTCTTTGCCATTTCTGCCACGTCATGCGTATCTTCTCCAAATGACCGAACACCAATTACTGGATTTCTCGGGTTGTTGTTGATATCAACAACGGGTGCCAAGTTCCAGTTGATTCCTAATGCTTTTAATTCTTTACCTGTTAGGTTGCCCGCTTTACGAGCATGCTTTGGTTCATGTGTGGCCCCAATTAACATTGCACCCGGAACGATTGTTGTACCTTCACCAAGTCGACGAACGGCACCGTTTTCTTGGTCAATACAAATTAATAATGGGAACTTATAACCCGCTTTTTTCGCTTCTCGCTGCAGGCTTTTCGTTAACTCTAAAACTTCTAATGGTGTGCCAATGTTGCGGCCAAACAATATAACCCCGCCAATATGATAGGCATGTATCAAGTGTTTAATTTCATCCGACATGGTTATGCCCTTAAACCCGGCTATTAGTAAGCGACCAACTTTCTTTTGCATAGTCATTTTGTGCCTCCTTGAGGAATCGGAAATCCCGGGATATGTCCTTCACGGCGCACATGAAGTCCTTTTGAATTTTGCAATGTTTGCGCATACGTCGTTCGTCCTAAACATCCACGCATCGTGCCTAGTGCTTTGTAATAATCATAGTATCTGAAACTGGTTGAATTCATAATGAACCAGTAACAAGACAAAGCCTCCAAGTAAGCGTCAAAGGAATCAGAGACATCCACATAAATATCCGGTTCGTAGCCTTCCATGTCTTCCCAATTCTCACTGTGGAATACACGGCGCAGACCATGTGGTGCCAACCCGTCTAGTTCAAAACCAGGAAGTGACGCTTTTAACCATGCATCTTGTACAATAAGCTGACAAAGAGCATGATCGGGATGCATACTATTCACCCAATGTGTAATCACGAAGTCCGGTTTCTCTTTTCGAAAAATCGTTGCCACTTCCTTTACTAACTCCTCATTAAACGTCAGCTCGGCATCACGGTGATTTAAAGTAATACTCGTTCCACCTAAAATGGCCGCGGCTTTTTCGGCTTCTTCAATTTTTTGTTTACGGTATGACTCAACATCTAAATGAGCAGGCGTTCCTTTTTCCCCCGCTGTTAAATGAAGAAAGGTCACTTTATAACCCGCTTGCGCGTATTTATGCGCAATAGCACCTGCTTGAATTTCACCATCTCCACAATGCGCCCCCACAATCATTAAATGCATACAAACACTCCTAATTAGTTAAATTTGTGACGATGATGTTATGCAATCGTGGTCGTAATCGAACGATTGGATCATGTCGCCCAAAGTACACGCGGTTTGTTAATAAAATCACCGTCAATTCTTCGAGTGGATCAATATAAAAACTTGTGCCAGTATAACCAGTGTGACCATAGGTAAGCGGCGACATCAAATCGCCGGCTGGACTAAATCCTTCTCCTTTTAATTGCCACCCAAGACCTCTGCTTTCAGTAGAAAATGATGTAAAATTGCCGCGTGACTTTGTTAACCATAGTGGATCTACGATTTGTTTCCCATCGTGTATACCGTTGTTCTCGAGCATTTGTGTAAATTGAGAAATATCATCCATAGTTGAAAATAATCCTGCATGACCACTAATGCCGCCCATAAATTCTGTGTTATCATCGTGCACTATTCCATATTTATGGTCTTGTAAATGTTCGAGGTATTCAGTTGGTGCATATTGATCGCGCTCGTAACTCGGCTTATACTTCGTATCATTCATACCAAGCGGTTGAAACAGGTGTTGGTGTGCATACTCTTGAAGCGGCTGACCTGTTACTTGTTCAATTACTTCCATAAGTAAGATATAGCCTAAATCGCTATAAACGACTTTCGTGTCAGGCACGTAAGATAATTGCTCTTCAAAAATATCATCGAGAACTTCTTGTGTTGTCAATTTCCGTTCAAAGTAAGGACGGTGCGCAATCAGTCCAGATGAATGTGTTAGTAATTGTTGTAGAGTAATGCTTTCTTTACCGTTCTTAGCGAACGCTGGAATAAATGAAGCGACTTTATCGTGTAAATGGATATCCCCAGATTCAAAGAGTTGCAACATTACCGGTAGCGTCACCATTACCTTCGTCAAAGACGCCATATCAAATACATGTTTACTCGTCATTTGAATGCGGTCCCCATCTAAACTATTCGTACCAATGGCTTCATCGAGAATGATTTGTCCCTTATGTTTAACCCGAATGACCGCCCCTGGCGTTACTTGTTTATCAATTTCTTGTTGCAAAAATGAGCGTACTTTGTTTTTCATTTTTTCACCTCTTCCTTATGATGAACGTTCATTGGATCCCCTACTTATTGTATTTGCTCATTAAACTTGGCCACAAAGTGTTCGTCTATTGCTACACCGAGTAACTTCAAACCAGCAATAATTGCACCTCCAACTGGGGGTACTTTCGTTTGTTGAAAAATTACATTTGGAAGAGTTTTGTATGATAGTTCTTTAAAATGGCGAATAAATAACTCTGAATTTGTAAAGACGCCTCCAGATAACACGATAGTCGTTGGATGCTCTGCTTCAAATAATTGATTGTGACACGATATAACACTGAGCATCATTTCCTTACAGGCATTCAATATAATGTTTTTCGCTACTTCATCATTGGCTACGCTCGCTTCTACTACCAATCTAGCAAGTGGAGCAATGACGGAACGAGGATGTTCTTCCCCATAGACTTTCCCTATGATGTCTGGAACCGCTTGAACTTGAAAGTAATTCAAAAAACTGGTAGTTAAAGACGTAGTGGGGCCACGATTATCAAACTCTTTAAATACAGCACGCAGCGCCTCATTCCCTAAATAAAATCCGCTTCCTTCGTCATCAAATAAGTAACCCCAACCACCTGAACGAACCATTTTTTGTTCCTCATTAAATCCGAACGTAATTGTTCCCGTTCCTGCGATTTGGACAACTCCCGGTTCCCCTAATGTTCCTGAGTAAAGAGCATTAAATGCATCGTTTCGTACAAGTATTTTCGTATCCCGTGGCAAGTAGTTCCTTAATAAATTTACAACTTCAACGTCGCGTCCACTTTCGCCAACTCCTGCTAATCCCGCAAAACACACAGATATCTGATCATATATTTTAGTGTGTTGTTTTTTAAGTCGCAGTAATAATCCACTCATTACGTTTTGGAATTCTTCTTGAGACAATGTGTTCGAATTACTACGTCCAGTGACTGCTTGCATGTAAACGTTTCCATTTCTGTCGGTCACTACACCCGTCGTTTTCGTTCCCCCGCCATCTATCCCTAACACATACATTCGCTTTTTCCCGCCTTTTCGTTTCTTTAAATATAGTATAAACTATTGATAGATTATTTCAACTTATCTTTCAATATTCGATATTTAATTTCAGAAAAGCGTATGATGCTATCCAACCACAACAGGCATAAGATGATTCGCGGGAGGAGTTTACTTCTGCCCCAAAACAAGTTTTGTCCGCAATATAAAGGAAGCCACCAATACTTCTCCAACAACCGAAATATATTCCCCTATACTTCTTAAGCCCATCAAAAAGATGTGCTCCTAACAAGTAATTGTGGGAGTACTGGCGAATTGAAAGAAATATATTGGCCAAGTACAATCGATACCTGATTTGGTCCTAAATAACATGGAGTTCACCATTTTTGAAAAGAAATCTGCATGAGTGTAAAAATGCATATAAAGAATTAATGAAGTCCTCTAAAGTTTTTATCAACTTTAGAGGACTTCATTGTTTTCGTTGTACACTCCAGCGATTTCATTGAACACTCTCCGGTTGGTTGGACGCATCGCCGATTTTGTTGGAGGCTCCATCGCGTTGGTTGGTGGCTTCGATAGTTTGGTTGAACGCTTTCCGGTTGGTTGGACACTTCACGGGATTGGTTGGAGGCTTCAACGATTTGGTTGGACATCCCACCGCGTTGGTTGGACGCTTCGGTAGTTTGGTTGGACGCTTTCCGGTTGGTTGGACACTTCACGGGATTGGTTGGAGGCTTCGCCGGTTTTGTTGGACACTCCACCGCGTTTGTTGGACGCTTCGATTGTTTGGTTGCACGCTTTCCGGTTGGTTGGACACTTTGCGGGATTGGTTGAAGGCTTCGCCGATTTTGTTGGACACTCTACCGCGTTGGTTGGACACTTCACCGATTTGGTTGGACATCCCACCGCGTTCGTTGGACACTTCGATAGGTTGGTTGGACACTCCCCCGATTCCTTGAACTCCTCAACAATCACATCCAATTCCCCAACTAACCAACTAGTACCATTTCCGTTAAGTACTAGAAGTCCAGCTTAACTCTATAATTAGTTCATATATTGAGTTATCATTCTAAATAGGATTATGCTATAGTTTCTTTGTGTATTAAAATCCATATTATTGCCATAAAAGTTTAACTATTGGAGGGAATTACATCAAAATGAGCAATTTACGAAGAAAGATATATGCGGCTACTGTTTCTGTGGCAGTTGTCTTGGGAGTGATTGTTACTGCAGTACCTGTCACTACTGATGCGGCTGGTACTTCATTTACAGATGTAAAACCGACTCTTGATCATTATGATCCGATTATGAATCTTGCTGGACGTGGAATTGTCAAAGGCTATTCAGATGGTACGTATCGTCCGGACAATGAGCTTACGCGTGGTCAAGCTTCGAAAATACTTGCGCTCGCATTGAAGCTGGATACGAGAAACGTCAGAAATCCGGGCTTTAAAGACCTCGACAACAAGAATGGCTTCTATAAATATGTAGCAGCACTTGAAAATGCAGGGCTCATTTCAGGATTCGAAGACAACACGTTCAAACCGAATGCATCCATGACGCGTGCCCATATGGCGAAAGCAATCGATCTCGGATTCAAACTCGAGGGTAAATCTACCGTAAATCCATTCAGAGATGTAAGTAATTCTGCGTGGTACGTGGATCATGTCAAGGCACTCGTCACTAACAAGGTGACGAAAGGAAAGACGCCAACAACTTTCGATCCGAATGCTAGCATCACACGTGCCCAAATGGCATCATTTGTTGTACGTACCGAGAATATCAAAGTCGCATCTAATCCAATCGAAAAGGCGCGTGCTGAAATCAAAAAAGTCGTTACGCAAAATGGTGTCATTGAAGTAGGCGTTAAAAAAGTTGCTGAGTCAAGGTTTAATAGCAGGACAAATACAGTAACGATGACTGCCTATGATATTGACGAAGGGATTAAAGGGTTGACCGGAATTGGTGTTTTCTCTAGTAAATTGCGAGCGCTCGGCGTGAAAAAAATTAGCATAGGTAATGCTAAAGCTGTCGACCTCTCGCGACCCACCGCAAAAGATACGTTGAAAGAAGACTTCTTCGCCCTCTTGAAACCAAGTACTAAACCTTCAACAGACAGCGATGTATCTGCAGAGGACGTCCAAGTTACACTTTACGCTGACAAAAACGACATTCAATTCCGAGAAACTTTTAATGTTAACTTCCACGTGTTTGTTCCAAGCACTAATTGACAGTCCCCCTATCCAAATCCGGATGGGGGGATTTTTCTTTATTAATGAAAAGAAGTGCAGACCAATTAAGGTCTACACTTCTTTTTGTTGTTTATCTCAATGAATCGGTGATTTAAACTGTCCGCCATGTGCTTCTTGCGTATTCATGATTGTTAAAAATGCATTTGCATCGACTTCATGGACGATTTGTTTCAATTTACTTATTTCCAGACGCGTGACAACTACGTAAATGACATCTTTGTCACTGTTGTTATAACCGCCGCTTCCCTTAAGGTTCGTAATGCTTCTACCGAGACGTTCATTAATAGCAATACCGAGTTCCTCGTATTCATCCGACACGATAATCACCGCTTTTGTTTCATCCAAACCTTGGATAACAGCATCGATTGTTTTCGAAGCGATATAATACGTCAGAATCGAATACATGGCTTGCTCCCAGCCGAGTACAAAGCCTGCCCAGCCGAAAATGAAGATATTGAAAAACATCACAAATTCGCCGACAGAGAATGGAATCTTTTTAGTCAATAAAATACCAAGTATCTCAGTCCCATCTAAAGCACCGCCATTACGAATGACAAGCCCAACGCCCGCTCCTAACAGTAGCCCTCCGAAGACAGTCGCAAGAAGCGGATCCGTCACAAAAGGGTCAACCGCCTTAAGTGGAATTTCCACAAGCGCAAGTACAACGATTGCAAAAGAGGAAGATATGAAAAAGTTCTTCCCGATATACTTATAGCCAAAGAAAAGGAATGGCAAGTTGATCAGCAGTATGAGTAAACCGAATGGGATACCCGTTAAAAAAGTTAGAATTAGTGAAATCCCGATGATTCCACCATCTATAATAGAGTTTGGAACAAGAAATAGTTCAATCGCGACCGCCGCCATAGTCGCCCCTATCATAATGAATAGATAACGGAATATAAAATGTGTACGTGTTTCTTTTTTGTGCTGTTTTTTCATGAGTGAAATACAGTCCCTCGACATTAAATTATTTTGTAATACTATTATCCCTCTTTCTGCATTCCATGTAAATAATAAAAGATCAGCTCGGAGCAAAATAATAATTTGCACGATTTCTTTGCTTTTGTCACCGCTTATTCGGCAGTTTTCAATTTGACTGGGTGACTGTCACCGACAATAAGATATAAGCGCATACGTATAGAAGAGGATGAAGTTTTATTGAATGAACTGCCTAGCAAACTGCCCAAAACAACTTTAGAGTAAATCACGAAACAATAAGGTATGCTAAAGGAATAATTTCCTGATTTATTGCACATTTAAAAATCCACATGAAGTGGCTCTAGTACTACAGTTACTATAAATTTGCATGATAACCCAAATTTAAATAGAAGGAATGATTGTATGTTGAATTTGAAACTGGAACCAAAAGTCCTTGACGTATTAAAAGATAAAATACAAATGATCCCCACAGATGAAGGCGCCATCTACTTGGTCGGACCAATCCAACTCCCTGTCAATCTGCATGGAGAAACAGTTGTTTTTCAATGGTATTGCTGGCTTAGCCGTTGCCAAGTAACGGACAATTACTTAGAAATTATCGAACAGTTGTCATCTGCGAATTTGGCGGAGTACCAACAGTCAAGCGTGCTCGTCTACGGAGATTTCGAACATGCGGATGATGCGTTAATTCGCATGCATTCAATTTGCCATACTGGCGATATATTTGGTAGTAAAAGATGCGATTGCGGCTATCAGCTCAAGCAATCGATGCAGAATATTGCGGACCATGGGACGGGTGCGCTGTTTTATTTAGCGAATCATGAAGGGCGTGGTATTGGTTTATTCAGCAAAGCGATGGCCTATGTGCTGCAGGAAAATGGCTATGATACAGTGGAAGCAAACGAAAGTCTTGGATTTGTCGACGACTCCAGAAATTATGATGATGCGATTCAGGTACTCAAGACGCTACGGACAAAACCTGTTAAGCTCATGACAAATAATCCAAAGAAACTGGATGCACTGAAAAATGCTGGGCTCCCTGTATCCGGAAGAGAACCTTTATGGGGCGATAAATCAGAGTTCAATGAAAGTTATTTGCAGACAAAGATTGATCGTTCAGGCCATTTAGATGAAAAAGGAACTCAGCCAAATGACTAACCATGAATTTTACATGAATTTAGCCCTAAGCAATGCGCGCGCGATGAAAGGACAGACAGATCCAAATCCACTCGTCGGTTCGGTTATTGTTAATGACAATCGAGTAGTTGGCATCGGGACACATTTAAAGGCTGGAGAACCGCATGCGGAAATACATGCCATTCGGATGGCTGGTGATAGGGCAAAAGGCGGCACGATTTATGTGACCCTTGAGCCATGCTCGCATTACGGGCGAACGGGTCCTTGTGCACTAGCCATTGTTGAAGCCGGGATTAACAAAGTTGTTATCGCTACGCTTGATCCAAATCCTGTCGTTGCCGGTAACGGTGTCAAGATTTTGGAAGATGCCGGAATCGAGGTCATCGTCGGCATAATGGAAGAGGAATCTCGCCAGATGAATGAAGTATTTAACAAGTTCATCGTCGAACAAAAGCCTTTCATGACGATGAAAGCAGGAAGCACATTGGATGGCAAAATCGCTACACACACTGCCGATAGTAAGTGGATTACATCCGCCGAAGCTAGGCATGACGGACATGTACTGCGCAATGAAAATATGGCTATTTTAGTTGGCGTCAATACAGTAATTGAGGATGATCCCGAATTAACTACACGGATCCCTAATGGAAGGAATCCGATTCGCGTCATTTTAGATTCCACACTGCGAATTCCACTGGATTCAAAGATCGTAACCGACGGACAGGCACCCACTTGGATTTTCACTGCACAAGAGGTTGACCAACTAGCTAAACAGAAGCTAGAAGAACAAGGAATTTTAATCTTCCCAACTTCCGGAGTGAAACAGGTGAACCCAAATGACGTCGTCCGCATTCTCGGTGAAAAGCTTATTTCCTCTGTCTTGATTGAAGGAGGCGGCTCGATTCACGCTGCTTTCCTTGAAAATCGACTCGTCGACAAAGTAGAAATTTATATCGCACCTAAATTAGTCGGAGGCGCCCATGCACCAACATTTCTTGAAGGTACAGGCGTGGAATTAATGCGGGATGCTGTAGACTTAGCAGATCTCCGGATTACCCCCGTCGGTAAAGATTTCAAGTTCACCGGCTATCCGCGATATACTGCAAATGAATAGAGGTTTTGGAAAATGAAATTCGGTTTTGACATAGATGATACGTTGATTAATTTAAGGGAACATGCTTTTCAACTTTACAACACGAAGTTGAATCGGACAGTGGCGGTGGATCTCTTCCACGCGTTGGATAAGGTTGAAATTCATGAGCTTTTTGACATGACTGCTGAACAAGGCAGTCAAATGTGGAATCGTTCATTGGAAGAAATCTATTTCACATCCTGCCCTCCCTATCCAGATGCAGTGGAAACCTTACAAAGGCTGGATAGAGAAGGACATGAAATTTATTATATTACGGCGAGACCCGACGTGCATGGCAAGCGTACAATCGAGTGGATGATTGAAAATGGGTTTCCTGTTGACAGAGACAGGTTTTATTACGGCATGAAAGATGAAGACAAAGTCAACATCATCAAGGATTTGAACCTAGACTATTATTTCGATGACAAGCCTGCGGTTCTTGAAACGTTGAGGAATCATCCCCTTAAATTGTTCGCCAAAAGCCAATCGTATAATCGACATCTTGATCTCCCACGAATAACCGACTGGTCTGAGCTGTTCGATTTGCTGATTGGTGAGAAGAAATAGGGATCGTTTTTAGGTGTTAGACATAGAGAAATCCAGCCATTTGTGAACTTGGCTGGATTTTTTTTGTTGTTCAATTGGTGCCGCTGTTTCCGGTTCAGTTGTTAGCTCAGGTTTCGTTTCTATATTCGATTCAGATGGCAACACTGGTGGTGTCCCCCAATTCCCCCAATCGAGGAGAGTCGGATGAAGTATATGATTGGTTGACGGGATATATGATCGGTAGCGCGGCGGTTTTGATCGCTTGGCAGGGTATATGATCGACAGACGGGCAGTTTTGATCGGTGAGTGGGATATATAATCGGCAGCCCGCCAGTTATGATCGCTTGGCAGGATATATGATCGGTAGCAGGGCGGTTATGATTGGTGAGAAGAAATAGGGATAGTTTTAGGTGATAAACATACAGAAATCCAGCCAATCACGTACTTGGCTGGATTTTTGTCGTCCAATAAAGCTTGATTGCCTCTGATTTGCAGGGATTCATTGTCACTAACCCGCGCCTGCAAGTTATTCTGAAGTCGGCTCCGTTATTGGCGCTGTTTCCGGTTCAGATGCTGGCTCGGGTTTCGGTTCTGTATCCGATTCAGATGGCAACACTGGTTGTGTCTCCAATTCAGGTTCTGGCGTTGGCTCCGGTTTCACTTCTGCCCCCGGCTCTGGAGCTGGTTCCGGTTCTACTCCTGGTTTTGGTGTTGGATTGATTGGAGCCGCTGGGTTTTCCAAGTCTTCGATGGCTTGCTTATGTTCTGCATCCAACTCGGCAATAATCGCCTCTTTTTCTTTAGTGAGGTCGATTTCTATATTCGCTTTTAAATTAGCGGCGAATTTCTGCAATTCACTTGTACGGATTTGTTTTTGTTCTTCAGTGAATTTCGCCAATTCGTCTTCGGCACTTTGCTTAGCTTCTTGCAAAGCTATTTTCAACTCGCCCATAAGTTTGTCTTTTTCTACAGTAATTGCCCCGGATATTTCTTGTTCAGATACTGTCCTCTTGGCTCCAAACCAATTTATTAATGAACTTCCGGCATCCTCGCCAGCAAATGCATTATTCATGCCGCTTCCTAGACCTATCGTTAACAGGAGAGCCCCGAGTAAGAGGCCTATCTTTTTAAAACTGAAGTTACTTTTATACCTTTTGAATTTATTCGACATAGTTGCACCTCCATTTAAAACAATAAGGACCTCACTGGATGAGGTCCTTATTGAGCATTAGTACTTATTTATTAATGCCATCTACCAAATCTTGCATTGCCTTTTCAGCTTCAAGTTGAAGTCCTTTTGCTGTGAAAGTAATAAGTTTTTCCTGTTCTTTAACTAAATCATTTTTCATTTTAGTGATTTTAGTGCGGAGGTCAGTAATTTTCGCGTCGATTAAACCTTTAATTTCAGTAACGGTTAAACCCGTTTCCTTATCCAATTTAGCTTGAAGATCTGCTTTCGCCGCATTGATTGTTACTTCCAAATCACTAATCGCTTGAGTAGTTACTGCTTTTACGTCCGTTTTAACTTTTTCATTCGCGGCATTTCCCGCAGCTCCTGTGTATTCCCTTAAATCATTTTTCGCATATTGAAGGGCGTCATCACCAGCTTGATTAATTAAACCGTTAGCAAAATTTGATAAGCTATCAAATTGACCAGACAAATAAGTGTTGATATGTGCTTGTTCTTCTTTTATTGCATCGATGTGTTCACGGCTCTGTTTCTCAATATTTTCATTTGCTACACCTGCTTGGGCTACGCCCTTTGCATTAATACTGTTTGTAGCATCTGTTTTCAGGCCATTATATTCAACCGCCAATCCGTCAACTTTACCGCCAGCGTATGCGGCAACTTGTCCTGCTACATTTGTGGATGCCTTCCCAAATTGCCCGTCATACCAACTTTTGAGGTTTGTGCCTGCATCTGTTGCACCGAACGCTACTCCTGCACCTGTTACGAGTCCAAATACCATTGTTCCTGCGATTACTTTACCTTTTACTGTTTTGAACATTTAATTATCCCCTTTTATCATATTGGTTTGTATGAGTGCTTATTCGCTAAATACGTCTTCTACCATCTTTTCGAATTCCTGATCAATTTGTGCTTCAATATTCTGCTTGTCCACATAATCATTGAAGTTTACGTTTTCAAGTTTATTAACCGTAGCGTTCAGACTATTTATCGTGTCAGCCTGATACTTTTCGATGCCGGACTCCGCTTCTTTCACCTTATCGTCGCGGAAACTTGCCAATGCATCATCAATGCTTTTTTTTGATTCTTTCACAAAAACATTGACCTCTTTCAAGACCAATATCATACCGGTTGCAGTAGCTGCACCCAACTTTTCGCTTTCTTTATGGAATGCATTCTTATACCATTGGGAAAGGTTCTGTCCTGGATTGCCACTTGCATAAATGGTTCCTGCGCCTATTAAGAGAGTAAACACCAGAACAAACCCAAGAATTTTTTTCATCGTTGACACCTCTTTAGTAGATTTCATACTTTTTTATGAAAATCTCCTCCAATGCTTTTTTCGGCTTGTTACCTTTTTTGTAACTACTTTTAGTATAGGAGTATTCCTGTCGGGCATCCTCACTCTAAAGAGTACTTTTCTGGTATCGTTTGTCTACTTCGATTTTCTACTTTAGTGTAGTGTCGGTGCACTTTTGTACCAGTTCACTTCTACTTCGATGATTGGCTCTATTTTATAGAAGTAAATTTGTATATTGATTAATCGATGGGTAGTTGTAATAGATGTAGGTTCTTATCGATGTGAGAAGAAATAGCGACAGTATTCGGTGCTAAGCATGCAAAAATCCAACCAATCACGTACTTGGCTGGATTTTTTCCAAACTTTTTTGAATAACGAAGTCTTGTAGGTACTCATTTCACTTCGGTATCGCATAAACAATATACCGTTGCGGTGCATTGCCGATATACCGAAATGGATAGCATGTGGATAAAGTCAGCATTTCTTCCGGTGCTGTAGAACGGATGACTGTTGTATCATTTGCATCTACAATTTCCGTATCCACAACGGCATATGTAAAGGTGCCATGCTGCATTTCCATAATGATTGTATCGCCATTTTGCAATTTGTCCAATCCGGTAAACACGGTGTCCCTGTGTCCCGATAACAGAATTTGATCTTTTTGCCCGGGATAAACGGTGCCTGTGTAGTGACCAACGCCTTGCTTTAAAGCATCGTCATCCGTCCCTTCCACTATGGGAAGCTCTTTTTGGATAATGGGAATTTGCAGGATGCCGATTGTTTGACCGTTCTGAAAAGACAGGTCGGGATAGGATGACTCAAGCTGGGGTGACTTTATTTTTTGTTTTTCCAACTCCCCCTTTGCCTGAACCAGTGCGGCTTTTTCCGACTGCTGTGCGGATTTTAGCTGCACACTGGCGTAGCCTATCAAAAATAGTCCAACCGCCAGCAAAATCACAGCCATTTTTTTCAGCAATTACATCACCTCCAGCTAATAAAGCATGTGTTGATTCATCTCATTTTCACGAAAAACAGAAAAGCTACCAAGGCATGATACGCCATGCACAGGCAGCTTTTCAAAAGTTTCTCTTTAACCAATTAGCCATTTGAGTCATTTACGTGTCTATTGAGCTATTTTCATCCTTCTGTAATGCCTGATGATCATCAACACAATTCCACCTGCCACAAGTACAGAACCAACTAACATCAAATTAAATATATTTGTTGACGTGGCAGGCAAGTTGAACCCGGCTGTTGTTGGAACGCCGCTGTCGATCTGTCCTGGTATTGTGACTTGAACCGCCGGGCTATCGCTTCCTCCCTCCGCTGGGTTATCACTTCCTTCCTCCGCAGGGTTATCGCTTCCTTCCTCCGCAGGGTTATCGCTTCCTCCCTCCGCAGGGTTATCGCTTCCTCCCTCCGTAGGGTTATCGCTTCCTCCCTCCGTAGGGTTATCGCTTCCTCCCTCCGTAGGGTTATCGCTTCCTCCCTCCGCAGGGTTATCGCTTCCTCCGTCCCCTGGGTTATCGCCTCCTCCATTCCCCGGGTTATCTCTTCCTTCCGCCGTAAAAGTGAAAACAAATGCCGCCCCAAGGCCTTGAAAATCATTTCCAAGGTGCTCCGGAAAACGAATAGTGATGTCCAGATTCTCCCCGCTGCCGCGTGTAAGTTTTCTTGCGGGCAGAGATTTAAATGCAGCCAATTTGCCCTGATACAATTCCTTGTCGTCGGCTTTTATTTCCAGCAGTAGCTCGTTGAACAGCTTTTTTTCTCCACTGTTTTCTAACTGCATTTGGTAGGCAAATTCTTTGCTACCTAAGTTTTTGACTGTAATGGTCCGAGGTGCCCAGTCACCAGGCTTCATATTGCTGATTTCAAATAACGTATCTTTTGGTGAAATGCCGATGTCTATATCAGCATTGCCCGTGTTGTCTTCACCATCTGCTAATACGCTCGTCATAGGAAAGAAACAGATTCCGCTAATCAATAGAAGAACCGGAAAAAGTCGAAACAGTTTGCTCATGATAATGCCTCCTTACATATCTTAGCGATTGATTCAGGAAGAACTTTCTCCGCCATCTTCCCCCACTATATTCACCTTTTTTTTCGGAGCCAATTCGATTTCTCCAAGTGCTCTCCAAATCGTAAACCCCGAGTAGATAAGCAGCAGGAATCCGGGTATTAATAGCAAAAGCGCACCGTTCTTCGACTGGGTAAAGTTAATGAAGTACCCTACGTAAGGCACTGTAAAACCGGTGTACTCTGCTACCACATTGTCAGACAGAACTGGATTCATGTCCTCTGCATTGTTGTTGTCGCCTTTTGTCCGGTAAAGTACGGAGTCTCCACTTTTGACCACCTCAGTAATCCTGTGTGTGATCAAAATATTTTCTGCTTCCTGGAATGTGATGACGTCGCCTTTTTTAAAATTGGTTTTATCTTCAGCCGGTTTCACAGCAATGATCGAGCCTGTTAGGATTCCCGGCTCCATGGATCCCGACAGAACAGTTTTTAGTTGGTAACCGAAAAGTTGTGGCTCGCCGCCTGAGATTTTCGTGAAGACCACTACGGAAGCGACACTAATCAGCAGAACCATCAATATGCCTGAGACGATGCTACTTATCCTCTTCATTCGTTTCTTCTTTTTCATTAATTTCTTCTCTCTCATTTGTATCACCTTCTACTTTCTTTGTATTATTTTCTGGTTCTACGACAGCGTTCACTTCAGCTTCATTCTTTGTTTTAGAGCCGTCTTCTGGAGCCTTATTTTCTACAGAATCCTTTTCATCCGGTTTCTTTTCAGTAGATTCATCAACAGATCCATCCTTGATGTCCGGCTGTTTTTGACCGTCATCTTCAGGCTTCTGCTGCTCGTTCTCTTTGTTAGCATCCGAATCTGCTTTATCATCTTCACCTTCTATGACCTTATCCTTTTCAATTTCTTCCTTTGATTCATCATCTATATTCTTGCAGTCGGCCTTTATTTTCTCGCTTGATACAGCATCCTGTTCGTTTTCTCCAACAGACTTACCATCTTCGCGCTTGCAATCGACATCGCTTGGTACAGCATCCTGCTCTTCTTTTTCCTTAGTCTTATCATCTTTGTCTAGGCAGTCGACTTCGGTTTCCTCACCCGATACCGTGTCCTTATCGTTTTCTTCCTTAGGCTTATTATCTATGTTCTCGCGGTCGATCTTGATTTCCTCGCCCGTTACAGCATCCTTTTCAATTTCCTCACCGCATTGATTCGTAAGTACAACCGGAACTTCCCATTCGGCAGTGATCATCTGGGAAACTTCCGACTGGCTACTGAGATATGCGGATGTGTCAGACGAAATATAACTAATGCTAAAGATGACTAAATAACATATGAGTGCCAATTTTAAAGTCAGAAATGGACCTTGATGCTTTTTCCTACGTTTGCGCCTTCGGCTGGTTTTCAACCTGATCCCGCCTTTCGATTTTTTACCACTGGATTTTTCTTACGTATATTCCTCAAAACATAAAATCGAGTTATATGTTGAGAAATATATATAAGGAAGAGCATTGGTTGATTGATGAAATAAAAGGAAGGAGGAGAAGTGCTCTCCTCCCGGGATATATGTTATTTCTTTTCCCCTTTTGTCTGCTGTGCATCAAATGTCCATTTAAGCTCTAAAGAATCACCTTGGAATTCGTTTTGATCTTTGTCGTTCTCGACAAATTCGAATTGTACGGACAGCGTGTCAGAATTGCCGGCTTTTAAACCGCCTTTTTCTTCAAGGTATGGGACAAAGACTTTATTTGCAACGGCATCTGGTGTCATACCCTGTAACTCAGCAAGAGTTGTTTGGTAAACCACGTTGTCCAGTCCAGTCCACGGTCCCGTGATTGATTTATCGTGGTTCCACATGAAGTTAACTCGGATATGACTTCCAAAGTTTTCTACATTATCACCATTTTTGTCTGTTACTGAATACTCTGTCTTAAGTAATACCTTGGATATGTCGAGTGTGCCGTCATTTTTCAATGTAAAATCACGATTCATCCAGTCACCAGGCTTAATGTTTTTTACATCGATAATTGTTTCAGGCTTTAGTGATAAATCCAGTGTACCGGCAGCGAATGTATTCGTGCTTGTTTCCACATCGTTGAAATAAGCATATGTTCCTCCACCGATCATACTTACAGCCAATGCCCCAGTTGCGATACCCATTGCTAGCTTCTGTTTAATACCCATTTTTAATTTCCTCCAATTAGTTTGTATTTTTTCGCTTTTATTGAATGCTTGTTCTTTGTTCTTCCCTGCGACTTGGAAGAAATTATTTTCTTCTTCGTTCTAAGGTATGAGTTCATTTTCACCTGATAAAGTAGCCTTGATTGCATGCACCATTTTCATAGTTTGGCAGCTGTTGTGATCCTTGACACCCCTTTAGTAGGTGTCATACTTTTTCATGGAAATCTCCTCCAATGCTTTTTTCGGCTCGTTACCATTTTTGTAACTACTTTTAGTATAGGAGTATTCCTAGCGGGCATCCTCACTCTAAAGAGTGATTTTCTGATATCGATTGTCTACTTCGATTTTCTACTTTAGTGTAGGGTCGGTGCACTTTTGTACCAGTTCACTTCTACTTCTGTTAATGAATAGCTCACTCGGAAGTAATAGCTCTATCTTATAGAAGTAACCTTTAATATTGATTTACTGATAGGTAACAAGTAACTGAAAAGTCTTAATTCGCTAAAATACAAGTTAATAACAAAAAAAAAGAACCTCTTCAACCGCAGGAGATGACGTCATATTCAATGTAATTTGGTTATACTGAACTATATAAAAGAATATAATTTACGGAAACTGTGAAATACATCCTCTATATGGGCACCTTGGATGTATGGAGTTATTGGTGCAACCGACCTAATTACACTTGGACATTATGTTCAAGTTGATTGGGTTTTTATTATGAAATGAGAGGGTGTGACAAAAATCAGAAAGATTCTAGCTGATATATTAGAAGGATACACTCAGAAAGCTTCTGCTTTGGATTTGGTACAAGCATGCGCTACTAATAAACCAATCGAAACGAATGATACCTATCTAGATACATTGAAGCACGGTATATCGCTGTACCACCTAATGGATAATTCAAGCCCTCAAATTATAATGAATGAAATAATGGCAGCTATCATCAAGCTTACACATAGTGGAGAAGCATTCTTTTGGTTGACCGACGTAAATCATCAAAATAGCTACCTAACATCTTCTACGAGTAATCCCCACATTGAAACTAGCCTAAGAAAACAATGGAATACTATACGCCTGGAGAAAGAACTGTTTGTCAGTAAGATTAACGAGGATTGGTACGGTATGAAAGTAATTAGAACCTCCACTACTACCGGTGTGATTGGAGTTAAGATTTCCGGTTCAAGTGAGTCTAGAGAAACATTGCTCTTTAATCGCCCATTTGAGTTTTTAGCCGAACTTAGTGAAATAATGCTCGAAAGAATTCATACAGATTCAATGAAGGAGCAAATGATTGTAATTAAGGAGCAGAATCGTATCTCCAATGAAATTCACGACAGTGTTTCACAAAGATTGGTCGGTATTGTATATTCTCTGCACAGTTTACAAACAAAAAGTAAAGGCATGACAAGTACTGAGTTGAATGATGAATATCAATTTCTTTCACAATCTGCCAACACTACACTAAAGGAACTACGGTTGGCTATTTACGGTCTCAACTCGACGAAGAATGGTGAAAAGCCTTTTCTAGTCCAGCTGAAGAATTATTTGGACGAGTATGCACGGTTAAGTGATATACGAATTGATTATCAGATAACGGGTGATGAAGCTTTACTATCAAGCGAACTAAAACAAGCAATCTATAGAATTATTTGTGAAGCTTGCGGAAATGCCGTTCGCCATGGCCAGTGCACGGCTATTGAACTCAGATTATCTATACTGGACGAGAAAACTGTATTGGAAATTCATGATAATGGAATCGGAATTAATTCGCACATTTCCGAAGGCCAGCAGGAAAAAGGAATCGGTCTTTTCAATATTAGACGTCTTGTAAGTACTTTTGCAGGATCGTTTTTGATAAATGGATTACACGGGATAGGGACAGAAATACAAATCGAAATTCCAACCGCAAAAATACTTGAGAAGGTCCAGGTGATTGGCTAATGCAAATTGTTATTGTCGATGATCATCCATTAGTAAGAAAAGGATTAACATCTATCCTTACTATAGATGGAGCAATTGAAATCCTAGGTGAAGCAGCAAATAGAAAGGACGCGCTAACTCTATTCCATGACACTATACCTGATTTGGCTATAGTGGATCTTCGCTTAGCTAATGAATCCGGTTTGGAATTAATTACAGAAGCGAAACAACAAGGAATAACCTGTAAATTTGTTGTGCTAACTTCATCGACGGAAGAGCACGACTTTAAACAGGCAAAAGAAATAGGAGTCGATGGCTATATATTAAAAGAGGCATTACCTGAAGAACTGATCCATGCCCTCGGAGTTATCGGCAGAGGTAGAAAGTATTATGATCCAGGGGTGTTTGATTTGGTGATAAAATCGAAGGAAAGCCCTTTTGAAAATGATAGGCATATCGAACAGCTAACACCGAAGGAAAAGGAGATCTTACTCGAACTCGGGATGGGCCATTCAAATAAACAAATTTCACAGGCTTTATATATTACAGAGTTTACTGTAAAAAAACATGTCAGTCAGGTATTAGCAAAGTTAAATCTTGCCGATCGAACAAACGCGGCATTGTATGCCAATGCTAAGGGCTTGGTGGCGTATAGTGTGAATTGAATGTATGTTTAGCGCTAAAAACTCCCACGATTAGTAACCTCGTGGGAGTTTTTCTGTTGGATAGAGTGGTGGAAAGATACGATCAGTTGAAATACTATATGCTCGGGTGGGCGACAGTTTATGATCGGGTGGCGGGATATATGATCGGCAGGCCGGCAGTTATGATTGGATGGCCGGATATATGATCGGCTGCGTGGCGGTTATGATTGGGTGACGGGTTATATGATCGGCAACCCCGCGATTATGATTGGGTCGCGGGATATATGATCGGCAACCCGGCGGTTATGATTGGGTGGCGGGATATATGATTGGTCGGCCGACGGATTCGAATGGGCATTCGCACTTCGGGTATTCTAAATGTTGTCATGCGGAATAATTCTCCTATATAAAGCTCTTTGTCCTTCTAAAATTCAACAAAAAAAACAAAACCAGTCCCTTTAAAGCGAACTGGTTTTGCATAGGGCTATCTTATTGTTAAATCTCACTTTGCGTTTTGCGAGATTTTTTTCGTCTAAAGAACATCCAAGCTCCAAGTAGAATTATTCCAAAACCGGTCGCCATTGAACCGATTGGGAATGCTTCACCCGTTTGAGGTAATTTTTTACTTGGAGTCACTAAATCGGGATTACTTAGGTTACTCGGATTACTTGGATTGTTTGGATTGCTCGGGTTACTTGGGTTACTTGGATTGCTTGGATTGCTTGGGTTACCCGGTACGCCCGGATTCTCTTGTTCAACCGGTTCGCTTGGTTCAACTGGATTGCCTGGTTCACTTGGTTTGCCCGGTTCACTTGGTTTGCCCGGTTCACTTGGTTTGCCTGGTTCACTTGGTTTGCCTGGTTCACTTGGTTTGCCTGGTTCACTTGGTTTGCCTGGTTCGCTCGGTTTGCCTGGTTCGCTCGGTTTGCCTGGGTCGCTCGGTTTGCCTGGGTCGACCGGTGGATAATACGGATTATATTTATTTGTTTTAATTACCTGTACCGTAACTGTCTGACCTTTAATAATTTCAAATTTTACTGGTGTAGTATCTAGAATATAATTAGTTGGAGCTTTTGTCTCGATAAACTGGTAGTTACCCGGTTTTAAATTATCTACAACTAGTTTACCATCTTTATCTGTCGTTAAATCTTCTTTCAACGTGTTGCCTTCTGCATCTAGCAGTTTAAAGACTGCACCTGTAAGTGTTCCATTCCCATTATGTTCGGGACGCTTTGTAAGTTCAACTGAGCCTGTTGATAATTCGTTATAGGCTTCTACTGTTTCTACAGCAGTTGGTCCTAGGACAATTGTAAATTTGATTGGAGTTGCATTCAGATCATAACCAAATAGTGTTTTCGTTTCTACAAACTGATAGTTACCTGGTTTTAATTCGTCTACAACAATTTTACCAGTTTCATCCGTTACCAATCCTACTTGAATCGCGTTACCTTTTTCATCTTGCAACTCAAATTCAACATCTGCTAAAATTGCACCATTATTGTCTTTATCGTATTTCGTTAATTCAACTGAGCCTTTAATGATCGTATTCGGAATTTCCAATCCACGCGTTTCAGTTTGACCTTTGTCAATCGTGAAATTAATTGGTGTATCGTCTAATTCATAGCCAAAAGGCGCCTTCGTCTCCACGAACTGATACTTTCCTGGTTTTAATTCATTTACAACCAATTTCCCATCAGCATTCGTTGGTAGGTTTTCTTGGAGCATTTCACCTTTTTCGTCTAGCAATTTAAACTCTGCACCCGCTAGAGTGACTGCATTGTTATCGCTGTTCACTTTAACGAGTTCAACAGAGCCACGCGTCAAATTATTGTCTGTTGAAATCTGGAGCACTTCAGATTGACCTTTGTCAATCGTAAACTCAACTGGAGTTGGGTCTAAGTCGTAGCCAAAAGGTGCTTTTGTTTCGACAAACTGATACTTACCAGGTTTCAAGTTGTCTACAACGATTTTACCTACTTCATTCGTTAGTAAGCCTTCTTCTAGTACTTTACCTTCTATATCTAGCAATTTAAATTCTGCACCTGACAATGTGTTTGTCGGGTCTTCATTGTCGACCTTCGTTAACTCTACAGAGCCCGTCGTCAATTCATTTTCTGCTTTGACTGTCACCACTTTGACATCAGCTGTTGTTTTACTTTTTTCAATTGTAAACAAAATTGGTGTTTCATCTAACACATAACCGAATGGTGCTTTCGTTTCTACGAATTGGTAGCTACCCGGTTTCAAGTCAGTAACAAGCAACTTGCCATTTTTGTCAGTTTTCAATGCCGATTGAAGTACTTTCCCATCAGTATCTTGCAGTGCAAATTCTGCACCTTCTATTACCAATTCAGCATTATCTTTATCGACTTTCGATAATTCAACTGAACCAGTTACCAATTTATTTGGTGCTTCGACTGATGTTGTAATTGAAGTTGCTCCAATTTCAATATTGAAGACAATCGGTTTTGGATTGAGTTGATAGTACGCAGGTGCTTTCGTTTCTACGAACTGATAAGCTCCTGGTTTTAAGTTAGGGACAGTGATTTTACCGTCTTGATCCGTTGAAATTCCACCTTGAATTTTCTTACCTGTTGCATCTTGTAATTCAAAGATTGCGCCTTCCAATGTTGTTTCGGAATTGTCCTCGTCAATTTTTGTGAGGACTACGGATCCTAAAATCATTACATTCGTTGCCGTCAATTCAAGAATCGTATTTTGAGACTGTACAATCTTGAATGGAACTGGTGTCTGATCTAGCTTATAACCGAATGGCGCTTTCGTTTCAACAAACTGATAGCTGCCTGGATTTAAACCATTTTTAATGATTTTTCCGTCGCTATCTGTTGTCAAACCTTGTTCAAGCACTTTTCCAGTTGCATCTTGCAACTCAAATACTGCATTTTCAAGCGTGATTTCCGTATTTTCTTTGTCGACCTTCTTAAGTTCGACTGCCCCTTTAATAATCTTATTCGTTACCGGTCCAACTTTCAGAACTTCAAGTTGGTTTTCTCCGATTGTAAATTGGATTGGCGTATCATCTACTAGATAACCTGCTGGAGCGATAATCTCGACGAATTGATACTCTCCTGCTTCAAGATTTTCCACATGAATTATCCCATCATCATTCGTCGTCTTAAGTCCAACTGTTTTATACTGATCACCATCTTTTCGTTCCAGCATAAAGTTGGCTCCCTTTAACTTCTTATTATGGTCCTCGCTATCTACTTTCTCTAATTGAACAGCTCGCACAATCTTTTTGTTCGTAACAAGTTCATGGTTCCCTACTTTTTCTGCATCTCCATCGACGTATGCCTTATTAATTGTAATTGGCATCACTTCTTCATTTTCAAGATATCCTTCTGGAGCTTCAGTCTCTATCAAGAGGTACTCACCCCAGAGTAACCTGTCGAATGTGACGACTCCATTTTCATCAGTAACTCCTGTTTTAATAGTTATTCCACTATCTTTGTCTTTCAATATGAATGTAGCACCGTCAAGTAGTTCGCCAGTTACAGCATCTGTTTTCGTTAGTTGTAGGCGTCCTAATTCACCTGAGCCATCTCCCATACCCGAAGTTTTTCTCACTTCGATTGTGCTGGTCGTTTCCTCATTTTCAGAAGCAACATGCTCACCAGTAAATGAAACTTTATTTGTAATACTTGCTGGTGCTTTTAGAATAAATGATTGATATTCCAAAATATACGGTTCACTAATTTCATTTACAAATGAAAGTTCGAATGCATAAGGTTCGTGACTTTCATTGAAATCGATTTTATAGTCTGTGCCTTTTGTTAATTCTGCACCTTTAGTTATTGCGCCAGCTGAATCTGTTTTCGCAGCATATAACCGTATTGAATCCTCTAAAACCGCTTGGTCAGTGCTTGGCATATCGGTAACTTTCGCATTCGAAACTTTCGATTGGGCAAAGTTAATGTCGACTTTCCAATCAATGATTTTCCCATTTTGCAAACCGGATTTAGCTGTGTATTTTCCACCGTGTGGAATTGAAACGGATGCTGTAAGATCTGTTTCTTTATCCGAGCCATTCTTAACGGTTGCTGTGTTATCGTATTTGGCTTCGACGAAATTTAAATCTTTCAAGCTTGTTTTATACGTAATCATGTACGGCTTAGTTATTCCCTTCTTAAATTCAACTAGAAAGCCTGGATTTCCATCTTTTTCGATCCAACTAATTGAATAATCCAATCCCTGAATTAATTCTTTAACTTCCGTTCCATTCGCCCCACCTGTAAGAGTCATTTCATGAACTTCAATCGAATCTTTTAATAGTTTTTGATTCCCAAGAATGAAGTCCTCCACAGAAGCATTCGAAAGAGTTTTAAGGTTATAGTTCACACCCACATTCCAAGTGATTTCTTGCGTCACGGCATTGTATGAACCATTTTTAAAACCGTTGGACTGTGTATAACCGTCTGGAGTAAATTTAGACTCCGCTTCTTTTGTTTGCTCTTTGCCATCTTTGTCTTTCCAATGAAGCGTTACTTTGTTTTGTAAATAATTCTTACTTTTATCTGCTCGCTGTTCATAATCAAAAGCTGTTGTATATTTGATGGTATGTGGTTTCGTTATCGTGTTTTTAAACTCAATGACAAACTCATCTTGTTCGTTTTTTGTGAGTTCATAATCTGTACCGCTTGTTAATGTTCCTACATCGCTCGTAATAATAATGCTCTCCGGATCCAATGTAAGGCCTTTATTTGTAAAGATATCCGTTAATTTCACATTTTTCATTTCATGACTGTCGTTGTTAAAGGTGATTGTCCATTCAATTCTTTTGTCTTTGTAATTGGGTGTTCCATGAGATTTAAACAAGATTTGTTGGTTAATATCCCTGTCTGCACCTTTCGACAGGTCACCAGTAGTGACCGTATTGGTGATTTTATCCCCTTCAAACACACGGTCAGTTGCTTTTGTTTTATAGATAATTTTATAAGCTGAATTGATATTTTCATTGAACTGAAACTCGAATCCGTTTTTATTGTCTTCAAATTTTGGAGTAACAGTATAATTTGTAAACTCTTCAACTCCAGCTTCGCCGCCGCTTTCATTGATTGTTACTTTCTGTATGATAAAAGAATCGTCTATAAGCTCCTGACTATCATTGAAGAAGTCTTTCAACAATGCATCCGCTTGGGCAATGTCCTTTTCGTTGTAGTTGTATTTAATTTCCCATGTGATTGTTTGAGTCTTAACATCATAGTGACTTGACCGTTTTTCTAACGGCTGGCCTCGCTTAACACTAACAGTTGCAGTTGCTTCTCCAACATCACTGCCATCCGATAACAACGTTGCTGTGTTTGAAAAAACTGCTTGATCTTGATCTGTAATCGTTGTCGTATACACGGCTCGATATGCAGTGCTAATGTCTCCATTAAAATCAATTATAAAATCTTTACCATCTGCTGTTGTTCCGACCGTATACTTACTCGGATCCATTTCTTCTCCAAGACTTACGGAACCATTCAATTGAACCTTGAGATGGTACAGCTTCAAAGAATCTGCTTGAAATGCTTGACCGGCCTGCATTGGGTCGCTAAGGATTGCATTATTAATTTTTTTCAGATTTTTATTGAAATCGACTGTCCATTCAATTGTTTCAGAATTATAGATTTTGTTAGGTAACCCACTTTTTTCAACAGCAGGCCCACCCGGTTCAAAGGTTAGAGGGATCGTTATTGAAGCTCCACCTTCTATAGGCGTGATTGTTATCGTTCCTTCTTCTGTAACGATAATGTCTTCACTTAATTCTGTCCAAACTTGAATAGTGCCACTGATATTTGAATTTTTCTCGATGAAGTCCGTGAACGTTACAGTGACTACCCCATCGAGTGTAATACTGAAATACCCCACTGTTTCACCATTAGATTTCATTTCTTCATTATTAACAATGTTATAAACTTCTAGCTCTTTTGGGAGATTGAATGTAAATGTAGATCCGGCATTATAGCCATGACCATCTTCAAGTGCCCATGCATAATCGACCGAAATTAGTGAGTCGAATCCTGGGTTTGCAATTGGATTTCCATCCTTATCTTCATATGCTAATTTGAAACCGGTTAAAATATTATCTACTATTTCCGTTGCCGCTTTGCTTCCTTCTACTACTGGTAGTTTTTCCAAGTCCTCACATTCCAATAGTTCATCGGTTTCATCGCATTCTATTGGCTTCTCACATTCTGGGGATTCGGCAATTTCTTCACATCCCAATTCATCTTCTGGTACTTCATTTTCCGGCACTACATTTTCTGGTAGTTCTGGAGATTCGTTTTCGGCACCTTCTTCATCTTCACCAGGAGTTACTTCTGGTTCTGTTACTGGTTCATCTGGTTCTATCTCTGGTTCTATTCCCCCAACATCTTCCTGGGCAGCTTCAACTTGAACTATCTGATTATCCTCATTCAGTTCAGTTTCACTGAATTCGTTTGCACTTGCGGAAGCCAATGGTCCCAAAATAGCTTGACCAATCAGCAGTAACATCAAGGCAAATATATTTAACTTCTTCACGCTATCCCCCCTATCTGTTTGTTATTCGACTTGTCCGCCCAATAATAGGCATTTCGAAATTTCATACCCAATTCCCCTTTTCATAATAAATATATTTATATCAATTTCTATAAATATTAATTTATGATTTTTGAAACTACTACTTCTTTAGTACCGCCTGAACAATCAATCGGTTCGGCGGATTAATTGCTCCAAGCGGTGTGCAAGTTACCAACGTGAGAAGTGGTCCTTCTTGATCGTCGAGCACGGACACATCCGATTGATGGACGATAAATGAGTCTACTATGACAAATTCATATGTACCTTCTTGTGTAGTCACTTGAATTTCATCATTTATCCTTAATTCATTCATACGATTGAATTGTTTCCCTTTCGCTACTGCTCTGTGTCCAGCTAAACCAATGTTGTGGACGCCCAATTCTTTTTCAGGCTCGATCATGCCGATGCCTTTACTGAGCGTTTCGGGAGTTGTCCCATCAAAGATAATCATTTCAAGGTCAATTTTGTTAATATTAATAATTCCGCGGGCTCCTTCCAATAATTTGGATTTCTCACCAGTTGGTTGATTGTATTTCTGCACCGCGAGTGTATCTTCATATTGATTGGAGGCCTGCTCAATTTGTTCCGTATTGCCTAATTGTTCAAAACTCCTTACCAGCTGCTGCTGACCATGATCATAGTGCTGTTTTTCAAGTTGCGGATAAAATACAACCGCTAAGCCAATGACCATCAATAGAATGCCTACAATTTTCCGCAATCCTATTCGCTCCTTACTTGGACATAAAAAGTGAACGTACGCTAAGACTTTTCGCAGCCCCTTGGCAAACGTTTCTTAATTTATCATATGGAATCCCTCTTATAGAACGCTTTACAACCTCTTACACTTCTCTTAAACAATTAATAGCCAACGTCTTTTAGTAATGAGTACGCCTGAATTTGAGGATTTCTGTTTAGTCTTCTCTAGACGTTGTACAGATTCGTAACATTAATTATTGATACGCTAACAACACTTTACCAATCTCACACTCAGGCATTATGGTATACTATTATTAATTACAGTTAGTAAACTAAAGTCCTAATCAAATAATTAAATTAAGAGAGTTAAAGGCAATAATCATAGTTAAAATGACGCACTTTAATTTGGAGGAATTCTATTGAAAAAAATATTTTTCACACTCTTATTTTTCGCACTGTCATTTGCTAGTTACTCGACCCATACACTAGCTGCTAGCAATGAAAATCCTGGATTTAAAACGACAGTAGCAGCGGACTCATACAACTCAATCCGTTCCTCTCTGTTAAAAAATGAACGTACTGGGCAATTTGATAGCGCAGAAGTTTCATATACACAAGTTGACGCCCTTATTCAAAAAGTAGTACGTGAAAATCCTGAAATTCTTTATTTTGATTCGGCGATGTCATGGTCAAATGGTGACATTGAGTTTGCGTACTCACTCCCTATTAGCACAATAAAAAAGAACAAAGCTGCTCTTTCAAAAGAGGTTGACAAGGTGCTTGCCCAAATTATCAAGCCCGGCTTCACAAATTTCGATAAAGTAAAAGCCATTCATGATTATTTAGTATTGAATGTTGCTTATGATCACAAGAACTTTCAAAATAACAACATCCCTTCTGATTCCAATACAGCTTATGGTGCACTTATAAAAGGTGTGGCCGTTTGTGATGGATATACGAAAGCTGCTCAACTCCTACTTGATCGTCTTGGTATTGAAAATTACTATGTTGACGGATATGGTAATGGCGGTCAGCATTCATGGAACTTAGTCAATCTAAACGGTCAGTATTACTTCATGGACATTACCTGGGACGACCCCGTTCCGAATGTAAAAGGTGCTATTAGTTATAAATACTTCCTAGCCTCTGCCGATCAACTGCGAAAAGACCATAAATGGAACGAAGCGGATTGGCCAATTGCCAAGAGTAAAACGTACAGTTTCTTGAACGACTTTGGCTCGATGATCGAATTCAAAGGACACTATTACTACAGCAGTATTTCGGACAAGGATACATTATATCGAGTTAAGAAAGACGGAAAATCTAAGCAAAAAGTTAACAATGTAAAGGCTCCTTATTTCGCCATTATCGATGACTGGATTTATTTCAGTAATTATTCGAAAGGTGGATTCTTGTATAAGATGAAAATCGATGGATCCAAACCTCAACAACTAAATTCCATCCATTCAATCAATCTTGTCGCAGTGAACAATCAGCTTCACTATACTGATTCCAAAACTAAAAAAGTTCTTAAATTGACGATAAAATAAAAAACTCCTAATCGGCTAAAACCGATTAGGAGTTTTTTTATGGTATCTTTTTAGTTTGACTAGAATGCTTATTCGTACTGGCATAGCATTGAAGATATAGATTTGTTATATATTCCAAAACTATGATAATCTTGAGTTAATAGAATGAAGTGTTTCCTACACTGAAAGGAGGTAATTTCATCATACGCGCGATTGTAGTTGACGATGAACCATTGGCTTTGAAACATATGGAAATCAAGCTAAGTGAATTGGGTACTGTCGAAGTTGTTAAGACCTTTTTAAATGTAGGTAATTTCTTAAAAAAAATGAAACATCTTAATTTTCAAGTGGCATTTTTGGATATTGAAATGCCCGGTTTTAGCGGATTGGATTTAGCTGAACTAATTCAAGAGCAATTCAAAGATGTTTACATTGTTTTCGTTACAGCCCATCGAGATTATGCTGTTCAAGCTTTTGAATTGAATTCGATTGATTATTTATTAAAGCCAATTATGAAAGAACGTCTTGAAAAAACTGTAACCCGCATACAAGAACAACTGCGAGTAAATGATAACTCATCTTCCACTGAACAGGATATCTCCTCAAAACTAAGAGTTGTCTGTTTTGATGAGTTTGCTGTCTTCAGTCATAATGAACCAGTAAAATGGAAAACGGCAAAAGTAAAAGAACTTTTTGCTTTCCTCGTCACGAATATTAACACTTATGTAAATAGAGACTTCCTTATCGATTTACTTTGGCCAGACACCGAATATCAAAAGGCTAAGATTCTACTCCATACGTCTATTTCACATTTGCGAAAAACGTTAGATTCTATGGGTTATTCGGGTTCTTTAACTTTTTCCAATCAAAACTATACTTTAGAACTTTATGACTTTCAATGCGATGCAATTGAATTAGAACAGACAATAGCTATGTATACTTCTGTAAATCATAATACTATACAGCTATTCGAGCATGTCGTTCAGCAATACAGCGGTGATTATATGGGTAAAAACGGATATAAATGGGCTGCAGTCAAAAATCAAAATATTCGCCAAGAACTGTTGTGGCTTCTGCAAAAAATGATTGATTACTATACCGACAATGAAAAATTGGATAAAAAACAGCACTATTTACAAATTCTACTCACCTATAATCCTTACTCGGAACATGCTTTACAGCAACTTATGCGCTACTACATTACCGTTAGTAACCGCGGTGATGCCGTTAATGTCTATCATGAGTTCAAAAACCAGTTACAGGAGGATCTCGGTATTTCGCCAGGTCGTGCAACAACAGAACTCTACGAATCGATTCTAGTTACAAATTAGTTAAGGAGAAAACGCCGCTGTCGTACCATGGACAGCGGCGTTTTCTCCTTACTATTCTTCTTTTGGTACGATAAATCTAACGGTGGTCCCCACATCGGGTACACTTGTTATGTCAATTCCACTTCCGTATTGCTGTTTAAGTCGTTTATCGGTATTAAGCAAGCCGATTCCCCGATGTCCTTCTATCTGATGGGTCAGTAAATTTTTCAATTTCCCTTCTGGTATTCCTACCCCATCGTCTAGAATTGTAATTTCGACTAATTCCGGCTGTTCTATAACCTGGATTCGAACAGTTCCACCTTCTGGACGTTTTAATACGCCATGTTGAATGGCGTTTTCTACGATTGTTTGAATTGAAAGTGGAGGAATTCCAATAGCTGGTATCTTTTCTACCTCCCATTCTACATTCAATCGTTCTCCAAACCGTTCTTGTTCGATGAAAAGATACGAACGCACAAGTTCCAACTCATTTTCTAATTGGATCACTGGATTTAGATTATGGCTGGCAAAGCTAGCATGCAAATAATCGCCGAATTTATCCAATAACTCCACCATTTTAGGTGGGTTGACTTCACTAAGTGCCGCAATCGTATTTAATGTATTAAACAAGAAATGAGGCTGGATTTGCGCCTGCAGCCAGGCTGCTTCCATTCGAACTCGTTCGCCAATAGACGTTTTCAAATCGATTAAAGCCTTTACGCGTGACACCAATTCAATTTTTTCTACGGGTTTAGTAACATAATCACTTGCTCCGCATTGAAAACCAGTTTGAATATCCTCTAATTGGCTACGAGCTGTCAATAATAAAATAGGAAGTTCTGAAATCGTGAACCGTTCCCGTATTTTCTGCGCTAGCTGATACCCAGACATGCTTGGCATCATTACGTCCGATATAACAAGATCCCACTTTCCTTTATCCAATAAAACCAATGCTTCTTTCCCACTCGTACATGTAATGATTTCCAACTGTTCAGCTACTAAAATTCGCTCGACAATCGCCAAGTTAAGAGGATCATCATCCACAACTAATATACGTGGAAATCCTATAGTCATAATCTGCTCTGTCCTCTTATTCCCGTTAGTCACGTCCACTACAGTTAGTCGTACAAGAGGGTCACTCGTTTGATTTGCTGAAATTGGTAGTGTAAAAGTAAATGTAGAACCTTTCCCTACAGACGATTTGACGGATAATAATCCTCCATGCAGTTTGACTAACTGTTCGCAAATACTTAGTCCAAGTCCGATTCCACCAGCAATCGCTGTCATATCAGAATCCGCCTGCTCATATGGTAAAAAAATGGACTTCATCGTTTCTTCATCCATACCAATTCCATTATCCTGTACATGAATAATCGCCATTTCTTTTTGGGATTCCGCAGACACTACGACTTCTCCCTCATTCATATACTTGACCGCATTATGAACTAAATTGAATAGAATTTGAAATAGGCGATTCTCATCAGCTTCTATCTTCGGAAATGTTTCGGGAATCGTTTGTACAAATACAATACTTTTCCCTTCTTTCATAAAACCAAGCGTATCAAATACACTAGATACGACGGATGCAAGGTCTGTTTCTTTAACTTGCAATCGGATTCCATTTTCTTTTAGTTTAGTAATATCAAGTAGATCATTCAGAATCATCGACATACGCCGACCGACTGTCATCAGTATTCGTAGGTTTTGTTTACTTTCTTCAGTCAAATCATCCTTTTCATTGTCATAAATTGCTTGTGACATATTAATGATTCCATGAAGTGGATTTCTTAATTCGTGTGATGTATTGGCAAGGAATTCGTCTTTTCTTTCAATTTCTTTCTGCAACCTTCCAGCCAGATTCTTAGTTTCTTCTGTAGCGAGGAAAAAACGTTTAAACCAGAATACCGCAAAAAATATGACACCCAATATAATGTCAATCGGATAGTAGGGTAATGAAACAGATAGCTTATTTTTTATGTCTCCCCAAATAGCGCTGGAAGCAATGCTGATTGTAGCAAGAAGCAGATAGATAATCCCCGCTTCACTTACTGCTACTTTCTTCAATATTACAAGTGGAATAATCATCGGGATAAGAAGCATAATAACTGAGAAAAACGGATTAATTACAATCTTGAAATCTATCAGTACGCTAACAATAAATAATAAATATACGAGGTTTAAAACCCTATATAGGTTAAATACTCGAGCTTTACTATTTGAATGTCTCGTCATTATTGGCCTGCAAAATTGCAACAGAAAAAATGCGCTACTCGCATATGAAAGATAAAGGATTTTCGCCCACATCCCCGAGCTAATGGATGGAAATAAGTAAAGTAATACTTTATCATCATCCGCAAGAACTGAAACTGTCGCACAAAAAAATACAATGGAGAGAAAAACCAATTCTCTCTTTCTGACAAATACAAGAAAGATGACTAATACATAAATGCCATGAAGAAACAGTATTGTTGCCGACATAAATTGCATCAAAGATGACATCATTTGATCTTTTTTCATGGAAGCAGAGTTCCCGAATTTAATCGATTTCACGATTCCACCTGAATGGCCAACGTTATAATTAGAGACTTGAATAATCAGGTCTATCTCTTTAAGATTGCCATCTATGGATACTTCGAATGGGCGATAGTCCTGAATAGCTGATTCGACAGTTTCAGCCACGCGTCCCATTTCTGCCACTCTTTCACCATTGATAAAAACTGTTGCACTGGATTTAATTTCTTTAAAACTCATGGTGTACAGCTTGGATTGTCCATCCAGCAAAATCTGAAGGCGATAGGTTCCATATCCATACGGTATATTTCTATCGTCAGATACTGTTTCTACCCAATCTCCAGGAACTCTAATCCATTGTTGCTTAGCGCCAGAGAATTGCTTCGTCAAGCTCTCCGGCGCTATTAATTGATTGCCGAAAAAAGCCCATTCACCGTTCAGCGTGATTGCTTTATCATCTGGCAACTCCACACCCCGAAGATCAAGGATTCCCCCTTCTGCGTAAGGATAATCTGACGTCATATAATGATTGAGCCAAAGTAACCTAAAACTCGTAAGTAAAAGTAAAAATAAACCGATTATTATAATCATTTTTTTCTTATTCATGATAGTTAGATTCGCTGTTTGATAAGCTAATTCCTTCTTACAGTCATACCTCTCTCGTTTTCGATGTGTGAAGAACACGATTACAAGGGCAAGATATAGCAGTGTGTAAGTAATAGTATAGTGACTCCCTCCAATTGGACGCTACTGGGTATTTCATTCGCAAACTCTTTGGAGTGCGTTAGATCATCTGTGATAATCATAGCAGATAGACCTTTTTTGCAGTGGGTCGGCTAGCAAGAATGATATGTTATATGACCGGTTGAGCGGGAGATATGATCGGTTGGACGAGATATATGATCGGTCAACATGGGATATGATCGGTTGGACGAGATATATGATCGGTCAATATGAGATATGATCGGTTGGACGGGAGATATGATCGGTTGGACGGGAGATATGATCGGTCAACATGGGATATGATCGGTTGGACGGGATAAACGATCGCTCAACATGGAATATGATCGGTTGGACGGGATATACGATCGGTCAACATGGGATATGATCGGCTGGGCGGGATATATGATCATTCAACATGGGATAAGATCGGTTAAGCTGGATATATGATCGCTCGCCATGGGATATGATTGGTTGAGCGAGATATATGATCATTCAACATGGGATATGATCGGTTGGACGGGATATATGATCGTTCAACATGGGATATGATCGGTTGGGCGGGTTATATGATCGTTCAACATGGGATATGATCGGCTAAGCTGGTTATATGATCGCTCGCCATGGGATATGATTGGTTGAGCGAGATATATGATCATTCAACATGGGATATGATCGGTTGGACGGGATATATGATCGTTCAACATGGGATATGATCGGTTGGGCGGGTTATATGATCGTTCAACATGGGATATGATCGGCTAAGCTGGTTATATGATCGCTCGCCATGGGATATGATCGGTTGAGCGGGATATATGATCGCTCAATATGGGATATGATCGGTTGAGCGGGATATATGATCATTCAACATGGGATATGATCGGTTAAGTCGGATATATGATCGGTCTACATGGAATATGATCGGTTGGGCGGGTTATATGATCGTTCAAAATGGGATATGATCGGTTGGGCGGGTTATATGATCGCTCAAAATGGGATATGATCGGTTAAGCGGGTTATATGATCGCTCAACATGGGATATGATCGGTTGGACGGGATATACGATCGCTCTACCTGGGATATGATCGGTTGGCAGTGTTATATGATCGCTCGCCCTGGGATATGATCGGGCGACAGTCTTATATATTCTGACAGCCTCTCCCTTTGAAAACCTCCATTCAAAACAGCTCAGATTCAGTAACTGAATCCGAGCTGTTTCATTTTTATATCACGTATGATTAGCTATTATCCACTCAATCCCACTCAACAATAGGTTCTTTCGTTACACAGTCGATATGCACATTTGTTTTGATGGTGCCGCCAAACGTATGATTCGAGCCAAATGCCACATGTATCGTATGATAGGCTTTTTCGTCTTCCAGTATAATGCCCGTCAATCGGGCAGCGTAGTTCGTGCCAATACCAAATTCGCAAAGCAGTCGTCCGTCACCTTCGCCCAGTATTTCTAGCAACTTTTCACCATTTTTGCCGCTTGCAGTAGTTAACCTACCTTTTTCAATCGATAGGATGACTGGTTCTTCTAGTAATCCTATCGTAGAAATCGTGCCGTTTATTTCGATTGTCCCTTCGGCTGCTCCTTCAATTGGTGCAATATAAGCTTCCCCTGATGGAAGGTTGCCAGAAGCCCCTTTTTCCCGGAATACCCCCGTACTTGGAACACCATTCCTTCCGTCGATCGGGATGACCAATTCATATTGACCTCCCGTGCGAATTGTTACTTTGTTCGCAGCTGTTAGTTTGGCAGTCATTTCATTTGTTTCTTGTTCCACTACGCTGTAATCGGCAGCCATCGCACCATTCAGGAACATATCTTCCGTAATGCCTGGCATTGTAATGACACTAATTCCTTTTGCATTTGCGTTTTTTCGTGCGACAGTATGTGTCAGTGAATGTTTCGTCAAACAAAAGACTAGTTCATAATTTAACATTTCATTCGCAGCTGCTTCCGGTGGTTCTTCGCCAGACTTTGTTCTGTCTTCCATGATAAGCGAACTCACTTGCCATCCGTCTTTCTCCAGTGCATCACTGAACTTCTTGCCTAGTTTTTCGGTGCTGACATCCGTAAGAACGAGAATATTGACGGTTTTATCGACCGAGAAGTTATTGACCATTAACGTTGCGACCGTTTGTTGAAAGTCTTTCAATTTTTCTCCACCCTTTCGCTTTAAATTATTCACAACATCTCAGCTAGTGAAGAAAACACTACATTACGCGCAACAAGTACTGGTTTTGTAGTATACTCAACCATAATTTTCTTCATTTCGTCCGTATATCCCATGCAATCTAACACTATCGCAGTGACAGGCAACTTGTCCATTTCCTTTGCAACATTAATTAAATTTTCACTTTTAAAGTCATATGGAGAACTCGCTAAAACGGAACAAGTAAAACCTGCATCGTCCCACTTTTCCGTAATGCTTTGTGATTGCTCAAGTAATGGGACGACGATACCTAATTCCCCCTCTTTAAATAAGCCTTTAACGACATGGCTCAATAAATAGTCCGGATAAACGATAGGTATAGCAGAATCAAAAAGGTCAAATTTCCCCGTACAAGCAAGTAATATTGTGTCAATGTCTTCCATCTGACATTCATCTATTAGCCGTTGCAATGCGCTAACCACGAATTGTTTCCCTAGCGTTACACTCGAGCCATCACGTAGCCGTGAAACTAATGTTTTTTTACGATCCACAGGCGCAAGTGCTTCAATTTCTGATGTTGATAAATCATCCAGTATACCTTTTTCTATTAATCGTAAATTCTTCGGCAAGTATTGAGTGATGGCTGGAATCATATCGGCCCTTGGACTTTGCCCAATTGTAAGGATACAAAGAGTTTTCTTCATTCAACAAATCCCTTTTCGTACACACTTTCACCATTAATATATGTTGAGAGTACATTTGCTTGGGCCTGGAATGGCTGATGAGACCAAATGACAAAATCTGCATGCTTTCCAATTTCAAGTGAACCTACCTTTTCGTCTACGCCCATAAGTCGAGCTGCTTCATATGTAACACTTTTTAAAGCTACCATTTCATCCAATCCGAATTTAACCGCTTCCGCAGCACAATAAATAAGGTATTGAATCGGAATAAATGGATGATCCGTCATGATTGCAAATGGAATACCTGCATCATGAAACATTTTCGGTGCCATAGGCGTGGAATTTCTTGTTTCAAATTTACTTGCTGGCAACATGAATGGACCAAGCGTCACACTCGCTCCGCTATTCTTAACCGCGTCCAACATCATATGCCCTTCCGTACAATGTTCAAGCGATAGCAACACATCGAATTCTTTTGCAATTCGGATAGCAGTCGCAATATCATCAGCGCGATGGCAGTGTAGACGTAACGGCATATCGTGTTCCAATACCTGTATAAAGGGCATTAGCTCACTTTCATCTTCCCTTACCACTTCCCGTTGCTCTTTCGTCAATTTTTGTGCATCGCGAAAACCTTGACGTATAATATCTGCAACAGCCATCCGCGTCATCGGTTTTTTTTGATATTGATTGCCAAAAACATTTTTAGGATTTTCCCCAAGCGCTCCTTTTAAGCCACTGCGTTCTACAAGAATACGTTTTTCCAAACTTCCTCCACCAGTTTTCATGATACTCCATGTACCAGCTATTGGATTCGCACTGCCTGCACCTGTCTGAATCGTAGTTACTCCTCCTTCAACCGCTAAGTCAAATGAAAAGTGGCGAATATCAATCCCATCTACTGCTGCCATCGAAGGCGTCCAAGGATCTGAGTATTCATTGGCATCATTTATCTGCTCACTAATTTCTCCCCATATCCCTACATGTGTATGCGCATCGATTAGGCCTGGCGTTATCACCTTTCCAGAACAATCGATTACTTTAGCTTCGCTTGGAATAGGAACTTCAGTGCCTATATGTGTGATTAAACCGCCTTGTATCCAAAATTCACCGTTTTGAATGACTGTATTCGATTTGTCCATTGTATAAAGTGTGGCATTTTTCAATACAGTAACCATTAAAATCCTCCTTTACGGTAAACTTCTTGTCCTTTAATGAAGGTATGCAGGACATTTGCAGTTAAATTTAACGGATGCTGATCCCAGATAACGATATCGGCAAATAGTCCGGGTGCAATAGAGCCTGTTAAATGATCGATTTCCAGTAGTTTAGCTGCATTTTTCGTTAAGGCTAACAATGCATCTTCAGATGAAACCCCTTCGCGAAAAGCAAGCGATGCTTCGAGTTTTAAATGTGTAACAGAATTGACGGGGTGATCGGTCGCAAAGCCGAAGCGTAAGCCTGAATCTTGAAGCGTTTTGTAGAGCGCCGGTTTCAGATTCTTCAGCTCCAATCGTTCAATCGCTTGAAAACTGGGTCCTCCGATACTACTGTTGGAATGCGTCAATACTTCTTTATCGACTAGTCCGCATTCTGTCGCGTGAACTAATGTGATTGGCACATCCACTTCTTTTGAAATTCGGATTGCGGTTTCGATATCATCCGCTCGATGGCATCTTACAAATACTTTTCTGTTGTCCAATTCCCCTGATCTTTTTAACCGCTTCAGTGTAGTCCTAATCCTCTGAGCAATACCCATTCGCGTTAAAGGCATCTTTGTTTGTTCCATAAAGGACTTTTTAGGAATATCACCCATCGAAAAAGAAAACCCTACTTCATTATCAATCAGCATCTCTTCAACGGTGGAACCATTCATATGAATGATAGCCGTTTTTGCACCTATCACACTGTTAGGCGCGGACAGGATATGTGCAGTTGTGACTCCTGATGCAACTGCATCTTTAAATGAAGGATCAAACGGATAAATACCATCCGTCACAGATAGTTGTGTCGGATCTTCTTGTTGGGGCTCATAGGAATCATTGCCTTCCCACCGGACACCTGTTTCGCGTAATCCAATTTGAGAGCAAGTGTCAATCAATCCGGGTGTAATGTATAGATTAGTAGCATCTATCGTCTTAGAAATCGCACTTTCATCACAGCTAGCCAATAATTCATCCGTGAAAAAGATGTCTTGTTTACTAAACACCCCACTGTCGGAATCTAGTACCCTTCCATTTTTAATAACAGTTGTCATATGACTCCTCCTCATATATACGCTGAAAAAAGCAGAGACTCAGACCCTCTACTTTTTTCAGCAATACCTATTTTACTACTTACTTTTTAATCCAAACATTTGCTCCGTTCGGGTGAACGATTTGGATAGAGTTATCCGCAGACACTTCATATCCTTGAACTTTTTTACTGATGCCCGCTGTTGCTTCTTGAACATCAATTTCGATACGCGGAACGTCTTTCAAGATAATTTTCAATGCTTCTTGATAAATTGCTGCGCGTTCATCTTGATCGGCCGTTTCAGATAATGCACGATCTAACAGTTTATCAACTTCAGGGTTGTCATAGCCTTTCCCGTTTCCTAAAGCACTAAGTTGATCTGTGTGGAACAACTGATAAAGGAAGAAGTACGGGTCTGGATACCATGACCAGCCGCCAATGGACATCGGTGCATTCCCTTTAGATACCGTGTCACTGTAAGTTCCCCACTCTACGACTTTAATTTCTACATCGATGTTGAGGTTTTCTTTCATTTGATTTTGGAAGATTGTTGCGTATGGAACACGCGCTGCCCCAACGTAAATTTCTGTTTTAAAGCCATCTGGATAGCCTGCTTCAGCAAGCAACTCTTTCGCTTTTTCCGGTTCATAAGTTGGGACTAGTTTTTCCAGTTCTTCATCGTAGCCCCAAGATCCAGTAGGAAGTGGCAGATAAGAACGGACAGCACCGCCCCATTGGTTAACACCAGATACTAGTTCGTCAACATTTGTTGCTTTATAAATCGCTTCACGAACTTTAACGTCCGCAGTTGGCCCAACTTTATTATTCAAGTCAAGATACGTAATAGATAGCGCTTGGATAGTTAGTAATTCAAAGTTCTCGTCTTTGTTAATCAATTCCCTATTTTGT
The DNA here is from genome assembly GCF_038620285.1 of Sporosarcina sp. FSL K6-1540. Taxonomy (NCBI): domain Bacteria; kingdom Bacillati; phylum Bacillota; class Bacilli; order Caryophanales; family Caryophanaceae; genus Sporosarcina; species Sporosarcina sp. FSL K6-1540. The sequence continues at coordinate 983,594 of NZ_CP152018.1, forward strand.
CCTTTAACATCCAAAGCGACATCGATATCGCCTGAACGCAATGCGTTTGTCATCATATTAGGGTCCGCAATAACTTTCATCCGTACACCATCTAAATGTGGTTTACCGCCCCAATACTTGTCATTTCTTACTAAGTCAATTTGCTGATCCTTTTTCCAATCTTTAATGGCAAACGGACCAGTACCCACTAAGTGCGCACCGAACTCATCGCCCCATCCTTCAACTTCTTCTTTTGGCACAATTGAGTTACCAGCATCAGTCAATACAGCTAGCAAAGCAGCATTAGGTGTTTCAAGATGGATTTGTACTTCAAATTCACCTGATACATCTACTTTTGTAACGCCGTTAAGTCTGTTCATGACAGATTCATTTACTGATCTTTCCAAGCTATATTTTACATCTTCGGCAGTCATTTGACGGCCGTCTTGGTATTCACCAGGTTGGAAGAAGACGTCGTCCCTTAGTTGGAACGTGTAGACAAGCAAGTCGTCAGAGATTTGCCAATCTGTTGCGAGCGATGGAGTGATCTCGCTCAAGTCTTTACTATAAACTACGAGTGTATCTGCAACCGAACGCATAACTTGTGATTCGTATACGCCTGTATATTTAACCGGGTCAAGTGTTTGTGGATTGGCTGAGAGGCCAATTTGCAAAGTCCCTCCATCTTGAGGTTCCCCACTATTTTCTCCCCCTTTGTCTCCGTCCTTACTATCAGAACTTGGCGTGGATGACTTTCCTGAACAAGCAGCTAATACGAGTAACAGCGAAACACCAACTAAAAACATTTTCGCCCTTTTATATCCCAATATAATCCCCCCACTTCCATATTGATTCACACTGTGAACCACTGATTCAACAGTGTTAAATTAGTTACTAACTTAACACGATTTATCATCAAATGTAAAGTATTATTTTAAAAGATTCTAATATCTTATAACGTGCATAATTATTCAAAAAGCCACTTCATTATAAGGGCCACAGGTAATTAAGAATTCTAAAGATTTACCATTTACTTTTTATTCAGAGGGTGGTACGCTATCCTAAATTCACATTGTGAACCAGTGTTTCAGAATAATAGAATGAGAGGTGGAAGTGAATGGGTAAGTACTTTCTTCGAAGACTGATTGATTTATTACCTACTGTTTTTGTTGTAGCTATTATCGTCTTCATCATTACACGTCTAATACCCGGAAATCCCGCAGCCGTTATGCTAGGCCCTACCGCCAGCGTAGAAGATATAGAAAAGCTGACGGAGCAATTGGGATTAAATGAACCCTTATATCAACAATTCTTCAGTTATATAACTGGTTTGCTACAAGGGGATTTTGGCACTTCATTAAGTTATAACCAACCCGTAACGGAATTGATCATGGAGCGCTTTCCAAACACGCTTGTCCTGGCAGTAGCCGCATTAATCATTGCGCTGGTTATCGGTATCCCGGCAGGAATGATTTCTGCATCTCGTCATAACTCCATTTTGGATTATGTGGTTATGTTAATTTCATTAATTGGCGTGTCGATGCCCATTTTTTGGCTCGGTGTTATGTTAGTTCTTTATTTCAGCGTAGGTTTAGGCTGGTTTCCTGCAACAGGAATGGGAACCTTAAGTGAAGGGCTCATCCCTTATCTCAAGCATCTTGCATTACCAGCTATCACACTTGCCACCATTCCAATGGCGACTTTCGCCAGGATAACACGATCTAGTATGTTAGAGGTTTTATCACAAGAATATATTAAAACGGCACGTGCAAAAGGAGTCAGCGAGTTTTGGGTTATATCAAAACATGCTTTTAAAAACTCTCTTACACCCATCTTGACGGTGTTAGGCATGCAAATTTCAATGCTACTTGGAGGAGCAGTTTTAACAGAAACAATCTTTAGCTGGCCGGGGATGGGACGATTGATTGTCGATGCCATCGATAAAAGGGACTTTGTCGTTGTACAAGGAACTGTATTATTCATCGCCATCATCTTTGTTGTCGTCAACTTGTTAGTCGATATGCTCTATAAAGTTGTCAATCCGCGGGTCAATTATCTCTCGAAAAAAGGGGGCGGTGGAAAATGACACTGACTCAGCCTACTAGTTCTCGTCCAACTGCCAAGGATAATGTAATTCCAAAAGAAGCGAGTTTTCTTAAAAAGCTGTTCAAAAATAAATTAGCCGCTTTTGGACTAGGTGTCACTATTTTAATGGTCATCGTAGCTGTATTTGCGCCTTTAATAGCAACTCACACTCCAAATAGTATGGATCTTGCGAATACACTTGCTAGTGCTGGAACTGAAGGTCATCTTTTAGGCACTGATAACTATGGCCGTGACCTTTTCAGTCGAATTATCTATGGAGCTCGAATCTCCCTTATCGTCGGTGTTTCGGCTGTACTGCTTGGGGCCATTTTAGGTACCTTGCTTGGCCTGTTAGCAGGCTACTTCGGCGGGAAGCTTGACTCGATTATTATGCGCACGATGGACGGACTCTTCGCATTTCCTTTTATTCTTTTGGCAATTACGTTAATGACGGTACTTGGTCAAGGACTGGTAAACGTTATTATTGCAATCGGAGTTGCTAATATTCCAGGATTTGCACGGATTGTACGTGGACAAGTCTTAAGTGTTAAGGAAGAGGAATTTATAGAAGTAACGAATTCATTGGGAGCCACACATCCAAGAATTATTTTCTACCACATCTTGCCGAACTGTTTAGCGCCGCTGATTGTATATGGAACGATGAGCATTGCTGGCGCAATCATTTCAGAAGCTGCCCTTAGTTTCCTAGGTCTCGGCGTCCAGCCACCTACTGCTTCTTGGGGCAGCATCTTGAAAGACGGGAAAGACTTTCTGGTCTTGAATCCTCAAATGGCTACGTTCTCAGGACTTGCTATATTAATAACGGTGTTAGGTATTAACTTATTCGGTGATGGTCTGCGTGACGCACTAGATCCGAAAATGAAAGTTTGACGATTGGAGGGATGAATATGTCGGAAACTTTACTTCGCATAGAGGACTTAGACGTTCAATTCAGATCTTCCTCCTCTGTAGTGAAAGCCGTAAATGGTGTAAATATCACGTTAAATAAAAAAGAAACACTCGGTATCGTCGGTGAGTCCGGATCGGGTAAAAGTGTAACAGCTACCGCTTTAATGCGACTAATCCCCTCCCCCCCAGGTAAAATATCCGGCGGGACCATCAATTTCGATGGCAAAGACTTGCTGAAGCTCTCTGAAAAAGAAATGAAAGCGATACGAGGCAATGACATCGCAATGATTTTCCAAGATCCAATGACGAGCTTGAATCCAGTGTTCAAAGTTGGCAATCAAATCATCGAAGCGATTCGAAACCATAAAGTGATATCCAAAAAAGATGCTAAAAAAGAAGCGATTGAAATGTTAAAAGTGGTCGGCATTCCGGAACCTCAAAAGCGAATTAACATGTATCCGCACGAGTTTTCGGGGGGCATGAGGCAGCGGGTTATGATTGCGATTGCATTGTCATGTAATCCAAAGTTATTGATTGCAGATGAACCTACAACTGCACTGGACGTTACGGTACAAGCGCAAATTCTAGATTTGATGAAAAAACTGCAACAAACAAACGATACATCTATCATCATGATCACGCATGACCTCGGTGTTGTCTGGGAAATGTGCGACAAATTGATTGTCATGTACGCCGGTTCAACTGTTGAATCCGGAACGGTAGAAACAATCTTTAATAACCCTCTCCATCCATATACATGGGGGTTACTAGAGTCACAAATTACAAAAGACGTAATTCACGGTGAGAAATTGCCTGCCATCCCGGGAAGTCCTCCTGACATGAGAAAACCTATGCCGGGTTGTCCTTTCTATGACCGCTGTCCGTTCGGCCAAGAGATTTGTTTAACAACAAAACCTGAGCCAATTGAAGTAGAAGAGAATCATATTGTATCCTGCCATTTCCAAACGACAACGACTCGTTTAGAAAGAAAGGAGCGAATGTACGTTGACTGAATCGATTATAAAAGTACGTGATTTAAAAAAACACTTTCCTATTCATAGTGCCATTCCTTTTGTGAAATCGCATCAAAGTGTCAAAGCTGTTGATGGCGTGAACTTCGATGTTTATAAAGGCGAAACACTCGGTATTGTGGGTGAATCAGGTTGCGGCAAGTCGACATTAGCACGCCTAATCAATCAGCTTGTTCACCCTTCTGCTGGTTCTGTAGAGTTTAAAGGTAAAGATTTAGCAACTTTATCCGCTAAAGATGTTCGTGCAGCAAGGAAATCGATACAAATGGTATTCCAAAATCCTGATGCTTCACTAGATCCACGGAAGACGATTGAGTTTTTAATTGCTGAACCTTTAGTTATCCATAATATTGGCACGAAAGAAAGCCGTAAACAACGGGTGCATGAACTATTAGAAACAGTTGGGCTAAGTAGCTACCATGCCCGCCGTTATCCACATGAATTTTCTGGTGGTCAAAAGCAGCGTATCAATATTGCACGTGCTCTTGCGCTAAATCCTGATGTCATTATTTGCGATGAACCGGTATCGGCGCTGGATGTATCCGTACAAGCACAGGTCATCAATCTACTTAAAAGTTTACAAAAGGAATTTAACTTGACCTATATTTTCATTTCACATGACTTAAACGTCGTTCGTTATATGTGTGACCGTATTGCAGTTATGTATTTAGGGAAAGTCGTTGAAACAGGTACTTTCCAACAGCTCTACGAAGATCCGAAGCATCCTTATACAAAGGCCCTGCTTTCTGCAATTCCAAAAGAAAATCCGTTCGAACACAAGGAACGTGTCATTTTGACAGGTGACGTACCAAGTCCGGTTAATCCACCTTCAGGCTGTGCTTTTCATGAACGCTGTCAATATGTGATGGATATTTGTAAAACCGACGCACCTGTATTGCAGACAATCGAACCAGAAAACCAAGTCGCTTGTCATCTATATTAAAAACTAGGAGGAAATGAATATGTCACTCAAACACGTAATGGAAGTTCTTGAATTAATGGATAGTAAGTTTGTAACAGGAGAAAGCATCAAAAGTTATTTGGAAGGTATCTCTTCCAACGGGGACATTTCTGTAGAAACAGTTTTCGGTGAAAAAGGATCCACTGATTTCATCAAAATTACACTTGCAGGCGAAAATGGAAAATCCAAAGGCGGTACTTCCCCTACTCTCGGTATTATCGGACGTTTAGGCGGTATCGGTGCACGCCCGGAAATGAAGGGCTTCGTTTCTGATGGAGATGGCGCGCTGGCATGTATTTCTACTGCTGCTAAACTTCTTGATATGTCTGGAAAAGGTGATGACCTGAAAGGCGATATCGTGTTAACAACACATATTTGCCCAGATGCTCCGACAACTCCTCATGAGCCGGTTGCTTTTATGGGTTCGCCTGTTGACATCCTTGCGATGAATCAACATGAAGTTACGGCTGAAATGGATGCTATTATCTCCATTGACACGACAAAGGGAAATATGATCACGAACCATAAAGGATTTGCAATTACACCTACAGTAAAAGCTGGTTACATACTAAAAGTCAGTGATGATCTTTTACACATCTACACACAATCTGCAGGAATCCTGCCTGTCACACTACCTATTACAACACAGGATATTACGCCTTATGGCAATGGACTTTACCATGTAAACAGTATTTTACAGCCTGCTGTTGCAACGAATGCACCGGTTGTCGGAGTTGCAATTACGACAGAAACGGCTGTAGCCGGCTGTGCAACCGGTGCTTCCCACCCTACTGATGTTGAACAAGTTGTTCGTTTTGCAATCGAAGTTGCAAAATCATTTGGTGAAGGTAAATGTGACTTCTACGATGAGACTGAATTTGAATTGATTGAAAAACTATACGGCACAATGAATCACCTCCAAACAAAAGGAAGTAAGGTGGAAGCAGTATGACTGATACAATAGCACTCAAGCAATTATTAATCGATGAAGTTGAGAAAAGAAAAGACGAACTAATTGAACTATGCAGTTCCCTTATCCAAATTCCAAGTGAAAATCCACCGGGAGACTCTACGGATATCAGCCAATTTATCACAGATTACTTAAAACAATATGATTTAGAGCCTGAGTGGCACGAGGCAAGCGACAAAATGTTCAACCTGATCTCTTCGTATGGCAACAAAGAAGGTAAAAATCTCATTTATTGCGGGCATACGGATGTTGTTCCAGCAGGCGATTTAACGAAATGGGATTTCAATCCATTCTCTGGTGAGGTTGTAGATGGCTGGATGCTCGGACGCGGTGCGAGTGACATGAAAGCTGGACTAGCGGGACTCATTTTTGTTTACGGTCTAATGAAACGGATGGACATTCAGCTTCCTGGACAATTAACATTAGCGATAGTTCCCGATGAAGAAACGGGTGGCGAATTCGGGGTGCCTTGGTTACTCGAAAACAAGCTGATTGCAGGCGATGGTGCACTCATCGCAGAACCTTCTTCTCCGTACAACCCGACGATCGGTCAAAAAGGGTCTTACTGGTTTGAGCTCGAGGTGTTCGGTACACCAGGACACGGTAGTCTTTCACCAATTGCCGGGAATAATGCAATCACTGATGCCATTAAAGCCATCGATAAAATTCAAGATTTATGGGATCTAAACATTACCATCCCGGATGAAATTAAACCGTTAATCGAAGTATCCCAACGCTATATGCGCGAAGTTGAAAAAGACAGACTGAAATTTCAGCCTGTGCTGGAAAAAATCACGGTTAACATCGGAACAATTCAAGGTGGAACAAAATCAAATATTATTCCAGAAAGTTGTAAAGTACAAGTAGACTGCCGCCTACCATTCGGAATTACACATGACGAAGTTTCTCTGTATCTAAAAGATGCTTTAGATAGTTTAGGCATCCGTTATTCCATTCGATTGTTCGGATTTAAAAGTCATGCTAACTACACTTCTGCAGAAGATCCAGTTTGCCGCGCAATTGTGGACAATATTACGTTCGTTACTGATCATGAAGCTTATGGCGTTATGCAGTGGGCAAGCAGTGATGCAAGACATTTTAGAGATTATAATATTCCAGTCTTACAATACGGGCCTGCCTATCTTCCAAGTATCCATGGCTACAATGAAAAAGTACAAGTAGAAGATATAATCCGCTGCGCAAAAGTGTATGCTGCGGCTGTAATTGATTTCCTATACGAAAAATAGTAGGATGATAGTATGATATCCAATATCTATAATTGCTCGTATAAAAGGAGTATATTAATGTTAAAGACAGTGAATCTAGCTTTAGAGGTATTGAGAATGTTTTCCAAAAGCAAGCCTGTTTGGGGTGGCCGGGAATTAGCACATGAAATGGAACTGAATCACACCAATATCTATCGAATTCTGGAGACATTGGAACGGAACGGTTTCGTCAGTAAAGACCCGATTACTAAACAATACTCATTAGGTTCAGTTGTTTGGGAATTGGGTACGGTTTTTTATGAGGGACTAAATATTAGTACTCTTATTAACCCTATTCTAGAGAAATTAAGCGAGAAAACAGGAGAATCTGTTTTTCTAACGGTCCTGGATAAGGGAGAAGCTGTCACACTGATGGTAATCGAACCTAAAAACAAGGTAAAGTTCTCTGTTTCAGCCGGCAGCCGTGCTCCACTTTATGTAGGAGCTTCTTACCGATCAATATTGGCATATATGTCTGAAGAAACCAGAGAAAAAGTGATTACTGGTGAATTAGTGAAATACACTGGGAAAACGATGACAGATTCTACTGATTTGCGTAATGAGTTATCTTTAATTCGCAAAAATGGCTGGGCCGAAAGCCAAGGTGAATATACACCTGACGTTGTCGCACTTGCAGTTCCGCTACTAGTCGATAGCACAATTATCGGCTCAATCACGGTAGCGGGTCCTTCATATAGAATAGAAGAAGAACAAAAAAACATTGCCCTTCCATTGTTGCATGAGACTCGGGATGAGGTTGTGGAAGTAATTACGCGATATAAGTTGAAATTGAATACATGAAGTGACGAGACAACACCCCCCGACTAAAAATCATCGAGGGGTGTTTTTTTGAATATAGATGATTCTAAGTCAATTATATTGGAACATTGCTGCTTTGAAAGGTGCGTGCCTTGATAGTTCCCCTGTAGCTTCTCTATCCAACCACGTTAAATAGTCAGTTAAATTAGTTATCCGTAATAAATCAAGGAAATATCTCCAAGCATTGCTACCTTTCTTTCAATCCCGAGTCAATTCTGTTACATACCGTTCCCAACTACTGATACGTTGTACACTAGATATACGTCAATTTTCTTGAGGAGTTTGATTATGAATAAGAAACGTTTATCCTGGGTGGATGTCACCAAAGGATTTTTAATGATTCTTGTCGTCATTGGTCATTATCCTGGACAGCTCGATTTCCCACTGGCGAAGTATATCTATTGGTTTCACATGCCAGCATTCTTTATTTTAAGTGGTTTGTTTTTTAAGCCTGTTGTAGAAAAGGGCTTAATGAAACTGTCCATTCAAAAACGTTTTATGCAATTGATTGTCCCCTATTTGTTTTTCCTCGTCAGCATTACGCTGATTCGTTACGGGATAGAAATTGGTTCAGGCAATATGGATCTATCATGGTATGTAAATGATTTGTGGACACTCGCTGTCGGCGGACGTTTTGCACGTGGTGCATATGGTGTATTCTGGTTTGTAACTACGCTTTTCTTTACGTATTTGTTCTTCTTATGGATGACAAAATACTTTAGTCGTACGAAACAAATTATTATTTTGGCTATCTTTTATAGTATTGCCCATTTTGAAAGTTTGTTTGCGATGCGCGTCATTGGTGGATCACCAGATACTGCTTCTCAAACAATCCCAATGATTTGGAACATCGATGTTGCACTCATGGCAGTCGTCTATTTTTCACTCGGTTATTATATGAAGAGTATTTGGATGAATGTTTCGAAAAGATGGTTAACCGCGGGATTGATCGGTAGTGTGACAGCAGTTTTGCTTGATAACTTTAATGTAATTGACTATCATTTGAGCATGAAATTTTTGCGTTATGAACATTTCGTTTTAGATTTGATCATTCCACTTTCATTCACACTTGTATTGGTGGGCGTATTCCAACTCATCGCTACTCAACTGTCACTCAATTGGCTGCAAAGGATCGAGAAGCACTCCCTAACGATCATGTACTTGCACATCTTTACAGATATTTTGTTAAATGATTACTTCACATATGGCATTATTGGATTCACAGGATTTGGATTGGTCATTCCAATCGTGGTTTCAATCATCATTCAAAAATTGATACCACATGGAAAGCTACTACTTGGTGGATTTTCTCAAAAAAGGCCACTACCCATTCAGCAGTAGCACACTAAAATCTGTACTATATAAGTTGAAATAAAGAATCCTACCAACAACGCTCGGCGCTAGGGGATGCCTCCCACAATAAGCCGGACAGAAAACCACTGTCAGTCTTATTGCTTCGGCTACCCCAGTAGACGCCTTCGCTGGAGATTTATAAGATCATTAGTTCAACTTATATAGATAGTCGGCATTTAACAAATAGAATGTTCTTCCAACACCGCTTGTCGCTAGATTTGTTCGTTACACCGGTGAGACGATCAACAGGTATATGTCTAGGCATTCGCGCATATACTACTAATCACAGAGAGGCGGCACTCCTCTGTCCCGCACGGGGGCACTTTCGACGGAAGGTGAAAAAGAATACCAAGCATAATCTGACTGGAGATTGTCCAGTAGTGCCGCGTAATACATAGCTTAGAACGGAAAAACCAGCCATTTATTATCTTGGCTGGTTTTGCTTTGTACTTTCTTCATTGCACCAGAAAGTTATTCCGGAAACGTTATTACAAGATTTCCTTCGATATTTACAACCTCAATCAGTTCCTCGTTAAACAAATACGGTGTATCATTTTTGTCCTGTGGTGTTATTGCCTCGTAGCTATTCTTGACAGACAAAACTTGAAATGTAACTGGAATATAGCGACCTTTGTTTAATGTTTTCATGTTCCCCATCAAAAATACTTCTTTGCTGGAAACAGCAAAACTCAGATGTCCCACTTCTTTATTCAAATTACCCGATACTAATTTCACGTCCTGCAATAAAGAAATTGTGCATAAAATGAAATCATTGATGATTTCAGCAGGTAACTTCTCAAAGCCATTTTTCAAAAACAGCGCGTTAAAACCATTCCTTATTTCTTTAAACGAGAAGATATCCTCAATTTTTTTAGCTTTGACCCCATTACCCAAATTTGCGATAACCTGTTTGCAGTCTCCTAGGTACTCCCCTACATATCCCGAGCTCTTCTCCCTTAGCGCGATGAAATCAGCAAGCCCATTAACACTATCAATTCCATGCGCATCGTCTCGAACCAACATCATGAAACTATAGAAGTCCTTTTCATCAAAACTTCTTTCAACAAATTTGTTGTAGTAGTGTGCAAATAACTGTTGTTCTTTCTTATCCATGACGCTTCCACCCTTTTCACTATTCTTTTACGTATCTTTACTATAATCATAACATGCTTAGGAACATACTTTCTACAATGGGGTTGTAAATGTTCGGTATTACTTATTTGGAGTGAACTGGTTGCTACACCTTCATTAGTATAATGAACAAATCTAGCGAAGGAGCGACAAGTGTGAGCCGAAGCAATAAGACCGACAGTGATCTTCTGATGGGCTTATTGCGTGAGGCCATCACCAAGCGACAAAGCGGTGTTGGAAGAACATTCTTTTTGTAAGTGCCGTCTATATAAATATACTCTCGAAATATATTTTTCTTACTTTTTAACTAGCACAAAAAACCAGCCCTCACAATCCAGGCTGGTCCTCATTTAACATTACGCAATACTAACAAGCTTACTAGTTGCTAATAATTCCTGCTCCACTTTAACTTGTTCCTTGATAAACTGTATGGCTATTTGATTGAACTCTTTATGCTTCTCAATATTACAGACATGGCCGCATTGCTCAATAATATGCAATCTAGCGCTTTTATCCTTTATCGTATCTTCTTCAACCGGGCCAAGAAACATATAGTCTTGATCACCCATGATGTACATCTTGGGAATTTCATGTTTTTCACAATCAATTCGCGGATAAATTTCACAAACCTTGGCAGCAAATCGATACCATTTAATAAACCCTTTTTGACGGATTTTCTTTGCTTCTAGGATGAAAACATCCCTTGACTTCTTATGGTGTGCTTTAGGCATAAGGATACGTGCAAATGTTTTATACAACCACATGTAGGGGACCACACTTTTAAGCAAATTTCCTGTTCTCAGAATCACTTTCGCAACACTTGTTAAACGGATAATTGCACCACCTAAAATCATGCTTTTAATTCTACCGGGTGCGTAAATATGCATCGCATGTAAGACAACAGAACCCAAACTAATCCCGGCAAAGTGAGCCTTTTCAATAGAAAGGCAATCCATTACCTTTACGACATCTTTAGCTAAAATTTCAGGTGTATATGTTAGCATTTCGGGTTCATAATTAGCGGAACCGCCATGATCTCTTAAGTCAATGAAGAGCAGGTTGAAATGCTTTTTAAACTCTTTTATTTGTTTATACCATATATTCGAATTTCCACCCAAGCCATGAAGAAATACAACCCACTCATGCTGAGGACCTAAGTTATGCGTTTCATAATGTAACAAATGAAATTAACCCTCTTCCCTTTAGAGCAATCCACAAAAAACCTACATTTTATCGAAATTTGTCGGTTTTTGTTATCTTATGAATACTATTGTAATTCATTCGTTTACAAAAGTCTTGTGCTAGCCTGAAAGAATCGCCTCGAATTTTCCCTCTGTACTTTTTGTTGTCACAAAAGAGAATTATCTCCTTGTGCACGCTCCCTATGGAGTATTTATCCATTATTAGCTAAATGTTTATCCTCAATCAAATCCGCCGCGTGAACGATCATATAACCTGCCAACCGATCATAACCCCGCATGAACGATCATATCCTCTGCCAACCAATCATAACGCCACACAAACGATCATATATCCTGCCAACCAATCAGTAACGCCGCACGAACAATCATATATTCCGCCAACCAATCATAACGCCACACAAACGATCATATATTCCGCCAACCAATCATAACGCCACACAAACGATCATATATCCTGCCAACCAATCAGTAACACCACACGCGCGATCATATATCCTACCAACCAATCAGTAACGCCGCACGAACGATCATATATTCCGCCAACCGATCATTACTACCACACGCACGATCATATTTCCCGCCAACCGATCATAACCCCCACATAACCAATCACATCCCCCCCGCAGCCCAATCATTTCCTATATACAAAAAAAAATCAGACATTTACGTACATGTCTGATCTTCATTTTATTAAGTTGTGGATTACTAAAACTTACACCTGTTATAGAGCCGCTATTACATGCCCGGGCTTCTCCAACAATCTAAAGATATTGTTTTTATATTCTTCAACCCCTGGCTGGTCGAAAGGATTTAGGCCCTGCAAGTAAGCACTCATTGCACATGAAAGTTGGAAGAAATATATGAGATAACCAACATGATAGGCATCTTGCTTAGCCACTTCAAGACGTAGTAAAGGTACGCCTCCATCTCGGTGCGCCTCCATAGCCCCATGCATCATTACTTCATTTATTTCATTTAATGTTTTATCCGATAGATAATTCAAGCCATCCAAGTTTTCTTTGGATGAAGGTATCGCACAATCCTCCGCTTCTTCTGTGAAATGGACAAACGTTTCAAAGAGCATCCGTTGACCATCTTGTATATATTGACCGAGGGAATGTAAGTCGGTAGGATATGCGACGGCGGCAGGGAAAATACCGTTTCCGCCCTTCCCTTCACTTTCACCAAAGAGCTGCTTCCACCACTCATGGAAAGTTTCAAAGGATGGGGAAAAGCTCGCTAAAATTTCGACATTGTAGCCTTCAGATAACAGTAGCGTTCGTAAAGCAGCATACTGATAAGCTATATTCGAACCTATATTTGCGTTCGAGAGATCATGAATGGCTTTTTTTGCTCCTGCAAGGAGTTGTTCAATATCGACACCAGCTACTGCAAGAGGGATTAAACCAACTGGCGTGAGAACGGAATAACGGCCCCCAATATCATTTGGTATGATGAAAGACGTAAATCCTGAACGGACAGCCATTTCCCTCAAGGCACCTTCTGATTTATCGGTAATCGCAACAATTCGTTCGCTTGCGGATGAACCATAACGGTTTTCCATATATTCAAGCATAATCCGGAAAGCAATTGCAGGTTCCGTCGTTGTTCCAGATTTCGAAATAACAATAATGGCAACTTCTTTACTCCCCATATAGCTTAATAATTGTTTCATATAAGCACCGCTCAAGTTTTGGCCAGCAAAGAGTACTTCAGGATCATCCGACTTTTTTTCGAAATACGGTGATAGCGCGTCTTGAATCGCTTTCGCTCCTAAATAAGAACCTCCAATACCTATGACAACAACCAAATCTGCATTTTCACGAAGTTTTTTCGCCGCCTTCAGAGCATCCTCTAATTCATGTGACGAAATCTCATTCGGGTAATTCTTCCACCCCAAATAATCAGCACCTTCAGAAGTACCTTTATTCATTTCTTGATGAATCGTTTTCACCTGTGTACCAAATACTTCCTCAAGCTTACTTATAGATACATGTGATTGATTTAGTGTTAACGGAATTACCAATTCGACATTCTCCCCTTCTAGGTGGTTTTATCAATTTAAGTCATAAATTACCATTCATCTAACATGTCCGACTTCTTTCTACGGGTTCAATAACAGTCTATCACTTTCAACTCCCACTCATCTTTTATCAAGATAGGGCAGTAACTCATTTCCCATTAGGTGAGCCTCTTCAGCTATCACAATTAAAAATAGATCATCAAAGCTCTTCTTCTCTATTATGACCAAGAAGCATCTTAACTTCAATTCTAAATTTCCGTGGATGATTAACAGTGGAAGATATATTATATGAAGGAATTTCCTTCAGTAACACTTAGTTATCGTAATGCAACTACCCCACTTACACAACATAAGTAATCCGTAACGAATTACTGTTATTTTAACCACTGCTAATGAACTATGATTTAATCACCTTGGAATACAATGTATCGTGCACGGTTTAGTGGCTCCCGTTATAGCTGAATGAATAAATTAATAGTCAAACGTGCACTTAAAAGTCTGTCCACTTATTGTATAGGAGAGGATTGACACTCGCAGAATATGTGCAGTAATTCGGTATAAAAGTAGCTGGTGAGAAGAAACATCGGGAGCGGATACATATGAATTTGAAGTGCGAATTAGGGTAACAACAACCAAGCCTAGCCAGATACTATAGTAAAAAACAGCTCCTATCCATCTGGACTGAAGCTGTTACGTTACTTTTATAGTTACTTTTCACACGCGATTAAATCTTTATCGCGGTCGCTTTTTTTGTTCGCATCATAGATTGCCTGAGATACAAATGGCTTGTACTTCGTTTCCCCGCCTACATTTTTAATAGATGCAGATCTTGCTACGCCGCCTTTATACACTTTGTTTAACTCTGTGCAATTTTTATATGTCACGACTTTCGGGCTAGCCGCCTCAACATTCACCGAACTGAATGAGAAGCCTATCGCAATAGTAAATGCCAGCAAGACAGTAAATACTTTCTTCATAACAAAAACCTCCTTTTCAATTAACCCTCTTGGGTATGAACCTGTTTATAGGCATGAAAAAACGCCTTCCTTTATCCCAATCATTCATAGCGATCAGGCTGAAGGCATCCCTCTTGAACTATATAATTACCTTAACAGACTTTGAGTTTATTGAATACCCTGAAAAAACTGGTTGGGGCTGATATATGATCGGTTCGCGTGGGATATGATCGGTTGCGTCATGATATGATCGGCTGCGTGGAGATATGATCGGTTAGCGCGGGATTTGATCGACTGCGTCAAGATATGATCGGGTCGCTTGGGATTTGATCGGCTACGTCGAGATATGATCGGGTCGCGTGGGATTTGATCGGCTGCACGCGGATATGATCGGTTCGCGTGGGATTTGATCGGCTGCACACGGATATGATCGGTTCGGGCTCGTATATAAATGGCCTGCCTATGAAAATGACAAATCCTAGAGATTTCAATTTAGCACAAGTAAATAGACCCAGTCATTTTATTAATGACTGGGTCCCCTTAATACTTTGAAATTTTCTATTTTGCTTCGAATTTAACTTGGCGGTAGCCGGTTTCGTATCAACTACTCACTCTGGCGTTGTATCTTCACTTGCCGAAGCATAGATGCTATTCGCAAGCATGCGGTAATAGTATTTCGTGTGGGCTCTAAATGCTAAGTCGTTCGCAAATAGCGTCACTGTTGAATCTTCCAACTGCTGCGTAAAGGCGAATGTTTGCCCCTGCGCTCCTTCATGTCCAGGCCACCATCCCGAAACGAAGAAATCATCCGTATTTTTGACTGTTGCCAATACTTCAGCATCCACAGGCACTTCAGTTATCCATGAACCCCTCGTTGTATATAGAAGCTCATCTGCCTTATAACCAGAAGTTAATTGGTGATTGACATTTACTGTCGCTTTCACAAGTCCTTCATGTCCACCTTGAGTCGTTACATAATCGAATCCTTCAAGTAACTTTGTATCTTTAACGGCTTTTAGTACACTGTTACCAATACCTACGAACGTTTTACCTGATAAATCTTTCGGCAAAGTACTATCAGAGATAATGACTTCTGCATTTTTCTCATCAACTAGCTTAAAGCCTAGCTCTTTCAACGAAAATGCCAATTGACTAGAACCACTTCCTGCTACCTTTGGCTCCGAAATCCACTTTATTTCAAACGCATTGTATGCTGGTAAAGGATTCGCTTCAAAGGTATAATCCTCGACGTAGGAGAGTAAATCACTTGTATTAACTACGTAATCGCCTTTACGGAATCCGAATTTTTCCTCTTGCACCAAGCCGACTTGTTTTCCTTCTGCAAGGAGTTTGTTCACAAGTTTGATTGTGTCATTATTAGTGTTTTTTAGTACTTGTCTAGTAGCCGTTTTCTTAACTTCGCTTGCTGGAACTTCGATTGCACTAACCTTTGTTGTATGTCCTTCGAATCCTTCTTCTTCTCCAAAACGTACTTCAACGACGTCAAAACCTCTAAGCGCTGGGAAATTAACGACTACGGGATCGTACATTGCTTCCCAATCAGAAACGTCATCGCCTTTATAAAGCATCGCATTCGCCAAGCCGCGCTTTGCTTGTTTCATCGGAACAACATAAGTTCCTTTCGGATAAGTAGTTGCTTCAATCATTATGTCTTTAGTCGTTTGTTCAACTGTTAAACCGTTGCGGATTAAATACGTTACCATATTATAAACTTCTAGCACGTTCTTCTGATTTCTTGCATCAGCCGGTAATACATAGTAATCCGGGAAGAAGTTTTCATTATTCCCGCGAACCCGACCGATTGATTCTCCAGCTGCATTCGTTAACAATGGATCAACGAGACGATTGTCTTGTCCTTTAATTCCACGACTAAAGATTTCAAGCTGGTTTAAATATAACTCGTCTTTATTCTCAAGGACATAGTTTGTCGCTCCAAAGCCAGTACCTACCATAGCGCGTAATGAGTCCTGACTTAAATTTGGCACCTCGACAGTATGTCCAAGAGTTCCATGAAGCATTGAAAAGATAGGTGTATAGGAAGGACCCATGTCATCCCATCCATCTTTATAGCCTTCTGAAGCTAGGAAATAAGAAGTTAAATTAGAATTACCAATTCCCGCTTTCCCCATTTCATGTGCCTGTTCAGTCATGCTTTTAATAAGTAAATCATATTCAAAGTTCGGGTTATGCGGCGGTGTAGCCGGTTCAATTAAGAATCCATTTACATAGCCATGCCCTTCTACCATTGTAAGCGGAGTCCACTTCGCAATTTCCTGATTCAATTGAATCGTTTCGACCTGTGTTTGGTAAGCATTGTCACGGTTCAAATCAAATCCAAGTGCATTAGCGCGTGTATTCAGGACACGTCCGTCCGGGTTATGTGAAAAGTTAAAGATAAAAATAATATTGTCTAATACTTTGTCCATATCCAAAATGACTTCTTCAGAATCACCATTTTTATCCGTTGATGTGAATTCAACTTGTGATTCCATCGCGAATTTCTTTAGCAGCTCTGTTTGGAAGTCGATTCCTTCCACTTCATCTGGATGGATATTATTGAACCAGACTGGAACTTGATAATCACCCATCGTGCCGTCTTTAATCTTCTTCATTAGTTCTTCCGGATTTTCAAGCGCAGTCGGTAGTGTTTGATTGAGATACTTATCCACTGCTTCTTTATCTTTTGCAAGTACTACAAGGTGAAAGTCGCGGCCCTCGACAGATTTACCTGGGCTTTGATACTCTAAATAGCGATCGTTTAATTTATTTGACTCGGCAAAAATACTATCAATAGATGGCTTAATAGCTTCCCAGTCGAGATATTGGTCATAGACATTCAACTTTACAGTCGTTGATGCATTTAAATCATTTGCAGCATCAACCAGAGCAAGTTCATAGTCTCCAATTAGCTCTTTGTAGATGACACGGATTGACCGTGTTGATAGATTGTCTGTATTAAAAGGTAGTCCAAACTCTAGTTCAGCGGCGATCTTAGTTGTTCCGCCGACATAGTGTGGTTCTTTTTTAACAATGATGAATGGATCCCCAGAATATGATTCCGCTTTCGCATCCCACATCTTCCACTCCGATAGACTTTTCCCACCAAATTGAAATTCCAGTTTGGTTAGGTCTACTTTCTTTCCAAAATCAACTTCCAACTCTACATCGCGAATCTCCGTAAGTGAGAATAGGGATTGGCTAACCTCTAGTTGGGTCGCTTGGCTAACTTGGACAGTATCAACTGTTTGGGCAGCTAACGTTGATGCTGGCAATGCCATCGCAATTGCCATATAGATGGATAAAAATGCTACTAAAAACCGTTTCACTACTTAACTCCCCCTTTTCATATTGTTTGTAGATTGTCAGACTACAGATTTAATATAACAAATCTACAAATTGTTTGACAGTGAATTTACTTCGAATTCTAAACTAATTTGAATAGTGCGCCTATTATTATAGTGAGATATTACTTTAATATCGTGATTAGGTTTGAAGGTCCAAAGTTTGTCCGATATTCTACTGTTTATATAGCTCCTTGGAAGCAACTAAGTGCTTCCAAACTTTGAATGGATTTGCGCTAATTTCCGGCTTGCCTTCCTCGCACAACTATCGATAATTCTCAGTAGTAGGATTGTACGGGCGGCATTCGGTATCATCTATGGTTGGTCTGCAGTGGGATATGATCGGTTAGCACGGACATATGATTGGATCGCGTGGGATATGATCGGTTAGCGCGGACATATGATCGGGCTAACCGGGATATGATCGGTTAGCACGGACATATGATCGGGACCCGTGGGATATGATCGGTTAGCGCGGACATATGATCGGGACCCGTGGGATATGATTGGTTAGCGCGGACATATGATCGGTCTCCCCGGGATATGATCGGTTAGCACGGAGATATGATTGGGTCGCGTGGGATATGATCGGTTAGCGCGGATACATGATTGGGCCACGTGGGATATGATCGGTTAGCGCGGATACATGATTGGGCCACGCGGGATATGATCGGTTGGCGTGGAGGTATGATTGGTTCAAACCAGAACAACCTCCCGACCGATAATCCGGTCAGGAGGTTGTTTTCGTTGTAATTGATAATGGTGTTGTTATGGAACGATATTTCCAGCTGCTTTATAAATGTCATACCATTCTTTCCTTGTTAACTTAATATCCGTGCTCTTACATGCGTCTTTTAATCGCTGGGGATTCGTTGTTCCGAGTACGACTTGGATGTTAGCTGGATGGCGGCTAATCCAGGCGGTTGCGATGGCCGTGTTTGTTACGTCATAGTTGGCAGCAATTTCGTCAATCACTTTATTCAACTCTAAAAAATTCTCTAAGTCACCAAGGAATGGACCAGCAAAGAACCCATTTTGAAATGGTGACCATGCTTGTAGCGTGATATCATGCAAACGACTGTATTCTAGTATACTGCTATCACGATTGATAGCTTGATCTATATTCATATTTAACGCAATTCCCGCGTCAATCATCGGTGTGTGTGCAATACTAAACTGAATTTGGTTGACTACTAATTTATGTGGTGTATATTTTTGCAACAGTTCGATCTGTGCTGGGTTATGGTTCGACACCCCGAAATGTTTTACTTTTCCGCTGCTATGCAATTTCTCAAATGCCTCGGCAACTTCAGCAGGCTCCATTAATGGATCAGGACGATGAAGGAGTAGCAGGTCCAAGTAATCCGTGTTTAAACGCTTTAAAATACCGTCAACTGAGTCGAGGATATGTTCTTTGGAAAAATCAAAGTAGTTTTCTTGGCCTTTGATGCCACATTTACTTTGCAAAATCATTTTTTCACGGATGCTTGGATTCATTTGGATTGCCTCGGCAAATAATTCTTCGCACCGACCCTGACCATAAATATCTGCATGATCAAAGAAGTTAATCCCTTCATCAAGTGCAGTGCGGATTAACTGCTCTATTTCCGTTAAAGAAAGCTGTGTCAAACGCATATTCCCCATAATAATGTTGGATGCGTTGAGTTCGGTATGTTTAATTTGCGTATATTTCATGGAAAAAAGCCTCCCTTAAATGTAGTCACACTATTTAGAATACCTCACAATCTAGGTAAAAGAACAATTTCATGCTTAGGTTGGACACTTTTCGAGAATGGTTGGAGGCTTACGGCGATTGGTTGGACACTTCGAAAGTTTTGTTGGACACTCCTTTGTTTGTTGGAGGCTTTTCGAGAATGGTTGGAGGCTTACGGCGATTGGTTGGACACTTCGAGAGTTTTGTTGGACGCTCCTTCGTTGGTTGGACACTTTTCAAAATTGGTTGGAGACTTGCGGCGATTCGTTGGACACTTCAAAGGTTTTGTTGGACACACCTTCGTTGGTTGGAGGCTTACGGCGAATGGTTGGACACTTCGAGAGTTTTGTTGGACACTCCTTCGTTGGTTGGACACTTTTCGAGAATGGTTGGAGGCTTGCGGCGATTGGTTGGACACTTCGAAGGTTTGGTTGGACGCTCCTTCGTTGGTTGGACACTTTTCAAAATTGGTTGGAGACTTGCGGCGATTCGTTGGACACTTCAAGGGCTCTACACTCATCTCCGTATAGGTCCACCCCGCATAGTTTCTTTACATATTCTTCATTCTATAAGCTACCTCTCTTATTAAAATTAAAGCTTTTAAAACGGAACTTGCAATACAAGATAACGAGTTGCTCCGGCAACACAAAAATCATCGTATAGAATAAAACAAAGCATATGACTGTTATGAAGGCATCCCCGATATCAGCCAATAGGAATGCACTGGAAAATTCAATCCCCTTGAGGTACTTGAATCGAATGTGTTTTTAAATATTCCTTTTTAAAGCCGGAATAGTTTGAGGTCCAAATGCTATGTACAAAATACAAAAAGGGCAGCGCGGCTACTGGCAATAGAAATAACAAGAACCAATATGGGCTTTCCGTGATTCCTAGGATTGTGCCGCCTATGATACCAAACAGAATATAAATCATAGAAATAAAACAAAGACTTGCGT
This sequence comes from Sporosarcina sp. FSL K6-1540, assembly GCF_038620285.1. Taxonomy (NCBI): domain Bacteria; kingdom Bacillati; phylum Bacillota; class Bacilli; order Caryophanales; family Caryophanaceae; genus Sporosarcina; species Sporosarcina sp. FSL K6-1540. The sequence goes on from NZ_CP152018.1 coordinate 1,004,310, forward strand.
AGACAAGAAAAAAACAGGTATTCATATAAACTAATCCATACATTTTCATCTTTTTACTTCTTCCTTGAACGAGTTGACTAAACTTCCAATTCGCCTTTATTTCCGAAGCAGATTGCTTCAATACTTCCCATACGTTCCTTATTATTTTCTTCACGTTTTCTAGACCTCCAAAAATTCTCTAAACATAAAAGCGCTACAACTTCGTGAAAATCTGTAGCATTTTAGTTATTTTTCCAATTCGAATTTAGCGTTTTCAATTTTCACAGTTTTGTTTTCTTCAGTCATCAATTGAAGTAGTTCTTTCCCCTCTGGTGTAACCGGAACAGTAAATGGAATCGCATGGTTTGGCTGAATAACACCTGCAAATGATTCGGATAGGTCTACTTTTTCACGATTGAATACATATTTTACAGTATCCTCCGTTTCAACGCCCAACGTGTATTCTAACGTAATATTTTTGATTCCCTTTTCCAATCGGTTAATTCCTAAAAATAGCATGACACTCTCGCCTGCACTCTTTTCTACAAAGTCAATTGCATGAATACTAAAGTCTTCCGCAACCCCAATATCGGGATTGGCTTCTACAAGTCCGGACAATTGTTGATACATCTCTTCTTCCAACGTGACGCCATTTTCCTCGTCCGCTTTCAATACTTGCATCGAAAGTGCTTGTTGCTCTATCTCTTTTTTCACGTTTTCTTCCTCTCCCGTCTGCGGTTTTTGGTCATTGTCGCCATTACACCCCACTAATAGTATTGCGGCGAATAAAATTCTAAGTAGCTTCTTCATTTCGAGACTCTCCAATCATGATTAAAAATTACTGTCGACTATGTATAAGTTTACTATAATGGAATGATTCAACTTTTTAGTTACGCTGTTCAAATTAGGACTTTCATTGAACAGCCCTAGTTTTTCGGTATCCAAAACTACATCTTTTTCCACGCATGTATTATTCATAGATGTCGGAATAAGAATCCTATCCTTCATTTGCACGTGTTGTTTTTCAACGCCAGTAAGTATACGTGGATAGATGACGCCATTCCATGTGTCGTTAGGAGCCGCGTGCATATAGAGCGTGTAATTATTCCCCAAAGTTTTAGAGCATTCAACTACATTCTCTGTACCGAAATAAAATACGCTTTTCTTTTTTCCGTCAGTAAGAATTTCCACAGTCAAATTCGTTCTGGACATAATCCAGAGCGCATTGGCGAACCCTTCCTCTAACTTAACTTCACCGTCGACGAGGTTAACAAGCCCACGAAGATGAAGTTTCTTATACGTTTTCTCCCATTCCTTTTCTATTTCCTATTTTGTTAACGCTATAAATGGATTGGAAAAACCGATGATTGACTTTGTATTCAGCGTTTGCAACATAACGAAAATATCATTTTCCGTAAACTCTGGAATCATATCTTCACTTCTTTCTATTACTTTTTTTAGATCCGTCTTGTCTTTCTTTCAGTGGTAAACTAAATTCCGGATAAACCTGCTTTACAAGACCCTTGTTTTTGACAATATAAAAGTAACGATGCAGATATACAGAAAAATATGCAGTTATAATTGATAATAGTGAAATTAAAAAAATGAAAATCATCATTTTTGCGGATTCACTATAGACAAACGTTAATATAAGTTGGCCGATTACATATCCTAATCCTGCGAATGATAACCATCTAACATTAATACTCTCCATCTGTTGCATTTTATGATATGTTCCTGTGTACAGCGCCTTTATATTCAACCAGTTCATCGTTACCAGTAAGCCGATAAAGAGAAGAAATCCAATAATAAAAGGTCCTTTCCCTTCTGCTCCTAAGTGAAGATACAATAACTTTTGTATTGCTAAAAAATAGACATATGTATTAACAACCCCATATACACCAAAAAAGAGATAATAGGACTTCTCAAATTTGTATGGGGCGAATAAATAAAGTAATGCCCAAATTTGTAGGATTGCTACCGGCACAATTGCCGCCATAAAATAAATAAACGAAAATGGTACTCCTAAAATTGGAATTACACCAATTACATATAATAATATTAAGAAAAAACAAATAATATTAGATCTGTTTTCCTTAGGCGTTTGGAATTTTAAATAAGATAATGTAATTGTATCGATTCTATTTTCCCCGATTTTGATACTCTCCTATCCGTTATACCAAGATGAAACTTTATTAATGATACCTGTTGTTCTCTTTTTTATTGCATCGCCAATTAAATTATAAATACGAACAACTAAAAGCGTTGCAATCATAAGTAGCATTGCAACGCTTTCATTAATTTACTGAATCAAATTTAAAGTTATCCATCTTCACGACTTGGTTATCTTGTTCAAGTGTGTCGATGAGTGCTTCTTGTTCAGGCGTTATGCTCAGAGAGAATGGAACTGCATGATTCGGTTGAATGATACCTGTTTCTTGCTCGGAAAGGTCCACTTCAACGCCCTCCCACACAAATGCACCATTATCATGACCTAATGTATAGTCGAACTTGATGTTTTTCATGGGTTCATCCAGGCGGTTGATGGCTAGGAAAAGCAATGAAGCGTTTTCTGTTCCACTATCCACAATGTCGATAATATTAATACTGAAATCATTGGCGAGTCCCATATCTGCATTTTCCGTAATCATTCGATTTAACTCTTTATAGACTTCGCTATTTTCAATCGTTACCCCTGCTTCTTCGTCTGCTTTCAATAATTGTAATGAAAGTGTTTCTTGTTCAACTGTTTTATCCACTTTTTCTTCAGCCCCTTTTTCCCTATTATTATCCTTTGAGGCACATCCTGCCAATAGTAAAACAACTATCAAAAAAAATATGGTTTTTTTCATGCGAATCCTCCTAATCAAATTGCAAATAGTAACGCATCGCCTGTTCATCATTGCACCCCTACAGACATCTCCACATTGGTTTGCCCTGCATTCGTTTCTTTGAACTCTATGAATATAGACGTTTTCCGACTCATTTCATGCTCTTCAATATAGGTGAGAAGCTCCCAAAACGTTACCTGTGATTGGGCATCAAAGTCATCTGTTAGTCGAGTCATAATCATGCGGTCGTTCAGGAAATAACTGCTAAAATTAATTTCCTCTTCTGCTTCAATTGGAATAAACAGTTCGGCAGTGGGATTGCTCATAATGGAAAAGAACTTCTTTCCTACATCTTAGTCTTCAGAGTTCATATAACCCCTTTTATCGAAATTAAAGCTTTTGAAGCGGAACTTGCAATACAAAATGACGAGCTGCTCGGGCAATACAAAAATCATCGTATAGAATACGGCAAATCATAGGACTGTTATGACAGCCTCTTCGATATCAGCCAAATTGAACGTTCTCACGACAAATTGAACGATAAACACAAGTCCAGTACCTCCAATAATAACGGCTGGAATATACGTTTTCGTTTCGAATTTCGCTAGGAGTCCATCTCGTTTCGATCCCTTTCGATACTTCCCTCTTTTCAATAAAATAGAAAATCGGATGACAGTAGCAACGAATAGCACACCTCCAAACTCAAAAAACCTTGAAAGACTTAAAGCCAGTCAAGGTTTTTTTGACCTAATCTTCTTAATAAGTATTATAAAACCCCTACACTCATCTCCGTATAGGTCTGCCCCGCGCGGCTTTTTTTGTACTCAACAAAAATAGGTGTTTTTTGAGTTTTTTCATGTGTGTTCAAATACTCCATGAGCTCCCAATACTTCACCTGTGCTTCCACTTCAAAATCGCCTTTGATTCGTGTCGTGAGCATACGGTCAACTAGGAAATAGCTGTGGAAATTAACTTCTGCTTCCTTCGGTATTGTAAAATGCTTCCCTTTAATGGGAAGGAATAATTCAGCTGTCATGACTTCATCAGTCGGATCGCTGATGATTGAAAAGAACATCGGTCCCGTAATTTGATAGCCATACCCATCTAGAATCGAGACAAAATCCGTTAAAGCAAGATCAATTTCTTCGGGTAGAAAGTTATATAGTTTGGACGCGACATTGCGGTATGCAATCTGATGGTTTTCTGCAATCATCATGCATCGCCCTGCCCTTTTATCGGCACATAGAGATCGATGATGATATCCCCGTATACATACAGTAAAACGCAATAATAGGTAGTGTCCAATTGGATTTGTTGCGTGTTGGCGTATGCCTTCACTTCTTCATAGGCAGCGGCGAAATCCATTTTTTCATCAGCCTGCCGCAGGACCAATGCACTTCCGATGCTTAGGTTTTCATGGAAAGTAAAATCAGACTCTTCTACTAAAACGACTGGACTGCTGATTGGCAAGTAGTAAGTGAATTTCCCGGACGTTTCATCCCCTAGGTTTTGAACAAACGAGAAAAACACCGGACCGTTTTTGTAGACATCTTTATTGAGCGTGAACTCTTCTAGCATGAAGATGGCTTCTTGCCAGTTCTCTTTTTTTTGTTCTGTTTCATATGTTAGTACGTTATTGAAAATCAGTGAACGTTTTTCGATTCCCATTTACAAACACCCTTTCTAACATCACTTTTCGTTATATAATTTTCCTTGTTCATTAAAATTAAAGCTTTTAAAACGGAACTTGCAATACAAGATGACGAGCTGCTCGGGCAGGATGAATAGCATGACGTAGAACAGTAAAATGCCTATCGCAATGACAACCATGATATTGATATCTGTGATTGCAGAGGTCCTGGCAATGTACTGGATCACAAAGACCAATCCAATTCCGCCAAGAACAGCGGCTGGTATGTACGATTTTGTTTCAAACCGTGTTCTAAGCTCATCTTTTTTCGACCCTTTGCGATAATGTCCATTGCGCAGTAAAATAGCGAAACGAACGAATGTTGCGATAAAAACCAGTAACCCTATCAGGAGTGTGATATAGGTGAAATTCAGAAGTGATTCTGGTGCAACCGACGAGCCTTCCCCTTTCTTTCCGATGAAAAATAATGCACAGATAAAAAGAGAAACGGAAAATAGGTTTTGGGCCACTAAGATGGACAGTAAATACTGGACCTTGCCACTTCTTTTATACACTGCCGGAATTGCATAAATAAGAGACAGCACAATAAGTCCCGCCGTTATCCAGAAATGAACCTTCAATATTTCATCTTTGTATGGATATGCTGTCACATCTCCTGCAACAAAGTATTCCAGTGAAAATAGTAATGCCTGGAGGAATACGCATAGAACCAGGACACCCGCCAAAGCAGAGGGGCGCTGCCTACCTGATTCAAGAGGTCCTCTTAGAACTTCGAAATCTTCTACTGTTCGTTTGGAGGACATCAAATGCACCCTTTCTTCGCTCAATGGAACCACCCTTTAATATGGTCCATTGCTGATTTATCGTCATCTCCAAATTTAACATTCAATAAGGAGTTCACTGCTATTCCTGCCACTACACCGACTGCGGTACCTACACCCGGTATTGGGATTAGCGCTGTACCGGCTGCAGTGAATCCGACTTGTACTGCGCCGCCGATCGCTAAATCGATTGCCGTGTCAACTGTTGCCCTACCTGCAGCTGCACCGTCGTCTAGTCCTTCGTCTTTCGCTGTAGAATAGTTACTATAATAACTAAGACCTGCTCCTAAAGGTGCGAGTGATTTAGCAGCTCCTTTTACAATGCCGCTATTCGCAATGCCTTTAAAATCAACGACATCCGTAAAGGACTTACCTGCGCCTTTAATGGTCGCTGTTCCTATTGTTTTTGCCTGTTGTTTAATGGTTGCTTGGTCATTCCAGTAAGCCAAAGTTGGATGCTTTTTCAGTACACTCTCTCCAGTACCTGACCAGCCGCTCTGTCCCGGTTTCTGTGACGCAAACTTCAGCATCGCCTGATTGGTAGCTTGAATGCCATAATGCTTCGGAGACCATTTTTTATTCCCTTTAGGAAGTCCTGCCATGAGTTCTTTAAGTGCTCTCGCATCGGGATTGACCTTTAAACGGTCTAATGCGGTTTGGGTTGCATTGATGCGATATGAATAGTTGCCTGTTTGCAGATTTAAGTGTCTTGAAGTACTCAAACCACCGTCTTTACCTGCAACATACATGCCAAAACTAGAAAGCCCTCCAGTAATCGTACTGTTCGCTTTTTTTGCCAAACCGACAGCTTCTTTCAACATCATTACATAGCCATTGGCAGAAGCTGTTGATACCTCTCCCGTTACATCCTCTGAACCGTCTTCGACAACGCCATTCATAACGTCAACTCGGTGTTGCAGTTCTGTTTTGAGCGGTTGGTTTTCCGATTGCTCCGCCCACTGTTCAGGTTGAAAATCTATATCGGTCAGGCCATTGCTCATCATACCTTCTATTTCAAGCAACCACAGTTCCATTGTCAGCAAATCCGCTTCAATCTGCGTTAATGCGGCTGTCTGCGTTGCATCGAATTCATGGAGATCAGTGACCGTTTTTTCCTGCTTCGTTTGTGCACGTTTCACGCCTTCGTGCACTTCGCTGTCATTCAAGTGCGGAAGAGCGACGATGTCACTGACTTCATCCATGATAGCATTCGCTTCGTCCGTCAAAGTGAGCGTTAATTGGTCAATTGTTGTCAGTCCTTGTTTAACGTCCGCTTCGAGAAAACTTTCTTGGATGTAACCGTTCGAAGCCGATTCCAGCGTGTCGAGAGCGGATTTCATTTGGCTTAGAACGCTGTCATAAGAAGATTTAAAGGTCGTGAAAAACTGTAAGAACGGCATATGACAATCGTTATAAAATGCTCGGATAGCGTTCCCGCCTTGTCCCTTCAGGGAATCATCCAGCGCAACGAGCCCTCCAACGGCAGTTTCAATTGCTTTCATCTCACCTTCCAAACGGCTGAGCATAGTAATATTGTTCTGCAAACCCTCTTCAAATGGGCTGACGTCCAGTACCTTCATTGTGACACCTGCTTCGGTCCTGCTAGTGTGCACTGCATGACAGATGCTACTTTTTCATCGGATTCACTCATAAACTTGACTGAATTGGTAGTCGTTACACTATTAGCAAGAAGCACCGTTTGATAACTCGTTAGTAACGTTTCTAGCTTAGTCGAAAGCTCCGTCAATTTCGTCACGACATCCAGTGTATTCCCTGTAATTGGTGGTTCTGCTTTCGGATTAAGCAATGTGGTTGCATTGCTCATGTCACTGACTTTACTTTCAACATCTGCATACACTATTTTCACTTCGGTAGTCATCTAGTTTTTGCCTCCTCTGCTTCTTCCTTAGCTTCCGCCTCAAGACGCGCAATGGTCTGTTCGATAGAAACGATTTCAGCGTTAAGCGAATTAATCTTGTCAGCAATTGCAGTAAACACGTTCGTGAACTGGGCTCCGGTTATTTCCAGGAAAGGTGTATGGATTCCCGCTTCACGAATATCTTGAAAAGCAGTGGCCAGCGTACCATGCCATGTACTCGTAGATAATTCTGGTTCCAGACACTTTTTTTCATCCGATTGAAATTCCGATTGTTTTATCCCTAAGTCTGATTGGCATTTGGTGAGACGCCTCACTTCTTCCAGCTTTTTCCGTAATAGTTCATTGTAATAAGCCAGCAAGTCTTTTCCTCCTATCCTGTTGTTTTATCACTCCGTAAATTTCGTTGATCCCCTTCAGAAGTGTTGACTAGCTTTGGCAAGAAAAACGTAAACAAGGTAACGAGCCCAGCCACAATAATGGCCAATAAAATCAGTGTCCTCGGCTTATTAGTAGCGGTATTCTCTTCTACGATCTTGACAGCGTTGGTTTTCTTTCCACTCTTTTCAGCACTGGTAAAGAGACCGAGTTCGGCTGTTTTTGCTGCGACAGTACTTTTCTCTCCACGTTCCTTAGTCTGGAAAAGATAGGATCCATTGCTTCTCTTCGGTAATTGCCTTCTACCATCAAAGTAAATATCAAACTGTTTAACAGGAATTGTGTTTCTCATCTCAACCTTTTTACTGTCATGCAAATAATCGGTGTTTTTCTTGAACTTTAGTTTTTCATAAACAACTGGTTCCAAATCGAGATTGGGTTCATCATCCGGAGCTGCTTGAACGGTACTATGACCCGCCGTCCAAGCGATTAACAGGATTACAAGTAGCAGCCAAGTCGATTTAGTTATCATGAGCTTGTTCTGCCGTTGACGTGTCATTTGTTTTGTATTTATTGATCAAATAAGAAATCATGATCATCGCAATCGCAATGATACCTGTAAGTACTGCTCCCCATATGAAGTTCGTTTCAGGTTCATATTTTATGGACATATAAACAGTCGATAAAATATCTGGAATGTTTATTTCAGGTACTGCAAGGATCAGCAGCGGAGTAATGTATAGACACATCAGTACGACACTCGCAATCCATCCTGCTGTTTGCCCGAATTCAAGTGCTGCACGAATAACCGCGGCACTAGCCATTAGGAGAAGGATGGTGAATACTGTCCATTCAACTGCACGTTGGTCATTCAGCACATACATGTTTATGCTGTAGAGACTGATAATAAGACCTACGAGTAAAGACAGCATGCAAGTCAATCCTAAGCGGAAGCCAATTGGACCTTCTTTAATTTGATAACTAAAGAAACCAATTAACAGGCTACTAATAAGCAAAATGAGTAGTAGAATAACAGGCGGTACTTTCCTCACTTCATCCGCAAATGCGGCCTCTCCTTTTACCTGGAGTGGATTGACAAAATGATTGAACACATAGCCATTCTCTTGGCCGTCAACATAGGTGTTACCAAGAAAGTCTTGAATATCCGTATCAAATGCTGACATTGCATCCACATTCGTTTCCCACTTATCGCTGAATGCGGTAGACGTTTCTTTCATATTATCCGCTTTTGCAGTTAGATCACTCGCGTAATTGACAAGACCTTTTTGCCTCTCTGACAATGAATCCATCATGCCGCTGAGCGAAACAAGTTGACCACTCACATTTCTTTGACTAGCAGCAACTTCGCCTTCACTTGTTGCCGCAACAGGTTCGCCTGCAGTATTTTGAATCTGGCTAAGTAAAACGTTTGCTTGCTCATCAATCAAACTCAAATCATTCAATAGCGCAGCATGCTGCTCTTGCACTGTTTCTTTGTAACCGGACATGATTGCAGCAAACGTTGTACTCAACTCACTCATGCCGAGCTCAGTTTCAGGGATACCGTCCCCTACAGAAGTCCAGCCTTCGAGTTCTATTTCATTCATCTCGACAACGTTTTTCAATAATGCGGTTAAGATTTCATCTTTTAGAACGCCATCTTTATGCGTACTTTGCCCCTGCTCGTCGAGGGTAAAACCAAATTGTTCGAGCGTTGCATAATAGGTCAACAATGTTTTTGTATCCGTGCTAGCAGCACCTTTCGCAAACAAGTCTGCTAATCTATTCCGTTGATCCCCCGACAATCCATCGTGCTTAAGAAGGGATGCTTCTTTTTGCTTTATTTGATAAATCATCTGCGCTGTATCTGCAGGGGCTGAATTCAAAATTTGTTGAATCGATTCATATTCTTTGTTCAATACATCATAATCACCAACCAGATCCTTATAGTCGGTGGATGCTTTTACATAATCATCCGTTCCTTCTTTCTTTGTACCGCTCCAAAGTGCTTCCTTTTCTGACATGACTGCGTTCATCGATGATAGCTCGCCTTCAAGCTGTTCCAATTCACTTATGAATGTAGAATCGGGAGTCGCTTCGGCAACACTAGCTTTCATCGCGGTCAATGCTGCTAAAATCGCAGTCACTTTATTTTGCTCTTCTTCGAGCCCTGGCAATGCAGCTGCGAGCTTAGCACCGGCTTTGCGGTCCATTTCTTCTTTGATTGCGTTCATTTGTTGCTGATCAGCTGTTGGATTAGTTGTACCACCTACAGCCGATCCGTCTTTTCCAGCCGCAATTCCTTTTTCCAAATTACCTAAAATCGAATTATTATAGCGGTCAATCGCAGTTCCTTGGACGACAAGAAGGTCCACTAGTTGTCGATCGACTTCGTTTTTACGCAAATCGGACAGTGCATTGAATTTCTCCTTATTTGCGTCAATTTTCTCATTCACTTTGACAATTTCACCGTTTAACTTTTCGTTATTTTCTTCAAGCATCTGCACCGATTCGTTGAACTGGCTCGATTGAGTTGCGGCAGCTGCATGAATCTTAGCTAGACTGTCATCTTGGACTTGTTGAAGTATATTTTTTTGCTGTTGCTGAAATTCTTTATACTGCTGTACATATGTGATGAAACCGTTCATTTGCTGTCCGAATGAGTCTGCATTTTCAATTCGGGCATTATGACCATTATTTGCATCACTGATTACGGAGCGCAGTCCTTCCATTTGTTTTTTCTGGCTCTTCATCTCTTCCGCTAGCTTCTCGGACCCTGGTTTATAATAGTCGGACATCGCAGTAAGGAATTCCGTTTCCTTGCCAAGAATAGTTGTGAACTCTTTTTTAATATGATCCATTTCTTGTGCAACATAACTCCAATAGAGTGTCGAAACCTTTTCGTTTACACGGTTTGTGGCCGTTTCAATTTCATGGAGTACTTTTTCTTTTTCTGAACCCGCTTTTTGGCGTTGTACTTCATAGGAGAATTCCGCTTGCTCTGGATTCTGCTGATCATATGACATGATACTTTCCGAGAAGTCTGAAGGAATATACACAATCGCTTCATGCTGATTCGATTTTAACCCGTTAACAGCGGTACCACGGCTCATGACTTTCCATTCATACTTTGAATCTTCGGCTAGAATGGAAACAACCTCTTCTCCCATATCGACGGTTTCATCATCCTTGGACATACCTTGGTCTTCATTGACAATCGCTATAATTCGTTTATTGGAACTATCCGCATTAAACAGATTCACACCTAGTAGTTGAAAAAACAAAATGGGAACAGCTAGTATTAATACAATTCCCGCACCAATTTTCAGTAAACTCTTATTCTTTTTCATTGCAGAATCTTCCTCTCAATCTCACTTAACGGAATTTGTATTTTACTAGCATTGCCATTCAAAATATAATGTGCAAATCCTAACGGAAGATCCATTTCTTTGCGTTCGTACGCAACAGTATATAATGTCTGCTCCGATTTTTTCATGAAGATAAGCGCTTGACGAACCAGTTTCAATTCATTCGTAAATGTGTCATAGCCTTTCGTAATTTCTGCATTATTTCCAGAGATAATGACATTGAACCCTAAGTGGGAATACTTTTTCATCAGCTTCGATAAGCGGTCTTGTATGCCAATATCTGCTACTTGTAAAAACCGTGTATAGCCATCGATGATGAAATAAGAGGGTACAAGTTCAGCTGCCCTATTTCCTGACTGGACGGTTTCCAGATACGCATTTTCGGCTTGAATGTAGAATTGTTCGGCTTGCGTTAACCACTCCATGAGACGTTCTTTCGTTTCCAAGTAGTCGACTTTCGGGTCTCCGGAAAACATGGATAAGCCCCGGTCAAATGAGTCGAAGATGGCGATGAAGCCAACGTCTTGCTCCATCAGCGTATGAAGGATCCACTTCAATGTATTTGTTTTCCCTCGCTGTACTTGTCCAACTAGCAGACAATGGCGATTTTTCCTGAAGTCGATCTTTATCGGCCGTACTGTTTCTTCATCCAATCCGATTGCAACAAGTCCATTTTCCTGTTCCCCTGAAACATAAGAAGGGAAAATGGTTGACGTCAATTCGAACGGCAACATCGGAATCGGTTGAGGAAGTTCCTGCCCACGGTATTTCTCCTTCAGTTCTCGGGCAATCATTTTAATCGCTTCCAGGACTTCGAAATCATTTGCCCCCGGCGCCGGAAGGAAAACTTGCGCGAAATGTGGATCCTCTTTTTTGATAATGGCCCTGCCAGGGAACGGCTCCAACTCAAATGGGACACGTCCAATGACTGTAAATGATTCTGTCGCATCCATTAAATAATGAACAACTTTCGTTTTCAAATTATTCATGAGTGATTGTCTAACTGACTGCACGCGTGTCGCAGCGATAAACAGATAGATACCGAGCGACTGTCCGTCACGCCCGAATTGAATCAGTTGCATTTCGAGCTCTTCCATCTCTTCACGGATGATATCGTAATTATCGACAACAATGTAGATCAGCGGCAAACGATGCGCAGACAATTCGTTGTACATATTAATATTGCTGACTTCCGCTTGTTGGAATGCCAATTTCCTTTTCGTAATCTCATCTTTCATCAACTTAACGAGTTTTTCCCGCTTCAACTCTTCATCCAGCGTGAAATAGTCAGCTGTATGCGGTAGTTGCCGGAGTGGTAGTAGCGATCCATTGCCGAAGTCCAAAATATAAAAGTTCGCTTCGCTCGGCGGTAGATGATCAGCTATTCCAAGAACTGTCGTCAGCAGTGTATACGACTTTCCATACCCTGATGATCCGAAAACACCCAGATTGCCATCTTTCGTCCAATCATAACCAATTGGTGTTTGACTTTGTTTTTCTGGCTCATCAATCATCCCGAGCGGAAAGCCAACTTGTATTGCAGAACGATCTTCCATCGTTTCGATTCGCATTGCCAGCGGCGGTAACCACGGACTCGCTAACTTCAGGATGGACATATCCGCTTGTGTTTGTGCAATTTTTGCTGTTACGGCTTCCATTTCCGTTAGACCGCTTCTTTTCTTACTGATATTTGTTTCGATGCCGGAAAGAGAATGCAGACCAAGGTCTGTGACAATCGCAATGTCATCTTCGCCCTCCAATGTTTCCTCCATATACGGCGCGCCGCTCCAAGCAGATTGAAACAATTCATAGACTTCATTGTTCCCCACTTGTAAATAGCCTCGACCGGTTACAGTAATTGTGGCAGCATCGCCATTTTTCAAAATCTCTTTACTATCCGATGCATCCTGTACTTTCAATGCGACACGGAAACGGGCATTACTCCAAATCTGTTCGTCGATGATACCGCCCGGTTTTTGTGTTGCCAAAATAAGATGGACACCCAGGCTTCGGCCAATTCTGGCGGTACTAACTAGCTCGCGAATGAATTCAGGTTCTTCACTTTTCAACTCTGCGAATTCATCTGAAATCAGGAACAGATGCGGTAAGGGTTCAGCTGCATTTCCTTCCTTATAGAGCGTCGTGTAATCATCGATATGTGTGACAACATATTGGTCGAATAAACGCTGCCGCCTTTTCAGTTCACTATTAATAGAAGTAAGTGCACGCATACTGAAGTTTTTACTGCCTTCAATGTTTGTGATGGTGCCTAATAAATGAGGAATATTTCTAAACGGTTGCGCCATTCCTCCACCCTTATAGTCAATCAATAGAAAAGCAACTTCATGGGGATGGAAATTGACGGCAAGCGATAGAATATACGTTTGAAGAAATTCACTTTTCCCTGAACCCGTCGTCCCTGCCAGCAAACCATGAGGACCATGCGCTTTTTCGTGTAGATTCAAATGAACAAGTTCCTCTTTTCCTTTGAAACCGATTGGAACGGCAAGTGACTTCGAAGATTCGTTCGTCAGCCAATTGCGTCCAATCGGAACATCTTTAACATCCTTCACCCCGAACATTTCAAGGAAACTGACCGAACTCGGTATCGAATTCTTCATACCAATCTGATGATTGAGCGACTTCAGCATTCGGGCAAAGCGTTCATTCGTTTTCTCATCATAGGCATCCAGTTGAAATGGCGTATTAACTGCTTTTCCAGCATTGATGAGGATATCGCCTTCCCAGTCATTTACGTAACGGACAAGCGTATGAACATTTTCAGTCATACGCTCTTGTGCCGATTCAGCAAATATGACAGAAATGCCGAGATCCTCATTACTTTTCCCTTCCAAGTACTCTAGAATGACATGCTCCGCAATTAACGGGTAATTGGAAACGATGAATACGAGATGGGGTGTGAATCTCACTTTCCCTTTCATGTCATCCATATCGCGTTCGCGAATTATTTCATAGAGTGACGACAGCAACTGATCGCGCGTCTCTTCATTATGAATCAATCCTTTTGCATGCATATTTGGAAGTGTGAAATGTGGCAACCATTTCATCCATTCAATGTCTGCGTAGTCCTTGTTGTTAAAGATGTAGATGAAACGTGTATCATGGTAACTATGAGAAAATGCGAGCTGCCCAACGATCTGGCGTAATTCACGCTTGATAATCGATGCTTTTCCGATAAGTCCTAAAATTCCTTGCGATATACGGGCAGTGATTGGGGCACCTGGAATTTCCTTATAGACCGTTTCCATACGCTGTGCTTGTTCCAACAAATCATCGACTTCTCTATTCGCCAAATCCCCCGATGACAACTTAATGTCATAACTAGCGGGCACATTGCCGGTACCAAGTCTAAATTCCAGAAAGTCATGACTTTCCAATGTCTTTTCCCAAATTCTACCCGACAACTGATTCGTCAATTGCTTCATCTGTTCAAACGGTGGAAAATGATAGTCCAATACTTCTTTTTGCTTTTTGGATAATTCATATAGTTCTTGACGCATATTTTGCAAGTAGATTGTGTAGACACGGCGTCTTTTCGCTTCATTTACCTTACGTCTTTTTCGATCTTTAAAAAATTGCACAGTTGAAGTGACCAAGGTCATGAGGAACATCGAAATGGAAATGATGATGAAAATCCCACGGGGTATCAAAATGGCAACAAGCCCCATGACGATGAGCATAACTAGCGGCGGTGCAATAATAAGCAAAAGACCGCGCCCTGAATCATCACTTTCCTGCGTTGGAAAGGATAGTGACACTTTGTCTTCAGGCAAGTCGTAGATCATTCTGGGTGTCCGTCTGTAATCGGGATACATCGTAACGAGTTCAGACTGTGGCACGTCAATTTCTGACAGTCGGGTTTCGTACTGGGCAGCAGTAACGACTTCTAAAATGTCTTGTTCGATTAATTTCATTTCCATGAACGCCCACTGAACTACATCTCCGATTTGAAGGGGCTCATTCATGTCAACTCGTTTGCCATTCACATAGAGCGGGCAACTGTAATTTTTCTTAATAATCCAGCCAGCCAATGTCTTATTCAATGAAAAATGACCGGATTCTACATTTGAAAAAGTAACTTCTTCCCGATTGAATGTTGCAGTTTCAAGTCGACTATCAAACGAAACTTCATTTTCATAGTCGAGATAGTACGTTTTTGTAGAAGCGGGAGCAGTTAAGACATATAAATGAAGAATTAGTTCTTTTTGTTCAATCGACAAACTCCCTTTGTCCAATATTCGACCGACGTGATCGACTCCATCATGAACCGTAAAACCATCCTTTTCCTTCGCTACTGTGAAATGGCCCGATGTAAATGGGTACGACAGGATTGTGATATCATTTTCGATAGCTGGCCCGATAGTTAGCGAAGTAAAAGAATTTTCATCCAAATCGATACGTTGATAATGTTCCCCGTAAAACACCCATAGTTGTTTCATCATGTACACCTTCTTTTTTTAGTTCCTAGTTTTCGCTTACAAATTTCATTCCTTATCTACTGTTTCAACTTTGTCTACCTTCTCTTGCTTTTCAACTTTGTCTGCTTTATCTTGTTTTTCTACTTCGGCTGCCTTTTTTTGTTTCTCTACTTTGTCTAGCTTTTCTTGTTCCACTACTTTAGCTGCCTTTTCTTGCTTCTCTACTTCTGCTTCTGCTTCGGCTTTTTCTGCCTCGTCTTCTTCATTCTGCTCCATCAATTTTTCATACTCTTCCACTTCTCTATCTACTTCTTCTAACAGATATTGTTTCTCTTCGCCTGTAAGCGTGTGATCAGCTTGGAGTTCTTCACGTCGCTTCAGTAATCCAAACGTGATGAGTTCACCATCTTCCATTGACCTAGCCAAATCAACCGCATTCGCGGCTTCCCCCCGGCCAAGGTAAATCCAATACTTCAAGTAGTCGGAATCTGTTTGCAATGTGATATTCGACAGCACATTTCTTTTTTGTTCTTCATCCAATTTTTCATTTGTTACGAATGAATGAGCCAGTTCATACAGCATCACATAAGGCATCGACTTTATACTGTACGGGCTTAGTACGGTGACAACCTGACTATAATTTCGCTGCAAAAAGTATTCATGGCTATCAATGTACGCTTCATTTTTCGGCTTTTCGTGTATGAAATAAATAAATGCAAATAGTAGTGCTGGAATAAGTAGCACGCTAAGACCGATAGATAACCATTTAGTCATTTTCCACTTTTTACGCGGTAATTTCACAAAGCTTTGTTCTTTGATATCCAGATTTTCAAGTTGTTGCTCAATATAGTCGAGTAGCGCTCGGCTATCCTGAATGGACATCACTTTCGCACTTGTCTCATTAAGCTCCAGGACCTCGTTATACTTTAAATATTCTTCATATGTGAATGAGCCATCTACTGCCGCAGCTACTGCCGCCCTCGTTTCCAGCCAGACGCGCTCTGCATCATTTCTAAATGGCGGCAAACTCTCCATCACCCCGTAATAGATGAAAACAGGGGCCATGCCTTTGCTATACACTATATTTTCGGGACAAACGATCAGATTTAGACGGGGATACGGATGAGCATCAACCTTTTCTACAAGCTGATGCGCAAACATCCATCTTGACTTAGCATCTTCCGATTGAATTTCATCAAACTGCTTCAACGAACTTGGTATGTCTGCTTGTATGATTAACTCGTCATCTGTTATGACAATTTCTTTTCTGATTTCAGGATTGACTTCTTTTAAAAAGACAATCTCAGTACTTCTTTTAAAACCGAAACGTTCTTTTTGGAAGATGAATGTTCTTTTGTTCTCTTCTTCATTGATCTCTACACCTATCAAATCTTTTAAATATGTATGTACATGAGTCGGCATCTTTTTTTCTCCTTCAAATGATTTCAATACGGTCACCTGTCCTAATCCCACAATGTGCCAGTGTCAAATGCCCTGGAAATAGCTTGTCTTTATTAACTACCCGTATCCAGTGACCTTCACGCGGATTAATTGAAATAGAATTTGCCTGCCAAGCAATGTCTATCATTTTTTTCATAGTATAGTAATCGGATAATCTAAGATCGATTATATCGCCCTCGTAATTTGAAAGATCTACAGTAATTTCGATATACATAATTTCCACCTCAATGAAGGAAAAGCGCCTTCCTTTTAGGGAATGACGCTCCACTATTTTCAACTTCTGAATCTGAACAATTAGCCGCGAATTTGACCAGCGATTTGCTGATCCGCGTCTTGTAATGCTTGTCCTGCACGGCTTAACTGTACGCCGACTTCGCTTAATAATTCACGCATTTCGTTAAAACTTGGCTTAAGGCGCTCATATTGCTCCGCAAACGCTGCACTAGAAGCCCCTTCCCACATGGATTGCAATTCACCAATCATTCCGTCCAAACGGCCGATTTGTGAAGCAACCTCCCCTGATTCGTGATTGTAGCGTGATGCCATTGCATCCAGTTCTGCTGGTGTTACGCGAATAATTCCTGACATTCCAAACATCTCCCTTTTCCTTGAATTTTAGTGCATGTATAAAATAACTGTATGGATAACGACAATTTCTCATCGCAATACAGAAACTTCTGAATTTAGACTCGCGGTTTTTTGCGGCATCACCTCCTTTCCGTTTCGATGAGCAATTATGGTGCAAGAATCATCGATGTAGTCTCTACTGTTTCCCTAATCCGATAAGTGATTGTGATTGGTTGAGTCGCAAGGTCATTGTAAATCGTGTTATATTCCCGGGTCGCGCCCGTCACATAGTATTTTTGGAAGTTGCAGATATTTACTTGTTCAATCGCGCGTTCATTGACTTCAGCTATTATTTTTTCAACAATCGTGCCTTTTGCATGCTGTAATTCCGCATCAACCAACCGATTCAATCGAAGCGCCAATTCTTCCATTTCGCCCAGCAGACCATTCACATATACACCACTGGGCTGCATGTCTTCGTTTGGTAAAAAACAATAATCCATATTGATTTGTCCCAATTTCAACTCCCCCTTCATTAGCGAAGCTCAAACATCACCGTAAGTTGCTGATCTTCAGTAAAAAGTTGAATAATTGCATCCTTCATTTGACTGAATAACAGCTTCCCTTTTTCTATATCGGCTGCGTAGAAACTTTGAATTCCATCCATCACATTTGTAATTTGTGACGGCATGGGCGGAATGTGTTCTTGAACAGAAATACCGATCATCTCGCGATCACCACCGCCAAGCAAATAACTGTATGAATGAGGATTCGTTTCCATATAGCCTATTTGAGTTAGTAAGTCTTTTCGTCTGGACTCGTAAGGTTGTTCAAACTTCTCGATATAAGCACGTTGTATACGCTGGATGACATGGCTCTTTTCTTCGTAGTTATCCAATCCCATCCAATACAACCGGGTCGCAGAAGATACATTCACCTCGATAATGGAAGCTCCCCCTCCTGCGGAATAAATGAGGTCATTCCCTACATAGCGCCGATTCGGTTGGGAAAGCCCGTTGATAAGAGCCTCTAATGCATGCGCATCGAATGATCCTAATACATCTGCTAGAAGGTCCTTCCCTGATTCCCATAAAAGATGAAAGTCAGAAACGATACCATCCAATTGTTGAATCGCATACTTAATCCCCTTGAAGCTATCATTGAACCCTTTTACTGTCGTGATATCAAAAGTCGAAATTGCAAGCAACACATTCGACACCTTCTCCGCACGCTCCTGTATGCTTCTCAAATAATCTGAAATCCGTTGTCCCTCTTCCCCCGACATTGCATCGGCAATCACTATAAGCGTCGGAAGCTGCTTGATCAACGTTAGCAGCCGTTCTTGAATAACAGGAATTTGGTTAACAATTCCCTTGAAAGCCGCATGCCGATTCTTTGCCGCCTTGAATGGATTGGAGATTGTAAATTTCGCAATGTTTTTCAGGCTTAAAGCCCCTTCACTTTCGGAATCTCCAGTCAGCAAGACATTAACATTTTGAAGGAAGTTATTATCGATGCCCGTTGCAAAGTAGAATAACCCATCCATACCCGCCTCTTCATAGTAAGGTGCCGCTGTCGCTACGTACTTTTGCAGTGATTGCAACTGCTTATCCGGAATTCTACTTATTACATCGTGAAGTCCTGTTATGTTAGGGTCCGTATCGACTACTTGTTCATTTCCAAAACGTATAAATCCTCTGGTAAGATGTAAGGGATAGAGCGCATCTTCTTCGGCCGTAATATGCTCGATGTGTTTGCCCTTTGATTTGTAGTAGTTTAATGCGAAAGTACGGAGTTGATTTGGGTCGAGTTTGTAAAGTTCAGAAACCTTCTGGATTTGTTGTCCGAACTTTTTTCGAATTCCATTAAAAAAGTCCGCGTCATTTGCAGCAAGTTGATAGACGGTCGGCGCTGCATCATTTAATGCATAGACTCCGTCAAAATCTGCCCCCAATAAATGCAGCATTTGAATGTGGTTACCACCTAGTGAATGCCCAATGCCAATTTTTCTAAGTTCAGGAATTCTCATATCGTTTCCACTCGTATTTCCCGTTTTAATTACTTTATTTATTTCTTCACTTGCCCATTTCTCGAAATCCTTCGCATCTTGTAATTGATCATTTACTTCCCCAGTGAAAATACCTAACCCATTGTATATCCAGTCGAGCGGTTGCCCGTCTCCCTCTCCACCACTCTCTGCGTGCTCAGAGCCACGAGGTATCATATAACTTTGATTTATGCCCTTCTCTGAATCGTAGAAATGAATGACCGTCCCATCGAAACCGCTATCTCTTCCCTCTCTTTTGAAATCATTGGATTTATATAAAGTAATCGCGCTTGGTGGTTCTGCACCTGTTTCTTCAATATAAATGCGTCGTATATCCTCAATTGAAATTGAAGTGAATTTCCCATCATCTATAGTTCCATATTCTAATTTTGCAATTCGCGCTTTAAGAATAGCGGAGTCGAGTACGTCTAATTGTTCGTCATTTGGTTTATTCATCTTGTCCTCCCCTCTAGTAAGACTTAGATAGTGAATACACGATCAGCTTTTATCCTCAAATTTTACTGATTTGACCAGTTCCCAAAAATGTTCTTCAATACTTTTTGTATCTGCATTACAATTTGTGGTCCAATCACTGCAATGGTGATTGAATAATATCCCCAATGCTTTATCACTGTTTTTATCTTTGATGAAGCCTATATGTGAATAGACAGGGATTTTTTCTTCTCCTTCTTCTCCAACCTCAGAAGTTCTTTTGCCAAAGTAATAAATATTATTCTCATCTTCACTTTTACTATATTCACCCTCAAATTTAGAGAAGTCAGACAAATGTTCTAAGCCCATCTCTTCAGAATCAGGTCGGTCCTCAAATTGACCGTAAACGCCATAGGATAAATTTTCTTCGTTATCTAGCCACGCATATAAAAATCGTTCCCAGTGCTTTTCTCTTTTCTCATAGAAGACAGAATCCAATGTTGCATCTGTCGGAATCCACATCGTATATGCCTCTGTCCATGGCTTAAAGGCATAATGCCCATCCGCAACTTCGTCAGTTGAAATGAGGAAAGAACGTGTATATTCATCTTGAGCTGCAATTGTATCTGGAAGTACCGTTTTTGTTTCCTCATTATCGCCCGATTTCTCCATGCCTGTGCAGCCCCCTATCAATATTGAAAAAACTATCAAGATTGTAATTTGTAATCGTTTCAACTCATAGTCTCCTTCCAATTGAACCCTTCATCTCTTAGTTGGTTGCATGTGTTTTTCATGATGGAATTCAATTTTGCTGGAATACGGCTTCGTATAAGAAATTTTATAACTTCGGAGTACGCCGCTTAGATTATCCAGCCAATTTTACTAAGTCTTTATCGCTAGCCGACGAATATGTTACTCGATTGATTTTCACTGACTCTTTAACTTGCTAAAAATTCATTTTAATTAATTCCCATAGGTTTCCATTATATTAATAAATAACACTTGGATAACCTGCTGTCAAAGAACACCAGTTTTCAGCGAATTAGACTCAGCCCTTTAAGCCCACTTAACTATTTAAAATCTATTTTTCAGAGTAATAACTAGTTGATATCAATCTAGTTAAGTAGTTATTATTTAATAGATAATCAAGATTTCTATTCCGAATCTATTACTTTAGATTCATTTTAAGTTTTTGAAAATTAAAATAATATCTCGATATAAAGATGCTTGAAATGAAGGGATGTATTTGATTTGGAAATTGACTGAGGTTTTTTATTCTTGGGGCATAGCGGAATTGAGTATATCTAGATGTTCGTCATTCGATTTATTCATCTTGTCCCCCCTCTAGCAAGACTTGGATAATTAATTTATGATCTACTTTAATCCTCAAATTTTACTGATTTGACCAGTTTCCAAAAATGATCTTCAATACTTTTTGTATCTGCATTACAATTTGTGGTCCAATCACTGCAATGGTGATTGAATAATATCCCCAATGCTTTATCACTGTTTTTATGTTTAATGAAGCCTATATGTGAATATACGGGGATTTTTTCTTCTCCTTCTTGACCAGACTCATAAATTCTTTCACCATAATAATAGATATTGTTTTCATCTTCGCTCTTACTATATTCACCCTCAAACTTTGCAAAGTCAGACAGGTGTTGTAAACCTACTTTCTCGGAGTCAGGTCGATCCTCAAATTGACCGTAAACTCCATAGGATAAATTTTCTTCGTTATCTAGCCACGCATATAAAAATCGTTCCCAGTGCTTTTCTCTTTTCTCATAAAAGAAAGAATCCAAAGTTGCATCCGTCGGTATCCACATCGTATATGCCTCTGTCCACGGCTTAAAAGCATAATGCCCTGCTGACACTTCATCTGTTGAAACGAGGAAAGAACGTGTATATTCATCTTGTGCTGCAATTGTATTTGGAAGTTCCGTCATTGCTTCCTCATTATCGCCCGATTTCTCCATGCCTGTGCAGCCCCCTATCAAAATCGTAAAAACTATCAAGATTGTCATTTGTAATCGTTTCAACTCGTAGTCTCCTTCCAATTGAACGCTTCATTTCTTAGTTGGTTTGTATGTGTTTTTCATGATGGGAATAAATCCTCCCGGAACACTATATTCAAAAGACATTCTACGAACTACGGCGTACACTGTTGGAGTTATTTATCTAATTGTTCGTCATTTGATTTATTCATCTTGTCCTCCCCTCAAGTAAGACTTGAATAGTTAATTCATTATCTACTTTAATCCACAAATTTTACTGATTTGACCAGTTTCCAAAAATGATCTTCTATACGTTTTGTATCTGCGTTACAATTCGTTGTCCAATCGCTGCAATTTCTTTCATATATTATTCCAATCGATTTATCACTTTTTTTATGTTTAATAAAACCTATATGAGCGTATACAGGTATACTGTTTTCTCCAACTTCAAAAATATCATTTGTATAGTAAAAAATATTATCGCCTTCTTCGAAACGTTCGTAGTTTCCTTCATATTTCGCGTAGAAAGACAGGTGATCCAAACCTACTTTTTCAGAATCAGGTCGTTCTTCAAAAAGGCCATACAATAGGTAGGAAATGTTTTCTTCCTCTTCTTCCCATGCATATAAGAATCGTTCAAAATGTTTTTCCCTTTTTTCATAAAATGTAGAATCCAATGTTGCATCCACAGGTATCCACATCGTGTAAGCTTCTGTCCATGGCTTAAAAGCATAATGCCCTTCTGCCACTTCTTCAGTTGAAACGAGGAAAGTACGTGTAAACTCATCTTGTGCTGCAATTGTATCTGGAAGGTCCGTTGTTGTTTCCTCATTATCGCCCACTTTCTCCATACCTGTGCAGCCAACTATCAAAATCGTAAAAACTATCAAGATTGTCATTGGTAATCGTTTCAACTCGTAGTCTCCTTCCAATGGAACCCTTCGTTTTTTAGTAGGTTTGTATGTGTTTTTGATGAAGGGAATACAATATAGCTGAAATACAAATTTGCAAAATAAATCTAATAACTGCTGAGTTCATCCTTTAGATTCCTCATGCTAGTTAATCCATGATTTAGCTTAATCCTCAAATTTTACTGATTTGACCAATCCCCAAAAATGATCTTTAATACTTTTTGTATCTGCATTACAATTTGTTGTCCAATCACTGCAATGGTGATCAAATAATATCCCCAATGCTTTATCACTGTTTTTATGTTTAATGAAGCCTATATGTGAATAGACAGGAATTTTTTCTTCTCCTTCTTCTCCAACCTCAGAAATTCTTTTACCATAGTAATAAATATTATTCTTATCTTCTTTTTTACTATATTCCCCCTCAAACTTAGAGAAGTCAGACAAGTGTTCTAATCCTATCTCTTCAGAATCTGGTCGGTCTTCAAACTGAGCAAATAAGCCGTAGGAAAGATTTTCTTCGTTATCTAGCCATGCATATGAAAATCGTTCCCAGTGTTTTTCTCGCTTTTCATAAAACCCTTTGGATAGTTTAGCATCCACAGGTATCCACATCGTGTAAGCTTCTGTCCAAGTCTTAAAAGCATAATGCCCTGCTGACACTTCGTCAGTTGAAACGAGGAAAGTACGTGTAAACTCATCTTGTGCTGCAATTTTATCTGGAAGGTCCGTTGTTGTTTCTTCATTATCGCCCGATTTCTCCATGCCTGTGCAGCCCACTATCAAAATCGTAAAAACTATCAAGATTGTCATTTGTAATCGTTTCAACTCGTAGTCTCCTTTCAATTGAAACCTTCGTTTCTAAGTTGGTTTCTATGTATTTTTCATCATGGGAATAAATCCCGCCGGAACACTATATTCAATAGACATTCTACGAACTACGGCGTACACTGTTGGAATTATTTATCTAATTATTCGTCATTTGATTTATTCATCTTGTCCTCCCCTCTAGCAAGACTTGGATAATTAATTTATGATCTACTTTAATCCTCAAATTTTACTGATTTGACCAGTTTCCAAAAATGATCCTTAATTCGTTGTGTATCTGCATCACAATTTGTTGTCCAATCACTGCATCTATGATCAAATAAAATCCCCAACGCTTTATCACTGTTTTTATGTTTAATGAAGCCTATATTTGAATAGACAGAAATTTTTTCCTCCCCTTCTTCACCAACCTCGGAGATCATTTCACCATAATAATAGACATTGTTTTCATCGTCGCTTTTACTATATTCACCTTCGAAACCTGAAAAACGCGTCAAGTGTTTCAATCCATACTCCTCAGAGTCTGGGCGATCTTCAAATTGCCCAAATATGCCGTAGGAAATATTTTTTTGTTGTTCTTCCCATGAATACGAAAATCGTTCCCAGTGTTTTTCTCTTTTCTCATAAAAAGTTTCTGATAGCGTCCCGTCCACAGGTATCCACATGGTATATGCTTCCGTCCATGGCTTAAAAGCATAATGCCCTTCCGCAACTTCGTCAGTTGAAACGAGGAAAGAGCGTGTGTATTCATCTTGTGCTGCAATTGTATCTGGAAGCACCGTTGTTGTTTCCTCATTATCGCTCGATTTCTCCATGCCTGTGCAGCCCACTATCAAAACCGAAAAAACTATCAAGATTGTCATTTGTAATCGTTTCAATTCGTAGTCTCCTTCCAATGGAACCCTTCGTTTTTTAGTAGGTTTGTATGAGGTTTTCATCATGGAATTTAATCTTGCCAGAACTAAAAAATCCAAAATACAAGGGATTACTCAGCTTAGATTAACCAGTCAATTCGACTAAATCTTTATCGCTATATAAAGTTAATCTTCAATCAGAGGGAGGGTTCTTCATCCACCGAATATGAGACTTGAGGGATTTTCTCTACCTCCTCATTCTTTCAAAATTTCATTTGGATTCATACTTTCCAGCGTATTATCCTTTGTTCCTATACCTCTTCTTTTATCAATCAAGTTATCATTCAAAATAATTGTATATGCACCTCTAGGTATACCTTCCAGCTCATTAATATCTGAAACGATTTTATCAAAGACCGCCTGATCGGGTTCCGTGTCAGATTCTTTCATAAATAATTCTATGAGAATCAACATTTGATCGGGCTTGAAATCAGCTTTACTCAAATTCTTTTTTATTTCTTCTTTACTAATTTCCGGGTTTTCTAAATACATATCATATATCCCTTGAAATTCGTTACCGAGCTTGCTTGTTCTGTACACTGAACTTGAGAATCCAGAACCTCCGACTTTTTCTATTGCCTCTATTGGTACTCCGACAACAGGGTATTTTTGAAGTATACTTTCCAAGTATTCATCTAGCGTTGCAAATTCTTGTTCATAAATCATTGCATATAATGCGCCTTGGATCGCATTTTCAACTTGCCCTTCTTCGGACCAGACTTCATCAGTTTCCACGGTTTCACTATCCACATCTATTGGTATAATTGCATACGTATAAAAATGGGGTTCACCTACCGACTCCACAAATATGGTTGCACCATCGACTGCCCCGATGATGTTATGGACAATCACTTCTGTTTTATAGGTGCTTAAGAAATACTTTTGGACCGCTTCTTCGATTTCTTCCCGGTGTTCTTCAGCCAGTCTTCCTGTTTCTGGTCTGCTGTTGCGCAATTTATAACCTTCACCGGTGTAGTCCTGTACACGTACGAAGTTCTCTATTTCGTACGCATTTCTCTTGTTTTCAGTCGACGGTTTCTTAACCTCAATTTTTTCATTGTTGGTTAAATTATCCATACCTGTACATCCTCCTACTAGTAATGAGGAGCTCAATGTTAGTGCCAGTATGTTTTTATAGCCAATATTCAATGAATACACCTCAAATGTCTATAGTAGATTGTTGTCCCTCTTCTATATAAAAAGCGCTATCAATGATTTACATGAATTTTCCATAATACTAATAGATACCACTAAGATAACCAACTGTCAAAGAAAGACAATATACAATGATATAAGCTTAGATCATTTAACCCACACGAAATATGCCGTTCCATTTAAACAAGTAACAATTGTCTGCTATTAGTAAATACCATTCTAGTAAACTGTTACTAATACAGTAAGATACCTTACGGACTGCCCCGTAACCATTACTTTAGGTTCATTCTCCCTATTTTTAAGAATCGGAAAATACCTTGATATGAAGGGATTTATGTGGTTAGTAGATAATTGGATTTCTGTTTGTTGGAGGTTTTTCGTTGGTTGGACAGTTTTTGAAAATGGTTGGACGCTTTCAGCGATTGGTTGGAGACTTTTCTAGTTCTGTTGGACACTCCACTGTTGGTTGGACAGTTCTCGAGAATGGTTGGACACTTTCAGCGATTGGTTGTAGGCTTTTCTAGCTTCGTTGGACACTTCGAGGATTTTGTTAGACACTCCACTGTTCGTTGGACAGTTCTCGTGAATGGTTGGACGCTTTCAGCGATTGGTTGTAGGCTTTTCTAGCTTCGTTGGACACTTCGAGGGTTTCGTTGGACACTCCACTGTTCGTTGGACAGTTCTCGTGAATGGTTGGACACTTTCAGCGATTGGTTGTAGGCTTTTCTGGCTTTGTTGGACACTTCGAGGGTTTCGTTGGACACTTCACTGTTGGTTGGACAGTTCTCGTGAATGGTTGGACGCTTTCAGCGATTGGTTGGAAACTTTATTGAGTTCGTTGGACACTTCCAGGAGATTCCCCGAAGACCCCAGATTTTAATTGCTCGAGACTACTAGTACCCATGCAACCATGGACTAAAAAAGACGACTTCCACCTGATCATTTACTGTGATCAAGCAGAAGGCGTCTTCAATCAATTTTGGGTTAAGTACTTTAAACATAACGAGCGTACGAACTGTAATCCGTAAATATGCATACTCAAGCAATCCACTAACGAATTCGTAGCTGTCAAATCAGCGTTATTTCCCTAGCGCCTAACCTCTTCAGACGTCACAACATATGCATTCTCACTCTCAACGCCAGTGGCGGATACGGAAGTAATTCCATAGGTATATTGTTTGTTGCCGTTTGCTGTCTTATCTAAAAATACGGTATTTCCTTTTGTATTATAGACAACATCTACTATGCTATGAGGATTTTCATAGGATCCTACTTGATTTCCTTCAAAACGGTAAATTACATATTTTCTTGGTTGTGTAGTCGTTTGATCCTGGATGACTAACTTCATTCCAGCTATATCCTTGTTAGCTTGTACCCATGTTGGTTCTGCTGGAATTGCCGCGTTGCTCCAAGAAGTTGCTGGAGTTAAAGCAGTATAATTATAAAGTTGTTGCTTCAGGATTGTTGCATAACCAAGCTGATTTTTTTGGATGCTCTTTAAAGAAAAGTGCATTTGACCCGTAGCTATTTGGTTTGCTCTGTTAGCTATTACTTGGTTGGGTAACTCCATTTTATTTTTCCATGCTTTATCGGCGTCAACGCCAACTTTATAATCAGCTAGACCAATATATAGATTAACAGGATGTTTGTCAGCATAGGTGTCTACTTCATTACTCCACCAATCCAACAGAGTTGAATACTTAGCTACTGACAGTGTTTTAGACCAGTAGATTTGTGGCGTAATATAATCAATGCTGCCGTCTTTAATCCATTGTCTTGTGTCTGCATATAAGTCATCATAATTTGTTACACCAGCTCGCGTACTGCTGCCAGTAGGATCCATTGATTGATTACGCCACACTCCAAATGGAGAAATCCCAAATTGCACATGCGGTTTAGTCGTTTTAATTGATGAATAAACCTTTTTGACGAGTTGGTTAACATTATCTCGACGCCAATCGGCTATTTTTTTGAAAGAAGATCCATATTTCTTAAATGCAGCTTGATCGGGAAATGTTTCATTTTTAATTTTATAAGGATAAAAATAATCATCCATATGAACAGCATCAATATCATATTTAGCTACTAATTCTTTGACTGTAGCTATTAAATAATTTTGTACTTCAGGAAGTCCAGGATTCAAATAATATTGCTTACCATATTTAACTACCCATCCAGGATTTGTACGGGCTACATTACTAGGCGCAAGGCTTGCCAATGTTTGGCCAGGCATTGTAACTCGGTAAGGGTTGACCCATGCATGTAGCTCCATACCACGCTTGTGCGCTTCATTTATCATTATTAATAAAGGATCGTAACCAGGGCTTTTCCCTTGTTTCCCCCCCGTTATATAGGATGACCATGGCGCCAATTTAGAAGGATATAACGCATCATTTGTTGGTTTTACTTGATAAATAACTGCATTGAATTTATCAGCTTTCAAGTGATCCAATGTTTTCTGTACCCAAGCAGTATATTGAGCTGCATTCATGCCTGGTTTCATATCCACATTTTGAACGGTTGCAATCCAAGCCGCACGCATCTCATTCTTAGGGGGCGTCACGCTTGCTCCTTTAACCTGTAACGGCAGGAGTGAAATAAGTAAAACGAGTGTTATAGCCGCTGATAATGTAGCTTTAAATAGATGTTTTTTCATTATAAATAACTTCCTTCCTTACCCTATGTAATGGTTTTTCTAGTATCTCGAGTAGTTGTCCATCTTTTTGACTTCTTTATTTCCATTTCCCCCTGTATCCTTATCCTATTCTAATTGTATCCAATTATAGGTAAATATGAAAGGAGTAATTCCCCCAATTAAAGTATCCAAAAGAACTTCCGAATTTTATTTACCCAAAGAGAGGAGCTGACGAGATGGAACAATGGATGAGTTTTATATAAGAAATCGGCTTCCCGATATTCGTATCATTCTATCTTTTGCACCAACTCGAAAAATATTTGGTTTATTCGACGTTCAAGAGAAAGTAGTTAGAGTATAGAATGAACAGCAAAAGAAATAGCCCCTTAATCCATTAAAGGATTGAAGGACTATTTTCTTCGAGGCTATTCACGAGTGTCAGAATTGACTAAGGGTACCGGTGATTGACACAATGACCTTCTTTTCTAGTTATTACTTTTGTATTTTCACATATCGGCTGTAAACATATGCTGTCTTGCCTTTGTATGAAATCTTATACCAGCCTTTTTCTTCTCCTAAAATAGTTAGCTCTGTATTCTTAGATACGGTGCCATAAGATTTCCCGCTGTTTGCTGGATGAGAACGAACATTCAAGTAGAATGCGGTAACATTTCCTTTAGGTGTTGCTGGTTTTGTGACTACGGGTTTAGCTTTATCTGGTGCGGGTTTACTCGGGCTAACTGGTTTAACTTTATCCGGTGTCGGTTTGCTCGGACTAACCGGCTTATCTTTTCCTTCATCTTCGACAGGGGCAGGGGTTTTTAATACTTTTGATAGCTCCTGATAAAATTCTCCTGTCGTTTTCACTTTGGAAAAATGACTATCACTTACTTTGGCTTTTAAAGAAAGGGCTTTAATCTCCTCTTTCGTTACAGCATCATTTGCATTGATAGATGCGATGTTTGTGAATTTCCCGTCTTCCGTAGTAGGGATTTCCAAAATGCCTTTATTTACAAGATCAACGACCGCTGAATATGACGGTGATTTTGTATCTACTCCGATAACTTTCCAGTTGCTTTGAAGAATCGGTGTGTATTCACCTTTCATCTCTTCTTTTAAATATTTAATCGCCAAATTACGGATTGTGCCTCCTGTTTCACCATGTGCGCTTTCATTTTTAGAGGACCAAAGCATATTGAATTTTCGTGCTTCAAATGGCTGTCCCTTTGAAAGAAGGAAGTCCATCCTATACGCATTCATGCCAAGTGTTAGATTGTCTTCCATGTTAATTGGTGTTTCATCTAATCTGCGAAGATTTTTGATTCTGTTACCTGCTTGCTCTGTTAAATCGATATCGTATTTGACGTTGCCAAAAAAGTCGTTTGTACTATATTTTGATGCACGACGCGTTTTATCAAAACTAATCGTTACATCTCCTGATCGAGTACTGTTAAAGTAGCCGGCAGCCCATTCCATATAGTCTTTCAAATCTTTTCCGGTTACTTCATATACCGATATTTCTCCACCGGCAAACTGATAATTGTATGCAATATCCTTTTTCTTAATAGGACCGATATCCAAGAAAGCCTTATCGTTATCAATTTGATGCGCCACTACATCCGCATTACTGTAATGAAGCATGACTTCATGGAAAAAGTCCGACAAAGGTGTTTCTTGAATTTGTACAGCTGGAATTCCGGTGATTTCATTTTTCGGAACAAGGTTCATTCCTTTCAGCTGCCCCACAACAATATTCGCATCCGCACGAGCGAACTCATGAAACGATTCCAATTGTTTTTCCAACTTACTGTCCGATTCAACAATCGTTCCGTCAACAGATTTAACTGGAATTGCTTTTGCATCTTTATCCTTCAGAATATATTTTGTACCCTCACGATTGAAAGTCAAATCTATTTGGGAAATATGTGTACCGTATTTATTGGGTTCTGTAATTAAAACACCATTTACCACTTCTTTTTCAATCAGTACATGATTGTGGCCCCCAAAAATGGCAGCTAACTCAGGTACCGCATTTGCAACATCACGCACACCCGTTCCAGGAATCCCATTTTCATTTTCTAGACCCATATGCATTATGCCAATCATGACATCTACTTTTCCTTCTAATTCTTTAACTACCTTTTTTGTCTCTTCAACTGGATTTTTAACAACCAAACCCTCCAGATGATTAGTACCTTTTTCAAATTCAACGATTAATGGCGTGACCATACCAATAATCGCAATTTTAACGCCTTCTTTTTCGATAATCGTATAAGCCGGTAAAAATCGCTCGCCATTATCTTTATAAACATTTCCCGCCAATTTCGGACCTTTGTACTGGCTGGAGACTTTATCCAATATATCCAATCCAAAATTAAATTCATGATTACCATAAGACCATGCGTCATAATCCATTTCATTTAAAGCCTTCATTAAAGGTGACTCTGGTTGATCATTGAACAGTTCCGCAGAATTATCCTGAATCATATCGCCATTATCCAGAAGGATTGTATTTGGATTCTGTTCACGTACATTTTTAATAATTGTAAACAATTGCGTTAAACTTCCGCTTGGGTTTGATCCGTCCACTGCATAATCCCAAGGCATGAAACGACCATGAATATCTGAGGTTGCAAGCAGTGTAATATTAATCTCTTTTTCTTCCGCACTAGCAGTTATTGGCATAGAGAAAGTCCCTGCTCCAAGAACTAATACGATTGCTAAAATAATTGATATAGACGTTTTAAATTTAACCATTCCATTATTTCCCCCTATTATTTTCGGAATCTTAAGAATACCTCTCCGAGTATAGCATTTACACCATTTTCTAACAAGTTGTCCTTCAATTAAAGTGAGTTTTCCGAATGAGGTGGAGCGCAGCATACTTGAAATTTATTCACTCCTATAATACTTAGGACGAGTACATCCGAAGGACAATATTAAATTGGAACTAGTATAAGTAGCCAGACAAATAGCAAAATAGTTCAGGGTTCCTTTTTATTTTAGGGTTCAACTCGTCTCTGGTACTTAAAGAAATCAGAGAACTTTGACCAATTAAGAGGCTTACCCGTATCCTACATCCGATTCACGAACGAACTTCATCAACTTCAAGTTCTATGCTTTTGCTTCCAATATGCGCAACTCTAATTCTTCTGTAAGCTCCTCTTTCCGTTCTTGTGTCCACTCCATAAATTGTGCCATGTAGTCAATCACCGAAAGCTTCCAAGTCTCTACCCAATTAATATCGAAGAAGATTGTTCCAGTCCTTCGCATAAAGTAATCGACTGGTGTTAAGATCATTTCATGTTTTATGGCATAATGAAGTGTCAGTGTGATTGAGAGCGGTAACCCTGTTTCCTTTAATACTTCGTTCGCAAGGTTAACAATAACGTCTGTGTTTGTCCCATATAAGGCAGCTATATTTGTCGCATCTTCAATCGAAATACCAAGTGATGTAATTTCTCTTGCTTTGGAAGTTATAAAGTTTGGATAGTTTTTGGGGTTATTAAATTCCCCTCCTGATAACTTCAAGTCTTTAGTGATTGAACTACCACTTTGCACTCCTACATTTCGCAGTTCCTTGCAGAGTAAATTAGTTACTGTTTCAGCCATTTTCCGATAGCCTGTTAATTTCCCACCTGCAATCGTGATAAGTCCGGTTTCTGAGATCCATACCTCATCTTTCCGAGAAATTTCTGAAGGACCCTTTCCTGCCTCATGAATTAAGGGCCTTACACCCGACCAAGTCGATTCGATATCATCCAAACCAACGCTTGCCGCTGGAAACATAAACTCGATACATTTCAATAAATACTCCTTATCTTTGACTGTAACTTGAGGATGCTGCAATTCATCTTCGAATACAGTATCTGTCGTTCCTACATAGGCTTTTCCGCTTCTTGGAATTGCAAAAACCATTCGTCCATCTGGTGTATCGAAATAAATCGGCTGTCGAAGTGGGAATTTTGCTCCGTCAATAACAATATGGACACCTTTTGTATGAAGAAGGCTTTTACCATCAATCTTTCGATCCATGCCAATTATTTTTTCAACCCAAGGACCGGAAGCATTAACAATTTTCTTACCATTTACCCTAAACCTATTCCCTGTCAACATATCCTTAATATAAACACCTGATAGACGGGCATCAGAGGTATATAAGAATTCTTCCATTTTCGTATAACTTAGTAGGTCTGCACCTTTTTCTACCGCCTTCTTCGCAACTTCAATTGTCAACCGGGCATCGTCTGTACGATATTCAACATAATATCCTCCACCCAAAAGGCCCTCTTTTTTTAGTAAAGGTTCTTTTTTTAGTGTTTCATCCCGAGATAACATTTTCCGCTTTTCTCTACGTTTAACACCAGCTAGAAAGTCATACACTTGAAGTCCGATAGAAGTAGAATACTTTCCAAAAGTTCCTTTTTTATAAATAGGAAGAAGCATCCATTCCGGGTGAGTGACATGTGGGGCATTTTCATAAACAATTGCTCTTTCTTTTCCTACATCCGCTACCATTTTCACTTCAAATTGTTTTAAGTACCGAAGACCTCCATGGATCAATTTAGTTGACCGACTCGATGTCCCCGCTGCGAAATCTTGCATTTCCACAAGAAGCGTCTTCAGCCCACGTGTTGTGCAATCCAGGGCTATTCCAGTTCCAGTAATACCTCCCCCGATGATTATGACATCATACTCTTCTCCCTCAATCCCTGACAACACTTTATTTCTATCCATATAAGAAAAGTTTTTCATTTTATAATCTCCTTTACAAAATAAGGCCATCACAATATCCCTCACTCTATGGGAGGGCATCGTAATGGCCTTTCTCTTCTTCTCTGACCTTTATTCAATTTATTACTCTATTTAGTATGTTATAATTATTAGGTAAACACTCCAATGATTGAAAGAAGGAAATCCTCTATGCGCTTAGTTGATATGGTTGAATCGCAAATAATTGCATCTGTGCAAAATGAAGAAGATTTACAACGGTCACTTACAAGTAATGCTAATATTGTATTCTTACTCACTGGAAATTTAATGACGATAGCTGACTATATCAAACAACTTAAAGAGGCAGGTAAATATGTCTTCATCCATCTAGATTTTATAGATGGAATTTCGAATTCTAAAAATGCCCTCAGTTATGTTGCTGAATTTTGGAAACCTACGGGTATTATCACAACAAAGAGCCACATTGTTAAAATGTCAAATGAAGTTGGACTAATGACGATACAGCGTATTTTTTTATTAGACAGAAGCGCAATCCAAAAAGGTATTGAGATGGTGAAATCTTGTCGCCCTGACGCTGTAGAAATCATGCCTGGTATCATGCCAAAAATCATTGATGAGCTCTCCTCAGAACTGAATTATCCAATTATTGCAGGTGGACTAATAACTCAAATATCTGAAGTCCATGATGCACTACAGGCTGGCGCACTCGCAGTTTCTTCTGGAGATCCTGAAATGTGGAATTTCGACTTATAACGTACTAATATCTTTTACACTCTCAAGTACAAAATCAGGTTGGTAGTCAGTCTTCCTTAACATTTCAGGTGTTGTGATGCCTGTCATGACAAGTACGGATTGAATACCGGCTTCTTTAGCCATTTTAATATCCGTTTCCAGTCTGTCTCCGACCATGTAACAATCACTCGCTTGCATGTCTAAAACGTTATTCAAAACGTATTCCGCCATCATCGAAGATGGCTTTCCGGTAATTGTTGTTATGGGTTCACCGGTGGCCCCCTCAATTGCCCCAATCATAGCCCCACAATCTGGAATTTCCCCACCTTGTACTGGGCATGTCCGATCAGGATTAGTCGCAATAATTTTCGCTCCATTCCGCCATGCTTGAAAAGCGATATTTAACTTATCATAAGTGAACTCACGGTCCCACCCGAGAACAACATAGGATGCTTTTTCAGGTACATCTGCCAACTTTATTTTTTCATCTGAAAGCTCTTTGAATAAAGGCTCTTCTCCAATTACATATACAGTATCCCCTTCATCCATTGCTGACTTCAGATAATGTGCAGTGATGTAATTCGAATTGATCACTTCATCAATCTTTACCTCAATACCAAGCTTATTTAACTTTTCAACGTAATCATTTCTACTTGCAATTGATTTATTCGTAAGAAACACGACCTTATCGCCGCGTTCCTTCAATTCTTTTATTGCTTCTGCAACACCACTAATGATTCCATCATCCACATATATTGTTCCATCAAGATCAAATATGAATCCTTTCAAGACACTTCACTCCCATAAATTCATAGCTTTTGTTTTCTACCTATTCCAGTAGCAATTGCCTGCAGTACAAGAACGAGTACTACTAAAATAATCGACATTGCAGCCGCAGAGTAATATTCTCCACGTAAAATATTTTGGAAAATCGCCAAACTCATTGGCGCCCATTCTGGTGGAGCTAACAAAATAGATACACTTGCTTCTTTTATGACTGTAATGAATACCAAAACCGATCCTGCTGCTATTCCCGGAAGCATAAGTGGTCCGATAATCGTAATGGCTGCAGTAAGTGGAGTTGCACCAAGATTAATAGCAGCTTCTTCAATGTCTTGCTTTATAGCGCGCATCGCCCCCATTGTCGAACGAACCATGTAAGGGAGCCGACGAATTGTATATGCAATGATGAGGAGAAACGCTGTACCCGTCAATTGTAACGGTGCAGTATTAAATGTTTGGATCATTGCAATCCCAAACGCAATTCCAGGAACAACGAGTGGAATAGATGCCATGAAATCGAGTTTCGCAGAGTTTTGTCTTACAACAAAGTAAGAAACAAAAGTAGCAATAATTACACTCAGAACGAGCGCTCCAGTGGCAAGCATAATACTATTTTGAATATTCCCCATTGAGGTAGAGAAAATAGTCTTATAATGATCTAATGTATAACCGTTCGGTAATAGATTTTTTCCCCAGGTCGTTGCAACTGATTGTAATGCAATTGAAAGCATTGCTAGAAGCGGCACTAATACGATGAAGAAAGAATAGCCTGATAGAATTCTAGTCAATAATTTATTTTCAATTAATTTCTGCTGTTTTGGCTTTCCGGACACAGAACCATAATTCTTTCCTTTTGTAAACAAGTGTTGAAGCCAAAAGAAGAATGCGGCAACAATCACCATGACAACGGTCAAAATTGCAGCACCACCCCAGTTAAAGAAACCGGAAATTTCACGATACGCCT
Source organism: Sporosarcina sp. FSL K6-1540 (assembly GCF_038620285.1). Taxonomy (NCBI): domain Bacteria; kingdom Bacillati; phylum Bacillota; class Bacilli; order Caryophanales; family Caryophanaceae; genus Sporosarcina; species Sporosarcina sp. FSL K6-1540. The sequence goes on from NZ_CP152018.1 coordinate 1,039,813, forward strand.
CAACGACAAGCAAGTTCAATTCCTTAGGAGCAAGAACGATTGGTGTCCCAAAATCCGAGAAGCTAACAGTGAAAATTAGGAGTGCACTAGAAATGACACCCGGTAGTGCAAGTGGAAATGTCACGAATGCAAATGTAAACCAACTTTTGGCTCCCAAGTTCTGTGATGCTTCCTCCAAACTGACATCACTTACTTTAAATGCAGCAACAAGTGGCCATAAAGCATAAGGGAAGAAGAAGAATACTTGTACTAAAACAACACCCGTCATCGAGTACGGGTTTACAAACATTCCCTCCCCGCCTAGTGCGTTGTAAATCTGTGTTACCCATCCTGCGCGTCCAAACATAATGATAAACGCATATGAAGATATGAATGTCGGTACGATTAGTGGTACCATACATAGTGCGGAAATCGTTTTTTTGAAAGGCATCTTCGTTCTAGCAATCCCATATGCAAGCGGGATACATACCAAAATGACAATAATGGTAACAGTGAATCCTAAAAGTAGACTATTTTTCAATGCAGATAAATAGCCCGCATTCGTAAATATCTTTTTATAGTTTTCTAAAGACATACCTTTCAATTTTTCTATTGTTGAACTGAATATAGCTGGATCCGTTAATGAGCCTAGCAGATTGATGGGTTGGCCAGTAAAACTGACTAGAAATACTGAAAACAAGGGAAGGAGCATAAACAGACCGAAAAACGCATAAATCAATATCTTAATGAGCGTTAATCCACTAAATCTGTCTTTGAATTTCTTCATATCAACAGCACCCTTCCATGTTCCACCGTCAGTTTAACCTTCCTTCCTTCTTTAAAAATGCTTACTCCGGAAGTATATGTTGTATCAACGATAAGTTGATAACCACCGACTTGTACATCATAGCGAACCACTGAGCCCAAATATGTGGACATAACAACTGTTCCTTCAATAACATTTGTTTTCGTTTCATCGATGACACTATCAGCAGCTTCGACTTTCACGTGTTCAGGACGTATGATTGCATCTACTTCTTTTTTTGATGTCTTGTTAGCTGACTTAATTAAGAAACCTTCGCCTTTTACAATTGTTAATCCGTTTTCTTCGCCTAAGACTGTCCCCTTTAGTATGTTAGACGTCCCAACAAAGTTTGCTATAAATGGAGATGCAGGATTACTGTATAAGTCTGTCGGCGTACCGATTTGAACTATATTTCCTTTATCCATAACTGCAATACGATCAGCCATACTCATGGCTTCTTCCTGATCATGAGTAACGAAAATAGCAGTTATCCCTAAATCCTGTTGAATTGTTCTTATCGTATTTCTCATTGAATGCCTAAGTGCCTGGTCCAAGTTCGAAAGTGGTTCATCCATCAGAAGTACTGCCGGTTCCATGACAAGTGCCCGAGCAAGAGCGACCCGTTGCTGCTGCCCACCCGACAGTTCACTAGTCATCCGTTCCGCATGATTATCCAATTCCACATATTTAAGTATTTTCATTACTTTCTCTATTGTCTCTTTCGGATGTTTTCCAAATCTCTTGTTCAAAAGTCGTGCATAGATACCCATTTGCTTAATGGGGTTACTAGAATTTAATTGTTTGATATCCAGGCTGTAGGCAACATTGTCGAATACATTCATATGAGGGAATAATGCATAGCTTTGAAATACCATTCCACAATTTCGTTTGTTTGCCGGAATATTTTCCACTTCACGATCGCCTATGTAAATGCTTCCAGAGGTAGGATCCTCAAAACCGGCTATGCAACGCATAGTCGTCGTCTTTCCACACCCAGAAGGGCCGAGGAGGGCAAAAAACTCGCCTTCCTCTATATCTAGGTTAATATCATTCAGTGCAGTAAAGTCACCAAATGTTTTTATGAGATTGCTTATTCTTACTGAGCCCATCACTACACCCCCTTATTTATTGAAATTTAGCTTGCCATTCGCTTCGTACACGGTCATAGTTTGCGTTAACCCAATCGATATCGAGCTCAACCGCATGCTCTTTAATGTTATCAAGTGTTAGTGGTGTTTTCGATTCCACTTCAGGGTTTATCGGAATATGGTACCAGTTTGCCATTATTTGTTGAGCGTCTTTAGATAGAAGGAAATCGATGAATTTCTTTCCGCCTTCTTCGTTTGGACCACCTTCAATGATGGATACTGGGTTTACGAGAACTGGCGTTTTATCAGGCACTACGAAGTCCACACTTTCACCTTTGGCTTTTTGTTCATATGCCATGAAGTCAAAACCGACAGCAATATGCGCTTCACCCATAGATACTGATTTTGTAGGCGTTGACCCTGAATCTGGCATAGAGTTTGCTTGTTTAACAAGTTTCTCAAAATAAGCCCATGCTTCGTCTTCTCCATTGCGCATCATTTGATCCATGACCATTAATGTTGCTGTTCCGGAAGCTGCCGGGTTAGGGAACTGAATTTTCCCTTCCCATTTAGGATCAAGCAAATCTTCCCACGTTTTCGGGGCTTCTTCTTCTGTAACGAGCTCCGTATTGTATGCGAAACCTAATACGAAGATTTCGACTCCGACGTAGTTGCCATCTCCATGTTTCATTTTAATACCATTTTCAACTATGTCCCAATCTGCTGCAAAATCAGGAATATACTTACCAAGAATCCCTTTTTCTACTGCTGCTTCGAAGGGAAGGATCCCCCCACCGCCATACCAAACGTCAGCTTTCGGATTATCTTTCTCTGCTAACATCTGATTGACAAGGACGTTCGTACCGGCATAATGGACATCCACTTTTTCATCATGCGTTTCCTGATACTTTTGAGCAAGCTCTTTCGTAAAGTCTGGAGTCTCAGGTGAATAAAGTGTAATTCGACTACCTTTACCGCTCCCACCATCTGAAGATCCACCCGCACATCCACCTAGTACACTTGCCGCTAATAGAATACTAGCAGCCATTAAGCCAGCTCTTTTCATGATTATCCCCCTATAGTAATATTTTGTAATCTAGGCAACAAAAAAGATGAATGCTAAATGAAACCCCTATCCATGTAAGGGCTTTCATTTAGGCATTCATCTCATAGTCTCTGCCTAGTTATGTAACTATACCCAGTATACAATGTATTCCGAATAATACAACCCCTAATTAATAGAAATGATTATTAATTGAAGGAGGCCTGTCCTTGTAACAAAGCTAAAATGTGTGAGCACCTGTCCAGTCTGAATTACAACGCAAAAAAGCCAACCGTCTTTTCTATGATAAAACGTTTATTATGGCAAATCTTTGTAAGTGGGAATCTCTTAGACAAATTGAAACTGGTATTCGTTCTAGTAAAAATTTCGGGAATGGGATTAATTTAAAGTCCATTAGTCATTCGCAAATCAGTCGGTGGCTTATTGATTTAGATACAAGAGATTTAGCAGAATTACTTGGTCATTTCGCCAGTCATTATTGGTTATTACAGAGCAATGCTATAGGCTTCTGCAAGAGTTCTAGCGAAAAAAGAAGAAGAGTAAAGGTAGACAGAAAGTACCGAAGCCCATACGATATGGAGAGGATTTCGTCATTGTTAGCCCAATAACCAAAGAACATTTTTTAAATATGCAAGAGAACGACCAAAAATAAATTACAAAAAAAGGGAACTGAGTCAATTTACACAGACTCGATTCCTTTTTTAATTTTTAGTCTGACCACAAATGTAAAAGTATTGGATTTTTTATTTATTATGGTTTCTACGTAACGCTAGTGAGTATCTGACACTAAGTCCCCTCACGGAAGACATAATTGTTTACAGCTCGAACTTTCCGTTTTATGCGTTAAATCGAAAACAGCTGATCTTTTATTTGGCACAAATCCTCACCTTACTTCCTTATTCCAACCGAAATGAATCTATTACAAACTCCAACTCACGTATCATATTTGACACAATATCCACGTCCTCTTGGTTTAAAGGGTTATGCATTTCTTCATTTGCCTCACCAGCAATCGCCAACGTGTAGGTTTTATTACCATCATTGGTTAAGTATATTTCATCGCTATTTCCCCAGTAACTTTCCTCTAAAACTTCATCATAAATAATGATGCTAAATACGTATTGTTCAATTTCTTTCGAGTGGTTTAAATAATAAAAATCGATTGTTTCCTCCGAATTACTTTCCCAGGTTCCATAACTAATCTCTACCGAATTGTTCCAAATGACTGGATAATCAAATGAGATCCCGTAGTCTTGATCTGTATAAGTTGTCAATTCTGTGTTACTCTCTACCTCGGTAAAAGAATGTACGACCGATTCGAAAACGACTGAAATGCCTGCATACCCGAATATCAACAAAAGCGTTAACCAAAAGCCTTTCCAACTACTATCACCACGTTTTCGTACTTTCTCAAGAAGCTCGTCACCTGAAAAGCGCTTTTCTAATTTGTTGATTTCCTTTTGTGCAAACTTTTTATATTCAAAATTACCCCAAATACCAAGTACTGCCGCAATACCGATGTTGATATATAAGTCAAACTGAGCGGTGGAGGCTCCTACTAAATAGTGTACTACGTCAGCTATGAGCAAAAACAGCAGTATCACTAGTACATGCTTATACATTTTCCGATAACCGAGCCAGAAAAGCGTAGCAAAGAAAGCGGCCCAGTTCCATGATCGTCGTTCGTTTTTTGCCCATTTCCCAAAGTAATACGACTCTTTATACTCGCCAACAAAAGCTTTCAACAAGTCCGGTGCTTCTGTCTCACTAGGTGTTTCCACATTACTGTCCAAAAGGTTATTTCCACAAGCCCCACAAAATTGATCTTTTTCAAAAATCGTACCCCCACAATGAGTGCAATGCATATACAATCCCCTATCCTACTGGCAAATCAATTTCATCAACTTGCTCTATATTTAGTCGTACAATCTGTTGAAGTCCCGCGTTTATTAAAGTAAATATAAAAATCCATGCGATACTAATCAGCAAAATATATAAAAAATTAAAATTCTGCAAATAGTAGAGCGGCATATCCCAAATGGAATGCAAAATAACAGGCACTGAAAATAATTTAATGAATTTTGCATTCAATAGATGATGTTGGTTAAATAGATTTCCTTTCTTCACATACACAAGCGCTGCACCTGCTATAGCGGTCCTTCACATGTATTTTTAAGACAGCGGAAAAAACATCCCGTAAATCCACATCAATGGCACCTTTTTCTCCAACCAGTGCATTTATTTTTTCAGTAGCTTGCAAAAAAGTTCCTGTTACATGTTCTGGAACGCTTTTGGCTATTGGCTCCACCATCGCTGATGAATCTTCACACTTTTGATTTGAATAACTACTTTTTTCTGGTTGCCTATCAAGTCGAGTACCACAAAAAGAGCAGAACTCCGCCTGCAAACGAGCTTTTTCCCCGCAGTTAAAACAAAACAAATAAACACTCCCATTAATGTTTCCAGTTTAAGAGTCTATAATAATATGTATTCTTAAATTAGCGGTTCGCAGTTTTTCCGACTTTCCATATTTATGATTTATTGTATTATACTATATTCGCAGTAAATCTTTTCTATTTATATAGCACTATTATATCATTTGGATTAATGAAAGAATAGGTCTGACATTAATTGTATGGATGCCTGTGTAACAAAAAACAATTCACGACTCACACAATTATATAAAACTTAAAGAAGTTTAGATGATTAGTTATTTCTTTACTCCTCAACTAATAAATATATAATCGGAGTGGATTGACTGAATAGTGTCGTGTACAAGTACTTGAAATTTTAATTTGTTGGACAGTTTTCAGGAATGGTTGGACACTTCGGAGGTTTCGTTGAACACTCCCTTGTTGGTTGGACACTTTCCCCGATTCGTTGGAGGCTTTTCCGATTTCGTTGGACACTACGAGGGTTTCGTTGGACACTCCCTTGTTGGTTGGACAGTTTCCGGGAATGGTTGCACACCTTCGGCAGTTGGTTGGGGGCTTTTCTGCGTTCGTTGGACACTTCGAGGGGTTTGTTGGACACTCCTTTGTTGGTTGGACAGTTCCCAGGAATGGTTGGACACTTTCGGCGGTTCGTTAGAGGCTTCACTGATTTCGTTGGACACTTCGAGGCAATTCCCGAAGCCCCCACTGATTCTAATTGCTCAAGTCTACTAGTACCCACACAATCATAGACAGAAAAAGATGCCTTCCACATGACCATTTACTGTGATCAGCTGGAAGGCGTCTTCAATCGATATTACAGGGTTCTTATCTTAGTCTTACATCAATTTCTTTATTGAAGTCCGAAATTCGGGGTACAGTTTATTCTTCAACCAGCCTTTATCCATCCATATAAATCATTCTATAGTGGGTTTGCTGAATTACGTTGGACATCATGATTTTCATTTATTCCTAGCTCTTAACTAATCTTGACTCAAGATGCAATTTGCATATCAGCTAGACCAACCTGTTTCCATATTAGTTCCGCCCATTCGGGGTGATCAATAAACGGATTACGGTTTCCTTGCCATTCTTGGATGACATTGTTGCGATTCCGTTCAAATTCATCGACTGGATCTTGTTTATGCCATTCTAGTAGGACTGAAAGTTTACCATGGTATGGTGCACTTCCGTTATTGAGTTTTTCATTTAATTCGAGGTCTACACGATCGCCTTTTTCATAGCGAGTTGCCATATAGAAGAGAATTCTTGCTACGTCTCCTTTTACGCGATCTGGTGGCTCAAATGAACTTGCAGTTTTTAAGCATCCATTACATCCTTTAACTGCGCTTCCACCGTTATCAAAATCTAAGTTACCTCTAGAGCTATTGACCTGTACATCTGTCGGACGTAAATGATGGATATCTGTTCCTGGTCCATTACTTGTGCCAAAGTCCCCGTGTGATTTCGCCCATGTGTGTTCACGGTTCCAGTCACCTACATTACCACCGTTGCGACTTTTAGAGCGGGACTCTCCGGAATAAAACAGTATGACATTGTTGATGTTATTTGGATCCTCATCTGTTTCACGGAGTGCTTCCCATGCTTGAGCGTAGGAGAGTTGGGTATGGTCATCGATGATCTCGTGAAGTGCATTTTTTAACGCTTGTCCGTTCTTACCAATCGCGTCTTTGTAATACGTATCTAGTGGTGACTCTTCTCCAGAATCCGCTTTAACTGTAACTGTAAAGCTGGTAGTCGCCGTTTTTTCACCATCACTTGCAGTAACACCAACGATATGGCTTCCCGCTTCAAGTTTTAACGTTAATGTAGCTCCTTCAATCGTTCCCTTTGTTGAAGTAAATGTTAGTTCATCTTTGTCGGGATCAGAGAAGTAATCTGATAACAAGAAGGTTAACGCTTTTCCAGTTGCAACAGTTGAATTAGGAATTGCTGTTTTTACAATTGGCGCTTTGTTTTCAGTAGGTAAAGAAGGAACCTCATTTTCGAGGTTCCCTTCTTTGTCTATGAACTGAATGTTAGCTGCAGATGCTCCATTAGTGTATTCAATTTCAACATTTTCAGGAAGTTCACGAATTTGTTTTACGTTAGTTCCGTCAATAATTATTTTTTGAATATTTGTTCCTTTGAAATCAATTATTGCATCAGCTTTTAATGGTTTGATTGTTATTGTTTTGTCAGCGAATCCTTTACCGTGGAATTCTGCATAATCTCCTGTGAATAAAACGCCATCTGTAATCGTTGTATTTTCACCTAGTGTAAGTGAGATACTCGGTTTCGTAATTGTTAATTTCTTCGTTGTAAGATTTTTGAAATCATATAGTTTTTCAGGTGTGATTGGTGTTACATCTATTTCTTCGTCTTCACCTTCACCTTTTAGATCGATTTGAACCATTACTGGGTCATGGTCAGATGCACGACCAGCCATATCAGTGAAGTCTGCGTTAATGTGAAGAATATCGATTACTGTATTTTCCACTAGATTGTTAGTCACTAAAATATGATCTAGCACTTGTGAGTTACCTTGGTATAGATATGTGTAACGATCAGAAGTTTCAACTTTATTGATCATATTTGTCATTATGCTACCCTCATGAATTTTAAGAGTCTCAGAGAATTGATAATCATTAAAGTCGCCTAATGATACAACATTCGCTTTAGGATTATCCGTTTTAATATCTTTCACAAAGTTGTTTACGATAGTTGCAATTTTATGGCGTTGGATTTCGCTATCGTATTTTGGTGGTTGGATAGATCCGAATAATGGCGTATCCCCCGTTTTTGAATTCCAGTGGTTCGCAATAACCACGACACTTTCGCCTTGGAAATCAAATTGTGCTGCTAATGGTTTACGGCTACTGTTAAACGCACTATTTGTTGGATCGATACGACCTGGATTATGTGTTAACTTGCCATCTTGATACCCTACAGTAGTTGTAGCAGTTCCTGGAGTAGCACCTTCTGTTAATGCAACACGGTCCGGATTGTAGAGGAATCCGACGCGAATATTCGCATTTGGTGCACCGCCGTCTTTGTTGTTTTCAGGGTCGATGTTGGCATATTTATATTTAACACCACCAGCTTTTTCAATTTCAGAAATCAATCTTTCATAGCTTTGATTTGCCTTTGAATCCCCTGAACTTTCCCCGTTATTATCTTGAACTTCCGTTACGCCAATAATATCTGGATTTTGCATATCAGTAGCAAATGCACGTGCTAATTTCTGTGCTTTAGCGTTCGGAGAAGACGTTGTGTTATTCGAGAAATTTTCCAAGTTATACGAAGCAATCGTTAACTTGTCATCCGCTTTTACAATCGCCGTTTTTTCCGGTGTTGCAGCACCTTTTTTATGGGCGCTCTCCATTTTTTCCAAATCAACATAGATCTTATAATTTTGGAATGAATAGCCTACTACCCCTGAGATAGGACCTTTGAATTTATCACCAGTTGCTACTTCGAAATCACGACCAGGTCCATTTGGCTCCAAACGGAATTGGACACGATTTGGATTTTGTTTTCCTTCTTCATATAGTACTCCGCCATGAAGTGAATTTGTTGGTGCAGTTTCAAGAACAGTTACGAGATCCCCATGCTCTTGTGGTGCTACTGCTTTCACATCAACAACTTCTACGCGCATACCTTCTATGCTTTCCCAGAAATCAATGGCATCCACTTTAGGGTTGAAAACGGATAAATTATCGCTATCAATCGCTGTAGTCGCCATCTTTTTTTCATCGATGATGATTGGATCTGGTAACGTTACTTCATTATTGATAACTTGAACTTTTCCACCTGCGTCATCACGGACATTAATTTGTGTAGTTTTCAAATCAGTTGTATTCGCATCAGAATAACCATCATATGCATATTCACTTACTTTACCGCTAACTGATACTAGATTACCAACCTTGATTGGCAACGATTTGTTACCGCTGTAAAGCAAAATTGCTTCTGACGTATTTGGATTGTCATCCGCTAATGCGTCAGGCGTTTGAATGTGATAATAAAATGCACCATTCAATGTGAAAGCATAGGTGACTACGCCTTCAATTCCTTCCACGGTTTGATTATTGAAGGGAGTTGTATGACCTTCTCCTTGGACATCGTGAATTTGTAGGCTGTCTGTAATTTTATATTCAAACGTCTTCACTTCACTAAAGTCACCGTTTTCTGCTTTTACAACTGCTTTTAGTGTTGAATCTTTAGTGATTTCAATCGGATTTTCGTATTTTTGACCATCAACTGTTGGATCTTTATCTTCTAACGTGTAATAAATTTCTGCATTTGCTGTAGTCGTTGATAATTCTACTGTTTTCTTTCCAACAAATGTTCCACTTCCTGGGTTCGCGAAGACTGGTTGGATAATTGAGCTATCTGCGACAATGTCTTGTTGTGAGCGTGGAATAATTTGATAGGCGCCGCTAAATTCTTGAACAATACCTGTAATTGACTCGTATGTTGTACCAGCTACTAATCCTAAGTTGCTATTTTCATCGCGAACAATAAATTCTGTTCCAGCCGCATCCGTTCCTTTATAGTTTTGAGAAGCTCCAGATATCGTTACTTTATTTACTGTTACTAGTTTCGATTCGCTCGCTTCGTTCAGTTGTGCACCTGCAAGTACTTCTGGACTAGGTACTGCTTTAGATACTGGTTCACCTACAAGTGTTCCCGTTAATTGTAATAAACCATTATATTCCTCTAATGCACCATCAACTGTAATTTCATCACCCAGTTGAACATTCAGAGATGCTGGACGAACTGCAATTGCTGCCGTTCCATCTTGGATATGAATCGTATTTTTTAATTTTGCTGTTACGATACCTTTTACTGTTACTTTACCAGTTCCTTGGGCACGAGCATCTGCGATTGACATCCCTTCAACAGGTGTTTCAGGATCTGTTGCATCTGCTGCCGCAACTGCTGTCGTCGCATCACTTGCTATCGATGAACCATTATCACCATTAACGATCACTTTAATAAATTTACCTACTTGTCCCTCAACTAATGTTAGTGTCTTATTTGTAGCTCCATCAATAGTTGCGTAAACACCATCTGCGGTATCAGCTACTTGCCATTGGTAAGTTACATTTGTCGCCCCTTCATTTACTGAGGCCGTTAACGTTTCACCAACTTTTGCCGTTCCATTAATTGTTGCTGTCGTCACTTCAATTGGTTCTGTTGGATCAGTCGGTCCTGAACTGTCCATTACGTGCATACCTAAATTGCTGGAATCATCTTTAGGAAATGCTGTCCACTCGATTGATGGATTGAATGCATCATCGATTGCTGTATCACCGGTTGTAATATTGCTGTTGCGTACTAGTGTAACATCTTTCCCCCAGTCAACTCTTGCTCCAACTTGACCAAAGGAATCAATGACTTCACCCGATTTCTTTAGAACAATTACATCATCTCCGCTAAAGTTTGCAATAGCGCTATTCTCTAAATCTCCTACACTTTTAATCTCTTCAACTGCATCTTTGTGATAAATTACATATGTTTTACCGTTCTCCAACGTTCCTGATAACGTCACTGGTTTTTGAGAAATTGTTTTTCCATTGTCATATAGCTCAAGTGAGTATGCACTTAAATCGACAGCTGCACCTGTCCCATTATAGAGTTCAATAGCCTTGTTAAAGCTGCTTCCCTCAATATATTCAGAAATAATTAGGTCTGTCGCATTCGTTGCAGCACTTACTGTAGCAGGTATTGCCGGTACTACTAGGCCCGCTACTAGACTTGCTGCTAGCATAGTATTTACAGGTTTCTTCCAATTACTTTTACTCATCTAAACGATTCTCCCTTTTATATACAAATTTGAGTAAAGCTAATATGACATTGAAAAACGCAAAACCTTCAGCCTACAAGCAGAAGGCTTTGCGAGAAGTATTAAAGCCTTGTTTCTCCAGCTACAGTAATACCATCAAATCCAAAGACATCTGAATCCAGGCCTGTAAGATCTAGATCGCCTTCAACCGTAATATTCGCGAATGATACGTTTTCAGTTGGCGTACCTGTCAGGATCAAATTTCCTTTTACAGTTACATTTTCAAAGGAAACTACGTCTGTAACCGATACCGTAACGTTACCGTTGTAAACTTTCGGTTTGTCAACTGTACCTGAGAAATCTTCACCTGCTACGTCTTCAGTATCCGGTTCTTCGACAACGGCTGCAACGTCTATAATACGACCTTCAATCTCGGTTGGAATTTTGTTGCCCAGCGATACTAAATGTTCTCTTAAATTCTCCCAATCTGAAAGGCCAAGATCAGTTACACGACCTGCTTCATAAGCTTTTTTTAGAACATCATAGCCGTCTCCACCTTTTGCAGTGAATGCGTTTGTTGCTACTGTATAGGTCTTAGCGTCTTCTATTTCAGTGTAAGAACCGTTTGCGTTTTTATAGGAAATTGAAACTACACGTTGTCCAGCAGGTTTCGAAGAATCGAATTCGACTTTCGCACCTGATACATGGAGGAAACCGCCATTTTCTTTTGGATACTCTTTAAAACTAATTTCAAATGTTTCTTTTAATTCTGCACCTGTAACATCCATAGTCGCTAATGTGTTACCGAATGGAAGTACTGTGATTACTTCGCCTACTGTGATTGGACCTGCTCCAATACCAGCGCGAATTCCACCACCATTTTGGAATGCCATAATTACTTTTTTGTCTTTTGCATAATCTTGCGCTTTTGCAAGCATGCCGTCGGTAATTAAGTTCCCTAAAATCGTTTCATTTTTTCGTACACTTGGTTTCGAATTATCTTCACCTGTACGAGGGGTTTCCAACGTAGTTTCAAGTGTTACTCCAATTTCCTCTTCATTTACAGCAGCGATTTTATCCTTATAAGGTTTTAAGAGCTCGACTGCCTCAGCATTCTCTTTTTTATCTTTAGTCGCAATTAACTTACCTGCATGTCCTATTACCACACCTTTTTCATCAAATTCAACATCTAAAGTCCCAAGGTAATCTGAATATTGATAGGCTTGTACAATAATCGTTTGATCTTTCGCTGCACCCTTTTCATCTTTGTCTACAACTACAGGTTTGTCTAATTGCGTATGGCTATGTCCACCTACAATTACGTCAATCCCATCGACATGTTTTGCTAGTTCTTGGTCATTGTCCATCGCGGCATTATCATCAAAACCAATATGTGTTATTGCTACGATTTTGTTAACACCCATTGCTTCAAATTCAGCAACCATTCTTTCTGCGTCTTCAATATAGTTAGAGAATGTAATTTCTCCTGGACTTGCAATGTCCTTCGTTTCAGCAGTTGTTAGACCAAAGATACCGACTTTTTCTCCGTCTATTTCTTTTACAATTCCTGCGTAGATATTGCTGTTTTTAGGAGTTGTTGAAATTTTTGTATTGAACAATCCATCAAACAATGGATCTTTTGAGAAATCTACGTTTGCGGATACAAACGGGAAGTTTGCCGCTTTAATGAAGTCGGCCAATGCTTTGTGACCTTCCGCTGATGAACCAAGGTCAAACTCATGGTTACCAAACGTCATAGCGTCGACTTTCATTAAATTCATAAACGCTAAGTCTGCCATTCCTTTGAATTCATTGAAATATAACGTACCAGAGAATACATCTCCTGCATTTAGCAACAATGCATCTGGTTTAGCTGCGCGTACTTCATTTACCGCTGTAACAAGTTTTGGGGCTTTGTCTGTACTAGCATGTATATCATTTACGTGCATGATTGATAGATTAAATTTCCCATCGCTAACTTTACCTGATTTGAATACTTCTACAGCAGCATTCAACTTCTCACTTGCTGCGTCAACTGCTTTTTGATCAGCTTCTTTATCAGCTACTACTGCTTGTGCTACTTTAATTGCATCTTGAAGTGTTTTGATAGAACCTTTTGGATATTGTCCAACTTTAGTTCCTTCTTCCGCACCTTCAAGAGCTATTTCAGCATTTGTAATTGCTGTTTTCAGTACCTTTGTATCTACTACTGATTTTTCTGGAATAACTGTTACATCTTCTTTAGCTTTACCGTCTTTATCAAGAATAATTGGGTCAGCAGCTGTTACTCCATCTGCTTTTGAGATACTAGTTATATTATCCGCAACCGTAATTTGTTTTACATTGTTGTTGGCAATAATGATATTCGTTGCATTAACACCACTTAAATCAATGACGCTATTACCGTTGACAGGATTCAATACAATCTTTGCATCGCTAAGATTGTTGCCTTTTAACTTTACTGATTTCTTAATTTCAATATTATTCACTTTTACGGATCCTAAGTTAATTTTCATTCCTGGAGTAACTGGATCAATAATTACTTTTGCATCTTTTAATGAACCATTTGCAGTTGCATCTGTAAGTTGAACTTGTGTTGTAATAACCACTTCACCTTTAAGACTAGTTGTCCCAGAAAAATTTACATCTGCATGAGCTACTGCGGACGGAACCAATACTAGTGATGCAAAGGCTGCTGTAGATAAAACGGCATATCCTGCAGATTTATTAATAGAATATCGTTTTTTACTTTTCATCTATTCTCGCTCCTTCAATGTCTATGCTATTTAAAGATAAAGAACTCATAAAAAAATATTTTACAAAGTATTTCTTCCGAACCTGGAAATCAAAACGGAAGAAGTAGGAGAAGTTTTGACTTCTCCCGTTTCTCCACCTATCAAACTTAGTTAAGGATTGTACGGTTTTCGACTACTACATTATTAACATTTAATGTAACATCTGTTTTATCTTTAATTGTAAGGTTCTTTACAGATCCATTTGTTAAAGTAATCGTTTCAGCATTAGTCATACCCGTTAAATCAATAGTTAAATTAGTAATAGTTTTTCCTTGAAGGTTAAATGTTGAACCTGTAGCAACATCTCCAGAAATCGTAAGTGCATCTACTCCTTGTACAATAGCAGTATTAAAATCAGCTACATTTGTTACAGTTGTCAAGCTATTCCCGTCTTATACCGCATTAACTACGGCTTTCGGTTCGGGCCTACACCGTACAGGCGACTTTCATCGCATACGGCGTGCCATCAGTAGTAATTTCTTAACTTATTTCCCCACAAACAGTGTAGCATTCGTAGTTTCAGATTAGTGTGTGTTTTATGTAAATTAACTGTAAATATCGTTAATATATTGTTAATTGCTTTATCAAAGTTAAATTGTGTATTGCAAAGTGTAATTATGGATTCCTTACGCCGTTGATTGGAATACAAAAAAACAAAAAATCAGCCAAGTGTTACTTTGTCTGATTTTTTGTTTTACTTTATGCAAATGTAGTTTCCAGTCATAATTGCGGTACACAGCCACTCAACGCTAAATTCATTGGTTCGACAACACCGTAGTTATTATTTTTTCGTGAACCAGTCATAAAATTGTTGGGACTCTATGGACAGGTATGGAGTAAGTGTCGCTTGGAACTTAACTGTTCCCTTTATTGATGTATCTACAGAATCAGCATTAGCTCTCCAAGTTTGTGTTTTACTTGCATAGTATTCTTTATCTGTAATAACTCTAAAATAAGTTGTTCCATTGACAATTTCCTCAGTAATAGTAAAATTACCAACCTTGGTTTTGAAATCTTCAGTCACATCTCCCATGGAGATTTTGATTTCCTTAAACCCTTCATCATTTACAAAAAAATCAATTTCCTTGTTTGTTGTAGTGAAAGTAGATCCGTTTTTAGTGGCTTTAAATGCAACTTTTCCAGTATAAAAAGGAGGAGTGGCTTCAATTGCTTGTTTAAGCGCTTCTTCTGCTTTTTCTAAGATAGTTACATCTACAAGTTCTTTTTGAGTATCAGTTAACAGTTTGTATGCTTCACGAGCTGCTTCAATCTGTCCTTTGTTAGCCACTGTTACTTTATCCGCTGATGGAAGTGCTTCAATCAATTTTATTACTGCACTTGCTTTCAATTCGTCTTCCTTCATTTGATCCACTACTTTTTGTTGTGCAGAGATTACTCCATCCCAAGCAGCTGTGTCATAGTCGACTTTAAGATCAGTAACAGCTTTCACTTTTTCTTGTGCTATATCTACAACTACTTGTGCTTTTGCCGCTTTTACTGCCTCTTGAAGTAATTTTTCTTTGTCGCTATTCCCGTCTTATACCACATTCACGTGACTTTCAGTTCATTCCTACACCGTACAAGCGCCCTCAACAGTAAATCATCCCACTAAATAAGCAATATGACTCCTACAAATATACCTATATAATAACTAAAAATAGGAACCAATCACAAATTCATGATTGATCCCTATTAATGTAGATAGCTTAAATCTGGGGAAATAAGCATATCATAGAATAATTACTACTGACTAGGTTCCTTCGCTCCTGCTAGTTTTACCCTTCTCGTATGTTACCATACAAGTCCAAACGGCTAGCTATCAACACTACTATGAACCTGCTGCCATCTTGCTAGTCTCGCTGGTGCTGATACACCTCTTCTAACAAGACTTCAAACGTTCCACAACTTCCATCCCTCTTTTTGATTTCATTAGGTTCCCACTATCCAGGTGTAAGAACGACCGGTTTAACAGTCAATTCGTCAATCGCCGCTATAGCATTGCATCTATAGGGATGTACAGTGAACTCCTAGCTTAATTTCGCACCGTACACTAGCTTACCCTGCCTACATGGATTCGTCTGCCTAACCATAAAAATCTTTTAAAGAACCCCGCCTCGGGACCACCGAGTACGACTTCACCTGACTTCATCCCTTTTGTGTATTTCAGCACATCACTGGATGCAGGAGGATTAGGTACTTGTAGATTGACTGTTTACAAGGGCAGGAGTTTCACCCACCAATTGGAAGTAGTAGTTAGAAAGAAACCCCGTGTACTACCAAAAGGCAAGACACGGGGTATTCGTTTCCACTCATTTCACTGAACAAGTCAGCTTATAGAGTAACGTTTCGTTTAGTTTTATTAAGGAGTAGTTACAGGTGTTACTGTAACATTTAATCCAGTAATTGCTAAAGGATTTCCTGCTGCGTCCGCAATTGTTAGATTTGTAAATCCATTAATTTTAGAATCTACTCCAAATGATTGTGCGTCTGCAACTACTTTTGTTAATGCTATTGTTATCTTAGTAGCAGTAGTAGCAGATGTTGCAGGTGTTGCAACAGTTCCACCTAGATTTGCAGAAGTTTTGAAATCAATAGTACCTGCTGCTGTTGCAGAAACATTAACATTTTCACTGAATGTTAATACTAAATCGCCTGTTGTTGCATTAAATTCTGCTTTAGTAACAGTTGGTGCAGTTAAATCAGTAGCTACTGCAACTGCATTATTAAGTGCAGTTTGTAGTCCTGCTGCTGTGTAAGTTGATGGACCAGCAATAGTCATAATAGAACCTAATACTGCATCTTGATGAGCAGTAGCCGCGTTAAATGCAGTTAAATCAAGGCCTACAATACTAGCATTTGTAGTTAATACAGTTTTAGCATTAGCAAGTTCTGCTGTCGTAGCCGTTGCACTTGCTTTGTTTAGAGCTGTATTAATTAACCCAAGTGCAGTATTAACTCCAACTTGACCTTTATCAACTTCATTTTTTGCAATTGCTGCAGGAATAGCAGCTTGTAGAGCAGCTACATCAGCAAATGTACCAGCATCAAGGATTGCTTCTACAAGAGTTTTGTCAGCTGCTGAAAGTGCATTATATGCAGTTAAGTTTAGACCAGGTACTGCAGCAAGATTAGCAGCAGTTGCAGCAGTGTTAACATTACCAATTGCTGTAGCTACTACTGCAGCATATTGTGCCGTGTAAACTGTTTTCAAGCGAGTTTCAGTATATACCGTTACACCACCTACAGCACGTTGTGTACGAACAGCATTTGCTACAGTTAATTTTTGAGCAGCATTTAATGCACTGAATGCAGGTACGAACCCTGAATTATCAAGAGCAGTTACTACTGCTGCATCTGTTACTGCTTCATTAATAGCTTCAAGTGTTGAAGAAAGATTCGGATTCAATGAAACGATTTCAAAGATGAACTTGTCTCCGTCTTTCTTAACTGTTACTTTAGCTGTTCCTTCGTTAGCTTTCACAAGAGTTTCGAACTCAGCTTGTGTAAGTGAAACTGCATTAACGTTTTTGAATGAAGCATCTTTATAGCTCATTTTGTCTTTACCAACAAACTTGATATCTTTCTTGATAGTGTCGATTGATTCAACAATACCAGTGTGGATAACACCGATTGCAGATGTAGATGTAAAGTTAGCTACTGCTTCGTGGTTTCCAAGATTGATTGCACGGTCCGTAGTGTTGTTTGAAATAGCTGTCCCGCTCGCTACTACACGTACAGATGTTGTTTTATCTTTATCAGATTTAACTTCAATCGATGGAACGCTAGTACTAGTACCAACAACCTTAGTTGTTGTATAGCTACGGTTCGGTGATACAACATGACCGTCTACTGTAACATCGTTAGCTCCAGTATTGAATACTGTGAATGAAGCTTCGATATGGCTGTATCCAGTAGGTAGACCCATTGCTTTACCGCTTTGGTTTGCAGCAGTAAATTTGAATGTAGCTGTTTCTAGACCAGTGAATTCTTTATAATCTTTACCGTCAGTTTTGTATGCTTTTACTGTACCGTCAGTAAGTTTAGCTTCTGCAAAGTAAGTAATTGGTGCAATTTTGAATGGCTCGCCATCATCAAATTTACCTTCTTTTGCATTGCTTGTATTGATATCGATCCAAGCGATTGGTGTCGCATAGTCTTTTTCTTTGTCACTGCTAATTGTGAAAGTAGCTTCACCTTTTGCATCTGTTTTCACAGTATGTTGAGAAACAGTTTTACTATCGACAAGAATCTTCTTATCATCATCAGTAAAGTATGCTTCTGTATTCGTGTTGATGTTTCTGTCAATGTCTTCATTGAATGCAATGTTAACAAGTTCGTTCGCAGCTACTTTACCGTCTTTAGTTTTCAAAACGACTTTGTATTCGCGACCGTTTGCTTCATAACGCGCTGCTTCTTCGCCGCTACGAGTAACATCGATTACGTAATCTGCTTGAGTTGCTCCAAATACTACTTTTTCAGCCGCTTGTGCTTGTAGTTTAGTAGCTTCCCATGCGTTAACATCTTCTTTATTCACTACTTGGTTAGGGAATACAACTGGTGTAACTGTTGTGTTATGACCAGACACTGTAAATGTAGCTTCACCTTTGCTGTCAGTTACAACTTCAGCAGTAACTGCTGCAGTTCCGTTAGACAATTGCATAGGGTTAGTACCGTTTACAGTTGCTTTAGATGTCTTGTCAATTGTAACGCCAACGTTTTCAACGAATGTTACATGCAATTTCTGGTTAGCTACAGCTTTACCAGTTTTAGGATCTTTAGATGTAACTTTGTATACTTTGTTTGCTCCGTTAGCTACGCTGTTACCTTGCTTGTCATCAGTTGGTGTAATTGCAAGGATAGTGTCAACTCCCCAGTATACTGTAGCTAGGCTACGTACTGCTGGTGCGCCTGTTGGATATGCAACAACGTCATCGCTTTCGCCTGAAACATATTGCGTGTAAGAATAAGTTGCAATACCTTCAGCATTCGTTGTTACTTCTTCAATGTGGTCTTTGTTCAATTTAGAACCAGCTGATACGTTGAATGTTACAGGAACTCCTGCTTCTTTAACGCCGATGTCAGCTTTAAGTGTAACTTCTTTACCAACAACACCTTGTGTTGAAGTTGTATTCATAGTGATCTTAGTTGGAATAACTCCAGAGATCCCTTTGAATTTACCAAGTGTAGATTCACCTGATTTAAGTGTGTACTCTTTGTCTCCTGTTTGAGCAGCAGTTGTAAGTACCAATACTTTGCTATCTGTTTGTTTAACAGCAGCATTAGAGATTGCTAGACCTTCAATAGAGAATTTAAGAGCGCTAACGTCTTTAAGTTCTTCTTTGAAAGCTACTTCAACAGTAGTAGCGTTAACAGCCTTAACTGATACAACGCCTTCTGCTGCTTCGCCAGCTACTTTAGAGAAGTCTGCGTTAATTGTTTTGTGTAGGAATGTAGCAAAGTGTCCACGAGTTGTGTTGCCTTTTGGATTAAAGCTAGCAACTGTTGGGTTCGTGATGTCGAAGAAATCAAGAACGTCGATAGCAGCACGTGCTTCAGATTTTGCAGATGTAAGATCTTTTACATCACGCTTGAAATCTTGTCCAGCTACGTATGTAGCCAAGTCGATTTTTTCAACAGTATCAAATGCGCGAACAAGCACTAATGCCATGTTTTCACGAGTGATGTTATCAACTGCTAGAAGTTTACCGTTAGATCCGATGAATACGCCTGCGTCTTTAACAACTGCAGCATAGTCAAGAAGTTCTGCGTTAGACTTTGTTGACAAGTCAGTGAAGCGTGGGTTAGTTCTTGCATCTGCAGGAATTGCGTGTCCTTCAGTTACAAGCCATTTACCCATCATTTTAACAACGTCAGAACGAGTCAACGTTTTGTTTGGTAGGAATGTACCGTCTGAATAGCCTTTGATAACACCTGAATCAGAAAGAGCGTTGATAGCTTCTTCGTGCGTGTTACCTTTCGTATCTTTGAAATCTGCCGCGCTTGCTACTGGTGCTACTGCGGATGCTACTAGTGCTGCTGATGCAGCCCCTACTAAAAATTTGCTGTACTTAGATGGTTGGTTAGCCATTGAATAATTTCCTCCTCTTAGATAGAAAATAAATTTGTGTCAACTACTTCCACGGCAAAATGAAAGATAGAAGTCATTACAGATTAAAGTATAGATAATTACGACAAGGATGTCAATTACAAGTTAGTAATATAGTAAATCCCTTTGGAAACATTACTAGATTCCTGAGCCGCTTCTACCATTCTATCGCATATCTGATATATATCAAGTATTTTACGACTTTTGGTTTAAAGTTACAGAACGATTTCAATTGTTAGTGTCTAGTTACTGCTGATTATGTATTTGGAATTCCTTGCACGGTCTCCAGTCTTTTCGCCTTACCTATGCGTGTTTAAGTGGGAATTATATGGTTTTCTTGGTCCACATAAACATCGAATTCTTTTATTTTCATCTGTTTTGAATTTATGGCGGAAAATGGTTTTCTTTCCAAATTGGGAGGATTGTTATTCATTACTTTGGGTGCCAGCTGCTGCCACAATTCGAAGATTGTGAGTTGTGTCAGTAACTGGCACCCGGGGCTTGCTTGTCGTGGCCTTTCACTTTTCTTATTGTCTAAGCTTCAGGGGCCAGATGCTCGGGTCATAAGCCGACTCGGCTGTGCGGCGCCTTTCGCTTTTCGGGGTTGTCTAGACTCCAGTGCCTAGCCCCTCGAGTCGCTTCAGCTTACTGATAATGGCAAAGGGCGCCATCAGCAAGCCTTCAGCGCTTGTCGGGGCTGAGCAGGCTCTTCCGCTTTTCGGTATGTCTAGGCTTTAGGCGTCAGATGCTCGGGTCATAAGTCGACTCGGCTGTGCGGCAAAGAACGCCGCTTCGCCAATTCGTCTTATGCCTGCCGCATCTAAGACGACGCCTTCCGCTTTTCGGACACAAAAAAACTCGAACAGATGGGAACTGTTCGAGTCTTTTTGTGTGGTCAACCAACCAAATTTCGATCTGCATGGCGTTTGTTATATATTTTATAGAGGAAATTATCCTTACACTTTAGTATTCTAGCACCACTTTTACCGGAATACAAGAGTGTCAACCTTATTTTTGTGTGAAAACTTCAAATAAGAATTTTGGCAGATTCATTTGCCTTTTAAGTCGACTTGGTTCTTTTAGTAGACGATACAACCACTCCGCACCCATTTTTTGAAATGCGGCGGGTGCTCGCTTGACGTTACCTGCAAGGACGTCGAATGAACCACCAACGCCTTGGTACAACGTTGGGTATAGGTTGTCCCGATGTTGTTCAATCCATTGCTCTTGTTTTGGAGAGCCCATCGCAACGAATAGGATATCGGGCTTGGCCTTATTGATAGTTTCTAAGACTTTACTAGTGTCTGATTCATAGCCGTCCTGTGTTCCTGCCACGATGAGATCTGGATAAGTTTGTTTTAGTTGTTGAGCCGCCTTATCAGCAACACCTGGTTTCGCCCCGTACAGGAAAACTGTACGCCCAGTACGTGCTGCTTCCCTAACAATGCGATCCATCATGTCAATTCCAGTAATGCGTGACGAGATACTGCCCTTTTTTAGTTTGGACGCAATGATAACGCCAATGCCATCCGGGATTTGGAACTCGGCTCTATTAAGGAGCGCTTTGAGTCCCGGGTCTTCTTTTGCTTTCATAAGCTTTTCCGGGTTGATGGCTACGACGAGAGATTTCTTCTTGTCTTCGATGTTGCGGAAGACTTTCGGTATTAACTCGTCGTAGTTTTCGGTGTTTACTTGAACGCCAAGAATGGTCTCTTTCATATAGAAGAAAGTCCTTTGTTCTTGCCATCGCCGAGCTTAAAGAAACGGAATCCGGCTTGTTCCCACTTGTCTCGGTTGAGTGCGTTTTTCGTATCGAGTACGAGTGGTTTTGTGTCGCCAGTGTTGACTGTTTCCGGATTAAGGTTTTTAAATTCCGTATGATCCGTCGTCAGGATAATTAGGTCGACGTCCTGAAGTGCTTCGCCTAGTGATGCGCGTTGTGTCGGGTGTTGCAGTTCTTTGATATGTGGATCGAATGAAGTTACTTGTAGATTCAAGTTTTGAAGTTCTTTAATAACTTCCGTCGAAGGGCTTTCTCGTAAATCGTCAACGTCGGCTTTGAATGCAAGACCTAGTACTGCGACGTTACCACCCTGAATACCATGCTGTTCCAGAAGAGCTTTGGCTTTTTGCGCTGTGAATTTCGGCATGCCGTTGTTCGTCAGGCGTGACTTCTTAATGATGTCCGAGTTTTCCGGGCTTAATTCCACCAAGAACCATGGATCGACTGCGATACAATGTCCGCCTACACCAGGTCCTGGCGTGTGAATGTTAACGCGCGGGTGGAAGTTGGCAAAGCGGATAGCTTCCCATATGTCGACGTCAATTGTTTCAGCGATTTTTGCGAGTTCATTGGCAAATGCAATGTTAACGTCGCGGTACGTGTTTTCCATTACTTTGACGAGCTCCGCTGTTGTTGCGTCAGTTAGGTGGATTTCCCCTTGAACGAATGTTTGGTATAGCTCTTTTGTCATCTCAGCGGATTCAGGCGTGATGCCGCCGACGATGCGGTCGTTGTTAATGAGTTCTTCGAAGATCTTGCCTGGAATAACGCGCTCTGGTGAGTGTGAGACGAATAGTTCTACGCCTAGTTCTAGGTTTGACTTGCGAAGCTCAGGCAACATAACATTTTCTACTGTTTTTGGTGGCACAGTTGATTCGAGAATGACCAATGCCCCTTTTTTTAGATAAGGAACGATTGAAGCTGTTGCTTTACGGATGTACTCCAAGTTTGCTGTGTTGTCCGGGTTGATTGGCGATGGGACGGCCACGATATAGACGTCTGCTTCGACAGGTTGTGTTGAAACCGTGAAGTACCCTTTGTCGATTGCTTCTTCTAGACGCTCTTGAAGTCCGTTCTCTTCTATATGAAGTTGTTTGTTAGCGATCATGTTAACTGCTTTTTCGTTGACGTCCATGCCGTGTACGCGGACGCCACTGTTGGCGAACATTACTGCTGTTGGTAGGCCTATGTAGCCTAGTCCGATGACGCATATATTTTTAGGTTGGTTTGTATTCATTATGATTATCCTCTCTTCCGGATATTGCTTGTTCTATTATTAATACTAATTGGTCAGATGCACCAATATACATTTGTTGATTATAGCACAATTGGTGTTCGTGTACATATCCCCGGGGCCATACACCAGTTTTTCCAAGTACCCAATGGCGTCAGCTGGCGCTTTTGACAGTGATTGGGACGTATGTGCCTTGTTTAACCGTGCGACCGTTGGTGTTTTTTAAGCCCGGGTGGATGATGAGTTCATAGGAAGCGCCGGGTTGCAGGTTTTTGTTAGGAACAATTTCAATTGTGTTATTGGCCTTTTGGTTGATGGTGATTGGGACAGCTACGCCGCCTACTTTAACGAGTTCTATATTATTGGACGTTTGTACGTTGTTAAAGTTCATTGGCTGGGTAAATTGGATAGTCATTTTTTTAGTCGTTGGTACATTGTCGAGATTGTCGATTTTTTTGTAGTGCTTGTTGCTGAATGACTCGTTGAGGAGCCGCTGATGGATGTCTAACAGTTCTTTGTTCGATTCGGTTTTGATGCTAGGTTGGATACCCTTTTTGTGGACTAGTGTTCCTCCCGGTCCTTTGAAGTGCCCAATTGTCAGTTTGAGTGCACTGCCGTCGTTGAATTCGAAGAAGGATTGGACACTGCCCTTCCCTTTCGTCGTCTCACCTACTATAGTAGCGGATTGCTGATCGATGAGGGACGCTGCGACGATTTCAGATGCAGATGCGGAATAGCGATTGACGAGCACATATGATTGTTTCGGGAATTTCGTTTTGGTTGGTATCGGTTTAATCATTTTGTTACCTTCGCGTGTGGATAAGTAGTAAGCGTTGGTGACGCCTTGGTAAAAGCCGAGAAGCTGCTCGGCACTGTCGACGTAGCCACCGCCGTTATAGCGCAGGTCGACGATGAGTCCGGTTGCTCCATTTTTTTTGAGCTTCGTCCAGTGTGCTTCCACTTGCTTGCCCAGGTCGGCGGAAAACGTGGCGATTTTTATGTAACCGATGTTGCCGTAGAGCATGGATGATGTGATTGGGTGCTCTGGTTTTGCT
This sequence comes from Sporosarcina sp. FSL K6-1540, assembly GCF_038620285.1. NCBI lineage: Bacteria > Bacillati > Bacillota > Bacilli > Caryophanales > Caryophanaceae > Sporosarcina > Sporosarcina sp. FSL K6-1540. Next base: position 1,063,944 of record NZ_CP152018.1, read on the forward strand.
GGTGATTTAGTCGGTGTTGTTGCTGCTACGTTTTGGATTGACGATGGTTGGTGTTCATCCACAGCAACGGCCGATAGATAGGTACGGTATTCCCCAGCGGACATGTAGCGCGAGTATTCGTCGAGTGAGTTGACGATATCGTCTACGTTTTTCATGGTGTTGAGGTTTTTTGGGACGTCACCATAGTAGTAGGTCTCGACGAAGAATTTGACGTCGTCGAGTGTACTTGCTTGGGCGATTGGTGTAAATAGGAACAGGGTTATGATGGCGATGAATGCTGTTTGGATTTTTTTCAATTTGGTGAGTCCCCTTTCACGGGTATGTTCTTTTATATTATAACCTATACCCAGTTTTGAAGTTCGTAAGATGGTTGGATTTGGTATTTTGTTGTTTAGTTTGGTGAAAATATTGTTTGGTTATGTGTGTTTTTATTTTTGCGTATAGAGTTGGACCCAATACGGTTTTCCTTTGGCGTCGGTTGCGTAGCCAGTACCGACGTGTGTGAAGTTGTTGTTTGCGATATTGGCGCGGTGAGTTGGCGAGATCATCCATTCTTTGACGACGGATTCAGGTGCGATGTAGCCTCTTGCGATATTTTCACCGTATGCGATCCATTTATAGTTGAATTTCTTCAGCATTTCATCGACATTGCCATATGTTGGTGATTTGTGGTCGAAGTAGTTATTTTTCGCCATGTCCTGTGCTTTGGCTTTAGCGATTGCTGAGAGATCAGCGTCGAGAATGAGTTCTTTTACGCCTAGCTGTTTGCGCTGTTTATTGACAAGTTCAACTGTTTTGAGAGCATTGTCTTGGGTGTCAATGACTGGCGGTATTGGATCAGGCTTGGATTTGTCCATATACATGCTGCGAGCTTTGTCATAGTAGATGACGCCTTTTTCGCGCTCAAGTTCGAATTTGGTGGTGCGGTCGATGAATGCCGCCATATGTGCGCGGGTGACGATATCGTTTGGCTTGTACATGCCGCCTGGCGGTGTTGTTGTGATGTCGAGTTCGGCGAGTGTCGTGATGTAGCCGTAGTTTTGGTTGAGCTTAATGACGTCTTGGAATTTGATAAGGTCATTGTCGTCGACGATTATTTTATAGCCCAGTGTTAGTATCTTCGCCATTTGCGCACGGGTGAGTGGCTCGTTCGGGCGGAATTTGTCCCCGTCGGTGAAGATGCCACTTTCGGTGAGTGCGCGGATGTGGTCGTATGCGCCATGGGCTGGGCTGACGTCTTGGAAACTCGGTTTGAATGCAGCTGTCGGTTTGGCGTTGATGGCGAGTGCGACGACTTTTGCGGCTTGGGCTCGGGTGACAGGTTCGTTGAGGCGATAAGTTCTGTCCGGGTAGCCGTTGATGAGGCCTCGGGTGGAGATTGCGTCGATGGCTTTGTGTGCCCAGTGTGCGGTTGGCACGTCTGTAAATGTGGCAGCTTGTGCGGCTGGTTGGAATGCGATTAGTAGAGTTGCTGAGAGTAGTAGGGTTGGGATGTGTTTTTTCATGGTAGTGCCTCCTTTTTCTATGATTATACTATGTTTTGCGGGGGTATTGAGAGGTTTGTTGTTTGGTTGAAAAAGTTTAAAGCCCCTTGCTGGTGGCGAGGGGCTTGTTTTTATTGATTTCTTAGTAATCGATTGATGGATTTTTGTTGCTGCAATATAGAACAAACGTTCCTTTTGTGTTATAATAGAGTTGGTAATTGCATATGAAGTGTGGGCGGTTGGTCACTTCCATGAGAATGGAGGTGATGCCAATGTCGACTTACGAATCGATAAATTTGCTAATTCAGCTTTGCACTGTAATGTTAGCAGCCTTTACAATTGTAGTCACATTGATCATTTTCTTCGTAAAAAAGAAATAACCGTCCCCCGCTGATAAGGTATGACGGTTATTTCTGTCTAAAACCGGATCAACCGCTCTTCTTGCGGTTTGCAGTTGCTAGGCCGAGTGTTAGCGCACTCGGTCTTTTTTTATGTTATGCGTTTCTAAAGACATTATACCTTTATTCGGTGATTGTTTCAAGAATGGTACTTTTTATTGACTACAATAACGGTGGATTTGGAACTATGTGGCGTTCTTTGTTGCGCCAGTTGGTTATCCAGGTTTCGAGTCGGTCCATGGCGATTTCGAGTTGGTCGAATGCGTAGGCGTAGGAAATTCGTATGTGGCCTTCGCCGAATGGTGTGAAGGCAGTGCCTGGTACGACGGCGATTCGGGCTTCATCGAGCAAAGTATGGGCGAATTGTTCGGATGTTAGGTTGAACTCTTTAATAGAAGGAAAGATGTAGAATGCGCCACCCGGTTTAACTGTCGGAAGGCCCATGTTAGAGAGCCGGGTGTAGATGTAGTCGCGGCGTAGGATATAGTCCGGGTTCATTGCCGCAGGCGTGTCTTGGCATTCGGTTAGTGCGCAGATCGCTGCGTGCTGGGATGGGACGCCTGCGCAGATGGTGTTATAGGCGTGCACTTTGACGGCTTGTTGCATCCACTGGGCGGCGGCGAGCAGGAAACCGATGCGCCAGCCTGTCATGGAATGGGATTTGGACAGGCCGTGGATGAGGAATAGTTTGTCTTTGAGTTCGGGGTACTCAGCGAATGAGCGGTGTTCCCCTTGGTAGGTGTTTTCACTGTAGATTTCGTCCGAGATGATGAAGATGTCGTGAGTGGTGAGTGTTGCGGCTAGTTCGTCCATCGTTTTGTGTGGGATGGTGACGCCGGTTGGATTGGATGGATAGTTGAAGACGATTGCTTTTGTTTTGGGTGTGATGAGCTTTTCTAGTTGGGTTGGATCCGGGATGAAGTTGGTTGTTGTTGTGTCGAGATAGATGGGTGTGGCGCCGGCGAGTGTGATGAGCGGTTCGTAGCCGGTGTAGATGGGTGCGGGGACGATGACTTCGTCTCCTGGTTCGAGAATCGTGCGGAATACGGTGTCCATTGCTTGGCTTGCGCCGGTTGTAATGATGATTTCGGTTTGTGGGTTGTAGGTGAAGCTGTATTTATCGGTGAAAAAGGTGGATACGGCTTGCCGGAGTTCTAGGAGACCGGCGTTGTGTGAGTAGGCAGTTTTGTTGTCGTCGATTGCTTTGTGGGCGGCTTTTTTGATGGGTTCGGGTGTTGTAAAGTCGGGTTGTCCGATGGTTAAGTTGATGGCATCGGGGTAATTTATGAGCTGGTTGGAGATTTTGCGGATGCCGGATGGTTCTATTTGTTGGACGCGCGGGTTGATGGTGAGTGAAATGGTGGTTCCCCCTTTTTGATTGGTGGGTAGTAGTATATGCGGGATGTGGGGGGATGATTTTTGGGTGTGGTGTTGAGGGGGTGTTGTTTAGTTCGGCGGGGATGTTATTTGGTTGGATAGGAGTGTTGTTTAGTTGGTTGGGAATGTTGTTTGGTTTCGACGGGATGTTGTTTAGTTGGATCGGAGTGTTGTGATGTTTCGGCGGGATGTAGTTGAGTTGGAGTGTTGTGTAGTTTGTTTGATTCGTTGTGAACTCTTGGATTTGATTGGCAAAGACTTTTTCAACCGTCTTTTTGCCAGCTAAAGACTTCCCTTTCTTCTGCTTGTTAAGTTATTGGTTCTGGTTCTTGAAGTCTTCTGCAGCATACTGTATATTGAGAGTAGATCTAGTAAAGAATAAAAAGGACCGCTTGACGTGTCGAGCGTCAAACGGTCAGCAATAGCTAGGTTCCCTATAAGGGGATCAGCCCATCTGGAGCAGTAACCCATCTGAGCCTCTAACTCAAGGATGGGTTATTTTTTATTTTTATGGTCAAATGAGAGTATTAACACGATTAATGTTGCAAAAGCTACTGCGAACATTAGCGCCTCGAATACTGACATTGGCACCACCCCCTTTCATACGGGAGTGGGCTGACCACCCTTGAGTTACCTATTCTATTGTTCTTTCATTGTACCATACGTATGTTCTTGAATCGCTATTGTATTTTATCTTTTATTGAACTTCCCTTTCTATATTTGGAGGATGTTTCTTAGTTTTTCGATAGCGTTGTTTAGTTTTCGTTTGATGTTGTCTTGTTGGATGGGAATGTTGTTTAGTTTGGCGGGGGCGTTGTTTACTTTCTTGGTTACGTTGTGGAGTTTTGGGTTTGATTTGTATATAAATGTAGCCGCCCGGTGGAGAGGGCGGCTTTTTGTGTTGTTATTTATGCAAGGGGAATTTGTAGTCCCAGGTGTAGATGGTTCTTGGTGGTGTGCCTTTTCGGTTGAGTCGCAGCTGGCGGAATATGATGCTGGCAATGGAATTTGAGTTTAATTCGAGAAATTGGCGGAGCTGTTTGTTTGTGAGTGTTGGGCTGATGAGCAGGTACCAGTCGGCGACGGCTTGTTCGAGTGCACCTTTGTTGGGTTTTCCGCAAGAGTTGCAAATCCATGTGCGGCCTTGGGTTCTTGGCATGATGGCGTTACAGTCGGGACAAAGGACGCCTTTTTTTAACTCGACTGGTGAGATGCTGTGTTTTTCGCTAGCGGGAAATCATTTCCATTTGACTTGGTTACTATAAAGTTGGTTGGCAATTGTTGCGATTTGGCGCGGCGTGAGTTCGTCTGGAATGTCCGGGAGTCCTCGGATATATCTGGGTAGCTGTTTCGCGAATTTGAGCGGTGTGGATAAGGGCATTTTGGGGATTTCCGTCCGCTGATTTGCCATTACTAGGATTGGTTCTACGGGTAAATCGATTTGTTTTTGGTTGAGCCATTTTTCGACGGCGTACGTAGCGCGGTCTAGCTGATGGATGATGCAGTCGAATTTTTCGATTGCGCCGTCGCCAGAGATTTTGGTAGTTTTTCCGGATGCTTCGTCGAATAGGACGGTGCCAGCGTAATTTTTGATTTCCAATAGGATTGCGCGTTTTGGGGTTAGGATTAGAGTGTCTAGCTGGACGCGGAAATTGGGGTTGATATCCACGGTTATGTTTTTCATGATGGCGGTACCTTTGGGGAAGTCGATTTCGTTGAGAATACGGTCGACTTTAAGTTCGCCGGAATGGCCGGATTTCGCCTGGTATAATTTGTTACTGATTGTTTTGTACTGCTGGTGGTTGTCAGGGAGCCGGGCGAGCAATCGTTTCAGGGGTATGAGATCGTCCGGCGGTTGGCGTGTTGTGTAGATAGGGATTCACTCCTTTCGGTGGTCTGAATATTCTTTGTTCAGTGGTAGATTAGCAGGTTTTGAGTGAGGTGGCAAGGGGTTGGGCAGGAGGGTTTGTTTGGTTTAGTTGTTATGTTGCTTACTTTTTGGGATGTGTTGTTTAGTTTGATCGGTATGTTGTTTTGTTTGATTGATACGGTGTTTAGTTCCAGGAATGCGTTGTTTAGTTTCTTTGATACGTTGCTTAGTTTTTCGGATACGTTGTGAACTTCTTTATTTTATTCGGGACTGCCCTTTTCTAATTAGCTTTTGACTTCTACTTTTAGAGTTGAAGGGCATAAAGGAAGCCATCCGGTGGTCCGGATGGCTGATTGGGTGGTGATTGTTTATTCAAAAGAAATGTCTCTTAATCTAGAATGTAAACGGCGGGTTTAGTAGACTAGACAACGTTTTTATCAATCTGCTCAACTTTGTGTGCACGACGTTTTTTCCATAGATCTTCTGCGGCGCCGGATCCTAGTATAACGCCGGCAATGATGAGGGCTAGGCCGATGAGATGGCGATAGGTGATGATTTCGCCAAGGAATAGTGCTGAGCCGATTAGGGAGAACATGGTGTTGAAGTTGATGAAGATGGCGGCTTTGGCTGGGCCGACTTTTCCGACTGCGTAGTTGTAGAGCATGTGTCCGACAGCTGTGCCGATGATGGCGCTTGCTGCGAAACCGAGCCAAAACATGGGTGGTACGGTGGCAAATGCTTTGATTTCACCGGGTTCTTGAATCAGGCTAATGATGAGTAGTACCGCGCTGCCGACTACCATCATATAAGCGGTCATGATACGTGGATCCAGTGTTTTTGCTGCTTTTGCGATGACTAGGAATGATAATACTTGAGCGGCGATTGAAATGAAAATGAAGCTATCACCGAGCGCGAGACCGCCAATTCCTCCGCCTGCTAAAACGACGGAGCTGACGCCGCCTAGGCCGACTAAGAAACCAAGCCATTGCACTTTAGACGGGTAATTCCGCATGATAAGTGCGACGGAGATCGCCGTTAGGACGGGGCCTGTTCCGAGTATCAGTCCCGCGTTTGTGCCGGTCGTGCGAACAAGTCCCATGTTCAGGAAATAATGATGGAGGACAACATTGAGCATCGCGCCTCCTATGATGTATTTCCATTCATTTTTTGTCGGCAGACGAAGCATTTTGAACGCCGCCAGGATGATGAATACCGTTATGCCTGCGAGCAGGATACGGAATGTTGTCATGGTAACTGGACCGACATATATGAGCAGATATTTGAGGAGTGGCAGGTTAAATCCCCAGATAAGCATTGCGGTAGTGAGGAGTGCGTAGATTCTCCACATGGGGCAGTCCCCTCCTTTAGTTGGTGATTTGGTGATGATTGGTTGTTGGAAATACTGTAGGGTAAGATGGCAACTTTTTACTAGAAGTAAACAACGTTTATTGGGTACTTCGCAACGTTATTTCTTATGTGTCGGGTTTGATGATGCTTAAGTATACACCTTTTAAAGCTTGGTAGTAGCCGCCTAAGTAATTCTTATGCGGGTTCGATGAAATATTTTACCAGACGGCGATTGCTCCGTCGGTTCGGGATTCGGTGCCGCCTGATAGGACGCCGGTTTTAGGATTTCGCCAGATGATTTGGCCACGACCAAATGAGCCTGAGTCGAGGGTTGGCTGGATTTGGTGACCAAGTCTTGTCAGTGCTTGGGCGAGATGGTTCGGGAAGCCCGGTTCGACGTGGACTAGATTGTCTTTTATCCACTGCCAGCGCGGTGCGTCGAGGGCTGCTTGTGGATTTAATTTGTAATCGATTGTATTGATGGCTACTTGGAAATGGCCTTGCGGTTGCATGTATCCACCCATGACACCAAATGGTCCGATGGCTTGTCCGTTTTTTGTGAGGAAACCTGGGATGATGGTGTGAAATGTTCGTTTGCCCGGTTTTAGTGCATTTGGGTGATTCGGATTTAGCGAGAAGTCGGCGCCACGGTTTTGGAGTGCGATTCCTGTGCCGGGAATGACGATACCGGAGCCAAAGCCCATGTAATTCGACTGGATGAAGGATACCATGTTGCCTTCCCTATCTGCCGTTGCAAGGTAAACTGTGCCGCCTTTTGGTAGTTCATACGGTTCTGGACATGTTGCGGTTGCTGTGATTTTGGCGGCGCGTTGTTGTGCATACGAATTTGATAGAAGGTGTTCGGGTTTGATTGGCATATCAGTTGGTTCGGTAATGAATGCTTGGCCGTCTGTGAATGCGAGCTTCATAGCTTCGATTTGTTCGTGAAGCGATTGCGTGTCGTGCGGCACTGGGCTGTTCATTTCCGTGAGGATGTTGAGTGCCATGAGTGCGATCATGCCTTGGCCATTTGGCGGAATTTCGTGAACGTCGTAGCCGCGGTAGTTTGTAGAGACGGGTTCTACCCATTCTGGCTGGTAGTTTGCCAGATCAGATTTTGTGAGAAAGCCACCGTGTTGTTGCATGAAGGTGTCGATTTTGTCGGCTAGTTCCCCCGTGTAGAAGGATTCTCCATTTGACTCCCCAATGGATTGTAGTGTGGCGGCGTGATCTGGTGATTTCCAAAGTTCACCGATTTCTGGTGCTCTACCGTCGGGCGCGAATGTGGTGAACCATGCATCGAATTCTTCTGTTGTAAATGAAGTGCTGTATTTTTTGTAGGCAGCGTTCCAGTATTTGCCGAGAATCGGTGTGAGCGGATAGCCTTCTTCGGCATAGCGGATGGCTGGTTCGAGTGATTCTTTCAATGGTAGATTGCCAAATTTGCGCGCGAGTTCCGCCCATGCTGCGGGTACGCCTGGAACGGTGATTGGCGTCAAGCCGTAGACTGGCATTTTGTCGTGGCCTTGCGCTTTTACGGCGTCGATTGTGAGAGATTGCGGTGCCGGGCCGGAAGCGTTGAGGCCGTGCAATTTATTGTTGACCCAAACGAGTGCTAATGCGTCGCCGCCGATACCGTTTGATGTTGGTTCGACGACGGTAAGTGCAGCCGCGGTCGCGATTGCCGCATCGATTGCGTTGCCTCCCCTACGCATAATTTCAATGCCAGCTTGTGCAGCGAGTGGCTGTGAGGTTGCGACCATGCCGTTTTTCGCGAAGGCGGTATGGCGTATGGATGGATTTGGGTTGTAAAGGTAGTCCATTGGTGGTTCCCCCTTTGATGTTGGATAGTTCTGTGAGTTTATTATACTGGAGATGGAGGTGTTTAGGGAGGCGAAGTTTTTTTAGGGGGATGTGGATGTGGGGAAATGATTGGTTGATTGGGAGATATGATCGGTTGACTTGGGATATGCTCGGTTGCTTGGGAGATTTGATTGCTTGGTTTGGGATATGCTCGGTTGCTTGGGAGATATGATTGCTTGGTTTGGGATATGCTCGGTTGCTTGGGAGATATGATCGCTTGGCTTGGGATATGCTCGGTTGCTTGGGAGATTTGATCGCTTGGCTTGGGATATGCTCGGTTGGATGGGAGATTTGATTGCTTGGTTTGGGATATGCTCGGTTGGATGGGAGATTTGATTGCTTGGTTTGGGATATGCTCGGTTGGATGGGAGATTTGATTGCTTGAATTGGGATATGCTCGGTTGTAGGGGAGATATGATCGCTTGGCTTGGGATATGATTAGTTACGTACAAGATATGATCGCTAGCCTTGGGATATGCTCGGTTGGATGGGAGATTTGATTGCTTGGATTGGGATATGCTCGGTTGTATGGGAGATATGATCGCTTGGCTTGGGATATGATTAGTTACGTACAAGATATGATCGCTAGCCTTGGGATATGCTCAGTTGTATTCGGAATATGATCGCTTGGCCGGGGATATGCTTGGATGCATGCGGGATATGATTGGTTTGGTGCTAGTTTTGATTGAATACTATTTTAAAGGCTGTTTTCATTGGACGGATTACTAGTTTTATTCGTAGAAAAGCGCTTCAAAGTTCATGAAGCGCCGACTCATGCTTATTTGTATTTTCATTCATGATATAAAAACTACCTTTCCCCTTTCCTTCGTGTGATAGTCCGGATCGGGCAAGGAATCTCGTTGTTACTTGTCTGTCATTTAGCAACATGAAACTCCTGAATTCCCTGTTGGTTATTCGGTTGCCCATGAGACATCTCCAATCTGCAAGCGCCGCAATATGATATTCAGGTCCAGTATGATTACACGTCGGACATGCCCATTTTCTAGGCTTCCACTTCATTCCTCTAGTGTTTCATGCCGGACAAATGACTCCGGGTAAAATATCAATTGGGGATATATTCATCAATTTGGCTAATGGGAAAGGATCATATTCTTGATGGTTATTTCTTAATTCGAATGCCAATTTCCGTATGGTATCTTTGCTTATGATTTCTTTATCGACGGATAAGGAATACAAATAAGTCGGAGTTTCATTGGTGAATGTGATTTTAGTTTCGGGAACGTTTTCGAAGATTAACTCATTGGTGAATGCGAAAGTAACAAGTCCGCTAATCGGGATATCGATCTTCCTTTGCTTGAGCCATTCATTGAGAAATAATTGCTTGCGATTGAGCTCAGCGATGGGGTTGCTCAACACTTTTCGTTCACCTGTCGGGGATTCTTGGATGAACTGTGTGGGGTTTGATTTCACGATAATTTTCCCAGCAATGTTTTTCACTTCGATAATAAGAATGAAAGCTGGCGTAATAAGTACCGAATCCATCTGAAAATAAACGCCGTTCTGTTTCAAGCAGACGTCGTGCAAGATAGCATGTGGATAATGGGGTTTGAATTCTAATAGATGCTTGTCAAAGTGTTGCTCCCCACCATAGCCTGCTTTTCGAATTCGAAAGTCCTCTCTGACTCTTAGCATTTCGGCATGTGACGGCTGTAATCGGGGCATTAATGCACTTAATCCAATTAGTATTTTCGGCATTGATCTTTGTTTATAAATCAATTTTTTATCACCTCTTAAAAATGATATCAGAATTTTCAGTGTTTTTATATACTTTTCGCCAAAGCCGAATTATGTATTTGTTAAACAGTGGCATGATTGATATTTGATAGGGTTTTTGGGTATATATTTGAGATTTGAGCACTTGCTCTTTTTGGTGGGCGGTGTATTGATTTACCGTTGGCTGGTCGGGTGCTGGATATGATTGGTTGGGCTTAGGATATGCTCGGTTCTGTGGGGTTTATGATTGGTTGCTCAGGGTTATGCTCGGTTCAATTGGAGATATGATCGGTAGCATAGGTATATGCTTGGTTGAACAGGTTATATGATTGGTTCAACATCCTATATGATCGGTTTCCCGCTTTGGCGGGTGGTATGATTTTAGATCTATGCATTTGACTTAAATCTGCTTTTGGCCGTGGCCAAAAGCTTCCTTTCTAATTATTTTTGGATTGCTCGCGCCGAGATATGCTCGGTTCTGCGGGAGATATGATCGTTTGCCCGAGGATATGCTCGGTTGAATGGGAGATATGATCACTTGCCCGAGGATATGATCGCTTGCCTGGCGATATGCTTGGTTATGCAAGAGATATGATCGCTTGCCTTGGGATATGCTCGGTTACGCGAGAGATATGATCGATTGCATGAGGATATGCTCGGTTACGCGAGAGATATGATCGATTGCCTGAGGATATGCTCGGTTACGCGAGAGATATGATCGATTGCATGAGGATATGCTCGGTTGCGTGCGAGATATGATCGTTTGCCTAAGGATATGCTCGGTTCTGCGAGAGATATGATCGATTACCTGGAGATATGCTCGCTCCCCGTTTTCCCACACACAAAAACCGCCTGCAAGAGGCGGTTTTTTGGTTATAATGTGGTGTCGCTTAAGAAGTTTTGGATGATGTGGTGCTCGGGTTCGTATGTTTTGATGGTATAGCCTTCTTTTTGTAGCCATTCGATGATTTCTGGTAGGGCTTTTGCTGTTTGACTGCGGTCGTGTAGCAGGACGATGATGTTACGGTCGCCGGATTTATTGGCTTTATCGACACCGTCACGGACGTTTTTAACGATTTTATCAGCTTCTTTGTCGGTGTATTTCCAGTCATTGGAGTCGACGTCCCAGTCCCACATTTTGTAGTTGTATTGGTTGAGCTCTTTTTTCATGGCCGGTGTGACGTGCGGTTTACTGCCGTATGGAACACGGAGTAGTTTAGCATCGATGCCGATCATTTTGTTGATTAGTTTGGTTCCTTCGGTCATTTCATCGATGAATGATTTGGTGGATTTATATACTTTGTCTTTGTCGTGTGTCATGCTGTGCGTGCCGATGTAGTTACCATCGCCAGCCACTGTTTTAACGATGTCCTCGTTTTTTTTCATGTGTTTTCCTAGGAAGAAGAATGTACCGTGGACGTTATATTTTTTCAGTGTTGCGTTGTTGATTGTTGTGAATTTATTGGGGCCGTCATCAAAGGTCAAGTAGATTGTTGTTTCGGATTTCGCTCCAGGCTTTTCTGGCTTAACTGGTGGTTTGGCCGGCTGTTTTTTATCCAACAATTGTTTAACATGTTTTTCGTAATCTGCATGGCTCATATGCTCGTAGTCATCACGATAAATACGCAACGTTTTCATTTTTTGGATGTATTCTACTTTGAATCCCGTCACTTTTGCGATGTATTTTGCGCTAATGTAGAGTGTGCCGTTGACGTCGACGATTGGAGTCCAACTGAGTTCCACACCGTCTTTCGATGTCAATTTTGTTGAAGCATCATAGCTGATAACGGTGCCTCTTTTTCGAAGATAAGTGATGCCTTCTTCTTTTTCTACTGGGATGTAGAGTACTTTTGTGATTTCGCTAAGTGGGATCTTCATATCGTTATCGATGACCTGGACGTCTTTAAAGTCCAATAATCGATCATGAAGTCCTATGTAATGTGTCGGCTTTTTCACCTCTGCCTCGCCTACAATTGTGCCGTAAACTAAACTTATAACTAATGCTGTACAGATGGCCCACACATTTTTCCTCACTTTAATTTCCCCCTTTCCATTCATTTAATTTCCTGTTCTTACCTTAACAAAAATCCGCCGCCAGTTAGAGCCGACTTAGTAGATTATGCGAGTTTATTTTAAAAATGCTTTTTCACGCAATATTGATAAATGGCTGCTGTTGCCACACAATCGCCGATGGCATCATGGGCATCGTGTTCGACCTGTAGAAATTCTGTCAATGTGGTTAGTTTATGGTTGGGGGCTTCGGTGATTTTTTTTCTAGCTAGTTTGACGGTATCGATGACGATATACTCGGGAATGCTTATGCCATCGATGTTGTCGAGTGCATAAAGGAAACCCATATCAAACGATGCATTGTGAGCAATGATTGGTAAATCTCCGATGAATTCGAGTAGTTCTTCAATTTTTTGATTGATACTCGGTGCCAATTCAACTGTTTCGTTTGAAATGCCTGTAAGTCGTGTAACTGTCTCTGGGATATGACGGAAGGGGTTGATGAACGTATTAAACATGTCTTTCACTTCATGATTTACATACCTAATGGCACCAATTTGAATGATTTTATCAGCGCCAGCACGCAAACCCGTCGTTTCAAAATCGAGTACGATATAATCATCCACTAATTGGGAGGATGATTTATATTTCTTATCTTTTGCGGCTCTTCTTGCTCCCCAATTTTGTTGCTTCGGTTTCCTTTCAAGTAATTCGATCGCTTCTGTATTCCAGCTTGTCATGGGTGCACTTCCTTTTTTTCGGTTATTGTCCTTTGTTTAGTAGTAATTCTCCTTATACTATTTAATACCCTTTTTTATAGCGCTTAATCTTCAAATAAAATGGATAAAAAAAGCAGCCTACTTTGGACCATTAAGGACACGTGATTGTACACGAGGTAAATTAAAATCATGTCTTGTTTATAATGTTGTACATTTGACTACGATTTAAAAGTGTGTATAATACAAGGTAATTACATACTTTGAATGTTTTCTAGGGTTCCGCAACTGTCAATGTTGGTCTGGTCCGAGAGAAAACTCACAGCTATGCTGTGTCACGGAAGGATAAAAGCCTGGGAGGAACTGTTTTTTAACAGTTATCTCTTGGGCTTTTTTTGTTTTTGATGGACACGAATATAAACGGAGGTGTTAGTTAAATGAATACAGATTGGGTTAAAGTAATAATCGCTGCTTTTTTCGAAGTTTTTTGGGTTATTGGATTAAAACATGCAAATGACTTTTGGACTTGGACTGGAACAGTTATTGCTATTATCGTTAGTTTTTATTTAATGATTATGGCTGGAAAAAAACTACCTGTTGGAACTGTCTATGCGGTTTTTGTTGGACTAGGTACAGCCGGAACAGTTTTTTCCGACATCATATTTTTTGATGAACCATTTAAAATAGCAAAAGTGCTTTTAATTTTGGTTTTATTAGGTGGAGTCGTTGGTTTGAAATTAGTGACTCAAGATAGCGATAAAGAAGGAGCTGAATCTTAATGGCGTGGGTTTCTTTGATTGTTGCAGGTTTATTTGAAATGTTTGGTGTTGTAATGATAAGTAAATTGCATAAAGACCGTAATTGGCAATCGGTGCTATTTCTAACTCTCGCGTTTGGAGCAAGCTTTGTGTTTCTTGCTTATTCAATGAAAACACTTCCTATGGGTACGGCTTATGCAATTTGGACAGGAATTGGTGCGTCTGGTGGAGCAATTTTAGGTATGCTTTTATATGGTGAATCAAAAGATTGGAGAAGACTTATTTTTATAGGCATGGTCTTAGGTGCTGCAATAGGTCTAAAACTCGTCTCATGATAGAGTTTTTAGATTGTAATAGGAAGAAGTTAATTTGTTTTTTATTAAGTGAAATAAAAGCTGAACTAAAAAAATCTTTAGTCCAGCTTTTATTTTTAATCTATCTACCTAATGGGGAAGCATATCAAACTCAATGTGCTCCTTTTTTAAATTAATAGCTGATAGCGACAAAGTTACCTGCGCGGTTCGCTGTGGAAGTATTGATCACAACGAAACTACCTGGACCAGTCGCTGTGAATTCAAGTACTCCATTGTTGTATTTCGCTTTTATTGTGTTAGTTGAATGTAGATCTCGTACCGCTATTTTGTTGTTCTTGATCACTTTAGACGTGTCTATCGGGAGAACGATTTCGATTTTTTCATTGAATTGATTCAACGCAAATCGATTATCGCCAGTACCGCCCTCAAGATTAACGATAAAGTTTTCTGAAATTGCATCTGCTATAGAAGATGCATTTGCTTCGCTTAACGTGATTGTAGCATCACCGCCTGCTTGTTGCATAAGTTTCTCGACTGCTTTTTTCGAGAAGAAGAATGACGTTTCGCCTCTAGTGACGACTAAGCCTTTCTTAGCATTAACGATTGTATTTAGGATTGTTGAGTTGAATTCGATTGCAATTTCCTCTCCATTTTCAGGTAGTGCAATGAAGATTTCTTTTGCCTGTTTATCGTTCACATAAGCTGCAATTTCTGCTTCAGAAACACTATATTTCTGAGCTCCTGGTGACTGAGGTACCTCAGGCGCTTCCGGTACTTCTGGTACTGAAACCATATCGACTTTGACGAAAATGGTTGCAACGTCACTGCCGTAAGAAGCTGTGATTGTTGTTTCACCAGCGCCGACTGCAATGATTTGGCCTTGCTGAACATCGATGACCGTTGAATCGAACCCGCTATATGCAGCAATTTCTGTCACGTCTGTCGATGTCGCCTCACCATTTTTCGTTTCAATCGATTGAACTGAAATGCGAGAAGATTCCCCGACTACCAATTCAAGTGCTGCTGGGTTTGTGATCAATTCTGTTGTGATTATTACGTCTTGTTCGACAATCGCTGTGACTGTCGTTGTGAAGTTCGGGTGTGCAACTGTAATGACCGTTTCTCCTGGTCCGACTGCTGTGACTAACCCTTTACTTAATGTGACGACTTTAGAGTTCGCAGATTTAAATTTAGAATCTGCTGTCACGTTTTTCTCATTGACAGAGCCGTCAGCTTTTGTTGTTTTTTCTATTACAGTTAATTGTTCAGTTGCGCCTGCTTTAAGTGCGACGCTGTTTTTATCGACTGAATAGGTTAGTACGTCTTTTTCAACAATCGCCGTGACAGTCGTCGTGAAGTTCGGGTGTGAAATTGAGATGGCCGTTTCGCCTGGTCCGACTGCTGTGACTAACCCTTTACTTAATGTGACGACTTTAGAATTCGCAGATTTAAATTTAGAATCTGCTGTCACGTTTTTCTTTGTGACAGAGCCGTCAGCTTTTGTTGTTTTTTCTATTACTGTTAAATGTTCAGTTGCGCCTGCTTTAAGTGCGACGCTGTTTTTATCGACTGAATAGGTGATTACGTCGCCTTTCACGTTCAGGTAGACAAGGATTGGATCCTGATCTGGGATTGTGACAAGTACTTGTGTTTGACCTCCTGTAATCGCTGTGACTAGACCTTTTTGAACTTTTGCAATTTTATTGTTGACGACTTTGAATGAAGTTGTTGCTGTGACGTCTTTTTTGCTCGTTTGTCCTTTCGGAGTCAGCGTTGTTTCTGTCACTTTCAACTGTAATTGGTCGCCGACATTCATTTTCACATTTGTTTTATTCACTTTGTACGTAATGATATCCTGAGGAAGTTTCACTACCTCAACGTAAACGTAGATGGCTTCCTCGTTTGGAATCATAACACGGACTTGTGTTTGGCCTTCTGCAAGTGCTGTTACGAGTCCTTTTTTGACTGTAGCAACTTTATTGTTGACTGCGTTGTAGCTGCCATTTCCTGTGACGTCTTTTTCAGTGACTGTGCCATCCGCTTTTGTCGTCGTTTGGGTGACGTAAAATTGTTCTGATTGGCCAACACCGATTGTTAGGTTCTTTTTACTAACTGAATAAGTAACCTGATCTTGCGGTGCTGCTGTCACTTCAAGGTAAACGTACATATCTTCTTGTCCTGGAACCATGACGCGTGCTTGCGTTTTACCTGCCGCAAGTGCTGTGATGAGACCTTTCTCAAATTTTGCAATATCGCTGTTGACGACATCATAATTCACTGTTCCTGTTACGTCTTTTTCAACGACTGAACCATCAGCCTTTGTCGTTTTTTGTGTGACGAAGAGTTGTTCTTGTTGACCAACGCCTATTGTAAGATTCGTTTTGCTTACAGAATACGTAACTTGGTCTTGACCATCTTTCGCTGCCACTTCGACTGCGATTGTTGCTGTGAATTCTTTGTAGCTTACTGTGATTGCTGTTTTACCTGCGGCGACTGCTGTTACTGCACCATTTTTAACTGTTACAATTTTTTCATCAGCAGACACGAATGTTGCTTCTGCTGTGACATTTTTGTCTTCTTTTGTTCCGTCCGCTTTTGTTGTTGTTTCAGTTACTGTTAGGTTTTCTGTACCGCCTACTTGCAGTGCTAGTTCTTCTTTATCCACAGAATACTTGACGCCTGTTCCATCATCGACTAGTACTTTTTCTGCGGCATTGCCTGCAGCGTCAACATATTTCACTTTGACACTGTTATCTTTTGTTAACGTACCAACGTCGATTGTAAATGATCCGTCTTGTGCTAATTTAACAGGACCGGACGATTTCACCGTGTCGTTTTCCATCACTTCGTAACTTGCTTTGAGTTTCGTATTTACGTCATAGCCTAAATCATAGTTTACAAGTTCAGCTTGGTAGTCAATATACTTGTCAATGATTTTACCTGTTGCAGCTGTACCTTTAAGTGCTCCTTCAATTGTACCGGCTTCAGATTTCACGACGACCGGACCAACGTAGCCACTAAGAATTGCTGGTTCGCCTGAAACTATTTGTCCAGTGAAGTCAATTGTGTAGAGTCCATCAGGAATTGTTGTTTGAGCTGCACCTTCAGTCCAAGGTTTGTAATTTCCTGCCACGTTGAGCGTGTAAGAACCGGCTGCGAGCGAAGTACCTGCATGTAAGTAGCCGATATAGCCGTCTCCATATTCTCCGCCTTCAGGATCCATGATATCCCATAGTTCGATGTAATTTGTTGTGACATCGCCTGTCAGTTTAAATGACAGAACAGCCGAGTCTTTTATACCGTCATTGTTGAATGAAAGATCTGTTTCCGTGATTGCGAAGTTTTCAAATGCAGATGCCGGTGCTCCGCCAAACTCCGCTGCGAATGGTAATGAAACTTCAGTGCCTTCACCGTTAATGTGAATATAGCCCAGAATTTCGGAACCTGGTGGTGCGTTTGCTTTTTTCGAAGCCGTTAATGTAACTGTTAACAATTGCTCACCATTCAATGTGAATGCTGATTTGTCGACGGTCACTTTTGCATCTTCGAATGATTTCGTAACATCGACGGTTACATTATAATTTCCTCCGTTACCTTTCATATCTTTTACAAGAATGTCTTTTGTAACGGAAATGTTTTTTTCTTTGATTGATTGAGGACCGAAAGTGACTGTCCCTTTAATATTGTCGACAATTTCACCGCTTGTATCCAACACTGCCTCATCCATTGCATATGCAAGGATAGTCGGATGTGCTGCTGCATAAGCTTGCACACGTCCTGCACCTTGAGACATGACATCGTATTTGGTCGTATCTAAAATTTTTGCACTGTTGGATAGCGCGACTTTCACGTCAAAAGCACTCCAACCTGGATTTGCTTGCTTAACAAGTGCTGCAATTCCTGCAATATGCGGTGTTGCCATTGATGTACCTGTTTTACGTGTGAAAGCTTCTTCATAACTTGCAGCTGGAAAATCTGCTTTGTACATTGGAATTGTTGACATGATATTCGTTCCAGGCGCACTAACGTCTGGTTTGATATCAAAGTTTGGAGTCGACGGTCCACGTGAACTGGAATCGTTGACATTGTCTCCAATTGTCATTGTTTTATTGAAATTACTGAACGTTACAGTTCCTTGACCGCCTTTAAGAGCTGCACGAATTGCATCTCCGTCTGTTTGTGACAAATCATAAGCTGGGATGAATTCAAATGCATCTCCTAAGAATGTTCCAGAAGCGTTCGGTGCATTTGAACCGCCTGCAAAGTTATGGATAAGAATTGCAATTGCGCCTGCTTCTTTTGCGACGGCAATTTTGTCGACGAATGCGATATCTCCTCGTGAGACAAGTGCTACTTTCCCGTTAGCGTCGAGTCCGTTATAGTCAGCTTTAGTACCCATTCCAGGCACTGCTAGGACTTCATATTCACCCGACAATTGTGTTGTTAAATCTGCTCCAAATGTAGTTCCCATTAAGTTGATGGTTTTAGATAATTGGTAGTCTCCGACTGTTACATGTACGTTGCTGTCAAAATTCGCTTCAGGATTCGTTGTGTTGCCAACTGCAATTCCAAGACGTGCTGTCGACGGTGTACCCATCGTTCCACGTTTCGGACCCGAGTTTCCTGTTGCGATTACGGAAATCGTTCCGGCCATCATCGCATTATTGATGGCAAATGAACCTCCGTCAGTTTCAGAATTTGCTCCCCCACCAAGGGAAAGATTGATAACATCCATCTTTTGTTTAACTGACTCTTCAATTGCCGCGATGATTCCCGAAGTAGATCCGCTACCGTAAGCTCCCAGAACGCGGTATGCGTAAAGATCTACTTTCGGTGCAATCCCTTTAACTCCGTACGGATTCGCCCCGATTGCAGCAATTGTTCCTGCCACGTGCGTACCATGTGATGTATAGAAAGCGCTTCCAGTTGCGCTAAATTCAGGCGTTCCTGCTGGTCGTTCAACAGGTGACGTTTCCGATGCATCATTATCTGCACGGGTTCTTGTATAAGTAGCAGAATTTGGAATGAAGTTCTTTCCGCCTTTATAAATACCAGCAAAGTCAGGGTGATCTTTATCAATTCCTGTATCAAGTACAGCGACTTTAATCCCTTGTCCTTCAATTCCTTCAGCCCAAAGCCTTTCAATTCCTAGGAATGAAATGCTGGTGTTCATATTTGCATCTACCGTTCCAGATGAAACTGGAGCTTCAAATGCATGCACTTCAGTATCCGGTTCAATTAATGTAACACCTTTAATAGCCAGTAACTTTTCAAGATCTCCTGCTTGTACAGTCGCAGAAAAACCATTTAGTACAGTATCGTACGCGAATTTCTCAGTAAAATTAATGTTCTTCACTTGCATCTCTTTTTTCATAGCTGTCTGTTGCGTTTTCACTTTCTTTTTCACTGCCGTTGCTTCTGCAGAAGTGAATGTTTTCCCCGCTAACTCTTTAATCCCCTGTTCAAGTGCAACTGGCTTTTCGGATAAATGAACAATAACTGCGACTTGTCCATTTCCAGTTAACCCTTGTAAGTCTTTGTGTAACTTGGAACCACCATCCAACAGATTTAATTGTTCGGCGATAGCTGCTTTCTGTTGCATAATACTTTCGCTGTGATTATTCGGCTTGAATGGTTTTGCCTTTTCTGCATTTGCCGATGCTGTGAATGGCGTTAGTAGTGAAAGCACCATTGCAAGAGCTAAAAATGCACTGAAAAATTTAGTAAAATTATTCCTCTTCAAATCCCATCTCCCCTTTACCCATTTATTCGCACTTAACAAAATAGTGCGACATAAAGAATCTATCATAATAAAAATAGATTTAATATGATACAAAACGTGTATTTCGGGGAAAATCATGCGTAATTGAAAAAATCGTTCAAAGGGACTTCGTAAGAATCAAAGAATAGTAGTCCATACGATTTATGGATAATAGTGGAAACAATTCAATGGTCCTAGCACTCTAATTTCTGCTTTTCTGAAACGACGGGCGACAGATCATAAAATTTTCAATGAAAATCAATAAATTTAACGCACTACAAAGTGGGAAAACGATCATATATCACGACCAACCGACTATATAACTTGTAAACCGATCATATCTTTTGCAAGAACAATCATATATCTACACGACCAATCATAATCGCTGCATGACCAATCATATCTCCTTGCCAACCAATCATATGTACAACTTCCCCCTGTCAGCCTCCGAACCACAAACAGACAGCCACCCAACTAAAATTGGGTGGCTGTCTGCATTTATATGACATTAGACGATTGGGGGAAATCGATCATTCGGTCTTGAATAGTCACCATCAAGAAGGACCAGGATTTTTCCTTCATTGAAGTAATCGTTGTAGCGGTTCGCTTCTTCTTCAGGGATACCCATGCCGATAAGTGCTCCGGCTAGTCCGCCAACTCCCGCTCCGGCAGCTGCGCCAGTAATGCCTGCTACAATTGGGCCAGCTGCGATGATTGGGCCAATTCCTGGTATTGCGAGTGCACCGATTCCCGCGAGCACGCCGCCAAGTCCTCCTAGAATTCCGCCAGTTGCTGCCCCTGTGGCTGCACCATCTGCTGCATATGTTCCTGTTTCTTCTGCAATAACATCCGCATTTGCTGTATGTTTACTCATAACAGATATGTCATCTGACACATATCCTTGTCTTTTTAAATCTTCAATTGCCGCGATTGCTTCAGTTTCTGTATCATAATAGCCAACTACATGTCGTGTTACCATCTCATAACGCCTCCTAGTATTTTTCAATAAGCTATTTGGCTAGCTAGTATTGAAAATACCCTTTCTAGTTCTTCTAAAACCTTTCAATTGCTACATTCCTATTACAGTTTCGTAACGAAAGAATAGTAGAGCATCAAAAAACCCCGAAGATTCGGGGTTCTGATGTCATCTTATAAGTATATATTTCACGTAATTTTTCCACCCGAATGCTCTCCATTGTTTTTTTGAAGGCAACTCTGTAGGCAATGACATGAATACCGTAGGTGAATATCCATACGTAGCAAGTTCAGGTTCATAAACAACTACATCTCCAAGATTGAGACCTTGCGACACGACCGCCCGAGTTTCCCATGTGAACGGTGTCGCAATGGCCACTTGTTTAGCACGACCTTCATTATCAATTATCCATGCATACGCCGTTTCTTTGTACAAGTCATGAAGCCACTTTTCTTTCACTGAAGTGACATCCAGCGCTTCATTGACAATAACGATTGCATTGACATTTGTTCCAAATGGCACCGATTGATCAGTAGCATCCGTCAAAATTCGTACTTCATAATAAGCAAGTGGATTCTTCACTTTGGTTTCGTCGAGTTCTTTGTAGGCTTGGAGCCATTCGTTGTCGATTGCAGGTGCCTCGGAAACAGAAAGAACCGTTCCTTCTACTGCATTTTCGATGCTATCCCCTTGGATTAAGACCTGATCACCATTTCGAATTTTTTGCCACTCGTCATTTTTTGCATATGTGACAATCACTTTTTGTGAGCTGAAAATATCAACTGACAGCGTGGAACCGGTACGCGTTACTTTAGAAACTATACCGTCAACAGGGCTAATTAGAGCAGGTCTCCCTGGATTTTGTGATAATTGCGCCTCAACAACTGTTTGCTGGCGTTCAATTTCTGCAAGATCCTGTTCAGCCGCTGCGATTGCCTGTGCAAATGATCCGTCCTGCTTCACATCTACCTGGACATCAACATTCAGTCCTACTTCCACTTTTTTGTCGGTTGTATTTTCCGACACGTTATCTTTACGATTCACATTCGAAGAACTATCCGATTGAGCTTCCTCCCGCTCAGACTCAAGACCTGATATCATGCTTCGAACAGATGATGTCTGTTGTTGAAGAGCCTCGCGTTCGGCTTCCCATACAGCGCGCTGTCCTTCTGCACGTTCTGTTTGTAGAATAGCAATTTCTTCCCCCACTGTAACGGGATCGCCTTCTTTAACTAGCCACGAATCTACCGTATCGTCATTACCGACGTATACTGTATAGGTTTCTTCGGGAGCAACAAAGCCTTCTTTAGCGAGCTCTTCTCTGTGATCACTGCTTGTCATACGTTCATAGCGTTCGACATATACTGATTTGGTGATGACGCTTTTATCGGAAAATAGCAGATAAAAATTCACTGCTAGAAATGCACTGATTGCGACAGCAATAGCAATATTCGTCACTTTATTCACTACCAACACCCCCTTCTACAAAGGAATGGAACAAGCTTTCTAGTGGAATAAATCCAATAGCCGCAACTATAAGGGCCATTGCTACGTGGATTCCTATAAGTATCCAGATAAACCCTTTGCGTTCGGTATGACCCGTATACGCACCGATAAACCGTGATTGAAGTGCAATGATAAGTGCAGTTGTCACTGTCAATTGATTGAGGAATAGAATGATATACCAGGAATCGAGAAATGTTAGCGCAAGTGGACCAAATGATAGGAATGAAACACTTGTTGTTGCTCCCTTCATCGTAAAGACAAGAAGCAAAACTGCTTTCTCGAGTAATAGAATACCCGTCACAAGTAGTTGTAAAGGTAATAACTTTTTAAACGGAATTGCCGTCAATCGACTTAATATGTATGCAAAACCAAAGAAATGAAACGCCATATACATAAGGGCCCACATGAGTGCACCAAGTACTGATACATATCGTGCAATTGTATAGTCTGTTGTGGTCATTGTGGAAAGGAGTGCTGTGATTGACTCTGTATTCATTCCCCATATATCACGAACGGCGAATAAAAGAACACCGAAAAAAGCTATGAATAACACACGTTTTTTGAAGCCGCGCATTGAAGAATTTTCAAGTTGGTTTGCCAGCTGATGTGGATTCGTCAAGAAATGCCAAAACTTAAAGTCAAAAAACATTACGGTAATCCCTTTCTGCTCACTATTGCTGAATTTGATGAAGTTACCTTAACAAAGAAGAATAAACTACAATTCCTCCCCGTCGACCTAAGCCCACGGCGGATAGTACAAATTTTAAAACGAGATAATCTCTCAAAAGCTTAGGGTCGACAAGCATAAGATGAAGATGCATCGTGACGGATTTTGCCACAGAGTA
Organism: Sporosarcina sp. FSL K6-1540; assembly: GCF_038620285.1. Taxonomy (NCBI): domain Bacteria; kingdom Bacillati; phylum Bacillota; class Bacilli; order Caryophanales; family Caryophanaceae; genus Sporosarcina; species Sporosarcina sp. FSL K6-1540. Next base: position 1,086,903 of record NZ_CP152018.1, read on the forward strand.
GCTTTGACTTATGACCCGAACTCCTAAGCACGGATACTGGACGTGCTCAAGCGCAATCCAAAATCCAAGCGAATTTACGCCGAGACGTAATTGATCTACTATGATTACTTTAGCAAAAATTGAGAGATTTGCAATGTTTGGATGCTAGTAAGCAATGTTTTTTTACTATTATCCTTCTTTAATGGGTTGCAGAAACATATAAAACATGTTTAAGAAGCGCACTTTTTGTCCATTCTTCTAAGAAAAGTGGAAGCGCCTGGTAGACGTGACGGGCATAAGTCGATCCAGCGACGTAGCGCTCTTTGCTACATAGCTGGATTGCTTATGACCCGAGCGGCTGGCGCCTGGAGTCTAGACAATAAGAAAAGTGGAAGGCGCCTGGTAGACGCGACAAGCGCTGAGGGTCTGAAGATAAAGGCGCAATTTGCCTTTAACTTCAGGACTGAAGCGACTCGAGGGGCTAGGCGCTGGAGCTAGAGCTAGAGCTAGACACTATTCTAAGTCAAAAAATTATACTTTCTACTAAAACTGAATGATTTATTGGGGAATAAATACCGGCTTATTTCCCGGGAAATCGACAAAGGGGCGGATAGCTATGAATAAAGAGGGAATTTCTGCATTCACATGGCAAGACATTCTTTTTGGTTTGACAGGTTCCACCATTTTCATTGTGGCTCTTTACTTCATTACAGGTTGAACTATATAAGGTGCCAGGGCAATAAAAAAACACCTACCGTTAACCGCTAACGACAGGTGTTTGTTAAGTTTCACTTTTCAATTTTGCTGCAGTCCTTCCGTCAGTTCATTGAACATTTGTATGTTGTCTGTTTCGAGTGCATAATCAATCATGCGCAACCTGTTATCGGCTTCCAGTTGTTCAATGATACCCACCGCTTCTAATGTTACGACTTCTAGCGTCTCTACTTCCATTTCCAGCCCCATCGTTCCTTCAAGAATAGTGGTCAAATGGATATGAAGATCTGAAATAAGGAGCAATTGGTAGAGCGGTAATCGAATAAAACGGTTCCCTCGTTGGAAAACGAATACTTCTCCGAGGTTTTCGACTTGCAAACTCTTGGTATTAATGACAATTTCTTTTCCCTCTGACGGGATGAATTGAAATACGTCCCCCCCTTTAAGAATGGAAAAGTATTGATAAGCAAACACTAGTCTGAGTTGAAAATCTTCTTGACTCGTGTAAAATGGTGTCATTCGTTGAACTGATAGCATCTTTCTCCCCTCCAATATAGAATATTCTGATTGTTATTAGTTTATCACAACTGTGGCTAGTTTGTGAACAGTTTATTATTATAGTATGCTATTCATCTATATATGTTGCCGCAACACATAATTATCGTTTGGCCTTTCCATTACAAATGACATCTTTCTTGGCTCGAATTGAAATTTCAATGATGATAACCATTCATATACGCCACAGTTTACATCTCCGGGAGAATCCCTCTTTCTCACGAACACAATATTGTTACGCCTAAAGTCGAGCAGCACAAACTGAAATTCCATCGTTCCAAATGCCACCGAGCGAAAATATAATTTACGTTCCACAGATTCGTAGATGATATGATTAATGATGGGCGAAATCGTGCATGATAATGGAGTAATACTTTCTTGAAACTCTTTATTATGATGAAACTGAGACTCCAAATCAGGTACGTATAGAACAATCTTCTCCAATTCCTCACTCCTTCTTCGGCTTTTTAACGAATATGCTCTTTACTTTTATAGATAAACAAACAAAAGAACAAGATATGGAATAACTTCATTTCCGCTCACTGGAGAAAAGCGGTATAATAGAAGGAATGCTTTTCTTAGGGAGTGGTCCGATGAATATGACTGTCGAACGTGTATCCTACTTGCACGAAAATGAAATAAATGAATTTATGAATACAATTAAACATGCCCTACGGCCAGATATAGAACGCAATGCACTCGAAATCAGACGTGCTGTGGCTCTTGTCAGAAATGGTGCCACCAATTCCTATAGGTATGCGCCATCTGAAGGCGCAGTAATAGCTACTCTCCTTGGCGTAGACTCAGAAAACGTGCGCCTTTCTTTCAACAAAGTAGATGCGAATTGTACATGCGGATACGCTGGCTGGTGTTCGCACCGAATTGCAGTCGTATTTCATCTTTATTCACAACACAATTCTTTGAGCGAATGGCTACACGAATGGCGCAGAACTGAATCACAACAGATGGCACTGTCCATTTCAGAACGTACCCCAGATGCATGGATCGACGTCCTGACACGCTTAACTCAGCCGCTTCGTGCAATTGAAGTTGCGGAAAATCCGGGTGTATTCATCCACGAATCTTCTATAATTGATCAAAAAGCTACTCCGCTTATTCCGTTTGAATATGAATGGAAACCTCTTTTTGAACTTTATTATCGATTACATGTACTGGATGCTGGATGGACGTATGTAAAAGGCCATCTCGGCGGTGAACCAACTTCCTTTTTCTACGGGAAGTGGTATGTGCAAAACTGGTTGACGGAACAGCTCGGAAAGCTGAATGATAGCGTCAATGCAATCGGTGCAAAACCGAAACTGTTTGAAGCAGATGCTTTTCATGAACGGGTGAAAAGTCTCGTTCGAACATTCGCCCTAGGAAATTCCGGGCTCTTCCATGAGCGATTCCAAGTCTATCGTCTTTTTTGGCAGCAACTATTTCCTTTTCGAGCTGCCCGAGACACTGAACTAACGATTCTCACGAATGAAGAATCAGAGGAAGCTCGAATTTTCATCGCCTTTTTCCACTTGATTCAAGGAGAACATGATGAGTTAGCGAAACTCGTTACACATGTAACAGCTACTAATGTTGCTACATGGCTACCGCTTGCAAAACTAGCGGAAAATAATGATGAAACCAAGGCCCTATCTATAATTATGCACGCTTTGTTGCCCTTCATCGGCGATTACGTAAGTGATTCTGTTTCACTTTCATCTCGTCCTGCTTTCGTGCGGGACATCGATGGTTTATTCGAAGCGGCAGATTTCTCGGAAGAATTACGTGAAAGCATGTTTGCTCAATATGGTGAACCCGGCATCGATGTTTACGCTGACTTTTTGGTTGAACGTGAACGATTCGGCGAATGGGCGGCTCTCATGCATAGATACGGCGTTTCATATGACGGCGCAGAAGCGGGTGGCTTAAAAGTCGCACTGGCTTCGGATCCATCAGCCGTCTTGCCCCTACTCCATACATTTGCTATGGGTTTCATCAAAGAAAAGAACCGTCACAGTTATCGGCGCGCCGTCAAATTGTTTAAACAAATGAAAACTGGTTCGAAGAAAAGCGGAAAAGCTGACTTTTGGAATCAATATATCGATACAGTGCGTGAAAAAAACCGCAGACTACGCGCATTGATGGAAGAAATGGAGAAAGGGAATTTGAACTTATGACAGGAACATTCACATTGAACCGCCTTTTTCGTCTGAGCATCCGTTTGATGGAAGACGAACTATATTCCATTGCCGCTGAAGATGGCAGAGGGTTGCCAGTCGCCCCAGATGATCTTGTTTCCTTCCTATTCTTCAACAATGAGCGTGCACTTTACGGGCTTCTTGCAAATATGGATGATGAAGTTGCTTATTTACAAGCAGACCAACTGCTTCAAGTTTTTTCTGTTATGCACCCCTATGTTACATTCGTTGGACTGACGGATGCAGACGATACTCAGCTTTCTTCAATTCGTGAGGCAACTAGCGCCTGGACCGACCCTAATCTATGGAATTATGCAGAAGTAGACGGTAACACTATTCGTTTTGACGGTAGCAAAGCGGGCATATCAGAAGGGGCTGCGGCCGTTATCAGCCAAGCAGTCAGCAGCAAACTTGCTGCATCTGCTATCAATCCCGATCTACTAGCTTCCCTGCTACCCCATTTACGGATGTACGGCTGGCCGGGCGAATCCGTTTCCACAATTCCAATCAGTGTTGCCTTCCGCTTAACTGAACCAGAAGCCGAGACAGATACGGAATGGCTTCTTGAAACAGTTATTATCGGCGAACGCGGTGCGCACTGGACACCTGCCGCCCGGAAAGTGAATGCACCTGCGGCTGATGCGCTTCCTGCTAAATGGAAACCATTCGCAGATGAAGTTGTGAAAAAGCAATCCGAAATGACATCATTCCTTGGCTCTGTAGAGCTTGCTTCAAGCGGAAGCTTTTTGTCCACACCGATGTCTGATCCGGAAGTACGGACATTCATTAAAGAAGACCTTCCGCTACTTCAATCGTTCGGCTATCCTGTCATCCTGCCTGCATGGTTGAAATCGGTGACAGAATCAAAATTGCGTATTCGAACGAACGCGGGCATACAATCGTATAAATCGGCTACAGGCTTGGACGAAGTGCTATCTTTCGATTGGAATTTCTCTCTTGCTGGTAATCCAATTGATCAGGATTCATTCCGTAAGCTTGTCGATGAAAACCGTGAATACATCCGCTCTGGTGATGAATGGTTCCATATCGATCCCCTTTGGCTCAGAAAAATTCGTGATTTAATGGATCGTGCGGATGCTGGGGAGTGGACTGTTAAAGACCTGCTGTTCCAAGACGTACCGGAAGAGATTGTTCCGCTTGAAGAGGACGAAGATATCGATGACCCACTTTTTGCTTTCACTATGCACCAATCGCTTCGAGGCTATATGGAAATGCTAGCCGATAAAAAGGGGCTTCCAGCAGCCGGTATTTCAAAGGATTTACTTGCTGAACTTCGACCATACCAAGAAGACGGCTATAACTGGCTTACCTTTATGCGTGATAATAGTTTTGGTGCATGTCTTGCCGACGATATGGGACTGGGTAAGACAGTTCAGCTTATCACCTATTTACTGAATATCCATGCAAGACCTGATACAGATTCACCGTCACTCATCGTTTGTCCGACGAGTGTTCTCGGCAACTGGCAGAAAGAGATTGAACGGTTTGCACCAACGCTTTCTGTCCATACACACTATGGCCCATTACGTGCAAAAGACGAAAGCTTTAAAGAACTAATGGCTCAACTGAAGCCCGACGTCGTTCTTACAACATACGGTACTGCTTCACAGGATGGCGAGATGCTAGCAGAAACGGAATTTGCCAGCATTACACTGGATGAAGCACAAAACATAAAGAACATGCAGACAAAACAGTCCCGTGTCATCCGAAAACTTCGCGGCAAGCATCATATCGCACTAACCGGTACACCGATTGAGAACCGTTTATCAGAGCTATGGGCGATTTTCGACTTTATTCACAAAGGATACTTCGGCAGTTTCCGCAAGTTCACGGATAACTTCATCATCCCGATTGAACGTGATGATTCTGAAGCGGATAAGCGGAAGCTACGAGCAAAAATCCGTCCGTTCCTTCTACGCAGAACGAAGAGTGATCCCGATTTACAGCTGAATCTTCCACAAAAACTTGAGCAAAATGAATATTGTCCTTTAACGACTGAACAGGCTGCCTTATATGAAAGTTTCCTTGAAGAAACGAAATTCAAGTTGCAGACACTTACCGGTTTTGAAAAGAAAGGCCTTATTTTAAAAATGCTTAGCCGATTAAAACAGCTCTGTAACCATCCGGCCTTATTCTTGAAAGAACCGCACGCTCCAGCAACACAATTACTTTCTAGATCCAATAAGCTAGACTTAATTGTGTCAATGGCAGCTGAAATCGCTGCTAATAAGGAACAATGCCTTATCTTCACGCAATACATTGGCATGGGGCAACTTATTCGTCAATGCTTGTCTGAACTTCATGGAATCGATGTACCATTCTTGACAGGCAGTATGCCGAAAGGTCAGCGTGACCGTCTTGTCGAGGCTTTCCAAGAAGGCGAATTCCCTATTTTCATCTTATCGTTAAAAGCTGGTGGAACTGGACTGAACTTGACTGGTGCAAACCACGTATTGCATGCAGATAGATGGTGGAATCCAGCCGTCGAAAATCAAGCTACCGACCGTGCTTATCGCATAGGCCAGACAAAATTTGTCCATGTCCATAAGTTTGTGACGATTGGAACTATTGAAGAAAAAATCGACAAGATGCTTGTCGAGAAAGCTGCATTGTCCGCGGATCTCATCCAATCAAGTCAATGGCTGTCTGATTTGTCCGAAACGGAACTGGACGATCTATTATCGTTTGACAACTAAAATTATGCTATGTAAGAAGACTCCTGAGCCACCAGTGGCACTGGGGTCTTTTTACTTACCGTTGTCGAATCCTCTTACACACGTTCCGCAAGTGGAATAATATGTACAGTTCCGAATTTTTTCTTCCTTTCTAGGTCTTCAATTCGATTCAGGCGATTGTTCTGATTGGCTACAATGCTGATTAATTGTTCAATTTGCATTTCCATCCGTTTCATGTCCTTTTTAATTGTAGTCATGTTCCACACTCCTTTCTCTTCATAATCCGCTTGTGTGGATCCCATTGACGGGAACAGCCTCCGTCCTCGGGATCCCCATTAGCGTTTTTCGACGTAAGATATCCGACCCCATCGGATATTAGCGTTACATTCCCCTTATTTACCGCGAACAGACGCCACTGAGCATCTGTTCGCGATACTTTACTCTCACTCTGACCGAACATGGGCAGAACCCCTTCTGTTGACATGTACGGTTATTTCTTTTCCTCACATATAGCCTATTAGCGCCTACAGAATACAGGTCATTCAGCCTAGAGGGATTGAGCCCCATCCCCCTTAGTTGTCAAGGCCAGCAGGATGCTGATCATGCAGTCGTTGTCGCAATACGCGGCGACTTTAGACTACCTTCCTCTTGGGCTGCGTTCCACTAACAAGAGCTTTGCTTACTACCTATCCATTTTCAGTTGTCGGTACCGCCCCGGTTTGTCGTCCGGCTAGTCTATCCCCTCCTTTTCACGACCATTCCCCGGCTTTTTATGTATCATTGTGCCTGGTCAAAAAATCGGTAATCCTTCTGTTTCACGGCTGGGGAGATTGAAATGCTCAGCATCACTTTTCTCCTCCGTCGGAAGTGTCATTCTACCTACCTGTTCACTATACAAGTTGTCATTGGTGCGTTTTTTCGTTAAAATGAACCGGATATCCTCAGCAATCACCTCTGTTACATAGATTCTACTCTTGTCTTCGCGTTCGTAGGACCTAGACTGAATGCGCCCGCCTACCCCGATTAGAGATCCTTTACCGCAATGTTTAGCAGTATTCTCCGCCGCCTTTCCCCACAGCGTACAAAGTACGAAATCTGTCTCCACTTCTCCTTTTTGGTTTTTAAAATTGCGGTTCACAGCAAGTACAAAACTTGATTGTACCCTTCCTTCTGATACTCTTCTCAGAATTGGATCTTTTGTAATACGTCCAACCAGTGCAACTTGATTCAATCGATTTCCTCCTCTCTCGTTTATTAATTTCATCTTACTTGGTTTAGTCTAATTTGTGCAATACACGATATCCCAATTTTCAGTCTATTATTCGCTATAAAAACCCTATTTGCTTAACTACGAAGTTACATTTATCTACATAAACGGCATAACCTTATGCCAGACTTGAATTTATCCGATTCGTCAATAATTTAAGTTTGCCATGTTTTAAGTTTGTCGATGAAATTTGTGCCTATGGTATAATAAAAGGAAAAAGATTGAGGTGGATACCGATGAAAACATTCAAAATGTTGTCTGTCGGAATATTACACGAAGAGCGTATGCTGGATTTCCCTCTCATAGACGGAATTATAATCAATCAGGAGAACAGTCACCGTATGTGGATATTGGAGATGTTCATTGATAAGGAACATCAACCCATTTTTGAAAAGTGGATGGCTGATGAAGAATTACTTGAAGTGAAAGTCGTTATTTCTTATCCTGAAAATGAACCAGCTGCTTTTCGCGTTGCTGTCAAAGGGGTTAAGTTGATTGGGGATAATGTCTCTGTGTTAATGAAAGGCCGCTTGAAACGAGCACGTGCACAGTATGCAGAACAGTTGCTGGAAGAATTGATTGGTGAGGGAATGGGCGGCGCCGAATTGCTACAGCGATTCGAATCCGATATGCGCTCTCGACCACGTTTAAAAAAGGATCAAGAAAAAGAGAATGAATGACTTCGTGCTGCCTGGAATACGGGCAGTTTTTTTGTTGAGAAAAACTGTAAGACACACTGCGCTTTTGTATACGGCTAGACTTCAGCGCCTAGCCCCTCGGGACACTTCGGACTTGAAGATAAAGGCAAAGAACGCCTTTTTCTTCAAGTCTTTCAGTGCCTGTCGGGGCTGAACAGACGCTTCCACTTTTGTATACGGCTAGACTCCGGGCGCCAAACGCTCGGGTCATAAGGCAGCCCGACTGTGCGGCAAAAGACGCCGCTTGGGCCTGTGGGATGCAGGTCATGCAGTCGTTGCGACACGACGTCGCGAACTTAGACTGCCTTCCTTTTACCTGCCTTATGCCTGTCGCGTCTGGGCGGCGCCCTGCGCTTTTGCATAAAAAAACCGCCTCTAGTGTTACGAGGCGGTTCCCGCACGGCTTGCGGTTAACGATTGTTTCCATTCGTTTTGTTCCGATCTAGATTTTTGTCGCTAGTTGTACCAGTTGGTGTATTCGTGTTCGTTTCTCCATCATTAATAACGCCTTCATTCGGAGTCGCGTTGTTATCATTTTCGATGACATCGTTTCGTACTCCATTGTTGTTATTAATGACTCCGTTATCCACACCGGTGCCGTTCTCGTTCTCGAGACCATCCATATTCGGTCCTGTTTGCTCATCGTTCACTTCGGGTGTTATGTCCTTCGTTCGATCCTCCACTTTTTCCATTGGAGTTTCATTGTTATTCGGAACTGCATCGTTGTTTGCACAAGCTGTAAGGACTAGTCCCGACATAAGAACAAGTGGTATCGCTTTTTTGAACATGAAAAGATTCCCTCCTCTCCACAAGCCGTCTATCACACAAACCTGTATGATACTTCGTAGCTTTGCCCGAAATGAGGGAACTATCCATGTTTCTTTTTTAAGCTTCTAAATATTTTTTTAGCAATGTGTCAATGTATACCGCTTCGGCTTTACAGTGATACTCGTAATGAGTATCAAGCTCTTCCTGCATGCTTTGGATCTCCACAATCTGTTCTTCAGATGGCGGCTCACTGAGGATGCGGGCGATGATTTCATTGATACGCTGCGCGAGGTCTTCATGGAATTCCGGATCAATTTTCATTTCTTCTGGAATTTTTGAATACCAGAGTGCTTTTACGGTAATATATTCACGCCAGCTGGCGATATAATCATCGATACTGAATTTTTCACCGGACCACTCGATATCGCTCATGTATTGTTCGAATGTCTGTGTGATGGACCTAGTAATGCTACTTTTTAAATTTGGAGAAAGATCTTTAAACATACTGATTTGTTACCTCCCACTTTAGAAGTGCATTGTAACCGCACCGTAATGACCATTGTAACCAAATTTCAAGGTGTTCGCAAATTTAGTTCCCATTTTTTGAAACTATAGGACCTAATGCAAACGTAATTTCTGTTTCGCATGCGATTTCTCCGTTAACCGTTGCGATTGCTTTACCTTTACCAATCGTACCGCGAAGTCGTGTGATTTCCACTTCGAGTTTTAACGTATCACCTGGCGTTACTTGCCGTTTGAAGCGACAATTGTCAATCCCGGCAAAAAAGGCAAGACGTCCTTTATTTTCTTCTTTTTGCAATAAAGCGACGGCACCAACTTGTGCGAGCGCTTCCACAATAAGAACGCCTGGCATAACCGGATAACCTGGGAAATGTCCATTGAAGAAATCTTCATTGATTGTCACATTTTTTATGCCTACTGCTCGTTTTCCTTCTTCGACCTCAAGAATCCGGTCTACCATAAGAAACGGGTAACGATGCGGCAAAATCGCTTGTATCTGTTCTGCTGTTAGCATAGTCATCCTCCTGACATTTCAGTACTTTTCTATTCAAAACGAAAGAGTCTTTTACGACTCTTTCCCATTAATGATATCCATAATGTGAATCCAAGTTTCTTTCTTAAAGACATCACTCGAATCCCCATCACCGATACTGCTGTATCCTACCAAGGCACCAAGATAGGCTGCACCGGCTAGAAGCAAGAGAACAAGTATCACACGAAGCCAAATTGGAAGGATGCGAATTTGGACCCAAAATTGCTTTTTCGGTGGAGTTTCCTCCACCGGCTTATTTTGTCTTCCGCGTTCTTTACGAGTAGACCGAATTAAAGGCGGTGCACTCTCCTTTTTCCTTGAATCATTCGAATTCAAGTTGTTTCTTTTTTCATCTGTCATATTCAGTACTCCCTAATTGTCCGGTCATCAGATAGCTACCGGATGCAGGTAGACTACCCTTTTCGTCTGTCTCATACACTTCAGAGCCGAACGATACTATTTTTATCAAGAACTTATCGGATGCCGTTAATCAGACCGAGCATTTGATCTGCAAGCGTCACTGCCCGCGCATTAAATTGATAATTACGTTGCACACTAATGAGATCCGTCATCTCTTTCTGAGAGTTAACGTTCGATGCTTCGAGTGCCTGACCTTCCAATCCAATTACGTTTCGCGCTGCACCTTGTAATTCAATTAGAACTTGCTGTTGTGTGACACCAAGATCCGCCAAATTTTCAGGCAACGCGAAATTCGTTCCTGATAAACGCTGCATTAAATTTGGACGTTCCATCACTGTCACGGCCAGCTCGATTGTTTGCGTCGTCCCGTCTGCATTTGTCAGTTGCAAATTTCCACCTGGGTTAACTGTATAATTTGTAACATTATCGGAAAACGTAATTGGCAATCCCGCACTGTTTGCAACCGGATATCCGTCACCATTTACAAGCATCACTTGTCCATTAGCAACTGGAGAAACGTAAAAATTCCCTTGACGTGTATAGACAGTTTGTTCCCCGCCTCCGTCAGGCATTAGGACATTGAAATACTGTTTTGGTGTAGTCAGTGCAAAGTCGAGTTCGCGGCCCGTCATTTGCAATGAACCCGCTTTCCAGTTCATCTGTGATTGACCAAGTACAGCACCTGATCCGTAGCGGATGCCGGTAGGTGATTGACGCGGCGCAGTATCTGCTTTGTCATTGTTGAATTGTTGGTATAACATCTCTTGGAATTTAGCATCGCTTGCTTTATAACCATTCGTTGAAATGTTCGCAAGGTTATTTCCGATTATATCCATTTGACTTTGCAATTGACTCAACGTATTTGTTGCTGTCGTCATTGTGCGTATCATGCATCCCGCTCCCTTTCAAATCGCGTGTCATTAGTTGACACGTCCCACTTCCGTTACTGCCTTTTCCATGCTGCGGTCATAGGCTTGAAGAATTTTTTGATTGGCCTCGAATGCACGGTATGCAGTAAGCATGTCCGTCATCGTTCGTGCTGCATCAACATTGGAACCTTCGAGATAACCTTGCTGCATCGAATAGGTGACGCCTGCCGTGCCGTTTGCGGCTGCAAGGTTTTCGCCGCCTTCTGTTACGAACATGCCATTTCCTTGTTTCAGAAGCATGTCAGGGCGCTGTGCAAATGAAATACCAAGTGTTGCGACAGCCGTGTCGCCGTCCATAATTATGCCTTCATCCGTTACACGAAAATCATCGTTTTGCAAGGCAATCCGTTGCCCGTTATTATCAAGAACATAGGCGCCACCTGCACTTGTCAAAAACCCGCTTGGATCAAGTGTGAAACTACCGTTCTTTGTATATTGCTCACTTCCACCTTCATTTTCAAGTCTGAAGAAGATGGCACCCTGAGTTCCTGTTTCTGCATCAATCGGTAAGCGACCGTCAATCAGAGCGATATCGGTCGTCAGCTCAGTTTCGCGCAATTGTCCCTGCGTGAATAATGGCAACGTCTCCTGCATGTAAACACCCGTTGAAACTGAACCTACCGGAGATAAGCCCTTCATTTGAAAGCCATTTTCTGTTGGGATTTTTGCCGTGTTAATACTCGACATATACATTTCAGGAAACGAGCGAATCACCGATTGCTCCGCCTTGAAGCCTGGCGTGTTGGCATTCGCCATATTATTCGCCAGCATTTCTGTTCTGCGTTGCTGTGCAATCATCCCTGATCCAACTGTGTAAAATCCACGGAACATATGTCCACCTCCTCTTACTTCAAAATTAGAGTTGTTAACAATTTCTAACGGTTAGAGATTTTATCCATATTCTCCAATAAAATGCCTGTCCCAATTGCAACGCAATCGAGCGGATTATCTGAAATGAATACAGGTACTTTCAATTCATCAGCGAGTAATTGGTCGATGCCGTGCAATAACGCACCGCCCCCAGTAAGAAATACGCCACGATCGATAATGTCAGCAGACAATTCAGGTGGTGTTTTTTCCAAGACATTTTTCGCTGCATGGACAATCATATAGATTGATTCTTTTAGTGCTACAGCGATTTCATCTGAATGGATTGTCACAGTGCGGGGAAGTCCCGAAACCATGTCGCGTCCTCTTATGTCTATCTGTTCTTTTCGACTGCCTGGGAAAACCGTACCAACATTGAATTTGATATTTTCTGCAGTTCGTTCTCCGATAAGCAACTTATAATGTTGTTTAATATATTGTGTAATATCGTTGTCAAAAGTATCTCCAGCTACAGTGATCGAGCGTGATGTAACGATATCTCCCATTGATAAAACAGCGACATCCGTTGTACCTCCACCAATATCGACAACCATGTTGCCGCTCGGTTGGAAAATATCCATTCCAGCTCCAATTGCTGCAACTTTTGGTTCTTCTTCAAGATAAATTTTCTTACCGCCCGATTTTTCAGCGGCTTGCCGAATGGCTTTCTGTTCAACACTCGTAATGTTTGTAGGACAACAGATAAGAATTCTAGGTTTTGATAAAAATCCTTTAACGTCCAATTTATTAATGAAGTGGCTAAGCATAGCTTCTGTTACATCAAAATCAGCGATAACCCCGTCTTTCATAGGTCTAATCGCAATAATATTGGCAGGCGTCCTACCAACCATTTGTCTTGCTTCTTCTCCGACTGCCAGTACTTTATTCGTGTTTTTATCAATTGCCACGACTGAGGGTTCGTTTAGAACAATCCCTTTTCCTTTAACGTGTATTAAGACGTTGGCCGTACCGAGGTCAATTCCAATATCTTTTGCAAACATTGTTTCTGTTTCCCCTTCCACCTGCATCATCGGATATTCCCGTGTATGTATACGCTTCTAACTAACAATTTTACCATAGTTAACTGGCAATGAATATACTTTAGTACTATTTGATTGAAAGATTAAAGGAAAAGTGGAAGAGCCTGATCAGCTCCGACAGGCACTGAAAGGCTTTAAGAAAAAAGCGGTCTTTGCCTTTATCTTAAAGTCTGAAGTGACCCGAGGAGCTAGGCGCTGAAGTCTAGACAATCGAAAAGTGGAAGGCGCCGTTCAGACGCGAAAGACATATCACGAGAGAGTTTAGCGGCAGGAGCCTAGACAATAGGAAAGGCGGATCGCAATGAGTCTGCGATCCGCCTTTCATCCTAACTGCTTCCTACTTTTTTCGTTTCGTTCATCCATTTAACTCTCGTCGCCTCGCCGCCCCGTAAATGTCTGACAGACTTATGATAGGCAAGTATTTTTGCGACTTCTTCAGACAGTGCCACATCGACGTTAGGCAAACGTTCCGTCAAATCTTTGTGGACCGTGCTTTTCGAATAGCCTGTCGCTTTTGCTAACGCCCGTACGGTAAGTCCAGTTTCCAGCAACATTTTTCCGAGGCGCACGCATCGCCTCCGTATTTGCTCGTGCACGCCCTCTTCCTTTCGTGTCAGGTCCGATTCTTCCTTTATCTTATGCAATTAATGGGCTTGATATGCGGGCGGTCGTTGAGGGACAGTAGATTAGTTGGCGTGCGGATATTATCGGGTGGCGTGGGATATGATCGATTCGGTGGTGGTTATGATCGTGTGGCGCGGGATATGATCGATTCGGCGGCGGTTATGATCGGGTAGCGTGGGATATGATCGCTTCGGCGGTGGTTATGATCGGGAGGCGCGGGGTATGATCGCTTCGGCGGTGGTTATGATCGGGTGGCGCGGGATATGATCGGATCGGCGACGGTTATGATCGGGTCGCGTGGGATATGATCGATTCGGCGGTGGTTACGATCGGACAGCGTGGGATATGATCGATTCGGCGACGGTTATGATCGATTCGGCGGTGGTTATAATCGGACGGCGTGGGATATGATCGATTCGGCGGCGGATATGACCGGTTCAGCGTTGGATATGTCTGATTTCACCAAAAAAAAAGCCACTCCGGATTGATTCGGGAATGGCTGGGAACGTGCTGTTTTAAAATGCAAGATATGAGCGCGGATTGACGACTACTCCATCTTTTTGGACTTCGAAATTAATGTGAATACCGACTGTACTATTCCAATCGTTTTCTGCAGCGGTGCCGAGCGCTTGGCCCTGATCCACCTCTTCACCTTTTTTAACGAGAATACCTGAGACGGATCGATAGATTGTTTTCAACCCATCTGCATGAGAAAGTATGATTTCATCACCTTTAAATGGGTCTAGCACGACATCCTCCACGGTGCCGCTTAGTGAAGCGACGACTTCGAATGGCTTGCCTTGTACTGAAATGGTTACGCCAGTGTTCATCACATATTGCTGATCGAATACGAGCATAGCACTTTCACGCATGGCTTCCTCTGCATCTACATCATAATAATCTTGCAGAATGGCCACATCATCAATGAGCGCTTCAGGAAATGGATATTTAGGCATTTCCTTTACAGCGTTCGTCTCGACCGTCAATCCGTCTTTAGGGTCCTTCCCTGCAACGTCCGCAAATCCTGGGGCATCATCTTTCATGAATGCATTATAACCCCAGATCATGCCGACGAAGACGATTGCGATACCCGAATAGACTACAGGCCAAAACCAGCTTTTTGTCTTTGCACTTTTGTTCTTCTGAGAAGGGGCTTTCGGTTTTTCTTCTCGCATTGTCATCACCTCACTCGCTATTATTTGCAAGTGAAGGAGTTTTTAAACATTGGGAATCAAGTAATGTGAATTTTTTTATTTGCGTGCCTGTGTAATAGTGTAAAAGAATTTTCTCGGCTGCCCATCCTTTCTGAGCATATGCTTCTGCTCCATATTGACTCATCCCAACTCCGTGACCATATCCTGTCGTTGTTACATGCACTATTTTATTTGTCACATCAAATGCGATATCAAAGTCCGTGGATGCTAGTCCCAATAATTCACGCACTTCCCTACCACTCGCTTGAAATTCAGAAGTTACGACTTTTTGGACACGGCCCGTTGGATTGCGTACAAGTTGTAACGACCTGAAACTATCGGCATTCCACTTGCCCCCGATTGTTTTATTCCATTTAGCCAGCGGAATTTCGGCTGTTCGTTCTACCTTTGCCTCAACGTCCCCCTCCCCGGGACTTTCCACACTTTGTAGATAGGGAATATCATTGCCGCTAAAGTTTTGTGCTGTCTCAGTCTTCCCATTAGATGTGGAAAAAAACATTGCCGATATCATTTTGTCTTGATAAACAATGGTATCTCCCGCAGTCGCTTCCACCGCTGCACGCACTTTCTTTTCATTGCGCTTAAATTCTTTTCCCCATCGCTCTTTCCGTTTCTCCTCTGACGAATAAACTTGTGCGGAAACGTCAGGAGCAATTGCCTTTTTGCCGTTATCTGTTGTCTGGAGTGCATATGTACGGGCCGCAATCGCTTGAGCTTTTAGCGCCTCTTCCTGGAACGTTGCAGGCATTTCAGCTGCGACGACCCCCACTACATATTCCTCAAGCGAGATTGGCTTGTCCGCACCGGCAATCATAATGTCTACAGGGCAAAGTTCCACTTTCTGTTCTCCGGGCTCAGTGACTTTTTCGGGCGTCTGCCTCAATAATAGAGGGATGAAAAATAGAAGTATAATGAATAACGCTGTTAGTAGTTTGTCCATGATTAATTATATGAATCATATTGGGTTTTATTCCTGCTTTTTTGGGCATACTAGCGAAAGTGCAGGACTCCGTCTAGATGCGACAAGCATAAGATGGGTAAAGGAAGGCAGTCTAAGTTCGCGACGTCGTGTCGCAATGCCTGCATCCTGCACAGACCCAAGCGACGTTCTTTGTCCGGGAAGGATGCAGTTCAATCCTTTCTAGCTGGGTTGACTTATGCCTCGAGCGTAGTCTAGAGGTGAGCGAAAGTGCAGAGTATCATTACAAACGTAGGCAGTCTACGTGCAGAACATCCTGCCCGTATAATTACATAAAATGAAATGCGAAAAAGGCCGCAGTCAATGCTCTACAGCCTTTTCCAAATACGTATTGAATTTGATTAAACGAGTTGTGCTGATTTTTCCGTTTGCATTTCCGGTGAAACACGGACGATATCCGCTCCAAGTGCAGCAAGTTTACCATGGAAATTCACATATCCGCGGTCAAGATGCTCCAGTTCAGTAACACGAGTAACGCCTTCTGCTACAAGTCCTCCAAGAATAAGGGCTGCAGCTGCACGAAGATCCGTAGCCGCCACTTCAGCGCCTTGAAGTTCAGATGGTCCTGTAATAATAACCGATCTGCCTTCGATTTTAATAGAAGCATTCATGCGGCGGAATTCTTCAACATGCATGAAACGATTTTCAAAAACTGTTTCAGTTATGATACCAGTACCCGTCGACGTTAGCATAAGCGCCATCATTTGGGACTGCATATCTGTTGGGAAACCTGGATGTGGCATTGTTTTCAAATCTACGGATTTCAAAGGCAGTTGTGCAGTAACGCGAACTCCTTCATCTAATTCCGTAATTACGACGCCCATTTCGCCCATTTTCGAAATAAGTGCAGCATTATGCTCAGGTACGGCATTTTCAATGATGACATCGCCACCTGTAATTGCAGCTGCTACCATGAATGTACCTGTTTCGATACGATCAGGTATAATATGATGAATTGTGCCATGTAATTTATTGACGCCTTCGATTCGGATATTATCCGTACCAGCTCCAACAACTTTACCGCCCATTTCATTAATAAAGTTGGCAAGGTCTACAATTTCAGGTTCCTTCGCCGCGTTTTCAATGATTGTCGTTCCTTTAGCCAATGCCGCTGCAGTCATGATATTTTCAGTTGCACCGACACTTGGGAAATCGAGATAAATTTTAGCGCCTTTCAAACCGTTTTCCGCTTTCGCTTCAACGTGCCCGTGGCCAAATGTAATTTCTGCTCCCATCGCTTCAAAGCCTTTTAAATGTTGGTCAATTGGTCGAGATCCAATTGCACAACCACCAGGCATTGCAACGCGTGCAAAGCCATTACGCGCAAGTAGTGGGCCCATGACAAGAATAGATGCACGCATTTTCCGTACATATTCGAACTGTGCTTCACTTGAAAGCGTACCCGAAGAATCGATAATGACTTCATTTAATTCAGGTGTATAATCCACATTCGCATTTAAACTTTTCAGTACTTGATTTATTGTCCCAACGTCTGATAGATTTGGGACGTCACGTATTACGTTTACACCCTCTGATGCAAGAAGTGCAGCCGCAAGTATCGGTAATACTGCGTTTTTAGCGCCCTCGACTCGAACGTTTCCTTTAAGTACACGTCCACCGTTGATAATTATTTTATCCAAAACAAGTCCCTCCGACTCCTAAGTTGTAGCCAAACATGTTGTAGTTATATATTATTTTCGCAAAAAATTCATCATCAAAACATATACTATTCTACAGTGCCCTTGCTTATTAAACAAGTAACGTCTGGTCTATTTTTCGGTCTAAGCGCCAAGTAGTTTATACTATGTGCACTTTTGCCGTTTTGTGTCATAATAGCTCTCCGCTTGTCACTTAAGTTCCCCGTATTAAGTAATAACAAACCTTACATTAACACAAAGTGATGAATTTCATGTCATCGCCCCGAATACGAATTTCTTTATCAAGTCATAGTAGTATTCTTACGGAGACATCTACGGCTTTTTCGTATACGCGGCGACTACATGTATCTTATCAACTCATCGTATAAAAAGTACATATATTGAATCGAAATTGAAACTTTAGCCAAACATAAATGGAAGTCTTCCTGACCAATAGGATAGCTCTAAAAAGAAATTCGATACTGCCCAACCCATTAAAATACTGAGTAAAATGAACAATAATTGTGCTTGGAAGACACGGTTCTTTTTAATAATTTTTTCTGGCATGATTGCCTGTAGTGCATAAAATGAGATGGCTATAAAAAAAGTATGCGATACGATGGCCAAAAGTGGTTGAAATGCAATTATGTCGCCCATTTGAAGCCCTCCCTTGTTCATTAAGCTAGAATTGAAGATTTGGTATGACTACATTGAAAAGGCGAACAGAAGAATTTTTTCCCCTGTCCGCCCACATCAACAACTCATTTTTTTCTTGTTTCGTAGACATTGATACGATTGAGGGCACGTTCTAAATCCAGTGCCGCTAATTCGTGTTCTCTGCCTTCTTTTTTTGCCTGAAGTGTCTCTTCTGCTAGTTTCGCCGCTTTTTTAGCACGGTCGATATCAATAGAAGAAGCCAGTTCTGCACTTTGTGCTAAAACAGTGACAACATCCGGACGGACTTCGATGAAACCGCCATGAACGGCAATTTGTTCCGTCGAATCATCCTTCTGCAGGCGAAGCCCACCGATTTGAAGCGGTGCGACCATCGCGATGTGGCCGGGAAGGATCCCGATTTCACCTGTTTCGGTAACTGCGATGATCATGTTCGCTTCAGTTTCAACAACAGGGCCGTCGGGAGTGACGATATTGACTTTAATTGTCTTCATTTTTTTCCCTCCTGGTCCCTTCTAATCAAGTACGCCTCGGTGTATTTACACCCAGTTTTTTATCGAGTAAGCCCAATAAAAATCTGTGACATCCGCCTGAGGCTATAATTCAATTCAGAAGGGGTTAGAATCCTGCTGAATTGAATTAAACTTCAACACCCATACCTTTAGCTTTAGCAATTACGTCTTCAATCGTTCCAACAAGTCGGAATGCGTCTTCTGGAAGGTGATCGTACTTACCTGCAAGAATTTCGCTGAAGCCTTTAATTGTTTCGGAAACCTGTACGTAAGATCCTTTTTGTCCTGTGAACTGCTCAGCAACGTGGAAGTTTTGTGACAGGAAGTTTTGAACACGACGTGCGCGTCCAACTAACTGCTTATCTTCTTCTCCAAGTTCATCCATACCTAGTATTGCGATGATATCTTGAAGTTCACGGTAACGCTGAAGCGTTTGTTGAACTTGACGTGCAATGTTGTAATGCTCTTCGCCAACGATTTCCGGGCTTAATGCACGTGAAGTCGAAGCAAGTGGGTCAACCGCAGGGTAAATACCCATTTCAGAAAGTTTACGCTCAAGGTTCGTCGTTGCGTCAAGGTGAGCAAACGTCGTAGCAGGAGCCGGGTCAGTATAGTCATCCGCTGGTACATAAATTGCTTGGATAGACGTAACAGAACCTAAGTTTGTCGATGTAATACGTTCTTGAAGCATACCCATTTCCGTTGCCAGTGTCGGTTGGTAACCAACTGCTGATGGCATACGGCCAAGTAGTGCTGAAACTTCAGAACCCGCTTGTGTGAAGCGGAAAATATTATCGATGAACAGAAGCACGTTCGCGCCTTGTACGTCACGGAAATGTTCTGCCATTGTAAGACCAGTTAATGCAACACGCATACGTGCACCAGGTGGCTCATTCATTTGACCGAATACCATTGCCGTTTTCTTAATAACGCCGGAATCTGTCATTTCGTAGAACAAGTCATTACCTTCACGAGTACGTTCTCCAACGCCTGCGAATACGGAAATACCACCGTGTTCTTGAGCGATGTTATTGATCAATTCTTGTATTAGAACTGTTTTACCTACACCAGCACCACCGAAGAGGCCGATTTTACCGCCTTTAATGTATGGAGCAAGCATGTCAACAACTTTAATACCTGTTTCAAGAATTTCAACTTCAGTTGAAAGTTCTTCGAATACTGGAGCTAAACGGTGAATCGGGTCGCGGCGTTCTGAAGCCGGGATTTCCTCACCAAGGTCAATAATCTCTCCAAGTACGTTAAATACGCGTCCTAGTGTAATGTCACCAACTGGGACAGTAATCGAAGAACCCATATCATCAACTACAGTACCACGTTGTAGACCATCTGTTGAAGACATCGCAATAGTACGTACAGAATCATCCCCGAGGTGTAGCGCGACTTCAAGTGTCAACGTTTCAGGCTCAGCGTTTGGACGTTCAATTTGGACCTTCAATGCGTTATAAATAGATGGAAGTTGTCCGTCTTCAAACTTAACGTCAACAACCGGACCCATTACTTGAAGAACATGTCCTTTATTCATACTTTTTCCCTCCTGTCTTACTCTTTGCCGTACAGTGCCCACTCTTATTCAAGAGCTGCGACGCCGCCAACGATCTCCGTAATTTGTTGCGTGATCGCAGCTTGTCGTGCACGGTTGAATGAAAGTGTTAAAGAATCTATCAAATCAGCTGCATTATCAGTAGCAGTTTTCATCGCTGTCATACTGGAAGCATGTTCACTCGCTTTTCCGTCAATTACAGCTCCATAAATAAGGCTTTCCGCGTATTGCGGCAGAAGCACTTCAAGAATTGCTTCGCCTGAAGGCTCAAACTCATATGAAGTAGTAGCGGCAGTCGATGTGATGTCAGTGAGCGGAAGCAATTTCTTTTCCGTCACTTCACTTGCGATGGCGGAAACGAAGTGGTTGTAATACAAGTACACTTCGTCATACTCGCCTTCTGTGAACATGCCAACAGCACGCTTCGCGATATCTTTTATTTCGTCGAAAGAAGGATGGTCAGATAGACCGATCTTACTTTCAGCTATGTTGAAACCTAGTCTTTCGAAATAGTCGTGGCCTTTTTGTCCGATTGAAATGATGCTCACTTCTTCTTTCGAAGTGTGGCGTGTTTCAATCGCACGTTTTGCTATACGTAGGATGTTAGCATTGTAACCCCCTACAAGTCCACGGTCAGATGTAATCACGATATAACCTGTCTTTTTAACAGGTCTAGATATCATCATCGGGTGACTCAAGTCACTTGTTCCAGCTGCGATTGAACCTACAACTTCTTGAATTTTTTCCATGTATGGGATGAACGCTTTCGCATTCAGCTCGGCACGGCTTAATTTAGAAGCAGAGACCATTTGCATTGCTTTCGTAATCTGACTTGTCTTTTTCGTCGATTTAATACGGTTTTCTATGTCGCGTAAAGATGCCATTGGCAATTCTCACCACCTTTTGTTTTTTTTGGTCACTTTGACGAAGAACGTCAAATTTGATTCCAACTAGAATTATTCAGAACGTGCGAAAATCTTCTTGAATGCGTTGAGTGCTGTTGCCATCAATTCATCAGCTGGAAGGTCTTTCGTCGTACGAATATGATCTAAAACGTCAGTGTGGTTAGTTTCAAGCCAGCTTAAAAGTTCGCTTTCGAAACGAAGAATATCTTTGACAGCGATATCGTCAAGGAATCCACGTGTCAATGCGTAAAGAACCATAACTTGTTGCTCAACTTTAAACGGTTTATTCAAGTCTTGCTTCAAGATTTCAACTGTACGCGCTCCGCGATCCAGTTTCGCTTGAGTTGCAGAATCAAGGTTTGAGCCGAATTGTGAGAACGCTTCAAGCTCACGGTATGCCGCAAGGTCAAGACGTAGTGTACCCGCAACTTTTTTCATTGCTTTGATTTGCGCTGATCCACCAACACGGGAAACTGAAAGACCGGCGTTAATCGCTGGACGTACACCCGAGAAGAATAGGTCAGATTGAAGGAAAATTTGTCCATCAGTGATAGAAATTACGTTCGTTGGAATATAAGCAGAGATATCTCCAGCTTGTGTTTCAACGAATGGTAATGCCGTGATAGAACCTGCACCAAGTGTGTCATTCAACTTCGCTGCGCGTTCAAGTAAACGAGAGTGAAGATAGAAAACATCACCAGGATAAGCTTCACGGCCTGGAGGACGACGAAGTAGTAAAGAAAGTTCACGGTATGCCGCTGCTTGTTTAGATAGATCATCATAAACGATTAGAACGTGCTTACCATCGAACATGAATTCTTCAGCCATTGTTATTCCTGTGTATGGTGCAAGGTATAGTAATGGTGATGGTTGTGAAGCAGACGCCGTAACAACGATTGTGTAATCAAGTGCGCCGTTTTTACGAAGTGTTTCAACAACACCACGAACTGTTGATTCCTTTTGTCCAATTGCTACATAAATACAAATCATATCTTGGTCAGCTTGGTTCAGAATTGTATCGATTGCAACTGTCGTTTTACCTGTTTGACGGTCACCGATGATCAATTCACGCTGTCCGCGGCCGATTGGTACAAGTGCATCAATCGCTTTAATACCCGTTTGTAGTGGTTCATGAACGGATTTACGCGCCATAACCCCTTGTGCTGGGCTTTCGATTGGACGTGTTTTTGTCGTATTGATCGGACCTAATCCATCAACTGGTTGCCCAAGTGGATTTACAACGCGTCCGATTAATTCTTTTCCAACTGGAACTTCCATAATACGGCCTGTTCGACGTACTTCATCGCCTTCTTTGATGTCTGTGTAAGGCCCTAGGATAACGATACCAACGTTGTTCGCTTCCAAGTTTTGAGCCAGACCCATGACGCCAGTTGAGAACTCTAAAAGTTCCCCAGCCATGACGTTGTCGAGGCCATGAGCACGTGCGATACCGTCACCAATTGCGATAACTGTACCGACTTCGCTCACTTTCATCTCAGATTGATAATTTTCAATCTGCTGTTTTATGAGAACACTGATTTCCTCAGCTTTGATGCTCATGCATGTCACCCCTCAAATTTCAGATTTATGAACCGATAAGATCCCGTTCCAGTCGCTCAAGCTTCGCGCTTACGCTGCTGTCGTAGATAATGTTACCAATTTGAAGACGGATGCCTCCAAGTAAGCTCGGATCGATGATGTTTTCAATTCGCAATGCTGTTTTACCAATCTTTTTGGCGAATGCAGTAGAGATAGCTTGGCTTTCATCAACTGTAAGCAGACGTGTAGAATACACTTTCGCGTCAGCGATGCCTGCTGCATCATTCGCATAAGAGATAAACTCGTTAACAAGGTTTACAACCTCGTCTATGCGTTTTTTATCGAGCATTAGGAACAAAGTATTCAAAATGAGCTGATTCGCGCCTTTGAATGAATCTGCCATAAGCTCTTTCTTTTTTGCTGATTTTAATCTCGGTGATTGAAGTAATTGACCGAGCTCTGGATTTGTTTGGAAAACTTTTTTCAATTCAAGAAGATCTTCTTGAATTGCGCCAGTTTGTCCGTTTGTTTGTGCTAGTTCAAACAATGCTTGTGCATAGCGTTTTGCTACAACCGATTGGCTCATCGCCCTTCGCCTGCCTTCGCAATCGTTTCTTCAATCAATGCACGATTATCTTCCTCGGAAATTTCTTTACCGAGCACTTTAGATGCTGCAAGGATAGAAAGAGATACGAATTCTCCGCGAACTGCCGCGATCGCTTTGTCTTTTTCAGATGCAATTTCAAGAGTTGCTTCTTCTTTCATACGACCCACTTCTGAACGAGCAGCTGTGATGATTTCTGTACGTTGAGTTTCGCCTTGCTTACGGGCATTTTCAACAATCGCCTGAGCGTTATTACGCGCTTCATTCAAAAGGTTACGCTGTTCTTCAAGAATCTTTTGTGATTCTGCACGGCTCTTTTCAGCCGATTCGATTTCATTTGCAATCAACTCAGCACGTTGATCCATGACACCCATAAGTGGGCCCCAAGCAAACTTCTTCAGAAGAAGCATGAGAATCGTGAAAAACGAAAGTGTGACAATTATATCACCAAGGTTTATTCTGTCGTTCAGTTTTGCTAAGAATCCTGGATCGGCTACATCTGCTGCCAATAGGACGAAGGTATCCAAAAACACGATTGTTTCACTCCCTTCAAGAGCTTATAATTCATCGAATATAGTTAGTTGTTCATTATTTCGTAAGTTGTGTTACACATTTTTCTCCATAAAGGAATGGCGAAGGACTTTGTAGTGCGCTCTTCGCCATTTTGTTACTGTTGGTAATTATTATTTGTTCATAACGATGAACGCTACTACTACTGCGATAATAGGAATCGCCTCAACTAGTGCAACACCGATGAACATTGTTGATTGAAGAACGCCACGTGCTTCTGGTTGACGAGCGATCCCTTCAACTGTTTTTGAAACGATAAGACCGTTACCGATACCTGCACCAAGTGCACCAAGACCGATTGCGATTGCAGCTGCTAATAAACCCATAGTATAATTTCCTCCTAATATTTTCGAGTTTTTTTGTTTGTTCACCCGTTAAACGGGCAGTATATGTTTAATGGTCTGTTTTGACTTTATGCGCCATATAGACCATCGATAACATAACAAAGATGAATGCCTGGATTGCTCCGATAAAGATCGAGAACCCTTGCCAAGCGAGTGCTGGAACCAGGGCGCCGACAAAGCCGTAGACACTTCCTGCTCCAAGTGTTGCAAGAAGACCAAGTAGGACCTCACCTGCATAGATGTTACCGTAAAGACGCAGACCAAGTGTCAGCGTGTTTGCAAACTCCTCAATTACTTTCAATGGGGCCATAAATGGCATTGGTTTTAAATAACCTTTCCCATATTCTTTGAGGCCCAATAATTTGATACCGTAGTAATGCGATAAAACAACGACCATTGCAGCAAGTGTCAATGTGACTGTTGGATCTGCCGTTGGTGATTTCCACCACAGCACGTGATTCACTTGAATAGAGAATGGAAGTCCGATTACGTTGGCTACGAAAACAAACATTAATAGCGTTATTCCAAGTACATGGAAGCGCCCGCCTGTTTTCCAGTCCATATTGTTCTTAATAATACCTTTTACGAAATCCATGATCCATTCCATAAAGTTCTGCATACCCGTAGGTTTCAGTTGCATTTTACGTGTTGCAATGAATGCGATAAGGAATACAATCAGGCACGTGATGAAAAGCATAAGGACGTTTGACAAGTTAAATGTCAATCCGAGCCACACTCTCGTCGGATTTTCGTGGGTCACGTTTCGTTCACCTCCCTTTCACAATCGGTTTAAGCATTTTCTGAGAAACAGAAAAGTTCGATGTTAGCTCATTTCTTCGAAAAAGCAAAAATCGATGTAAGCTCTTTTCTTCGAAAAAGCTTTAATGGTTTTTTGTACGGAATATAATCCCATCAGCCAATAGCAGGATGTAAGGAATCATAAGCCCGATAACCGAACTAACCAGGTTAAAATGTTCCGGCAGCGAAATCGCGACTGCCGCCGCAGCCACACCGGATGCGAAACGCATCAGCGTTCCAAGTGATGCTCTTTTCTTACCCTCCGTAAAAATCTTGTCGAATCTCTCCATTCTACGGACAAGAATCCAAAAATTATACAATCCGAACAGAGATCCGAGAATTAATCCTGCGAAAATCGGCTTCAAATCAGTTAATGCCCACCCTAGAACGAACAATGCGAGCAAAAAAAAGAGAGCCTTCTTTTGCTTTCTATGAATTTCTTGCAATGTTTGCATGTAGGTGATTCTCCTGATTCGTATTTCCAAATTGTATGGAGCCTTGCAACTTCGATTGAGATAAGGCTTAGTAGCAAGCAAATCACAAGAAAAAGCGGGGTGGTCCCGTTTCGCTGTCCAGCCAGTTATTTGTCCAGTCTAAGCAGGCCGCTTACACTATTCTTGGCAAGACTCTGAAAAGGATGGAACCTGTAAGTTGTGCGAGTATTGTCGAATGGAAGGCAATTCGGCAGATGCTGCGTTTAATCAAATGCATGATGCTATTTAAGCCTCTGCACATCCGTCAAAAAACGATAGGATGCTAACACAGCCTTAACATTCACATTATGTCGCCGTTTCATATATGAAAACCCTATCATTCTTACCCTTTGTAAGCATACAATAGGCATATTTTGATGTCAATTGATTACAGTGAAATTTTTCACAAAGACTTCACATTGTCAAACATTCGACAAAATTGGAAGGTTGTTCGATGAATATTAATGGTTTTGGGTTTTCCATTAGGACTTTCCCTATTTTCTTGAAATTCCATGACCCTATTCCAAAAAAATACGACCGGATTTATCCGGTCGTCGTGCTACTTGTTATTCTATAGAAGATAAGTACTCTTTCAACGCTTCAACGATTCGTTCAGAAGCGTGTCCGTCACCATATGGATTGGACGCTTTTGCCATTCTGCTGTATTCTGCTTCATTGGTTAAAAGTTCATCCGTCAATGTGAAGATTGTTTCTTCATCCGTGCCGGCCAGTTTTAGTGTCCCCGCTTTAATACCTTCCGGGCGTTCGGTTGTATCGCGCAAGACGATAACCGGTTTGCCAAGTGAAGGCGCTTCTTCTTGGATACCACCTGAGTCCGTCAAGATAATGTGTGATCGTGCTGCAAAATTGTGGAAGTCAACAACTTCAAGCGGTTCGATCAGATGAATACGGTTGTTGCCTCCAAGAAGTTCATCAGCTACTTCGCGCACTGCCGGATTCATGTGAACAGGATAGATGACTTGGATATCATCATGTTTCACAAGTAACCGGTTTATAGCACGGAACATGTTGCGCATTGGTTCGCCAAGGTTTTCACGACGATGTGCAGTTAGTAATATAAGCCTGTCCGTTCCGATTTTATCGAGAACAGGGTGTGAGTACTCTTCACGCACTGTCGTTTGAAGCGCATCAATCGCAGTATTTCCCGTGATATAGATGCGATCTTTCGATTTTCCTTCGGCTATCAAATTGTTAGCCGATTGTTCTGTCGGTGAAAAATGAAGATCAGCAATGACGCCTGTTAGCTGTCGATTCATTTCTTCCGGGTACGGTGAATATTTATCCCACGTACGAAGCCCTGCTTCAACATGTCCAACCGAAACTCGGTTGTAAAACGCTGCAAGTCCACCGATGAAAGTCGTCGACGTATCTCCGTGGACCAGTACGATATCGGGTTGCGCTTCTTTCATGATACGGTCAAGCCCTTCGAGTCCGCGTGTTGCAACATCAACAAGTGTTTGCCGATCTTTCATGATATTAAGATCAAAATCTGGTGTGATACCGAATGTGTGAAGCACTTGGTCCAGCATTTCACGATGTTGCGCTGTAACCGTCACAATCGATTCGATGTCGTCCGAATGCTTTTGCAATTCCAACACAAGCGGAGCCATTTTAATAGCTTCCGGCCTTGTACCGAAAATCGTCATCACTTTCCATTTCTTTGTCAATATCTTCACGCCTTCCAAATCATTTTGTTCCGAATAGACGGTCGCCAGCATCACCAAGTCCTGGTACGATGTAGCCTTTTTCATCCAATTTTTCATCCATCGCAGCGATATAAATATCCACATCAGGATGTGCATCTGTCAATGCTTTCACACCTTCTGGAGCAGCAATTAGACACATGAACTTAATGTTTTTCGCACCGCGGCTCTTCAACGATTCGACCGCTGCAATTGCAGATCCGCCCGTTGCAAGCATCGGATCGACGAGAATGAAGTCACGTTCCGATACATCGGAAGGTAGTTTTACGTAATATTCGATGGGTTGCAACGTTTCAGGGTCACGGTACAGGCCGATATGTCCTACTTTTGCTGCTGGAATTAATTTTAGAATTCCATCTACCATACCAATACCTGCACGTAAGATTGGAACGATTCCAAGTTTCTTGCCTGCAAGTACGCTCGATTTAGCTTTACAGACCGGCGTTTGAACTTCCACTTCCTTAAGTGGAAGTTCGCGCGTGATTTCGTAAGCCATAAGTGTCGCTACTTCATCGACAAGCTCACGGAATTCTTTCGTTCCTGTCTCGATATCACGTATGTACGTAAGTTTATGTTGGATAAGTGGATGGTCAAAAACATGTATTTTCGGCATTAATATTCGCCCCTTTATTAGAATGTCCTGTTCATTATAACAGATATATTCCAGTTCAGGTACGCTAGACATCTGACTACTTAATGTCTAACTATTCGGCAAGCAATCGCTGAATTTCTTGCAAAGGCATTGGCTTATAATAGTAGAAACCCTGCCCCACTTTACAGCCTAGATTACGTAAAATTTCAATATGTCTTTCCTCTTCGATTCCTTCTGCAACTGTTGTCAAATTAAGGTTTTCAGCCAGTTGAATGATTGTTCTGACGACTGCGAGCGTGCCCGGTTCATCAAGCTCACTAATGAAACTTCGATCAATCTTCAATTCGCAAAGAGGTAATTGAGGCAAATAGCTGAGCGAAGAATAGCCGACACCAAAATCATCGACGGATATTTCAAAGCCTGCCGCATTTAGTGCACGAAAAATCGATTTCGCCTTTTGTATGTCAACGAGTCCGATACTCTCCGTCATTTCCAACATAATATACTCGGGTGAAAGGTCATGGTTATCAGCTAGCCTTATTAACTTCTCGACGAAAGTCCGGTCAAAGAAATGGTGGACAGAAATATTGACGGCCACCTGATACATCTTTTCACCTGTCTTTTGACGTTTCCGCAGCCATTCCATTACTTTTGATAATATAATTATTTCCAGTTCAATGATTTTACCCATATTTTCAGCGGCTGGGATGAAAAGATTCGGCGGAACTGGGCCTAGCACCGGTGAAAACCAGCGAGCAAGCGCTTCGAAGCCAATGATTGCTCCATCTTTCAAATCGACTTTGGGCTGAAGGTAGACATCGATTTCCTGTGCATTGAGTGCTTTCGATAGTTCATTGACAATCTTCATTTCTTTGATTGTTTCTTCGTTTTGAAGATCCCTGTAAAATGACATCGCATTGCCAGGCTTCTTTTTCGCGTCTGACATAGCTATATCCGCCCGGCGCAGCAGTTCCTCTTCACTTTTTTTGTCACCTTCGGAAAATGAAATTCCGATTTTCAGTGTGATAAACAGTTCCTGTCCCGCAACAATGAACGGTTCCGTAACAATCGTACCTAATTCGAAAAGATAGTTCCCTTCACCGCTTTCACCCGTTATAACGAGTGATGCACTTGAAAAACGCCCGATAAAGTTCGAGTTTCTTTTCCCTGCTTTTTCGATTCGTTTGCCCAGCTGGATAAACAATTCATCGGCTGCATTTCTTCCATATAGGTCAACTATTTTTGCGTATTCACCTGGTTCTATGACCGCAACAAAATGGCCTTGACCATCTAAGAGATTATGTTTAAGTTGGTTCAAAAACGCATGACGGTTCGGCAATCCTGTTTGCGGGTCAGTAAAAGCAAGCCTGCGATACTCTGCCTGCTGTGTATAATGCTTTCTCGTCATTTGGACAATCGGGACCATCTTTTTGAGAAACTGAATTTGAGTTTCTGTTGGATTTCCGTTTTTCTTCACGAACACCGTTACGAGTCCGTCCATTTCATCTTCACTGTCAAATGTCGGAACCGACCAGTTCGAATGGAAATCAATTACCGGTTTTTCTCCTTGTAGAACTTTCTCTTGATTATTTTCCATGACTATCACATCTTCTGATATATAACTGGTTTCAAGTGCCTCATTATCCAATATTTCTCCAAGCAATTGATCAGGTACTGAATCCGCTGCTCCAATGTACCACCCATCATTTTGCTCTTTGAAAAGAATCGAACATACAGACCCTTTTGGAAAGAAAGATTCGACAACGGTTCCTATCTTTTGTAATAAATCAGAGAGTTCTGCTCCCGTATTTATCCCTAAAAAAATCTCCTCTTGTAATCGAAGTAGGGATTCGTCTTTTTTCCGTTCCGTCACATCTAAAATGAAAGAAGAGGTAAATAAAACTTCCCCTTTTTCGTCGACGAGCGGCTGGATGACAAGCTCATTCCAAAATGGAGTACCGTCTTTTTTATAATGAAGGATCTCGGCATTCGCAGGCATTCCCTTGCGAAGTTTCTTATTAATTTCCTCAATAAGCTCCATGTCGGTTTCTTCGCCTTGCATGAATCGCAAATTTTGCCCAATTACTTCTTCGGACGGGTAGCCCGTAATTTCTGTAAATGCTTCATTGATAAAAACAACTGGATCGTCTGAAACAGATGGATCCGTCAAAATGAAACCTGTTCGAAAACGACTTCCAAAACGTTGAAGCCAATTAAACAATATTGCTTTTTCAGCTTTTTCAGTCTGTGTTTTTCTAGGATTACCCATCATTCAACCCCCCTTCAAATGAAAGAAAAAATAAGCCGCCATCCATATTGATAGCGGCTTATTTCTTTAGATATTATGCATATAGCGGAAATTTGTCCGTCAATGCGGTAACACGTTGCTGAGCTTCTTTTTTCACAGCTTCGTCTTCATGATTTTTCAGAACCTTCGCCATGATCGATGCGATTACTCGCATTTCTTCTTCCTTGAAACCACGTGTTGTAACAGCTGGTGTTCCAAGTCGTACTCCCGAAGTAACAAACGGGCTTTCAGTGTCATATGGAATCGTGTTTTTGTTCGTAGTGATGCCGACTTCATCTAGTGCGTGCTCTGCAATTTTACCCGTGATTTCAAGTGAACGCAGGTTAAGCAAAACCAAATGGTTATCTGTTCCGCCTGATACGATGTCTACACCTTCAGCTATTAGCGCTTCAGCTAATGCTTTCGCATTGCTCTTCACTTGTTGGATATACGTTTTGAATTCCGGTTTCTGTGCTTCGCCAAATGCCACCGCTTTTGCAGCTATAACGTGCATCAATGGTCCACCTTGAACTCCTGGGAAGATTGACTTGTCAAGTTTACGACCAAATTCCTCTGTAGAAAGAATAAGTCCACCACGAGGTCCGCGTAATGTTTTATGCGTTGTCGAAGTGACGAAGTGTGCATGCGGAACTGGGTTTTGATGTTCGCCGACTGCTACAAGCCCTGCGATATGCGCCATGTCGACGAATAGGTACGCGCCCACTTCATCCGCAATTTCACGGAACTTAGCAAAATCAATTTCACGTGGATAGGCACTCGCACCCGCTACGATCATTTTCGGCTTATGCTCAAGCGCTTTTTGACGGACATCTTCGTAGTCAATTAGCTCATCTTCCTTGCTCACTCCGTAATCAACAAAGTTATACAATTTACCTGAGAAGTTAACTGGGCTTCCGTGTGTCAAGTGACCGCCGTGCGAAAGATTCATACCAAGAACTGTATCTCCAGGCTCAAGTACTGCAAAATAAACAGCCATATTTGCTTGTGCACCAGAGTGCGGCTGAACGTTTGCATATTCCGCGCCGAAGATTTCTTTCACTCGGTCACGTGCAATATTTTCAACGACGTCGACATGTTCGCAACCGCCGTAATAGCGTTTGCCAGGGTAGCCCTCAGCGTATTTGTTCGTTAAATAAGAACCTTGTGCTTCCATAACTGCTTCTGTTACGAAGTTTTCAGATGCAATTAGTTCAATATTTGACTGTTGACGCTTTTTCTCCGCCATAATCGCTTCGTATACTGCCTCATCTTCACGTTGTACGTTGCCCAATTTGTTCAATTCCATATTATCATTCCCCTTCATCATCTATTTTTTTGTCCAGTCTACAGCGGCCAGACGCTCGGAGGCCCACACGAAGTGGGTCATGCGGCGGAGAGGGATTGAACTGCATCCCTCTTTGTTGCCACAGGAAGTGGCGATATTAGGCAGCGTTCCTTTTCCGTCTTGCGCCTGTCGCGTCTATGCGGGCCGCTTCCGCTATTCTAAATATGTTGCTCTAATTCCACCTATTAACTTCGGTCTGGTTGTTGCGACCGTGACAACTGCATTGCCGATTTGCCCAATTGATGTGCGTAAAGGGACAGCAACCCGTTTCAAATGCATGCCGATTAATGTTTGTCCAATATCGATGCCTGCACTTGCGCGAATTTCCTCTACAACTACAGGGTCATTCATATGCTGATAGGCGTAGGCCGACATTGAACCACCCGCATCTATCATTGGAATGACTGAAACTGGCTCTAGCATGAACTTTTCAGCCGCGTGACGTTCAATTGTCAGCGCCCTGTTAATATGTTCACATCCTTGGAATGCAAGAAATAGTTTATGTTTTTTGGCAAAGTCTTTTAAGGGGTCGTATAGCGCTTTTCCAATTTCAAGCGCCCCTCCAGTGCCGATTCGTTTACCGGCAATTTCAGAGGTCGAGCAGCCGATGACGAAAATTGTGCCCGGTATAAGGTCTGTCTGTTCAGCCATTTCCGCTAAAAGTTGCTCGAGTTGAAGCTTCCATAAATTCAAAGCGTCCACTTTATACCACCTGCCTTCTTATGGTGTCTAGCTCCAGCGCCTAGCCCCTCGGGTCGCTTCAGTCTTGCCGAAAAGGCAAAGGACGCCTTTGTCGTCAAGACTTCCAGCGCTTTTCGGGGCTAATCAGGCGCTTGGGCCCACACGAAGTGGGTCATGCAGTCGTTGCGACACGATGTCGCGAACTTAGACTGCCTTCCTTTAAATTTAGTTTTCCAGTTCCATGAGCTTGCCGATGCGGCGCTCATGGCGTCCGCCTTCGAATTGCGTGTTTAACCAAGCTGCAACTACTTCCCTTGCATGACCTGGTCCGATGACACGTTCTCCCATCGCAAGGATGTTTGAGTCGTTATGCTGCCTTGTGGCTTTCGCACTGAAGACGTCATGAACAAGCGCACAGCGGATACCTTTTACTTTATTTGCTGCAATAGACATGCCAATCCCTGTTCCGCAAATAAGAATACCTCGGTCGAAATCTCCCGATGCTACTCCATTTGCGACGGGTGTCGCATAGTCCGGAAAGTCAACTGCCTCATTCGAATCCGGACCAAGATCTACAAATTCCAATCCTAACTCTGCTAATAACTTGATAATTTCCTGACGAAGATTGTTTCCGCCATGGTCTGAAGAAATCGCGATTTTCACAGGATCCCTCTTTTCATAATATACTCACAACTCATTCTATCATTTTTCGGCAAAAAAAACACAGCCCTAATGAAAATTGGGCTGTAAATCGAATTTTCTTATTGTCTAGCTCCTTAACCTACAGGATTCAGTGGGGAGGGATTGAACTTCATCCCCCATAATGCGACTGGACGTCGCGACCTTAGACTGCCATCCTTTCCGCCTTATGCCTGTCGCGTCTTAACGGCTGCTTCCGCTTTTCGTTATGTCGAACTTGCTAATGACATTATATAGATCTTCGGATTGGCTCTTCAGTTCACTCGCCATCGCATCTGCCTGTTCAATTGATTGAACTTGTTCCTCTGTTGCCGCTCCGACTTCAAGCGCACCAGCGGATGTTTGTTCCGCAATTGCTGCGACTTCCTGTGATTGGCGTGCGGTTGTCTCTATATTTGTCAGCTGAAGTTCGACAAATTTCGTGATTTCTACGACGGAATCTGCCATGCCGTTCACTTTAGACGCCATTGCTTCGACATTTTCACTCGTTTCATTGGCACGGTCTGCTTCGGTCGCCGCCGTCTTCACTTGTTCTTCCATTTCCTTCACGACTTTTGTAACATCGGTTTGAATAGTTACTACAAGATTAGAAATTCCCTGTACTGCTTTGGCGCTTTCATCGGCGAGTACACGCACTTCTTCTGCAACTACCGCAAATCCTTTACCATGTTCACCTGCACGCGCCGCCTCGATGGATGCATTCAGCGCCAATAAATTTGTCTGTGCCGCAATGTTACCGACAAGCTGGACGATTTCACCGATTTTTTGTGCATTATGATCCAGTTGCCTAATTGTGCCAAGTGATAGTTCACTTTGTGAAGACATATTTCGGATGCCATCGACAAGCATACGGAATACCTCTGTCGTTCGTACAAGTTCCTCAAGCATCTCTTTTGAGCGTTCAGACGAATCTTCAGCCCTGCTGCTCACTTCAACAGCCAATAACCGAACATCTTCAATCGCTTCCGCTGTTTCTTGGATGGCGATCGCCGATTCCTCTGCGCCCGAGGCTATTTCCTTGATCGTAGATGCTACTGCATCCGCCTGTCTCGCAGCGGCTCCGGTTTCAGCAGATAAGCTATCAACTGTAGTGGCCGTCTTTTCATAATTCGTCTCAATTTGCCCAACTATCGTACGCAAATTAAGGACCATATGCTGAAACGCTTCTGCCACTGAGCGGATTTCATCAGACGAGTTCGGCAGTACAATATCCGTTCCGATTTCACCATCTGCGACTTTGTTAGCCGCTTTCTCAAGATTTTGTAATGGTTTCGTTAAAATCGTACTGAAGAGTGCCGCTAACACGCCCGACCAAAATATTCCCATTCCATATGTCATCACTGCAAACCAGAACGGTTCAAATTTCGGAAAAAATTGTGGTTGTACGACATTAATAAATAAGGCACTCGTTGTGTAAGTGACAATCGCAAGTATTGTTATAAATAGAATAAGCTTTCTCTTTAATCCAAACTTTTTTCCCCTTTTTTCTCTCATCACGATTCCTCCATCAATTTCTGTTCAAGCACATCGATAATTCCCGACAACTCATTGAACACATGCCGATATGTATCGATATCGCCTCCGTACGGGTCATACACATCTCCAGTTGAATCCGGTTTCACAAATCCTTTTAGTGTAAATGTTTTGTATTTTACTTCTGGGTGAGAGTAAATGAGATTTGCTTTGTGCCCTTCTGTCATTGTTAAAACAACATCAGCCCACTTCAAATCCTCACTTGAAACAGCTCTTGAAACGGGCGTGTAAAGCATGTCCGCTTCTTCGATAAGCGTTTTCGCGTTCAGAGAAATCGGCCAGCCATCTTGTGCGTGAACACCCGCTGAACGAACTGACACATTCTCAATCCCTCTGGAACGAAGAATTGCCTCTGCCATCGGGCTTCTACACGTGTTTCCGGTGCAAATCAAATATATATTCATTATTTTCACCCTCTCTCTTTAGAATAGCCGAGTTTTGCGAATAAAGAAACATCAAATTTCAACGAAAACATGACAATACTCCTATTATTATTAAAGCGAATCCTGCAATTAGTCTTAGTGCTTTCCCATTTTTAAGGCCAAGACGTCCTTTTAATAAGAGCGCTGCACAGGAAAAAATAAAAGTAAACGCTCCCGATGCCACGATAAATAGAACTTTATCCATTTGGAGCATACCAAATGAAACACTCACTGAAAAAGCGTCGATACTTACGGCGAATGCAATGATAAAAGGAGAAACTTGTTTCGATGAAGAGCTCGGTGTATCACTTTGTAACAACATATGTATACCTATCAACCCAAGCATTACGCCTGATAATATACTGCTCCACACTGTAAATATATGTGCGGATAACTCCCCAGTAACGAATCCAAGGAACGGGAAAGCCATATTAAGAAATGACGTCCAAAGCGCTAACGTAAGTTTCCCTTTATTTACTTGCAGGAATGAATAAATGACTAAAACATCTAAGGTCGTAATGCCAGCCGCAAATAATTCCGCCAAAATAAAACCTCCCCGAATACCGCATCGGTTCATCT
Organism: Sporosarcina sp. FSL K6-1540; assembly: GCF_038620285.1. NCBI lineage: Bacteria > Bacillati > Bacillota > Bacilli > Caryophanales > Caryophanaceae > Sporosarcina > Sporosarcina sp. FSL K6-1540. The sequence goes on from NZ_CP152018.1 coordinate 1,122,382, forward strand.
TATGCGGCATTTGAGGAGGTCATTCGTATTAGCTTCAGTTCATAAAGTGTTTTCCTTCGGCCGCTTTCATTAATCTGTTCATGACAGCGGCGCCAACTCCAGCCAAGTCCGTTTCAACAGCTAGAATAAGATCCGCTTCCGTCAAATCACACTTACGGAGCGCTCCGTATAAATTTGTCGCCATTGCTTCATTATTACCTGCCACACCAATTGCAAAGTACCAATCAGCGCCTGAAACGCCCAATTCATCTGGCCCAATCAGCGCGACCTTCTTGCCTTCAGCATGAAGCTTATCAATAGCTGCATAAATTTTATCCACGTCGTAATTAATGACATAAAGAGGAGCTTCCGGTGCATAGTGCAAATACTTCATACCTGGGGAACGTGGTGCTTGTTCACCAGGCGACTTTGTTTCAGAATTTACAGGACCAACGATGCTCTCAATCATTTCTTGCGTTGTCCCCCCTGGCCGTAAAATAGTGGGCGGAATGGTCGTCATATCCAATACGGTTGACTCCACGCCAACACCAGTTTGTCCCCCGTCAAGAATGAGTGGAATGAGCCCATCAAGATCTTTATGTACATGAGCCGCTTCAGTTGGGCTCGGTTTACCGCTTTGATTAGCACTCGGTGCTGCAAGCGGTTCACCGAGTGCGCGTAGAAGTCCTAATGCAACCGGATGATCCGGCATCCGTACGCCCACGGTCTCAACGCCGGGTGTTACGTTCGGGGCGATGACGCCTGGTATTTTGTGAAAGACAAGCGTCAATGGACCAGGCCAAAACGTATCCATCAGCTTTTCTGCATCTGCGGAAATATCCGTCGCATAATTGAAGACTTGTCCTTTATTACCAATATGTACGATGAGTGGGTTGTCGGAAGGTCTGCCTTTTGCTTCGAATATTTTTTGTACCGCTAACTCATCAGTTGCAAGTGCGCCTAAACCGTATACTGTCTCCGTAGGAAACGCGACGACACCCCCACTTTTTAAAATATCCACAGCCTGTTTATAGTTTCTTTCGTTATCCATAAAGTTATCCACTGAAAAAACTTTTGTTTCCATGAGCTAATCCCCCACTTATACACATTTTAATCACTTTATCCACAAACTTTGTTGGTAACTTTATGCGAATAGCCCTTTTATCCACTCCCAGACGAAAAAAGTGACTTTTTCCTCTTCTTCCTCTTTCTTATCCGGAAAACAGATTTTCGGGAACATTGCACACCACCAGTTATCCCCACGTCCACTACCAATTGTCAAAATATAGGCATCATATGTTGCTTGCGGGCTAATAAATAGACCTGACCGCTTCGGTGGAAATAATGCTTCTTTTCGTTCAAGTGAAATAGTAGCACCGTTTGACATGGCGTTAGCAATTTCAAGGATTTCGCTTTCGAGCGCCGCCAAGTTATCCCCAAGCTCTCGTTTCGAATATGACTTATTAACTGCATTTTCGATTAGCGGCTGAATTTCACGTTGAATCCCTATTTTAATCTGCTGATCTGCGGGCGTATCTGAATGGGCAAGCAATCTGAAACGGATAGCATCATCCTCTTCCGTCGCCGTTAAGAATACCGCTATGAAGGCCTGAATAATGATAAGCAGGATAATAAATTCAATATAAGGCACCAATTTTTGAACTATAGTTTTCTTTCTGATAATCTCGTAGTCTGTTAACATCTTTATCCCCTCCTACTCTGCATTGTTGCCAGAGTAAGGGGGATTTATTCACGAGTCTCGCAAAATATCATTCGATCTTTGCCGTTAATATCTTTTACTATTTCAACTAAAGCCTCCGGAAATGCCTCTGTGAATAACTTATGCACATCTGGTCCCTGAAGGTAACCGATTTCGACTGCGACGAGGGAGGGCTTGTTCATAAGTGGCGGCAATGTTTCAGCAAGTTTTCGATAAAAGTAAAGTCCATCTTCATCCGCAAATAATGCATTATGCGGTTCGTGATCGAGGACTGTACCTGACATTAAAGTCGCTTCATCATGTGCGATATAGGGCGGGTTGGATAACACGACATCCCATTTGTCCTTCGCAATCGGTGCAGTAAGATCGCCTTGCAGGAAAGTCACGTCGGCGTCATTTGCTTTTGCGTTATGCTTCGCGATTGCAAGCGCACCTTCACTGATGTCCGTTGCAGTAACGAGAGCTTCGGACCATTCTTTTTTGAATGAAACTGCGATTGCACCGCTACCTGTTCCGATATCTGCAACGGTAATTTTTTTAGTGGCGAAGAGTTTCTGGCTTCGTTCAAGCGCGCCGTAAACGAGCTCTTCTGTTTCTGGACGCGGGATAAGAACATTTTCATCCACTTTGAAGGTGTAGCCGTAGAAACCTTCTTCACCAATTACATATTGTACGGGTCTTCCTTCGAGCAGTTCGTCGGTTTTATCCCAAAAGTCCTTGTGTTGTTCGCCTGTAAGTTGTTCCTGTACATCTGCAAATAAAGAAGCCCTAGACTTTTGTGTGACAAATTCCATAAGGAGCTGTGCAGCATGTGGTTCAATGCCTTGTTGTTCCAATAAAGAAGAAGCCCGTTGAAGAGCTTCATAGATTTTTTCAGTCATTGCGATCCAAACTTTCTAGACGATATGCCTGTTCTTCCATAATAAGTGCGTCGATAACTTCATCGAGTTTACCTTCAATAATCTGATCAAGTTTCTGGATCGTCAGGCCGATACGGTGATCAGTTACCCGATTTTGTGGGAAGTTGTATGTGCGAATCCGCTCAGAACGGTCGCCTGTACCGACTGCTGATTTCCTTTTTTCATCGTACTCATCTTGGATTTCACGTGTGAATTTATCAGAAACGCGTGCCCGTAATACTTTCATCGCTTTTTCTTTATTTTTGATTTGCGATTTCTCATCTTGAATCGACACCGTGATGCCAGTTGGAAGATGCGTCAATCGAACGGCGGACATCGTTGTGTTGACCGACTGACCTCCAGGACCGGATGATGCAAATGTATCCGTCCGAATATCTTTTTCATGAATAACAATTTCAACTTCTTCTGCTTCAGGAAGGCATGCGACAGTTGCTGTCGATGTATGTGTACGCCCACCGGATTCAGTTTCCGGAACCCGCTGTACACGGTGCGCTCCGTTTTCATATTTCAATTTTGAATAAGCACCCGTTCCATTAATCAAGAAAATAATTTCTTTAAAGCCACCGAGTTCTGTCGGAGACGAATCCAACACTTCGACTTTCCAGTGGTTCATTTCCGCGAAACGGCTGTACATGCGGAATAAGCTACCGGCAAATAATGCTGCTTCATCGCCACCTGCTGCGCCCCGGATTTCCATAATAACGTTCTTGTTATCATTCGGATCTTTTGGCACGAGCAATAACTTTAACTTTCCTTCGAATGATTCGATTTGGTCTTCCAGTTCGGAAACTTCCATTTTGACAAGTTCTTTCATTTCATCGTCGAGAGATTCGTTCAACATTTCTTTAGCGCTTTTAAGTTCAGCTTTTGCATGTTTATAGTCACGATAGACTTCAACTTTTTCCTGTAAGCCGGATTGTTCTATCGAGTACTCCCGGAGTTTCGTCATGTCACTTACTACCGCGGGATCACTGAGCATTTCATTCAAATGATCATATCGGTCTTCTACTGCTTGTAACCTTTCAAACATTGTGGACACCTCATTTTCAGGACTGTTTTGTACGTTTATTGTACGGGAAATCTCTTGGTAAATACAATTATTTCACTGATGCTGACGTTGTGCGTGAAGTTCGCAACGTTTTGGTGAATGTAGACAACGTCGTAGCGGAAGTAAGAAACGTTTCGCACGAAGTTGGCAACGTTCTTACGGAACTTAACAACGTTTCGATAGGTTCGCAACGTTTCGGTGAATGTAGACAACATTTCGGCGAATGTAAGCAACGCTTCGCACGAAGTTCGCAACGTTCTTGCGGAAGTTAACAACGTTTTGGTGAATGTAGACAACGTCGACGCTGAAGTAAGCTACGCTTCGTTCGATGTTCGCAACATTCTTGCGGAAGTTAACAACGTTTCGCGAAGTTCGTAACGTTACAGAAAGACTAGACAACACTCCAAAGAAACATGGCAACATCAACACCCGCACCCTTTCACACTAAAAAACCCGCCCTCTTCTGCCGGACGGGCTTGATTGCTGTTATCCTTTTACAGTTGCTGTAGCTGTTACGCCTTTTGGTACTTCGTGGTGCTTGCGACATCTTGGTTCGTACGCTTCTGAAGCGCCGACTAGAATAATGGGATCATCATAGCCCGCAGGCGTGCCGTTAATGAGGCGCTGCGTTCGGCTAGAGGGCGAGCCACACACTGTGCAGACAGCCTGTAATTTGGTAACGTGTTCAGCCACAGCCATTAGACGTGGCATCGGCCCGAATGGTTCGCCTCGGAAATCCTGGTCAAGTCCAGCAACGATTACTCGGAATCCACGATTGGCCAATTCCATCACGACGTCGACGATACCTTCGTCGAAGAATTGAGCTTCATCGATTGCGATTACGTCATAATCTTCGGTGACAAACTGCTCAATATGGTTTGAGCTAGCAATCGGATTCGCGATAACAGTTGTCCCATTATGGCTGACGACGGCTTCTTCGCTAAAACGATCATCGATTTCCGGTTTGAATACCGCAATTTTTTGTTTAGCGAACTGCGATCTTCTTATTCGTCGAATCAATTCCTCGGATTTCCCTGAAAACATACTACCGCAAATGACCTCAATCCAACCGCCTTGCATTGTTACGTACATGGTGAATCTCCTTCCAGTTGCCTCTATATAATTATTTATTTTCATATCATTAGATTATCTATCATACCCTAAAATCAGTTGCATTTAACGTCTTTTATTTCAGACCTAAATGTGTTAGTCACATTTTTCTCCAAAAAGAAATACCCGCCCGGCGCATGTGCACCTGACGGGTATTGTGAAAATCTTACTCTTGGCCTTCTTCTTCGCGGCCTTCTTCTTTGAGACCATATTTTTTGTTGAAGCGGTCGACACGTCCGTCCGCTTGAGCAAATTTCTGGCGTCCAGTGTAGAATGGGTGGCATTCCGAACAAACTTCAATTCGGATGTCCTCTCTTACAGAACCTGTTTCAAATGTGTTACCACATGAACAAGTAACAGTTGCTACTTTATAAGCTGGGTGAATTGCTGCTTTCATCAATCTCTCTCCTTTCGCCCTGAACCATCTGGAACAGAGTTGTATTATAAGACTGATGCCTTACACGGTCCGTATTCGTCAACCGTATATGCACGCAGATATTATTTAAGTTACCTAAAATATTATAACAAGTTTTTTTTGTAGATGCAACTATTTTATTTGCTACGACATATGCTGTACTAAAGAATTCCACTAAATTCGCTACGGCGCTCGGGGATGCCTCCCGCCCTAAGTCAAGCAGCTTCGCCGCCAGTCTTAGGGCTTCGGCTCCCCCTTGTAAGGCGCCTTCGCTTAGTTTACTTAGGCAAAGCAGTCACCATGGGCTTTTGATTATAGCAACCCTTTACCATTACGGTGGGCTTTCATTTCGTCATTTAATTTATCGAAGAACTCTTCATTTGTTTTTGTGAGACGCAATTTCTTCATGAAACGTTCTGTAAAGTCATGCGAATCGGAAAATGTTTTACGAATCGCCCATAGCTTTTCAAGCTGGTCAGCTGGAATAAGCAATTCTTCTTTCCGTGTACCTGAGCGGCGTATGTCGAGCGCTGGGAAGATCCGTCGTTCCGCAAGATTGCGGTCAAGATGCAATTCCATATTGCCTGTCCCTTTGAATTCTTCATAGATGACTTCATCCATGCGTGAACCTGTGTCGATCAAAGCCGTCGCAAGAATGGTCAAGCTACCGCCTTCTTCAAGATTACGTGCTGCCCCGAAAAATCGTTTTGGACGATGGAATGCAGCTGGATCGATACCACCTGACAGTGTGCGTCCACTTGATGGAATAACAAGGTTATACGCGCGCGCAAGCCGTGTGATGGAATCCATAAGAATGATAACATCCCGCTTATGCTCTACAAGTCGCATCGCCCGTTCTAATACAAGTTCCGCCACTTTGACGTGATTTTCTGGTAACTCATCGAATGTTGAGCTGACGACATCGGCCTTAACGGAGCGTTCGATATCAGTCACTTCTTCTGGTCTTTCATCAATCAGAAGAACAATCAGTTCCGCGTCAGGATGATTCAGTGTAATTGAATTCGCAATTTCCTTCAATAACAATGTTTTCCCTGCTTTTGGCGGAGCTGCAATGAGTCCACGCTGACCGAAACCAACCGGTGAGATAAGATCCATAATACGTGTCGATAGCTTTAATGGATCCGTTTCAAGTTTGATATGACGGTCTGGATAAAGAGGAGTTAGAGCCGGGAAATGCACGCGTTCACGTGCTACTTCTGGATCTTCTCCATTGACAGCTTCCACTTGTAGAAGACCGTAATAGCGTTCTGATTCTTTTGGTGGCCGAACTTTCCCACTTACTTTATCACCGTTTCGAAGATCGAAACGTCGGATTTGTGAAGCGGATATATAAATATCTTCCGAACTTGGTGAGTAGTTGATTGGACGAAGGAAGCCGTAGCCCTCGGATTGAATAATTTCAAGAACACCTTCCATGAAGAAGAAGCCTTCCTGTTCCGCCCTCGATTTCAATATAGCAAAAATAAGTTCCCTTTTCGTCAACTTGCTGTAATAAGCAATTTTATATTCTTTTGCATGGGCATATAACTCTTTTAAGATCATATTCTCCAACGCTGATATTGTTAGCACTGTCATCTTTTGGCACCACTCTTTAGGTTAATGGGTTGAATTTTTGAGGTTAATCTAGGAAGGTATATCATAATGAATATATCCTGAAGATCCACTTCAGACGAGGACCTTCTGGATATATACAGGTACTTCCTATACAAGCGAAGATGCCCGGTTTATGACCGGGCGATGAGCTATATCAGTCTTGCATGACAAGCAGAGGTTTTTTCTCCATGCTGTGACGGCCTTCAACAAAACGAATTGTGCCGGATTTCGAACGCATGACTAATGAATGTGTTTCACAGTAACCGCCTTTAAATTGCACGCCACGAAGAAGTTCTCCATCTGTTACGCCAGTTGCAGCGAATATGGCGTCGTCCCCTTTGACAAGGTCGTCCATGTAAAGCACTTTGTCGACGTCGATTCCCATCTTGATACAACGTTCACGTTCTGCATCATTTGACGGAACCAGTCTACCCTGAATTTCGCCGCCAAGGCATTTCAATCCAACTGCAGCAATAACACCTTCTGGTGCTCCGCCAAGTCCAAATAAAATGTCTACTCCGGTTTCATCAAAAGCAGTATTGATGGCTGCTGCAACATCACCATCATTGATAAGCTTAATGCGTGCGCCTGAAGCCCGAATTTCTTCGATGATAGCAGCGTGACGTTCCCTGTTAAGGACAGTTGCAACAATGTCACCAATGTTTTTATTTTTAGCCTTAGCAACAGCCATAAGGTTTTCAGTTACGGATGCATCGATATCGATTTTACCAACCGCTTCAGGGCCAACAGCGATTTTGTTCATATACATATCTGGTGCATTCAGAAGATTGCCTTTATCCGCAATAGCAAGAACTGCAAGTGCATTCCAGCCGCCTGCTGCGACAATATTTGTTCCTTCAAGCGGGTCAACAGCTACGTCCACTTCAGGACCAATTCCAGTCCCTAGCTTTTCACCAATATAAAGCATCGGTGCTTCGTCCATTTCCCCTTCACCAATTACGACAATCCCTTGCATCGGAATAGTATCGAATACTGTACGCATTGCTGTTGTTGCAGCGTCATCCGCCTCATTTTTCAAGCCGCGTCCCATCCAGCGTGAAGCTGATACTGCTGCTGCTTCTGTAACACGAACTAATTCCATCGATAAACTGCGTTCCATTTGTGTGCCTCCTGGTATACGGTTAAATCCCGTAAGTTTTGCCACTCTGACTAATTATAGCATAATTTTTTCTGGTGCTGGGTCGTTCATTCGCCCACGATTGCTTCTTTCGAAATCGATACTTTGCGGATATCCGCTCCAATTCCCTGAAGTTTTTCGATAAGGGAACTATACCCGCGCTCGATGTGCTGAATTTCTTGTACTTCCGTCACTCCGTCGGCAATGAGTCCCGCAATAACGAGCGCGGCCCCTGCGCGAAGGTCGGATGCGCGTACTGTTGCCGCCTGAAGCGGCGTCGGTCCAGCTAGAATCGCCGACCGTCCTTCAACTCGCGCATCAGCATTCATTCTTGTGAGCTCGTCGATATGCTTAAATCTAGCCGAGTAAACTGTATCCGTAATGACGGAAGGTCCAGCTGCTTGCGATAGTAACACAGAAAATGGCTGTTGGAGATCCGTTGGAAAACCTGGATATACAAGTGTTTTCACATCGACGGCTTGCAGATTTCTCGACTTTGGAATGAAGATTTGTTCTTCTCCTTCAACAATATCCACACCCATTTCACGAAGCTTCGCCGTGAGCGCCTCAACATGGAACGGTATGACATTGTCAATTGTAACGCCATCGCCCGCTGCTGCGGCCATAATCATAAAAGTACCTGCCTCAATTCGATCAGGTATAATTGTATGTTTTGTGCCGTGAAGTTTTTCCACGCCATCTATACGAATGACATTCGTTCCTGCGCCCTTAATTTTCGCACCCATATTGGACAACAGTGTAGCGACGTCAATGATTTCAGGTTCCTTCGCTGCATTCTCAATTGTCGTACGACCCTTTGCGAGAACTGCTGCGAGCATGATATTAATTGTTGCACCAACACTGATGACGTCCAAATAGATTTTTGCACCGCGTAATTCTTCCGCACGCAAATAGATGGCACCGTGTTCGTTGGTTACTTTCGCGCCGAGCGCTTCGAAACCTTTGATATGCTGATCTATTGGTCGTGGCCCCAGATGACAACCACCTGGCAAGCCGATGACCGCGTGCTTGAATCTTCCAAGCATCGCGCCCATCATATAGTAGGATGCACGAAGCTTCTTCACGTTACCGTTCGGAAGTGGCATCGACATCATTTCTGTTGGATCAATCGTCATCGTTCCTTTATTAAATTCAACTTTCCCACCGATATCTTCCAGTAGCGCCTGAAGGGTAACGACATCCGAAATTTCTGGCAGTCCTTCGATTGTAACTAGGGAATCAGCCAGAATAGAAGCAGGGATAAGTGCAACTGCACTGTTTTTAGCGCCACTCACTTTAATTGAACCTCGTAATGGTTTGCCGCCTGTTATTTTATAAACGTCCATATGACTCTCCTTTGATGCCTTACTTGTTCTTTCTTGTTTCCCAGTCCGCAAGAAATGCTTCGATTCCTTTATCCGTAAGTGGGTGCTTGAATAGCTGCGTCAACACGTTGAAAGGTGTCGTTGCAATATCTGCACCACTAAGCGCTGCGTCTGTAATATGCTGTGGGCTGCGGATGGATGCAGCAATAATTTCTGTTTTGATATTGTGGATTGAGAAGATATCTGCAATTGTAGAGACCAACGCCATGCCATCTTGTCCAATGTCATCGAGTCTGCCGAGGAATGGGGAAACATATGTCGCTCCTGCACGTGCTGCAAGAAGTGCCTGATTTGCACTGAAGATAAGTGTTACGTTTGTTTTGATGCCTTCCTGTGAAAAGACCGCACAAGCTTTCAATCCTTCAGGTGTCATTGGCAATTTCACCGTAATATTTGGAGCAATTTCCGCCAATACTCGTCCTTCTTTGATCATGCCTTCAGCATCAAGTGCGATGACTTCTGCACTGACTGAACCAGGGACAAGTGCTGCAATTTCTCGCAACCTATCATGAAAAGGTACATCTTCTTTCGCAACAAGTGAAGGATTTGTTGTAACTCCTGATAGTATGCCCCAAGTATGCGCTTCTTTGATTTCTTCAAAATTAGCTGTATCAATGAAAAACTTCATGAATAAAATCCCCCTTATAATGAATGAATACTCTATAGTAAAAACTTTATGAAGAGCTCCGAAAAACTCTTAAAAGAAGGAGAATACATCACCATTGATGTTTCTCCTCTTTCTGTTAACTAAATATAATTAAGCTTTTTGTGAACTACCGAATTCGCGCATTTTACCAATAACCGTTACTTTGATGGCATCGCGCATTGGCGTCAAGAATTTACGTGGATCATAGGCTTCAGCGTCTGCCGCAAGTGTTTCGCGTACAGCTTTTGTTCCTTGTATTTGGTTTTCTGTATTGACGTTAATTTTAGCCGTTCCGAATGAAATAGATTTTTGGATATCTTTTATCGGAATACCTGTTCCGCCATGAAGGACAAGCGGTAGGTCAGATTGACTTGAGATTTCTTCCATTTCCTTGAAACCAAGGTTTGGCTCGCCTTTATATGGTCCGTGGACTGATCCTAATGCAGGTGCAAGACAGTCGATTCCTGTTTTGTCCACAAGCTCTTTACATTCTGCAGGGTTCGCATAAATGACGCCTTCAGCAATAATATCGTCTTCCTGGCCTCCAACGACCCCAAGTTCTGCTTCTACAGAAACTCCCCGTTCATGCGCATAATCAACTACACTTTTCGTAATTTCAATATTTTCTGCAAGTGGTTTTGATGAAGCGTCGATCATAACGGAAGTGAAACCTGCTTCAATCGCTTCTTTACATTTTTCGAAGCTTGAACCGTGATCCAAATGAATTGCAACAGGAACTGTAATTTTATAATCGTGCATAAGACCTTTCACCATGTGGACAACCGTTGTGAAACCGCCCATATAACGTGCTGCACCTTCGGATACCCCAAGGATAACAGGAGATTGTTCTTCTTGTGCCGCTAGTAAAATCGCTTGCGTATATTCAAGGTTGTTTATATTAAACTGACCTATTGCGTACCCTTCTTTTTTCCCTTTGATCATCATTTCTTTCATGGAGACAAGTGCCATGCGAATTCCTCCTTAGGATCTTGAAAAGAATAGTGTGATTATTGTATACCACCAATATCATAACAAAAACAGCCAGTGTTTACCACTGCCTGCTTTGTCAGTTTTCAAACATTGCGTTCACCGCATCACGGACTTCATAAATATCAAACGGCTTAGTAAAATATTTCATAGCCCCAGTTTTCAATGCATCTTCTGTTAATTCAATTTCACCGTACGCAGTCATCATGATGACTGGTATCTCTGGCCAGCCAATTTTTAATCTTTTTAAAACCTCTAATCCATCTATGCCTGGCATTTTCATATCAAGCAGGACACAGCCTGGTACTTCTTGTTCCACCGCTTGGAGCGCTTCTAATCCATTTGCTGCGAGGGTTGTTTTAAACCCTTCCCGGCGGAATACTTCATCCAACAAAAGTCGTATCCCCTTTTGATCATCCACAATTAAAAGACTTTTCAATCTCCATTCCCTCTTTCTGCAATCCCATGTTGTTATACCTACTTATTTGACAAATGTCACAGATACCCTTCTTTTTTTGACAAAACTTTGTCCTTTGCTTTCCATGCTCCTTTTCCTATAATTAGGTGGAGGTGGTAATTTTGAAAATGTTGACGACACAAATCAGCGGACTTCTTCAGCGTATCGCCGGAAATGGTGAAGAGTCTATTGAAGAAACAGCCCGTCTTCTCGCACAGGCAACAATTGGGGAAGGTCGTGTTATTATTGCGGGATTCGGTGAAATGGAGGCAGTTACTGCAACCGCCTTTCACAGTATCGAACCACTTAGCGGTGCCGTTCGTTATGAGTTCGGGATGGACATTACAGCAGCCGACCGGATTTGGCTATTAACTCGGGCTGCGACGGATAGGCCTGCATTGGAACTTGCACAGCAACTTGCTGGACGATTCATTCCTTTTGCCGCGCTCGCCGCTGAAAAACCGGGCAGCAGCAATGAACTTGCAGAATTATCCTATACATATATATCGACTGGGCTTACACGTGGTTTATTACCAGGTGACGACGGTGAACGGATTGTTCAGCCGCATGCGCTCAGTGCGTTGTTTGTTTATGAAGCTGTGAAGATTGCCTATGATGAAATGATTTTAGACATGGATTAAAAATAAGTAAAAGCTGCACATAAGCGGGAATTCCCCGTTTATGTGCAGCTTTTTTAGTTGGTGATTGGTGGATATGATTGGTTGAGTGACGGTTATGATTGGTCGAGCGACGGATATGCTCGGTTGGCCAATACATATGATCGGGTAGATGCCGGATATGCTCGGGTACCTGATATATATGGTCGGGTAGACGGCAGTTATGCTCGGTTGACCAGCATATATGATCGGGTAGACGGCGGATATGCTCGGTTGACCAATACATATGATTGGATAGACGATGGATATGCTCGGTTCATGGTATATACGATCAGTTAGATGCCCGATATGCTTGGTTGAGCGGCATATATAATCGGTCGCGCGCTCTATATACGGCTAGTCCAACAGGTTGCAACCGAAACGTTATTCTTTTCCAGCGATTATCGCTCCTAAGAACTCGCGGAATAGCGGTTGTGGGCGTGTTGGGCGTGATGCGAATTCTGGGTGGAACGAGACACCGACAAAGAATGGGTGACCTTCTAATTCTATGATTTCCACGAGTTGTTCATTCGGGCTTATACCAGAAATCCTCATACCTGCAGCTTCGAATTGCTCGCGGTATTCATTATTAAATTCATAGCGATTACGGTGACGTTCGTAAATCAACTCTTCGCCGTAAGCAGCACGCGCTTTCGTTCCTTCTTTTAATTTACATGGGTAAGCGCCAAGTCTGAAGTAACTTTCTGGATTACCATTACTTTCAGGAGGACTCTCAATAATTTGATTTTCCGTGTCTTTATCAAATTCAACTGAATGAGCGTTTTCGATTCCCATAACATTGCGTGCGTATTCGACTGCAGCTAATTGCATGCCTAAGCCGATTCCGAAAAACGGGATGCCATTTATACGGGCATAAGTAATTGCTTCAATTTTACCATCTATACCACGTTTTCCAAAACCAGCTGGAACGAGGATTCCGTCGACATCCGATAATAATTCAGCTGCACTCTGTGCTGTTACATCTTCCGAATTGATCCATTTTATTTCAATTTCTGTGTCGAAACCGTAACCTGCGTGACGAAGTGCTTCAACCGCTGAAATATATGCATCCTGCATTTCAACATACTTCCCGACAAGTCCGATACGAACTTTTTTCGAAAGGGATTTCACAAGTGTTACTAGTTCTTTTATTTCTGTCATATCAGGTTGTTTCGTCTCAAGTTCAAGGAAATCTACTACGATTTGATCCATATTCTGTTCATGCAATCTAAGTGGTACTTCGTATAGCGTTTCCGCGTCAAGTGCTTCGATGACTTCTTCTGGTTTGATATTACAGAACAAAGCAATCTTATCTTTCATTTCTTGCGGTACTGGATATTCGCTTCGTACAACAATCATATTTGGCTGAATTCCGAGACTCCGAAGTTCCTTAACACTATGCTGTGTAGGTTTTGTCTTCATTTCACCGGCTGCATGCAAGTAAGGAATAAGGGTGTTATGAATATACATAACGTCACTTTTCCCAAGATCCGTTTTCATCTGACGAAGTGCTTCTAGATAAGGAAGGGATTCGATATCGCCGACACTGCCACCAATTTCTGTAATGACGACGTCTGCGTTCGTTTCTTTTCCAGCACGTTTGATCAGGCTTTTGATTTCATTTGTAATATGAGGGATGACTTGGACAGTTGCTCCATTGTATTCACCGCGACGTTCTTTTTGTAGGACAGATGAATATACTTTCCCCATCGTAACATTCGAATACTTGTTCAATTTGATGTCAATAAAACGTTCATAATGACCTAGGTCTAGATCCGTTTCTGCTCCATCTTCTGTAACGAAGACCTCACCATGCTGTAAAGGACTCATCATTCTTGGGTCAAGGTTAATGTATGGATCGAATTTTTGGATTGTCACCTGAAGTCCTCGAGATTTTAATAGTCGTCCAAGTGATGCTGCGTTGATACCTTTACCTAGTGATGAGACAACGCCACCGGTTACGAAAATATACTTTGTCATGTTTTACTCCTCCATTCGTCTGGTTCGTTCTAGTTAAATCAAATTCGCCTTGGCGTAATTGCGTACAGATCAAGTAAGGAAGTTAGCGTAAATGCGTCGCTTCCTTGCGACAACAGCTAACCAACCTGCATCACGCAGGCCGTGAGTCTACTCAATTCATTCCCATCAAAATCTGTGACATCCGCCGGAGGCTTTAACATTATTCAGCAGGGGTTTGGAGTTCTGCGGAATAATGTTAAAACAATAAAAAGCGCCCCGTCTGTAGACAGTATCTACAGGAGGAGCGCATATACACTGATTCATGTCCATTTAAGGAGCCCAGTCAAAATGTTATAGTGTCGGACGTGTGAAGTCAAGTAATTATTCCTTGATTTCATCCTCGTCTTCATCTTCCTCTTCTTCGTCTTCTTCATCAAGCTCAAGCTCTGCATCATCAGGGATGATTTCAAGCTCGTCGTCTGGATCAATAAGATCTACTTCGATCTCGACAACGTCTTCTTCTTCCTCGTCGTCGTCATCGTCGTCTTCATCGTCATCGATTAGTTCATCGAATTCTTCATCGAACAACTCATCCTCGTCATCCTCGTCTTCAATGATGTCATCGTCTTCAAGCAACGCTTTTTTCTTTTTCTTCTTGCGTACTTTTACGACTGGAGCTGTTTCTACTTCGATTTGATCGACCGGATACCATTCGCGCAATCCCCAACGGTTGTCGTTGATAGCAAGGAATCTCCCGTCAATGTTCATGTCTGTATAGAATTGTTGTAATTTTGTTCTCATAACTCGTTCAGTTATGCCATTCAGTTTACGGATTGCGTCCATCAGCTGAAGCAATGTTAGCGGTTCTTTTCTTTCCGCCAAAACCGCATATGCGATATCAATCATCGATTCTTCTATCAGTTGTTCTTTCGTCATTTCACGGATGTTCAATTAACGCACGTCCTTTCTATAAACACAAACATACTTATCATTATAAACAATACAGTCCAAAATATGCTACATTCTTTTATTCTTTTTGGAGTGTCGAAGTTCTGTCACACAAATAAACCCCAAATAAGCCCCAGAAAGTAAAAAAGGGATAGCACCTAATCCTTTATCATATAGCAGAAAAAAGAGGGTGGCAAGGGTGGCTATGATCAATATATGTATATATAGTTTCACGCCCGCACCCCTTCCAGTCATTCTCTCTATTATACGTGAAAATTACAAGCAATATCCATATAAAAGAAAAGTACATACCAAACACTTTCCAGGGGAATAATGGACATAGTGATTTCATTCAATACCGCTATGGCGCTTGGGGATGCCTCTCGCCCGATTTACATAGATGGGGCAATCCCCGGCAGCATGGAGTAAAACGCATTATGACAGCGGACGGTACTACACACTAAAAAAGGAAAATCCGTGCTAAACCGAAGTTTGCACGGATTCGATGCCTACAGGAAGTCGGTTATGCAGTTGCGCTTTTAGACTGCCATCCCTAATTGTCCAGCTCCAGCGCCCAGACGCCTTCCGCATTTCGTATTACATATTCCGTCTATACTGCCCGCCTACTTCATATAACGCGTTGGTAATTTGCCCTAAGCTTGCTACTCTTACCGTTTCCATTAGTTCTTGGAAGATGTTGCCGCCTGAAACAGCTACTTCTTTCAACTTCTTCAAGGCTTCTTCGGTTTGATCGGCATGCAAGCTTTTGAATGCACGTAAGTTGAGGATTTGTGTTTCTTTCTCGTCTTGTGTGGCACGCGCGATTTCCATGTTATCGACGTCATCAGACGACGGTGGATTCGGGTTCAAGTATGTGTTAACGCCAATAATTGGCAACTCACCTGAATGCTTTTTCATTTCATAATGCATCGATTCTTCTTGGATTTTACCGCGTTGGTATTGTGTTTCCATCGAACCGAGCACGCCGCCGCGGTCATTTAAGCTTTCAAATTCGCGCAAGACCATTTCTTCAACGAGATCCGTTAATTCATCGACAATAAATGCGCCTTGAAGCGGATTTTCATTTTTCGACAGGCCGTGCTCATTTGTAATAATCATTTGGATTGCCATCGCACGACGAACTGATTCTTCCGTTGGCGTTGTAATGGCTTCGTCATACGCATTCGTATGGAGCGAGTTACAGTTATCCTGCAATGCCATAAGCGCCTGCAGCGTTGTGCGGATATCGTTAAAATCAATTTCCTGCGCGTGCAAGCTGCGGCCTGATGTTTGGACATGGTACTTCAATTTTTGGCTACGTTCGTTGGCGCCGTATTTCTGACGCATCGCGACTGCCCAAATGCGGCGAGCAACGCGTCCGATAACCGTATATTCCGGATCAAGGCCATTCGAGAAGAAGAACGATAAATTCGGGGCGAAATCATCGATATTCATGCCGCGGCTCAAGTAATACTCTACATATGTGAAGCCATTTGACAGTGTGAATGCCAATTGTGAAATCGGGTTTGCGCCTGCTTCTGCGATATGGTAGCCAGAAATCGATACAGAGTAATAATTACGTACTTTTTCATCGATGAAGTACTGCTGGATATCCCCCATCATGCGCAGCGCGAATTCCGTCGAGAAGATACATGTATTCTGTCCTTGGTCTTCTTTCAGAATATCTGCTTGCACTGTTCCACGAACTGCTTGAAGCGTTCCTTCTTTGACTTCAATGAATTCTTCAACCGTTAGTGCCCGCCCAAGTTTTTCCTCGTTGATGCGCACTTGTTGATCGATTGCTGTATTCATAAACATGGCAAGAATAATCGGTGCTGGACCGTTAATAGTCATGGAAACAGACGTTGCCGGTGCACACAGATCGAAACCTTCGTACAGTTTCTTCATATCTTCTAACGTACAGATACTGACGCCAGACTCCCCAACTTTTCCGTAAATATCTGGACGTTCATCCGGGTCTTCTCCGTATAATGTCACAGAGTCGAACGCCGTTGACAGTCGTTTCGCATCGTCATCTTTCGATAAATAGTGGAAACGACGATTCGTCCGTTCCGGCGTTCCTTCTCCGGCAAATTGACGTTTTGGATCTTCGCCTTCACGTTTGAATGGGAATACGCCAGCTGTATATGGATAGGACCCCGGGACGTTTTCTTTATAAACCCAGCGAAGAATTTCACCGTAATCTTTGAATTTCGGCAACGCGACTTTCGGGATTTTTAATCCTGAAAGACTTGTGGTTGTCAAAGCAGTGCGCAGTTCTTTACCGCGAACTTTTGTGATGAATTCATCGCCCGCGTAGGCTTCTTTCAATTTATCCCAGTTTGCGAGGATACGTTTTGACTCTGACGTCAATTCTTCTTTAATGCCTTCCGCAAGTGATTGCAGTGAAGTCACGAGCGCATCGTCTGGCGCTTGTTCGTTGACCGTTTGAATGGCTCCTTCGAGCTGGAATAATTTGCGTGCAAGCGTTTCCTGCACTTCAGATTTTTTATGGTACCCACGGACCGTATCAGAGATTTCACGTAAATATTGCTGACGGTCGTTCGGGATGATGACGTTTTGTTTTTGTGTTTTGACGAATTGTCCGTAAGACGTTTCCCAGTCGAGGCCGCATTTGTCGTTCAATACGGAAACAAGTGCTGCAAAGAGTGAATTCGTCCCTTTGTCGTTGAATTGGCTTGCGATTGTGCCGTACACTGGCATTGTATCGAGATCTTTATCCCACAGAAGATGACTGCGTTGATACTGTTTTTGCACTTGGCGCAATGCATCTTCAGAGCCTTTACGTTCGAATTTATTGATGACAATCAGGTCTGCGAAATCAATCATGTCAATCTTCTCAAGTTGTGTCGGCGCACCGAATTCGCTTGTCATGACATACATCGAAGCATCGGAAACTTCCGTAATTTCAGCATCCCCTTGCCCGATTCCACTTGTTTCAACAACGATTAGGTCGAAACCGACTGTTTTTACAATGTCTAACACATCCCGAATCGCTCCAGAAAGCTCTGTACGGGAACCACGTGTTGCGAGACTTCGCATGAATACGCGCTTATTGAAGATGGCATTCATACGAATACGGTCACCAAGTAGAGCCCCACCTGTTTTCTGTTTCGTTGGGTCAATTGATAGGATTGCGACTCTTTTTTCCGGTAGTTCGTGGAGGAATCTACGAATTAATTCGTCAGTGAGCGAACTTTTCCCCGCCCCACCTGTTCCAGTAATCCCAAGAACCGGTGTATTTTTAGAAAGTGTACGTGCTTTTTCAACAACTGCAGCTGCTTGCGCGTCGTCCTGACCGTACATTTCTTCCACGTACGTAATGACATTCGCGAGGATTTCGGGTTGGTCGACAGTTATTTTTTCAAGGTTTTCCATTTCATTGTCAGTCGCTGTGAGGTAATCACATTGCTCCAACATCCGATTAATCATCCCTTGAAGACCCATTTTGCGCCCATCTTCAGGAGAGAAAATCCATGTAATACCGTAGTCATGCAGTTCTTTGATTTCCTTCGGGATGATAACTCCGCCGCCACCTGCGTAAATGCGAATATGCGGTGCCCCTTTTTCCTGAAGAAGGTCATACATATATTTAAAGTACTCAACATGCCCGCCTTGGTACGAAGACATCGCAATTGCTTGAACGTCTTCTTGAATGGCCGCGTTGACAACTTCCTCGACTGAACGATTATGCCCCAAGTGAATTACTTCTGCGCCGCTCGCTTGCATAATACGACGCATGATATTGATGGATGCGTCATGCCCGTCGAAAAGACTCGACGCTGTAACGAACCGGATATGGTGTTTCGGTTTATAAATCTCAACTGTTGCCATATGTGGAACACCCCTTTGCATTAATGAACGTTTTACCCAATTAACCCTTTAAAAAGTTGGTCTGTTTGAACACGTATATAGGTTTCTATCGTATAACTTCTATGCAATGCCCATCTGCGAAATGCCCACATCTGTCCTTGTACGACGATATGATGTGCCGCGATGCCGACTTCTTCTTCTGAAATGCGCAGTTCCCCCGACTTTGCACACATTTCTAAAAGATTCTCGAACAAAGCGACCATTTCCATTTCTTTTTTCAGAACATATTGCAGTGCATCTTTCGGTAGTGATTTTGATTCTTGGTACATGACCAGAAATTCGTCCGACATATCGTCAATCAAATGATAATACTGATTAATGGCCACTCGCAGTCCATCCACTGTCCCTTCTTGGGTAGGCAGGGCAGAAAGGCGGTCATGCACTTCGTTATAAATACTGTCACAAACGAGATAGAGTACATCTTCCTTGGTGCGTATATATTCATAAAGCGTTCCGATGCTAAATCCCGCTTCTTTCGCGATTTCGCGGGTTGTTGCGCGATGGAATCCCTTTTCTTTAAAAAGTTTCACCGCACCACGAATCATCTGTTCACGCCGTTTTTCAATCAGACTTTCATCTTTGACAGACGATTTCACTTCTCGTTTATTCACTTTCCTACACCTCCCCGCTTATTTCGTCAGCATTCGGGAGATAACGAGACGCTGAATTTCTTGCGTTCCTTCGTAGATCTGCGTAATTTTCGCATCACGCATATAACGCTCAACAGGATAATCTTTTGTATACCCGTAACCGCCGAAAACCTGAACAGCGTCTGTTGTAACTTTCATAGCTGTATCTCCAGCCATTAGTTTTGCCATTGCAGATGCTTGACCATATGGTAAATTATTCGACTCGAGCCATGCAGCTTGGTATGTTAACAATCTTGAAGCTTCCGTTGCTGTCGCCATATCTGCCAATTTAAAGCCGATGCCTTGGTTTGCAGCGATAGGTTTACCGAATTGAACGCGCTCTTTCGCATAGTCAACAGCTGCGTCAAGTGCCCCTTGTGCAATCCCGACTGCTTGTGCAGCAATTCCGTTACGGCCGCCGTCAAGTGTTTTCATAGCGATGATGAAGCCTTGCCCTTCTTCACCAAGAAGATTTTCTTTTGGTACACGACAGTTGTCGAACATGATTTCAGTTGTAGGCGATGAACGAATGCCGAGTTTACGCTCTTTTTTCCCAACTGAGAAACCAGGGAAATCTTTTTCTACGATAAATGCGCTTGTTCCTTTATGTTTTGAATCTGGATCAGTAACTGCGAAGACGATGTAGATGTCCGCAATGCCGCCGTTTGTAATGAAAATCTTAGAACCATTTATTACGTAGTCGTCGCCGTCACGTTTCGCCGTTGTGCGCATGCCGCCTGCATCAGAACCAGAACTTGGCTCCGTTAGACCGTATGCCCCCATTTTCGTACCTTCTGCCATTGGACGAAGGTATTGTTGTTTTTGTTCTTCCGTTCCGTAATTAAATACCGGCCATCCCGCTAGAGATGTGTGCGCAGAAAGCGTGACGCCTGTTGACGCACAAACGCGTGACAGTTCTTCTACAGCGATACAATATGCGAGAAAGTCACTGCCGATGCCGCCATACTCTTCAGGCCAAGGAATACCTGTTAGGCCAAGGTCCGCCATTTTCTTGAAGATATCCATGTCGAAACGTTCTTCTTCATCACGTTCTGCTGCTGTTGGTGCGACTTCATTTTCCGCAAAGTCGCGGACCATTTTACGGATCATTTCGTGTTCTTCGGATAATTTAAAGTTCATTGGGTTTCCCACCTTATTTGGTATTTGGTTGGTATTCATCATTGGTATTTATTGTATAATTCCTGTAAAGGGCACAGGAATTATACAAACCGAACTCTTCGTTGTTCGGTTTGCAATTACGATTGGAAAGTTGCAGTTAGAATCCCATAGTTGCAATTACACGTAGGTAGTTACAATTAAAACTTCATAGTTGCAATTACACTAAGAACGCGTACATCACTTCATCAGATGTTTCGAAATAACAATACGTTGAATTTCACTTGTGCCTTCGTAGATTTCAGTTACTTTTGCGTCACGGAAATAGCGCTCGACTGGGTAATCTTCTGTATAGCCATAACCGCCGAATACTTGAACTGCTTCAATTGATCCTTCGACTGCCGCTTTTGAAGCAAATAGCTTAGCCATCGAGGCTTCTTTTCCACACGGGAGTCCTTCTGCACGCAGTTGTGCAGCGCGGTAGACGAGTAGTTTTGCTGCTTCGACTGCAGTTGCCATGTCCGCAAGTTTAAATCCTACGCCTTGCTGAGCAGCAATCGGCTTGCCGAACTGAACACGATCTTTCGCGTAACCTGTTGCCGCTTCAAGTGCTGCTTCTGCGATACCGAGTGCTTGCGCCGCGATGCCGATACGACCGACATCAAGATTTGCCATCGCAATTTTGAAGCCGCCCCCTTCTTCACCGAGTAAGTTTTCTAGTGGAACTTTCATTTGATCAAACGACAGCTCTACTGTTCTCGAACCGTGAAGTCCCATTTTCCGTTCATCTTTTCCAATGACGAGGCCAGGTGTATCTTTATCGACGATGAATGCTGAGATACCGTAAGTCCCTTTAGATGGATCTGTCGATGCAAAGACGATGTAGACATCTGCTTCCCCACCGTTGGTAATAAACATTTTAGAACCGTTAAGCACATAATGATCGTCTTTTTTGACCGCACGTGTTTTAAGAGATCCTGCGTCAGAACCAGATGATGCTTCTGTCAGGCAGAAAGCACCAAGGTATTCGCCGCTTGCCAATTTTGGGAGGTAACGGTTTTTCTGTTCGTCGTTACCGAAATACATAATCGGGTTAGTTCCAACCGATGTATGAACGGAAAGAATGACACCGACGACGGCGCTTACTTTCGACAGTTCATGGATGGCGCTAATATATGAGATGAAATCCATACCTGCCCCACCATATTCTTCTGGGACAGTAATGCCCATCAAGCCGAGTCCGCCCATTTTCTTTAAAATTTCACGTGGGAATTCCCCAGCTTCCATACGTGGAATGAACGGTTCGATTTCAGTCTTCGCAAAACTTTGTACCATGTCGCGCATCATCTGCTGTTCTTCGGTGAATGTTAAATCCATTATGATTTCCCCTTTAAATGTAAGCATTAGTTATTCGTAAACGTAAAATCCTCGGCCTGACTTCTTCCCTAACCATCCTGCTTTTACATATTTTCTCAGGAGGGGACATGGGCGATATTTCGAATCGCCAAATCCTTCGTGTAGCGTTTCCATAATATATAGACATGTATCGAGTCCAATAAAGTCTGCAAGCTGAAGCGGCCCCATTGGGTGATTCATGCCGAGTTTCATGACTTCGTCAATCGCTTGTTCGGTTGCAACGCCTTCATAGAGCGTGTAAATTGCTTCGTTAATCATCGGCATAAGAATTCGGTTTGCGACGAATCCTGGAAAGTCATTTACTTCTACCGGTGTTTTAGACAATTTCACTGTCATGTCTTCCACCGCTTTGTACACTTCGTCAGCAGTTGCAAGACCGCGGATAATTTCAACTAGTTTCATCACTGGAACCGGGTTCATAAAATGCATGCCAATCACTTGTTCAGGACGCTTTGTTGCCGCCGCGATTTCCGTGATTGGAAGTGAAGATGTATTGGATGCAAGAATTGCATGTTGCGGAGCGATTTCGTCCAACTTCGCGAATATGGACTTTTTGATATCCATATTTTCAACTGCTGCTTCGATGACAATGTCAACGTCCGATGCATCTTGCAGATCGAGTGATTTCGTTATGCGACCAAGGACTGCGGATTTTTCATCTTCTGTCATGCGACCTTTTTCGACATTGCGAGACAGATTCTTTGTAATAACTGCAAGCCCTTTAGCATATGATTCTTCTTTTATATCATTCAGTTTTACGTCGAAGCCGGCTTGTGCACAGACTTGAGCAATTCCTCCGCCCATTTGTCCTGCACCGATCACCATTATTTTTTTAATATCCATTGATTAACGCCTCCACATTATTCCGATTTTGCTACTTCGATCATAATTGCGTCGCCTTGGCCTCCGCCTGAACAAATTGCTGCAATACCGATACCGCCACCTTGGCGTTTCAGTTCATGCGCAAGTGTCAAGATAATACGCGCTCCGCTTGCGCCAATCGGGTGACCGAGTGCAACTGCACCGCCATTGACGTTCACTTTTTCAGGATCCAGTTCTGCAATTTGTGAACTTGCGAGAGCAACAGCTGCAAATGCTTCGTTTATTTCAAAGAGTTTTATATCTTCTAGTTTCTTACCCGTCTTTTTAAGTAATGCATTAATGACAAGCCCAGGTGTTTGCGGGAAGTTTGCAGGTTCTATAGCCACTTCTGCATGACCAATAATGACTGCTAATGGTGTTTTTCCTTCTTTTAGCGCACGCTCTTCATTCATCAACACAAGTGCACATGCTCCGTCATTAACGCCTGGTGCGTTTCCTGCCGTAATTGTGCCGTCCTTGCCGAATGCCGGTCGCAATTTCGCCAGTGATTCGAGCGATGTGTTGCGGCGTGGTGCTTCATCCGTATCAACTAAAATCGGATCTCCTTTACGCTGTTGAATTTCAACCGGAACGATTTCTTCCGCGAACAATCCTGCGTCGATCGCTTGCAATGCACGTTCATGACTTCGGAGCGACCATGCGTCCTGTGCAACGCGCGTCAGTGCAAATTCTTCAGCTGTCGAGTTACCGTATGTGCCCATATGAACGCGGTCGGGTGAGAATGAACAAGAAAGTCCATCGTAGATCATACCGTCGATCAGTTCTGCATCACCCATTTTCAACCCAAATCGTGCTTTTGGTACGTAATAAGGGGCATTGGACATAGACTCCATACCGCCCGCAACAATGACTTCTTCATCGCCAAGACGGATCAACTGGTCGCCAAGAGTTACGCTGCGCATGCCTGATGCACATACTTTGTTGATGGTCTCCGTTTTCACCGACCAAGGAAGTCCACCTTTCGTCGCTGCTTGCCTAGAAGGAATTTGACCTTGGCCTGCTTGCAATACCGTTCCGATGATGACTTCACCGACTTCATCTGCTTTCACGCCCGCACGATTTAATGCATCTTTGATAGCAATCCCCCCAAGATCGCTTGCCGTCAGTGACTTTAACGCTCCGCCTAATTTTGCGAATGGTGTTCTTGCCCCATTTACTATGACCGTTCTTCCCATATCTATCGCCCCTTTGATGATTGTTGGTAACGCTTTCATTCTCATTTGAATCGAGCGACTGAACGCTCGCTCGATAAGAGTTTAAGAAAAAAGGAGTGTTTCCACTCCTTTTGATTTCACAAATCATAGTTCACTATTCTATTAATTGTACGACAATACTGATTGTTCCGCAATGGCTTATTGCAAAATCGATTCTACTACAACCTCTTCAGCTGGCTGCCAATCCTCACCGAAAATCGAACGTTCTAGTAGTTCGGCGATATCATATGTGCCAACAGACTCTTCTACTTCTTTCGCTTTCGTGCCGTCTGACAACATCGTCAAGCAGTATGGACAGCCGGATGATATGATTCCCGGGCTGACTTCAAGTGCTTGTTCTGTACGAGCGACGTTGATACGGTGGCCCGTGTCTTCTTCCATCCACATAAGTCCTCCACCCGCTCCACAGCACATGCCGTCTTCATGATTACGTTTCATTTCGACGAGATTAACACCAGGAATTGCTTTAAGAATTTCACGTGGCGGATCATAAACGTCGTTGTATCTACCTAGATAACATGAATCATGGAACGTAATTGTTTCGTCGATTGCATGCTCCGGTTTCAACTTCCCTTGGACAACAAGTTCGTAAAGCATTTCCGTATGATGAACTACTTCTGCTTTAAATCCGAAGTCAGGGTATTCATTTTTGAAAATATTGTAGGCATGCGGATCAATCGTGACAAGTTTTGTGACGCCCGCTTTTTCGAATTCTTCAATATTGGCGGTAGCCAACTCTTGGAATAAAAACTCATTCCCCAAACGACGCGGCGTATCTCCAGAGTTCTTCTCTTTATTGCCAAGAATGGCGAACTTGATGCCCGCTTCATTCATCAGATGGACAAATGATAAGGCGATTTTTTGTGAACGGTTGTCGAATGACCCCATTGAACCCACCCAGAACAGGTAGTCAAATTCTTCGCCCGCTTTTTTCAATTCTTTGACCGTTGGAATATGAAGATCTGGACGTGCATCTCTCCAGTTTTCTTTCTCTTTACGGTTAAGCCCCCATGGATTCCCTTGACGTTCGATGTTTGTCATCGCGCGCTGTGCATCCGGATCCATTTTTCCTTCTGTCATAACAAGATAACGGCGAAGGTCAATGATTTTGTCAACATGTTCATTCATAACCGGACATTGGTCTTCACAGTTACGACATGTTGTACAAGCCCAGATTTCCTCTTCCGTGATGATATCGCCGATGAGGGACGGGTTGTAAATGTCATCCATTGTAGCGCCTTCAAGTCCAGCTGCAAATGCAATCTGGTTGCCTTTTGTTTTATTGAACGCGAGTGTTGGTACCCACGGTTTCTGCTTTGTCACAAGTGCGCCTGTATTTGTCAGGTTATCACGTAGTTTCGTTATGAGATCCATCGGAGACAGCATTTTACCTGTTCCAGATGCTGGACACATATTCGTACAACGTCCACATTCAACACAAGCGTATAAATCGATCATTTGGAGCTGCGTGAAGTCAGTTATTTTACCTACTCCAAGCGGCGGCATCTCTTCTCCTTCTTCTACATCTTCCAATGCTTCGAAGTCGATTGGCTTTAAACGGCCTGCATGATCAAGACGGTGGAAATAAACGTTAGCAGGTCCTGCGATCAAGTGCGCATGTTTCGATTGTGGCACATAGACGAGGAACGTCAGTAAGATTAGCAGATGGATCCACCAAGCAATGAAGAATATGACGGCCGCCCCAGTTTCCGGCATGAAACTGAATACTGTAGCAATCGTCGATGCGATTGGTTCCATCCATGTCGTTTCATGTCCTTGCCAAATCATGTTCATACCGTTTGCAAGTAATGTTGAAAGCATGAGTCCCCCGATGAAAATAAGGACAAGTCCGGATTTCCACCCACGTTTTAAACGCACAAGCTTCTCAACATAACGGCGGTGGAATGCCCACACTACCGCGACAAGTATTGTCACAGCAACGATTTCCTGGAAGATTGTAAAGACAGGATATACTGAACCAAATGGTAAGTGTGATCCCGGTTTTAACCCTTTCCAGACAAGATCGATAGCTCCAAACTGTACGAGTAAAAACCCGTAGAAAAACATAACGTGGATAGCTCCACTCTTTTTATCTTTTAATAATTTCTTTTGTCCGAAGACGTAAATCCATATTTTGCGGAGACGTTCCGAAATGTTATTATCAAACTCTTCTTTTCTCCCCAGTTTGATAAATTGAATGCGTGTTTTGATTAGATATGTGAACAACGCAAGCGCGTAGGCCACGACCGCGAGAAACAAAATCCAGTTGGCAATGATCAATGGATGCATTTATTATCTCCCCTTCCCTTGTTGTTTGAATAGTACAGATAGTGTAGTCGAAAATAAGTATCGTGTCGATGTCTATTTTCTAGTTTAATTATGAATGAGCGTTCAGTCAACTAAAAGTTTTGATAGTTTTGAGATATTGGTGAAATTAGTGGGAGGGTTGGTGGAAGATATGATTGGTAGGAGGGTTATATGATCGGGTGGCTGGTGGATATGATCGGCGCGGCGATAATATGATTGGGTGGCTGGCAGATTTGATCGGCGCGACGGTTATATGATCGGTGGCTGGCGGATATGATCGACAAGACAATTATATGATCGGTTAGCCAGCGGATATGATCGGCAGGACGGTTATATGATCGGTGGCCAGCAGATTTGATCGGCGCGACGGTTATATGATCGGGTGCCAGCAGATTTGTTCGGCAAGTCGATTATATGATCGGCCAGCCAGCAGTTATGATCGACAGGACGGTTATATGATCGGTTAGCCAGCAGACATAATCGGCGCGTCGATTATATGATCGGTCTCACTATTAAAAGTTAGAAAAAACCTGCAAAGACAATGCAGGTTTTAAGTAATCATCATTAGTTTATTCAAATGGACACCGAAAAGTGCTTTAGCTTCCTCGATATTCATTTCAGGAATGGCTAGGAGAACCACTGTCGACGGTCCCGCTGATTTCATCGAATCCAGCGCGGTTTCGACGCGCGCTTCCTTAATTCCAGTCAGCAAACGGACCTCTTGTAAAATCCCGCTTGAGCCAACTGGCCAGATTTGATGGACGATTCCACTTTTCATTGCCTCGTGAATAAGCTGGACGGACGCAATTTCATCTACGCGATTTCGTACTTCATCTCCAACGAGCGGTGTACCGTAAGTAAACCATACACTCTTTTTCGGAGCTGGTGCTTCCATCTTTTTGCCGATGATTGTTACTGCCATCGCTGACTGAACAAGTTCCATATTGGTTTCTGAACTGCCATTGATAGGCGGAACCTCAAGCCCCGACTCGTGGAATAAATCCGTCACACCTGCCACGTAACTTTCCCAACTCGCGCTGCCACTAAAATTGTGAATGAGGATCGAAACAGGTTCTGCATGCGTCGCCAATTGTTCAAGCAATGCAACGCGGGCCGCAAAATACGCTGTGACGCGGTCCGGTACGTTAACAATATCCTGCAACTTTTCACCGATACCGCCTGAATTATCCGTTGTCACGATGAAACCGTTGCCGATATCAATGGCATTCCTCATCGAAGTGCCCCCATGCGACCATCCACCACATGCTGAAGTGCCGGCATGACAACTGCCGCAACAATTGCGTTAACGATTGTCGCGAGCAAGAGAAATGGAACTGCCCCCAAGAAAAATGCCGGTGAAATTAGAAAATAAAACGGCAGTGGTGCGATTAAACCATTTGCCACTATGAAAAAAATCCACTTCGTTAGATTGCGTCCCGCTTTGTGTAGGCGTGCAAAGACGATAACGATGACGAACATTTCAAGTGCAACGAGCACATGAAATGGACCTAACATAAACCCCGAATTCATAGCTGAGGCCATGTGCCCAAGCATCCCGACTACCCCCGAAAATACCGGCGGGAGAAAGGCCACGGAAATGAGTGCCGGTACAGTATCAAGTGCCAATGAACCAATGCCGGATGGGATTTTGATTAATCCACCGATAACACAAAGGGCTACAAAAAAAGCCGCCAATGTAAGCCTTTTCAATTGCATTGATTAATCCTCCTTCTTCTTATCCGTTCTGAACACTTTCGCACTTCTCACATATTCATTATCAGGTACGTTAACCCGAGAATTGGCAATGCGCGCTGCAACGAAAAGATAATCGGAAAGCCTGTTCAAATAACGTTGTACTACTGCCGGTACATCTTCTTCTGCTTTTAAAAGTGTAACCGTCTGGCGTTCTGCGCGTCTCGCAACAGTTCGTGCAATATGAAGTGTTGCAGCAGCAGGCGATCCACCTGGTAAGATGAATTTCTCTAATGGCGGCGCTTCTTCCATTAGCACATCAATGCGTTGCTCAAGCACATCAACAGGTTCCTCAGACAATTTGTAATGACGTTCTTTCATAACGTTTGCAAGGTCGCCCCCACCATCAAATAATTCGTTTTGAATGGCTTCCAAATCTGTCAGCATATCCGCAAAAATTGCAGGATCGAGTTCCGTCATTGCTTTACCGACAAATGAATTCAATTCATCCATCGTGCCATATGCTTCAACACGCAGGCTGTCTTTGTCGACGCGGCCCCCTATTAAACTTGTTTTCCCTTTATCCCCTGTGCGTGTGTAAATTTTCATTGTTGTTCTCCCCTTTTCTTTAAAGTTTTTGCCAAGCCATACCAAATTCTTGTCACTTCATCCGCTTCCGCCAATAATTGCTGATAAAGCCGGCCGCAAGCATCGCGTAATTTTCGCTGGTCTGCATCGATAGGAACGATTCCCCGTCCAATATCGGTTAATATAAAAACTGTCTGACGGTCCTTGGCGATGCAACTCATTACATATTCAATGGCCGCTTGTTCCGATAAATTCGTTTCCGCAAGCCACTTCTCGACTCCAGCTATGACAGTCGTCTGAATGGTTTCCCTATCCACTATGAAACTATCTCCCAGACAATTTCCTTCTACCCAGTGTACGTTTTCTTGCCCTTGCTCGGTCAGCCATTTTCTTACGTATTCTCGTTTGCCGTTATGGGCACCGCCGATATAGACGTGCATGACTCCCCCTCCTCGAATGCTTTGTCGCTTTCCCATTCAAATCGGTAACCCGTTCCGTGCGGGATGTCCCACGACCAAAAACCTTTATCTTCAGATGAAAACTTCGTCAAGACTACGCGAATAGGTCCCCCATGTGTCACGACAACCGCCTTGTTCGGCAATTGTTTCACTGCAGCCACTACACGCCTTTCTAGATCTGTTAAACTTTCACCATTTAATGGTGCGAATTCATATGGATCATCAATCCATTTGCGATAGTCCTTATTCTTTTCAAGTTCCGCATATGTTTTCCCTTCAAACTCACCAAAATTACATTCGCGCCAACTGGCAGCTGTTTCAATAGACGCATCTGGGAAATAGCGAACGGCACTTTGTTTTGCACGACGAAGATCACTGCTGTAAACGTGTATCGGGGCTTCGGGTAGACGCCAATTCAAATTAGCCGAATCTAAAATCGGTTCATCTGTCCAGCCAATATATTTCCGTTCTTTATTGCCCAAAGTAGGAAGATGTCGGATTAGATAAAGCACAAAACGGCTAGCCATAACAATACCTCCATTCCTTCAATGAATGCACCACATAGGTCGCCGGTGACGCCTCCAAAATGCTTCAATGACCAGTTACGAAACGTGAAGAATGCGATTCCAATTACAACCGCTATCACAATTGGAATTAGTGCACTTGCCAACATAAATCCTAGCGCGAATAAAGTCACTACACTACTTACTAGCGTCCCGCTAATTAGTATACTTATTGAAATCTTTTCTTTGAAAAAGTGTGCGATTCCTTTATCTTTTGCAAGACGTACAGTGGAGAAATATAGGTTCATAGAGGCTCTTGCTAGGAAAGGAATCGCTATAAACAGCGCAATATTCCCTGAACCACGCATCAGTATTTCATTGAACACAGCGATTTTCACGATGATCAATAAAACAAGCGCCATCGTTCCAAATGCACCAAGTCGCGGGTCCTCTAGAATTTCGAGTCGTTTTTCGCGATCTTTGTATGAAAAGAATGCATCGCCCGTATCCGCCCAGCCATCCAGGTGCAAACCGCCGGTCAGTATGATAGCCGTCAATACGATAAAAACCGATGCAAGAAATGTTCCAACATGTAAATAATTCACTAGAAGTTCCGACACTCCGTACATCGCGAGCCCAATTGCCGCTCCAACGAAAGGTAGAGCCACATACATTGCTGTCACTTCTCTTCGGCCGAGTGGCAATTCTTTTCGAACGGGGATTGCCGTGAAAAATTGCATGGCTAGCAGCAATCCGTTCATTCCATCTCACCAGGTTGTGACAAAATTTCTTTGATTAGCGGCCAGTTGAGATGCGCTTTAACATGTTTTGCCCATGCATCATAGACGTCGATTCCCGCAGGTGCTTTCATTACCGGTCGACCCATATCTTCCTCTTCGATGCCATGATCGATTTTATAAGGAATAACACCTGCCACTGGAACTCCAGTGTAGGATTCTATAAATTCAATCCCTTCTTGGAATAAAGAAACGTCACCATGGAATTTATTGATAATAATAGCTTTGACACGTTTTCGATGCTCAGTTGGTAATAGTTGTAGCGTCCCGACGATTGATGCGATAGCACCTCCGCGATCAATATCTGCCACCAAAACAGCAGGTACATCCGCAATTTCCGCCACGCGCATATTCACAATTTCCCTGTCGTTGAGATTCACTTCTGCAGGACTGCCCGCACCTTCAATAATGACCGTTTCGTACGTTTCTGCCAGCTTGGTAAGCGACGTGTTAATGGCCTCAATTCCACGCGTGAAGAACTGTTCGCGATACGCCATTCCAACAATTGGACCAAATTTCTCTCCGAAAAAAAGCACTTCCGATTTCATGTCCGCAACTGGTTTCAGCAAAATTGGATTCATATAAATCGACGGCTTCGTTCTAGCAGCTTGCGCTTGAATGAATTGTGCACGGCTCATTTCTTCGCCATTTTCCGTTATCGCTGAAAAACGAGACATGTTTTGCGATTTGAAGGGTGTTACCCGCACGCCTTCGTCCGATAAAATGCGGCACAACGCTGTACAAATCATCGTTTTTCCAGAGTCTGATGCTGTTCCTAAAACAATTAGCCCATTCATTGCGTCACCTCCTGCCGATCATTTTTCCATATGAGTGGGATTCCGTAATCCATTTCAATTGCTGTATCTGCTTTTGAGACAAGCGCTTGGTGAATGCGGCCAATCCATTTACTGTAGATTTCCGTTTCAGCGTATTCTGATGGCAGTTCGTCTAGGACTTCATTCGAAACAATAACGAGATGGGCGGCTTGCGACACTAGTGTGTCAATCGTTGTGTACAACTGTGTTTCCTTGCGCTCCATACAACCCGATTGTCCAATACAAGGTTTTCCTGACTCCCAACCTGTGTATAACTCATTTGCTAACCATGTCGTCAGGCAATCCCATAACACGTAATCCCCCGGTTGAATGGAGTGCAATACCTTTTCCAGCTCGACTGGTTGTTCAAGAGTTGTCCAACTATGAGTGGAACGATCCGATTTGTGATGTTCAATACGCGCCCGCATTTCTGAGTCCGTTGCGACGCCGGAGGCAATGTAAACTAGCCGGGCCGCATTTTTCTGCGCTTCATGAACAAGCAGCTTTTCTGCATAGGAACTTTTCCCGCTTCTAACGCCGCCACTTATGAACGTCAGTTTTCCGCGAACCATTGCAACAGCTCCTCCTTCAAGATGTTCATTGACGCATCGTTTTTCATGCCAATCCGCAACCATCTGCCATCCATGCCGCGGAAATTTTGTGAATGGCGAAGGACGATTCCACGGGTGAGCATATCTCTATACAACTTATTCGAATCACGGCCAGAACTAAGTGTGAATGAAATAAAATTCGTCACTGAATTCGTAACGTTGCACGCATTGTCTGTTAAAAACCGAGTCATTTTTTCCCGTTCACGATTACTATACTGAATTGCCTGTTCGCGATATTGCTCTTCCTGTAAGCACACCGCTCCGATTTGTGCGGCTAAACCATTCACATTCCAATGCGGCGCGAGTGCTTTTATCCCCCTAATTATCGACGGATTTGCCGCGATATACCCGAGTCGTATTCCCGGAATGGCGTACATTTTCGTCATAGAGCGAACGACGATGACGTGCGGATTATTTTTTAATTCTGCGATGAAAGACAGTGATTCATCAACAAAATCGATAAAAGCCTCGTCTAATACGACTTCACAACCTACTTCAGCACCATGCCTGATAATTACGTTCAAATCCGTGCGTTCAGGCATGATTCCAGTTGGATTATTTGGTGTGCAAAGGTACAGAACTGATGCTGAAGTCATGGCCTCAAGGATAGCTTCCAACGGCAATTTAAAGCCGTCACTTTCCGATGCAATAACGCGAACAATCTCCACATCCTTCGCCAAGAGAGTCGCTTCGTATTCGGAAAATGTCGGGTGCACGACAATCGCTCGCTTTGCGCGATAACGCTCTGCCAAAAGTGCCAGCAGTTCTGCCGCCCCGTTCCCCGCGAATAAATAATCGGTCGAAATGCCATGGTAATCGGCAGCCGCTGACAGAAACGGCTCCCCTTCTGGATTTGGATAAGCCGTAAGCAAATCTCGTAAACTTGGCCACATCTTGGTAATTGAATCAGGAGGACCCGCCGGATTGACATTTTCACTGAAATCCAATAACCGTATAGGCTGTTCAATGCCCAGTGTTGCGTAAAGGTTTTGCGGATTTGCGCCATGTTCAGGCAACTGCATATAAAGCCACTCCAATCACCGTCATTACTAGCCAGAAAATAAACACTATGATATGCATCTGTGTAATGGTTTGTTTAATATGTATTGCGGTTAGCGGGGTG
The DNA here is from genome assembly GCF_038620285.1 of Sporosarcina sp. FSL K6-1540. Lineage (NCBI taxonomy): Bacteria > Bacillati > Bacillota > Bacilli > Caryophanales > Caryophanaceae > Sporosarcina > Sporosarcina sp. FSL K6-1540. The sequence continues at coordinate 1,155,409 of NZ_CP152018.1, forward strand.
TTGCCTGGACCAAGCTCAGGTCGCTTCGATACGATTCCGCGGTATGTACTTGTTCCGCCAAGCGTAACGCCAAGTTGCCAAGCCGTCGCTGCCTCCAAAAATCCGCTGTTTGGACTTGGATGTTTCCTTGCGTCTTTACTCCAGCCAGCAAAGCGTTTCCAAAAGGACAACTGACTTTTATTCGGCGCATATAAAATGATTAGAAAACCCGTCACACGTGCTGGTATGAAATTCAAAATGTCGTCCGCGCGTGCAGAAAATTTACCGAACTTCTCATATCGTTCGTCTTTATAACCAATCATCGAATCTAGTGTATTCACTGCTTTGTACATCCAAAGACCGGGTGCTCCCAGAAGGAATGCCCAAAATAATGGCGATGTAATGCCGTCCGCAATATTTTCTGACACAGTTTCAACTGTTCCACGTACGATGCCACTTTCTTTTAGTTTATCGGTATCGCGACCGACAATCCATGACAACTTCGTTCGTGCTGCAGGTAAATCCTGTGCAGCAAGCGGACGGTAAACGTCAAGTGCAGCGTCACGCAAACTTTTTTGTGCCAGCCCGACGGCGATCAGAATTGATTCCACGCCAATACCTACATAGATATTGAATTGATAGGCAAAACCTACTAAAGCAAAAACGATACCTAACACAATCCCGACTGTGATGAAGAGTGTAGACGCCCCTTTTAATGTGCGGAACCGACCTTTATTCATAACACTAGTCAATTTGGCAATGAACGTCCCAATTAAGCGGACTGGATGCGGCCATTTCGGTGGATCCCCAATAATTCTGTCGAGCAGAAAACCAATTGCAATGGCGATAAAATGTGCAGGAATCAAGTTGTCCACCCTTTCGCCTTTTTGTAGGCACGGATTGCCCGTACAGTGCAGTCATAAACTCCGTGGCCAATCAGTTTTCCAAGCGGCGTAATCGGACCTGCATACGGCAGGAATTCTCCTTGTTGTGTTGCCGCGACTAGCAGGCTGTCCGTCGATGTACCTGTCGCAATTGTGCCTGTGAGCGGATCTGTTATGGATTCCATTTGAAGCGCTTTCGTTTTCGCTTCTGTTGCCGTTATCATTGCTTGGATAAATGCTTCATCAGGTAGCTGGCCATTGACGATAATCCATGTATTGATTGTACCGACACGAGGTTTCTGATCACGCGTGAGTGCTTGCGAGACATCGACAGCATTACCAACGCCAGCTGTTACCGCAATCAGAATCGTTCCGAAATCCCCTGTGTATTCCTCGACTTCGGCATGATCCGTCATGACCGCGGTCATCATACCGACCGTATCCGTCAGATGAAAACCTTGCTGTTCAAGATAGGAAGTATTTTCAGCTTTGACGTCGTCTACATTGTAATCAGCATCAACATGACGATTGACAAACGACCGATACCAGCCTGTTCCAGCATTATGAACGGCGGAGGAAATGGTTTTCAACGGATATTTTGTTCGTAATGCAACAAAGTCCGATGCTATCGAAAAGTCCTCTTTTACAACGGCGAAAGGCTTAATTTCCTCTTTGGTTTCCGGCAGCAGTGTAATTTGAGGTTTTGGCAATTCAGGATGGGGCTGTGATTTTATTCGCGCACCGTAAACAGATTCGATTGCCTCTTCCATCACTACGTCTTGTGGCACACCTATTCTGGCAATCCGCCCTTTATCCATCAAGAGAAGTCGGTCGCAATATAAAGAAGCCAAATTGATATCGTGAAACACCGAAATAACTGTGAGTCCTTTGTCAATTGCCTGTTGACGAATCGTATCGAGTAATTGTTGTTGGTGAGCGATGTCCAAGTGATTCGTTGGCTCATCGAGTAATAAAATAGGCGCCTCCTGTGCGAGTGCCTGTGCGACGAAAACACGTTGCTGTTCACCGCCGGATAGGAGTTCTATCGAGTTTTCAGCATAACGTGTGATGGACATACTGGTTATGGCATCGGTCACGGCGCGCTCGTCTTCATCTGACCATGAGGAAAATAGTCCTGATTGGTGCGGATAGCGACCGAGTTCAACCGTTTCTCGAACAGTGTGGGAAAATGCATGTGCATGGAGTTGTGGCAAGACGGCTACTTTTTTGGCAAATTCTTTTTGTGAATAAGTAGAAGCGTCTTGCCCGTCAATTGTGACGGAACCCGTTTCCTTCGGGAGAATGCCTGAAATAATTTTCAAAAGTGTGGATTTACCACTGCCATTGGGTCCAAGTATGCCGAGTACTTCGCCTTTATTGACAGTGAATGTCACAGCTTTCACGATGGATTCTTTGCCATAACCACCGGAAATATTTTCGACTTTTAACATTTCACATGCCTCCTTTCCTCCGTTGTTTATAGAAGATAAATGCAAATACGGGTGCACCGATAAACGCTGTGATGACACCGACCGGAAGTTCTGTCGGCGAAATGATTGTCCGTGCAATTAAGTCGCAAATGATGAGCAACGTCGCACCGTTCATGAACGATAATGTCAGCAGATGACGATGATCAGATCCCCAAAGAAGTCGCGTCATATGCGGAACGACTAGACCAACAAAGCCAATTGTGCCGGACACCGCGACTGCCGAACCTGTCAGGATGGATCCACCAATCAAAATGGCAAACTTACGGCGTTTGACGTTGACACCTAAATGATGCGCTCGTTCTTCTCCAAATAACATCGCATTTAATTCGCGGCGATTCAGCCACAGCATGAATGAACCTACGACGACGAATGGCAAAATCATCGTAATATAATTCCATCCTCGCATCGAAACACTGCCGAGTAGCCAACCAATAATTTGGCGCAACTCTTCCCCTGTGAGCGCTATCATAAGTGATAGCACAGAACCGAGGAACGAACCGAAAATGATTCCGGTCAAAATAATTGTTTCCATTCTCATCGCTCGGTCAACGAGGCGTGCAAATCCAAGAACGAGGAACATTGTTAATGCAGCACCAACCATACTGAATATAGGAAGCGTATAAGTGCCTAAAAACGGGATAGAAATACCAAAAAAGAGCGTCATAACAGCACCGACCGAGGCGCCGGATGACACTCCGAGGGTGTATGGATCAGCGAGCGGATTTTTCAGCAACCCCTGGAAAGCAGCGCCCGAAATCGCGAGCGAAGCGCCGACAAGTCCCGCGAGCACGACACGCGGCATACGAATCTTCCACAAAATATTGGTAGCTGTTGCATCCGCCCCTGCATTCCATAACGTACTAATCGGTATTTTCACAGACCCGATTGACACACCGAGCCACACCGCCACAAGAAGTGCGGCGGCGGAAACGATGTAGGCAACGCTGGATTTACTCACCGAAAGCCTCAGGGTAGATGGCTTTTGCTATTTCTTCAAGCCCTTCAGCAAGACGGGGGCCTGTACGGCTAGTGATATTCTCTTTAACTTGAACAACAGCTTTTTCTTTAATTGCCGTAATCGTATCGAAACCTGGGCGTGCATAAACGTCTGCAACTGCCGTTTCGATATCATACAACACGATAATTACATCTGGATTACGGTTAATAATTTCTTCCGGAGCTATCATAAACCAGTCTTCCTGATCAGCAGCAATATTTTCAGCACCAATCATTTCTAGCATTTGATCCATAAATGTATTTTTTCCTGGTGTGTAAATGTTTGGCTCAGGTGATGTTTCAACGAAAACTGTTTTTTTATTGTCGACTGTTGCTATTTTCGCCAATACTTCTTCTACTTTTGCTTTCATATCCGTAATGATTTTTTCTGCTTCTACTGTTTTACCAGTCGCTTGACCGATTGTTTCAATCGTTGTGTACGTTTCTTCGAAACTCGCTGCATTTTTCACAACAAAGACTGGGATTCCTGCATCGCGAATTTGTTGCAGTCCTTCTTTGCCTTTTCCAAGTCCTGATTCATGTGCAAAAACAATTTCAGGGTTCATGGAAACGATTTTTTCGACGTTGAAATCCTGGCCGCCGATTTTCTCTTTTTTAAGTGCTTCTGCTGGATAATCATCGTAGTCATTGACGCCGACAATCGCATCCGCAAGACCTAGTTCAAACAATATTTCCGTGTTGCTTGGCACCATAGAAACGATTGTTGCCGGTGCAGTTTCCAGGGTAATTTCATTGCCAACCGAGTCCGTTAGCGTAAGCGGGAAGTCAGCTTTGACCACTTCCGCTTCCGGTGTTCCATCTACTTTCGGCTTATCTGGTGTAGCAGCTGTTCCACATGCTGCGAGCAAGAATACTGCCAAAAATGCCGTTAATCCTAATTGCCAAATCTTTTTCATGTTGTTTTCCTCCTGTTTGTTCCAAATAAAAATCCCCCGTAATTGCTACGGAGGAATAAGCTGAGTAAAAATCTGGACGCACAGTGACGTCGATTTTCACTAATCCTATCCTCGTAGGGTACGTGTGATCCATAAAGGCAGGTCTCCTGGCTCGTGTTCAAGGCTTGCCGCGTCTTCCCGGAACTTTTTCCAGTGACACATTGCGACTAACTCACACTTACAGTGGCGGGACCGCGCCGGCATTGAACCGACTTCCCTTTTAACCCCGTTTTTAATGCGGGGCACCTTTATGTTTGGTATGTATTTTGTACAACTTTCAGTATACTACAAATTTTTATTGTGTCGATAGTGAGGGAGATTTGTAGATTTAGATATGTTGAATTAAAGAATCCCGTTGAATCTGTTGTGTCGCTCGATGATGAGAGAGTATTAATTCGGAATGTGGATTGTAGATCGCTTGGCGCTAGAGTGTACATTAATCGGAAGAGTTGTAGTTCGGCGTGTGGATTACAGATCGCTTGGCGCTTTGGGGATGCCTCTCGCCATGAGTTTGGACTGAGATTATAATGTGAGTACTATTTTATACTAATTTCATTGAAGAAAGACATACTACGAGCTACAGGTCTTTTCCCCGACAATGCAATGTGCATTCTATTATATAGACAATCCAGCGAAGGCACGCCTTCGTGGTAGCCGGAGCGATAAGACTGAAAGCGGTCTTCTTTCTGGCTTATCGCGGGAGGCATCCACAAAGCGTCGAAGCGATATTAGCAGGATTTCTAATTCATTCCAGGTAGTTGGACTTATTCAGCGGCCTTCCAAAAGCCCTTGTAAAAGAGCATGCATCGTATTCATTTGTTCAACATATATAGAGAGAATATCTGCATGTGAAAAACGCCATACTTGAGAGATAACAATCTCTCAAGTATGGCGTTCAATTTTATTACATCTTTTCTGGAGCAGAAACACCAATAAGTTTCAATGCATTTGCAATTGTTGTGCGTGTGATTGTAATTAGTGCCAGACGTGCTTCCGATAATTCGCGGTTGTCTGGATCTAATACTTTTTCTGCGTTATAGAAGCTATGGAATGTAGCCGCTAGTTCTTGGATATATGTTGCAACGCGGTGTGGTGAACGAATTCTCGCTGCATCACTGATTACTTGCGGGAAGTCACCGATTTTCTTCAGTAATTCCAACTCTTTTTCAGCTTGCAGTAAAGAAACATTATCCACAGATACAGCCATGCCATTTTCATCAGCTTGGCGCAAGATTGATGAAATCCGTGCATGCGCATATTGTGCGTAGTACACAGGGTTTTCATTCGACTGAGAAATCGCTAGATCTAGGTCGAAGTCCATCTGCGAGTCACCTGAACGCATTGCGAAGAAGTAACGGACTGCGTCCAGACCAACTTCCTCAACTAGCTCACGCAAGGTTACAGCTTTCCCCGTACGTTTACTCATCTTGAACTTTTCACCGTCTTTATATAACTGAACCATTTGTACGACACTGACTTCGAGCGTGTCATTGCCGTAACCAAGCGCTTCGATTGCCGCTTTCATCCGTGGAATATAACCATGGTGATCTGCGCCCCAAATATTGATAAGTTTATCGAATCCGCGGAACAATTTATCCTCATGGTACGCGATATCCGGCGTTAAATACGTGTAAGTACCGTCGTTTTTAATTAACACACGATCTTTGTCATCACCGAAAGTTGTTGAACGGAACCATGTTGCGCCATCTTCTTCAAAGACATGGCCATTGGCACGTAATTTATCAAGAGCAACATCGATTTTGCCGTTTTCATACAATGAAGTTTCAGAGAACCAGACATCAAACGACACACGGAAATTCGCAAGGTCTGTTTTTAGCTTCTCTAATTCATGCTCCAGGCCATATTGGCGGAAGAATGCATAACGCTCTTCATCTGGCGTGTTGACGTATTTGTCGCCATATTCAGCTGCCAGCATTTTACCGATATTAATAATGTCCGGTCCTTGGTAGCCGTCTTCAGGCATTTCTTTATCCAAGCCGAGTGCTTGGAAATAACGTGCTTCAACAGAATTGGCAAGGTTGTGCACTTGATTTCCTGCATCGTTAATGTAGTATTCACGTGCCACATCGTAGCCAGCGAAATCGAGAACGTTGGATAGAGAATCACCAAGAGAAGCTCCGCGTGCATGTCCAAGGTGAAGGTCACCTGTCGGATTAGCAGAAACAAATTCAACTTGGACTTTTTGTTTATTGCCAAAGTTTGAACGGCCGTAGTTCTCGCCTTGTTCAAGAACGGTCTTGACGATGCCGCCTAAGTAATCCGTTTTTAATTTTATATTGATGAAACCAGGACCTGCAATTTCAATCGATTCGATCGAAGTGCCATCCGTATTTAGTTTTTCAAGTATCGCTTCCGCAATTGCACGCGGCGGCTTTTTCGCTAACTTTGTCAGTTGCATAGCAATGTTCGTTGCATAATCGCCGTTGTCTTTGTTATTAGGCGTTTCAAGCATAATGTCCGGTATTGCCGTTTCTTCTGCCAAACCCGCATCAATTACAGCTTGACGAAGTGCCACTTTTACCTCTTGTTGAATCTGTTCTACCGCGTTCATATTGTTCCCTCCGTGTATGTAATAGTCAGTTCGTATGTTCCAAGAAGCGATCCTTCTGCATGCAAATCGTAATGCACATTGAAGCGTCCTCCGGAATTGTCTTCTTGCTCCTTGAAATCGAGCTTGTCCGTTTTGACAACTAAGTCAAACGTCGCCGGTCCACTGCCGTACGTTCCTGGACGTTCACCAGCTGCAACAAATGGCAATCGCATCGTAACTGCACCGCGACGCATAATAAGTGCGTCTGTAGAATCCAATTTAACAATTGTTTGAATCGACTTTCCACTTTGTTGTTCTTCATATTTCAAATAAGATTTACCTGCTTTTTCAATCAGCAAACCTTTTGCATTCAATTCATGCTTCTCCTCGTCTTGGCCTGGATGGCGAATTGACGAATGGAGCTTAATCGTTACATATCGCCCTTTTTCCCGCGATTCCATATACTCACTGTCCTTTTCATGAAAACATCTTCTTATTATATCCTTTTTACGGTCTACATTTCAATCTATCCGAGCAATGCATGTTTTTACGCATGTTCCGTTTAATCTGTTTCCATGCGTCCCATACTAGATGCAAAGATATGGACGGGACGGGATCGTATGCAACGGACAGTATATGTGAAACAGAAAAAAAGACGCTCGGCATTACGAAGGCTGTTGCTGCTATCCGTCACGATGATAATGGCGGTGCTGACCATCTTCCTATCGCTCAGGCTCTATGCTCAAATTACAGGCGCACCTTCTTTAAGCGTGCCAAAAGCTTCTGTCTTTCTTGATAAAGATGGCAAGCAAATTGGCGACCGGTTTTCCGCAGAACGACGGTACTGGGTAGACCTCGATGACATGTCACCGTTTCTAATCGATGCAGTCGTTGCGACAGAAGACAAGAATTTTTATAGCCACAACGGTTTTGATTATAGACGGATTGCAGGCGCTCTTTTGAAAGATGCGAAATCCGGGCGCAAAGTCGAAGGAGCCAGCACAATTACCATGCAATATGCGAAAAACTTGTATTTGACGTTTGAAAAGACATGGAAACGGAAAATCACTGAAGCACTTTATGCTTACCGAATGGAAATATTTTACGAAAAAGATGTCATCTTAGAAGGTTATTTGAATACTGTTTACTTCGGACATGGCATGTATGGTGTCGAGGCGGCAAGTAAGTTTTATTTCGGAAAGTCAGCAAAAGATCTGACGTTAGAGGAATCCGCCGTTATTACTGCCATCGCGAAAGGTCCTTCGGTTTATTCGCCTATTGAAAATCCCGAGAAATCGAGGGAACGAACATTGCTGGTATTGTCACTTATGGAGGCGCAAGGGTACATTACTGCGCGCCAAGAAGAACGGGCGACGAACGAACAAATTACGTTAAAAAACCGCGAATGGGCTGACTCTAAGCGCGTTGCCCCTTATTTTCTGGATGAAGTTTGGCGCGAGGCTGAAAAAGTACTTGTGGCGAAAGGACGCTATCCGGCTGAAGGTGGTTGGACAATCCGGACAACGCTGGATCCACTTCACCAACAAGCCGCCGAAGAAACGATCGCTAAATGGATGCCGGATAGCGGTTTACAAGTTGGGTTCATGTCGATAGAAACAGGAACGGGTGCAATCACATCGCTCATAGGTGGGATAAATTATACCGAAAGTCCGTTCAACCGGGCGACCCAAGCAAAGCGTCAGCCCGGCTCGGCGATGAAACCTATTTTGTATGCAGCTGCACTCGAAGATGGGTTCAGTCCACTGACATTTTTATCGACGGAAAAAACCATTTTCACTTATGATGAAGGCCGTTCAACGTATGAACCAAACAATGTGAACGGTAAATTTGCTGGCCACCCTATCTCGCTTGCGCAGGCACTGGCTATTTCTGATAATATTTACGCAGTGAAAACGCTTGAAGATATCGGTTATAAGAAATTCAGCAAAATGGCTGAACGTCTTGGCGTTGACGGTGAATTCGAAGAATCTCCTGCAACCGCACTTGGCACTTCACTTGTCACACTTTCTGACATGACAAATGCCTATAACCGAGTTGCGTCAGGCGGTATCGAAACAGTCCCAACGACGATTCTATCCATATCAGATGCAGACGGAAAAACGGTCTATGAACATCCGAAGAAGAGCAAGAAACATGTCATCAGCGAACAGGATGCATTTGTTCTCACTCATCTGATGACTGGTATGTTCGATCCAGTGTTCAACGATTATTCTACTGCCACTGGTTTATCTATGCGCTCAAAACAGACGCGGCCCTATGCAGCAAAATCTGGAACGACGATTTCGGATCAATACTTAATTGGCTACACCCCTTCACTAACGGCGGGGATTTGGACCGGATATGATGTCGGAAAGCAACTGACCGACACGACGGATAAAGCGGCATCGAAAAAAATATGGATCGACTTCATGGAGACCGTAAATCGCGGTCTTCCACCCGAACCGTTCATCCCTCCGAATGGAGTCAATGGCGTCATTATTGACGTTGACACAGGTGGTATCGCTGTAAATGAATGCGAGAAACAACGGCTTGTTTATGTAAAAGAAAAGGATATGCCACAAAAGCTATGTACGGATAAAGTGCTACGAGAACAGCGCACAGTAGGCGAAACTGACGGGAAGAAGTTTGAACTATTTCCGTTTTCATTTTTTGAGTGATTTGGATTTAGGGGATATGATTGGTTGGTGTGGGATATGATCGGTTTGCGCGGGATATGATCGGGCGGCACTGGTTATGATCGGTTTGCGCGGGATATGATCGGGTGGCGCTGGGTTATGATCGGTTTGCGCGGGATATGATCGGGCGGCACTGGTTATGATCGGTTCGCGTGGGATATGATCGGTCAGCGCTGGGTTATGATCGGTTTGCGCGGGATATGATCGGGCGGCACTGGTTATGATCGGTTCGCGTGGGATATGATCGGGTGGCGCTGGGTTATGATCGGTTTGCGCGGGATTTGATCGGGCGGCACTGGTTATGATCGGGTCGAGCGGGATATGATCGGATGGCGCTGGGTTATGATCGGTTTGCGCGGGATTTGATCGGGCGGCACTGGTTATGATCGGTTCGCGCGGGATATGATCGGGCGGCACTGGTTATGATCGGTTCGCGCGGGATATGATCGGGCGGCACTCCCTAATTCATCAAAATCAAAAAAGCTTTCCTCTCCCGAATTAAATCGGGGAAGGAAAGCTTTTTTACCGTTCAAGGCGTCCTGCTAAATGGTGTATCGCGCTTGGGTTTGTTTGATACGTTATTCATCAGGGAGTGCACGATTCCGGTTGTCCTAGCTTACAATTGCAAGCTGTGATTTCAGTGTACTGCCTTTCAAGCTGACATTCAACCTCGGATTGAGAAGTATGCGGAATTTGTCACTTTTTGTTCACAACTCCGGCGAATCCACACTCAAATCAACATGCAGTTTTGGTTCGCTTCTGTCCCACATTTCCTTGTTATGAGTAGCAAGGAATTCAGCTAAAATCTGCTTTGATTTATCATCCATATGCTCAACAATGATATTCCGTTTCATCGATTTATCCATCCGATTAACGTGATCGGCAAGCACTTTATACCCTCGGCGTTTTTCACGATTAACGACCATTTCACACGCTGTAACGCCCGCATAATATGGCCCTTGTTCGCGGAAATCGATTGTTACCCAGACAAGCCAATATGGTTTGCCACCTTCTGAATCTTCGCGGTTCAGCGTAAATTTGACACCGCGTTCTGTATCGCTTCTAGCATGCATCGCACCTATCTCAATACGCGCAACGCCTTCATTGACATCGATAATGACAGGTGACACGTTTTCAAGTGACAACGAACCAATCCCGTACCCGCCATGACCGTCAGTCGGATCGTCCTTTATAATTGTGAAACCCAATTTCTGTTTCGGTTTATTTTCATTTGTCATTTATTCGTCCCCTCCAAATCTGATACTATGTATACTATACCCAATATATACAGAGAGGGGGAAATGTAATGCCAATCGTAACTGTGAAAATGTTGGAAGGTCGTACAGATGAACAAAAACGTGCGCTATGCGAAAGAGTAACAGAAGCTGTTGCTGAAACAACAGGTGCACCTGCTCAAAATGTTTCTGTCATCATTGAAGAAATGTCGAAAAACCATTATTCCATCGCTGGAAAACGTCCAAGCGATCAATAATTAATTTCCAAAAAGGCTGCCTCATAACGGAAAGTTTCCGACATGGGGCAGCCTTTTATTACTGTCCAGACTCCAAGCGTCAGCCCCTCGAGTCGCTTCTGTCCTAAAGATAAAAACAAAGAGCGTCTTTATTTTAGGCCATTCAGTAGGGAGGGATTGAACTGCATCCCTCCTACTTGTCGGGGCTTAACGACGCTTTCCGCTTGGGCCTGCAGGATGCAGGTCATGCAGCCTTTGCCGCAGGACGCGGCGAACTTAGGCTACGTTCATTTACTGTCCAGACTCCAAGCGTCAGCCCCTCGAGTCGCTTCTGTCCTAAAGATAAAGACAAAGAGCGTCTTTATTTTAGGCCATTCAGCGCTTGTCGGGGCTTAACGACGCTTTCCGCTTGGGCCTGCAGGATGCAGGTCATGCAGCCTTTGCCGCAGGACGCGGCGAACTTAGGCTGCGTTCATTCACTGAACCGCATACGTTTGAATTTCACTTATGAAGTCAAATGCAGCCGTCATCTCCTCCGCAGAGAAGTTCAGTTTATTTTTCACGATAAGGACTTTAGCGATTTGCTCGTCCTTGTCAAGATGATCAAAGTACAGCAACGTCGAAACGAGTTCAAGGAAACGGGAGCTCTTGACGTTCATGCTGTCGATGCAGGTTCCAAGCATTGCGTGGGCAGCGTCTGCCATTTCGAGGAAACCCGCCCCCTCGCCTGTCACTTGATAGCTATATTGGACGTACGATCCTTTGTCCGTACAACGCTCCGCCAGAAATCCCATTTCGCATAGTTCCTCAATACGCAACGTTAATTCTTCCGAGTAGGGTCCGTACATGTGAAGCTCATATTTTTCAGCGAATGGGAAATTCATCTTTTTCGCAATATAAATCATTTTTTGTAACTTTTTTCGTCCAGTGACTTCATTCGCCATTGAGATGAATTGCACAATTTTAGCGTGTTCTGATAACACCTTCCCTCACACCTACCCTTTCAGCATATCTAAAATTCGGCCATACAGCGGATTTTGTTCTTTTCCTGCTTCCAAAACATCTTCCGGGAAATAGATTTTATGGTCTGTTCGTCTTTTACCTGAAATCGCATCTACGACATCCGATGAACGCGATAATTCGCTTAAGTCCCCATTTCGCATTTGTAAGTATATCGGTAAGCGTTCGTTTTCTTCACCTGGACCGTAAAAGTCGTAAGGTAAATCTGACGACGAATCTGTAACCAGGTAATAAGCCGGATCAATTCCTGCTTCCTTGAATAACTGCTCGAGTTCACCGATTTTCCGGTATTCTGTTGCCGGATCAAATTCTGCGTACTGGAACAATCTTCTATTGATAAACCGATAGCAAAGGTCCGACAAGATTGCGTCGTCTTCCTTCATCCACATTTGGAAATAGGTTAATAAAATACTTTCATCAAGCGCAATATAGTCTTCAAGCAGAAATGTCTTATCAAAAAAAGAGCGGAAGTGGACAGGTTCTTGTTTAAAGATATACCCGCTTTCATGTAATTGCTTTGCACGATGTAAAATTTTGATCAAAATAACTTCAGCGCTACGTGACACTGGATGGAAATAGACTTGCCAGTACATCTGGTAACGGCTCATTATATAATCTTCCACTGCGTGCATACCGCTATATTTGATAACCGCCTGTTCTTCTGTAGGCCGCATGACACGCAGAATACGTTCCATATCGAAATGACCGTACGACACCCCTGTAAAATAAGCGTCACGCTGTAGATAATCCATCCGATCGGCATCAATTTGACTTGAAATCAGACTGACAACAAGCTTATCCGGATAGGTTTTCCCAATTATATCAGCCACTTTTTGTGGGAAATCAGGTGCCACACGACGAAGCACTGCATTTACTTCTGTGTCCCCTAACAAAATCGCTTGCGTAAATTGTTCATGATCGAGATCGAACACTTTTTCAAAGGCGTGCGAAAACGGGCCATGTCCTAGATCATGCAACAACGCCGCACACATCGTTACTAGACGTTCCTCATTGTTCCATTCAGGCCTGCCGCTGAAACCGTCGTCAATGATGCGTCTGACGATTTCATAGACACCGAGCGAATGGTGAAACCTACTATGCTCCGCCCCATGAAATACGAGATACGTTGTGCCTAGTTGTTTGATCCGGCGAAGGCGCTGAAATTCACTTGTGCCAATAACGTCCCAAATCACTTTATCGCGCACGTGAATATATCGATGCACAGGATCTTTGAAAACTTTTTCTTCGACCAGTTTTTCATCTTTGTATTCCATAGTGCACCTCCGTCAACTCATTCCCTTTAGTATAATCGTAAAAATGGTTCGTAGGAAGATGGAAAAAGGTTCATTTGAGTGAAAAAAAGATAGAATGCTTTTTTCATTATGAATAAAGTAACGAAATCCTGTCCACACTGACCGTAGAAAGAGACTATGAACATATGACTGGAGGCACGGAGATGGTGAAAGTTAGACAGGATGCTTGGATTGAAGAAAACGATACTTTATTAGCCGACACAGTACTACGACATGTTCGCGAAGGTAGTACACAACTTAGCGCTTTCGAAGAAGTTGGGGACGCGCTCAACAGAACGGCAGCAGCTTGCGGGTTCAGATGGAACGCAGTTGTAAGACGTGATTATGAAAAAGAGCTTTCGGACGCGAAGAAAGAACGCAAACAAGCAATACGTGTACTTGGAAAAGACTTTAAACGACGGGGACAACAATTATATAGCCCTTCGCAAGGACTAGAGGAAGAACAAAAGATTTCCGTTCCGTTATCAGCACTCTCACTCGATACGGTTATCGCATTTCTTGTCCGCATGCATCACACAGGCGTGGGAGATAACGAGTCACTTCGCTGGAGGCAAACTGCTAAAATCGCGAATGAAAAGTCGGAGCAACTCCAAAAAGAAATCGAAAAACTGCAGCAGGAAAATAAAACCCTGCGCGCCGATTACGAACAATTTGTTCAAATTATGAACCGCGCACGCCGTCTCGTCACGCTAGATGATGATGCTGATCGCACAGCACCGGTTTTCAAAATGGAGCAAAATGGAAACCTAGTTTCAAAAGAACCGCCTATCAATCATCATTGATAGGCGGTTTTTCTTTGGTTTTGCTGGGGTGTTGTTTAGTTTTAGGAAGATGTTGTTTACTTTCGACGGAACGTTGTTTAGTTTGGCGAAAACGTTGTCTACTCGCCAAAATAACGCTTTCTCCCACTACTAAACCGATTGTTCATCCGCGCGCCAGCATTTTTTGATTGCGTTCGAAGACTCGGTTCAAATAAAAGGTGTATAACTCCATTTCTTCCGGTTTCAAGCCGCCTATCTCCACATGATCCGCAAGCTCGCGCAACATAAGCTGGATACGAATAACAACATCGTTCACCGTGAGCGGCATGTCCAGAAGTTCTGACAGGGATGCCATCACTTCCGGTTTAATGACCGGATAAGTGAACTTCGTTTCTTCTCCCTGCAAGCCCGTTTCGTAAAAATCACGGATTAGCTCAGCACGTTCCGCCCCACTTCCTTCAACGCAAAGGTAGACTTGGACTGCGATACCTTGACGCAATCTACGCTGTGAAATACCGGCAAATTTGCGGCCATCAATACTCAAATCATACGAGCCCGGACAATATGATCCTACAATTTCATAGGCTTCAATACGGTCTCCTGCTTCCGGAAAAAGCATACGAACAAATGCGAGCATTACTTCATAACCTGCTGGAATATCGATTGAAGAGTCGAGTTCAGATAGAACAATTGATATGTTTAATACACCTTCGTCAAGCACTACTGCAAGTCCACCTGAATTGCGGACAATCGCGTTATAACCAGCATTTTCAAGTGTCGAAACTGCTTCTGTAACATGCGGTAGCCGATGATCCTGGATACCGAGCACGACCGTTTGATTGTGTACCCATGTACGAACTGTCGGGACGCTTATCTGCTGGCCGACGAGATGACAAAGCGTATCGTCGGCGGCGAATGATTCTAGTGCGGAACGCGTACGTGTTGTCATGGATTCATCCACAAAACGCCATGTGGGAATAGTTAAAAAAGACTCATATGATATCATTCCAATTTCTCCTGCTCATAGACTTTGTGCCGCGGTTAACAAGGCAAGCTTGTAGACATCTGCAGCGGAACAACCGCGTGACAAATCATTTACGGGAGCATTCAATCCTTGAAGAATGGGGCCAATTGCTTCGTAGCCGCCAAGACGCTCCGCTATTTTATAACCAATATTACCCGCTTCAAGTGATGGGAAAACGAAGACGTTCGCGTTACCTTTAATGACTGATTCAGGTGCCTTTTTCGCAGCAATTTCCGGAACATAGGCCGCATCAAATTGGAACTCACCGTCGAGTAGCAAATCAGGTGCAAGCGATTGAGCGATTTTCACCGCGTTCGCAACTTTTTCTGTTTCTTCCGTTACGGCAGATCCTTTTGTAGAGAAACTCAGCATCGCAACACGTGGATCCACACCGAATGCCTGCGCTGTTTTGGCGCTTTCAATCGCGATTTCAGCCAGTTCTTGCGCTGTTGGTGCAACCGTAATCGCACAATCTGCAAAGACGAGCCGTTCATCGCCTTTCATCATAATAAAGGCCCCGCTAGTCCTTGAGATACCTGGTTTTGTTTTAATAATTTGAAGCGCCGGTCGTACGGTGTCTGCAGTTGAATGCGCTGCCCCACTCACCAATCCGTCCGCACGCCCTGTATAAACGAGCATCGTTCCAAAATAATTTACATCTGTCAATTGTTTACGTGCTTGCTCCAATGTCGCTTTGCCACCCCGACGTTCCACGAACTTTCCGGCTAGTTCTTCAAAGTAAGAAACACTCTCGGGATCAATGATATCTACTTCCGAAATATCAATTCCTGCTTCAGTTGCGACTTCTTGCACTTCGGTTTCATTGCCAAGAAGAACTGGCTTCACTAGCCCTTCCCCTTGCAAGCGTGAAGCCGCTTCTAGTACGCGGATATCCGTTCCTTCCGGTAGGATAATCGTCTTTCTTTTGCCACTCAAACTTTCTTTAATTCCTTTAAATAAATCAGCCATTAGACAGCCACCTTTCACATACTCTCATGCTCTAAGCATACACCAATGATGCGGGTGGTAAAAGCGTTTCACTTCATGTCAAATTCGTGACAACAGCGCTAGCAAAGGACGTTTTACAGCCTTCTATGCTACACTCATTTAAGAAGTTAATTCATAATGAAGGAGTTTGATTTCATATGATCGAAGCAGCAAAAACACTTGATGGTTGGTACGTTTTACATGATTTACGCTCGATGGACTGGGCATCTTGGAAATTAGTTTCAAAAGAAGAACGCCAAGCAGCAGTAGAGGAATTTCTTGTTTACCTTGAAAAACTTCAAAAAACAGATGACGATAAAACAGGAGCACATGCTTTCTATACAGTAATTGGCCAAAAAGCTGATTTCATGCTTATGACTTTGCGTCCGACAATGGACGAACTGCAAGAGCTTGAAACGGAATTCAATAAACTCGCAATCGCTGATTTCACGATTCCAGCGTATTCGTACCTGTCAGTCGTTGAACTATCGAACTACCTTGCAGGCGAGTCCACTGATGATCCTTATCAAAACCCATATGTACGCGGACGTCTGTACCCTGAACTTCAACGCAGCCAATACATCTGCTTCTACCCGATGGACAAGAAGCGCGATGGCGATGTCAACTGGTACATGCTCGATATGGATAAACGCAAAGAATTGATGCGCGCACACGGTTTGATTGGCCGCAGCTACGCTGGAAAAGTGAAACAAATCATTTCCGGTTCTGTCGGTTTCGACGACTACGAATGGGGCGTTACACTGTTCGCGGACGACGTTCTTCAGTTCAAAAAGTTGATTTATGAAATGCGTTTTGACGAAGTAAGCGCACGCTACGCTGAATTCGGCTCATTCTTTGTGGGTACGATTTTAGAAGGCGACAAAAAAGCAGCATTTTTCAACATCTAAATCGTAAGTTATATCGCCTGACTGTGACTTTGCAGTTAGGCTTTTTTGTATTTGGTAGGCATGTTTCATTCCAGCTGCGCATATGATTCCCCAAGGGGGTTGTGCCGTGGCAGTAATAAAGTACACGGATGCTGAACTGGATCTACTTGCACGGTTAATGCGCGCTGAAGCAGAAGGCGATGGCCAATTAGGCATGCTTTTAGTCGGTAATGTCGGAGTGAATCGCGTACGTTCCGGATGTCTCGATTTCAATGATATACGAAGTTTGCAAGATATGGTTTTCCAAAGTCCAGGAGGCTTCGAGGCTACGACGAAACCGTATTTTTATCAGCGTGCTCGCGAACTGGATCGAAATCTAGCAAGGCGCGTTGTCAACGGCGAACGTTTCACTCCGGGAGAACGATCATTATGGTTTTTCATGCCAACAGGAGATTGCCCGGCACAGTGGTATAACCAATGGAACACAGGTAGATTCAAGTCACACTGTTTCTTTTCCCCAACGGTTCAAGACTGCCCTAACCTGTAACTCAAAAGAAGAAAGGATGAAGAAATGGTCCAATACTATTGGAATCCGCCCTATCAAAATCAGCATGTCACACCGCCGCAAGTAACGCTTCCAGCTGGAGGTAGGCCACCCGGACCACCCGGACGTGAACAGTCATACATCGAAAATATTTTACGATTAAACAGAGGCGAACCTGGAACTTTCCATTTTTCATTCGAACATGCACTGGACTCTGGTAAAAATACGAAAACCGTACGTGGTACCGTAGAGGCTGCTGGACGTGACCATGTTATCTTAAGTGATTCGACAACAGGACATCGTTTTCTATTTCCAATGATTTATTTTGATTATGCTGAATTTGATAATGAAGTGAAGTATTTTCCACAACAGCCCTGAATTTAAAAAATCTTCCGCGAGCCTCGTATAGGGCCTCGCGGAAGATTTTTTTAGTTTGAAAATTTAATAGCTGCAACAATCAGCATGATCCAGCCTGCGATGAATGCAACGCCACCGATTGGTGTGATAGCACCGAGTATGCCGATTCCCGTGAGGCTCAGTACATACAGACTACCAGAGAAAATGATGATACCCGCGAGGATCAAATAACCTGCCCAGCTTAGCTGTGTGACTGGTCCAAAAAGCGATGGACTCATAAGAATTCCGATTGCAAGCAAAGCGAGTGCGTGAAACATTTGATACTGTACAGCGGTTTCCCAAATTGCTAAATAATGTTCGGATAGTTTCTCTTTTAAAGCGTGAGCGCCGAATGCACCAAAGGCGACGGCGATGGCTGCGTTAACAGCCCCTGCAATAATGAAAAATGGCATATAAGCTCCTACTTTCTTATTATGATTTCAATATATCAGCATTTGCGAATCGTCTATCAAAAATCAAATAGCGAGCCGCCGTTTGCATCCTCTTCTTCAAGCAGTTTACCTTCCAATGATGTGGTTGACTGCACAGCGCTAGTGGTTGTAAGCATTTTAGGAACAATTTTCTCTTCACGCTTACTTTGCCCACCGAGTGCAACTTCGCAAAGTGATCTGACGGCGGAAAACGCTTCCCGCATCGTACTTTCATCATTGGCGCGCCTCGCAACACTTAGTTGCCGCTCCATTTCAGAGATAATCCGGTCGTATGGTATCACTGTTTAGTGTCCCCTTTCTTATGTTCAAATTGCAAACAGTCCATGCCAGACGATCTCCTCACGACGACCGATGGCATTTCTCGCGTTTTAAAACCATATGCTTTGCAGCCACGTGGATTTCGCTGATCCCATGTTATGAAGAAATGTTGGCATTGAAAACAATTCACTGCCACAATGCTCCACCTCTTTTCTCTCTCAACTTTAGTACTATCACCGTTCTACTTACAGCACGCCGCCTATTCGGCACCAGTCAATCGGCGTCTCATTCCACGATTCAAGCAACTGATTGGTCTTCGAATACGGACGGCTACCGATGAAACCGCGACTCGCGCTTAACGGGCTTGGATGAACCGATTCGATGATTGCGTGTCGCGATACATCAATGAGTTTCTTCTTTTCTTGCGCAGGACGGCCCCATAAGACGAAGACGATTGGATTTTCTCGCTCCGACAAACGCCGGATTACTTCATCCGTAAACGTCTCCCACCCTTGTTTGCGATGCGAATGCGCTTGTCCATCCCTTACAGTAAGTACCGTATTTAACATGAGTACGCCTTGTTGCGCCCATCCCGTCAATGTCCCGCCCTCTGGAATTAGACAATTGATATCAGTTGCGAGTTCCTTGAACATATTGCGAAGACTAGGCGGTATTTTGACGCCGGGCTTTACGGAAAAGCTTAATCCATGTGCTTGCCCAGGTCCATGATACGGATCTTGTCCCAATATAACGACCTTTACCTCATTAAAAGGAGTCAACTTAAATGCAGTCCACAAATCATCCATCTGTGGATGAATCATTTCTTCCTCATATTCCTTCTTTAGGAATTCACGCAGCTTACTATAGTAGGGTTTCTCGAATTCATCATCCAAGACTTCATCCCAATCGTTACCGAAAAGTTCCTTATGCACAACCCATCACTGCTCCTTGAATTCAATCGTCACATCGTAGCCCGCAAATGAAAACATTTCTTTTAGTGTTTTCTCGGCATTCTGCTGCGCCGTTAGCAAGACACCTTGTCCCGTGGCATCTTCCAATATAAGCACTTTTGCTTCAGCGGCAAGTTCATAGGCCTCTTCAATATTTGCTTTTTCTCGGAAGACTCCTTCGTAGGAATACACTTCAACCTTATCAAAATAAATTTCTGCTCCTCCTAAAAAGGTAGCAGGCGGCAAAGTAAGTTTTGCTGTTTTTTTCTTTTCATCGACAACGACATCTTTTTCCGTAAGGCCGGACATGTCGACACCAGCTTTCACTGATCCCGGAATAACAACCAACAACTGCCGTTTCGTTCCTGGTAAATTGAGTCCGATGCTTTGTCCAAACAATGTATTATCTTGTCGTTCAATGATAACCTTGGTATAAGCTTCAGCAGTTGCGAGTTCGTTCAAGTCTTGGATTTGTTCAAGGAATGCGCCTTTTTGTTCTGTAAATGTGCTCCCTTGTTTTAAAATGAAGAATGTTGCAAACGGCAAAGCGACAATCAACAGTAAAATTAGAAGGGCAATTGCGATGAACGACTTTTTCCATACCGAAAAAAACACTTTCCCGACACGCCAAAATCCGTGCGGACGGTCTTCTACTTCTTCTACCGTCACTGCAGTTTGTTCTTTGGAAGCTTTTAATTCTTTCATTAGTTGTTCGATTTTCTTGTCATCCGCCACTTCATCCCTCTTTTCCTCTTTTTCCGACACTATCATATACGTTAACATTATAGGAAAGTTCCCTTTCAAACAACTAGAAAGACATGGTACGATTGTATGGGAGGGATGCGACATGGCTGATATGCAATTACGCGACAAAATGAAAAAAGTTTCTGAAGCCGCGAAACATGGTAATCGCGTGCCAGAACGTTCTAAAAACGCTGGACTCGTCGTTTTCCTTATTTTTATAGGGTGTGGAATTATCGTCATGTTTGCTCTTGCAATCGGGCTTATGATAAGCAAACACTTTATCGGTGCTGCTGTGATTTGTAGTATTGCGGCACTGCTCACATACTCCGTTTTCAAAATGATGAAAGCTGATAACATCGGACAATTGTAATTTCCGATTTTTTTGATAAGATTAAGTTAGAATTTATCCAAAAAAGGAGACAGACCAATTATGACGCTTAAAAAGACTTTAACAATCGCAGGATCCGATACATCAGGCGGCGCAGGGATTGCTGCGGACTTAAAAACATTCCAAGAGCACGGTACATATGGAATGACGGCAATTACGGTCATCGTGACAATGGATCCAGACAATAATTGGTCACACGGCGTTTACTCATTGCCAGTCAACGTTTTGAAATCGCAAATCAAAACTGCACTTTCAACAGGAATCGATGCAATTAAAACTGGCATGCTTAGCACAGAAGAAATCATCAAAATTGCAGGAAACGCGATTTCAGAATCAGGCCTCAGTCATGTAGTCATCGACCCAGTTATGGTTTGTAAGGGTGAAGACGAAGTATTGAATCCTGGAACAGTAGACGCAATGGTTGAGTTCCTTCTTCCAAAAGCAGAAATTGTAACACCGAACTTGTTCGAAGCAGGACAACTTGCTGGCACAAAAACACCGAAAACGATTGAAGATATGAAAGCAGTTGCAGAAAAAATCCATTCACTAGGCGCTCGCAATGTTGTCATCAAAGGCGGCAAACAGCTTGACCACGATAAAGCCGTGGATCTGTTCTTTGACGGCCAAACGTTCACTCTTCTTGAAGCGGAAAAAACAGCGACAACTTACAATCACGGCGCAGGCTGTACGTTTGCCGCAGCAATCACAGCAAACCTAGCAAATGGTCTAGATGTAAAGGAATCTGTATTTGAGGCAAAAAAATTCGTCACAGCAGCCATTGCAAACGGCTGGAAACTGAACGAATACGTCGGACCTGTTATGCACGGAGCGAAAAACCGTTTCGGCGCACCTGAAATCACAACAACTGAAATTTAATAACATTATTTCAATTAAAAGGCCAAGAGCTGTTGTCTCTTGGCCTTTTTTTGTTCTGTTCGTTGGACGCTTCACCAATTTCGTTGGAAGCTTTACGGTTTGTTGGACTCTTTCCACGAATGGTTGAACACTTCTACAAATCTGTTGGACACCTCGAGGAGTTTGTTAGACACTTCACGAATTTCGTTGGAAGCTTTACGATTTGTTGGACACTTCCCGTGAATGGTTGGACACTTCTACAAATCTGTTGGACATCTTGAGGAGTTTGTTAGACACTTCACGAACTTCGTTGGAAGCTTTACGGTTTGTTGGACTCTTTACGAGAATGGTTGGACACTTCTTCAATTTCGTCGGAAACTCCTCGATTCGTCGAACACTCTCTACGTCAAGACCCATGAATCGCATTCAACAGCCCCTTTCTATATACTAAAGAGAAGAACGTTTACAGTTTTAAGGAGGGCTATTCATGGAATTAGTAAAACCAGATCATTTACAGGAACTCATAACTTCTTTTGTTAATAAAGATGTGTACATTCATCTTGAAACAACGAACGGCTCATATGCTACCCACTTCAATGAAAGTGTTTTCAACGCTGGAGCATTCATTCGCAATATCGTTATCAAATTCGAACTCGGTAAAGTGGCTGGCGATTCGCCTCACCGCATCGGATTAAAACTGCCATCTGGCTGGATTTATGCGCAAGGCATCACTCATTATAAACTCGACGAACACGGGCGTTTGCTTATGGCGGGACTCGATGCAGAAGGAAAACTTGCAGTCGCACTTGAAATCAGCGAAACACCATTCACTTATTAATTAAGGAGGCAATTTTTTAATGATTAAAAAAGAACGTCATGTACTTGTCGTATTCCCCCACCCAGACGATGAAGCATTCGGTGTATCCGGTACCATTTCTTCTTACAGAGATATCGGCGTGCCTGTTACCTACGCTTGCTTAACATTAGGTGAAATGGGACGTAACCTTGGCAATCCACCATTTGCAAATCGCGAAACATTGCCTCAAATTCGCAAAGAAGAATTGAAAAAAGCGTGTGAAGCAATGGGACTCGATGATTTACGTATGATGGGATTCCGTGATAAAACAATTGAATTCGAAGATGATGAAAAAATGGTTAAACTAATTGCAGATTTAATCGAAGAAACGAATCCTTCACTCGTCATCACATTCTATCCCGGACTTGCCGTTCATCCCGATCACGACGCTACTGCGCGTGCAGTTGTGCGTGCAGTCCGAAGAATGCCAGAAACAGAACGTCCTACACTTCATACACTCGCCTTTGCGAATAATACCGTTGAAGTCCTCGGCGAGCCCGATGTCATTCACGATATTTCAGCAAATGCAGATAAAAAAATCGCAACACTCAAAGCTCATGCATCCCAAACCGTTTGGATGATGAAAGACATGGAGATAAAATGGAAAGCGCAGGACCCAGATGCACTTAAATGGCTTAACTTTGAGCGTTTTTATACCTATCAGTGGGATAAAGACTTCGAATAAGAGGATTATAAATGCTTCTCTTCAGGAATATTCATATAGAAAGAGACTACGAAATCACCTTGATTTTATAGTCTCTTTTTTCATGTATTTTTATTAACTAATCAAACTATTTATACCGTAGAACAAAATTCGTTACTATATGATAGCTACAAGGTTTTCCGAAATCAATAGACTGAAAAGTTATAATAGTATATACTTTATTCATTAAGATATAAAACAATATAATGTGTATAATTATTCACCATATACATGTTATACTGTTACAAAAAGGGGAATATAAAATGAAAAAATTTGCTTTATCCACATGGTTCTATTTTCTAGTTCCATCAATTCTCGGTATTCTTTTGTTCATGATCCCGATGAAGTATGCCGGGGACTGGAAAATACCAATTGCCATATTTGCCGATTTACTATCAGGGGCGATTGCTCCGGTTATGCCATGGGTCGCTACAATTACTCTAATTATCGCGGCACTTGGTTCGGTTGTATTTTTGGCTATTCGAGGGGACAAAGCCAAGCCATCCTTTATAACAAATTTATTCAAAGTATCGCTCTTTTGGACAATCGTCCGAATTATAGGTGCTACTTTAGCGGTACTTACCTTGCTTCAAGTTGGCCCAGAAGCTATTTGGAATGAAAATACTGGGGGACTTCTGCTAAGTGAAACCGGTCTCGTTACATTCCTGTTTACAATCTTTTTATTCGCAGGAATTCTCTTACCACTTCTTCTAAATTTCGGTTTACTTGAGTTTTTTGGAACAATGATGGTAAAAGTCATGCGCCCTCTTTTCAAAATACCGGGTCGTTCTTCCATCGATGCACTGACATCATGGATTGGGGATGGAACAATTGGTGTTTTGCTAACAAGTAAACAATATGAAGAAGGTTTTTATACGAAGAAAGAAGCAGCCATTATTGGAACGACTTTCTCTGTTGTATCGATTACATTTTCTATCGTTATCATTGAAGAAGTTGGACTTGGCGCTTACTTCTTACCATTTTACGGTACGGTCGTTTTAACTGGTCTGATCCTTGCATTTATTATGCCGCGGATTTATCCTCTTTCAAAAAAGAAAGAAGAATACATAGACGGTAGACCATTTACTGGCGATGAAGAAAAATTACCAGAAGGATACAGTGCTTTTTCACATGGACTTGAAAACGCATTAACAAAAGCGAATAACAGTCGTTCAATGGTTAAAACTTTTTCAGAGGGCCTAAAAAACGTCCTCGATATGTGGATTGGTGTTATTCCAGTCGTTATGGCTTTCGGAACAATTGCATTAATTCTTGCAGAGTATACAAGTGTCTTCACGATTTTAGGGAAACCGTTCGAACCGATTCTGTCCATACTAGGTATCCCTGAGGCGGCAGAGGCGGCGCAACTTATGGTCGTCGGATTCACGGACATGTTCCTGCCTGTAATTCTTGCGAATGGGCTGATTACATCTGAGTTGACATTGTTTGTTGTTGCCACTGTTTCAGTAACACAACTCATTTTCATGGCGGAAGTTGGGGGACTTCTGCTAGGCTCAAAAATTCCGGTAAACTTTTTCGAACTTGTTGCCATTTTCCTTTTGCGCACAATCATTTCATTACCGATTATCGCAGGAGTGGCACATCTTTTATTTTAATGAAACATGAAGACCTTGCAGATTAGTGCAAGGTCTTTTTTGTGGGTGGTTATGATTGGTTCTACGTGGGATGTGATCGGTTAGCATGGGATATGATCGGTTCGCGTAGCTTATGATCGGTCGACGTGGGATATGATCGGTTCGCGTAGCTTATGATCGGTCGACGTGGATATGATCGGTTCGCGTAGCTTATGATCGGTCGACGTGAGATATGATCGGGTCGCGTAGCTTATGATCGGTCGACGTGAGATATGATCGGTTCGCGTAGCTTATGATCGGTCGACGTGGGATATGATCGGGTCGCGTAGCTTATGATCGGGCGACGTGGGATATGATCGGGTCGCGTAGCTTATGATCGGGCGACGTGAGATATGATCGGGTCGTGTGGGATGTGATCGGTTGACTTAGCTTATGATCGGCTCGATAAGGAAGTGCCATCTTTCATTCCAAAATAAAAGCCGCGGAAAATTTTCCGCGGCTTTTATTTTACACATTCAATTTAATTTTCAGTTTCGACAACATGTCCACTGTCATTTTATCCAAATCATAGTTCGCTTTGAAGCCCCATTCATTTATAGCAGCTGTTGGATCAATCGAATCTGGCCAGCTATCAGCAATCGCCTGGCGTACTGGATCTACATCGTATGCCATTTCAAAAGTGGGATTTTGTTTTTTTATAGAAGCTGCGATTTCAGACGGTTCAAAACTCATAGCCGTTACATTAAATGCATTGCGGTGAATCAGTTTCGTTGGATCTGCTTCCATTAAATCAACAATCGCCTGTAACGCATCCGGCATATACATCATATCCATGCGTGTTCCTTCTGCAATATAAGAAGTGTATTTCCCTTCTTCAAGTGCTTTGTAGTAAATATCGACCGCGTAATCCGTCGTTCCGCCGCCCGGTTGAGCTACATATGAGATGAGCCCTGGGAAACGAACGCCGCGCGTATCCATTCCGAATTTGTGGAAATAGTAATCGCATAGTAATTCACCTGCAACTTTATTGACACCGTACATTGTCGTCGGTCGTTGCAATGTGTCTTGCGGTGTATCTTTTTTCGGTGTTGAAGGACCGAATGCACCGATTGAACTTGGTGTGAAAAACTGCATTTCCAGTTCGCGTGATACTTCAAGTGCGTTCATAAGACCGCCCATATTGAGATTCCATGCAAATAATGGCTCATCTTCCGCTTTAGCAGATAATAATGCAGCCATGTGCATCATCGTATCTGCACCGAAATCCTTTGCAAGCGCATGCATATTGTTCGCATCTGTAACGTCAAGTATTTCAAATGGGCCATCTGTTGCCGAATCCATGCGACGTATATCTGTCGCCAAGACATTCTCTGTACCATATTCTGAACGTAACTTTGTAATTAATTCTGAACCGATTTGACCTAAAGCACCCGTAACCATGATTTTTTTCATTATAAATTATTCCCCGCTTTCAAACGTTTGTATTTATGGAGAGTACACGAAAATTATATTTTTATAACTTCACTGATTCTATAGCTTTAATTCATTATAAAACGTTCTCCTAGAAAAGACAACATTGTTTTAAACCTCTACAAATTACTACCAAACTTCTCCAGTATAATTAAAGAAAAATGTAAGATTCACGGTGGTGAGATAAATAAATTCAACATGCAACGATATGTGTTACTTCATAATTAGGTGATTTTTAAATTTAACGAATGAAAAAAGCCCCTAGTTAAGGGCTTTTTGTTTGTATAAGTATGTGCTTGTTCGTTGATATTACTCAAATTTTCATTAACAGCGAACCGTTTTCTTTTTCTTCGGTTCACCGCGTGTTAGTACTTTCTCAATATAATCTGTTGCAAGCGGAACTTTACACGCAGTATTTCCGACATCGACATGTACTTTCCCAACTGCTTCTGCAACTTTTTTTGCTTCATCACGGATTTCAGGCACATAGGCTCCTACACAAATGATGAACTGATTCATATTATAGCGCACTCGGTTAGGCGCTTCATGAATGGTGTTACAGATTTCTTGTAAAAATGAACTTATTTCTTTCAAGTCCAGCTCATCCGCTCCTGCGTACGTAATATAATTCGAATAAGTGCTCCAACCGGCAACCGCCGTCATTTCACGGTCAGACCTAATCCATTCCCTTGCTAGTTTAAGCGCATTTGGACTCTCCGCTGCAACCCATCCCACTGCATATTCTGCATTCATATACCAATTCGCCGCGTCTACCCACCGCTGAAGATCATCCTCTGTCATCAGTTTTGGATCCACTGCAAGCGCTGCGAGATACATCGCATCCGAATTTCCAGTGTCATAAAGTCGAAGCGCTAGCTCATGATCTTTCTTAATATACTTTAAGATTTTCTTCAAATCGCCTACACGAACACCGAAAAACGGTTCGGATGCTCCATGATTCAAGAATGTTGTCTTCGTTTGTTCATTGCCGAATTCTTCAAACTGCTTCATCACTTCTTCAAACGTCATCAGGGTTCCCCCTTTTTCTTTTCATTTTCTCCTATTTGTCTTGAAGGATGCAAGTTTAGGTCCAGTCGATTGATTAAGTGATTGCTTGCCATGACTCCACAGCGATCCTTCTAACCCCTAAAAAATCCCGGACAGCATACAAGCCATCCGGGATTCCTCATTTATTATGAAATTACATTCAGTTCTTTACCAACTTTTTCGTAAATGACGAGTGCTTCGTCAATCATTTCTTTGGTATGCGCTGCAGTTGGCATGTTGCGGACGCGACCTTTTCCTTTAGCGACTGTTGGGAAGACGATTGATTTAGCATAGACGCCTTCTTCCGCAAGACGTTTAGAAAATTGTTGTGTCAGCTTCTCTTCGCCGATGATGCATGGTGTGATTGGTGTTTCAGAAGCACCGATATTGAAACCTAATTTCTTAAGTCCCGCTTTTAAGTAATTACCGTTTTCCCAAAGTTTATCATGCAGCTCTGTGGATTCCGATATCTTGTCCAATGCGCCCATAATCGCAGCGACATCCCCTGCAGGAAGTGCCGTCGAGAATAAGAATGGACGTGAACGAACTTTCAGCCAGTCAATCAATTCCTGCGTTCCTGCAACATAGCCGCCGACAACACCGATTGCTTTCGATAGGGTACCCATTTGGAGGTCAATCTCTTTTTCAAGACCGAAATGTTTGACGGTCCCTTTTCCTTTACCAGTAACGCCTGAACCGTGCGCGTCATCGACATAAGTGATCAAGTCGAATTCCTTCGCGATTTTCACAACTTCAGGAAGGTTGGCGATATTGCCGT
Organism: Sporosarcina sp. FSL K6-1540; assembly: GCF_038620285.1. Lineage (NCBI taxonomy): Bacteria > Bacillati > Bacillota > Bacilli > Caryophanales > Caryophanaceae > Sporosarcina > Sporosarcina sp. FSL K6-1540. The sequence goes on from NZ_CP152018.1 coordinate 1,183,460, forward strand.
CCATCGAGAACACGCCATCCGTAATGTACATCACTTTTTCATACAGGCCGGATTCCGTTGCTTCTTTTGCTTTTGCACGGAGGTCGTCCATATCTTGGTGATTAACACGAATGACTTTCGCACCGGAAAGGCGGCAGCCGTCGATAATAGATGCGTGATTTAATTCATCCGAAAGAATCGCGTCTTTTTTAGTCATGACAGCGGAAATTGCCGCCATATTACAGTTGAAGCCCGATTGATAAGAAATTGCAGCTTCCGTTCCTTTGAACTCAGCAAGCTTCTTTTCCAACTGAACGTGGATATCGAGCGTACCATTGATTGTACGGACTGCACCTGCACCGACACCGTATTTTTCAGTTGCGGCAATCGCCAATTTTTTCAAATCTTCGTCTGTTGCAAGTCCCAGATAGTTATTTGAAGACAAGTTAATAAGATCTTTTCCTTTAATTTTAATGATTGGGCCGTTTGGTCCTTCAATAGGGTCAATTTCGTTGTAAAGTCCTTGATCGCGAAGTTCTTTTAGATTCTCCTGTAAAAATGCAGTGAGTTTTTTTGACAATGTAATCTTCCTTTCAAACAAATGATACCCCCATTTTAGCATACGACCGGCCCAATCGTAGTATAAAGCGCATACTTGTTAAGTTAGTTCCGAAAGAATTTTCGATTTTTTTTCAAAAACGGATGGCATAATCGCAGTATCCATCGTAGCTTTCATGCTATTTTCCGCTTGTGCATAGGCCTGCATATAGCCAGCCGCGTCAAGCATTTTCTCCGTGTAGGCTTCGTGAATTACACTGATTTCCTTTTCCGCCTCTGCATCTTCCTCACACATATGCACGAGGTCCAGCAATTCATCCCCCGGATATTCCACATCGTAAACATGTGGATTCGTTGCGTCAAGAAGACATACCGACAGTTCAGGGAAAATAACTAAATCGACTCCCGCTGGATCCAGCCCACACCAGCCATATTGAACGTCAAATCCACGCTTTTCCGCTTCGGAGCCTAGCGCTTTCATAAGTGTCGATTTCCCGGTTCCCGGAAGGCCTTTAATAAGAATTCTCCGTTCCAAACGCTTCGTAATGGATGGGATGAAATCTTGCGCCCCTCCAGATGTCAATGAACCGATTAGCCTGTGCGAGACAGCCGCTTCCTTATTCAGCTTGATTGTTCCAAATAATTCTTCTTTTAATGATGCTATTTTGTTTTCATGAACCTCCCACATCATCCTTCTGATATTCACTTTTTCCCAATCGTCATGAATATCTTTTGCTTCCGCTAGCGATTGCAATGCTTTGCCGAGTGCAATTCCAGACTCAGCTAATTTTTCAACAATTATTCCATTTTGCCCTACCAACTTGACTTCATCATAGACATCGTAAAAGCTGATCACTTTATGCTTACCGCCGATATCCGCTGGTTCGAGTGCAACTGGATGTGACGCTTGTAGAATAAGCAAGTTCGGTCCTTTAACATAAATTGCATCCGTTTTGTCGGGTTGCACAGGATCCATGAATCGATCGACGTCATAGCCACGCTTTAAGTAATGCGTAGTAGCTTCATTCAACACGTTTGAGATGGCGTTTGTCGGTGGACATTTTAGAAAAAACGTTTGTGAAGCCGATGCAATTAGTTTGTCATATTTATGGGAGATACCAGCACCTGTATAGGCTGTCCCCATATATTGGGTTATCGTTCCATACATACCGATCATCCTTTCTGTACATACGATTAACGTATGCTCAGACAATAAAAAAAAGCACGGCTTCGAGGCACATGCTTAAAAATAATTAATGAGTTTCGATTTAAAATAAAGCGTCTTCTTCCTCTTCGCCGATAACTTTCAACAAGAACTTGCGGCATTGTGGCAATGTATAATGAGCAATTTGCCCCAAGAATAAAGCAATTAACACAGTCCCAATTCCAATTGGACCGCCGAATAACCAGCCTATAAGTGCGACAATGACTTCAAGTGTAGTACGAACTTTTTTTACGCTGGCTCCCGTTTTTTTAACAAAGACGAGCATAAGACTATCCCGCGGACCCGCTCCGATATTTGGTGAAATATAGATTCCAACGCCATACCCCATAACAATTACACCCACTGAGAACATCAGTATTTGCGCACCCATCGAAGTGATATCTGGTAGCAGCCAGTTGAATAAATCGATAAAGAGTCCAATTAAAATCATATTCAGCCATGTGCCAATCTGCGGCCATTCTTTCAAAACAGCAGCAGTTGAAATGATAATAATGAATCCTGAAATAATCCCCCATGTTCCAATCGTCAAGCCGAAGTTTTTGTACAATCCGACATGCAATACATCCCACGGAGCGATTCCAAGTTTTTGACCTTTAATCGTCATTGAAATGCCTAGCGACAGAACCATCATACCCACCAAAAAGAATGTCCATCTCCATATTAATATCTTTCTCATATAAGTCCTTCTCCCTAATGATAGTGTAAGTAGCTAGCAATAATAAAAGACACCCACGTAGCTAACGTGAATGTCTTACTTGTAATCTATTCATTGTAACATGGCTTCTATCCTATATACAGACCGTCAACTTTTCACTATGTCGATAAAAAGTGCCTCAGTCACCCTAGCCAACTCTCCGGGAATCAGTTTCATTTGTAATCCTGGTTTACCCGCACTAACAATCATCGAGTCGAGACTTTCGGCTGATTTGTCAATGAATGTCGGGTATTTCTTTTTCATCCCGACAGCTGAACAGCCTCCGCGCACATAGCCCGTTTCTTTCGTCAGCTCTTTCAACGGTAGCATATCAAGTTTTTTCACTTCGGCAGCCTTTGCCGCTTTTTTCAAATCAAGTTCGGCAGCTACTGGTACTAAAAAAATGAATAGTTCACGTGGTCCCGCAATCGTGACAAGCGTCTTATAAACGACGTCCACTGCTTGCCCTGTTTTTTCTGCGACGGAAATCCCATCCACCAGACCGTCATTTACGTCGTATTCCATTAGTTCGTAGATTACATTTTCCCCATCCAAAATCCGCACTGCATTCGTTTTTACTTGCTTACCTTGCTTTGCCATTCGTTCATCTCACCTTTCCAACAACAAAAGGTCGCCATTTACTAGGCGACCTTCCGTATCCATTCATGCAATTTTATAAAAGCTCGGCCGATCGATTTCAAATCCCTTCTGTTTCATTAAAACTTGAAAAGAATAAGATGAAATCGCCTTTTCGTACCGTCTTTGCGTAATGAGTATTTCGCGCTCGAGATCGGAGGGAAGTTCTTTGGATGCCATTTTTGCAGTATCGGCTTCTTCACGTGCTGAGGTAATGTCAATTTCGGATTGAGCCCTGTTGTGCAATATGATCTGCGCTTCTGTCCGCATAATTTTTGCTGATGCAGTTGCTGCAAGATTATAATCCGCCGTTGTCGGTTCCGGTTCTGATATTGCTTCAGCCCGCACATCTTTCCAACTAGCAATCGTCTCTTCAAGCGTCGTTCCAATCGGCAGCGCAATCTGCTTCATTTGTCCTGCGCCAAGCTGCCGAGGTTCAGGCCTCTTCGATTGATCGATTTCAGGTTCTTTCTTACCTATCAACAAAGCCTCTAGATTTTCAACCGTTTTCTGATTCTGCCCATTGTATTGCACATTACGATTATAAGCACTTTCAGCATTCCTGCGCCTGCTTGCATCATATCGTTGTATAGGATCGCTTGCTATAGCCTGGGTCATAACGGCATTCATCTTACTTCACCTCCACACTGTCGTATTTGCATAAATCTATTAACTCAAGTATACCCAATTCATTTTGAAGAATAAACCCTACGAAAGCGCTATAAAGGAATCACTTATCAAATAGTTTCTTTAGCGCATCTGCCATCGCCGTATTCTCCAACTCTTCCGGTGCTCCTTGTTTTTTCATGTACTTCTGAACATCGCGTTTATCAGCTTTCTTACCACCCGAGTTTTCTTTCCGCTTCTCAAATGCCGATAACTTCTCACGGTGACCACATTTACAAACGAAAATTCGCCCGTCGCCTTCTCCGCGCATCTCCAATTTCTTTTTACAAACTGGGCATCTAGCATTCGTCAGCATTGAGACGTTTTTACGATGACCGCACTCACGGTCCTGACAAACTAGCATTTTTCCACGTTTGCCGTTCACTTCTAACAGTAGTTTACCGCAATCTGGACACGCTTTCCCCGTGACATTATCATGTTTATATTTTTTATCATCTGTTTTAATTTCAGTAACGGTTTGCTTCGAAAAGCCAATCATATTTTTCATAAATTCTTCTTTTTTCATCTGGCCATTCGCGATTTTTGTTAGACCTTGTTCCCATTCCGCTGTTAGTGCTGGTGATTTCAAATCTTCTGGAACGAGCTCAAGCAACTGGCGTCCTTTAGATGTCGTGTAAATATCGTTACCTTTTTTCTCCATAACAAACGAGTTGAATAGCCGCTCAATGACATCTGCACGTGTTGCAACTGTTCCGAGTCCGCCTGTTTCACCAATCGTTTTGATAAGTTCTTTTGATTCCCCCTGCATGAACTGCGAAGGATTTTCCATCGCTGCAAGCAAAGTTCCTTCATTGAATCGAGCAGGCGGTTTTGTTTGACCGTTCGTCATAACGATGGCTTGAATTTTCACTTCTTCACCTTTTGTAAATGGTGGAAGTGTATCCGTGTCTAGCTCTTCTTCCTCTGTCGAATAAACTTTTTTCCAGCCTTCATCCGTAACAGTACGCCCTTTTGCTTTGAATGTCTCCCCGCCAACTGCGAGTTCAGCGGTTACTTGGTCATAACGGAACGGACCGAAGAAGACAGCTAAAAAACGTTTGACGATTAAATCATATAAACGTTGTTCCTTATCAGATAAGTTTTGAAGAATTGGCGTTTCCTCGGTAGGAATGATGGCATGATGATCTGATACACGTTTGTCATCAATGACGCCTTTCTGCGGTTTAACAGTGCCAGCACGCAGAAGTGAGTTGGTCGCTTTACGATATGGACCAATATCCACAGCTTTAATGCGCTCTTTCAACGTGCTTTCCATATCTGATGTCAGATGTTTCGAATCGGTACGCGGGTACGTCACCGCTTTATGGCGCTCATATAAATTTTGCAATGTCGACAGCGTCTCTTTCGCTGACCACGACCAACGACGGTGCGCTTCTTTCTGGAGCTCTGTTAAATCAAATAAATGCGGTGCTGGCTGTGACTTCGGTGTCGTTTTTACTTCTATCACTTTTCCAGCATGAACCCCGTCAATTTTCTCGAGTAACTTTTCAACCTGTTCTTTATCGAACGACTGCGTTTGACCCGCTTTATCGTGCCATGTAAACTTCGCGGTTTCCGTCAATGCTTGCATACCGTAGAATGATCTCGGCTTAAAATCACGGATTTGATGCTCACGTTCTGCAATCATAGCAAGTGTCGGAGTTTGAACACGTCCCGTTGAAAGTTGGGCATTGTATTTAACGGTCAGCGCACGCGTTGCATTAATGCCGACAACCCAGTCTGCTTCCGCACGGGCTACTGCTGCCTGATATAAGTTTTCATAAGCGCGGCCGTCTTTTAAGTTGTTGAAACCATCTTTGATTGCTTTATCGGTGACCGATGAAATCCACAACCGTTTAACGGGCTTGCGAACTTTTGCCTGTTCTAGAATCCAGCGTGCAACAAGTTCTCCTTCGCGCCCCGCATCCGTCGCGATGATAATATCTTTTACATCGTTGCGCAGAAGCTGTGCTTTAACTGCATTAAACTGTTTCATCGTCTGGCGGATGGGTACCAGTTTGAACGGTGCAGGAATAATCGGTAAATGTTCAAGTTTCCATTCCTTGAATTCATTGCCATAGCCTTCTGGATCCGCATGTGTCACTAGATGGCCCAGCGCCCACGTCACGATATAATTGGTTCCTTCAAGAAATCCATTTCCTTTTTTATTGCAGCCGAGTACCCGCGCGATATCGCGAGCTACGGATGGCTTTTCAGCTAATACAAGTGATTTAGACATAGGTAAATCCCCCTTCTTCATACATCGATTATACGGGAGAACGCGATTGGATGCATGTCGGGCGAATGAATACAGCCCTTGGCGTAAAAAATCCCCCTAACCGGAAAATCCGATTAAGGGAATTGCATCAATTTCATATTTTACGATTGGTGTTCAATGTATCAAAAGCAATGGCCATCTGCCTGTTACAGATCTTAGTCAGCCACTTGGTACTCCATTCATTTCGCAGAAAGTGGTGCATCTCCCGGAATAACCGGCTTTACCTGCTTTTCTTCCCTCGTAAATAAATCTTCTACTTTTTCATAGGATATCGACGTTTCACCGTTCACTCCATCCAGACGCTCTTTCACCCGTTCAATTGTTTTCACAGGTGATGTGAGCGCGATAATTGCATCACCCGCGAAGGCCTGTGGTTCAATTCTTGGTGTGAAGAATTCAATTGTGCCGTCAGCACGTAAAATGTAAAGCAAAATCAATTTGTCATCCCGCTCACGTAAATATTGTGTGTAACTATATTGTTTTGTAATTACCGTTTTACGAATACCATGCCCAGCGTTCATCCGCTCTTCCAAATCATAGATTGAAATGGCAGGTGAGAACAACGACTGTCCTCCCGTTATCGTGAATTCATTAGCTTCGTTCCCGACGTGGAATACCGTCTGATACAAGTTATTACTTCCGAGATGTGGTGCAAAGTCTGAACAAATATGTGCATTGTACGTATCGGTCTTCGTCATTGCGAGGATATACCGATATGGCGTCAAGTCGAGATGATAGTCGATTTGCTCCGATAGGATATCCCCAACGTAACTATTGAGTCCAAGCTTTCGGGCATGTGATAGACCCGCCCAAGACTGATCGATGAGCAGCACATCATTGCCGGTTTCTTTCACCGATTGGGCAAGCTCTGCGGCGAATCGGTTGCCCCCAACGAGAAGTACACCTGATTCGTCCGTTGTTGTTAGATTCAGCTTCTTAGCCAAGAAGCCAATCGAAAATCCATGTAAGACCACTGTGGAGAATACCAGTGCGAATGTCAGCGCCGTCAATAGTTCTGCGTCCTTGTAGCCATTGTCGAGTAGAATCGTCGCGAAATAGCCTGAAACAGTTAGAGCCACAATTCCCCTTGGTGCAATCCATCCTATTAGAATCTTTTCACGGATGTTTAACTCCGTATTGATTGTTGCAAGCCAAATCGATAACGGCCTGACGATAACTAGCATCGCCAAGACATACAAGATAATATTCAAATTAAAAATTTCGATGAGAATTTGCGGATTAAGTGACGCCGTCAACATGACAAATATACCCGAAATAAGAAGGACGGAAATATTCTCTTTGAATTGCCGTATGTCATGCATCGACGTCATGCGCATATTCGCCATCGTCATCCCCATTGCAGTTACCGCAAGCAACCCTGTCTCATGCATGATTTCATCCGCGAAAACAAATGTGAATAAGACGACCGCAAAGAGTACCGGCGCTTTCAGAAATTCTGGAATACCGCCGCGCTCGAAAGCACTTCCAATGACCCGGGCAGCCCCCCAGCCTAGGAGTACCGCAAAAATAGATGCTGCAAAGAACAACAGCAACGCATTCAATGTCACTTGGCTATTCAAAAATTTGATGAACTCAAAAGCGAATACCGCAAGCAATGCACCAAACGGATCAACAACAATCGATTCCCATTTCAAGATTGCGGCTGGGCGCGGTTTCAGCTTCGCCTGCCTCAATAGCGGTAAGATAACGGTAGGTCCCGTAACAATGAACAGACCACCGATAACAAAGGCAACTGCCCAAGAAAGTCCCGCCAAATAGTGTGCTGCAAGCGCCCCAGCAATCCATGCAATGAATGCCCCAACGGTTACAATACGAGCTATCGGCTTACTAAAGCCTTTAATTTCTTTAAAATCAAGATTCAAACTGCCTTCAAACAAAATAATTGCCACGGCAAACGTAATAATTGGACCGAATAGATCTCCCATACTCTCCTTAGGGTTAATAAGACCGAAAATGGGGCCAACGAGAAGTCCTGCAACAGACATGACAACAATTGCTGGCATCCGAAATTTCCAAGCAGTCCATTGCGATAAAATCCCGATTAAGACAACAAGCATTAACTCGAATAATAGTGAATCGAACAATGGAATCACTCCGTTCCCCAAATGGAAATAATGTTAGTTTACCATACTGGCAGTTTCAGTCCACTAGAAATAGACATATCCCAATCGGTCAATACATAAGGTTATAGGGATGAATTGAACAATCTAGCAAGAAAGGGTGATTCCAATAGACGGACAACAAAAGAAAACAGTCGCCATCCATATTTCCAGGTCGGACGGAAAAGGGACATACCCCGCACGCAGAGCAGCCATGATTACAAACGCCTTGGCTGACGAAATAGATATCGTATACTTATGCGGAGTGGATTCTCCGCCAGTGCCCGAGGGATTTAAAGCAATTTCAACCCCAAGCAATGCGCTATTTTTACAGGCACTCGCGTCGATTAAACCTGATCTACTTCTCCGCGATAGCGGCTCTACTATTCAAGAGGAGATTGAAAAAATAACTGAACTCGTCCCCTCCATCATCCATTTCGATGATTTCGGCGACGGTGGTAAATGTGCTGACCTCGTATTCCAGACATTGTATGTCGAATCGAATGATAGTGCGCCAGATCATTACGTACTTGGACGAGAGAGTTTCATTGCTGACGAACAAATGGCTTCAGTTAAGCACATTGGACTTCGCAAAGCCCAACTGGGACCTCTTCCCCATTTAGTGATTTCATTTGGCGAAGAGGATGAAGGTAACTTGACCTACCGGGCGTTGCGTCATATTATGCAACTTCAAATCCCACTCAAAGTGACCGTTCTCATCGGTGAACAGTATGCCCATGATACAAGTACAATCCGTATGATGGCACTCGAAAGGCGGAATACAACCGTATTGGTGCCTCCGTATAACTACGCCGAAATTTACGCCGCAGCAGATATTATTTTATGCGCTTCTGGCTACATGCCTTATGAAGTCGCTGTAATGGGTATCCCTTGCGTCGTGCTCGCACAGAATGATTTCGAAGTGGGGCTTGCTTTTCCGAAAGAACAGCACGGTTTCATTCATCTTGGTCTCGGTCGAAAAGTAAAACAATCGAGTTTGTTGAACGCCATCATGGAACCCCTCTTGCACGAACCGCTACGCAAAAAAGCGATTGCACGACAAACCGCACTCGGGCTCGGGGACGGAAAAGATGCTGTATGCGAAGCGATACGCTATTACCTCGAGTATCCGAAGCGCAATACTAGTGGCGGCGCAGGAAAAAAAACGTCCGATATGCTACACTAAGGAAAAGCGCAAGCGCCTTGGTAGACCCGAAAAGCGCTGGAGGGCCTTAAGATAAAGGCGCTCTTTGCCTTTAACTTAAGGACTGAAGCGACAGAGGAAGGCAGCTTAGAATCGCGACATCCTGTCGCAAAAGCTGCATGACCCACGTCCTGTGGGCCCAGGGGCTAGGCGCTGGAGTCTAGACACTAGGTTAAAAAACTTATACTTTCTAACTTTTAAAAAAGCTGAGGTGTTTTTCTGATGAACAAACGTCAAGTAGAAACAGCAATCATGGAACTCAAAATGGACTATATCAGTTTGCAAGGTGATATCGAGAAGCTAGAATCGACCGGTAATGACAGCTTCGTCAAGAAAGCGGAACTGCGTCTTGCAACGTTGGAAGAAAGCCTCGCGGAACTGAACAAGCAACTTGCTGAATTTGAATGAACAAAAAGGCTATCCGGGACAAAGGATAGCCTTTTTGTTATGCATTTTTCCACGTCTGTTGATTAACCATCTATTTGCATAAAATACTGGTGAGTAGGGCTTGGAAGAATCCATTTTCACTGGATCATTTCCGGTTCGCTTTCGGCGAACTAATCACGACATATTTACCGTGAGTCATGTGTGGCTAGAAGTGACTCAGTCATTTCTAGCCACACTTTTTTCGGTAACCCTGTTGCGAATAGTTGCCTGTCGTGTACCTACAATGTTCAAGTGAAAAATGCAGTTATGTTTGAAAGAAGCGAATAGATAACTTTCTATAGGGATTGTAAATGCCCGAAGATACAATTTCGGGCACTCTTGCACGTTAACAATGCGTTCCTTGCTTACTATTAGCAAAGAGTATGCATGTAATCATGTGTTATTTTATAGAAAGTAACACTTCTTTACTAGTAAAAATGAGCAAACCCTAAAGAATATTTCAGCCGCCAAAATTGCATCTTTGGCGGCTTTTATCCAGGTAGATGCCCCTCTATTCTTTCGTCCCAAAAAGCTTTAGCACTTCGTGTACTGATCCATTTGGTGCGCAACGGATGAAGGAACACCCTACGATTAACGACAAAAATATGTAGGGATGCGACAAAGTCGCATCCCTACATATCCAGACATCTCGGTAATCGTATAGAAGTCATCCAATCCAAAGCAATCCAAAATCGACTATACACGTAGCGACCAGTTAGTGTTCATGTTATTCACTGGTTACTTTTTGGTATTCAACAAGTGTGGCATTTTTCCATTCGACTATAACTGCTGGCAAACCGACTATATATCCTATCTAACCAACTATATCAACTCAAAAACCAGCCATAAAATTATTGCCCACTTCAATAAGTCGTCATTTTCAACAATTTCTGTAAACCATAAATACCTCGTTGGAAGAAAGTGAATCCATCTTGAAATTCTTCCACGTCAAGCGTGTACAGCGCATCCTCATTGTTCCATAGTCTACTAAAGTATGTATCTATCTCTTTAGTTAACTCGCTGTCATTCGGAGCAATGATCCGCAGATTGGCTTCTAGATTATAATTATCGAGCGTGCGCTCAGTTAAATTAGCAGAGCCGTTCGCAATGTAGGTTTCTTTAGCTGTCTGAACAACCACGAGTTTTGTATGGTATTGACCAATAACCGTATTGTACCAGCGAACATCAATTTTCCCATCCGTTTCTTCCAGCATCTCCTGTACAACCGGCCTGTTCGGCAATCCAGACTTTTCTTTACCGAAGGAGTTTTCATTCGGGTCTAAAATCATTTTCACATCGACGCCGCGGTTCGCAGCATCGATAAGTGCATTGACAAGATCACGTTTTGCAATGAAGAACATCCCAATTCGAATTGTTTCCCCTTCTTGCGCTTTCGCAATATCTCCAAGAAGCCCATCCAAGATTTTCTTCTCCGTCAAATATTGGACGGCATAGTTTCCCCCGTTTTGTTCCGGCACTTCTACGCGTGGTAATTTTCCACCATTCGTATAGTTGACGACCGCTTCTTCCGCCTCTAAAATATCGTTCAGTACACTGCCTTTCACCTTCAATGCCACATTACCGTGAAAACCGCTAGCGTTATGCGGATTTCCTGATGATACCAGTGCTTCTTTATCTGTTACAACGGTCTTGCGGTGGTTCGCCTTGACATTCAGTAACGTAATGTAAGAAGCCAACGTCATTTTAGGTGCTTCGCTTGACATAGCGTTTGCAATCCAGCTCGTTTTCTCAATATCCAACCAGCGGAATATCGTCCTGTATAAACCAGAATAAACTGGAATTGAATCGCGGAGCGGATCCAAATCAGTGTAGATGACTTCGATTCCCGCATCTTCCATCTTTGTGAACCATTTTGTTTCATAAGAACCGTATCCTGTATTCAACGGATCTGTAATAAAAATAATCGGCATATCAGGATGTTGCTGTTTTTTCTCCACCAGTTTCTTTGTCATTGTTTGTGCGATTTTCGGGAATTCTATGTCTTCATCGTAATAATGATCGAATAGGAAATAATCGAGCACGATAAATTGCTCAGCCCGGTCGATCATCGCGTAGACTTCATCGAAAATCTCCAACTCATGCACCATGTTGTCCCCGTCTTTGTTTTGTGCATAGGTCAAGTCCGTAAACATATCAACTTCGTCAGTCCAGTGCAAATCACCTTCGTATGAAATTCCTTCGGGGAGTTTTTTAAATGTATTCAGTAAAACAACACCTATATAAAAAAGAGCATACACTGACAGCACTATCACTATAATTCGCTTACGTTTGCTCCAGCCTTTCTTTTTGTTCTTTTTCAACACACAACCATCCCCATTCAAACATGCCAATCTATTTATCTAATTTCCCTCTATTACTTTTTTACAAACAAAAAACACAGCCTCCTTTGGCTGCGCTCTTATGCAGTGACGTATTCGTGCACTGCTGTATCTGCAATCATCAGTTCTTTCAAATACTTTTTCGCGCGGAATAGCCGTGATTTAACCGTACCAATTGAGACCTTCATTACTTCTGCAATCTCAATCAAAGAATATTGATGTACATAGAAATACTCAATTGTTTTTCTGTAAATAACATCAAGTTCACCAATTTTTTGCTGAACAATTGATTGAATGTCATTTTGCTCTAGCAATTCCGCAGGTGTCAAACTATCACTCGGAACAAGATCAAGAATCGGCACATCGAGCGTTTCCGGCTGGTTCATCACATGCTTGCTTCTTCTGACGTCTTTGCGGTAACGATCTCGGAATGTGTTCATACAGATTGTTGTAAGCCATGCTTTCATATGGTCGACACTATCCATCCGATCGTTGTAGCGAACGACTTTCACCCATACATCTTGCATAAGATCTTCTGCTTCCTCTTTATTACGTGTTAATTTAAGACATAAATGATATATGTAACGGCCATATTCTTCATACAACCCATTTAGATTTTTGTTCATAACATAACGCCCCCGTCTTCTACCTGTTGTTCTCATTATCGGCAATCGGGACCTTTCAAACCATCGTATTCTCTTTCAGTATACTTACAAACGTGTAAGCTTGAAAAGCGAAAGGCGCCTTCTAGACGCGACAGGCATAAGTCGACCCAGCGACGTGGCGCTCTTTGCCACACAGCTGGGTTGCTTATGACTCAAGCGGCTGGCGCCTGGAGCTAGACATTGAAAAGCGCAAGGCATCTTTCGAAGGAATGCATCCTGTGAACCACCATGTATCGAACGCCGGACACTAGACAAAAAATATCCCCGTAACGTAACCGTTTTACTCGATTACAGGGATATGCATGTTAATCAGTTTATACCTTCACTGATTGTAATTGTCATACGGATAATCCGGTTGCGTTCCATCTCCTCGATTTCAAAACGCAGATGATCGTATGTAAAGCGTTCGCCTTCTTCTGGAACGTGACCAAGCTCTTGCAGTACAAATCCTCCAAGCGTCTCATGATCCATTGGCAATTCAATATCGAGTAACTCCATCGCATCCACGATTTCAAGCCTGCCATGACAGATTAACCTAGTATCCGTCTTTTCATAGACAAGTTCTTCTTCGTCATCATCTGTCTCATCCTCAATGTCCTGGCCAATCATTTCTTCGATAATATCTTCATGCGTTATCATACCTAGCGTTCCACCGTATTCATCCAGAACGATTGCCATATGTTTCTTTTTCGACAGCATCATTTTGAATACTTTTTCAACGCTAGCAGACTGCACTACGTAAAACGTATTGCGGTCAATTAAATCACCAAGAGTCTGTTCAGGATCAATCGACCATTTGATTAACATTTTCGAATAAAATACACCTAAAATCGTATCCATACTTTCTTCGTAGACAGGATAACGCGTGTAAGAATGCTCCAAAATTGTGTCGCGAACTTCTTCATACGTCGCTTCAATCGGTAATCCGATGATATCCATACGATGAGTTTCAAGGACGTCGGACACATCTTTTTCCGCAAAGTCGAGTACTTCCTTCAACCGATTCGATTCGTCCATCTCAAACGTTCCTTCTATAGAAGCAATGTCAACCATCGAACGGAGGTCATCTTTTGTGAGCGTAGCTTTCGTTACAGCCCCTTTCGAGATGATGCGGATGAATATATTTGTGAAAAGACCAAGTAAAGCCGTCAAAGGTGTTAGTAACTTCACAAGCAGTGTAATTGACGGTGTAACCATATAAGCGACTCGCTCGGAAAAAGTCGCTGCAATCGTTTTTGGCAATACTTCGCCGAAGACAATGATAATAACTGTCAGAATTCCGGTCCAGATTCCGACGCTTAGCCCCTTGTCGATTGCTATCATTGTAACTAAAGTTGGCATTAGAATATTCGCAGTATTATTCCCGATAAGTATTGCTGTAATCATACGGTCCGGTTTCGAAATCAGTTTCTGCAGCTTAATCGCATGCCTGTCTCCCTGATCTGCTCGAAACTGGACCTTTCTCCTGTTTACTGCTGTAAGTGCTGTTTCACTTCCTGACAAGTAAAAAGACAGGAATAAAGATAATCCAAGTGCGATAAACAAAAGCGATTCCTCCCGGAAATAATTTCATATTTATATATTCAGCCAATTAATAACTTTCAAACAGCATACCATATTATTCATATTTGCGTTCGTCTTTCTTACTCACTATCTACATCATCTGCTATACTATTTCTATTCACGAAATTATTTGAAATGAGGGATTGTGTTGAATCATTTAGAGACGCTTGACGAGTATTTTAAAGAACAACGGGACGAACATCTTGGACAATTAAAAGACTTCCTCCGTATTCCAAGTATTAGTGCTTTATCCGAACATAAAAACGATATGCAACAGGCTGCTGAGTGGTTGCTGAATTCATTCAAAGAAGCAGGACTTGAAAACCTTTCAATCGACGAAACAGACGGACAGCCTGTTGTTTACGGCGATTGGCTCCACGCAGAAGGAAAACCGACAATTCTAGTCTATGGTCATTACGACGTCCAGCCGGTTGACCCGCTGAATTTATGGGAAACTGGACCATTCGAACCCGAAGTTCGTGATAACAAATTATATGCGCGCGGCGCCAGTGATGATAAAGGACAAGTATTCATGCATGTGAAAGCCGTTGAAGCACTTATGCAAAAGACAGGCGGTTTACCAGTCAATGTGAAGTTCATCATTGAAGGTGAAGAAGAGATTGGCAGTCCAAATCTCGAAAAATACATTGAGGCCAACAAAGACAAGCTCGCGGCTGACGTCATCGTCATTTCTGATACAGGCATGCAAGGACCTGGACAACCTGCAGTTTGCTACGGACTTCGAGGTCTGTGCGGCGTACAAATCGACGTGCAAGGTGCGAAAAGCGATCTTCACTCCGGCTTATATGGTGGAGGCGTCCAAAACCCGATTCATGCGCTTGCAGAAGTTCTCGCCTCGTTCCGTGACAAAGAAGGAACGATTGCAATTGAAGGGTTTTACGACAATGTCCGTCCTCTATTGGATGAAGAGCGCGAAGCCTACCAAGCACTTGGCTTCAATGAAGATGAACTGAAAGAAGAAATTGGCGTGACAGAACTGTTCGGAGAAAGAGGATATTCACACCTTGAGCGTACATGGACTCGTCCTACGCTTGAAGTGAACGGCGTATTTGGCGGATTTTCAGGCGAAGGCATTAAAACCGTACTGCCAGCTGAAGCAGGCGCGAAAATTACATGCCGTTTAGTTCCTGACCAAGATCCAGACGAAATCATTGAGAAATTGAATGCGCATATCGAAAAACATAAACCAGTAGGCGTAACTGTAACAGTCACCGAATTCGATAAAGGGAAACCGTTCATCACACCGTTCGATCATCCTGCAATCCAAGCTGCAGGACGTTCGTACGAAAAGGTTTACAATGTACCAACTGCCTATACACGTGGTGGCGGATCAATTCCAATCGTTGCAGCATTTGATGAAATACTAGAATTACCCGTCGTCTTGATGGGCTTCGGACTTGCGTCAGAAAACTTCCACGCACCGAACGAACACTTCCATTTGGAAAACTTCGACCAAGGACTACGTGTCATCGGCGATTATTATTATGAAATTGCAGGCTTTGAGAAAGATGAATTGAAAAAGTGATACGTGTGCCGGATCCTTCTTGTGAGGGTCCGGTTTTTTAGAACTTAACAACACTTTCAATTAAGTTAACAACGCCTAAATGCAACTTAACAACGCTTCTGTCTAACTTAACAACGCACGGGTCACTAAACAACGCTTTTGAAGAACTAGACAACACTTTAAATAAAGTTAACAACGTCTAAACGCAACTTCACAACGCACGGGTCGCTCAACACCACCGATATAGAACTGCAAAAAAGCCCGAATCGCATTATCAAATGCAATCCGAGCAAAAATTACTTCAATACCATTATGCTTCTTCGATTTCCTCACCGTAATACGTGACAAATTCTTCAAGCGGTTTACGTGGTCGAGCCTTTGGTCTTTCGTCATAATAACCAAATTGAAGCATACTGATAATACGTTCACCTGGTTTAACGCCAAGTTCTTCTCTGAATTTCGGGTTATCCAGGAAGCCTGGTGTTTTCCAGCATGTTCCGATTCCTTTATCCCATGCGAGCAGCATGGTGTTCTGAACAAACATGCTTGCCGCTGCATAATCTTCTAGACGTTCTTTCTGACGAGGGTCCTCAGGGACAATAACAAATGCAACTGCACCCGGTCCTGTGAATTTCTTCATTTGTTTCTCAAGCTCTTCTTCCGAAAGTTCTTTCCATTTCGGCACACCATATTCACGTAAAATATCGAGGAATTTCACATATCCCTTATCAGCAGCTACAACAAAGCGCCACGGATTTCGATTGCCATGATTTGGTGCCCATGCCGCATCTTCAAGTATTTCGGCAATATTTTCCGGATCAACCGGCTGACCGTTAAAGTTCTTTATTGAACGACGCGTAATAATCGCATCTCTGACAGATAAAGCTTGCTCATTCATAACTCATTTCCCCTTTACACATACTTCTTCTATTATACCTTAACCATTGATTTTTAGCGAAGCTGCCTAAATTTCGACATATTTAGTGTTTTCTAAATATGTTCTTATTACTTTTCATGGTATAGTAATAGTAGCGTATATTATAGTGATAAAGGATGATTTTAATCATGATAAAAAAGCCAATTGCGTGGATTGTAGACAGCACAGCATACATTTCAGAGGAACTTCGTCAACACCCAGACTTCTTTTCAGTACCTTTAAATATACATTTCGGTGAAAAACAATTTGTTGATGGTGTAGACTTGAATCCTCAGCAACTTTACGAGAAAATCAAGAACGCTAAAGAATTCCCAAAATCATCACAACCTTCTGCGGGCGCATTTGCTGAACGTTACAAGGTTATTGCGGAACAGTACGAGCAAGCAATTGCTGTTCATGTGTCCGGTAAAATGAGTGGGACACTTGCTTCTTCTATAGCAGGCTCAGAAATTTCGGGATTCCCTGTTACATTCATCGATTCACTTTCCTTATCCTATGGGGTCACAGGATTAATCGAACGGGGCATAGAAATGCAAGACGAAGGTGCAACTGTTCCAGAAATTGAAGCGCAGCTTAAGAAAATGGCTGGCACAATGCATAACTATATCCTAATGGGACAGCTTGAACAATTGTACAAAGGCGGCAGAATGAGCGCTGCACAATTTTTCATTGGGAGCTTGTTGAAAGTAAAACCAATTGTCCACATTACGCCCGAAGGTGAATTACAACCAGTAGACAAAGTGCGTTCCGAGAAAAAAGCACTTCAATACTTGGTCGACAAAGTAGTCGCTGGCCACCATCCAGGCCGAACGAAAATTCATTTAATGCAAGGCAATGTCTTAGAACAGGCAGAGCATTTGAAAACTCTCATCACGGAACAAATACCTGATCTCGAAGTGAATATTGGAGATATTAGCTCCGTCCTTGCGGTTCATGCCGGCGAGGGAACGCTCGCTGTTCTATGGTTTGACTGAACAAACAAAAGCGCTAGAGTCTAGACAGTAAAAAACATACTAAGATCAGTAGTGCAGACCAAGGCATTGGTTAGCACTACTATTTTTTTATATAGTAGAGGTGAAGAATAGGTCGTGGCAGCTTTGGGGTCTTGAATCCGTATAAAAAACCGACCTACTTCACTCCCCTTATTTGAATCAGGTTTAAGTATGTTGGATCCATCGAGATCGTGTATAAGAAATGGGAATCGATAAGGTGAAGGTGAGGTCTTTAAAACACACAAGGAGGGTGAATATGAAACACGTCATCGCATTTGATGTCAGTATGGGAAAGAGCTATATGGTCGTTTATAACGCGCTGAAGAAGTGTGAGTTGGAGAAAGAAATCGAGCACAATCGTCCCGAGTTCATCGAACTCAAAGTTTTGATCGATGACTTAATTGACGGATATGGAGAGCATCCTCACATCGTATTTGAAGCGTCAGGTGTCTACTCAAGGCCTCTGGAACGTTTTATGATAGAGAACAAATACAGGTATTGTCTTTTAAATCCCTTGGAAGCAAAACTCCAATGCGATTCTTTGCGTATGCACAAAACGGATCGAAGTGATGCACATCAATTGGCACTCACACACTTTACGACCGAAAGACGGATTGAAACAGTGTCGGATGATGTTTACAGACAACTGAAACGAATGTCTAGGCATTACAGTGAATTGGACGATGAATTGAGCGTCGCCCGGAGCCGAATGCATAAGGTCATTCAGGAAACCTTTCCTGAGCTCGAGAAGATATTCACAACCAAATCCGAGCTATTCCTGAACGTAGTACAATTATATCCGCATCCAGATCTTGTCATAAATCAATCAAAGACGGTCATTAAAAATCGGATACTTGCCAATACAAATAAACGATTGTCCGTTAAAAAAGCGGAGGAAAAGGCAGTTGAACTACTCAAGGCAGCAAAACAATCTTACCCAGCCGCCTCTTCAACTGATGTACTGTGTGATCAAGTACGTGTATATGCAAAACGATATCAAGAGCTCCTTCTTCAGAAGAATCAATGCATCGACAAAATGGAGTCCCTTGCCGAGGAACTTAAAGAATATGAAATTTTACGTAGTCTCCCTGCTATTGGAGCGAACACGGCCGTCCGAATCATAGCGGAAATTGGCGACATTCGTAGGTTTGACAACAACAGACAGCTAAACGCATATGCAGGTATCGATATTAGACGATACCAATCAGGGAAATTTTTAGCGAGAGATAAAATCAATAAACGTGGGAATAAGCACTTGCGTAAAATCATGTATCTAAACGTTCAGAACATGATTAAACAGCGACGATTCGGTGGAAATCATATCGTGGAGTATTACGATAAATTAAAAGCGCAACCCTACAATAAATGTCATAAGGTTGCCTCCATCGCATGCGTGAACAAGTTGTTAAAGACGATTTTCTTTCTTGTAACACATAATCAAAACTACGACTACAGGTTAGCCCCCTAGTATAGCCGTAGCATCATTTTAACATATTCAAGCCTTGTGAAAAAACGAAAAGTCATTAGGCTTATTTGGTGTGGATCAACAATCAAAATCCTCATAATGCATGAATGTTCATGAAAAAATTTCTTCAGAGGAAATGAGATAAGTTATCTAAGATACTTGACTAATCGTAAGAAAAGCAGTCCGTCTTAAGTTGACGGACTGCTTTTTTACGATTACATTCGCAACTATAGTCATCATGAAAACTGGTCATTAATTTTAAAAAAGATGTACTTTGCATTTGGCGAAAACATATATGAATCTTTGTATGCCCAGAAACGATGCTGTGCGTCGAACGTATGTGCATTAACGAGTGGTGCTGAGCCATCTTTTGCGGTGACGATGGTCGAATGATCGAATCTGCCATCACCTTCAAAATCGTAGACAATGACATCCCCTAGCCCTAATTCTTCAGCTGATGAAACTTGTGTTGCAGTTAATCCTTTTTTCGAACCCGCTAAATACCAACGCAACGAATGCGACGTCGACCAACTGAAACTCCACGTTCCTCCACGCAGCCACCAGCCTCTTTCGCGATTCGGGTAACCATGCATTGGTGCTCCCCCCGCAAGCAAACATTGTGAAATGAAATTAGTACAATCTACATCGAATGATGGAAATGCCGGATTGCGGCCATTCCACCACTGGTTTGCATAGCGAACAGCCGCTTCCCTGTTGTACATGATCAAACCCCTCCTTATTCCATCGTATGAATAGAACAAAGTAGGAATGCCTTTCTGACAAATTGTAGCGCCTTTATTTCATCTAAAAAGTTCATTTAAGCTCCACGGAAATATCTCCATTGATGTAGTTCGGATACGCTTGAAAGTATACTTTTAATAGACTTTCATTATAATTCTTTGTGAAATTGATCGATGAATATTGATATTCTTCATCTCTCCAACTACTTGAACTATTAGACTCAACCTTTTGCCCATCCCCATTTTCAGCTGTAAAAAACAAGAAGTAGCCAAATTCTTCTGCTAGCGGGAATCTTGCTTCTATCGTGTTCTGAGTCATTTTTGTCATTTCAATTTTCCCATCAGAAGGTTGCATGATGACCTCCTGTTTTTGAAGATCAACAAGAAGATAGGACTCGTCTTTCGGCAATGCCTGCATCTTATTAAATTTAAAATATAGCTTATTAGGTTGTTCAAAGTAATTGCTCTGCAAATAGAAAGTTTGCTCATTGTCACTAAAACCAAGTCCAGTCGTACCATTTTGAATGCTACTCCACACTTCCCCTTTTTCATCTTCAATCCGCATATCCATAAAGTTCAATATCTTCATGGAGTTCGGTTCATCAAAAAACACTTTCACTTCCACACGTAATGGATAGATTGTAATCTCTTGAATCGTCATTTTTTGACCTTCAACTTCGACCACTTTGTCGAGCGCAAAAACTTTTCCTTTCTTCACTTCTTTCGGCAGCGTAAAAGGAAGGGAAAAAGCCGTTTCCTTTTCATTATCCAATTGAAGTTCCAGTACAAAGTCCTGCGTATCAAAGGATTGTTTTGCTAAGAATAATACTTCTATTATGTCTTCTTTTCTATTTTCATGCCGTTGATTTGGATTATTGTATGATACTGTGCCAGGTGGAACTACCTTGCCATTATGATAAAGTTCGATTTTTTTATAATCGAGTACTTCGATGGAATAAGGCGCTTCAAGTGTATAAGTAATGACGATTCCACTTTCATCCAGTATGACGCCGTTGATGGTAAGCGTTAAACCATCCTTCATCTGACTGGCATGGACAGTCTGATAATAATCGTTGTCCATAATCGCCTGTAACCCTTTGTCGTATTGAATGTATTCTACAAGTTTTCCCATTCCAGGAATCGAAGCGATCGCATTCGCAAAGGCCGGTGACACCCGGATGGACGTTATGAATGCGAGTAAAAATACTGCAGCGATAGCAACCGTCCAAAGTGATTTTCGACGTTTTTGGCGTTTCGCCCGCCACTCTGAATTGGCAATTAAGAATCCACTCTGAATCGCGTCATTCAACTGCTCATTTGGAATTGGAAATTCTTCTAATTTCGACCTAACTTCCCGCAATTGCTTTTCTTCGTTTTCAAACATGGTCCACATCCCCTTTTTCAGAAAGAAAACTTCGTAATGTCCGCAATGTTTTATGAAGCCTAGACTTGACGGTCCCTTCAGGAATACTTTCAATTACGGCAATATCCTTAATCTTGATATCTTGAAAATACATGAGGTGAATTAATCGTTGCTCGACCTCTGATAATGTTGCAATTGCCTCCTCAATTTCAAGATATGTATAATCCATTTCACTTCCAAATTCATCTAATTTATCGCTTTGAACATTTTGTTTTTTCTTCCTCAACTGATCCTGACAATAGTTCATCATAATCCGTATTAGCCACGTTTTTACATACCTCGGTTCTTTCATAGTGTGAATTTTTTTATACGCGCGAACCGTCACTTCCTGTAGCGCTTCAACGGAGTCATGCTCATTTTTCAAGAAAGCAATAGCCGTTCGATAAAGCGGTTCTTTATATAGATGGATGATTTCCAAAAATGCTTGCTCATCGCGTTTAATCGCTCGTTTAGCAAGGTCAACTTCATTCACAATGCCACCCCATTTCCACCGTTCCTACTCATTAGACACACAAAGATGGAAAAAGTTCATTTATATTAAAAAAAGCGCCAAACTTATGCAAGTTAATTGCATGAGTTTGACGCCTTTTAACTATCCAATAAAGTTGAAGCACAAAAAAATTAGTGGTTCAGTACTTTGGATAAGAAATTCTTCGCGCGTTCGGAGTCTGGGTTCGTAAAGAATTTTGATGGTGGAGCCTTTTCTACAATTTTCCCCTCCGCCATAAAGACAATTTCGTCGCAAATTTCTTTGGCGAAGCCCATTTCATGTGTAACGACGACCATCGTCATGCCATCGTGTGCCAATTTACGAATCGCATCAAGCACTTCTGTCACCATTTCCGGATCGAGTGCGGATGTCGGTTCGTCGAATAGCATTACTTGTGGATCCATGGCGAGCGACCGTGCAATAGCTACACGTTGCTGTTGTCCACCAGAAAGCCGACCAGGATATGCATCGAATTTGTCGCCAAGGCCTAAAGAGATAAGCAATTCTTTCCCTTTCTTGTCCGCTGCCTCTTTATTCATCCCTTTTACCTTCAAGAGTGCTATTGTCACGTTTTGAAGCGCTGTCAAAAATGGATACAAGTTGAAATTCTGAAATACAAATCCGATATTAATGCGCGCTTTGTTAATATTCGTTTTTTTATCGTGAATAGAAACGCCATCCACAATGATTTCGCCATTATCAATAGGTTCTAGCGCATTCAATGTCCGAATGAGCGTTGATTTCCCGGCACCACTCGGTCCAATAAGTGCGATTACATTGGATTTCGGTACTTCAAGTGATATATCCGTTAGTACTTGATGAGCACCAAAGGATTTATTAACATTTTTAATGGTAATCATAAAAAACACTCCTTCATAACAAGCTTACACTCAGTTCTCGCGCGATAAAAGTCGTTTCTCAAAATATCGTATAATCATCGACATACTGAACGTCATAATTAAATAAACTATCGCGACAAATGTCCATACTTCTAGCGAGCGGAACGATGTTGCGACAAGATTTTTTGCATTCAACGTTAAATCCGTCGCTGCAATAACAGACACAAGAGAAGAGTCTTTAACTAAAATGATAAACTGTGATGCCAAAGGAGGTAACACTCGTCGAAACGCTTGTGGTAAAACGATATATCGCATTGCATTCGTGTGGGACATGCCTGATGAACGCGCAGCCTCCATTTGTCCTTTTGGTACTGCTTGAATTCCCGAACGAACAATTTCTGCGATAAACGCCCCCGAAAAAATAGCAAGGCCTAAAATGGCAGACCAATAAGATCCAAGTCTAACGAATTGACCAAGTACAAAAAATATCCAAAATAGAAGAACAAGTAATGGTACACCGCGCATCACTTCCACATAGATAGAGGAAATAAGTCGAAAGAATTTGTTTCTTGAAATACGTCCTAGTCCAAAAATGATTCCTATGGGTATAGCAATCAGAAGCGCTATCGCTGAAATTTCCAACGTTTTCAACGCTCCATCAATAAATATATCCATATTGTTTGTTATAATACTCCAGTCATAATTATAGCCGCCCATTTAATTTCCCCCTCTGAAATTGAAGAAGTGGTTATTCTTCTACGACTTCATTCAACCAATCGCTTGTTTCAAACCACTTATTTCTTGAAGCCAATTCAGCTGGGCTATCAATATAGTTCGCTAAAAATGAGTTAAGCCACAAAATTGTTTCAATGTCATTTTTCTTTACTGCAATTCCTAAATTTTCTGAAGAAATTAGGCCTTCGACAGCTCTGACTTGATCGCCATTGCGAAGTTTCCATACAGCGATGGCAGGTTCGTCATAAAGAACAGCATCTGCTTGCCCTTGCGCCATTGCTGTTGCAGCAGATGGGAATTCTTCAAAATCCATTATTTCAGCATTTTTGAAAAGATCTTTCGCTAAGAGTGCCCCAGTTGTTCCAATACCAACTGCAATTTTTTTCCCTTTCACATCAAGTTCTTCCCAAGACTTCGTCGAAGTATCTTTGGCAGGAACCATAAGTGCTTGGCCAGTTTTATAATATGGGTTGGAAAAACTGACAACAAGTGCTCGGTCTCCTCGGATTGTCATACCTGCAAGAATCATGTCGATTTCTCCCGTTTGAAGTGCCGGAACAAGCCCGTCAAATGTGAATTGTTTATACTCCACATCTACTTTTAACCATTCACCAATAGCATTTGCAGTATCAACGTCATAGCCTACAAAATCACCATTTGGATCTTTCATGTCAAACGGGAAGTACCCTGGCGACATCCCAATTACTAGCTTCTTGTTTTTCGCCACGTTTTGCAGAGTCGAGTTTTCTGTAGTGACGCCCCCAGCATCTTTACTACACCCTGCAACAAGTAGAACTGCAATCATTAATGTCGCTGTTAACCACTTTTTCATTGTTTTTCATCCCCCTTTAGTATTATGTAAATAACATTCACCCATTCTGATGAATTATGTAAAGTATAAAGTAACGCTATTAATCTGTCTACAAGAATAATTAAATTATTCTAACCATTTATATACAATAAATTAATGTATTTGTTAAAATATGCAAGACTACAAGCTTTATCTGTAAGGGACTAAGTTATATAGCACTACTCTATTAATTAATACTTATATTAATGTATATTTACTCCTTTAATTCAACAAAAAGCGTTCGGATAAACCGAACGCTTTCGTAATCCTATGAAGTGTAGTGATATATGAACCCCTGACCTTCATACTAATAGCGTGAAGTTCAGCTTATGAACGCTCTTCAATAATCCCCTGAAGTAATATCCGGATATTCTGAACGACCACTCTTCGGCTAACATTATTCGACATATTCGTATAAAACTACACTTTCCATATAGTTTACAAAACGTCGAAGCTCTTTTGCTTCTACCGTGCTGATTGCACCGTCCTTGAACATTTCTGAAATCTCTTTTCTCTGCACTTCAATAGCATTCAAACATAGAATCTCCTTTTGTTCGTCTAAAATGGATTGATCCATCTCTACTTTATGGGGCAATTCCTTTTTATTCAGAAGGCGTTTATAATAATAAATCATATTGTGTAGAACTTCTGGTTGTTCACTAATAGAAGCTCGTTCTTCCAAACCCGCTAGTACTTTCTCAAACGTAAATATTTGCACCGCATCTTCCATTTCCTGAACCTGCTCTAATTCTCGGTCACTTAAGCGCCCGCGTTTCCAATCTCTCAGTACTTGATAGAACCGCTGACGGATAAAGTGATTCGCACCGCTTGTTGCCGCCTTTTCACGAATCGAAACCGACTTTTCGATACTTTTTAACGTAACCATCTTCACTTGGTGCACACTCATATATTCCTCCGTATATTGACGCTCCAACATTAAAGAATGCAATCTTTCCATCTTCAGCTGCTCGTTATATTCTCGTAGCTCTTCTTCGTTTTTATTTTTCGACCGCAACATATGCAACATGAGTGTATAGTCGTTTAATAATTCATAGACAATCGAAGCATTCTCTTCTGTTTTTTCCGAATTGATTTTCTGAATAGCTCCCATGATCATACGCTGCTTTTCATTCGTTAAATCTGAACTGGTCGTATGCGTGCTCGCTTCCCCCTTACTTAGGATAGGTAGAAATATTGTTGCCATAATAAGTGTCAATAGAATAACGCCTGCCGCCAAAAAGATAATAAGTGAACGCTCTGGGAACAAATCGTTCGTTGATGTAAAAAATGGAATCGATAGCACACCGACCATTGTAATCGTTCCACGGACACCTACCAAACTCGTAATTAGACTTGTTTTCAGAGATGGTTTTTCTGTCACATTTTTCAAAATGTAATAATCGAAATGATTAATGGTGTGCGACCACAAAAATCGTATACCGAGTACGACGAAACCTAATGCAAGAACATACCCTAACAACAGCCAATTACTCATCTGTTCATTTTCCAGTAATGAACGCATTGCAGATGGGAGTGTTAAACCTAACAGTAAGAAAATTAAACCGTTTAATACAAATGCGATAATTGACCACAGGTTATCCGTCAACACTTGCTCCTGCGCTCTAAAGTTTTCTGTACGCTCTCTTACAAGCGCATGGATAATCCCCGCTGCTACAACCGCTATAACACCTGATGCATGGAACATTTCCTCTGCTATAAAGAAAATAATAAATGGCGTTAAAACTTGTAATAGCGAATGGAATACTACGTCGACAAATCCCCCTCTACGTAGAACGTAGCGAAGCAAATTAATCGAAAGTCCAAGCCCGATACCAAGCAATGCCCCAACGATAAACATATATAAGAAGTCTCCTGTAGCCTTTTGAACTGAAAAATAACCGGTTACCACCGCTAAAACAGCATAATTAAATGCAACAAGTCCTGAAGCATCATTGATTAAAGATTCCCCACGCACTAAATTCATAATATGAGTTGGAATTTGAATACGTTTCGCAATGCCATTTACAGCAACTGGATCCGTCGGTGATAGAATTGCTGCGAGCGCAAATGCAGCTGCTAAAGGAATTGCTGGAATCATCCAATGGACAAATATTCCACCAAGTATCGTAGTTAGAAGTACTAAAATAATAGCATTCCCAAAAATTGACGCACGCATTTTCCATAATTCCTCTCGCGGAAAATGAGCGCCTTCATTGTATAAAAGTGGTGCTATAAACAGTAGAAGAAACCATTCTGTCTCCACTTCAATTGTAAAATCTTTAACAGCTAATGCAAAAATAAGCCCCACAATAATTTGGATTAATGCAGTTGGTAATAGTGTCACGTAATTCCCAATAACGTTTGTAACAAGCAATAAGACTAGCAACATTAAGATAATCGTTAATAATTCCATCCGTTTTTCTCCTCTTCACTTTTTCTGTTCCAATAATCAAGAACAAAGTGATTATTTCGTCCAAAACGCGCCGAAAATGTACAAGTGTAGGCTGTATGCTTTTCTTACAGGTAGCTCATGTAAGAAAGTGGATAATCAACAGACGTGGTTCAATATATAAAGTTAGCAAATATGATATAATCGTGCGTTTATTTTTATTTTATCATGAATTTTAAAAATACTGTTAGCTCCTAACCTCGTTCTCTCAGAACAAGATTTGGAGCTAACAGTATTTATCGTTGGATTAATTATGTATGGATTCCCATTTTACTACTCGCAGCACGAAAGACTATTTTCGAACAAAAAAAGGGCCCAGTTATACTGGACACCCTTCTAAACCTATATGGAGCATAGGGGGCTCGAACCCCTGACCTTCACACTGCCAGCGTGACACTCTCCCAGCTGAGCTAATGCCCCGTATCTTTGATACAATAAGAAGTATAGCAAGATGATTTGAAAAAGACAATAGGCAGGGGGAAGTCTATATGCAGCATGCAGAAAGAGAAATTACCGAACCCGTTGCGTTATGTGACAACAAAGGGTTATTGAATCCAGAAGCAATCGGCTTCGCACGTCAGCCTTTCATCCAGAGCAATCTCAAGAACCACTTCATGCGGAAGAAGAAGTGGAATTATTGGTGTGTGTACGGGGAAGATTTGTTATTTTCCGCAACGATTAGCCATCTTGATTATGCAGCTGTCTGCTTTGTCTATATTTTAAATTATGAAACGCAGCGATTTTATGAAAAGCAAATAACGATTCCAATTGGGCGCAATGTGAAGATGCCTGAAAACGTGTTGGATGGCGTTAAATTCGTGAATGATAATCTAACTGTCCAGATCATACATATTCAAGGCGAAACCCATCTGTCCGTGACAATCCCAGACTTTGATAATGAAGTACTACATGCAGATTTCCATATTGGTCATCCAATTAACGATGAATCATTGAATGTTGTTATACCTAGGAGCAGGGACGTTTTCCAGTTCACAGCTAAGCATCATTCATTACCAACATCCGGGTTCGTTAAAATCGGGGACAAACGGTACGATTTCAATCCAGATTATAGTTTTGCTGTTCTCGATTACGGCAGAGGAATCTGGCCGCGAAAAGCAGAATGGAACTGGGCGATGGCATCTCAGCGTCTTGGTGGTCGTCGCATTGGACTTAATTTCGGTGGTAAATGGACGGATGGGACAGGCATGACTGAAAACGCGGTGTTTGTTGATGGTTTGATGACTAAAATTCATGAGGATGTTCTATTTACATATGATAATAAAAACTTCATGATGCCTTGGAAAATTCGAACGAAGTTTTCAGATACAGTCAACATAACATTTACACCTTTTTTTGAACGTGTTTCCATGACGAATGTCCGGTTAGTACGCACGGAGGTCCATCAAGTTGTCGGTTACTTCAACGGAACAGTACGCTTACATGACGGCTCCACCCTACAAATCCGCAACATGCTTGGCACTTCGGAAGAACATATCGCGAAATGGTAACTAACACAATTATATTCGCACATTATACATTACTTTTACTAGCCGGCTTAAATGCCGGTTTTTTTATACGATAAAAAAGTAAAATTGTATTTCACCTGGAGCAGTGGGTAGGGATTGAACTACATCCCCACTCTCTGCAACAGGGAAACACTAATTTAAACTACCTTCCTTTAGTTTAACGCCCTCCAGCGCTTACGCTTTTCTTATTTGTACAAGTATTTTGTTTAGAAAGTGGATTTTAAGGCAAAATAATAGATAAGACAATGAATCCGAAAGGCAGTGAGTATTTTGAGAAAATTGAATGCTGTAGGTACAATCGTAATTACAGGTGCATTGCTGATGGGCGGATGCGGCAACTTCGGGAAAAATGCCGATAAGCCAAACCGTGAAGAAGCAATTATTATTAATGAAGATGAGAAAGCTGGCGGATCCATCGAAACCGGTAATGGATTCGGTTTTTCGTCATTCGATCTTGAAATCGATGTCGATGGTAAAGATGCAATTGATGCTGATTACGATGTGACCGAAAAAGCAGATGCAGATTATGAAAATAAACTGAAGAATATCAAACTAAAAGATAATAAAGCTATGGATGAGCTTAGTAAAATGTTTATAGAAATTCGTATCACAAAAGATACACCCCAACAAGAAGTGATTGATAAGATTCTCCAATGGTATGGTTTGGATACTTACTCAAAGTTTGACCTTGATGTTGATTTTGACGATGGTACGTTGCTCGATATTGAAGACGTAAAATAATAAAAATAAGGCTACAAGGATTTAATGTCCTTGTAGCCTTTTATTGTGCCGCTTCCGCTTTTCTAGACTGTCCAGACTACAGCGCCTAGCTCGCTGTGGAAAAGATGAAAGACCCATAAGACAAAGGGCGGCTTCCGGGTCTTTCCCTTTTTCCTTCACGAGCTACACAGGCGCTTGCGCTTTTCTATACTGTCCAGACTACAGCGGCCAAACGCTCGGGTCATAAGTCGTTCCAGATATGCGGCAAAGTACGCCGCTCCGCCGGCACGCCTTATGCAGGCCGCTTGCGCTTTTCTATACTTTCGATTCTAGCAACATGTTGTAAAATACACCTTGTTGTTCAATCAATTCTTCTTGGCTTCCGGATTCTATCAGTTTCCCTTGCTCCATGACATAAACGGTATCGGCTTTCCGTACGGTATTCAGTCTATGCGCAATAACAAAACTAGTTCTGCCTTCCATAAGGCGATCGAGTGCTTCTTGGATTTCTAGCTCTGTAACTGTATCGATACTACTTGTGGCTTCATCAAGAAGGAGTAGTACTGGATCTGCAACGAGTGCTCTTGCAATTGACAGCAACTGCTTCTGCCCTTGTGAGATCTCGCCGCCATCTGCCGTCAATATAGTCTCATAGCCATCTTCCAGCCGACTAATGAAACTATGCGCATTGGCCTGTTTTGCCGCCTGCATGACTTCTTCATCTGTCGCATCAAGTTTTCCATAACGAATATTTTCAAGGACTGTTGCTTCGAAAAGAAATGGATCTTGCAAAACAAATGCCATTTGGCTACGAAGCGTTTTCCGTGGCAACTTGCTAATTGGGATACCGTCGATATAGATTACTCCTTTACCAACTTCATAGAACCTAGCAAGCAACTGCATAATCGTGGTCTTCCCAGCGCCCGTTGCCCCGACAAATGCTGCTGTTTCCCCCTCCTTCACACGAAATGATAAATTGTCAATTGTATAGCCATCGGTTTCGACTGCATAACCAAAGGAAACATCTCGGAACTCAACGTCCCCCTTGAGAATCATATCCGTATATTCCGTCGCTTCATCCTTCTCGACTGGTTCATCCATAATCTTAAAGACTCGCTCTGCTCCAGCTATTGCCGATAGCACTGTGTTAAATTGGTTTGCAAGATCATTAAGTGGACGTGTGAACTGCCGTGCAAATTCAGAGAAAATGACGATTGTCCCCACCGTTATAACACCGTCCCCTCTTAACGCAAGCAATCCACCCACCCCTGCAATAACCGCAAAACTCGCGTTGTTCAACAGATTCATTACTTTGGGGATAAAACCTGAGTAGGTCAACGCCCAAAAACCCGTTCGTCGAAGTCGCTCACTCTTCTGCGCAAACTCTTCCATTACACGTTCTTCCTGCGAGAATGCTTTGACAATGCGCTGGCCAGAAATCGTTTCTTCAATCATGCCGTTTAACTCGCCCACTGCTTGCTGCTGTTCTTTAAATAAAGGTCCCGTACGGCGCGTAATCCACCGAATCGCTACGAACATCACTGGAACAATGATCATCGTGAGTAGTGTCAATAACGGGCTTAAGTAAAGCATGACCCCAAGCGTCCCGGTTAGTGTCAAGATGCTCGAAAATACTTGGATGAAAGACGAGTTCAGTGTTTGGCTAACGTTTTCAATATCATTGGTAATTCGGCTCATCAGTTCACCGTGCTGCCGTTTATCAAAAAATGTGACTGGCAGCTTTTGAAGATGAGCAAACAAACTCGTCCGTAAACGAAAAACGGTTTGTTGTGCGACGCCAACCATCCAATAGTTTTGAAAATACATCGCTAGTGATAAGCCTACATAGATAGTGATAAGCCACCCGATACTGCCGCCTAAACCCGCGAACTTCATCGGAATAATATAATGGTCAATAATTTTACCAATCATCAATGGCCCAAGCAGCGCCAGGACTGAACTGACAAAAACAAGCGTGAGCACAGCAATGAGTAGCCCCCGCTGTTCATCGACAAGTTGCCAAATCCGGAAAAGAACTGATTTCCAGTTACTCGCACGTTCTTTTTTCTTCTTCCCAGTACCATTAATATCTTCCTTCGATAGAATCGGCTCGTAGCCGAGCGGTTTACGAATTGCGCGTAACATCGGCTGCCACCTCCTCATCGGATTGGGATTCCGCAATTTTCTGATACAGTGCGGACTGCTCCATCAAGTCGTCATGTGTTCCATAGCCGACGACTTGTCCTTCATCTAAAAGGAGGATTTTATCAGCCCCTTGTGCGGTTCGGATTTTCTGTGTGACAACGAGCATCGTCGCTTCTTCCCCTTCAAGCGCATCCCATAGCGCCGTTTCCGTTTTCACGTCAAGTGCACTTGTGCTGTCATCGAGAATCAAGATAGATGGTTTCCGAACGAGCGCCCTTGCAATGGATAATCGTTGTTTCTGACCACCCGATAAGTTGACGCCTTTCTGTCCGACCCTTGTGCCATACTTTAACGGGAACAGATCAATCGATTCATGGATTTGTGCTTTTTTAGCCGCCTCTTCCAGTTCGTCGACATCCGCCTCCATATCGCCCCACGATAAGTTATCCAAAATCGACCCTGTAAATAAAATCGATTGCTGCGGTACGAGTCCAATCGTATCCCTCAAATCTTTCAACGGCCAATCCTCTACTTCTGTTCCACTAACATAGATCTTCCCTTGTGTTTTTTCAAAAATACGTGGAATAAGATTGAGTAATGTAGATTTTCCAGACCCTGTTGCCCCCATAATGGCGAGCTTTTCTCCCGGTGAAACATGGAATGACACGTTATCTAAAATCGGTTCCAGCTTACCTGGATATATGAACGACACGTTGTCGAATTTCAAATCACCTTCATTGCGTAACAGTCCTGTACTTTCCGAACTATGGAGTTCCAAGTCTTCATTCGCAAGCAGAACTTCTTCCATCCGTTCAGAAGATGCTTTTGCACGCGAGAATGCCACAATGATGAATGAGAACATCGAGAACGCACCTGTCATGCGCATTGCATAGTTAACAATCGCTACTAGTTCCCCCACCTGCGCGCCGCCATCACGCACTTCAATAGCTCCGAACCATAGTACAGCCATCAAACTTGCGTTCATAACAAACAACAGGATTGGCAAGATTAGTTCCATCATCCGCATCGCTTTTACCGTATCTTTTCTTAACAGATCAGATACTTTTGAGAAGCGACTCGCTTCATAAGCCCCACGTAAAAACGCTTTAATAAGTCGTACAGCCTGTAAATTTTCTTGGATAACACGGTTTACTCGGTCAAGCCTGTGCTGGACATGCGAAAAATAACTGACCCCTTTTTTCGCCATGAAATAAAGAAAGATCAGCAGAAACGGAGCCCCAACTACAAGAAATAATGCTAGTTTCACATTGACGAAAAAAGCCATAATTAAACTTCCAATTACGAGTAATGGTGCACGCATCATAATCCGAAGTCCCATAAATAGGACGTTTTGAGCCATCGTGACGTCACTCGTCAACCGTGTGATGAGTCCCGATGTCGGGAACCGAAGAAATGTCGCCATGGTAAACGCTTGTACTTGACGAAACAATGCCTGTCGTAGATCAAATCCAAAACTTTGCGCCGCATGTGCAGCAAAGAATGAATTAATGACCCCCGAAAAAAAAGCCACAAACGCCAGCGCCATCATCACGCTTCCCCACGTCCAAATAACAGCCTCATTTCCAGCCATAATGCCATCGTCGATAATTTTAGCGATGAGCAACGGCTGAATTAGCTCTACAGATAATTCCAGTAACATAAGAAATAACGCAATAACGATTGGCCATTTATATGGCCAGGCATATGAAAAAACTGTTTTCATCTTTTTGACCCCCAAAAACTCTTTCGTTTCACGAATTACTTCTCGATAGAACTTATTATGACACAGCGACCCAATTGTGTATAGCCAATTCGACTGAATTGTAGGTTATCTTAAAATTGATCTCCTCATAAGTATGATTAACAGTTTTTCAAAGGTCCTTGCTTCAATCTAAGCAGGGAATTCTCCTTAATAACTGTAATTGCAACCTGGACACCCTAACTGCAACTCCAATTTTCTAATTGCAACTTGGATGCTCTAATTGCAACCTTCGAAATCTAATTGCAAACTCGGACAACGAAGAGTCCGCGGTCTTTGCATATATCTAAGAAACCAATAACAATAGACCGGCCCCCCAACGGGAACCGGTCCTTCTACTATTCTATGTTTTTGCCCTACTACCCGCAACCGACAGCCAAGTCACCCCGATAAGCATAATTATCGCCCCTGTCAATTGCCACATGCCAAGTACCTGACCGAACCAGATAACGGAAATAACCATTGCTGTCAGCGGTTCAAAGCTCGACAATATGCTTACTTCCACTGGTGATATGTATTTCATGCTACTCATGAATAAAATAAAGGCAACGGTTCCTACGATAATGACGAGGAGGAGCATGCCCGCTATAGTCCAATCTGCTAAATAGTCCAAGTGGGTCACAACTGTCAATGGATTCAAAACGAAAAGCGTTATCCCCCCTATAATCATCCCCCAGCCAATGGATAGCAAAACCCCCCATTCCTGCATCAGCCGGACGGGATATAACGTGTAAAACGAGAAGGCAAAACCAAGCGCAAGTCCCCAAAAAACAGCAACTTTACTCATTGCAAAACCAGCAAACGATCCGTCAGTCAATAGGAGGAGTAATCCTACTAATGTCACGAACATTCCAAGCACCTGCACGATCGGTGGCCAGGTCTTTTGTGACGCTGTTACAAATATGATAATAAAAATCGGTGCCAAGAACTGAAATAATGTCGCAATTACTGCATTACTCGTATTAATGGACGCGGCAAATGTGTATTGGACCCCGAGCATGCCAAATACTCCGAAAAGAAGAAGTTGGCGTGCCCATACTTTTTGTCTCCATGGAAGAGTGATGCGCTTCCCCTGCATCTTCAGCATAGCTAGTAAAAATGAGCCTGCGAGTAGGAGGCGAACTGTCAGCATGAAGGAAACTGACATCTCACTGTGTAGCAACATCCATTCCATCATAGGACCCGTTGCCCCCCAAAGTACCGCACCTGAAACAATTAGGGCAATGCCTTTTAATCTATCCATGTCTTTCCACCTCCTAATTTGACTATTAAACTGCTAATATGGCTAATTAATTAATGATTTATCACTTTCATGATGTACAGACACGAGAACTTCCCTATAATAGTAGTATCATCCATATCCGGAAGGGGACATTTATATGAAGCCAGATTATGGACAATTCGTGCCGGAACTGCCGGACATAATGAATAGTCTTGAACAATTTTATATGGTAACCCGAGCAAATAGTGAAGGTTCAATTATTTACGCAAACAAAAACTTTTTGGAAACAAGTAAATGGACACCAAGGCGGGTGCTCGGAATAACTTTGTGGCAAATGTTCCCGGAAACTGTTGAAGGTCAAAGTCAGGCACATGCCATCTGGAAAAGTATAACGGCCGGGAAAACATGGTTCGGTATGATTGAAAAAATAACACGTTTGGGTAAGCCATATTTCGTGAATATGATTGCTATTCCCAGCATGCCGTCACATGATAAACCGTTTTCCGTTACTTTTCTTGAATTGGATATCACTGAAGACGTACAGTTACGGGACCAGCTACAACAAATTGCATTCATTGACTACGAGACCGGGCTAATGAGTCGTTATAAACTTGAAACGACCGTGACAGAAATTATTGAAGAGGCAAAAAGTTTCTCATTTGTCTTCATAACCATTGATCACTATTATACATTGAAAGACCTTCAATCATCCGAGTCAAAGATAGAACTTATTAAATCATTTTCAAATAGACTTAAGCGATACTTCCAAGATAATCCAATAGCCAGAGTCGGTGCAAATGAATTTATCGTTCTTACCGCCTTCGGTGATTGGTATGTGCGAGGCTTTCTACTATTCCTTGAACAGCAACCGATTTATATCAATAATATTGCCATTCCGTTATCCATTAGCGGTGGCGTCGTCCGCTATCCTGAAGACCAAAAAACCTATAACCATCTTATGAAAGCCGCATTGGCCGCTACAAAAGATGTTATCAATAATGGTGGCGGTAAGATTTCTTCACTTTCAGCAGCTTCACATAAAGTGCTAAATCGGCGGGCAATTATCGACCAAAAAATGTTATCTGCCCTAAATCACCAAAGTTTTAAAGTAGTCTACCAACCACAATTCGATCTTGCGTCTGGAGAAGTGACACTTTACGAAGCCCTCGTTCGGTGGGAGGATGAAGATCTTGGCACTATTACGCCTGACGAGCTTATCCCAATCGCGGAAGAGAACGGTCTCATTCACGATATTGGAGCTTTCGTACTTGAGGAAGCTGCGACCCTCGCCGCACGGTGGAATGAACAAGGCCGTCATGTAGATATTTCAGTAAACACTTCCGTTCGCGAGTTCAGTAATGCACAAATGAAAAACAAAGTGATAGACATCCTTAATAAGACGAAGTGCCCCCCAAGTTGCATTCAATTTGAAATAACTGAGAAATTCGCTTTTCAAGCTGAAGAGGAAAACTCAATCGTCCTTCAGATGAAAGAACTTCAAGACGCCGGGGTCGAGTTCGCACTAGATGATTTCGGTACTGGTTATGCATCATTCAGGTATATGCAGCATCTACCGATTACGAAAGTAAAAATTGATAAGGTATTTATTGACTCCTTGACGACACAGCCAAAAACGCAGAAACTCGTCGAAGGGATGATACGTTTCTGCAAATCGATGGGATTATACATCATTGCAGAAGGCGTTGAAACAAAGGAGCAGTACAAGCTTCTCGAAAAAATGGGCGCAGATGCCGTACAAGGTCATTATATCGGCATGCCGATACCCTCTAACGACATCCAATTTAAGGATATAAAATAATATAACGGAGTATCTCTCATAAGGAGAATACTCCGTTTTTCATATTTTTTTCACTCTTTTCCTTCCGATACCGGACCGGAAAATAAGCTGAATAATTACTTCCGCAAAAACTAGTCCCATGGCAATCGCACCCGATACCATAAATGCACCCGATGCAAATGAGATTGCCGTTAAATAATCTTTTTCAACGATATGCCGCATCGCATTATAAGCCATTCCCCCCGGCACGAGCGGAATGATTCCAGCGACACTGAATATGATCATTGGCGTACGAAAACGCTTAGCAAAAATATGGGCAACGAGTGCAACCATGAACGCGCCCAGGAATGAAGCCTGCATAGGATCTCCCGATATTCCATTAAACAGGCTATAAATAAGCCAACCCGTCATCCCTACAAAACCGCAATAAAACAACATTCTACGTGGGGCATTAAATATAATTCCAAACCCTGTTGCAGCAAGGAAACTAAGAATTGCTTGTACAATCCACGTCAAAACTCAAACCCCTTTTCCATTCAGAAAGATAAAACAAGTGCTACGCCAGCTCCGATTGCAAATGCCGTCAGAAATGCTTCCGCCCCTTTTGACAATCCCGACATAAAATGACCCGCCATCAAATCGCGCACTGCATTCGTAATGAGTAAGCCTGGAACGAGCGGCATGACCGATCCAACGATAATTTTATCGAGTTCCAATCCTAGTCCAGTTTGCACCGCTGCAAATCCGATAAGCCCTATAAATAATGAGCCAACGAATTCCGCAAAAAACTTCACCCTTGTCAACTCATGTATTTTTGTCACTATGACGTATCCAACACCTCCCGCAAAGATAGCGGCGGGGACATCTGTCCAAAGACCGCCGTACAAGATTAGAAAGGATCCACTAGCGACAGCTGCTGCGATAATTTGTAGCCAAAGCGGAAACATGACATTTGTTTTTTCGATTTCTTGGAGCTTAGTATACGCTTCTTCAAGTGTATATTCATTTGCAGATAGCTTACGTGAAACGTCATTAACGAGTGCAACTTTTTCAAGGTCCGTCGTCCGGTCCTTTATCCGAATCAGCTTCGTATGATGCGGACTACCTGGTGAAAAAATAATACCTGTCGGCGTAACGAAACTATGAGTGGCTGACAACTGCTGTGTTTCAGCCATTCGTGCCATTGTATCTTCTACACGGTACGTCTCAGCTCCAGCTTCCATCATAAGACGTCCCGCGAGCAGACAACAATCGATTGCTGTCTCTTTGTCCACTATTGACATATTCAATCCTCCTAACTCAAGTGGCATAAATTCCATTGAATAACGCTTCGGCTACCCCTGTAAGGCGCCTGAGCTAGTAAATATACCGTATTCAATACTTCAACATATATGAGAAATATAGCCCAATTCCTCTCCATTAAATAATCTTATCGAAGCTGAAGGCAAATGACAATGAACAAAGCGATTTCCTAACTTTCTTCATAAGAAAAAGATCCGGCGTGAAGTCCGGATCTTTCAACTTTGAATCCTATTCAGTCAATTTGCAAGCTACTGATTGGTGCGTACGTATCAAGCGAGTAATTATTGATTTCCTTCATTGAAACTGTATACAAGATGTCTTTGCTGTACAGCATACGTTGGATTTCTTTCTCCCAATCCCCATATTGCTCTCCGCGGCTTTTCACTTTCAGTAAATCCCCTTTTAGGACGATACCATGTTCCGGAGTAATTTCGTAAACAAGTGCGCCGGAACTTTGAAAGTCAATGTTATGGTCTTTCCCGATTTCATCGTAAATCGATACCGGGAAACCGTATAAATTTCGTCCTTCATGTTGGAACAATGCCTTGTGATCATATTGAATTTGCGAGTATGTTCCACGACCACCAATGATTTCAGTGTCCTTCTCTTTTGGGTTATTGAAATCAGTCACATCAAATAGGGAAACTTTCATACCCATCGTCAAAATAAGTGGCTCTCCCCCTTGTGGATTTTTCTCAGCAACCGTTTCATAACCAAAGCCAATGAGATGGTTTTCGTCAAGCGGATGCAAGTAATTGCTAAAGCCAGGAATCTTCAGCTCGCCAAGCACTTTTGGGGCAGTCGGATCGGCCACATCAATGACAAACAGTGGATCCGTTTCCCGGAATGTTACCATATAAGCCTTATCCCCCATGAATCGTGCAGAGTAGATGCGTTCGCCTTTCGCAAGACCCTCGACGGATCCTGTGGCATTAAGGTTTTCATCCAAAATGAAGAGATGGTTTTTAGATGGTTTTTTATCATCCCACATATTCCCTTCCGTCGTGACGGCACGGAAATAACCATTATGTTCATCCATTGAAAACTGGTTAAGTAAATGCCCTTTCAGTGTGGCTGAATTTTGGAATGTGACAGTTGTCTTGTTCAATGTAAACTTGAATAACTCACTGTTTGCAGTGCCAGGGTTCCAGATCATTTTATTCGATGTGGAGGTGTTCGTTTCGTAAATTGTCGCTGTGAGATATAAATTGTCTTCGGACATGTAAAGCTGCTCACTTCCACCGAGATAGCCTTTTGTCACAACTTTACCTTCTACTAGCGATGAAAGGTCGATGGCTGTAATGACGGAATACGTCGGTTCCATCGCACCCGGTAGAATCGCGATGTCCTTGTAGTCAATCAGTTCGGGATCATCGCCTACTATGGAATCATATACGCGGGGACGAAGCGTGTCTCCGTCGATTTCATTCATGATCCAGAAGTTCGGCTGTACATTCGTTACAAAATACAGCATATCTCCTGTTTTCCGTGCGCCGTTTAGATAGCCTTCCG
Source organism: Sporosarcina sp. FSL K6-1540 (assembly GCF_038620285.1). NCBI lineage: Bacteria > Bacillati > Bacillota > Bacilli > Caryophanales > Caryophanaceae > Sporosarcina > Sporosarcina sp. FSL K6-1540. Next base: position 1,222,242 of record NZ_CP152018.1, read on the forward strand.
CTCCGATTTCTCGAATAAGTTTAGGCGTTTTTGGATTCAACACATTATACATTCGAACCGTAGTCATTCCATTCATTGGCCTGCTGATCCTTGCCTCGTTCGTGTCCTCATCGTTGTTGTAAGGTTCATATTTCTCACCAAGGACAATGAGCGTATCGCCGTGGAGAAATAACTGGGACGGATAAAATTCTTCTTCCATTTTAATCTCCGAAGCTTTTCGAATTTTCTTCGGGTCACGGATATCAGTAATGGTGACTTTGTTGTTGCCCATTACAGTATATATATAGTTACCGTCTGTCTTTACGCTATCAGCTTCATCGACTCCTTCTACTTGATTGTTCGTTGTCGAATGATCTGAACTACTACTTTTAGCAGATTCTAATGTTGCAGTATTTGACGTTGCTGAATCTTCTCTTTCTTCTGTTACGGTAGGATTTGATTGTTGTATGGACTTCGCCCGTTCAAAATAGGCTTCCAACTCTTTTACTGATGCGATGGATTCTATCGTTTCGTGGATAGTAAATTTGATTTCATCGATTGGCAACGATTTTAAGACCTTGCCGTTAAACGCATTTTTCTGGACGTGAAGTGTATATGCCCCTGGTGCAAGGCCCTTTACATATAGGGTCTTACCAGCGTTTTCAAGCGTAACTTCGGCAGTTACATGCTTTCCATTTCGATCAGTTATATACAAATCATCTGATCCTATTGCCTCCTTTTTCAACGGCGTGGAGAAGCTTGCGTGCCATCCTTGATTGGAAAGCGCAATATTGGATGCCGTAACAGTCACTTTGTCGATGAAAAACGCGAAAGATATTGCAACTACTGTAATGAATGCCGTAATAAAAAGCCAACTAACCTTTTTTCTCAATTTGACCAACCCTTTCCTTTTGGTTTGTTATACCATTAGACTCTGATAGGGGCGATTTCGTTTCACTAAACTGAAAATTTTTATTAGTTGTCGTTTTTCGTTACATTATGCTAAAAACATATCGATTGAATAGCTGGCGTAGTATAAGCTTATGACGGACAAGAGAAAAGGGGGATGTTTTGTGAAAGTATTAACAAGGTGGTCGAACACACTAATGGAGCGGTATTTACCGGATCCATATATCTTCGTCGCAATTCTGACGTTGGTCGTGTTCTTGCTAGGTCTCGGATTAACTGATTCCGGGCCGCTCGATATGGTTACGCATTGGGGAGATGGTTTCTGGGGGCTTCTCGCATTTACGATGCAAATGGTTATTGTTCTTGTTGCTGGACATGTGTTAGCAAGCAGTCCAGTATTCAAGAAACTATTGAGTACACTGGCAGGTTTCGCGAAAACTCCAGGTTCTGCAATACTTCTAGTTTCAGTTGTATCACTGATTGCTTGTTGGATTAACTGGGGCTTCGGTCTCGTTATCGGTGCACTTTTTGCAAAAGAGATTGCACGCAAAGTCACAACGGTCGACTACCGGCTCTTAATTGCAAGCGCTTACTCAGGTTTTATCATTTGGCACGGTGGACTTGGTGGATCTATTCCACTTTCAATTGCAACAGCAGATCACCCATTTGCAGGAATTATGGGTGTTGTGCCGACGTCAGAAACAATCTTTTCAAGTTATAACATAATTATTGTTGTTGCACTTATTATCTCAGTTCCTATTTTGAACCGCTTTATGATGCCGAAACCAGAAGATACGGTTGTCGTCGACCCGAAGCTACTGGAAGAGCCTATTGAAATTAAAGAAGATACAGATCGTACACCTGCAAGCAAGCTCGAAAACAGTATTACACTTTCTATGCTTATTGGTGCGCTCGGCCTCGTCTATCTGATCCAGCATTTCGCCTTAAAAGGCTTTGATTTAAATTTGAATATTGTCAACCTGATATTCTTCACTCTTGGAATCATTTTTCACGGTACTCCGAGACGATTCCTTGCAGCAGTGGCGAATGCAGTCAAGACTGCGGGTGGTATCATTATTCAATTCCCATTCTATGCGGGGATCATGGGAATGATGGTTGCCTCTGGTCTTGCAGGCGTTATGTCCGAATGGTTCGTCAGCATTTCAAATGAGCACACATTCCCACTCTTCACATTTTACGCGGCGGGACTTGTAAACTTCTTCGTTCCATCGGGCGGAGGACAGTGGGCTGTACAAGCGCCAATCATGTTGGATGCAGCACAAACTCTCGGCGTCAGCTATTCGAAAACAGCAATGGCTATCGCATGGGGCGACGCATGGACAAATATGATCCAGCCGTTCTGGGCATTACCTGCTCTCGCAATCGCTGGACTTCGTGCAAAGGATATTATGGGCTATTGTTTATTTGTCCTGATATTGAGCGGTATCATTATTAGTATCGGATTATTTTTCTTCTAAGCTAATTGAAAAGAGCTATCCCGTAAGTCGATATTTTCCGACTTACAGGATAGCTCTTTCTTGTTTTGTAGTAAAAGCTAGTTGGTTAGCGTTAAAAACTTGCGGACCGATCATATAACCCCACGAACCGATCATAACCTTCGCTCGACCAATCATATAATCTCACGAACCGATCATAACCTTCGCTCGACCGATCATATAACCTCACGGACCAATCATAACCTTCGCTCGACCGATCATATAACCCCATGAACGGATTATTCCCCTTATTCAGCCGCCACGAACTTCGGTAGCGGATCTGCAAATCCTGACCAATTCATTGCCATTTCCTCTTCTGTCAACAAGCAATCATCTAGATCCTCTTCAATCTCTTCTCTGTCCATATCAAGTCCGATGAAAACCAGTTCCGTCTGACGATCACCATGCTTGTCATCCCAACGTTCCAACAATTCCGGGTCGTTGGCGAAAACTAACTTTTGTTGTGCCTTCGGAAGTGCTGCAATCCACTGACCTGCCCCTTGGAATATAATTGAAGAACCAGCCTGCGATAGCAATCCTGCCATATCCGGGCGCGTTGCTAACCAGAAAAAACCTTTCGAACGAACAATTTCTTGTGGGAACCCTGTCAGCCATTCATGCCATCTCTCCGGATGGAATGGACGTCTTCTCCTGTACACAAAAGATGTAATGCCGTATTCATCGGTTTCCGGTACATGTTCCTCGTTTAATTCCTTTATCCACCCCGCCCCTTGACTCGACTTGTCGAAATCAAACAACTGACGGTTCAAAATCTTCACAGGATCCACACGACCGAATTCAATCGGTATGATCTCTGCGTCTGGGTTCACCTTCTTAAGAAAAGCAAAAAATGGCTCTTTATAATCTTCATTAATAAGATCCAATTTATTTACCAATAATATATTAGCGAATTCAAGTTGATCTACCAATAGATCTGCTATATCTCGATGATCGTTTTCATCATCGGTTTGCTTGCGATCGAGCAACGTTTCCCCGCTTTCATAGTCCTTCCAAAAACGGAACGCATCCACAACTGTCACCATACTGTCGAGTAGACATACTTTGGATAAATCGATTCCAACTTCCTCATCAATGTACGTAAACGTTTGTGCCACGGGAATTGGTTCGGAAATACCCGTCGATTCAATGATGATATAGTCAATATTACCTTCAGCCACAAGTTTTTCCACTTCTATCATTAAATCTTCACGTAATGTGCAGCATATACAGCCATTCGACAGTTCAATAAGTTTTTCTTCCGTACGTGAAAAACCGTTGTTTTGTATTAAAGCCGAATCAATATTGATTTCACTCATGTCATTGACGATAACTGCAATTCGTAGTCCTTCGCGATTTGCAAGAAGATGATTTAAAACGGTTGTTTTACCCGCTCCTAAATAACCACTCAACACCGTGACTGGAACTTTTTTTATTTCATTCATAATGGACTGTCCTCTTTTCATAAATCGTAATGATTACGTTTTAAATATTACACAGAGAGATTCAATAATGCAAGTCGAAAATGAAAAAACCCTTACAAAAACTCATATATTTACGTTTTACAGCTTAAGTTCACAAGTTCCATCGAATTGCTTTAGATTATTAAGTCTATTAGTTTCAATGCCTGCGTTTGTTGGGTAACCTAAAAGTGTAGCTATATTTAAATAAGAAAGGGTCGAATACATTTGGAAAGCACAGAAAATATTACTAAGCCAAAACGAAATTTAAAACCGTATTGGATTGCCCTTGCATTCACCGTCATGATTGTCATCATGCTTCTTCCTAATTCTGGCGACTTGCCTGTAATGGGGCAACGTGCACTCGCTATTTTGGCATTTGCCGTCATTCTTTGGATGACGGAAGCAGTGGCATATCCGGTAAGTTCAGCAATGATTATCAGTCTACTTGCGGTTACGCTCGGCCTTGCGCCGGATATGGCAAATCCCGATGTCATGCTAGGCACAAAATCCGCTCTTCAAATGGCCCTTGGCGGATTCTCCAATTCGGCAGTTGCTCTTGTTGCTGCCGCTCTATTTTTAGCCGCAGCAATGCAAGCGACAAATCTTCACAAACGGTTGGCGCTCTATATCCTATCAAAAGTCGGGGTTAAAACAGGGGCTATCGTTTTCGGCGCCATAATTGTATCCATTGTACTTGCGTTCTTCGTACCAAGTGCAACAGCACGTGCGGGCGCAGTTGTTCCGATTCTACTCGGAATGGTTGCAGCGTTCGGACTACCTCATAATAGTCGGCTTGGTGCACTTCTGGTCATCACTGCTGTTCAATCCGTCTCAATCTGGAATATAGGAATCAAAACCGGAGCCGCACAAAATATGGTTGCGCTCGGTTTCATTGAAAAGGAAATGGGTGTATCCGTCTCTTGGGGAGCTTGGTTCTTGTATGCAGCTCCGTGGGCAATCCTTATGTCTATTGCTTTGTATTTCATAATGATTAAGCTGATTAAGCCGGAAACACAGGTTGTCGAAGGCGGGAAAGAATTGATCCAAGGTCAGCTAAAAGAACTTGGTCCGATGAAATCGTCAGAAAAAAGATTAATTGTTGTCGCACTAGCACTGCTGTTCTTCTGGTCAACAGAAGAAGTACTCCACCCGTTTGATACGACGACAGTGACTCTTGTCGCGATTGCGATTCTGCTCGCCCCAAGAATCGGCGTATTTGACTGGAAAACGGTTGAAAAACTTATTCCATGGGGCACGATCATCGTCTTCGCTGTGGGGATTGCACTTGGTACCGTCCTCTTAGATACAGGAGGCGCTCAGTGGCTGTCCAATAGAGTGTTCGGTGCAATGGGTCTTGAAAATATGCCGCTTCTTGCAACGATTGCCTTGCTGTCGTTATTCAACATTCTCATTCACCTCGGATTCGCCAGTGCGACGAGCTTATCATCGGCACTTATCCCGATTTTCATCGCGCTTACCACGACGATTTCCTTGGATGCGAACAGTGTCGGATTTGTCTTGATCCAACAATTCGTTATCAGTTTTGGGTTCCTTCTTCCAGTCAGCGCACCGCAAAACATGCTCGCTTACGGTACCGGTTCATTCACGGTAAAGGATTTCTTGAAATCAGGTATAGCGCTAACGGTTATCGGGTATTTACTCATCCTGCTGTTTAGTGCTACGTATTGGAAATGGATTGGACTTTTATAATATAAAACGAGTTACTTGGACATCGACTGCCCAAGTAACTCGTTTTATTTTGACTTAAATCTCTCTGTTTTGTCCCAGCCAATTGTTTGGCGGTTTTTCTTAGCCTTTATATAAAAGATTAAACTGCGCACGAACAAATAAGAAAATAGCTGTGCGTACGTAAAGTACATAATGACACTGACAAAAATATTAACTGGTGAAAAGGTTCTTTGACTCGCCTGTGCTGCAAATAACTGCGCTGTATACACAATATAGGCAAGATACCAGATGAATAAGAGCGGATAGGTGTATTCGATAAAAAAGACATCAAGGATTCCCAGCACAAACCATATATAGGAAAACACAAGAAAAAACCAAAAAATGACGTAAACAAGCAGCTGATGAATGGAATGGACGAGCAGCTTGCCTTTGAAATAACCTGGTTCTGTTAGTGTTTTTTCTACAATATACAAGTTCCCTTGCAGCCATCTTGTCCGTTGTTTCAAGTAGACGCCAAGCGTTTCAGGCTCTTGCTCCCATGTGATTGACTCTGGGACAATCGGCAAATAATACCCTTTTTGTGTAATACGCAGTGTCAATTCTGCATCTTCCGCAATAGCGTATGGATCGTATCCTCCAAGTTCTTCTATGACCGATCGCTTTACAAGCATGTTCGTGCCAGTAAGTGATCCCGTTTTGAACAATTGCCACCTTCCCGATTGCATAAGCAGTTGAAATACTTGAAACTCAATAGAAATCATTCTTGTAAGCCAAGTTGCTGATTCATTCATCGTTCGTACATATCCAACAGCTCCGCCTACCCGTTCCTGGGTCTCTGCAATTGCGACCAACTTTACAAGCGCGTGCCGTTCCGGTTGATTGTCCGCATCATACACACAATAATATTTGTTATCCGAAATACTTAGACCATAATTAAGTACCCTAGATTTCCCACGTGGCTCACCTGGAGGTACTTTTATATGGTGGACATTTTTAAAGGCATTTGCAAACGCCTCCGCGATTTCGGCTGTATTATCAGATGAGTTATCATTCAATATATAAATTTGCAGAATACCTGGATAATCGATTGCCACCATCGCTTCTATTGTGTCCTTAATAACAACTCCTTCATTGTGAGCTGGGATTAAAATATCTACACCCGGATAATAGTCCAATACTGGGATTTTTTTGTTTGTAAGCCGGCTGTACAACCCAGCAATCGTTAAAACAGAATAATAAAGGAGCAATACTAAAAAAAGTGCTGTAGTAAAAAACAGTAATAATCTAACATTGAATATCACCGCGACTACAAGCAGAGTAAGAAACAGAGAAAAACTCAGAATTAAAACCCAAAGTCGACCTTTCATGTGACCACCGCCGATTCACGCAAGGTCTTATCTCCGTCTATTTTTATTACGGTCCACCTAATCTTCTCGATGGTACCCTCTTCTAGACGTTCTATCATGAGTTTTTCAAGCCGTCCCCTTACAATATCAAGGCCCTCTTCATCAGTATTCTGAACTAGAACTATAAGCGTTGTATTGTCATATTGACCGACAATATCATAGTTTTTCCGAAACGCCGCATACATCATACTTGCTAGGGTATGCATGACTTTTTTCTGAACCGTCCGATTCATATCATTTAAATCTGCTTTTAAATAGAAGCCCGTTTCCTGACGACGGCTCATATTAGATAATAAAAGTATCGCTTGTTTCTCAAATTCATGCTTCGTCATAACACCCTCTTCCAAAATATATTCTTCTAACTGAGCAATGCGGCTTTTCAATAACCTATTTTCCGTACCAATCTGATAGACATATTTTGATAAGCTATAAAGCGAAAATAAATGAATTAAGAAAATGAAATGCAGACCGATTGCCAACGCCTGTTCACCCGGTTGCCAACCTTCTTTAAATGCTAGGAAGAGAATATAGAATACTGTCACAAGCATTAATGTGATATAAAAGAAAAATGCAGCTCTATCCGACACACTGAAGAATAATAATGCTAGAAAACCGAATGCCAAATAGGAATAAAGCGGTACCGCATTGTATGTAATGATCAATATGGCTAGTATCGACAAGAGCCAACTGATTGAGGCAACCGGCAGTTTAATTCGGTCCCAAACTGTTTGATTCCTCAATGAAATCACCTTCTTTCTTATTTTCCTATTCCCTCTTTCAATGGTAAAAAAACCGGTGAAACACTTCTTTTATAGTTAAACAATGTGTTTATAGAAATCGATTCAGGGAATAATCCCTCTATACGACAATCAGCAGAGGAGGAATTATTATGCCAAAAGATAAATACGAAAAAATTGATAATCAGGTTTCAGGGCAGACTCAGGACCAGCAACCTGGTGTAGAGGAGGAAATGAATCCGGCGCCGATTTATGACGATGAGAATTATAAAGGTTCAGGCAAATTGACAGGAAAAAGCGCTTTAATCACAGGCGGCGATAGCGGTATCGGTCGGGCAGTAGCCGTCGCCTTTGCAAAAGAAGGTGCGAATGTAGCGATTGCATATTTGAGTGAACAGGAGGATATCGACGCAGATAAAACGGTGAAGCTCATTGAAGGCTATGGTGGAAAAGCACTGAAAATCCGAATCGATATTAGTGAGGAAGAGCATTGCGAGCAATTGGTGGATGAGGTTGTTAATGAATTCGGTGGTTTGAATATTCTTGTCAACAATGCCGGTAAACAGTTTCCACAAAAAGATATCTCGTTGATTTCAGCCGATCAGCTTCGGGAAACGTTCGACACGAATTTCTTCGGTTTATTTTATATGACGAAGGCGGCTTTGAATCATATGACTGACGGCGATACCATCATCAATACCTCATCTATTACGGCGTATAATGGGTCAAAAGAATTGCTCGATTATTCCGCAACAAAAGGTGCGATTACTTCCTTTACACGTTCTATTGCACTAAACTTGGCCGAAAAAGGAATACGTGTCAACGCCGTTGCGCCTGGTCCAATTTGGACACCGCTCATTCCGGCCACGTTTGACGCAAAGAAAGTCAAAGAACATGGAGCAAACACACCGGTTAAACGTCGAGGCCAACCTGCTGAAAATGCGCCGGCTTATGTGTTTCTCGCTTCAAGTGATTCCAGTTATATGACTGGCCAGACAATACATGTTGATGGTGGCGATTTTGTAGGATCTTGAACGGATTGTATAACCATTCGTAGAAATTCCTATAAGGTATATTACTGCACGTTGTTTAGTTTCTGCAAAGCGTCGTCTAGTTGATGCGATACGTTGCTTAGTTCTTCGGTTACGTTGCGAACTCCGAATTATGTTGTTTAGTTTTAGGCAAACGTTGTCTAGTCGACGCAATGCGTTGTTTACTTTTGGCAGAATGGTGTCTTGTTCAGCCAAAACGTTACGAACTTTTAGCAACTAACAAAAAGCCCCTCTATCACGGAATTCCTTCCGCCTAGAGGGGCTACTTTAACTTAATTTACGCTTCTACTGTTTCTTTTGAATACCTCTTTTTGTAAAGAAGTGCAAAGTATCCGAATGTAATCGCAAGGAACGCGACCATGAATCCGATGAGAATACCGTTATTCATCCAAAGGAATGACATATTGCCTGTTGAGATGGCGGCTTTGAATGCTTGTACGGAATACGTCATCGGCAATAATGTGTTGAAAATTTGCAGTGGTGCCGGTATTAATTCGAGCGGGAATGTCCCTGCGCTTGTCGTCAATTGCAAGATCAGGACAAGGATTGCTACAAAACGTCCCGCGTCTGAAAGAATGGACACGCACATCTGTACAAGCGCAATGAATGTGTAGCTCGTGATGATCGCAGTCAAGACGAATAACGGTGTATTCACTGTTTCCATGCCGAGTGCAAATTTCACAACTCCTGCTGCGATAAGTGCCTGCAATAGACCGACGATCGCCAGCACAGAAACTTTACTTGTGAACCATCCGAATGCCCCTGTCGGTTTAATAGCCGGTTCGACTAGCGGGAAGACGATGGAAAGAAGAAGCGCACCAACAAATAATCCAAGTGACAAGAAGTATGGTGCAAAACCGGTACCATAGTTCGGTACTTGGTTAATGCCATCTTTCTCAACATCTACAGGTGCCCCGACCATTCCATATGTTTTGTCTGTCGGATTCACTTCACTAGCAGTTCCATTTGCTTCCGCAAGTTTTTCTTGCAGCGTCAATGTTCCTTCATCAAGTTCAACTATACCATCAGCAATTGTCGCTGATCCTTTAGCAAGTTCTTGCGATTTAGATGCAAGTGTTTCTGTTCCTGTTTGTAGTGTACCCGTTCCTTCTGTTAATGAAGTGAGGCCTGTTGCAAGATCGGATGACCCTTTCTGTGCAGCCGTGACGCCTTCAGAAAATTGTTTCAATCCAGCTGCAAGTGTATCGTTGCCTGACGCAAGAGCGTTCGCCCCTTCAATTAGTTGTGGGGAAGATCCGTTCAACTTCTCTAACCCAGCAAGTCCTTGACTATGTGCGCCGGAAAGTTGACCTGCAGCGCCATTTAAATCTGTGGTACCTGCCGCCATTGAAGCTGTACCAGCAGATAATTCTTTCATTCCGCCAGAAAGTTCAGCGCTTCCTTGTTTCAATTGGCCGAGTGTTTCTTTGATTGCAGTTTGTTGTTCCTCTGAAAGTTCAGCAAGAACAGGAGCGAGCTGTGTAGACAACCCCTCAATTCCAGCAGTTAAATTTCCGGCCGCACCAGAAAGCTGACCTGCCGCACCATTCAATTGCCCTGATTTCTCTTTCAATGTCCCAACAGCTGCGTTAAATTCTTGTTCCTTCTGACCCATTTGACCGTAACTTGCGGTCAATTGGCCGACACCTTCTGTATAGCCAGCGATGCCATCCTTAAGTCCTCCAGCTCCTGCTGACGCCTTTTGTGCACCTGCAAGAAGATCTTTTGACCCTTGCGATAAAGTACCGAGTCCTTTATTCAACTCATTGGCACCTTTAGCTGCATCGTTCGCTCCTTGTGCAAGTTTCTGTGAACCATCCGCAAGTGTAATCGTGCTACTTGCCAACGTTTCAAGATACCCTTTCAATTCATCTGCACCTGATGATAGTTTTGCGGCACCATCATGTAATTCACCGGCGCCGTCCGCCGCTTCACCGAATCCATCGCCCATTTCCGTAATGGAATCAAAGAGCTTTTCCGCGTACGTTGAAGCGACTTGTTCATTCACTTCTGCACGGATCCGATCCATTGCCGTTTCTCCGATCTGAGCAGATAGGAAGTTGAACCCTTCATTTGGCTTATAGACAATTGTCAGTTTTTCCGGTTCATCATCCAAAAGTGTTGTTGCATGTTCGGAGAAGTTTTCCGGTATTTCAATTACGACGTAATAATCTTCATTTTCGAGCCCATTTTCTGCATCTGATTTTGATACTTTCTTAAAATCAAACTGCTTACTGTCAATTAATTTATCGGTCAGTTCCTTCCCAAGGGCCAGTTGTTTGCCGTCCATTTCCGCCCCATTATCAAGGTCGACGATTGCAACAGGCAAATCACTCATATTGGCATATGGATTCCAAAACGCCCATAAAAACATGCCTGCATAAAGGACAGGGATAAACAATATAGCTATCAGTGGAACGATTATTTTTTTTGAACGTAAGAGCAGTTTCCACTCTGCCCATGTCATTGAATTTTTCATCTATTTACTTCCTCCTGTACTGGTTGACCACTTTCCTCAAGTAGTCATTTCAGAATAAAAAATAAAGTCTCAAACTAAGAGACTTTTAAAAATGGTCCCATTTAATAACGCAGCGATACGCTCTTCCGATAGCTCTTCATCGTGGGTTTTATCCCAGTCTGAGACAAGTGCGAGGTATGCTTTAAATAACATATATGCGACAAGTTCTGTATCGCAAGGCTTTACTTCACCTTTGGCAATTCCCTTTTCGATCTTCTCTTTTACATAAAAAACGATTTCTTTTTCAATTGCCTGTAGCACTTCACCTACGGCAGGTGTACGCAGTTCTTTTTCTTCATCTATTAACTTCACATACAATTGATGCGTTCCACGGAATTTGAGCATTTGCATCAGTCTAGCATGGGCATTTTGTTCAAAAGGTGCACCTTCAACAGAAACAGCATCTGCTTCCGCACGCATTTCGTTAATCATCTTCAATACAATGGCATTGAACAGTTCTTCTTTATTGGAGAAGAACGTATAGATTGTTCCTTTGCCGACATTCGCAATTTTCGCAACTTGGTCCATCGTTGTTGCTTTATAGCCGAACAGCGAAAATGATTTCGCGGCTCCCTCGAGAATTTCTTGCCTGCGGTCCATTTTCCCACCTCACTTTGAATGGATTATTTTATTGACCATAAAACCATTTCAGTCATCTAGTCACTATATTACTCCGCCTGAAAGAATTATGCAAGTTTTTTTTAAGAACGAAAAAGTCTGGGAAAGGATTACTCCCTCCCAGACTGTATACACTCCGTACCTATTCTACTTCTCTCATCCATATTTCATAATAAGACTCTAGCTCTTGTTTAATCACGGTAACTTCCGCCATGATTGATTCATATTTCATCCAATCAGATTCGTCTTCCGCTTCCTTTTCCAATGAATCGATTTTTTGTTCAAGTCTCGCTATTTCTTGTTCCACGTTTATAGTTACTTCTTTTTCCTTTTTATCTATCTTCGGCTTTTTCACTGCAATGGGTTCAGGCACTCCGACTACCATGCGACTTTGAATCTCTTGCCACTTTTCACGTGCCCAATTATAGGGTCCTTCAAATGTCGTCATGAGTCCATCTTCCAACCATGCTGTGCGAGAGAATAATTTATTCAAGAAATAACGATCATGTGAAACGGCAACGATTGTACCCGTAAAGTCTTCCAGTGCCTCTTCAAGCACTTCACGTGACTCAATATCCAAATGGTTTGTTGGCTCGTCAAGCACAAGGAAATTAACGTCCTGGTACATCAGCTGTGCCAATCGAAGCCGCATGCGCTCTCCACCGCTTAGGTCGCCAACTCGCATGAATACATCTGGACCGTAAAACATAAACTTCGCTAATATATGTCGGGCTTCCCCTTCGGCAATAGTTACTTCACCCCGAAAGACATCTATCAAACGCGCCTTCGGATCCGAAATTTCAAAGTGCTGCGACAAGAATCCGATTTTCACATTACTTCCCACTTTACTCATTCCAGTGTCAATCGGAAGCTCACCTAAAAGAATTCTCAGTACGGTCGATTTCCCGCATCCATTCCGCCCTACAATCGCTGTTCGATCCTTCCAATACACATGGAAGTCCGCACCCTTCAATAGCTCCTGTTGACCAAATGATTTCGTGATTCCTTCCATTACAACGACTTCCTTACCACTCCGTGGCGCAGCTTCAAACGACAAAGTCATTTTCTTCGGGTCGATAAGTGGCTTTCTTACCTTTTCCATCCGTTCTAGCGCCCGTTCCATATTGCGCGCTTGTCGGTGCAATCCAGGGTTTGGAGGATTGGCTTCATTTGCCCATTGGTGGAGCCGTTTAATGGCCTCTTTCATTTTTTTAATTTTCTTTTGTTGCTCTTCGTAATTTTGGAATTCCCTCATGAGACGCGCTTCTTTTTCTAGAATAAAGGCAGAATAATTCCCGTAATAAAGATGAATCTCCCCTTCTTCAAGATCAGCAACCTTCGTCACGACACAATCCAAGAAGTAACGGTCATGTGAAATAATAACTACTGTTCCTGAGTAATCCGTTAAATATGCTTCCAACCATTCAACTGCAAATAAGTCCAAATGATTCGTCGGTTCATCCAATAACAACAAATCAGGTTTCGTTAATAATAGCTTCCCAAGCATAATCTTCGTCTGTTCGCCACCGCTCAATTGCCCAAAAGAACGTCCAACAAACGGTTTCAATTGCAATCCATTGATGACTTTCTCAATTTCCGAATCTACGGCATAGCCCTCACGATTGGCGAATTCCTCCTGTAAATCTCCGTATACCCGAAGCAACTTATCCATGTCCGCGTTTCCGGCATTGGCTAGCTCTGCTTCTAACTCCGACATTTTTGCCTGCATTTCTTTTAGTTCTACAAATGCACTGTTGAGCACATCATAACCGGTCGTTTCTTTTTCATATAAAGGGATTTGCGCTAAATAGCCTATCTTTGTACCCTTTTTAAAATGAATTGCCCCACTGTCAGGTTGCTCCGCTCCCGAAATCAACTTAAATAACGTTGTTTTCCCACTACCGTTCCGTCCGACAACACCTAATTTATCACCTGTTTTAATGTCCAAAGAAAGATTCTCAAAAATCATATTCCCACCGAGCATTTTGCTTATTTGTTGAACTGTACATATCATCATTTTCCGCTTCCCCTCGTCCTGTTTTCACAACTGGAAGCATCTCACGAAAAGAGCTAGCGCCTTGGTAGACCCAAAAAGCACTGGAGTCTAGACAACAAAAAAGACCGCGTGTAAGCGATCTTCCCCTTAAAAATTTTCGCAAGGAATGCATGCTAAACAGCTGTGTGATTACTGAAATTGTCTAGAAAAGGACAGACTCGTCCCGTCGACTGCAATTTCATGAGTAATCGCACATGAAGTGGCTAAATATTCCAATAGACTTCCACGTGCATACACAGTGTCTAACATCATTCCTCACCCCCGCTCACTAATAGTAAGAATAGTTTAACACGGATAGGTTTTTATGGCAAGAATTGTATAGATGACTTCTATACAACATTTAGGACAAGTGAATGTACACGAGGTTACTTAAAATCATGTTTTGTTAATAATATTTCACATATTATTAACAAGAGTACATCACTTAGATATTCTTGAGGTGTACTTTTGGTTTTATCAGAGTACAAATATAGCTCAGCCTTCAATATCCCGTTTCGAATACCCGATAAAGCCGACAATCACTAACACACCCGCAAAAACTGTCAGTATGAAGAACATCATAAAATTCATACCTTCAACAGGAAGTTGAGGAATATGACCATATGGAGATAGATTACCCATCCATTCCGGAAATTTAAGCAACCCACCTAAGTAAACAACAATGAATGAATAGAGCAAGTATACCCAAGTTAAACTCGTCACTCTCGGTGCAATCCCAATGAGAAGTACCGCAAACCCAATCATAATCCATATCGCAGGGAGATAAACCATTGCCGCCCCGTAAATCATTCCAAAAGAGATACCCCCGTCTATAACGACTACACCTGCTGACCAAAGACCGATTGCTGTAAGAGACAACATTACAAAGCTGACGGCAATGGCAACGCTAAACGTGCTGCCCATCAGCCGCAAACGGGATACCGCCCGACTTAGTAAATGCTCCGTACGCTCCTTCCTCTCTTCCCCTATCAACTTGAGCATGGCCATTAGAGCCGGAATTGTGCAGATCATCGCCATAATGGACATAAGCATTGGGATGAATTGTTCTGTTAATGAAAGCCCTTCAACAGGTGCTATAAGATCCTTCATTATGTCGATATCTTCAAAGAAGGAATCCAAGTCCCCTAAAACCGAGCCATAAGAGGCGCCTAGCACGTACATTCCAATTGCCCAGGCTATTAACGATGTACGCTGAAGCCTTAACGTCAACCCAAGCGGGCTTTGTAAAAAGGCTGATGCATGTTTTTTCCCAGGTTTGGAGGATAAAAATCCCGATCCTAGATCACGGATAGCATTCAGATAGAGTGCGACAATGACCAAGATAAGTGCGGCACCAATCGTCAGTAAAATTGGCCACCAGTAATTATTCACATATACTTGCGCACCCAATACCCAACCAAACGGCGAAAACCAAGAAAGTCCCTCATTGCCTACATCCCCTATTGCACGGATGAAATAAGCAATACCCAACGCTGTAAAGGATAATCCGGTCGTGCCTCGAGAACTTTCCGAAATCTGTGCAAACACTGCAGTTAGCGCTGTGAAAAAAATACCTGTTGCCGCTAAAGCCGCTCCATATAAGAGCGAACCTTCCATACCCATACCTTCTATATTCAGAACGGACAAACCAATACCGATAATGAGCGCCATGATGACATTCACTCCGCATATAACAAGAATGGTTGCATGTAAATTTGATAATCGTCCAGTAGGAAGCGAACGGATCATTTCAATACGTCCGTCCTCTTCATCCGCTCTTGTATGACGTACAACAAGTAAGATACTCATAATTGCAACTGCCACAGCTGTGAAGAGCAACATTTGGTGAGCCATCATAGCACCTGACGTGTAATTTTCTAAGCCATATCCTTTACCGACCATCGCAGTCATGGCAGGGTTCTTCATCGTTTCAGCAATTGCCTGTCTGTCTTGCTCCGTCGCGTAAAGATCTGTAAATGAGAGGGCGATAGAAAATGTAAGAATCGCTAAAGATAGCAACCAAATCGGAAGTCGGATACGATCTCTTCTTATGATTAAACGAGATAAAGTTCCAGTGTTTTTGTACAAATGCTTCGCCATTAAGACGCACCTCCCACTCCCGTTTCTTCAGTTCCCTCAGAGTTTCCTTCATAGTACCCCATAAATAAATCCTCTAAAGTTGGTGGTGCACTTTCCAATTTCACAATACCGAATTGACTAATATGTTTCATAACAGTGTCCAATGCTTCAGTTTCTACTTGGAATGACAGTGCTTGATTTTTCTCTTTAATATCATAGACACCTGTTATTTCTTGTAACAACGTAATCGGTTGTTTTGTCTCTACCAAAAGATTTGTACGTGTTAAATGTCGTAATTCACGTAAAGTTCCTGTTTCGATAATCTTCCCTTGCCTAATAATACCAACCCTGTCACACAACTTTTCTACTTCAGATAAAATATGACTGGAAAGCAGGACACTCTTCCCTGCTCTTTTCACATCCATCACACACTGTTGGAAAACTTGTTCCATTAACGGATCAAGGCCTGACGTCGGTTCATCCAATATATAAAGATCTGCTTCTGACGAGAAGGCAGCAATCAATGCCACCTTTTGCCGGTTTCCTTTTGAATACGTTCTACATTTTTTAGTTGGATCTAAATCGAATTTGCGAATGAGTTCCTCACGCCGACTTTCATGATTTGCCCCTCGCAATTTCACGAATAAATCAATTACCTCACCACCGGTTAAATTTGGCCACAGATTCACATCTCCAGGCACATAAGCAATACGCTTATGTATTTCAACTGCGTCTTCCCACGCATCCTTACCAAAAATCTCAACAGTTCCCTCTGTTGCCTTTAAAATTCCGAGTAATACGCGGATAGTGGTAGACTTTCCAGCACCATTCGGACCGATGAAACCAAAAACTTCTCCTTTGTTCAATTCAAGGTCTATTCCATCTAAAGCTGTAAAACCACCGAACTTTTTCGTTAAATTGGTCGTTTTTAATACAGTCATTATTAATCCCCCATTCATAAAAAACGTATTAGTTTTGAAATATTATAGTCTTTATAGTTCATAATATAAGAAAACAAACTCCTTAGCAATAGTTTATGCACTATTTATATTGTTTTATTACATATCTTCCGCTAAACTAGCAATGAGGTGAAAGAGGTGGATGGATTTCAACGACGTAGAGAACAAAAAGAAAATGCGATTCTACAAGCCGCATTGACATTATTTATGGATGCTGGTGTCCAAAAAGTTTCGATTGCTGAAATCGCTGCGAAAGCGAATGTATCTCAGGTTACGATTTATAAATACTTTGAAAGTAAAGAAAATTTAACCCAGCTCGTTCTCAAATTCTATGTAGACCAAATATGGGAAGAACAAAAAAAGCAATTAAATAGTGATCTTCCTTTTTTGGATAAAATAAAGCAAATTACTTTCAGCAAAAGTGACTATGCAAATCAATTTAACAGCCAATTTTTCCAATACTTTATGAATGATTATTCAACCGGAAAAAGTTATGTTGAAGAAATATATACAAGAGAAGCAATTCCTCGCATGATTGCTTTGTTTGACGAGGGAAAAGAGCAAGGGTTTATTGATCAAAACATGTCGAATGAAGCAATTTTAGTTTATATGCAAATGTTTAAAGACTATTTACAGCAAAAAGATGTCTCCTTAACTGTACTCCCGATGACTGAAGATCTTATAACGCTTTTCTTTTATGGGATAGTCGGAAAAAAAGAGGAGTAAACCTCGTTAACATACAAAAAGGTGTTGCCCTATGAGTCGCTAAATTTCCGACTTGTGGGCAACACCTTTTTTAAAAGATAAGTATACGTTTTCAACTAGGTACAGTGTCTAGTTCCAGACGACCTCTGTTTTTCATGTACAATATAAAGCAAATCGAACAGCTCTTCCCTATTTTCTCTCTTACGCCAATTGTTGTTCAGCAAATTCACGATACAACGCATGTGATTGTATCAATTCTTTATGAGTTCCACTGCCCGTCACTTGCCCATTTTCGATGAAAATGATTTTATCTGCATCGACAATAGTTGATAACCTGTGGGCAATGACGAATGTTGTACGCCCTTCCATCAATCGCGTCAGTGCATCTTGAACGACGCCTTCCGATTGGCTATCCAGGCTCGCAGTTGCTTCGTCCATCATCAAGATCTTTGGATCCCGTAAAAAAGCACGAGCGATGGCGATACGTTGCCTTTGCCCTCCAGAAAGTTTCACACCTCGTTCGCCGACTTCTGTATCCAATCCTTTCGAAAATGTTTTAACAAATTCGTCGGCATACGCCATTTCAGCGACTTCCCAAAGCCTTTGATCCGAAATGCTGGCCCCATTTTCTAAACCGTAACATAAGTTTTCACGAATTGTCCCCGCCATCATGGCACTCTCTTGTGAAACGTAACCGATTTGACTACGCCACGACGCCATCGACAACTCTTTTATCGGCACACCGCCAATTTGAATTTCACCGGATGTCGGTTCGTAAAAACGCTCAAGTAATCCGAACATCGTCGTTTTCCCTCCACCACTCGGTCCGGCGAACGCAATCATTTCACCAGGCTGGGCCTCAAAGGACACATTTCCAATCACCGGCTCGTCGTCTTCATAGGCAAACGATACGTCTACAACTTGAATTGGTTTGTTCGTAATATCCATCACCAGGCCATCTTGTCCTTCTTCCAATGGCAATTCCAAAATGTCGATAATACGCTCTGTTGCGCCTTTCGCTTTCTGCAATTGCGTGAAGAACATCGCAAATGATGTAATCGGAAAAATAATTTGGAACAGATACAATAGGAATGCAACAAGTGCACCTGTCGACATTGTACCGTTTGCAACACGCATACCGCCGTACCCAATAATCATGACAATGACCACCATAACAACTAGATACATAAAGGGAGCAATCAGAGCAGTGATTCGAGCTTCTTTCAAGCCAAAACCGAGTAATTTCCCGATTCCAGCTTTTCCACTCGCCTCTTCGTTCTGTTCAGCATTAGAAGCTTTCATCAAGCGAATTTCGCCGAGTGTCTGTTGAATATTGCCTGTGAATATAGCTGTTTCATCTTGTAATCCACGAGAAATTTTCGCCATTTTGGTGCCTAATGGAATCATAATTCCCACTGTAATTGGAACCGAAATCAACATGATAAGTGTCATTTTCCAATCCATAATAAGCAGGATCGTCACCGCACCTATAATCGAAATGATACCCGTAATGAATTGCGGGAAATGTTGCGTAATCAATTCTTTCACGATTCCCGTATCATTGACGACACGGCTCACCGTTTCACCGCTAGATTCCTTGTCAAAATGACTGACAGGCAAACGAAGCAGTTTTGTCCACATTCTTTCACGTAATCTCGCAACTACTTTTTGTCCTACATAACTTAGCAAATAAATGGATACCCCATCAATTACTGCTTGAACAATAAATGCTACCCCGATAGCAATCATTATCGGGACGCTTAACGAGGCAACTGAAAAGCCATCCACTAAGTTTTTCGTTAGTAAAGGAACAACCAAACCTGCAAGTGTTGTCAACACACCTGCCGTCAAGCCTACAGCCAAAGCTAGCTTCGGGATTCCTGTTGATAAAATCAGAGAGAAAAACGGCTTCAAGCCGACTTTTTTCTTGTCCATAGTTTTTAACTCCATTCCGTTGAATCTTTTAATAAGTTCATTTTAGTAGATGTATGTAAACTCAATATCAACAAACTACATTTTGTCACTCGAAATAAATAAATCCAACAACTTATTTTGAATGCATCTATCCAAAGGAACTTGGTAAGATACCCTGGTTTACAAATTGGATCACCGAGAAGTCCATTCAAGTTCTCGGGACGGATTATTCCCGTGATATTATTACAAATGTACCCATAAAATCGGATCATCATAACGTTGAATACGCGAGAAAAGTTGCACAGGATTCACTTGACTACTTAAACTATATTAACAGGAATCAAATCCGGGCGTTCACTATTCATATAATGTGTGCAGACTATTAGGATTGCTTGATTATCGTATATAGTAAAATCTTAACCCAATTCAATCTATAAATACACTTTACAAGATTGACCCGTACTTAAATAAACTCCCAATAAAAAGGTTAGCAGGGACAGATATCTCCGTCCCACGCTAACCTTACACCGCTTAAATACTAAAATTCCGTAATCGATCAACCGCTTTCTGCAGCACATCTACTTTCTGAACAAGCGCCAACCGAACGTATCCAGCGCCTTCAGAACCGAAGATACTACCCGGAACCATGACAACACCACATTGGTCGATTACTTTAAATACAAATTCCTTATCATCCATCTCAAACGGATATTTTGCCCATACAAACATCCCGCCGTTTGAAGGAGTAGCAGACCAACCAATCTCCTCCATGCCTTTCATTAATACCCTATGGCGCGCAGAAAATTCTGCCCGCAGGCGATCCGTAATCTCTTCCGCATTATCGAGCGCCATGACAGCCGCTTCCTGAATCGGACCGAACGTTCCATAATCCAAATTTGATTTGAGTTGTCTTAAAATATGTACTATCTCAGCATTACCTACGATATAGGCGATACGTGCACCGGCAAGGCTAAAGCTTTTAGATAATGAATTAATCTCCATTCCGACCTCCATTGCACCGGGAGTCGATAGAAAACTAATTGGAGAATCACCTGTAAAATAGTATTCAGAATAAGCAGCGTCATGAAGCACAATAATATTGTATTTCTTGGCGAAAGCTACTACTTTCTCGAAAAATGCACAATTCGGCATAGCAGGAACAGGGTTTCCTGGTAGATTCAAAATCAGCAATTTAGCTTTTTGTGCAATGTCTTCAGGAATTTCATCCAAATTAGGTAGAAACCCGTTTTCTGCACGTAATGGCATCTCATATGGAACAGCGCCAGCAAGCTTAATGCCAGCCTCATAAGCTACGTAAGCAGGATTCGTTGTCAACACAAAGTCCCCTTCATTGCAAAAAGCGAGTGGCAGATGGACAAGTCCTTCTTGAGAACCCATTGTTTGAATGATTTCCGTTTCAGGATTGAGCGTAACACCGGAACGTCGTTCATAATAATTCGCGACGGCTTCGTTAAAACGTTTTGTGCCGCCAAGTGTATAGCCATATGTATTCGCTAGAGCGCTTTGTTCTGATAACACACGTCTCACTTTTTCGTCAGGAGGAAGATCCGGACTCCCAAGACTTAAATCAAAGACTTCAGCGCCCGTTGCTTTTTTCGCTTCGGCTGCTACTTTTAAATCGCCGAAAATGGCAGGTGCAAAAATGGACATTTTTAACGAAGGTTCAATCTTCAATGGGAAACACTCCTTGTTTGTGGGAAATTGTTTTTAAGGAGTATTTTATCACAAACCATGTAACTAGTGTAAATAAGGTTGTAAAAAGGTAATTTGATTAACCATTTATTCGCATAAAATACTAGCGAGAAGGGCTTGATAACCCCCATTTCCACTGGACTATTTTCGGCCCGCTTTCGACTACCTATTCATGACAGATTTACTGAGGGGTACTAGTGTGGCTACACTATTCAAGTGAAAAATGCAGTTATTTTGGAAGAAAATAATTTATGACATTCTATATAGTGTGTAAGCGTCCGCTCGGAACGGAAATCAACGGGATTAAGGTAATCGTACTTTTTCAGTGCCTTCCTACGTGTACTTATGCATTCGGAGTGCGACGGATGAAGAACCACCATACAATTATCGGAAAAACTGTGTAGGGATGCGACTGTGTTGCATCCCTACACATCCAGACATCTAGATAATGGTAGAGTAGTCGTTCAATCCAAGAAATCCAATTGCAACTATGCACGTAGCACCCAGTGTATGATCATTAATTTACTGGTTGGTTAATCAACAGACGTGGCATTCCATATCTTTGAATTCAACAGCACAAGCTTGTTAGTCACGAGGATCCATTCCCAGCCATATAAACTTCTTCAAACGGTTGAATAATAACGAAACCTTCACCGCTAAACTCCATTTGAATCGATTCTCCACTACCGCGACCAAAGAAGGTCTTAATACTAATATCTGTTCGGAACTCCGGTGTTAAATGGCCAGACCAGGCGACTGTTGCATTAGGATCTGTAATGACGGGTTCTCCAGGATGGACAAGTAGCGTTAGCGGCTCGAAATGGGTAGTAATCGCAACCTTCCCCTTCCCTTTCAACGTTACGTTGAACAGTCCACCAGACATCATGCCTGCCACTTTCTTCATAAGCTTAATATCCCATTCAATAGTTGGCTCAAACGCAAGAAGATCATTGCCGTTCACCGTAATCGATTCATTATTCAAATCGAAAATGGTTATCTTCTTCCCTTGATCCGCTAAGTAAAGCCGACCATTCCCTGTTGCTTTCATCAGTGAAGTACCTTCACCCGTGAGCGCTTTTTTAAACATCATGCCTACACCATGCTCAAGCACCTTTTCCCGCTCGAATTTAATCTGACCCGCATATGAGATCATGGAGCCCATCTTTGCCCAGACAAAGTCGGTTAAATTCACTTCCAGAATTCGCGGTGTTTCCAATTCAAAGTATTCACTTTCCCGCTCATCCTGCTTTGTTTGTTTAATGAATTCATTAATCGTATATTTCCCCATCTATATCTCCCCTTTCGTAACAATGCCTATTACTTATTATCGAAACTTAATCTTCGACTGTCATTGTACCAAGAAAAAATCCTGAGAGGTCTTCCCCTTCAGGACTGTAATTTCACTCAAACGGCCATTCAGGTAGCCGATTACTCAATTTCTTATCTTCACGATACCCAAGCACATATTCTGCCTGCATAACCGTATGGATCTCACGCGTTCCTTCATAGATAACAGGCGCCTTTGAGTTTCGCAGGAACCTGGCGACAGGGTATTCATCCGAATAACCATAAGCCCCATGAATTTGGAATGCATCATCTGCTGCTTTATTGGCAAAATCGCATGCCTGCCATTTCGCCAGCGACGTCTCGCGCGTATTGCGCAAGCCGTTATTTTTCATGTCACCTGCTCGATAGACAAGAAGTCGGCTCATCTGATAGCCCGCTTCCATGTTAGCAATCATTTGTTGGACGAGTTGGTGTCTGCCAATTTCCTTACCGAACGTTTCCCGTGCATGACAATATTTCACGCTTTCTTCGAGGCAACCCATTATTAAGCCAACCGCTCCCGCAGCGACAGTGAAACGACCATTATCAAGTGACGCCATGGCAATTTTAAATCCATCGCCTTCTTCACCTAATAAATTCGCAGCCGGGATACGCATATCTTCGAAAAATAGTTCGCCTGTATTGCCTGCACGAATACCGTATTTCCCTTTGATCGCTTTCGATGAAAAACCTGGTGTCGTTCGTTCGACGATGAACGCGCTAATACCATGGTGTTTTTTCGCTTTATCCGTATAGGCGAAAACGAGGAAATGATCCGCAACATCACAAAGGGAAATCCATGTTTTTTGACCGTTTAATACATAGTCATCTCCGTCACGCACGGCAGTTGTTGCCATTGCCGCAACGTCGGAACCTGCACCTGGTTCTGTCAACCCGAATGCACCTATTTTTTCACCCTTCGCTTGTGGCACAAGGTATTTCTGCTTCTGTTCTTCATCGCCCCACTGCAGTATACTCATCGAGTTCAAGCCAATATGGACCGATACCGCTGTCCGGAACGCCGTATCTCCACGCTCCAATTCTTCACACAGTATTGCGAGCGAATTATAATCCATTCCACTGCCACCATATTGTTCGGGTATACACACGCCCATGAAGCCAAGATCCGCAAGCTTCTTCCAAATCGACTGATCGAATCCACCTTGTGCATCCCATTTCTGGATATGGGGCATAATTTCTGCGTCGACAAACTGACGCGCCGTTTTCCTCAGCATCTTCTGTTCTTCCGTAAATCCGAAGTCCACCTCTTCATCTCCTTTCATAAACCACTATGTCGTTAGTGAGATTAGAAACTATACGTTTTCAACATGGAACATTGTTCGACTCAATACTTTCTTCGATAACGACACCGCGCTTTTTCATCTCTTCAATATACAATTCACCGGGTACGATATTCTCTGGCGGATGGACTCCACGTTTCGAAATAGTGCCATTGCCAATCATTTGTGCCACGATGGAAATCGTATTTGCCGTCGCACGAGCCATCGCAGTCTCGTTTACTGCAGTGTCTTTCTCCGTAATAAGGTCATATTCGTATGTTACTGGCATAGCACTTTTTTCACCGCTCACAATAACGCGTAGCAACACTGCATCTGATTTATTACCGAGGCGAAGTTGCGGCGACAGATGTTCTCTCATGACGTCGCGTACCTTCACTTTTTGACCGTCAACAGTCACTTCGTTGTCCCGAGATAACAAACCTAGATCGACAAGCAGCTGGAACTTCTCCGCGTGCCCTTTGTAACGAATCGTTTTGTATTCTAGTGTCTCCACGTCAGGGAACGACTTCGTTAGAGTCGACGTGCCGCCTGATGTATGAAATGCTTCAAGCTCGCCGTATTTATCAAAATGGATTGTTTCGATTTCGGACAATGATGGAACTTCCAACAGTTGCCCGTTTCGAATAACGTGGGAAGGGTCAGTGTAATGATCAAACACGCCTTCCAGTGAAAAGACGACATTATAATTAAGTGGCGGCTCCGGCTTTATCGGAATTCCTCCAACATATAGTTTGATGGAATTAACCTTTTCGAGTTTTCCCGCCCCGTAACCAGTAAGAATATTAATCATTCCAGGAGCTACCCCTAGATCCGGAATGATTGTCACGCCTTTCGCAATCGCCTGATCCGCCAGACCGAGCACCGCATCCGTAGCGCCACCGATATGACCGCCAAGATCAATGGAATGAACACCGATATCTACTGCGATTCGGGCAACTTTTTCATTAAACGTATAGAATAGCGCATTGATAACCACATCTCCTAGTGCCATCACTTCGCTTAATTGCTTATCGTTTTTCGCATCCAGTAATAGGATATCAAGCTTGTCGGACATGAGTTCCTCCGCAAAGTCTTCCGCTTGCTTGACGTTCAGATCCGCTAAATAAACTTTTTCGACATCATCACCCTTCACTAGATCGCGTGCCGCCTCTTTCCCCATTAAACCTGCTCCAAGTATGACAACCTTCATTTCCCCATCCCCTTACGTTAGGTATTAATCCGTGTCAATCTGCGCCCGTTGCAATTTCCCGCTGAAGTCTATATAAATACTCTTCCATTCAGTGAAGACATCAAGTGCAGCAACGCCAGAATCGCGGTGTCCGTTGCCCGTCCCCTTTGTTCCGCCGAATGGCAGATGGATTTCGGCACCCGTCGTTCCCGCATTCACGTAGACAATACCTGTATCTAGATCACGTTGTGCTCGGAATACTTTATTGACATCGCGTGAGAAAATCGAACTTGAAAGTCCAAATTTCACACTGTTATTAACCTCAATGGCTTCATCTAGACTTGAAACTTCAATCAGCGAAACAACAGGTCCGAAAATCTCTTCTTGCGCAAGGCGGCTATCCCATTTCACATCTGTGAATAAAGTTGGTTCGTAATAATGACCATCTGCAAGCTTTCCATCTGTTAATATATGTCCACCTGCAAGAAGTTTCGCACCTTCATCCTTACCAATTCCGACGTAGCCATGAATTTTATCAAGCGCTTTTTGATTGATTACTGGGCCAATTTTTACTGATTCGTCCATTCCATCGCCAATCGATAACACTTTCATCGCTTCCACGAGTTTTTGCTCGAGTTCTTCCTTTACATCTGTATGCACGATGACACGGCTACATGCCGTACAACGCTGACCCGCTGTTCCGAATGCACTCCAAAGAATCCCTTCCACTGCCAGTTCGATATCCGCATCATCCATAACGATGACCGCATTTTTACCACCCATTTCAAGTGATACTTTTTTCAAATGACGTCCACCTGTTTCCGCAACATGACGACCTGTTTCAGTCGACCCTGTGAATGATATAACGCGAACATCAGGGTGTTCAATCATTGCCGTCCCAACTTCTGCTCCCGACCCGAAAACGATATTCGCAACGCCTGCCGGGAGTCCTGCTTCTTCAAATATAAGCGCCATTTCATACGCCATCATAGGTGTTTCCGTCGCCGGTTTCCAAATGAAAGTATTGCCCGCGACAATTGCTGGGAACGATTTCCATGTCGCAATTGCCACCGGAAAGTTCCAAGGTGTAATAAGTCCGACAACACCGATTGGTGCACGGACACTCATTGCGAACTTGTCTTGAAGCTCTGAAGGTACTGTTTCCCCGAACATGCGGCGTCCCTCACCAGCCATGTAGAACGCCATATCAATGCCTTCCTGCACTTCACCGCGCGCCTCTTCGATGACCTTCCCCATTTCTTTCGTCAACACTTGCGATAAGTGTTCTTTCTTTTCTTTCATAAGTCGTCCAATTTCATATAAAAAGTCTGCACGTTTCGGTGCGGGAACGAGTGCCCATTTTTTCTGAGCCTCTTTCGCCGACTTTACTGCAAGACTCACATCTTCTTTAGTCGATAATCTTACTTGTGCCAACTCCTTACCATTTGCTGGATTCAAGACTGCAGTATAATCTGCTCCCCCTGCCTCCTGCCATGTACCTCCGATATAATTGTTCAGTTGCATTGCAACATTCCCCTTTCTATAACACAGCATTTTGAAAGCGCTCACATCTATTTAACTAATTTCGACATTTCCTACGCAATTCCTTTAATCTTCCGACAACTATAATTTTACTTCCCTCCTACTTAAACACAATAAGCTATGAAAAACCCCCAATAACCAAGCTATTCGAGGGATGAGATTATTATTCATACTATGAACCCCATTTCCTCGAATTTTTCTCTTTGTCAGCACCACACCGAACGTGAGATAATTTCTCTTCACCTTCATCCCTGTTTAAAGTTCATATACAAAATACCACGTCCGTTGATTAACCATTTTCTTGCATAAAGAGCAGGTAAGAAAGGCTTGAAAAACTCTATTTTCACTCAATCATTTCCGGTCTGCTTTCGGCGAACTATTCATGACATCTTTACCGAGTGGCAAGTATGGCTAGAAATGACTACGTCATTCCTAGCCATACTTGTTTCGATCATCCTGTTGCGAATAGTTGCCTGTCGCATTCCTACAACGTTCAAGTGAAAAATACAGCTATTTTCCAAAAAAGAATAGATGACTTTTATAAAGGTTGTAAGTGCCCGAAGATACAATTTCGGACACTCTAGCACTTTGTATAATGTGTTCCTTGCTTACTTTTAGTATAGAGTCTGCATATTATCATGCGATGGACTATAAGAAAGTGACTCTTCCTTAACTAAAAAAGACAAGACTATGGAGAAAACATCAGCCGCCAAAATTGTATCTTTGGCGGCTATTATCCAGATAAGAAGCGTCGCTATTCTTTCGTCCCGAAAAGTTTTAGCACTTTGTTTACGTATCCATTTGGAGAGCGACGGATGAATAAGCACCATACGATTACCGAAAAAATGTGTAGGAATGCGATGAAGTCGCATTCCTACACATCAAGACATCTCGGTAATCGTATAGAGGTCGTTCAATCCAAAGCAATCCAAAAGTAATTGTACACGAAGCGCCTAGTGTTGGATTTAGTTATTTACTGGTTGTTTTTGGGTGATCAACACATGTGACAAAATGCAGAAAAACTCCGCACTGGATATATCGATCCCATGCGGAGTTTTCATAATGAAAAAATATTTAATTTGTACGTTATTTTGGTTTCAGGTTATGTAATACCCATTTGGTGTATATCCATTTCTGCACTATTGCTAATACCACGGATTATTCTTTTTCTTGCTGACGGCTCCGTTCGTACATTTCAATGACAAATTCACGGATGTTATCTGCATGTTTCATCATCGAACTTGTCGATACAACGAACAATTTCGCAATTTCAGCGTTCGTCAATTCTTCATCCTCCATAATTCCTAAATCAACTGCTACAAAAAATACGGCAGCGGCAATAACGCCAGGTTTACGGAAATTGGGGCGCTCTTTCAAAAAGTACGTTACCACAATATTTCTCAGTAATTCACGCGCTTCTTTAGGCGTATTTCTTAACTCAAGTACTTCATCCAGACTCTCGATTACTTCCTGCTGAACCGGTGTAAAATCATGCTCTATGAGTTCATCTACTGTTCGTGAATCCCTGGCAAGCAAAATTTCGTAGACATCCGTCATATGCTCTTTATAGAACGCAAGACTCTTATCGAATCCGCTTGACTCCGCAAGTTCAACTATCTGTTTTTCGAGTGCACCATTCCAATCATTAATGAACATAAGCGAAGAAATTACATAGATATCATTGTTCTGGTCCCGATTATCAGGTAAAACAATGCCGAATATGAATGAATGCTCTTCCAGTAGCATTCCTTCTTTCTTTTCAAGATTGAATATGCCCTCGCCAAGTATTTCTTGGACAATAACATATCCTTCCTTCACTTCTTTCACCTTAGCAAACAGTACAACAGGCTCTTTCCATAATTCCAGAACGGATCGAACTGTCTCTCTTATCGGGCTATTCAACACTCTTAGGAGGTGACGCTTCCACAAATCACGGCGTGCAACGAATAAGAAATATTCACTAACAGCCTCCTCAACATCATCCGGTCCCATCAGTTTTTCAAGTTTACTTTTCCAGTGTCTTCTATGGCTTTCGAACTCTGATATATCAGCTGGGCTTGTAGCCTGTTCATAAGCACCAAAGATGATACGCTCAAGTTCCTCATCAATAAGCGTCTCTAAAGGTGATTCATTTTTCTCCGCACAACACTTTTTATATTTCTTTCCGCTCCCACATGGACACGGATCGTTTCGTCCAACCATTTTCCCACGTCCTAACAATTATACGTTAATAATATTTACCTCACATTCAATAGTAACAGAAACAAAAAAACTCCGCAGTGGTATATATATATACCCATGCGGAGCACTCTTTAATCCATCGCTTATTTTTTACTTTCCTCTAAATTAGTAAATGATTTTTCATTAGTTGGTAGTGCTACACGTTTCATGAAGAACGATAGAGCCAAGGCTACAATTGCAACGATTGTCGATATGAAAAATGAGAAACTAATTCCGTCCAACATTGCTTGTGCTTCAAGTTGTTCCTTTAACTTCGCTAGCCCCTCAGCGGTCGATGGAGCATTGCCAGATGCTTGGACTTCCGCAAATAGTCCTGCACCTGTCGATTCCATCCGTTTTGTCATAATCGTTAACAGAATTGCGGATCCGATAGCACCGGACACTTGCTGTAACGTGTTGTTCATAGCCGTACCATGTGGATTCGAGATCATTGGCAATTGATTCAACCCGTTTGTCATAACCGGCATCATTACCATTGAAATCCCTAACATCCGAATCGTATAAATCCACATAATGTAATAATAACCAGACTCCATACCTAGTCTACTTAAATAGAATGTTGAAATGACAGTGATGGTAAGACCAATAACCGCCAAAATTCTTGCGCCGTACTTATCGAATAAACGACCTGTAACCGGCGACATAAGCCCCATCACAATTGCCCCTGGTAACATCAGCAAACCTGAATGGAACGGTGAAATGCCCCGTATGGTTTGGACATAGAGCGGCGTAAGAATCATGCCCGAAAACATTGCAACCGATAGTACAATCGAGATGGCCGATGATAAAGCAAACATCGGATGTTTGTAAATCTTGAAATCCAACATCGGGTCATCCATACGTAGTTGACGCACAATGAACGCGATAAGTGCGATTGCACCAATAACGATTGTTCCATAGACAAGCGGTGAATCCCATCCCTTATCACCCGCTGAACTAAAGCCGTAAAGAAGACCGCCGAAACCGATACTTGACAAAATAAGTGAAAATACATCTAATTTCATGTCACGGTTCGGTGTAATGTTGCGCAATTTAAAGAACGCATAAACAAGTGTCAGAATTGAAAACGGCAAAACGATACCAAAAAGTGTACGCCATGTATAATGTTCAATTACCCATCCCGACAGAGTTGGACCAATTGCTGGCGCTGTAATCATTACTAGCCCAAAAATCCCCATTGCCGTTCCCCGGCGCTCAATCGGAAATGCCGTAAGCATAACGTTCATAAGGAGCGGCATCATCATTGCAGATCCACACGCTTGAATCATTCGAGCAGCAACGAGTACACCAAATGATGGTGCAATCATCGCTAAAATCGTCCCTAGAGTAAACAGCACCATTGCTGTTAAGAACAACCTTCTATTTGTGAACTTCTGAATGAAGAACGCACTTGCTGGTATTAAAATACCATTGATAAGCATATATCCTGTCGTTAGCCATTGGACAACAGACGGTTTCACATCGAACTCAACCATAATTGTCGGCAATGCAACGTTCAACAATGTATTATTTAGTAGAGCGACAAAAGCACCTATAAATAAAATTGCTATCATGCCGTAAGGCGGTTTTTCGTGCATTTTTTTTATATCCATTATTACTTCCTCCTATTTAATACGTAACGTATAAAATTTGTACCCCGTGTACATCATGTTAAACATATTATACCGATAGTCCAAAACTTGCAACCTTAGAAAACGCTTTCACACAATAAAAACTTTTTCCGTTGATATATCAACCTTTTGGATATACCATAATAAATGTACTGATAGTATAAACCTGAATTCACTTCCAGGGAAACTCGACATATATAAGTTTATTAACACCCGTCAGATAAGCCGAATAGGTTCGACAACTAACTTTAGGATAAAGGTGATTAGTATGAATGATCGAAAACGCCAGGTTTTATTAACAGCGCAGCGACTTTTTATAGATAAAGGATTTTCCACCACGTCTGTCCAAGATATTTTAGATGAATCTTGTATATCAAAAGGGACATTCTACAATTATTTTTCATCCAAAAATGAGTGCCTCATCGCGATACTTGTACACGCACGTGATGAAGCAACTGTAAGAAGACGTGAATTGCTTATTGGACAAGATTTATCAGATAAGAACGTTCTGGTAGAGCAGATTTTAATTCGTATGCACGTGAATCGCGAACAAAACTTGATGCCAATTTTTGAGGCAGTTTTCCATTCTGGTGATAGCGACCTAAGAACTTACATCAAGAACATGCTTTTAGCTGAATTTTCTTGGTTAACAAGAAGACTGGTGGATGTGTACGGCAAAGCTGCTGTGCCTTATGCAGCCGATTGTGCAGTGATGCTGTTCGGAATGATGCAACAAATACTTCATGTATGGTCAGCTGTTTCGAAAGAGGAAATGGACACTTCAAAACTTGTGAGATTCTTACTCCGAAGAATCGATTCCATCATCCTAGGTATGATCAGCACAAAAGACGCTTTCTTCACTGAAGATGTATTTTTCAAGTTAAGCGGGGATGAAGTAGAACAAACAGAAACAAAGGAGCAATTACTCGAACGTCTCACAGGATTTTTGGAATTTCTTGGAGATGATACGCTTCCTGCCGGCAAACAATATGTTCAATTTCTTTTGGATGAACTACGCGCCGAGTCTCCGCGGGTATTCGTGCTGGAATCTGTCGTCCGCTCGTTCCGAGAAGCTTTCAAAGGTTTTTCCCATGAACCTGAAGCTCACGAGCTTGCTTACAAAGTTTGGCGCTATATGGACACGGTAAAGTAATTCAACTTTCCCTCCTTTATTTCTTGAAACTTTTCCCACTCTATTTCGTATAATTGAGTAGTAAAAAACTTATTTTGTGGGAGGAATGAAACAAGATGAACAATCACGAAATTGATTATAAAATACATGGCGACGACATGCAGTTTGTAGAAGTCGAGCTTGATCCTAAAGAGACGGTAGTGGCAGAAGCAGGGGCTCTAATGATGATGGAAGACGGGATCGCCATGGAAACAATCTTCGGTGATGGTTCCAGCTCTTCAGGCGGCGGAATTATGGGCAAACTGATGGGCGCTGGAAAACGAATGTTAACTGGAGAAAGTTTATTCATGACAACATTCACGAATACGGGGGCAGGCAAAAAGCATGTATCTTTCGCGTCCCCTTACCCTGGAAAAATAATTCCGATGGATTTAAGTGAGCATAACGGCAAAATTATCTGCCAGAAAGATGCCTTTCTTGCTGCCGCAAAAGGCGTGTCCGTCGGAATTGAATTTCAACGGAAACTCGGCACCGGCTTTTTCGGTGGTGAAGGGTTCATCATGCAAAAACTCGAAGGTGATGGTATGACGTTCATCCACGCTGGAGGTACGATTATCGAGAAAAGGCTGCGACCGGGCGAAATATTACGTGTAGACACGGGATGCCTCGTGGCAATGACACACAACGTTAATTACAACATCGAAATGGTAAAAGGCGTAAAAACAGCATTATTTGGCGGCGAAGGACTCTTTTTCGCGACACTGAAGGGACCTGGAACTGTTTGGATTCAATCACTCCCATTCTCTAGACTCGCAAGCCGTGTCTTTGCAGCTGCACCGCAAACACCTGGTGGAGGATCACGGGATGAAGGAAGTATTGCAGGCGGCTTGTTCAATATGCTTGGCGGGAAATAACTAATTATCAGACATAACGTTGGATTAACATTATCTTCATCCAAAACTCTCCAAACTAAAAAAGGGTTAGATCATCGGTCTATTTTCGACCGATGATCTAACCCTTTTATTATTGAATCTCACTTAATGTAACAATACATATGTTTACTTCACACCATTCAACAACAGCCATATATACCTGGCTTCATCTTCACTACCCGGTTCAATCGCTTTAAATCTCGGGTACGGAATCGTTTTCGCTTTGAATGTCATCAAATGCCTAACATGGCCATTCAATTTCGTTGCAGCATTCAACATCTCTTCTGCATCTAACGATTTCCCTTCGGATGCTATGTGTTCAAGCTTCCAGTCAAGATAAAGATAAGCCGCATCATGCTCGGAACCTTTTTCATAGCGCACCATGATTTCCGCCGCTTCTGTGAACCGTTCGGCGTGAATGAGCGAAGCCACCGCTTCATATCTGGCCCCAAGGTTGTCCGTACGGTTCATCTTCAATAGATCCGTGAACATTTCCGCCGCCTCTCCATACTCTTCGCGACTGAACAAGTGAACACCATACGCAAATGCCGAGCGCATGAATGGCCGATTCGGTATGTTTTGCCAAGGGTTCTCCCCCGGTTCAAATGTCCTGCTTGCAGACTGGATTGCTTTTTCATACAATTTAGCCGCTTTCTCAGCATCCTGTTCAACTTCCGCTTGAAGTAAGATGACATCCGGATTATTTGGTCCGATTTCCATTGCACTCTTCGCAAGTTTCCGACGTGCTTGTTCAGATTCCGCGCGATACGCCTCATATGCAAGAAGTTGCGCACGACCTTCTGCAATGCCAGGCTTGCGTTCAGGCTGAATAACCCCGCCCGTCGTCATCGATGTTTCCCAAAGTGCTTTTTCTGTCGGCCGAGGATCTGTTCCAATATCGTAAAGTCGTGCCGCCACCGGTTCATCCCCGCTATCCATCATGTCTGCATAAAGGGAGGCAAGTTCCATTTCATACAAGTGCATTCCTTCTTTTGATGCACTGTACTTCCGTAAAATGTCATCTTCTATAAGCCCTGTATCCTGTAGCACTCCAAGTTGAATACCCGTTTTCACTGCAGCAGCAAGAAAATCACCTTCTATCGGAACATCTTTATTCTCATTCAGAAAGTAAGCGACGGCCAGTTTGTGCATGATTTCACGTCCATCCGCACTTTGATTCAGTTCACGAAGTGTGATGTCAAGTGCGGTCAGCGCACTCAATTGTGTGGGTACCAATACTTCTTCAACAAGCTCGTTCATGGAAGCCATGCTCCTTTTGATGAACAACTCATAAATATCGAGCGTGTGATCATCTAGAAATTGCTCAGTCGACTTGTCCGATACCGCATCTCTTAATTCAACGAGCGACTTTTTCGTCTGCTTGCTCCACTTTGCCAAGAATATCATTGAAGAAACAGGTGCAACCCCGAAGTCCCCTTTTCGCGGATCGTGGAGGACTATACCAAATAGTAACGTCCCCAAATCTGCAGGCATTCCCTCATTGCGCGTCACAAAATAATCTCGCTCACCAAACAGCTCCCGTACTTTTAGTCTGCCTGACTCAACTTCGGTAATTTCTGCAAGGAGCATAAACGGTTCGTCCCACTTTTGTAATACTGAAATAACTGAATCACGTTTCATCTGTTCAAGCTGCTGTGCTAAATATGTATGCCAAATCTTTTTATTGTGGATGAATAAATAAAACTCACTTGCCGCCTCTTCAATATGTTCCTTTTCCCAGCTACCTGTAAGGCGGTTTACCCACTCCCGCATCGTCTGCATCATTTCCTGGCGGTCTGTATCTTTCGGATAGTCATTAAAATAACCGACGAGCACACGATCAAGCTCTTCGTTGACAATCATATCGACAAGATTTGTTCCTTCCGTTCCACAACATTTCTTATATTTTTTACCACTTCCACAAGAACATGGGTCGTTTCGTCCAATCATTTAATTCTCCCCTTTCGGTTACAAAAAACCGTTTTACTCCTTACTTAATCATAACAGACAGACTGATTTGCAACGAATCAATCAGAAACTTTGTATTCGAAAAAACCCTCCACTTCCATTATGAACGCCTGTATAGCTGGAGAGACATACCTGTTTTTCATGTACGTCAAATACACAGTTCTTTCAAGTGCCCGGGAATCGATGATCTTACTTACAATCGTAAGATTATAAGGCCCCTGTAAGTAATTTTCTGGAATAAGCGCAATACCTAAATTTTCACCGACTAAACTTAATGCTGTTTCAAAACGCTCAATTTCATATTTAATCGTAGGGACAGTATCTTCCAATTCAAAAGCACGCAATATGTCTTCCCTTGTCTGAAACCCTTCGGTGCTAATGATGAACGGCTCCTGTTCCAATTCTTTCAGCATAATTGATTCCCTTGTAGCCATCGGGTGGTTTTCGTGAAGGACTAACACAAGTTTTTCCTTATACAAAGGGACCGTCTCTATATCCACTTCTTTAATTTGCTGGTTCGTGATAATGGCATGCGTTTCATATTTCCTCAACGAATTCTTCACATCTTCACCACTTAACACCTCCATCAATCGAATGTGCATTTCGGGAAATTTTTTATTGTATAGAGAAATCACTTTTGGAATCCAATACTTCACCGATTCAATCATACCGATTTGGAGTTCACCTTTACCAATAAGCTTTACTTCTTCCATTTCCTTTTTTACAATCGCCATTTCTGATAAAAGATGAATCGCCCTGCCGTATAAAACCTCTCCAGCTTCTGTCAATCTACTATTCCTTGTATTGCGTTCAATGATTTGAAACCCCAAGTCTCGTTCCAAGTTTTTTATGGCGTTGCTTAATGATGGTTGAGAAATATGCAACTTCTCTGCAGCTTTAGAAAAACTCATATGATCCACGACTGAAACAAAATAACTTAACTGCTTTAGATCCATACTAACCACTCCTCCACTCAATTATAGATGCGGGCTATAAGTATATAGTAATTATATATTAGAATTAATAAATCATGTACTTTATAATAAATGAGTAACGTTGTATCTGAAAGTTCAGAAAGGGTGAGGCAATTGCTTAATCAGGTAAATGAACATGTATGGGCCGGACGTACGGATCATACTGAAAATAGAACAAGTTTCCGATATCACCAAGTGGTTGAATTAGTAAATCTCGAGGTCATCTGCCAGTCACCCAACACATGTGCAATTATCGGTTTCGAAAGCGAGGAAGGCGTCCGCCGCAACAAAGGGCAATTGGGTGCAGCAAAAGCTCCCGATGCACTTCGCAGTGAACTTGCCAAATTGCCATGGAAATTCCCGGAAAATAAAAGGCTTGTCGATGTCGGAAATATTCAATACATGGATACCAACCTGGAAAAAGCCCAACAACAGCTAGGCGATACGATTGCAAACGCATTAGAGAAAAAAATGACACCGATTATTCTTGGTGGCGGCCATGAAACCGCTTACGGTCACTATCTCGGAGTCAGAAAATCAATTGGTAAGGAAGCTTCTCTTGGAATTATTAACATAGATGCCCATTTCGACTTACGCTCATATGATGAACAACCGTCTTCCGGCACGATGTTCAAACAAATCCTGGAGCATGATAACATGAGCAGCTATTTCGTCGTCGGAATCCAGCGCTATGGAAATACGCAGGAATTGTTCGATACAGCCGACAGGCTCGGTGTCAAATATGAATACGAAGAGAATATGCATATCGGAAATATGGACAAACTAACATCCGATCTCGAACAATTCATCAACCAACATGATTATGTTTTTCTAACATTATGCACGGACGTACTGAACTCTGCTTTCGCACCCGGTGTCAGTGCTCCTTCACCATTCGGATTAGATCCTTCCATTGTTCGTTCAATCATTCGAACAGTTACAACACATAAAAAAACACTGTCGTTCGATATTTCGGAAGTGAACCCCGTTTTAGATGAAAACAACCGTACAGTAAAACTCGGTGCTTACTTAACAAATGAAGCAATTACAACTTTTTTAGGAGGGGAAATTCATGACGCTAGTTCTTAATCAAGTCACCACAATCTTCCTTTCCATTGCATTGCTAACTTTAGGGATGGTTTTAGTTAAGAAAGTTGGTTTCTTACGGAAATTCTGCATACCTGCTCCCGTTGTCGGCGGATTATTATTCGCTGTTTTTGCGACCATTTTCAAGTCTCTCGGATGGCTAGAAATTACACTTGATACATCATTGCAAAGTTTATTCATGCTTACATTCTTTACAACAATCGGTTTAGGAGCAAGCTTTAAACTCATTAAACTTGGCGGAAAGGTTCTTGTCATCTACTGGCTGGCATGTGGATTTTTAGCGCTCGCGCAAAATACAATCGGTGTATCCATGGCTTATTTGTTCGACCTGCATCCACTTATTGGAATGATGGCTGGAGCAGTTTCAATGGAAGGCGGACACGGAGCCGCTACTGCATTTGGACAGACGCTCGAAGACATGGGTATCAATTCAGCCCTATCGATTGGAGTTGCAGCAGCTACATTTGGACTTGTTGCAGGAGGTCTCGTTGGTGGTCCCACCGTAAAATACCTTATTTCAAAACACAATCTCAAGTCATCTGAAGCGGATACTGATCTCGGTATTCCTATTGAAAAGAAAGAAAAGCCGATTCAAACAGATTCGTTCTTCACACAAATTCTACTCATCACACTCTGTATGGCCCTTGGTACGTATTTGGGTGAACTATTTTCAACCGCAACAGGGTTCGTTCTGCCGGGTTACGTAGGAGCCATGTTTGTTGCTGTTCTTGTTCGGAATATCGTTGACAAAATTAATCCTAAAGCGATCGATATGAAGAGTATCGGCTTAATCAGCGACGTTACACTGGGGATTTTCCTGTCAATGGCATTAATGAGCATTAAATTGTGGGAAGTTGCCGATTTGGCCCTTCCACTACTTGTTATCGTCTTCGTCCAAGTTGTCTTCATCGTCCTGTTTGGGGTTTTCGTCTTGTTCCGTCTACTCGGTAAAGACTACGATGCAGCCATTATGGTAGCTGGTTTTACAGGACATGGTCTCGGCGCTACCCCTAATGCTATGGCAAATATGGCGGCCGTCACTGAAAGATATGGCCCTTCGACTAAAGCGTACCTCGTTGTTCCGATTGTTGGTGCTTTCCTCATCGATGTATTTGCGATGCCAATTATTATAACGACGATAAACCTGTTCAATTGATAATAGTAAGCTTCCCTCATTACGTTTCCATGTAATGAGGGAAGCTTTTTCATTTGTTCAGATACTCATACACAGGCTTTATTCATTAATAGCTCCTCTAAGCCGTATACTTATAATGTTCTGAAACTTGTTATTTTAATGACAGCCTCCTTAAAATACGCTACCCTTAAACTAAACGACTTGTTTTATAAGTACATACATATTCGTTTCATCGAAAGGACTGACCTTATGCCTCAACAAGAACACTGGAAATCAAAAATAGGTTTTATACTAGCTGCTGCCGGTTCAGCAATCGGGTTAGGCGCTATTTGGAAGTTCCCTTACGTAGCCGGGACTGGCGGTGGCGGCGCTTTTCTACTGGTCTTTTTATTATTTACGCTGTTATTAGGATTCCCTCTCTTAATCGGTGAATTCATTCTCGGTCGTAAAAGTCAAAGTGACGCAATTACTGCCTACAAAAAGCTTGCGCCCAATTCAGGTTGGCATATAACAGGGATCATTGGCGTCGTAACCAGTTTCTTAGTGCTATCATTTTATAGTGTTGTCGGAGGATGGATTATCCTCTACTTATTCAAAGCATTAACCGGTGGTATTTCCGGACTTTCGCAAGACCAGTTCGGACCATTATTCGACCAAATTATTGCAAATCCATTCGCTACGTTAGCCGGTCAACTGATCTTTATGGTGCTAACAATTGCTGTTGTAGCCCAAGGCGTTCAAAAAGGGATTGAGAAAGCAAGCAAGATTATGATGCCTGCTCTCTTCATATTATTTATCATTATCGTTGCCCGTTCTCTTAGCTTGGATGGGGCAATGGAAGGCGTAAAATTTCTGCTGGTACCGGATTTCACTAAATTAACGTCTGAAACGATTTTATTCGCTTTGGGACAAGCCTTTTTCACTCTCACATTAGGTGCTTCTGTCATGGTTACGTATGCTTCCTATCTTCCTAAAACGCAAAACCTGCCGAGCTCGGCGATGTCCATTATCGCTATGAATATCGTCATCGTTCTGTTAGCCGGCCTTGCGATTTTTCCGGGTGTGTTTTCATTTGGAATGGCACCGGATGCAGGACCGACATTGATTTTTTCAGTACTGCCAGCTGTATTCAACCAAATGCCCTTTGGGGTGTTTTTCTTCATTGCATTTTTGGTTTTATTCCTATTCGCGGCTTTAACTTCCGCTTTCTCTATGATTGAAATTATTGTTGCAACAATGACGAAAAATGATCCTTCAAAACGAAAACGATTCACTTGGATAATTGGAATGGCAATTTTCGTTGTTGGAATTCCATCTTGTTTATCATACGGAGTAATGGCTGATGTGAAGTTTTTCGATAAAACGGTATTCGATTTAGTCGATTTCGCAGTAAGCAATGTATTGATGCCTCTTGGCGCATTATTGATTTCGATATTCATCCCTTTGAAAATAGCTAAAACTGATCTGTTCAATGAGATGAAGCAAGGTTCGAAAGTCGGAAAGACCTTCTTCAACATTTGGTTCTACCTATTAAAATATCTGACCCCTATCGCAATCATTATTGTTTTCCTTGATGCACTGGGTGTGTTTAACTTGTTCGCAGATCGGTAAAAATTGAACTGGCAATAAAAAAGGAAGACTCCTTCGACGAAGAGTCTTCCTTTTTCTATCCTTCTTTCTCGCAGTTCAAATCCCACGTAAAGCCAAATTTATCTTTCACTTTCCCATACTTAGCTCCCCAGAACGTATCTTGCAGGGCCATCAGTACTTCGCCTTCTTCCCGCAGGCCGTCGTAGAGCTGGTTCGCTTCTTCCACGCTTTCACAGTCGATAAGAAGGGCAACGCCGTTTTTGTTGTATTCAGATGGCTTGTCCGCAGAATCGGCAAGCATGATTTGAAATTCACCTTTTTTCAGATGGCAATGGAGGAGATAATCTGCTGCTTCCGGTGGATGCGGGAAATTAGCATCCGCATATTTCTGCATTCCGACTTCCTCAAGTCCTAGCAAATTCGCATAGAATTCAGCCGCTTCTTTTCCTTCTCCGTAAAACGTTAAATATGGAATGATTGTACCTTTCATATTGTTACCTCCTCCTATTCGACGACAGTCATCAAGTCAATTTAGACATAATTCATTCGTCTGCTGTTCTTTACTGAACGATACCTTTTGGCTTGCGGCCTTCAAGTACATCAGTAATTGCCTGTGCGTTCAAGTTCATCATCGCAAGGCGTGTCTTAATGCTGGCACTTCCGATATGCGGAAGGACTGTTACGTTCGGCAATGTAAGAAGCGGATGATCGAGTGGAATTGGTTCTTTTTCAAACACGTCGAGCCCCGCCGCCCAAATCGTACCGTTTTTCAATGCATCATAAAGAGCAGCCTCATCAACAATTCCACCACGAGCGACATTAATAAGAACGCCCGTATTTTTCATAAGGTCAAGTTCCCGTGCACCAATCATCCCGGCGGTTTCCGGTGTAAAGGGAGCTAGAATGATAACGAAATCCGCCTCTTTCAGCAGTGTATCCAACTCCCTGAATTCAAGTCCGTACTCAGCTTCTGCGTCTGGCTTGCGGTTGCGATTATGATAAAGAACTTGCATATCAAAGCCTTTTGCCCGGCGCGCAACCGCTTCACCGATTCGTCCCATGCCAATGATGCCAAGT
Organism: Sporosarcina sp. FSL K6-1540; assembly: GCF_038620285.1. Taxonomy (NCBI): domain Bacteria; kingdom Bacillati; phylum Bacillota; class Bacilli; order Caryophanales; family Caryophanaceae; genus Sporosarcina; species Sporosarcina sp. FSL K6-1540. The sequence goes on from NZ_CP152018.1 coordinate 1,262,614, forward strand.
GTCGCTCCTCCAACATCCATGCCTGTAAATCTCATCGGAGCCCATGAAGTCCAATTACCTTTTCTAATTTCATTTTCTGCAGAGATCAATTTACGTGCCGTCGCTAGTAGAAGCGCAAAAGCAAGATCTGCAGTTGTTTCAGTCAACACACCCGGTGTATTTGTTACGATGACGTCATATTCCTTTGCCGATTCCAAGTCAATATTATTATAACCAACGGCCATATTTGCAACGATTTTAAGCTTCGTACCCGCTTCAAAAACCTCGCGATTGATGCTATCCGCCAAAACCGACCATAGTGCATCCGCTTCTGCCACTTCTTTCAATAAAACAGTGCGCGGAACTGCTACACTTTCTTCGTCCCACATCCGTACATCAAATTTTTCATGAAGCGGCGCAACCGCCTCTTCTGTCAGCTTTCTTGTAATGAAAATTCTTGGCTTCACTTAAATCCCCCTATTCTAACAATTAACAATAGTGTAGCATATAATGTGAACCAATTGGTCGACGGTCAACTGTGTAGAAAGCCTGCCCAAGACTAATGCAAGTAGATACGGTTACTTCAAGATTGAGAGATGATTTCCATGAAACCCGCTACTTTACAATCCCGCATTTTTTCATATGGCGCACTCTTTGTTTCCATAATAGCAATCATTATCGGTGTTTCCTTCTACTTTACAATGTCGCAAGGTATCGAGCAACAGATTGGGGACCAGGCGCTAAGTATAGCCAGGACAACAGCAGACCGCCCCGATGTCCGTGCAGGGTTTGGACACGCTGATCCAACGGAAATATTGCAGCCTATCGCTGAAGCGGTACGACTCAAAACTGGTGCTGAATATGTCGTTATAGGAAACAGCAAAGGTATCCGGTATGCTCATCCTGTTCCAGAACGGATTGGGCAAAAAATGGTGGGTGATGATAATGAACGTGCGCTTCTCCTAGGCGAATCCTATATTTCCGAGGCGACTGGGACACTCGGGGCCGCCTTACGCGGGAAAACACCAGTATTTAACGAGGATGGCAAGATTATCGGGATTATTTCCGTTGGTTTTTTAAAGAAGAATATGTCCTCTATCTTTTTTCAGTATGCCGACAACATTTCCTACATCGTACTTATCGCAATCATTCTAGGTATTATTGGTTCTAGCATTCTGGCACGCAATATTAAAAAAGAACTTTTTAATTTAGAGCCTGCGGAAATAGCGAACTTATTCACCGGACGAAACGCTCTTATTGAGTCTGTGCGAGAAGGAATCATTATGGTTGACGCAAACGGTATCATTACAACTGTGAATGTGGCTGCATATGAAACCCTTTCCCTCCCTAATCAATCGGAACTAATCGGTCGGACGATTCAGGAAGTGCTTCCAAACACGCTTCTTCCAAAGGTACTTGAAACCGGAGAACGGCATCTCGATCGTCCCATGGAAATTCGCGGCAAAAAGGTAATTGTAAATCGCGTCCCCATCCGTGTTGGTGAACAGATTGTCGGTGCGGTTTCAACTTTTCGGCTACAATCAGACATTGACCAACTCGCAATGGAATTATCACAAGTGAAACGGTATACGGAGGCGCTTCGTGCACAAACCCATGAATACAATAACTTTTTATATACAATATCGGGTCTCATTCAACTCAATTCATACGATGAGGCACTAAGCTTGATTCACGAGGAAACAGCTGAACATCAATCGCTCATCCAATTCGTGACAAAGCGGTTGCAGGATCCCTTTCTAGGAGGAATTGTTATCGGTTTCTTCAACCGGGCAAAGGAATTGAAGGTCCGCTTCCTTCTTGATGAAGATAGTCTCTTAAAAAAACTCCCGAAACACTTAGAAAAAAACCATTTCGTTTCAATCATTGGAAACTTAGTTACAAATGCTTTCGAAGCAACTGACTCTTTTCCGGAAGAAAAACGAATGGTCCGCATCTTCATTCTGGATAACGGGGAAGAGATCTTGATTGAAGTTGAAGATTCTGGACATGGGATAGCTGATGAAGTGCTGGATGTACTCTTTCAAGAAAAGGTATCGACAAAAAAACAGGGTCACCGTGGATACGGACTTATGAAAGTAGCGGAGAATGTGAAAAATCTCAGTGGTTCTATCACACTCGAAAAAGGAGATTTAGGCGGTGCATTGTTTATCATTTCCATACCGAAAGGAGGGTTTTCAGATGACAACTCTAATTGAAGTCTTAATTATTGAAGATGATTTACGAATTGCCGACATCCATCAGCGGTTCATCGAGAAAATAGAGGGCTTTACAGTCGTAGGTTCCGCTCATACCGGTGATGAAGCAAAAGATTGGATTTCAGCATTGTTGCCAGACCTCGTTTTACTCGATGTCTATTTACCCGATGTACTTGGTACAGAGCTGATGGATTTCATCCACAAAAACAGCCCTGAAACAGACATCATTTTCATCACTGCTGCGGCAGAGATTGAAGTTGTAAAAAAGGCATTTCGCCACGGAGTCATCGACTACATCCTAAAACCGCTCACATTCGACCGATTTAAGGAAAGCCTCCTTTCTTATAAAGTTAAAAGGGAAACACTTTCAGGTGAAGGACTCATACAGGAAGATTCCATCAAATCTCTTTGGAATAAAACGCTACCCGCTTCACCAAACCCTGATTTCATTCCACCAAAAGGGATTGACCCCATGACGAAAGAGAAAGTGGTCAGCCATATAAAAAACATAGAAGGCGGAATTACTGCAGAAACTCTTGGTTTGGAAATCGGCGTTAGCCGTTCGACCGCAAGACGTTATCTAGAATACCTCGTCTCAGAAAAACGTGCATTTACAGAACTTCTATACGGCTCAGTCGGGCGTCCCGAAAGAAGATACTTCATAAAAAAACGCTGAACAGTATGAACAAAATGATGTTTACTCTCATTATCGAACTTATAAACGATAACTTTTAATTGAATAAATATTCTGATAAATTGATGACAGCGAATGAAAACGCTGTCATCATTTTTAATTATAAGGGGGATTACATGAAGATGTGGAAGAAACTTACGACGGTTGCCCTAGCAAGTATCCTGGCACTCGGCCTCACAGCATGTTCTGCGGATGAATCTGAAGGAAGAGTGGAAGGCGCTACCTCGAAATATCCGGAGAGTAACATAACAATTGTCGCTCCATCCGGCGCAGGCGGTGGATGGGATTTAACTGCCAGAGCTATTGCAAAAACGATGAGTGAAACAAAGCTAATCGATAAGTCAATCGTAGTTGAAAACAAACCCGGTGGCGGTGGTGCTGTTTACATGGCAGAATTTGCAACAAAGGAACTAAAAAATGATCATGTCCTTCTTGTAAAATCTCCGCCAATCTTAATCAACAATAACAAAGCGGAAGGAAACAGTGCTTACGGCTATAAAGACACAACACCATTGGCTCAGCTGACGCGTGACTACGGAGCTATTGTCGTCAAGGCGGATTCAAAGTTTAATTCATTGAAAGATGTACTAGAAGCAATTAAGAAAGACGCGAAATCGGTGACACTTGCCGGCGGATCGGCTCCGGGATCGATGGACCATCTTGTCGGTGTCTTGCCCGCATTTGAATATGGAATTGATCCAAAAACAGTAAAGTATGTATCGTATGATGGCGGCGGAGAGGCAGTCGCAGCATTGCTCGGTGGAAATGCAGACGTTATCGCTACAGATGCCTCCACTATTGGAGCGTATCTGAAGTCCGGTGATGTCCGTGTCCTCGCTGTCAGTTCTTCAGAACGGCTTAGCGGTGAATTGACAGAAGTCCCTACATTTAAAGAAGAAGGAATTGACGCCGAATTCACCATTTGGCGCGGCATCTTCGGTCCAAAGGAAATGTCGGAAACGGCTTATGACTATTGGTCCGAGAAGCTAGAGAGAATGGTGGAATCAGACGAGTGGAACGCAGAATTAGAGAAAAATGGGTGGGAAAGCGAGTACCGTAATGCTGACGACTTCACTACCTATTTGGAAGAACAAGATAAAGTGATCGTGGAATTGTTAACGGCACTTGGAATGCAGAAATAACATTATTCGGGCGGCTTCAGCGCCGCCTTTTCTTTTAGGGAGGTGTCAAAGACTATGAGTAAAACGTTCGATCGATATGCCAGCATCGTCTTTTTACTAATCGGTCTCTTATTTGTAATCGAAAGCCAAAAAATTTCGGACAGTGCTTACGGATCATCAGTTGGACCGAAAATCTTTCCAATGTGGCTTGGTATTATTTTAATTCTTTTAAGTTTGAGATTACTATTCGAAACATTTAAATACAAATCTGAAACGACAGCTGGAATGAAGCTTCAATACAAAAAATTCCTTATTATTATTGGCAGCGCGGTTTTGTATGCATTTCTATTGGAAATGGTCGGATATGTCATCTCAACGTTCTTATTTTTACTCATCTCTTTCCAAACAATGGAACGTGGCCGATTATTGCCCTCCTTCATCATTGCAGCGGCATTTTCATTTGGAATTTATTATTTGTTCGCGAAACTTCTTGGCGGGTCATTGCCAGGATTTCCTGTGTTTTAGCGTGAAGGGAGTTAAGCTATGAGCACTTTACAGTTTTTAGCCGATGGTTTCAGTGTTGCTTTTCAATGGCATAATCTATTATTTGCATTCGGCGGGGTCATAATCGGCACGGCTGTCGGCGTGTTACCCGGCATCGGTCCAATGAGCGGTGTTGCCCTTCTCATCCCCGTTACTGCAACCATCACTTCTGGAATGCCGACAGAAGCAGCCGCTGCCAGTTCAATCATTTTACTTGCCGGAGTCTATTATGGAGCAATGTATGGAGGTTCTACAACATCGATTTTACTGAACACCCCTGGTGAATCTTCGTCTGTCGTCACGACGCTCGACGGTTATCAAATGGCTAGGCAAGGGCGTGCCGGAGCAGCTTTGGCTATCTCGGCAATCGGCTCATTTTGCGCCGGAATCATTTCGCTAATCGGTCTGGTCTTATTAGCGCAACCTCTTTCCAATGTCGCAATCAAGTTCGGCCCTGCAGAATACTTTTCCTTAATGCTATTGGGTTTGGCTGCTGTAAGTGGACTTGCTGGAAAGTCGATGACGAAAGCATTGATGATGACTGTTTTCGGACTTATGCTTGGAACAATCGGCATTGACGCAGTTTCAGGAATTGCCCGCTTTACATACAACCAGCCTATTCTTTTTTCCGGATTGGAATTTTTAACAATTGCTGTTGGATTGTTTGCGCTTGGTGAAGTATTCAAGACGGTATTGGAACGCGATGAAGAAGACGGGGCCATTGCAAAAATCAATCGCATCCTCCCGACAAAACAAGATATGAAAGACAGCGCAGTTCCCATTGTACGCGGTTCCCTACTAGGATTTTTCATCGGGGTACTTCCAGGCGCCGGGGCAACACTCGCATCTTTCTTCTCCTATATAACAGAGAAAAAGTTCAGTAAAAATCCCGAAAGCTTCGGAAAAGGGAACATCGCCGGAGTAGCGGGTCCTGAATCTGCCAATAATGCTGCTTCAGGGGGCGCAATGATTCCTTTACTTACATTAGGAATCCCTGGTTCCGGTACAACAGCCATATTAATGGGTGCACTTATCATGTATAACATTCAGCCAGGCCCCCTTCTCTTTGACGAACACCCGGATATCGCATGGGGGCTCATTGCAAGTATGTTTATCGGCAACTTGATGCTGTTAGTACTGAACATGCCGCTCGTTCGTGTGTTTGCAAAAATCATTCAAACGCCTAAGAAGTACTTATTGCCTATTATTATCGCTATTTCATTTTTCGGAGTTTATGCCGTACAGTACACGACTTTCGATTTATACTTGTTGCTTGGTTGTGGTGTAGCGGGTTATTTACTATCAAAAAATGATTATCCAGTAGCTCCATTAGTTTTGGCACTCGTATTAGGTCCAATGATTGAAAACAACATGAGACGAGCACTCACCATTTCGAACGGTGAATTCAGCATTTTCTTCACAAAGCCGCTATCGCTTGTTTTCATCATAGTAGCTGCATTATGGCTTCTTGTTCCAATGTTACTGAAACTCAAAGGACGCTCAGTCGTCGTGGAAGATGAAGGTTAATAGCGAACGTATATTTCGAAAGCGGATCGCCTTAGATGTAAGGCGATTCGTTTTTTTATTAAAGAGTGTAAGCAACGTTTTAAATGAACTTAACATCGTTTCCGTTGATGTTCACAGCATTTCCAATGAACTTAATAACGTTTCCACGAAACTTCACAACACTTGAACAACTTAACAACGTTTTGCCCAAACTAGGCGACGTTGCAACTTAAGTTCCAAACGTTTTAAATGGACTTCGCAATACTCCCGTGAAACTAAGCAACAGTCTCATAAAACTAAACAAAGTCAGCATCCCCCTCCGTCTCTCTCCATAATAAAAAGCGTCGCCGCAGCAACGCTTCACCCACCTATATAACTCATACCAATTTTTTTCCGATTCTTCGCTGTCTGTTCAGTTCGCTCATCTGAATAACGGTCTCCACGGTTTTGCCACACGCCTGTAATGACTTCCAACAATTCTGCGTCTGTCAGTCCACTGCGAATTAATTCACGCAGATCGAACCCTTCTGATGCGAACAGGCACGTATACAGTTTACCGTCCGACGACAGTCTGGACCGCGTACATGTTGAACAGAATGATTCTGATACAGACGTGATAAAACCGACTTGTGCTCCATTATCCAAGTAACGATAACGTTTTGCAACTTCACCGTAATAGTCTTCTTCCGCCAGTTCGATATCATAAACAGCACTGATCATTTCGTAAATTTCTTTTTTCGTGACAACCTTTTCAAAGCTCCATCCATTATCATTACCGACATCCATAAATTCTATGAACCGCAACGTAATATCATGCTCTTTAAAATAAGCGGCCATTGGTAGAATTTCTTCCTCATTTACGCCTTTTTGAACAACCATGTTCACCTTGATTTCAAAGCCGATCTTTTGTGCATGATCGATATTGGCTAGTATCAGTTCTGGTTTAATTCCGCGTCCATTTAATTTACCGAATGTTTCCGGATTAAGTGCATCGAGGCTCATATTCAAACGACGCAGACCTGCATCATAAAGGGGTTGTGCGTATTGTTTCAACAGTACACCATTCGTCGTCAACCCTATATCTTCAATTCCTTCAATCTTCATCAGTTTTTCAACCAGTTTTGGCAAATCGCGCCGCATAAGCGGTTCGCCGCCCGTCAAGCGGAGTTTTTTCACACCAAGTAACGCAAATAGCTTCGCGAACCGTTCAATTTCTTCAAATGAAAGCAGTTCGTTCTTGGGTAGAAAAACATAATCATCACCAAAAACTTCTTTTGGCATGCAATAGGCACATCTAAAGTTACAGCGATCCGTTACGGAGATTCGGAGATCCCGGATCGGACGTCCGAGCTTATCTTTAACTGTTTCCATTTCGTCATCCCCTTTCCAGGGTTTCCGGCGTATTCACGTTCGTGAACATCCGTTTTTCATCGTCAGTCAGAACGCTTCCTTGAACCCACGCTGTATTACTAATAGAAAGTAATTTCATTACACTCAGTTGGTTGTTTTTCAAGGCTTCTTTCACTGCATTTTTCATTTGCGTATCCCAGATAGACACGAGAGGATGATATCTTCCATCCGAAATGACAGCCGTGACACATTCGTTATGAAGCGTTATCAACTTCGATATAGCTTTATCATCTATAAATGGCATATCACACGGTAATACTACATAGCGGTTCGCTTCCACGGATTCCATCGCAGACAGAATCCCTGCAAGCGGACCGAGTCCAGCATATTCCACTTTATCAGCCATCAGGTTTTCACCATCACCAAATCGGTCCATTAGTTCAGGTAGCGTCACAATAACAATCTCGTCACAGGATGCCGACATTGCTTCGACTGCAATTTTATAAAAGTACTTATTTCTTAGTTTAGCAAATGCTTTCGGAGAACCGAACCGCCGAGACAATCCGCCCGCCAGAACGATGCCTACTGTCTCCTTCATCCCCCGCTCACAGGTGGGATGAATGCACAAATATCTCCCGAATGAATGACATCCTCCTTTAAGGCATATTCTTCATTCACTGCAACATGCACTGTATCTTTCCCAAAACCCGGATACATCATTTCCGCCCAGTCCAGCAGCTCGCGGACAGTCATCGATTCCCGTTCGATGGTTTCTTCCGCCTTGCCGGTCAATTCGCGCAGCCTTGCAAAATAGTTCACTTTAATCACTTTTGTTCGCCTCCCTTTTCAGGATACTTTTTTTGACCGCCAATCCATTCTTCGCCGTCTTCCCAGATTTCCTTTTTCCAGATAGGGACTATTTCCTTAATGCGTTCAATTGCATACTCATTCGCTTCATATGCTGCTTTCCGATGAGGGGAGGAAACTGCAATGACTACCGCAATATCTGAGATATGCATTTCCCCAATCCGGTGAGCAATCGCCACTTTCACGCCTGGCCATTTCGCTTCCATTTCTCCACCGATTTCCGCCAGTTTTTTTTCGGCCATTGGTACATAGGCTTCATATGCCAAATATAATGTTCGGACCCCGTGTGTCCATTCCCGGACATGTCCTGTGAAAACAGTGACAGCTCCTGCTCCAGCATGAAGGACATAATCAGTATATTTTTGCGGTTCAATTACTGTTTCAACAATTTCAAACGGTTTCATTGCCATCCTCCTTTTCAATCCAGTCAAGTAGCCACGAATCGAGTTGTTCAACATTCTGCGCAGATTCAATATGCGAACTAACAGCTGTAATTTCTGGACATCCGATAACTAGCTGTATGCCATCCAATCCGCTTAACGATTCCCAATCCCCGGCATCTCTAAGAAGGACTACTTTCTCCCCTTGTTCTTTCTTATACCCTTCAATGAGCAGAATATCCGGTTTTCCGATTGCTGCCAGCACCTTAAGCTCGGCAAATTCGGGCTCTTCATTCAACAGGATTTGAACCGCACCCCCACCTGCAACAACTGAAACGTCTGCCCCACTACCAAAAAACTGCATCGTATCCGTCGATGGATTTGGCATGGCAGGCTGCCCACCGTGGCCATGATGCTTTAATACAGCGACTGAAAGTCCTTTGTTTTTCAATAAACAAATCCATCTCGATGTAAGTGTCGTTTTGCCACTATTTTTATAACCGACAACTTGAAGTGTCTTCATAATACCCACTCACTAACGCCTTGCTCAGAACCGAGCAGCAAAATATCAACATGGGTTCCTGCTGTGTAACCGCGCGTTCCGCTTGGAAGAGCGATAAGGCAATTTCCCCGGGCAATCGATGATACTGCATTTGATTTATTAAAGCCTGCGGGTACTGCAACAATACCTTCCGATGTCATTTCCCAGAATGCACGAATGAAGCGGGTAAAAGGGTTTGGCTTTCCGAAATCTTCACCTAATATCGCTTGCATGCGCGGCATATACGGTGTGTTTGCACCTTGCATAGCAAGAATAGCGGGTCTAGCGAATAATTCAAAACCCGTGAAACAAGCAGATGGATTTCCCGACAGACCGAATAATAGTTTTTTACCAAGCACGGCGACCGTCGTTACGCTTCCCGGACGCATCGCAACTTTGTTAAATAGGACCTTAGCTCCCAACCGTTCATAGATTGCGGGTAAATGATCATAATCACCAACAGAAACACCGCCTGTCGTAATAAGTACATCTGTTTCAATGAGAGCTTTTCTGACGACTTCTGTGCATGCATCTAGATCGTCTTCTTGCATGCCATATGATTTGTAACCTAATCCCATACGAGTTAACTGGGCAGCTATCATCGGTCCGTTCGAGTTCCGTATTTTTCCAGGAACAAGTTCATCTGACACATCTAGCAACTCCGTTCCCGTTGAAAGAATGCCAACAATTGGTCGTTTCGCAACTTTGACTGTTGCATAACCAAATGTCGCTAATAACGCGATTGTACCGGGATGGATAAATGCTCCCGATTCAACAAGGAGTTCCCCCTCCTTTGCGTCTTCACCCTTAAAGGATATATTTTCCCCTTCGCTAAACGGTTTACGCAATGTAAAACGATCTTTTCCTTCTGTCGTCTGTTCGAGCATGACAACCGCATTGGCATTATCCGGTATCGGGGCACCCGTCATGATTCTGTATGCTTCTCTTGGACCTATTCCACTAGTCGCTACATGGCCCGCACCAATTTCACCAATCACAGTGAACTGTATACGATTATCTCCAGAAGCACCCTCTGTGTCCTTTGCACGGACAGCGAATCCATCGTATGGCGATCTGTCGAATGATGGGACATCATGCTTTGCGATAATCGGTTCCGCAAGTATTCTTCCGTATGTATGTTCAAGTGGAATCGTATCAGTTCCACCTAGATAGCTATGTTCCATGACGAGTCGAACAGCCTCAGATACTAAGATAGGCTTTCTCATTTCTACCATGTAGATTCTCCTCCTTCTGCTATACTGAATGTATTAGATATGTACGAAAGGAATGACTCCATTGTCAGAGCTCACACATTTCAACGAACAAGGCCGTGCAAAAATGGTCGATGTTTCCGACAAAGCAGAAACCACTCGAACAGCTATCGCAAAATCGTCCATCATTGTTAATGAAACAATTCATTCACAAATCACAGAAGGTACCAATAAGAAAGGCGATGTATTCGCGGTCGCTCAGGTCGCGGCAATCATGGCAGCAAAAAGTACATCATCCATAATTCCTATGTGTCATCCGATCCCACTGACAGGTGTTAACATCCATTTCGAATGGAACATAGATAAATCATCTGCTCATTATGAAGTATTGATTGAAGCGGAAGTGAAGACAAAAGGTGTGACCGGTGTTGAGATGGAAGCACTTACTGCTGCCTCCGCTGCTGCACTCACTATTTACGACATGTGCAAAGCGGCCGGCAAAGAAATGGTTATTGGACCAACAATGCTATTACGTAAAACAGGTGGAAAAAACGGCGATTACGAAAGACAATTCTAATTCTCTTCCACGGCTCACTTCAGGTGAGTTTTTTGGTCAGTAGAACCAATTTTATAATAGTGGATTTTGTATTGAAATCCTTACAAGGTTGATTTACACTCCAGGCGGACGCCTTCCGTTACAATCAACGGAACTCATCCATGGAAACTAATAATCGATATAGAAATTTCGTTAGCGTTAGGTTTTTATTTAAAATAAGTAATTACGGAATTAAGTTAGTCCTCTAGATGTTTGGTAAGTTCATGCACAATATGGTGAATTTCAGGCAAAATTAGCTTGTCCATTGCAAGTTCCACTGCTTTAACGGATCCGGGAAGTGCGAAAAACACCTTCTCTTTTACCACGCCTGCCGCAGCCCTGCTTAATAGCGCCTTTGAACCTACATCTTCTGTATAGCTAAGGTAACGGAATAACTCGCCGAATCCATCAATCGTTTTTGTGAAATAGGTCGACACAGTTTCAATAGTAACATCACGAAAACCAATGCCAGTCCCACCTGTAGAAATAATGCCATGAACGTTTGGATTCCGCAGCCATTCTTCGACAATCGATTCAATTTCCATCGCGTCATCCTGACAAAGCCATGTTTCAAATACATGATGACCCGCCGATTCAAGCTTTTGCCGAATTGTCCAGCCACTGCGATCATTCGAGACATTACGCGTGTCACTCGTCGTCAGTACGCAAAAAGTGAGTTTCTTCTCTTTGTCCGATTCATTCAAATGTGACAATCTGATTCCTCCCTTTCATCCAAAAAATTGATGGTACAATTTACGTCCTATCTTTATATCCTTTAATCCATGAATTAACAAACGACCATTGCCAAATAGAATACAACGATAACTATCCGCATTAAATTCCACAAAAAATGGTGTCACTTTATAGGGTGACCCCAGCCTTTTAGCGACTGTTTCCCCATCCTCAATCGTCAATGTGCGGTTTGCATTCGGAATGATTTGCACTGTATCCCTACCGCATAACACTGCGTATCCGGTATCTTCTGCTCGATGCAGCGCCGGGAAGGTCGGTGTATTTCCGCATGTCTCACATACTTCGTTTCGCATACGGGAAATCCCTGCTTCTATATGCGTATTGTTCCATACATCAAAATGGAATAGCTTCTTGCGCATTGCATCTTTATTCCCCGTTAACCATTTCAGCGCTTCTGCACTTTGATGTGCCGCCGTAATTTGAACAGCAGGCGCAATAATTCCTGACGTATCACACGTTTCATTAACCGACGGTAAAACCGGTAGCAAACAGCGGAAACAAGCTGACTCGCCTGGAATGAATGGAAAAACTGTACCTGAACTGCCTACACACGCACCATAAATCCAGGGAATACCTTTTTTCCATGCAATATCATTTATCAACAGACGCGTTTCAAAGTTATCCGTCGCATCCATGATTAAATCAGCGTCATCAATAATTTGTTCCATAATGGATCCATCTACATGATCAAGCACGGTTACGATTTCAATGTCTTCCCGAATCATTTTCAAACGAGCTTCAGCAGCAACCACTTTCGGTATGCCGTCCCGTGCATCTTTCTCGGTAAACAGCTGTTGTCTTTGCAAGTTAGACGGTTCTACATAATCTCGATCTGCAATCGTCAATTTTCGCACTCCACCACGGACAAGTGTCTCTGAAACAGCTGAACCTAAAGCCCCACACCCAATGACAACAACGTGGGAAGAACTTAACTTGTCCTGCCCTAATTTCCCAATTGGTTTGAACAGCGTTTGCCTTGTATAGCGATTTTCCAATGTCCACTCCTCCTATAAATTGAAGCGAGGGCTACCGGTCTTTACGACCGGATGCCCTCTTAGCCTCGCGGCGTTATATCACTGAATGTTCCGACGTAACGAGTTACATCTCCGGAACCATCCTTCACCGCACTGATTGACAGCAGTTCAAGGTATTCTTCGCCATTTTTGCGTTTATTCCATATTTCACCTTGCCATAATCCATCTTGACCAATTTGACTCCACATAGACGTGTAGAATTCTTTCGAGTGTCTACCTGAACTGTACATATTCGGATTACTTCCAATCACTTCTTCTTCGGTATATCCTGTCAGCCTTGTAAAAGCAGGATTCACAGACTGAATTGTTCCCGAAGCATCTGTTACAAGAATCCCTTGACCCGTTGAATTGAAGACTTCTGCAGACATGCTAAGTCGATCCATATAATAAAGCCAAATGACAAGGACCAAGCTCGCAAGTGCAACTTGAGAGAATGCCATGAAACCGATTGAATAGGAACCTGTCATCGAATGAATAATCGATAGTAGTAAAGGTGGGAAGAATCCTCCAAGCCCCCCCATCATCGATACAATCCCATTAGCAATTCCAGCTTGTTTGTTGAAGTAAAACGGAACGAGTTTGAAGATTACACCATTACCTATTCCTGCTGCAACAGCAATTAACATACTTCCCGCTGTATATAATGCAATAGTAGGTGAAAACGCGAGAATAATAGCCGCAAATGTAAGTCCCGCAAAGACACCCATCAATAAGAACAACGGTTGGAATTTGTCAGCAAGCCATCCTCCGACCGGGCGCAGGAATGTTGCCACTGCAATGAAACCCGCAGTCCGCATTCCTGCATCCACTTTTTCCAGTTCGAAGTACGTGACCAAAAAGTTCGGTAAAAATATTGTAAATGCAACAAATGAACCGAATGTAATGAAATAAAATAATGAGAAGAACCACAGTTTTTCATTTTTATAAACGCCTTTAATTTGCTCAAGTATCGGTGTTTTCACTTTCACTTCTTGCTTGTCACCAAATATGAAATTCAAGGCCGCGAAGATAAGCAACAGTACGAGATAGAATTTGACGGTCATTGACCAACCGACTTGTGTGGCAATTACCGGTGCAGCAAACGTTGAAATTGCAGTACCCATATTCCCCATACCGTAAATACCATTGACGAGACCATGCTTCTCTTTCGGGTAATACTTAGGTAGCGATGTTACACCCACTGAGAATACAGCCCCCCCGATTCCGAGGAACGTACCGCCAACGATCAAATCCGCGAACGTTGAAGCAGCACTTATGTAAAATACCGGAAACAGGAGTAATATGAAACTCACAAAAAAGATAATTCTTGCGCCAAATATATTTGCATAATAGCCAAGTGGAATTCTAAGGATAGATCCCAAAACGACCGGAACAGCAGTTACAATCGCAAGTTTTTCGGCAGGAATAGCAATATCTTCCCGGATGAATGGCAATAGTGAGGATATGAGTACCCATACCATAAAACCGACTACTAAGTTCGCCGTCTGTAATGGAAGTTGTAATTTTTTATTCATTCAAATCAATCCCATCATTGTATTTTGAATGAAACCGACATTGATTCCCTGCTTTAATTATAATTGAATTAGTTCAGTGTAAAATAGTAGGTAGTCCCCGATAACCTATAAGGGTTTTCCCTACATCTAGCAATTTACATACATATGTTGATCATCCAAAGACAACCAGTAAATAACTTAAGCCAACACTAGGCACTTCGTGTACAGTCACTTTTGGATTACTTTGGATTGAACGACCTCTAAACGATTATCGAAATATTTCTACACACTTTTTTCGGTAATCGTATGGTGCTTATTCATCCATCGCTCTCCAAATGAATAAGTCCACAAAGTGCTAAATCTTTTCGGGAAGAAAGAATAGCGGGCTTCTTATCTCGATAGTAGCCGCCAAAGTACAATTTTGGCGGCTGAAGCCTTCTCCATAGTCTTGTCTTTTTTAGTTAAGGAAGAGTCACTCTCTTATAGTTCATCGCATGAGAAGATACATACTCTTTACTACAAGTAAGCAAGGAATACATTGTGCAAAGTACTAGAGTGCCCGAAATTGTATCTTCGGGCACTTACAACCTTTATAAAAAGTTATCTATTCTTTTTTTCTAAAATAGCTGTATTTTTTACTTGAACGTTATAGGAACGCGATAGGCAACTAGTCGTAACAGGATTACCGAAAAATATGTGGCTAGGGATGACGAAGTCATTTCTAGCCACATTTGTCTCTCGGTAAAGATGTCATGAATAGTTCTCCTAAATCGGACCGGAAATGATCCAGTGAAAATGGTGTTTTTCAAGCCTTTCTTACCTGTTCTTTATGCAAGATAATGGTTAATCAATAGACGCGCTATCTACGTTATATATGCTTAAAGAATCGGAGTATATAATTGTTCATAGAGTTTATCCTGCTCTTTGATAGTGAGGATATTATTAACCATTAAAAATAGTACAGATTCTTCTTTCACAAAATGAACAGTGATAACCTCAAATGCTTCTGCGGCGTCTTGAACTACCTTCTTCATTTCCTCCAGCGTAAAGTGGTTTACATCACCGCGTGTGTGATGAAGAAAATGACCGATGTAGGCATCAATTTCACCATGTTCTTCCTCCGTTGCATTGACTGGTCCCTGTTCTGAACCGACGTATTGGGCAAGCATTGGGAACAAAAATTCTTCTTCTTTGTCTGTATGATTCTTTAACGGTTCAATGAAATCAACGATGAGTTTCCGAAGTGACTTCAGTGCTTCATGGCCTTCTATGACAGTATAGATATCCCGTTCAAAAGCCAGAACAATTGTATGCCAGCCACTCATTAAATACTCTAAATAGCGATGTTCATTTTCAAGCACACGTAAAGCTGGTAAGTCGAACTTGAACTTTTGTGCCTCAGCCATTTGAAACACACCTTTCTGCTAAAAGTTTAATAGTTTTTTACGTAACGCATATTCAACGAGTTCAGGCCTGCTTTTCAACTGCAGTTTTTCCATAATCCTAGCTTTGTGCGCTTCGACAGTCTTAACAGAAATATATAGTTTCTCTGCAATTTCTTTGTTTCCAAACCCTTTTGCCGCAAGCGGAAGAACTTCAATTTCGCGTTTTGTTAAGATCTTGAAAGGATCATCTTCTACCACTTCCGTGCCCTTTTTAACAAACTCACGGACAAGTGAAGTGGTCATAGCAGGATGAATATACGTATCACCGGCGTGAACTGTACGTATTGCGGCAAGTAATTCACCATCGGGCGCATTTTTTAGAACATAGCCCGATGCTCCATTTTTTAACACATGAAATAAATATTCTTCATCATCATGCATTGTCAAAATAAGAATTTTTGTTTCTGGAAAATCTTCATTAATTTTACCGGTAGCAATTAGACCGCTCTCTCCGGGAGGCATGCTTAAATCCAACAGCAATACATCTGGTCGGTACTTTGCGACTAAAGCATATGCTTCTAGACCATCTGCAGCAGTGGCAACGACTTCCATATCACTTTGGAAATTCAGGATATGCATAAATCCACTACGAACGACGGCGTGGTCATCCGCAATAATTATTTTCATTTGTTATCCTCCCCTTCCTCAGACGCTCTAAGTGGGATTTCCAATCGTACAGAAGTACCTTTACCAATACTCGATTGAATAACGAACTGGCCATTCACCAGTTCTGCTCGTTCTCTCATTCCATAAAGGCCAAGACCCGTACCAATTGGATTGATTTTATTTTTATCAAATCCTGCACCCTTGTCATACACACTCAATTCAAGGTTTCCTGAACGTTCAAACAACCGAACGTAAACTTCATCCGTTTCTGCATACTTAAGCGCATTGAGAATGGACTCCTGGCAAATCCGATAGACAACTGTCTCAATTTCACCTTCATATCTTTTAGCTTCAAGTTCAGCAGTAAAATGAACGATTAATCCATAATTTTTCTCAATCCATTTAAAATGTGTCCTAAAAGCAGCTTCGAGGCCAAGGTCATCTAAAGTAGCTGGTCGTAACTCAACAGACAAGTGACGAATATCATCCAGTAAACGCATCAATGAGCCTTCCGCTTGTTGAATCTTTTTGAGTACTTCAGAATCGACATTCATGTATTTCAACACACGCAAGTCAACAAGGGAACTTAACATTTCCTGGGCTACGCTATCATGTAATTCCCTCGACAACCTCTTGCGTTCATCTTCTTGTGCTTTAATGACATTTTTCATCATGGTTTTCTGGTTAAGTGTTTCTTGTGTCTTGTACTGCTTCGTCAAATCTCTCAACATGAAGACACGAATTCCATTTTCTTCATCGATGGTCTGATAACTTGCCGTGTACGGAGTTATTCCTTTGCCTTGCGTGTCCAGGTAAACTTGAAATGAGCTGAAATCTTTTTGTGGACTTACCAAATAGCAGGATAGGCATGTCTGAAGTTCCGATTCACTTGTATACCCTTTACAAGACATGCAAATTGCTTTTACATCTCCCGCAATCATTCCATTCAGTACTTCCGCACCTATAATAAGTTCCGCCGCACTATTCATAGCAATTACTTTTCCAGCTGAGTCAAAAAAGAAGATGGCCTCAGCTGAATTGTCGTACATTTTCATTAACAAGTCTGTCAACTGAAAACTCCCGATTTGCATCACTGTTTTACCATCTCCTTATTATAATACGGACCGAATCTCAGGCCGACATGATTTATAAAGCCTGAAAATTCTTCTGCAGTCATTCTTTTTCCCTCTCGATAAGCTACAAGTAACACACCATGGACGCGATTATATTTATAAAGAGGTATCGCTCCAAAACTTTTTAAGTCTTCTGCAACAATAATTGGATAGTTAAACAGATCCATTGAATCAAGTTCCAGGTCTCTATCGTGAACAAAAAATGGTTTTCCTGATTTAAAAACATGCCCTGCAACGCCTTTTCCAGTTTGCAAAGTGATACGTTTATATCGGTTGCTACGATTGCCTGTTACGTATTTCCATTTCTGGACGAAACGCATTTCCGCTGACTCAACAAGAGCCAGAGCGACAAAGTCGAAACCGAAAATCGATTGTAACCGTTCTATTTCTTGCTGATAATCAAATCTTAATTGTTCATCCATTGCTATTTCTCCCTATATAGAAAAAAGGCAAAGCTGCCTTTTTTCGTTCATTAGTTTTCACGGTGCCTTCTATACAGGATATAGCTTCTTCCTACATAATTCAACGGTACACTCCAGACGTGAACCAATCTGGTAAACGGCCACATTGCAAAAATGAGGAACCCAGATAAAACATGAAGCTGAAATGCCAGTGGTACACCTATCATATAGGCACCTTCCGGTCGAAAAATCAGCAAGGAACGGAACCATATTGAAATTGAACTTCGGTAATCAAATTCTGGCTGTGTAATACTAGTTGCAATTACACTGTACATACCGATGAATACGATGAACAGTAATAGGGAGTTGACGATTAAGTCTGATGCAGATGACAACTTACGTACGCTTTTTAATGCAAAACGGCGATATGTCAAAATAAACATCCCCACAAATGTGACGACACCAAAAAATCCTCCACCCCAAACAGCGCCCATATGATACATATGATCACTAACACCAAGTGCTTGCGTCCATTCCTTCGGGACAGCAAGCCCCACGACATGGCCCGCTATTACAGGCATGATGCCAATATGGAACAGTAAACTACCTATCATCAGTTGTTTCTTTTCTATAAATTCACTTGATTTTGCAGTCCAGCCAAACTGGTCGTTCCGGTATCTGAAAATATGCCCTACAACAAATGTTGCCATACACAGATAAGGGAAAATGACCCATAGAAATTGATTAGCCATTTGTAGGCGCCTCCTGACGAGCACATGACTTAAAGGTTACCCTCATCCCCTTAATTAGATGGAAATAGGGACTATTATATTTCTCCAGCGCTTTTAACAGATGATATGTTCCGTCTTCCAAAACAGCGAGTAACATACCAAAACTTTGTTCTGCCCTCGGGTCACCTATCCATTCGCATGCGTAGATAAATTCACACATAAGCGGCAAGAAGTCGGACAGTTCACCGTCTGGCATATTCAGGCCAAACATTTCATAAAGCACTTTTAATTTAGCAAGCATTTGACCGCGATCTTTCGCATCCTGATACTTTACGTAAGTCATGAACAGCGTTGAATCCGTTTGGAAATCAAACGTATATGTATACATTTCCTGGATATCATCAAAGCTGTAGTCATGCATTAACTCCCAGTAAGTTTTAATATGCACATACGCCGGATGGGAAGAGTCAACTGACTCTTCCATGACTGACGGATGAAAGTTTATCTTTTCCGGGTACGTAAGTTGCTGTGCGAAGAAGCCAAATGTGTGTTTTTCGTTATACAGCTTCTGCAGATCAATCACGCCAAATCCCCCCGTAAAAGTTCTCTTCGTAAATTTCTTTACCTGACTTCACTTGTGGTTGTGTACCACAACCATCACAGCTACTATCTTCTTGTTTTATACCTGCGTAGTTGTATGGACTTTCTGAAGTACCCATACTGTAGTCGCCCATTTCCACATAGCCTTCAGATCCTTGTGAACGGTATGCATTCATATGACCTTCTTTATGTGCTGTCGGGATAACAAAGCGATCTTCGTACTTTGCAATCGCCAGAAGTCTGTACATTGACTTCGTTTGATGAGCAGTCAGACCGACACGTTCTAGACGTGATTCATCGAATTCTTTACCAGATGACATGGCACGCATGTATGAACGCATCATTGCCATTCTTTGCAGTGCACCTTTCACTGTTTCGGTATCTCCTGCTGTAAGCATATTTGCGAGATACTGAATCGGAATACGCATTTCCTCAATTGCTGGGAAAATCATATCAGGATTCTTAATCGAGTCTTTACCTTCAAAATAGTTCATGATTGGGCTCAATGGCGGGACATACCATACCATCGGCAACGTGCGGTATTCAGGGTGAAGCGGGAAGGCAAGTTTATATTCAATTGCTAGTTTATAAACCGGTGAATTTTGTGCGCCTTCAATCCATTCTTCGGAAATACCATCTTTTCTAGCCTGAGCAATAACTTCCGGATCATTTGGATCGAGGAATAAATCAATTTGCGCTTTGTACAAATCTTTTTCGTTCGGTGTAGAAGCCGCTTCTAAAACGCGATCTGCGTCATATAAAAGAACACCAAGATAACGGATTCTGCCTGTACACGTTTCAGAACAAACCGTTGGTAGTCCCGACTCAATCCTCGGGAAACAGAATGTACATTTCTCGGCTTTATTTGTTTTCCAGTTAAAGTAGACTTTCTTGTATGGACAACCGGTCATGCAATAACGCCAGCCTCGACACGCTTCTTGGTCTACGAGGACGATTCCATCTTCATCGCGTTTGTAGATGGCGCCTGATGGACAGGATGCCACACAACTCGGATTGAGACAGTGCTCACAGAGTCTTGGCAAGTACATCATAAATGCTTGTTCAAAGTTAAATTTAATTTCTTCTTCTATCTTTTCAATATTAGGATCCATTGGTCCCGTAATGTGAGCCCCAGCAAGTTGGTCTTCCCAGTTTGGGCCCCATTCTAGATCAATGTATTCTCCTGTCACAACAGACTTTGCACGAGCAACGGGCGTATGTTTACTGTCTGGTGCCGAAGTCAGTTTTTCATAGTCATATGTCCATGGTTCGTAATAGTCCTTCATTTCAGGCATATCCGGGTTATAGAAAATCTTCCCTAGAGCAATTTTTGATAGCTTCGAACCGGATTTCAATTCGAGTTTACCTTTTTTATTAATTTGCCATCCGCCTTTATAAAGCTCCTGGTCTTCCCAGCGTTTTGGATAGCCTATCCCCGGTTTTGTTTCGACGTTATTAAACCACATATACTCTGCACCTTCACGGTTTGTCCACGTCGTTTTACACGTAACACTACATGTATGGCAGCCAATACATTTATCCAGATTCATTACCATTGCAACTTGTGCTTTAATTTTCAAGCCAGTTTACCTCCTTCATCTTACGGACTGCAACGTACTCATCTCGCTGATTTCCGATTGGTCCGTAGTAGTTGAATCCGTAACTGAGTTGCGCATAGCCGCCAACCATTTGCGTCGGTTTCATGTGAATTCGCGTCGGCGCGTTATGGCTTCCGCCTCGTTCCTCTGAAATTTCAGAGCCTGGTACTTGAATATGCTTGTCTTGCGCGTGATACATGAACATGGTTCCTTTAGGTATTCTGTGACTGACTACGGCACGTGCAGTAACAACACCGTTTCGGTTGTAAACTTCAAGCCATTGGTTGTCGTCAATACCATGCTCTTCGGCATTTTCACTGGAAATCCAGACAGTCGGTCCCCCACGGAATAACGTCAGCATATGCTGGTTGTCCTGGTACGTCGTGTGGATATTCCATTTACCATGCGGCGTCAAATACCTAAGTACAAGTGAATCTTGACCGCCTATGATTTTTTTGTCTCGCGGTCCGAATACCATTGGTGGAAGCGTCGGTTTGTAAACGGGTAGACCTTCTCCGAAATCCAGGAATAATTCATGGTCAATGTAGAAGTGCTGTCTTCCGGTCAATGTCCTGAACGGAACCAATCGTTCGATATTTGTCGTAAAAGGCGAGTAACGGCGCCCAAGTTTATTCGAACCGGAGAATACTGGTGTCGGTATGACTTCACGCGGCTGTGCAGTAATGCTTGCAAACGTGAAGCGCTCTGCCGCGCGATCGGCTGAAATATCTTTCAGTTCAACGCCGGTATCTGCTTCTGCTGCTACGAAAGCCTTTTGAGAAACGCGACCATTCGTTGCAGAAGATAGTGTCAGCATTGCTTCTGCCGCATGTTTTGCTGTGTGCAGTTTAGGCAATCCGTTTTTGATAGATTCATCGAAATAGGTGCCGTTGATGCCCTTCATCATTTCATATTCATCGGCTACAGAAAAACTGACGCCGTGCGCTCCCACTTTACCAGTCGATAATAATGGTCCAAGCGTGACGTATTTATCATAAATTTGTGTATAATCACGTTCGACAATTGTCATAGCTGGCATTGTTTTACCCGGTATCGCTTCAACTTCACCTTTTTTCCAGTCCTTCACTTCGCCATAAGGCTGAGCAATTTCCTGGATAGAATCATGTGCAAGCGGTGAAGTTACAAGGTCTTTATAAACGCCTGGAAGATGAACTTTTGCCATTTCCGAGAATGTTTCCGCAAGTGCGCGGTAAATATCCCAATCAGAACGAGATTCCCAAAGCGGGTCAACTGCTGGGTTGAACGGGTGAACAAATGGATGCATATCTGTTGAAGAAAGATCGTGTTTCTCATACCAAGTTGCTGCTGGAAGAACGACATCTGCGTACAACGGAGTTGTTGTCATTCTGAAATCCAGTGCCACAAGAAGATCGAGTTTTCCTTCCACATCATCGCGCCAAACAATTTCTTCAGGCTTAACATCTTCATTTGGTGTTGCAAGCAGAGCGTGGGAAGCGCCGAATAAATGTTTCATAAAGTATTCCTGACCTTTTGCAGAACTCGACACTAAGTTGGAACGCCAAACAAATAGAGAGCGCGGGAAGTTTTCCGGTGCATCCGGATCTTCAATTGCAAATTTTGTTTCGCCTGACTTGATTTGTTCCAGTGTATAATTAACGATTTCCTGTGTTGTTGTTTTTCCTTCTTTGGCTGCCTCTTCTGCAAACGTCAGGCTGTTCTTGTTGAACTGAGGGTAAGATGGCAACCAACCAAGTCGTGCAGCCAAGACGTTATAGTCTGCAGGATGCTGATAGCGGGCTTTTCCTCCTGTCGGTGACATAAGAAGATCCGCGCCCATTTCCTCGTACTTCCATTGATCAGTTGCAAAATAGAAATAAGATGTCGCGTTTTGAAGTCGCGCCGGCGCTTGCCAGTCACGTGCAAATGCGATTGTGCTCCACCCTTCAATCGGACGGCATTTTTCTTGACCAACGTAATGGGCCCAGCCACCACCATTAACGCCTTGACAACCAGTTAACATAACGAGGTTAAGGATCGATCTATAAATGGTGTCACTGTTAAACCAGTGGTTAATACCCGCTCCCATAATAATCATCGAACGGCCGCCTGTTTCAAGCGCATTATGTGCAAATTCCCGCGCGATTTGGGTAACCAGTTCAGGTTTAACACTTGTGATTTTCTCCTGCCATGCTGGCGTGTAGAATGATTCTGCGTCGTCATAACCAGATGCTTCGAGTTCACTACCAATCCGGTTAACACCATACTGGCTAAGCATCAAATCGTGAACAGTTGTTACAAGACTTTCGGTTCCGTCTGCAAGTGTTACTTTTTTCACCGGAATCGGACGTTTGAATGTTCCGTTTGACACGTTGTCGAAGAATGGGAAAACAATTTCTTTCCATTCCGCCCCATGATCGGCCACTGACAAAGCCGGTTCAACGCGTGTTCCGTCTACATTATCAAGAATTAGGTTCCACTTCTTGTCCTCTTCCCAACGTTGTCCCATCGTACCGTTCGGAACAATAATTTCATTTGTCGTTTCATCAAAAATAACCGGTTTCCACTCAGCGTGCTGGGATGCTTGCCCTATATCACTTGCCCGTAAAAATCGACCCGCTTTATAAGAATCTTCATGTCTATCGAGTGTTATCAGGAAAGGCATATCTGTATATTGTTTCGCGTAGTTCAAGAACATCGGCTCTTTACGCTGTTCATAAAATTCATCGAGAATGACGTGCGTCATTGCTTGAGCAACTGCAGCGTCCGTTCCGGGATTTGCCGCAATCCAGTCATCCGCATGCGTAACACTTTCTGCGTAATCCGGGGCCACAGAAACTACTTTCGTTCCTTTGTAGCGTACTTCTGTCATGAAGTGAGCATCTGGCGTTCTTGTTAGCGGTACATTCGATCCCCACATAATGATGTAACCAGCGTTAAACCAATCACTCGATTCAGGGACGTCTGTCTGCTCACCCCAAATTTGTGGAGAAGATGGCGGTAAATCCGCATACCAGTCATAGAAGCTAAGCATTTCGCCGCCAAGAAGAGAGAGGAATCGTGCACCTGACGCATAGCTGACCATTGACATTGCCGGAATCGGTGTAAATCCAGCTATCCGATCGGGACCGTACTTTTGGATTGTGTAAATAAGCTGTGCCGAAATCATTAAGGTGGCATCTCTCCAGTTAACCCGGACATGGCCGCCTTTTCCGCGCGCTTTTTTATATTCATCTGCCTTATTAGGATCTTCTACGATGCTAGCCCATGCTTTTACAGGGTCTTTCAGTTCAGAAACTGCTTTAGTCCACATACGCCATAACTTCCCTCGTATGTATGGATACTTCACGCGAAGCGGGCTATATTCATACCAGGAAAATGAAGCTCCACGGGGACATCCACGCGGTTCAAATTCAGGCATATCAGGGCCACATGAAGGATAATCAATTTGCTGGTTTTCCCAAGTAATAATGCCGTTTTTCACAAATACTTTCCAACTGCATGACCCTGTACAGTTCACGCCATGCGTTGTCCGAACCACTTTGTCATGAGACCAACGTTGGCGGTACATATTTTCCCAATCTCGACTTTTTTCTTCTAAAATTGACCAATTTCCTGAAAAACGTTCAACTGGCTTGAAATAATTAAGTCCAAATTTTTTCTTCATTGGAATAGCTCACTCCTTTTTAGAATAACTAACGATCTATGACGGGAATCAAAGACTTATTCATTCACATACTATTAATTTTAAGAATAATCCTGATTCTTTCCTAGTAGGGATGTGCCTATTTGATGTGGGGAATACCCTTATAAAAAGAAAAGCGGAAAGCGCCCGGAGCTAACCAACGTTCCATGTTGAAAATCTATAGTTTCTATCTTCAAATTAAAAAGCCGCCTACTCTGCCCATTACGGACTAGATTAAGCGACCTTTTTCGAATCGATATATACGTGTTATTACTTTCTCTGTCTCTATCAGTATTGCTCCAAACTTACCGAGCACCCTGGCGAACGTTAAAACGACCCCCGCTAGCAAACCTAGCCATGCAAGTGGTTTCATACTATCCCAGACTCTTTCATATCTATTTCTATAGTCATAACGTACTTCGCTAAACCATTCCACATAAAAAACCACCTTTGTAGATAGGTGGTTTTTTG
The DNA here is from genome assembly GCF_038620285.1 of Sporosarcina sp. FSL K6-1540. Lineage (NCBI taxonomy): Bacteria > Bacillati > Bacillota > Bacilli > Caryophanales > Caryophanaceae > Sporosarcina > Sporosarcina sp. FSL K6-1540. The sequence goes on from NZ_CP152018.1 coordinate 1,287,546, forward strand.
TCCTTTAATCAATCACAGTGCGACACGGACACGGTCGAATAAGTTGTTATTTTCGAGATGGACATGTTCAAATGTGTCTTTTTCAAGTTGTGCAAGACGTGCGTACACAAGCCTATACGTTCCGCAGGCTTCGTCTGGTAGCGTGAAATTATTCGTTAGATCACGTATTTCAAATAATAATATTCCTGCGTGTTCGTGCTCTTGCTCAAGTTCCTTTACAAGCGGCTTAACCTTTTCTTTCAATTCAGGTGTAGGATTTTCTAAAAACTCCAGAATTAACGGAAATACATTGGCATCTTCGTCTGCCGTGTGATCAAGAAGTTCACTTCGTAATTCTTTAAAGATTTCTTGAACGCGAAGAAGATGCGGATGATTTTCTCCATGGACACGGGCAACCTTTGTAATGTACGGTGCGAGAAGCGGTAATTCTTCCCGTAGCCCAGTATGATACTTTTCTTGAATATAGGAGACGAGCGTTTTTGAACCGAATGACGTTGGATCGTTGCCACTTTGCTGCTCGCGTTTCTCCTCTATTTTTTTGACACTATTTAGAACCTCTTCAGGATTGAGTTTTCGTTCTTTAGCTGCATCTTTAAGAGCAATTTTTCCACCGCAACAGAAATCGATGCGCAAACTTCTAAACAAATCAGCACTTTGAGGGAGCTCCGTGACGATATCACAAACTTGTGTATCAAGTGTTAGTCGACTCATAATTTTTTCCTCCTCTGCTTGTTTTAATGAGAATTATTCTCACCCTTAGTTTACAAGGCAGCCATTCGTACCGATAGTAGGGTTTGCCCTATTTAAGATACTACATCCCCATTCAAATCCCTTCTTACTTGAAAAAAAAACGCACACGATTTTTCCCGTGTGCGTTCATATACTTACAAATCATCAAATCCATTAAGATCGCTTGTTTTGACGTATTGACGTGAAGATTGTTCAAAGAAGTCCGTTTTTGTATCGTCGAAGCTGTCGACATATGCACGAATCCATTTCATTGGGTTGTCAGTGAACTCCGGATAAATTTCACTAAGTCCGAGCATGCGAAGCATTTTGTTCGCGCGATATTTCACATAGCCTTCCATTTCGGCAAGTTCGATACCTTCAATATCTGCTAGTACGTAACGACTCCAGATGACTTCCTGTTCGACCGAATGTTTGAACTGATCGTAAATCCAAGCCGTGAATTCATCTGTATTTTGTTCAGGGTTTTCTGCAAGTGCTGCGCGGAAAATGTCACTAATTGCTTTACCATGTTGCAATTCATCACGATTAATATACGAAATCATTGTCGAAGTACCAACCATTTTCTGATTGCGTGCGAGATTGTAGAAGAATGCGAATCCACTATAGAAAAATAGTCCTTCAAGCAGCGTTGTATAGACCATCGCTTTCAATGCTGATTCGATTGTCGGACGCTCGGCGAAGTCATTGTATACTTCTACAATGCGCTCATTACGTTTCAATAGCACTTCGTCTGAGCGGCCCATTTCAAATGAAGCCATCTGCTTATTAAGTGTCGTAACGGAAGATAGTACGTACGCATAGCTGTGATTATGTTCACTTTCTTGATCGGCAATTGTGGCCATAATTGATTTAACAGAAGGATCGGTTGTATAATCCGCCATTTTCAAAGCGATTGTCGTCTGTGGTCCGTCAAGTGTCGCGAGTAAGCCAATAATTTTAAGAAATGCGTCTTGTTCCGGCTTTGTCAGCGTCGAGAATTGCTTAACGTCTTGTGTCATATCGACTTCATTGGCCGTCCAGAATAGTGAACGGATTTGTTGACGCAATGTATAGAAATGGGGATGTGCGATGTCATTCCAGTTGAGGATACCACTCGCCTTGCCCCCGAAAATAGCCGTTGATTTGTTTGGATGTGCAGGTTCCAAGACCTTCACTCGTTTAAGTTTTTCCAATTTCTGATGACTCCCTTCGACCATTCAATTACTTTTTCTTGCTGTATGCCACGTGGACTTTGTTCGATTTTAAGCGGCTCATAAGGGGATGCGTAAAACCGCGCTAACTTCACCGCTGCGTGGCAGAATAATGCATCGCCGCCAAATTGGGTATCACCCGTTCCGAAGACGTATACATTATCCGGTTTATACCCCACATCCGCTACAAAGTCTTTTACTTCGTCAGGCGTTGAGCCTTGCTCCCACGTGAATGACCCCAAGAGCATCGCATCGAAATCACGAGGGTTCGGAATGACGCCCCCACCGATTCGAAACGTTGTAACAGCTATATTTTCCGCTACTAGCGTTTCTTCAATCATTTCAGCAACTTCCTGCGTGTTTCCGCTCCACGATGCGTAGACGATTAAGAATGACACCATTCACACTCTTCGATATCCGTCGCAGTTGAACGTGTGTAGTATGTCGTTTTCATACCAGACTTCCACGCTTGCAAATGAAGTTCAAGCAGAACCGATGCACGAATTGAATTCGGAACATAGATGTTGAAAGAAATTGCTTGGTCAATATGGCGCTGTCTTGCTGCGTTTTGTTTGATTGACCAACGCTGATCGACAATATAAGCGGAGCGTCGATAGACGTCATATGTGTTGTGATTAAGGTCAGGCGCAACAACTGGAAGCTTATAATCTTTCTTTTCTTCATGATAAAACGGTTTGAAAACCGGATCAATTGATGCAGTTGATCCTGCGATAATAGACGTCGAGCTATTCGGTGCAATTGCCATCAAATAACCATTTCTCATACCATTTGTTGCAACATCGATGCGGAGTTCATGCCATTCCTTCGAGTCATAGTTCTTGTTGTCGAAATAAACGCCAGACTGCCATTCGGATCCTTCATATAATGGGTACGATCCTTTTTCAGTAGCCAGTTGCATCGAAGCTTTAATCGTCAAATAAGCTATTTTCTCATATAATTTATCAGCGTAATCCACTGCTTCGTTTGATTCCCATTGAATGTTTTGCAAGGCAAGCAAATGATGCCAGCCAAATGTCCCTAGACCGATTCCACGGTAACGCGCGTTAGTTCGTTGCGCTTGGACAACCGGTATTTTATTAAGATCGATGACGTTATCAAGCATGCGCACTTGAATTGTAATGAGTCTTTCCAAAACGCTTGCTGGAACAGCTCGTCCCAGGTTAATGGATGATAAATTACAGACGACAAAATCGCCCGGTTTTGAACGCGTGACCACGATATCGTCTTCGAGCGTAACAGACTCGAATTCAGTCGGGCTCATATTTTGCGTGATTTCTGTGCAAAGATTCGATGAATAAATCATGCCTTCATGTTTGTTAGCATTCGCACGGTTCACTTCATCACGGTAAAACATATACGGCGTTCCCGTTTCCAATTGGCTACGCATAATCCGTTTCATAAGATCGATAGCAGGAACGATTTCCCGACTAAGTTCAGGATTATTAACACACTCTTCGTATTTCTCACGGAACGAACCTGCCCCTTTTGTTTCATCGTAAAAGTCCTCTAGTGAATAACCCATAACCACCCGAACTTCATGCGGATCAAACAAGTGCCAGTCCCCACGTGCATCAACTTGTTCCATATAAATATCAGGAAGGCAGACGCCCGTGAAAATATCGTGTGCGCGCAAGCGGTCGTCTCCGTTGTTTAACTTGAGGTCAAGGAACGTAAAAATGTCTTTGTGCCAAACATCGAGATAAACGGCGATTGCACCTTGTCGCTGACCAAGTTGGTCAACACTTACTGCCGTGTTGTTCAACTGCTTAATCCATGGAAGTACGCCACTTGAAGCGCCTTTAAATCCACGAATGGATGACCCACGACTGCGGACTTTCCCCATGTAAACACCAATGCCGCCACCGTATTTCGACAAGTTAGCTATATCCGTATTGCTGTCATAGATGCCTTGCAAAGAATCGTCGACCGTATCGATAAAGCAACTTGATAACTGGCCGTGCGGTTTTCCAGCATTCGACAATGTCGGCGTTGCAACCGTCATATAGAGACTGCTCATCGCCCAGTATGATTCCGCTACTTTTTCAAGCCGGTTAGTTGTCTCATCCTGCATCAATGTCATCGCAATAACAAGCCAGCGCTCTTGCGGAAGTTCAACCGATTGTTTGCTAAAGTCAACAGCGACATAACGGTCCATAAGTGTTTTCAAACCGATATATGTAAATAGCTTGTCCCGTTCTGGTTCGATTAGATTACCGAGAATAACAAGATCTTCGCGTGAATACTTTTCAGTTAAGACGGGTGTGTATAATCCCTGCTCGACTAGACGGGCAACGTTTTCAGCAAAATCCGTATAGACCTTTGCACCGCGAAGCTGAGCTTGACGATTGTAAACATCACGTAAGTGAATTCGGGCCGCAACGAAAGTCCAGTACGTCGATACCTCATCGATATTGCTGAGCGTTTCTAGAATCATCGCTTTTGTCCATTCTGATGCGCTTGCTCCAGGATGACGCTCATTCCATTTTTCACTTGCAGCAAATAATGGACGAATCTTCTCCCCACCAAACTCGTTCTGTAAGTCTTCCAATAGCATCTGCGTACTCGTCTTAGTAATATTCATTGTCATTTTCATCGGCTCCTTTATCAAACCTAATTTTTCTATTTCCAATAAAAAACGATAATCCCACCTTTTTCAGGCAGATCCATCGTTTATGAGTTTTATTTACTGAGGGATAATTTGTTGGCTGTAGTTAGGTAGTCAAGAACTTATTTGACACTCTAAATTCCTATTTGTCAACAATACAGCTTTCGTTCAATTTCGCCACTAACACTATATGTAGTGTCTTAATCATTATACTTACCCTAACATGTTGTGGTCTAATCGTAAATAGGGAAAAAGTTTACTTGCCCTACCATCAATAACTTATCCACATATCCACAGTCATTTTCTCGTGTCGCTTTGACCGTCATCATCGTCATTCTTGCAAATGATACACAAGTTATAAACATTAATTTAAAATCTAAAAAAATATCCTTTTTTCCCGATGTCGGTTCTATTTTGTCATTCAGCACTAAATGCAGTGTTCTACACATAGTTTAGAAGTTAACTCCAAACAGTTTTCACTTGTGAATTATTGTTACTTTCAATTGACAGCCAATCACCATTTTGATACATTCAACTACAACATCTGTGATGAAGAGAGTAGCAATGATTTCTTTTTCAGCGAACTGGGGAAGGTGGAAGCCCGGTAAAGAATACTTGTGAACCGCACTTCGGAGATGCTTTTCCAAGCGTTTTAGAAAAGCCGGTGTCTCGCCGTTATGAGGAAGTGGCCCTATACGGGCAATTTGAGTGGTACCGCGGAAGTAAGCTTTCGTCTCATTAATTTGAGATGAGGGCTTTTTTTTACGCTTTTTTAGTTCAATCAACCAAAAGGAGTGTTGACAATGAAAATGGATGTCTTGCAAGTGCTGCAACAATTTAGTCCGATTCCATTGGATGAAAACATGCTAGAAAAGCCTGTCCATGCACATTTAGGCGATTTGGCTTTACCATGCTTCCCATTCGCAAAGGAACTTAGAAAATCGCCTGTTGTCATTGCCAATGAAATCGCCCTGGCAATCGAACATCCGCTAATTCGTAAAGCAGAAGCCGTCAACGGATATGTGAATATCTTTCTGAACCGTACTACAATTACCAGTGCCCTACTGCAGAAAATTCTGGATCCATCCGTTTCCTATGGGTCATCTAATGAAGGAAATGGCGGGATTGTCACAATCGATTTATCTTCCCCCAACATTGCCAAACCATTTTCCATGGGGCATTTGCGCTCCACCGTCATCGGAAATTCGATTGCACTACTACTCGAAAAGAATGGTTTTAAGACCGTAAAAATCAATTACATCGGAGATTGGGGCACACAGTTTGGCAAGCTACTGACAGCCTACCGGAAATGGGGCAACGAACAAGAGGTCCAGCAAGCTCCAATCCAGACGTTGTTAAAACTGTACATCCGATTCCATGAAGAAGCAGAGCACAATGATTCGCTTAACGCTGAAGGCAGAGCAGCATTCAAATCCCTGGAAGACGGTGATAAGGAAGCACTGGCTTTATGGAAGTGGTTCAAAACGGAATCCCTCAAGGAATTTCAACGCATTTATGATTTGCTGGGTATTACCTTTGATTCCTATAACGGCGAGGCCTACTATAATGACAAGATGGAACCCATCGTTAAGGAAATAGCAGATAAAGGACTCTTAATAGAATCAAATGGTGCACTCGTGGTTGAACTGGGTGAGGATATGCCACCTTGTTTGATTATGAAATCAGATGGCGCGACGTTATACGCCACACGCGATTTAACCGCTGCAATCGATAGAAAAGAAACGTATGATTTCGTGAAATCTCTCTATGTCGTTGGAAATGAACAAAGTCTCCACTTCACACAATTCAAGAAAGTACTCGGTAAAGTGGGCTACGAGTGGGCAGACGATATCCAGCACATTCCTTTCGGTCTCATATTAAAAGCCGGAAAAAAGATGTCCACCCGCAAAGGGAAAATTGTTTTGCTAGAGCAAGTTTTGAATGAGGCGATTTCACTTGCACAGTCGACAATTGAAACGAAGAATCCAAACTTAGCGAATAAAGCGCAAGTCGCTGAAGAAGTTGGCGTCGGTGCCATCATTTTCGGTGACCTGAAACAACATCGCAAACACGATATCGAATTTAACTTAGAAACAATGCTCCAGACAGAAGGTGAAACCGGTCCCTACGTCCAATATGCTTTCGCACGGGCCAAATCAGTGTTAAGAAAAGCTGGTGACATACAGCCGTATAGCGTGGATGACGTCAATGATTTCGAATGGGCAATCATTCGAGCATTGGAGCAATTCCCACAAACAGTCAAGCGCGCTGCGGATGATTTAGATCCTTCCATCATCGCAAAATATGCAATCGATCTCGCTCAAACGTTTAGCTCGTTTTACGGGAATGTCAAAGTGCTTTCCGATGCTGATCATCTGCCATACAGAATTGCGCTGATCACGAGTACGGCGATTGTCTTGAAAGAGGCGTTACGATTGTTAGGTATGAAGGCACCTGAGGAAATGTGATTGGAAATAAATCATACCGAAGTCAACAGGTCCGTTCAGCGGTAAAAAAAACAGCAAAAAGCGCTAGTGAAAACGCCAAACATTTACGTTTGGCGTTTTCACTAGCGCGATCCATTAAATCCTCTTGTTGATTTCTTGTTCTTTGTTCAACTAACTATCATTAGTTGGGCTAGAATGGATTTTCTCCTTTAATAAAAGGAATAAAGACGACGTAAGCCGAGACAATAAAAAGTACCCAAAAAACCTTGGATTTCATACGTTTTTTAAACAAGTGGTTATTTTTATTTGTAAATAGCACACGGATTGTTGTATAGACAAAATACAAAAGATACGACAACCCGAACCAATTAACCCATACGTTCCCCATAAAACTAATCCCGAATTTTTCATAAATTACTCCTAATACATTTTCAGTTAGGATGAAACCAATAGCCAAATAAATTAACACTTTAAAAAATGTAATAGCATCCCTTTTCAAAGCTTACAATTTTTTCCTCCTTACTCATCTATTATATTAGTTCAAAATACGAATCTCTTTTCCAACTTTTTTTCTCCTATTGTTCAAATGGATACAGTCACAATGATTCTATCGCAAGTTCCGACTCACATACTTGTTGATAAAAACCTTGCATAGACATTTCACCCAATATACTCTTGGTCAAAAACTTATTTGGTATATTTTTTGTAGCAGAGTATCTGTTTTTTTGAACTCTAAGTATTTCTAACCTATCAAACCCCTCCTACTTCTTAATCCAATCTTATATATGTTGAACTAATGATTCTATATAATCTCCAGCGAAGGCGCCTCATAGGGGTAGCCGAAGCAATAAGACTGACAGCGGTTTTCTGTTTGGCTTATTGCGGGAGGCATCCCCAAGCGCCAAGCGTTGTTGAGAGGATTCTCTATGTCAATATTTATAGTCATTGGAACGTATCACTAACCACAAAGTATACCACTTTCTTCCAACACGAACCTGTACAAAATTAAAAAACCACCTGAGTAGACTGACATAGCGATATGAGACACATATAAAACACCTTTATTAGGCTGCCGTGACACCATACTTTATGGGTGTTAGGTATCCTAATTTTTCTTGGATACGTTCTTCATTATAATAATTTAAATAGGTAATTACCCGCTCAGTTACGTCTTGATTACGTAATGAATTAAATTTAACATATTGAAATTCCTCAGACTTCAAGTTCGAATGAAAAGATTCAATCACCGCATTATCCCAACAGTTTCCTCTACGCGACATACTGCTGGCGAGGTCGTTATCCTTAATGCAGGCCTGGTACGCATATGACGTGTAGACACTTCCTTGATCTGAATGCACAATCACGCCTTGAGGGTGATTACGGACAGCCATCGCCGCCTTTAACGTGTCAATCACGAGCGAGGTTTGTTGATGATCGTATAATTTGTAAGCGACAATTTCGTTCTTGAATAGATCCATAATAGTCGAAAGATATTTTGTAGTACTGCCATATTGGATATATGTGATGTCTGTCACCCACTTCTTGTTCGGTTTACTAGCCGTGAAATCGCGGTTAAGAAGGTTAGGGTCAATTATGATACTTTCACCTTGGGATTTCCACTTCCGTTTTGGCTTGATACGACACTGTAAGTTATGCTTTTGCATGAGGTTCTGAACTGTATTGCGATTCAATTCTATATTATATTTCTGCTTCATTCTGCTTCATCATAGCCTTTATTTTTCGATGACCATCCCGATACCTAGTGCTTTTATACAGTTCCATAATGGCTTCCTCTTCTACTGAAAGCGGCTTATTATAGCTTGAAGACACCATCTATAATAGTTCTCCCGTGGTACTCCTAACGCGGACAAAATGGCTGTAATCGTGTACTTCTTTTTAAGTTTCTCTACACTCTGTAGAACTATTTCTTTTTTAACTCCCTTTCGATCTCCATGTACTTTTTCAAGATTTCGTTCTCCATCTTCAAATGAGATAATTGACGTTCCCGCTTGTCGTCTTCACTGGCTAACTCGGGACCGTGACCAAATGTATATTGTTTACCGATTGGCTGATCAAATCGATAAATTTCATTCGCACGGTACCATTTCATCCAAGTTTCAACCTGTGATTTATTTTTGATTCCGTGTTTTTCCATAATTTCATTAGTTGTCAATTCACCACTTAGTTTATCTTTAACAACTGCCCATTTAACTTCGCTTGAATATACGTTTTTGCCCATGCAAAAACACCTTCGGAGTGGTACATTTTACAAATGTACCACTCCGAAGGTGTTTTATATTGTCTCAATAATTTAGGTTAGTCCACTTTCGCTTTGCGCAAAAAGGATTTTTTTCATGCTGCTAATCTTTTGAAGATCCCGTATCGGTTCAACGAATTTCATGCTTTCAGTACACTTCCTCACGTATTTTAACGTACAAACCTCAATCTAACTTAAGATAATATTAACATGCATTAAGTTAGATTCAAATTGACGACGAAAAAAATACAAGGATAAAAAACATCCTAAACCCTTTTGTATCAAGGGTTTAGGATGTTTTTATGAATCTAACATATTTGGATTGTGTTAGATTCGGATTTTCTTTTTAAGTACACTTAAATAGATATTGTGGTAATCACTAAGTAAAATTGTTAAACTTTCAGAATGCAATTCGTTAAACATGGACTCCATCATGAAGTTTATTAAGGAAAAATTCATGTTCTCCATCTACACTTATAACTATTTGGTTACCAAGTGTTATTTTCATTGGAAAAATTTTAGATTTCTTTTCTGAGAACAACCATACGTACCTTGAACGAGAAATTAGGCTTATGATCTTAAACAAACGCACCCGATTATTGACTAACAAAGTCATTGTTTAATTGCTCATTGTCTCAATATATCTGAGAATCCGTTGTCATTTCCATATTGGAATTTCCCGATTTTCCCTTCTTCTTTTGTAGAAAAAAGGACCAAACCTTCAACATTAATTATTTTTTCTTCATCCCCATTTTTCTGATACCCTACCTTCGCTACGAATGTATACCGATTTGAGACCTGTTCATCCTGCTCAATCGAGGCTTCTTTAAAATGTAACGTATATCCATTAGAATCAGCGAAACTTTGATAAGTAGTACCGAATGCCCGCATGAAGAAATCTAGTTGGCTCTCTGTGAAATACTCTCCATAAACCTCTTCTATATACTTATCTAATTCTGAATTTCTTTCTGCCCCATTTTCAACAATCTTGTATTTAGGATTCCACAACAAATCCATAAACTCCTTATCTGGCCCCGTAAATTGGTGCTCTAGTACTTTTTGAATGACTACCTTATTTGGGTCCCCTGTTTCATCTTGCGAGCAACCAGAAATTAAAAATCCTGATATAGACATAATTATAGTCAAAAAAACAATAAGTGTTTTGTTCTTTCGTTCAAGCATTACATAACCCCCTTAGTAACTTATACGTTTTAAAGTCAAAGAAGACTCAAAAAAAATTATGAATTTCACCATTGCTTTCTGATACTCTAACTTTTACTGGTTTTTGGCACAACAACAAGTTTTTTCTTATTAAAGTAAATGGCCCGTTTGCGGCATAAAGACTTTATTACGAATTAGCCGAGTTTGTATAGCAAGTATAGCATTTCCATTTCTGAAAAGTATATTTATTGTCTTTAACTATCCAGAAGGTATGAAGTGGTAAAGGTATTGTCTCTCACTGGTACAATCTATGTCACTTGGTGGTAAAAAACATGTCACTAGTGGTACATTTCATTGGCTGTAATCACTTATATACAGTATACAAAGAAGGAGTATTTAACGTTTATAAAGTTATGCCACCCGCAATAGATAAAAAAGTCTCCCTTTCTAAATAAAAGAGAGACTTTTTCCCAATCTAACATATTTCCATTGTGTTAGATTCGCAAAACACACAAGACATATCTAAACATTCATTATTCTGCGAATATCTCATAAAAAGTCCTCTTTTTTAAATAGACTTCCATAAAAATAGGCACATAACTAATATCCCGAATTGAGAATCACTTTGCATATTTTACTGCATCGTCAAATTGTCGTCATCTTGATGATGATATTATACCCATTTGAGGAAAAGAGCCACTGCTGCTCGAGCGTATGCTCCTTTTGTAGTATGTGCAGTAGTTGCTTGTACAATAGGCAACAATGATCCTATAAAAACTTGATTACATGCAGCACTCGAACTATTGAACCCTGTAAAACACATATCGTGAGTACGACAAGCACTATCTAAATTATCAATTGCCGTTTTATCATACCCATTATTCCCTTTGCCACAGTAGTTACCATAACTACCTATAGGGAATAAAGCTAGAGGCATTATTACTGAAGCTTCTTCGTCTCCAGTAAGCATAGCGTTAAGGATGTTCATTACATTTAAAACTTCGGATTGCACACCATCTAGTTCAGCAGTTGTCACATCCACCTTGAAACTTCCATCTTCTGATTCTACTCGGTACTTATCTAGCTCATTAAATAAATCAATAGTTTCTTGATCCACCCCTCCCAAACTTTCAAACAATTCTTCATAAGTTTCATTATTTTTTTTTATTGCAGCACTTGCATTTTGAGGAATTACAGTAAACAAAAAAATTACTGTCGCTAAAAATAAAAATCCAACTTTTCCAACTTTAAAAATATTCTTCATTGATATCACTCCTTTTAATTTAATATATTACCAATGTTATGATAATATATTATGTAAGCTGAAATTTACCACTATGTTCCTTATATAGCAAGAAAATGCCAAAAAAGAAGTAAAGGAGTTTTAAAATGGACCTATGGATTATTATTAAAGAACGTTATGTATTTATCTCAATATTTATAATAATATTACTTTTAAGCTTTTTTTTCCTAGTTAGCATTTGGAAAAATCGTTTCAACATCCCTAAAACGTTAACTTTATTAACAATAATTTTTTGTGTATTTCTAATAATTTTATCGTTATTTTTATTGATTTTTATTATTTCTTTTGGATATAATTCTTAAATAAATGTACTTCACCAATTCCATTAATTTGTTTTCCTGTTTTCTGGCGTAAATAGAAAAGAGAACGGTCAAAGTCGATCCAACCTTTTATATCAGTACTTTTTCGCCTTGATTGATTCCGTACTTAAAAATTAATACTTCTTTGTGGATTCTTACGGTTCGCCATACGATGCCATATTAGTTTCGATCAAGCACGTGCGAAGCAAGCTGAGACGCCTCTTTCGTCAAAACCAATTCATTCCTTCGAATGAGTTAAAAGAAAAAACAAATGGAAAGTAATTGTTGGTAAATACTTTTAGATACAATCTATTGATAAAGAACATATAAAAACTGCACCTCCAATTAATAACTAATTGGAGGTGCAGTTTTTATATGTTCTAAAAGGCTTTTTTAAAGCTATATCAACACTGTCATCCATACTTCTAAATGATAACTTTACTACTAGTTTTATTGGTTCTGCATCAGTACTATTATTCCTTTTAGTTTGTTGTTTTCTAAGAACTGCTAAATGCTTGTTAATATCAAACTTCGCAAATCTAACTTATTTGCATTGTGTTAGATTCAATGATGCCCATAAATCCGCACTCTATTGAGAAAGGTATAAAAAACTCGCTAACTATTTCATCATCCCAAAAGTGCAATAGTTAGCGAGTTTTTTGAAAGGCAGCCTATTCTTACAAATCTAACATATTTCACTTGTGTTAAATTGGGAAGATTTTCTGCTGAATAAAAATAACTCTTATTTAACATATTTGCATATTAGTGGTAATGTATGAATTATAGAGAGTGTAAATATTTTTGTTTAAAGAAAAGGGGTATTATGTAAAAATGAAAAAGTTTATTATCTTGTTTATTGTTTTTATACTTGCTTTTTCTCAGTTGCCTATACTAGAGGTTCTTGCCGAGACTCGTGATTTGGATGATAGTGGAATTAATTTTACAGTAATTCAGGATGAAGAAGACTTTATGCTTTATCAAATGGAAGAAAATCGCATTGTATATGAGTATGAAGAGATAACTGTCGATGACGTTGTGCATACGAAAAAGTATAAAATTACTGGTTCTTTAAGAAATCTTATTGAAGACAGTTCAACTACACTTATATTGAGTGATGATAGACTCATTTTAAGTACGTTTGACAATATGAATAAAACTACAGAGCAGACTAGTTTAGATTTGAATAATTTAAATGTCGGTGAGACTGGAAATTCTGTAACGACTTTTGCGAGATGTAGTAAAATATGGCCGGATGGATATACGGGCAAGAAAGAAGCTATAACTGGGCATGCATATGCAAATAATTATGGAGAAAAGTTGGGAATTTCTCGTTTAGGTACATTGGATATTATTGTAAAAACGCCTGATAAAAAATTTGATGAATATACGAGGCTTGTCGATAGTTTAGTAGCTCAAGAAATACAACTTATACCTTTTGTCGGAGGAGCTCAAGCGCTTGGAGAACTAACAAAGGCTATTGGAAATGGTAATGTGACATTAGCTACTTTAAAGTCAGTTCTCAAGAAACTTGGTAAATCTATACCTGCAGTTGGAACACTTGTGTCAATGGTTACATATTTTAATACGAATCATAAAGCCAATGTTTCTAGGGATGGTCTCAATGGAAAGTCAGTTCGTAGAGGATTTGTTTGTTGATGTTAGAGATGAGTAAAAAAAAGAAGATTTTTTATTTTATATATTGTACTGTTTTGTTAATCGTGAGTGTTGGATTTATCATCTTTAACTATACTAACGGGTATCCTATTGGAGGAATGGTGTTTCTTTTAATAGGTATGTTGATTGCGATAACGTTGCTTATTATCAAGTAGGCGAGATTAGGAATATATATTTTAATAAAATATATATAACGTTTAGTATGTAAAAAACAGGGACCTTTGTGAAAAAGCGCAAAGGTCCCTGTTTTTTTTATTATGGCTTGGCAGTGGATAAAGGGGAAGTGTCAACGGTAAATGTCTGACTGAAGCAAAGCGGAAGGAATTTAAGGAGTTGATACGAGAGATTGTTTTCACCCTCCTTTGTTCTTCCAACCTCCGTTGGAAGACGCCACCTGGCGAAGGGGGTTTTGTGGGTTTGAAATTCATTCTGAGCGCTTTAAGGGTTTTTTTCTTGTAATTTATATGTGATTTTCCTTAAAGGGGCTTAAAAAGGCTGGTAGACGTTTTTGAAGGTTTAATATTCGGATTTTAGAATGAGCTCTGTTTCTCTTAATTTTCTCCACGTGTTAGTTAACTCAATTTACCCGAGTTAACTATTAAAACTCAGGGTTTACCATTGGTTATCGGGGTTCACTTCCGAATTCAGAAGTTTTTAGGCTCATACATCCTAATCCTTGTTCTTGCACTTAGCATGGATGTACGATCGGTAGACATAACACCCGTTCACGGAAGTAGTTACCTCCATTACACAATAAAAAAATGCCCTGTAAAGGCAGCTGAATCTTAAACTAAATCACCTCGTTAGTTTAATAAAAACAGAGACGCTTAATTAAACAATCGCGGCCGTTAGCTGCATAGTAGTTTATAATTTCGAACTACACCACGGACAGAAATCAATACTTATACTTGAAGAGCCACCATCATGGATTATCAAACCGTAGTCGTTATCTTTATCATCGAAAATCATTATTTTATCAGGACATTCAAATGGATCGCTATACATATCACATTTGAAATTTGCATGGTAATCCATATCTTCACAACAGTGTTTTTTCATATGTTGCTCCTCCTAAATGGCTCCTTTTACTGAACAGGCGCAAATCCTTTTTCAAGAATTGCGCCTGATTGCGCTACAAGCTATACAATATCCTTTATATGATTTCCTTCCTCGTCTATTTGGAAAAGGCCACCACCGAAATACCATCCTTTTTCTTCAATAAATTCAATAAAAGCATTAGAAAACTCTTCCTCACTTAAATCTTCACCATTGCTAGTATAAATACAACCATCTAGTCTAATTCCAATTGGTCTTTTCAATATCAAGCACCTCGACAGTCAGAATTCTATTTAGCAATTCTTGTATTATTTAGCCCGACAGAAGCACGAATTTTGTACGACAATCGCGCCCGTTAGCTGAAAAAAATTAACATATTAATTTTTTTTGTTTTTCAACTCTAAAAGTATAGGAGTAATATTTAATAAAATCGATATAATCGTCAAAACCCATAAGGCTGTTTCCATCGTAGGTACTACATCTAATAATGCAGCCCAATCTTTCACCTCTACCCAATCGGACACCATACTGTAATCTGCAACAATTGTTAGTGCCGTAAATGATAATCCCATCGCCATTGCCAATTTATAATCTTTGCCTGTTCCATACATATAAAGATTTATACAAGTTGCTATTATTGCGATAAGACCGAATATTACCCACATAATTATACCTCCATTCACACTGAAAATTCTTATTAATCCAGACGTAGCGAGGTAGTAAATGGTTCCATAATTGCAACTAAATGGCCCATTAGTTTAATAAGATCACTGCTATTTTACTGAATCCACGATTTTCTTTGCATCTATCAAGGACAAACCGTACTTCTCTCTCAATGATTTAACGGTTTTTACTTCTGATAAATTTTTTAATATTTCCTTTGCTTCATTTTTCATATCTCCATATTCTCCGGTCTTTTCCAAAAGTCTAGCGTTTTCCCTTTTTAATGCACTTTTTTGACGCATTAAACTAACACACCAACCTAAAAGCAAGAGCATAATTATTATTGATCTTAATTCTGACCACGGCATTTAAAATACCTCCTTATGATTTGATTGCTGAACAGGCTTGTATAGTCTATACACGACAGGTTAACATAACGCCAGTTCACGGAAGTAGTTAACTTCTTTACGCAATAAGAATTCTCGGAAGTTGATCATACGCCATAACCCCTTATAAACCCTCATTTCATCTCCAACGGTCCTTTGTTTTCTGTATGCATCAAATATACATTGTTGAGTTAACGGGCTTTCTGGTGAACGTCAGGCCTGTCTACCTGAATAATTATGCAGATTTACCTCAATGAGGGGCATTCGAATTTATCCATAAAATCAACCAACGCTAAATGTAAAATGTCCGATTTATTGAGGCGTTCCGCTTCGCAAAACACATCAAAGCGCTCCCCAATAGTTTGATCAATCACAATGGTCTTTCGCGTTCTCTCTTCTTGTGGAAGTTGTTTAATACGTTCATGAAGCGTTGGCTCCCTTTTAATTACTGGAGCTGATTCTTGCCATGATTTTAACATCTCTTTGATGGCTCGCATTTCGTCATCGGTGAATTGTCGATGAATAGCATGTGAATCTGTTGTAACTGTCTTGGGAACCGGTTGTGAATGAGTATTCTTGGCCGATGATTTGGATTTCACAAAGTCGAAAATGCTTTGATCAAGTGGTTCATCGCTGTCGCCAACGAAGGTCCACCCCCTCGGAGTTGCACTACTGTATTTATAGCCTGCTGTATTCAATGCGCTCGCAAGAGGATCCTTTCTAATGCCATCGATTTGCTTAGCTACATCCGTATGTACGTCCATATAAAATCATTCGCTAGACCAACCATTAGCGCATCCATAAACATAGTGATACCTCACTTTCTCATTAAGATTTTTATTATTCTCTACCCCAAAACAGAAATAATCCACCTTATTTTGTTCGCTAACCATTAGCCTTTCGCGACAAGCACCTAAACAAACGTGAGTAATAAAATAAACATTTCGCTTTGAAAAAGTGAAAAATTAAAATTCGGAAACCTCTGTCTGATACTTCTTTTATCGACAGGCGGATTTTATATTTCTCACATTCCTTCTATTTTTAATATCCGAAAAAAGTAAAATTGCATCTTAAAGATGGAGGGAATATCAAAATAAAAAGAATGCTTGTATTATTTAAGCCTTGTTAGGAATATTTATACTTTCACCTCACAAATTTCATCCTTTTGTAAATAGTAACACAATTCCCAATCGCTAGTAAAAACACCGGATTCCTAATTGGAATCCGGTGTTTTTATAGTCTGATGCTTTCCTATTCTGCTAATTCAAGGAATTTCAAATAACTAATCCGTTTACACTTGATTGTCGCCATTTTGTTCGACTAACTTTCCAGTGAAATGTTTACTACTTTTTCCGTATATAGTTGATACAGTGATACCGAAGATAACGATATCGATGCCGTTTTCGAAATAGAAACCCAATACTCATACTTTAATCTTTAACCTTTAACCTTTAACCTTTAACCTTTAACCTTTAACGCGATTATCAAAGTTGCTATAGCAATTATCTGTATAATATTCATTATTTAATAAATATTAATCACCTTAGAATTCATCTTTCATTCAATTCAACATGTCCTTTGCCTTTGCGGGAATCTCTTCCTTTTTCACTTCTTGATAGGAAGTTACTCCCTTTCCTTTCTTTATAAACAACTCCAAATATGCATCTTTACGCAATTCATGATCACCTGTAAACGTAAACTCTTTTTCATTTCCTTTTTTATCAAATGCAGGCAGTGTGTATTCGTATCGAACATATAGCTCTCCGCTAGGTGATTGGTCCTCGAGTTTAGTACTACTTTCCGTGATTTGAACATAATAACTTTCTGCGCCTAATCGATTGAATCCCACTGATCTCAAGGCTATTAGGAAACCAATGATAACAACTATGATTGCAATTGCTGCGAATACTTTCTTCATGATTTTGCTCCTTTTCTATTCGTAGTTGAATTTTTTCTTCCATAGGTCATAAGACGCCATACTTTCTCCAATGGCCCCATCTTGAAAAATTTAAACCATAGGACACTAAAAAGTATTTGGATAATGAAAATAACACTGGCAATCAAGACGGTCTGACTTGAAGATGCAAATTTGATGCCCATTAGTGACATGATTGTCAATGCAATGAAACTTTGAGCAACATAGTTAGTCAAAGCCATTTGACCAACGCGGGCAACAGGTTGAAGTAAATGTACAATGGTTTTATTTTCTAGCAATAAGAACATCGTTGCCAGATAAAACAGCACGGTAGGAATTGTGCCAAGAGAAATGATTAACTCCACACTATCTACACCTTGTTGCTTTGCTATCCAAATCCATACAGAAAAACCAATGACGATTGGCAGTGTCACAATCTGAATCCATCTGACTTGCTTTTGCAATCGGCCAATTTGTCGTGGCCAGTCCGCTTTTGCAACTAAGAAACCTGCCAAAAACATAATGTAGACCAGCACTGTATCATTTCCGATTGAAGCCATGGAACTGGCCATTGTCGGAATGACTAACGCCATAATCAGCGCAATCAGGTAAACGCAAGTGAAGCCTGCCAGCCATTTTTTGATGGTCGAGATTTGTACCCTGTAAAATGGGAGGAGAAGAAATCCGATAACAGCATAGGCTGCTAAAATAGATCCCCAAAATATGATTGCGTGAATGATACCGAGTACCAATAAGCTAAGCAAACGGCGAACAAAACGCCATCTTGGCTTATCTCCACGCTGCTGGGCACGTGATGTAAAAATGTAGAAACCGATACCGAACAGGAAGGAGAATATGGAGAAGAATTTCTTTTCCACCAGGATATGAATGAGCATATCTACATAATGATTCATACCACTATTTACGGGGAGAATATCACCTTCCATAACAACTTGATAAGCAGGTATGTTAATAAGCATAATACCAAACAATGCGATTCCACGGATAATATCCAATGAAATAATTCGTTCTTTTTTTGCGATTGATGGGTTCATCCAACATTCCTCTTTCTTACAGGTAGAATAAGAATTCCGCCTTCTTTATTCATTTAATTTTTTGTATGTCTTCTTAAAGAAATTATATTGCTATACTCATTAAAATAAAGTGGCTTGTCTTTTTTTATCCAACGAATTAGTATATGTCCGATTACAGTCATCCATAAAAGCACTGATAAAAAAACAAGTCCGATTGAGAAAAGGAGTAACAGTAATTCTGCTTGACTTGCAAACTGATTTGCTACACCTGCAAGTCCACTGAAGAAATAAGGCAAGTAAATCGCAAGGTATCGTCTGCTTAAACTTGTAAACCATTTGGTCGTGTCGGGCTGTAATTTCATCCGAACAATTCTTGAACCTAGTGTATAGCCCTTCCAAATCATCGGTACAATTACAATTCCCACAAATAGGACAACCGTAAAGAGCGCAAATTCGGTAAACGTACCTGTCCATTTCATCACATTCATAACAACACCCGTGATGAACCTAACTAGAATAATATCCAAAACAAGTCCAAAAAGTTGTGCACCTATGGTCGATTGTTCTTCATTCATATGCGTTTCATCCTCTTCATTTAACTTATCTCTTGAAGGAATAAACGCTAAAAACAGGGGTGCAAAAAGAAAGCCAAGAAAGGTGCCAAGTGTATTCGCCATTAGATCATCGACATCAAACAGCCGGTATGGACATGTAAAAATCCCAAAAACACCCGTTAACTGCGTAATTTCAAAAAACAAAGACACGCCGAATCCAATGAAAATCACATAAAACCATTTGTCCTTCGTTTTGAATAAATAACGTAAAAACACGCCAGCTGGGAATAATAGGAGTACATTAAATACGACTTGATACACCGAGAGAGCACCAACCAATGATTTATATGAAGAGGGTCTTGACCAAACTACACCTGTATCATGTGCTATATCCTGGATGAATTGAAACGGTCGTAATTGCATATACGACATTATCGGATCTGCAAATTGACAATTATTCCGTACTATAGGTAAGGGTAAAATCACAAGAAAAAAGGCACTTAAACTGTAAAACAGGAAACTAATTATCAAAAACGTACGCAAAAAACTAATGTACCCATATTTTCGGTATTGGTAGATTGCCCAAGGCAAAGTCAAAAATGATGCGAGCATAAAACAGACAATAAATGCGAAGAAAATTGGCATTATATGAGTTTGCAATTAATCCCCCCCTTCCTAACCATTACCTCTAACGTATTCTTGAAATGAATCCCTTTTATCGGAAATGGCACCCAATCCACTTTTACATGAAAGAGTGCCACTTCGAAATTAGAACTATTCGTAAAGTTAAAATCAATTATAGTGCGGCTTTCACCGTTTTCCGATAATAGCCGACAGTCAAGAATGCGAATACGAGGTAAATCAATGCATAAAGGCCCATAGCAATCGTTGTAGGTACTGTAATATCGGACATGAATAGGAACGACGCCGCTTTTATCGCAAAGATAGAATGCAATAGACCAATCAGTAGCGGCAAGCCAAAGACAAATACTTGTTTGCGGATAATTCCGCGCATAATATCTTTAACCGTAAAGCCAAGTTGACGAAGTGTTGCATAACTTTTTTTCTCTTGTTCAGCTTCCGTCATTTGTTTGAAGTACAAAATACTACCTGTTGAAATTAAGAACACCAACCCTAAAAACCCGGCGATAAAGATGAGAAGTCCATTACTTTGCATGGATTTTACATACGTCAAATAATAATCGGTGCCGTATGACGACACGGTGTCTTGATTTGGGTTGCGGATAGAAGAAGCAATGGCAAGTTGGCCTTTGTCTACTACATTAAAAACGCGGACATTCCTTACTATACTCTCTGGGGTCATCTCTACTATTCTTTCTGGTTTCATCGTTCTTTTATACTTTTCAAAATCGGCATCACTCACTACAAGTTGAGATCCCCAAACTGCGTTCACAACGTCCCCTTCACCATATTTCACAGCGGTAAATATGCTTTCTGTTTCACCGCTTGTAATATACATCTCGAATGGTATCTTTATATCTTTTGCCATAGCCACCATGGAAGCATTATGAAAAATGACAGATCCATCTTTTGGTGATTCAACTTCGAGACCTGCTTTTCGTAATTGCTTAGCATTTACAAAATAGGCATTAAAAATTTCTTCCCTCATATCAAGAAATGCAGGGAAAACACCTTTTTCATGAGTTCCTTCCACTCCGAGTAACTCGATTGTCCCAGTTGTATAATCAATTCCATTTTCTTTTAACTCAACCTCAAAGTCCACTGCCGATATTTCGTTGTCTGAAAGCGGTGTTGCCGCTCCTTCTTCAAACGCAAAATCGAATGGCATCATGTAGCGCGTTTCTTTTTCCGTTGAATAATAAAGCGAATAAGAACCTGCAAGCATCGCTAATGTCATTGCAGATAAAACTGTAATAATGGTGAGCGAGTTCGCATTCCCTTTTAGACGGTGCATGAGTGAGGCAAGTGACAAACTATTGGAAAGTCCTAAATGTCCTTGCTTTCTCTTTCGTACTTGATAGAACAACCAACTGATTGTCACGCGGAATAGAAGATAGGTTCCTAATATCGTTGAGAATAAAACGCCAAGCATATTAAAGAATAACAATTCATTCAACATATGTGCCGATAACCAATAACCAAAGACAATCAATCCGATACCAAGAAAAGCAAGTATTGCCGATAGCCCACTTTTCGGCTTCTTCGGCTGTTCCCCTTGTTTGTCAGCATTGAATAGGCTAAGCAATGTATTACGATACACTTTAAACACCATTTGAATCGATGTAAGCGCAATGATAACCACGAATACAAGTGCTGTCTGTAAAACGGCCCCCATCGAAAACGATAGCTCTACAATGTCATTAAAGCCGACCAATTTCATAAGTATCAATAAAAATACTCTGGATAAAAGCATCCCGACACCGATTCCGATAACGAGCGCTCCGGCTCCAAGAAGTGTGTTTTCAATAATAAGGAGCCGTGCAACTGCCCCTTTCGTTAATCCAATCAATTGATACAGTCCAATTTCACTACTTCTTCTCCGAAGGAAAATCGAATTGGCGTAGATAACGAATATGCCAGCAATGAATAGAACCAAAATGCCCGCCACCTTGAATGCGGAATCCATCTTCATGGAGCTATTTGCCTGCTCAATAACTGCAGAATCATATTGCAACGTCGCGAATACAAAGTAAAGGACAACACTGAAAATCAGTGCAAAGAAATACAAATAATAATGCTTGATATTTTTCCGCATACTGCGGATGACAAGATCAAATAGTGTCAACGCTGTCACCCCCGAGAACGCCTTGAACTTTCAGGATTTCCTGGAAGAAGACTTGTCTCGTTTTATCGCCACGGTACAATTCCGAGTAAATGGTGCCGTCTTTCAAAAAGACAACGCGGCTGCAATAGCTCGAAGCAAGTGGGTCATGCGTCACCATCATGATTGTGACGTCCCGCTTTTTATTGACATCCTCTAATGTGCCTAATAGGGAAGATGCTGACTTGGAATCGAGGGCCCCTGTTGGTTCGTCTGCAAATACCATGGAGGGTCTATTAATAAGAGCACGTGCAGCAGATGTCCGCTGTTTTTGACCACCTGAAATTTCGTGCGGGTATTTGTGTGCGAGGTCTTTAATGCCAAGGATGTCTGCGATTGCCGTGAACTCTGCTTCCGCTTCTTTTTTATTCATCTTACCAAGTGATACAGGTAGCAAGATGTTTTCTTTTACAGTTAATGTATCTAGTAAATTATAGTCTTGGAAAATGAATCCTAATTTTTCACGACGAAACGCGGAAAGTTCCCGATCTTTCATCTTCGAAATATCGGAATTACCGATGAGGATAGACCCCTCTGTCGTACGGTCAATCGTCGCAAGGACGTTGAGCAATGTTGTCTTTCCTGCTCCCGAAGAACCCATAATGCCGACAAATTCACCTTCATGGACACGAAGTTCGATGCCTTTTAGTACTTGTTGGACATTGCTGCGTGATCCATAGGACTTTCGAATATTCTGCGCATGCAGAACTGTTTTTTTTGTTGTATGTGTTTTATTCATATAAAATGGCCTCCCTGTTTGCTATGTCCCTATCTTATCCTGCTTAGTTCCTTGGGTCGTTTGATTTGCATGACAAACAGGTCGTCCAACGTTACATAAACGTCACGTTAGTACAGAGTCGAATTCATTCTCAGTCATGAATGTCAGTCGCATCGTCGTTCCTTGCCCCGCTTCGGATTGTGCAGTAAGTGTGATGCCAATCTTGATAGCAACGGTTTGTGCGAGGTAAAGTCCTAGACCTGTTGCTGCATTATGTAGTCTTCCTGTACCGCCAGTGAATCCTTTATCGAATAACCGAGGCAAGTCATGCGATGGAATACCAGGTCCTTCGTCTCTTATAGTTAGAACCACATTGCCACTTTCTACAACGTTTGTTGTGATCCAAATTGTTCCGCCTGACGGACTATACTTCACTGCATTCGTCAACACTTGACGGATTATGAACCGACACCATTTACTATCCGTTACAACTTCAATCGCTTCATCTTCAAATTCGATAGCCATGTTTTTTTGCCTGCACCACGATGCAAGCTCGCGCACTTCCGCAGCTACAAGCTGGTGGATGCCGCTTTTCCCGACAACATAATCCGATTCCAAAGAAGGCAAACGGGAAATGTATAACTGCTGGTCGATGAGCAAATGAACACGTAGCCACTCCGTTTCGATTTTCTGCAATGCCGGTTCACTTCGATTGGCTTCAATCACCAATTTCATGGCAGTCAGCGGTGCTTTCACTTCATGTACCCAAGCTGCCGTATAATCACTTTCAATCACGTTAGTTGCTTTTAAATCGTACAATCTTTTCGTATAATCATCCGCAACTTGCCGCAACATCTTATTCGTTATTGTGTCACGTATTGATAACGGCTCCGGCAGCGCTTCTTGCCAATCTTCTTCAATTATTCCATTGGGCGGGATTAATGCTTTCATAAACTTCATTTCCTTGAAATAGCGCCATATGAAAAAAGTGAAGAACACACTCAGCAGTAAAACGTTAAAATACAAAACAGATGAAAATGCCGCATCGATTCCAGCGTCCAGCCAAATAACTATATCCGCAAACCCGAGTGCCGCTATAAAAAAGAGAATCCAACTTTTCATATCCATCAGATAACTTATAAACAAAAAAATAGCCCCTTCCTACAGCGTAGTCGCCATATAGCCCAGTCCTTTTTTCGTGACGATTGCTTCACCGAGGCCCAGTTCCGTGAGCTTTTGACGGAGGCGCGTAACATTCACCGTCAATGTATTATCGTTAACAAAACGTTCATCATCCCATAACTTACGGATTAACTCATCCCGTGAAACAATCTCGTCATTTGATTGAACAAGCACCGCTAATATGAAAAATTCATTTTTCGTCAATTCGACCTCATTGCCACCTAAACGGATGACACCGCGCTTCATGTCAATCATCGCTCCATTCCATTCGAGTACATCCGGCGCTTCTTCACCGTATGCGTATGTCCTTCTTAAGAGTGCCTGAATTTTTGCAAGCAATACATCTGAATGGAATGGTTTCTGAACATAATCATCCGCTCCCATATTCATCGCCATAACCATATCCATCGGGTGATCCCGCGATGATAGAAAGATAATAGGTACCTTCGAAATTGCACGAATTTCGCGGCACCAATGAAAGCCGTCATAGGAAGGCAACTGAATATCCATAATAACAAGATGCGGTTTTTCATTAATAAAATCGACCATGACATCATGAAAGTCATTCGGTCCAGTTACATTAAAAGACCATTGCCCCAGTCGCTCTTTCAGTGAATCAAATATTGCTTTATCGTCCTCTACGACGAAAACTGTCATATCCATTGCCGATGCACTTCCCTTCTATTATCCATTCTAAAGGAACATACAACAGACAGGCAATTTGGACACTTCCGGGATATCATGCAAAAAAAACTCAAAACCCGCTCCGAATATGATATACTAAAGGAGTGAGACATCACTCCGAACGTTATCTGGAGTGCAAAGTGTCTGCTTTTTTTTAACTCCGAATGATTTTTTCATCTACTATTCGGAAATAAATTCGTTGTGAAAAACTACAGGGAGGTACACATGCTCAAATTTGAAAATGTAAGCAAAGTGTTCGATGGTGGATTTCAAGCAGTAAAATCTGTCAGTTTCGATATTCCAACAGGAGAGTTTCTTGTCCTCATTGGACCAAGTGGTTCCGGAAAGTCGACAACAATGAAAATGATTAACAGAATGGAGCCCCACACAAGCGGTAAAATCACAATTAACGGTAAGGATACCAACTCCTACAACGCCTCTGAACTACGCCGGAACATCGGGTATGTCATTCAGCAAATCGGGCTTTTCCCCCACTATACAATTGAAAAAAATATTGCAATAGTACCCCAGCTAAAAGGTTGGAACGACAAAGAAATTAAGGCGCGCGTTAACGAACTTCTTGAATTAGTTGGTCTTGATCCTGAAATTTATGCAACTCGCTATCCAAAGGAACTTTCAGGCGGACAACAGCAGCGTATCGGTATCGCAAGAGCGCTTGCAGCAGATCCTGATGTTATTCTGATGGATGAACCCTTTAGTGCACTCGATCCACTGACACGTGAACAACTTCAAAATGAATTTCTCTCCTTGCACAAGAAGTTGAAAAAAACGATTGTTTTTGTTACACATGATATGGATGAAGCGCTAAAAATGGGCGATCGCATCGCCATTATGAAAGATGGTAAGCTGCTACAGTTGGACACCCCAGAGAAATTACTTCACGAACCAGCCCACGGCTTTGTAGAGGAGTTCATAGGGAAACATCGGATTATCCAAAACCCTGAACTCATGCCCGTTATCGACATCATGTCAGAATCGGTTTACACCGCTCTCCCTCAATGGTCACCTGAGAAAGCACTTTCATTCATCCGTCAGCGAAAAATTACGAATCTTATCGTTGTCGATGATGACAATATATTAGTTGGAATTGTATCCGCACATGATCTTATTAAAAAATTAGACGACATTAAAATAATTGAAGAGATCATGGTTTCGCGAGAGCCATTTTTATATGACACTTCGACGGCTAAAGACGCTATTATCATGATGAATGAAGCACCTTACGGCATTCTTCCAGTCATCGATAAAACGCAAAAATTAGTAGGCGTTGTTACACGAGGTTCGCTGTTGTCCGCCATGTCCAGTCAGTGGACAGAAACGGGGGATATCCAATGAATAAATTAACTATTTGGCAACAACTTGTTGAACAATCTCAAATGCGATGGAAAGAAGTACTTGAGGCGACATCAGTCCATATTCAACTTGTTTTCTTCTCGATGCTTATTGCCATTGTCCTCGGTATTACACTTGGTATTCTTATTACACGCGTTCCGAAGCTCACGACAATCGTACTTGGCGGTGCGGGCGTTATGCAGACAATTCCAAGTCTTGCATTGCTCGGTTTCATGATCCCGATTTTCGGAATCGGCGTAAAAACAGCAATCGCTGCCCTATTCCTCTATTCCTTATTGCCGATTATCCGAAACACGTACACTGGTATTAAAGATGTCGACAAAGCAACAACCGAGGCTGCAAAAGGGATGGGTATGACAAGCATGCAAGTCTTGTTAAAAGTGGAACTGCCACTTGCGATCCCCGTTATCATGGCTGGTATCCGTACAGCAGCAGTCATTAACGTCGGTACAGCAACACTTGCCGCTTTCATCGGAGCAGGTGGACTCGGTGATTTCATCTTCCTAGGTATTACTCGTGGAATTGATGGTTTGATTTTACTTGGGGCAATCCCGGCAGCAATCCTTGCGATTATCCTAGAAACACTCTTTAGTGGGATTGAACGCTGGACAACGCCGAAAGGATTGAAGTAACTATGAAAAAGAAATTCCTAGTTCTATTCTCGACAGTGCTCATTGTGAGTATGCTGTCGGGCTGTATTTTCATCGAAAAAGAGTCACTAACACTCGGTTCACGGAACAATACAGAAAGTATCATTTTGTCACATGTCATGGGGCAATTAATTGAAGACAAAACAGATATTGAAGTCATTTATAAAGAAAACCTTGGCGGCTCCAACGTTGTTTGGAACGCAATGTTAAACGGCCTTATCGACGTTATTCCTGACTATACAGGGACAATCGTCGTCAACTATTACCATGAAGATCCCGGCACAGCCGAAGAAACATTGGAAGCAACGAAACGACTCGTTGATGGCGACGGTATGATTGCGTTCAATACGTTTGGTTTCAACAATACGTATACACTCGCCCTTGATGAATCAAGAGCCGAAGAACTCGGTGTTGTGACATTCAGTGACTTCGCTAAAGTTTCAGAGGACTTCATACTAGGTGCAGTCTTCGAATTCATCGACCGCCCGGATGGTTTACCAGGCTTTCAAGAAGAATACGGACTGAAATTCAAAGACGTCAAAGGCATGGACCATGGTATCATGTACCGTTCCATTGGCGCGAAAGAAGTGGATGTTATCAACTCATATACGACAGACGGTCAGCTACAAGATTATGACTTACGTGTACTAGAGGATGATAAATCCTATTTCCCACCATACCATGCACTTCCAATCGTACGGAAAGAGACGTTAGTGGAGTACCCCGAAATTGAAGAGGTGCTCATTATGCTTGAAGGAATGATTGATGAAGAAGCAATGCAGAAAATGAATGCGAAAGTCGACAATGACGGTATGATGGTCGAACAAGTTGCGGAAAATTTCCTTATTGAGTCAGGATTAATAAAAGAAAAATAAGCCGTGGGTTCGAACACACGGTTGAAAATAAGTACCTTCATGGTGCTTATTTTTTTTGCCTAAAAGCTTAGATGACATGGACTTTTCCGAATACTTCTTCTGGTTCGCAAAACACTCACTATCAAAATAGTGTTAGAATAGTAAATATGAGAATTTTAAGGAGATGAATAAAATGAATGAAAGACTTAACAGACCAAAAGGATTTGGAGAAATCCTTGATCTAACATTTAGTTTGAGCAAAAGCAGGTTTCGGGATTTTTTCATTATTTCCCTTATTTTTATGGGTCCAATTTACTTGATTCAAGCATTGATTAGTCTCAGTTCTGGAGTAGGCTTTTTCAGGGAAATGGGTGCTACTGGAGCTTGGTATGAAAAGATAATTTCAAGCTTCGAGGGGGCGGAATCCACGGGTCTAGGAGCCGATCTCGGAACTGCTCTTGTAGGAATTACTAGTTTCTTCTTATTTCCAGTCGCTACAGCAGCCATTTTATTAGTCGTTAATCGGATAAGAAAAAATGAAACATACACCATTGGTTCAGTCATTAAACAAGCTTTTTCACGATACGGTCCTATTATTGGTAGTACCATCTTATTTTCTTTAATAACAATTGGCTTGATCCTTATTCCAGTGTTTATTTTAGTGTTTTTACTAATAAGCTCCCTTGCCACTTCTTCAACTGTTGGAATAGTTGTAGGGATTATCCTATTCATAGCACTTGCTATCGGTAGTGGCTACCTGTTAACTCGTTGGAGCTTTTATCTTGGATCTGCTGTACTCGGTGAAGGTTCTCCGGGTTTCACAAGAAGTTGGAGGCTAACTCGTAAGCGCGGTTGGTTTTTAATCGGCCTCTATATTATCTTTTCTTTAATTATCGGTGTTATTAGTACCGTAATTGAATTGGCTTTCGGTCTATTTTTAGGAAATAGTGTACTCCTTTCACTGATTGTATCCCTAGCGACTATATTTACGACAATGATTTTCTCTGTTGGTTATGCAGTCATGTACCTAGATTTAAAAGTCAGGCATGATGCAGACGATTTAAAAGAAATGATTGATGATTATAACGTGGTTCAATAATGAAACAATTAAAGGTGATAATCTATGGATAATGTAGATGACGCAAGAGATGAACTCGAAAAGATTTTAAACGAAACTGAGTATACGAATTATAGTGATCAGTCCAGTACTATATTTTCGATTTGGTTGGAAAAAGCTAAAAACTGGATTGCAGATCAATTAGACCAGTTGTTTCCTGCATTAAAAACAACGAGTATGTTAGCTGGACCGATTTTGACGATTATTATTGTCATTACGCTTCTATTAATGGTAACCGTACTATTTTTTGTTATACGTAATCGTAGTCGAAAAAGGAAGTTCCGTGAGACACCTCCCCTGCAATCAACGCAGGAAATTGATTGGTCATATCAAATGCATGTAACTGAAGCAATGAAACAGGAGGACTTGGAAAAGTTCTCTTCCGCTACTCGTCATCTATTTATAGCATTGCTCCTGTATTTCCATGAAAAAGAATGGTTAGAAGCAAGGATTTGGAAAACTAACTGGGAGTATTATGAAGAATTAAAGAAAGTAAATCAACAATCAGCCGATCAATTTCAACATCTCGCCTATTTTTTCGATGAAGCCACATATGGAGAGCGAGAAGTACAAAAAGAGGACTACGTTCAATTTCAGAAGGAAGTAATGAAATACCTAAGTGAAGCGGATGAATAAGCAAAGTGTTCAGGAGAAAGGAGGAAGGAAGATAGATTGCAGAACCCAATAGCGAATAAAAAAATATGGGTATGGCTAGTAATTCTTTTGACTGTGCTACTGTTTTCACGGTATATCTTAATCCAAGGACAACTAAAAGAGTATCCAATGTATGCTTCTGATTCTCCTTCTCCTACAGGTGTGAAGGCATTTTATACATACGCACTGAATCATCAGGATGTTGTCAAAAGATGGTCCGATTCTCCAAGCCAATTACCAAACAAGCCAGCAAATCAACTACTCATTATGATCGAACCATACTTTACACCGAACAGTGCAGAACTGGACAGCTACAACCGCTTTATGGAAGCAGGAAATACAATCCTGTTATTCAAAGAAAATCCGAAAGGGATGTTTGGACTAGAAACAGAAGTCGTGGAAACTGACGCAGTAAATCTGTTTGACCCAGCAGGCGCTAGTTATCGTACTAAAACTGACGTGACTAGCCAAGTGAGGCTTCTAGAAAATGCTCAAGACGAAATCTTACTATCTGATGATGCAGGCACAATTGCGTTAAAGCGAGTAGTTGGTGAGGGTCAATTGATTGTAACTAATTCTCCGAAATGGATTATGAACGGAGAAATAGTAACGGATGATCATCTTGCACTCATTTTAGCACTTCTAAAAGACGTGGATAGCAAAGTCATTTTATTTGATGAATACATCCATGATGTGAAAAATGCCACAACCATTTTGAACATCTATCCACGCTGGTTTTTGTTATTAATGATTCAAGGTGCCCTTTTGACAATTCTTTGGCTGTGGCACCATGGAAAGCGATTCGGACCTGTTTTCATTTCGAGAAAAGAAACAGTTCGCTTCAGTGATGAAGGGATTAAAGCTTTAGCTGCCTGGTATATTAGAGGGCATCGTTATCATGATTCGTTAGTTATTCAAGCTAATTATGTCATGACTTTGCTACAAGAACATTGGAGAATTCCTTATCATCAGGAATGGAAGGATCTCACCGCACAATTCGAACGAAAGTGGCCACATTTGGAAAAAGGAGAGATTCACTCCCTATTAAGTGGTTTGGCAGATATGTTAGAAAAGAGCACAGTGAGCAAGCAGGAATACTTGTTATGGTCTAAAAGACTAGAGAAGATCAGGAAAGAGGTTGAAAAAGGATGAGAGCACAAGTTTTAACCTTATTAGAAAAATATGAAGAACGTATTTTAGGTCAAAGCACTAACCTCAAGCTCCTATTATCTGCAATTTTATCAGGAGGACATGTTCTACTCGAAGGAGTTCCGGGTACTGGAAAAACACAGATGGTTAGATCGCTCGCAGAACTTCTTGGCGGAAGTTTTCGCCGAATCCAGTTTACACCAGACTTACTTCCAAGTGATATTACCGGAAGTATGATCTACAACATGAAAGAAGGCACGTTTGAAACGCTTAAAGGACCTGTATTTACCAACATCCTTTTGGCAGATGAAATTAACCGAACGCCAGCAAAAACGCAAGCAGCACTTTTAGAAGCGATGGAAGAACAACAAGTTACCATTCAAGGAAACACGTATCCATTACCAGATGTGTTTTTTGTTGTGGCGACACAAAACCCGATTGAATTCGAAGGAACGTATCCCTTGCCTGAAGCTCAGCAAGATCGTTTCCTATTTAAGTTAAAAATTGATTTCCCTTCATTTGCAGAAGAAAAAAATGTACTTAAACAAGTGATTGAAAAAACTTTTGATACAAGCCTGGTTACTCCCGTACTAGATATGGAGGCTTTCTTGACAATTAGAGAAGAAATTCAGCGTGTGACGATTGAGGATGGCGTGCTAGATTACATTATGCAGATTGTCAGAAAGACCCGGGAAACAGATTCAATCCGCTTTGGTGCGAGTACAAGAGCAGCGATTTCGATTGGTAAGGCATGCCAAGCATGGGCCTACTTAGCGGGTCGAGACTATGTGACGCCAGATGATATTAAAATAGTAGCGAAACCTTCATTAAGGCATCGGATTCAATTAGCGCCACATGTAGAAATGGAGGGAGCGGCCGTTGACCAAATCATTGAAGAACTTGTGGGCTCGGTTCCTGTTCCAAGGTAGAGGAATTTTACCGACGAAACGATTACTCAGTGCTTACCTAATCTTTTCGTTGCTTGTCATTTTACTTGGAAGCCTACTCGATATTACTTGGTCCTTGATCATTACCTTGAACGTCGGTGTTATTTTAGTAAGTTTACTGGATTTAATTTATTCACCTAAGAAAAGTCAACTGAGCTTTCGGCGTACAATCACTAAAGAACTAGAGCGTAATCTCAGCTATACAGTAGAGATTGAAGTAAGTAATACTTCCGAATTTGATCTTCGCTTTTTCCTAGTGGATGATATTCCCCAGTCATTTGAGCGACCTTTTCCGCTCCGTGGGGAGGCTCCGAGGGTATCCGCAAGTATTGTTACATACGAAACAAATGCACCCGTTAGAGGTAAGTACGACATTGAGCGGCTGTACTTTCGTTATACAAGTCGTTTTGGGTTATGGGCAAAGCAACAGACGATTGAATTAGTCGATTCTGTAAAAGTGATTCCCGATTTAACAGAGACGAAACACTATTTAGGGAACGCTCAGCGTTTTTTATTATATGATGGCTCGAAAATTCGTAAGCAACAACGCGGTGTAGGAGATTTCGCACAGATTAGAAACTATGCTGTAGGTGATGATCCACGGATGATCAACTGGCGGCAAACTGCAAAGCTTCAAGAAGTGATGACTAATGAATATGAACCTGAGCATGGAAAGTATGTAACCATTTTAATTGATTGCGGGCGAATGATGGGCTCGGAACTAGCGATAGGCAATCGCCTTGAGAAAGCGCTGGAAGCCGCATTAACAGTGACCGCGGCGGCTTTACAAAAAGGAGATTATGTCTCTATAGTAGCATTTTCAAAAGAAGTGAAAGTATTTATACCACCCGCAAAAGGCATGACACATTTACAGACAATCCTTCAGGCAGTCTACAACCTTAAAGTCGATACAGCAGAGTCAAATTATGCGGCTGTGCTCACTTATTTGGAATCGATGCAAAAGAAACGAAGCTTGCTACTCTTATTTAGTGATGTACGCACATTTCTTCATGAGGAAAGCGCGCTAGTATATTTACAGCGTCTTAGACAAAGACATGTGTTTTTGATGATCGGAATTGAAGATGTGGCGATATTGAAGAAAGCCAATGAGGTACCCGTAGACGTTCGAAGCGCGATGGAAAAAAGCATTGCCCAGCAGCAAGTTTTGATCAAGAAAAAAGAAAAATTAAAATGGGAAAAGCAAGGCCTACAAATGATTGAGGCCCGCGAGGACAAACTTGCAGTAGCTGCAGTTTCCCATTATATCGATATTATGAATCGTAATCTTATATAAGCTGTCTTTTTGCTAGTAATACCCTGCCAATCACTATATACAGAACTAAGCCAAACACGGTTATGCATGCAACACTATACTTCGCTGCCAAGGGAATCGCTGCTGGGGTGATGAAACCTTCGATCAATCCAGCAATTACAAATAAAGGAATTGTCCCTATCAAAAGTTGGACAGAACGTTGTGCCTGTTTCTTTAACTGATAGCCTCTGGAAAATTGTCCTGGAACAAAGAGCTTATAGCCCATTAACAGACCGGCACCACCTGCGATAAAAATAGCTGTAAGCTCAATCATTCCATGGGGAACGATGTATGCCCAAAACTCATATGATTTCCCATAATGAAAGAACAAGCCAGCGAGGGCCCCCACTACAATTCCATTATAAATGAGTACATAGACTGTTAATAAACCAAATGTGACCCCGCCGGCAAATGCCAAGATCGCCACATTAATATTATTTGTCATGATACTGGCGGACATCACCGAAGAATTAACCTGACCATCTGCACTACCTAGTTGTTCAGGATTCACACCTTGAGCTATTTCTGCTGGTAAGATCCCATGCATCGTTTGCGGATCATTGACAACCGCGAAAAAGCTTCCTACCCCACCTAATGTAAACAACAGCATTGCAGCAACGATAAACTTCCGTTGTTCTAAAAATAGGCGAATAAATGTTGTGCTCAAAAAATGCCCAATTTGTTTCATACTCGATATTTGATCTTTATATAAGAGATTATGCGATTTCGAAACAAGTCCATTTAAGTAAAGTGTTACTTCGTCCTCGGGAAAATACGTTTGTGAATAGGATAGATTCTGGGTTGCCTTTTGATAGAACCGATAAAATTTATCAATCGTGGCACCCGTCATACCGGATTTCCTTTTATGCATGATTGATACTAGATCTTCAAGCTGATTCCAATCATCACGATGCAACTTTACAAATTGCTTTATATTCATCTAGTCACCTTCTTGTTTTTTATTGATTGAAAGAGTTTCCAAAATACCTCTGTCTAGTTATGTTGAACTAATGATTCTATATAATCTCCAGCGTATGCGCCTCATAGGGGTAGCCGAGCGTTGTTGAGGGGATTCTTTATATCAACATATATAGTTAGTAACAAATGTATATAAATACAAGTATAGCAGATGAACTTGAACAACTTGTAATAAAATGAAAACTCCACCAGAAATGAGGAAATCATTGTGAAACAAGAGCAAGTAGGAATTAAAACGCCGGAATTCGTATCTCTTCAATTTCAGCTTGCGGGTCTTGGTAGTAGAGCCACAGGGTTTATAATCGACCAACTTATTCTACTCGTCGTGAATGCGTTAATCATTATTTCTCTTATTATCCTTTTTACTGGCGAGATGGACCTATTGGCTTATGCAGGTACAGACTCCCTTCTATTAGGACTTACAATCGTTGGCCTCTTTATTATTAACTCAGGGTATTTTATCGCTCTCGAATACTTTTCAGGCGGGAGAACAATTGGAAAGCGAATCGTCGGGATTCGAGCCATTCAGGAAAATGGCCATAGTCTGACACTCTTATCTAGTTTTATTCGTAACTTTCTTCGGATTGTTGATAATTTACCGGCAGGTTACTTTCTGGGCATCATAATGATTTACTTCCATCCAACACATAAAAGAATTGGGGACCTTGTGGCAGGGACAATCGTCGTCCATGAGAGAAAAGCGAAACGAAAGAAGAAGCTTTCACCGATTGAAAAAGAAATCATAGAAAAAGGCCTAACGAAAGACGATTTCACCATTGATGAGTGGGCTTTACAATCACTCAGCCAGAAAGATTGGAACCTCATTAACACCTATAGTAATCGTCTTATGCAGTTGCCAACAAACGAAAGATCTGAACTTACCCTACAAATGGCCGGATTATTATTCCCTAAATTAGGATTAGAAATAGCAGGAAAAAGCCACCTTGATCTTGAAAACACTTTGCTTGTCTTATATTTGATCTTGAAAGAGGAATGGGCGTACGAATTGTGACCAGCTTCGCGGTTGATGTTAGGGTTATCACCGACGTGGGTGGGTTTATCACCGCCATGGGACACTTTATCACCGACTCAAACAAGTTTATCACCGTCATGGCCAAAATAACTCAAAATGAAAAAGCGCACTTGAATTAGGTGCGCTTTTCACATTTCAATCTGAGATTCATCGAGTAACTTCGATTTCGATTCGCCCCTTCCGTTTGTAAATCCATGCTGTTTAAAATCCGATTTGCTGTTTGTTGGCGATCAATGTGTAAAAATTCCCGGCAGTCTTTGTTTTTCATCGCCCCTCCGAATAAAAGAAACCAATCACGGATTGCTTTTTTATGGGCATCTGGACTTGTCCCATCACATGCTGTACAATGCCAACCTTTCATATATTTTTTCATTCCAAAAAGACCGCATGATGGGCATGCAACGCCTGTTATAATTTTGTTCTGAATATCAGGGTAGGTGAAGCTGATTGGGGGTGGAATAAATTCGCGATGGCTGGCAACAAGTTCATGCCCTAGCCTTTTGAAGCTTGCATCGTCCAACAGTGGGGTATCTGCGGAAAGACTGCGAATGTAAGTGGGAACTGCCTTTGGGAATAGGAATGGAATTTCCGTGTCAAATAGTTCAATACGTTGTGTTGAATAAGCCAAAACTATTGCACCGTAAATCGGTAAATAGACATCGCGTGCTTGAAACCAGTCCCGCAGTAGCTCACAATTACTCTGCACTTGGGTAATAGGGCTGTTGAAACCCTTCACTTCCCCGTTGTCCAGTGTACGGATTAATTGTGGTGGATTATTAATTACTTTAAGTTTTCCAGCCATGTTCTTTACTTCAAAAATTATTGCATACGACGGTGTGATGAATAATGTATCCATTTGAAAATGAGTACTCGATGTAAGAGATAAATCGTACAGGACTTGGTGTTTCATTGGAAAAGAATAGCTTTCAAATATCCTGTCTAGTTGCTGTTCTCCGCCGAACCCAGCTTTTACTGATGCGTATCTAGCCTTCAATAGAGGAAGAATTGTTCCTTGTTCCGGCGCTATACGCTCGATAGCCGCGTTTAACCCCTCAAGTAGCAATGGTTCCTTTCTTCGCTTACTAATGAATTTTCTCAACCTCCTCGCTAGTTTTTGACGTCTGCTTAAGGAAATCGTACCATATTCTGATCACAGAAACCATAATTAAAAAGAGTATTCAATTTATTATCTTTTTTTGACCAGCAAGTGGCATGCTATGCTCGCCTTCCCATTACTTGCACCTTCCCATCGCCTAGTTGAATTGCTGGTTTTATCACCGCCTTAAAGCATTTTATCACCGGCATGAACTTGGTTATCACCGCCTTGAAGCACTTTATCACCGACTCGAACGGATTTATCACCGCCTATCTCGATATCGTAATTTACAAGACACAAAAAAAGCATCCCGAATAACCGGAATGCCCTTGCTTATTTATCACATATCTCAAGTACGGAACGAACTGATTCAACCGACTTGTCTAGCGCGGCCTTCTCTTCAATCGTTAACGGAAGCTCAATAATGCTCTCTATACCGTTCCCGCCAATCACAGCCGGGACACCTAAATATAAATCAGTATAGCCGTACTCTCCCTCTAGATAAGCAATTGACGGTAAAATCCTTTTCTTATCACGAATAATTGATTCGGCCATTTCGACAAGTGAAGCAGCTGGCGCATAGTATGCACTTCCGTTTCCAAGTAAGGAAACAATTTCACCGCCGCCTTTTCTCGTTCGCTCTACGATTTGATCCATGCGATCTTGAGGAATGATTTTCTCAAGGGGTATCCCACCTGCGTAGGAATACCTAACAAGAGGAACCATATCATCCCCGTGCCCCCCTAAAACAAACCCGGAAATATCCTCCACTGAAATATTCAACTCTTCAGCGACAAATGTATTAAAGCGGGCTGTATCAAGTACACCCGATTGACCAATGACTCTATTTTTAGGGAACCCCGTCGTTTTATAACAGACATATGTCATTGCATCTACAGGATTACTTAAAATTAAAATAGTGCTTTCGGGTGCATATTTTTTCACTTGCTCCGATACAGCACGCATAATTTTTGCATTCGTATTGACAAGATCATCTCTACTCATACCAGGTTTTCTTGCAATACCTGCAGTAATGATGACCATATCCGCGTCTTGAATATGCTCGTAATTGGAAGTCCCCATTACTTTTGCATTGAAACCTTGAACAGGACCTGTTTGTAGTATATCAAGCGCTTTCCCTTTTACAGGGTTTTCTTGTTCAGGGATATCGAGCAATACAATATCACCCAACTCTTTTTGCGCTAGCATTAAAGCTACTGTGGCACCGGTATAACCCGCACCAATTACGGCGATTTTATTTCTCCGAAAAGCCAAATATGCTCACCCTTCCATAACCATTAACTATCAGTCTTTTTTGTTACCTGCTCTTTAGTAGTAGGTGCAGGTGTAAGTTTCACTTGTTTTTTCTGTTGTTCAAACTCATTATAGTCAAGGGGTTTAACCATTTTATAAACAGATTCGTCTGGACGCGGAATAACGTGAGCTCCTAAAAGTTCACCTACACGCTTCGCAGCTTCACGGCCGGCGTCGACAGCTGCTTGCACAGCGCCAACATCACCTTGAACAATAACCGTCACGATTCCTCCGTCAATAAATTCTTGTTTTATCAATCTAACGTTAGCCGCTTTAATCATTGCATCTGCCGCTTCCATGGAACCGACTAATCCTTTTGTTTCAATCATTCCGATTGCTTGACTCATCGATTTCACCTCTCTTCACTTCTGTTGAATCGATTATTCCAATCACAACCGCATCAATTGGAATGGGGTTATCTTTATCTATAAAACGCGATGAACCGCCACTTGTTACAATGACTTGATCACCAATTCCGGCGCCAAGTCGATCTGCGGCTACAAAATGTGTTCTCACCGGGTTACCATACGCATCTTCAGGTTGGATGATCAGTAATTTCACACCTTGTAATCCTTCTTCTTTGCGTGTTGCCCAAACGTTTCCAATCACTTTTCCTAAACGCATGACTATCACCTTTTTCTATTTTCTAACGGAAATAGATTTACCTAAATCTCTTGCTGTATCACGCGCAAGTGCTGTGACGATTGTTCCTTTTTCAACGATAATCTCAGTTGCCGTAATTTCTCTGACATCATCATTTGACAGCAATTTCTTTTTAAAATCATGCTGGTTTTTAACAATAATCTCTGACGTTTTATTGTCGACAAGTACGCTTGAACGAACTTCGCCAGAGCGAATAACATGCCCAACCGTTCCCTGCGTGATTAAACCCGCATTTGCCTCATCTGTATCGATATGCATTTCTAAACGATACCGCTCAGAAACTCTAATCTTCACGTTACGATAAGCAATCGGTCGTATTCCAGCTACTTCTACCGTTACATACTCGCCATTTTGTACGCCCAATTGCATTGCGTCCTCGGGCTGCATATGAATATGAGCTTGGGCAATGATTAACCCTTCATCGAGATATAGACTTGCTTTTGTCCCGATTAACGTAAATGCTCCTGAACCTGCAATATTACCTGATTCACGAAGTGGCGGCTTAACGCCAAGCTTCATAGCATCTGTCCAGCTGACTTCTGCTTGCGTCAACGAGCGCGCAGGGCCAAGTACACGAACACGTTCAATGCTCCCTCTTGGACCTGCAATGACTACTGTCTCATTCGCTGCAAATTGATTTGGTTGGGATAAATCAGCTTTCTTCGTTAATTCATACCCTTTACCAAATAGTATCTCAACATGTTCTTGCGACAAATGGACGTGACGAGCAGAAACAGCGATTGGTATTGTATTTGGAGGAAGTACAGGTGCTTGTTTTGGTTCAATTTCTGCTTTTGTTAATTGGCCAAGTACTTCCCCCACAATTTTTTCAATCAATTGCTGATCCATGTCGTTACCGCCTTCCTGTTAAAAACATGCGAGTATTAGTTATCTGATTTAGGTAATAGCATTTCAAGCTCATCATGCGGTCTTGGAATTACATGAACAGATAGCAATTCGCCTACACGTTGTGCCGCTGCAGCTCCTGCATCTGTCGCCGCTTTAACTGCACCTACATCTCCACGTACTAAAACAGTTACAATTCCGCCACCTACGTGTACTTTACCAACTAGATGTACGCTTGCTGCTTTCACCATTGCGTCTGCTGCTTCGATTGCACCGATTAATCCTTTTGTTTCTACCATTCCTAATGCTGTACCTTCTCTATTCATGTCTGTTTCCTCCTAGTAATTTTTAGTTTGGTATGTTGAAATGAAGCATTTCATTGAATCCGCTGCGGCGCTTGGGGATGCCACTTTTAAGGCGCCTTCGCTAGTTTGCAGAGGTATTGAAGTATTCTTATTTAGATAATTGTTTCACGATTTCGTTGACTAAGTCTTTCACCATTTCAGGATTGACATTGTCACTTGAACTCATAGATTTCAATACTTGTGAGACTACTTGTTCTGTTACGTCTTCACTTGAAACAGCTGTATTTTTCGGAAGCTGTACTTCTTTAATGCCATAAGCCATTCGTTTAATGTTCAACAAATGCTTAGCTGTTACATTGTCGGATGTAATATTCCCCCCGAATGTCCCACAACCTAATGTCATCGAAGGCATTAAACCTGTTGTGCCCCCAACCGCTCCAACGGATGACATAGTGTTTACTAAAATACGTGAGACAGGCATATCCATCGCAAATTCACGTGCGATAGCGTCTGTTTCTGTATGAATGGACAGCGAATGCCCACGGCCGCCTAGGTTTAATAATGATAAACAAAGTTCTTTTGCATGATTCAGATCAGATGCTACATACATTGCGAAAACAGGGGATAACTTTTCAAGTGAGAAAGGAATTTCTTTTCCTACTTTTGTTTCCATCCCAACGATGACACGTGTCCCTTCGGGTAGTGTAATGCCTGCCAATTTCGCAATGACTTGTGGGCTTTTCCCAACAATTTTAGGATTCACTTTTCCCGGAATAGGTGAAACTACTTTTTCCATGATGAGCTTTTCTTCATCTGATAAAATATACGCACCGTTTTTCTTTAATTCGCGGTTAACTAGCTCTAAAATGTTGCGGTCTACCACTATCGCTTGCTCTGTTGCACAGATTGTTCCATAGTCGAAAGATTTACTGTCGATGATATCTTTAACAGCTTTCTCGATTTTGGCAGAACGTTCAATATAAACGGGAACATTTCCGGGACCGACTCCATATGCAGGTTTCCCTGAACTGTATGCCGCTTTTACCAATGCACTGCCACCCGTTGCAAGAATTAAGTTCACATCGGGATGCTTCATCAATTGTTGTGTTGCATCCATCGAAGCCATCGTTAAGCACTGGATCAACCCTTTTGGTGCTCCCGCCGCCACAGCCGCTTCGTCACAAACCTTTAACGCTTCGTTCGTACATTGAATTGCATAGGGATGGGGGCTTACGACAATTGAGTTTCTCGTTTTCAAAGCAATTAATGTTTTAAAAAACGCGGTTGACGTTGGATTTGTTGTTGGAATGATTGCTGCCACCACTCCAAAAGGAGCAGCTATCTCAACAACCTTTTTAACTTTATCCTCACCGACTACACCGACTGTTTTTAAATCTTTAATACTTTCGTAAACATCTCTTGAACCAACTTCATTTTTAATGGTTTTATGAGCGGCTACACCCATTCCTGTTTCTTCTACTGCCATCTTACCTAGTCTCGCAGACTGTTCGTACGCCGCATCAGCAACCGCCTTAACGATACGATCCACTTGCTCTTGTGTAAAACTCATATAAGCTAATTGTGCTTCCTTAGCGATTTGCACTGCTGTACGCATTTCCTGGAGAGCTAATAAATCAGCATCTATTGCTATTACCACTGCACTCTCTCCTTTCCTAATATTCTAAAGGCCTCTTCGCCATATTCAAAATGGCTTCTCTAAACGCATCCGCCGCTGCTTGGCAAGAAGATTGACTGCCTGTTAGTAACCCTCC
Source organism: Sporosarcina sp. FSL K6-1540 (assembly GCF_038620285.1). NCBI lineage: Bacteria > Bacillati > Bacillota > Bacilli > Caryophanales > Caryophanaceae > Sporosarcina > Sporosarcina sp. FSL K6-1540. The sequence continues at coordinate 1,328,312 of NZ_CP152018.1, forward strand.
ACCAAAGTTCGTTTCAGAAGGCGGAGCGAAAAATTCACACACACTAACGTCTGCCGCCTTTAACGCCGCATCCAGTCCTACAATTGCTTCGATTGGCGGAGCGATTAAGTAAGCAAGCGATTGGCCGGGTGAAATCCCAGCAACCTCTGCCAAATAACTTCCACAGCTTGAAATTGTATGCGCATATAACGCATGATTTTCATCATCATTGATGGCTTCAAAGTAAGCCGTATTTTCGATTGTGGTACGAATCGAATCAAGGCCGCTTTTCACTTCATCCGGAGATGAACCTGCTATGATGCCGATAAATTCTCCTGAAAGAGGACCCGATGCATGTGCCGATCCTGCGTAAAAACTTTTTGCATAGACCACTTCGACGTCCGAATCTTTCGTTGCCTGATCGGCAGCCGTATAACCCACGTCATCAATCGTTGTTGTAAATAACCCCAAACTCCGTTGGTAAGGCTTTAAATTAAACTTCGTAGCTAGCCCAGCATCTACATTAGGAATAACTTGCATAGACAACACTTCTGCATGAACTTTCTTCATGACATCTACACACCTCCTATCCTTCCTTCTTAACAAGTGAAACGCCACTTGCTTCATACTTCAATATCTTTTGGATAACAGTTCCAAGATACGCTCCTGCTTCCACCGGTGGAATTCCACCTTTGTGAATATTTGAAACGACCATGCGTTCCGCTTCAATCGTTCCAATGCGGGGTTTGTAACAAATATAGGCGCTTAATGATTCTGCCGAGACAAGTCCTGGACGCTCCCCAATTAAAATGATGACGACATCAGGCTGCAGGATTTCACCTATTTCATCCATTAAAGCAACTCTGCCTTTATCAACATAAATAGTGGTACCCATCTCAATATTTAAATTGTTTAACGACTGCTCCAATGATAAGTAGACATCTTCTAAATTCACTTCAAGTGCTTTGGCACTTAGTCCGTTAGAAGCAACAATTTGTACCCTTGGAGCGCGCTGGCATTTTTCCGTAACCATTTTTTTAGAGTCATCCGATAATCTTCTTCCTAAATCAGGTCGTCGGATATACTCTTCTTTGTCCAACACTTTTGAATGCAATTGGAGGAAGCCCAATCGTTCCAATATTTCTTGCGGAACTTCTCCGTAAACAGCGTCTACAGCTGCTGCATGGTCAAATCTGAATTGGAGCCAGGTAGCTGTTTTCGGTCTAGTACCTGCTCTTCCCACTACAATCCGTGCAGGTGTTTTCTTACGAAGATCAGCTAAGTACGCTTCCTTATTTGATTCCTCTATTACAGGCTTACTTTTGCTTGCTTGCAGATTTACGCTTTTCGGCTTTTTATCCTCTAGCGCCGTATCGAAGAATTTCACATTTCCATCAGGAGTTGCACGCACTGTTTCCTCTGTAAAATGATTTCCTACTAAAGTCTCTTGAAACAACATAACAGGCATCTGTTTGTTGTCATTATCACGATCATCTGTTTTCAAGTTACTTGTTTGGAGTTTTTCAACGACCATCTTCGTAATCTTTTCAATGAGTTGTTCATTCACAGATGTCATCTCCTAACGTGTAAATATAGTAGGGTCGCCTGCTCGAGCACTTAAGCGACCATTTTCATAAATCCCCATTTTTTCAAGCCATTTTAAGTATTCCGGCGCAGGTGTTTTACCAAACGTTTGTAAAAGCGTTGCTACATCGTGGAAGCTCATCGACTGGTAATTCAGCATTACATCGTCTCCCATAGGAGTAGCGATGATGAAGTTGACACCTGCAGCAGATAATAAGACACCTAAATCTTCAATGTCATTCTGATCTGCTTTAATATGGTTTGTGTAACAGATGTCCACACCCATTGGAATGCCGTGCATTTTACCCATGAAGTGATCTTCGAGACCAGCACGTATGACTTGTTTGTTGTTATACAAGTACTCAGGTCCTATAAAACCGACCACCGTATTTACGATGAACGGATCGAAGTGTCTTGCGAATCCGTAATTTCTAGATTCTAGCGTTAATTGATCAATTCCATGATGCGCTTCTGCCGATAGCTCTGACCCTTGACCCGTTTCAAAATACATAACTTGTGGGCCTGAACCCGTTCCCTGTTTCATAGCGAGATCTTTTGCTTCTGCAATCAGTTCTGCAGTAATACCAAATGAGCGATTTGCTACTTCGGTTCCTGCAATACTTTGGAAAATCATATCTGCGGGAGCACCTTGTTCAATTGCTTTCATCTGCGTATTTACATGAGCTAACACACAGTTTTGAGTAGGAATTTCCCATTCTTGCATGAAATCTTTTGTCGCATGCAATAGCCGTTTAACACTTTCAACGGAGTCGTCAACAGGGTTAATCCCAATTACTGCATCGCCAATTCCATATGACAATCCATCTTTCAGAGACGCAATCATTCCATCCACGTTGTCTGTCGGATGATTTGGCTGTAACCGAGATGAAATCGTTCCTTTTTGACCAATCGTAATATTACATGTTGTTAATATTTCAACTTTATTGGCCGCATGTACTAAATCAAGATTAGACATTAACTTCGCAACTGCAGCAATCATTTCGGAAGTTAAGCCCCTGCTAATACGTTTCAGTTCACGGTCGCCCACTTTATTACTTAAAATGTATTCCCGTAATTCAGCGACACTCCAATTTTTTAATTCTGCATAAATCCGTTCATTTATATCGCCTTCAATAATTCTGGAAACTTCGTCCGTTTCGATTGGTATTAAAGGATTGTTACGAATATCACTTAATAAGATTTCACTGAGGACTGTTTTTGCAGCAATTCGTTCTTGTACAGTTTCCGCTGCAACACCCGCCAGCCGATCTCCCGACTTTTCTTCATTTGCTTTTGCCATTACTTCTTTCAGATCGGCGAAATTATAACTTATGCCGCCTAAAGTTGTTTTTAATATCAAAAGTAGACACCCTCCTTCACGATGAGTGAAATGTTAATGTTTTGACGACGACAGGGACAACTCCGGATTCAAGTGCTCTTCCGATGTCCATATAATCACCATGTTCGACAGTAATTTGATCGATACATATAACGCTTTGCCTGACTTGCATAGCAATCAAAGTTTGACCTAACACTTTTGCATGATCAGTTTGTAAAATTAGAACAATCGGTTGATCGGGATCAGGTCGTTGTTCCATCACCTGAATAATGGCGGCCGCTAACTTTTGAATATCTCTAAAGCCCATATAAGGCAGTTCGGAAATGTATAATGCAAAGTTCTGTCCTTCTCTGGCCGCATCATATATATCGATTGCATTTTTAACGGCTATTTCAAAGTTTTCTAATCCAGTTTGGAGATTCTCACCAAACGCATAATTGTAAACTGGTATATTCTTAAGCGGTAATTCATCCGATGCCACCTGGATTGTTGCTCCGCTAATTTCTGTTGTTTGCGTGCCCGCTCCAAGAACTGTTGCCAGTACTGTTTCAACAGGCTCCAACCATGAATAGCTTTGCAATGCTTCATTCCTTTGAAGAGCTTTTGCCAACTGTACACCTATATCATCGTAATTCGATTTCTGCCCCTTATCCGGTTCATGATTATACATGCACTCAGAAATACCACCCGAAAAAACAAGCGTGTCAATCTTTTCGTGCCAGTTGGGATGATGTCCTAGCAAAAGCACTTCATCCTTTTCTTGGACATCATTTTTCAGTATTCTTCCCAACGACTCCGCCATGAAATCGGTTACAAATTTTATATTCCTTGATTCTGGATTATCGCCCACATGTAATAACACATTTTGCTCCGTTAAAAGCTTTTGTACAGGCGGAGAAATAGAATTTACTTTCCCCTCATGAAATTCTATGAGTCGCCCTCCAATATGCAATGTACATGTGCCAAGAAGTACCTTATCTTTGTAAACAGCAATGTTCGCCGTTCCTCCGCCTATATCGATATTGGCAATTACTTTTCCGCTACGACTAGAATAGTCATATGCTCCGGAACCTTTAGCAGCTATAATTCCTTCTAAATCCGGTCCTGCTGTAGCTACTAAGAAATCACCAACTTCACCTGACAAATAGTGAAGCATCTCGCTCGCATTTTGCTTTGTCGCCGTTTCACCGGTAATAATGACTGCACCGGTTGCAATTTGCGAAGCAACGATACCGGCCTTTGCATATTCTGAACGAACAATTTTTTCAATCTCCACAACATTTATCGTCGAAGGATTGGTTAAAGGTGTTCTGAAAATAGGACTCTTGTATAGAACTTCTTTATCTACAATTTCAATTTTGGGAACATGAGTGGTACCTGCTACATTCATCAATGAAAATCGGCTAATAATTAGCTTTGTTGTGCTCGTGCCAATGTCAATCCCCGCACTAATCATCGTCTCCGGTTCGCGATTGGAACCACCCATACTCACACCTCATTTAAGTGATATAAAAGCGCAAGGCGCCTGGACTCTAGACAAAAAATAAAAGCGCCTCTACAGACCCGAAGAAAACTCTCCGAGTAGTAAAGGCGCCTTTGCCGTGTTCATTAACTTTTAATAGTATTAATATATCAAACATTACGTGAAGTGTAAAGGTAGTCGTTGAATAAAAGCTTATCGTCCATAGCGGCGATTACGAAGTTTTTCATTGAATTCATATCATTTAACTTCACTAATTCTTTCAGGTACTCAATGCCAATTCCTTCAACTGATGAAGTAATGACAATGGGCCCACTCGAAACAACAGACTTTATCATGTCAATTGACCGCGCTATGTCTGCATTGGGATGATCACTTTTGGTAATCACTCCAATCGGCAATTTCGTAATCCCCATACTAAATCCAGGCGGAAAAATCATTTTCCCGTTTGTTGCATCCTGCAAGTAAAACACATGGGTTACTTCTAAAGCAGTAGCCATAATGCTTTTATAAAACATTGGATTCTCTGTATATTCACCAGGTGTATCTACAATCCAATCGTAATAGGTCAATGTCTGTGTTTTAAATGCCTCGACTGTTTTTCCTAATAACGCATTCGTTAACGTAGATTTTCCAGCGCCAATTGAACCAATAAGCATCGCCCTGTTTTTCATCTTCTCAAACACGTCCTTACGACTTTGTAATGAGTGCTGGCGTATATCCTAATCTCTCAGATAAAAATCGATTAATTTCACTCATAGCCATGTCGACTTCTGAAACACTACCAACAATAACAAGACTTCCCGTAAATCGATCTAAGAAACCAATCGATACATTCGCTGCTTTTGTTGCCAAATCACCCGCGATTATTACTGTTTCACTTGGTGTGCATGTCATAATTCCTAACGCACCTGCTTGCTGAATACCAAGTTTTTGAAACATATCAGGATTCGGATTAGCGATTAAATGACTTAATGTAATTTGCTTACCGGGTACAAATTCTTGGATAAACCTTTTTTTCTCTTCACTCACTTTATTTGCCCCTTTCTGCTGGATACATATCGAAAATATTTATACATGTGAAACTTAGCGTAGGCATCCCCTAAGCGCCGGAGCGAATTGGAAGGGAATCTTTATTTCAACTTATATAGTTAAAAGGTTAGTACAATCAGGCTTAATCTTACTTCTCGGCTTTTTCATCTTCTAAGTACTCGCCTGGAAGAATGGTTCCATCTGCACGGTCTTTCTCTTCAAGTTTCAGAGCTGTTGGAACAGATAACCAGTACGCTATCCCAATTGCACAGATACCGGCTGTTAATTTACCAATAATTACTGGCAAAATAATATTTGGTTGGAAGTTTGCCGTAAAGGACAAGTGATCTCCTAGCAAGAATGCTGCACAGACTGCAAATGCGATGTTAATGACCTTATCTTTCGGCCTCATGTATCTAACTAGCGAGAACATCGCCAAAATATTAGCCATTGTCGCTAAGATACCAGCACTCCCTGTGGAAGATAGTCCAATCCTACGTCCACCTGCTTCCAATGGTTTCGCTGCATATTTACGTAGTAAGTAAACCATTGGGAATGCCCCTGCTAACATGATACCAATATAACCAGCCGTTTCAAGTGCGCGGAATTGATCTGCTTCATCCGCCATAATTGGATCGAAGCCCCATGCACCAAAAATAGTTGTGAATAAACCCGTGAATATTTCAACGATCGAGAAGACTAACACTAGTTTGATAGCCGCATCCATTACACGTCCAAAAATCATAAAACCTGCAATCATGCCACGTGGGAAGAACTTCAACCCTGCCGCGATTAAAAGTACGAATATGAGTAACGGTAATAGGTTAATTAGTATTTGTCCATAACTGATGACAAATTCATACGTAGAATCGGATGTTGTGCTTATGACATCACGAATTTCAGTATTAAACAATACGACCAATACAGAAGCAATAAATGCACCGATCGGAATTGTTAGAACACCAGACATTACGCCAAGTGCCATGTATTTATGATCTCTTTTATCAAGCATTGCAAGTCCCATAGGTATCGAGAATACAATTGTTGCCCCCGCCATGTATCCTACAATTAATGCCATTACCCAGCCTTCATAGGATGTTTTCAATGCGTTTGCTAACTGATACCCGCCCATATCCGATGCTAAGATTGTCGTCGCGGCAATTGCCGGATCCGCCCCAATAGCATCAAAAATAGGTCCGATAAACTTACTGATAAACCATGTTAAATAAGGTATGGATGCCATGATACCAGCTGCCGGTACAAAGATATGACCAACCGCATGAAGACCAGACATAAATTCCTTACCAAGCCCATCTTCCGGGTTTTTAATTGCCGCAAACGCCCCCAAAACTGCACAAAACATAATAATATATACAATTACTGTGCCTATCATCGCCATTAATATTCCCCCTATTATGTAGTAATTTAATAAAAACGTTATCATTTTGTTCTTTGTTTAGTAGTCAATTAGCAATCACCTCCCCAAATAAATACAAAAAGGCCCTTAAAGAACAATCTCTTTAAGCGCCTTTGCTTGTTGTTATTCACTTTTGTTGTGCAATAATTTCCTTAGCCAATGACTCCATTGTCATTTGTCTGGTCATACTAGAATCTCTCATTCGTTTAAACGCTTCTTCTTCCGTTATTTGTTCCATTTGCATTAGAATTCCTTTGGCTCGTTCAATCAGTTTTCTTTTTTCTACTTCTTGTTTCGCGTTTTTAATATCCTCTTTCAGTCTTTTTGCTTTACCCGACTGATGGAGAGCGATTTCAACTGCTGGTATTAAATTTGATTCCGCAATAGGTTTGACCAAATAACCTACAATATTATCCTGTTGTGCTTTCTTGATAAATTCTTTTTGACTATAAGCCGTGATGATTAAAATCGGTAAGTCTAACTGATTGGCAATAATTTGACTGGCTTGTAGTCCGTTAATCTTGGGCATTTTAATATCCATCAAAATTAGGTCCGGTTTATGTAAAAATGCGAGTTCAATCGCTCGATCACCGTCCCCTGCCTCACCGACAACATCGTAGCCATGGTCTTCTAACATCATCTTGATATCCATACGAATTAAGGATTCATCTTCAGCTATCAATATTTTCTTTCTCATAATAAATAATAACCTCCGGACTTACTGGAAACATAATTGCTGCGTGTGTTCCTATGTCTTCCGGCATATAACTAAATTCGCCATTCAAGTCATTCACAACTAAATTACGTACAATTTCTAAACCAAGTGATGACTTCGTTTGTTTAATCCCAACACCGTTGTCGGAAATATGAAGCTCCAAAGAGTCTGCCTTCGAATAAAAGTTAACAATAATCTCACCGCGAGTGTCTCCAGGAAATGCGTGTTTCAAGGAGTTTTGAACGAGTTCATTAACAATTAGTGCAATTGAAACCGCTTTCCTTGATGATGTTAATATTCTATTGCCATTTGACCTAATAATCAAGCCCACTTTTTTATTGGGGCCATTTATTGTCATTGTTGAACAAACCTTTTTTGTAAGCTCAATGATATCCACATCATCATCTTCTGCATCTTCATTAGCCAAAATCAATTCGTAAACGGAGGAAATACTAAATACTCTGTTTAGCGTATCTTCAAAGTAGGATTTACTTTCTTCGGAAATCCCCTTCCTCATTTGTAGCCTAAGTAAGCTTGCCACGGTTTGAAGATTATTCTTCACTCTATGGTGAATTTCTTGAATAACAACGGATTTCATCATAAGTTCTTTTTCTTTCGTACGGAGCTCAGTTAAGTCTTGGATAACGAGTAAGGTCCCTCTCATTTCATCCTTTTTTCGCAATCGAATTTTTTTGACAACGAGATTCTTACGGTCTAATGTTAATTCAGATACAAAAACGTCATCTTGCTGATCATATACAGGTTTAAGAAAAGGCAATAACTCTACTAAGTTTACATTTTGTATTTCTTCCGTATGACTCATCTCTGTTATGAATTTAACACCTACTGGATTTGCATAAGTCAACTTATTTTCATGGTCAGTCAACAGGAAAATTTCCATTAATAAGTCCGAAACTATCGGCATTTCACTATTCTTATCCCCCAAGACATAGCCGATTGACTCCTGTCCAAATGGAAGATCTTCAAGATTATTAGTGTAAGGCATGGCATGATAGACTTCTTTCTCTTGTATAAGTACAGCTATTACTTGATGCATATTATTTTTAATAGGAACTACACTTTGCTCCACAGATCTTCCTTCTTGTGTTACCGCCTGACGAATTAGTGACTTCTTCCCTTTTCGATAACTATAAAACACACCCGGCTCAAAGGAATCAAACACTATCTTTCCAATAACCGAATTTTCATAAACAGCATTAATAGACTTTGGAAAAGCCTCGGCAACAACAATTGCCTGTTCATTGTCTTTCATCTTACAATCAATGAACATATAAGCATCCGATAAATCCGCATACATTTGTAATGTAGAAGCAACACTTTTTAATTGTTGAATATCATCAGCTGACAGGTCCGTATATATAGTACACAATTGCTCGAGTGTAGATTCTGCCACTGTTAGTTAATACCCACCTTTATTTGAATTCTTTGAATACATTATAGTATTTATATCCTACAGGGTCAATATTATTCTACACTTCCTACTTTCAATTGACTCCGTTTCAAGGTACACTTTTTTCACTTGCAATGGAATTGGAGGAATTCATAATGAAAATAACACCAATCGGTATCTGGGGTGGATACCCGAAAGCAAATAGTGCCACTTCGTCTTTTTTGATCGAACACGATAACTTTCATTGTCTCATTGATTGCGGCAGTGGCGTACTTTCCTCATTGCAAAATTATTTACCTTTAGAAAAAATTGACGCTGTTGTCATCAGTCATTATCACGCAGACCATATTGCTGACGTCGGGAGTCTCCAATTCAGCAGGATCATTAATTTTTATCTAGGTCATCAAGCTCCTCCATTACCGATTTATGGGCACACTAAAGATCAAGAGAATTTCGCAAAACTCTCGTACCAAGATCAAACAATAGGCATTGGCATTTCAGAAGATGATGTCATTCAAATAGGTCCATTTAAAGTGAGCTTTTGCCGTACGGTACATCCCGTCTATTGCTTGGCAATGAAATTCAAGGTCGGTGGCCAGTCCATTGTACTCACCGCAGATACAGAATGGCGAGATGAACTGATTGATTTCGCACGCGGCGCTGATCTTTTAATTAGCGAGGCCAATTTATATGAAGAACACGTCGGGAAAGCACCAGGTCATATGGGCGGAAGCGAAGCTGGAAGAATGGCGAAATTGGCGGGAGTAAAACAACTTGTGTTAACCCACTTGCCGTTGCACGGAAATATTGAAGAAATTCTTGATGCAGCTGTCGTCGTATATGATGGGCCTACTGAACTTGCTGAAGTTGGGAAAGTATACGAAGTGTAAATTGTTTTTCCCCATAAAAATAGGGCTGTTCAGGAACAGCCCCTTTACTTCAATCATTATCTTTATCACTATCTTTTTCAAATTTCAGAACTTCACCTGAAATTGCATCAATATCAAAGTCGTAGTCATATTTTCCATCTCGAATTTCGATTTCATAGACTACTCGGCCATCATCTTCGTCTAATTTCACTTCTGCCACAGTACCTTTTGCTTGTTTCATCGCAATATTGACAGCAGCTTTTTCTGTTATAAATTTACCATTTGGAGCAATCACTTTATCGTCTGAATCGTCGTTATCAAAGTCGTCATCATTATCATTTTCTTTATCTGTGCGCAATACTTTTCCAGTTTTCGCATCGATATCGAGATCATATTCAAAGCCGTTTGTTTTAACTTCAACCTCATAAATATCACCCACTCGTTCACGGTCCAATTCAATTCCAGTCACTGTTCCACCTACTGATTTTACAGCAATTGCTTCCGCTTCTTCCATCGTCAATAAACCTTTTGGCGTCGCCGCGAAACTATGTCCCGCGTTCCCAGCCACCGCAACTCCACCTATTACAAGCACGCCAGCCAATGCTGGAATCATCATCCATTTCTTCATCTTGTATCTCCTCCTTTTGTTGTTACCTTCATATTACTCGGCGAACATGAGAGGACATTGTGAGGAGTATTAGAATTTGATGAGAGATTAGTCATCCCATGTGACAGACATTATTTTTCCTGAAATTGCATGAATCTGGAAGGTACCTTCCCGGTCATCAGCTGCTTCGATTTCGATTAGGTAGTAGCCTCCATCGCTTGTTTTTTCATACGAAAAGTCATCTACATCACCTTTTAGTTGAGTTTGCGCAATTGCAATTGCCTGTTCCTTGGTAATAAGCGCATTTTCCCCTGTCGTTTCCTTCACGGTTTCAGTGATTATTTTCCCCGTCATGGCGTCGACTGTCACCTTTGTAAACTTCGGGTCTTTCGACAGCTTCACCTCGTAAATCGGGGTTTCCCCGCCTGTAATCAATGAAATCCGTTCCGTTTCACCGCTATATTTCCCCGCTATAATTTCTTTCACCTTAGACTCAGAAAGCACGTCCGGAATCTCTTCCTTCATTTCACCAGTCTGGGTAAGCGATAAAACACTTCCTGTCATTGCGTCAACTTCAGCCGAATAAACCGCTTCACCTCGACTCATTTCTGCTTGATAAACGCCGTTCGTTATTGAGATGCGGTCAACAGTTCCACCGTACATGCTCTCCAACTGAGTTCGGATCGTATCAGCCGCCATCGGTTCCTGCTTATTGATCAAACTTCCTATATAAAATCCGCCCACCGTTAGAAGTACTAAGGTTAACAGGGACGGAATAAACCATGATTTTTCCAAAAAATGCATACTCCTCGCCTCCTTTCATTCATCATACGATTCCAACATTAAAAATCGGTGAGAATCTGTTTTTTGGGCATGATGATCCGGAAGGTGGTTCCTACGCCAACGCTACTTTCTATATTCAATTCTGCTCCAAGACCATCTGCAAGTTCCTTAGCAATTGCCAGCCCAAGGCCCGTTCCACCTGTTTTACGGTTTCGGTCTTCATGGACTCGATAGAATCGGTCAAAAATGTGCGGCAAGGCTTCTTTAGGGATTCCGTTTCCATAGTCAGTAACAGCAATGGAAATAGAAGTTTCATTTTTCGAAATAGTCGTTTTAATTTCTCGTTCGCTATATTTTCGTGCATTATCAAGGAGGATGAATAATAATTGCCTAAGTTTTTCAGCATCTGTTACCACAACCACAGAACCGTTCCCTTCTAGAATGAAATCTCTTGCGTGTGCATGACGCATTGGTTGTAAGGTCTTTTCAACCAAAGAATTAATATCCGTTTCCTCAAACTTAAACGCAACATGTTCTTGATTTCTTGCAAGATGGAGCATTTGCTCAATCATATCCTTCATCCGAATGGATTCCCCAAGAATTGCTCCGACTGCCTCTTTTGCCACCGAAAGGTCATCAAATCCGCGGCGTGAGAGAAGCCGCGCGTAGCTTTCTATAACAGTGAGCGGCGTTTTTAATTCATGCGAGGCATTGGAAACGAACTGTTCTTGTTTTTTAAAATTGCTCTCGAGTTGCCCCATCATATCGTTGAACTCATGGCCCATCTGCGCCATTTCGTCCTTCCCTTCGGCTGGGACCTCAATCTTCTCGTATGTTCCCGTTTGCCGGCTTTGTGACATCGTTTTAATGAGATTATCAATTGGTTGGATCACGATGCGACCAAGCGCAACGCTTGAGATCGTTATGGGAATCATCGCGATAAGGGTCACTCCGAAGAGGATAAGCTTGAGCAAGCTCAAATTATGTTTTACATCACTTAGCAGTTGAATCGTTTGCAGTTCAACCACTTTTCCGTCTGTCCAAATAACTGGCTCGCGCATCGTAAGTATCGGTGTATTGTCAAATTCACCGATTGAATAGCGTTCGCCTGGTTTTATTTCAGGATGGTAACTTCTAATTCCTTCCGCCGATTCGGACTCCACTTTCAACTTGCCCGTTGGATCCAAAATACGGACCGCACCATTCGGTGGTCTGTAGGCATGGAGAACCGTCGCTGGATTCGTTTTTTCGGTCATCTGGCTGAGCGAAGCAATCAAGTCTTGCGATTGCGTTTTTAGCTGATTATACTCCGTGTCATATGCCAATTTCCCGTACACAAAATAGATGCCCGTGTTCGTCAACGTTAAGATAACGAGCATCAGCAACGTAGAAAAAAGGTGAATCTTTGTTTTAAGCTTCATTAACCTGTTGCTCCTTTAAAACATAACCAACACCCCGTATCGTTTGGATAAGCGTGCTTTTTTCCCCTTGTTCGATTTTCTTCCGGACATATCGAATGTACACATCCACGACGTTTGTATCACCGTAATAGTCGAATCCCCAAACAGCGTCTAGCAACTGTTCACGTGACAACACTTGGTTTGGGTGTTTCAACAGATGAAGTAAAAGATCGTACTCCCGTGGTGTTAGCTCAATGGAGCGGCCATTTCTTGTTACGTCACGTGTTTGCTCATGAAGAGACAAACCCGCAAATTCAAGGAGATGTTCGTCTTTAGTCTCTACAGACGCCACAGGTTTAGAGAATCTAAGTGCCGAACGAATCCTTGCGAGTAATTCATCGATTTCAAAAGGTTTCGTCACATAATCATTCGCCCCGAGGTCAAGCCCGGCCACCTTATCTTCCACATCACTTTTCGCCGTCAATAATATGACTGGCGTGTCTGCTTCTGTTGCTCGAATCCGTCGTAATACGTCTAACCCATTCAATCCAGGTAACATAAGATCTAATAGAACAAGATCCCATCGTTGTTCACGATATTTGATAAGCCCGTCTGGTCCTGTATGTGCAATGCCCGTTTCATAGCCCTCAAACTCAAGCTCAAGCTGAAGGACACGTGCGATATTTTCTTCGTCTTCGATGATTAAGATTTGCTCTTTCATTCGATTCACCTGCCACTTTTTCTTTCATCTTAACAGATGCAGACAATAAATAGAGACCTTCACTATTTCCGAAGGTCTCCACATTTCAGTTATATTAGCCTGTACATGTTTCCAAACTTTCATTCGTGACATACATGCTCTTCACGAGCGTTTCCAGCATAACAGGCATTTCCACAAAAGCACTGTCGACATGTAAACGCTCCGTCCGTTGATGTGCATCTTTCCCAAACGGACCTACATTGAACACGGGCGCTTTCAACTGGGCCATCTCAGTGAATGGAATGCTATACGTTTCGCCCCATACCGGCGTATTGCTTTCGAATGCAGCCCAGCCATTTGTGTCGTCATCGTAGTTAACATAACTTAGGTCACAGATACCGTTGAAGTAATGAATCTGTTCGACTGTATTATTAAATGTTTCCGCTGTTTTCTTCATCAATTCAATCGACTGGATGACAAGCGGGTTATCCGACGAGTTAATGGCTGGATAGTAAGGTGGTGCATAAAGAAGGACAGTTGCCGGCGCAAGTTCCTGGCATTGGATCATCAAGTTATCGACGATACGAAGCGATTTTTCACGATCATCCCACTCTTCGTTATGGAGTACTTCTTGCTTCAAGCGATCCACTTCTTTTTCCCCTAATTTTAGCAAAGCATGTTCAAGGAGCTGTTCATAACGCAAAACGTTCACTTCCCCTACGCCTTTCACTTGCTCTCGTTCACAAATAACCTTGTAGCTATCGTTGCACGCTGCCATTGCCTCAAGTGCCACTTGTTCGAACAAATCCATCACTTCCGATGCCGTACGCTTCATCAGGAAAACATTATATAATGCTACTGCGCGGTAAGGCGTTTGCGTCGAGTATTGAAGCTTTAAATCTTTTTGTTGCAATGAAACCGGCAACGGCGTACTTTCTCCAAGATCCGTCTCGCGGAATAATTCGTTCCATTCCATCCGTTGTGTCAGATATGAAGCAATATAGTTCGCAGTCATACCTTTCATTGGCTCGCCGACATGCGTTTCTTTGCCATAGAACAATGCAGCGGGCATGATTTTCCCGATGGTACCCGAGTAAACATATTCAGCAATATCCGTTGGGTTTTGGGAAAACGATGGCTCGCTATTTAAAAATAGTTTATACGTTAACCCTTGCTCCTCACGAATACGGACAAGCTCCTTCACTACAGCACGCATCCCTGCTGAGTTAACTTCCTCATCAGGAACGGTAGCTAATAATAGATTGATTGGCCATTTTTCAACACTGGCTTTTTCAATGAGTTGCATATGAAGCGCAAGCCCCATTTTCATATCCATTGTGCCTCGACCAAACAAGTAATTTCCGGTCTCCAAGTCGATGCGTGCATCCTCCGGAAGATCAGCATTATGCTGGGGTTCAGACAACATTTTCGTCAGCATTTCCGGATAAAATGCAAACGGCTCCAACACACCATATTCTTCAGTCCATACGGTATCGAAGTGACTTATAAGAACAATCGTTTCTGTTGCTTCGGGATGCTTGTACAAAGCAGTGACAGCTTGACGACCAAGCCCTGCATCGTGAAGTGCCAACTGATTCGGTTTATTTATGAAATACGCTAGTTCATTTAATTTCGCCTCTAATTTGGGAGCAAATGTATTCTCCCCTTCAGTTAACGTACGGCTGTCCCAGCTAACGAGTTCACATAACAGTGACCGAAGTGTAGAGGGTGTGCCCCATAGTAATTGGTTCATAATAATTCTCCTTTAATTTACAGGTTTCACTTCGGTTTCAACACTAACCTTGTTCTTTTTTTCCAACCTGAATTTATAAAACAGCATACATGCAACTAAAAATCCGACCCCGTAGTATAACCCAATCCGCTGTGTTGGATCGAATGCCAAAAAGACGAGAATAAGAAGACAAAAGGCGATACAAAACAATGGGACATAAGGATAGAAAGGGACTTTATATTTTAAGTCTTCCAATTTTCCGCCCTCTTTCAAATAGTGACGACGGAACATCAATTGAGATGTCGCAATCCCCATCCACGAAATTGTGACAGCTATTCCTGCAATCGACATGAGTAATACGAACACTGCCTCTGCTTCCATCACACTTGTCAATAATGATAAGAGGGAGAACGACATTGTGAAGATAAGTGCATTGAGCGGTACTCTATTTTTCGATAATCGCCCGAACATCTTAGGTGCCATCCCTTCGTTTGACATTGCCCATAGAAGTCGCGTTGACGCATATAAACACGAATTTCCCACTGACAAAATCGCCGTCAAGATAACAAAGTTCATAATACCCGCCGCGTACGGAACGCCGGCAATTTCCATCAATGTCACAAACGGACTGGCAAGTAAACCAAGTTCGGATGCAGGAAAAATAGCCGATAAAACAATAATCGAAGCGATATAGAAAATGACAATTCTAAAAATTATCGTTCGGATTGCTTTTGGTATGTTCTTTTCAGGATTTTCTGTTTCCCCTGCCGCAATTCCAACCAACTCCGAACCTTGATAGGAGAAGATAACGTTCATCATCGTCACAAACACGATCGCGATGCCCGCTGGGAATAACCCTGTAGGAGCTAAATTTGTTAAGAAGGGTGTTGAACGACCTTCCATAGGAATGAAGCCAAAAATCGCCGCAAACCCAATGATAAGGAACAAAATAACTGCAAGGACTTTAATACCTGCAAACCAGAATTCAGCTTCTGCAAATCCTCTCGTCGACAACGCATTCAAAGAGAATAAGAGGACCATAAATATCAAACACCAAATCCAAATCGGAACATTTGGGAACCAATGTTGCATAAGTATTCCAGCAGCAGTGAATTCCACTCCCGCAGTGGCAGCCGAACCTACAAAATACATCCAGCCAAGTGAAAAACCAGCCGAAGGACTAATATAACGCGTTGCATATGTTTGGAAAGACCCTGTCACAGGCATATGGACAGCCAGCTCGCCAAGACAAACCATAACCATATATAAAATCAAACCACCGAATAAGTATCCAAGCAGCGCTCCCCCCGCGCCGGCTTGATTAATTGTATAGCCTGCATTCAGAAACAGACCGGTTCCAATTACTCCTCCGAGAGAGAGCATAAACAAGTGACGGCTTTTCATAGAACGTTTTAATAGATTATCTTGCGGTTGTTCCCCTTTGTTTGACATGATATTCACTCCCCTGTTTTCCCCATTTACTTTTCGATTACGGTTAGAAGCGTAATGACAAACAGCTTAATCCGCCGTCATGCTTCTGAACTTCAGACATTTCCAGTTCGATTGTTTCATAGCCCGCTTCATTAAATTTACGTTTTGTTTCTTCATATCCTGACGGAATAATGACATAATCATTCACACGGATACAGTTGGCTGAATACTCGTCTTCCTTACCTATAACAATTTTTTCATATGAATCAAATGCTGGATGATCCACAAATTCTCCCGCAACGACCATCCGGTTATCTCCTAGGTAAGCAATTCCTGTTTTCAAATGGAAAAACTCTTTTAACGGAATAATCGTAGCTTCATAACCTTGTTGTTCTAATATCCCTTTCAATTGAAGTGCTCCTTCTTCATTCGTCCGTTCAGAAATCCCAATATAGAAATTGTTCTCCGCTTGAAGAATATCGCCGCCATCTAGTGTTCCTGGCGATTTTATATAGTGAAGTTTCTCGTAAAATCCTTTTAGAGTAGCTTCGATTTCCTTGATTTCTCCATTACGTGATTCCGCTCCTGGATTTGTAATAACCGCGAAATCAGATGTCAACACGGCAGCATCTTCTACAAATGTCGAGTCTGGGAATTCTTCGCTTGCTGGAAGATGTGTAACAGTCACGCCGCACTTTTCCAACGCTTCAACATACTTTTTATGCTGTTCTAGTAACTTTTCAAATACGGGCTTTCCTAAATCAGAAGTCGTCAATCCATTCAAATAGCTTTCCCCAGGTGTTTTAACAATTACGTTTGAATACATACCCATTCCACTCCTCATTTTTAGTTTCTTACTACGGGAGAAGTCAAACACGTTGGACCACCCGTCCCTTTTACACTTATTTCTTCACCTTTATATTCATAAACTGTAGCTCCAGCATCGAGCAATTGTTTTTTCGTGGAAGCGTTTCCAGAAACAATTACACAAACCCGTGGTGCCAGTGCCAACACGTTGCAACCAAGTGTGTCATATTCATCTTTCGGAACTTCAATTAGCTGGATTTTTCGTTCAATCAACAACTGCCGGAAAAAAACAGGCATTAGTGGTGAATGCACGACTGCCAAATCACGATCGACCATACTGATGAACGACATAAGATGCAGACATTCCGCTTCTCCTTGATCATGTGGTAGTTGAACGACGATGAATTCGTCGACGAAAGACGCTGTCATTTCTTTCAATTGCCGGATTGCTTCATCATTCGTACGGTATCCACGGCCTACAACAAGTGTCTTGTCGTCCAACCAAACAATATCACCGCCATCTGACACTGCGTCTCCAGTCAACTCACCAACAATAGCAATTTCTCTTTCTGCAAGAAACTTTTTATATACTACCGCTTCCGGTTGTCTCAGTTTTTTACCTGATTTCAAAATGATTGCTCCTGCTGGCGTAAACTTCACCGGATCATGTGCATACAACGAATCCATACCAACTTCAGGCGATGCAGGTAAATAATCAATCTGTGGGACATATTTTTCAAGAATCCCTATAAAATTCGAATACTCGCGAACCGCCCCTTTAAAATTCGGTTCCTCAAGGTAATTGAATGTTTTCCATTGATCCGCGAGATGATTTTGATTTTGAAAAGCTTCATTTGGATGCTTTACAATCACCCGTTCTAATGGACTGTACATTGATGAACAATAAGTCAATTTACGTCACCCTTTTCCGCATAGTGGAAAACGTTTCCGAATAACGGAAAGTTTATATATAAAATATATTCTCTTCATGGTACAATGTCAATGTATTTCAAATACTTTTAATTCTTTTTTTCAGAGTAATGAATTTTACTTAGTTATTTATATGATAGGTGGTGCTTTAAATGCAATCAATTGACCGCGCTATGATCGTAGCCAAAACTCTTGCTACACACACTTCAGAAAACGGAGTGTCTATTTCAGACCTTTCCAAGCAATGCGAATTACCACTCAGTACAATGCATAGATTGCTGAAAGCGATGATTAAACAAGGTATGGTGGAGCAGGATGAGCGTACGAAATGCTATCGGCTCGGAACGATTTGGTTAGAATACGGTTTGCAAGTGTATGATTCGATGGATTATGTCACTAAAATAAGGCCAGAGCTAGAACGTTTGAGCCATGAAGTAGATGAAAGTGTCTATCTAAGCCGCCCCGCAGGATTAGAAGCAATTATTTTAGAGAGAATAGATAGTGAAAATAATACAATCCGGATTTATGACCAACTCGGTTTGCGCATTCCAATGAATATCGGTGCGGCTAATAAAGCGATGCTTGCCAATATGCCTTCTTTTAAGTCCACGGACATTTTGAAGAAACTGTTGCCTATCGAACAATTGGCTCCAGTAGAAGTAACGCTAAAACAGATAAAAAAACTAGGATATGCTACGAGTCACGGTGAAAGGACGGAAGGTACTTCTTCTGTCGCGGTGGCCATTGTTGATGGATTAGGAGAAGTTGTCGGGGCAATCAGTATAGGCTTCGTCAGTTTCAATCTGACTGAAAATCGGATGGATTTCCTTATTGAAAAAGTTATGGAAACAGGTAGAAGGATTTCGGAAAAACTAGGTTCGAACAGTAATTAATCACCAATTTATAAGTAGATCAGATATCTTCAGACTGCATTGCAAAGACAAAAAAACGACTCCCGCGCACCAATGTGCAGGAGTCGTTTCAGATTCTTATAAAAACACAATAACCGCTAGCACAGCTGCTAATATAAGTCGGTAAATTGCGAACGGTACAAGCTTGACGCGTGAGATGAGCTTCAAGAAGAAGCGAATCGAGATAAGCGCAAAGATGAATGCACTGATGAATCCGACGATATAAAACGACAGATTATCCATTGATAAGTACTCCCAGTTTTTCAAAACCGATACAAGGCTTGCACCCATCATAATTGGAACAGCCATTATGAACGTGAAATCTGCCGCCGTTCTATGGTTCATGCCGAACAGTACACCACCCGAAATCGTGGCGCCTGAGCGCGAAAATCCTGGCCATAATGACAGACATTGGACAAGACCAACCGAGAATGCCTGTTTGTATGTGATTTGGTCCAACGTTTGTACTTTCGGTTTTTTTGGACCAAATTTATCAGCCACAATCATAAGAATAGCCCCTGCCACCAAGGCAAAAATAACCGTTTCCACTCCGAATAAATAATCATCAATCAGATCTTTAAACGCAAATCCAAGAATGACTGCCGGAAGCATACCGATAATGACATGCCCTAAATTGAAACGTGAATTCATCTTTTTACCATCAATCTTATAAAGTCCGACTAGGCTAAAAAGACGTTTCCAAAATACGACGACAACCGCTAAAATCGATCCTAGCTGGATAACAATCTTAAATGTAATCGCGGGATATTTACCTAAAAACTCTTCTGTCTTCAGCCACATATCATCGACAATAATCAAGTGACCCGTCGATGATACAGGTGCGAACTCCGTCATACCTTCAACAAATCCAAGTATTAACGCTTTAATCAAATCAAATAATTCCATAAGTTAGTTACACTCTCTTTCTACGGAAGCGAATATACCAAATGCAAATCGCAATTCCGCCAATTGCTAGCAGTGCGTACGCAACGTTCGAATAGATGTCCATATAATGAACAATCGATTGCCAATTGTCGCCGACTGCTGCGCCGACCATAACAAGTGCCGTATTCCAGATCAGACTACCGATTGTTGTAAGTAAAATGAAGAGCGGGAAGTTCATATTCGACATACCTGCTGGAATCGAGATTAGGCTCCGTATTAGTGGAACTAGGCGACAGAGTAGCACTGTCCACGGACCATATTTGTCGAACCATGCATCGGCCTTACGGATATCTTTTCGAGTAAGACGTAAAACGCCACCCCACCGATCAACAATTTTCTCAAGGCGTGCCACATCGAGAAATAACCCGATACTATACAAAATCATCGCCCCAATAATTGATCCGACCGTTGCTGCAATGATTACACCCATTCGAGTCATATCCGAATAAGTCGTCATGAATCCACCGAATGTCAAAATAACTTCAGATGGTATTGGTGGAAACACATTCTCAATCATGATTAATAAAAACACACCAAAATAGCCAAACTGGTCCATAAATTCAGTAATCCAATTTTCCACGCTTCGCCCCCACCAACTATTACTTTACTAAATACCGAATGCAAGTGCAAACTGACTTCGTGAAATGAATAGACGTTCCTTTATAAGAAGAAGTTGCCTTTCTTATCAATTATTTTATGCAAAAGAGTCCATCCCTATGATTCTACGTCGGTATTACCCGCTTGAATCATTCTAGAGACTTGTTCGCTTTTTGTTGATAACGTCATAAAGTGCCGAGTTATCAACAGTCATCAGTTGATAACTCGAAAAAATGTTTATAGTTTCAGAATTTTCTATCGGAAATCATCTTTTTGGGTTATTAATCAAATTCTAAAGATAGATATCCACAATTTCCTCCCCAGTTAACAATTCCTCCACAATGATCAATGAAGTTATACACTACCCACCAAGCTATATATAATCCATAGTCTGGTAAGTTATATTTATACTGAATATCAGGAATACGATTCACTAAAGTACTAACTATCTGGTTGATTATTCAAGTACTAAAACCATACTATATATGCTGCACAAATGAATACGGCATATGCGCTTTACAAAGGCTTTTTTGAGGCCGCTGAAAAGTACTGATACTTGGAATGAAATAGAACTCCTACAAATACCGCTTCGACGCTTTGTGGATGCCTCCCGCGATAAGCCAGAAAGAAGACCGCTTTCAGTCTTATCACTCCGGCTACCACGAAGACGCGCCTTCGCTAGATGGTCTATGTGAGAAAGAGCATTTCATTATCTGTGATGAAGTTTGCAAGCTAAGGCACGTCTTTCTTGAATATAAGTAGTATCAACTAGTAATCACCTTATAACCTCGCATATACATCTTAAAATCACATTTCTCACGATAATGAACAAGCCCGGCAAAGGCATCCGCAAAGCACCAAGCGTTCTACAATCCACACCTCGAATTAAAACTCTCTCCTTATTTAGCGCCACAGTAAATTCAATGGGATTCTTTAATTCAACACATATAGGTTAATTAATCACGTCTGTTGATTAACCATTTCCTCACATAATATTCTTCTAAGGTAGGAGCGATTTTTTTCATTTGGACTAGTACTTTTCCGGCTCGCTTTCGGCTAAAATAATCACGATAGTTTTTCTGTGAGACAGGTGTGGCTAGTTACGACTTATACAAACCGAACCCTTTGCTGTTCGGTTGACTGCCTTTATCCAGGTAACAAGCCCACTATTCTTTCGTCCCAAAAAAGCTTTCGCACTTCATGTACTTGCACCTTTAGAGAGCGACAGATGAACGACCACCATACGATTACCGAAAAAATCTATAGGGATGCGACGAGTAGCATCCCTATAGATTAAGATACCCCGGTAAAGATATAGGAGTCGTTCGATCCAAAGCAATCTAAGCAACTGTACGGGGGATGCTTAGTATTTGATTAAGTTATTTTCTGGTTATTTCTAGTAAATCAACACGTGTGTTAATTTACTATACTGTTCTCATTGCGGAGCTTATTAAGGCCTGAAACGAATCTATATACGTTGAAATGAAAAAAAGACCAAACCAGTGTGGTTACGGCCCCTTTTTGTGTGTTTTACACTTGCTGATAATGTTCCGTCAATTGATTACGTAATGAGGCTTTCAGGAATTTACCGACGGATGTTTTCGGGATTTCATCCAAGAAGACAACATCGTCCGGTACCCATAATTTAGCGAACTGGCCTGCCAAATAGGTTAGCAACCGCTGTTTCATCTCTTCGTCAGCAACCTTCCCTTCTTTCAAGACAACACACGCCAGTGGACGTTCAATCCATTGCTCATGCGGTATTGCTATCACTGCCGCTTCAAAAACATCTTCATGCGTCATCAGCGCATTCTCCAAGTCAACAGACGAAATCCATTCGCCTCCACTCTTGATCAAATCTTTTGTGCGGTCCATCAATTTAAGATAGCCAAACTCTGTCATAACTGCGATATCGCCTGTGAATAGCCAGCCATCACGGAAGGCTTCTGCTGTACGCTCATCATTGTAATATTCGCTTGCAATCCAAGGTCCCCGAATAGCTAATTCGCCCATTGTTTTACCATCCCAAGGCGCATCTCCGGCTTCATTAACAATACGGACTTCAAGACCCGGCATCGGCATCCCTTGAAGTGCACGGACATCGATTTTCTCATCCATTGTTAAATCGGTCATCCCTGACGAATAGACAGATAGACTGACTAGTGGCGATGTTTCAGTCATGCCATAGCCAACGATGAACGGTACACCAAGTTTTTCTTCGAATGCACGGATCAATCCTTTTGGTGAAGCTGAACCACCGCTTACAACGGCTCTAAGTGATGACAAGTCTCTCGGACTCTCCTCCTGCTCCTTCAGCACTGCTAGCCAAATTGTCGGAACTCCCGCTGTTACAGTCACCTTCTCCTGCTCGATCAAGTCCAGCAACAGCTTCGGATTTAAGCCTGGCCCCGGCAGGACTTGTGTTGTACCAAAAAAGACCGCGGCGAATGGCATTCCCCATGCATTGACGTGGAACATTGGCACGACTGGCAGAATTACATCTCTCTCCGATAAGCCCATAGCATCAGCTAGTCCTAGCGCATAACTATGCAGAACAAGTCCGCGATGGGTATAGACGACTCCTTTCGGATTGCCCGTCGTAGCGGATGTATAGCACATGCCAGCTGGCGTATTCTCATCGAGATCCTCTGGGAATACAAAGTCTTCAGATGCTTCAGCTAGAAGTGCTTCATACGAATGGACATTTTCGAGAGATGTTTCAGGTATTTCAGTGCTGTCTCCCATGATGATATAATGTTTCACCGTTTTCAGATAAGGCGCAAGTTTTTCAAGATGCGGAAACAGATTATCATCGACAAGCAGGATTTCATCCCCGGCATGGTTGATAACGTATGCAATATGTTCCGGAGATAATCGTATATTGATCATATGAAGGATGGCACCTGTTCCCGGCACACCGAAATACGCTTCTAAATGTCGATGGTGATTCCAAGCAAACGATCCAACTTTCGTTCCGTGCTCCATCCCGAGTTTCGTCAGGGCATCTGCCAGTTTGCGTGTTCTTTTTGCGAACTCACGATATGGAATCCGGTGAATCGAGTTTTCTCCTGTTCGTGAAATAATTAATTTGTTAGGGAAATATTGCTCTGCTCGTTTAATAAAGGAAGATAATAATAGTGGTGTTTGCATCATACTAATCTCGCCCCTTTTCATGTAGAATATTTTTTACGTAAACAGTGCATTATAATAGTAGGTATACGTCACATATGGTCCCGAAAGATAATATGCCCTACGAAACCAAGTTATTCCTACTTATTTATATAGTTTGCAGTATTGAATACGGTGTACAAACTGAGCGTATGTGCCTTAAAAGGTTAGCCGAGCGCCAAGACAGATTCAATGGCGTTCTTTATATCAACTTATTAAGCAACCCTAATTTCTACAAGCCCATATTCTTCGCGATGATGACTTTCATGATTTCATTCGTCCCTGCGTAAATCGATGCCACAGGGATATCCCTGTAACGTCTCGCAATTTTATATTCTTCCATATAACCGTACCCACCGTGCAACTGCATACATTCTGCCGAAATTTCTCGCGCCGTATCGGTCAGCCAATATTTCGCCATCGATACTTTTGTGACGACATCTTTTCCCGCTAGATGATCTTCGATAAGTGATTCTAGAAACACTTTTCCAATCTCCACTTTCGTTGCAATTTCAGCAAGTTTAAACTGCGTGTTTTGAAACGAACCAATCGGCTTATCAAATGCTTTCCGCGATTTTACATACTCAAGTGTCATTTCTAGCATATCCTCTGATGCCGTTTGTGCGGCAATCGCAACAACAAGCCGTTCCTGCTGTAGTTTCTCCATTAGATAGCTAAATCCTTTTCCTTCTTCGCCAATTAAGTTCGTTACAGGTACACGGCAATCTTCAAAGAACAATTCCGCCGTGTCTTGCGAATGCAACCCTACTTTATCGAGTTTTCGACCTTTTGTGAAACCTGGCGTACCTTCTTCTATAATAAGCAAACTGACGCCACGATGTTTCGGTTCGGCATATGGGTCAGTTTTTACAGCAACGAGTATAAGATTCCCATTAATACCGTTTGTGATAAACGTCTTTTGACCATTCACGACGTAATGGTCCCCATCTTTAATTGCCGTCGTCCAGATATTAGCCAAGTCCGATCCTGTTCCTGGCTCTGTCATTGCAATAGCGGTAATATTGTTAGCGCTTACACAACCAGGTAGCCAGCGCGCTTTCTGCTCCATTGTGCCGAACGATTCAATATATGGAACAACGATGTCATTGTGCAAGCCTACCCCTGTGAGACCCGCGCCTACACGCTCAAGTTCTTCCCCGATGATTACACTAAAGCTGAAATCCAGACCAAGCCCTCCGTATTTTTCATCCACTTGCGGGCAGAGGAACCCCATCTCCCCAAGTTTTTTCCAAAATGCGATTGGTATAAGCCGATCTTTTTCCCATTTATCGTAGTGTGGAACTGCTTCTTTCTGAAGAAACTTCCGAAGTGAATCTCGAAACATGACGTGCTCATCCATTTCAAATCTGTATCTCGCCAACGGTCTAGCCCCTCCTTTTGTAACATGTGCTTTGGAACGTGTTTGAGTTGCCATGTTTATCGGCGAACCATTGTTTCCAACTCACTTTGGTTGCATCCGAATCGCACCATCCAACCGAATTACTTCACCGTTGAGTAGTGTATTAGTAAATATACTTTCAACAAGCTTTGCATATTCATCTGGTCGCCCAAGTCGTTTCGGGAACGGTACCATTGAAGCAAGTGAATTACGTGCGGCTTCCGGTAGCCCGTCGAATAACGGCGTTTCTACAAGACCCGGTGCAATTGTCATCACTCGGATACCGAATGCCGCGAGTTCACGTGCAATCGGTAATGTCATTCCAACAACGCCGCCCTTTGAAGCACTGTATGCAACCTGTCCAATTTGTCCCTCGAAAGCAGCAACGGAAGCAGTATTCACAATAACCCCACGTTCCCCTTCTTCGTTTGGCTCATTTCCTTGCATTGCGGCCGCCGCAACACGAATTATATTAAATGTGCCTATCAGGTTTACTCGAATGACTTGTTCAAACTGGTCAAGCACCATCGGACCGCTACGCGACAACACTTTCCCAGGCGTCGCAATACCTGCGCAATTAACAACGGCTGTTACTTCTCCAAACTTCTCCTTTACGGAAGCAACGTTTACTTCCACTTCTTCCGCATCCGCAACATCCGTTTTGAAGAATAAAACACTTTCCTCTCCAAGCTCTCTTGCAAGTGCTTGTCCACGCTCTTCATTCCTGTCGAAGATAGCTGCCTTTCCTCCGGCGTTTACTATCCTCCTTACAGTGGCCTCCCCAAGACCGGATGCTCCACCTGTCACGATTGCCGTTACTTTTTCCATTTCCACACCTAAATCCCCCTAATCGAATACAACTAAATTTCATTTAGCAGGGGTTTGGCCCCTCACTGGATGAAATTAAATACGTTCAATAATTGTCGCGTTCGCCATACCCATTCCTTCGCAAATTGCGAGTAGCCCATAACGTCCGCCAGTCCGTTTTAATTCGTGAATCATCGACACCAGTAATCGCGTGCCTGTCGCGCCAAGTGGATGACCGAGTGCGATGGCGCCGCCGTTCGGGTTCAATTTCGTAGAATCAGCACCCGTTTCTTTCAGCCAAGCAAGCGGCACTGGTGCAAATGCTTCGTTCACTTCATACGTATCCATGTCTTCTATTGTAAGACCGGCCTTTTCAAGTACTTTCCGTGTTGCTTCAATTGGACCAGTTAGCATTAACGTCGGATCAGAGCCAACAACCGCTCGTGCAACAATGCGTGCGATCGGCCTCACGCCAAGTTCGTCCGCTTTGTCTCGTGACATAAGGAGTACAGCAGATGCCCCGTCACTCATTTGACTTGCATTACCCGCTGTAATTACGCCATTTTCATCAAAGACCGTCCGTAATCCTGCCAACACTGCTGTTGTCGATTCGGGACGAGGGCCTTCATCTTTAGAAAATAGTTCTGTTGTGCCATCTTCTTTCGTGATTTCAACAGAAACAATTTCTTCTTCAAATTTCCCTTCATTAATTGCGTGAATCGCCTTTTGGTGACTTTCGAATGAAAAGCGATCTAGTTCTTCCCGCGACAGTTCCCACTTCTCAGCAATTCGTTCAGCTGATAGTCCTTGATTAATGATTTCATATTTTTCTAGGAGCTTTGTACTTGGTTTTGCATCTCCCATATTGGACATCATTGGTGCACGCGTCATACTTTCAACTCCACCTGCAATGACGATATCCATATCCCCAGACAGAATAGCTTGTGACGCAAAATGAACAGCTTGCTGACTCGATCCGCATTGCCGGTCAATTGTCACACCAGGTACATGTATTGGGAATCCGGCGATGAGCGCTGCTGTCCTAGCAATATTCCCACCTTGTTCACCTGATTGGGTAACACAACCAAGAATGACATCTTCCACGTCTTCTTTGTTTATCCCTGCGCGTTTCATAAGTTCCTCAAGTACCACAGCCGCAAGTTCATCAGGTCTGTAGACCGAAAAGCTCCCTTTTCTCCTACCTACCGCAGTTCTAACCCCCTGAACAATAACAACCTCTTTCATACCTACACCCCGTTATCCGAATTAATTAACTTTTCTTATAATAATAGAATACATGAAAACACTTACAAAATCTAGTATGACTTAGATCGAATCAGCCTCAAGTCCTAGGTGGAAATCCGCTTAGCGCCCGTTTGGACGAGCCGGAAATCGTTATAAGATTAAGTTACAAACGAAAGGAGGAACAACAAATGAAAAAACTAGGTCTTGCAGCACTTGGTATTACAGCAGCAATCGTTGCCCTTGCGAATCTCGGATCACTTCTCGCACTTGCATTTTCAGCATTGATTGCATACGCGGGGTTCCATTACTTCAGAAAGAGCACTTCCACAATCTCGAAATTGTTCTGGGGAGGCGTACTTGTCATTGGCTTGTTAACAGCAATAGCAAATGTACCGGCATTCATCGGAATCATTGCTTTAGTCGGTGTTCTGTATGTTTGGCGTAAATGGCATGGCTCAGAAAACAGTAACATCATCAATAACCCTACTGACGATCCATTCGTAAACTTCGAACGTCAGTGGAATGAAATTACAAAATAATGAGGAGGAACTAACTATGAACTCACTTTGGAATAGATTTAAATACTCGGTACAAGCAGATCTTCACACGGTGCTCGACAAAAAGGAAAGCAAAAATCCAATTGCCATGTTAAATCAATACATCCGCGAGGCAGAAAAACAGACCGAATCAATTGGGAAATTGCTTGAACGTCAAAGCAAACTAAAAACAGAACTGCAGAAAGAGTTGGCAGAAGCTGAAAAAATGTCAGAAAAACGTCGTAGTCAGCTTGAACTTGCACAAACTGCTGGTGAAGAAGACTTAATCGCATTTGCCGAGGAGGAAATCGCTGCGTACGATACGCGTGCAGCAGAACTTTCGGAAAGCGTTATGGAAACGGCTTATGAATTGATTTCACTGGAGCGTAAATTCGAGGAAATGAAACATAAAGTGAAAGATATGAAAGTTCGTCAGCTGCAATTGATGGGGAAAGAGAATGTGACCCGCGCCCATCACCGGATGGATCAAATCATCTCTCCTGAAAATGCAGACAGTAAAATGGCATCAGTTGGCGATATGAAAAAGTATATCGAAAACCTTGGCGGAAAGATTGAACGTGAGTACGAAACGTCATCAATGGACCGTCGCCTTGAGACATTAGAGAAAGAATCCGCAAAAGAAGTAGAAATTGTGTAAAATAGACTGTAGGATGCAGGTATGCAACCATCGCCGCAGGAATCGGTGTACTTAGGTTGTGTACCTTTTTTCTTATTTACAGATAATCTGACCTCAAGAAGGGAGAATAACAAAATGAAACGAATCGATACAAGCAAAATCACATTTTGGGGGCTAACTTTCCTTCTACTCATTTTTGTCGAGGCAGCTTTCTTTCATAACGGCAATATCGTGTTCGTCCTTCTTGGTGCCGGACTAATTTATTACGGTTTGCGGAAACGATCGAAGCTGCTATTTTTACCAGGCCTGTTTTTTATCGCAATGGCACTTTTCACTTTGTGGAGTTTACGGATGCTCATTTTCACCGTCATCATCTACGTCCTCGTAAAACTATGGAAGGGCGTACCGTCGGAAGAAATAATGCGTCCTCTCAAAGATCTTCAACGAGAAACGCCCAACGGAATTTGGAAAAACAAACTATTTTCCGTCCAGTCATCCCCCTTTGCGTCTTATGAATGGGAGGACATCCATATCCACGGACTCTTTGGTGATATTCACATCGATGTAACGGATACAGTACTGCCAAAAGGAACTTCTTTAATTTCTGTTAGGCAAGGTATTGGAAAAATAAAAATTGACTTACCTTACGAAATCCCCGTACGCATTCATTACACGACATTAATCGGTGATGCTAAGCTTTTCAATATTTATCGGAAACGGCTCATTAATGAATCGCTCCATATGAAAGATAGCTATGAAGGGAAATCTGCTGATTCCCCTGAACTTATCATTACGCTTTCCACTTGGGGCGGAGATGTCGAGGTGACACGAAAATGAAGGCAGTCATCGGACGCGGACTTGTTTTATCAATTTTATTTATTGCGATTGCAGCGGTGTACATCTATTTCCTTCTTGGTTTGCCAATAGAAGAAAGTTGGTTTGCGTTTTATGAATTGCAATTTGCGAATGTTTCGCTTGGCTTGTGGATTTTGACTACTATTTTCTTGCTTGCCTGGGGAATCGCTATATGGACAGGTTTTTTAGGAAGTTCAAAAGAGAAAGCAATCGAGCAAAGAATAACAGGGTTGATCGACACTGAGCTAGAAACTGATTCAATCGAGAAGTTCTCTCCCCGTATGGACCGGGCAATCGGGACCGTATCAACGGTCATTCATACGCAGCGAAAAAGTCTGCAACGGATCATAGATGAGCGTGCGGAGGAGCAAGACAAACTTATCCAAGAACGAATTATACAAGAACGACAGCGACTCGCGCGCGAGTTACATGATTCTGTATCTCAGCAACTGTTCGCCGCATCGATGCTATTATCCGCTATTACGGAAAATAACGAAGTTGCTATCGCACAAAAACCGGTACTCCAAGTCGAGCGAATCGTCCAACAGGCGCAACTGGAAATGCGCGCCTTGCTACTCCATTTACGACCGGCACCCTTGAATAACAAATCACTTGCCGAAGGACTTGAAGAGCTATTAATTGAATTAAGGGAAAAAGTGCTATTCGATATCCGATTCCGTTTGGAAGAAGTGACATTATCAAAAGGTGCGGAAGATCAGTTATTCCGAATCGCGCAGGAGACGCTGTCCAATACACTGCGCCATGCACAAGCCACGGAAGTCGATGTGCTATTTGTGGAACGAGACGGGCTCGCAATTTTCCGGGTGCAAGATAATGGTATCGGATTCAAAGATAGTGATGGAAAAGGCGGCTCATATGGTCTGCAAAACGTTAAAGAACGTGCAATTGAAATCGGTGGAACATGCAAAATCGTTTCCGTTCCCTCACAAGGGACGATTGTGGAAGTGAAATTACCTGCTCGAAAAGGAGATGGACCGAATGATCAAGATCCTGTTAGTGGATGACCATGAAATGGTGAGAATCGGTGTTTCTGCCTATCTACAGATTCAGCCGGATATGGAAGTCATCGGCGAAGCGGTAAATGGGCGCGAAGCCGTAGGAAAAGCACTTGAGTTACGCCCCGATATTATATTGATGGATATGGTGATGCCGGAAATGAACGGTGCCGAAGCAACTGCTGCCATCATTAAGGAGTGGCCGGAAGCAAAAATCGTTATCGTGACAAGTTTTTTAGATGATGACAAAGTATATCCAGCACTTGAAGCAGGCGCAATCAGCTATATATTAAAAACATCGAATGCGAAGCGAATTGCAGAGGCCATCCGTGAAACATTAAAAGGACAAACAGTATTGGAACCTGAAGTCACAACAAAAATGATGCGCAAAATGCGAGCAGGCAATGAACGGCAGCCCCATGATGAGTTGACGGAACGTGAACTTGAAGTATTATTGCACCTTGCGAAAGGTAAAACGAACCAGGAAATCGCAGATGATTTATTTATTGCACTGAAAACAGTGAAAACACATGTTAGCAATCTATTATCTAAACTAGAAGTGCAAGACCGGACACAAGCAGTCATTTATGCATTTAAGCATGAATTAGTAAATTGAAAAGCAGTCATCTTACGTCAGATTAAAACGGACGTGTGATGACTGCTTTTTTTAATGCAGGAAATTATATAATTATCGGCCCGAGGATAACCTGAGAAAGGCGATATTTCACGCCCAGACTCTAGCGCCTAGAGGCTTACGCTTTTGCTCCAGAATTATTCTGAAGCCAAACGGTTCAAAGCATTAATCATGCCTGCATGAACGCCTTCATGCCACACTGCAAATTGAACGACTGCCTCAACTGTCACCATTGTATGCAAGGGTCCAATTGACATCGGTTCCTGTAACGTATTGCTTAGTTTACCTTCGAGCGCTTTAACGACACGTTCTGGTTGTTCCTCTAATGCCGCGAGGAGCTCGTCTGTTGATGGAGCATTTCCTTCCCAGTCGTTAGGGCCTGATCCCGACACAAAAAGAGAGATCCATTCGGGATGGACAGGTTCATAACCTTCCACCGCTTTTTGAATGAGTGTTTCCATCGTTACAAAAATATGACCCGCATTCCAACGAATCGTGTTATTGAATCCTGTTGGTTGTGCATCCCAAGCCTCTGCTTTTGACTTTACAAGACGGCCAAGTGTATAAATACGTGTGAATTTTAACTGATTCATTGTTTCGATGACAATCATCCCTTTCTTTGCTTCTCTTCTACTCTACCGCATCTTATCTACAAATCAAAACGGTCGCTCCACAAAGGGACGACCGCTACTAAGTTATGGTTTAAATGGATCTTCGTTCGGTTTCTCTTTATTCCATTTTTCGTGTGTTTCTTGATCAAACTTGTTATCTTCTTGATGTTTTTCACCAAAAGGGTATTGTTCGCCCGACCTTGGCTTATTATAACCCGTGTCCGTTTTGTATGTTCCGTATGCTGACTGTTCATTCTCACCAGTCTTGTCCAAGGTGTTTTTTCTAAAGACATCCGATGTATTCGAATCGGATGGATCCGCGAGTGGAAGCTCATCGGAATTAGCTACCCCTTTCACTTTCGGTTCAAGATCTTCTTTGTTTGGGTACTTACCATCTGATTTTGTCATAGTATCTATTGATCCTCCTTCTTCGAATAGTGATTCTATTCCCATATTTTAAACTAATGATACAACACATTTCATTAAACAAGCAAGTAGAATCCCATACTAGACAGCAGGATGGCCACTCCAATTACCACGTCTATCCATCTACTTGTCAGCTAAACTATTCTTCTAAATAACCAAAAGCAATTATTTCTTTGGCAGTCGTAAAGGCGTTTGTACTTAGTGCCTAGTAATCTATTTGCATAAGCTAAATTAGACCATTCATGAAAGGAGTGTTGACAATGGGTCAATACGGAGGATATGAGAGCGGAAGCTCATTTGCGTTAATTATTGTGCTTTTCATCCTGTTAATTATTATCGGTGCTTGCTTCATTGGTTAATTAAGGATGTTGTGCATCTAGTACCAGCATACTTGCTATATATGTTGAAATAAAGAAACCACTGAATTTGCTACTGCGCTAGGGGATGCTGCCAGTCTTATGACTTTGGCTCCCCCTTAAAAGGCGCCTTCGCTCAATTTATATGGGTATTTATTTGGTCAACATATATAGTATTTTTTTCTTAGGGAGCGCTTGATAAGCGCTCCCTTTCCATATTTCCATTTTATTAATTTTAATGAAACTTTAGACATTATTTGGTCGT
The DNA here is from genome assembly GCF_038620285.1 of Sporosarcina sp. FSL K6-1540. NCBI lineage: Bacteria > Bacillati > Bacillota > Bacilli > Caryophanales > Caryophanaceae > Sporosarcina > Sporosarcina sp. FSL K6-1540. The sequence goes on from NZ_CP152018.1 coordinate 1,360,936, forward strand.
CCAATACTGAATCAATGATTGGAGGATCTACTATGATACGGGGAATTATTTTATCGTTATTCAGCATCACTTTTCTACTGTGGATTGAACAATCAGTAGAAGTTACATACATCTGGAAAACGGCGGCGAAAGTGACTCTATTCCTGCTCGTCCCACTCCTATTATTCCGCAAGACGGGATTCCCATTCTTACGCTTGGTCCAAACTGATCGAAAAAGCATGTTGATTGCGATTGGTTCTGGAGTTGCGATTATGGGGATTATCTTTGCGGCGTTCATCATCTTACAGCCTTTCATAGATATTGCTGCACTTCTAGTTGACCTTGCTAGTGCAGGTATAACGACTACAACATTCCCGTTCATCGCTCTCTATATACTGTTCGGCAATTCGATGTTAGAGGAATTTTACTTCCGCGGTCTGTTGCCAAATCTTGTTGGCAAATCTCGGATTCGGTTTATTTTACCGTCATTCCTCTTTGCCATTTATCATATTTCAATTTTTCTTCCATGGTTCAGCTCAGCTCTTCTTATACTCGCTGTAACAGGGCTCTGGGTTGGTGGAGTTATCTTTCAACTTGCCAATGAAAAAAGCGGAACAATTTTGCCCTCTTGGACGATTCACATGTGTGCAGATATTGGTGTACTACTTATCGGTGTCTATATCATGTACTTCTATTGAATAAGGCCGCATGACAAAAAAAGCTGTACACATTCCCCTTCTATAAGGGCTTTGCATACAGCTTATTATTTGTATATCTATTTGTTAAACCGCCGCCACGACGACCGTTACTTTGAATAAATCCCCATCTACTTCGATTTTCATATTCCCATTATGCAAATCAACGATGGATTGCGCAATCGCAAGACCAAGTCCTGAACCATCTGTATGGCGTGATGTATCCGCCCGTTTAAAGCGTTCATATAATTCGTCAATATTTTCACCGAGCTCATACTTCGTCACATTTTTCACGACGAATTCGGCCGTATCCCCTACTTTTCGAAGCGTAATATAGACACGGGTACCCGGCAATGTGTACTTGATGGCATTAACAATCAAGTTATCCAATACGCGCCACCATCTTTTCCCGTCCACATAGGCAACGAGTGCAGCTTCAGGGAAATTCACCCTAAAATCCAGTCCTGATTTCGAGATTTCTTCTTCGTGCTCTGCAAGGGCTTGTTGGAGTAATTGCGTCATATCAACACGCTGCTTGTTAAGCTCCAAGTTACCACTTGCCATTTTCGATACTTCGAATAAATCCTCGATTAACGTCTTCAAACGCTGTGACTTTTTGTCTAAAATGTCTACATATTTTGTACGTTCTTCAGCTGTAATGTCTTCCTTTTTCAAGAGATCCGTGTAGGTAATAATTGATGTCAATGGAGTCCTGAGATCATGACTGACATTCGTAATTAGTTCTGTTTTCAGTCGTTCGCTTTTCGCCTGTTCAGTCACGGAAATATGGACACCTTCACGAAGATTATTCAAATTCTTTGCGTGTTCCGCTAGTGGTGATTTCCCCTCAATATCAATTTCTTTGTGCAATCGCCCATTCGCCATCGCTTCCGTAGCAACCATAATGCGATTCAAATACGCTGTTCTTCTCACAAAGATATAGAGGAATGGCAATCCAGCAAACAAGACAAGCGGAATATAAATCATAATTAATATAGGTTGGATGAGGACAATGCAAAGTCCGATACCTGCTAGGAAAAAACCAATTAACAGTAGGAACATTTGAATACCAATGGATCGATTCAAGAACATCCCTTGCCACGCAAGTATGAACCTCATACTGTAACTCTCTTTAATATCCTGTATTAGCGCACCCCTAACTTTTACACGCTCTACAAGTAGGACCAATTGGAATACTATCGCCCATAGGAAGACCATTAAAATGACAAGCGTCATTCCGAGAATGACTCCGGATTCTAATCTATAATGAGTAAAAAATGTGACATAGCGCCCTACAGCATTTCCTAATAAAACCCAAAAAACACTAGCTGAAAGCAATAGCAATGCTGCTTTCAGGTCAATTTTCTGCCGTTGGTATCTCTCTACATAATAGCTTGTCGTGACCCATTCCTTGTTGAAACGTATAACTGTCAGCAAAGCCGCTAAAGCAAGTATACCAAGCGTCCAAAGGACATATAAAATTAACTGTTTTTGATTATATTGTTTTACATTTTTACCCAGAGAACCTTTCTGCAATGCACTTTGCGGTACAACTACAGTCCCCTCAAATTTCTTCACAGTTTGTGGCTGAGTAGACTCCAAAGCGGCGTCTTGTGCATGCTCTGACGCAGTCTCTTCTGTTACGGTTGAAACAGTATCTCTGAACGCCGAAACTCCACTTTCATAGGCCTCTGACGAATAACTATCATAATAAAAGTCATCCAACTGATCAGGCGCCGCAAAGAGATAACCTTCCTCCGCACTGAAAGTCTCTTTATAGCCCGTCGTAACATGGATATCTCCTGAAGTGAACTTTTCTCCCGTTTGACTATCCGTTAACTCATAAACAACAGGAAAATAAAGATTTTCCTCGGTGTTCTGAATGCGTCGCTGCAACTCTTCTTCTAGCTGTTTCTCTTTACTTGCACGGATCTTTACTTCTACATGCGCGTCCGATTCAAAGTTCTTCCGAATGTCGTCAATTTTCGCATCGCGCTCTTCTATCAATGTCGCTTTCAGCTTTTCACTTTTCACCGCTTCCGCATCGGTGATTCGTTGCGTATATTGCACTTCAATATTACCAATCTGCTCAGAAAGAGTACCATAGTAATTACGATGCTCTTCGATTTCGGATTTAGTAACTGTAATCCGTTTTTTCTCCGCTTCTATATCAATCGGATTCAAAACAGCTTGAGTAAGATTTCCATAAAAGTTATTCATTTCCCATTGAAAATCATTCGACTCTACATAGCTCTTACCAATATAACGTAAGTTGCCACCTGTCACTGAAAGCAATGCCGTTAAAAATAATACCGCTAATGAAGTCCACACAACAATTTGTATACCATATTTCTTTTTCACCATCATACACTCCCTTTCATCAGCCGTGTGAGATAAGCGATGGCCCGACTAGAACGCTCCACACCATTGCCTACCAAGTCGATGATATAGGAGAAACAGTAACCAATACTCAGTGCCGCTATAACAATTGCAAGAATCGACCAGAAAGTAGTATAATCATTTTTCGATTTTGTAACCAATGCCCCATACCACCTTTACATACCTTGGATTTTTCGGATCTGCTTCGATTTTCTCACGAATTTTACGAATATGAACTGCGACAATATTTTCAGCATTGTACGCCGCCTCGTTCCAAACCCGTTCATAGATTTCACTGATAGAAAACACACGTCCTGCATTCTTCATCAGTAATTCTGTGATTTTGTATTCGATAGGAGTCAGCTTTACTACATCACCATCGACGGTTATTTCCTTCGCCTCTTCATCAAGAACAAGTCCGTCGATTTCTACTTTTTTCTGACCGTCATATGTACCAAATTGAATATATCGACGTAATTGAGACTTCACACGTGCCATCAATTCCATTGGATGGAACGGTTTGGTCACATAGTCATCGGCTCCCACAGACAAACCGTGAATTTTATCTGAATCCTCCGCTTTTGCACTTAACATGATAATCGGGATATTGCGCACTTCCCGAATTTTGAATGTCGCCGTAATACCATCCATATTCGGCATCATAATGTCGAGAATGAGAAGATGGACGTCGTTCGACTCCAATAACTCGATCGCCTCTTTGCCATCCGCCGCCTTTAGTACGTCGTATCCTTCATTTTTTAAATAAATTTCAATCCCGTCACGGATATCCTGATCGTCATCCGCTACCAACACCGTGAACTTCGCCATCTTCCGCACCTCGCTTTTCTTAACTCTATGATACCAATTGTACCCGCCAAATCTTAACATTTACCAATTGTAATTATGAAGAAAGTCTTAAGATGTGTTGTATCAAGATTCCAAACAAACACGTTAATCCAAACTTTTGTGTTTGCTTTTGAATTAGCTAAGTGACTGTCCCCATCAATTCAAATGATTATTGCATGTTTGGACAGAGACTTACATATTGATAAGGTGCAAGGACAAACTACTATTGGGGGTAATGTTAATGTCAAACCGTGCTGTTGTATACAATAAGCCTGGAATAGTTTCAATCGAAAATATTGGCTTTCCCGACTTGGTGTTACGAGATGGACCCGGGGTAAATCCATTAAATGTCGGACGTAAGTGTGATCACGGTGTCATTCTAAAAGTCGTTGCTACAAATATTTGCGGGAGTGATCAACATATGGTGCGCGGTAGGACAACTGCACCAAGCGGTCTAGCATTAGGACATGAAATTACCGGCGAAGTCATTGAGGCAGGTCGGGACGTAGAATTCATGAAAGTCGGAGATCTTGTCTCCGTGCCTTTTAATATTGCTTGTGGTCGCTGTAGAAATTGTAAATCACAAGACACTCATATTTGTGAAAACGTAAATCCAGACCGTCCTGGATCAGCTTACGGTTATGTTGATATGGGTGGGTGGGTCGGTGGACAATCGGAGTATGTAATGGTTCCTTACGCTGATTTCCAACTACTAAAGTTTCCAGATAAAGCACAAGCGATGGAAAAAATTCTTGACCTTGCTATGCTATCAGATATTTTCCCAACAGGATTTCACGGAGCATACAGTGCTGGAGTCACAATCGGGTCGACTGTATATATAGCTGGCGCTGGCCCAGTAGGATTAGCAGCCGCTCATTCAGCACAACTGCTCGGTGCTTCATGTGTCATTGTAGGAGATATGATTGAAGATCGATTGGCACAAGCGAGAAGTTTTGGATGTGAAACGATCAACCTTAGTCAGCATGATGATATAGGCGAACAAATTGCCCAAATACTTGGTACTCCTGAAGTCGATTGTGCTGTTGACTGCGTCGGGTTTGAAGCGCATGGTAACGGACCTAATCGAGGAGAAGCACCTGCAGCTGTTCTTAACTCAATTATGGAAGTGACACGTGCTGGAGGCAAATTAGGAATTCCAGGTTTGTACGTAACTGGAGATCCAGGAGCAACTGATGAAGATGCCAAATTTGGGACGCTGAAAATCCGAATGGGATTAGGCTGGGCAAAAGCACATCATTTCGTTACGGGACAAACTCCTGTCATGAAGTACCATGAGTTTTTAATGAAATCAATACTGAGCGGGAAAGCCCAAATTGCCAAGGCAGTAAATGCTACGCTTATTTCATTAGAAGAGGCACCGAATGGCTACCAAGTTTTTGATAAAGGCGCAGCGAAAAAGTTCGTTATCGATCCACACGGACTGATAAAGAGATAACTCTTTTAACATAGATGATAACATCCACGACAAAATCTTCGGAATTTCGAAAACGAGCTGTGGATGTTTTTCTATCCCGTATCGACAATCAGGGGGGATTTCCTATGTCGGCATTTTTAGGTGAATTAGTTGGAACGATGATCTTAGTGATTTTAGGTTGCGGTGTTGTTGGCGGAGTCGTGCTTAATAAAACTAAAGCACAAAATTCCGGTTGGATTGTGATCACGATGGGCTTTGGTCTCGCTGTAGCAGTAGCTATTTATGCCGTAGGCGGGATAAGTGGCGCCCATATTAATCCGGCAGTTACAGTAGGATTAGCCGTAATTGGGGCTTTTCCATGGGCAAATGTTCCATCGTATATTTTAGCTCAACTCATTGGTGCTTTTTTCGGAGCAGTCATTGTTTACGTTAACTATTTACCACACTGGGAAGAAACAAGCGATAAAGACCAAAAGTTAGTTATATTTTCAACTATTCCGGCCATAAGAAAGCCTCTTTCCAACTTAGTAAGTGAAATGATCGGTACATTCGTACTCGTCCTCGGGATATTAGCGATTGGTGCAAATGAATTTACGGAAGGACTTAATCCACTAATCATCGGATTTCTTGTCCTCTCCATTGGTTTGTCACTTGGGGGAACAACCGGTTTTGCGATAAACCCTGCACGTGACTTAGGTCCAAGAATAGCTCACTTTTTCTTACCGATTCCCGGAAAAGGATCATCCGATTGGCATTATGCTTGGGTTCCAATTGTTGGCCCATTACTTGGTGGAGTATTTGGAGCTCTATTTTATCAACAAGTGTTCAGTGGGGTAAATTCTTTGGCATTTTGGATAGTAGGCTCAATTTGTTTGGTCGCAATTCTAGGTGCATGTGTTTTGAACAAAGTGATGAAAACTCAGCAAGTTTAATAAAGTTCAGTAGCCCTAATACAACCATGTAAAACTTGAATATACACCCCCTGTATCGATTCAGTTAGTAACCAAACTAACTACACAGGAGGGTGTTTTTTTATTAGGTAAAATTAGGCTGTTTCAAGAAAAAATGACCAGGTGACAGTCATTCGGTCATTTCCATTTGGTATACTAAGGTAATATGCCAATTCACAAACAAAGGAGGATATATTATGAAACCCCGTTTTTTTTGGATCGCACTAATTCTGATTGGTATAAGTTGGATTTCAAACTCTATTTACGCTCACTCCAAGCAACTAGATAAGCCTATTTTCTTGGATCATTATATTGATGTGGAGTTGCAGGATTATATATATATAACGTTTTATTATTTAACGAACAAGAATGACTCTTCAGTAGTCTCGTCTGTTTCTACTGGTGAACTAATCGGCTATCCAGAAGACCCTTATTTTGCAGACGAAGGAATTCAAAATAGACAGTCATTTAATAATCATGTATTAAGAAGTGTCAATGTGAGGTTCGACTTAGAACAACCCTCTGTTCCTGAAATTTATTCTTTCACTGAAATGGACATCTTTTTTTCAAATGGAAAAAAGATAACAACCCCCATTGGCATCGTGAATATCTTTCCGTACTTCAATGAAAGAATCCCCCTCGAACAAGTAAGTACAATGATGGGTAGTAACTATAATAACGCAGATTATCGAGCTACTGAGCCCCTTACAGTCGATACAATTAAAGGTTCATATCAAGAAGTCTTACAGGATAATTTCCTTATTAAAATAAACTCGCCGAGTAACCCTACAGTTTCCCAGACCACTGAGAAAGAGTTTCTCGATCCGATGGAAAAAGAGTGGAGGAAGTTGCCTGGGCTAGATTTGAAAAATGTTCAACTTCCATTCGACTTGAAGAATGGTGAAAGACTAAGCGTGTACAGTAGCATTTCTAAAAACCTCAAAGCAGTATTTGATTTAAGTATACATATTTCCGGAAAGTCAGAGTCAGGCAGGTTTTTCTCAACAACCGTCAGATTCAATCATCAACCTTATTTGGAACAAAAAGATGTCAATGCAATTATCAAGGAGAAAACAAAGGGGGATACCAATGGATAAAGCATTAAGGTATATGTTCTGGGGGTATCTTTTCATTTTTTTCCGGGTCCATATTGGTTTTGATTGGCTAGCTGACCCTGTCGGATATTATTTGATTTACTCCGGATGCTTCATGCTTATCGATAAATATCCTCATGCAAAAAAAGCAGGAATCGTAGCTGGACTAGGCATAGTCATTTCTTTCCCGGCAATTTTCGTTAATCTTTCTGCGCATTATCTCGGTATTTGGGAAGTCTATTCACTTGCTTTACTCGTCCTAAAACTGATTGTCGCCTATTTTCTTTTCGCTGTTCTAAAAAGTATTGTCAATGACTATGCTAATCAAGCATTGATAAACCAGACGAAAAGTGTCTATACATTTTATATAGCTATCCACTTATCCGTGCTTATGCTCATGTCATTTTCCATGAATATAGCTGAGGACCAATGGATCACACTTACATTCATGCTGACAATGGGCGCCTTAGTTATGGATATCATGTTTCTTCTACTACTTGCAGCCATTCGGCAAGCACAACCGCGACAGACAGCTCACGACTATTCGGTATGAAAACAGTGGAAATTGGGAGGGATAAGATGTTTAAAAACCAATCAGGTCAAGTAAGGGCTGGCTGGCTTATTTTACTAACTTTTATAGCCATGCTAATTGTTCAACAGTTATTCTCACTTCCTGGGATTCTTTTATTGATGTTCACTGAAGCACCTTTTAGTGAGGGATTTAGTTATCTCGATATGCAAACTGCTTTCGATTCACACCCTTGGATTTCCCTTTTAATGCAAGGCGGTGGTACAGTCGGTGGAATAGTGATTACTTTTTTACTATGGCGTTTTATAAATAAGGGTTCCATGAAAGAGCTCGGCTTTAGAGGTTCGTTGAAAGACTTATGGTTTGGACTGTTTCTTGGTGCATTATCGATTATCTTTATTTTTATTGTATTGATGGCGACCGGCAATGTGACACTCCTTAATTCATTGTCAAACCCTCATTTCTCAATATTTACGATTACTTTTCTAGTTCTATTTATTCTTGTCGGAATCTTTGAAGAGATGTTCTTTAGAGGATATGTCATGTCCACCATGGCAAGTAGGGGAAATAAAAAGTGGGTTATCTACGTAGCATCCGCTTTAATTTTCAGCATCGCCCATGGTGCAAATCCAAATGTAAGTCTTTTAGGATTAATGAATATTGCACTGGTCGGGCTTTTATTCGCTTATATGTTTGACGCCACAAAAAGTTTGTGGCTACCGATTGGTTATCATATTACGTGGAACTACTTCCAAGGGAATGTTTTTGGATTTGCGGTAAGCGGTACAGCACCAAATGGCATCTATAGCGTTGAACTAGCCGAGGGACATGATTGGCTGACTGGTGGTGCATTCGGCCTAGAAGGTGGAATCCTAGCAACGATGCTAATCTTGGTCGGTTTTATCGCTACAAAGCTTTATTCCAAATCGAAAAATCAAAAAAATACAGGAAGCCTTTAAAGCTTCCTGTATTTTGAATTTCAAAAACAAAAAGACTGTTCAAACCTTCACTTTCCTACCACTCAACGTCAACACAAGAATTCCGCCAAGCAACATCGCAATACCCATCCACGACGTTCCTGTCAGTCGTTCACCTACAACAATCACACTCAATATAGCAGCAGTAAGTGGTTCAGCAAGTGACAGGGTGACTGCTGACGATGAAGGTATCCGTTTCAATCCGGCAGAAAACAGGATATATGCCACACTGGTTGTGACAATCCCAAGATACAACACAACAGAAATTCCACGCCCCGTCATAAGCCCTTCCGTTTCGAATAAAAACAAGAATGGCATGAGCATTATCGCACTCATCGAAAAGATAACCGCAACAGCAGGCACAGGATCTACCTTGTCTAGTACGTCTTTATTGACAAGTGTATAAAAAGCAAACAACAATCCAGCCCCAAGTGACATCGCGATTCCCACTGGATTTACAACGATTCCATCTTTATTTAAAAAGAGCAGTGCACACCCTATAATTGCAAGTGCTGTCGCCATGATCCACACCCGGGTCGGACGGCGTTTTACTAGTAACCATTCAATGATTCCAGAAAAAACTGGAGCACTTCCGATTGTGACGACCGTGCCTATAGCAACCCCCGTTAATCTGACAGAAGAAAAAAATAAATACTGAAAAATGGCCATCGAAATAGCTGCATACAGGGTAGATCTCCAAGGCCAATTTCGAAAATCGATTTTACGAATAATGAGCAAAATAACTAGTAACGAAAAACCCCCTATAGCAAGCCTCGATGCCCCAACTGCCAACGGATGAATCGTTTGCGGCATGAATGTTTGGGCTGTGCCAGTCGTCCCCCAAAGTATCGCACCTACCAGCACGACTAGATATGAAATACGTTGTGACAAAGTGATCCCCCCTTACTCTCTCTACAGTAGAAGATACCACATAAATCAAATTCTCCAATACCTTAATTCTACTTAATTGAATCCACAAGTGATTATACGAACCTAGCTAAACCGGTGAGATACAACATCTATCTTCATAACTTTTGCTTCACCAGTTCTTTAAACCTCTCCGAATCATCTACTCGAATAGCTACTTGATCATAGAATTTCTTTACCCCCATCAACAGTGTCGCTTCTACTGGATATTTCAACTTTAATAGGACACTCGGGTACACTTTCTCAAAATCACGTGCAATAAAATCAATCGTATTCTTCGAAAATTTTTGTTCCAATACATCAGGGTCTTCTATTATCTCCTCAATATCTTCCCATCGGATTTCCATACGTTTCATCAAACCTAGAGAAACATACATACTTTCATGCTCTATCTGCAAAGGATTGAAGCGTAGTGCTTGAATATCACCTAAAAATAACAGGACTGAGTAGATGTTTATCACTAGCAGAATAAGCGATAAAATAAATGATTTGTCATGCAACCACCAGTGAATACCGATTGTTTCAATCACAATTGCATGGATCATCATCACTTGAAAGGCGATTAAACTTGATTTTTTGTAGAGTGTGAACGTATTGTCTTTTTCTTGCGGTTTCTTTTTCCAAATACAAAAAGCATAATAAAACATGAGCATTTCCGAACAAATCACTTGAATAATCGGATGCTTTCTTACCTTTTCGTCCACTGCATGAGAGAAAGAAAATAAAAGTGGTAAAGGGCTTTTCTTCACCGTTTGAATGATTTCGGGTAAATATTTAAAAAGAGTTACTAACAACAGAACTTCAAGTAAAACGAGTGCACCTTCTATTACAAAACCTGCTAACGTAATCGTCTTAAAAGGAGCTAAATACTCCATCGGAATCATAAAGCGTGCAACCATAAGGCCCCCAGCCATCAACACAATGAGATACTTCCAACTCATTTTACGTTGCCAAGCTAAAAATAAAACGGGTGCCACAATGGTTAAATCAAGGATGGAACCTAGCACGACACCATTCGTTTTTGTAGGCAACAGGTTAAGCCCAAAGGAAGAGCGGTATAAAGCAAAATTAGAAGCCAAAACAAGTAATAATAAGATTAGCCATACAATATGGATTGATTCCCTTTTATATACCATGTTATCCACCTCACTTTTTTTGAGTTATAATGTTTTCCAACTTTTGAAATATACGATGTAACTCCTGAATATCCTTCATTCCTAACTTTTCCTACTACTTTTCGTTAATCGTTTGCTCAATTTATGTAAGTTTTTCGAAATAGGCTATCCTTCTTAATTGATCGAGTTTTATTTTCAATTCCCTACGATTTTCTTTATTGATTTTTCTCAGGTCTGTTTAATAATTGGCTTACAGTACTTGACGTAATTCGTAACCTTGTCGTTAGCTCACTTGTTTTACAGATGCCTATTTTCAATCACATCTTGGTATTCGGAATCTGATTGCAATCCATCTCTTCTACGTTTAATAATCTCTTTCATATTGTTAGATAACCTAGAATCCATTACAACACCTTCTTTCGTTCCGATTAACAGTTAATTAGTATTAACCATAAATACAACTTAACATAATGTCAATAATTGTTATTAATATAAACTAAAAATCTGTATACAAAAAAGCCCGAAATGCATGTAGCATCCCGGGCAATAAATTTCTTATATAAAACGCACAACTTCATCTAAAGGCAAGCGGGAAGACCCGTATGCCGGGGAAGCGGCCTTTCCTAAGGCAATCAGTACAATTGGGAATTGATCACTAGGAAGGTCGAATCTCTCAGCAAATTTCACTTTATCAAAGCCACCTATTGTTGAAGTATCATAGCCTTTTTCTTTGGCAATCAACAGCAATTGCATAGAAACTAGCCCCGCATCGAAAGAAGCGATATTCATTCTTGCCTCTCTTGGAATAGTTGGATAGACCGCATTCGTACTGGCAATCGTACGATCTTTAATCGACTCATCCATATGACCTTCTGCAACATTTTGTGTATAGATTTGCTCCACCTTTTTATACGCATCGATATTACCTAAGACAGCGATAACGGCAGATGAATCCCCCACCTGGACTTGATTGTTAGCGATTACTTGCAGTTCTTTCTTCACCTCGGGGTCTTGGATAACTATAAAACTCCAAGATTGCAGGTTACTAGATGAAGGAGCTATTGTTGCCAGCTTCAGCATTTCTGCAATTTCCTCTTTTGCGATTGTAGCGTTCGGATCGAACACCCTTACCGATTTTCTGTCCTTCATTACACTATATAAATGTGAGTTCAATGTTGTAGTCATTGTATTGCCTCCCTTTCTAAAACTTACTAATAGTAAGTACCTGCATTCAACTTACCATTAGTAAGTTTGTTATGTCAACCCTAACGATACATGTTAAGATAGATGAAAGATAAAGCAGAATGGAGGTTCGACTAGTGAATCAACCGAAAAATTGTGGGAATTCATCACATGTCTGCAACAACTTTCACGATACAATTGAATTTATTGGTAAGAGATGGATGGGGGTAATTATTTATACACTAATGTCCGGACCCAAGCGTTTTCATGAAATCACTGAAGATATTCCAGGGATATCAGATCGACTTTTAACAGAACGGTTGAATGAATTAATCAAAGAAGGCCTCGTTACAAAAAAACAACTTGAGCCTTCTTCTACTATAGTTGGATATGAGCTAACGGACAGCGGGATGGAATTAAAAGAAGTTATTACTGCCATACGGAACTGGATGGCAAAGCGAACAAACCTTTAGATCCGAAAGGTTAGAAAATTCATTAAACTCCCAAAGAAGAGCTATTTCCCCTAGAGGTTGATAGCTCTTTTCCCTCGCCTTGATTAACCACATTCATCATTCCTACACTTTTCTCGATCATTTATACCGAGCTGTTCCATGGCCCAACGAGACTCTGACATCGATATTTATCCTATCCAAATTCTTACTTCTTCATTTTTCACATGTATTGACATGTACGAATCAAAAACACTATGATACACTGGATTGCAGGCTTTTTAACACGTGGTTCGTCAACCATCCCACGCTAAAAAAACTAGGAGGAAATGAATAATGAAAATAAAAACAATGGCCATTAGCGGGATTATCGCCGCTTTATATGTAGCTGTTTCCCTATTAATAGCACCATTAGCATACTCAGCCATCCAATTTAGAATCCCTGAGATGTTCAACCATCTTGTCGTGTTCAATAAAAAGCTCATATTTGGAATTGTGCTTGGTGTATTTGTGACAAACTTATTTTCCCCACTTGGTATGTATGACTTATTTTTTGGGGTAAGCCAATCAATCCTAGCCCTTTCAATTACGATTTTCTCTGCTAAATTCATATCTGGAATATTCAAGCGAATGGTCTTCAACACGCTTGTTTTCACCTTTACAATGTTCATCATTGCTTTCGAGTTGAATCTAGCATTAGAACTGCCTTTCCTACTTACCTGGTTAACAGTCGCAATAGGTGAATTCGTCGTTATGGCTATCGGGATTCCGATTATGATGATTTTAAATAAACGTTTGAAATTCGAAAAACTTATTTAACATAACCCATCCCCTCCATTTCACTGTTAGCGATTGAAATAGAGGGATTTTTTAAGGAGATGGATCGATGTACATAACAATCCAAGAAACCGCTGAACATCTAGGTATGCCTGTCGAACAAGTAGAAAAGTACGTGCGGGAAGGTCGCATCCGTTCCGTCCATGATGGTGAAAAATTCCTTATTAACAAAGATCAGTTTGGACTCTATTTAGAACAGCTCGAAATGTTAAAACACCAAATCGATGAATGGCGGAACGAACCTATTCCACCCGATCGTGACATTAAAGATGAAGATTGAAAAACCGGTTGAAAATCTACGGATTTTCAGCCGGTTTTGTTTTATTTAAGATAGGGTATCGTTCCGTTAAAGGTATGGAAATCGCTATAAGAGAAAATACTAAATACATCGATTGGTTGCTTTCAATATGCTTTGCTAGTATAGTAAGAAGCTGTTTCCAAATTACCAGCTCCACGAGGGGGAATTATGAAGAAAATTTCAAATGTCTTTTACATCACAATTGGTCTGATTATTTTGACCGTCGGATATGGCGCGTTTGCACCTGAAAGTTTTGAGGCTGTTACAACGAATGTCCGAAACTTTGTTGCGTCGTCTTTCGGTTGGTACTATATGCTGCTCATGTCATTTATGTTAGCGCTCAGTTTCTTTTTCATCGTCAGTCCATACGGAAAAATCCGGCTTGGAAAAGATACGGACCGTCCGCAGTTTTCAACAGTTACATGGGTTGCCATGCTGTTTTCCGCCGGGATGGGTATCGGCCTAGTCTTTTATGGTGCCGCTGAACCATTATCACACTTTGCAATCAGTCCTGCTTCGGAAGATCCAAATACGGATGCTGCTTTCAAAGAAGCCTTACGTCAATCTTTCTTTCACTGGGGGATTCACATATGGGCCATGTACGGAGTCATTGCGCTATCTTTAGCCTTCTTCCAGTTCCGCAAAGGGGAACCGGGATTAATTTCAGCAACATTGAAGCCGATATTCGGTGAAAAAATGGTTGGACCATGGGGTACTCTCGTCGATGTACTCGCCGTTTTCGCAACAGCATTCGGCGTTGCTACATCACTCGGCTTCGGCGCTGTTCAAATTAATGCAGGCCTAAACTACTTATTTGGTGTTGAGATCAATATCTTTTCACAATTTGTCATCATCGCAATCGTCACGGTCCTGTTCGTTGCATCTGCATGGTCAGGATTAAGTAAGGGCATAAAATATTTATCGAATACAAATTTAGTCCTTGCTCTTGCACTGCTTGGATTTATCGTCGTTCTTGGACCGACATTACTCATTTTCAATATGTTCACTGATTCATTTGGCGGCTACTTTTCAAACCTTGTCCAAATGAGTTTCGGTACAGCACCATTGGACTCTACCGACCGGAAATGGCTTGACGACTGGACAATATTCTACTGGGCATGGTGGATTTCATGGGCACCGTTTGTCAGTATGTTCATTGCCCGTGTTTCAAAAGGCCGTACAATCAGGGAGTTCATGATTGGCGTACTTGCTGCACCTACTTTGCTGGTTACATTCTGGTTCTCAGCGTTTGGAACGACAGCGATTGATATCCAGAAAAAAGGGCTTGTCGACTTGACGCAATCCAGTACAGAACTGACGATTTTCGAAATGTTCAATGTTATGCCAATGTCGTTCATGATATCAGTCTTCGCAATTTTATTGATTGTATCGTTCTTCGTTACTTCAGCCGATTCAGCAACATTTGTCCTTGGCATGCAGTCAACGAATGGTTCGTTGACACCGCCGAATAATGTGAAGCTCATTTGGGGCGTTATCCAATCGACAATTGCGCTCATTTTGCTATCTGTCAACGGCCTCACCGCTTTGCAAAACACGATCATCATCGCTGCATTGCCCTTCTCTTTCGTCATGCTGCTCATGGTTGTCGCGTTGCTCAAAGCGTTGAAAGCCGAATTAAAGTTGATGAAATTAAAATAATAACTAGAAAAAGCGATTCCATAAATGGAATCGCTTTTTCTTAACTATTAACAAGAACCTTTTCACGTTTTCCAATCATTTGAAGGAAGTCTCCGACCATTGCGCTTGCCGTTGGGTACATACCTGCACCCGGACCGACAAGTGTTAAGGCACCGAGATAGTCAGTTTCAACGATGATTGCGTTGTCCACACCTTCGACACCATATAGCGAATGATGAGTTCCGATAAGTACCGGGCCAACACTTCCGTGCAATGTCCCCTTTTCGTCAATCAAAATATCAGCGACATGCCGATAACGAAGCTTAGCCTTAGATGCATCCGCCACATCTTCAATAGTAATCTTGTCGATTCCAACAACCGAAACGTCTTGCCAATTTGGTTGCGTACCGAATGCAAGTGCACTCAAAATCATCAGTTTCCGAAAGGCATCTTTGCCACTTATATCGTCCGTCGGATCCGCTTCCGCATAGCCAAGCGTCTGTGCTTCGTGAAGCGCGGCTTTAAATGGAATTCCCTCTTCCCGCATCTTCGTTAAGATGAAGTTGGAAGTGCCATTCAAAATACCTCTAATTCGTAACACCCGGTCTGTCGGTAACAAGTTTGTCACCGTACGGATAATCGGTATGCCACCCGCCGTCGTTGCTTCATACCCAACGTAAACTCCACGGAACTCCGCATGTTTTAGTAACGCCGGACCATGTTTCGCAAACATGGTCTTATTCGCAGTTATTATATGAAAACCTTTTTCTATTGCATCCGAAAGAAACGTATAAGCGGGTTCTTCTCCAACAATCGCCTCAAATATGAGGTCAATGTCCGGATTTAACAGGATTTCTTGAATGTCATCCGTTATCTTCGTTCCAGGTGTCGCTAGACGTTCTTTCTCCTTATCCCGGACCAAAATGGAAACAATGTCGATTGTACAGCCCATTTCCCGCTTAATCTCTTCTTTCCTTTCATTCAAAATCCTATAAATCCCTTCACCTACAGTGCCGAAGCCAAGTAGAGCGACTTTGATTGACGCCATAACGCCACCTCCATGGACTGTTTGATGATGAGTCCCCATTTTTCAAATTCCGTTAAAAAACTTTCATAGCCATGTTTTGTATTGACCAAACAATATATAGAGTTTGGAATCATATAGGCGAACGTTCGAATTTCATCCGTCGGATACATCGGATCGTGTGTAAACGCAAACGCCACCACTTTTGCAGATATCAGGCGGGAAGCTAGTTCAACGCCTCCTCGACCACGGCCGATGTCATGCGTATTCATGGCACGGATTAAGGGGTAGAAGCTCTCCATGTCATTTCTGCTATTCCCAAAAGGAGATTCCATGTTCCCAATTTTAGTTGATTGTGGTGTCACCGCCATCGGGAAAAGAATATCCATACCCTCGGGATACATAATGCCCCATTCCAGTACACGCATGCCACCGAGCGAACCCCCGATGACCGCCCTTAATCGATTGACACCTAATACCGTCAGCGCTCTCCGTTCTGCATGCACCATATCTCGAATCGTTACTTCTGGAAATAAATTTCTATACAGCTCGCCTGTGTCCGGATTTACAGTTAACGGTCCTGTTGATCCGTCACTTCCGCCAAGTGCGTTAAAAGAGATAACGGATAATTCATTTGTATCGATACTTTTTCCTTTGCCGACAAGACCGCTCCACCAACCCGGATAGTCATCCGTTCCAACTGTCACGTGACTTCCTGTCAAGGCATGACAAACAAGTACATGGGGTGCATCCAACCTGCCCGTTCTTTCATAGGCAAGCTGTACATTTACCAAGACGACTCCTGATTCCAATACCAGATGCCCGATTTCCACTATCCCCGTCTCCACGATTGTCACGCCCTTTCTTGTCACCAAAAAATTATACTGTTACTGGTACCGCTAGTTCGATTGCTTGTGCAAGGTCTGCAATAATATCTTCCGCGGATTCAAGGCCCACCGATAGTCTAATCAATTCTTCAGTCACACCTGATTTTTTTAAGTCCTCAGGCCCAAGCTGCTGATGCGTCGTTGAAGCTGGATGGATAATTAGTGATTTTGCATCCCCAACATTCGCAACATGCGACCAGATTTTGACGTTATCAATCACGTTCCGGCCTGCATCCCGTCCACCTTTAATACCAAATACAATAATGGAACCGAAGCCGTTTTTCAAGTACTTTTTCGCAAGGTCATAAGATGGGTGATCTTCGTTGCCTGTATATGTTACCCATTCGACAGATGGATGTTTTTTCAAGAACTCCGCTACTTTAACGGCATTTTCATTATGTCTTGTCACACGCAAATGCAGTGTTTCAAGTCCTTGGAGGAAATTAAATGCACTATCTGGATCTAAGCAAGGTCCGAAGTCACGCAATAGTTGAACGCGTAGTTTAGTCGCAAATGCCGCCGCTGCTGTATCAATTCCGTAACGGAGACCATGATATGACGCATCAGGCTCTGTGAAGCCAGGAAACCTCCCTTGCGTCCAGTCAAATGTACCCGCATCAACAGCAACTCCACCGATCGTGGTACCGTGTCCGCCAATCCATTTTGTAGCGGAATGGATGACAACATCCGCACCAAATTCGATAGGATTCGAACCATATGGCGAAGCAAATGTACTATCAATAAGAAGCGGTAGTCCGTTTTCATGCGCAATGTCCGCAACCGCTTCAATATCGAGTACATGAAGACTCGGGTTACCGATTGTTTCTGCGAATATTGCTTTTGTTTTATCTGTAATTGCTGCACGGAAGTTTTCAGGATCTGTTGCATCGACAAACTTTACATTAATACCGTAGCGCGGAAGTGTAGCGGCGAATAAATTATAAGTACCGCCATATAAGTTGCTTGCTGCGACAATTTCATCTCCAGCACCAGCTACGTTCAAGATAGAGAAAGCGATAGCTGCCATACCTGAGGAGAATGCAACTGCCGCCGTACCACCTTCAAGAAGCGCAATACGCTCTTCAAAAACTGCAACAGTTGGATTTGTAATTCGTGTATAGATGTTGCCTGCTTCTTGTAGTGCAAATAGTTTTTGAGCATGTTCTGTATCACGGAATACAAAAGATGAGGTTCTATGAATTGGAACTGCGCGTGAACCTGTTACAGGATCCGGTTTTTGTCCACCGTGCAGAAGAAGTGTTTCGGGTTGAAGTTTTGTCATCGTCATTACCTCCAGAGTTTTTTTAGATGGATGTGATTGTAATGGGCGGAGACGTTAGGGGTATTTTTGGAATGAAAAATAACCCCCTTCGCTTAAGAAGAGGGTTACGCTTTCGCTTATTCCTCCCCTTATCTTTCAGACCGTTCGCACGAATCTGTAGGAAGTAGCACCTTTGCAAGTTAGTCACTTGCTGGTTGCCGGGCATCGCAGGGCCTATTCCCTCCGCCGCTCTTGATAAGAGTTTGTGATATTCAGTTTTCCATCTTGTGACATAGTATAGTAGATATCTCAATACTTTGTCAATAGTTTACCGAATAATATTTCTGAAACTTGTGTCTATGTGGAATGTTACACTTAGACTACCGTTATTTTAGGAGGAACTTGATATGTGGTTATGGATTGTAGGCGTGCTCTTATGGGGATATGCAGTTGGTTGCCTGCATGGATCAGTTGTTGCGCAGAAAATATCCGGCGTTAACTTGAAAGAAACCGGTGTGAAAAATGCCGGTGCCTCGAATGCGACCATTGTTCTCGGGAAGAAGTTCGGCGCATTAGTTGCAGTAATCGATATCAGTAAAGGTGCAGGAGCTGTCTTACTTGTGCACTATTTCGCAGAAAACGCAGGATTTTCAGAAGCCTTTTTGGCTTTACTTTTATTTCTTACAGCCGCCGCAGCCGTTATTGGGCATAACTTTCCATTTTATATGAACTTTAACGGTGGAAAAGGAACAGCGACAATAATTGGTGTACTGCTTGCAATCGACTGGCAGATCGGTCTCATTGGTTTTGCATTATTTGTCGTCGTAGCGCTAGTAACAGACTTTCTCGTGTTTGGTGTGCTGATGCTCTACGTCACGCTCATCGCGATGGCAGTATTGGCAGACGGATACTGGCCAGTCGTAATAGCAACTTTGTTATTTGCAATCGCCATTTGGAAACATCTCGAGAATTTTCAGCGTATGAAAGAGCGTAGCGAGAAGCGCGTTTCAATGGTCTTCAGAAAAAATAAAACCAAAAACTGAGGACCCCTATAATTGGAGGTTCTCCGTTTTTGGTTTAGCAAGATTAAAAATCTCATCCTAACTCATGCATTTTCATTGAACACTTTCTTCATAACCGCAATAATAAAGTCCACGTCTTCATCGGTACAAGACAGCGGTGGGCTTAGCGCTAGAATATTGTTATAGCCAGCAACTGTATCGCCGTTCCTTCCAATAATAAGTCCATTCGCCTTACATTCGCCAATGATTTTCGCAACACGGGCGTTTGCAGCAGGTTCTTTCGTTTCTTTGTTCTCTACAAGTTCAATGCCTAACAAGAATCCGAGCCCGCGAATATCGCCAACAAAAGGATGATCCAATAAGCAAGCCAACTCTTTTAGAAGGCGCTCGCCAAGCTCAGCCGACCGTTCAACAAGATTTTCTCTCTCAATGATTTCAAGATTCTTCAACGCGACTGCACAAGCCGCAGGATTCCCGCCAAATGTATTAACATGGCGGAAATGACTGTTATCTTCTCCTGTATCGAACTTTTCATAAATATCTTTTCGAATAGCCGTAACCGAAAGTGGCAAGTAAGCGCTCGTTAGTCCCTTTGCCATCGTAATAATGTCCGGTTTCAACTTAAAATGCTGATGACCAAAGTCTTTCCCAGTTCTGCCGAATCCACAAATGACTTCATCAACAATTAGCAGTACACCGTGGCGTGTACAGATTTCCTGAACCTTTTCCAAGTAGATTGGATGTGGGATGAGTATACCGCCTCCTGTAATAAGCGGTTCCATAATAATCCCAGCGATTGTTTCCTTCTGTTCCCAAATGATTTTCTCTTCAAACTCTTGGGCACGTTGTATGTTGTACTCCTCAATTGACTGTCCCGCAGGTCTGCGGTAATTGTCCGGAGGGGCGATGTGCAAGAACCCCGGTGCAAGTGCCTCATACTTGTATTTCCGCAGTGCTTGCCCTGTTGCTGCCAGTGCCCCCATGGAGCTCCCATGATACGCACGATAGCGGGAAATGAATTTGTAGCGTGACGGTTCCCCATTTTGCTGATGGTATTGACGCGCAAGTTTAAACGCTACTTCGTTCGCATCGGATCCGCTGTTTGAGTAAAATATTTTATAGTCACCACCAAGCATTTCATTCAACTTTTCTGCAAGCAGAATAGCAGGCTCATGACTTTGGGTCATCGGTGCATAGGCCATCTTTTTCATCTGATCATAGGCAGCTTGAGCTAGCTCCTCACGACCATAACCGACATTCACACACCATAGTCCAGACATTCCATCTAGATAACGATTGCCATTATGATCTGTAATCCAAGCTCCTTCCCCACTCTCCACTACCATTGGTGGGTTCTTTTCATTATAGGAAGAAATATGGTGCCAAACGTTCTCCCGGTCCTTTTCAACTAATGACCCTGTAGTCTCTTTTGCTGTAGTCATCTTCTCTACCCCCTCCTAATTTCACGATTAATTTCTAGTATTAGTGACGCGCAGTCAACATTTTCTTCCGTGTGTAAAACTCAATTCCGTCGCGACCATTCGCATGCAAGTCACCATAGAATGATTTTTTATAACCAGAAAACGGGAAGAACGCCATCGGAGCTGGAACACCAAGATTCACACCAAGCATCCCCGCATCAATTTCTTCTCTAAACTTCCGGATTGCACTTGCACTATCTGTAAATAAACAAGCCCCGTTTGCAAACTCTGATTTATTCGCAAGTTCGATTGCTTCATCCAATGTATCCACTCTTACAATAGATAGCACAGGAGCAAAAATCTCTTCTTTCCAAATTTTCATTTCCTGAGTGACATTATCAAAAATTGTCGGACCGACGAAATAACCGCCTTCGGAAGTAGACTTGTCTTCACGGCCATCCCGTAATAGTTTGGCGCCTTCCTCAATACCTGATTCGATGTAACCCAGTGTCTTGTCTTTATGTGAATTCCTAATAACAGGTCCAAGGAAAATCCCTTCTTCTAGTCCATTACCAATCGTCAGTTTATTCGACTCGTCTACTAATCTCTCGACAAGTTCATCTGCAATATCACCAACTGCAACGACAACCGCACAAGCCATACATCTTTCTCCAGCGGATCCGAAAGCTGCGTTAATAATATTTGTGATCGTCAAATCCATATCCGCGTCCGGCATAACGATTGTATGGTTTTTCGCGCCCGCTAATGCTTGGACACGCTTACCATTTGAAGTTCCTGTTTTATACACATACTCAGCAACCGGCTGTGAACCTACGAACGACACGGCCGGAATATCTGGATGATTGAGAATGCCATTTACGACTTCATGCGCACCATGGACGATATTGAAAACACCGTCAGGCAGACCCGCTTCATGCAATAATTCTGCAAGACGGTTCGCCAAAAGTGGCGTACGCTCTGATGGTTTTAGGATGAATGTATTTCCACTAGCGATTGCAAGTGGGAACATCCAGCAAGGGACCATCATCGGAAAGTTGAACGGTGTAATTCCACCAATTACGCCTATTGGATAACGATACATACCCGATTCAATGTTCGTTGCGATATCAGGAAGCTGATACCCCATCATTAACGTCGGGGCTCCTGCAGCAAATTCAACACACTCAATCCCGCGCTGTACTTCGCCATACGCTTCAGCATAGTTTTTACCGTTTTCAATCGTAATGATTTTCGCTAGTGCTTCCCAGTTCTCTATTAACAATTGCTGGTATTTAAATAAGATCCTTGACCGTTGAGGAACAGCAACCTTCTTCCACTTCGCAAATGCTGTTTTCGCCGCCTCTACCGCTTTATTCAAATCTTCAAGTGTGGAGATAGGAACTTCGGCCAATATTTCTCCTGTCGCTGGATTTGGTACCTCTTCATATTTATCTGTTGTTGATTTTACCCATTGTCCATTGATGAAGTTTGTAAGCGTCTTCTTTTCTACCTGCGTTAAAATCATTTTCATTCCCCCGTTCTATTGTTCTTGCTACTTTACGCTATCTTCGCTAGACTTCATATTATACTTTACAAATAATTTAGATTACTTTCAATTTACACTTTGTCTAATCATTAGGCGATTATTTTAACGTTATGGAGGTCTACACCTATAATGAATACCTTAAAACTTACTGTCCGCGATGTTCTTTCACGAAGCTCATTCAAACACGCCAAAGTCGTTGCAGGAAAAGAAGGATTGGACCGTCAAGTAAAATGGTCTCATGTATTAGAGGTAAAAGAATTCGATGCCTTAATAAATGGAGGAGAGATGATTCTTACGACAGGCGTTGGCTTACAACTCGATCTTCCAAGCCAGCTAATGTATGTATCGAGGCTGATAGAAAAAGATGTGGCATGTATATGTATAGAAGTAGGACCTTACTTTAAGCTAATTCCACCTGAAATTATTGAACTCGCAGACAAACACGCATTTCCATTCATCGTCTTCGAAAAAACTGTGAAATTTGTCGATATAACTCAAGACCTTCATACATTTATCATTAATCAACATCATCAGATGCTTTCACAACTCGATATCTTATCAAGGAAATTCATTACACTTTCTCTTGCACCCAACGGTATTTTAAAAATCCTACAAGAACTAAATCAATTTTTCCGACATAATATCCTGTTCATTAGTGATGATACGAAGCCTTATTACTATCCGTCTGAGATCAAAGAGTTGGAAATAACCATCCGAGTCCATCTTGAAAGATCCCCATCGATCAATACAGGACAGAAATTCCTCATGCTGAAGGATCAGAAATTTGCACAAATGCCTGTTAGTGGGCTAGGACAAATTTGGGGGTATCTATTCCTCGAGGTGACAGAACAACTGTCGGATGAATTTCCATTTCTCATATTAGACCGCGCTGCACTTGCAATCGCTCAAATTTTGTTACGTAACCGAACAATAGAAGAGCGCAAACAGAATAACGAAGATGAATTCGTTCGGAATTTATTGAGCGGCAGATCCTTTGAACAGGAAGACCTTCATGCCTATTTGCCCTCCAAAAGCCGCAATACATACTTCAGAGTGTTCATCATACAAATGAAGACATTCGAAACGAATCTTGGTGAAGAAGAATGGGAAGAGATTAAACTGCAACGCTCGATGATGATACGGTCACTCTTTAAACGTAATGGGTTCTTCCCCGCAGTTGCATCCAGCAAAAGTGAGATTGTCATCATTGCATCCTTCATCGCTGCAGATCACTTGATAGATGAGACTAATCGTTTTTCTCAAATTATTGAACATATTGTTAACATAAAAGACAACACTTTCATTGACGGAACCAGATGTACATTTGGAGTAAGTACAGTCTACAAAGAAATTACGGATGCAAAAAAAGGATACAAAGAAGCTGAAGATGTTTTAAAAATGCGCGAGTCTGGCATTACAAAATCATATTTCTATGAAGACTTAGGCATTTATAGGCTTCTTCTATTAGTGGAGAACAACGGTTACCTTGAAACATATGTCCAAGATTACTTATCAACAGTTTTCGACTACGATCTGAAGATGGAAAGCAACCTCTTTGAAACACTTTGTGTTTATCTCGAATGCGGTGGATCGAAAAAAGAGACTGCAGACCGTCTTTTCATAGTTAGACAAACACTGTACCACCGTCTTGAAAAGTTGGAATTACTTCTAGGCGAAGACTTTATGGAGCCATCTAAGCGTCTAGCGCTTGAGGGTGCTATCATGACCTCTCGATTGTTAGGTAATAAGTAAGTTAAACCGGTTGCGCTACTAAACGCAAACCGGTTTTCATGTTCAATGACCGGACCAAAATAGTGCAGCAAGTCCTTATTTTACACTCCGTAAAATTTAAATTCATTTCATCTTACAACTTGTCTACAAATTTTCAGATTTATTTCTGTATGATTGACTTAACAACTTAAAAGAATATTATAACAAATGATTGGAAACGCTTACATCTAAAAAATTCACTATTTACACAAGGGGGAATGTATATGTCTAATCAACAGGGACAGTTAAATCCAGATTTAAAGATCCGACACATTAGTATGATTTCAATTGCAGGTGTTATCGGAGCAGGTTTGTTTATCGGAAGTGGAGCAGTTATTAATGCGTCTGGACCAGGTGCGATTCTATCCTACGCTTTTGCAGGAACAATTGTCGTCTTGGTTATGCGCATGCTTGGTGAAATGGCGGCCGCCCATCCGACAAGCGGATCCTTCTCTACATATGCAACCGAGTCGATTGGACCATGGGCAGGTTTTACAATCGGATGGTTATATTGGTTCTTCTGGGTTGTCGTTATAGCAATTGAAGCAATTGCCGGTGCTGCTATTATGCAATACTGGATTCCAGAATTCCCACTTTGGTTAATGGCATTAATCTTAACCATTTTGTTAACACTGACAAATCTTTTTTCAGTAAAATCTTTCGGGGAATTTGAATATTGGTTTTCACTCATAAAAGTTGTAAGTATTGGTTTATTCCTTGTCCTCGGTCTTTGCGTGATTTTCGGATGGTATCCAGGTGTTGTTGCACCTGGAACAGTAAACCTCTTAGGGACAGGTGGATTCATGCCAACAGGATTCGGTTCCGTCTTGTTAGGAATTACAGTAGTCATTTTCTCATTCATGGGTACCGAGATTGTTACGATTGCTGCTGGCGAATCAGATCATCCGGCGAAAGCGGTCCGAATTGCGACAAACAGTGTCATTTGGCGGATTCTTATCTTCTATATCGGTTCTATTGCGATCGTGGTCACTTTGTTGCCATGGAACTCTGCAAATCTGCTGGTCAGTCCATTTGTTGCCGTTCTCGATTATATCGGAATACCTGCTGCAGCCCAGATCATGAACTTTGTTGTATTAACGGCGGTTCTCTCTTGTTTAAATTCAGCATTATATGCCAACTCACGCATGTTATTTGGAATGGCACAGAAAGGCGAAGCGCCAAAAGCCTTTTTAAAATTGAGTAAGAAGGGCGTTCCTGTTCGAGCAATCTTATTCAGCACGGTTTTTTCCTATATAGCGGTCATATTCAGTTACGTATCACCCGATAAACTATTTTTATTTCTCATCAATTCATCAGGGGCTGTCGCACTTTTAGTGTATCTTGTCATCGCCTTCACACATCTAAGAATGCGCAGAAGATTAGAACGTGAAAACCCTGAAGCACTTCAAATTAGAATGTGGTTGTTCCCTTATCTAACGTATGCGACTATTTTCGTTATTACAGGAATCTTTATCGCAATGCTCGTCATTGAATCGTTACGTGTGCAGGCAGTACTTACCTTGCTCATTGCTGGGTTAACCATCGCTTGTTATTTCATCTTTGTTCGAAAGAAAGAAGGTATCAAGGAATTGAAGAAGGGAATTATACAAGCTTCTTCAAGAACGCTTCGCTAATAAATCTAAAAGCCCGGTATCGCCCATTCCATGAGCGATACCGGATGTTTTTATTCCGCTACATACCTATCCATTTCTTAATTGCTAAGCCAACGCATTCATCTTCATTTATTATTTATTAACGATTATATTTCTTCATCACTTCCATCAGTCGTTCATGATCAATAGCTTCAACTACTTTCCCGCTTGGTTTAAGAGCGGACATACTTTCCGCTGCAATCATAGCGTTAATAATCGCCTCATCAATCGCATGACAAGCTTGCTCATAAATCGGGTCAAACTGTTGATCATTTGTGACTTTCATAGTTAGGATTGGGTCTTCCTTTTGATGAATAGACATTTCATTTGCGGTTGAAAATGCAAGAAATATATCACCGGAATCATTTCCCCCCGGACTACCACTCCGTCCAATCCCAATGGATGCACGTTTCGCAAGTCTTTTTAGTTGATGAGGTAACATTGGAATATCAGTCCCGATAATTACAATGATTGAGCCCATTTCCTTTGTGTGTACTATATTCTCAGTCAAGTGTTCTCCAACTGGGACACCTGAAACTTTTAGCCATTCCCTTTTACCGTAGTTTGCTTGCACAAGTACTCCGATGTGGTATTCCTCTCCATCGATATCTAGTTTACGAGAAGAAGTACCCGTTCCCCCTTTAAACCCGTAACAAATCATCCCAGTTCCTCCGCCAACATTGCCCTCCTTCAATTCGCCTGATTGGGCAGATTGTATTGCAGCCAAAACATGCTCTTCTTTAACATGAAGCCCATTAATATCATTTAAAACACCGTCATATGTTTCAGCAACGACAGGCATAGCCCATAAATGTTCATTTAAGAATTGATCTTGATAATTATCTATCATCCATTTGACTACCGCCTGGTGGACAGTACCAACTGAATGCGTATTTGTAATACATATCGGGCTTAAAAAGTATCCGCCGTCGTTTATCCAATGTGTACCTGTCATTTCACCATTGCCATTAAACGAAAATGTTCCAGCCCAGATCGGCTTCATTTCATTTTGTTTACCACGTGGCAATATGGCAGTTACTCCGGTGCGAATTGGACCCTTACCCACCTCTAATGGACCTTCCCCTTCAATGATTGTTGAATACCCAACGGTAACCCCTGGAACGTCAGTAATTGCGTTATGTAATCCCGTTTCTCCTTCAAATTTCAACCCTAAATCTCGTGCTCGCATCTAAGTCACCCCTTAAATTATATTATTTAAGCCCTTTTTAAAAAATATCGCTATCACATTCACTATACTTCATTTTTTTCAATACTCATTAAACAAATGGTGCATGTAAATACTTGAATCCCTTACATATTGTCCACCTTGTATCCAATTACAAATAAAATCCGTTATCGCCTACGTAATGAGTGATAACGGATTTTATTACTTGCTAAAAGTCCAACCATATTTTAATAGCAGTTCCTAAAATAAGAAGTGCCAATAACCATTGAAGTACTTTCGTGTTCATTTTTTGACCAATTTTCGCCCCAATGGGTGCCGCTATAATACTTGCAACAATCATAACCATCGCAGGACCGTACAGCACTTGATCCGTTGTGATCTTACCTATTGTCGAGCCGATTGAGGATATAAATGTAATCGCAAGAGAAGTTGCAATCGTCATTCGCGTAGGTATCTTCAAAACAACTAACATGATTGGTACAAGAATAAAGGCTCCTGCAGCCCCTACAATTCCTGCCGCAATACCAACAATGAACGCTAACAACGTTGCTAGCCACTTATTGAATGTAACTTTATCAACAGGAATGTCATCCAGTCCTTTTTTCGGAATGAACATCATAATCGCAGCGATTGTTGCCAATATACCGTAGACCAGGTTGATAGCACCTTCAGATAACAAATTCGAGCCGTATCCTCCAATAAAACTACCTACTAAAATACTCGAGCCCATGTAAAGAACCAACGTTTTATTAATATAACCGCTTTTACGGTACGCCCATACACCTGAAATTGTTGCGAAAAAGACCTGAATTGCACTTATTCCGGATACTTCGTGAGCGGTGAAGACTGCAACACCAAGTAGGGGCGGGATATACAACAACATCGGATATTTTATAATTGATCCGCCTATACCAACCATTCCTGAAATAAAGGAACCAACAAATCCAATTAAAAATATTGTCACAATAAACGCGAAATCCACCACTTTTTCCTCCTTTCAAAAGGAGAAAGGGCATCTACTATGCAGACACCCTTCCGTTTCAAATTAACCTTTTCGGATCCAAAACGTAAATACGCCAGCCTCTTCTGTATGCTTCACTAAGTCATGCCCACCGGATTTCGACCATGCAGCTAAATCAGCGACGGAACCCTTATCTGTCGCAAGAATCTCCAACACTTCACCCGTTTCCATTTCCTTCATGACTTTCCTTGCACGTACAACCGGCATTGGACAAGCCAACCCTTTAGCGTCTAATACTTTGTTTGATTCCATCACTAATCTCTCCTTAGTTTTCAATAAATTATCTAACCGCACAACGATTTGGTCCGATTTCCATTTCACGCTGGGTTTCTTCATCAGGTGATATTTTCCCCATATTTGTTTCACGTATTTGCTGGTAGGCATTCGGTTGTGGAGGTAAATTCCCAGTCACCATGTCCCTGAATTCCGCTTCGTCTTGAATATTCAAACCGTGATTTTCAGCAAATAATGTACCAAGTTTCTCAGATACACTACCGTCCCTATTCAATTCTTCTATGATCATGAAGTGCGCTGGGAGTACAATCAGTTCCTCTGACAATTCTTTATAACGTTTGTACAATGACTCTCGTAAATCGCCAACCCAATCTTCAGCTAAACCAGCAAGGTCAGGTCGTCCGATTGAATCGATGAATAGGATATCTCCAGAAAGTAAATACGTATCGTCCACTATGAATGATGTAGATCCAATTGTATGTCCAGGTGTATAAAGAGGTTGAATGGCAATCGTCGTATCACCGATTATAATCGTTCGCCCCTCTTCTAATGACTCATAGGCAAACGTTACTTCACTAGCGTCTTTTGGAGGCAACCAGTACGTTCCATTGACGGCTTCTGCAATTTTGCGTCCCCCGGAAATATGATCTGCATGGAGATGTGTATCTAAAATATGCGTAATTTTAACATCCAACGTTTTCGCGAAATCAAGAAATACATCAGTCATTCGTGTCGCATCGACAGTTGCCGCTTCTCCATTTGAAACGATCATGTATGACAAACAACCTTTGCCAATTCGTACGAACTGATACAGCTCTCCGCCGTCTTTCAAGTCACCAATTTTCACTGGCTCCAAATGTTCACTCCAGGCCTTCATGCCACCTTGTAAGTAATGAACTGCACGCCCTTCTTCCGCAATCATTTCCGCAATCATAATGGAAGATCCTTCTTTCGCGCAGACAACGACGATATCTTGACCCGCAGGAAGCTGATGCAGGATTTCTTCAACCCCATCGAGTAAATCGAAATAAGGGATATTAAGATACTGAATGTTCTCTCCTTCAATTTTCCAATCCACAAATGCATCTTCATTACGAACGTCTAGAATGAAAAAGGGTTCTTGATTCACTACTTTTTTCGCTATTGTACTTGCAGTCATTAGTTGAACTGTCATTTGTATACCCCCCCTAGTAATTTCATTTATTAATTACACAATCTTTTCTGTTGGTCCATTCCATTCACTCATGCCAGGCACAACGTTTTTCACTTTTAAAAATCCGGCTTCAGCAAGTTTCTGAGAAGCTACATCACTACGGCTACCTGTACGGCATACGACGTAAATTTCCGCTTCTTTATCAAGATTCCCGAGTTCACTTTCAAGGTCCCCAAGCGGCAAAGACTTAGCCCCTGGAATATGATTGAATGCATATTCTGCCGATTCACGAACATCGAGCACAAGTACTTCACGGTTCTCCTCTAAAACAGCTTGTAGTTGTTCATTCAACACAATATGCGGATGTTTTTTCTCAACTTGTTCTTCTCCACTCGACTTACGTACATAATGCGTCAGAATTCCTGCATCTTCAGTCGTGCCTAAGTAGTCATGCCCGGAACCCTCAGCCCATGCTTTTAAATCCGCCGTAGATCCTTTATCAGTTGCCTGTACTTCCAACACATTTCCTGGTTCCATTTCTTTCATGATCTTTCTCGTTTTGACGATTGGCATTGGACAAGCCAGCCCCTTTGCATCGAGTACGAAATCCGTTTCTATCATGTCATCTTCTCCTTCTACCAATGCCCGTATGGGTATCTTTAAATGTAAAAAAATAATGTTATTCCACTGGACCTTCCCAGTCATTCATACCGCCAACCATGTTTACCACTTTAAAACCGTGCGCCTCAAGCAATTGCACCGCTCTTCCACTACGTCCACCTGAGCGGCATACCATTGTGTACTCAATATCTTTATCCAAT
Source organism: Sporosarcina sp. FSL K6-1540 (assembly GCF_038620285.1). NCBI lineage: Bacteria > Bacillati > Bacillota > Bacilli > Caryophanales > Caryophanaceae > Sporosarcina > Sporosarcina sp. FSL K6-1540. Next base: position 1,391,264 of record NZ_CP152018.1, read on the forward strand.
TCATGCATACGGAATTCCAATAATCCGAGCGGAATATGAATTGCTTGTGCTATTTTCCTTTCTTTCACTTCATCTACTTCACGCACGTCAATTAGGTGAATCGTTTTGTTCATTTTTAACTTTTCTTGAATCTCTAATGGTGTAATTTCAATCATCTAAAACCCTCCCGCTTTTTGTATTGAATTAAATTTAAATAAACAAGTTTACATTGCCTTCCTGAGCATCTCCGAGATAAGCAGCAACTCCACCGTACTGAATACCATCCATCAATTCTTTCTGCTGCAAACCAAGAAGATCCATCGTCATCGTACAAGCAACAAGCTTTATATCTTGTTCTTCAGCTAGTTCAATCAGTTGCGGAAGTGTCATCGCATTGTGCTTTTTAATAACATGTTTAATCATTTTAGGACCCATTCCAGCAAAGTTCATTTTGGAAATACCCATCTTATCTGCACCTCGCGGCATCATTTTGCCAAATACTTTTTCTAGCAAGCCTTTTTTTACTGGGACTAGTTCTTCTTTTCGTAGTGCATTCAATCCCCAAAATGTATGAAAAATCGTTACTTGGTGATCATAAGCTGCAGCACCATTTGCAATGATGTATGCCGCCATTGCTTTATCATAATCTCCACTGAATAATACAATGGTAGTTCTTTTCGTCTCAGACAATCAAATCTTCCTTTCTAGTGGTACCCCATGGGGTATGATATGCGTTAAAAAGAAAAGAGTCCACTGTTTCATCGACTCTTTACTAGTAGTTCTACTGCTTCTTTTACAATATCCTCTTGTGTTCTTGGATCGCTGTCATCCATTTGTTGTATACATTCAATTAGATTGGAGCTGACAATAACGCCAATCGTTCTATCTATAGCTGAACGTGAGGCTGACAATTGTGTAATTACTTCTTTACAGTCTTTATTGTCATCCATCATTTTTAAAATCCCTTTGATTTGACCCTCAATTCGTTTTAACCTGTTTTTTACTTTGTCATCGTATTCCATACCTATCACTTCCTTTTATTTAAGCTATATCCACACATTATACCCCTACAGGTATAATGTCAACCCCTTTGCTTTTATTAAGATAAAAGTTTCTGAACTTAAGCATAGCTATTAAAGTCTGCATTCCTGCAAATTTCGTTGAAATATGGTATACTAATAGTAGACAGCATGTGTGTTATCGTTTACGATTAGTTGTTTTCCATCTTCATCTACTTGTTGCTGCGGGTTTCCCCGAAGCACTCTTTAATTAGATGGCAAGATGAGAATGGATAATAGGGGGAATTCGAATGGCTTTTCCACGTAGGGAAAAAGAAGTGTCGGATTTTGTCGCAGCGCGCAAAATCGATGAAGAAATTTCATTTGTCCGTAATGAACATGAAGTAAATGGTACTATTTTTAAAATACTTGAGAATTCCGTCATCGTTGAAATCTCATCGAAGGACGCCGAACTTATTGGCGCCGCGTCAAATCTGACTGTTGTTTCACATAAGAATTACTCAATTGTTTAATAAATATAAGAAAAAGGCATCTGCTTCAATAGCGATGCCTTTTTTCTATGCCTCTATATTGTTTAAAATACAAAACGTGCATACATATAACCGACAAGTACAAGAATAACCGTTCCTCCTAGTCCTGCAACAAATGGCTTCATCCCCGCACTACGGAATGCCTCGAACTTCACATTCAGACCTAACCCAGCCATTGACATCGCCATTAATAGATAAGCGAGTGTGACAAATACTGATGCGACCGCTTCCGGTACAATCCCCGTGGTATACAGCGCACTCACTGCAAGGAAACCGAAAATGAACCATGGAATTGGAAGTGTCTTCAATTTGAATTTTTCTGCCGACTGTTTATTCTTCCGTGACATCCAGATTCCTACTCCTCCTGCAACAAAGACGAGTAACATGACACGAGTCAATTTCACGACAAGCGCAAAATCAAGTGCTTCAGTCCCCCCAACATCCCCTGCTGCAACAACATGTGCAATCTCATGAAGTGTCCCACCTGCAAACATGCCAAATGCCTCACTTGAAAGTTCTAACACTGGATATACTAAAGTATAGACAAATGTGAATAACGTTCCAAGAATAGCGATGATGGCAACACTAATTGCGGTCTGCTCGGGTTTTGCCTTTACTTGTGAAGCCACTGCAACAATGGCAGCTGCACCGCAGATCCCAGTTCCGCAAGCAGTTAGAAAACTGATTGTTTTATCAGCCCCAATTGCACGAGCTATACCGTATACAGCTCCAATACCGATTAGAACACTGCCCACTGCCCATAAAAATGCTGGCCATCCTGCAGATGCAATATCGCCCAGATTCAATCGCATGCCGAGAAGGATAATACCAGCACGCAATAATTTTTTTGACGCGAACTCAATACCACCTTCCCACTCTGCGCGAACAGGAAAAAACGTATTCCATAACATTCCGATTAGTATTGCAAAAACAAGTGGACCAATTAACGAAATATAAGGGAGTAGTGTTGCCAATTTTGCGATGACTGCGATGAAAAACGTCAGTCCAATTCCAAGCCAGAATCCTTTTTTCATAGCCATACCTTCTTCCATTTCTTTAAGTATAATCTCATCTTATCGATCAGTAAAATGAGGATATATGATAAAATCGATTAAGATTACTAATAGAAGGGAGCTTATCATCATGCTACTTGAAGAATTGAAAACGTTTGTTGCGGTAATTGAAAAAAAGAATTTCACCAGGGCCGGTGAATCACTAAACATATCTCAACCAACTGTCAGTCTCCATATCAAACATTTGGAAGACGAACTAAAAGCCTCATTGCTCGTACGTGCAAATAAAACATTTCACATTACACCCGCCGGAGTGGTTTTGTATGAACGTGCGATACAATTACTTCATCTCGCAGAGCAAACAAAAGAAGAAATTTTATGGCAACATAATGAGGTTAGCGGAATTCTTCGCATCGCTGCAAGTTACACAATTGGGGAGTCCGTATTGCCGGAGATACTAACGAGGCTACATTATAAATATCCTGATTTGCATGTAGAAGTTGCAATTGCAAATACCGAGGACGTCGAAATTGCGGTCCGCGAATTTCGGTCGGATATCGGTTGTATCGAAGGTAGTGTGCAAACAAAAGGGCTTATCATCCAGCCATTCATGGAAGACGAACTCATCCTTGTCGCAGCAAGCGGACATCCTTTGACAAATATTCGCCACCCTAAAGGAGCTGACCTCCAAACTTCTCACTGGGTCATGCGAGAAGTTGGTTCTGGTACACGGGAGTATACAGATTATTTACTTCAGTCAATCGGTAATGTCAAGCCCTCGAAAACAGTTATCGGTTCGAATGAAGGTGTGAAAAAAGCGATTCTATGTGGGCTCGGTATCGCGGCCGTTTCCATTCATACAGTGAAAGCTGAACTTGATAGTGGAAAGCTTGTACAATTGAAGGTCGATGTCCCTTTACAAAAGCGTATTTTCTCAACCTTGTACTCCCCCCTGATGGCTGCCAAAAAGCATGTCACCGTTTTTTTAGAAGAGCTTCGGTCCAAGTAAAAAAGGGTAAAGACGCTCGACCTAACCCAAAAACTGCATGACCGAAAAAGGGTTTCTCCTGTCATTCCTAGAAAAGTAGTAGAAAAGGGGGTTTTCCTTGTGGTTCGAAATCTAGTGCTCACTGCAATTATTGTAATGGGTATCGTTTATATTTTCTTTATCCCAGCGGATCCGGTCGGCTTCAAAATTTTAATGAAACTGATTCCGATGGCACTTATTATCCTATTTGCATTAATGACAAGACCTCTATTTTCCCGTACATACAAACGGATTATAATCGGTGGACTGTTCGTTTGCATGATTGCGGATGGCGTCATCTATTGGTTCTTACCCGGACTTATCACCTTCTTCATTGGTCATATTTTTTATATTTTTGCTTTTCGTCATGGCGCGAAGAAACCCATGCCAATCTGGGTTGCCGCCCCTCTCCTCCTTTACGGTGCAGGTATGGCTATTTGGGTTGCCGGTTCACAATTTTCTGCTGGCCAAACCGTGCTTGGTATCGCCATCATCGCCTACATCGGCGTTATTTTAACGATGGGCTGGATGGCTATTCGCACACGAATGACGCTCGCAATTATCGGCGCACTGCTGTTCATTTTCTCTGATTCAGTTCTTGCAATCGATCGATTCGTTCTGGAAATCCCATACCGGGATGCATTCGTTATGGTGACATATTATGCGGCGCAAGTTTTCATAGCAGCTAGCATTGGAAGTCGGGTTGTAAAGTATTCCGTAAACCGGAACAATCTGATAAGATAGATGAATCAGTACTTCATTATTAGGAGGAATTTTTAAAAATGAAAGAAAAATTAATCGAACGTCTTGTACGTTATGCAAAAATCGATACACAATCAGATGCAGGAAGCAATTTTACGCCGACTACACCAGGCCAATGGGACCTTCTGCACGAATTACAAAAAGAACTAACGAATATCGGTCTAGAAGACATTACTCTCGACGATAACGGGTATTTATTTGCAACGCTTCCCGCCAATACGGACCGGGATGTGCCAGTCATCGGCTTTCTTGCACACGTCGACACGACCACGGATTTTACCGGAAAAAACGTTAAGCCACAGCGTATCGACAACTATGATGGCAAAGACATACAACTGAACGACAGCATCGTCATGACAGTGAACGCTTTTCCCGAGCTGAAAAATTATGCCGGCCATACCCTTATTACGACTGACGGGACAACACTTCTTGGAGCGGACGATAAAGCGGGGATTGCTGAAATCGTAACAGCGATGGAGTATTTGATTGCGAATCCAGACTTAAAACATGGTAAACTGCGAATTGCCTTCACACCTGACGAAGAAATTGGGCGTGGACCACAAAAGTTTGATGTCGAAAAATTCGGAGCAAAATTTGCCTATACAATGGACGGTGGCCCTCTTGGGGAACTACAATATGAAAGCTTCAATGCCGCAAGTGCAAAAGTAACATTCCACGGGACTAGTGTTCACCCAGGTACCGCGAAAGGTAAAATGGTCAACTCAATTTTAATAGCCAACCAATTTCAGGCTAAAATGCCGGTAGATGAGATACCTGAGAAAACGGATGGTTACGGGGGATTTGTTCATCTCATGCAGTCCAACGGGTCCATTGAAGAATCAACTCTCGGCTATATTATCCGTTATTTCGACCGTGAAACATTCGAAGCAAGAAAACAGCTAATGATTGAAACAGCTGACAATCTAAGAAACGACTATGGCGAAAATGCGGTCACACTCGAAATCCAAGACCAATACTTCAATATGGGTGAAAAAATTGAACCCGTCATGGAAATAGTTGAGATCATGTCCGATGCATTTAAAAATCTCAATATCGAACCAAATATTGTACCCGTACGCGGCGGTACAGATGGGTCCCAATTGTCGTACATGGGCTTACCAACGCCTAACATTTTCACAGGTGGAGAAAATTATCACGGGAAATACGAGTATGTTTCAGTCGATAACATGGTAAAAGCGACTAAAGTCATCATCGAAGCAGTGAAACTTTTTGAAGAACGTGCTTAAGTAAGAGGGAGGTAGCTTATGAAAGAAATTTGGATTGGTGTCCTTTCCTCCGTTTTTTTTCGCAGTGACCTTCATTTTGAACAGATCTATGGAACTGTCGGGGGGAAGTTGGCTTTGGAGTGCTTCCTTACGCTATTTATTTATGATACCTTTTTTATTCGCTATCGTCGCTTACCGCAAAGGACTTGGTGACGTGAAGAAGGAATTCGTCCATAAACCCGCCCCGTTTTTCATTTGGAGCGTAACGGCCTTTGTCTTATTCTACGCACCACTTACATACGCGGCAGCTTACAGTCCGGGATGGCTTCTTGCCGGTACTTGGCAATTGACAATTGTGGCGGGCGTCCTGCTCGCCCCTTTCTTTACGTTGATTGTGAAAACCTCGGATGGCGAAAAAAAGATTCGACAAAAGATCCCGCTTGTCTCACTTGGAATTACACTTATTATTTTTGCCGGTGTCGTACTTATCCAAATTCCGCACGCACAAAGTGTTGAACCACGTACGTTGCTGCTCGGTATCATTCCAGTTGTTTTAGCAGCATTTGCCTACCCGCTTGGTAACCGCAAAATGATGGAGCTTCTTGGCGGCAGGCTTGATACGTTTCAACGTGTGCTCGGTATGACGCTTATGACAATTCCAGTCTGGATTGGGTTTTCCATCTATGCGTTATGGACGGTCGGTCCCCCTTCTATGAGCCAGTTAGGCCAGTCTTTCATCGTTGGTGTCAGTTCTGGCGTCATTGCTACAACTTTGTTTTTCATGGCCACTGACCGCGTACGGGGAGATCAGGGAAAACTCGCCGCTGTAGAAGCAACACAGTCCACACAGCTTATTTTTGTTATGCTGGGCGAAATGCTGATTCTCGGCATTGCACTCCCTGGTGCCCTTTCACTCTTTGGGATCGCAGTAATTATTGTTGGTATGGGATTACATAGTTTCCAAACTGCACTTGGTAGAAAGAAACAATTAAAAGTACACTGATAATAAGTTAAGATGACCTCCATTTGGATTGGAGGTCATTTTTCTTTCGTAAATAATCAAACTATTCTAATATCTAGTTGACTCTCGTTTCCCGAACTGATATATTGGTTTACAAGTTCACTTTACTATGAAAAGGGAGGATTTTGAGTATGAACACAACTACACCTATTAAACAAGATTTCCAAGTCCATGACGTCACCGCATTGAATAAGGCAAAAAGTATCATTGAAAATAATACTTCCGCTCAAATACAACAAGAAGTTATAGACGCAGTGGAAAGAAATGCTGTTTGGCGGGGAGAGGAGTGCTTGAATTTATTAGCCCCCGAAGCTCCTACAAGTCAAACCGTACGTGATTTACTAGCGTCTGAAGTCGGTACCCGTGCAGCAGAAGGTCATATCGGACCCGAACAAAGATGGTTTGCCGGTACGAAGCATATTGACGAAATTGAAGCTCTTTGCGTAGAGTTATTGAAAAAAGTATTCAAATCGAATTATGCGGATCATCGTCTAGTTGCAAGTATGATTGGAAATATGGCCGTTTATGCAGCTCTGACCGAACCTGGGGATCAAATCATGACGATTGCACAGCCATTAGGCGGACATTCTAGTAACAGACATGATGGACCTGCCGGAATTCGTGGATTGAAGATCGCTGATATTCCTATGAATACAGAAGAACTCACCGTTGATTTAAAAGAATTCGAACGAGTTGCAAAGGAATTAAAACCAAAGCTTGTAACACTTGGAGCGTCAATGACACTATTCCCATTTCCGATTAAAGAAATGTCCGAAATCGTGAAAGAGTGGGGTGGGAAGATATTCTTTGACGGCGCCCACCAACTCGGATTAATCGGCGGAGGACAATTCCAAGATCCTTTAAAAGAAGGAGCAAGCGTGATGACTGGGTCAGCGGGGAAAACATTCAGCGGACCTCAAAGTGGAATTATCGTTTGGAATGATCCTGAACTGACAAAACCACTAACAGATGCTATATTCCCTACCCTTGCCGCGACTCATCAAGTGAATCGTGTAGCTGCTCTTGCTGCATCTGCAGCCGAGTTCTTGGAGTTTGGAGAAGCATACATGGAACAAATCGTTAAAAACGCAAAAGCGCTAGGTCAAGCATTCCACGACCGTGGAATCACTGTACTTGGTGCACATAAAGGATTCACTGAAACGCATCAAGTGATTCTGGATGTGAAAGAATTTGGTGGGGGTCTTCATGTTGGGCATGAACTTGCGAAGGCAAACATCATTACGAATAAGAACTTAATTCCAAGTGATCGTACTGAAGATTGGGATCGGCCGAGCGGACTCAGAATCGGAACAATCGAAGTGACACGATTAGGCATGAAAGAAAAGGACATGGCGACGATTGCAAATCTGATCGCCGATATTCTCATATCGAATAAAGACTTGGACGTTGCCAAGAAAGAAGCACTTGAAATGCGTAAATCATTCAAAAAACTTCATTACTGCTTCGAATGAATCAATATAAAAAAGCGTTACAACAATGCTTGAATTGTTGTAACGCCTTTTTTATATTATATAATTAACTTTCAACTTCGGAAAGTAGTCGACCAAGGGTAAGCCAATTATCTTCAACAAGATGTGCGGCTTTTTCTTTGTCGGCCTTTTTACAAGCAGTAATAATTTCTTCATGCTGATTGATTGAAGTCCAACTATCCACCGAATCAAACTTTTTTAACGTTAGCCGATGAATTTTCGGCACAATTCTTTCAAGAGCTTTGTCAATTTCAATATTGCCCGCAACCGCAAGAAAAACTTGGTGGAAATGCTCATCAGCATTAATTGCTCGGTTACTATCTTTACTGTCAAGCGCTTCGGCTAATGAGTGGTTAATTTTCTCCAACTTTGCAAAGTCTATATCCGTCATCTTCGGCACTGCCAATTTTGTAGCTAAAGCATGAAGCGCAGCTACAACGGTAAATGCGTGTTTTGCTTCCTCTTCAACCAATTCCGTCACACGCGTCGAAGAGCCCGGGAATGCTTCGACGAGTCCTTCATCTTCCAGTCGTTTCAATGCCTCTCTCACCGGAGTCCTACTTACTGCAAATTGTTCCGCAAGTTTATTGTCATTCAATCGCTGTCCTGGTTGCAATTCTAAATTGACAATTGCATTTTTGAGCGACTCGTATATTTGGTCTTTTAATGTCGGTCGAATAATTTGTTTTATATTATTTTTTTCCATAAAACCAGTATATCGCATTTTAAATTAACTGACAAACTAAGGTTGCGTTTACGCCCTCCCAAGCATCTATAAAAACCACATCGTTTCAAGACTTACATTCGTGAAAAAGAAATAGCCCGCAACCAATGAAGTTGTGAGCTATTCCATATTTGCTAACGATTCAGCAAACCTAATTACCGTACATATTCTCCAATCGTCTCGACCGCTTTTTCCGTTACCGAGGTATCTATCGCTTTATCAAAATCAATATCACCGCGGATAGCACCATTTGCTTTGTACGCATCATATTGCTTTTTAATATCATCGATGAACATCTTGCCATCAGGATCAAGGCCAGTGACGTTCACTTTCTCCCAAAGAGCCGGGTCTTTTAATGCTGTATGCTTCGTCATGATGTCGATAATTTCATCTTTTCCCTCATTTTTGATAAACGCATCGTTGTAATCGCGGACGCCTTTCAAATAAGCCGCCATGAAGCGTAACGAAACATCTTGTTCTTTATTCATGAAGTCTGGTGATCCAAGAACCAATGCAATTTGAGATTCCGGCGCATAATCAGTTGCATCCCCAAATCGGACGTGGAACCCTTTTTCAACACCTTGTGTGATAAGCGGTTCGATATTTACGGCAGCATCGATTGTTCCACTGCTAATTGCGCCAAGCATACTACCAAAATCACCCATAAGGACAAATTCAACGTCATCTTCGGTTAATCCAGCGTATTTAAGCATTTCATCGTAGATATACCAATCAATTGAGTTAAGTGATGACACTGCAATTTTCTTGCCTTTTAAATCTTTATAGTCTTTTATTACGTCAACCATATGATTACCTATGACGAGAGTAAAATACGACTTCCCTGGCACGTTATGTCCTTTATCTGCAATAATTTTCACGTCAATTCCCTGTGCAATCGCGTTGAAGAAAGATGCAGTCGAAACGCCTCCCGCAATATCCACCTCGCCAGCCGCTAATGCCGGAAGCATGTCATCACTGTTTGCAAACTGAGCAAATTCTACTTCGATATTATAGTCTTCAAAGTATCCTCTCTCTTTTGCAATATAGAAACCTGCACCAGAGGCCGCCCCATCTTCCGCTATGACAACTTTTTCACGTTTTTCAAGCGGTGCCAAATCACCAGAAGGATTAACTGTAGCTACTTCTTCAGGTTTTTCATCTTCTACTACCGGTTTCGCCGTCTCTTTAGGAGAACAGGCACCAACGATTAGCGCTATCGCGAATAACGACAACAACCATCCGTTTTTCATCCACTTTGCCATCGAACCTCTCCCTTTCTATCCATCTTCTCGTCTTGAACGCTGTACTTCTTCCTGCAAGTGCTTCCATATTTCCACGAATTGCCCTGCCATAACTGAGTTTTCTCGTATGTCTTCAATTTTGCGCGGACGTGGCATATCGACAATAATTTCTTGAATAATTTTACCCGGCTGCGAACTCATCAGTAAAATACGATCACTTAGCAATAACGCTTCATCAATACTATGGGTAATGAATAGAATCGTCTTCCCCGTTTCCGACCAAATCGACAGCAACTCTTCCTGCAAGATAAATTTATTTTGCTCATCAAGTGCACCAAACGGTTCATCCATCAACAGGATCTCCGGATCATTGGCAAATGCACGCGCAATACTCACCCGTTGTTTCATGCCCCCTGATAGCTCTTTCGGATAAAGGGTTGAAAATTTTTCTAGACCGGTCTTTTTCAAATAATACGTAGTACGCTCTTTTATAAGTTTTTTCGGCAAATGACGCATTTTGAGTCCGAACGCTACATTCTTCTCGACAGTGAGCCATGGAATGATACCCTTTTCCTGAAACACCATCGATTGCAATGGTCGATCCTCTCCATCCGTCGCGGTTGCAATCGTAAACTCACCAATACTCGGGGTTTCAAGCCCTGCCAAGATTCGAAGTAACGTTGATTTACCGCAACCACTCGGTCCAACAATACAAACGAATTCCCCATCATTGATTGTTACATTAATATCGTCTAGCGCCGTAACACTGCCTTGTTTTTTATAAAATGCCTTTGTTAAATTACGAATGATGATTTTTGCTTTCCTACTCATCTACTCACCTCCACGGTAACATCTTTTTCTGAATTCCTCGTAGCAATAGCGAGAACAGATAACCGAAAAACGAAATGAGGATGAGCCCAACGTACATTTCTTGCAGTAAGAACGCTTTGTACGAAACCCAGATTAGATAGCCAATCCCTGATGTAGCACCCATCATTTCCGCAGCGACAATTGTCAGAAGCGCAATCGCCTGCCCCATCTGAATCCCTTCCAACATAACCGGCATCGCACCGGGCAAAGCAATTTTCGTAAAAAAGTCTAGTTTACTAGCTCCATAATTTTTTGCCACATCCAAATAGATTGAATCGATATTAATGACTCCAGCTGCCGTATTAATGACAACAGGAAAAAAAACACTCCCAGCAATTGTTACAACTTTCGATAAATCACCAATTCCAAAAATAATAATAATGATTGGAAGCAAAGCAAGTGTAGGAATCGGCATGAGCGCCATGACAATTGGCGAAACAAAATGTCGAATTGGCGTATAAAGCCCCATTAACAAACCGATGATGATTCCGGGTATGACGCCTAGCAAAAATCCGACAAGAATCCTGTACAATGAAACGCCGATATGACCCGCCATTTCACCACTTGAAATCATTCCGAAAAATGTCCCCACAATTGCAGATGGAGGCGGAAAGAAGCGGATATCAATCATTCCCGTTCTCGACAAGAATTCCCACATAAAGAGCAGGAATAGGGGCGAGGCAATCGTCAACAGCTGTTTTAACCGTTCTTTCGTTTGTCTTTGTTTCCATTCACGCTGTTCGATTTCAAACGGATCGTATCGGACAGCCTTATCATCTCTCTTCAACGTCCACCACCTCTTCATTCAAATAGTATGTATCTGCCTAAAAATGTGTGTTGGGCATATGCTGATAAACGAGCATCTTTCCATAAGAAAAGCGCTGGAGTCAAGACGTAAATTCTCAACTTCACAACTTATCCTAAGTACGAGATTTTATAATTTCCTAGACAACAAAAAATCCATGGAGCAATAATCCCCCATGGATGATATCCAACCCTATTTATCCACGCCAAGCACTCATACCGCCTGTAACGTTAGAAACATCCTTGAAACTGGCTTTCTTCAAGATTTTCGCTGCTTGTCCACTCCGCATGCCACTTTGACAAATAACGACGATTTCTTTCGATTTGTCTAGGCTAGCCAACTGCGATTTCAATGTATTCAACGGGATATTTTTAAATTCTTTAATATGCCGTCCTTTATATTCCCCCGGTGTCCGTACATCAATGAACTGCACCGATTTATTTTTCAGCATCCCCATTAAGTCCTCCGTCGAAACGGAACGTACACCTTTAGCGGGCATCATTCGCCAGACAAAAAATCCAACGATTAGTAAAATAAAAAGCCATTCCATACGATTTTCCTCCTAGTCTTCCTATAACTTCAATTCCAAATATACTACCAGGGGTATTAATAAGGCAATAAATCCGCTTCGTCTACCCCTTGTAAGGTCCCTTCGCCCAATTAATATAGGTATTCATTTGTTCAACTTATATACAATAAAAAAACAGCGCTCCCTGTAAAAGGCGCTGCTTCACTATTAATAAAGTATGCCGTTCTTCTTCGCCTCAAACACTAACTCTTCCCGGAACGCCGGATGGGCAATGTCGATAAGCGCTTTTGCACGTTCAGATAACGATTTGCCATACAGACTTGCGATGCCGTATTCCGTGACGATGTTGTCGACGTCATTTTTCGACGTCGTTACGACAGAACCTGGCGACAATTGCAGTTTAATGCGCGAAATGGTGTCATTTTTCACTGTTGAATGCATGCAGATGAACCCTTTACCATGCTTTGCAAAAAGTGCCCCGCGTGCAAAATCTGCTTGTCCACCGGTTGATGAATAATAGCGTCCTCCAATTGTCTCGGAAGCACATTGTCCATAAAGGTCAACTTCCGTCGTCGCATTAATGGATACAATTCTTTCTTCTTTCGCAATCTCACGTGGATCATTCACCATACTCACAGGTAAAAATTCAACCGCAGGGTTTTCATGGAGGAAATCGTACAAACGCTGTGATCCGAATGCAAATGTCGCGACAATCTTCCCTTTATGAGTGAATTTCTGTGTCCCATCGATAGCTCCTGCTTGCACAAGGTCAACGATTCCGTCTGTCAGCATTTCAGTGTGGATACCAAGATGACGGTGGTCTTTCAACATGCTCATAACCGCATTCGGAATGGCTCCAATACCAATTTGGAGTGAATCCCCATTTTCAATAACATTCGTTACAAATTCAGCAATTTTAAGATCTTTCTCACCAATTAATGGAGAGCTTTCTTCTGATAAAGGCGCATCATTTTCAATGTATCCCGCAACTTGGCTAATATGAATTTGGTTTTCACCGTATGTACGTGGCATATGCTTATTCACTTCCAAGACAAACGGAACATGACCAATGAATTCGGAAATATAGTCTGCCTGTGTGCCCAATGAAAAATAACCGTGTTCATCCATTGGAGAAGCAACTGTGATTATCATCGACATGTTCGTAACTTTTTTCAACATGCGCGGGACTTCATGGAAAACGTTGGGAACTAATTCTATTTTGCCCTCTTGATAAGCCTTCCGTGTTGCACCACTTAAAAAGTAGGAGACATGTGAAAGATGACCTTTCATTTTACCTATTATATAATCCCGCTCCCGAAGAGCCAGCATTTGATGAATCTTAACGTTCTGTAATTCCGAATGGTTCTCTTCCAATATATCAAGTAGACGATGAGGTTCCCCATTGGCAATCGGGATAATAATATCAGCCTCTACGTCAATCAAATCAATAAACTCTTCTGCACTCAATCGTTTTTCCACGTCGTTTTTTCACTCCTATAAAAGTCCGCCTATTCAATTAGTATACAGCAGACTGAGCGCTTGCTCAACTTGATGATTGACTAGTAAGAACGCTATAATCGATCTATGACAAACTTAACCACGGACCAGCTCAGACAACTGAATATGTACAGCATTTATGTAGATTCGCCCGAACGGAATTTATTCACATTGAAAATGCTACTCGATAGTCAAAAAACGGAAGATATACTAAATGTCGTCCAAGCAGTGAGCGGAAGCCCCAACCGAACTGTAGCAGCATCGTATTTCATGCGCCGTTTCGGTATGTTTACCGCGATGCAATTTTATAACCTGGCGGCATACGATGAAGTATGGGATGGAAACAATGAACAACTTCATTTTGGTGCAAAAGAAGAATACGGAAAACTGGCTGTTAGTACGTTTGCATCCGCGAAGGATTGGCGATATGTAGAAGACGCGGAACGGCGAGATGTCATTAAGCGGATTCTGCAGGATGAATGCGGAGCTGTCATCCGACAAATCCGCACCGTCACATCTATTTCTCCATTGACGTTATGGGAAAATATCTTTGGTTTTCTCCTTTGGCAGTACCATGTTCTTTTGGCAAACCCAGGTACCTCCGTAGAAGCACGCGCGGACCTCAACATATTGAAAGACGACACGCTTTGGGAAGGAATCGCACCTCGTTCTTTATTTGCCACCTACTTAAAAGGATGCGAGCCGTCCGCACTTTTGAATACAGAAGTCCGTACCACATGTTGTTTCTCAAAGGATGTACCCGGTCTCATGCAGTGTGGATTTTGTCCATTGAAATAACATGATTCAGTTACTTTTTGCGATAGCTATTGTACCAGATCTTCATCGAATAAATAGTTCCACTGACCGCTCCACCATAGAAAAAACCCATGAAGATACCCGCGGGTAAGTTACCTGGATGACTGATGAAAATAGACAAGATAAGTCCAATAATTGTTGCCGCGGTTGAAAACCAACTTTCAGGGAGTTTAAATAAAAGTTTCAACAGGAATATTCCTAGAAGAATAGCGGGTATTGCCCAAAAAGCATCCCAGACGTTTGTTTGGATAATCGGGAACTCATTCCACATGAAATCAATCCTTTTTCACATTAGCCTTCCCACAACACTTATAATTCAATACACTTTTTGAAGATGAAGGGCAGGAATTGAACATGCAAATCAAAGGCCATACAGTTCGAGGAAAAGTTCTTGATGAAGAAACTCGGTGTGCACATTATCATTCCGAAATCGACTTGATTGCGATAAAGTTTTATTGTTGTGGCACCTACTATCCCTGCTATGAATGTCATGAAGAAGACGGTTGTGGCAATCCTGACGTTTGGCCAACTGAGATGTTTGGTAAAAAAGCAGTTCTTTGTGGAGCATGTGGTTATGAACTAACTGTTTCGGAGTATTTGACCTGTGGATCGAAGTGCCTTACTTGTTCAGCACTGTTTAATCCCGGATGTAGTTTACATAAAAATCTTTATTTCCAAACTTAAAACAGGAAAAAAGCAGCATTTGAAACATGCTGCTTTTGTTATATTTGATAACCTATTTAGGTTTTTTCATTCTATTAACGCCAAAATAAATCCCTATACCTACGAGTAGTAGAAGTAGAAGTACTGGTAAGTTTCCGATGAAAAAGACAATCAGGCCTGAACCCGTCGCAAAGATAAAATTTGTACTTGTAGCAAGTTGTTTTTTAGTTTTATCCCACGTGTCTAAATTTTTACTGTCTAGTCCTGGAACAATAACACTATTTTCATACATTGTTATTTCAATAGTAGAAAATGACGTCTGATTTTCTAGATACTTCATCTTTCCTACAATTAATTCGATATCCTCTTGGACTTTGGATAAATCAGACGATATTTTCAATAAATCCTCTGTTTTTTCTGCCTTCCCCATAAACTCGAGCAGCCTTTCCTCTACTGTTCGTTTTGATTTCACCCTGGACTCTAGATCAATATATTGTTCGGTTACATCTTCCCCGGTCACATTACGATTCAAAACTTCAGCCGCTTCCCCTTCGGCATCCGTTAAAAACTTTTGAAAGTGCTGCTCTGGGATTCGAACAGTGAGCCGAGCACTTATACTTTCCTCGCTTTCCCGATGCACATTCGATTCAACGATATAACCTCCATAGTCACTCACCTTTTTCTCTATTATAAGCTGAGTATTTTCAAGTTTTTTCACATTGAGCTGTAATTCCGCCCTGTGGATGATTTTCCTATTCGTTGGGATCACTTTAGATTGTTCGTTGGCTAACTCTTCTGTTTCAGCTTTATTCTCTTGCTCTGTAGTTGCCGTATCTTGCGATGTTGATGAGCTCTCCATCTGAATGTCTTTCTTTGATTCGCTTGAACTGCAGGACGCCATAAATACAAGTAAGCCTGATAATAGTAGAGCCAAAAACACATTTCGCTTCATAGAATCCCCCCTATCTATTTAATCAATGAGACGGTGTAATCCAAAAAAGGTTACATCTTCCAATTAAACGGTATGAAAAAACGCTAGATTTTATCTAGCGTTTTTTTAGTCTTCTATTTCTTTTTTAAACAGTCTTCGTCGCAGCGCTTTTGATTTCCTTCCGCCTTGCATAAATATTCTTAACGATGGCTTTACCAACTGCATACGCCGGAACAGCAACGATAATACCGAGAAAACCTGCAATATTACCTGCTGCCAATATAACAGTAATGACTGTAAGTGGATGAATATCCAGTGATTTACCCATTACATTTGGTGTAATAAGATTACTTTCAACTTGCTGGGCGATCACCATTACGACTGCAGCTAAAATACCAATCTTCGGATCCTGTATAAAACCGATGATGATTGCAGGAACAGCTGAAATCCATGGGCCAATGAAAGGAATGAGGTTCATGAACAATCCAAAAATGGCTAATAACAGTGCATACTCCAGTCCAATAATCATATAACCTGCAAACAACAGAATTGCTAATAGAAAACTGATTAACAACTGCCCTTGGATATAAGAACGGAGTACAGTATCGATATCATGTAAGGTCTTTTTGATCCATTCCCGACGTTTTCCCGAAAAGAAATTGTATATGAACGGAGCAAACTTTTCATGATCTTTCAGGATGAAAATGAAGAAAAACGGGACTAATATAAGCAGGAACATTGCTTGAAAGAAGGATTGTAAAAATTGAACAACCCATTTCCCAAAATTAACCGCTATGGATTGAAGTGATTCAACCGCACTATCAATTGAATCTTCAAGTTTTGGTGGTAAATCACTTTTTTGTTGAAGTAATGTGTATGTCAAGTCATTTATTTCTTGGGCGATAGTAGGCGTATTTTCGACTAATTTATTAATTTGATTCGTTACTGGAGGAGCAATAATTGCTACGAATATCCAAACGACTGCTACGAGAATCGCTATAACCGAAAGAATGCTTCCCCACCTTGGTACTTTACGTTTTTCCAGAAAACGTTGAACCGGTTCCGTAATATAATATAGAACTCCGCCAAGTAATAATGGTATGAATATTGCCTTTGCTATGATTACTAAAGGCGAAAAAATCCCTTGAATCTCTATAAAGTATTTAATAATTAGCATAGCAAGCAGTATTCCAACACCTACTTGAAACCATAACTTTTTCGTCACATATCCCACTTCCTTTTCAATTATGTATTGTTATTTTAAGTATACGTTGTTATACGCTTGGCGTCGAAGAAAGTTTCAACTTTTCCTTACGAAATGATAAACATATGGTCCTTCAAAAAAAGTCCAAGCTTTTAAACCAGTACCGCCACTTATACTTCCATACTACAATTTGGATACTATCTGTTTCACCTATACCCAAAGACCCACAAGTGAAAAAAGACTGCCCAATTCGGACAGCCCATTTACACACTGGTGATGGAAAAAATCACCCGACTCTAAGATTAATTTGAATACCGGAAGGATCCACCGTTACAAATCCACTACCATTCAATTCCACTTTTCCATCTAATGCTTCCACTTTCGTAATCGCTTCTTTCAATGTAGCCTCATTCGGATAAATAAGCGTGTAAGATTGAAGTCCGACACTTCCCACAGTTGGACGTGATACACCTTCGCCATTCCATGTATTCAAGCCAATATGATGATGATACTTCCCGTTAGACATGAATAATGCTTGCGGATAGTCCGTAACGACTTCGAAGCCGAGTGCATTGTAGAATGTTTCCGATTCAGGCAAATTGGCTACATGTAAATGTACATGGCCCATAACCGTTCCGACAGGAAGTCCATCCCACGTCTGCTCCCCACTTTCTGCAATAATACTTTCTCCGTCAAGCGCATCTGTACTCATTGCAACTTTTCCATTGTCCCAACTCCAAACAGCAGGATCACGATCTATATAAATTTCAATTCCGTTGCCATCCGGATCTGACAAATAGAGCGCCTCGCTCACAAGGTGATCCGCAGCCCCAATTCGTACATTCTGTTGGATGAAATGTTTAATAATTGCCCCTAAATCGGCTCTCTTCGGCAACAATAATGCAAAATGATACAATCCAGATTTATGCGCCTCTTTCGGCATAACATTTTCCGGTTGTTCAATAATCAGTAAAGGCGTCTTGCCATCTGCTGTCAGGACAACTTTAGCCGCGGCTTCTTCAAGTACTTTAAATCCAATTACCTCTTTATAAAATTGGACAGCTCTATTTATGTCCAAAACGTTGAGATGTACTTCCCCTGTATACGTATGCGGTACTGTATGAAAATTCATTTTCATTCCCCCTTATCGATAATAGTAAGTTAATTACTTTATGTAACTAACTTTATATGTTATAATGACAGTTGTCAACACATTATGTTCGGCGAAAGGAGCTTCAATGATATGAATGAATTTGAACTTTGCCCGCGTTTCGAGAAGGCCGTATCTATTCTAAGCCAACGCTGGACCGCCCTTATTTTGTATCAATTAATGGCAGGACCACAGCGCTTTTGCACAATGACTGACAAACTTGGTGTCAGTGGAAAAACACTTTCAGAACGTTTAAAAGATCTTGATCAGCAAGGCTTTGTCATCCGCCACGTTTACCCTGAAACACCTGTGCGAATTGAGTATTCATTAACTGAAAAAGGAATGTCTCTTACGCCTATTATGAAAGAAATTGAGAATTGGTCACAGAAGTGGATTGAGCGTGAAGCAGTTTCTCCTAATGAAAAAGCATAAGAATTCACATGTTTTTCACACTCATCCGACTTTCGTATTCCTAAACCCCTCGATTATAGAAAGAGTAGTTTCAACTAAATGAAAATGTATACTCTATAAATAGATGTTCTATTGTACTAGAAGGAGTGGGAGTTATGAGGACGCTGCTAATCGACAACTACGATTCATATACATTCAATCTTTATCAACTCATTGCCTCTATAAACGAAGAACTACCCATAGTAGTTCGGAATGATCAATATTCATGGAACGAATTACAATCCATTTCGTTTGATAATGTGATTATTTCTCCAGGACCAGGAACACCAACGAAAGAAAAAGATTTTGGTGTTTGTCGAGATGTTTTACGCCTATCAGAAGTGCCAATTTTAGGGGTCTGCTTAGGTCATCAGGGATTCGCCCATACTTTTGGCGCAAAAGTTGTGAAAGCACCTACGCCAATGCATGGAAGAATAAGTAAAGTCTTTCATAACGATTCTGAGTTATTTAAGGGAGTACCCCAAGAATTCGAAGTAGTTCGCTATCATTCACTTATTGTCGAGGATGATTTACCTACTTGTTTACAAAAAACAGCATGGACTGCTGATGGAATTATAATGGGCTTGCAGCATACTGAAAAACCAATATGCGGTGTACAGTTCCACCCTGAATCCATTTGCACTGAATTCGGACATCAAATACTAGAAAATTTTTCGTTAATGAATAAAAAAACTACTATTTATGGATAAATCAGTATTTCCAAGGAGATGTTCTTGTTGACAAATATCCCAGAGATTTCGATAGTCCCACGGGGCATGTCTCGTGAAATGTCTACTGCATTACCCACTGTAAAGGTTTTGAGTAGAAAACTATTAAATTTTGTAGAACCAGAAGAAGTTTTTCAGCATTTTTTTGCTGAAGAAGCATATGCTTTTTGGCTTGATAGTAGTCGTGTCGAATCTGACCTATCTCGTTTTTCTTTTATGGGAGCAACTAATGGACCATTAAGTAAAGTGATTAAGTACGACTCAAAAACACAGCTTGTTCAAATTAGTGACGCACAGGGACAAACTGAGCTTACAGAAGATATTTTCAACTATATTGATTCTGAGATCCATAAAATGCAACAACATTCTAATGAATTACCGTTTGATTTTAATGGCGGATTTGTAGGTTATTTTGGATATGAATTGAAAGCTGAATGCGGTGCCAATGAACACCATGTATCCTCAAATCCTGATGCCTTGTTTATTCTAGCCGACCGATTAATTGCCTTTGACCACAAAGAGCGCTGCATATATTTAGTTTGTATTGTTCCATATAATGCCCCTACATCCGCTTCTGAATGGTTTGACGCTACGGAACAGCAACTACAAAACGTTCCATCTATAGCACCCGTGGAAGTAACAAACAATGATACCCGCACACCACTTTACTTTGAATTAAGTCAATCGTACGCTCAGTATGTAAAAAAGATAGAAGAATGTAAAAAGTATATTACTGAAGGTGAAACTTATGAAGTTTGCTTAACGAATAGAATTAATATTAATGAACATTTCAATCCATTAGTAACATATCGTATTCTTAGAAATATTAATCCAGCTCCATACTCGTCCTTTCTTAAGTTCGGGGAATTGAGTGTTCTATGTTCTTCTCCTGAACGTTTCCTGAAAATTGATCAAGATCGAGTGGTCGAAGCTAAACCAATTAAAGGGACGATTGCTCGTGGGAAAAATATCGAGGACGATCTCAGATTGGCTGAAATATTGCGTACTAGTGAAAAGGATAGAGCAGAAAATTTGATGATTGTTGATCTTCTTCGAAATGACTTGGGTTTAGTTTGTGATATTGGAAGTGTTCACGTACCGAAATTGATGGCTATTGAATCTTATCAAACAGTGCATCAACTCGTTTCAACAATTAAAGGGACGTTAAGAGCGGAATTAACAGCAATTGATTGTATACGATCAGCATTTCCTGGAGGATCGATGACTGGAGCTCCCAAAATACGAACCATGGATTATATTGACGAATTAGAGACGAATGCTCGTGGCATTTACTCGGGAGCAATTGGATTTTTGAGCTTAAATGGTACTACAGATTTAAATATTGTCATTCGAACGATTATAATGACTCCCGAACAGGCTACTGTAGGTGTGGGTGGAGCAATCACAATTTTATCTGATCCTGAACGAGAATTTGAAGAAACTCTTTTGAAAGGTCGCGCTTTAGTCAAAGCACTTACGATTTCTCAGTTTGGAAAATTCGATAAAAAATTATATACATTTAATGATCCCCATATGGATAGTTTGTTTAATAAGCTATTATAGTGAAACAGTTCGTATACAAATTCCCAAAGTTTCTAACCTTAATCAATTTCATAACTCTGAGCTGTTTATAACACGAGGGTTTTTGAACATTAAGAAAAGCGCAGGCGCCCTCTAAGATGCGACAGACATAAGACGGGACAGTGGAGCGACGTTCCTTTGCCCCAGAAGGATACAGTTCATTCTTTCCTAGCTAGATCGACTTTTGACTCCGAGCGCCTGGCGCCCGGAGCTAGACATTGTTCCGGGTCGAAAACTTATACTTTCTTATTTGTTGTTTTACTTTTTTATATACGTTTTTAAAAACCCTTCAATCTGCGCAGGTGTTTTCAAATAATGTACGTTCTTCCCTTCACCTGCATAGCGTTGTATTCGCTCTAGCATTTTCCTTTTTCGTGCCCCATATGTTGTGAGGATGAATTTCAGAAACGCCTTATCAATCTTCTCTTTACAACCTTCACCAATATCATTCCTCGTTTTCCCATGGAATTGTACTCTTCGCTTTAATACACGGTACAAACAGACACGGAGAGGGAGCTCCAAATAAATAACGGTATCTGCATGCGGCTCTCGAATATCGAATGTCCCTGAATAATTCCCCTCTACTATCCATTGCTCATTTTGGACAACTTGTTGTTGAGCTGCTGAAAATACTTCAGGCGGGGCTTCCACCCAATTCGGTTTCCAATACAAACAATCTAAATGTGTTACTTCGATTCCAGTCAATTCGCCCAATCGACGTGCAAACGTTGATTTTCCAGCACCCGCTGACACCCCGATGACCATAATTTTATTCATTCCGTAACTCCTCCTCATTGTCTGGGACTTGGTGAATCCCCTCCTACATATAAACTTCCATCCCCATGACCAAATAACCCAAAATATGTATTTAAACCTCTCAAAATCATTATACAGTATATATAGCTGAACTATTCCAAATTTACATCAGCCCAAAAAAGACGAACAATTGGTATTGAATTTTACCTAATGATAGGATATATTCTAACTAACGCAATAAAATCATATAAAATATAATGAAATATTTATATTTATTCACAAAACCCGAACAATGAACTTGATTCACTTTGGTTATCATAACGATTTAATTATACTATTATTAAATTGTGTCCATATTTTGAATCATTTTATCCATTCCCATATTTCAAGATTTGCGACATCATCAGGGATTATCTTTGTTTTACTTATGGTAAACGACTACTCAAGAGGTTGAAATATTGATACTACCTACAAGTCGCACAATTGGCAATCATTTTAAAATAAAAAAACCACGTTTTTCTTCTTCACCCCGCCGCTTTACTATGCTAAAGTAGTAAAACATTAAATTTTGATAGACGAGATAAAACTCTCACGAAAGCTGCTTTCTATTTTGAGGAGGAAGATCATGACCACAAGCTATCAAGGTACGAATAAAATGATTACAGGAATCGTGTTTGGTGTCATAACGTTTTGGCTTTTCGCGCAATCCATGGTCAATGTTGTTCCCGCAATCCAATCGGATCTAGGAATTTCACTGGGTGTACTTAATATTGCAATCAGTTTGACCGCTTTATTCTCAGGTATTTTCGTCGTGGCAGCAGGCGGGCTTGCTGATAAATTTGGTCGCAAGAAAATGACCTATTTCGGACTCATATTAAGTATCATTGGCTCACTTTGCCTCGTATTTACGAATGGGGCCGCGCTGTTAATTATCGGACGGATCATCCAAGGATTATCGGCTGCTTGTATTATGCCAGCAACGATTGCCTTGATGAGAACGTACTATGAAGGGGCTGAAAGGCAACGTGCACTTAGTTATTGGTCTATCGGGTCTTGGGGTGGTTCGGGTGTTTGTTCATTTGCAGGAGGAGCTATCGCAACTTCTATGGGTTGGAGATGGATCTTTGTTTTCTCAATTATTTTCGCCATCTTGGCTATGATTTTGATCAAAGATACCCCCGAAAGCAAAGTTGAACAGCAAGGCTCTTCCCGTTTCGACTTTACCGGCTTAGTTGTATTTGTTTTAACGATGATTGCATTAAACGTGGTTATTACGCGCGGTGCAGATTTCGGATGGACAAGCCCGCTCACATTAAGTTTAATTGTCGCTACGCTAGTTGGAATGCTATTCTTCATCAAAATAGAAATAGGTAAATTACATGCTTTGATTGATTTTAAATTATTTAAAAACAAACCGTATACGGGTGCTACCATCTCCAACTTCTTATTAAACGCGGTTGCTGGTACGCTCGTTGTAGCAAATACATATGTGCAAGTCGGAAGAGGCTTCACGGCGTTTCAATCAGGTATGCTATCAATTGGCTATTTAGTGGCAGTCCTTGTCATGATCCGTGTCGGTGAAAAAGTACTGCAACGAACCGGTGCTAGATTACCAATGATGGCAGGCTCTATCTTGGCGGCAATTGGCATCGGGTTAATGGCTTTGACATTTTTACCGGACACAGCTTATATCATCGTTGTCTTTTTCGGATTTATCCTGTTCGGTGTAGGACTTGGGCTGTATGCAACACCGTCCACTGACACAGCTGTATCAAGTGCCCCTGAAGATAAAGTCGGTTCAGCGTCAGGTATTTACAAAATGGCGAGTTCTCTCGGCAGCTCCTTTGGCGTTGCCATATCTGCCACCGTGTACGGTACAATGACGATGACGGGCAATATTGAAAAGGCAGCCTCTGCCGGAATTATTACCAACGTTATATTCGCAGTACTTGCGTTAATAGCAATCATGTTTTTGGTCCCTAAAGCGAGACAAGATGCTCCAAAACAAGTAGTCAGCAGACAAAATGAAAAATTTACAAATCCCGTTAATAATAGCGGTAGAATAGGATAGTATTTATATTAATACGCATAAAAACAGCCTTAAATCATAATCGATTTAAGGCTGTTTTATAAATTACTGTGTTTATTTCATAATTGTCTTGGTGACCGTCATCCACTAAAATTCAAACCTCCTGCTTTGCAGGTTTGTGCTGAATTGCCACTTGAAAGGTAGTCAGTTGTGAACTTATGATTGGATTATCCGCTGATTTTTGTTCATTTTTCTTATCATGCGTTTTTTGAGATGCTCTGCTACCCAACCATTCATCAAAAAACTTTCTTTCTTCCCATGTAGTGCAGATTTTCAACTCATCATATTCCGGACTATTTTCTTTTTTCAATACTTCCATTAAAACAAATCCCTCAAATGTATGAACAGATTTCGGTGTTTGAAAACGTGCAAGAACCTCTTCTACGTTTCCTTTTTTGATACGGATTGTATTTACTGCTTTCATCATAATTCAACTTCCTCCCTCAGTGTTAAAGACTCTAGATACTGATATACAGTCCGTGCAGGTTCTCCACCCATTTGCGCATGTCGAAGCAGTGCAATACCATGCGGACCTGGAGCCGCAATGACATTAGGCTGTATAGCAACAATTGCTTTCACGATACTTAGTTCGCCAAGCATCGCTGCCGCGAAGATATCCATTCGTGCACCACGTTCGAGTAGCCATTCTGCAATTTCACGATTACCTGTATGGGCTGCTGCCCCAAGCCCACTTTCCCAATCGTCACCTCCCCAGTTCGTAATGGAATGAAGAAGCGCTGGCTCTTGCTTTACTAATCTCTTTACCTCTTCAAAATCTCCATGTGCAGCAATAATAAACTCCCTTACCAACTCATTGCTAAGTGGCCCTTTTCTCATATAACTTCTTCCTTTCGTAACCTTATTGGTGTGAAAAATGGTTTTCCGTTGTCCTTATAGATATCTGCATCTATTTCAAAAATAGATTGAAACATTTCCCTACATAACACGCATTGCGGAATACCATCGTACTGAACCTTCCCATCCTTTAAAACGACAAGGCGATCACTATAACGTGCTGCTTGGTTGATGTCATGCAAGACCATTACAACAGTCATGCCAAACTTTGTATTTAACTCTTCGACAAGCTCCATCACTTCTAATTGGTGTGATATATCAAGAAATGTTGTTGGTTCATCTAACAGTAAAATCTTTGGGCGCTGGGCAACAGCCAGTGCAATCCACGCCCGTTGCCTTTCTCCACCAGAAAGTGATTGTAACGTCCGGTTTTTAAATCGAGTTAACCTGGTAACCTCCATCGCCCATTGAACGATTTCATCATCTTCTTTTGTCAACTTACCGTAAGCCCCCCGATGTGGATACCTTCCAAATTCGATGAGTTCGCCTACCGTCAAATCGAGTTGATGATCTTGCATTTGTGGTAGCATGGCAAGTTTTTTTGCGACATCCAGACTTTTCATTGAACCAATCATTTGTCCATCTAGGATTACTTCACCACTTTTCGGAGTTATAAGACGTGAAACAAGTCGGAGCAATGTCGATTTACCAGACCCATTTGGACCTATTAAGCTGACGATTTCACCTTCCTTTATGTGTAAGTCAATCGCTTGTAACTGAAAGGAAGGAGAATGTTCGAATGCGACATCTTTAGTTAGAAGCAAATGAGTCCCTCCTTCTCTGAATCATATATAAGAAAAATGGGCCGCCTAAGAATGCCAACAAAATCCCAACTGGCAACTCGATTGGATTAAAAGCACTCCGTGCAACTGTATCAGCCAATACAACGAGCAACCCTCCGCCAAGTGCGGATGCAGGCAGTAAATAGCGATAATCTCCACCAATCATAATTCTTAATATATGTGGCACAACAAGCCCAACAAAGCCTATTAAACCGGCTACACTTACAGCTATTCCCGCAAGAAGTGTACTAAGAACAATTAGGAAAAAACGACTTTTTTCAACATTGTGGCCAAGCAGTTTTGCAACTTCATCACCAAGTCTTAAAATGCGAATATGCCTGATTGCAAACAAAGATAATACAAGCGCTCCAACAGCGTAATAAATAATCATTTCGAATTGAATCCACCCCACGCCCCCAATGCCACCGGCTAGCCATGGAAGAACTGATTGCACGCGGTCACTATATAACAGCATGAGTGCACTCATGAACGCACCAATTACGGCATTAATGGCTACACCGACTAATATAATACGTACAGGTGAAGTGCCACCTTTCCAAGAGAATGCATAAATAATGAGCGCAGTGATGAGAGCCCCTATAAAAGCCGCTAAAGGCAAGAATAGGATATACGCCGGAAAGATAATCATAATAGTCGTTGCGGCGAGACCAGCTCCAGACGACACCCCTATAATTCCCGGATCAGCTAGTGGATTTTTCATTACGCCTTGTAAAATAGCACCAGATACCGCGAGACACATTCCGACAATCATTCCGATTAAAACCCGTGGGAAACGTAACTCCCATATAATTCGTCTAGCCAATGAATCATCTGAGTGAAAAAGACCACTCCAAACTTCACTGAATGTAAATGAAACAGGCCCAATCATTAAACTTACCGTACACGCAAGTACAAGAAGGATACTAAAAGAGATAACTACAATTGTTCGTTTTTTTGCGAGTGGATGAACATTTTTAGATACTTGAACTTCTACCGCTTCCATTTTATTTAACCGCCGCTAGATTTTCCTTCATCACCTCAAGTGCTTCTACTACTTTTGTACCTGGGTTTGAACCAAATAAATGTGAAGGTAAAATAAATACATTGCCATTTTTTACTGCATCAAGATTTTTCCAAGCTGCATTCTTTTCCATTTCACTTTCAAAAGCCGCTTTTACCCCTTCTGGATCGCCATGTGTAATCAGCATCACAACTTTTGGATTTCTTTCGATAATCTTTTCAACACTTAAACTCGCATACTGCGGATAATTCTCTTCTTGTGGAAAATCGGATGCAATATTTTCTCCACCCGCTTTTTCCAATAAATCACCTGTAAGAGAGTTTGGAAGAGCCGCTAGATACGTACCTGGCGCACCATATACCAATAGTGTTTTCACTGGATCAGAATTGGTTTTTTCGCTATTTTCTACTTCTTCCGTAATCGTTTTATTCATACTTTCAGCTTCTGTTTCTTTTTGAAATAGTTGTCCATATAGACGAATCGTTTCTTGAATATCAGCGATTGAATTTGCTTTAGTGTAAATAACCTTCGTTCCTTGTCGTTCTATATTTTCAGCATGTTGCTTGAAACTCATTGCTGCGGCTAAAACAGTTGGATGAACTTCCGCTAATTTCTCAAAGTTTGGCTGATGTGGATTACCGATTTCCGTAATACTTTCTACTTCTTTTGAAACAGGTCCACTTGCCGTTGGACGGCCAGTCACATTAGCACCTAATGCTAGTAAAATATCTAAGTCTCCTGAATTTAAAACTGCAATAGATTCTGGAGCACTTTCAAACGTTATATTTTCACCCGATGCATCTGTCACTTCAATAGCTGACGTGACCTCTTCTTTTTTCTCCTTATCTTTTGGTTCCTCTTCTTTCACTGCTGCTTTACCATTCTCCGTACCACATGCTGCTAAAACGAGTAACAACAGTACAGATAATAAAAGTAATGATACCTTCTTCATTTTCCACACTCCCAATTAATAATGATAATCATTCTCAGTGGTTTCCATTCTACTGATAACAATTCTCACTGTCAATGAATTATTTGAAAATAAAAAAACCAATCTAAGAGTTTCCCCCTAAATTGGCTCATTCATCATATTGAGTTTGATGGTTCTTTTAATTTAACTTTAATATTAAATTTCCCATATTTATTTAGGTGAATTTCACGGCTTTGATTAAAGTGAATAAAAACAGCCTTAAATCAATAACCAATTTAAGGCTGTTTTATTAATTTTCGAAACAATAATAATCATCGTACTTGTTACAAACAATTATCTTGATGACTGTCACCTATACAAGTGATCCGCCTTGTTTTAGGAACTTTTGAATTCCTTCTGCCGCTCTATATGATAGAGCGCCAAGTGTACCAGTTGGATTGAAAGAACTGTTATGAGGGAATGCAGAAGCACCCGCCACAAAAACGTTCTCGGCATCCCACATTTGCAAGTACGAGTTAACGGCTGAAGTTTCACGGTCAGCACCCATAATTACTCCGCCTGTATTATGCGTATTTGTATCTTTGTTTACATTGAATTCACCTTGTTCATCAGCGGTATCAATGATGTCAGCCCCCATTGCTTCTGCTACTGAACGTGTCACTTTCGACATATATTTCACCAATTCGCGATCTTGTTCTGTGTAATCATATGTCATGCGAAGTAACGGCATACCGTATGCATCTTTATAATCAGGGTCAAGATCAAGATAGTTATTTTGATGAGGCATACTCGCACCTTGTGAAGCAACCTTCAAGTAGCTGTTCGCATATTTGATCGATTGTTTCTTGAATTCAGGCCCCCAAGTAGGCGTGCCACTTGGTACAACATTGTTTGCAATTGGACGTGCACCATATTGGAACATACGGATTCCAGCACCATGAATAAAGTTCTCGTTCGAATGGTCAAAGTTATCGCCAACAAATTCAGGAATCTCCATGCCTAATGCCCCTGCTCCTGCATACAGATTGAATTCTTTATCTTCAAAGAATGCCATTGAAGAACCAGTACTTACTTGATAGCAATAGTTTTTCCCGATTGAACCTTTTCCAGTTTTCGGATTATAAGGTTGTCCGAGACCAGAATTGAGCAAAAGTCGTGCATTGTTAAATACATAACTTGCAACAACTACAACATCTGCCGGTTGTTCAAACTCTTCCCCAGTAATCGTATCCACGTAAACAACGCCTGTTGCTTTTTTTCCATCTTTTAAAATACGTACTACATTTGAGTGTGTGCGTAGGTCAAGTTTTCCTGTCTCTCTTGCAACAGGAATAACCGTTACGGCTGGATCCGCTTTCGCACCATACTCACAACCGAAGTTCTCACAATAAGCACAATATTGACAGGCCGCACGTGAAATACCATCTGGATTTTCGTAGAACTCCGACAAATTCCCAGAAGGAACCATATAAGGTGTATAGCCTAACTTTTTCGTTGCCTCCTCGAAGACTTTTAAAACAGGAGTTTTCAACATTGGACCTGTCGGATATGGATTCGAACGTTTTCCGTAAGCTTCCACTGTTTCGCCGGAAATACCCGCCATTTTTTCAAATGTATCGTAATAAGGCTCTATTTCGTCATATGTTATACCCCAGTCTTGGATGGGCATATCCGATTTAATTTTCCCTTTACCGTACCTTTTCTCTGTTAAAGTTTTGATCTCAAAGTCATATGGAAGGAAACGATAAGTTTGACCATTCCAGTGACTTCCCGCTCCACCAACTCCATCACCAACGATGAATGATCCATAATAACGCATTGGAAGTGCACGCATCTCAAGATTATTACGATGTGTAATCGTTTCTTTCGATAAGTCTTGCATTAGCTCCGTCCGATGTTGATAACGCAGTTCATCATGCCCCATTAAGTAATCTGCAGTTGATCGATCTTTTCCACGTTCTAGTCCCACGACTTGAATTCCTGCTTTTGTTAGTTCGGCTGCAATAATACCGCCAGCCCAGCCCATACCTACAATAACGACAGGTACTTTAGGTAATTTTGTACTCATTGTTGTCATTCATTCCTTCCTATAATCAATGTCCCATGTGGCTGTTTAAGCCTTGCGGTTCTAGTACGACGAAATTTTCACTTTGAATTTCTTGGAGGTAAGTCATCCGTGAGCCAGGATATTTCCTCATTTTCCAACCAAGCATCTCTTTGTTACCACCATATAATGGATCGGCATACACACCTTCCATCGTTAATGAACGTAATAAGTTAAAGAACTCAGTGGAAGAAACACCTTTATAAACAGTCGTTTTCCCTTCACTAAAATCGGTTAATACAGCATCTTGTTCCGCTATTTCCAATTCAGTAAATTTCTTTTCAAATTGTTTAACACTGTAGGTATTCAATGCTAGTAAACCTGCCGGGAACAAGTCTTTACGAAGCATTTTTGTTTGTCCGCCTTGTGTTGGTTCCGGTGTATGGAATGCCCCTAAGCGATAATCCTTCACGTTTAGTCCCCATGGGCTCGCAAGTTGATGGTCAATATAGATGGCAGCATTTAATTCTTTTGCTCCTGGGCCATTTTCATCTTCTGGGAAAATTCGTTCGCTTGCTGCTTGTGTTAATTGATATTGTTCGGTTGTAAAGAATATTAATGCAACGTTCGGATTTGCAGTAGGAGTATGTGCTTGTTTTACCGGTGCAGGTGTTTTAGGTTCGTTCCCTAACAAACTCCCCAATGCGCCACCCAGTACTACACCACCTACCGTCAATCCTGAATTTTTTAAAAACGTACGCCTTGAAGAACGTTTATCTACAAATGAATTCTTTTCTTGCTTCGACATGATAAAACCTCCAAATTCTAACTGTATTAATATAATCTAATTATTTAGCTAGCTAAGTATCAGACAATAACAAAAACATTCTAGTTGTAAAGGCTAGATAGAGCAGAATATATAATTGCGCACATCAACAGGGATGTTATGAAAATTGCATACTTTTTTTCTGTCCATGAAACTATAATAATAGATAAGCCAATTGCGGCACCGATGAATGTATACCAAGGATAACCATCATTAAAAACGATAAGAAACGTAGCCAATCCACCGATTAACAAGATTGGTAAAAATACCTGGCTGATGATTTTAAACTCTTCAATGTAATACTGAGACACCTTCATTCTCCTTTCTTTCGATTCCGTGAATAAACGTCCTATTATTTAGTAAATCGATTTAGTAACGGATAGTATGTTGTGGTCCAAATCAATGCGTTCTTAATTCTACTACTTTTTTTTCTTTATTGATATGGATTAGAAATATCTTTCCCTTCATCCGAGAAAGTTATTATTTTCCGAATTTACTCTTCTTAATTATTGAGCGTCCTATTATTTACAATTCATTTTTGATGTGTATAATGTGTAGGGTAGTTAGATTACCTTTCTTAATTCTACTACATTTTTTCAATTTAGTATGAATTAAAGCTATTATTTTTGGTAAATAAGAAAGTTTATATCTTCTGAATTTACTTTTTAGCATTATAAGATAGTGGGTGGTAAGAAGCATGAAACTAGAACAAGAATATACTCTTGTCGAACATCTAACGGAGCTCAGAAAGCGGCTAATTATTGTAGCCGTGACTTTTATAATATCGCTAGCAATAGGTTTCGGTATTGCACCTAAAATATTAACGTTCATCAAAATGCAACCTACAGCCCGTCATGTGGAATGGAACGTATTCGGCTATACGGATGGGCTTATGATTTATGTAAAATGCGCTTTACTGTTGGCTATTCTGATTACATTACCCATTGCATTGTACCAGACGTGGTTATTTGTAAAACCGGGAATGTCCAGAGACGAATCAAAAGGAACAGTCATGTTTATTCCGGCCTCTTTTTTATTGTTTTTGGCGGGGGTCAGTTTTAGTTATTTTCTCCTCTTCCCTTTAATGTTGAACTTTATGTCAAATATCAATGAATCGATTGGTGCAGTTGAAACATATGGGATGAAGCAATACTTTACGTTCATGTTTAACTTAATCATTCCAATAGGTATTGTGTTCGAATTGCCGGTCGTCATCCTGTTTTTAACGAAGTTAGGTATTGTAACACCAGAAAAGTTGAGAAAAATGAGAAAGATCGCTTACTTCATGCTTGTAGTAGTCGGAGTTTCAATAACACCACCTGATTTCATTTCCGACTTTCTGATCATTATTCCTTTATTACTACTATTTGAGATCAGCATTCTGGTATCAAGCTGGTCACTGAAAAAAAAGCGTGCAAATGAAGTAAGACGAGAGAAGATGTTGAAGGATTAAGATCGAAGCATTCTTGTAATCAGGAATGTTATACTGATTCAAGTAGCTGTGAGCATGTACAATTCCCAAATAAATGTACATGAATTCAAAGGAGGAACAAATCATGCCATCAAGTATCGGTGTACCCGGTTTAATTATAATTCTAGTGATTGCTTTAATCATATTCGGACCATCCAAGTTGCCTCAATTAGGCAAAGCTGTTGGACAAACACTGAAAGAATTTAAGAATTCAACGAAAGACATCATGGACGATGTCACAGATGAGTTTAAATCAGACGATAAAGAATCAACAGAGAAAAAGAAAATTTAATAGGTAACTCAAAAAAGCCTGCATTAAATACAACTCTCAATTTAGAATTGTATTTGATGCTGGCTTTTTTTATTAAAATATAATACGATTCAATGTAATCTCGATACTCCGATATTAATCTGGCCAGTAATATTAGCAGTCTACTCACTTTCCCACCAATCATATGAAACATACAAATTACAAGGTAGTCAGTGTTTCATTTATGAATAGTAACAGTGGTTCCAATCGAGACCATAGACGCTAATTCTAGAACATCTTCATTATGCATTCGGATACATCCATGTGACACGCTTTTCCCAATAGATGAAGGATTATTTGTGCCATGTATCCCATAATGAGGTTTTGATAACCCCATCCAAAAAGCCCCGAAAGGTCCACCAGGATTGCTTTGTTTGTTTATAATTCTGTATGTCCCCATTGGCGTCGCTGTGACCATTTTCCCTACCGCAATCGGATATATTTTCATTAAGTGATGACCATCGTAAAGTTTTAATCGGTGTTTCCTTGTGGATATATCGATCCATAGGTTGATAAGATCACCTCCATACAAAAGTGAGCGTTCATTTATTGTATGAGGATGGTTCATAGTTAACTGGGTCCAAAATTATCTATATATGTTGAACAAATGGATACAGCGTATGCGCTTTACAATGACTTTTGGGAGGCCGATGAAAAGTCCTAATACTTGGAACGAATTGGAGTTCCCGCTAATACCGCTTCGACGCTTTGTGGATGCCTCCCGCGATAAGCCAGGGCACTGAAAAAGTACAATTTCCTTCAATACCGTTGATTTCCGTTCCGAGCGGACGCTTTCCGCGGGCACGGCTTCAGCCTCCTCGTCACTGCGTTCCTGCGGGGTCTTCAGCTCGCGCTGTTCCCGCTGGAGTCGCCGCTCTTCACTACAATCAACTAGTTCTTACTATAAAAAAGAACTTTTTCAGTGGCTTATCGCTTCGGCCACCACGAAGTCGCGCCTTCGCTGGATGGTCTATGTGAGAAAGCGCATTTCATTAGCGGTGATGAAATCTGCAAACTGGAGTACGTCTTTCTTGACTATAAGTAGTATCAACTAGTAATCACCTTACAATCTCGCCATATACATCCAAAATCACATTTCTCTCGATAATGTATACCCTAGCGCAGGCGCGGCAAAGGCATCCCCAAAGCGCCAAGCGTTCTACAATCCACACCCCGAAATAAAACTCTCTCCTTATTGAGCGCCACAGTAAATTCAATGAGATTCTTTAATTCAACATATATAGCCCGTATTATCAGTCCTAAATTACGATATTTCCCCTAATTTTATTAACAAATAAGATTGAATTCTCTATTTACAATTCATCCCAAGAGTGCTATTATCTATAAAAATCAAATGCGTCGAAGAGAAGAGTAGCTAACGTTCATTCTTTGCAGAAAGCTCCGGTTGCTGAAAAGGAGTAAGAATGCGTTATCGAAACAAGTCTCTGAGCATCACTCCGGAACCAGCAATGGGGATAGAGTGACAGGAGCTCCTGTTATAGAGCCAGGGTATACGCATCTATTTGCCGTACCTGATAAGGTTACGATGGAAACATCGTAATAAACTGGGGTGGCACCACGATTGATATAATCTCGTCCTCAAGACTTAAGGTCTTGGGGGTGGGATTTTTTTATTGTCAAAAAATGAATGATAGAGGAGGAAAATAAAATGAGGCTTGGGAACGTAGTTGAATCTTGGAAATATCCTTTAATGTTGTTAGCTGGAATTGGCATTTCTAATGTGGGCGCCTGGATTTATTTAATTGCGCTTAATTTGATTATCCTTGAGAAAACAGGTTCTCCGCTTGCAGTGGCTGTCCTTTATATCCTTAAACCTTTGGCTACGTTATGTACAAATTTTTGGTCAGGCAGCGTCATAGACCGGTTAAATAAACGTAATTTAATGGTCACTCTTAACCTGGTTAGTGCGGTATTTATCGCTACCTTATCTTTTCTTTCTTCTCTTTGGTCGATCTATCTAGTCGTTTTTTTAATCAATATAGCACGCTCTATATTTGAACCGACATCTATGACTTATATTACAAAACTAATTCCCCCTAAGGATAGAAAACGGTTTAATTCATTACGCAGTTTAATCGATTCTGGAGGCTTTCTAATTGGGCCAGCTATAGCGGGATTGTTATTTATCATCGGCACACCCATTTTTGCCATTTACATGAACGCAATCGCTTTATTATTATCAGGATTAGTCACTATGATGATGCCCAACCTCGAAAAACACATACAGTTTAATAGTACAAATGAAAAAATATCTTTTGAAGTAGTGAAGCAAGATTGGACTGTTGTGTTTAATTTTAGTCGTCGCTACGCCTATATCATGTTCATTTACTTTCTTTTTGGCTGTGTAATGGTCATGGCTACAGCTATTGACTCACTTGAAGTGGCATTTGCTAAAGAGGTCCTTTCTTTATCGGATAGTGAATATAGTTTTTTAGTCAGCATAGCGGGAGCGGGGATCGTAATGGGCGCAATTATTAATACGATGATTGCCACTAAATCATCGACTTCTTTGTTAATTGGTTTAGGCTCCCTATTCGTTTCTATCGGCTATATTGTTTACGCTTTTTCCACTATCTTTTTCATGGCAGCTATTGGGTTTTTCATTCTTTCCTTTTCTCTCGCCTTTGCGAATACAGGCTTCCATACCTTTTACCAAAACAATATCCCCGTCGATGTGATGGGGAGAGTTGGAAGTATTTACGGATTAATTGAAGCTGTTTTAATCATACTTGCAACGACCATAGCTGGCGTGGCAGCTCAACTCATTTCTATTCAGTATGTTGTCATTGTAGGGACATTTGTGATGTTGGTGATTTCCATTACACTGTTTCTTTTTAACATCCGTCCTTCAAAGGCAAAACTATACTCGACTGCCTCTGTAGATTAAATATTAGATCCTTTGTTACAACGCCACTGGACATTCCTATCTCATCATTTAAGATCGATTGCACAACCTTTCATTTCTTTACAAACTATTAACACAAATTTACATGTCCTTCATGTTAGATTAACAACTTCACTTTATAGTTAAATTTGATAGTAGATTAAATAGGAGGTTTTACATTGATGAAAAAGCAGTTCTTTAAAAAAGTTATCCCCATCGCAGTTCTTTCTACTGTTTTGGTCGCAAGTTGGAGTGGTGCAATCACTAATCCAAGCGCCCAGGCAAATGAAGCAGAACTAAACAACAATGCAGAAATCAAAAATGTGATTTTCCTCATTGGTGATGGAATGGGCGTATCCTATACTTCCGCTTATCGTTACTTGAAAGATGATCCTACTACACCTATTGTTGAGAAGACAGCGTTTGACAACTACCTCGTTGGTCAGCAAATGACTTACCCAGAAGATCCTGAACAAACAATAACAGATTCTGCTTCCGCTGCAACTGCAATGTCTGCAGGTGTAAAAACATATAACGCCGCAATTGCTGTGGATAACGACAAATCTAACGTAAAAACTGTTTTAGAGGCTGCAAAAGAAACAGGCAAATCGACTGGACTTATTGCTACCTCAGAAATTACTCATGCAACGCCTGCTGCATTCGGTGCTCACAATGAAAACCGTAAAAACATGGATGCAATTGCCGATGATTATTACAATGAATTAATCAATGGTGAGCATAAAATTGATGTCCTCCTAGGCGGTGGGAAATCAAATTTTGAGCGCTCAGATGTGAATCTTACAGAATCCTTTAAAAAAGATGGATTTAGCTATGTAACCACTAAAGATGAACTGTTAAAGGATACTAATAATCAAATTCTAGGGTTATTTGCTACTGGCGGTCTTCCCAAAATGATTGATCGTCCAGATGATATCCCTTCACTTGAAGAAATGACTACTACAGCAATCGATCGCTTAAGTAAAAATGACAATGGTTTCTTCCTTATGATAGAAGGTAGCCAAATTGACTGGGCTGGCCACGATAATGACATTGTTGGTGCAATGAGCGAAATGGAAGACTTTGAAAAAGCATTTAATGCAGCTATTGAATTTGCAAAAAAAGATAAGCATACGCTAGTCGTAGCAACTGCTGACCATTCTACAGGTGGATTTTCTATAGGTGCAGACGGTAATTATAACTGGCTCACTGATACAATCAAAGCCGCAAAACGGACACCGTCCTTCATGGCAGATGAAATTGCTAATGGTGCTGATGTCGAGAAAACCTTAAAAAGCTATATTGATCAAGAGTTATTACCACTGACAGAAGTTGAAATCGAATCTGTTAAAACTGCTGGTGAAAAAGCGAGTGATATCAATAACGCAATCAAATCAATTTTTGACAAGCGTTCTTATACAGGTTGGACAACAGGTGGACATACTGGTGAAGACGTACCTGTGTATGCTTTCGGTCCATCTAAAGATCGTTTTGCCGGGTTACTCGATAATACAGACCATGCACAAATCATATTCAACATTTTAGATACGGATAAAAGTAAGTAATACTAGTCAGAACCCGTTGCTTCCATTGAAGCAACGGGTTTATTTCTTCATACAAAAAAAGCCCGAGTGATCTATTCCCGAACCTTTCTTTAGTAAAATGAAATTACACCGTTCCCCCCCTTTTTATCCTCTCCTAAATTCCGTCCCAAAAAGTCTTACCGAATACGGATGTGTAAAATCGAATCTACCTTCCACTTTCACACTTTCATCTACAATCTCCCCGTTATTCATCACATATAGCCGGTCACACATATACGCAACAGCTTGCAAATCATGCGCTATGAAAAGTAGGGCCATACCGGTTTCACGGTTAAGTTCTATTAGTAAATCAATAATTTCTTTTTGAATCAATCGATCCAGACTGGAAATGATTTCATCACATACGAGTAGTTTAGGTTCCACGAGAATTGATCTGAGCAAGTTAACACGTTGCCTTTCTCCACCACTCAGTTCGGAAGGACGTCTATGTAAATGAGCTTCCGTTAACTTTACCTTGCCGAGCATGCGTCGAATATGAGCATCCCGGTCCCCTTTCTTATTACGAAGCGGTTCCATCAAGATTTCACGTACAGTCCATAATGGATTGAGGGCAGCCGATGCGTTTTGAAAGATGAGTTGGCACCCTTTGTAAAATGCTTTTCGGGACTGCCTCGTGACGAGCGAACCATTGAATAAAATTGTTCCGTCATCAGGCGCTTCAAGTTGCATAATTACACGTGTCAGCGTACTTTTCCCGCTTCCACTTTCCCCGACAAGCCCAACGATTTCACCTTCTCCAACTGTGAGACTGATTGCACGAAGGACTTCTTTCGCTTTAGTTCCACTACCATACCTTTTTGATACACTTTCCATCACTAACACCGTCACACCTCCATTCCTTTAAAACCTACTATCCAACAAAAGCTTCGTGTAAGGATGCTTAGGACAATCAAATACCTCCACCACACTGCCAGTTTCAATAACTTCACCATGACGCATAACAACCATGTCATGTGCCGCCTCTGCAACGATATCCAAGTCGTGCGTTATAAGAAGAATTGTTGTTCCATGCCGCTCGTTCAATCGCTTTAGCAGCCCAATGAATTCCTTTTGTAGCACCATATCGAGTGCAGAAGTGGGTTCATCTGCAATTAAAAGGGCCGGTTCCATATACAGTGCACACGCAATCATACATCGTTGCAACATACCGCCCGATAATTCGAATGGATACTGTTCCATGATTTCCGATGCAAGGCCAAGATCATCCAAAATGCCCTCCATCTTCACTCGAAATTCTTCAATTGTATCGCCCGTTTTTCTTCCTGAAAACTCAAAAAGTTGACGCCTCATCTTCACAGAGGGATTAAAGCTGTTCGCCGCATCTTGGAAAATTGTAAATAGGTGTTTTTTTCTAATTTCCATCATTTCTCTATCCGAAACCGTAATCAAGTTTTTATCGTTAAATATAGCCTGTCCAGTTACCTTCGCTCCTGTTGGTACTATTCCGAGCAGTGCGGAAACCGTCATACTTTTCCCACTGCCGCTTTCACCAATAATGGAAGTAATCTTTCCGAGTGGAACAGAAAACGAACTATTACGCACAATCGATTTACCATCGATATCAATCGACAATTGATGTACCCTAAGCATTTAAACGCCTCCGTTCCGGATCTTTCAACGCTTCACCGATAAAGTTAATCGCAAGTATTGTAATGAAAATCATTATGCCCGGGAACAATCCAATCCACCAAGCCCCAATTAGGATATCATTTTGCGCATAGTACAACATATTACCCCATGATGGAATCGCTGGTGGTACACCAATCCCCAGAAAACTAAGCGACACTTCAATGAATATAGCTCCTGCAAAGTTAAACAATGTAACAACGAATATAGCCGGAATACAATTGCGAAGCATATGACTAAAGATAATTTTCCACACCGGTGTTCCGAACATTATCGCCATTTTCACAAATTCCGCATCCTTCAATCGAATAAATTCAGAGCGAACGATACGTGCGGTAACCAACCAACCTGTAACGCCAATAATGAGAGCCATACTCCACATTCCGCCTTGCATGAATGCTTGAAACGCTAAAATAATAATAAGCGAAGGAATCGTAATGAGCGCTTCTAAAAACCGCATCATAACAGTATCGACGAATCCACCAATATAGCCGCTAATTCCGCCGTATAGAACACCCATAACAAGCGATACTAGTACAGAAATACTTGCAACAGTTAGCGTTACTTTACCGCCCTCTAAAAGACGTGAAAAGACATCGCGTCCAAGATGATCAGTTCCTAACAGATGACCTTCCCCAGGGGAGACGTATACTTTATCGAGATTCATATCATTTGGTTCATACGATGAAAGGAAGCTTGCAAAAGTAGTTAGGATTATGATAACGCCGAGGACAACGCACCAAAAAATCAATGCTTTTTTTGATTTCATTTATCGCACATCCCCTTTCCGTAGCCTCGGATTCAATAAATACGTAATGAGGTCAATAACGAAAAGGCTTATGACAACGATTAAACCCGTTAGTAAAATACCACCCATCAACAATGGGAAATCTTTCGTAACCACCGCTTTTACGGTTAGTTGACCAAGCCCCGACCATGAAAAGAGCGATTCTACGATAATCGACCCGCCAACAAATGAAGGAATGGTCATCCCGATATAATTCAAATAGGGAATAGATGCATTGCGCAAAATCCCTTTTCGAATGACTTGCTCCGCGACACCATTGGCACGTGCTACCGTTACATAATAGTTACGGCTTTCTACTTTGATGCTTTCTTGGAGAAAGCGTGCATAAATTCCAACGTGAGTCAAAATGATAACAGTTGCAGGCATGAGTAGATAACGCAATTTATCCAAAAATCCACCTTCACCGCCGATATCTCCTGTTCCAGATGACGGAAGGATGCCGAGTTTGACTGCAAATAATGAAATAAATAAAATACCAAGCCAAAACGCTGGAATTGAAGAAGTCACAATACTGACTGTCGATAATCCTTTATCCCACACAGATCCAGCCTTCATGCCCGCTGTCGTTCCAAGCCAGATTGAACCTATACTAATAAAAAATAGCGTCACGCCGAAAAGAAGTAATGTATTTGGCAACCGTTCCATAAGAATTGTCGATACGGGCCGCCCTTCTTTATACGAAACACCTAAATTCCCTTTCACTGTTTCCGCTAACCACGTACCATACTGCGCAATGACAGGTCGGTCAAGCGAAAAAACACGGCTGATTCGTTCTTTTTCAGCCGCGTTCAATGTTTGTGCATTCCCTCCGTAAAAAGCCGCTGCCGGATCACCGGGAGCTGCATGCATGATGAAAAAAGAGAGGAAGCTCACGATGAGGAGGACAATTATCCCCATCACCATTCGCTTCCCAATCCATTTAACGGTCATTCCACGTCCACTCCTCAACATTCCAGAGGAAACCAGATCCATGATGGCCAAGTATTCGTTCTTTCACACCGCTTAGATTTTTATTAATCCCGTAAACCGCGTCTTCGTACGCGATATAAGCAAATGCAGGGTCCTTCGCAAGCTCAGCTTGAAACTCCATATAAATTGCTTTGCGTTCTTCAGCATCTGTCGAAAAACGGCCTTTTTCAAGTAGCTCATCTACTTTTGCATTCGAATAGCTACCGTAGTTATAACCAGAGCTCGTCAAAACCGACTGATCCGTATGGAACAAAATATGTGTATGATGATCCGCATCGTACGGACTACCCCACCCGACCATGAATGCTTCTGCATCTTCGATTGTAATGGCACTCCAGTCAAGCGCATCTACTTTTACATCAGCGCCAATTTTCTTGAATCCTTCGGCAGCATAGTTCGCCATATTTACGCGTACTGTATCCGATACAGGTGCCGTAATCGTAAACGCCAATTTTTCATCATTTTTATAACGGAAACCATCTTTTTCTTCTTTCCAGCCTGCTCCGTCTAGAAGCTCTTTTGCTTTTTCAATGTCGTATGCATACTTCTCTACATTTTCATTGTTAAATGCATGTTTTTGAAGTGGTGAATACGCTTCTGTCCCGTATCCTTTCAAAATACCTTTGACGATTTGAGCGCGATCAATCGCATAGCTAAATGCGCGCCTCACGTCAACATCTTTCCACAAGTCAATGGTCGTATTGAAAAGGATACCGCGGTAATCCGCAGATTCAATATCGTAAATTTTAATATTCTTTTCTTTTTCCAACTCTTCAACTTGGACCGGGTCGAGTAGTGCAATATCGACTTCTCCAGACTTGAGTTGCAATGCACGGACATTACTATCCGGAATGAATTTAAAAATCACTTTTTCAATAGAAGGCTTTGTTCCATGAAAATTATTATAGGCTTTTAACGTTAAACTGTTGCCACGGTCCCACTTATCAAACATATATGGACCCGCGCCGATTGGATGACTATTGAATTCAGCTGTCCTCATCTCAACGCCTTCAAAAGCATGCTTGGGCAAAATTGGAGCCGTTAACTTATCAAGCATCGGCGTGAATGGGCGTTTAAGTTTCAATTCAAGTTTGTAGTCGTCAATTTTTGTCACCGAATCCACTTCCGTGAAATCCGACTTCAAAAACGAAGCATTATTATCGTCTAGTATGCTCTCAATTGTGAAAATCACATCGTCAGCAGTAAGTGGTTCGCCGTCGTGAAACGTAATGTCTTCTTTCAATTTAAACGTATACGTTAGCTTATCCGGTGATAGTTCATATGATTCAGCGATATCCATTGTTGGCTCATTGTTCTCATCGAACCGTATCAGACCGCGGAATAATAGCGCATCCAGGTTCGTTTCTTCCAGTAGCGGATTAAGCCCTTCAAATTCAGTTTCCGACGCATAGACAAGTCGGTTTTCTTTTGTTTTCGAAGTTTCTTTCTCCTTGTTTCCACAACCCGCAATAACGAGTAAAATAGCAATAAAAATAATATATGCATTTGTTTTCCTTCTAAACATAGTAACCTCCAAAAAAATGTAATTCTATACTTACTAATTATAAAGAGCAGGATGTTCAATGTCTAACCTAACGCAGTTTGGAACAATCTTCTTGCAGACTTTCCGACTAAAATCCTGTAACTCGGGCATATTATCATGAACAAAAAAATAAGGAGGGTGATTATATGATGAACAAGATGGCCGTGACAGCACTTGGACTTGGCGCAGCATATTTAATGAGAAATAAAGATGCTAGGAACAAGCTGATGAAACAGGTTGAATCGTTCACAGGTACACTTTCCAAGAAAAGCGAATCGCAAAGTAATTCGTAAAATTGTTTTATAAACGATTAAGCGAAAAAACTTTTGCACAAAAACGGCAACCCTTAAATAGGTTGCCGTTTTTGTTGTGAAAATGTCGAATATAGCATTAGTTTACAACAGCATTTCGACGCTCCGTATACAGGACAATAAAGATACTCGCTTCGTAAAGCAACGCCATTGGAATCAGTACAATGAGTTGGCTCACAAAATCCGGCGGTGTAATCAAAGCCGAAATTATAGCGATGGCAAGATACGACCATTTACGCACTTTTTTCATTGATTCCGCTGTAAGTAACCCGATTGCCGCCAAAAACATCGCAACAATTGGTAACTCGAATAATATCCCGATTGGCATAGTCGTCATTAGCAAGAAACTGATGTATTCTTGCGCCGACACCATTACATTAAAATTCACGGCTCCCAATGAGACAAGAAACTTATAGCTAAGCGGATTGACGATAAAATAACCAAATGATACACCTATAAGGAAAAGCAGTAACATTACAGGCGAATACATGCTTAGAAACCGGCTTTCCCGTTCGTTAAGTCCCGGTTTAACAAATTGCCAGAGAAAATGACAGAGAAAAGGGATTGATAAACCCAATGCAAGTGCTGTGGAAATCGACATGTAAAACTTCACAACTTCGAGTGGTCCAAGAATGATTAGCTCATGGCCGCGGGTAATATACGGGAACCATAAATTAATACTTGAAAACACTGCGATTAGAAAAAAAAGGAAAACAGCTGCACTTTTGACGAGCTGTTTTCTTAGGTCTGTGAGATGGTCAACAAGAGACGGAGCAGCTTCAAAATTGCTTTCTACGACCTTGTCATCCCGAGTAATGTCAGATTCTATTTCCGGTTTAACGGGTATACCAATCTTCGTCTTTTCGACTTGGACTTTATCAAGCGGACTTAAAATTTTACGACTGTGATCTCCGTATGGATCCATACTTTCACCTGCTTATAGTTGATCCGTTTTCTTTATTTCCTTTGGGGTTACTGGTTCTTCATCCTCCATAATATCTTTCGCTGACCTTTTAAATTCAGCAAGTGTTTTCCCTACCGCGGCTCCCACTTCGGGTAACTTTTTCGGCCCGAACAAGATGAGAACAATAACAAGAATGATGATTAAACCCGGTACGCCAATACTCGCTAAACTCATTGCCAAAGTCTCCCTTCATTTTCAAACAAGTGACCCACCAGCTTTACTGTATTTAACAATTCCTTCTGCTGCGCGATAAGCGAGCGCGCCAACTGTCCCCGTAGGATTGTAGCCGCCGTTATGCGGGAAGTTTCCAGCTCCAAGAACAAATAGATTTTCTGCATCCCAGTGTTGTAATTGAGTATTGACGACACTATTATCCGGGCTTGCTCCCATAATTGTTCCGCCGGTATTATGCGTCGTCTGGTATGGCACAATATCATAGTTGGTAATTGGATTTCCAGCCATCACTGTCTTCGCACCCATCTCTTTCATTATGACTGCCGTCTTTTCAGTTAAGTACTTGTGCAAGTTCTTATCTTGTTCAGTAAAATTGTATGTCAATTGAAGCAATGGGACCCCATATGCATCCTTATAATTTGGGTCAAGTGACAAGAAATTCTCCTTATGAGGAAGTGAGGCACCCTGCCCGCCAATATTTAGCGTGCGCGTGTAATTATAAATCGATGATTTTTTGAAATCTTCACCCCACACAGGTGTATCTGGCGGAAGAGGATTGGTCGCAATCGGCCTTACACCCGTCTGTGTTATGGATAGGCTTGCCCCGTGAATGAAATCTAGATCCCCATGATCAAAATTGTCACCATTGAAATCATCAATTGACATCCCAAGCGACCCCGCACCCATGAAGACATTCATTTGTTCATCAAAAAAGCCTGTTGCACCCGGCAAAACCTGGTACGCATAGTTTTTACCAAGCGTCCCTTTTCCAGTATCCGGATCGTACATTTCTCCAATTCCCGATACCATAAGAAGCTTCGCATTATTCATCATATAGCTTGTAAGTACTACGACTTCGGCTGGTTGGATGAATTCTTCACCGGTTTGCGTATCGATATATCTAACTCCAGTCACTTTATTGCCTTTCTTCAACACTTCGACGACATTTGCATAGAAACGGACATCGTAGTTCCCCGTTTTTCTTGCAGTCGGAATGACAGTAATCTCCGGAGATGTTTTCGCACCGTATTCACAGCCAAACCGCTCGCAAAAACCGCAATATTGACACGCCATGATTGATTCTCCATCTGGATTTTCATACGACTCGGACAAATTTGCAGATGGTAACATGAAAGGACTATACCCAAGTTTGCTTGCTGCCTTTTCAAACTTTTTTAGAATCGGTGTCCGCTTCATAGGAGGCGTCGGAAACTCTGAGGAGCGTTTCCCCGCAAATGGATTTTTATTCTCTCCAGAGATGCCGGCTGTCTTTTCAAATTTATCGAAGTAAGGCTCTAGCTCGTCATATGTAACGCCCCAATCTTGAATCAGATAGTCGCTTGAGAGTTTATCTTTTCCATATTTCTTATCCGTCATCGATTTAATCTCAAAATCATACGGAAGAAATCGCCAAGTATGCCCGTTCCAAT
This sequence comes from Sporosarcina sp. FSL K6-1540, assembly GCF_038620285.1. Taxonomy (NCBI): domain Bacteria; kingdom Bacillati; phylum Bacillota; class Bacilli; order Caryophanales; family Caryophanaceae; genus Sporosarcina; species Sporosarcina sp. FSL K6-1540. The sequence continues at coordinate 1,435,936 of NZ_CP152018.1, forward strand.
GCGTCCCCGAACCGCCGAGACCTTCCGCAAGAAGAAACGATCCCATCTGCCTCATAGGAAGCGCCCGCATCTTCCGGGAATTCCTAAACGTAATCGTTTCCTTTGAGAGATCCTGCATTAAATCGTAACGAATCGCGTAGCGAAACTCATCATGTACTAATGAGTAGTCTTTTGTACTTCTTTCCTTACCACGCTCTAGTCCAAGTACTTTCAAACCAGCTTTTGCACACTCTGCGCCAATGATACCACCGGCCCATCCAACACCAACTGTAATAACATCTACTTTCTCCAACGTTGTTGCCATACGCTATTTCCCCCCTTAATGTTCCATACTCGTAAGTGATACTGGTTCGTACTTCACAAATTTTTCATTTTCAATTTCGGCGATATAGGTCATTTGATTGCCCGGAAATTCCTTCATACGCCAAGCATCCATGTTCACGTTGCCGTTATAAATTGGATCCGCGTAGACACCTTCTAATGTTGCTTGTCGAAGAAGCTTGAAGAAAAATTCTGACGATACGCCCTTCATATCAATTTCATTTTTTTGGAATGCAGTAATGATTTCATCCATTTGCGCACCCTCGAGGTCGACAAACCCTTGTTTGAACCGCTTGTTTGCTTGCTCATCCATTATTGCGATACCTTGTCTAAAGATTTCTGCACGTGTCAACTTACTTTGGTAGCCTTGAGTCGCTTCACCCGCAAAAAACGGTCCTTGCATATATTCCTTCACATTGCTTCCATAATTGCCTGCAAGCTGATTGTCGATGAAATACGGAGCACCAAGTGCAATTGCTCCAGGTCCTAGGTCATCTTCAGGGAATATCCGTTCAACTGCTTGAGACAATACATTGAATTCAGCCATATTTGTAAAGTACATTAAGCCCCGATTGCTAACAGCTGTCGGTTCGCCGCCAGCTCCTTTATGGTCACCCGTGCCGGCAACTTGACCTTCCTTGTTGACGTTGTAACCGACAAGTCCCCCTATGAGCCCCCCTCCCACGAGAGCCCCTGTTGCAATTCCCGTTGTCTTCAGAAAGTCTCGTCTCGATAAGCCTTTTTTTTCCACTGCCATCCTTTATCCTCCTCAGTATGACTGTCGTCTATATAATGATTCCTAGCACAAAGCATGGCAGTCCTATCCATTTTTTATACAATACATGGATTTTTTTGATCAACTTAATTTTTACTCACACGCATAACGGGATATACTGAAAAAAACGAAATACGAAAGGAGTTTTCCGATGAAACGCCTTCTCCTCTTCTTTTTTCTATTTATACTAGCTGGGTGCACAGATCAAGCACGTCCTTCACCCCATGCGAATCCTGAACTCGCAGAAAAGGTCACAGTAAATCTCATCGCACCATGGTCCATTGATTTCGATGGAGAACATTTTTTCATCTCTGAGAAAGAAGGGTCAGTTGTTAAGGTATGGGGAAACGGTCAGACTTTACGCGAGGATGTCTTTCTTGCGAAGCCATTAGCAAATGTAGCTGAATCTGGTTTGCTTGGTTTCGTGTTAAAAAAGGATTTTCTGAAATCGCATGAAGCATATGCCTACTACACATATGATTTAGAAGGCACACCTGTAAATCGAATCGTAACATTACACTATGACGGAACTTCGTGGCATGAAAAAGACATACTGTTGGACGGAATCGTATCAGGTCCAGTCCATCATGGCGGGCGTCTTGCACTCTCTCCGAATGGTGTTTTATATGCAACAATTGGCGATGGGGCAAATCCTGATTCAGCACAAGACACTGATTTATTCAACGGGAAAATAATCCGGTTAACTGATGGCAACACATTTGAATTGGTGAGCATCGGACATCGAAATTCACAAGGGCTTGCGTGGGATGAAAGCGGAGTATTATATGCATCAGAACACGGTCAATCTGCAAATGATGAAATTAATAAAATTGAAGCCGGGAACAATTATGGATGGCCAATCATCGAGGGAACGGAATTAGCAGAAGGCATGGAAAAACCACTTCTCACCTCTGGTACTGGAGAAACATGGGCGCCATCAGGCATTACTTTTCACAAGGGATTGTTGTACGTTGCTGCACTCCGCGGTGAGGCGATTCTTGTCATTGACCCATTGGCTGGCAAACTCCTTGAGAAAATAGAAGGCTATGGCCGCATCCGTGACGTGTTTTCGGATGGCGAGTCATTATTTTTCATAACAAATAATACCGATGGTAGAGGGAACCCTGCCGAAGATGATGATGTGCTATATCGCTTGAAATAGGTGTTAGAAAAACCGACCAAAAGTGCCAGCGCCTGGTCAGAGGCGCTGGAGTCTAGAAGTGAAATAGCTTCTTTTGGAGGTTATCCCCAGGACGAGATTTTATAGTTTCCTATGAAATGAAAAAAGGCTCCCCGACACAGGCAGCCTCATTCTATTTACTTCATAATCGCTTTCACCAATGCCTTACATCTTTCAAATCGCTCTTCATAATCCCCACTTACAATGACATATTCAACGCCAGCTTCATCAAACATTTTCTTTAACTTACGGTTATTTTCTTCTCGAATGGACTGATCTCCGTGAACACGTATACCATCGTTCACCCACGCCACATCGGGCTCCAAATAAATATGTAAATCATACTCTTGTAACTTTGCCACTTCAGTTAGGATATCTAGCCTTTTCCCGACATATAACTCCGAATAATACTGGGTAACAATCGCTTCAGTGTCGATAAAAAGCACTTTATTTGCCGTCCTTGTTTGCATACGTTCATGATATTTATGCTCAAACGCAATTTCATGGTAATCACTTTCTAGCGTAATCGACATAGAATCTTTGAATTTGTCATAATATGTACGACCGTATTCCTCAACATATGACGTATTATACACGCGTGCTAGATTTCGAACGAGCGTTGACTTCCCACTACTCTCCGTCCCAATGACAGCAACCTTTTTCACAAAATAGGGACGGACTTCTTGGGGAATCATATGCCAATGAACGTAAGGCCCTTCATCCCTAATCTTTGTTGCCGAAATGTCAAATAGCTCACGATCATTATCAAGCACGATATGTTCAGCGTCTGGATATAACTCATTAAAGTATTCATTATAACTACTCTCAGAACTGAAGACCGTATCGATTACTTTCCCTACACACGCTTTAATCGCTTTCGCGCCTGCCGTCCAATCTTCAAATTTCCCTGTTTGCTTTTCTTCAACACTATGTACAAATACATGATCCAAATCAGCCGTAATTTCGCTCCACCAACGAAGTCGTTGAACCGCTGAAATTGGTTTCATTCCTGTCCCTTCGAAAACTTCTTCCTCATATTCTTCATCATATGAAACAACGACATGTAATTCGTCGACGATTGTTGAAGCCATTACCATCGCATTCACATGGCCTAAATGTACCGGTAAAAATTTCCCGCCGTACATCCCAATTCTACGTTTCGCTGGCATCTTTCCTGCCCCCCAGAATACTTTCTTATGAGTCCAATACTACAAGGTCTTGCACTAATAAGAAAAGCGCAAGCCCCTTGGTAGCCCCGACACTTGCTGGCCTAGTTCGTGTGGGACCAGGGGCTATGCGTTCGAGTCTAGACACTGCTCCAGATGAAAAACTTATAGTTTTGTATCTTTAAAGAAAACCAACTAGAGATAGGCGGTATCTGAACAACTTCCGGTTCATTGTTCTTCCCATTCTCTTAAACGTTTTTTCACTTCAGCTTCCAGATCTTCAAGCTTCATTAAATGATTTTCCTGGTCAGGCTGCATTTGAAACCAGTTCACTTCCTCGTCTTTATAATGTCCTTGGTATTCTTTTCCGTCTAACGTCAACTCGAAATGTAACGTTTCGTATTGTGTATCTTCAAATATTTCTTTCCGCACATTAAAATTTTCGATCATAACATCCCCTCCATTTAGTTAATTCTTTTTACAGTTTGCCATTCCTATCATGCACATTTATCAGCGATTTCTTACTTGAATCATGAAATTCATTTCACATCGTAGCATTTGTCAGCTTTGCGATTGTCTTCGAAGATAACTTGACCCCTATCGAAACCTGTAGTCCGAAAATCGATAGCTAATAAAATGATACTTCTTACTAAACTTGCTATAACGTTTACTATATTCGTTGTCAGGTATATAGTTGTATAATTAACCAAATGGGGGTTTTATTATGAGCAACAGTTTTTCCGACAAATTCAAAGGCGCTGTAAACAAAGTAAAAGGCGAAGTGAAAGACAAATTCGATACGGCAATGGATAACGACAAGGTCGATAAGTTTAAAGGGCAAGCACAGGATAAATTTGGCGAAGTGAAAAACAAAATCGGTACCGCAATGGACAATGACAAGGTTGACAAATTTAAAGGGCAAGCGCAGGACAAATTTGGCGAAGTGAAAAACAAAATCGGTACCGCAATGGACAGCGATAAGGTCGACAAGTTTAAAGGGCAAGCACAAGATAAGTTCGGTGAACTGAAAGACAAGTTTACTAATAAAAAGTAACATTGGAAGATCCACACTAAAAGTACGTTATCTAACGCAAAAAACTGATTCGTAAAAAGCAGTGCCTTTGTTCCCGTTACATGAAGTAAGGTACTTCTTTTTCGATCAATTTTTATCAGGTAAGAAAAGCCCTAGAGTCTAGACACTACTTCAATTGAAAAACGTATAATTTCTTATCTTTTCCCCACAACCAGTAATCCTTCAGCCGTTAAAACCATAATAGGTAATCATGTGCACTGTCATTTCAGCGTACACGATTACCTTTTTATGTGTGCAAACCTTCAAAGCCACGTATCGGAATTCGATCTTCCTCTAAACGGATCTCGTCTAACGAAACTTCAATTATATATTCAAACTTCCCGTAAGCTTGCACGTCGACCTTCTCTTTGACAAAAGAATTATTTGTCACAAGCGCAACTTCACCAGTCTTTTCATTGTATCCTTCTAAAGAAAATCGATAGCCTGCGATCATTGCATACGGAACGATTTCATACGCATCCTCCAATTCCCTAATGGAAACTGGTTTAATGAAAACCTGTTTTTCCCCATTTTTCCTTACGAACCCATTCTCCATGTCTAAAGGATTTTCCGATTGTAAGTAGTATTGTCGTTGATAGGAAATTAGTTCAAACTCTTTGTTTCCCCATACAGCAAAACGTCCTTTTCTTATCACTTCATCTCCCCCACTAGTTATATTATATATCCATTATACATAATAGATTGAAAATTGTGTATACATTTTTCGTCATAGTTCCACAAAAATCTAGTAGAATTACATATAAAAAAAGCTGGTTTTCCACTATATATGTTGAATTAAAGAATTCCATTGGATTTACTGTGGCGCTTAATAAGGGGAGTGTTTTAATTCGTGGTGTGAATTGTAGAACGTTTGGTGCTTTGGGGATGCCTTTGCCGCGCCTGCGCTAGGGTGTTCATTATCGAGAGAAATGTCATTTTGAGATGTATATGCTGAGATTATAAGGTGATTACTAGTTGATACTATTTATATTCAAGAAAGATGCACTCCAGCTTGCAGATTTCATCACAGCTAATGAAATGCGCTTTCTCACATAGACCATCCAGCGAAGGCGCGTCTTCATGGTAGCCGGAGCGATAAGACTAAAAGGGGTCTTCTTTTGGGGTAGATGATTTGAATTCTACGCTACTTGCAATTGTTTCAGTCTTTCCACCAATTAATGAGAAATTTAAGTTTGTATTTTAAAGATGGAAAATTGAGAAGGGGTGTTGTGTATGTTGAATACATTACGAAGAACAAAGATGAAAGGCTGGTAATCGGACTCTCCTTGAGCTCTGAACATTGATCTTCATTGTATTTAGGATAAAATTTAAAATCGTCTTCAAGAGAAATGAATCCCTTGAAGACGATTTTTTTGCGCCTTTTTGTTTCTTAACAATAAAAACTAGTTACTCAAACCTATTATACTTTTAAGTAGTTGTGTGCACACTTATTGGTAAGACCTTATTCTCAACTGATGTTAAATTTGACCATTGAAATCATGTATAAATCGCTAGTATGCCACGATAAGAATCCAAAGGAACTTTTATCTAGATATTAATCGATCACAATTTTCCCATCTTTATCTAGTAACGGTGTCATTCCACTCAATCCCAAACCACTTGTCATGAGATAATTTACACCTGTTTCGGTATCTACTACAATTTTAATAATGCCTCCACTTAAGTGTTCTTTTAATTTAACTTTAAACCTTTTTTTCATTTTTGAATTCCCCTTAAATTATTATCATCAATTATATATAACTTTTATAATTGACATTTTACCTGAAGTTATAAATAGGTACCATTTGAGAGGGAGGCCTTTTTGTGTTCGATTCGTGGCGAGTTCAATGATTGCAAGACGGAGTATCATACAATAATCATGAAAACGGTGTCTAAATATGAGTACTAAACTCGAAAAAGAGAGAGGAAATATGTTAACTAAACTATCGGGAACTTTTATCCGACCCCTTTGTATCATTAAAGTTTCCAAGCAAAAAATATCCCCACAGAAAAACAATAAATAGAATCAAAATCTGCATCCATTTCGACTCAATTCCTAAAATCACATGAAATACTACGACAAAAATCATCAAAGCTATTATGATTCCTAACAATACTTTCTTCTTTGCATTCATTTTAAGCACCTCCGACAATTTTCAATTATATAATTTCTCTTTCTAGAATAGAACATAATAATTAAAAGGGAGTTATGAGGGAGTTTGCTTGAGCAAATAACCCGAATGTTTTTAGACTGTACTTTTGTGAAGATAAAATAGAGTTCTTGTTGTGTTTATAGATTTAAAGACTTACTTTTAAAAAAGAGAGCTACTTTTTTTATTGGGAGCTCTCTACATATTCGACTATATTATAAGAAAACCAATACGAACCCCCTAGCTATAATTTCGGCAAAAGTCGAGTTAAAACCTGCACTAGTAACTAGAAAGTCTGTTAATGCATCACCAATTGTTGTACTTGAATTTGATAGTAAGTAAATCAGCTTATTCATTGATGTCCAATGCAACATTACCAATTTAACACCATGGTCCTTTTCAATACTCTTGAGCATACTATCCCATGATTTTTGTCCAATTTTGTTCATTGATCGCGGGAGGCATCCACAAAGCGTCGAAGCGGTATTGGTAGGAGTTCTATTTCGTTCCAAGTATTGGAACTTTTCGGCGGTCTCGAAAAAGCCCTTGTAAAGCGCATTCGCCGTATTCATTTGTTCAACATATATAGTTATCTTGCCCCTCCAATTGTTCCACGCTACTGTCCATCGCACTGATTACTCCACTTTCATTCTAACGCTGTGAATTGGATTCGGAGTATCTATGAATGGCGCAATCCATCCAACTTTTATCCCATCATAATAAACCCGTGATTACTGTTCTGAGAATGCCATACGAGTACAAGCAGCAAGAATCAGTTCTTCACCATTCAAAAATAACTTAAAATGAAAACTTCAACAAAGAAACAACTGCCTATTACAGAAAACGCTATATCGAGCAAAGTAAATTCCCTCAATCCCTAAAAAAAGCAGTGTCCATTCACTTATTGTGAATGGGCACTGCTTTTTAATCTATTTTCATCAGATCCAGCGGTGTAATAATTCCAAGTAGTTTCTCTTCCGGTCTTCCACTTTCCGTAATGAGAAGTGCCTCAAGACGTTTTCCTTCAGCAACAGACTTTTTAAAATATTCCTCCGCTTCATAAACAGAAAGATCCATTCTTATAAATCGATACGTGTTTTTTTGTTTTTCATGGGAATAAATGTCGAGAAGCGTCGGCATTTCCCGGGAAATTATTTCATCTGTCATATTATCTGCAAGCCAATACGTAATGCCTGTCGCAGTAACAAGCCCAATGAATTTATTGCTCTGATAAATTGGTATCTGATTGAACTTTTTTTCCCGGATTAGTTTCAATCCGGAGGCAAGTGTATCAGTAGCTTGTAATATATGGACTTTTCGTAAAAACATATCACCGACTGTAACAGGTTTCGAAAGTTCTCGGTCAATGTATTCAATTAGTTCCACAATGTCATCATGTGGTTCTGCAATTGCATATTGAATATCAGTCCGATTATGGACAATTGCATTGCGTAAATCACCACATTCCCGCAAATCCCGCTCAAATTTCCGAATAACCGCATTCAAATGCTTGGATTTATCAATCAATCGCTGGAAAGACATATAGCTGCTTAAGCCACTTATTTTTTCCAAAGATTTTTCAATACGGTTAAATGCGAATATGAAGCGATCTGAATTGCGTGTAGTCATCTAGAACCCCTCCCTTTCAGAATAATTCGTCTTTATACGAATTATACCACAAAGGGTTATTTACACTGTTGTTTTTGCCGCATTCCGTTTCGACATAAATACTCCGAATACGATTAAGATGACGATTAGTATCACTGTCAGACCCGAACTCATCCATAAATCCGACAGTTCAGAGTTCGAATCGAACCAATAGGATGCATACATCGACAATTTCCATGGTGATACTGTCCAATAGGTACCGATAAGCGAATCTATAATTTGGTAGACAAGTGTAATTAGAATCGCTAGGCCCGCCGCCCCACCTGTCGGAAGCCATGCGCTTAGCGCTAAAACAACAGTGACAACGAAGACGAGCCATAAACTATACGTCGCAACAAAAGCAAATATTGCCCCTGCATCTACATGGTTAAAAAGGATTTCAATATAATACCAGGCAGCCATAAAGCCGAGCCAGACGCTTCCAAGTACAATCCCATTAACGACCAGCCACTTACTTAAAAAGTAATTTCGAAATGACATTGGGCGAACATATAGTAATGTGGCCGTTCCATTTTTCCGCTCTCCTGAAATCGTCCCCATGAAAGCAAGAATTATAACGAGAATACCGATCATTTGATATTGCCCCAGCAATGACTGGAAGATATCCTCTCCTTTGAACTCTGGCCATAAGAATTCAGCTTCTTCTGGCATATTACCTACACTTCTCATAATTTCAGGCAAAAAATGATTCGTTACGGGCTCCAAAATACCGAATATAATAAAGACGAGAGGAATCCATAACATTTTGAAATTCCGTGTATGTTCACGCCATTCTTTCTGCAATAACACACTAAATCCATTCATTAGACCACCGCCACTTTCATGAAGATATCTTCAAGGCTCGCCGTCTGCAGTTCCACTTTTCTCACTAAGAACTTGCCTTCGGTTAACATGGATAGGACCGATGACATTTCAGCTTCTTCCAACCGAACGTCAATCGAAACAACCAACCCTTTTGATGTCACTTGCCATGCAGTTGCTTCTATAAAGCGCTGCAACTCTTGCATCCCTTCGAATTCAATGACGATTCGCGGTTCCGCATAGCGCGCACGTACTTCATCAAGTGAACCGTGTTCGACAAGTTTCCCATGCCGTAAGAACAGCAACTGGTCTGTCATTTCTTCAGCGTCATTTAAAATATGAGTTGAATATAAAATCGTCGTTTTTCTTTGCAAGTCTTTCAACAAATCCATCACTTGACGGCGCCCAACTGGATCAAGTGCAGATACCGGCTCATCGAGTAAAAGTAGTTTTGGTTTATGGACAATTGCCTGCGCAAGCCCCAGACGCTGTTTCATTCCTCCGGAAAAAGTGCCCGTCTTTTTGTTCATCGCTTCGCCTAGGCCTACAAATTCCAAGGTCTTTTTCGCTTCTATTCTTGCTTGTTTTGTTTCCACCCCACTTAGTCGTGCAGCCATTTCAGTAAATTCAAGTGCAGATAGCCAAGGAAAGAACTTTGGATATTGTGGAAGAAATCCGATAATCGAACGGATATCCTGCTTTGCAGCACCCTGGAACTGTATTGATCCGCTTGTTGGCGAGACTAACCCTGCAAGCATAGACAGTGTCGTAGTTTTTCCAGCTCCATTTGGCCCTATCAAAGCCGTTGCTGTATGTTCTTCAAGTTCGAACGAGACAGCATCCACTACATGATTATTGATATATTTCTTCGTCAAATTATCCACTTGAAGTAAATTTGTCATACTTGCCGCCTCCCAAAGATAAAGTACAGTATTGATCCAATCAAATTGCCAAGAACAATGATGAAAATCCACATGATAAATGGACCGTTCGTCCGTCTATGGCGAATAACATCAACGAGTGCAACAATCATCAAAATGAATTGAAGTACAATCAATGGCATAAGAAGATTCCAAGGAATACTCGCGAGCTCAGACATAAACTTCACACCCTTTCTAACTATTAATGGTAAATTCAGTATACCACGACTGTTATACGTTGTATATAACAGAAATACCGAAATAGTTATGATGCTAAAGAAGCTTATCAGTGCCACTCGAAACAACTCACTTGACGGTATATAAAAAAACTACCCAGTCACTAGGTAGTTTTCAATCAAATCTTGATTTAATTTAATCTTCTTTCCACTCTTTAATACGTTTTTTCACTTCAACTTCCAAATCTTCAAGCTTCATCTCATGATTTTCTTGATCAGGCTGCATTTGAAACCAGCTCACTTCATTCTCTTTATAATGACCTTGATATTCCTTACTGTCCAACGTCAATTCGAAGTGTAATGTTTCATTTGGCGTATCTTCAAATATTTCTTTCCTCACATTAAATTTACCAATCATCTCTTCATCTCCTCCATTTCGCTCATGTAGAACTTCTTCCTCCCCGCCCTAAGCACTTTCAGGCTTATATTCCCTCAAAGAAAAGGGGGGATTTCATGCCACTGTATTTGTAGATGTTGATTGTTTTGCTACAGCTTTTCTGTTTGCTGGAGATAAAACACGTTCCAGCCATCCCATAAAGAGGTCCGCGATGACCGCCATTAATGCGGTTGGAATTGCTCCGGCCAAAATAATGGATGCTCCATCTGTCACATTCGTCCCTCGAATAATAATGGAGCCGAGTCCTCCACCACCGATAAAAGCTCCAATTGTTGCCACACCAATTGCAATAACAAGAGCGGTCCGCAAACCTGCCATGATAACTGATAACGATAGCGGAAGTTCTACCATGAAGAGCATCTGCGTCCGTGTCATCCCCATTGCACGACCAGCTTCTAAAATAGGTTTTTCTACACTTTTTATACCTGTATACGTATTTTTTATAATAGGCAGCAAAGAGTACAAAAATAAACTCATAACAACTGTGTTCGGTCCAAGACCCATCGCAAGCATTAGAACAGCAAGCATTGCAAGGGCTGGAATAGTTTGAATAATATTCGTTACCGATAACACCCATCCACTCAATTTACCGTATCGGGCAATAAGAATACCCACTGGAATACCAACAAGCGCCGCGAACAGGACTCCGTATGCAGACATAAGGAAATGCCTGACAAACTGATCCCACACATACGTGCCATTCACTGTGTAGTATGACCAAAGTTCTTGTAACGTTTCCATTCATTCACCCCCGTAATTCAGTTGAAGTAATTGTTTTCTTCCAAAAATTCTTGCGCCACGATTGCAGGTTCTTTTTTATTAACATCCGCCTCGTAATTTAAACGTGTCATTGTTTCTCCGTCTATTTTACCTGCAAGTTTCTTCAGGATTATATCAATTTCTGGGTGCTGTTCGATTACATCTTTTCGCGTCACAGGTGAACATTCATAAGGCGGAAAAAACTTCTTGTCGTCTTCAAGCGTCTTCAAATTAAATGCTTTCAAACGTCCGTCAGTACTATAGGCCAAAACGACATCCATCTTACCACTATTCACCGCTTGGTAGACGAGCCCCAGAGACATGGGCAATGCTTCTCCGAATGTAAATCCATATGTATCAACGAATCCTTCATAGCCATCTCCTGCCCTGTTCAACCATGAGTTGTCTACACCCAGCGTTAAATCATCAGCTATCTTTTCTATATCCGAGACAGTTTCAAGTCCTTCTTTTTCAGCAAGGTCGGCTGTTACTGTGAGCGCATACGTATTTTGGAACCCGTATGAATCGTACCAAACCTGGTCAAATCGTTTATCAAACTCTTCCTGGACCAGCGTCATTGCCTCTTCTGGATCTGCTAGGGGCTCTACTTCTAAAATACTCGACATATCAGTACCCGTGTAGCGTGCAGCTGTAATATCTACTTGCCCGCTCGTCAACGCCTGGTGCTGGATGATTGAAGTTCCTAAATTTTCCACCATTTCAACATTCAAATCTGTTTCTTTTTCAATCATAAGTCGAATCATATGACCCAGTGTCGATGTTTCCGTACTTGTAAGTGTTGCAATTCGAATTGTGTCATTACCTCCTCCGAGGCCTGGAAGTGAACAACCCCCTATCAGCAGGCTGGTGGCCAATAATGGAAGTACTATTCTTTTCATACTTTTTCTGAACACTCTTTTTCCCTCCTTAAGAAACCACTTTTCTGCTTTCTTTAAGTCCTTTTGGCGTAGCGAAGGATTCAAAACGACCGAGCAGGAAATCGACTAGTAGCGCAAGCAACGTAACTGGTATCGCCCCACCAATAATCAAGTCTGTCCTAAATAGATTCAGACCATCAAAGATAAAGTCCCCAAGCCCACCTCCACCAATGAATGATGCAAGTGTTGCCCATCCAATAAGGTATACTGCAGACAGCCTTACACCAGCCATAATAACAGGAATTGCCAGAGGAAGTTCAACGTTCATCGTACGTTCAAACGCCGTCATTCCCATTCCCCTACCTGCCTCCACGAGATCTTGATTGACCTCTTTCACACCGATAAACGTATTTCTAAGGATTGGCAACATCGAATAAAGGAATAAAGCAACAATTGCGGGTGTTTTCCCGATTCCCAGAAGTGGTATGAAGAACGCAAGAATCGCAAGACTAGGGAATGTCTGGATAACTCCAACTACTCCCAATACAAAACCAGCAATCTTCGGCACTTTTGTAAGCATTATTCCAATTGGTACTGCAACAAGGATTCCAAGAAAAAGTGCAATAAATGATATATACAGATGTTCCCAAGTCTTCGTTGCCAACTGGCTTCCATACTCAGAGAAAAAATCAATAAATCCGTTCATTCAAAAACCTCCTTTACACCTGACCAAGTGTCTGCTCTTCGCTTTCTCCCCAAATGGAATCATAAACGATATCCACAAGGTTCGTTCTTGTAATCAAGCCGACCAAACGCCGATCTTCATCGACAACAGCTACGTATTTTAATCCACGTATAAGAATATTTCGCGTTGCTTCACGAAGAAGCGTATCTTCCTGAACGACGGTCAATTCCGTAGACATGACTTCCTTGACCTGCGTTTCCATATTGCGGCCCCTGTCTATCATCTCGACATTGAGCAGACCTTTCAGTACATTGTTTTCATCAACGACAAGTAGCGAATCCACACGGCGCTCACGCATAAGCTGAACTGCTTGAGACAGTGTCCCTTCCGTTTTGAAGGAGACGGGGTTCGGGTTCATAATTTGTCCCACCGTCTGTATACGTTGTTGAGCTTGCAAAAGACGGTCTTTACCGATGAAATCCTCTACGAATTCATTGGCCGGATCTCTTAAAATTTCGTCTGGAGTTCCCATTTGAACAATTTTTCCGTCTTTCATAATTACAATGCGATCTGCGAGCTTAATTGCTTCATCCATATCGTGCGTGACAAAAATAATTGTTTTACCAAGTGTCCTTTGAAGATGTTTGAATTCCGCCTGTAACGAATCGCGGGTAATCGGATCTAGCGCACCAAAAGGCTCGTCCATAAGGATAAGGGGAGGATCAGCTGCTAATGCACGAAGTACACCGATACGCTGTTGCTGACCTCCACTTAGTTCATGGGGGTAGCGATCAAGGAATTCTTTAGGCATATTGACAAGTTCGATTAACTCATCAGCCTTATTGTTTCGCTCATCAACCGACTTCTTCATAAGCCGCGGGACAAGTGCAATATTTTCTCGAATGGTCATGTGGGGGAAGAGACCAATTTGTTGAATGACATAGCCAATTGAACGTCGCAATTGCACGATGTTCTTTTCCATAATATTTTCTCCATTGATCAATATTTTACCCTCTGTGGGTTTAACTAATCGATTGATCATCTTCATAGTTGTCGTCTTTCCACAACCACTCGGACCGATAAAGACGATAAATTCACCTGCATTGATATGTAAATCTAAGTTATCTACAGCTTTTTTACCTCCAGCATAAATCTTTGACACATTTTTAAATTCAAGCACACATTTCGCCCCCTATGATTAAACTGTTCAACCATCTTTATACTTTTTCTGAGCAGATACCTATTTCTATGGGCTACCCTTTTTCATCACTTTTCAAACATGATTATGACGGTTTGTTAATATCTCTCAATTATCACCGATATAACATTTAAAGAGGAGGTTGTGCCATGCTTGGAATATGGCAGGCGACAGGAATGAATGTCATCCGCAATATGACTATGCAAAACAATCAAGTAATGCGGTCGATGGAGCGATTGTCTTCAGGTATGCGCATAAACAGAGCTGCAGATGATCCAGCAGGCCTTGCAATTTCAGAGAAAATGCGTGCGCAAATCCGAGGTCTATCGATGGCGGGACGCAACATCCAAGACGGTATTTCCCTATTCCAAACAGCTGAAGGTGCTTTAAATGAAACACACGCTATACTGCAACGGATGCGTGAACTAAGCGTACAGGCTGCCAATGGAACAGTGACAGATTCCGATCGTGAAGCCCTCTCTCTAGAATTTGTAGAACTAAAAAAGGAAATCACTCGTATTTCAAAAGATACAGAGTTCAATACATTGCCACTGTTAGACGGTTCACGCTCTTCCTTGAAGATTCAAGCTGGGGCGAATGCCGGCCAATCAATTGAATTTTTCATTGGTGATATGAGTGCAGAGACAATCGGTTTGTCTGACGCATCGATTTCAACCCAATCCAAGGCCAATGATGCAATTGGATTACTCGACAATGCAATTAAAAACGTATCCTCAGAACGCTCTAGAATAGGTGCCTATACAAACCGGCTTGAACATGCTTACAACAATACACTCGTCATGGAAGAAAACTTAATCGCAGCCGAATCCCGCATAAGAGATGTCGACATCGCAAAGGAAATGATGGCACTCACGAAAGCAAACATTCTACTTCAGGCCGGTCAATACGTACTCGCTATGCACATGCAACAAGCCCAGTCCGTACTACAGCTATTAAAACAATAAAAAGGCAATCGTGTTGTCTTATCGACATGCACAATTGCCTTTTTATGTGTATAAACCATCAAATCCAAGTATAGGAACCCGATCTTCCTCAATTACAATATCTTCAAGAAGTATTTCTATTATGTATTGAAATTCCCCATAAGGACGCACTTCGATCCGTTCTTTGACAAATGGATTGTTTGTTACCAATGCAACTTTCCCAGTCTTTTCATCATATCCTTCTACTGCAAAACGGTAGCCTTCAATCATCCCATATGGAATGACTTCATACGCATCCTCTAATTCCTCGACGGAAATAGTCTTAATATAAACATGGTTAGATCCATTCTTCACGAACCCGTTTTTCAAGTCTAAAGGATCCGCCGATTGCAAATAGTATTGTCGTTGATAAGAAGCCAGTTCAAATTCCCTTTTATCCCATAAAGCAAATCGACCTTTTCTAATCATCCCATCTCCTCCCACTATTTTGTATCTACCTATATTATATGTAATATATCGAAGGTTGGGTACATAAGTTTAGTCACCTTTTTATACAATAAATTAGACCTTTTGAACCTATTCTGAACAAATACCATTGAGTATTATTTTTTTCTCCCATGTTTAATGTTTTTTCATGCAGGGTATCTATTACCTAACAAGAATAAAAAGGAGGCTTTACAATGACAAACGGTAGTTTCTCAGACAAAGTCAAAGGGACAGTAAACAAAGTGAAAGGTGAAACAAAGGATCAGATAGGCAATGCCACAAATGATCCTTCACTACAAGCTGAAGGTAAGTTTGATAAGTTAAAAGGCGAAGCGCAAAAGAAAATCGGAGAACTAAAAGATAAAGTTTCCGATAATAACAATCGATAATCTTTAAAAAGTAAGTCATCTATCAAACAGTGATAGCTATAAGTCCATACCTGTTAAGAAATTGGAATAAGTGTATCAATATGCATCATTCTTTTGATTATATGACTGTATGTCCCCCTTTTTTAGACGGAGGGGGCTTTTTAATTTGTTGAGGTAGTGTGAAATTATTAAGGCGTGAATGTAAATTTTGCGAAACTAATAGGGTAACCGTAATAACAACTATTTAAGTTGAAATAAAGATCCCCTTGTAAGGCGCCTCCGCTTAGTTTATTTAGGTATTCATTTGTTCAACATATATATAAATAGTACGGCTGTTTGCAATGGGTAAACAGCCGTCTTCTGCCACTCATAAGTTTCTTGTATTGAGGCGTGGGACCGTACCGTCATTATCGATCATTTGTTGGTTTCCACCCTGACCATCCAATGGTTCTCCGCTCAGGCCACGTTCTGTACTACTATCCATCTCATCCAGTGCCTTACTTTTAACGAATAGAGCAACGCCACCATTTTTAACTTCATTGTAATAGTCCCTTGATTGCTGTTCTGAAAACCCCATGCGTGAAAAAGCATTCAGAATGGGTTCTTCACCGCCCAAAAACAGTTTAAAACGATCTAACCAATTATCATCTGCTGTACCGAGGAGTTCGGCATCGGTCTGTCCCCGAAGCATTGAAATATTATCTTCTTCATTGGTAACAACATACATATCACTTTCATCATAGCCTTGCGCTTTCAATTCTGTAATTTTATATAAAACTGTATCAATGGAATGAAATGTACCGATATACTTCTTGTTTTCCATTTTACAAAATTCCTCCTTTTCGATGATATTGCCTTTGTTTCTTATTGTACCCGTCCAAACCATTAAGAAACGCACTGCTCCATCAAATCGGATGTTTAGTTTCTGTAAAAGAGTGAATAACATAAGGACAAGAGAATATTCCACGGCAAACTCGAAGATGAAAGGAGTCTGTTTTTGATGACTAACAAAAAAGTATTTACTGAACGGGACCGAAAGGATGCTGAAGGACCATACATGGATAATCCCGAAAACCTCCGAACTGATAAGGAAAGCATTTACGATATGCATGAAGATATGAAAACTGTCGACTCTATTCCTCTGGAAGATTTAAAATTGGAAGAACGGGAAGAGAAACATCATCACGATTCCAAAAGTAATTCATCCAGCGAAGAGAAATTCCGCGGCTCTGGACTTAAAAAACAGTAAAAAACTGTACCCCATTCATATAATGTGATTGGGGTACAGTTTTGGTTTATGGACAATCGCCTATGTAATAATAGCTGTTTCATTCCCCCGAAAAAAGTATCCGTCTTTTCGTTCATCGCTTCTCCTAGACCGACAAATTCCTATGTATTTTTTGCTTGCCTTATGACACCTGCTTAGCCACGCAACCATTTCTGTAAATTCAAATGCAGATAGCCGAGGAATACTTGAGAGTTCAACCGTTAATTTCACAATTTTTCTATTTGCTAATGATAAATATAGTATAGCAATTTCACACGTGTGTTGATTAACCAGAAAAGTACTGCTTATTTTTGTGATGAAACACTAGGCACTCTATGTACAGGTGCTTTTGAATTACTTTGGATTGAAAGTTCAACGCAAAAAAACGGCAACAAAAATCGTTACCGTCGATGTACTTCAAAATTATTAATGTCCTAGATAAGCCTTTTTTATCGTATCATCTTGCAGCAGCTCTTTCGCGTTACCACTCGCGACCACTTTACCTGTCTCAAGCACATAGCCATAGTCCGCAACTTTTAAAGCCTGACGTGCATTTTGTTCAACCAGTAAAACAGTCGTTCCTGCTTCATTAATCTCTTTAATAATTTTAAAGATATCTGCAACGATTAACGGGGCCAGTCCCATCGATGGTTCATCAAGTAAAAGTAACTTTGGCTTAGACATAATTACTCGCGCGATTGCCAGCATTTGCTGTTGCCCGCCTGAAAGTGTACCTCCTAGCTGAGATTGTCTTTCCCTTAGTATTGGGAATCGATTCATCGCCTTTTCAAGATCAGCATTTACTTCAGCGTCATTTCGATGATACGCTCCCATTTCCAAGTTTTCTAAAACAGTCATAGAGGCCAAAATACCTCTTCCTTCTGGAACTAAAGCTAACCCTTTTCTTAAAAGCTGATCAGGTCGTTGTCCAGTTACATCCTTACCTAAATAATGAATACTACCTTCTTTCGGTTTCAATAAACCTGCAATCGTATTCATCATCGTTGTTTTCCCCGCACCGTTTGCACCGAGGATGGTTACTATCGTCCCCTCCTCAACCGTTACATCAATGCTTTTCAATGCCTGAATCTTATCGTAAAAAGTACTGACATTCTGTAGTTTAAGCAAGCTCATCTTCCTCCTCAACCCCGAGGTAGGCTTCAATTACTTCTTTATTGTTTTGAATACTGCTCGGTGTACCTTCTGCAATTTTCTTTCCAAAGTTCAATACCACAATACGGCTACAAATCCGCATAACAAGTGGCATATCATGTTCAATTAATAAAATAGTTATATTTAGCGCTTGAATTTTCTTGATCAAATCAAACAAATCATTTGTCTCTTTTTCATTCATTCCAGCAGCTGGCTCGTCAAGAAGCAATAATTTAGGTCGACTTGCCAAAGCTCTTGCAATTTCTAATCTACGTTGTTGACCGTAAGCAAGGTTTTTCGCAATCGTTTGACTGTATTCTGACAATCCAACAATTTCTAGAATCTCATCCGATCTTTTCAGAACATTTTCCTCTTCTTGCTTTTGATATTTCGTCCGAAACACACTTTGCAAAACACCAGTAGTGAGACGACAGTGATTTCCTACCATTACATTTTCGCGAACAGTTAACTCTGAAAAGAGTCTGATGTTTTGGAATGTACGACAAATGCCCTGTTTCGTAATTTCATGCGGTTTCAAACCTGCAAGCGACTGTCCTGTAAATTTTATCTCACCAGAACTAGGAGGAAACATGGCGGTAATCATATTAAACATTGTTGTTTTTCCAGCACCATTTGGCCCTATCAAGCCAAGCACTTCTCCTTGTTCTATTGAAAAAGAAACATCTGTCAATGCTTGAATCCCACCAAAGTTTTTACTTATCTTTTTTATTTCCAGTACCATGTTTTCCCTCCTTCTTCTTTAATCTTGGACGTTTAATCCAATTGACGACATTCATATCAATGAGCCCCTGTGGCCGGAACGCCATCATCAATACAAGGAGTGCACCGTAAATCATGAAACGATACTCGCTGATAACACGCAAAAACTCTGGCATTGTTGAAAGGAAAATAGCACCGAATATCGGTCCCCAAATAACTTCACTTCCTCCAAATATAGCAAAGATCAGAATTTCAACAGCACGATGATAATCGAAATCTGATGGACTAATATAAGCCGTTAAATGTGCATATAATGCACCTGCAAATCCAGCAAGTAGCGCTCCTTGACCGAATGCTAGAATCTTATAGTATGTAATGTTAATACCCATTGCTTCCGATGCCTCTTCATCCATTTTAATAGAAGCAAATGCACGCCCAATTCTAGAATTGTTTTGTCTAATAAAGAACCAAATAACGCCAATGCTAATCATCAGTAATACAAGAAAAACTGCTAAACTTATAAATTGGTTATTTTTTAATCCAATCATTTCCGGACTAAAACCTAAACTGTTACTAAAACTCAAAATCTCTCGCCCAAGATGAGGGATACTACGAATCCCAATAGCACCGTTTGTTAAACCTTCCCAATTGATAAACAGTACTCGAATGACCTCCCCAAACCCAAGCGTCGCAATCGCAAGATATACGCCTTGTAACCTTAGGGCAGGAAAACCAATTAACACGCCGATAAAACCTGTAAACACAGCTGCAATAATAATACCGAGTATTAGAGGTACATTATAATTAAGCGTTAAAATAGCCGACGTGTATGCACCTATACTCATGAATCCTGCATGCCCCAGTGACAATTGCCCTGTTCCAAGTGTTATGTAAATACTAACACCAAGGATAATATTCAATAAAATAAAAGTTGCAACTTGCAAATAATATGGGTTTATTAATTCGCTTAACATATAATCACCCCCTTGATTTCGATGTTGCCGTACCGAAAAGTCCTTGTGGTCTCACAATTAAAATAATGATAATAGCTAAAAACGCTATCGCATCACGATAGCCTGAATTTCCATAAGCTACTAAAAACGTTTCAGAAAGCCCTAATATTAACCCGCCCGCCATCGCACCACGAACGTTTCCTAAACCACCAAGAATGATAATAGCTAAACCTTTTAATCCGAATGATAAACCCATTTGTGGATTAACTGAGTTGAATGCAATCCCAACTAGAATTCCGGCAATTCCACCCATTGCAGATGCAATAATAACTGTTTGTGTAATCATCCTTTTCGTATTAACACCTAGTAGGCTTGCAACAGCTAAATTTTCCGCACTTGCACGTAATGCCTTGCCCGCCTTTGTTTTCGACAGCCAAAATGTGAGTCCAAACATTAATAGAATCGCAATAATGAAGATAAGAATTTGGACATAATAGACGGTTGTTGAACCAATCGTAATGTTCAACTCTGAAAAACTTGTCCGAAATGGATGATTTCCAGCTCCAAAAAAGTGATGAGCAGCATTTTCAAGAAAAATAGATACCCCAATCGTACTGATAAGCGGAGCAAGATGGGACACGCCCTCTTTACCTCTCAGTGGTCTTAATGCAAAACGCTCAAGGAAATAACCTAATATACCTGTAACAATAATTGCGACCAAAAAGGCCACATATAATGGTAAACCTAAACTATTCGTTACAATAACGCCCATAAATGCACCAAACATAAAAATTTCCCCATGCCCCATATTGACAATGTTAAGGACACCAAACACCAACGTATAACCGAGGGCAACAACAACATAAATACTACCCAATGTAAGACCATTTATTAATTGTTCAATTAGCAATGTGCACCCTCCTTATCCATTCTCAGCTTTTTTAAATAGTTAAAATAGAAATGCAATCAGGCTGCAAACATCTCAACCTGATTGCCGATCATTTATTCGAACACTACATACTCATTACCTTCAATAATTAATACAGTTGGTTCCATGACAATATCTCCGTCTTCATCAAATGACATTGTGCCTAATACACCTTTAAAGTCCTTGAGTGTTGCTAACGCATCGCGAATTTCATCGCGGTCAGCTACACCTGCATTTTTAACCGCTTCAGCCATTAGATACAATCCATCATAAGCTTGTGCAGCAAACTGATCTGGTTCAACTCCATATGCTTCTGTATAGTTTTTAACAAAGTTCTTTACTTTTTCGTCATCCTTTTGAGCAAACCACGGTGTCGCAACGATTAAACCATTGGATGCATCTCCAGCAATTTTGATAACTTCCGGTGAGTTGAATCCATTCCCACCCACAAATGGAACATCAAGCCCCATTTTTCTAGCTTGGTCTAAAATTACCGCACCTTCATTATACAAAGCAGATGCAAGAATCAAATCCGGGTTCAAGTTCTTTATTTTCGTCAATTGTGCTTTATAATCGGATTGACCTAACTGGAATGTTTCTGTCGTAACGACCTCCAGATTTAAGTCTTCTGCTACTTTTTTCATTACATCGTAACCCGCTTTTGTAAATACATCGTCATTGCCATATAAAATCGCTACTTTTTTAACATCATATTTTTCAATTGCTTTTTGTACTGACGCTGGAATCGCTAGTGTCTCAGGGATTGAGTTTCTAAATACATAATCCCCAAGTTGAGGAATCCCCTCAGCCGTATTTGAAGTCCCCATGATTGGAACACCATTTAAATCTGCTTCAGGTCCAACTACAAACATTTCTGTACTAAGCGTAGGCCCAATAATTGCATCGACATTATCTGAGTTCATCAATTTCTGTGCAGCTGATAATGCTTCTTCTTGTTTACCAGCTGAGTCTTCAATCTTTAATTCCAGGTCAACTTCCCCTGCTTCTTTAAGTTCTTTATTGGCCAGTTTCAAGCCATTCGTAATTGCTTCTCCATAACCAGCTCCTGGTCCAGTTAAATAAGAAATGACACCTATTTTAGCCTTTACCGGGCCATCTGCTCCTGTTTCTTTGTCGCCCGCATCCTTCGTATCGGTTCCACAAGCTGTCAGCACAACTAGCGTGAACATCATCAAGACTGAAAATAGCAGTTTTATTCTCTTATTCATTTAATCCCATCCCCTTTAATAGTTAAAAATAGTGATAATTCTAAATATACACCACTATTTAGTTAATTGGAATATCAAATAAAAAATCCTCCCTATAAAAAAGGGAGGATTCCATTATTCATCTATTTCTTCAAGCCGAGGCATTGCCGACAATGCGCCCGATTTTGTTGCACAGAGTGCACCGAGTTTATTGCCAAAGGAAATATAGTCAATCCACTCATCGCGGGTTTTTGGTTTCCCTTTCAATTGGATTTGGCGAAGAATTCCTGCAATGAATGCATCGCCTGCTCCCGTCGTATCGACAGCTATGATGGGTTCAACGCCTACATGTGTTATGCTGCCGTCAATGACAGCAAACGTACCGAGCTCACCCGCGGTGACGAGTATTACAGGAATCCGATAAGGTGCTAACTTGAGGATTCCATCTTTCAACGTATCTGTCTCCGTTAGGAAAAAAAGCTCCTCTTCGGTCAGTTTCAGCAGATTGGTGTTCTCAACAAATGACATGATTGTCTCACGGCAATGCGCTTCACTCTTCCACCTTAGCGGACGGATATTTGCGTCTAATGACAAAGGCACTCCAAACTTATTAGCTAGACGTACCGCTTCCCGCGTCGTTTGTAGAGCTGTTAAATGAAACATTGTGCCCGAACAAATATGCAATACGGAAGCATCTTGAAATGCCTCTATAGACAAATCAGTAGTTTCTACCTGGATATCAGGCGTCTCATCTATATATGTATGAAAAATACGGTCGTTGTCATCCGTCAAATGGACATACACGCCACTCACCCGTTTGTCATTCTCCAGTTTAGCAAACGTCAAGTCGACGCCTTCTTTCCTCAATTCATTCCGAACAAATTCGGAAGTTTCGTCATCTCCTGTCACGGTGATGAATGCGGACGAAGCGCCAAGCCTAGAAATACCCGCTGCCACATTGACCGTTGCTCCGCCAAGAAACGTCGTGAATGTTGAATTGGACTGGTCTTCCGCTATATAATCGACGAATGCATCGCCGTAAATTAAAACATGTTTTTTATTCGCATCAATCATGAATGTACACCCTATCACTTTATTTTTCCCAATCGTATCATGGAACACGATTTACAGGAAGAGTACGGAAATATATCGCTTTAAAAGTTGAAATAAAGAATTTCTTCCAATCCCCTTCGGCGCTTTCGGAACACGCCTGTTGATTAACCAAAAGTAACTAGTGAATAACATGATCACCCACTGGGCGCTACGTATATAATTTACTTTGGATTGAATGACTTCTATACGATTACCGAGATGTCTGGATATGTAGGGATGCGACAGGCAACTATTCGCAATAGGATTACTGAAAAGAGTGTCGTGATAATTTCGCCGAAAGCGAACCGGAAATGATCCAGTGAAAACGGATTTTTCCAAGCCCTACTCACCAGTATTTTATACAAACAAATAGTTATTCAACAGACGTGACTTTATAATCGAATCATTACACCCCAAAATTTAAATTCTTGTTAGTTGTCTGACCTCTGACCTGTAATTCTTTCCCTAATCGTGGTATACTGTTTGGATGGAACGGGAGGATTTTCTTATGAAACAATGGATTTATCCACTACTTATCGTCTTTGCAGCAAGCTGTTATGGTATTCTTTCAACAATTATTAAACTCGCGATTCAAGATGGTTACACTGCTGCTGAAGCAGTAACGAGCCAATACTTTGTCGGTTTTTTCATAGCTCTACTTATCTTCGTCTTTGTACGACGTAAAGTCCCAAAGTTTGGCGGTGGTGTGACACTCCTTCTTGCAGGGTTATTTACTGCAACGACTGGTACGGTATACGGCCAAGCCATTGAATACATGCCTGCTTCTCTTGCGGTTGTTATGCTATTCCAATTCACTTGGGTAGGAATGCTGTTCGACTGTATCGCGAAACGACGCCTTCCAAAACGGATTGAAGTCATTTCACTTCTTTTCCTTTTCGGCGGTACAATTCTTGCAGCCGGTATTATCGATGCAGATCTTAGCGGAATTCCTTGGCAAGGTTGGGCATGGGGAATGGCTTCAGCTGTCAGCTTTGCATCATTCGTTATGATTAATTCACGACAAGTTGAAGGAATGGATACGGAAACGCGTCTACTGTTCACATCGTTTTTCGCAGCAATTGCAATCTTCTTTTTCCAATCGCCCGAAATCGTCTGGAACGGTACGTTGTTTAACGAAAATTTATGGGTATACGGTTTGATCCTAGGATTGTTCGGG
Source organism: Sporosarcina sp. FSL K6-1540 (assembly GCF_038620285.1). Taxonomy (NCBI): domain Bacteria; kingdom Bacillati; phylum Bacillota; class Bacilli; order Caryophanales; family Caryophanaceae; genus Sporosarcina; species Sporosarcina sp. FSL K6-1540. The sequence goes on from NZ_CP152018.1 coordinate 1,460,437, forward strand.
ATTGTCATTCCGATTTACCTCTTCTCAATTGCAGTGCCGAAAGTTGGGACTGCGATGACATCGATTTTAAGCGCAGCAGAACTTCCCGTTGCTGTCACCGCGTCCGTTATTTTATTGAGCGAAGCGCTGACAATTTTCCAAGTAATTGGTATTATTATTATCGTAATTGGTATGACGTTACCGACCATTGCGCAGAGAAGATTGAAATACAACTGATAGTTTCAACAGCCCACTGCACTTGCAGGTGGGTTGTTTTCTTTACAACAGGTAGTATTTGATATAATAGAGGATGTAGAAGGAGGTTTTTAATAATGGACATAACAATTCGACAAGCACAACCGACTGATGCCGAACAGGCTGCACCGCTTATTATCGACGCAATCGGTGATATCGCTAAAAGAATGACAGGCGAAACAGAATGGGTCAAGGTAGAGCAGGAACTATGCGTACTTTTCAAGCGTGAGGATAACCGACACTCCCATCTCTATACATATATTGCCGAGCTGGATGGAAAAGTAGCAGGTATTATGGTGTTGTATGCAGGCGCAGATGCCCCTGAACTCGATCGAAATTTAAGTGAGTGGCTTGCTAAAAAAGGTGCTACTAACTCTGAAGTCGAAGCGGAATCTTTAGCTGACGAACTTTACATCGATACAGTTTGTATTGATCCTGCATTTCGCGGTAAAGGAATCGGTACGGAGTTGTTTGAGTACGCAGAAGAAGTCGCGAAACAAAAATACAGTGCAAAGCTTTCTTTAAACGTCGAAACACAAAAAGAACCAGCTATTCGTCTATACAAACGGCTGGGTTATGAAATCGTCTCACCCTGGACAATCATTGGTGAACCTTTTCATCATATGGTGAAAATTGTTTAACTAAGAACAGCGCTGGAGTCTAGACACCACTCCAGGTGAAAAACTTATATTTTCTTTTACAAGTGTTGATTAACCAAAAACAACCAGTAAATAACTAAATCCAACACTAGGCACTTCTTGTACAATTACTTTGGATCGCTTTGGATTGAACGACCCCTATACGATTAACGAGATGTCTTGATGTGTAGGAATACGACTTCGTCGCATCCCTACACATTTTTTCGGTAATCGTATGGTGCTTATTCATCCGTCGCGCTCCAAATGCATATATACACAAAGTGCTAAAACTTTTCGGGACGAAAGAATAGCGGGACTTCTTATCTGAATAGTAGCCGACAAAAATACAATTTTGGCGGCTGAAGCCTTCTCCATAGTCTTGTCTTTTTTAGTTAAGGAAGAGTCACTTTCTTATAGTCCATCGCATGATAAGGTGCATACTCTTTACTAATAGTAAGCAAGGAACACCTTGTACAAAGTACTAGAGTGCCCGAAATTGTATCTTCGGGCACTTACAACCTTTCTAAAGAGTCATCTACTCTTTTTTTCAAAAGTAGCTGTATTTTTCACTTAAACATTGTAGGAACGCGACAGGTAACTAATCGTAACAGAATTACTGAAAAGAGTGTGGCTAGGAATGACGAAGTCATTTCTAGCCACACTCTCCCCTCGGTAAAGTTGTCATGACTATTTCGCTGAAAGCGGACCGGAAATGATCAAGTGAAAATGGCGTTTTTCAAGCCTTTCTTACCTGCTCTTTATGCAAGAAAGTGGTTAATCAACAGACGTGACTTTCTTTCACTATACAAACCGCCCTTTCGTTTTCTATCCATTAGAAATCGAAAAGGCGGTTTTCTTTATTTACTTTCTTGCTCTTTTACGAAAGTAACAAACTTATCAACGACTAAATCCAAAAACTTGAGAGTGCCTTCATCTGTCAGATAACCATCTTGGAACTTTTGTCCGGCTGAGCCAATGAATATTTCATTTCCCGCAGGAGGCAGTGTAGTTGCTTGGATACTCCCTAATACTTGTCGCAAGTGCAATTGTGCTCTAACCGTCCCTAACACTCCTTGAGAAACTCCCATTGGCAATACCGGTTTACCTGCTATCGGCTTGTCCACTCTGGATAGCCATTCCAATGCATTTTTCAAAACGCCCGACATGGACCAGTTGAATTCAGGTGTGCTAATGAATACAGCATCCGCATCAGCAACCATTTTCTTGTAGTTTTGTACTTTCTCAGAAGGTGACTTTTCCTCATCCTCATTGTAGAACGGCAAATTTCCGATATCCGCAATTTCTATTTCGAAAAGGTGACTGTATCTCTTTTCAATCGTTTTTACTAACTGCATGTTGAATGAATCTTTTCGTAAACTCCCGACAATCGCTACAATTTTCATCAAGTTCTCTCCTCTTTTTTACATATTCCATTCTTTAACATGTATTCTACACGATACCTACGATTCACATCTATCATTCGACTCAACTTTGCAAATTAAATTTCTTCCCTGAAAACTTTTTAGTGTTTCTAAGGGTAAGTATAGTAAGAGCAACAAAATACCGTTGTTTTGGAAGGAGTGAAACCCGAGTGGAGATAGAAAAATTGATACGAAACATACAGACCGGTGACAAAGACTCGTTTCGCGAATTTTACGAAGCATATGCAGACTACGCAATTCGAACGGCTTCTGCTATTACGCGCAACCGTGAAATGGCCAAAGATGCGGTACAAGAAACGTTCATCCGCGTCTATCGGCAAATCGGTAGCTACAACCCTGAATTGCCCTTTGACCCGTGGTTTTACCGGATTTTAATGAATGAATGTCTTCGTTACCTAAAGAAAGAGTCCCCTCTTTCAAAATTTGAACATCCCGACTTGGAAAATGACCCATCTCTTGCCGAAGAATCTTTCAATCAGCTATCCGATTTATACGATACGATTCAATCGCTTGATGACATACATCGAATTCCAATCATATTAAAGTATGTGAAGGGCTTTACCGAAAAAGAAATTGCGGACATTCTAGGGTTAAATCACAATACAGTAAAGTCACGGTTGTTTAAAGGTAGAAAACGACTAAAAGAACAGTTAGACCCGACGAATAAGGAGGAGGGATCACAATGAGTAACTTCGACGAACGAGCAAAAGAGGCTCTCGATAAACGGACTGAGCAAGAAACGCTTGGTCTAAAAGATGAAATATGGAACGGTCTAGAAAAAGAACTATTCAGCGAAGAGAACGTTAACAGAGGAGATGTGAAGAAAATGAAAAAGAAAAATCGTGTAATTCCAATTATCATTACAACTGCCGCCGCCCTTGTCATCGCATTCAGTTTACAAACCGATACAGGAATGGCATTCATGAAAGGTATTAAAGACATGTTCGTCCCAGAAAAGGAAATTACTCAAAGCATTGAAGGACAGGACGAAAAAACCGATGTTAATTTAAATGAAGGTGGAAACTCCGAGTACATCATCTATGTCGATGAAACACGCTATAAAATGATCAATGGCGATAAAGCAGACGTCATTACAACAATTGAACCCCTTCCAGAAAAGTACCCGGAAGTGACAATGGAAATTAAACAAGTAGCTGATCAGAAACCCGAAGATCTCGTTAAAAAGTTTGAAGCCGAGTTAAAGAAAGACTTCCCGGAGCTAAGAGCAGTCGAAACAGTGACAGAACCAGTTGAAGGTTATTTATTACACGGATTGAACGGTAGCGATTGGGATGCTAAAGTTGTTCATGCCTATGTCATCAGCAACGGCAAAGACGGTAGCTACATCATTACAGAAAACTATTTCCTCGAAGCTGCGGAAGGCCACGGAGCAAGGTTCCACCATATGTTGGAGAGCTTTGAGATCGTAGAATAATAACTTTTTTTTGAGCGGGCCGTCAAGAGACGGTCTTTTTTTTTTGAACGCTTGCATATATTTCACCATACCGTTTTGGTGGTTGGCCCCCTCTGAATTCCTAAATAGATATTGCATCGATATATTTTTCATGCTAAGCTAATTATCAAATCGTAATGATTACGATTTGATAAAGGAATCTGCAATACAAAAACTAAAGGGAGACTATGCTTTGAAAAACAAAAAAAGTTATTCTATATTCCTACTCATACTAACTGTAATTTTACTCTCGGCTTGCTTCGATAAAAAGGACGGCAATGTCCCGACCTCCAAAGCTAAGTCTACTAATGACCTTGTCTTTGCAAGTACAAAAGATATTCGAGACATTAACCCGCATCTCTATGCAGGTGAAATGCCAGCCCAAAACATTGTATTTGAATCTCTGGTAATTAATACGGATGAAGGGATAAAACCTGCCTTAGCTGAAAACTGGGATATTTCGGAGGATGGTTTAACATATACTTTCTATCTAAGGCAAGGAGTTGTCTTTACAGATGGTGAGCCATTTAATGCGGAAGTTGTAAAGATGAATGTAGATGCTGTAGTAGAAAATATTGAAAAAAATGCATGGCTGAATCTTGTGGCTGAAATCCAAGAAACAAAAGCTGTGGATAGGTATACATTCCAGTTAACACTGAAGAATCCTTATTATCCTACGCTAGAAGAACTCGGCCTGACTCGCCCCTTTCGGTTTATTTCACCCAAAAGTTTTATCGCCGGAACAACAGCTAATGGAGTTAGTAGCTATGCAGGTACAGGTCCTTATGTGTTGACAGAGCATAAAAAAAATCAATATGCCGTATTTACGGAGAATGACAACTACTGGGGCGATAAGCCGAAAATAAAATCCATTAAATGGAAAGTGATGCCCGATCACCAAACCATACTTCTAGCCTTGGAAAAAGGTGAAATCGACCTACTATTTGGTTCCGATGGAGATATGGTAGATAACGATTCTTTCAAGGCGCTTTCTGAGCAAGACAAATACAGCACCGCTGTTAGCCGTCCAGTCGGTTCTCGAGCAATTGTCTTAAATTCACAAAAACCGATTACAAAAGATCCAATAGTTCGCGAAGCATTCCAATCTGCGATTAACAAACAAATGATTGCAGAGGGAATTCTAAATGGGGCTGAGCAAGTAGCCGATACCCTTCTTGCACCATCTGTCCCCTATGCAGATGTGAACTTAATAAAACAAGAATATAGTGAAGACAGAGCAAATGAATTGCTAACAAAAGCCGGCTGGAAAATAGGTAAAGATGGGTATCGATATAAAGATGGAAATAAACTTGAGATTACAATTTACTATAACTCCGATAACGCTCAGGAACGTACAATCAGTGAATCAATGCAGAATGATTTAAAACAAGTTGGTGCCAGTCTTAAAATCATTGGAGAAGAGAAACAAGCCTATTTTGACCGACAAAAAACAGGAGATTTCGATTTAATGTATTCTCTATCATGGGGACTGCCTTATGATCCACAAACTTATGTATCGTCTTGGCGAGTGCCTTCTCATGCCGATTATCAAGCACAAGTAGGGCTTGAGAAAAAGGAATGGCTGGATCAAGTCATCACTGATCTTATGAGTGAACAAAGCGAAGATAATCGTAAGCAAATGTATAAGGATATCTTAACGTATATTCACTCCGAGAATATTTATATACCATTAACCTATTCTGTAACAAAGGCCGTTCATACTAAGGCGCTAAAAGGAGTTGATTTTAATGTCTCACAGTACGAAATTCCTTTTGAAAAAATGTACTTCGAAGAATAAAATCAAACGATCCTTTGATAGATAAATGTATTGAAATAAAGTATCCCATTTAAGGCGCTACAGCGCTCTGGGATGCCTCCCGCCCTAAGCCAAGCACTTTCGCTCAGTTTATATAGATATAGAATTCTCACCGATTATGCTTTTATAGACAGAGAATTGGCCGGGGATTTTACTTGATAAAATATCTTGTTAGGAGAAATATCCTTGAAAATATATCTATTAAAACGTGTGCTAGTTATCATTCCAATTATCCTTGGCATTTCGTTTTTAGCATTTGTACTGATCAACTTACGAACTAGCGATCCGGCAGAAATTGCAATGCGAGTAAACCAAGTTACACCGACAGAAGACATGATAGAGGCAATGAGAATTGAACTGGGTCTTGATAAACCCTATTTAGTCCGGTATTTTTCATGGCTCGGAAATAACCTTCAAGGGGACTTTGGTAACAGTTATGTAACGCATGAGCCTGTTGCTGATCAACTGGCAACTGCACTGCCGGCAACTCTCCAGCTCGCGTTCATTGCGTTAGTTATTATTCTTTCCTTCAGTATTATAATCGGCATGCTGTGCGCCATTTACGAAGGAAGCATCGGTGATAAAGTGATGCGCGCATTGATTTTCATCTCCACAGCCATGCCAAGTTTTTGGATAGGAATTCTTCTTATCTGGCTCTTTTCTGTCAAGCTGAATTGGTTCGACACTAGCGGTATGGAAAGGCCAAGTTCTGTTATTCTCCCTGCTGTCACGCTGTCTTTAGGATTTATTTCAACTTATGTCCGCCTTATTCGAAACAATATGATTAAAAACAAAAGTGAAAACTTTGTACTTTATGCTAGGGTTCGTGGCTTAAAGGAAAGCACAATCACCAGAAAAGTCTTTAAAAACTCTCTTCAAATTTCCATGACCGCCATAGGAATGTCGATTCCTAAGCTGATTGCTGGAACGGTTATTGTCGAAAATGTTTTTGCTTGGCCAGGTATTGGACGATTATGCGTTACTGCAATCTTTAATTCGGATTTCCCAATTATCCAAGCTTACATATTAATTATGGGCGTGCTGTTCGTTATATGTAATCTTCTAGTTGATATTCTTAATACAATGCTTGATCCACGCATGAGAAAGGAATTATAGTATGAATGTTTGGAGACGTTTAAAGACTGATAAATTGGCCATTCTTTGCTTATCATTGTTACTTTTGGTTATTACTGCCGGTATTTTCGCTCCCATTCTTGCACCTCATAATCCGTTAGAAATGAATATCCTTCAGAAATATGCAGGAGTCAGCCAAACCTACCCATTAGGAACAGACCAATTAGGACGATGCATTTTATCCAGACTTTTATTTGGAATTCGTACAACCGTCTTTTTCGCTTTGGTTACAATGTGCATTACGATTACGATTGGAACATTGCTTGGAATTATTTCAGGGTTCTTCCGTGGGAAAGTAGACGAAATTATTATGAGGTTTTGTGATATTATGCTGTCTTTTCCATCAGAAGTCATGATTTTAGCGATTGTAGGGGTCCTTGGACCAGGCTTGTTAAATGTGGTAATTGCCAACATCCTTGCCAAATGGGCTTGGTATACACGTATGATCCGATCCGTGGTTATTCAATATATAGACAAAGATTATATACGCTTCGCTAAGGTATCCGGTTGTAGCACAGGACATATTATGAGAAAACATTTACTTCCTGGTGTATCAGGCGAAGTAGCGGTATTTGCAACCCTTGATACGGGATGGGTTGTTTTAAATATCTCTGCACTCTCCTTCCTAGGTTTAGGAGTACAGGCTCCGACACCAGAATGGGGCATGATGTTAAATGAAGCGAGAAACGTAATGATTACCCATCCAGCACATATGCTTGCTCCAGGACTTGCAATTGTAATTGTCGTTGCTGCGTTCAACTTCCTTGGCGACAGCTTACATTCAGCCATAAATCCTAAACACTTTCAGATGAAAAAGAAAAGGAGTCGCTTGAATGTCTTTACTAGAAGTAAAAAAGCTATCCGTTATTGACACGAGAAGTGGGCAGCAGATTGTACAAGATTTAAATTTCACTCTTAAAGAGAACAGCTGCCTCGGAATTGTAGGTGAAAGCGGAAGTGGAAAATCAATAACCGCAAGAGCAATCCTCGGTTTAACTTCCCCATGGTTGGATGTTACGGGTGAAGCCATTTTTAATGGAATGAACTTAATCGGACAATCAAACGGGGTGATGAGAAAAATCCGGGGACAACAAGTCTGTATGATTCTTCAAGATGCAATGACAGCTTTTAATCCACTCAATACTATCGGCAGACAAATGAGTGAGACATTTCGCGAAAACTTAGGGGTTAAAAAGAAGCTCGCTATAGACATGGCAAAAGTTGCGTTGCATCGTGTACATATCCATCATCCCGAGCAAGTTTTGAAGATGTATCCACATCAACTGTCGGGAGGGATGCTACAGAGAGTAATGATTTCTATTGTGATTATGATGGAGCCGGATATCATAATAGCCGATGAGCCCACAACAGCAATCGACTCCATAAATCAACGTGATATTGTAGAGCAATTCAAGTTGCTACGCGAACTCACAGGCACTTCGATTATCTTCATTTCCCACGATTTAGGGGTTGTTCAATATTTGTCAGATGAATTGCTGGTCATGCAAAATGGAAAATGTCTAGAATACGGAAAGACTAACGAAGTCTTTTCCTCCCCGAAGCATGGTTTCACGAAGTATTTAATCAATACCCGATTGAGCCTAACAGAGCCGTTTCAGCAATCTATGACGTCGGGAGTATTATCATGTTTGTAAACGTTGAGAACGTATCAAAAAGCTATAATAAAGATGGTGTTTTTTTTATAAAGTCTAAAACCGAGGTTTTGAGCGATATTAGCCTTCAGATTAAAAAAGGCGAATGTCTAGGGTTAATTGGTGAAAGTGGAAGCGGTAAGAGCACGCTGAGCAAAATCATTCTTGGTCTAGAGAAACCAGGTCGGGGCAGAGTAATGATTGAGGGAGAACCTTTTTCGATATGGATTAAGAAGAATAAAGGGAAAATGAGTGTAGTATTTCAAGATTACACCTCGTCTGTAAATCCACAATTCACAACCCGAAGTATAATTGCAGAACCACTAATTGCTCTAGGAGTTAATAAAAATCTAGATGAACGGATCGCTGAGCTCCTATCTAGAGTCGGGCTCCCACTTACAATGATCCATAAATATCCGCATGAGTTGAGCGGAGGACAACTTCAGCGTGTTTGTATTGCACGTGCCATTGCAACTAAGCCTAAATTTATTGTTCTTGATGAGGCCATCAGTTCCCTGGATGTTTCGAGTCAGGCGGAAATTCTTCAACTACTACGCGATATCAAGGATGACATGAATATGACTTACCTCTTTATAACTCATGATCTTCAGGTCGTCGCTAATATTTGCGATAGAATTCTTTTTCTATATCAAGGAGAAATTGTTGAGGAATTAGAAAGCTCCAATCTACTACTTGCAAAAAATGATTATGCGAAGAGGTTACTAAATTCAGTAATGCTATTTAATGTTCCGTGATCGCATCGCTTAAAAAGCCTGGGGTAATAGAATAACGACAGCGTAACGGGGATGGGTGATACACCATCCTCTTTTTTATGTTCATTGCAAAGAAATAGCATGTTTCGATGCATAATCGCAGGGTTCAAAGGGTATAGTTTAACTATATAGCCTTTTCTAAGAGGGTCATTCTATAGGTGGTTTTGATAAGGGGGTTGAAACGAGATGGACTTATTCTTAGTCGTAATAGACGTACTCGTCGTTATGTCCTATATCTTACTTATTGCTTTAATTTCCCCGACTATGATGCGATTTATCAAGAAACGAAACTACGACATATTTTTTCAATTGTTACCTGTTGTATCAATAGTTTTTGCGAGTAGCGTTGTCATTTGCATTGGTTATGGTGGTTTTAAAGAAACTCTTTTTTTCCAGTTAACAAGTATCATCTCTTTTTTATTTTTGTTATCTCTGCTGTTCTTGACGTTGATAATGAAAAAACTATGGAAAGAGAACTATGAAAGATTAATAACTTGGTTAGTCTCTATTCGTATAAAAGAGATACGTTTTCTGAAAGCCAAGTAAGGCAAAGGAGTAAGTAGTCTATTATCGGTTTCTAATTGTAATCAGATAAACAATTATACGTTTGTCTACAATCTTAGATACGACTATTAATTAGTCGTATCTATTTTGGTGTTTATATATTCATCTCTTACTATACTCATTCTCAAATGTATGAATCACAAAATCTTTTCTGCAAAAAGTATTGCTTAAACCCTTTTGGATGATCTTCAATTACACCGAAAACTTCATAGCCATTTTTCTGATAAAATTCAGGAGCTTGAAAGCTGAATGTATCTAAGTGAATAAGCCTACATCTTTTAGCTTTTGCGAGACTTTCAATCTTTTCCAATAAAATACTCCCATAACCTTCTTCCCTAACACTTTCATCGACCCATAAAAAGTCAATATGCATATGACGCCAAAATATATCTCCAGTAATTCCACCCATTACTTCTCCTTTGTCATCCTTTATAACGAAGCTAATACTTTCCCTTGAGGTTTTAAGTTCGTTCGGGAGCTGTTCCATATTATGTTCTATGACCTTACTTCTTATATAGTCGCTATCGTCTTGATTCCATTGTTCAATTATCTTCATACTATTCCCTCCTAGTTCCATTCCTTTTATTCGAAAAACAAACACCGAAACTCAACCGTTCACTTATAAGATAAATAATCTACTAATAACTCCCGTGCTTTTTCATGATTCATATACTCAGCGTAAAACGTTGGATAATTTATCATGCTTTCTTGCAAAAAATAATATTGATGAAAAATATCATAAAAAGTCAATTGAAGCCATTCTATTTGACCTTGAGGAATTGCTTGCAGCTTCCCCCTGAGAACATAACTCAGGCTTCCGACAATATTCATCCAGTAGGTATTCAAATCAGCTGTTAGGATATCATCCGGGTTTAGTTCTTTAATGAAGTCATGCTGTATTTTATAAATATCACTATATGGAAAAGGGGTATATAAACTTTCTTTTATGGCTAGCAGTTCTTTATAAATAAGTTCTTTTTCTATTTTCAACACCGCCACTTTAATTTCCCTCTTAAACTTCTGCTAATCTTTACTTACTGCATGCAAATACTAAAAATAATGGGATTCTCATTCTTCTTCTATACTCTTCCTCACTTTTGAAGTTTTCAAGACGCGGGCGACATTCATTTATTTCCTCAGGTTTAAATCCTGCACGTTTCAATTCCTTAAAATATTCTTCTATATGTACAATGATATTTAACGACTTCTTTTTCAATCCAAGGCTCTACACGTTTTCCAGTATGAAAATAATCATCTACCTTCCAATCTGTAGGTGCCGATTTTGTTGCACTTTGTACTGAAGAAGTTTAAAACTGGATGTTGAACACTAAAAACAAATTGCCCATCTACTTTTTCTAGATAATGCAGTGCTAGTCGAGAAACAACCAGGTCATATTGTTCTTGTGGAAAATCCCAGGTTTCCATTGACGAGTGTTGAATTTTACTAGCAGTATAATCTAAGACGCTTACTGCCTTTTGGACCATGTTGAGTGGACCTTCCACACCTTCATAAAATGAACATCCCTGTTTTATCAGCTCTAATCCAAATTCGGCATCGCCATAGCCTAAATCCAGCACCTTTTCCCACTAACATCTCCAATTAGCTCCATTAACAACGGCTTTTCGATGATATTGTTTGGACTTTCCGCTCTATGTCTTCTTGTTAAATAATTTCCAAATGATTCATCATCGTCATAAACTGCATTGCCTTTATATTCCAAAAGAATCCCCTTATCTACGAAATGAAAATTGCTAGTCTATTCCCCAATTTATTAATTTAATCCACTATATATCCTACTTTTTGCAAGATTTTTAAAGTTGTATAGTTCAAACTTGGTAATGAATTTAAAGGAAAATACGATAGCTCTATACTCTCCTCGTCTTTTGTAAGTGTTCCAGTAACTTCTGTTGCTTTGTAAACAGCAGTTGCATTATATATCTCGTCACCATGTGGAAATTTAAAATATAATTCTTTTCCAGAAACTACTCCCAAAAGTTCTAATTGATTTGCTACAAGACCAGTTTCTTCAAATAACTCCCTTTTGGCGGTCTCTTCAAATGTGTCGCCCATCTCCATACCTCCACCAGGAATACCCCAATCTTTTGTATCTGAACGTAATTGCAATAACAATTCATTTTCCAGATTCATTATGATTATTGCTGATCCCGGGGCAATAATAGGTTTTGTTCCTATGAATCCCCTTAAATACTTTATGTAATTCATGACATTCTCCCTTTTGCATAAATTTCGGATCTATATATGTGAAATAAAGAACCCCATTTAATTCGCTAGGCCGCCTTAACACAGTTTAAATAGGCTTTCATTTGTTTAACATATCTAAGTCAATTTCATGTTTATTTATTTTTAATTAGAATGATCAATCTTCAAAAAAATCACCCCACATCATATACTTATTTCATTCAACCATATAATCAAACCCTGCAACATATCTGAAGTAAACTGGTGATCGACGCCCTTGTATATTAATAGCTCCACATCTTTTCTTCCTTCATTTTCAGTAAGGTAGTTAAAGTAATCTTTTTGACCATCTAAAGAAACAGTTTTATCTGAGTCACCATGTATAAGAAGCACAGGTGAATCACAATTCTTCTGTCCAATGGGATCAAACTTTTCAAGGATCATTTCCAGTTCCAGTGGTATATCTGGTCGATTATCCATCTCCCTGAAGATCTTTTCTGACAATAAAAATGACCCTGATCCGTTAATATTTGCTAAACCGCCTACGTTTTCTTGTGAGGCAAAAATACCATTAGCTATAAAACCACCCATAGAACTGCCCGCAAGTACTGTCTTTTGCTTAGAAATTTTTAATTCATTAAAAAAGTCATTAAACTCAGCAATACTTTCGATAATTGTTTTCCAAAAATAGTTTTGAAGAGTATCTTTCTCAAAATGTTTTTTCAATGGATTTCTAGTATCATGGTAAAGGATTTCTGGCATTATTACGGTATGTCCTTCTTTGGTAATCTCTTCAGCAAGACTTTGAAAACTGTCAACATCAGTCCCCCAGCCATGGTAAAAGATTACCGTTAATGCACTTTTATTAATGGCAATTGGTTCAAATATATTGTATTTAAAGTGTTTAATTTTTATCTTTTCCACTGGAATATCCTCCCCCGATTCCCACCCTACTAACTATTAGAAAGTAAACTATATAATGGTATCGACTTATCTTCTTAAGATAGAGTTAGTATCCTATCATTTTTGAATTAACACCAAATAATAGTATTTTGCATCATTTAATGAATGATTCAATTCGAGAATTGTTTGAAAAGCGACGTAGAATGCAATTCCCCCAAGAGCACCAATAATCAGTAGGAGTAGAGCTTCCTTAAGCATTTCTTTTTTCTTTTTCTGAACAATGACTACTGTTATTACTATAAGTAGCAAGTAACACACGGAGAGTATCAGCCTTAACTTTTGCGCACTGATGTCTCCAACTACATTCATGAACCTATGTAGGTCCTCCTGATTTTGTTCACTTTCTTTAATCACAGATACATCGCCTTTGTAACCAACCTCCCACGTGAATGTTTCGTGTTCCTTTATTACCGTATATTGATAGCTACCTGCCTCGTCCTCTCTGATGATTTGAGAACTTGCGCCAGCTTTATGTTGCGAATTTAGAATTAGGAAGAGCCCTGTAAACACCAGCATCATAAGCAATAATTTACTTTTCAACTTCGTCTTCTCCTTCGATTTTAATAAGTACTTTTTCATTCAAAAGTCGGCAAAAATGTTTCACTTAATTCTCTCCGAACACGCGTAATATGCTCTTCCATTAGTTTCTTCGCTTCCTGAGCATTGCCCGATGCGATTGCTATATAAATCTCCTTATGTTCCTCGAATGTATCCTCGTAGCGATCTTCATCTAAAAAGCGGTGTTTCCGTGTCGCACGAATTGTATCCTCCATTCGTTCAGTCAGCGTTTGGACCAAATTAATAAGTAGTTTATTATGCGTAGCATAGACTATTTGCAAATGAAAATGCAGATCAGCCTGTACCCCCGCTTCTGCATCTTGCCACGATACAGCCATTTGTTCTAGTGACTGACGAATCTTTTCCAAGTCTGCTGAAGTTGCTCGTTGTGCGGCAAGAGATACCGATTCAACTTCCAACGCACGGCGCAGCTCCAACATTTCATAGACCAAATTGTTTTCAGCTTGAATAATTGTAGTTGAAAGTGCATCACTTACTAACTGAACTTCAGACGTTTTGATGAAACTCCCCCCACCTTGTCTGATTTCAATAGCACCGCTAATCTCTAATGCCTGAAGTGCCTCTCTCACAGAGGTCCTGCTTACACCAAACCGACTTGCCAATTCTCTTTCGGGCGGCAATTTATCACCCGATTTTAGTTTTCCATTTAAAAAGAACTTTTCTATCTTTTCAATAATAACTTCATAGGTCTTTTTCTTCTGTAGATTCAACGATTTCCCCCCTTACATCGAACCTTTTTCGTAACTTTAACGATATCAATGAAATTTGGAATAATCAATGTCTCAAAATAATCGTTGCACTGTTCAGATTATTAGGTATAATGAAAAGTGGTTGGACCAAAATTTAAAATTTCGAATTACATAAAATATTGGTATGACAAATTAGTTGATTAAGGAGAGAAAATATAATGAAAATTTCTACAGTAAATATAGTTGAAGCGTTAACAAAAGTACTTAAGGACGAGCAGGTAACCATCAATGAAACCATAAGAGAGCTTCATGGCAGGGATGAATCGTATCACGCGGCAGGACTTCCGGACATTGTGGTTTTCCCAGAATCGACTGAAGATGTTAGTAAAGTAATGATAGTATCGAAAGAATACCAGGTTCCGGTCATTCCATTCGGTCTCGGTTCAAGCCTGGAAGGACATGTAATCCCTTCAAAAGGAGGAATCACAATTGACTTCTCGCTGATGAACAAGATTATTGAAGTTCGAGAGAATGACTTTCTCGTTAAAGTACAGCCTGGTGTAACCCGTACACAGTTAAATAAAGAACTGAAAAAGCACGGGCTGTTTTTCACTGTCGATCCGGGAGCGGATGCAACACTAGGTGGAATGGCGGCTACAAATGCAAGTGGAACAACGACCGTCAAATACGGTGTCATGCGTGATCAAGTCCGTGATTTAGAAGTTGTGATGGCCGATGGAACCATCATTCATACTGGGAATATGGCCGCGAAGTCTGCATCTGGCCTTCATCTGAACGGTCTGTTCGTAGGATCTGAGGGCACGCTTGGTTGCTTTACGGAATTAACACTACGCGTATACGGAATTCCAGAACACGTCACAGCTGCACGGGCTTCCTTTGCTACTGTCAATGACGCGGTCGAAGCTGTTGTGTCCATTCTACAGGCTGGTATTCCGATCGCACGGGTTGAGTTAGTCGATGAACCATCTATAAAACAGGCGAATCTGTACAGTGAAACCAACTACAAAGAAAAACCAACGCTATTCTTAGAATTTCATGGGAATGAAGCAGGATTAAAACAAGATGTTGACTTCACAAAAGAAATTGTTAAAGACCATCATTGTGAAGACATCGAATTCGAAACGGACAACGCGGGACGCAACAGACTATGGGAGGCGCGGCATAATTTAGCCTATGCCTTCATCCACGGTTATCCGGGGAAAAAGATGATGGTAACGGATGTTTGTCTTCCGATTTCAGAGTTGGCAGGTGCCGTTGAACATGCACGCGAAACGGTCGAGTCGCTAGAATTGACCGGAGGAATTGTCGGTCACGTAGGCGATGGTAACTTCCATGTACTGCTGATGATGAACATGAACGATGCAGAAGAAGTTGCGAAAGCCGATGAGTTGAATGAACGAATCGTCATGTATGCGCTTGAGCGTGGTGGCACTTGTACTGGAGAACACGGGGTTGGGATTGGTAAACAGAAATACCAGGAACGAGAGCACGGTGCTGCACTCCTCGTTATGGAAAAAATTAAAAAAGCACTTGATCCAGACAATTTATTGAATCCAAATAAAAACGTGAAGATGGACTAGGGAGGATATCTACTATGAAAATACTTGAAACCCTTAGCACAATTGCAGGGAAATATTTTGCCTTTTGGGTTATCGCGATTGCCGTAATTGCCTTTATGGTCCCAACACCCTTTTTAGGGTTGGGCGGCTATATTACAATTTTACTAGGTGTCGTCATGTTCGGAATGGGACTGACGTTAAAGCCCGTTGATTTCAAAATTGTCCTGACAAAACCGCTACCTGTAATTGTCGGTGTCGGTGCCCAGTTCATCATCATGCCCCTAGTTGCATTCGCATTAGCTCACTTGCTCAAGTTGCCCCCTGAATTGGCGGCGGGCTTAGTGCTTCTCGGGTGTGTTCCAGGCGGTACGGCCTCCAATGTTATGGTCTATCTTGCGAAAGGAAATCTTGCGTTGTCAGTAGCAATGACTTCCCTTTCCACTTTATTGGCTCCAGTCGTCACACCACTTTTGTTGCTTTTACTTGCGGGACAATGGCTACCCGTTGATCCAGTTTCGATGTTCAAGTCAATCGTCCAAGTGATTATCATCCCAATTATATTAGGGTTTGCCGTCCAAAAGCTTTTCCCGAAAGCTGTCGAAAAAAGCATTTCGATTGTACCACTCATTTCAGTAACGGCGATTTTAATCATCGTATCAGCCGTCACTGCCGCCAATGCGGATAATGTTGCAAGTTCAGGACTCGTTGTTTTCATCGCCGTTTTCCTTCATAACGGATTCGGTCTACTACTTGGCTATTTGACAGCGGTAATGCTCGGCCTGAACGAAAATGATCGACGAGCCATTTCAATTGAAGTTGGCATGCAAAACTCTGGATTAGGCGTGGCTTTGGCGACTGCTCACTTTAGCCCGCTTGCAGCACTGCCGAGCGTTTGGGGCGCGATCTGGCATAATATTTCGGGCCCAATCCTCGCCACGATCTGGTCAAAGAAACCGATTGTTGAAGAGAAAGATGAACCCGATGATGCACCGGAAGTTACGGTTTTAACTCCTTCCGAGAAATTGTAAGAATGAACATAGGACTTGTTTTGACTTAATATCTTTATTATAAATTTGTTATCACCGTCTCCATGGTTGTTATCACCGCTATAGGATAAGTTATCACCGCCATGGTTAAAAAACACCGCAAGAAGAGGGGGTTTCTCAAAAGTCGAGTTTTCGACCAACGAGAACCCCCCTTCTTTTCTGTATAATGTTAATATATACAAAACAAAGAGTGGGAGTCGATTGTCTATGTTAAAAGAACGTGTGTATTATGCAGATCCATATTGCAAATTGTTTACGGCTCAGATTATTAAAGCGGCACAAGATGCAGAAGGAAATCACTATGTCGTGTTAGACAATACAGCGTTTTATCCGACAGGCGGCGGCCAACCGCATGACATGGGGACATTGAATGGGATTCAAGTACTCAATGTAGAAGAAGTAGAAGATGAAATTCGCCATACATTGGCTGAAAGTCTCGGTTCTGCAACCGAAGTAGAGGGCGCTATCGACTGGCAGCGGCGCTTTGATCATATGCAACAACATGCAGGACAGCATATTTTATCAGCCGGATTTGTTGAACTGTTCGAGTTTCCAACAGTAAGTTTCCATTTAGGTAAAGAAATTGTGTCAATCGATTTGGATATGGAGGATGTATCTCCAGAGCAATTGGACGCGGTGGAAAAATTAGCGAATGACATTATTTCAGAAAATAGACAGATTGAAATAAAATGGATTACTGAGGATGAACTGCATCACTATCCTCTTCGCAAACAGCTGGCAGTGACAGACGAAATTCGACTTGTCATTATCCCTGATTTTGACTATAACGGTTGTGGTGGTACACATCCAAGTACAACGGGACAAGTAAGCGCACTGAAGATTTTATCGACAGAGAAGCATCGAGGTAAAGTACGCGTGCATTTCGTTTGCGGTGGACGTGTGTTACAGCAATTGCAACGAAAAAATCAGGTGTTAGCGGAAACATCCAGACTATTAAGTGCCCCGGACGTTGGTGTTGCGGATGCAGTACAAAAGTTATTAGAAATGAATCATTCACTCGAGAAATCGTTGGCGGATACGCAAGAAGCACTGTTAGCATTTGAAGCGCAAGCATTGTTAAGGCAACAGGAAAATGGCGTTGTGAAAGCACTCTTTACAGATAGAACTGTCCAGCAATTACAGAAACTTGCCCGACTTCTTGTGACTGAAGCAGATGAAGTAATTGTACTTCTCGTTGCTGAAAGTGATAATCGATTACAGTTTGTCGCGGCTCGAGGAGCTTCTGTAGAAACAAGCATGAAACAAGTCGCATCTGCTACACTTCCCCTGATTAACGGAAAAGGCGGCGGGAATGATGCGTTTGTCCAAGGTGGCGGTGAACGATTGGTATCCGCAGAGGAGTTACTGACTGTGATGGAAGACTCATGTGACGAAAACTAAGGTATATGAAACTTTGGTTAAATTGAAACGTAAATAGAGAAAGGGGTGATTATTTTGAAAAAGTATCTGATCTTTATCATTAGTTTTGCAGCGTTGTATACGCTATTCCAACTTTCATCAGGAGCAATTCTTACCGCTCTCTATAAGCCGGATATATTTTTAATGCAATCTACATCGAATCAAGAAGCCATATATGGAGGGAGTTCTACTATTCCCTTATTATTCATCCTCCTATCATCAACAATTGCCTACTTCCTTTCGCAGAAACTAGGTAGAACTTCAAAAGCATCTGATGAACTTGCGAATCCTTGAGTTCGTACCAACCTACAATGAACCATTCTTGATTCTTTTTAGTACAAGCACTAAACTATGAAAGCATCGCTATTAATAAACAATTCCATAGAAATAACAGGAGGTACTATTAATGCATAAAACAGAAGAAATTTTAGAAGCTAAAAATTACATTCTTAGTAAAACAAAAGAAGTTCCCGAAATCGGAATTATCCTAGGTTCTGGATTGGGCGGCCTTGCCGATGAGATAGAAAACGGAGTTGTCATTCCATACGAGGATATTCCTTTTTTCTCGAAATCAGCTGCAGTTGGTCACGCAAATGAATTAGTTATCGGGCGTTTAGAAGGTAAAACAGTCGTGGCTATGAAAGGACGTTATCACTTCTACGAAGGGTATTCTTTAGACGAAGTTACCTTCCCTGTCAGAGTGATGAAAGCATTAGGTATAGAAAAACTAATTATCACGAATGCGTGTGGAGCGGTAAATACTGACTTTAATCCGGGCGAGTTAATGCTAATTACAGATCATCTTAATTTAGTTGGCATAAATCCATTGATTGGTAAAAACAACGATGATTTAGGAACGCGCTTCCCAGACGTTTCTGAGGTTTATAATCGCGAAATGAGAGAAATAGCGTTAAAAGTAGCGCGTGAGAATGACATTACATTAAGAGAAGGCGTCTATGGTTGGTGGAGTGGCCCTATTTACGAAACACCTGCTGAAATCCGTATGATTCGCATTTTAGGTGGAGATGCAATTGGCATGTCAACAGTGCCTGAAGCAGTTGTTGCGATTCATTCAGGGCTGAAGGTATTAGGAATATCTTGCTTAACGAATATGGCGTGTGGGATTCTAGATGAACCATTAAGTCATGAGGATGTCATAAAAGTTGCTGCTCAATCTCGAAGTGCATTTGTACATTTAATTAAAAACGTCTTGCAAGAGATTTAAAGAAATTAATAAATACGAAAAGCCTTCTGAGAAACACTCCCAGAGGGCTTTTCACATGCTTATTAATAGACTTCAAAGTTCTGACCAGTTTGTAGGCCAAAGACACTTTTTTCAAAAGCAAGAACTACACGCCTTACAGGTACTGCATCAAACCCTTGGAAAAGGGTGCCGAATTTGTGTATCGACTCTTGTAACACATTTGGACTTACGCTATTAATGCGAATTCCTCTTGGCATTTCAATAGCCGCAGCTTTAACGAATGCCCTGACGCCGCCGTTTGCCAGAGCCGCTGATGCTCCTTTCGCGATTGGGTCATCCATCATAACCCCCGTCGTTAACGTGTAACTCCCACCATCGTTCATATTATTAAAACCTAAAAGCACTAGATTGACTTGCCCTTTCAGTTTGCTATCAATCCCGATGTCATTCAACTCGGGTGTCATATCCGTAACTGCGTCGAAATGAGCACGACCTGCTGCATTAATCACCGCGTCAACTTTGCCAACCTTTTCATACATCTTTTTAATGCTCTCTACTGACGTAATATCAACAGATACATCGGCACCATTTCGTCCGGCACGAATGACCTCGTGATTTTTCTCCAGTTCTTTAGTAACCGCATTACCAATCGTTCCACTTGCACCTACGACAAGTATTTTAATATGTAGCCCCCCTTTTTAAAGTATCTAGCTTCAATTAGTTATTGTTCCATCATACTTATCAAATGCACTACTTATGAAAAATACCCCAAATGAATTTTCTTTGTTCTTAAAAGTACCTCATCCAAAATACTTCACACCAATCTGTATAATCAGGAGCACGGTTACGATACGTAGTAGTGGTTTAACATGCTCTGTTTTCAATTTACGTGCGAGACGAACACCAAGTTGTGCACCACTTATCGAACCAAGCATTAATGCAATTGTGAGTGGCCATATTATTTTCCCCGTCGAAATATAACTGATTGAGGCGCCGAAACAGCTTGAAAAAATCATGATACGAGACAAGCCGACTGCCCTCAAGTAAGAAACTTTCAATCGAGCAAATAAATATAACGCTAACGTTCCGCTACCCGGTCCAAAAACGCCGTCGTAAATACCAATTCCATACAATGAAGTGGCACTTTTTTTAGTTGCACGAAAGGATTTATTACCGTCAAAATCCGCTTTTCCAAGAAATGATGAGATGAATGCGAACGTTAATAGTATAATCGCGATAACAATCATCCATTCTTCTTTCAAAAAGGAAGCGATTACTCCGCCCGTTACTCCTCCAGCAAGACTGATCGGAACAACCGTAAGTGCTTCTTTGACCGTTACTTCTTTATTTTTATAAATCACAAGAAAACTTGAAAATGAGCTCACTGTGTTTGATACTTTATTGGCCCCAATTGCCGAGTGGACCGGCAATCCCATCAGCAGCATGGCCGGCAAACTGATAAGTCCCCCACCCCCTGCTAATGTACCAAGCGTTGTTGCAGCAAACCCGATGAAATAAAGCAAGATGTATTCCATATAGCATCCTTCTTTCAGTGAAAACCTCTATATGACTAGCATATTCAACCTTAGTCCATAAGTAAATTCAATTGTATGAATGAAAGTACATTCGAAAAACGAATGAGCTAATCTGTATATAGTACTCAAAATACACGCTGCGGCTGTTGCTCCGTAACAACAATGAATGTACATGGAATGAAAAATGCTCCTTCCGATTTATTCGGGGGAGCATTTTTCATTCCAGTTAGTTAATCAATAAGCGCGACTGAACCACACAGTATATTTTGCTGCTGTTCCACAATTGATGCATGTTGACTTTGTAGCGGGTGGATTGAATGGGATATTACGCGTCGTAAATTTTGTTTTTTCTTTCACTTGTTTTTCACAGGCGTCATCTCCACACCAGCCCGCAAGGATCCAACCTGGGATTTCTCCATTTTCTGTCGAGTCAGCAATATGTTGCGTTAATTGCTCGAGTGAATCGACATGCGTATGGGAATGCTTTTCACGGAATGCACGTGCTTTGTCCAATAAGCGAGTTTGCATCGTGTTAAGCGCGCCTTCGATGCAGTCAGCTATAGTTGGAAGATCAACAGAAATTTTTTCTTCTTCATCGCGAGCTTTTATTATTGCTTGGTTATTCACCAAGTCACGTGGCCCTAATTCAACTCGAACCGGCACACCTTTCAGTTCCCATTCATTGAATTTATAACCCGGTGATTGATCAGAATCATCCAAGCGCACGCGAATTCCTTTTGCCTTTAATTCCGCATAAATCTTATCAAGTCTTTCCATAATTTCAGGATTCTTCTTCCAAGGTCCTACTGGAATTAATACAACCTGCGTCGGTGCGACACGTGGCGGCAATACAAGCCCTTGTTCATCGCCATGCACCATAATAACAGAACCTATCAATCGGGTAGAAGTCCCCCAAGATGTCGTATGGACAAATTCATGCTTATTTTCTTTATTTAAATACTTAATATCAAATGCTTGCGCGAATTTTGTTCCTAAATAATGTGAAGTTCCTGCTTGAACTGCTTTTCCATCCTTCATCATTGCTTCAATGGAGTACGTATCTACAGCACCTGCGAAACGCTCGGAAGGTGTCTTTTGACCATCATATACTGGAATCGCCAGCAACTCTTCGACAACTTCTTTATAAATGTTGAGCATTTGCATCGTTTCAGCACGTGCTTCTTCTTCATCCACGTGAGCTGTATGCCCTTCTTGCCATAAAAACTCAGACGTCCGAATGAACGGCAATGTTTTCTTTTCCCAACGGAAGACGTTCGCCCATTGGTTAATTAACACAGGAAGATCTCGATAGCTTTTAATCCAATCCGAATAAAGATGCCCAACCATCGTTTCAGACGTTGGTCGAAGCGCTAAACGCTCTTCTAGCTTTTCACCTGCAGCTTCGGTAACCCAAGGGAGTTCTGGTGAGAACCCTTCGATATGATCCTTCTCTTTTTCAAAAAACGACTCTGGAATAAGCATTGGAAAATAGGCATTTCGATGCCCCGTTTCTTTAAAACGTCTATCCATCTCGGCTTGGATATGCTCCCAAATTTCATAGCCATCCGGTTTGAATGCAATGCACCCGCGAACTGGCGTGTAATCCATTAAATCCGCCTTTTGAATCGTGTCGATATACCAGCTTGTAAAATCATTTTTCTGTTGATTGGTCATTAATTTCCCCTCCTAAAATAATAAAGAAATCCTTCGGTTGCCTGAAGTCTAGACATCAAAAAAGCACAAAGTTGTCCTTATAATAAGGACGTCTTTGTGCTGAATGGACGTGGTACCACCTTAGTTTAGCCTAAATCAATTGCACCCCGGTGTAATTGCGTCCAGATTTCGAATTGCATGTGCGCAATTCAAAATCTGTGACATCCGCCGGAGGCTTTAACTTAATTCAGCTGAATTAAGTTAAATTCAAGCCCTCTAAAACGTTTGATAACGAAAACGACTCGGTTATGTTGTCATAACATCTCAGTGGTAGGTTTCGACAAGAAGCGGTGATATAGCTCTCAGTAAGTCGCTATACTTTCTGGTTCACAATTCTTGTCTACTTGGTCACATCAAAGATTTCATATTACTTTTAATATATCAAATACTCGCGGTTCATACAACTTCAATGAATGTCGACAGGCACTGGAAAATTATTTGGGCAAATACGGTCGTAATTTTTGCATATGATTCCCATCGAAGTTGCCTCTTACGATGTAGATGAAGTCTGTTCTAATTTAAGATTAGATTTATTGAGCTATTATTACTTGTCATGCTATACTAAATGGGCATTTAATTGAGAATGATTTTCATTTGAAGTTCAAAAACTTCATATACTATCTAAACATAAAGGGGATTATCAGATGAGTCAGCAAGAAGGGAAAAATGTGGTTGAACAAAACATTATAGACCGAAGAACAATCAAATCTTTTAAAAAAGATCCGATTAGTGCTGAAGTAATCATCGAGCTGCTAAATGTCGCGAAATGGGCACCGAACCACAAGTTGACGGAACCGTGGCGCTTTCAGTTGTACGTGGGTGAAGGAAAAGAACAATTTGTTCAGGCCTACATTGACTCGCAGCCGAAAGTAGATGGCGAAGTTTCAGAAAAAGTGAATAGAAAAGCACAATACTTCCGAGATATACCCGTTCATCTTGTAGTCATTATGCCTGAAGATCCCCGTCAAAGAAGATGGGATGAGGATTACGGGGCAATTTCCTCTCTAATTCAAAACTTCCAACTTGCGGCATGGGAAAGGGAAATTGGAATGATTTGGCGTACTAACGATTGGGTATACGACCCGGCATTCAGGGAGGCCATCGATGTCCTACCTGGCGAAAAAGTCGTAGCGACGTTGATGATCGGCTATCCTAAGCATATACCAGAGGCTCAACCACGCACGGATATTCGCGAGCTTATTACGATCATTAATAAGTAATTTTTCGAATTAGAGACTATATATGTTGAATTAAAGAATCCCATTGAATCGCTTCGGCTACCCCTGCTAAGGCGCCTTCGCTCAGTATATATACCGGATTCAACATATATAATTATATTCAAGAAATGCGCTTTCTCACACAGACCATCCAGCGCAGGCGCGTCTTCGTGGTAGCCGGAGCGATAAGACTGAAAGCGGTCTTCTTTCTGGCTTATCGCGGGAGGCATCCACAAAGCGCCAAAGCGGTATTGGTAGGAGTTCTAATTTGCTCTAAGTAATGGTGCCTTTTCAGTGGCCTCCCAAATGCCCTTGTAAAGCGCATAAGCCATATTCATTTGTTCAACATATAATAAGTAGTACTTGTGAGCGGTTATCCGAATTAATTTATACATCTACTCATGAACTCCTATCATTAGCCATATAGTTAGGCTATATAAGTTGATATATGGAGGAGGATATCATGCAGACGAAAGAAGTACGCTTACGTCGAATCCAGCAACTAGCTCATGAAATCATGGATGAAATGAATAGAGGGAATGAGCCAAGACAGTTTGAGACGCTAAATCTCGCGGTTGATAATCTATCCCGGGCCCTTGGAGACTTAGCAGATCCATCCGGTAACTATTCACTCGACTATATAGAAGAAAAATTAGGAAAAGCACATTATCTATTATTTAAAAACGAAAAAAGGATAAAGCTTCATTCTTAATAAGTGACAGTCACTACTAGCCAAAATCCCCACAATCTCGTCGTAAACTTCTACGAGATTGTGGGGATTTTTGTAACGCCCTAGATTTTCACTTTAAGCAGTACCACCTTTTTTCTTTCTAAGTTCCCGTCGCACAATGTGGACTACTGCCTTGAACTAGTTAAAAACCATATTCCTCATCTTTCGCTTTTCGAATCCCTACATAAGCATCGACAAGAAGCACGGTATCTTCCACTAAGCGCTCCAGACGGAAGAGAACATCATCATTAACGATTTCTTTGCGATGGAAATCCTTTTCTTCTATAAACACATAAGTAGGTACAATATGTGCCTTCATATACGCTAAAATTGGCTTTAACTGTTGTTCCGCCATCAAATAATGCTTAGCTGTACCTGCTGTTACGAGCATACTCACTACTTTATCCCGGAACGCATTGACTGGTAATAAATCAAATATATTTTTGAGCGTAGCCGGAATAGAAGCTTGGAACGTTGGCGATCCAATAATGATTGCATCCGCGGCCATAAGCGTTTCTGTAACATACTTGGTGTCACCCTCGTAGTCCCAATAATTACGCCCGTCACTAAAAACCATTTCAAATTCAGCCAGATCCAGTAATGTAATCTCTGCATCCGGGTATTTTTCATGCGCTATTTTGACTGTATAATCCATCGCTGTTCTTGTTTTAGACCCTACATTGGAGCCCGATAGTAAGACGATTTTCATGCTAGCATCTCCTTATTTACCAGCAGTATATTTCTTAACTGCTGGTAGTATTTCTGTCGCAATCAATTCGATATTTTTCATAACTTTATCAAACGGTACGCCACCAAAGTCAATTTGTGCCATGAATCGCTGTTGACCAAATAGCTCATATTGGTAGAGCATTTTTTCAATAATTTGCTGTGGACTACCAATCATTAATGCATCGCGCGTATCCGTTGATTGTGCAAATTGTTGTTTCGGATAGCCGCCGCCTCTTAACGCCTGCATACCTGCATTGGCATGTGGATAATATTCACGAAGCGCATCCTGTGAAGTTTCTGCTGTATAGAATAGGCTCGTTGTTGCAATTGGCAACGCCGCTGGATCAAAACCACTACGCTGCGCCGCCTCACGATAGGCATCCACCGACGCCTTAAAGTTAATCGCTGGTCCACCAAGAGTTGTCAGCATCATCGGGACTCCTGCATACCCCGCCTTAATCGCACTCGCGGGTGGTCCTCCTACTGCACGCCATATTGGCAGATGACCATTCTGCGGTTGTGGTAAAATCGTTGCATTTTCCAATGGTGCCCGAAATTGCCCCTGCCATGTCACCGTTTCTTCATTATTTATCTTCAACAGAAGTTCTAACTTTTCTTCAAATAACTCTTCGTAATCATGTACGTCAAACCCAAGTAAACTATAGGCCCCAATCCGTGAACCACGCCCTGCAACAATTTCAGCTCGACCTTTTGAAATTAAATCAATCGTGGCAAAATCCTCATAGATACGCACAGGATCAGATACACTTAACACCGTTGCAGAACTTGCAATTTTAATATTTTTTGTTGCCTGTGCGATAGCGCCTAAAATGACCGTATGCGCTTGTGTTGTAAAATGCGTTTGATGACTCTCCCCTACTGCAAAAACATCTAGTCCCGCCTCATCAGCCAACTTACTTGCTTCAATCAATTCGTGAATACGCTGCTCTGCGCTAATACGACTTCCTGTTAACGGATTTAGTAAATGATCCCCAATCGAATATAAACCAAATTCAAGTCCTTTAGTTGTGTCAATACGGTATTTCTCCATTTTCATCGTCTCCTTTTTCTATGCCCATACTTTGTATCGTTTCTATTAATCAATCGGTTGTAGTTTCGCTTCAATTTCTGCACGTTTTGATTCTAAAAATGGTGGTAAATCTAATTCTTTTCCTAAATCTTTAACCGCTGAATCAACTGTAAATCCAGGTCCATCTGTGGCAATTTCGAATAAAATGCCATTTGAATCACGGAAGTATAAGCTTTGGAAATAAAAACGATCGATAACACCAGATGAATCGAAGCCACGTTCTTTCACGACTCCGTCCCAATAGCGCAGCTCTTCCTCGTTCTTCACACGAATCGCTAAATGATGAATACTGCCTCGGCCCGGTTTTTCACTCGGTCCCTCCAACTGCTTCAAAACAATTTCACCAAATGCTTGCCCAGCAACCGACTGATAAATAGCTTCTTTCTCAGAATGAGCTACTTCCACATAGCCAAACATCTCTTGCAACATTTTAGCCGTCCGTTCCAAATAACGTACTGTTATTTCCGTAGTTCCCATTCCTAAAATACGATGCTCTTGCTCCACAACTGAATCTTCCCAAGGCGACCAAAATTCAGGTATCGCTTCGCCATTATTATTTAGCAAGATCATTCGTAACCCCTCTGTATCCTCAAATGGCAGCGCTGCTCGACCTGCATACGTTGTAATGTCTCCGTGCTCTACATCCAATTGCTCAAAGCGCTTTTTCCAATACGTTAAACTTTCAAGTGATGGCACGAGTAAGCCGATTTGTGTTATGGCATTTGTTCCACGGACGGTTTTTCCAGCGTTCGTCATTTCAAAAAATGATAACTCCGTTCCTGCACTTCCCGTTAAATCCCCATAAAACAAGTGATACATGGATGGGCTATCTTGGTTAACCGTCTTTTTCACACGGCGCAAGCCTAATACATCTCGGTAAAAGTGATTAGTCGCTTGAGCGCTTTTTGTAATCATTGAAATGTGGTGATGTCCTGGTATCTTATACATGCTAGTTCCTCCTTGGTTTTTAAATTGATTAGTCAAGTGATAGTGCAAAAAAAATCACTCCAGCGGCAATTCTTTTTTTTGACTATGTTTATGGATGCGTGTCATTAATTTGTAAAGTGTTTTCTCTTCTTCCTCGTTTAATACATCAGCAAAAAATGACGTTTGAAACGCCAGTTGAGCTGGCATCGCCTCTTCTAAAATCGCTTCAGCCTTGTCAGTTAAGCTAATCATTTTCGTTTTCCAGTCTTGCTTACGTACAATATAGTCTTCTTTTTCAAGTCGTGCGAGCATGCGGGAAATACCGCCTTGCGTAACGGTCACTTTTTCAGCTAATTCACTTTGTGTAAGTGGCTGGTATATCTGAATTTGAACAAGTACATCAAATTGGGCAGTTGTTAAATCAAAACGCTTTAAAAACTCATTCGACAGTTGGTTACTTTGGTTTGTAAAACGCATTAAACGTAACCAAATCAACGAGCCAATCGTATTATTACGCATCTTGTTTCGCCTCCTCATCACTAACCTTAATATCACTTTACCACGCAAGTGATGGAGAATCAAGTTATAAACCTTGAATTCGAGATTTAATATTTAAACTTTTACTTTCTAATAAGCAACTGGTAACCAGAATAAAAACTTCCTACCTCGCACATTGATTATTACTATATAGTCCGCACTTAACGAATGGAATGTTCCCCTAACACCGCTTTGTCGCTTGGTGATGGCCTCACGCAGTAAGCCCGCCAGAAGATCACTTGGGAGGGATTGAACTGCATCCCTCCTTGGTCTTATTGCTCCGGCTCACACTTGTCGCTCATTCGCTAGTTTTGTTCGTTATACTGGTTAGCTATACCACCTAGTTAACTCTAAATAAGTAGTGCCGAGTATATAGTAGTTTGTTCATTTTTACTTATTCCACTATTAATAAATACGGACGTTATACGAATCGCTTAAGTACCGGTTAAAATGACAAAGGGAACAACCCCATTAAGAGTTGTTCCCTTTGTTGTGCTTATTTTAGGAGTTCAATAGTAAAACTAGATGTTTTAAACAACTTAGGCACTTTATCTTCAGATGCGGAGGCCTGATTACCAGCAACCCCACTTAAAATTACTACAAGTAAAAGAATAGATAAAAGTTTCTTCATTATAAATCCTCCCATTTTTTTATTTTTCTGAAAATGTTTTCATACTTATTTGCTTCTTGATAACAAATAGATGATAGCTTGTATTTCCGATTACTAAAATGCCATTCGGCAAGTGCTAAATAGTATTTGTGAACATATCGGTAATCTTGTACTTTTTTAAAGTATTCAATTGCTTCTTCAGTAATACTTTCGGATAAACCTCGTTCACTATGGAGGGATTCGAAAATATTAAAATGATGATAATACGATGTTAAGCTTTTATCTTTTAATTTTAAAAACAATGAGGTTCCCTCATCACACCATACTTTAACTAACGCTTTATTGTTCATCTTAGAGTATTCAATCACTAAACAAAGTATTGAAATAATTGGATCATTTTCATCAGTTTTATATGCAATGCTTTGTTTATAGTAAGCAATTGCTTCCTCTTTATTGCCCATTATACTAGATAAGGATCCTAAGTTATGATAGACAATTCCTTTTTCTCGGCGTAAATTGAATTCATCACAAATTTGCATCGCTTTTAGGTAGGATTCCAAGGCTTCTTGAAATTGTTCACTTTTCTTACGAGTGATTCCAATAAGTATGTAACACTCTAAAACTCTCTTCATTAAAAAGTTTTCCCTGAAATATTCAAGAGCTCTTCTTGTATATTCAATTGAGGTAAAGATTCGACTATCTGCGGTGTAAACTACCCCTATCATATAATTCAATTCTGCTTTTTCCCAAGCTTCTAATGCAATGTCATCGACTAATAATAACACATCTTCTAAATATTCAATCGATTTATTGCGATTTTCTGTTGAATAATTATAAATTGCTTTATTTACTTTATATAGATAGGTTTGCCGTGGGTTAAATTCTTTGCTTAACTCTTCAAGATCTTTAATTCCCTTTTTTATTTCATCCAAATTCCCGCCTGAAATAATGCGGAACCTTAATACAATCAGCAGATAAGTGTAGTAGAGCGTTCGATTTTCAAATAAGGGACTGTGTTGTTCTAAATACTCCAGTTTTTGTTTAGTAAAACTTTCATCTCGATTTGTGATTACTTCCTTGTAAGTAGCTTCTATCATTTTTTCAAAATCAATTTCAGTTTGCTGATTATTTTTCTGTAACTTCGATGAATCTATTCCTAAACGATTAAATAATAACGTGACTATGTCTTCGCTTGGGAAAATTAAATTCCGTTCGATTTTAGATAAGTAAGATGGCGTACAGATTCCTTTTGCTAATACTAATTGCTTCATTTCTTGTCTAATTCGTTCTGCCCTTATTAAATGACCAACTTTCATTAGCGAATCCCTCTCTTTTACAGCATAGTACATACTTAACATTAATCATACCATTTTAATGTGAGAAATTTATTACCGAAAGGCTTAAATAATGCATAATTCTAAATAAAATGTCCCAACCTAATTGGATGTTACTTTAGTCTTGTGGGTGGTATGTTTAACTTAGCAAGAAACAAGGGGTAGTACGCATGCGAATCGAAGACATTTATTCCCATAAAATCGTTAAGGTAATTAAAATAGATAAAGGCCATAGTCAATGTATAGATAATAATGGATCGGTTCCGGATTCTAAAGCAATTTCCAATATGTTAAATCTAGTGGATAAATTCATACCATTCTTTCGAAGGGAGTGAGATTATGCCTACAGAAACGACAAACGAGCAATTTGATGGTGAATATAAAGATCTGCAATTATATCAAATGAAAATTGAACTGATTGAGTTTTTGGATAAGATGAAGTCTAATGGATTCTTAGAATCAGTAGAATTTCGCGATATTTCAAATGAAATCAAGCAGATTTAACTCAAGGAGTTATTCATTCAATTCTATCATTGAAAAGTTTTTCAGTTTAATTTTGGTGAAACAAAACATGTGCTAATGCAGTTCTGAGTGAGTTAGTTTGATAGTTGGAAATCACTAAACCACTAGAGGGTAGTAAACAATACCAAAATACAGCCTACGCTAATACCAATAAAATCGTATACAACAAAAAACTCAGTCTAATTGTAATGACTGAGTTTTTTTATGCAATTGTAGTTCGCTGGCATAGATAGAAATCATTTGCTCCAAACCACTAACACAAAACAATAACTTTATTGGGTGTAGTTTGGGCTGGGATACTTCTAGTAGTAGCACCATAGGTAACAATTAGATTTCGATTTGCAATACTTCCGGTAAAGGCTTGCCCGTTTTCCAATAAGATTTTAGTATGCGAAGATATATTTAATCTTAATGCGCCGTCACTACTCTCTAATTGGCTGTTAAAAAAGGATACCTTCACATTTTGATAGGGAGTGTCTTTGGCAATTACAAGCGCTCGAAATTGTGGTGGGTATATGAGAGGGACTAACGCGTTCGCATCATAAAACCCTGTTATCTTATCTCCTACTGCCACCATTACATGATCTACAAAGTAAGTTGTAGGTGACACTACGAAATTGACTAACGTCCCGTTCCCATTTTCCACGGCTATTAATTTATAGCAACCGGCTTCGTTATTTTGCCCTATCGAAAAATCATCAATCGTCGTTACCGTACCATTAAAAGCTTTAAAGTTTATCATCCCGTTACCTCCGTTGCTAATCGAACTTATATCTATATAGATTATGCTATCTTAATATCGATTGTTCGCTAGACACGGAAGTTTGTGTAGGCAAATGTAAAGCTAGAAATATTATAGATCTCTGGCTTTAGTGCTTCTATTGAAAGCTGATGCACTATTAATGAAAAAACTGTTACCATGTATAAAAAAACATCTTTATCTACTAGATCTCATTGTAGACAAAGATGTTTTTTACTATTTATATGATGTGCCCTCTAACAGAAGTAACGAATCAGTTACTCATCTCTGAAAGTAGCTCATTAAAATTACCCAAAAAGATTTTCTGTTTTTCTTTTTCATGCTCATGCAGCGACGTGCTAATTCATGAGCTCTTGCTTCTTTCTGTAATTCACGCATCCGTTCACGGACGTATTCTATATCATGTTCAAACATTCTATTACTCCCTTAGGAGCACTTCCAAGTTTATTGTAAAGGTATGGCAAACACCATTCTTGTTATATATTTACCACCTAAATATACTGTTGGTGACTCCAATTTATTTTCTCCGAATCGCTTATTCAATCTGTTATTTACAATTTTGTTGATCATCTTTTATTCTCCTCCTCAATCTTATTTTTAATTAATTCTTAAAGTATTAAAATCTTTCACTATCCGCTCTCTGTAGATTCCTTCCTCAATACTTTTCTTTGCTGAATTACGTAAAACATAGTCAACACTCCTTTTCTACTTATTTATGCAACACGCAATGCGTGGAAACACCAATTTGTATTTAAATTGAACTCAAAAAGGCACACGCCTATTAAAATAAGCGTGTGCTCATTATAAAGAACGGCAGAATATATGCCATTCCGATACTAATTAGTTAAAAGAAAGATTGTTTACGCACGGAATGACTATAAAGTTATAGGTAGAATATACACGTTTAATCATTTTTTCCGTGCCTCCCTCTTTTTTGTAAATCTAACTACTTTAGGATACCATTTCCATTTTATAATTGTCAATACATTTAGATAATAAAGTTTCTTCGCATTCTAACTGCTTATGGATACCTTATACAGTTATTCGATGCATTGTTTTCCCTTTGCAACAGAAAAAGTTCTTTAGCTGATTTCAATCAATAGACTTTATTCTTCAAATTTTTCGTTCACTACTATAACTGACATCCAAAAACGGAGGCTATTATTATCGCCTTCGACATCGTTTAATCCCCATAAAAACCCTAAAAAAGTACCTGTTTCTGAAAAAATTCAGATCTAGGTACCTTTTTTCATATCTATTCATTAATACAAGATTTCATGCCTTTACAATTATCCGACCAAACACCTTTACATTGACAATGATTTTCGTCGACCAATGGGCCAGGACATATAAAATAATAAATACAACGACAAGTGGCTTAAATAAAATCCAGGCCACAATCCAAATTAGGAATGCATATATCGGTTTTACTCTTGTTAACAGTTTAGACGGCACCAAGAACAATCGGTACACTTTATATTGCTTTTGTAAAATTTCCAAGTACTCTTCTCTTAATTGGCGATTATCAGGTTTTATTCGGACTGCATTTTCCAAGTAATGCAATGACTTTAAATGATCTCCCCTTTGATCAGCTGCCCAAGCTAAATACATAAAGACAGTTGAATTTTCTGGCTCTAGTTCCAATGCTTGTTCTTCCGCTTGAAGAGCAAGATCTTGATTCCCCAAAATACTTTCAACATAACTGTAATTTGCAAGATAGAGTGCATTAGAAGTCTCAAATTTTAAAGCAACGAGAAAGCTTTCTTTCGCTTTCTTATAATTACCGCGCTGATTATAAATATTCCCTTTCAAAAAATAATAATGGCCTTCTTCGGGGTAAATCGTTAAAGCCTCTTTAATCGCGGTCATCGCTTCATCATATTTACCTTCTGTGTAAAGCGTCGATACCCTAACCTCCCACGCGACCTCATTTTCCGGTTCTTTCTTTAATGCTTCTTGTGACCAATGCCAAGATTTTTCAAAGTCATCTAACATTAAATAGACTTTACTGAGCAGCGCATAACCATCCGCATCTTCGGGGTATTGTTGAATGTAGTTTTCCGTCTCTTTAATGGCGTCTTTAAAACGACTCCACTCACACAATTGTTCAATCCGCATGAGTTGTGCATATTGTTTTTCTTCGTCCATCGCAACTCACAACCTATCTAATTCTATTCTCTTTTATATAATCAAGCACATGTTGATAATCCTTATTCACATCACTGAAGGTGGCGTAATTTTTAGCCGTGGAAAACCATTCCAAAGTCGTCGGCTTCCTTTGCTTCAATGCTCCACTTAAATCATCATTCGTTAACGGTTGTAGTTCACCCGCTTCCAACGAACGGTGTAATGCGGACTCGATTGCATCCCCGACAAGTTGGCCAAGATCAGCCCCAGAGAAATGTTCTGTTTTACTAGCAATTTTTTTATGATTTAGCGAAGACTGAGGTTTGTCTTTCAGTTTTAATTCTAAGATGACTTCTCTTTCCGTTTCACTTGGCGGGGGTATGAACAGCAACTGATTGAAACGGCCAGGTCTCCGTAATGCAGAATCCAAATACCACGGCGTATTCGTTGCGCCAATAACATAGATACCATGATTATGAGAATTTAGACCATCTAACTCAAGGAGCAACTGATTGACAAGCATCCTCTCATGATGTTGTCTCATGTTTTGCCGATTTCCACCAATTGCATCCAACTCATCAATAAATAAGACGCATGGTTTATTTTCTCGCGCTGCTTCAAATACATCATGGAGATTATGCTCGCTTTCCCCTACGTACATAGACAAAATTGCTTGTAATTCCAAATGTAGAAAACTGGCATTTATTTCACCTGCAATCGCTTTTGCCAAAAACGTTTTTCCACAACCCGGTGGTCCGTATAGCAGTAAACTTCCCCCGGCTTCTTTGCCATATGCTTTAAAAAACTCTGGATTTTTAAGTGGAAGGATGAAGTTCATCTGAATTTTCTTTTTAACATCCTCCAAACCGCCAACATCAGCAAACGTCTCCTTCGGCTCTGTCTTTTCAATAAGCGTATTTTTCGCCTTGTCAAATTGAATTACTTTTAGTTGTTTTCGTTTTCCTTCATAGTCATTCGTCATAATAGGCCCCTTTGCACAAATTCATCCTAGTTTCCGAAATGCAAATACTCAAATATTTCCATATGTTAATTTTAGAATAAAGCTTAAAAAACGTCTATGAGTACAAAGCACAAGGGTATAAAGTTTTGTTACAGTGAAAATTGCCTGGCAATCAAATTCCAAACTAGAATCCAGAAAACACGACTCGATTTGTACCAAACGTAAATACAGACAGCTGTGATGAATGTCTTTGTAATTCTTTATTTAGCGGCTTCCTCTTCACCCTACTGATGTGCACAACCGATAAAACAGCAGCCTCCTCCAATTTATCATTCTTATAAAGTTATAAGTTGCGAGGTTTTATTGGGGATTCTTTTGCAATCCGGTGTTAAACTTCAAACGAGTTTGCTATTTCTCTCTATGATAAAGTCAATAAAATATCTACTTGCTTGCGGAACAGCACTTTCGCAACGAGTCCTAGGACAATCGGAATGAGAATAATTTTTATGACCGACAAAAACATATCTCCTACTGAAACCGGTAGCCATTTTCTGGCAAGCAATAGGATCAATGCAGGTGCCGCAAAAGGTGCCTACAAAGTAGTACAAGATGTGATTCCTCGAGGCGAAGTCTTTTTCAAATCATTTTAAAAAATCACTTTTCATTTTCTACGATAAAGTTTGTCGTATTTCTTGAAATAACACATATCGTTGCTACTATTGTAACAATCTGGATGGGGTCATCGCCTAGACTTTCCTGAATAACAGAGGATTGTGGCAAAGAAGGAGAACTGATTTATCTCCCGGGACCCGCTTCCTCTTTTCGAATAAAGAGTGAACGAAACAGCAAATATCCAGTAGAAATGCTAAAATAGCTAGAACTCAAGTAAAGTTTTTTTGTATTCGTGCTATCATTCAATTGGCGATAAGTAGATGCACAAACAAGAACGTTCCCAAAGTAAGTGAACAGCTTTATTTGAGAGTAAATGCATTCTATTTATTGAAAAAGGATATGAAAATGCGAAGGCAAAGAAGATTACATCGCATGGTATTTCTACCGGACGTCACCATTCAATTGCAAGAGAGAAGCTAAAATAAAAGCCAACTATAGAACATCTTAGTCATAGTGAGCGTAAAGAAAAGAGGAATTTATTTTGAAACTGACAAATGAACTAGACTATAGCCGATTGAATCATCTAAAAAAAGAAATGACGAGATTCATGCTGGCCTATAAATTTGCGTTAGACGAAGTGAGCACCAAAATCAATATCTTGGAAGAAGAATTTCAATTAATACATGAATACAACCCCATCGAACATATTAATACCCGCTTGAAAACACCAGAAAGCATTATTAAAAAGGCACATCGTAAAAATGTTGAACTGTCCCTGTCTTCCATAAAGGAAAATATGCGGGATATCGCAGGCATTCGTATTAACTGCTCCTTTAACTCCGACATTTATAAACTAAGTGAAATGATTCAAAAGCAAAGGGATATTGAAGTGATTGAGTACAAAGATTACATACAAAATCCCAAACCCAATGGTTATCGGAGTCTTCATTTGATATTAAAAATTCCTGTGTTTATGACAGATCGGGTAGAGCACGTCTTTGTGGAAATGCAAATCAGGACAATTGCTATGGATTTTTGGGCAAGTCTGGAACATAAAATCTTTTATAAATTCAACAAATCTGTCCCGGAAAAAATTACGAAAGAGTTGAAAGAGGCCGCGGAATCTGCCAACGAATTGGATCAAAAGATGGAGAATCTTCAAAAAGAAGTCAATGAAATTAAACGAATGGATGAAGAGTTTACTACACCTCTTTTTAATGAAAAGAATGACTTCAATATCCCGCTTAAATTCTTAGAAATGATGAATGAAAGTAGCAAAATTAGCCTGACTGAAGTATAGCTAGTATTTTGGTTCCCAATTAATTCGCAAACCATTCATTTTCAACCTGGAAAGAGAGATGGGTTTGAAAGAGAACTGTTGTAAGATGCTGTTTGTTCCCGAGTATGGGGCAAACAGCTTTTTTTATTTATGCATGGATTAAAAAGCTTTCCCCAAGTGAATTTGAAGATGGACCTTCTGTGACTCCAGATACTAGGAATCGAAGTTAGAAATAGCGGGTTATGGTTTAACTTTTTAAGAAGTAATAATTATTTATAGATTGTATTGCACTCGTTATTTTACTGAATGTTCCAACACTGATATGCTAGTTTTAGCTAAAACCACAGCTGATAAGCAGAATCTTAAGAATGTGATTAATGCAATATTGAGCGTCTTAGACTGACCTTTTAGAATGACCGTTCCAAAAAGGATTCTACTTTTATAAGGATGGTGGCTAATCGATGAATTTTTTAGAAGTATTACAGAAGGTTGCTAAGGGCGAATTGCCTGAATCACCTGTTGCTGATTTAATTGGATTTAGAGTGACCAAAGCGGAGGATGCAAAGGTGATCATTGAACTCAACGTGACGGAAAAACTACACAATCCGATGGGAACACTTCATGGTGGAATAATATGTGATATCGCAGATGCCGCGATGGGCTATGCGTTTGCGACCACACTCAAGAAAGACGAACTGTTTTCAACGGTAGAAATAAAAACGAATTTCCTCAAACCAGTTTTCAGAGGTAAATTACGTGCTGAGGGGAAGTTAATGAAAAAAGGCTCTTCAATAGGTTTATTAACGTGTAATATCTTTGATGAAAAGGATGAGCTAGTCGCCTATTCGACAAGCACATGTATGGTGTTAAAAGGACAGTCTAATCAGAAGCGAATTCAGGTAGAGTGAGCCATGGATAAATAAGTAGTTGCACAAGTTATAAGTTGAATAGTTTAAAGTTATGGAGCATTTCCCTGTAATGAGAAATGCTTTTTATCTTTGCCTAAAATTAAAAAGATGTTTTTATAAAATAAGGTACAACTAAAAACGATAAACATTTATTGCGAATCGATAAAAAACGTGCTAAAATGAAATTACTAATAAATAAGTGAGGTGCTTTTTTTGAAACGAGGTTCAACAAACTTTTTAAAAATAGCCGTTATTCTTCTTGGAATCCCTATTGTTGCTTTATGTATTTTTGGGTTGCCCCTGCTAGCTAAAGAAGCAGCAGAAAGTAATTCGGAGTTTGCTTATGTACTATACGGCATTGTAATAATTATGTATATTTCGGCGATACCATTTTTCGTTGCATTGTATCAGGCTTTTAAACTTTTAAATTATATTGATAAGAGCAAAGCGTTCTCGGAAATATCTGTAAAAGCTTTAAAAAATATAAAACATTGTGCAATCACAATCAGTGGCTTATATGTGGTTGGTATGCCCTTCTTCTTTATCTTTGCGGAGTTAGACGACGCCCCGGGTGTCATATTGGTTGGAATGCTCTTTATTTTTGCTCCAATGGTAATCGCAGTCTTTGCTGCCGTTCTCCAAAAACTTTTGCAAGAAGCTATTAATATAAAATCAGAAAATGATTTAACAGTCTGAGGTGAAAACAATGGGAATAATAATCAATATTGATGTGATGTTGGCTAAAAGGAAAATGAGCGTGACAGAACTCTCAGAGAGGGTTGGAATAACAATGGCTAACATTTCTATATTGAAAAATGGAAAGGCAAAAGCGATTCGATTATCAACTTTAGAAGCGATTTGTAAAGCTTTGGACTGTCAGCCTGGAGATATTTTGGAATACCGAAGTGATGAAGACAACCAAGGTTAACAAAGTGGAGGTATTTAACATTGAAAGAAAAAGGACATCTTTTTACGTTATTTCATAAAAAGGGAGTTACTCATGAATTTAACCATCCAAAAATGGTGAAACAAATCATGAGAGCATCAAAACAACTCGTTCGTTTTGGCCGGGAGCAGGCCCTATCATGTTTGTTTCCTGTCGTCATTTTCGCCTCTTTGGCTTTTACACAATTCATCCCACTTCCGTTCCTACCACGTTATGACTGGCTGCTCATTATCTTCCTTCTGATGCAATGGTGGATGGTGCGTTCTGGGCTTGAAACACGGGATGAACTAAAGGTTATCACATTGTTCCACCTTATTGGACTTGCTCTTGAAATTTTCAAAGTACATATGGGCTCCTGGGCTTATCCAGAGGATGGCTATTTCAAAATCTTTGGAGTGCCTTTATATAGTGGATTCATGTACGCGAGTGTAGCGAGTTATCTTTGCCAGGCATGGAGGAGGTTAAAGGTTGAACTGGTTAAGTGGCCACCGTTTTTGATAGTTGTGCCTCTTGCAGCTGCAATTTATTTAAACTTTTTCACTCACCATTATTGGATCGATGTTCGGTGGTGGCTATCTGGATTTGTAATTATCGTCTTTTGGCAATCATGGGTCACATACGAGGTTAATGGAACTCGTTACCGCATGCCACTCGCACTTTCTTTTGTGCTCATCGGATTTTTTATATGGATAGCTGAAAATATTGCAACGTTCTTTGGTGCATGGAAATACCCAAACCAAACCGATGCATGGAGTCTCGTTCACCTAGGAAAGGTAAGTTCATGGCTCTTATTAGTAATTGTTAGCTTTCTTATAGTAGCGACGTTAAAACAGGTTAAGGGGAAAAATTCCACTAAGATAGATGCTAGTCAATTATAATGACAGTTAAGAATACGTAAGACGACTAGTGTTTTAACACAAAGTTAAGCAGTCATTTACTGGTTTCCTTTGGTTAATCAACACATGTGTAATTCCTCGTTTCCATGGCCAATAGATATAACGCAAATGAACTTTAAATTACCAAAAGGTCATCTTAAAACTTATTCCTTTTTGACGTTATAAAAAAACGTGCCAAGTACCAACACAATTACAAGTTGTGGAGTGGCACTTGGCACAAAATTGTTAATTTATCGTACAGTTTTCAATGCACCGCTCCAAGAAAGGACTTGGTCAAGCATTGTGTTCGCGTTGGCTGCATGGTAGTCAGCAGGTTTGAACACGCTCATGTTTTCAAAGTCAGACATAAGTGAGAACGTAACTGCCGTACGTACGTCAGCAACTTGTAGCTCACCCAAAATCAGGCGCAGGTTTTCATGTGCACGCGTACCGCCCAAGCTACCATATCCAACAAAACCAGCCGCTTTATTGTTCAATTCTGGGTTTAAGAAGTCAAGTGCATTTTTTAGCGCTCCACCGATTGCATGGTTATATTCAGGTGTGATGAAAATATAACCATCGAAAGAAGCCATTTTTTCTGACCAAGCTTTTATTTGTCCTTCAGCACCAGGTTGTGCATTTGCTGAACCCAAGAATGGAAGATTGTAATTTGCAAGATCTACGATTTCATACTCCGCGTCATTACGTTTTTCCGCAAAATCAACCATCCATTTTGCTACAGCATCACCGTTTCGCCCTTCACGCACACTACCTTGAACAATACCTATTTTCAATTTTTCATTTGTCATTGTTTTTTCCTCCTCATTAGATCTACCTAATAGTCTATCTAAAAACCCCACATAATAACCACCTATACGATTTATTTATCTCGGCTTCAATACTCTACTTTTATAAATCGCCCCCTTAAATCCCTAGATAAATACGATTCCCAGAAGGATCATAGGATACAAAAGAACCGTTTTCTTCTGTCACAGCTACACCAATATTCTTCAACTGGGCGATAACATTATTCCTTGCTACCTCATCTGCTAAAACTATAGTAAACGACTCCAGCCCAACACTATTTAAAGGTGGTGTTGGAGCCCCAACTCCGGCCCAAGTGTTTAAGGCAATTTGATGATGGTATTTACCCGTAGAGATGAAAAGCGCCTGATTGCCATACCGGTTAACCACTTCAAAACCGAGGCCCTTAGTATAAAACTCTTCGGTCTTTTTCAATTCAGATACATGTAAATGAATATGCCCCATGACGGTCCCAGCCGGTAAACCTTTCCATGACTGCGGTCTCCCTTCGGATAGAAGATCTTCAAAATTCAATGGATCCACTGTCATTGCCACTTCACCGTTACTCCAAGTCCATTCGGAAGGTTCGCGGTCTATATAAATTTCAATTCCATTTCCATCTGGGTCTGCTAAATATAAAGCTTCACTTACAAGATGATCTGATGATCCATACCGCAAACCGATTTCCATAAAATGATGCACGATTTCAGCTAAGTCTGAGCGTTTAGGTAGAAGAAGGGCAAAGTGATATAGACCCGTAGTTTTTCCATACTGGGGTACTACGTTTTCTGGTTGTTCGATTGACAACACACTCGTTTTGCCATCCGTTGTTAGTTTAGCCATTTTTTCAGTTTGTTCTAGAACTTGAAAACCAAGAATCTCCTGATAAAACGTAAGTGATCGATTTAAATCTTGTACCTTAATGTTTACATGACCCACAAAAGTGTTTGGTTTGCTATGAAATTCCATATTTCTTACCTCCGTTTTTTATTTTTGTCCCTCAGAACGAAAGATTTTATTACCTAACGAGAAACGAGTGCTGTTTGCAAAAACGAGAAAAATGGACATAGCGAATAGTGCCAATTCCAATTCGTACCCCGCCATTTCATCATTGCCAAGAAACCCTGCAGAGAGTTTTACTGTAAAAATTGCCCCCAGCATAATAACCGCAAACAATACAGAAATGATTCGTGTTCCAATACCAAGTATCAACAGAATACCGCCGATTAATTCTATAACTGCAACGGCATAAGCTAAAAATCCTGGAATACTAAGGCTTTCGAAAAAACCAGCAGTGTTAGCTAAGCCCCCTTGAAACTTGGATAATCCATGAATGAAAAAAGTAAGACCTAAAACCAAACGCAAAATAACCGTACCCACATCATTTTTATTCATTTTCACTATTCCCCTTTATAGTTAGTTACTTTATGTAATTAACTATATTATAGAGCGTTGTAGTTGTCAAGTAAGTTAATTACTTACGAAATAAACCCATCATGTTATATACTGCATATAAAGGAGTGAAAGAAAAAATGAAGCAATCTATTATTTGTCCCCGATTTGAAAAAGCCATCTCGCTTTTAAGTCAGCGCTGGATGGCTTTGATTATCAATCAAATATTGTCGGGCTCAAACCGATTTAGTACAATTCAATCTTCTATCGGAATCAGTGGCAAAGTTTTATCAGAACGCTTAAAAGATTTAGAACAACAAGGGATTGTAAAGCGTGATGTTATACCTGAAACACCTGTTATTATTGAGTACTCCTTAACGGAAAAAGGGCTTTCATTAGAGCCGGTTTTGAAAGAAATAGAAAATTGGTCACAGTCATGGGTGGAAATAGAGAGTGAAGAAACATAAAATCATATCCTTACCTATACACAAAAGGAAAATATGAAATTAACAAAATGATTTCTAAGAAAACGTCAACTAGGAATAATTACAGGTTTTTGAATCTTTCCGATTTGCGGGAAGGTGAATATATTCAATAATGGCATTTTCATGACCGTTCTTATTTTGGTACAGGCTAGTCATTCCTTTTTCTTAATCTTCTGCTGTAATTTAGATTAAGAAACCGTATTGAAAATAAAGATTGTACTAGTTGTCTTCACAAAATCAATAATCACAAAACTCATTTTCATTCAATGACATGCAATGTAGAGAAGCGCTCCCTTTTTTGAACTTTTGGTGCTTTTATTTTTTCTAAATTCTGAATAAACAAGAAAAAAGATTAGACATCCGCGTACATGTCCAATCTTCATTTTATTATTGTTCAATTGTATTTTTTGAGTAGTGTATTGTACATGTACCTAAATTCGAAAAATTCATAATAAGGTTTGATCATTTTAGTGAAAGTTATCGAATTAACCCTTTGTCTGTGTCTTAATTTGTCGGACAACCCGTTCTCCCATTTCCGGCGATGCATTGTACAGATACGTCAAAACAATGCGTCGTGTCTCATCGGATATGCCGGCAAGATCAG
Organism: Sporosarcina sp. FSL K6-1540; assembly: GCF_038620285.1. Lineage (NCBI taxonomy): Bacteria > Bacillati > Bacillota > Bacilli > Caryophanales > Caryophanaceae > Sporosarcina > Sporosarcina sp. FSL K6-1540. The sequence continues at coordinate 1,502,520 of NZ_CP152018.1, forward strand.
CAGAAAGATTATTTACTAAGTGATTTTGTTGCTCAGGGGGAAGAGCATGATAATATTGCCCGGCCTGCGTAAAATCATCTGGTTTTGGCAAATCGGATCGTTCAAGATGCCCCTCCACAAATCTGCCGTTGCCGCTTGTCACTTGTGTTGCTGGTGTCCAGTCTTCCTGATGATTGATAGGTATTTTGCGAAAATCTGGTCCAAGCCGCCGCCGCTGGGAATCCGAGTAAATATTGGCGCGTCCCTGCAGCATCTTATCATCTGATAATTCGGCCCCTTCCAAAAGATTGGACGGTGAATATGCCAGTTTCTCCACTTGTTCCATATAGTTATCCGGGTTGCGGTTCAACGTCAAGCGGCCAACCGGCATCAGAGGGTACTGCTGTTTATCCCAAACCTTTGTATCATCCAATGGATCATAAGGAAGAGTGGCTTCATCTTTCGGATTCATAAGCTGCACATAAAGCCCATATACAACAGGCTCTCCCTTTGCTAGGGTATCATACAAATCCTGACCTGCAATATCTGGGTTCTCGCCATTCCATCGGGCGGCTTCTTGAGCATCTATATACTGCTCCCCAGCATAAGGAACCCAGTGATATTTTACATAACTGCGTACCCCCTCCCCGTTCTTCCAAACGTAGGTATTCACACCATAACCCGGCATGTGGCGAAAGCTTTTTACTGTGCCTGCATCAGAGTAAAGCCGAACAACAAAATGGGTTGATTCTGGCGCTCTGGCTATGAAGCTCCAGAACCTTTCGGGATCCATCAAGTTATTTACGGGCGAGGGTAAAAAAGCTTGAATGGTCTCTGGAAAACGTATAGCATCTCGTACTAAAAATACAGGAATATGGTTGAAGACCAAATCAAAAATACCCTCTTCAGTATAAAACTTAGTAGAAAATCCACGCACATTTCGTGAGGTATCCGGAGTACCTTTATTACTTACAGCAAGCGAAAACCTCACAGTAACTGGAACTTGCTGCCCAGGATTTTGTAAAAAGCACAGCTTTGTGTATTTTGCCATAGAATACACAGTCTCAAAGTAACCAAAAGCACCAAAGCCTTTAACATGCACTGGTCTTTCTAAAATTGTTGAATGGACAAAGGTCTCCAATGTTTCATGTAAAATACTGTCCTGCTCCAGTACAGGACCTCTTTCACCTACAGTCTGTGAATGCATTTCCTCAGCCCATGATGCATTTCTGTTTAGATGCGTGGAAGAACCTGATTCCCCTCCATTGTTTTCTCTCATAGTTATTCCTGCCTCCTGTACCCACAAGTTAATTCCCTAAGATACACTATTATTTATGTGAGGCCCCATACAATTATGAATGTAGTTAGCAGAATAACCATGCAAAAAAGAACGGACATCCGCAGGACGCGGCGACCTTAGCCAGAGTTCCACTAATCTGCAGAGCAGGGAGTTTGTGCTGATTCAAGTCGATATAAATAAATCATCATTTGTTGCTTTTCACATGCATCTCTTCTATACTTTTAACCACTAATAGGAGGAGATCCAAAAATGTTAAAGACAATCGTATTCGAACATCTAAAGAATGCCATGAGGGAAAAAGATGTGCTCGCAAAAGGAGTACTAACATTAGTAAAAGCAGCACTCGATAGCGCTGAAAAGGAAAAAGGTGCAGTTCTTTCAACTGATGAGGAAGTTGCCATCGTCAACCGCGAAATCAAACAGACCAATCAAGCGCTGGAAGGCGCACAAAAAGCACAGCGTGAAGACTTAATTGCACAAGAAGAAGCAAAATTAGTTCTGCTCAAAAAATTCTTGCCTAAACAACTTAGCGAAGACGAAATTGTAACAATGTTGACAGAGGCAGGAATCACCAAAGGTATGAACATGGGTGATGCCATGAAAATCGCAAAACCATTACTTACTGGGAAAACAGACGGAGGAACGATGTCAAAAGTCGTGAAAAACTTAATCTGATATTAGTGTGGGGTTTCCGTGCAAGATAATTGTTGCACGGAAACCCCATATTCATTTGTAAATCGACAATCCCTTTATGTGGATGTTGGATACACTTCCCGTTAAGTAGTAATAGGTAAGAGCTGATACTATTCGAATAATATCAGCTTTTTTTCCTATTCACTCAAAAGAAATTGCGGTTGTAAAAGACCCATTTCACAAAAATCCCCTTGTAGAAATGAAGATCCTGCCTGTTAGCTATCCAATCTTATATATCAAGCAATTAAATTGAATAAAAAAATAAGACCTCCGATTTGATAGATCGGACGGTCAAATAGCTGATCCCTCAAGGGGGCCGGCTAGATACTAATACAATTCTCAAGAGTATCCTGAACTTTCTTTACAGAAAGAGTTTCTACTCAAGCACTGATGTACTGCTTTTCGTTTGATAAGAGACGATATAAAATCCGTGAATTTTAACAATAAATTTACAGGTTTTTTATTTACTTTATCGACCCTTTAGTAATTTCGGTAAGTTTAGAATTAATCGCAAAGATTTTTGCGTTGACGGCTGTGACTCCAAATCCGGCTAATCTTTTAGTGTGCATATCTAGATATTTTTCAGCTGTTTCTTTTGTTTCGAAAATGTAAATTCCACCGGCTTCATTTGTTTCTGGGCTTTCTGTCCAAACTTTCGACTTGAATCCCTCTTCTTCATTGATGCTTTTTGCTAAATCAGTAAACGCTTCCGCCATTTCATCTCCGAATGGTCCAGCCATTTTAAAATCCACTTGTAGTAGGTACGCCATAGTCATTCTCCTCCGATTATTTAGTAGTTGTAAAATAAATTTTTCATGCGCTTGATAATGATCTCGTGTAAGCTCTTTTTCAATAAATGAGTTAATGACTATTTGTTCAACAATGTACATGACTTCAATTTCTTTGTGAAATAGAAGTTTTTCTGTTTCACGCAAGCTAAAAAGGGATGGTTGTAGTGCTTCCAGATTCAGAAATTATTTTTATCCTTCACATAGTATTCAAATGGATGTCAATACCTTAATTATAAAGACTCTTATGTTATTTAGCTAACTTGCTTCGTTAGTTCATATGTATTATACCTAAAAGTTAAGAATGAGTTTTAAAAGCGTGGCCTTTTGTATGATTTGATCTCCTTCGAAGACTCTCATGAATGTATAAACATGTTGTTTCCTCCCCCTTTTCATTTTTCCCCTGTAATATTTAAACCTGTCAATCATAATATGTAATTAACTGCTACAGTATCGCCAGCTATCATTTTTCCCCATAAGTCCAATCGGGATCGAGTATTTCCATTTAGATTCAGTGTTCAATTTCCGTCAGTTTGTCCAGTTTGATAGTTACGTTAAAATAATATGTATTAGTTCGGATTGGGCTGTAACCCATTAGAAAATTGTAATACAAGAAGAGACTTACTTAGATGGGCTGCATCATTTTAACCAATCCCCTGCTTTCCAATATAACTTTGGAAAGAATTCTCACCATCATAGATATTTTTTTGTATACCTCTTCTTTCTCCCAATACGCAGAATATATCCCATAAAATTATATATATACGACTAGTTAATTTCCCCTTATTTACATACTATAAAAGTTCCAACAAAAAATTAGCTGCAATGTTCAAAGAATGATAGAAACGAACTCATTTGCGAATAATCCTTGATGATCCCTGTTAAAGCTAACATTTTTGTAGACTTAAAATCAGATTCAACTTTTTAGAGGAGTTAGACTATTCCCAAAAAACATTGCTGATTTATACTCGTTCAGATATGATTGTCGAAAGGGGAGGAGAACATTCAATGACTAATAATAATGAAGATTTATTTGATATGGAAAAACAAAACGCCCCAAAAATGAAAATAAAAAGAAAAGATGGAGAACCAACTCCGGTTTTCAAAGGAGCTTCATGGGCAGCACTGGTAATAGGAGTATCAGCTTATCTCTTAGGCCTGTATAATGCAGCTATGGAACTGAATGAACAAGGATATTACTTTGCAATTTTAGTATTCGGACTCTATTCATCTGTCTCGTTACAAAAAGCTGTAAGAGATAAAGAAGAAGGAATACCAGTCACGAACATTTATTATGGTATTAGTTGGTTAGCACTTATTATATCTATTTTATTAATGGCCATCGGTTTATACAACGCAGGAAGTATTGTCTTAAGTGAAAAAGGGTTCTATGGTATGGCTTTCGTTCTTAGTATATTTGCAGCGATAACCGTTCAGAAAAATGTTAGGGATACACAGAGAGCAAGAGAAATAGATTGAGTTACTTCCCGTTAATTTGACAGTCTGGACTTATTCAACAAGTAGAATATAACTAAGCGAGTCACCCCTTTTTCTTACCGGAGTGTGACTCGCTTTTTTTGAATAAACGCCACTACATTTAGGATGTCAGTCACCCATATACTCTATCTTATTAAATCAAATTCTCCCGCTCTTCAGCTTGGAAAGGACTTTTTTCAAGCTCTGGTCACTTTCCCCCTCGGTACCATCTTTCAATCGCTTCGCCTGAAGATAGTATTCATCCGTAGCGAGTCTAAAGGAAGGGTCGCTCTGACTGTCACCTTAGATTCAATTATCAATCAAAAAAAGAACCCTTATTCATCAAGAGCTCAAACCGCATTTCATTTTATGGTGCATACCGGGTGCGAAACGTCGACCTTCAAACCGTCAGCGTGACGCTCTCCCATCTCAGGTTATTATACTACCCAAAATTCAAATCAGAATCTCAATTTATTAAGCCCATCAGTCGGTTTTATATAGCCTTTAATCAATATCGAATGAAAAGTTATGCACGATATACCTTAGTATTTACTTTTGTTAACATCATTGCTTTCAATGATGTTAACAAAAGTTTCAACTCATCGTGACTACCATCAAACTAAGCCTGGTATGGAGGAAGTTCCATCATTTTCAGCTTGCCATCGACTCGTTTAACTGTGTAAGTAAACTTTTCGGTGATCGTGTCAAACTCCCTCGTATGGAATAAGGTTCCGTCTTCCAACTTTAACGTAATCACGAATATATATTCGTCCTTGCTTACTACGGTCTGTTCAAGAATTTCATTCAGTGAAATCCTTGGCAGTAGCTTCAGATACTGATCAATTAATTTCAACTTGTCACTAGTGTCTGTTTCGGGAAATAAGTTAATGAGTCCTTGGTAACTACCCCCGTATAACTCGACCAACTTTGCAGCATCCTGATTAGCAATAGCCTGCATATATTGCTCTAACGCATCTTACGGAATCTCAATGGCATTTTCATTCTTCCCCCCCTCCTGAGAGTTTGCTGACGGACTCAACGTTAATTTCTTTTTCCAAGTTAACTCATTGCCTTCGGAATCTTTGAATAGAAATACAACCTGACCTTCCTCACCCTTCATCGTATCCGGATATATGAAACCCGAGAATTGTCCGTCACCACTAATGTAAAATCCATCTTCCCCATTAGCCCCGTGTTCAATGGCATCTTGAACCGAATTTACAATCAGATTATCCTTGGAAATCCACTGTATTTCGGCTAGCGCGAATCCTTCCGGTACCTGTTTCACTACGAAATCGAAACTATTTCCCTCTATCGGTTTTGGGGTCTGATCTATTACAATTAATATTTCATTCCCGGAATCCGCTAAAGCGTCCTCTACTTTGGTGGTATTGTCTTGATTTGTTTCAGATGGCTGCGCTTCCGGTGCTTCAGACACAGATTTCATAGCACAACCACTAGTTAAAAGAAGCATGCACAGAGCTGAAATGATATAGCTGTATTTTTTGTTATTCATGGGGTTCTCCTCTGCTTTCATATAAGGTAAAAGAAAATGCGACGCCTTGATTTGTATTCGCTACACCAAATTCGCTATCATGAAGCTCCAGGATATGTTTGACAATCGCGAGTCCCAGACCGGTCCCTCCAGATTTACGATCCCGAGAACGCTCAATCCGGTAGAATTGATCCCACACCCGGTTCAAATCGTCCTCCGCAATGGGCGGTCCAGCGTTCTCGATTACCGTGACTACCTTTCCAGAATATGTCCGCTCGATACTAATGGAAATGACACTGTTCTCCACAGCATGTCGAATGGCATTACTCAATAAATTTAGAACGACCTGTTCAATCCGTCTAGAATCTGCCTTTACAAATAGTTCTTCTACTTTGTTCAACTTGTATTGAAGGTGCTTTTCCTCTAATTGATGAGAAAACGAATCAGCTACATTTTGAACAAGGTTTGTCATGGATACGCTTCTAAGCGTTAAATGAATGGCTTTGACTTCGAATTTGGAGAGCTCCAGCATATCCATTATTAAAGCATTCATCCGATCTGTTTCATTCACGATGTGATTCAGGTAACGGTCTTTTTTGTCGCTCGCTACTCCATCCTGCAACCCTTCTGCGAAACCTTTTACAATGCCTAAAGGGGTTTTCAATTCATGCGATATGTTCGCGATTAGCTCTTTATGAAGTTGCTCGGATCGCCGCTTTTCTTCCATCTCCACTTGTAATTTCACATTCATATTAGTAAGTTCCTTTAAGGTCGTATCTAAATTCTGAGACAACGCATTTAGATTGCGCGACAGCTCCCCGAATTCATCCTTCGAATGAATTTCAGGCTCCATGGTAAAATCTAACTTGGCGAGTCGCGCTGCAGCACGGTTTAGCGTAACTAACGGACGGGATACAATTCTCGAGTAAATCAAAGATAGAATAATGGTGAGCATAATAATTACCGGCGTCAAATATACAAAATACTTCTTGAGTATCTCGACTGCTTCCCCAACTGGTTGTAGAGAAGTCATGACGAATAAATAACGTTCTGTATTTTCACTATGTGCTAGCGATTTAATCAGAATAGCGTATTGGACACCGCTCCAATTATCTATCCATTCCGCCTGAACAAGCAACCCGTCCTGCAAACGAGATTCATATTGTTCTAGCTTCGGCATCCAGTCCTGGAGGGCTTCATCGATCAGGGTATCTTGATATAGAGGGTTATACGAGCGTTGTTCGGGTAGCATCAAATCCGTTATTTTACCCTTCACTCGTGTTAACCCATTTACGAGATCTTCGTTTTTCTGCTGTATGGCAACAAGTTGCATGACAGTATCATCCTCATCCATGAAAATACCGTCTATCACTGTTGTATCGCCGATCTGAATCCCATTCGGAATAGCACCTAGTTCCATACCATCCGCGGGCACACGAATGGTAATGGCCTGTCTGTCTGTTTGCAACTCCAGAAAATAAGGATTTATGCTAATCCGTTCAAACCGATGATTTAAGATGGAAGTACTGGTATCATTATCATTCATAAATGCACCGAGTAGCCGTGAAACCTGCTGATTATTGGATCCAACCTGTTCGTATTGATCCTCGAAATGGCTCATATTCTGCTCTAGTGCATGGATCTTGGACATTCGATAAAACCGCTCGAAAAACAAGCCCTCCGCAAGCATCACAAGGGAAAAAACAGTCATAATCAGAATAGATGTTACCACAAAAAGTTTAAGGACTACCCCCTGCCTTCTCATGCTTCCAACTCAAATTTATAACCTACGCGGATGACGGTACCTATATATCGACCTTCGGCACTTAGCTTGGCTCTTAATTTTTTGACGTGGGTATCTACTGTACGCAAATCCCCTAAATAATCGTATCCCCATACAGCGTCCAGAATATAATCACGGGATAAAACTTTACCGTAGTGCTTGATAAGAAAGAGAAGCAAATCATATTCCTTTGGTGACAAAGAAATCATATTTCCCGCCACGGAAATAGTATGAGCCATTCTGTTTACTACTAGATCGCCAAAGGTATGTATATCTCCTTCACGACCAATTGTACCTTCCGTTCTTTTCATTAATGCGGTAGCACGAGCCACTAATACCCTCGGACTAAAAGGCTTCGTCACATATTCATCGGCACCCAACTCGAACCCCATCAATTGATCATCGTCTTCCACCCTAGCTGTAATCATGATAATCGGTATGTCTGACTCCTTGCGAATGCGCCTGCATACCGACCACCCATCCATTTCCGGCATCATAATATCCAAAACAATCAGGTCAATGGAATTTTGTTCAAAAATATCCAGTGCGAGCATTCCGTTCTCCGCTTCGTATACTTCCCATTGCTCCTTTTTGAAATAATCCGTTATAAACTCACGCATCAGCGTATCATCTTCGACTAACAATATCTTTCTTTTCATAGCTTCACTCTCCACATCTATCCACGTCACCCTTTAACTATGGACATGATTCTAGTATATTTTCACGTACCCTACACCTCCGATAGTACTTTCTAGACCTAGTATAGAGGACTCCTGTGTACGTCGTGTGTACGTTGTATGGATTTCATAAACCAGTAAAGTCAAAACTTTTAAAGGACTTCTTCTAGCAATTACTAATTCACAACAAACAATTGTCTTAACTGAATCAGACTCTTGTTTTCTACAGTGTTACAATGTCACCGAGTTCTCAAGGTTTGTTTGACATTAACAGCCGCCTTCACACCAACTATGAATTTGGAAACCTCTCCATTATATGCGATATTCACAGAACAAGCGTTTCTATTACGGACCGAAAGATATGCAGTCATGAAACCCGTCATCCTATTATGTGGGTGATAAGGGTCAAGCAATATTTAAATTTTAATAAAGGCTATTGAATCTCTTGTTATGCAAGGTAAATAGACCATATACGCGTTCGACTTTTTTTAAAAGATTGTCGACCATAAAAAGTCCGCACCAATGAAAAGTGCGAGTTACGCGGTCTTGGAAGAACTTCGTTCACATATGTAAAAGGGAATGAGTCATCATTGTATTACTTGAGTGTGTATCCGACAATACAGAATTACTTGCAGAAATGTCAGTTTGGTTTGCTTTTAAAGCACATGTGAAACATCGTACATCTAAATTAAATATACTTGATGATGGAATATTAGAAGGTAGGCAAAAGCTCATTAGTTATTTGTATACGATGGATTTACTAAAAAAATCTCAATCTTGATCTGGAAGTTGAGCGGCTCTTTGCATTAATTGATGGTATCGCCATGCACGTAAATATAAAAATGCACATAACCCGATTAACAACCAGGATTTATGTGCATTTTCCCACTATACAATTGAGACTTTAATTAATGTGAAGCACCTAATAATGGGTTCTTGCTATTCAGCTTCGCCTTTCATTTTAGAATATCCTGATTATAGTTAGCCGCCATACAAATAAATACCGTGTATGTAGCTAGTAAAGGAATCAAAGCAAGTAACGGCGAAAGATAAATGACAATCAATAAAACCAAAATAATTCCGACCGTTGATAAAATTAATACAAGATCAGCTCTAGAAAACAAGCTTAGGGTGTCAATAACAATTCCTGCAGGACCAGTCATATAAACCGTCATACCAATTTGATCTTGTACCATTACTTTTATCTTCTTTATACTTACCTCTAATTCTTTGGAATCTAATGATCTTTATTTTCCGAGAAAAAGCTTGTGTGGGCCTGTGGCGGTAAAATACTGAAAGGTAGCATCTCTTTTAATCTATTGACTTCAGCAGCACTCACATTATCAAGTACCTCACCAATAACTTCCGTTTCACCTCACTACTTAATTGCCTGTGTCATGCGGGGCGGTTGATATCATCGCTACTCGCAAATATCGCGGTTCGGTATCTCCCTTTAGGAAACCTTGAATCACCCACATATACAATAAAAACGCTACTTTTAATGAATACGATACATCAATAGTAGATGGACCACTCAAAGGCCGAGTTCTAACACATCTCTAAATGTGTTAGAACTCGGCCTTCTACTATTCTTGTGCTTTTATCTAGCATTTCTTGTTGACTAGTCGCTCAAAGCAACAGACTGATGGATAAATTCTTCATTGACAATGGCCTGGTATAAGAAGTCGGCGACATCCGCACGAGAAATTGCACGGCCGCCTTTAGGAACCCCAATCGCTTCTTTACGGTATGTCCCTGTAAACGGTTTGTCGTTGAGTCCTAGGGGTCTTGCAATCGTCCATTGTAAATTATTATCTTTTAATACAGCCACTGCATTATGATGATCGTCTAGCACATTTCCAAGCAATTTTATCGTAATTTTCCCGATAACACCTGGTATTTCCTTGTCGATTCCTGCCGAAGCCATGTAAGCGATCCGCGACACTTGCTGTTCCTTCATACCTTGAGCGATGTTTTGCGTCATTTCATGAAGTATTGTCGTTTTTCGTAATCCAGTGTTCGTTCCAAGTGTTGAAATAACTGCATCATGCCCAAGAATAGCTTTTTTTACATCAGATGCATCTGTTGCATCCCCCTGTACAATCACAAGGTTCGGATTGGAAATGTTTAAGTTACTTGGGTTTCTTACGAATGCTGTGACCCTATGGTTGTCAGAAAGCGCTTGCTCAACAAGCAACTTCCCTGTTTTTCCAGAAGCTCCAAAAATGATGATTTTCATAAGTTCCCTCCAAGCTGAATTGGTTTACCATTATTTAACTCGTAAACTAATTCTAACATAACTATTAAAGTACGACCTCCTTCGAATTGGAATACTAAAAATCACTTTCCAGCATTGAGTAATTATTGCTAACAAATCCCCCGCCAACTTGTTCGGAATGAAAACATCACTTTTTCTAATCGATGTAAGCGTGGTTGTTTAATTAACAACTTCAATCTTTTGATTGTAAAAAACAGGTCTTAACTTAAGTCGATTAATCATCTTAAACCACCGATTACAATAAAGCTAGAACAAAAATAGGTAGTTAAAAAGGACTCAACAAATCTAAGGAAAGCTGCTCTTACTTAAGGTATATCACTTATCATTATTGAAAATGGATCAGCTTCAAGCAAACATGGCATAGCGCTTGGAAGCGTTTGAACTCATTTGGTCTATTGGATTAATCGTTTTGGAGTGCACCCACTACTGGTGGGGACCTCTCCTTATCCAAGATGAATGGTTCAATGGTTCCCTTGTTAAATTCCTCAATGTTTATATTTCAGCTATAGTTGGTCCTCGTCGTTCAGAGAAGTGAATTTAGACATATACATCAACAATATACTTTTCATTTTTCTCTCTGTACATCTCATTGCTTTAAAAAGTACTGATTGTTACACTGATCTTCATTTCTATATTCTATAAGATCGATAAAATCCCTATATTACATTGAATTGAGTAACCCATGAAGAAATAAAATATGGTGCCGTCATACATTAGATAACCTCCCCCATTTGGGCGATAATACAACTATCAGAACTAGCGTTTCATCGTAAAAAGAAAAGAGGTGTGGTCATGAAACCGGTCATCCCATTATGTGGATGATATGGGTCTAGCAACCTCTATACTTGAATAACATTTGTTGAATCCCTTACTTGATAAGAACTGTAGACCATATTTACGATAGACTTTTCCGAGTAAATAGTCTAACAATAACGAGGATTAGAAGATCAATCATTTTGGGTGAATTTATTACTGACTCCGTTAATATTTAACACTGACACAAATAAAGGGAAGAAAAACGCCTTAAATTAAGGCATTTTTCTTCCCTTTATTCAATTATTACTGCCCTGTTACACCTTCTCATTTGGCTATAAACAATCCGGTGGTTCAATAAGAGTACTATGAAAGTTCATTTACTAGTTGTTCTGTTGTAATTATTTTCGCGAACTCCTCATGCAAAGTTGCAATAGAAACATTGTGTATCACTTCTGCATCGTAATATGTACCATTTTGATCCGTCATACCAAAGGCTGCTGTTGCATCTGAAATAAGGTATGTATTGAATCCTAAATTACCGCTCATTCTTGTAGTCGTAGAAACACAATGAGGCGTGGTCAATCCTGCGATTACAACCGTTGAGATATCATTTTGTTTTAGATATTCTTCTAAATTTGTACCAATAAAACCGCTATTTACTTTCTTTGTGATCACTACTTCTTCAGCAGTAGGTTCAACCAATTTTTTAATTGCAAATCCAGCATTCTTAGGATGAAATACGGAATCTGGATTATCTGACATATGTTGAATATGGATTACTTTCCACCCTTTTTCCCTCCATAATGTCAGGATCTCACTAATATTTTCTTCGGCATGAAGATTATTTCGTTCTCCCCATTTTTTATCATCGAAAGCTTTTTGCACATCTATGATAATTAAAGCTTGGTTTCTTTTATCCATCACTAATCCTCCTAATTTCCCATACAATTAAAACATACAGACTAATCACGATTTAATCAATCATTTGTAGCTTGTATCCTCCACTAATTAAATGATTACTTCAATGCATTGATTAATGGTAAAAAAAAGAATAAAGGAATATTAATGACTTTATGAAAACTTTATCAAAGCTTTATAAAATTACTATCTAGTCATTACGAACACATTAACTTCCTCTTGTACGATTAATAAAAAGAGGGAGGAATTTTTATGGTGAATATAAGTTTACGCGAAAACGGCATTTTAAAAATAAGTAAATCAGGTAAAAGAGGATGACCGAAACCAGAAATGTACCTATCAGAAAAATAATTATTTTTGCACTTACTTATTGTCTTATTTTTGCAATTCGTTTCTTCCAGCATCTGTATACGGTCGAAGTAAGGTCAGCCATGACACTCATGTTATATACCGTGCTTTTTATCGCAGGAATCTTTTTATTTCGCCAGCATCTGGCTGATAGTTGGCAACTTCTGAAGAAATCCATTTCTCGTAGCTTATTGTTACTGATTGGCTTCTACTTCATTTTCATCTTATTTTCTGTTTTGGCTTACTACTTGTTACCTATCGGTGATGCAACCAATGATCAAAATGTTTATCAGATCGCAAGGGCATTTCCTCCAATTCTCATTCTCGCTATTCTTGGTATTATGGGGCCGATAGTAGAAGAATTTGTATACCGGCATTTGCTGATCTACAGATTATCAAGTCGTATACCCGTATGGGGTTGTGTGTTGCTATCAAGCATTTTGTTTGGATTACTGCATATGCACAGTTTCTCTGACCTCACAAACATCGTGCCTTATTTAACAATTAGCCTTATACTTGGCACATTGTACGTCGTTTCTAAATACAACTTGCTTGTTCCAATTATTTTTCATACATTTAACAATCTAAGCGCCTTGATCCCACTAGTCCTGTATACGTAAAATGACATTTTAGTTTAAATCAAGCAGTAAAATCTACACCAGAGGAGGCCTGACGTTGAATAAGAAAGTCTTAATAATTGAGGATGAGACTGAACTAGCAGATATAATTAGGGATTATCTCAAGAAGGATAACTTTGAAGTTATCATCTGCAATTCAGGGAATGAAGCGTTAACCATTTTCAATAAAGTGCAGCCTGATATTATTTTGCTAGATTTGATGTTGCCAGGAATTGATGGGTTAGAAATTTTGAGGAATATTCGGCTACAGTCTACACTGCCTGTCATTATTACCAGTGCAAAGGAAACAGAACTAGATCGTATCTTAGGGTTAGGATTAGGCGCGGATGATTACGTGGTGAAGCCGTTTTCTATAAAGGAACTTGTAGCAAGGGTAAAAGCCCAACTAAGAAGAGCAACGACATTTACGAACTTACAAACTGATGAAAAGTCAGTATTAAAATTTTGCGATATACAAGTAAATAGGATATCCAGAGTAGTCAAAAAATCCGGAGTTGAAATTCAATTTACCGCAAAAGAGTTTGATATCCTTTCATTCCTGTTGTCCCATCCAAATCAAGTTTTTTCAAAACAGCATCTGTATGATCAAGTATGGGGATTTGATGAATACGGGGACTTAAACACTGTAGTTATCCATATTCAAAAAATTAGAGATAAACTCGCGTTGGCTAATTGCATCGTCACTGTTCGTAGTGTAGGTTATCGGTTTAACGGTGATTTACTATGAAACGAGGATTAATATCGACATTAAAATCTATTCTCATCCTGCTCATAATTTCGCCTTTGCTTATGGGCCTATTACTGGTGGGATTTAGTTCGTCAAGAGAACAATTACTTTTCATTATTTCTATAAGCCTCTTTTTTGCTATTCCTTATATTCTTGTAACAATGGTGCTAACCCGTTTTATAAAAATAAGAGTGGTTAAGCCTTTAGAGGAATTAACACAAGTATCGAACGAAATTCTTTCAGGAAACCTCGATTTCCCCATTAATTATGATCGAAATGATGAGATTGGTAGATTTGCTACTCATTTTGAAAAAATGCGATTGAGTTTAAAGAAAAACAAGGCGGAACAAATGGTCTTTGAACAAAAACGTAGACAGTTTATCACAAACATTACCCATGATTTAAAGACACCCTTAGCCTCTATCAGTGGTTATGTTGAGGGGTTAGGAGATGGGATGGCTGTTGACGAAGAAGACTTTCAAAAATACCTAAAAGTGATTGATAAAAAAGTGAAAGAACTGGATACTTTGATTGGTCAATTAAAGGTATTCAATGAATCCGAGGGAGATCAGCTACCTACAAAGGGTGAAGTGCTCTATGCAAAGGACCTTCTAGAAGATTTATACGAAACGTGTGGGGTGGATGTAGCCTTACAGGGAATACCTTGTGTTCTGATCAATGAAATAGAGAATGATTGTCGAATTAAAGTGGATCAGGACCATATGCAAAGGGTGGTTAGTAATTTAGTCAATAACGCTACCAGGTATGCAATGAATACATTTGAAATGAAAGGCTGGAATAATCATCAAACGATTTACATTTCGGTTGCAAATGATGGACATCACTTGCAACCGGAAGAGTTATCTAAACTATTTGATAGATATTATTCTGGTGAATATAGAAATGGAAACCCTAAAGGACATCTAGGGATTGGGTTGAGTATATCAAAGAATCTAGTTCATTTAATGCAAGGTGAAATAAAAGCTTCTATAAATAAGAATAGATTTATCATAACGATTGAATTGCCGATTTATGATGAAGGAATTTAAAAAGAATTACAACTCTTTATATATCATATTGCTGAAGAAAATAATTACAGTATCTTGTCTTTATAAAGTACCTTGTTCACATGATGTCTTACTGTTTTATGACCGGCTGTAGTTCCTTTACCAATCGCTATAAGCAAAACGTCTAAATACCTTTCAGATATATTTAAAGTCGCCTTTAATTGTTTAGAATCATAACCTGACATAGTGATTGTTTCAAAACCAGCTTCATTTGCTAATAAAATTAAGGACATTGAAGCAAGACTTACATCTCTAGTTAATTCTAACTTTAAATCTTCAGCTGATTTATTTGCATAGTAATTAATTGCAGCATTCGCTAGGTGGTCCCTTAATGATTCATCAAAATAGCCTGCTTGAAAGCCCTCCTCATGTATCTTAATGATACTATCCTTATCAAAAGCTTGATAATCACCAAGAATGACAATACGGTATCAACAATATTAATTCTACTTGTCACTTCTCAACTATTTGTTGAGTATTGTCTTTTCTACTTGAAAACCAAATAAACTTCCACATAGCTTAGCACTAATTTTCACCCTAACTATTGATTAGAAAACCTTCTCAATCTATGAGATAATAGGAGAACTAACGTTTTTTCCTTATCAGTGAAAGAGGTCTTGTCATGAAACCAGTAATTTTAGCCGAAAAGCCAAGCCAAGCGAAGGCATACGCAGACGCTTTTTCTGTACGGCGACATGAAGGCTATTTAGAGTTATTGCCCTCCCCTATTTTTTCTGAAGGTGCATATATTACATGGGGAATCGGCCATCTTGTCGAACTAAAAGAACCTAAAGAGTACGATCCGAAATGGGCCAAGTGGTCGCTTGCCAGTTTGCCAATATTGCCGGAACGCTATGAGTTTCAGGTCGCAAAGGATAAAACCAAGCAGTTCGCCATTGTAAAAAAGCTGATTAAAGCTACTGATACTGTCATTAATGCTTGTGATGTGGACCGTGAAGGATCGAATATCTTCTATAGTATTTATTATCAAACAGGCGCCAAAAACCAAACGATAAAGCGGCTTTGGATTAATTCGCTGGAAGTCGATGAAGTGCGCAAAGGATTCGCGAATTTACAAGACAATCGCAAAGATCTTCTGATGTATGAGGAGGCGAAAGCCCGACAAATTAGTGACTGGCTTGTCGGGATGAATGGTTCTCGGCTCTATTCCCTTCTGTTGCAAGCACGCGGCATTCGAGATGTGTTTTCAATCGGACGTGTGCAATCGCCGACTGTTTACCTTATTTATCAGCGGCAAATAGAAATTGAAGCATTCGTTTCTGAACCATTTTATGAAATCGAAGCGACGTTTACTGCCGCAAACGGGACATATAAAGGTAAGGCCAAAGCAAAGGATTCGAAAAGAGAAATTATCCGGGACCTTCTCGCAAAACATAATATCCATCCGAAATCACCTGGTGTAGTTACTTCGGTAGAAACGGTCGATAAACGGACGCCGCCTCCACAGCTACATGCACTGTCTACACTACAGGCAACGGCAAACCGCCTATGGAAAATAAGTCCTGCGAATGTATTGAAGACAATGCAAGGGCTCTATGAAAAGAAGCTCGTGACGTATCCAAGGACGGATTCCAGGTATATCACACCAAGTGAATTCACCTATCTCGCTGGACAAGTAACCGAGTATCAGCAGCTTATCGGTCATACTTTCCCTGTCGCATCACTCGCTCCGAAAAAGCGCTATGTCGACAGTTCAAAAGTACAGGAGCATTATGCAATCATTCCAACGAAGAAAATTCCTTCACAAGGGGTACTTGCTGGGCTCTCGACCATCGAGCGTAACTTATATGAAGAAGTTGTCCGCACCACACTCGCTATGTTCCATACTGATTATCTGTACACTGAAACGAAAGTGACGACAGAAGTCAACAAGCTCCCATTCTTCACAATCGGGAAGACGGAACGCGATAAGGGCTGGAAAGCATTGTTCATCCGTTCGGCGAAAGAAAATGACAAAGACAAGGACGAGCCAACGCTACCGCCACTTGTGATGCACGAACCTGTGGAAAGTGATATCGGCATTAAAGAAGGCAAAACGATGCCGCCGAAACCGTATACAGAAGGCCAACTTATCGCGATGATGAAAACATGCGGAAAACTTGTCGAGGATAAAAAAGAGACCGATATTTTAAAAGAAATTGAAGGACTCGGTACAGAAGCTACCCGAAGTGGAATCATCGAAACGATCAAACGGCATGCTTATATCGACGTAACAAAAAACATCGTTTCCATTACGGATAAAGGGCGCATTCTCTGCCAAGCAATCGAAGGGAATCTTCTCGCAAGCCCGTCCATGACTGCTAAATGGGAAGCGTATTTACGAAAGATCGGCAATGGTGAAGGAACACAGGAACGTTTTCTCGGCAGCATTGCGAAGTTCATCAACAGCTTATTGGAAGAAGTACCGGGCCAATTAAACGCCAAGCCCATTGATGCAAAACTAGCCGCCAATGTAGTGAGCAAGATGCCTCAACGGACCTCCTATCAACAAGTCGAAGTCGCTCCATGCCCTGCTTGTAAAGAAGGTATGATTATTGCACGCAAAGAATTCTACGGTTGCAGTGCCTACGCAAGTGGTTGCAAGCAGACTTTTCCTGCTGTCTTTTTGAAAAAAAAGCTCACGCCTACTCAAGTTAAACTTCTCTGCACGAAAGGAAAAACGAATGTTATAAAAGGTTTCGTCTCCAATTCTGATAAGAAGTTTGATGCGAGCTTAACGCTCGTTAACGGGAAAATAAATATTGAGTTTTAATTTCACACAAAAAAGTCACCTCCTTTTTAAATCAAGGAAGTGACTTTTTGTGTTGAATTAATCTATCATATTGTAATCGCTTATCGCTTACTTTCTTTTTCAGTTAAAAATGTAATAATAACAAACAATGCAAAGCTAATGAGTAAAATTGTTCCGCCAACGATGTACAGAATAAGTGACAGTGTTTCATTCACCCCAAACGGTCGCATGAATTGTAGCCACATACCTGACGTCAGACCGATTGCTCCGATAATTCCCGTCCATCCATGAATCGCAATCAGTTTTTTTGCTCGGACTTTGTAAATTCGATAGAAGACGCCCCAAGCAAATAGAGACAACCAACCAACTAATAGAATGTGCGCGTGAATTGGACGGAATGCAGGTGATCCTGCTCCGGCCATATGTGAACCTAATACTGTACCGATCAAACCAAAAATTGCTGCTATACGAATCAATCGTAGACTCCATTTTGCTTCCATATTAAATTCCTCCTGTAATGTTAATGTTATACCCATATCTTAAACATCCTATATGAACGCAAGATGAACAGGACATTACAACTTCGGAAACACCACAGTAAAAGTCGTACCCTGCCCTTTACGACTAACAGCGTTAATTGTTCCACCATGCAGTTTAACAACCTGCATGACGATCGATAAGCCAAGTCCTGTTCCGCCTGTTTCCTGTGTTCTCGAGTCATCTGCTCGGTAAAAACGGTCAAAAATGCGCTCAAGTCCCTCTTCATCAATGCCAATTCCATTGTCTTGGATAAGAACTGTAACATGATCCGGCTGTTCGGTTAACACGACTTCAATCGCACCGCCAATCTCTGTATACTTTAGTGCGTTCGATAGCAGGTTTTCCCAAACTTTCTCAAGAAATGCAGGGTCTCCGGTGAAACGAACTTCTTCAAGATCCATTTCTAACGTCATTTCTTTCACTTCAAGCAACCATCTAAACTTGCGGACCGTCTCCTTCAACTGCATGTCCAAGTCAAAGGTCTTCTTTTCGAGTGGGGATGATAACTGATCGAGTGATGTGAGAAGCAGCAACTGTTTCGTCAATGAAGACAATCGTTCCGTTTCGGATTGGATAACGTTAGCATAACTTTTCCGTGAATCTTCCGTGAGTTTATCGTCCAACAACAGCTCTGCATATCCTTTTATATTAAGCAACGGTGACTGGAAATCATGCGACACATCGCTTATGAATTCTTTGCGTATCCGATCATTTTCACTAAGTTTCCTCGTCATCAGCTGAAAGCTTTTCGCCAGTTGCCCAATTTCATCTTTTCGATTAATATCGAGCGTTCCAGAGAACTGTTCTTCGCCAACTTTTTTCGTCGCGGCAGTTAACTCTGTAATGGGATCAATCAACATTTTAGCCACAATCAGCATCGCCAGCAAACTGATAATTGCCATGATCAGCACCATCCCACCAAGGATATAGTGCACTTCCGTAAAGAGCATCTTAATGTCTGGGCGTAGAAAAAGGGCGTATGTTTCCCCATTATATTCAAAGGGCACCCCCACGGTGTTTGCTAATTCATTCGAGAAAAATCCGGTTACGAACGTTTCGCCTGGGAGATCTCTCATCCCGTGATACACGTCACCATTCAATACCTGTTCTACAACGTTGTTTGAAAGATTTTCTACCCGAAATGCTTCCCCATACATCGTGGCTTCTTGGTTTTCATTGACAACGTAGAGCTTATACCCGACCGCAGACTGCGTTTCAAGGTAATTTACCAGATCTAATTCCTTATCCGATTCAATGAATGACGCAATGCTTTTCGCAATGCTCATATTCTTCTCGTCGTTTTGCCCTTTCAACTGTTGATGGTAATATGTATTGACCGCTAGAAATGCAATCAGCGCACTTGCTATCATGATAACGGTTGTCATCGCGATAAATTTTCCGTACAGCGATCTCATGATGGTGACACTTCAAGCTTATACCCAACACCTCGCACTGTTAAGATGGTCACTTCCCCTGTCAGCTTCACCAATTTGTCTCGAATTCGCTTGATATGAACGTTTAACGTCTGTTCATCGCCCTCATAGTCATAACCCCATACCCGTTCAATTAGTATTTCCCTTGTAAATACATGATTTGACCGTGATGCCAAAACCGAAAGTAATTCAAACTCCTTTAACGGCAGAAGAAGCACTTTCTTGCCAACAGAGACTTCATAGCTCTGCCGATTTATTTTCATCGGTCCAGCTTGAATGAACACATCAACTGCTTTATCGTATCTACGCAAAATTGCATTTATCCGAAATAACAATTCTCTCGGCTCGAACGGTTTTACAACATAATCATCGGAACCCGCAAGGAACCCTTTTTCCTTATCTTCTAGCTCCCCTTTGGCCGTCAGCAATAAAACCGGTATATCCGCCTCTGCCCTAAGCTTCTTCGTCAACTTATAGCCGTCCATTCTTGGCATCATCACGTCCACGACTGCCAAATCAGGTAAGTCCTTTTCCAATAACTCCAGCGCCTCAAAACCATCCGATGCTTTCATAACTGTATACCCGGCCTGTGTCAGCTGAATGCTCACAAGCTCCAAAATATTAGGATCATCGTCTACCACCAATATCTTCATCATGTTACGCGCCTCCTCTTTCTACCGGATGACCTCCGCCATTCCGCATTTAACAAACCTGACAGCAAAATAATAACCGCCGTCAAATAAAACCAAATAACAAGTAGGATAATACCCGACAATTGTCCATATAAGCGAGTATAGTCAACGTTCGAAACATAGCTCCCAAACACAAGTGAAAATAACTGCCAACCAATAGCAGAAAAGAGTGCTCCCGGAAGTGCTTCTTTAAACCTCATCTTACCTGTTGGCACCACTTTATAAAACAATAAGAAGAATAGAAACAGAAATAACGTTCCCAAACCCCATTTAACATTCGGCCAAATATAAAACCAACCTTGCCATTCCTCAATCGTATCGTAATAAGTCACAACTCTATATAAAGCCTTTTCGATAATTGGAAGAAACAATGATAACGGAATGACTAACATAAAAAGAAGCGTTACTCCAAGATCACGTATCAGTACTTTCCAATATGCATAGCGACGTACATAGCCATTCGCCAGGTCAAGTGAACGTGCAAGCGACTGTACAGCCATGGAAGTAATCCAGAACGCTGCTACAAGGCTTGCATATAGCACCTTCCCATGCCCTTTATTGAGAACCGCACGAACATTTTCCTCTATTACAGTAAACGCTTCATCAGGCGTGAAAGGCCTGAGAAATGTCAAAAGCATCTCTTCATCAACGGGAAACAAACTGAGTAAGGAAAGGATGAAAAGAAAAAATGGAAACATGGACAATAAAAGATAGTATGCAGTCTGTGCTGCCTGATCAAAAAAGCGTTCATTAAAAAAACGAACCACTACATTTTTAATAATTGTCATTTGCAACCCCCTCTACTTCAATATACCCTATTCTAAAGAATGCCATAGGATAACTATAAAGGGATATAGAATATTTATAGAGGTGAATTGTATTAAGTTATTGGTTGAGAGTAGGTGCCTCCGACCGATCAGATAATCCTGGTAACGATCATATCCATTGCTAGCCGATCATATAACACTGGTAACGATCATATCCCATTGCTAACCGATCATATAATCATGGCAACGATCATATCCCATTGCTAACCAATCACATAACACTGGAATCGATCATATCCCATTGCTAACCAATCACATAACACTGGAATCGATCAAATCCCATTGCTAATTAATCACATATCTCATCCTTAACCAATTATATAACCAATGAGATTAATTCCAAATGCAGATTTCCGACAATAAAGAACTATTCCTTTTTTCGACCACATACCCATAAACTCTCCAAAAAGTTAACATTAAAAATAAATACAAAAAAACCACTACCTATAAGGTAATGGCCTTTCAATGAGACCGGCGGCGTCCTACTCTCGCAGGGGGAAACCCCCAACTACCATCGGCGCTGAAGAGCTTAACTTCCGTGTTCGGGATGGGAACGGGTGTGACCTCTTCGCAATCGTCACCAGACTCTTTGAGCTTGTTCGCTCAAAACTGAATAAAACAGACATTGTGCTACACGAATCAGGGTAATCAAGCCCTTTTCAAAATTGGTTAAGTCCTCGATCGATTAGTATCCGTCAGCTCCACACGTCGCCGTGCTTCCACCCCAGACCTATCAACCTCATCTTCTTTGAGGGATCTTACTTACTTGCGTAATGGGAAATCTCATCTCGAGGGGGGCTTCATGCTTAGATGCTTTCAGCATTTATCCCGTCCATACATAGCTACCCAGCGATGCCTTTGGCAAGACAACTGGTACACCAGAGGTATGTCCATCCCGGTCCTCTCGTACTAAGGACAGCTCCTCTCAAATTTCCTGCGCCCGCGACGGATAGGGACCGAACTGTCTCACGACGTTCTGAACCCAGCTCGCGTACCGCTTTAATGGGCGAACAGCCCAACCCTTGGGACCGACTACAGCCCCAGGATGCGATGAGCCGACATCGAGGTGCCAAACCTCCCCGTCGATGTGGACTCTTGGGGGAGATAAGCCTGTTATCCCCGGGGTAGCTTTTATCCGTTGAGCGATGGCCCTTCCATGCGGAACCACCGGATCACTAAGCCCGTCTTTCGACCCTGCTCGACTTGTAGGTCTCGCAGTCAAGCTCCCTTATGCCTTTGCACTCTACGAATGATGTCCAACCATTCTGAGGGAACCTTTGGGCGCCTCCGTTACTCTTTAGGAGGCGACCGCCC
>NZ_CP152018.1:1530000-1532500 GCF_038620285.1 Sporosarcina sp. FSL K6-1540
GGAAGACGGGATTCGAACCCGCGACCCCGACCTTGGCAAGGTCGTATTCTACCACTGAACTACTTCCGCATTATAAGTGCGGGTAAAGGGAGTCGAACCCCCACGCCCGAAGGCACTAGATCCTAAGTCTAGCGCGTCTGCCAGTTCCGCCATACCCGCAATATAAAATTATAACTGAAAAGTCATAAAAATGGTGAGCCATGCAGGATTCGAACCTGCGACCCTCTGATTAAAAGTCAGATGCTCTACCAACTGAGCTAATGGCTCGAAAAGTGGTGCCGGAGAAAGGACTTGAACCCTCAACCTACTGATTACAAGTCAGTTGCTCTACCAGTTGAGCTACTCCGGCTAATAAATTTCGCTATAAAATAATATGGTGGAGGATGACGGGCTCGAACCGCCGACCCCCTGCTTGTAAGGCAGGTGCTCTCCCAGCTGAGCTAATCCTCCTGGGTATAAGTTAGACAATAATAAACTACTTGTCCTTTTGAACATCTATGTAATGAATGTATAAGCCCGGCGACGTCCTACTCTCACAGGGGGAAACCCCCAACTACCATCGGCGCTGAAGAGCTTAACTTCCGTGTTCGGGATGGGAACGGGTGTGACCTCTTCGCAATCGTCACCAGACTTTTGTCATCTTTCTCAAGAGACATTATTCATTATATCATATAGGCAATATAATTGCAAGTACTTTTTTTATGAACGGTACTTATTCGCTCAAAACTGAATAAAACAGACATTGTGCTACACAGAATCAGGGTAATCAAGCCCTTTTCAAAATTGGTTAAGTCCTCGATCGATTAGTATCCGTCAGCTCCACACGTCGCCGTGCTTCCACCCCAGACCTATCAACCTCATCTTCTTTGAGGGATCTTACTTACTTGCGTAATGGGAAATCTCATCTCGAGGGGGGCTTCATGCTTAGATGCTTTCAGCATTTATCCCGTCCATACATAGCTACCCAGCGATGCCTTTGGCAAGACAACTGGTACACCAGAGGTATGTCCATCCCGGTCCTCTCGTACTAAGGACAGCTCCTCTCAAATTTCCTGCGCCCGCGACGGATAGGGACCGAACTGTCTCACGACGTTCTGAACCCAGCTCGCGTACCGCTTTAATGGGCGAACAGCCCAACCCTTGGGACCGACTACAGCCCCAGGATGCGATGAGCCGACATCGAGGTGCCAAACCTCCCCGTCGATGTGGACTCTTGGGGGAGATAAGCCTGTTATCCCCGGGGTAGCTTTTATCCGTTGAGCGATGGCCCTTCCATGCGGAACCACCGGATCACTAAGCCCGTCTTTCGACCCTGCTCGACTTGTAGGTCTCGCAGTCAAGCTCCCTTATGCCTTTGCACTCTACGAATGATGTCCAACCATTCTGAGGGAACCTTTGGGCGCCTCCGTTACTCTTTAGGAGGCGACCGCCCCAGTCAAACTGCCCGCCTGACACTGTCTCCTGCCCCGATAAGGGGCATGGGTTAGAAGTCCAATACAGCCAGGGTAGTATCCCACCAACGCCTCATCCGAAGCTAGCGCTCCGGAATCCAAGGCTCCTACCTATCCTGTACAGGCTGCACCGGAATTCAATATCAGGTTACAGTAAAGCTCCACGGGGTCTTTCCGTCCTGTCGCGGGTAACCTGCATCTTCACAGGTATTATAATTTCACCGAGTCTCTCGTTGAGACAGTGCCCAGATCGTTACGCCTTTCGTGCGGGTCGGAACTTACCCGACAAGGAATTTCGCTACCTTAGGACCGTTATAGTTACGGCCGCCGTTTACTGGGGCTTCAATTCGAAGCTTCGCTTGCGCTGACCTCTCCTCTTAACCTTCCAGCACCGGGCAGGCGTCAGCCCCTATACTTCACCTTGCGGTTTTGCAGAGACCTGTGTTTTTGCTAAACAGTCGCCTGGGCCTATTCACTGCGGCTCTCTCGGGCTTTAACACCCTACCAGAGCACCCCTTCTCCCGAAGTTACGGGGTCATTTTGCCGAGTTCCTTAACGAGAGTTCTCTCGATCACCTTAGGATTCTCTCCTCGCCTACCTGTGTCGGTTTGCGGTACAGGCACCTCCCGCCTCGCTAGAGGCTTTTCTTGGCAGCGTGAAATCAGGGACTCAGGGATAAATCCCCTTGCTGTAACAGCTCAATGTTATAGGAACGGGATTTGCCTCATTCCACACCTCACTGCTTAGACGCGCATAACCAACAGCGCGCTCACCCTATCCTACTGCGTCACCCCATTGCTCAAACGGCGGGGAGGTGGTACAGGAATATCAACCTGTTGTCCATCGTCTACGCCTTTCGGCCTCAACTTAGGTCCTGACTAACCCTGAGCGGACGAGCCTTCCTCAGGAAACCTTGGGCATTCGGTGGAAGGGATTCTCACCCTTCTTTCGCTACTCATACCGGCATTCTCACTTCCAAGCGCTCCACCAGTCCTTACGGTCTAGCTTCGACGCCCTTGGAACGCTCTCCTACCACTGACATCTAAGAT
>NZ_CP152018.1:1537500-1597500 GCF_038620285.1 Sporosarcina sp. FSL K6-1540
GCTGGTCGTTCATTTCATCTAAGTGTGACATTTCTTTCACTCCTTCATCATTATCCGCTGCATTAGATAGCATGCATCTATTGTACACAATTTGTGCCGCCCGGACACGCTTTACTTATTCGCATTGTATGATTCATTTACAAAAAAGAGCCCCCACAATACGTGGCGGCCTGGATTATCCGACTCAAACAGCACTTACACTAACCGCCACTTGTTCGCGTTCCATCATTTCATCGGCAAAACCGTTCATTAGGTTAATTAAGTCAGCAGCTGTTTCTACATTGCCGTTCCCGATTATAGGCATCGACACCGCTTCTTTCATTTGACGGATGATATCCCTGTTCACTTTAGCATTTTCATTCGCCCTCTTGCAATAAATCATTGACCCCATTAACCTTCCTCCAAAGTATGACACTCGTGTCTACCATTGGATTGCCCATTAAAGGAGCAATTTCAAGAAGTGGAATAAGAACGAAGGCCCGCTCATGCATTCTTGGGTGCGGTACAACCAAGCTCTCTGTTTCAATACTGTCGTTATTATACAGCAAAATATCAAGGTCTGCAGTCCGCGGACCCCATCTTATATCACGAATCCGACCAAGCCCGTGTTCAATTTTTTGACAAACGTCCAGAAGTTCCTGCGCCACCAAACCCGTTTCCACGCATACCACCATATTGAGGAAATCCGCTTGATCTGTAAAGCCGACGGGCGCTGTTTCGTAAATCGACGATCCTGAAGTAACTGTTAGACCTTCGTGTGAATGAAGTGCCCGCACCGCCTCTGTCAGATGAAGTAACCTATCACCGATGTTCGAACCAATCGAGAGGTAAGCTACGTTCACTGGAAGTGCCCCCTTGTGATATCAACGGACACCGATGCATAATGACCTGGAATCGGCGGATCTGGTTTCACAAGCACGACACGAACACCAGTCACTTTATCCACAAATTCGGCTAATACAGCAGTTGCAATTTTTTCAGCAACCGTTTCAATCAATTTTACGGGTTCGCCTTCAACAATCGATTGACACACACTGTATACTTCCGCATAATTCACTGTTTTATCCAGATTATCCGTTTTTCCAGCCTCAGAAAGATTCGTAGCAAGAGAGACCGTCACACGGAAACGTTGGCCAAGCTTCGTTTCTTCAGGCAACGCCCCATGATAACCATAAAACTCTAATTCATTTAAATGAATATAATCCATAGCGCACCCTCCTATTGTTCAAAATCTGTTTTCCCCGTCAGTACATCCATCATTTTCGCCATTCGCGCGATTTCCTTCACGTCATGAACCCGCATAATATGGCAGCCGTGTTCGATTCCATAACATACCGTTGCGCCTGTACCTTCCAATCGTTCCTCGACCGGCAATCCAAGTACGTTGCCGATTAGCGACTTCCGCGAAGTTCCAAGAAGAACCGGGTAGCCCATTTCAGAAATTCGATCGAGTCCTTGCATCGTCCATATGTTTTGAATTGCATTTCGCGCGAAGCCGATGCCCGGATCGAGCCAGATATTATCGTGTGCTACACCAGCCGCAATCGCAATACCGACACTTTCTTCCAAGTCAGCGATAACTTCATCCATAAAGTTGCCCTCGTACTCTGCCTGCTCACGATTATGCATCAATATAATCGGCACACCGTGTTTTGCTGCAACGTCCGCGATGTAAGGTTCACGCTTCGCTCCCCATATATCATTTATTATCTGCGCTCCCGCAAGCATCGCTTCTTCCGCGACACCCGCCTTATATGTATCAATCGACACCGTACATCCAAGCTCTCTTGTCAAAGCCTTGATAACTGGAACCGTTCGTTCTAGCTCTTCTTCTAATGAAATCGGGATATGCCCAGGGCGCGTTGATTCCCCACCCACATCGATAATTTTTGCCCCGTCGCGAAGCATCTCTTCCGCGCGCTTAAGCGCCGCATCGATACGACCGTATTTTCCACCATCTGAAAACGAATCCGGTGTCACATTCAAAATACCCATAATTACCGTTTCTTTTTTGAAATCCATTTCCGTCTTACCAAACCGATATTTATCACGTGCACGAGCCAATTCCATCAACAGCAACCTTCTTCCATATCATCTATTGCCTGCATATAAAATGCATGTAGTTTTTTATAATAAATGCCCGTCGCCCCCGGTAGTGAGATTTCCTCAATCATAGATAGCGGCACAATTTCCTGCACGGCATTCGTGACGAATAACTCGTCCGCGTCCTCTACATGTTCCTTACCATAAAATCCTTCATTCACAGGAATTCCCTCAACTTTAGCGCATTTAATAATAAACGCACGTGTCGTCCCCGGCAGAATCCCTGTTTCGATAGCTGGAGTAAATAACGCACCGTCCTTCACCCAAAAAACATTTGACGTTATACCCTCCGCTACAAAACCTTCCTCTGTTACGAAAAGGCCTTCCAACTCTTTCAATGAAGGAAGCTCTAGCCGCCCCCGTACGTTATTAAGAAAGTTATGCGATTTGTGGCGCACAGTGCTCTCCGGTTTATCACGCAGAGTATCTAGCCAGACCGCCTTCTTTTCCGTACCACGAACAGTCGGAGCCAATTCTTTTCTGAATAAGATTACGTTCGGTGATGCGTATGAAGAGGGTGCAAGACCGATATCATGGACACCCGCAGAGACGTTCAACCGAAAATAGCCATCCTGTCCGCCATTTAACTGACCTAATTTACGCACAGCCGCAAGAATTTCGGTTTCATCATAAGGCATCGTAATGCGGTACTCTGTAAGTGCCGTATGCAACCTATCCATATGTTCATCATACAAGAGCACATTGCCGCCGTATGTCCTGAAGGTTTCAAAAAATCCAGCACCATATAGAAATCCATGATCGAACGGGGAGATTTTTAACTCCTCCGCACGCAGGAATTCACCATTCATCCAACACCACATACCGAATCCCCCAATCTCACTTTTCCGCCATCGCCTTTGCTTGCCAAAGCGCTTTTGCCTTATTCAACGATTCTATATACTCCGCTTCTGGTACTGAATCAGCGACAAGACCTGCGCCAGCCTGAATATGCGCAATACCATCCTTGATATATGCCGTTCGGATAACGATATTCAGTTCGAAATCACCGTTAAAGCCGAACCAACCAATAGATCCTGTATATAGCCCTCTGCGCGTCGGCTCAAGTTCTTCAATGATTTCCATCGTCCGGAGTTTTGGTGAGCCGGTAATTGACCCCCCCGGGAACACGCCTTTAACGATTTCTGCATTCGAAATACCTTCTGCCGCAGTTCCACGAACGTTCGATACAAGGTGCATAACGTGAGAGTATTTCTCCACAACCATGAATTCATCCGTTTCCACCGTTTCCGGTGCACAAACCCGTTCAAAGTCTTCCCGTTCCAGATCTACGAGCATAATATGTTCGCCAGTCTCTTTTTCATTCGACAATAATTCCGCTTGAAGCGCAGCATCTTCGTTTTCATCTTTCCCTCTCGGCCGTGTTCCACCGATTGGTCGTGTACTTATTTCATCCCCACGCTTTTTCAATAACAGTTCGGGTGAACCAGATACGACAGCAAATTCCGGCGAACCCATTGAGGCCATATAAGGTGACGGATTGAATGAACGAAGTGCTTCGTACATATCTAGCGGATGTACTGACAGCGGTTTTGATTGTCTCACTGAAAGATTAACTTGAGTAACATCTCCACTAGCAATATAAGTCTGCACGTCTCGGACCATTTGTTCAAACTGCGCTCCAGTTACAGATACAGCAAGATCATCTTCACCTAATACTACTTCCACTGCTTTACTCGGCGTGAAGACTTGCTTGCTTAGTCCTTCCGAAACCGCAGTCATCCATTCAGCTTCCAATTCTGCTGGTTCCAATCCACAATTCGGAAGTGTCATGAAATAAGCCATTTCAGTCTTAACGTCAAGCACTACCCAGCGGTCAAATATATAAAAGAACAAATCAGGTGTATCGAGATCATCTATCGTATCGACTGGGATGTTTTCATATGTACGGACATAATCGTAACTGATGAATCCTGCCGCACCGCCTTGGAAGTCTGGCAGTTCAGGAATAGACTCCATTTCATAGGATTGAACAAAATCATTTAGCAATTCAAGCGGATTTCCTTCTCTTACTTCCTCCGTACCATCACGCCAGATAAGTTGTAATTTGTTGCCATCCAACGTCCGTAACGTAACGAGCGGGTTAATTCCGGCCATGCATAACGCACCGCCGCGTCCACTTTCAAGAAGGATATGACTTTCATGCTCGTGTGCCAACTCTTTATAAGCATAGAAGAGCTGTTCTTTCGTCATTGCTGATGTCGTATAAGCGATCTTTTGTTTGTTCATCCCAGTTTCCTCCCGATAACAATTAGTATCTTCATCTTACCGCGTGAAAGCCGTTTTACGCTATAAAAAGAAAAGCAGATGATATCTTTTCATTTGAGGGGCGACCATATCCCACCACAGACCGATCATAACAAACAAATTTAAACAACAAAAAAGAAAGAGCATCTCAGCCCTTCCCCCTCCCACACTATTACTCTTCGTCAAATTGATATAGCGGAGTACTCAAATAGCGCTCACCGTTGGACGGAAGAATCGCAACGACTTTCTTCCCTTTACCAAGCTTCTTCGCCACTTGTAGAGCTGCAAAGATTGCCGCTCCGGATGAAACACCACCAAGAATACCTTCTTCGCGTGCTGCACGTCTTGCTGTGTCATACGCTTCGTCGTTCGTTACTTGGACGATTTCATCATAGATATCAGTATCGAGCACTTTTGGAATGAATCCAGCACCGATTCCTTGAATTTTATGTGGACCCGGCTTTCCACCTGATAGTACAGGCGAGTCCGTCGGTTCAACAGCAATGATACTTACTTCAGGAAAACGTTCTTTTAAGACGCTACCCACACCCGTAATCGTGCCACCCGTTCCAATTCCAGAAACGAACGCATCTACACGGTCTAGTGCATCTGCGATTTCAGGGCCTGTCGTTAAACGGTGAATTTCGGGATTTGCTTCATTGTTGAACTGTTGCGGCATGAACCAACCATTTTCCTTTGAAAGTTCTTCCGCTTTTCCGATAGCGCCTTTCATTCCTTCAGCACCCGGCGTTAACACAAGATCCGCGCCATAAGCACGAAGTAGATTGCGCCGCTCTGTACTCATCGTATCCGGCATAACCAAAACAGACTTATACCCTTTTGCCGCAGCAATCATCGCAAGGCCTATTCCCGTGTTGCCACTTGTTGGTTCAATAATTGTACTGCCCTCTTTTAAATCTCCGGACTTTTCAGCCGCTTCGATCATCGCAAGCGCAATACGATCTTTTACACTAGATCCCGGATTCATATATTCTAGTTTCAAATAAACATCCGCATCATCTGCGCCTGTCATTCTGTTCATTTTAACAAGGGGTGTTTTCCCAACAAGATCCGCAATAGAGTTTCCAACTAGCGTCATTTATACCCTCTCCAATTCCTACTATTTTGATATGTCTTATAATATTAATATTACTACCATTATGTGAACATTGTCAACAATTGAATGCCCACTATATGTATTCTTTGCCCAATGCTTTCAGACTGAATCTAAAGAAGGCAGCCCGGAGTCTAGACACTGATTTATGTAGAAAAAATTACACTTTCTTCCCTTTTAAGAAAAGCTGTCCGGAAATACCAATTTATATCGGTTTCCAAACAGCTTTCTATTATTTACCGTAAAACCATTTTGCGTCGAATTCTTTCCAAAACGCTTCCGGACTAACAGTTTGCGGAAGTTGCTCAAGTGCAATTTCACGCTTGATATGATCTTTTACTTCTTTAAATTTAAACGACTGCCCTTTCACCACTTCACTTACATGAGTAACCGCATATGTACCATCACTCAAAGCAATAACTCCACTCGTCATTCCTTCATTCGCATCGGCTACAGTCTCTACGATTGCCTTGTCTATTGAATCTGTCGAATCGTTGATATAGCCTATATCTCCACCCAGACTAGCCGAAGCCAAATCCGTCGATCGCTCTTTTGCGAGAACGTCAAAGCTTGAACCTTTTGAAAGCTCTTCAATTGTCTGCTCTGCATCAGCTTTCGTTGGAACAACAATAATAGCGGTTCTGTAAGCAGTTAAAATATTGTAAAGTGCAGTATTTTCATCATACTGTTTCTTTACCGCATTATCTTTAACAACGATATCTTTCGTTAATACCTTTTCAAGGATGAGGTTAGAACGGATTTTCTTCCGCATTCCTTCCTCATCTTGACCAGAATGAGAGCGACCGTCCACGGAACGAATAAGCGCAATTTCAAGATCAACTTCCTTTTCCGATACATCAATCCCGTATTGTTCTGCAGCTACCGCCATCACTTTTTCATTCACAAGGTCAAGAAGAGTTTCACGTCCAACTTCCTTTTCCATTGCCGACATCCATTGTTCTCTCGTAATAGGCTTACCAGCTACCGAAGCAACTTCTTCATCTGTCTGCTTAGGTTTGTCCGGTATAAGCCACCCAACAAGCCAGAAGATATTGAAGGCTAAAAGGATTCCAATTAACAGAATGAGCGGTTTCGTCTTCAGTTTTCGTTTCTGTAAACTTGTTGTCCCTTCAGGCTTCCGATTGTATTTCATCGATAAAACCTTCCAAAACTTCTTTCGGATACACGTATGTTTCCATACAGAAGTGACAATGTGCTTCCGCTTGTCCGTCCTCTTCAATCATGTCTCGAATTTCGCGCTCCCCAAGACCGATGATCGCATTTCCAAAACGTTCCCTCGAGCAATTACATGCGAATGAAACATCCATCCGGTCAAGAATTTCCACGTTCGCCGCACCCAGAACTTCACCAAGAATCTCCTCAGGAGTGAGGCCGCGGGCAATCAACGTTGAAATTGGTTCAACGTTGGCAATACGCTCTTCCAATGCCACAATTGTTTCTTCCGTTGCGCCAGGCATAACTTGGACAATGAAGCCACCGGCAGCTTTCACTGTATTGTCCGGGTTAACCAGCACACCAAGACCCACTGCTGAAGGTACCTGCTCCGAAACGACAAAGTACTCCGTAAAATCTTCAGCGATCTCACCCGATACAATCGGAACTTGCCCCGTAAAGAAATCACGAAGCCCTAGATCTTTGACGACCGATAGCATACCGTCCGTTCCAACTGCACGCCTTACGTCAAGTTTACCCTGTTCATTTAAATCAAAATGCGTTTGCGGATTAGATGCATAACCCCGAACCTCGCCATGCGCGTTTGCATCAATGACCATCGAACCAATTGGTCCATTGCCATCAACCTTTATTGTCAGTTTATCATCACCCTTTGACATCGCACCCATCATGACTGCCGCTGTCATTGAACGTCCTAATGCTGCCGTTGCAGTTGGCCACATCAAATGACGACGTTGCACTTCTGATACTGTTTCGGTCGAGCGAGCTGCGTATGCCCGGATTGTCCCGTCGAACGCAAGCGCTCTTACTAAATAATCATTCATTTCTTATCTGCTCCTTTTACATGTTTCGTTCATAAATTAGATGAAGCCCTTTTAGCGTCAAGAAGTTGTCAACGACATCAATCACAGTCGTTTCACTTGCGATCAAACCAGCAAGCCCTCCCGTAGCGATGACGGTCGGTTCTTCCTTACTTTGTGCTTTCATGCGGGCAACAATACCATCAACTTGCCCAACATAACCGTAAACAATCCCAGCCTGCATAGCAGCCACCGTACTTTTCCCTACAACTTGATCCGGTTTTGCCAGTTCGATTCTTGGCAATTTAGATGCCCTGTCGAACAAAGCCTCCATGGAAATCCCGATACCTGGTGCAATTGCTCCACCCATGTATTCGCCTTTTTCATTCACATAACAATAGGTTGTTGCTGTTCCAAAATCAACGATGATCAGCGGACTTCCATATTCATGAACAGCCGCAACGGCATTGACAATCCGATCTGCACCAACTTCGCGTGGGTTTTCATACTTGATATTCAATCCAGTTTTGAGACCAGGGCCAACAATAAGCGGTTTTTGGTTGAAATACTTCCTGCACATCTGCTCCAGAGGAAACATGACTGGCGGGACTACTGATGAAATGATAATGCCGGTTACATCGTCAAAAGAGAGTCCAACGTGTAAAAATAAAGATTTCACTTGCATCGCATATTCATCTTCTGTCTTATGTCTATAAGTTTCCATGCGCCAATGATGTTTAAGCTGTCCTTGTTCATAGACACCAAGGACAATATTCGTATTTCCTGTATCTAGCACTAATAGCATAATGGTTTCCTCGCTAACTTCGTCATTTTCCAACACATCATACCACATATCCGGGTATAGAAAAAAGCTGACTGCTTCAAAAGAAACAGTCAGCTCTTATTAGGTGTTCAGTCTTTGCGTTCTTCGTTAATTGATTTAAGAGCTTCGTCCACTTTATACTCTTTCGGTAAATCACCGATAGCTGGGTCCGTAGGCGCTCCAGTTGCATCAGAAATGACTGTGTCATCTCCTTCTTTCGAAATATCCACACTCTTTACTGCTTCATCTTTATTGTCCAAGCCATAACGACCATATGGACGATCCGGCAATGTGCCGTGATCTTTCAGATGATTAATTTGCTCTGCATCGAGTGTTTCCACTTCAAGAAGTGTCGTTGCAATCAGATCAAGCAACTCGCGTTTACTCGAAAGAATTTCTTTCGTACGCGCATATTGTTCTTTAATGATACGTTGCATTTCTTGGTCGATTTCATACGCAATCGCTTCAGAATAGTTCTGTTCAGAGTTGAAGTCGCGTCCAAGGAATACTTGCCCTTGAGCCTGACCGAACTGCATTGGTCCAAGTTTATCACTCATTCCGTATTCAGTTACCATCGAACGAGCGAGACCAGTTGCACGCTGGAAGTCATTGTGAGCTCCAGTTGAAACTTCGCCAAGAACGATTTCCTCTGCAACACGACCACCAAGAAGTCCTGCGATTTTATCGAGAAGTTCAGGTTTCGTCATGAAGTAACGATCCTCTTTCGGAAGCATGACGGCATAACCGCCCGCCTGTCCGCGAGGGACGATTGTTACTTTATGAACGATTTCAGCGTCATCGAGCATTAGCCCTACAACTACGTGACCCGCTTCATGGAACGCTACAATATCGCGTTCTTTTTTCGAAATGACGCGACTCGTCTTCGCAGGTCCCGCAATAACACGGTCCGTTGCTTCGTCGATGTCTGACATATCGATTTTCGTTTTATCGCGTCTTGCAGCAACAAGTGCTGCCTCGTTCAATAAGTTTTCAAGATCTGCACCCGAGAATCCAGGTGTACGTTGTGCAAGTGCCTTCAAGTTGACAGTGTCGTCAAGCGGCTTGTTGCGCGCATGAACTTGAAGAACTGCTTCTCTTCCTTTTACATCCGGACGACCAACTGTAATCTGACGGTCAAAACGTCCTGGGCGCAGAAGTGCAGGGTCAAGAATATCAGGGCGGTTTGTTGCCGCAACAATGATAACCCCTTCGTTCTCACCGAAACCATCCATTTCAACAAGGAGTTGGTTCAATGTTTGTTCGCGTTCATCGTGTCCACCGCCGAGGCCTGCGCCACGTTGACGACCGACCGCATCGATTTCATCGATGAAAATAATACATGGTGCGTTCTTTTTAGCGTTTTCGAAAAGGTCACGTACACGTGATGCTCCAACTCCAACGAACATTTCAACGAAATCAGAACCTGAGATTGAGAAGAACGGTACACCCGCTTCACCAGCAACCGCACGCGCTAACAATGTTTTACCCGTACCAGGAGGTCCAACTAACAAGATCCCTCTCGGAATACGCGCGCCAACTTCAACGAATTTACGTGAATCTTTCAGGAAGTCAACAACTTCCACAAGTTCAGCTTTTTCTTCGTCAGCACCAGCAACATCCGTGAAACGAACTTTTTTACGGTCATCCGTATGAAGCTTCGCCTTACTCTTACCGAAGTTCATAACACGGCCACCGCCGCCTCCTCCGCCTTGCGCCTGATTTAACAGGAAGAAGAACAAGATGAAGATGATGATGAACGGTAGAAGACCCGTGAAGAAGGATACCCACGCGCTTGCAACAGGAGTCGGCAAGATGTCGATTTCCGTTTGAGTTTGCGTAGCAAGTGCACGGATATCTTCCTGCGTCTTGGTATCGTTCATAATATTCGTGACGAACTCTTCGCCTTCTTTATAGCCTTTCATTGTGCCCTTCACATTAAGGACAAGTTGAACTGGCTGTAAACTTACTGTTGTTACTTTTCCATCTTCCAACGCAGTAATAAATTCGTCATACCGAATCTCTTTCTGTTTCGGGTTTGTATTGTTTAGTGAACTAAATATCCCCATGATTGCAAGAAATATCAGTCCGTATAATAGAAAGTATCGAAGTATTCGATTCATCCCAAGCCTCCTCATTTCATTAGACAGAAAACTAGTGTAAATCTTATCACAGGTCTGATTCATCCTACAAAGGAAATGCCTTGACGGAAAAGCGCAAGCGCCTCTTATCATCAAAGTAGAATTTCGCGACCCTTAAAAGATTTTCCTGCAATTGTTTAGAAAGAATAGATTTCCTTTTTCAGAACACCAATATAAGGTAAGTTTCTGTATTTCTCCATATAATCAAGGCCGTAGCCTACAACAAACGCATCCGGTACGTCGAAACCAACGTAATCTGCTTTTAGGTCTACTTTTCGGCCAGTTGGCTTATCAAGGAGAGTAACAATTTTAATAGAATTCGCTTTTCGGTATTTCATCAGTTCGACAAGGTAACTTAATGTTTTCCCGCTATCGATAATATCTTCAATAATGAGTACATCGCGTCCTTCAACACTTGTGTTCAAGTCTTTGACGATTTTAACTTCCCCTGATGACACTGTTGCATTTCCGTAACTTGAAACATCCATGAAATCGAGTTCGATATAAGCATCGATACGCTTAATTAGGTCACTCATGAAAGGTAATCCACCTTTGAGCACACCAATCGCTAGTACATACTTGTCTTGGTATTCTTCTGTCAATACCGCACCAAGTTCACGGATTTTCTCTTGAATCTGTTCTTCTGTAATTAGTACCTCTTCGATATCTTTCCCCAACATCGAAATTCCTCCTCTTTCATACAGATCATTATAACTTTCTTGTACTAACTATGTACTTACTTTGATCTGTCTTGTGTCGTGAAAATATCACTCCGTACCGCACTCCTGGAACTGCACAAATTTCACCTTGCGCTGTAATGATTACCGGCAATCGGTCGCGTTCTGTCATGCCAACCTTTTCGTCGATAAACAACCTGGATAAACGTTTCGGGTGTGTCATCCCCGACAACAAGATTCGATCCCCATCCTCTCTTCTCCTGATAGACAAGGGAAGTGCAGAGTGAGGCAAGTCAAAATACATGATGTCATCAGTATCCATGAATAACTCCGTATCGAGATTACTCACTTCATTCCAATAAAGCTGAAAATCATTTCCCCAACGGGTCCAAACGCCTTTCGGCAACACTTTTTGCAACTCCACTTCTTCAATTGGTGTATCACGAACGAACGTCAGCACGCCGTATTCCCGAATGAATCGGTAACCGCGTGGAAGGTGAATGGATACATTCCCGTCTTGCGAAGATAGATGGTGTAACAGTTGACTTATAAGCGCGGAATTATATTTTACGGGCATAATTTCCCCATTGTAAAGATACCTCAATAGTAGTGTAATTATCCGCCTTTGTAAAGTTTGGTGCATGCGGGAAAAAGCATTTCCGTCGACGACAGGCAGGCCCGCTTCTGTGAACTTAGTAATTTCATCAAAACGTTCCTGCGCCAGCATTTCAAGCAATTCTTCATCTTCCTGTAGATAACCAGACATTCTCACTGCATTTTCAGCAGCTCCCGGGTTTTCATCCAGAATAAACGGAACGATTTTGTGACGGTAACGATTACGCAGATAGGCATCACTTTCATTACTTGGATCTTCTCGAAAATGTAATTCATGCTCTCCAACATATGAATAGAGGTTCGCTTTCATAGCCGGAAGGAAAGGTCGAATAAGAATTCCACCTTCAACTTCACGCTTCACCGACATCCCCAATGGCTGACTGCCTTTCGTTACTTGCATCAAGACCGTTTCCAACTGATCTTCTGCGTGATGTGCCGTTGCTAAAACATCATAACCGTGCTTTGTCATGATCTCCTCGAAAAATGCATACCGTCCATTTCGGCAGACAGCCTGCACATTGCCACCGTCTTTCTCGATAATAGCCGGAACCGGGACACTTCCGCCAAAAAAAGGAATCCCATACACTTCACACAGCCTTGCCACAAATGTGCCGTCTGCCGCGGACTCTTCTCCGCGCAAATTATGATCGACGTGAATTGCGGCAACTTCAATCTCCATGCTTTCTTGATTTGAAGCCATGAAATGTAAAAGCGCTACCGAATCTACTCCACCCGAACAGGCGATTAAAATACGGTCCCCCGGAGCGATGAGTGACCATTCCTTGATAAAACGGAATATCGTCTGTTTAAATTTATCCATTGCTCCGCTCCCTCCTCTTTTCTAATTTATTCTTACTCGAATTTTACCATAGAATATCTAAAGGAGGGGACTCACTTACTTACATATTCATCCGATGACCCTTTCCCGGGAAATAGTTTGTGAATAGGGTGTGAAACTTGACCACTTCGGCAGAACATGATCGATTTTCATAACTAACACAGTACGATCGTCTCCAATCACACCAAACTTCCGCTCCATTTCATGCATAATACGGTCTGCAATTTTGTCACATTCGAATCCTCCATATTTTTCAAGCGTACTGTACAACGACCTCTCTTGCTTCTCAAGCGGGATATCCCCATTAAAAATCCCGTCCGTTAACATAAGTATAATGTCTCCTGACTTCAACTCTTCTTTTTTTGCCTCCACAGAAAAGGATGGAAGAAAACCGACAGGGACCGATTTGCTATCCAGTCTTAAAAAGTCGTCACCGCGTTTAATATATGTGCTCATCGATCCTGCCTTCCAAGACCAAATGCGACCATCTTGCAAATCTACGAGGGCCAGATCAAGCGTGGCGTACATATCATCAAGCCCATTCAAAGACATCATATAATGCAACGTATGCATGGCTGTTTCAGGATCCATTTTCCGGTCCAAACATTCTCGCATTAAACGAATTACCTTTCGACTCTCACGATATGCATTTAAATCCTGGCCCATTCCATCCGACAACAAAACCGCCGTCAACCCTTCATGAATTGGGAACACTTCATATGCATCACCGGCGTGAAATGTTTCGCCGCCTGCTGTTGCCGCGATGCCATAATCAAGGGTAAAACGAACTGCCGAACCAAACGTTAGTTGTATATGTGGAAAAGGGTCCTGTAAAACGGCAGATTTGGCGACCCTGAACGGCTCATCGTACATTTCTTCAAGAATTGGCAGTATAAATCTTTCCGCAACTGTCGTATCCGTTTCAAAATCAGATCTTTTCTCAGGAATACAGCAGATGATGCGACGCGCACCCCTCTCTCCTGGTAAAACATCAATCTGGAAGTACTCAATACCTTTCTCTTGGAGCCGTTTTGCCAAATCTTCCTCGGCAGGCTTATAAACAGTCAAATCTTCTTTTACTTCATTCATGATTTTGTCCAGATGGGTGCTCATATCACGCAACTGGAGGGCAAGCATTTTTCGTCCATGCTGAAGTTGTCCCGTCAATAAACGACTGGCAGCTTGTTCCTCAAGTTCCGTAACTAATCCATTGAATCGGACGCACTTATATTTAATCTTTTCCTCAACACGATGACGCTTAGCTTTTTTCGTCATAGAATAGGTCATTTCCCACTCACTAAGAAGCCCACCCATATCATTATCTGCACCTTCCCAGCACTTGGCATAACGGAAACAAGACTGGCAAGTTTTTGGTATAACCTGCTGAGGTAATACATCTGCATTATCGTGGGGGGAAGATCGGTCGCCAACAAGCGTCGACATAAATTCAGAGAACTTCTTGAAATCAGCTAGTTGTTCGTCGAGCCGCTCCGCTAACCATTTTTGTTGTTTGTCAGTAGTCTCTGTATTCTCCGGATAAAAAATGCGTTTAATCGACTCTAGTTTTTTCGAAGGGATTAGTAAAAAAATAATCGTTGCGGTTGCGAGTGTTATAAAGTGTGAAGTATCAAGAGGCAAGGTCAAATCATACATAAGGAAAAATCCCGATACAGAGGCCCCTCCTAACACGATACCAATTTTCCCGAAACGGCGGAGTGTGCCTGCAAAAAATCCAGTCATACCATACACCGCCATCATTCCGGTGAAGGACAATTCTGCCACCCCCACAATAGCAGCGATGATCATTGCGATTGTTGTTGAAAATGGAAGCCCCCCCACAAGCGCCGCAAGCAAGATTGTCAGATGAATGAGCGTACCTGAAACCGAAACAGGACCTAGCATAAGTCCACTCATTCCAGTTGTAGCCAGCGCACCGACAAGGCAAGCCGCTCCAAGTCGTTCAGGTGTCCATTTACCAAAGAAGATTCGATCTGCGGCAGGAAAAGCAACAAAGAGGAAAAAAGTCATGAACAAAGCAAGAACTGCTTCAAAGCCAATATATAATTGAACATTTACTGGTGGTTGCCCGATATGCATAATAAACTGCCACAACACTTGAACAATGATAATGCATCCTGCTACTGTTAGCGGTACTGATTTTCGCATGAGCGGATATTTAATAACCGCATTAAATAACGCGAGCATCAATAGATGGATAACAGCCTGTCCAAGACCAAGGAATGCACTTCCAAACATCCCACCAATGAACACCCATATGAGATGCTTTCTGAAGCGAGCCCGTGCAAGTGCCCACACCGGCAAGAAAAAAGGAACCGCTGCATCGAATAATACGGCTTGCGACAAGAAAAAAGATCCAAACAAGAATAGAGTCGCAACTAAAATATGCATTTTTCGTTTTCCAATCATCTCGACATACATACCAATTGGATGGCCCACTGGACGTGCTAAATGATCAATTAGTTTCATTCCTCATTCCCCCTATGTCTGCTATGCCTTGAGTATACATAGGCAGATGGAAAGAAATTGTCTGTTCATGACAACAAGAAAACAAAATGTTTCGACTCATTCCGAACTGTTTTTTCTTTTTTCCTAAGACGGGTTGACACTGCATTGATTCACTTGTATTATAAGTATTGTTGTTCTGATCAAGCGGAAACAAGTGCTAACTAGAATATACGAAGGCGGCGTAGCTCAGCTGGCTAGAGCGTACGGTTCATACCCGTGAGGTCGGGGGTTCGATCCCCTCTGCCGCCATTTATGAAATGCAGATACAACCGTCCAGGAGTTGGACAATAAATCACTAAAAAAGCAGTTCCTACATCGTGAATTCTCGATGTAAGAACTGCCTTTTTTTGCAATGAAAAAATGCGCGATTGTTTGGGGAGATGTGACGGTTTATGTGATTTCCCGTGATAGTTTCGTCATTTACCATGACAGTTCAGACGAATGCCATTACAGTTTCACGATTTCCGTTACAATTTCGCCATTTACCATGACAATTCTCCGCACAAAAAAACAGTGAACAAGGGTCATTCCCTTTGTTCACTACTTTTCTTCATACTATTCGTACACTTTTTCATGAATTGAAACAGCTAGCAAGTTACCCTCTGCTTGCGCCACGGCCACCGCGTTTCGATTCTGTCGCTCTTTTCAAAGTAGAGAGACGCTCTTCGCTATCTTTCATGAACTTTGCCATTTTTTGTTCAAAGTTCTCTGGGCGATCCATAGCAGGACGGCCACCACCTTGACGCGGACGTTGCGGGCGCTGAGGACGTTCTGGACGCTGTTCAGATTCAGGTTTCGCTTTTCTAATCGACAACCCAATTTTACCATCTGCACCGACGTTCATCACTTTCACTTCAACCATGTCACCGACTTTAAAATGATCGTTGATGTCCTTGACATAATTGTCCGCCACTTCACTGATATGGACCAGGCCTGTTGAGCCATTCGGTAGCTCAACAAACGCCCCGAAGTTTGTGATTCCTGTTACTTTACCCTCTAGCTTGCTGCCTACTTCAATTGACATAAAAAAAATGCTCCTCCTTAAAATTTAAGCGGGCCCCGCGCTGGGAGCCTTGCAACCGTATTAATGAGCCCTGCAAATTGCAGGATCCTTACTTCCATTATAGCCAATAAAAAAAGAGTGTCAATAAGACTACTCTTTTCCTTTGTCTTGTTCATCTGTTTTTTTATTGTTTTCGGGTATTGAAAAAATGATTTCGCTCTTTTCAGACAAGAAATATTCCTTGCGTGCAAGCTTTGCGATATAGTCATCATCATTCAATTTCACAAGTTGTCTTTTTAGCATTTCTTGTTCTTCCTGTACCCCTTCAAGCTGGGCCAGCACCTCGACTTTTTGCAACTCTTTCGCTGCCAACGTCTGTTTCTGGTTGATGAACATATTCGTCAGACCACCTAGAATAACGGCTGCCACAATAGCAAACACAGCCAGTCTACGGTATAAACGGACTTTCCGCGCATTCTTCCTAGTCTCTTTCTTTTGAAGTGAGCGGACATATTCAGTTTGAATCGATGCGACCCTTTCGGACGATTTCCTCTGCTGTTTCTGTTCCACGTCCTGCACTTCCCCTCTTCACACACTACAATTTGTTAGTCCATAAATTATATATCATTTCACCCTTCTTTTAAAGAGTTTTCCGGAAATGATACGGAATATTTTAACAAATGGTGTAAAGAGGACTGCAAAGACTTTCACTATAAAACGAATGACTAGACTGATAATAGATACAATCAGACGCACGAGGAACAAGAGCGGCCTTATTAACAACACCAACAAGATCCTCCCGAAAAACCGGAACGGCTTATAAAAAATAGTTACGTATAGCAACATTCCACTAATCTGTGCAACTGGATCATATATCCGCCACGCCCCATCCCTGACGAGATAAAGGATGTAAAACGTCCAACATCCGACGAGTACCCATCCAATGACTTCGAGCCAAACCGCACGCTTTCGAATAATCGATTTCTTCCCGGCGTGCGCGGTACTTGTTCCAATCATGTCCATGAATGCCCCAGCAACAATGCCCGTCCCAATCATAGCAAGCAGGCTAAGAAATTGAACGGATAGACTCATCCAAACAATTTATGGAGGAAACCTTTTGAACCTGATTCTTCTTCATCGTATTGAATAGTGCCGACCGTTCCTTCTAGCGTTAGAAGCCCTTTATCGACATCGAGATGAACAATGCGCAGTTCCTCTCCCCGGATTTGCAATAATCCTTGCGATGTTCGAACGAGAAATTCTTCCTGATCGAAGCGGTCGATTGATTTTACAGACGTGAGATCCATCCGTTTTCTGTTGCGCATAGTGACGACATGGTCTCCTGATGGAATTGCGTACGTAGGACTATCAGTTTGAAATTGCATTATATGCTTCCCCCTTTGCTTGTACGTTCACAGCTATCTTATGCTAGGACATAAAAAAACATGACAGGAAAATTCCCTGTCATGTTGTTCAGTCTTCATCATCCATGAATTCTGGTTCCACTTTTTCAAGCTTCTCTTCCTTCAAAATCGTGTACATTGAGGCTGCATCGTCTTTTTTCGTCGTCTCTTTCAGCATGTTAATTTTAACCGTTACAATCTTCTGACCGAAGCGGATGGCCAATTCATCGCTTTCTTTTACAACCGATGATGCTTTCGCCACTTTCCCATTTATTGTTATACGCCCTTGATCAGCTACTTGTTTTGCGAGTGTTCGTCTTTTAATTAGTCGAGATACTTTCAGGAATTTATCAAGTCTCATCATTATCTTCCCCTTTTTTTGCTAGTTTCCAAAACTCTTCAAGTTCATCAAGTGTATAGTCAGTAAACTTGCCTTGTCCATCTTTCACACTCTTTTCGACAAATGAAAACCGTCTGTTGAACTTTTGATTTGCATGGACCATTGCTTCTTCTGGAGATAACTTGAGGAAGCGTGAAATGTTAACGATTGTGAACAGAACGTCACCTAGCTCGTCCATTTGACTGTATTTCGTACCACTCTCTAGTTCTTTACGGAACTCCAGCCATTCTTCATCAAATTTTTCTAAAGCACCGTCAATCGTTGGCCAATCAAACCCAACCTTTGCCGCCTCTTTTTGATAATTAAGTGACGTTAAAAGTGATGAAGAAGGACGTTCTTGACCTTCCAAGAGTGAGTCGGCTTGCGGTTTTTCCTGTTGCTTGATTTCTTGCCAATTTTGCAGAACTTCTTCTGAATTTACCACGCTTTTATCTCCAAAAACATGAGGGTGGCGGCGAATCATTTTCGATCCTACCGATTGAAGCACATCTTCCATGGCAAAATAACCGTCGTCTTCGCCAATTTGAGCATGAAGGAATACTTGTAACAGTACATCACCAAGCTCTTCAATCACTGCGTCGTCATCTTCACTATCAATCGCCTCAAGCAGTTCGTGTGTTTCTTCAAGCAAATACCGCTTCAACGATGCATGCGTCTGTTCACGATCCCATGGGCACCCGCCCGGAGCGCGCAGTGCAGCGATGATTTCCCTGAACGTCGACCAATCTTTCAATCGCGCTTCTCTTTCAACTACAGGCGGTACATAAACGGTAGTCAAATTATTAATTTCAGTGACACGGTCCAGTTCAAATAGCGGAACTGTAATCAATTGCTCGCCCGTAGAACCTGCCGCCGTTACAACCGTCACTGGATGGTCGTAGGCGTATTTCTCCATTAATGACAGTTTCACTTCAGATGCCACGAACGCATCGTACACTTGTCCAATTAAAATATGTTGCTTCATCTGGACATCATCGCGTTTCATATCCGTACCATCGAGTAGCTGAAACCCTTCAATCGGATCGATGCGCAACGCTGCAAAAATCGGGTCAAGAAAACTATTTCCACCCGCAATTTCCATTTGGATTAAACCTTCGCGTTCTTTCTCGACTAATAATTGGACTGTCCGTTCCGCAACAAGCGGATGTCCCGGTACTACATAGGTCACTGGTTGTTGTGCACACATAAGGAGCAGTTGTTCTACGATTTCATCATATACATGCTCGAACGAGTCGTGTTTTTCATAAATTTCATCGAAGCTCATTAGAACAATGCCTTCCGCTCTTAATTCGGCGACAGCAGGGTGCTGGTCCGTACGCGCGACAATATATTTCGCTTCTTTCAACTTTCGATATGTCCCTAGCGCCAATTGGTCGAGGTCACCCGCGCCGAGACCAATAATTGTTAACTGATGCATCCTATTCACCTTTTCTTTTAGTAAGTCGTAATTGCAATGTAGCTAAACGTTTACCGAATGGCAGAAGAAACCATTCCTTCTCTGCCATTATACGTGATTTCATAATGACGAAAAGGAAAACAACCGCTCCCACCGAAACAGATGTTAATGCGATAAGTGTCGCCTCAATCCGATCTGGTAATTGGTCGAATAAAAACCCGTCTGCAATGAGCATCCACGGTAAAACAATGGCTATCATGAGAGTAGTTGCCACTATCACCCATCTGTAAAAACGTGTTGGTGCAAGGCGAATTGGCCATACTGTTTTAAAGTAAAGCAGCAACCCAAATGCAATTACCGCGAAACCGATATTGCCGGCAATC
This sequence comes from Sporosarcina sp. FSL K6-1540, assembly GCF_038620285.1. Classification (NCBI taxonomy): domain Bacteria; kingdom Bacillati; phylum Bacillota; class Bacilli; order Caryophanales; family Caryophanaceae; genus Sporosarcina; species Sporosarcina sp. FSL K6-1540. The sequence goes on from NZ_CP152018.1 coordinate 1,557,179, forward strand.
GCCGCTCCCGTGACATTCCATAAAGGAACCAGAAGTTGATTCGCGAAGATTTTTATAACCAACCCACCGATAAGCAGGAGCGTTGGCACTTTAACTTTCCCCGCACCTTGAAGCATCGCTGTTAACGGTAAAATAAGCGATAACCAGAGAATTTGTAATGAGAAAATAATGAGGGCTACAGAACCATCACGTGTTTCAAACAGCATTTCATTCACATAAGGCAAAACAAGTGCAAGCCCTGCCGCTGCAGCCCAACCGAATAGGAAAGCAGTTCGGAACGTTAGCTGGATAAACGGTAATGCCCCTCGTCCCGCTTTTTTTGCCGAATGATGAGCGATAAGTGGAACAATCGCGAGCGCTAATGTCGAAGCAATCAGAATCCCCATTTGTACAAGCGGTTGCCCACGATCGTAGACACCTTTCATCACCATGGCTGCATCCGCCGCAAAACCATTAGATAGCAGGATATTATAGATTGTAAATGAATCGGCCAATTGAAACAGCAGGAGAATAAGTGAACTTGCGCTGATCCCCAAACTGACAATCGTCAATTCTTTCACCACTCGCCACGTGTCCACTTTTTCTAATGGTCCTTTGAACGTATTCCGAAAATAGAGTGCAAGTATAATAACGCCAGCACCTTCCCCGACAACTGCCCCCCACATCGCTACCTCACCTGCCACATAGAGAGAAGCACCTGATCGCACCGCAATCCATGTGCCTATGAGAATGACCGTTACACGGAAAACCTGCTCACCAACGCCTGAAACCGCAACAGGTACCATTCGACCTTCCGATTGAAATGAACCCTTCAAAACTGCTAACGCCGGCATCAGTAAAACAATATACGCGCCAGCACGCAGGAGAGGTACGAGCTCAACATCGCCCATGGAGCGCGCGAAAAATGGCGCGAAAATAGTTAATAGAGCAAAAAAGGCCACTGATAATAAAAGTAGATAGGTAAATGCCACACGCATCATCGCTTTTGCTTCACCGCGACTCGTACTTCCTGCAAGCAGTTTCGATACCGCCACTGCAAAACCGTACGACGTCCAGACAATAAAAATGCCAATGAACGGATACACTTGCTGATAAATATAAAACCCTTTGTCACCGACAAGGTTTTGGAACGGAACTCGATAGACTGCCCCAAGTAATTTCACAATGATTGCAGAGATGGTCAGAATCGACGCACCTTTCATAAACGTTTTCATGTCCCATTGTTGCGCCATAATCGTGCCTCTTTCTTTCGTACATAGTACACCCATTATATCATGAACGAATAATGACGATATTCAGGATAACATCGAATATTCTAATTTAAATTATTAAGAGGTTTAATTGTGCAACGTTATGGGAAAGACATAGGTATAAGTTTTGTAAACATATAACTGTTAAATTATATCAAAAAATAAAACTGATAAAAAAGGTAAAATAGGAGGGGACCAAGGATGGTAAAAACAATTCCTAAAAAGCGAGTTCTATCCGTATTAATAAAATTAAAAAGAAATGATATGTACGCGACGGCAAAGCATTTTGGTTTAAGTCATCCGGTTGTCGTTGCACGTAGCCAAGAGCTGGACACCTTATTGAATCGATATCAGGGGATCCGGGCTATACAATGACCTAATGATGTGTCGTCTTCTGAACACAAATAGTCAACAATACGAGCTGACTAAATGATTCCACTGAATAACGCTTTGGCTACCCCTGCAAGGCGCCTACACTGGATTCAATACTTCACTATATAACACGGCAAAAGGAGCTATAAACCGCTATGGTTTTAGCTCCTTTTTGCACTTTTCACCATTACTGATTGATCATTGATTCCTTTACAGAAAAATGACGATGGCGAGTCACAGCATACATTGCTGCTATTCCTAACAATATGGCTGAAATTATAAAAGTAATTCGCACATCCCATATTTCGGCAAGTGCGCCAAACAGTAAAGAGGAAACTGCAAATAATAACGACACCAGCGAACTCTCTACAGCATAAATTTTTGGGAGTTCTTCAGGACTGGCTGACTTTTGAAGAAATGTGTTCGCAGCAATTGCTTTTAGTTGTTGAAAAATCCCAACGAGTCCCATAAGGACAAGAGACAGCCAAGCAATTGTCGTTAAACCGAAAAGAAGTGTCAGGATACTGATTCCAAAGGAAAAAGTAATCAAAACATACTTTAAGTTTTTCTCAAATACCGTGGTAAAACGTGAGCATATGATCCCACCGACAACCATTCCCAAAAAGAACGATGTATTAATATATCCCCACCAAGACTCATTCTCACCAAGAATTTCAGCCACGAAGACGTAGAGTATAGAAGCAATCCATACAACATTTGCGACTGCTTCAAATGCGATGATCACATAAAGACTCTTATACAACGGGTTTCTCCAAACGATTTGCCAACCTTCTTTTAGCTCACCGCTTTGACGACCTTCGGAAAATTTCCTGTAAAACTCGGTTGGATCAACAATTTTAGTCATCAGTAAAGTAGCAACCAGATACAATGCCAACGTGATTAAAATGACATCTTGACCGCTGAAAATTGCAACAAGCAGACCGCCAAGTGCCCAGCCCCCTAAATTTACTGTTTCGTAAATGATGGAGAAGAAGCTATTGGCTTTCACAAGTTCATTTTTGGGAACCAAGCGTGGTAACATTGCTTGGCTTGCTGGTGCTGCCCAACCGTCTAAGAATGCAATCGTAAATACGAAACTTACTATAACGAGTATGCTCGACGTTATGTGAAATACTAAGATAAGCGCTAGCAAACACAATAATAATGTCTTACTTACTTGCGAATGAACAAGCAGGGTCTTTAATGGATATCGATTTAACAGTAGCGGGGAAATCATCCCGCTAATAAAACGACCAAACATACTAAGAAATGGTACCAATGCCAATATAAATGGTGACTCTGTCGAAGCATATAAAATTGAAATAAGCCCCACAATATAAAAAATATCACCTAAATTGGCCATTGATTGGCCAATCCAAAGAAAACGGAAAGATGCACTCTTCATTCTTACTACCCCTTTACAATCAAAATTTAATTCTGATTAGTACAGGGTAGTTTTACACTCGACAAATACCTCCTAAAATCTATTGTTTTACAACACAAAATACAAAATGCAAAAAAATCACAAAATGCTACAATATAATAATGTTTATAGAGGTAGTAAGAATGAGTTATATAACTCTATTATACGTCAATTTGATATGTTTGAATACAAATTTTCAGAATACTATTCACAAAATCCATAAAGCTAATGTACCCACAAAGATTAACTTTCACAGTAGTCAAAGAAAAATGCTATAAATACTTTTTTAGGACTTGCTCTAGTGTAAGTATTGTCGCAAATTCACCATGTAGTGTCGCTAGGCGATATAGTATGTACAGTTTCTGCATCATAATAGGTATCATTTTGATCCATCTTTCCAAAGGCGGCTGTTGCATCTGAGGTATTGTTATTACTTTCACCAATGGGCATAAGTTTAATCTCCCACGTATGGAAGCATTCATTCAGATAAAATGCACCTCGTTCTATATCCTTGGACACGCTGCTACACTGTTGCGGCTCAATAAGGTCATGACCCTCTGCATCATAGTTCCAGTCCCGTGATATCTCAACCCAACTTTGTCCAGCTTCCAAGTCTTTACGAGCTTTTAACGTATAAACTGCTGTGGGATCAGCGCTTTCGTTTTCAAAAACTACATAGCGAACTTCTCTTTCCATTTCATTCTTTGAATCCTCTACAAATTGATCCATAGCTTCCAAGTTCTCTACATCACTTCCTACTTGAATAATGTCAGTTTCATGTGGTGTAAAAATCTCTCCGCTTTTATGTCCCACTTGTACGCTATTTCCACACGCTACAAGCCACATGCAGATTACAATTATAAATCCAGCCTTTATAATTGGTTTCAATAAAATCATTCTCCTTTTCGCATAGTTAGATTCTGCTTGTTTAGCTTACTTTTAAGTTGAACAGGCACTATTAATATTTATGTCCCACGGCTCCCCGCCGAATATACAAAAAAATAACTCAAACTCCAAAAGATCGTTATACAGAAAATTGCTAGAAAGATACACAATATAGATTATAGTTTTGAAGCCTTTAAAGGAGTCGCCGAAGCGGATTTAAAAAGGGAATATTTATTACAAAAAATATAGTATATATGTTGAACTAATGATTCTATATAATCTCCAGCGAAGGCGCCTCATAGGGGTAGCCGAAGCAATAAGACTGACAGCGGTTTTCTGTCTGGCTTATTGCGGGAGGCATCCCCTAGCGCCGAGCGTTGTTGAGTGGATTTTTTATGTCAACATATTTAGACGTTCAATTTGTTCCAATGTTTCAAATTCCCTTTATATAATCCAAGTGAAATCCATTAACTATTAAATCCTTCTTCAATTATCTACTTCCTACATAGGTATGTATCTCCCTAATCACCGCCCTAAATTTACTTATAGTGGGTAAAATTCATGTTTAAAGTATTAATAATGGGTCCCGTCTTGTACACTAATAGATAAAGACGTTAATCGGAAGGGGAGATATGATTGGAGAAAACTGTGAAAAGTGAGTTGTTTTCTTGGATACAATCACTATTATTTGCATCTGCAATTGTTTTTATCTGTTACCAGTTTTTATTTGTACCAACGAAGGTGCAAGGAGAATCCATGTTGCCGACCTTCGAAGATAATAACCGTGTTATTGTGAGTAAAGTGAGCATGATTGACAGATTCGATTTGATTGTTTTTCATGCCCCTAATGCAACAGATAAATACATTAAAAGGGTCATCGGAGTACCCGGAGATCGTATTGAGATGATTGATGACATATTGTACGTTAATGGAAGTGTATATGATGAGCCCTATGCTAAGCGTATTGATGGAGATCCAATCACGGATCGGATAACTGGAGATTTCACGTTAGCGGAAATTACAGGGCAAGAGGAAGTACCTGAAGGCGCTTTTTTTGTACTTGGCGATCATCGCTTAAAGAGTAATGACAGTCGATATTTCGGATTCATTTCTGAGGATGCTGTCATTGGTGAAGTGAAGCTGCGGATTTACCCATTCACGGAAATCAGTATACCGAAATAAGTATATACTTGAAGGACTCCTTTTTTGGAGAATGATTAATTTTAATGGGTTTTATATATATCAAAATGAAAAGCGAGTCGCCAGTGGCGACTCGCTTTTCATTTCATTTTCCGAAGAAGGTAAAGCAAATACGGCGTGCCAATCAGCGCTACAATCAGACCACTCGGAATATCTTTCGGAGCAATAAGAATCCTTCCGACAAAATCTGCTGTGACAAGAAGCAGTCCGCCTAATAATCCAGATACGGCAAGCAAAGGCAGGTGACGGAAACCGACCAATCTACGTGCAATATGAGGTGCTACGAGCCCGACAAAGCCAATCGTCCCTACAATTGAAACGGCTGCCGTACTTATCGCGACACCAACGATCAATGCCCAAACACGGGTCGACTTCACTGAAAGTCCAAGACCCGCCGCCACATCATCACCGAACGTCAACGTATCCAAACTGCGTGTCAAGAAAATGGCCGGACCGATGAACAACGCAAATAGCAACAAGGCTAGCTGTACATCGTCCCATCCTTTTGCGTACGTACTTCCCGACAACCAGACGAGCGCAGCCGCTACGGCGAGTTTCGCTTTCACGACAAACACTTGTGTGGCGGCCGAGCCGAATGCAGAAATCGCAATTCCCATAAGTGCTACAAGCATCGGTTGGAAATTGTTTTTCCATGACGTCCCTAAAATTATACCGAGTGCAATGGCAGCTCCCACGACTGCACCTAGCGGCATATATTTGATCGGAATGGCAGGAAATAACACGAGAAGCATCATCGCCCCGGCACCACCCATTGATGTAACACCTAAAATACTTGCATCCGCCAATGGATTTCGTAATACCCCCTGCAATAATACCCCCGCAACTGCAAGCATAACCCCGACGATGAACGCCGTTAACACGCGCGGGACTCGGAAATTCCACACAACAGGTTTCAACCATTCGGTCGTCCATGCAGTGCCATTGAATGATAAAGCCAATGAAATAATAACAACAATAAGTGCGACAACGATTGTAATGACAACCGATAGTTTCACTGGTTTCAATGTACCGCCCATTTGACGGTCGCCCCGACTATGCGTTTTTGCAGTTTTCCATGCCAAGTACAACAGCCACGGTCCGCCGATCAACGCTGTCATTGCACCAACCGGTACTTCTTGTCCAGATTGAACCAATCGCCCTAACACATCGGCTCCTATCAGCATGACACTTCCCCATAAAAATGACTGGAGGAGAATGTTCAAATGCCCTCGAACGCCAAGCATTCGAACAATATGCGGGGCCATTAATCCGATAAAACCGATTGGGCCGACTACACTTACTGCTGCAGCCGCAAGGACAATTGCAACAGCCCACGCGAGTAATTTAACAAACCTAACATTTTGCCCAAGAGACAATGCAATATCTTCACCCAGCGACAACGTATCCAATGGCTTTGCCAACACTAACGCGAGGACGAAGAACACAATGATAACCGGTCCTGCAAACGATACACCGTCCCAATTTAATTGAACAAGTGTACCGGAGCCCCATAAAAAGAGACCGTTCGTCTGGTTTTCGAATAATAGCTGCAAAGAACCTGTCATCGACGCAAACAATAACGAAATAATCATTCCTGTCAGCGCGACACGAACGGGCTCCATTTGCTTACCTGCTAGCATTACAACGAGAACGGATGACAGTACAGCACCCATCAATGCAACAATAAACGGAAAATTCCCGAGTAGCGATGGGAAGAAAATCATTGAAACAACGACGAAAAAATAAGCGCCTGCATTAATTCCTAGTGTGCCTGCAGATGCTAATGGGTTGTTCGTCAACGTCTGCAATACAGCCCCCGCCACTGCAAGGGCACCACCAGCAAGTATCCCGATTATTAACCGCGGAAGACGTAGAGAGAGCACGATGTCCTGCACGCGCCCCTCTGTCCACACTTCTTTTACTAATTGGGTAACAGTATAATCCGCTTGACCTTGTGTTAAGTGAATAAAAGATAATAAAACCAACAGGAACAACCCAATAATCATAACTAAAAAGGATCGTTTTCCTGAAGTCTTTCTTGCCATTACTTACTTACCATCGTGCTTGTAATTTTATTAAGCAGTGTTTCAGCTGAAAGAGGACCTCCATATAACCAAGTATCCCCGCCTAGATCATACAGACGGTCTTCTTTCACGAAATTCAAGTTCTTCCAAACTGCATTATCTTTTAATTGTTTCTCATAAATATTGTCGTCGGCCTGAACGATATACAAATAGTTTGCATCCTCATACTTCGTTAGCCCCTCGACGTTATACGTACTCGAACCGTAAATTTCAAATTGATCTGGGATATGGATGTTGTTTAAGCCAATTTTCTCTAACATAATTGAAGCCATTGAGTTTGGCGTAAATACACGAACTTCAGGTGCTTGAGGTCCCGTATAGGCAAGTGTTAAGACAACATCTTTTGTTTTCAAACCGGCATTTTCGATAGTCGTTTTCGCTTCTTCATATTTCACATCCAGGTCAGCTAATACCTGTTTCGCTTCATCCTTTTTATCAACCGCTTTTGCAATCTCGTTAAATGTTGTTATCATTTCTTGATACAAATCCATTTTTTCATCTTCAGGATACGGATTAAAAATGACTGTAGGCGCAATTTTCTCTAAATCCGCAATCATCCCATCATGACGGAAGCTAGTACCGATGATCAAATCCGGTTCCAATGCAGCAATCGCCTCCAAATTCGGTTCTTGGCGACCTCCAACATCTGCTACGTCTTTGCTAAGCTCTGCATCGATATTCACCCAATCATGATATTCTTGTATATCCGCCATCCCAGCAGGCTGAATGCCTACTGCCAATAAATCTTCCGCATATGTCCATTCTAAAACAACGATTTTTTTAGCAGGCTTATCAAGCGTCACTTCACCATTAACACCCGTAATTGTTATACTATTTTCTACTTTTTTATTGTCTGCAGCTTTATCTTCTTTCTTCGAAGAACAACCTACCAACAACACCGCAAAAAGCGCTAAAATAAGCAGGGATTTTAAAGACTTCTTCATACTTAACATTCCTCCATTTATCTATATCTTGATTATTATTCTCATTTAGTAGTTTAAACTTGATTAGACGGCTTTGTAAAGTTTATTCAAAAATAAATGACCATCATTCTCAATAGATGCTAAATATGCTATGCTTATCTCTAATTGAAAATGAAAATCATTTAGATTCCCTATAGATATGGAGGCATTCCAATGCATACCTCAATAAAAGCTGAAAACCTATCGATTGGCTATCAAGATAATCTACTCTTTGAAAACCTGAATTTATCGATTCCTAAAGGCGAAATCACTGTTTTCGTCGGTAGTAACGGCTGTGGTAAGTCTACGTTACTCCGTTCAATTGCCCGTCTTTTAAAACCATCTGACGGCTCTATTTTACTTGAAGGTAAGGATATCCACTCGCTGTCTTCACGTAATGTAGCAAAGAAAATGGGTATTCTTCCACAAGGACCTGTATCACCTGAAGGGCTTACGGTACATGATCTTGTGAAACAAGGACGCTATCCACACCAATCGTGGCTCTCAAGATGGACTGAAGAGGACACGAAGAAAACAGAAGCTGCAATGACAGCGACTAGGATAAGTGATCTACGAGATCAATCGATCGACACGTTATCAGGTGGTCAGCGGCAGCGTGCATGGATTGCAATGACACTGGCTCAAGATACAGACGTCATTTTATTGGATGAACCAACGACCTACCTCGACATGACGCATCAGATTGAAATTCTTGATCTACTGTTCGAATTAAATGAACAAAAAGGCCGTACCATTGTAATGGTGCTACACGATTTGAATTTGGCCTCCCGTTATGCGCACAATATCGTCGCCATTAAAGATGGCGGTGTCCATGCGCAAGGCAAGCCAGAGAATATTATTACCTGCGATTTAGTTCGAGCTGTGTTTGGGATGGAGTGTCAAGTTTCCACAGACCCTCTTTTCGGTACACCACACTGTGTTCCATTCGGACGGGGCCGTTGTATCGTACCGGAACTTCGGAAAAATACGGGTGCTTAAGTTACACGCAGAACAAATTTCTGCACTAGAACGTTTCAGTGTGCGTATCGGTGAACAGGCGACCACGTTTATGTCGGCGGCAGATATGTTATCCGAATCAGGTTGCGACAAACTATTTGAGATAATTCAAAGTTTGTCTGGTGCCCCAACGAATACTGTCGCTACATCTATTTATATGAGAAGGCATGGTTTTTTCATTGCTGCCCAACTACATTTAATGAGTGAACATAATTTACTTTGGGCTGGTGATTTGGACGATGTATCGTTATTCATCGAAAATGATACAATCTTTTTTTCCGTTCCACCTGCCGGCTTTAGACTCGTACAAAACCGTGAAAAAGATATCCGCTTTATTCTTGAGACCTACGGACATCCTGTCGTTGACTATTTAAGCAAGCGTGCAAAAATTGCGAAGTTAATTTTGTGGGAAAACATATGGGGGTACGTCTTATGGATGTACTCGATGCTGCTTCAAGAAAATTCCTTATTTGCACAGCAAGATTTAGATGTTTTATTGGATGATGAAGCTTGGAAACCTGCAATGCGCCGCTCCCCTTTCAAACAATATTTGAACAACCAACAGGCACTGGACGCTATGGCGAATTATAAACGATTAACATGTTGTTTGTATAAGGAGCTTCCGAACACGGAAAAATGCCCCTATTGTCCACTGGCAAAGAGTAAAAGTACAAACGCCTAAGTTCAGAGGCAACAGGCATAAAGCCATTTATAGAAGGTATTCTAAATTTGCACCGTCTTGCCGCAACAAGGGGGGATTTAGGTCAATTCCTACCCACTGCGTAACTCACTTCCTCCGCGCATTTTGCGTCCGAAGTCTAGACGTATAAATTCTATGTTGGAAATTATCCTCAGTTCGAGATTTTATAATTTCCTAGACGTTAAAAACAGCCCACACAAACCGTCAATATCCGGTTCGTGTGGGCTGTTTTTATGGTTCCATCTGTTTCGCTAAAAAATGCGCGGCCGTTTCCGCCGCTTTCATTTCAGTTTCGCCGATAAAATGCACCTTTGATAACAGGTAAACAGCACCAATCGTATCCCCCGCAGCAATAATGGGTGCAATACAATAAGACTTCACCTGCTCCACTTGTCCAGGCACCCACTCAATCGCCTTTTCAAGTTTTTCGGTAACGATTTTACGGCCTGTCATAATCTCATCGAGATCAGGCGACAACTGGCGATTCAAATAATCTTTTTTCGATAATCCGGACACGGCAATCATTTCATCCCTGTCACTAATGAGCGCAGGCGTGCCTAGTGTTTCGTACAATGTTTCCGCATACTCTTTTGCAAATTGACCGAGTTCTGATATCGGCGAATACTTCTTCAAAATTACTTCGCCATCCCGGTCGGTAAAAATTTCAAGTGGATCCCCTTCACGAATCCTTAGTGTCCTTCGAATCTCTTTAGGGATAACTACCCTGCCAAGATCGTCGATTCTGCGGACGATTCCCGTTGCCTTCATACATGATGCCTCACTTTCCACAAAATTGAACGTTAACTTTGTTTCAATTGTAGTATGCATCAAGGATGGACAAAATATGCAACATGCCCTTTAGACGGAATCACTAACAACAGTTTCCTTTAAAGACGACTGAAGAATTCGCATCATTTCTTCAAGTACATCAAATGCAGTCTGTTTCCCTGTATGACGCTCATCGATTCTCATGATAAGACAACCATTTTCCATCGTGAACCCAACTGCACGACCAAACGCCATTGAATCGGATACCAGTTTTGCGCCGTCTGTTTTCGCAGTTCCTTCAGGCGATATGCGAACTTCAATAAGCGATTGTTGTTTCTTAATGGATTCGGCACCCGCGATACGTCCCCAAGCTTTTACCCTTGCAACACGTAGTAACAAGTCAGCCTCGAGCGGCATATCACCGAATCGGTCTGTCATTTCATCGACAAGTTCATTGTAGTCGGTTTCATTTTCAATCGCTTTAACCATTTTGTACATTTGAATCTTTTGGAATCCATCACGTACATACTCATCTGGAATATATGCATTAAGCGGCAACGCAATTTCCAAGTCTGGTATATCCGCTTTTACAATACCTGTCTGCTTCTGCTCAACAGCTTCTTGCAACAATTGAGAATAAAGATCGAAACCAACCGAGTCGATGAAGCCATGTTGCTGAGAACCAAGTAAATTACCCGCACCACGAATTGATAAATCACGCATCGCAATTTTGAAACCCGAGCCAAGTTCCGTAAATTCCTTAATTGCTTGAAGACGGTTTTCTGCAACCTCTGTCAGCACCTTATCACGCTGATAAAGGAAATAGGCATAGGCAACACGATTCGAACGCCCAACGCGCCCACGTAGTTGGTAGAGCTGTGATAACCCCATACGGTCAGCGTCTTGAACGATAAGTGTATTGACATTCGGAATATCGATACCTGTTTCAATGATGGTTGTCGTTACAAGAACATCATACTCACCTTCAAGGAAACTTAAAATCACCGACTCAAGTGCCGACTCGCCCATCTGACCATTGGCAAATCCAACTCGCGCTTCAGGCACAAGCTGCTTGATTTCATCGACTTTACGCTCCATATCTTCCACCCGATTATACAAGTAGAATACTTGCCCACCACGGCCCATTTCCCTTTCAATTGCCTCGCGGACAAGTGCAAAGTTTTGCTCCATAACATAAGTCTGGACAGGGAAACGGTTTGCTGGTGGCGTTTCAATAACGGACAAATCACGAACACCAAGCATCGACATATGGAGCGTCCGTGGAATAGGTGTTGCGGTCAATGTCAGGACGTCGACATGTGTTTTTAACTGTTTAAGTTTTTCTTTATGCGTTACGCCAAATCGCTGTTCTTCATCGACAACAAGTAAACCAAGATCATGGTAGGCGATATCTTTAGAAAGAAGGCGATGTGTACCAACGATAACGTCGACTGTTCCCGCTTTCAATCTTTTCAACGTCTCCGTTTGTTCCTTCTTTTTACGGAAACGATTTAAGAGGGAAACTTCAACTGGGAAACCAGAAAAACGCTCTTTCATTGTTTCGTAATGCTGTTGCGCTAAAATCGTTGTAGGTACAAGGAATGCTACCTGCTTGCCATCTGATACAGCCTTGAATGCAGCACGAATTGCAACTTCCGTTTTACCATAACCAACATCCCCACAAAGTAAGCGGTCCATTGGACGTTCTTTTTCCATATCCAATTTCACTTCAGCGATAGATCTGAGCTGATCATCGGTTTCGTCGTAAGGGAACGCGTTTTCAAATGCCATTTGCATGTCGTCATCCACTGCAAATGCATGTCCCTTTTCCGATTCCCGTTTGGCATACAGCTCAATTAGGTCGTCCGCAATGTCTTGTACTGCTGCGATAACTTTTGTTTTCGTTTTCTTCCAGTCTGCCCCACCCAGCTTATGCAGTTTCGGTTCTTTTTCCCCGGAGGCGACATATTTCTGGATTAAATCGATCTGGTCGGCAGGAACGAATAGCTTATCTTCTCCGCGGTACCTGATGTCGAGGTAATCTTTATGAATACCGCTTACTTCGAGCGTTACAACCCCGTAATACTTCCCAATCCCATGATGAACGTGAACGATATGATCACCTGGCTTGATTTCCGAGTAACTTTTGATGCGTTCTGCATTGGTCATCTTTTGCGGACGTGCTTTCCGTTTCGGTGTCCCTTTGAAGAGCTCAGAATCTGTTATAACTGCCATCCGTTGAAACGGCAGCTCGAAGCCAGCAGACAAATCGCCATCGATGACAATTATGCCACCTGCTTTTGACGGTTTGCCAGACAAGGCAGATTGCATATCGTAATCTTCAAGGATAGATTGGACTTTCTGCATTCGTTCATTGCCGTCTGCGATAATGAAAATATTGAAACGTCCTTGGTGCCAGCGTTCTATCTCATTTTTCAATAAACTCATCTGCCCATGGAACTGCTGCATCGGTTTACAAGAAAACGTCACTGTCTTTTTCACAACAATTCCTGGAACTGTGCGCACGAAAAGGGATAAATATACTTTTCGTTGCTTTAATGTTCCATGTACCTCTTCGAATGAATATGAAGTTTTTGCATCATGAACAATTTTCCCTTCTTCAAGAAGAGCAACCATCCATTCCTTTTCATCCGACTCTAGTGATGCAACAACCTCAAGGACCCGTCCGATTTCATCAAATAAAACGATTCCGTTACTTGGAAAATAGCTTTCAAGGGAAGTCGTTCCAGCTGAAAACGATGCATATTTCAACATGTTTTCCGGAATGGATCCCTCCCTCATTAAAGCAATATCCCCCTTCATATTAATGGTTAACCGTTCTTTCGCATCCACATCGTTCATCTTCTTCAAACTAACGCCAAGCGCATTCTCCAGGTTTTCTGCGATGATCGTCAAATCTTCAGCCTTCCAAACAAATTCGGCAGCGGGAAGAATTGATACGTCTTTCAACTTACCTGTTGAGCGCTGATCTTCCGCCGAGAATGTGCGAATCGAGTCAACATCCGTATCAAATAATTCAATCCGTACGGGTTCTTCCAAATTCAGCGGATACAAATCCAGGATACCCCCACGCAATGCAAACTCACCTGGCGCTGTTACCATTGACTGTCTCGTATAACCCATTGACACAAGTCTTTCAAGCCATTCTTCCATATTAATTTCTGCGCCTATTGTCGTTGATAATGAATTGGATAGCCAGCGTGCTTTTTCAGGTAATAGTTTTTTCATGCCTGCAATCGGCGTGATATATACCCCCTTCCCAGTTCGTACCATATGATCTAATGTATCGATGCGCTGGGCGCGAAGTTCATAGCTCGAAACAGAAAAGTCCGCAGCAATGAGTTCCTCTGCAGGGTAAAGGTGGACGAGTGAATCGCCCAACATTTTGACGAGGTCTTCATATGTACGCTGGGCTTGCAATAAATTTGGGGATACGATAAGAATGGGCCGTTTGCTCGACTGCTGAAGCACTTTGAAAAGAATCGACTTCGCCCCGCCTGACAATCCCGCGATAAGTTGACGGTCTATTCCCGCCTCCAACTCTCCCACTAGTTCGTCAATCTCTTTCTCTTGTAAAAACAAATCTATTAGTGATTCCAATGCTACACATCCTTTCTTTCATAATAATAGTAGGCGTTCAAAAAGGGCTAGGCCATTCAAGTGCGCCAAGTCCAAACTATATTTATATATTGGAAAAATAATTATCTATATATGTTGTAATAAAGAATCCTACCAACAACGCTTGGCACTAGGGGATGCCTCCCACAATAAGCCGGATAGAAAATCACTGTCAGACTTATTGCTTCGGCTAACCCAGTAGACGCCTTTGCTGGAAATTATCTCATTAACTGGACATCAAGTAACCGAAGCCCTAAGACATCCCCTTATGCCGCAGCAAATTCAAAATAATTTAATAGTTCAACACAACTACCTTTAGACAGAAAAACAGAAAAAGCTTTGGACGCATTTAGCGCCAAAGCGTACATCTTATTGAAGCCATTTGTTAAGTGTATAGTAGTCCGGGAATCGTTGAAGCGATTGCTCACACTGTTCGCAGATGCATCGCACCGTCAATGCCCCGTCTTTTTCATACGTCAGAAAATGCTCAACTTCCTCTTCGTCCATCTTGTGCAGCAGAAGGATAGCCTCCTTCGCAGATTCAAACGGAAGTGTGCCAATTTCAGTCTCACAATGCCGGCAAGTATAACGGATCGCCATTTTAGTCTCCGCCCCTTTTCTCAAAGTATAGGCGCAAGACGGCTTTATTATTCCTTATACACCATTAAAGTTGTTCATGACATCATTAAATGGTTTGCCCAGCCACGCTTCACATGCGGATGCACTTTTTTTCACCATGTCTTCAATTAATGGTTTTTCATCTTTGCCGAAAGGTGCTAGAACGTAATCAGCCACTTTCATACCACCGATGGGACGACCAACACCGATTCGGATTCGATTGAACTGGTCCGTACCAAGATGAGCAATAAGTGATTTCATGCCGTTATGGCCACCCGCACTGCCTTTTTGACGCAGTCGAATTGTTCCGGGAGCAATATCAAGATCATCATACAGAACAACGATATCTTCTACGTCGATATCGAAGTAATCCATCAATGGCCGAACACATTCACCAGATAGGTTCATATAAGTAAGCGGCTTGACAAGCATTACTTTACCTTCCGGACGATGGACAACCGTATACATGCCACCAAATTTCGATTGTACTGCAGTGATTGGCAGACGAGTACTAAGCTCGTCAATGACATGAAACCCCACATTATGGCGTGTTTTTTCATATTGTTTACCCGGATTTCCGAGTCCTATTATCATTTTCATAGATTTCATCTTCCTTTTACACTAGAGGATTTAGAAAAGCGCTAGAGTCTAGACACCGATTCATGTAGATAAAGTTATACTTTCCTATCCTTGAGAAAAGCACAAGGAAACGATACAGATGCCATGGGCTTAAAGAGAGCAAAAAAGGCAGTCTAAGTGAGCGACTTCCTGTCGCAAACGACTGCATA
This sequence comes from Sporosarcina sp. FSL K6-1540, assembly GCF_038620285.1. Taxonomy (NCBI): domain Bacteria; kingdom Bacillati; phylum Bacillota; class Bacilli; order Caryophanales; family Caryophanaceae; genus Sporosarcina; species Sporosarcina sp. FSL K6-1540. Next base: position 1,572,885 of record NZ_CP152018.1, read on the forward strand.
GCTATATCTTAGGAGCCTTGTGACTAGTGCTAAGACACTATTCCAAGTTAAAAAACCTATAATTACTTAACTATGAAACAGAAAAGAAGCGCACGGATGTCCGTGCGCTCATGTTTGTATTACTTCGCTTCTTTCTTCTCACCAATTACTTCTGGCTCTTCTGATTCAGAAGCTTCGCTTTCAAGTTCTTCCATCTCCGCCGCTGTACGTGGTGATGAAATTAGAACAAGTGCATGATCATCTTCGTTTAAAATCTCATATTTCGAATTCGCACGAATTTCAGCTACTGTAATCGTTTCGCCGATTTGAAGTTTTGAAATGTCGATATCAAATGTCTCCGGAATATCCGAAGGTTTCACTTTGATGGTCACTTCACGGTTCGGTTGTTGAAGTACGCCTCCCTCTTTCAAGCCAACAGATTCGCCAATAAGATGTATAGTAACATCTACTTCAAGCTCCTCTGTCATATTGATAGCAAGGAAGTCCGCATGTCGAATTTCACCTTTTAATACGTCAGATTGATAATCGTTTAGGACAACATTAAGGTCCTTCCCGTCAATATTAAGTTTAATAACGCCATTACGGCCCGTTATTTGTAATGTTTTTAGTAAGTCTCGCTCTTTTACTGAAATCGATGTAGCTTCTGTTTTATAACCGTAGACGACCGCTGGAACATAGCCCTCTTTACGTAATCCAGTTAGTGCTGATTGTTTTGATGGTACTCTCGCTTCTGATTGTATAGTTGTACTCATTTTATTTAATCACCCTTCTTTAAAAAAAGTTGTGTTAACTAATAAATACCCAATGACAAGCGACATGAAACATCTAAATTAAATTTACTCAAACAATGTACTAACAGATTTCTCTTCGAACACACGCACGATCGCTTCTGCAAGCAATGAAGCGATAGAAAGTTGCTTGATTTTTGGGGATGTTTTCGTTGCCGGAAGCTCAATTGAATTTGTAATAACCAATTCTTTAATTTGCGAATTATCAATTCGTTCGATTGCTGGACCTGACAACACTGGGTGTGTACAACAAGCATACACTTCTTTTGCTCCACTTTCGATTAAAGCGCTCGCCGCAATTGTGATTGTCCCTGCTGTATCGATAATATCATCAATTAGGATTGCTGTTTTCCCTTCAACATTGCCAACGATATTCATCACTTCAGCAACATTTGGGCGTGGGCGACGTTTGTCAATAATCGCAATAGGTGCTTTCATGCGGTCCGCCATCTTACGCGCACGCGTTACACCGCCATGATCCGGTGATACAATAACAAGTTCATCAGTGTTAAAACCTTTTCCTTTAAAGTATTCTGTAAGGATTGGCTCAGCAACAAGATGATCGATTGGGATATCGAAGAAACCTTGGATTTGTGGTGCATGCAAATCGATTGCAATGACACGGTGGGCTCCTGCTGTTTCAAGTAAATTTGCAACAAGTTTCGCTGTAATCGGTTCACGTGAACGTGCTTTACGATCTTGGCGCGCATAGCCATAATAAGGCATAACGACATTGATTGTGCGTGCTGACGCACGTTTCAAAGCGTCAATCATAATAAGAAGTTCCATCAAGTTTTCATTGACAGGGTACGATGTCGACTGGATGACGAATACATCGCAGCCACGGATACTTTCTTCGATATTGATTTGGACTTCTCCGTCACTGAATTGTTTGACCGAGCATTTGCCAAGTGGACGTCCGATTTTTTCCGCTACTTGCACCGCAAGTGTTTGGTTCGAATTCAAAGAAAATATCTTAAGTTTATCGTTAGGATAGTGATTAGCCATCATGTTCCCCCTGTTTAACTGAGATTTAGTTTGTTTGCATATCCTTCTTTATTCTCCTGCCGTGCACGCGCAATTGCAAGTGAACTTTCTGGCACACTTTTAGTAATTGTCGATCCAGCTGCTACATATGCACCTTTTCCAACTGTAACTGGAGCGACTAAATTGGAATTACAACCAATAAATGCATTATCTTCGATTGTTGTAAGATGCTTGTTCTTGCCATCGTAGTTAACAGTGATTGTTCCACAACCTACATTTACATGCGACCCAATTTTTGCGTCACCAATATAGCTTAAATGTGACACTTTGCTACCTTCACCTAGTGTCGCCTTTTTCACTTCCACAAAGTTACCGATTTTCACACTGTCGCCAAGATCAGAGTCCGGGCGGATATGTGCGAACGGTCCTATTGCCGTAGTTGAACCAATTCTGCTAGATAGTACAACAGATGAATGCACATTTGTATTATCACCGATTACACTGTCGACAATCTGGCTATTTGGTCCTATTACACACTTATTGCCGATAACGGTATGACCTTCAATCATTGTGCCCGGTTGAAGAACTGTATCACGGCCAATTTCGGCTGCCGCGCTTATATACGTGCTTTCGGGGTTGATAATTGTTACACCATTCCGCATATGCTTTTCAGCTATACGTCTACGCATGACACGCTCTGCTTCTGCCAAGACTACGCGGTCATTGATACCGAGTGTTTCACTGAAATCCCCTGTCACGTATGCTGAAACGAGTGCATTTTCAGATTGCAAAATACCGACAACATCAGGGAGATAGTATTCCCCTTGCGTATTATTATTTTTCACTTTTTTCAACGTTTCAAAAAGTGTCCGATTGTCAAAGCAATAGGTCCCTGTATTGATTTCCGTCACTTTTTGTTCTTCAGGAGTTGCATCTTTCTGTTCAACATTTCGGAGGACTTGGCCACTCTCTCCCCTGATAATACGCCCGTATCCTGTTGGATCATCCGCATTAGCCGTCAAGATAGTTGCTTTTGCTCCTGTTGCTTTATGATGCGCAATCAATTCCTCCATTGTCTCAGAACGAATGAGCGGCGTATCTCCGCATACAACGATAGTCGTACCATCCAAGTCACCAATAAGCCTCTCAGCCTGCTGAACAGCATGTGCCGTGCCTAATTGCTCTTGCTGTAGCGCATATTCACTTTTCTCTCCAAGCGTTTCTTCTACCGTTTCTGCACCATGTCCAACAATCGTAACAATTCGACCAATACCAAGACCGCGTATATGATCAATTACGTGTTCGACCATCGGTTTTCCACAAACGGGATGCAGTACTTTATATAAATCGGACTTCATCCGTGTACCTTGCCCTGCAGCCAGGACAACGGCATATGTATTTGTCATTTAATAGCCCCCATGAATGAGGGATGAAGGCGAATCCCCCTCGAATGTTTTCACTATTGACTATAGCTGAAAACGGGCTAATTTTCAACCTCATACCTCTTGACAAGTTGATTACAATCTTTTATCATTATTTTCTCTTTTTTATTCAGCTTTTTAATGCCAAAAAAATCCATAAAAAAAGCGCAGGGTACCTGCAAGTGAACACAACCTAAGTTGTCCTTATCATCTAGCACAAAGTGAATCGTAGTTCAATCCCGCTTCAACGGAACCCACATCCTGCAGGTCTCCGAGCATTTTGTGCCCGGAGCCTAGACGTGAAACTTCTATATTGTAAATTATCCACAGGCTGTCTATATTATTTCACGATAAGTATAGGTAAAAACGAAGGGGCCACATCATGCACCAGCGCCTTCAAATACTGCTTCTTCTGCAGAAAGGTGGTATGCCGCCATTACTGCATCTTGGATTTTGGTTCGAGCACTTGTATTAATTGGATGTGCTACATCACGAAACTCTCCATCAGGCGTTCGTTTACTCGGCATCGCTACGAACAATCCCTCATTTCCATCGATGACCCGAATGTCATGCACGACAAATTCATCGTCAATTGTAATCGAAGCAATTGCCCTCATCCTTCCATCAGTTTCCATCTTTCGTAACCTCACATCTGTTACTTCCATCTCTTACCACTCCTTTTGTCTTTACAGTGCATGACGACTATATTCCACAAAAGTAAGCGTTTCCCTTCTTTATAAACACAATTATTTAAACATTTTGAAAGACACGGAAATAAAAAACCCGCCCCAAGTGATATTTGGGCGGGTATCTGTTATTTGGCTACTAGAGCAATAACCTCTATTTCAATTTTTACGTCTTTCGGTAATCTAGCAACTTCAACAGTTGAACGTGCAGGTGTATGAGACCCAAAATGCTGTGCGTAAATGTCATTGACAGCAACGAATTCATTCATATCTTTAATAAAAACAGTTGCTTTGACTACTTTATCCAAAGATGAACCTGCTGCTTTCAGCACTTCTTTTAAATTGGCGAACACTTGGTGCGTTTGATCTTCGATAGTCCCCTCAACAAGCAGTCCTTCCGGTGTCAATGGAATTTGCCCGGATGTATATACCATTCCGTTCACACTAACCGCTTGTGCATAAGGTCCAATTGCCTGTGGTGCGTTTTCTGTCGCTACATAATTCATATCATTTTCCACCTTCCGCAAAATAGTTTCCTTCTTCTAACTCGATGGTCCCATTCTTTTCATTTACTGCATGAAGCTTAACAAGAGATAAGTAGTTATCGACGAGAACCTCTTCAGCATGATCGGATTCTACTAGAACAGCTATACCTGCCAGTTCGCAACCAAATTCCTCCAGAAGACTCTTCATCCCAAGCATCGTACCGCCTGCTTTCATGAAATCGTCTGTAATGAGGACTTTGCGTCCGCTTTGCATGCTTCTTTTCGATAATACCATTGTTTGAATACGTCTGGTTGAACCAGATACATAATTAATGCTCACAGTTGGTCCCTCGGTCACCTTGCTATCACGGCGAACGACAACGACTGGGACATTCAGGTGACGCGCAATTGCATGAGCAATCGGAATACCCTTCGTCGCTACCGTCATAATCACATCAATGTCTGTCTCCGCGTACGCTGAAGCAAATACTTTACCCACACGATCCATAATGCGCGGATTGCCAAGAAGATCCGTCATGAATAAATAACCGCCTGGCAGCAATCGATCCGAATGCCCAAGTTTCTCCATTAGAAGCGACATCACTTCACGAACGTCGGATTCTACCATCTTCGGGATGAACTTCACTCCTCCCGCTGCTCCGGAAACCGTCACCAGTTTTCCTGTGCCTTTTTCCTCAAACGTTTCTTTTACAATCGTCAAATCCTCACTAATCGAGGATTTAGCCGCTTGGTAACGTTCGGAGAAGAAGGTCAGTGGAATAAGTTCATGTGGAGATTCCAACAATTGGCTAGTCATATCTACAAGCCGCTCGCTCCTTTTCCACTTCATAGTACCATCTCCTAAACCCGAATATTTTAATGTACATTACCACAATCGTACGTATTTAATCAAGAATTGTATGTCCACCGACCATTCTAACCGCATATACTTCTGGACAGAACCCTTTTAGCCCGTTATAAATTCTCGGTACCCTGGATTCATGTTTAACGAGACCGAAAACTGTCGGGCCGCTACCACTCATTAAAACTGCATCTGCACCAAATCTTTTCATCTGCTCTTTCAGAACAACGACTTGTGGATACAGATCCATTGTGACGGTTTCTAGGACATTCCCGACTGAGTTGCACATTTTGTCGTAATCTCCCGCCCTTAATGCTTCAATCATTCGAACCGTATCGATATGATCAATCGCAGATAAATTCAGCTTTCCGTATATATCTCCTGTCGAAACCGAAATGGCTGGTTTCGCGAGAATGACCCAACAGTTTGGTGGGGGAGGTAGGATTTCAATTAATTCTCCGCGCCCCGTCGCAAGTGCTGTACCGCCATGTACGCAAAATGAAACATCCGAACCAATCCGTGCCCCAAGCCTCGCGAGTTCTTCAACACTCAATTTTAAATTCCATAGCCTATTCAATCCCCGTAGTGTAGCAGCAGCATCCGAACTTCCGCCCGCGAGCCCTGCAGCAACAGGAATACTTTTTTCTAGTGTAATCTCAACACCTTTTGTAATACCACATTCAATTTGTAACAATTCAGCAGCTTGATAAGCCAAGTTCTTTCGATCATTGGGTACATGTCGTTCTGATGCCTTGATGATGATTTTCCCGTTATCTGTCGGACGAAGCCAGATTCTGTCTGCTAAATCAACCGTAGTCATAATCATTTCGACTTCATGAAAATTATCCGGTCGCTTATGTAATACATCGAGTGTTAAATTGATTTTTGCTGGTGCCTTTTCATAAAGCATCCGGCTCCCTCCATTCCAGCTAGTCTGTATCCCCCTATTTTAGCATAGGGTGAAATATTTGCGCTGTGAAATGATAATAATAGGATAATTGATTTTTGAATGCCTCGGTTTCAGAACAAATGTGGAAACACAACCGACCATATAATCATACCTACCAATCATCAACAACGGACGGCCAATCCTATCTATATCGCACAACTTCCCAGGCACTAAAAAGAAGAGCTGGCCGGATATCTTGATGCCCCGGATTCAGCTCTTCTTTTGTCAGCCTGTTAGTTGGATAATGGGTAATTCATAGCGTTATTTCTTTTGTGCTACTCCTCGTTCGGCCATTTCAATTGCTCGCTTCACCATATTGCCCGCGTCGCGTGATTTGATGCCGCCCCAACCTTCTCGCTCCACAACATCATAAAATCCAAGCTCTTTCGCAATTTCTACCTTCAAGCCTTCAGACATTATGCCACGTTTTTTCGCCATTCGGTTTTCCTCCTTTTGGCTGACAATTGTAGTATGAACCAAACGAAAGAAAAAACACCCGCACAAGACATCCATTTTCAGAATGCTTGCACAGGTGTTGTTTAAAAATGAATTAAATCATTAAGACTGTAATTATTTGATAATGAATGCAGTAGGATCTGCACCTTCAAGAATTGTTATTTCAACCGCTTCGGTTAAAATGTCTGCGTAGCTGTAAGATACTCTTTCAAATGCATTTTCGTCCTGGTCAAGTTCAACTACGAATACTGCACGATATGTTTCTCGCAGCACTCCAGCTCTCTCGATTGTCTTCTTCCGACCACCGTTTGCTTTTAAGTGCAAACGTTTTCCCAGATGAGAATCCAATGACTTCTTAATGTCCGCTAATGTTTTTGGCACGTCGCTTACACCTCACTAAGTATAAGCATAACACTTTTAAAAGTTTCTGTCAATTAAAATCTTCATTTTAACAATTGCTTGTCTACTTTGTCAATCTTTTTATTAGAAAAAAGGGTATTTTTCTAATAAAAACGTTCTAACTCTATCGTTTTTTCTTCTCCTCAAAGAAGTCCTCATACAAGGCATTCGACAAGTTTGCAAACTCTTCTATTGTCAGTGTTTCTCCACGTCGGCCAGGGTCCATGCCAATTTGTTCGAAAGCTTTCAATATTAATTCTTTCTTCAACTTGCCATTAGGAAGTGACGATTGTAGGTTGTTCAAGATCGTCTTCCGGCGTTGGACGAATGAACCTCTAGAAACTACAAACATAAAGTCTTCATCGATTACTTTTGCTGGCGCCGTTTCTTTTCTTGTCAAACGTAGAACAGCCGATTCAACATTCGGTTGCGGCATGAATACCGTCTTCGGTACAATCATAGCCACTTCCGCATCCATATAGTACTGAATAGCTATGGATAGAGAACCGTATGCTTTTGTCCCTGGAACGGCGGTAATGCGATCTGCTACTTCTTTCTGCATCATAACTACCATACCTGATACTGGAACTTTACCAAGTAAGAATTTCATGATAATTGGCGTTGTCACATAATAAGGCAAGTTTGCAACAACTACAACATCCTCATAATCCGCGAAGTGATCCTGCATTACTTGTAGAAGGTCAGCTTCCAGTATGTCCTGATGAACGATTGTCACGTTGTCGTAAGGCGACAGGGTATCTTCCAATACAGGAAGGAGGCGTCCGTCAATTTCAAAAGCGACGACTTTTCCTGCGCTTCTTGCAAGATGTTCTGTCAATGCACCAATACCGGGTCCGATTTCAATAACACCTGTTTTTTCGGACAAGCCTGCGTGCGAAACGATATTGCGTAAAATATTGGGGTCAATCAAGAAGTTTTGACCTAAACTTTTTTTGAGCGAAAAACCGTATTTAGCGAGAATCTCTTTCGTCCTGACCGGAGTCGCAATATCTTTATTCATTATTTTCCGTTTCCTCCTCGTCTAGAACCTTTAATACTTCTCCCAATCGATCATAACCAATTCGGAACATTTCCAACCGCTTCTTTAATCCTTTGCCATTCACTTGACCGATTTGCAACAGCTCACTTAAGCGCTCACGGCGCCTTTTTGCATCAGGATGTCCGATAAGCCTAGCCGTCATCAAATCTGCTAGTGGTATATCAACAGCAGGCTGGTCGTCCACGGTGTAAACCGCACTTAGCGCAGCCCGTATATGCTCATCATGTGCATGCTCAATACCTAGCCCCGATCCATTTTTGGCAATCGTCAGCTTCTTTTCAAGAAAAGCATGTTTAACACCTGGAATACGCTCTTCAATGATGGCGCGGATTCTTCTGCCAGGAAAGTCGGGATCCGTGAATACGATGACGCCTCGCGTTTCCTGAGCATGCCGAATACGTGTGAGTGTTAACTCGTCGATTGCAGAACCGTTCGTTTCAATCGTATCCGCACCTGCTGCCCGTTTCACGGCTACTGTATCAGACTTGCCTTCAACAACAATAATTTCTTTAATGTTCACAAAAATCCTCATTCCCATTGCATTCTTTCCCTAATTCTACTCTGACGGCAAGCGGATGTACAGATGGGCAGGCGATCAATTACGCCTCGGCGTAATTCAAAATTTATAATATCCCCCAGAGGTTTAACTTCCTTCAGCAGAAGATAGCTATAACACAATAATCCGCGGGACTAATATCAGTCCTGCGGATGTATATATCAATCGATGATTTTAATTTTCACTTGGCGTCTGCCGAATTTATAAGCATCGCCTTTCGTTGCTACGTGCAGATCAATCTTCTTGCCTTTGATTGCACCGCCTGTATCCCCTGCAACGGCATAGCCGTATCCTTCAACCCACACTTTAGAACCGAGCGGGATAACGCTTGGGTCGACTGCAATGACTTTCAAATTAGGGTTCGCACGTAAATTAATGCCTGTTCGTGTAATTCCAGAACAACCATTACAATGCGCCGTATAGGCCGTAGCGGTTACGTAGAACTCCCCACCTTCCGCGGATGAATCGTTACGCGATACAGTTTTTGAATTAGACATCCCAGCTGATGCACTTGCGACCATCACTTGCGAGCCTATGGAAACGATCTTCGTTTGTGGTTTTTTAATTGACTTCTCTTCTAGAAGCTTACGGGAAATTTCCTTCCCGTTTTCTTTCACAATTTCAAACTTCCGTGAAACCGTTCCTTTTTTTCCCGCTTGGACGATTTTTTCGCGCCCTTTCAGTAAAGATGGATCGTTGCGTGTTTCAACTGCAAAGTTCGCCGGTTCTTCCACTACATCGGTGACTTTTTCCACTCGTACGACTGCCACTATAGAGCCAGGCTTTAGATACCCATCTGCCTTTCTATTCAGACGATCGTCATCATTCAAATGAATGTTCTCTCTCTTTAAAAAGTCAGCGACCGTAGTCGAAGTTGACCGGACCTTCTTTTCTTCTCCGCCGTCATTCAACGTTACTTCAAACGCTTTTTGGACGGTAATGCTATTTTCTTTCCCTAGCTGTTCATCTAGCACTGGGTTTACAACATCATATTCGGTAATTTCGATATCTGCTTCAGCAAGTATCTCTTCCACCTTATGATTAGTCGTCCATATGGATTTGGTATCCTGATCGACATTTATTACAACTTGTTGCGACTGTTCCCACCTAATCGATAGACCATCCTCGATAGGTGTATTCACTGAGGGTATTACTAGATCGTGTTTGGCAACTTCAATTTCCTGTTCGGAGAGAAGTTTACCAACTGTATGTGCGTGCGTTTTAATGTTAAGTTCTTTACCGTCCACGTCCAACGTGATCGATTTTTTTGTTCCCTCAAAGAGAACAAGTGAAATAACAGTAACAAATAGCGTTAGCGAAACTACGGTAATCGCTACTTTTTTACTCCTCAATGACTTATAGAACAGGTTTTTCATGGTACTTTTTGACATGAAAAAAACTCCTCCTTCATCACTCGGCTGATTATAAAGGGTACTCTTCGGCATGTCAACCCGTATGAATTTGGTGAATAACAAATTTAGGAAGCCCTTCATATGAAAAGTGTGGAAAACTTCCTACCATCTTATTCATGTTATGTTAAATACTTTCAAAGCGTTTGCGGTCGTTCTTTTTGCCACTTCTTCAACAGGGAGACCTTTAAGTCTCGCTATTTCTTCCGCAACAAGCGTCACCCATGCCGGTTCATTCCTTTTTCCACGGTACGGATGAGGTGCGAGATAAGGCGCATCTGTTTCGATTAATAAATGATCAAGCGAAATTTCCGTTGCAACTTGTTTTGGCGCCTTTGCATTTTTAAATGTAACTGGTCCTCCCAATGAAATCATGAAATTCATTTTTATGCAGTCATTTGCAGTCTCGACACTTCCACCAAAACAATGCATAATTCCGCCCGTTTTTTCTGCTCCCTCTTCTTTCAAGATACGAACGACATCCGCCGTTGCATCTCGGTTATGGATAATAATTGGCAGTTTTACTTTCTGGGCAAGCTGAATCTGTTTTCTGAACACTTCCTGTTGCACATCTCGCGGTGATTTATCCCAATGATAATCCAGTCCTGTTTCCCCTATACCAACAACTTTAGGGTGCGCGGCGAGTGATTCAATCCATTCCAAGTCTTTTTCTGTGCAGTCGATTGCATCTACAGGATGCCAACCGACAACGGCGTAAATGAAAGCGTGCTGTTCAGTCAGTTCCATTGCCTTCAAAATCGTCTTGCGATCAAATCCAACGACCACCATCTTGTCAACACCGGCTTCTTGGGCACGTTGAATCACTTCATCTATATCTTCTTCATACTGATCTGCATTTAAATGAACGTGTGTATCTATATACATTACTTTCGCCTCACAATTGTTTTATTTTAATCGAACGGATTTCCTTCTTATTCGCTACGGCGCTAGGGGATGCCTCCCACCCTAAGCCAAGCAGCTTCGCCCGCCAGTCTTAGGGCTTCGGCTACCCCTTGTAAGGCGCCTTCGCTCAGTTTATATAGGTATTCATTTGTTCAACTCAAATAGTTTACAAATTGATAATATACTCAAAAAAGAAAAACGGCGTTTCCATGAGGGACGCCGTTTCTATTCTTATTTAACTTGTGCACCATTTTCAAGTGACTGATCGACTGTGGCAAGTTTCAAAATACCATCTGATTTCCCAGCCAAAATCATACCTTGGGATAGCTCTCCACGTAATTTTACAGGTTTCAAGTTGGCAACAACAATTACTTTCTGCCCAACTAGTGCCTCAGGTTCGTAATGTTCTGCGATGCCCGATACAACTTGTCGTTTCTCATAACCCATATCTAGTTGGAGCTTCAGCAATTTATCTGCTTTCGGAATTCTTTCACATGCAGTTACTGTCGCAACGCGTAAATCGACATTCAGGAAATCATCGATTGAAATCTCCGCCACTACCGGCTCTTCAACTTCCACTTTTGCAGGTTGCTCAGCAGGCGCATTTTCAGCCGGTGCAGTAATCGCCATCTGATCACGGATATAAACGACTTCAACGTCCGCATCCAGGCGCGGGAAGATTGGTACACCCTTTTCTACGACTTTCGTGCCTGTCGGAATCGCGTTGAAATTACCCAGCGTATCCCAAGCAAGCAATTTTTCATCCAGACCCAGTTGCGTCATGATCTGTTTAGGCGCTTCCGTCATAAACGGTTGCAATAATACAGCAATGTGACGGAGTGAAGTCGCAAGATGCATCATAACAGACGCTAGTTTCCCTTTATCCGCCTCATCCTTCGCTAACACCCATGGAGACGTCTCGTCGATGTATTTGTTGGTCCGCGATATAAGAGCCCACAAATCGCCAAGGACAGCGCTAAACTGCATGTTCTCCATTGACGCTTCGTATTTCCCGACCGTAGTCGTCATGAAATTCGTCAAGCTGTCATCGAAATCTGTTGCGATAAGGCCTTGTGTCGGAATCTCTCCGTCGAAATATTTATTGATCATCGAAATTGATCGGTTCAATAAATTTCCGAGGTCATTTGCAAGGTCATAATTCGTCCGCTCCACAAAGGATTCGGGTGAGAATACACCATCTTGCCCAAACGGCAATTCACGAAGAAGGAAATAACGTGTCGCATCGAGTCCGTAGCGCTCAACAAGCATTTCCGGATAGACGACATTGCCTTTAGATTTCGACATTTTTCCATCTTTCATCATGATGAAACCATGCGCAAATACTTTCTTCGGCAACGGTAAATCGAGTGCCATTAAGAAAATCGGCCAATAAATTGTATGGAAACGAACAATATCTTTTCCAACAACATGGACATCCGCCGGCCAATACTTTTTGAATAACGAATCGTCATCTGACTGATAGCCAAGCGCTGTGATGTAGTTCGTCAACGCATCGACCCATACATAAATGACATGCTTCAGATCCCCAGGAACTTTTATGCCCCAATCAAACGACATACGAGAAACAGATAAGTCTTCAAGCCCCGGTTTGATAAAGTTATTAATCATTTCGTTTTTACGCGATTCCGGTTCGATAAACTTCGGATTATCTTCGTAAAACTTCAACAGTCTTCCAGCATACTTCTTCATATTGAAGAAGTATGATTCTTCCTTCACTTTTTTGACAGGTCGTCCACAATCAGGACAGTTGCCATTTTCAAGCTGCCCTTCCGTAAAGTATGTTTCACAAGGTAGGCAATACCATCCTTCGTACTCCCCTTTATAAATATCGCCGTTATCAAGGAATGTTTTAAAAATCTTTTCGACAATCACTTTATGGCGCTCTTCCGTCGTACGGATGAAGTCGTCATATGAAATGTCCATTGTATTCCAGACCTTTTTCGCTGTCTCTGCGATACCATCGACAAACTCCTGCGGTGGCAGTCCGGCCTCTTGCGCTTTTTCCTGTATCTTTTGACCGTGCTCATCCATTCCAGTCAGGAACCGAACATCATACCCGCGCAGTCGTTTGTAACGAGCCATCGCGTCAGAAGCGACAGTTGTATATGCGGTACCAATATGGAAATTCCCGCTTGGATAATAAATAGGTGTTGTAATATAGAAAGTCTTTTTCTGATCAGCCACGAATATTCCTCCAGTGTATAAGTATGTACTATCTATTCTATCTAAAGCGTACTGGCGATACAATGAAATTCCTCGACAACAGCTAACGTCATTGTTATTTCCGTGTCTATTAGTCTATTTTTGTCGAAAAATAGCGCATTTTTTTAAATAACTACTATTTTTCTCATAGTTTTAAGCGCCTAGTATTGACGTTAATTGGAAGAATTGGTATGATAAAAGTTGTTAAGAGAATTTTGTCGAATTTTGACGAAACTAAATGTATTGAAAGGAGTTAAACTCATGAAATCAACTGGTATTGTAAGAAAAGTCGATGAACTTGGACGTGTAGTAATTCCAATTGAATTACGCCGTACACTTGGTATTGCACAAAAAGACGCTTTGGAAATTTACGTTGATGAAGATAAAATCATCTTGAAGAAATATATGCCGAATATGACATGCTCGATTACGGGCGATGTGTCTGACGACAATTTAAGTCTTATCGATGGCAAGTTAATTTTGAGCCCAGAAGGCGCAAAACAACTCATCAAGGAAATTGAAGATAGCTTAAAAAAGTAAATCAATAATAGTATTGTCCGGATCGGTTAACCGTTCTGGATTTTTTTTCGTTGCTTAGGATACTATAAAATCTCATACTGTGAATACATTGCAACATAAAAATTTCACGTTCAGACTACAGCGTTTTTCTTATGTACTACTGTCTGTCATTCATCTTCGACATGAAATTCTTTATAAACATCGCGACGGCTTAATCCACGGTCATTTGCTACTTCTCGGATTGCCTCTTTTGAACGAAGACCTTTTCTTTCCATCAATTCTGTCACATGATCACGAATTTCTAAGTCGTTCCACCACTCCTGTTGCTCTTCCACAATAACTCCGTCACTGCCTTCGATTACAATACAGAACTCGCCACGTATTTCATTTGATTCTGCCCATAAAACAGCTTCTTCAAGCGTACCACGAAGAAATTCCTCAAAACGTTTTGTCAATTCCCTTGCCAGGACAACAGAGCGTGTCCCACCGAAGCTCGTCTGTAACGCGCGTAAAGTTTCCTTTAGCCTGTGAGGTGCCTCATATAAAATAACCGTCTCTTCTCGTAGTTTTAAATCGTCTAATTGAATGTTCCTGGCCTTCTTCTGACGTGATAAGAAACCAAAGAACATAAAAGGTTGCGGTACTAACCCTGAAGCAACTAGCGCGCTGATTGCTGCATTCGCGCCTGGAACAGGAACTACGTCGTACCCTTCAATAATTGCCTTGGCTACAATGTCTGCCCCCGGATCAGAAATGCATGGCATACCCGCATCACTCACGAGTGCAACTGTCTTTCCATCGGCAAGCATGGCCAAAATCTTTTCGCCACCAACTTCAATATTATGTTCATGGTAACTTGTTAGCGGTGTCTTAATTTCAAAATGGTTACATAACCTGATTGTATTTCGCGTATCCTCTGCCGCTATCATATCTACCTCTTTCAAGATACGAATCGCTCGGTATGTCATATCTTCAAGATTACCGATTGGTGTTCCGACTAAAAACAGTTTTCCACCGCCTGGTTCAGCACTTTTCTGTGACTTCATTTACGTTTCGCCTCTTTCTAATATAAATCTCTTTCGCATTCCTCTTCAGTTGTTTAAATTGATACTCTGCCTGCATAGCTTCACGTTTCGTTTCGAAGTTCTCATGGTAAATACATTGTACAGGTCGTTTTGCGCGTGTATATTTAGCGCCCTTCCCTTCATTATGTACACGAACACGCTTTTCCAAATCATTCGTATAACCGGCATAATAGGACCCATCCTTGCATTCTAATACATAAAATAAGTGATCACCCATTTTGTCCATAAAGGAGGAGCCTCACTTCTTCCGTATATTCATTATCAGCACCATACACATAGAGAGGCGGTAATACTTTCAAATCTGGCTTACCGTCTTTAATCGCCTCAATTAGCAATGTATTTGCTTCTTTACCTTCTTTCGGATAAATAAACTGAATTCGTTTAGGCTCAAGTCGATTTGCACGCATTGCAGTGACAATGTCGAGTAAACGTCCTGGACGGTGGACAAACGCCGCCTTTCCCCCCTGCTTTAACAATTCGCTTGCCGACTGGATAGCCTGTTCAAGCGTTAGATGGATTTCATGCCTGGCAATTGCCAGATGCTCCGATAAGTTCTTTTCGCTTGCCTCATGCGCTGGGAAGTAGGGAGGGTTACATGTTACTGTATCGTATTTCTCATAGCCGATTTTTGCCGCAATGCCAATGACATCATCATTAAGGATGCGAATCCTGCTTTCCAGCCCATTATACCGGACACTTCTTACCGCCATATTTGCAAGCCGCTCCTGTAATTCAACAGCAGTAATAGTAGCGTTCGTTCTGGCGCTTAAAAACAACGGAATCGCTCCGTTACCTGCACATATATCTACAATTTTTCCAGTTTGTTGTAGCGGGACATAGGCAAATCTTGCAAGTAGTACTGCATCCAAAGAAAAAGAAAATACAGACGGACTTTGAATAATCCGCAAATCTTCCGCTAATAAATAATCGAGTCGTTCATCATCTTGTAAAATTTCATCCATAATATTTTCCTCCATAATAAAAATGCGTGAAGCGCCGAATTAAGGAACACATCCTAAGTATGCCGCGTCCTGCGGCAACAAAGAGGGGTGTAGTTCAATCCCTCTCCGATGCATGACCCACCCCCTGTGGGCCCACAATAAAAGAAAAGCCGATGCCTACGTTGCAATAGGATCGGCTCATTTTACACGTTTTGTTTATTTAAGAAAGAGAGGCAGAACAGACAATCTTCCCCTTTACGAATACCACCGTAATGGACATTGCAGACGTGAAATCCTTCATTATATAGGCGCGCTAAATTATCAACGCCTTCTCCAACGTCTATTTTATTCGTTTTTTTCCGATGTTGCCTTGTGTTGATTGTCTGTACTTCTTCATCAATTTGTTTGTCCATTTCTTCAAGCCGCTTGCGCAAATGATGGTTTTCGAGTTGAAGCGAATGGTTCTCTTCCGTCATCTGCGCGACGAATCCAATCAATTCGCGGAATTGCTTTTGCATAGATTCGAGTTCTTGCTCGAATTCCATAACCCTATCCAGAAAACTCTTTTCTTTCAACTATCCCACCTCATTATTTCATCAATTGAGCCATATTTTTTTGTTGTTCCATTATTTCTTCCAACGTATACTCCAATACCAAATCCTGATCCGTCATACTTACTTGAAGAAGGCGTTCAAGCAGATTCAGTCCAACTACTTTTCCAGGCCCCTCAGGTGTTTGGACACGTGTTCCTACATCTGGCATAAGCGCTTTTGCTTCTTCGTAATCATCATTCTCATATTTCAAGCAGCACATAAGACGTCCGCACAGACCTGATATTTTAGAAGGATTAAGTGATAAGTTCTGATCTTTTGCCATTTTTATCGAAACCGGTTCGAAATCACCTAGGAATGTTGAACAGCAAAGCATCCGGCCACATGGTCCAATGCCACCAAGCATTTTCGCCTCATCACGTACACCAATCTGTCGCAGTTCAATACGTGTCCGGAAAATCGAAGCAAGATCTTTAACAAGATTCCGGAAATCAACGCGACCTTCAGCCGTAAAGTAAAAGACAATCTTGTTTCGATCGAATGTATACTCGACATCAACCAACTTCATCTCTAACGAATGTTCTATAATCTTTTCTACACCTGTACTAAAAGCCCGTTCAGCCTCAAGACGGTTCTCCTCTACTTTTTCGAGGTCTTCCGTTTGCGCTGGACGAATGATCTTTTTGAGTGGCAAGACAACATCATTCTCACCAACTTCTCTTACCTTACCTGTAACTTTACCGTATTCGATTCCACGTGCTGTTTCAACGATGACGTAGTCACCTTCGTCGAGCGTGTACTCCAGTGGATCGAAATAATATATTTTACCCGCTTTCTTAAAGCGGACACCTACAACTTTATACAACAAGTAACCCCTCCTGCATGCTGAGCACCAATTGTTCCATTAAAAGTGTGCGATTCATATTGCCATGCAATTGCTTTTTCGACTGCAATATTGCCTCCATATTAGCAGACAGCTGGCTATATGTCATCTTCATCGAAAGACCTCTAACTAGTTCTTGCTGATCGGGAAATGTTGCTGTTGACTGCAAACCGGCTTTGGATGCCACCACATCTCTGTAAGCATAAAGCAGTAAATCCAGTCCACTCTCAGTCTCTTCCTTCTCTTTAAATAAAGGGGCCCATTCTGATTGAATGAATAACAACGCTTCATGGACATGTCTATCCGATGCTTCAACCAATTTTAACACTGTTTTTCGCATGTGTGCAAATTGATCATCTCCAGCCAGTCGAAAAGCTTCATCCAGATTGGCAGTGACCATCGTAACGGTCGCTGCCATTGAAGGTGTAATCCCCTTCTCGACTAGCTCACTAATCATCATTTCTCTAGATGGCGGTAGAAAAGATAACCGTTGACACCGTGATTGGATCGTTGGCAATATCGATTGATATGAATCCGTTAAAAGGATTGCCGTTACATCGCCTTCGGGTTCCTCAAGAAACTTAAGCAACGTATTCGCCGCAGCAACGTTCATCCGATCTGCCCTAGTAATAATATATATTTTCCTACCCGACTCGTAACCCTTTTTCGTCATGCTATACACAAGATTGGACATCTGCTCTTTCCTGATATCCTGACCATCTGGTCGAATAAGCGTTACGTTTGGATGATTACTGGACGTCACTCGTCGACAAGAATGACATGTTTCACATGGAACAAATTTTTCAGGACTAGCACAAAGAAGAAGTTTGGCGAAAAAAAGTGCAACTGCTTCTTTTCCTGTTCCACGTTCACCGTCAAACATATATGCATGTCCAATTCGCCCATTTTTATAAGAAGAACTTAATCGTTCAGTTATTTTTTTTTGCTCTACTACAAGTCGGTTATTCATTTGATCTTGCATAAGCACACACCTCCGTGTTCAAAAAAACCGTGTTTCTTAAACGACAGAAAACACGGAATCACATGTATAGATTGATGAGTAGCCCTTTGATCTCACCAATTTTAGCTAATAGATCGACAGATGTTTTTTCTTCATTCAACAAGTCTTCTGCCAACTCAATAAGCCTTTCATCTATCGTTTCGACAATTTTCAACCTGCGTCCCTCACCGAAACGATTCCATGTATGAGACTGTTTAAGTCCCATTCCAGATTCAACGGCTTCTTTAAGAAAACGTCGAACTAGCATTTTAAATTTAGCCATATCGCGCAAATTGCGAGAACGGGCAATTCGGTCCCCTGCCGATGAAATATCGCCGAGGAGCTTAGTAACCTGCTCTCCTTGGAGGCGCTGCTCTTGTTTAACGACCATTTGGCCGAACCGCGCTCCACCTTGAGATGAGTGTAAAGGATCGTTCCTCATCTTATCGATGCCCGAACGGTAGTCACTATTGACTTTCATTTAGGTTCACCTCTTATTCATCAAAAATGATGAAAATGTTCAATTGGAAGGACGAATACGGTAGCACCGCCAACCTCGACTTCAACCGGGTAAGGAATGTATGAGTCTGCATTTCCACCCATTGGAGAAACTGGAGCTACCATTTGATCTCGTGAACGGCAATTTTCTCGAATAAGTTCAAGCGCCTTCGGAATGAGGGCATCATCGGTACCAATCAAAAATGTCGTATTTCCCGACCGTAAAAATCCTCCCGTACTAGCCAATTTCGTCGCTCGGAAGTCACCTTTGGTCAAAGCCGTAGACAACCGGTTACTGTCTTGGTCCTGTACAACTGCCACAATCAATTTCACGATAATCTCCCCTTTTCCGCTTTCCAACTATTATATCATGAATCTGACTATTTAATGAGTTGGGAGCATATGATTTTCCAAACATTTTCCGTTACTTGCTCTTTAGAGAGCGATGCATCCGTTGATTGAATCCGTTCTGGGTAACGACGAATGAGCTCCTGATAACCCTCATAAACGTTTTGATGAAAATGGATACTTTCATTATCCAATCGATTCTCTTCTCGTTTGTCATTTGCCGCAATTCGCGCAAGTCCTTGTTCTGGATTAATATCAAAAAAGACCGTCAGATCCGGCATCGTATCACTGATAGCAAACTCATTAATCGATAGAACCTCATCAATTCCAAGTCCGCGCGCATGCCCCTGATAAGCTAGCGAACTATCAACAAAACGATCACATAGGACAATCATTCCGTCCTTAAGTGCAGGCATCACTTTTTCAACAAGATGCTGCCTTCGTGCGGCTGCATAGAGAAGTGCTTCCGTCTTCGCATCCATTTCCTGATGATCATTATCGAGGATTATTTCACGGATTTTCTCCGCAATACGAATTCCACCCGGTTCGCGCGTAAGAATGACCTTCAATCCTTGTTCTTCCATACGTTTATATAACTCTTTGATGACTGTTGTCTTTCCAGCCCCTTCAGGTCCTTCAAATGTAATGAATACACCTTTCTGTATCATGTTATTCCTCCACTCTATTCTTTACTACAACTATCTGTTTTTCGTTAATTCGAATTTCCCCCTGGAATTTCGCCCCCATTTGGAGCAATTTCCCTAAAGTTTGAACATGCTCATCCTTTACAATTTCTCCGGCAATTAAAAGCGGAATACCCGGCGGATAGGGAATCACGGAAGCGGCCGCCACACGCCCCAGGGAATCCACGTATGGAATCCACTCCACTTCCATATTCGCCACTTCCTCTGACGTGTAAGCAAGACGAGAAAGTCCCTCCCCAAGTAGTGGTGCTTCTATTGTACTTATTATCTTATCCACTCCATCCAAACAAGTAACCGCAGTTTTAATTTTCTCATAAACTTCATCGAAAGGATAAATCGACCCCACTTTTAATAACGGTAACACGAACAACACTTGATAGGGATCTGCAATTTCACTATAAATTCCTTCCGCTTCCAGTTTCTTTTGTAGATCAAAACCAGAATAACCTTCAATGCGTAAAATAAGCTTTAACGGATCATCCGTTTCAAACGCTCGAAGTCTTGGTATCAGTTTCAAACGTTTGATAAAAGATACCCGCCATTCCACGAAGACCTTTTTATCTTCTTCATTATAAGACTCTGCATAAGCTCTGGCATCGTCAAGCGATGCCATCAACAAATAAGATGGACTGCTAGACTGTAGCATCCCTAAATAACGGGCAACTTTTTCTGCAGCGATGAAGTCTGAGCGTACGTGTAAAAAAGAAGCCATCGTCATCGCTGGCAATGTTTTATGCGCTGAATGAACAACTACATCCGCACCCATCTCCAACGCTGAACGAGGAAACGGTTCACCTACAACAAAATGTGCACCGTGTGCCTCATCTACCAAGACTGGAACTCCATATGTATGACAAAGGTTGATAGTCTCTTCTAACTCGGTCCCTGTTAGGCCATAGTACGTCGGGTAGGTAAGAATAACAGCCTTGGCCCCAGGATAGGCCTTGAGCGCCTCGCCGACTTGCGCAGCGGTCACGCCTCCCGCTGTCTTTGTAGTCACATCCCAAACCGGTGACACAAACACTGGCCTTGCACCAGTCAGCTCAATCGCATGGAAAATCGACTTATGTGCATTGCGCTGAACAATAACTGTTTCACCCGCACGGCACGCCGCATAGACCATTGCCAAATTCCCTACCGTTGAACCATTCACAAGAAAGAAGCTTTGATCCGAACCATAGAGTAACGACAGCTTCTGTTGCGCCTCTTCAATTACACCACTCGGCTCATGAAGATCGTCAAGTCCCTCTAACTCAGTAAAATCATATTGAAGAGCCATCCGTAACTCGGTCGGTAGTCCAGAAAGTATTCCCCCCTTATGTCCAGGCACGTGGAATGAAATCGGGTTTGCTTCTTTGAACTTAGTTAACGCTTCAATAAGCGGCCGATTAGGATCTTTCATTGTAAATCACACTTCCTTTCCTTCTATTATATAGTATCTCAGACCGATCATATAACCAGTACAACCCACATCTGTTGAATAACCATTTTCTTACCCACCATACTGGTAAAGGAGGCTCCAAAGTCTTCATTTGGACTAGTATGTTTCCGGAGAAGCCATCTATTCCCTCATCCCCCAAAGCCTCAGCACTTTGAGTACCTATTATAGCCTTGGAGATCGACGGATGAACGACAACCATACAAGAAGCACCTAGTGTTTGATTACTTTATTCACTGGTTATTTTGGTTAGTCAACAGATATGAGTTCAACCAGTCATGTAGCGCCTGTTCAGCCCCGACAAGGCGTTCTTATTACCTTTACTTACAGGACAGAAGGCGACTCTAGACGAACAAAAAGTCATTACCTACTTGCTGGCAATGACTACATTTCTTCAAATCCATGTTTTCTATGTACTTTTGCTTTAATTTCCGGAAAAAACATGCAGATAACACAAAACGAGATGATTCTTTAGAATCATCTCGTTTTGTGTTATCCATGGTGCCCGGCGACGTCCTACTCTCGCAGGGGGAAACCCCCAACTACCATCGGCGCTGAAGAGCTTAACTTCCGTGTTCGGGATGGGAACGGGTGTGACCTCTTCGCAATCGTCACCAGACTCTTTGAGCTTGTTCGCTCAAAACTGAATAAAACAGACATTGTGCTACACGAATCAGGGTAATCAAGCCCTTTTCAAAATTGGTTAAGTCCTCGATCGATTAGTATCCGTCAGCTCCACACGTCGCCGTGCTTCCACCCCAGACCTATCAACCTCATCTTCTTTGAGGGATCTTACTTACTTGCGTAATGGGAAATCTCATCTCGAGGGGGGCTTCATGCTTAGATGCTTTCAGCATTTATCCCGTCCATACATAGCTACCCAGCGATGCCTTTGGCAAGACAACTGGTACACCAGAGGTATGTCCATCCCGGTCCTCTCGTACTAAGGACAGCTCCTCTCAAATTTCCTGCGCCCGCGACGGATAGGGACCGAACTGTCTCACGACGTTCTGAACCCAGCTCGCGTACCGCTTTAATGGGCGAACAGCCCAACCCTTGGGACCGACTACAGCCCCAGGATGCGATGAGCCGACATCGAGGTGCCAAACCTCCCCGTCGATGTGGACTCTTGGGGGAGATAAGCCTGTTATCCCCGGGGTAGCTTTTATCCGTTGAGCGATGGCCCTTCCATGCGGAACCACCGGATCACTAAGCCCGTCTTTCGACCCTGCTCGACTTGTAGGTCTCGCAGTCAAGCTCCCTTATGCCTTTGCACTCTACGAATGATGTCCAACCATTCTGAGGGAACCTTTGGGCGCCTCCGTTACTCTTTAGGAGGCGACCGCCCCAGTCAAACTGCCCGCCTGACACTGTCTCCTGCCCCGATAAGGGGCATGGGTTAGAAGTCCAATACAGCCAGGGTAGTATCCCACCAACGCCTCATCCGAAGCTAGCGCTCCGGAATCCAAGGCTCCTACCTATCCTGTACAGGCTGCACCGGAATTCAATATCAGGTTACAGTAAAGCTCCACGGGGTCTTTCCGTCCTGTCGCGGGTAACCTGCATCTTCACAGGTATTATAATTTCACCGAGTCTCTCGTTGAGACAGTGCCCAGATCGTTACGCCTTTCGTGCGGGTCGGAACTTACCCGACAAGGAATTTCGCTACCTTAGGACCGTTATAGTTACGGCCGCCGTTTACTGGGGCTTCAATTCGAAGCTTCGCTTGCGCTGACCTCTCCTCTTAACCTTCCAGCACCGGGCAGGCGTCAGCCCCTATACTTCACCTTGCGGTTTTGCAGAGACCTGTGTTTTTGCTAAACAGTCGCCTGGGCCTATTCACTGCGGCTCTCTCGGGCTTTAACACCCTACCAGAGCACCCCTTCTCCCGAAGTTACGGGGTCATTTTGCCGAGTTCCTTAACGAGAGTTCTCTCGATCACCTTAGGATTCTCTCCTCGCCTACCTGTGTCGGTTTGCGGTACAGGCACCTCCCGCCTCGCTAGAGGCTTTTCTTGGCAGCGTGAAATCAGGGACTCAGGGATAAATCCCCTTGCTGTAACAGCTCAATGTTATAGGAACGGGATTTGCCTCATTCCACACCTCACTGCTTAGACGCGCATAACCAACAGCGCGCTCACCCTATCCTACTGCGTCACCCCATTGCTCAAACGGCGGGGAGGTGGTACAGGAATATCAACCTGTTGTCCATCGTCTACGCCTTTCGGCCTCAACTTAGGTCCTGACTAACCCTGAGCGGACGAGCCTTCCTCAGGAAACCTTGGGCATTCGGTGGAAGGGATTCTCACCCTTCTTTCGCTACTCATACCGGCATTCTCACTTCCAAGCGCTCCACCAGTCCTTACGGTCTAGCTTCGACGCCCTTGGAACGCTCTCCTACCACTGACATCTAAGATGTCAATCCACAGTTTCGGTGATTCGTTTAGCCCCGGTACATTTTCGGCGCAGCGCCACTCGACCAGTGAGCTATTACGCACTCTTTAAATGATGGCTGCTTCTAAGCCAACATCCTGGTTGTCTGGGCAACGCCACATCCTTTTCCACTTAACGAATACTTGGGGACCTTAACTGGTGGTCTGGGCTGTTTCCCTCTCGACTACGGATCTTATCACCCGCAGTCTGACTCCCAAACATAAATCATCGGCATTCGGAGTTTGTCTGAATTCGGTAACCCGGGATGGGCCCCTAGTCCAAACAGTGCTCTACCTCCGAGATTCTTAAGTTTGAGGCTAGCCCTAAAGCTATTTCGGAGAGAACCAGCTATCTCCAGGTTCGATTGGAATTTCACCGCTACCCACACCTCATCCCCGCACTTTTCAACGTACGTGGGTTCGGGCCTCCAGTAAGTGTTACCTTACCTTCACCCTGGACATGGGTAGATCACCTGGTTTCGGGTCTACGACCCCATACTCTATCGCCCTATTCAGACTCGCTTTCGCTGCGGCTCCGCATTCACTGCTTAACCTTGCATGGAATCGTAACTCGCCGGTTCATTCTACAAAAGGCACGCCATCACCCATTAACGGGCTCTGACAACTTGTAGGCACATGGTTTCAGGATCTATTTCACTCCCCTTCCGGGGTGCTTTTCACCTTTCCCTCACGGTACTGGTTCACTATCGGTCACTAGGGAGTATTTAGCCTTGGGAGATGGTCCTCCCGGATTCCGACGGAATTTCACGTGTTCCGCCGTACTCAGGATACACTCTGGAGAGAATGGACTTTCAACTACGGGGCTTTTACCCGCTACGGCGGACCTTTCCAGGTCGCTTCGTCTAATCCATTCCTTTGTAACTCCGTATAGAGTGTCCTACAACCCCAAGAAGCAAGCTTCTTGGTTTGGGCTCTTCCCGTTTCGCTCGCCGCTACTCAGGGAATCGATTTTTCTTTCTATTCCTCCGGATACTTAGATGTTTCAGTTCTCCGGGTGTGCCTCGTTTACGCTA
>NZ_CP152018.1:1600000-1625000 GCF_038620285.1 Sporosarcina sp. FSL K6-1540
AGCTCGGTGGATATGTTTCTTATCCACCACTACTAATAGAAGGAGAACCAATATAACGACAACAATACCGATAACTTTCACGGGAAACACTCCTTTTTCAATGAATGATCCATTCTATGCGATCCCGTGAAAATATATCAATCCTTGCCTAACTGTCGAGCTTTTGCTTCTTTATATAAGTAAAAGTGTTTACACTCGGCTATTTTACGTCTAACAATTACTTCTTGATCATAATCATTGAGATAGCGCTCAATCCCTCTTGCCTGTTCCCACTCTTCTTTCGTTGCTACCATTAATGAATGAAGGCGTTCATCAAACTCTTTTTTCAGCTTACTTTTTCGTCTAAACACCGAAGCGGACCCCCTATAACTCCCGGCGACCTTCCAGCGCCTTCGATAATGTAACTTCATCCGCGTATTCGAGATCACCGCCGACAGGTAGTCCATGCGCAATTCTAGTTGTTTTGATTCCTGAAGGTCTAACAAGCCTCGAGATGTACATCGCAGTCGCTTCTCCTTCTATTGTAGGGTTCGTGGCTAGGATCAATTCCTCAACCTCTTCATTCTGCAATCGAACAAGTAGCGACGGGACATTAATATCCTCAGGGCCAACTCCATCCATCGGCGAGATAGCACCGTGAAGGACATGATAAAGCCCCTTGAAATCCCTCATCTTCTCCAAGGCAATAACGTCTTTCGGGTCTTGAACAACACAAATTATCGAACCATCGCGTTGTGTATCCTGACAAATGTGGCAGGGGTCGATATCTGTAATATGACCGCAAACTGAGCAAAAACGCAGATTCCGTTTAGCGTCAACCAGAGCTTTTGCAAAATCCAACACAGTATCTTCCTTCATGCTTAAGACAAAAAACGCCAGACGACCCGCTGTTTTCGGGCCGATACCTGGCAATTTCATAAAACTATCCATCAGTTTTGATATTGGTTCAGGATAATGCATTTATGTGCCTCCTAGAACATTCCTGGCAGATTCAATCCTTTTGTGAATTGACCCATCGTCGAGTTCGTTAATTCTTCCGCTTTAGCCATAGCATCATTCGTAGCAATGACAATAAGGTCTTGTAACATTTCAACATCTTCCGGATCCACTACGGACGGGTCAACGATTACTTCGACAACCTGCTTATCTCCAGATACGATGACTTTTACCATACCGCCACCTGCTGCACCCTCAAGACGTTTTTCACCAAGCTCTTCCTGTGCTACAGCCATTTGTTTTTGCATTTTCTGCATTTGTTTCATCATGCCTTGCATATTTCCCATACCCTTCATGTTTGTTTCCTCCTCTAATTTTTAATCGTCATGGACTTCTATGAAATCTTTACCGAAAATCTTTTCCGCCTCAGTTACAATCGGATCCGCATTTTCCTGTTCTGCTTCCTTTACGAAAGAAAGCATTTCTTCACCAGGCACCCCTTCATCAGAACTTTCCGGCTCTTGTTGTTTAGCGAGCCCATTTTTCCGAATGAAGTCTCCCCTTACACTCAACCAACCTTCTTCAGGCACATACACGACTTCATATGCTTTCCCGGTTCGTGAACGTAAGGCATCTGACAAGCCCGACCGAAGTGACGGATTTTCAGACGCCATGAGGCAATGGATTTCATATTTGAATTTTAACACAAAAGCATTCTCTGATGCTGCGACTGGTTCTGTCTCTTCGAGAAGCGCGGCATGTGACCTTTGCATTGTCTGCATCATCCCCGCCCATTCTTCCCGAATCGTCTGGATGTCTTGTTTTGTCGCAGATTTCAATACTTCGTGAATTTTACCTGTCGGAACTTTGAAGCCTTGCGACGATTTTGACGCATTTTTCCGTGGTTGAGCGGATTGATCTGCAGCCGTCTGCTTATTCATTCCACCACTAGACATCTGCTGTTGCAACTCCATAATTGTGCGCTCAAGATCTGCTACCTTCTGCGTAAGCCCCGGATCAATGGCATGATTGCCTCCACTGACCTGCACGGGGCTGTCAAGATGAATCATTTTCAAAAAGGCAGACTCAATATAGACTTTTGCATGATTGGAGAACCGCATTTCCTGTTGCGTTTTTGCCAGTATGTCAATGAATAAGTACAACGTATCCATTTCAAATCGTTGTGCCATTTCTACAAACCGTTCATCGCCAGGTATGAGTTCGAGTAAATCTTTTAAGCTGGGTGCTGTTCGCAGAAGAAGAAGATCCCGGAAAAACGTGATTAAATCTTCTGCTAGCCTGGAAACATCTTTTCCCTCCGCAATAAGTCGATCAAGCAATGTCAGTACCATGCCAGCGTCTTTACCAAGTAGCGCTTCCGCCAACTGATGGAAAATGTCTTCACCAATTGATCCGGTTACAAGCAGTGCATCTTCAATTGTTATCTTGTCTCCACTAAACGACACAACTTGGTCAAGCATACTGAGTGCATCACGCATTCCTCCAGAAGCCGCCTGCGCAATTACTTTCAAAGCACTTTCATCAGACTCAATACCCGTATCCGCAAGTACCGTCTTCATTCGATTAGTAATATCAGCCGGTGTAATTGGTTTAAAATCGAAGCGCTGACACCTCGAAATAATCGTCAATGGTAGTTTATGCGGTTCTGTGGTTGCTAAGATAAATACGACATGCGATGGCGGTTCCTCAAGAGTTTTCAAAAGCGCATTGAATGCCGAATTTGATAACATATGTACCTCATCGATAATATATACTTTAAAACGAGCATTCGACGGGGCAAACCGTACCTTTTCAATAATGTCTCGCATTTCCTCAACACGTGAGTTCGAAGCTGCATCAAATTCGATGACATCCGTATTCGACCCTTCCGTGATGCTGATACACGTCGGACACTCATTGCACGGTTCTTTTGCTGGACCATTTTCGCAATTTAACGCTTTCGCAAAAACTTTCGCCGCACTTGTCTTCCCTGTACCTCTTGGACCCGAGAAAAGATAAGCATGTGTCGTCTTATTATGAAGGAGGGCGTTCTGAAGTGTCTGTTTCACATGTTGCTGTCCGGACATCTCAGCAAATGATTGAGGCCGATATACGCGGTAAAAAGCTTGATACACCAACAGTTTCCTCTCCTTTTGACGCAATGCGCTAATGTTTCCATTATAGCACAAACGCCTATACGAATCCTTTATTAGCGCAACAAAAAACTCGTCCGCAGAAACGGACGAGTCGAATTGTGAAATTAATGCCGTGCACCTTCCTCCGACAGCCACACATAAGCGTTACTCCTGTCGCCAGCTCGGTCTAGGCGACCCCGCGGCACATGAGAAATTCTACTTAATGCTGCTTCCTTCCGGACCTGACATAGTTCATAGGTTCCCATTGCGCGGGACCCAAACGTCAACACTGCGTGCAAGAGGCAGACCCTACAATACGGACAGCCTCGGGAAGGGATTCAGTCTTGCTAGAGCGGATTGCAAGTTACAGGACACCGCTATCTCCCCACCTAGCACGGCATTTACAAGTATACTCAATCTGCTAGATTAAATCAATTAATATCATGTGAACAAAGTTATTTTTATAAAACTGTTGACACTTCATTTCAAACATGATAAATTATTAATTGTTGATACGGAGGTATACCCAAGCTCGGCTGAAGGGATCGGTCTTGAAAACCGACAGGGGAGTCAAATCCCGCGGGGGTTCGAATCCCTCTACCTCCTCCATTTTTTCAACTAAACGTATATGCTTGAAATCGAATTCGTTAGTAGATAACGAATTTTTATTTTGCCTATTATAGTAATTAAACTTTAAGAAGCGGAGCCATTTTACTGGTCCGCTTCTTTTTTGTTCTGTCTAGGCTCCAGCGCCTAGCCCCTGGGCCCACAGGACGTGGGTCATGTAGCTGTTGCGACAGGATGTCGCGATCCTAAGCTGCCTTCCTCTGTCGCTTCAGTCTTTAAGTTAAAGGCAAAGAGCGCCTTTATCTTCAGACCCTCCGACGTACAGGACGTACTAGTGCCGACGTTGCCACAGGACGTGGCGAATTTAGTCGGCCAGCGCTTTTCGGGTCTACCGAGGCGCTTGCGCTTGCGCTTTTCTCTATTCAATTAACCACAGCACCCGCATTAGACGGTTTGACAGCAATACAACCATAGTACGGGAACGCAACTGCCAATCGCTTTGCCAATTCGCCCTCGTTACCTTGTTTCACAGCCACGAAAAGAGAAGGACCCGCTCCACTAATTGTCATGCCATACGCACCGTACTCGTGGCAAACTTCACGGATCCGGTCGAACTCAGGAAATAACTTCTTACGATACGGCTCATGAAAGATATCCTTTTCCATCATACGCCCCGCCGTTTCCCAATCATCCCGGGCAATCGCTGCTGAAAGTACATTCCCCGCTGCGCTACTACGTATTGCTTCTGAATGTGAGAGTTGGCCTGGCAGAAGCCCCCTAGATGCTTCCGTCAGCAATGCCTCAGGCGGAACAAGTATCACAGCTCCCATTTTTGGTTCTCTTATATGAACGACATCCATTTCCACGCCATCAAAATAAGAAATTGTCACTCCCCCAAGAAGTGCAGCCGAGATATTATCCGCGTGCCCTTCATATCCACTACCTAGAAGCACTTTTTCCTTCGCGGAAAGATTCAATTCAAGAAGTTGGTTTGCAATTTCAATTCCTGCTGCAATTGCCGTTGCACTGCTTCCAAGTCCTTTACCAAGCGGAATATCCGACTGAATGATAAGTCGTGATGCTGGTGCAACACGCCCTTTTCGCTCAGCTATATTAGTAACTGTCTTCACAATTAAATTATTTTCACCGGTCGGTAAATCTTCAAAACCATCGTCTTTATACGTAACTTCCCAATCCTCTGACGGCGATACATTCACCGTCATATAAAGATTAAGTGCAAGTCCGATACTATCGAAGCCTGGCCCAAGATTTGCCGTCGATGCAGGTACGACAACGGAAAAATTGGATTCTGCCATTACTTTGCCCCCGCCTTTAACTCACTAAGAAACGCATCAAATTGTTCCCGTGACATCATTGGTTTCTCTTTATTTACTTCAATTGCTGTATCTGGATCTTTTAGACCGTTACCCGTCAATACAGCAACTACAGTTGAACCTTTTTTCAACAAGCCGCTCTCCACTTGTTTTTTAACGCCCGCAATTGAAGCACACGAGCCTGGTTCTGCAAAAACACCTTCAGATGAAGCGATTAAACTATATGCTTCTAAAATCTCTTCATCTGTTACAGCGAGAATTGTTCCATTCGACTCCGCCAAGGCATTGTTCGCCAGTTCCCAACTTGCGGGATTACCGATTCGAATTGCCGTTGCAACCGTTTCGGGGTTTTCGAATACGCGATTATAAACAATCGGTGCAGCTCCGTCGGCTTGTACACCAAGAAGAACCGGTAACTCAGTACCCTTCTTATCAGCATATTCTTTGAAACCTTTCCAAGCCGCCGAAATATTACCTGCGTTCCCAACCGGAAGTGCAAAAATATCCGGTACTTTTCCAAGTTGCTCAATCGTTTCAAACGCAATTGTCTTTTGACCTTCAAGGCGATACGGGTTAACCGAGTTCACGAGCGCAACGTCTCCCTCGCCAGCCGCACGCACCATAGCCAATGCTTCGTCAAAGTTGCCTTCGATTTCTACAATTTCTGCGCCATACATTTTCGCCTGAGCCAACTTGCCAAGTGCGATTCGACCTTCCGGAATAACTACAATTGTCCGCATTCCAGCACGAGCACCGTATGCCGCCGCAGCTGCAGACGTATTACCCGTTGATGCACAAATAAGAACTTTTTTTCCTTCTTCTTTCGCTTTTGCGACCGCCATAACCATGCCCCGGTCTTTAAATGAACCAGTTGGATTCGTTCCTTCCGTTTTCACGTAAAGGTTAATGCCCCATTGTTCAGATAAATTTGGCATGTGAATAAGAGGGGTATTCCCTTCCTGCAACGTTAACGCCGGCGTATTTTCTGTCACCGGTAACCATTCTTTATATTCCTCAATTAATCCATTCCATCTTTTCATCATTCTTCCCCCTCTACCCGGTAATGGCTTAGTACGCCGATTACCTTTGGTGTCTCGTTCAATTCATTCACAATATCTAAATGCTGTTGTCTCGAAATTTGATGCGTGATGAAAATCAGGTCCGCGTCAGCCGCCTTTTTATCGGAATGCTGAACAACCGTCGCCAGACTTGCACCGTGCTTGCTATAAATAGACGTTAATTTCGTCAGGACACCTACTTCGTCTCTCACGCGAATTCGGTGGAAATAACGTGCGAACTTATTACTATCACTTTTCACTTTTCGCTCATACTGAGGTGCGTGTAACCTTTTGCCGTTGACACCTAGCAGCAAATTACGGCACGCTGCAATAATATCTCCCGTTACAGACGTGGCAGTCGGCATTGATCCAGCCCCCGGTCCATAGAACATTGTTTCTCCAACTGCATCTCCATAAATATATACGGCATTGAACTCATTGTTCACTGATGCCAAAGGATGCGAATTCGGGAAAAACACAGGCTCTACAGCTACTTCAATACCATCCTCATTCTTCTTAGCTGACCCCGCTAACTTCACCGTATAGCCAAACTGCTCAGCCAGTTCTAGATCGCCTTCTTGGATTTCCTTCATCCCTCTCACAAAAACATCGCCTAGACGGACTTCGGTTGAGAAAGACAATGAAGCCAAAATAA
Organism: Sporosarcina sp. FSL K6-1540; assembly: GCF_038620285.1. Taxonomy (NCBI): domain Bacteria; kingdom Bacillati; phylum Bacillota; class Bacilli; order Caryophanales; family Caryophanaceae; genus Sporosarcina; species Sporosarcina sp. FSL K6-1540. The sequence continues at coordinate 1,606,686 of NZ_CP152018.1, forward strand.
CCATTTTGCGCGCTGCATCAATGCCATCAACATCCGCCGATGGATCTGCCTCTGCAAAACCAAGTGCCGTCGCCTCTGCCAATGCATCTTCATAAGACATTTTTTCATGTTTCATTTTTGTTAAGATGAAGTTCGTTGTTCCATTCACAATACCTGTCAACGCACGGATTCGGTCAGAAGCAAGTCCATCTTCAAGGGTGCGAATTAACGGGATTCCGCCCCCGACGCTTGCTTCGTAAAACAGATCACACTTGTTTTCATCCGCCAGCTTCAATAATCCAGGTCCGAATTCTGCCATAACGTCTTTATTGGCAGTTACGACACCTTTTCCAGCCCGCAGGGAACTTTCAATCGCTTCTTTCGCATCGAAGGTCCCGCCCATCACTTCTACTATTAAATCTATAGACGAGTCTTCAAGCACTTCATACAAATTATCCGTGAATGTTTCCAATGAAAGTGTTGTTTCCCGATTTTTATGTAAATTTTTCACAAGAACTTTTTTAATTTTGACAGGAACGCCAAGTTTATGATGGAGGTCTTCTTGGTGATCTTGCAAGATTTTAGCCACCCCGCTGCCGACAACCCCAAATCCTAATAATCCAATATTAATTTCATTTCTCATTGACGATTCTCCTAACTGTATGTACACTATGAAAAAACAATTGTTCTTTGCATAAAGACATTATAGTGAAATATTCGGATAATAACAACCTTTTTGTGATAAAGTCATAGAATAAATACATTCATCCCATTATATAATAGAAAGGATTTGATGATTGTGAAAGTTTGCAAATTTGGAGGTACTTCAGTAGCGTCTTCCGATCAAATAAAAAAAGTCGCTCAAATCGTAAAAACTGATCCCAGTCGTAAAATCATTGTTGTCTCAGCACCCGGCAAACGGTTTGGCTCAGATGAAAAAGTAACGGATCTACTAATCCAACTTGCTGAAAAAGCCCTTAGGGGGGAAGACACAGAAATTGAATTTAAGGAAGTAGTAGCCCGCTATCAACAGATCGCTGCAGGACTTGGTCTTTCAATGGAGATCGTATCCGTTATCGAAAATGATTTGCATGGACGTCTCGCTAACGATGTAAATGACGCCAATCTCTTCATGGATTGCTTAAAAGCATCTGGAGAAGACAACAACGCGAAGCTAATTGCTGCCTACTTCACACACATTGGAATGGATGCACACTATATGTGTCCAAAAGAGGCCGGTCTACTGGTCAATGAACGACCAGAACGGGTACGCGCACTCCCTGAAGGCGATGACCAGCTTGCACAATTACGCGACAAACCAGGTATTATCGTTTTCCCAGGCTTTTTTGGCTACACGACAGACGGAACACTTCGGACATTCAACAGAGGTGGATCGGACATCACAGGATCTCTACTTGCCGCAGCGACAGAAGCTGAGCTGTATGAAAATTTTACAGACGTTGACTCAGTCTTTGCAGCCAACCCGAATGTTGTCGACAATCCGGTCGGCATCGATAAAATGACTTACCGTGAAATGCGGGAACTAGCCTATGCAGGATTCTCCGTCTTTCACGACGAAGCGCTAATGCCCGCATTCCGTCGTTCCATTCCTGTGTGCATTAAAAACACCAATAATCCGGAGGCTCCGGGAACACTTATCGTCAATGAACGAAATTACTTTGCACAGCCGGTCATTGGTATTGCCGCTGATAGTGGATTTTCCACACTGTTTGTCGACAAATATTTAATGAACCAGGAAATTGGTTTCGGAAGAAAGTTATTGCAAATCCTAGAGGAAGAAGAAATTCCATTTGAGCACACGCCTTCCGGTATTGATAACTTGTCTGTCATCATCAGAAGTAAATTTCTCAATGCGGATAAAGAAGCACGGATTGTACGCCGAGCAAAAGAGGAATTGAACGCGGATCACGTCCATATGCATTCTAATTACTCCATGATCGTTCTTGTAGGCGAAGGAATGCGTCATTCTACTGGACTGGCTGCACGTGCCGCCTCAGCCATCGCACGCACTGGTGCTAGTATCCAAATGATCAACCAAGGTTCATCAGAAGTCAGCCTTGTCTTCGGCGTTCATAAAAAAGACGAAACAAAAATCTTAAAAGAACTGTACGCTGAATTTTTTCTGAAATCTGCGGTTCTTTCCAACTAATAAAAAATTCCATTGAATTCGCTACGTTGCTCGGGGATTCCTCCCACCATAAGCCAGATAAAGTATCCATTAACCTATATGGATTAACCTCTTGGAATTAACAATATTCTTCGTCGTTCGGTTGGCTACCCCCTGTTAAAGCGCCTGCGCTTCATGAGTTTATTTAGGTATCGAATTACTCAATATACATATAGATAAAACGGCACACCATCTCATTAGATGGTGTGCCATTTGTCTTAACATAGCGGCATAAACATACCTGGAAACTGCTTAACAATGCCACCCGCTATCAAATCCGACATTTCTAAAGCTTCCGCTTCGATTTTATCGAACACTTCAATATCAGCCTTATAGTTTTTCTGAAGCATATAAACTGCTTCCTGTTTGGTTAAAGCCAAATGCGTATAAAACATTTTTCTAAATTCTTCTTTGTTTAAATACGGATTGATGCTACTTAAAAGGTCGGCGATATCGTCTGCATTCCTATACCATTGTTTCTCCGCTTCCGCCGCCTTGTTCGGATCCCCTTTTGCAGCTGCCGTTACTAATTCAGCAGCTAGCACTAAATGTTCTTTAATCAGTGCGGCGTATCTATCCGCTATATTATCGCCATAAAAGGGCCGTAAGCAATTCCCCAAATCCGTCGCATTTCTCAAAAGACGCTCTTGGACAGATGGTAAATCCGGCAAGCCGAATACGATGCCCATAATCGTCATCCTCGTCCAGTTGACATGCTCCATCCAGAGAAGCCGGTTCATGCTCACAAAGTCGGCTTTCGCCTTACTTATGCAACATCTGCCATATACATCAGTTTGGTTATTTAAGATATACCTGACGGGCGCCGTATAATGTGAATATGGCCCTTGATAACTCGGCCCGACAGGATAAGAGGGTAATTCGTTCGAATAAGGGTTCACTTCACAATCACTCCTTTAAGCCATAGTTTCATTCAAATAAACAGATAAGGAAATTGCTTAACAATCGTATCCGCAATCATTCTTAACTCCCAAGTCTCCCACAGGTGTAACCATTACATCCTATTCAAAATGGGTAAAACTTGTGAAATAAAAAATGCAGCCCATAATACCGGCTACATTCTTGTAGTTTAGTTCATTTCTTCAAAAGTGACGTTTGCTTCAGGGAATGCCCGATTTTATCGACAATCGTTTCCACTTCAATAGGATTATTAATAAGATCATAGTCATTAATATCGAAACGTAATACTGGGCACGTATTGAATGAATTAATCCAATTCTCATACCGCCCATGCATCTCTTCCCAGTAAGCAATTGGTGTCTCCTGTTCCATTATACGACCGCGCTCTTTCACACGCGAGATAATCCCGTCAAGCGGCCCCTCCAAGTAGGAAAGTAAATCCGGATGCGGGAAATACGGTGTCATAACCATCGCTTCAAACAGATTGGTATACGTATCATAGTCAACGAGATTCATCGTCCCTTTTTCCATATGCATTTTCGCAAAAATGCCTGTATCTTCATAAATCGAACGGTCTTGGATAAAACCGCCGCCATATTCGAAAATCCGTTTCTGTTCCTTGAAGCGCTCTGCCAGGAAGTAAATCTGTAAGTGGAGTGCATCCGCAAGCGCCTACGTCATCGTCGACTTGCCAACGCCAACTGTCCCCGCAATTGTAATAACAGCATTTTGCGGGATGCCATATTTTTCGCGTTAGTTCGTTCAATCTTGCTCCTTTTCGTATCGTCGCGTCGACAGTATCTAAAATGAATTGCAGATCCTCTTCACTGTTGACGAAATCAAGATCATCTCCGTTGAACCGAAGAACAGGATGTGCCGATTCAAAATACGTGATGAACGTCTCGTAATCTTCCGCAAGTTGCTGCAAATAAATGGGATCCATGTTTTTTTCAAAATCACGCCCGCGCTGGGAAATACGCTTTACAAGCGTGTCCAAGCTTGCGTGAAGGTAGATAATGACGTTTGGGACAGGCTTGTCCTTCGTCAAAATCTTATAAATTTCCTCGTACTTCATATACTCTTACGGACTTAATGTCCGTTTCGCGAAAATGAGGTTTTTAAAAATATGATAATCAGAAACAACCGGTTTTTGTTCAATCAATATCTCGGTTTTCGTATCTCTAAGCTGTTTATATCGATTACAAAGAAAATACATTTTAAATAAGAAATGCCATTGAATACGCTACGACGCTCGGGGATGCCTCTTGGCATTAACTGTATTCTTCGTTTTTCGGTTGGCTATCCCTGTTAAGGCGCCTGCACTTAATGAGTTTATATAGGTATCCAATTATTCAATATACATATAGATAAAACGGCACACCATCTAAATGAGATGATGTGCCGTTTGTCTTAAATTAGTGGCGTAAACATACCCGGAAACTGCTTCTATGTGAGATGGGTGTTTATAGTTCTACTTTCAATCACATGGGTTAATTAACCAAAAAATACCAGTGAATAACTGAATCAAACACTAGGCACTTCTTGTACAGTATCTTTGGATTGAACGACCTCTATACGATTACCGAGATGTTTTGATGTATAGGAATGCGACAGGTAACTATTCATAACGGGATTACTAAAAAGGGTGTGGCTGGTTTGCCAAAAGCTGACCGGAAATGATCCCGTGAAAACAGAGTTTTTCAAGCCTTTCTTACCTGTTTTTTATGCGAGAGAATGGTTAATCAACAGTTGTGACTATCAATCTGATTCTCCATCAATCGACGGATTTTTATGTATGATTATTTCTCCATTATCTATGAAAAGTTGAGTTAAAGAATCCCATTGAATCTGCCATGGCACTCAATAATAAACGAGGTGTAATTCGGGGTGTGAATTGTAGAACGCTTGGCGCTTTGGCGAACCCTTTGCCACGCCTGCGCTAGGGTATTCAATATCGAGAGAAATGCGATTTTGAGATGTATATGGCGAGAATGTAAGGTGATTACTATTTGATATAAATTTAATTCGAGAAATTTGCAATACAGATTGCGGGTCTAATCCCTGATTATGAAATGCGCTTTCTCACATAGACTATCTAGCGCAGGCGCGTCTTCGTGGTAGCCGGAGCGATAAGACTGAAAGCGGTCTCCTTTCTGGCTTATCGCGGGAGGCATCCACAAAGCGTCGAAGCGGTATTAGTGGGAATCCTAATTCATTCCAAGTACTAGGGCTTTTTCCGTATTTCCCACGAATTAACCGCTTTTCTATCGCAACAATTTTAATGACTCGCGAAAAAAGAAATTTCCCCTACACACCATCAGCATTAGACAAATTAAGCTGTCGAAGGAAATGGATAAGATGAAATTCCTTCCGAAATAAATGGGTATCTCTCGTTATTTATCGGAATTTTTAGTTTTAATTAACCCTGAAGTTCCTGTACAGTTAAGAAAAGAAGCTGTCTGGGGGGAATGGGAATGCCGTACAAAGTGATAGCCATAGTGTGTTCAATAGTCGCCATTGCATGTTCAGTTTTGGTTTTAGCCAGCGCCCACTTTATTGATGATTGGGCTGAGGAGGAACTCAGCTTTAGCCATGAAGTATCCGCGGCCAGCACAGCAGATCGAGTGGACAGAGTAAGCGACTATCTTGTAAGGTGGCAGTCGAATATGACGAGTAAAGGTTTCACGGACGAGCAAGTGGAAGAAGGGAAGAAGGTTGTCGCGAAGCACCTGGCTGACATCAAGTTGACATCCAAGACAGACGATTAGGTTTAGAGAAAAGAACAGTTCTCTTTTACCGCATCGTGTAAAGGCCTGTTTGTTGTTTTTGTCGGCTTAAAGATCAAACTGGCCAGTTAGTTGAACAAATAGGGACCTGTCCGCTAATGCGAATTGGCCCCTGTTTTGCCCTGCTAATTTTTTGTCCTCAAAAAGAGTATCCGTTATATTTTTGGGGATGATTTCATTTTTTCAAAAGTGACGTTTGCTTCAGGGAATGTCCTATTTTCTCAACAATCGTTTCCACTTCTCGCGGATTAGTAAGAAGATCATAATCATTGATATCTAGACGTAATACCGGGCATGCATTGAACGAATTGATCCAATTCTCATAGCGTCCGTGCATCTCTTCCCAGTATGAAACCGGTGTCTCCTGTTCCATCACGCGACCGCGTTCTTTGACACGTGAAATGATGCCGTCAAGCGGTCCTTCCAAATAAACCAGCAAATCCGGATGCGGAAAATAGGGTGTCATAACCATTGCTTCAAACAGATTCGTATACGTATCATAATCAACCGGGTTCATCGTCCCTTTTTCCATATGCATTTTTGCAAAAATACCTGTATCTTCATAAATCGAACGGTCTTGGATAAATCCACCGCCATATTCAAATATACGTTTCTGCTCCTTGAATCGCTCTGCCAAGAAGTAAATTTGTAAATGGAAGCTCCACTTTTCAAAGTCATTGTAAAAAAGATCGAGGTAGGGATTCTGATCGACATTTTCAAATGATGTCCTGAAATTCAGTGCATCCGCAAGTGCCTGCGTCATCGTTGACTTGCCGACCCCCACCGTCCCTGCAATTGTAATGACAGCATTTTGAGGGATGCCGTATTTTTCACGTAAGTTCATTCAATGTAACTCCTTTTCGTATCGTCGCATCGACAGTATCTAAAATGAATTGCAGATCCTCTTCGCTGTTAACGAAATCTAGATCATCTCCGTTGAACCGAAGAACAGGAATTTCAGGATGTGCCGATTCAAAATACGTGATGAACGTCTCGTAATCTTCCGCAAGTTGCTGCAAATAAGCGGGATCCATGTTTTTCTCAAATGCACGCCCACGCTGTGAAATACGCTTCATAAGTGTGTCTAGGCTCGCGTGTAGGTAAACAATTATATTCGGAACAAGCATGTCCTTCGTCAAAATCTTATAGATTTCCTCGTACTTCACATATTCTGTTGGATCTAATGTACGTTTTGCAAAAATGAGGTTTTTAAAAATATGATAATCAGCAACAACCGGTTTTTGTTCACTCAATATCTCGGTTTTAATATCGCTAAGCTGTTTATATCGATTGCAAAGAAAAAACATTTCGGTTTGGAAACTCCATTCCTCGATGTTGTCATAAAATTTATTTAAAAATGGATTTTCATCCACAATCTCTTTTAGCTGATGGAATTGCTGTGTGTCCGCGATTGCCTTGGAAAGTGACGTTTTTCCAACTCCAATCGGACCTTCGACCGTTATGAACGGAACAGACATCAGAAATCCTCCTTCACGTCGTCATAATATATAGTACTCTTTATTTTATCACACGGTTGAAATGAAAAATAGAGTGTAGCAAATGTTTCACACTCTTCAACATTCAGACTTTTTCCACGTGGAACAATTTTAAGGAACGGTGAAGCAGTGCCCTATATCCGGGATGGATGCAGCTTAATCCTTCCTAGCCGTACCGACTTCTGACCCCGCATCTGGACGCTGTAGTTAGACAACACCTCGATTAAGAAAACATCCTTCATTCACCACTAGATAATGCTACACTATCACCAAGGAGTGATGACTTTGGATACTTTTAATAAAGACCGGCTATATATGCAGATGGCAATTGACGAAGCGATGAAAGCACAGGCTCTTGGCGAAGTACCGATTGGCGCAATCATCGTTCATGAGGATAAAGTAATTGCACGGGCACATAATTTGCGAGAAACCACCCAAAACGCAGTTACCCATGCAGAGTTGTCGGCAATTCAAGATGCATGTCAAGAAATTGGCAGCTGGCGCCTTGAAGATACAACTCTATATGTGACACTAGAGCCATGTCCAATGTGCGCAGGTGCTATTTTACAGTCTAGAATCCCACGTGTTGTCTACGGTGCTCGTGATCCAAAAGGCGGTTGCGTCGACTCACTCTATCGCTTATTGAACGATCCACGATTTAATCATGAATGTGATGTGGTTGAAGGCGTGTCGGCGGATGAATGCGGGGAGATGCTTACGGCATTTTTCAGGGCCATTCGTGAACGGAAAAAGAGTGACCAAAAGCGTAAGTGCCTTGATCAAGAGCTTGAATCCTAGACAGGAGAAAAAAGAAAACGTGCAGGACGTCGAATGACGCCTTGCACGTTTTCTTTTTTTAAAGTGTAATAACTTCTTTTCCACCCATATACGGACGAAGAACCTCAGGAATAACGACAGAACCATCTTCCTGCTGATAATTTTCAAGGATTGCCGCCACAGTACGGCCAATTGCTAGCCCGCTACCATTCAATGTGTGAACGTATTCCGGTTTCGCACCCGCTTCTCGGCGGAAACGAATATTTGCACGACGCGCCTGGAAATCTTCGAAGTTTGAACAAGAAGAGATCTCGCGGTACAGGTTTTGTGTTGGAATCCACACTTCTAAATCATACTTCTTCGCAGCTGTGAATCCTAAATCTGCTGTACACATTTTTAGCGCACGGTATGGCAATTTCAATAACTGCAATACCTTTTCAGCGTGACCTGTCAATTTTTCGAGTTCATCATAAGAATCTTCCGGCTTCACGAAACGAACAAGCTCAACTTTGTTGAACTGGTGCTGACGGATTAGACCGCGCGTATCACGGCCAGCAGATCCCGCCTCTGAACGGAAGTTCGTGCTATACGCCGCAAATGCCACCGGTAATTGTGCAACATTCAAGATTTCGTCGCGGTGGAAGTTCGTTACAGGCACTTCAGATGTCGGAATAAGGAAATAATCCTCTTCGTTGATTAAAAATGCATCTTCCTCAAACTTCGGCAACTGTCCTGTACCCGTTAAGCTTGTGCGATTCACCAAATACGGCGGCAACATTTCTTCGTAGCCGTGTTCTTCAATATGAAGGTCAAGCATGAAGTTAATCAATGCGCGCTCAAGACGAGCCCCCAGTCCTCGGTAAAAAACAAAACGGCTTCCCGTCACTTTTGCAGCACGTTCAAAATCAAGGAGATTTAAATCCGTTCCCACTTCCCAGTGTGGCTTTGGCTCAAATCCAAATTCAGGCTTCTCTCCCCACACGCGAATTTCGACATTGTCGTCTTCGCTATCGCCAACAGGAACACTGTCATGCGGGATATTAGGGATACGCATCATAATATAATTCAATTCTTCCTCAACTGTGTGCAGTTCTTCGTCGAGTTTTTTGATGTCTTCCCCAACTTGACGCGTACGTGCAATAACGTCATCTGCATTTTCTTTATTACGCTTCATTTCAGCGACCTTTTGAGATACTTCGTTACGTTCCGCTTTCAAGGTTTCAACTTTTGCAATCAATTCTCTACGCTTATCATCAAGTGCTTGGAATTTATCGAGCTGAGAAATATCCTCTCCGCGTTTAGATAGCTTCTCTTTCACTTCATCAAAATTTGCACGGACTTTTTTAATATCTAGCATGAATAATTCCTCCTTAATTTTTAGACGATAATGGAAAGTGGACAACAAAGAAAAGCGTAAGGTATCACTTAGCTCCGACAAGCGCTGAAAGGCTTGCTGACAAAGGTGCTTTTTGCCTTTATCAGCAAGACGGAAGTGACTCGAGGGGCTGACACCTGAAGCTGGACAACAAAAAAAGCCCTCGATTCCCTATAAAAGGGACGAGAACTACCCGCGTTGCCACCCAAATTGACCGGACAACCAAGTCCAATCCACTCCATTGAAATAACGGCTCAACTGCCGGCTCAGGCCTACTAAACGTTTCAGCCCGGCTACTCAGGGACGGATTCACAAGTGTTTTTACCGGCTCACACCACCCGCCGGCTCTCTTCAAAAAACGTGCTTGTTACTGCTTCCCATCATCGTCTCATGTTTGAAATTACCCTTACTTTACTACAAGCTGGTTTTTTTGGCAAGTCACTCAAAGAAAAAATGTATCCGCTTTCTTAAGATTACTCTTTAAAGATATGTGCAACTTGTTCAAAATAATTTCTTTCGTGTGGAACAAAGTCGCTGAGACCAATTTCCGCCAATGTTCCATCGAAAATATTGATGCATTTAACTGTCATTACTTCATTAACGAAAAGGTCAATTAGTGCCTTTCGCTCCACGACATGGACACTTTCTACTTCCTCTTGTTGCAATGAAAAGTCGCTTGCTGCAAAAGTTGAGTCATATAGGAAGACATTCGAAAACTCACGATCAATAAAGTTGGGCAATTTGATACTGTTCTGCACAACACCTTTCGAATGCAGCTTCGTTATATCGACTTCTATGCCTAATTCCTCTTCCACCTCACGAATGCCATCTGCCACAGTTTCTGTTGAGAGAATATGCCCTGCAGCGGTAATATCAAACAATCCCGGAAAGTCTTTTTTAATAGCGCTTCTTTTTTGAATATAGACAAACTGATCATCGACTAGCCAGCAATGGAAGGTTTCATGCCACAGTCCCTCACAGTGGACCTTGGCTCTATTTTCATTTCTCAAATAGGTATAGTTTTCATCGAAGACCTTTAATTGTTCCATTCTTATCACCCCTATAATTAAGTATACAAAAAAGCGAGGGATTTCTCCCCCACTTTTTTCTTAATTAATTACCAACCGCGTTCTGACATACGCTCTTCCACTTGAAGGGTTCCGATTTCTAACCCTTTCATCGGTTCTCCAATGTCTTTAGACAGTTCACCAATCAGTTTATAGTCTTTGAAGTTTTCTGTTGCTTTAACAATTGCACGTGCAAATTTCTCAGGATTTTCGGATTTGAAAATACCTGAACCTACGAATACGCCATCTGCGCCAAGTTCCATCATAAGTGCGGCATCTGCAGGTGTCGCCACGCCGCCCGCTGCATAGTTTGTCACAGGTAGACGTCCGTGTTTTTTGATGGCAAGAAGGATTTCATAAGGTGCACCAAGATTGCGCGCTTCCGTCATTACTTCGTCGTCATTCATATGAACAAGTCTACTCACTTGGGCATTAACCATACGAAGGTGACGTACCGCTTCGACAATATTCCCCGTTCCCGGTTCGCCTTTTGTACGAAGCATTTTAGCCCCTTCACCAAGACGACGCGCTGCTTCTCCAAGATCACGAGCTCCACAAACGAACGGCACACTGTATGCGCTCTTCAGTAAATGGAATTCCTCATCCGCAGGAGTAAGTACTTCACTTTCATCGATATAATCAACACCAAGTGCCTCAAGTACGCGGGCTTCGGAAATATGACCGATACGTGCTTTCGCCATCACCGGAATTGAAACAGCACCTTGTACGTCCGTAATGATTCGTGGATCCGCCATGCGTGCAACACCGCCCGCTTTTCTTATATCAGAAGGGACGCGCTCAAGTGCCATTACTGCAATTGCCCCTGCCGCCTCCGCTATTTTTGCCTGCTCCGCATTAATGACGTCCATGATGACGCCTCCGTATTTAAAATTCATGTTACCTTCCCCCTTTTTTTATTGTCTAGAGTCCAGCGCCTAGAGGCTCGGAGGCCCACAGGATGTGGGTCACACAGACATTGCCGCAGGAAGCGGCGAATTTAGGCTGTGATCATTGAAAGCCGTGCCGACTATACGGCAAAGAACGCCGCTTGGGCCTGCCGGATGCAGGTCATGCAGTCGTTGCGACACGACGTCGCGAACTTAGACTGCCTTCCTATATAACCGTCTTATGCCTGTCGCCTCTGAACAGGCGCTTCCCTCTTTTCTTATTGTCTAGAGTCCAGCGCCTAGAGGCTCGGGTCATAAGCCGTGCCGACTATACGGCAAAGTGCGCCGTTCCGTCAGCCCGTCTTATGCCTGTTGCCTCTGAACAGGCGCTTCCCTCTTTTCTTATTGTTCAGTATAATAGAATATGACCTTATTGAAACACCCAGTTCCAAACAAGTTGAAGGGGTCAGATGGAGTGGTTGCTGTGGAGATGCTATTAATTAAATTGGAAAAAAGTACAGATACGCCGCTATATGAACAAATGTACAACCAAATACGACGGGATATTACAGATGGGAAATTGCCAGTTGGCATGAAACTTCCATCTAAACGAAAACTTGGTGACTTTCTTGATGTCAGTCAGACGACGGTTGAACTTGCCTATGCACAGCTTGCAGCAGAGGGGTTTATTTCATCGAAACCTCGAAAAGGTTTTTATGTGCAGGCAATTGAAGAACTAGCTTACGCCCAACCGATGCAGCTGTCCGTAAAAAGGCCGGTTGAAAAAATTGAAGATATAACCTTCGACTTTTCACCAGGTAAAATCGATACAGAATCATTTCCTTTTACACAATGGCGAAAGTACGCAAAAGATGTGATGGACGAGTCTTCCAAGGATCTCCTGCTTCTCGGGCACCCTCACGGTGATTGGGAACTTCGTCAAGAAATTGCACGCTATTTATATCACTCCCGCGGCGTTGACTGTACGCCGGAGCAAGTCATCATTGGTTCAGGTACAGAACAACTTATGCCGCTTGTCATCCGCATTCTAGGAACGGCAGCGACATATGCAATCGAAGATCCCGGCTACCCGCTTACTCATCACGTTTTTTTCCACAACAACCGGGAAGCAATTCCGATTGCAGTCGATGAAGAAGGGATGGATGTAAGGTCTCTACAACACTCAGGTGCGACTGTTGCCTATGTGACTCCCTCTCATCAATTCCCTACCGGCATCGTCCTCTCAGCAGCGCGTAGGACTGCTTTATTGAACTGGGCATCATCAGGTGACGAACATTTTATCATCGAAGACGATTATGACAGCGAATTCCGATATACTGGAAGGCCAATCCCTTCCTTGCAAGGTATGGATAAAGGCGGCAACGTCATTTATTTAAGTACATTTTCAAAATCTCTGATGCCATCGCTACGGATTGCTTATATGGTGCTTCCCCTTATGTTACTAAGTCGTTATGAAAAAGCATTCATTCATTATTCAGCAACAGTACCAAGGCTCGACCAGCACATCCTGGCCCGCTTCATGGCTGACGGTCACTTTTCACGCCATTTAAATAGGATGCGGAAAATATATAAACGTAAACTTCAAGTTCTCACAGAGGCCCTGTCATCCTACGCTCCGCATGTTTCATTTTCAGGCGATGAAGCAGGCATGCACATTATTCTTACCGTCCACACTGAAACAAATGAAAGATCCCTAGCAATAGCAGCAAAGAAGGCAAGCATCCGCGTATACGGCTTAAACGGTTACAGAACAGCTCCCAAAGAAGGTGAACCATCCTTCCTTCTCGGCTTCGGCGGCCTTTCTACAGAGGCCATTAAACAAGCCATCGAGGATCTCATGTATGCATGGTCCATTGAAAAAGGCGAAGAATCCATTTAAGGATTCCTCGCCTTGATGTTTTATTTAAACAAACCTTTTACAAATCCTGTTGCACTACTCCAAATGCTTGCGAAAAAGTCACCGATTGCGCTCATTGTAAGCGAGAACCAGCCAGCCTTCTCAACTGCATCCTTCGTAACAACATCAGCTCCCGGATTAGTTGAATCAATGAAGCCATAATCCGTTCCTTCTGTTTTCACGAGATTGACATGACCGACAACTGTACCTTTTTTAATAGGTGCCTGAAGTGCATTGTCCTTCATTTTTGATTCATCAATCACAAGTTCAGGTACATAGAGATCCTTTTCACTCGTTTTCACCATCATACGGATCGGTTCCTTTACCTCTACAGCGACAGTTTTCGCTTTCCCTTTGACAACGTCGAGCGTTTTAGAATCTTTGAACTGATAACCAGCCGGAACAAATTCAACTTCTGAGAATTGACCGAAACCGTAGTCGAACAAAGCACGCGTCGCATCAAATCGTGCTTTGTACGAGCCTACACCTTTCGCATCAACCGCTTTCATAACAACTGCAATGACTCGTTTACCATCGCGTGTTGCCGTCCCGGTGAAGTTGTGCCCTGCAAAGTCAGTCGTACCTGTCTTGAGACCGTCAACGCCTTCGTATTCATAAACAAACCCTGGAAGCATGAAATTCCAGTTGTCCATTTTGATAGCATCAGAAGTACCTTCACGGAATATTTTTGTTTTGACTTTCGTCGTTTCCAAAACTTCCGGATAATCATGTAACAAATGGTAAGCTAGTTTTGCGACAGATTTTGCAGGCATGACGTTTTCGTCTTCTGCACCTGTCCCTTGTGGATGCATTCCTTGAAGGTCACTATTATTCAAACCCGTGGAATTGACAAATTTATAATCTTTCAAGCCAAGCTCTTCTGCTTTCGCATTCATCAGCTTCAAAAATTCAGTTTCTGTTCCTGCAATTGTTTCTGCAACGGCTATCGTCGCCCCATTTGCAGAATAGATGGCTACTGCTTCATACAATTCACGAATCGTGTATGTACCATCTCTCCGCAGTGGAACATTACTAAGCCGACGGTCTTGTGAAACCGCATATGTATAATCGTTCACTTTATATTCCTGATCCCAGCTTATTTTACCTTCTTCGATTGCCTCGAAAAGGATATATTCAGTCATCATTTTCGTCATACTTGCAATACCTAGTGGCGTATCTGCATTTTCTTCATATAATATTTTTCCACTTTCCGCGTCAATTAATATTGCACCATCTACATGGAGTCCTAGTGCTGAGTCGGCGTAAACTGGAACCGTCCCGAGTGTCATTATTAGTAGTAGCGGCACTAACAAAAATGCCACCCATCGTCTCATTTCTCGCTTCACCATAATACCTCCATCATTGCTATTTCCCTAAGTCATTTTATCATATTTCGGCTACTCTTTGGGTATTAAACCAAAAAAGCACCTTTCTGCTCATATGGAGACGCAGGAAAGGTGCTGAAGTTCCTTCATTCCGACCTAAAACTCAAAAAACATTAGTTCCTGGGTTAAAGCCTTTTATCAAAGTGAATAGTTCGGAGCTTCTTTTGTAATTTGTACTTGGTGTGGATGACTTTCACGTAATCCTGCACCCGTCATACGAATGAACTGTGCTTTTTCACGCAGATCTTGCAGATCTTTAGTACCGCAATAGCCCATTCCTGCACGAACACCACCGATTAGCTGATGAATCGTATCAGACAAGGGACCTTTGTAAGGCATACGCCCTTCGATTCCTTCAGGTACAAGTTTTTTTGCATCGTCTTGGAAGTAACGATCTTTAGAACCCTGCTCCATTGCAGCAATCGATCCCATACCACGATAGACTTTGAAACGGCGTCCTTGGAAAATTTCAGTTTCCCCTGGACTTTCCGTCGTTCCTGCGAGAAGACTTCCAAGCATGACAACATGTCCACCAGCAGCAAGTGCTTTGACGATATCACCAGAATATTTAATGCCACCATCAGCAATAATCGTTTTGCCTAACTTACGTGCTTCTGAAGCACATTCGTAGATAGCTGTAATTTGCGGAACACCAACACCTGCAACGACACGCGTTGTACAAATTGAACCAGGGCCAATTCCAACTTTGACAACGTCAGCGCCCGCTTCAAAGAGCGCACGTGTAGCTTCTGCAGTGGCAATATTACCCGCAATAATTTCAAGTTCTGGGAACCGCTGTCTGATCTGAGCAACTACGTCTAGAACACCTTTAGAATGCCCGTGTGCCGTGTCAATAACGATAACATCGACTTCCGCTTTCACAAGCTTCTCTACACGTACCATCGTATCAGTAGTAACACCAACAGCAGCACCAACAAGTAGTCGACCTTGTTTATCTTTCGCTGCATTTGGGAACTCGATTACTTTCTCAATATCCTTGATTGTGATCAAACCTTTAAGGATTCCATTTTCATCGACAATTGGAAGCTTCTCGATTTTATACTTTTGCAAGATTTTCTCTGCATCTTCCAATGTTGTGCCTACAGGTGCTGTCACAAGGTTTTCTTTGGTCATAACATCATCGATAACAAGTGAGTAATCTTGAATGAAACGAAGATCACGGTTCGTCAGGATACCGACAAGTTTTAGTTCTTCATTATTATTCACAATTGGAACACCAGAAATGCGGTATTTACTCATCAAATGCTCAGCGTCAAAAACCTGATGTTCAGGTGACAGGAAGAATGGATTAGTAATTACGCCATTTTCAGAGCGTTTTACCGTAACAACTTGTTCAGCCTGTTCTTCAATACTCATGTTTTTATGGATGACACCAAGGCCACCTTGACGTGCCATGGAAATTGCCATCTTCGACTCAGTAACTGTATCCATTCCTGCACTGATAACCGGAATGTTTAATTTTATCTTACTCGTCAGATTGACAGAGAGCGACACATCTTTAGGTAATACTTCAGAAGGTCCCGGTACAAGCAACACATCATCGAAAGTAAGCCCTTCACGCGTAAATTTTGATTCCCACATTTCAATATACCCCCTATTAGTTTCAATTGAATATTATTAAAAGGTTATCAGCGGCTACAATACCTGTCAAGTCAGTGATAACAAGTAAAAGTATTCCTATTATTCACTGAATAATATCGTTAATGGCATTACTCATTTTAAGTGGTGATGTTTGGGGTGCGAAGCGTTCTACAACATTCCCCTCACGGTCAATCAAAAACTTCGTAAAGTTCCACTTGATGCCCTCTGTAAGCATCCCTTTCTTTTGGGAAGTAAGATATGTGAAAAGTGGTTCGGCTTGGCCGCCCTTGACATCGACTTTTGCAAACATCGGAAAAGTTACGCCGAAATTGATTTCACAAAACTCCATTGTCTTTTCGATGTCATCGAATTCCTGGTTATTGAAATTATCCGATGGAAAACCAAGTACGACAAGACCTTGCTCTTTATGTTCTTCATATAGTTCCTGCAATTCTTTGAACTGGCTAGTAAAGCCACACTTACTTGCTGTATTTACGATAATCAAAGGCTTTCCTTTATAGTCTTCCATTGATTGAATTTCACCGTTTATTTTTTTGACTGAGAATTCATAGACTGTACTCATAGGATTAGCTCCTTTAACTTTAGTTGTCTACAAACAATAGGCTTTATCAAAGATAATTACAAGGATTCGGGATTGAAAGATGGCGTGTGTTGTTTCAGTTTGACCAGTCATAACGCATCACAGGCCTATTTTATAATCGAATTGATTACAGCTAGATTCATTTTTAAATGATAGACATACGTTTCTCTTTTTAATTTCTAATTTCCACTTCATACTCCTACTTACCGCCAAACACGATCTCAAATTGTCATTAAAAATAAACACAAAAAAAGCCACTACCTATAAGGTAATGGCCTTTCAATGAGACCGGCGACGTCCTACTCTCGCAGGGGGAAACCCCCAACTACCATCGGCGCTGAAGAGCTTAACTTCCGTGTTCGGGATGGGAACGGGTGTGACCTCTTCGCAATCGTCACCAGACTCTTTGAGCTTGTTCGCTCAAAACTGAATAAAACAGACATTGTGCTACACGAATCAGGGTAATCAAGCCCTTTTCAAAATTGGTTAAGTCCTCGATCGATTAGTATCCGTCAGCTCCACACGTCGCCGTGCTTCCACCCCAGACCTATCAACCTCATCTTCTTTGAGGGATCTTACTTACTTGCGTAATGGGAAATCTCATCTCGAGGGGGGCTTCATGCTTAGATGCTTTCAGCATTTATCCCGTCCATACATAGCTACCCAGCGATGCCTTTGGCAAGACAACTGGTACACCAGAGGTATGTCCATCCCGGTCCTCTCGTACTAAGGACAGCTCCTCTCAAATTTCCTGCGCCCGCGACGGATAGGGACCGAACTGTCTCACGACGTTCTGAACCCAGCTCGCGTACCGCTTTAATGGGCGAACAGCCCAACCCTTGGGACCGACTACAGCCCCAGGATGCGATGAGCCGACATCGAGGTGCCAAACCTCCCCGTCGATGTGGACTCTTGGGGGAGATAAGCCTGTTATCCCCGGGGTAGCTTTTATCCGTTGAGCGATGGCCCTTCCATGCGGAACCACCGGATCACTAAGCCCGTCTTTCGACCCTGCTCGACTTGTAGGTCTCGCAGTCAAGCTCCCTTATGCCTTTGCACTCTACGAATGATGTCCAACCATTCTGAGGGAACCTTTGGGCGCCTCCGTTACTCTTTAGGAGGCGACCGCCCCAGTCAAACTGCCCGCCTGACACTGTCTCCTGCCCCGATAAGGGGCATGGGTTAGAAGTCCAATACAGCCAGGGTAGTATCCCACCAACGCCTCATCCGAAGCTAGCGCTCCGGAATCCAAGGCTCCTACCTATCCTGTACAGGCTGCACCGGAATTCAATATCAGGTTACAGTAAAGCTCCACGGGGTCTTTCCGTCCTGTCGC
>NZ_CP152018.1:1630000-1632500 GCF_038620285.1 Sporosarcina sp. FSL K6-1540
GGCTTTTGGGAGGCCACTGAAAAAGCCTTTGTACTGGAAATGAATTAGGATTCCCACTAATACCGCTTCGACGCTTTGTGGATGCCTCTCGCGCTGGATTGTCTATGTGAGAAAGAGCTTTTCATTATCTGCGATGAAGTCCGCAACCTGGAGTGTGTCTTTCTTGAATATAATTAGTATCAAAAAGTAATCACATTATAATCGCTGTATATACATCTCAAAATCATATTTTTCTCGATAATGAACACCATAGCGCCAAGCATTCTACAATCCACACCCTAAATGACACCTCTCTTATTATTGAGCGCCACGGCAGTTTCAACAGGTTTCTTTAATTCAACATATATAGTAATAAAGATAATTGGATATTCTCTCCACAAATAAACTCCTCATTAAAAGCCCAAGACTTTGTGCAGGTCTATGTATATATTCTATGAGATGTACCATGTAGTACTTTCCAGTAATCGAATGAGTGATTGTATAGGAGATGATTTAATAGTTTTTCATCATTGGCTGTGCATTTATTGGTTTAACATTTCTGATAGTTGGATTGAGCGTATAAAATTTGCTTGCGCTACAATTCTTTTTTGATAACACTTAGCACGGCCTGAGGAAATAAACTATCCAAACAATACCCCACTAAAGTGAGCTCTTAAAATCAGCAATCCCTATCTTCAAACGGCATCACTGAATGTTAAGGCATAGCCATTCATATTTCACAGATGAATTAATGCAAGTAAAACAAGGCATTCTTAAAAATAGGATCTAATTCAAATGTTGTGATGAGGTTGTGATTTGCATGTCCCCCTTTATCCTGAATAAACCTCTTTTTTATTCTTAACGTTCAATACTATTTTAGCTTTAAAGTAATTCAAGCGCCTAATACCATACGCGTTACACTTCGCTTATCTATATGTGTTGATATAAAGAATCCACTCAACAACGTTCGGCGCTAGGGGATGCCTCCCGCAATAAGCCAGAAAGAAAACCGCTGTCAGTCTTATTGCTTCGGCTGCCCCTTGAGGCGCCTTTGCTGGAGATTATATAGAATCATTAGTTCAACATATATAGTACGTTGCTCATTTAATTCTTTTTGTACATTCAGTCATACTATATCAATTTCTCAGTAAGTATAGCGACATTAATGGAAGTAATGCGCGATAATCAAAAGGCGTTCTAACGACTGTTCAACCGTACTTTAAAGCTTGGATTCATGCTCGTCATTACTATTTCCACACCCGCAAGCATAACCACGACGTTTACAGAAGAGAACGGTTAAGCGCTCGAACCATAAAGTTGTATGGATGCATTAATATTTATTATAGATCCTAAAAATAAACACAAAAAAAGCCACTACCTATAAGGTAATGACCTTTCAATGAGACCGGCGACGTCCTACTCTCGCAGGGGGAAACCCCCAACTACCATCGGCGCTGAAGAGCTTAACTTCCGTGTTCGGGATGGGAACGGGTGTGACCTCTTCGCAATCGTCACCAGACTCTTTGAGCTTGTTCGCTCAAAACTGAATAAAACAGACATTGTGCTACACGAATCAGGGTAATCAAGCCCTTTTCAAAATTGGTTAAGTCCTCGATCGATTAGTATCCGTCAGCTCCACACGTCGCCGTGCTTCCACCCCAGACCTATCAACCTCATCTTCTTTGAGGGATCTTACTTACTTGCGTAATGGGAAATCTCATCTCGAGGGGGGCTTCATGCTTAGATGCTTTCAGCATTTATCCCGTCCATACATAGCTACCCAGCGATGCCTTTGGCAAGACAACTGGTACACCAGAGGTATGTCCATCCCGGTCCTCTCGTACTAAGGACAGCTCCTCTCAAATTTCCTGCGCCCGCGACGGATAGGGACCGAACTGTCTCACGACGTTCTGAACCCAGCTCGCGTACCGCTTTAATGGGCGAACAGCCCAACCCTTGGGACCGACTACAGCCCCAGGATGCGATGAGCCGACATCGAGGTGCCAAACCTCCCCGTCGATGTGGACTCTTGGGGGAGATAAGCCTGTTATCCCCGGGGTAGCTTTTATCCGTTGAGCGATGGCCCTTCCATGCGGAACCACCGGATCACTAAGCCCGTCTTTCGACCCTGCTCGACTTGTAGGTCTCGCAGTCAAGCTCCCTTATGCCTTTGCACTCTACGAATGATGTCCAACCATTCTGAGGGAACCTTTGGGCGCCTCCGTTACTCTTTAGGAGGCGACCGCCCCAGTCAAACTGCCCGCCTGACACTGTCTCCTGCCCCGATAAGGGGCATGGGTTAGAAGTCCAATACAGCCAGGGTAGTATCCCACCAACGCCTCATCCGAAGCTAGCGCTCCGGAATCCAAGGCTCCTACCTATCCTGTACAGGCTGCACCGGAATTCAATATCAGGTTACAGTAAAGCTCCACGGGGTCTTTCCGTCCTGTCGCGGGTAACCTGCATCTTCACAGGTATTATAATTTCACCGAGTCTCTCGTTGAGACAGTGCCCAGATCGT
>NZ_CP152018.1:1637500-1640000 GCF_038620285.1 Sporosarcina sp. FSL K6-1540
CATAAAACGAATGTAATAATTATTGTTATTTTAGATGTGGTAAATGCCTCCTACTCACCTAATTTAAATTCCATCCGCCTAGAAGGTATAAAGCTCCATACCATTGCTTTTTGGCATGGGTGGTTAAAGCCCTCCATGTACTGATACAATGCGGAATATTAGCTGATAACCTTTGAATCCATATCGTTATCTAATTAAGCCTTAACAAGTCAGTCTCACCCAAGGACATCTAAATAAGCAGCCGTTTGACGGTCTCAAGTAATAAGAATCTATTCACGACTAATGCCTCGATATTAGATTGAAGTACAGGGCGCTGAAACGGATAGTAGTAGATGGACGTCTAGTTCATAACAAGGAGGTTAGGACTAATGGAATTTAAAAGATTATTATTTATTATTGCGTTAGTAGTGCTATTGCTAACTGGTTGTGCAAAAAACAAGCAATTCAATAATAGTTCATCTGATAATATTATTGATACTGGATATGTTGTAAAAGTTGATGGAGATCGATTTTTGTTCACCTCAAAATCAATGATTAAATCACAAGATATTGAAGAGCTGAATTCACAGATAGATTGGAATCCAACTGAATCTCTGACATGGGAACAACGAACATCATCGGTATGGCTACCTATGAAAGACGTTCCTGGGACTTTAACTGTAGGTGACGAAATAGATGTAAGCTACTATACTCAATTAGATTCAAATCCACAGTTTGGAGGATTTAACAGAATCGAAATTGTGCATGAAAACTAGGGGATGCACTTATTAAACATTCCGCTCTCATAATTTATAGCGAAATAGACTTGGATCTACTATTGTAGATCCAAGTCTATTTTAATTTTTCATTAAATCAACTTTAAAATATAACATAGTACCACATGTGTTGATTACCCACAGTTAACCAGTAATGACTTCTTACTTTTGTGATTAAACACTAGAAGCCCCATCTACAGGTGCTGTTGGGTTGATTTGGACTGAATGACTACTGTACCCATTATAGGGATTTCTGCTATGTAGGGTGGTCGTTCATCCGTCACTCTCCAAACATTCTAGTATGCGAAGTGCTAAAGCTTTTGGGAACAAGTGCATAACCACTTTCCTCTCTAGAAAGACAGTTATTCGTTCCTCTTCCAAAATAGTGGCATTTTTCATTTGAACTTTGGAGGTATGCGATGGACAGATAATCGTAACAGGATGACCAAGGAGAAATGAATTGAAATTCCTCCCAAAAAGATGTGGCTGGGGTGAAGCATTCATTTCCAGCCACCTTTAACTCGCGGTAAAGGTGGCGTGATCATATCGTCCAAAGCAAGCCGGAACTGGACAAGGTTACATGTAGACTTTTGTGCATTTCTTACAGGTGCTTTATTTAAGGTAGTGGTTAATTAACAGACGTAACATAGTATAAGGTCAGATTCACATTTTGACGATAGGCGAATGTTTCGACTTTATACTTCTACTTATCGCCAAACACGACCTCAAATCATTATTGAAAATTAAAAATAAACACAAAAAAAGCCACTACCTATAAGGTAATGACCTTTCAATGAGACCGGCGACGTCCTACTCTCGCAGGGGGAAACCCCCAACTACCATCGGCGCTGAAGAGCTTAACTTCCGTGTTCGGGATGGGAACGGGTGTGACCTCTTCGCAATCGTCACCAGACTCTTTGAGCTTGTTCGCTCAAAACTGAATAAAACAGACATTGTGCTACACGAATCAGGGTAATCAAGCCCTTTTCAAAATTGGTTAAGTCCTCGATCGATTAGTATCCGTCAGCTCCACACGTCGCCGTGCTTCCACCCCAGACCTATCAACCTCATCTTCTTTGAGGGATCTTACTTACTTGCGTAATGGGAAATCTCATCTCGAGGGGGGCTTCATGCTTAGATGCTTTCAGCATTTATCCCGTCCATACATAGCTACCCAGCGATGCCTTTGGCAAGACAACTGGTACACCAGAGGTATGTCCATCCCGGTCCTCTCGTACTAAGGACAGCTCCTCTCAAATTTCCTGCGCCCGCGACGGATAGGGACCGAACTGTCTCACGACGTTCTGAACCCAGCTCGCGTACCGCTTTAATGGGCGAACAGCCCAACCCTTGGGACCGACTACAGCCCCAGGATGCGATGAGCCGACATCGAGGTGCCAAACCTCCCCGTCGATGTGGACTCTTGGGGGAGATAAGCCTGTTATCCCCGGGGTAGCTTTTATCCGTTGAGCGATGGCCCTTCCATGCGGAACCACCGGATCACTAAGCCCGTCTTTCGACCCTGCTCGACTTGTAGGTCTCGCAGTCAAGCTCCCTTATGCCTTTGCACTCTACGAATGATGTCCAACCATTCTGAGGGAACCTTTGGGCGCCTCCGTTACTCTTTAGGAGGCGACCGCCCCAGTCAAACTGCCCGCCTGACACTGTCTCCTGCCCCGATAAGGGGCATGGGTTAGAAGTCCAATACAGCCAGGGTAGTATCCCACCAACGCCTCATCCGAAGC
>NZ_CP152018.1:1645000-2180000 GCF_038620285.1 Sporosarcina sp. FSL K6-1540
TGCTGCTTTCTCCGTAATCGCCGTATCAATTTTAGCCATTCCACAATCGGCGAGTACACCCGCAAGTCCAAGTTGTAAAGTCTGCCCTTTTGGAAATCCAAGTTGTCTACTGATAGCAGAAGCCAATATTCCCACACCAATTGAATGATGGTATATGTAGTCTTTGACATTTGAAAACTCATTTAATAACGTTACCATCTTTTTCTGTTCAATAAACGCATCTAATAGAGGTATCACTATTGAACGGACTTTAGCAATATCCGGACGCACACCTGCACGCCATCCGTGAAACTCCTTTTTATAGTTATGAACTGCATCGCTATATCGTGTTTGCAGGTCTCCCTGTTTCATGGGTATTTTTGCAAGCACATCATCCGGATTCACTGGACCCTCGTTGTCATCATATACATCTTCTCTTTTTACAACGAGTCGTTCTTGAACTTTAACTTTTTTTACACTGAATGCATTTAAAACCTTTATATGCTCCGGTGAGAGTTCAGTATCTTTTCTAAGGATCGGGTAGATTGTATTTATATATATATCTTCACTTGTAATTATGCCCGGGCGCAGGTCACTTGTTTTTACATAGTTTTCAGCCATCAATATTACCTACCTTCACCTTATAGTTCTTTCTATCATACTCTAAATATTTCAATTAAACGACGGGATTGTATAAATAGGCGTAAAAAAAAGGTTATTGAAATGGCCATATCGACCATTTCAATAACCTTTTTACTTAAGATTCCGTATCTTCATCGTCTATCTCAATAGTAGATAACCCGATGTCTTCATTATTTTCAGAAGAGACTTCATTCTCTTCAACAATATTGTCGTCGAGTTCTTCTTCCTCTTCTTCTTTCACAACTTTTGCAACAGTCGCGACAAGTTCATCTTCTCCTAGGCGGATTAAACGTACTCCCTGCGTACTGCGTCCAATAACAGAAATATCGTCAATGTCCATACGGATCAAAATGCCATGTATCGTAATCAGCATTAGATCTTCAGTACCATCTACTGTCTTCATCGCAACAAGAAGACCATTACGTTCTGTCACATTCAATGTCTTCAGACCGTAACCGCCACGAGTTTGAATACGGTATTCATCTTCTGGCGTACGTTTTCCGAATCCTTTTTCTGTGACAACTAGAATTTCATCGCCTTCATTCACTGTATCCATACCAATTACAATGTCGCCTTCGCGAAGACGGATACCACGGACTCCACCTGCTATCCGACCCATAGAACGAATATCTGTCTCATTGAATTTGATTAACATGCCATCCTTCGTACCAATGGAAATGTTTTCATCGCCTTTAGTCATTTTGACGCCGATAAGTTCATCATCGCCTCGAAGGGTAAGTGCTATCAATCCATTTGAACGGATATTAGCAAATTCGGAAACAGGTGTACGTTTAACAACCCCGTTACGAGTCGAGAAGAATAAGTATTTGTCATCCTCGAATGCATCTACAGGAATCATGGCTGTTACTTTCTCATCTTTATCGACACCTAACAAGTTAATGATAGGTAAACCTTTTGCAGTCCGGCTAAATTCAGGCACTTGATAGCCTTTCGTACGGAATACCCGTCCTCTGCTTGTGAAGAACAAGATGGTATCGTGCGTCGACGTATTCAATAAATGTTCAACGAAGTCGTCGTTATTCGTACCCATCCCTTGTATACCGCGACCTCCACGACGCTGGCTACGGTACGTATTAGCAGGCAAACGTTTAATGTAACCATTATGTGTGAGTGTCAGTACTGAGTTTTCGACTGGGATAAGATCTTCGTCCTCAATCATTTCAGCGCCGCCCAGTGTAATTTCCGTTCTACGTTTATCTTCAAAGCGAATTTTCACTTCGAGCAATTCCTCACGAATAATCTCAAGCAATTTTGATTCGTCTGCAAGAATTGCACGGAGTTCAGACATAAGGAGTTGCAACGCTTCGTATTCACTTTCAATTTTGTCCCGCTCAAGTCCTGTCAAACGTTGAAGACGCATATCAAGGATAGCCTGCGCTTGACGATCAGATAAATTAAATTGATCCATCAACCCTGTTTTTGCTTCATCTGTTGTTTTAGATGCACGGATAAGGGTGATGATTCTATCGATATTATCAAGTGCTATGCGTAGTCCTTCTAAAATGTGTGCGCGATCTTCCGCTTTTTTCAGATCGTACTGAGTACGTCTACGGATTACAACTTTTTGGTGTTCAAGATAATGGAACAAAATCTCCTTTAATGCAAGGATTTTTGGTTGACCATCAACGAGTGCCAGCATATTGACACCAAAACTAGATTGCAATGCGGTTTGTTTGTACAGATTATTTAACAGTACGTTGGCATTTGCGTCACGACGTACTTCCATCACTATTCGCATTCCGGTACGATCCGATTCATCGCGTAGGTCAGTAATGCCATCGATTTTCTTATCACGTACCAACTCAGCAATTTTTTCAATCAGACGTGCCTTGTTTACCTGGAAAGGCAGCTCATGTACAAGGATTGTTTCCCTGCCGTTCGACTGCTGTTCAATTTCGACTCTGCCTCGAATGATAACCGAACCCCGCCCAGTTTCATAAGCTCTTCTGATTCCGCTACGACCAAGAATGATCCCACCAGTTGGAAAGTCTGGACCTGGAATAATTTCCAACAATTCTTCTGTTGTAATTGCAGGATTGTCAGCAAGTGCAAGGACAGCATCAATTGTTTCTCCAAGATGATGCGGAGGAATATTAGTTGCCATTCCGACCGCAATACCGGTTGTCCCGTTAACGAGTAAGTTCGGATATCGGCTTGGAAGAACAATCGGCTCTCTTTCTTGTCCATCATAGTTATCTTGGTAATCAACAGTATCTTTATTAATATCTCGAAGAAGTTCCATTGCAATACGCGACATACGAGATTCCGTATACCGCATCGCAGCTGCACCATCTCCATCGACAGAACCAAAGTTACCATGACCATCAACGAGCATATAACGGTAGTTGAAATCTTGGGCCATCCGTACCATCGTGTCATACACAGCACTATCGCCATGCGGATGATACTTACCGATGACGTCTCCGACAATACGTGCGGATTTCTTATGCGGTTTATCTGCGGTATTTCCGAGATCCTGCATTGCATACAGAATACGGCGATGGACCGGCTTTAAACCATCCCTCACATCAGGGAGCGCACGTGAAACGATGACACTCATTGCATAATCAAGAAAAGATGTCTTCATTTCTGTACTAATGTTAATTCCCTTAACACCACGTTGCGGCATATCTGCCATTATTGTTAGACTCCTTTCAACTCAAAAATCCTTAGGAAAAGATAGTTCGACTACTTGACTAGATATGCTGATCTAAAATATTCCATTGAACTCGCTAGGGGATGCCTCACACCTTAAGCGAAGCAGCCTCACCGTTCTCAGGGCTTCGGCTCTTTCGCTCAGTTATTATGGACAATCCTTTGTTCAATACATATAGTTTTTTTCATTTCAACTAGCCAATCAGGTATCTATATTTTTCACGTACATTGCATTCTCTTCGATGAATTTGCGTCGTGGTTCGACTTCATCTCCCATAAGCTGTTGGAATGTTGAATCCGCATCAAACGCATCTTCAAGGTGAACTTGGAGCAGTGTACGCTGATCAGGGTCCATTGTTGTATCCCATAATTGCGTTGCATCCATTTCCCCCAGACCTTTATACCGGGTAATAACGGGTTTCGGCATGGGAGGAAGTCGTCCAATAATCTCTTGGAGTTCTTCTTCAGTATAGCAATACTCCTGAACCTTCCCTTGTTTCACACGATAAAGTGGCGGCTGAGCAATATAAACATACCCTGCTTCGATAAGCGGTCGCATAAAGCGGAAGAAGAAGGTTAAAAGAAGCGTACGAATATGCGCCCCATCGACATCTGCATCAGTCATAATTACAAGTTTATGATAGCGTGCCTTGGAAAGATCGAATTCTTCTCCGATGCCAGTACCAAGTGCTGTAATCATCGCACGGATTTCTAAGTTACCTAAAATACGGTCAAGACGTGCCTTTTCGACGTTCAAGATTTTTCCTCGAAGCGGAAGAATTGCTTGGAAGTGACGGTCGCGTCCCATTTTAGCTGAACCACCCGCCGAGTCACCTTCAACGATATACAATTCACTTATAGCTGGGTCACGTGAAGAACAGTCTGCCAGTTTACCTGGAAGACTCGACACTTCAAGTGCCGATTTCCGGCGTGTAAATTCACGCGCATTTTTTGCAGCAAGACGTGCTCGTGCTGCCATAAGACTTTTATCGATGATTTGACGTGATGTTGTCGGATTTTCAAGCAGGAATCGTTGGAAACCTTCTGAAAATAATGAGTTAGTGATCGTACTAACTTCTGAGTTACCCAGTTTTGTTTTCGTCTGTCCCTCAAATTGCGGATCCGGGTGTTTAATCGAGATGATGGCCGTTAGTCCTTCACGTACATCATCACCAGACAAGTTTGGATCAGCTTCTTTCAGCACACCATTTTTCCGGGAATAGTCGTTAATAACGCGTGTCAGTGCTGTTTTAAAGCCTGATTCGTGCGTACCACCCTCATAAGTATTGATATTATTGGCAAATGAAAACAGATTTTCTGCATAGCCACTATTGTATTGCATGGCGATTTCGATTGAAATTCCATCTTTTTCGCCTTCAATGTATATAGGTTCATCATGAATAGGCTCTTTGTTTTTATTCAAGTGTTCAACGTACGACTTGATGCCGCCTTCGTAGTAATAAATGTCGCTTCGTTCTTCTTCACCACGCTCATCGGTAATCGTGATTCGCAGACCACGGTTTAGATATGCAAGCTCACGAAGTCGGTTGGCCAGAATATCATACTCATATACTGTTGTTTCCGTGAAAATTTCTGGGTCTGCTTTGAAGCGGATTCTTGTTCCAGTTTCATCAGTAGTACCGATTACACTAAGCTCTTTTGACACAGCACCACGTTCAAATTCGATGAAATGGACTTCCCCGTCACGTCTTACATACACTTCTGTCGTTTCGGACAGCGCGTTCACGACAGATGCACCAACTCCGTGCAAACCACCGGAAACCTTATAACCTCCACCGCCAAATTTACCACCGGCATGAAGTACAGTCATAATAACTTCGACTGCAGGTCGACCTGTAGATTCCTGAGTACCTACTGGAATACCGCGGCCATTATCATCGACTCGGATCCAATCGCCTTTTTCCATCGTCACTTCGATATGGTCACAGTGACCTGCAAGTGCCTCATCGATACTATTATCAACAATTTCCCATACAAGATGGTGAAGTCCTCTAGAACTTGTTGTCCCGATATACATACCTGGACGTTTGCGGACAGCTTCTAATCCTTCTAAGACTTGGATTTGATTTTCATCATAAGCCATCTGCATATCTTTCTCTTCCATTGCCAAACTGTTCACCTTCCCTTTCCGAACGTCTAACATTTGTATTGCTGCTTTTTTATTTAAAGGGATGACTCAATCGTCATTCCTCTCTTTTAGCGACTTCGCCCGCTGTAACTTCGAATATGTCTGCCTGACGAATTGTTTCATGGTCAATCCCCGCTACGTTCGTCGTCGTGACAATTGTCTGCACTTCTCCTTGAATTGTGTTCAAGAGATGGGATTGTCGGTAATCATCAAGTTCAGACAGGACATCGTCCAAAAGAAGAACAGGTGCTTCTCCGACTTCTTGCTTTACAAGTTCTATTTCCGCAAGTTTAAGGGACAGCGCTGTTGTTCGCTGCTGTCCCTGCGATCCATACGTTTGGATGTCATAGCCGTTTACGAAAAAGTGAAGATCGTCTCTATGTGGCCCAATCAAGGTCATACCGCGATCTAGTTCACGGCGTCTTGCCTCAAGCAATCGCTGACCGAGTATCGACTGCATCTGTTCCACAGTCTGTCCCGAATCAAGTTCTTTTAGTGTTCCATAAGAAACTTGAAGGGATTCAATACCACGAGAGATTCCTTTATGAATCGGTTCTGCCCATTTTTGTAAAAGTTCCATGAAATAAAACCTTTTACGAATAATTTGGACGGCTACTTGAATATACTGCTCTGTATAAATATCAAACATGACATCGTTAAGGCTTTGTTTTCCCCGATTGTCTTTTAAAATTGCATTGCGCTGTTTGAGTATTTTTTGAAATGTTAAAAGATCATGTAAATAGGTTGGTGAAATTTGACCGATTTCCATATCTAGAAACCGTCTTCTTACCTGGGGACTGCCCTTTACAAGATTTAAATCTTCAGGAGCAAACATGACGACATTTAATTGGCCAATGTACAAGCTAAGGCGTTTTTGTTCAAGATGATTGACACGCGCTTTTTTGCCTTTTTTCGAAATGACCAATTCTAATGGCAGCCGTCCATATTTACGTTGTATGTCCCCTTCTATTTTACCATATTCTTGGTCCCAGCGTATTAATTCACGATCATTTGAAGTTCTATGCGATTTCGCCATAGAAAGTACATAGATTGCTTCCATGATGTTTGTTTTCCCCTGGGCATTTTCCCCAATTAACACATTGATTTGTGGGGAGAATGAAAGGTCAAGTGATTCATAATTCCGGTAATCGATTAATGCAAGTCGTTCAATATACATCCGTTTGACCGTCTGTTAGTTCAGTTACTTTATATGTGCCGACATTGGGAATTTTAACGATATCTCCATCACGAAGTTTTTTACCTCGTCGCTGTTCCTCCTCGCCATTGACGTAGACAATGTATTCATCCAGAAACCATTTAGCCATACCACCTGAACTAATTGTATTCGTCATTTTTAATAGTTGCCCTAGAGTTATGAACTCTGTATCGATTGTAAGATTTTCCATAGAGTCTCAACCTTTCGCAAGTTAGTCTGTCTTTCTATTTTAGCCGACTTTCGGCAGTAAGTAAAAAGGATAGTCAAATAAGTGACTATCCTTCAAGATTCAGTATGTTCGTACAGGGAGAATAAGTTGCAAGATTGAATCGTCATCAACTGATTTCAAGATGAACGGTCGCATAGCTCCCGTAAATTGAATCGTTATGTCTTGTCCATCGATTGCTTTCAATGCGTCCATCATATATTTAGCACTGAAAGAAATATTCAATTCTTCTCCTGTTACGCCAATAGCTTCAACCAATTCTTCAACCTTACCTACTTCAGGTGAATTTGAAGAGATTTCAATAACTTTACCTTCATTGGCAGAGAAGCGAACAATGTTGTTCCGTTCTTCACGTGCTAGAAGGGATGCTCTATCAATTGCCTGAAGAAGAAGTCGGCCATTTACCGTTACTGATGTTTTATATTCTAACGGGATAAGACGTGATGTATCTGGGTAATTGCCTTCCAATAGGCGTGAGTAAAATAACACACCACGTGTTTTGAATAACACTTGTTGATCTGCAATGACAATATCCACAAGTTCACCGTTATCAGGCAAAATCTTATTTAGTTCCTGAAGACTTTTACCAGGAATAACGACACTGAATGGAACTTCTGGCATATCTTCAGGTATCGTCAGTCTTCTTGCCAATCTATGGCTATCAGTAGCGATACAAGCAAGTCCCCCATCTTTTACTTCCCAAAGGACACCTGTTAATACTGGTCTAGTTTCTTGTTGAGACACGGCAAAGACCGTTTCTCGAATGATTGATTTCATCAGATCCGCTGGCAATGAAAATAGATAGTCATCTTTTACTTCTGGTAGAACCGGGTAATCTTCTGGATCTAGTCCAATTAGATGGAATTCAGACTTACCGGATTGAATATGTGTTTGAAGTCCATTTGCAACTTCTATTGTTACTTCATTCGTAGGTAGTTTTCGTACGATTTCGCTAAATACTTTAGCTTGTAGCACGATGCTTCCTTTTTCTACAACTTGAATAATTTGTTCTCCGTTATCTTCTGCAGGTATGAATGTACAGATCGTAATATCGGAATCACTTCCTGTTAATGTCATTCCTTTTTCGTCCACTTCAATCTTTATTCCTGTCAAAATTGGAATCGCAACTTTTTGACTGATGGCTTTCATAACATCGCTTAATCCATCAAGCAACTTATCTCTCATAATTTCAAATTTCATTCTATACCCTCGCTTAATATATATAGTATTAGTTATTAATAAAGTAATAGTAATAGTAGTAGGGGCTGTGGATATGTTGGTAAGTCTATTTTCCCTTTGAGCCTGAACGTTTTCCACATGTGTATAACCTGTTTGTAGGTGTGCACTACTTATTATATGTTATGCACAGGTCATCCTCTACCAAGAACATTACGAATATCTTGAACGTCTTGTTGCAAAGCTTGATCATCCTTTAACATTTGCCTAATCTTCTCGTGTGCGTGAATGACAGTTGAATGATCTCGTCCTCCGAATTCAGATCCAATCTTAGGTAGGGAGAAATCCGTAAGTTCTCTGGATAAAAACATGGCAATCTGTCGGGGAAATGCAATCGCCCTCGTTCTTTTCTTCGCAGTAAAATCCTCTAGACGTATGTCAAAGTGCTCTCCAACTGCTTTTTGGATATCAAGAATCGTTACAGTACGCGGTCTTGAATTAGGAATAATATCTTTCAAGGCTTCCGCAGCAAGATCCGTATTGATATCCGAATTGACGAGTGATGAGTAGGCGACAACGCGTATAAGAGCCCCCTCAAGCTCACGTATGTTTGAGTCAATTTGGTTGGCAATGTACAGCATGACTTCATTTGGAATATCAACAAGCCCATCAGCCTTTGCCTTTTTGCGCAAAATTGCGATGCGTGTTTCCAGGTCTGGAGGTGCTATGTCTGTGATAAGACCCCATTCAAAGCGAGATCTAAGTCTGTCCTCAAGTGTTGGAATTTCTTTTGGAGGTCGGTCACTTGAAATAACAATCTGTTTTGACTCCTCATGGAGTGTGTTGAATGTATGGAAAAATTCTTCTTGTGTTTGTTCTTTTCCCGCAAGGAATTGAATATCATCTATTAAGAGCACGTCTACATTCCGATAACGATTACGGAACTCGACAGCTTTATTATCACGAATAGAGTTAATGAATTCATTTGTAAACTTCTCAGATGAAAGATACATGACTTTTGCTGAGGGGTTCTGTTCGAGTACATAATGTCCAATTGCGTGCATTAAGTGTGTCTTTCCAAGCCCAACACCCCCATAGATAAACAGCGGATTATAGGCTTTCGCTGGTGCTTCAGCAACGGCAAGTGACGCTGCATGGGCAAAACGATTTCCTGAACCAATGACGAATGTGTCAAACGTATATTTTAGATTAAGCATGCCAGGTGCCGACGTTAATGGAACTTTTTCTATAGGTTTAACGGTCGGTTTAGGTAGCATGAAATCATTTTCTTCCATGTTTTTAGGAACAACGAACTGAATGATTCGGTCTTCGCCGGTCAATTCGGATAGAATACCAGTAATAAGATGTACATAGTGGTTTTCAAGCCAATCTTTTGCAAATGAATTCGGTGCGGCGATTGTGACATTTTCTTCGCCATAAGACATCAGTTTTGTCGACTTTAGCCAAGTTTCAAAACTAGGTCTTGAAATTTTCTGCTCAACCTTCGACAAAACTTCGATCCATAATTCTTCTAAGTGGTCCAAACGTGTGCCTCCTTTACAATGAAAATAAAAAACCCGAGGATATGTATTATACACAGTTTTCCGTCGTGTGGATAACAATTACGCAAAAGTGTTGAAAAAATTATCCACAATGTATTAACAACTGTGGATAACAAAAATGCTATAAAATTATGTGCATAACAAATTCATCTCATTGTAACAGGATATGTTGTGGATTACAAGGAGTCCTGAACCTTATCCACAGCGCAAGTGGTTGTGGATGAAATCTTTATCCACAGGCCTTGGTATGTGAGGAAGATGTCGATAAGCAGTGTGCATAAAAAAACTTGAGAAAATACTATCCACATCACTATCTGGAATTAGCGGAAGAAACCGTGGATAACTTATTGGGACGAAATCAGAGAAACTAAATGGCCTAAATTACTGTCGAACAGGAAAGGGTTGACTTTTACCTTGGAAATCCGATATACTATTCAAGACTGTCACAGTAATAAATAGACAATCAATGCAGGAGGTGTCTTAAAAGATGAAACGTACTTACCAACCAAATAAACGTAAGCGTAGTAAAGTTCACGGCTTCCGTGAAAGAATGAGCACGAAAAGCGGACGCAGAATTCTAGCAGCTCGTCGTCGTAAAGGAAGAAAAGTCCTATCAGCATAAGGCCACTGACATTTCAGTGGTCTTTTTTCTTGTTTATTAATGAAGAACTATAATCATAGATGACGGAGCAGGTGCATGAGATGAACAGACGTCAACGGATAAAGACGAATGAGGAATTCCAAGAAGTATTCAAAAAAGGGAAGTCGTTTGCTAATCGGCAATTTGTTGTGTATTCCTATAGGAAGGAAGACCAGCCAGAATTCAGGATTGGTCTGTCCGTCAGCAAAAAAGTAGGTAATGCAGTCGTGCGGAATAGGATCAAACGGTATTTACGACAGTCCTTCCTGGAATTGAAAGACGAACTGCGCAACGATATGGATTATGTCATCATCGCCAGACATCAGGCGGCCACATTAGATTTTCATGAAACAAAAAAAAGTTTGCAGCACGTCCTGCGTATTTCTCGTGTCTTAAAGAAGTAGAAGGAAGTATATGAACGTGATAAACTGTTAGTATCGGTCGATAGGGCCTTTTAACTTCACTCGGCAGGGGTCGAAACCCCTACTGAAAATTAAGGAACTCTGGCTAAAATCGCCGCGTACTGCGGCAACGCCTGAGTAACCAACATCCTTTTGGCCAAAAGCCTCCAGCGGATGTCACAGATTTTGAAGAGAATTAATTGAATAAGATAAGATTTGGGGGAACTGATTTGAAAAAGAAGTTAGCATTAATCCTTATACTGACGGCATTGTCGGTATTTCTTGCGGGATGTTCGGAATTCCAACAACCGATTTACGAGGACAGTGAAGGATTTTGGAACAAATTTGTCGTCTGGCCGTTAGTTTCCCTAATAACGACATTTAAAGACATACTCGGTACATACGGGTACGGTATTGTTGCAGTTACAATCATCATTCGACTTGTCTTGCTTCCATTAATGATCAAACAGACAAAAAGTTCAAAACGGATGCAGGAAATCCAACCTGAACTGAAAGCACTCAAAGAGAAATACAAATCAAAAGACGCAGTTACACAACAAAAGTACCGTGAAGAAATGCAAAAAATTATGTCGGAACGAAAAATCAATCCGGCGGCAGGCTGTTTACCAGTCTTAATCCAAATGCCAATTCTATTCGGTTTCTATCATGCGATCAGCCGAATGAATGTCACATACGATATTGGAAACTTCTTATGGTTTGAACTTGCAGCGCCAAGTATTACACTTGCAGTTTTAGCAGGAGCTATGCAGTTTATCGTTTTACGTACAGGTCCTGCAATGGACAACCCACAGATGAAAGTAATGATGTATATCATGCCGTTTATGATTATGATCTTCGGTTCATTCTTACCAGCAGCACTTTCACTTTACTGGGTAATCGGTAATATCATTTCAATTATCCAAAACATCTTCATTTACAAACCATTTAAGAAAAAGGAAGTGGAACTTGTAAAAGTGGGAGGGAAACGGAAATGACAAGGACGACGCGAAGGGGAACCACGGTTGAATTAGCGATTTCATCAGCATTGACAGTACTTGGCGTTACGCGTGATGAAGTAAAAGTCGAAGTGATCAATCAAGGGAGAAAAGGATTTCTAGGTTTCGGTGCAAAAGAAGCTGAAGTAACCGTAACTATTATGAACTTTGAAGAACCTTCCGTCCTTGAAGAAGCAAAACCTCTAATGGAGATACAGCCAACTGAGATTGAAGTTATTAGTGAATCTGTTAAACCTCCTGTGGAGAAAGAGGAAGTCCAAATTGAAGGATTGTCTGATGAAACTGCGATAGAAGAAACAGAAAACTATTTAAAAATGATTGCAATTGGAATGGGTGTCGATGACATTCAAATCAGCCATGAAATCAAAGGTAAATATGTTACTTTCCAAATGGAAAGTGCAAAAGCTGCATTACTGATTGGAAAACGAGGACAAACGTTAAATGCACTCCAGCAATTATCGCAACTTGTAACAAACAAATTGGCGAGTCAATTCAAGGTCGTCCGGGTAGATATCGGTGATTATCGGGAGCGTCGCGAACAATCTTTGGAACAATTAGCAGAACGAATGGCTGATAAAGCAGTTCGTACAGGGAAAAGAATCCAGTTAGAACCGATGGCTTCCTATGAAAGGAAAGTCATCCATAATGCTTTATCACGGCGCATGGATATTGAAACATATTCAGAGGGCTCTGATCCATTCAGGTATTTAGTCATTGAATCTGTTAGGTGAAAAAAAGTCCCGCAAAGACGAACGCTGTCTCTGCGGGACTTTTTTGTATTATATTGTAAAGATATCTTAACTTATCCACATTATTTAAATTGCGACACTAGGAGGATGGATGGATTTGTGATAATATATTATGTTAGATAGTCGTGTCGGAAATAGGTTATCCACATGTGAGTAACCAAGTCAGGAAGGTGAAAAACGTGCATTTTGATACAATAGCTGCCATCTCTACTCCAATGGGGGAAGGTGCAATTGCCATCGTCAGGTTAAGTGGGGACGAAGCTGTCCAAATAGCGGATCGTATTTTCCGTTCACCGTCTGGTAAGAGGCTAAATGAAGAACAATCACATACAATCCATTATGGTCATTTAATAGATCCATCAACTGAGGAAACTGTCGAAGAAGTAATGGTTTCTCTCATGAAAGCACCAAAAACATTTACACGTGAAGACGTCGTAGAAGTGAACTGTCATGGAGGAATTGTTGCGGTCACCCGTGTTCTTCAATTAGTGCTCAAGCAAGGGGCGCGTCTTGCAGAACCCGGTGAATTCACAAAACGTGCATTCCTTAATGGACGAATTGATTTGTCTCAAGCCGAAGCGGTCATGGATCTTATTCGTGCGAAGACAGACCGTGCCATGAATGTTGCACTCAATCAGATGGAAGGAAAACTTTCTCGGTTAATCGGGGGATTGCGACAAGCGCTTATTGAAACGTTGGCGCAAGTTGAAGTAAATATCGATTATCCGGAGTACGACGACGTCGAAGAAATGACAATCCCGCTAATGATTGAAAAAAGTATGTGGGTGAGAAATGAAATTGATAAGTTGTTGAAAACTTCATCTCAAGGGAAAATTCTGCGAGAAGGTCTATCTACTGTTATTATTGGTAGACCCAATGTAGGGAAGTCTTCCTTACTAAATAGCATCATTCAAGAAAATAAAGCAATCGTAACCGACATTGCGGGGACGACGCGTGATATTATTGAAGAGTACGTTAATGTGCGAGGTGTTCCACTTCGTCTTGTCGATACAGCTGGAATCAGAGAAACAGAAGATATTGTGGAACGAATCGGCGTCGAAAAATCGAGGAAAGTGTTGAAGGAAGCGGATTTAATTCTACTCGTCCTTAACAGTTCTGAAGAGTTATCGATAGAAGACGAACGACTATTTGAAGTGGTATCGGGAATGGATACAATCTTTGTTATCAATAAAACCGATCTTCCACAAAAAATTGACATGCAAAAAGTGATGGAACATGCCGGAACGGGCAAAGTTGTCACGACCTCTCTCGTGAAAGACGAAGGGGTAGATGAACTGGAAGAAGCAATTGCCGGACTCTTTTTCGAAGGAAATCTTGAATCAGGCGATTTCACATATGTATCGAATGCACGACATATCGCACTATTACACAATGCGCGTGCCACGATTGAAGACGCACTCGCGGCTGCTGAAGCAGGTGTTCCAGTCGATATGATTCAAATTGACGTTACACGGACGTGGGAAATTCTTGGTGAAATTATCGGAGACACGGTCCAAGACGGTCTACTCAATGAACTATTTTCTCAATTCTGCCTCGGAAAATAAAATAAGATAAGTGTTCAACAAGAGTGAATGGAAAGAGGGGGCCTGCCTAGCGCAGTAGCCCGCTTCTACTTTTCATCGAGCTTTTTGAATGACTTTAATAGAAAGAAGGAAAAGAACATGCCCAAATTTGAAGCAGGCACGTTCGATGTTATTGTTATTGGAGCTGGCCATGCGGGAGTTGAGGCGGCACTTTCCGCTGCCAAAATGGGTGCAACAACGCTCGTACTTACAATGAACCTCGACATGATCGCCTTTATGCCATGTAATCCGTCACTCGGTGGTCCCGCTAAAGGGATTGTCGTCCGTGAAATTGATGCACTGGGCGGTGCAATGGGGAAAGTAATTGATAAAACACACATTCAAATGCGGATGTTGAATACAGGCAAAGGACCAGCAGTACGAGCGCTTCGTGCGCAAGCTGATAAAGTCCTTTACCAGTCGGAAATGAAACGTCTCCTGGAAGAACAGGAAAATCTACTACTTCACCAAGGTGTTGTAGAAGAACTAATCGTGGAAGACGATGAAATAAAAGGTGTACTTACGCAAGTCGGTGCAATTTACCGTGCGAAGACAGTCATCATTACAACGGGGACATTCCTGCGCGGTGAAGTTATTATTGGTAACCTAAAATATTCAAGCGGACCGAATAACCAAATGCCTTCAATTAAACTTGCAGACAATATTCGCGAACTTGGCTTTGACATGGTGCGATTCAAAACAGGGACACCGCCTCGTGTGAATAGCAGAACAATTGATTATAGCAAAACTGAAATCCAACCAGGAGATGATACAGCGTGGGCATTCAGTTATGAAACGACTGAATTTATCACTGATCAACTACCATGTTGGCTGACATATACATCACCAAGAACACATGAACTTATTAATGAAAACCTTCACTTGTCACCGATGTATTCCGGGATGATTAAAGGGAAAGGGCCCCGCTATTGCCCATCAATTGAAGATAAAATTGTACGATTTGCTGATAAATCACGTCATCAGATTTTCCTTGAGCCCGAAGGCCGTAATACGCAAGAAGTGTATGTCCAAGGATTATCGACGAGTTTGCCGGAACACGTTCAAAAACAATTGATTGCAAGCGTACCAGGACTTGAAAATGCGGAAATGATGCGTGCAGGTTATGCAATTGAGTATGATGCAATTGTCCCTACGCAACTATGGCCTACACTTGAAACAAAAAGAATTCGTAATTTATATACAGCTGGTCAGCTTAACGGTACATCTGGCTATGAAGAGGCAGCAGGTCAAGGAATCATGGCGGGTATAAATGCAGCTTCCCGTGCACTCGGGAAAGAAGAACGT
The DNA here is from genome assembly GCF_038620285.1 of Sporosarcina sp. FSL K6-1540. Lineage (NCBI taxonomy): Bacteria > Bacillati > Bacillota > Bacilli > Caryophanales > Caryophanaceae > Sporosarcina > Sporosarcina sp. FSL K6-1540. The sequence continues at coordinate 1,660,321 of NZ_CP152018.1, forward strand.
GTCCTCGGACGTGCTGACGCATATATAGGTGTTCTTATTGATGATCTTGTTACAAAAGGGACAAGCGAGCCATATAGACTTCTGACATCACGTGCCGAATACCGACTGTTGTTGCGTCATGATAATGCGGATATGCGCCTGACTGAAATTGGGTACCAAATAGGGATGATTAGTGAAGAACGACATGATGCGCATATTATTAAAAAGCAACAGATTGAAGAAGAAATTGCCAGACTGCGAAAAGTGACGATTAAGCCTAATAGTGATGTTCAAGACATCATACGTGAAACAGGCGGCTCAGAACTTAGAGAGCCGATGAAAGCAGCAGACCTTCTAAAACGTCCTGAAATAAAATATAGCCAGATAGAAAGAATGGTTCCACCAGAAGAAAAGAAATCAAAAGAAGTAGAAGAGCAAGTTGAAATCTTCATTAAGTATGAAGGTTATATTGAGAAATCATTGCAACAAGTAGATAAAATGAAAAAACTAGAAAACAAAAAAATACCCGATAATATCGACTATAATGCAATATCCGGAATCGCGACGGAAGCTAAAAGTGTACTAAGCGAAGTAAGACCATTATCCATTGCACAAGCATCTCGTATATCCGGCGTTAATCCAGCCGATATTTCAATTCTTCTTGTCTATATCGAACAAGGAAGAATAGCCAAAATTTCGGGTTAAATTAGCTAATGCGGTCTTGTGTTATGTTAGTTAATACAAGCCGCTTACGCTTTTCTTATTGTCTAGACTCCAGCGGCCAGATGCTCGGGTCATAAGTCGATCTGACTATACGGCAAAGGACGCCGTGCCGTCATTTCGTCTTATGCCTGTCGCATCTAGGCGGGCCGCTTACGCTTTTCTTATTGTCTAGGCTCCAGGCGTCAGCTCCTCGGGGGCACAAGTCTTTTTACTACGGCGGCTGTAGTACGCCTCCTACGTAAACAGTCTTGTGCCTGTCGGGGCTGAACGACGCCTTACGCTTTTCTTAAGGGGGAATATTGATGAATGTTGCACAATTTATACAAGCTTTAAAAGAACAAGGTATTGAATTGAGTGAAACGCAAATAGCTCAGTTTAACCAGTATTTTAAACTCTTGGTAGAGTGGAATGAAAAGATGAACTTGACAGCGATTACAGATGCGCCCTCAGTTTATTTAAAACACTTCTATGATTCTATATCCGCGGCTTTTTATATTAATTTGAATGAACCAAAAACAATTTGTGACGTAGGCGCGGGAGCTGGATTTCCAAGTATTCCTTTGAAAATTTGTTTTCCAAACTTAGACGTGACTATTGTGGATTCATTAAATAAAAGAATTGGTTTTCTGAAAGTATTAGCTGAAGAACTTCAGCTAGAAAATGTGCATTTCGTTCATGCAAGAGCTGAGGACTTCGGACAAGACTCCAAGTATCGTGAAAAGTTCGATATCGTCACTGCTCGTGCGGTTGCACGTCTGTCTGTCTTAGCTGAATTATGTATACCACTAGCTAAAAAAGGTGGAATCTTCATTGCGATGAAGGGAGCAGCCGCAGAAGACGAACTTTTAGATGCAAAAAAAGCACTTTCTGTTCTCGGGGCTACCATTAAAAAACAATACTCATTTATTTTGCCAATTGAAAATAGTGAACGAAATATCTTTGTTTTTGATAAAGAGAAAATCACTCCTAAAAAATATCCTCGTAAACCAGGCATTCCGAATAAAATGCCAATTCAGTGAACTGTTTCACGTGGAACAATGAGTAAAGAGGATATACTATCGCCATGCCGAATTAGTAGAATTAGGGAGCAGTATTGAAAAGGTGGTGCCGGGAATGAAAAGTCCGTTTTCACGATTTTTTGGGAGTGGAGATAAAGAATTAGATCCACTAGTAGTGGAAGAGGTTCATCACGAAGTAATTGAACAGGTGAAAATCGAGTTAATAAATCCAAATAAATTTCAACCGCGTACAATATTTTCTGAAGATAAGATTGAAGAACTTGCGAGGACAATCCATACGCATGGTGTCATTCAACCAATCGTCATTCGGAAAATGGGCGAAGAAAATTATGAAATCATCGCTGGAGAGCGTAGATATCGAGCAATGAAAAAATTGGGATGGTCGGAAGTACCGGCGATCATTCGAAACCTTGATGATAAAGAAACTGCATCCATTGCACTTATTGAAAACTTACAGCGTGAAGAATTGACTGCAATTGAAGAAGCATATGCCTATGAAAAACTTCTTGAACTTCATTCCTTAACACAGGAAGCGTTAGCGCAAAGACTAGGAAAAGGTCAGTCAACTGTTGCTAATAAATTGCGTTTACTGAAATTACCCGATGAAATCAAGAATGGAATATTAACAAAAGAAATATCGGAGCGACATGCAAGAGCACTTATTCCAATTAAGGACAGCGAATTACAGTCACAACTTTTTAAGGAAGTAATTGAACAGCAGTTGAATGTCAAACAACTAGAAGCCAGAATCTTTCAGGTTTTACACCCTCCAGAGAATGTAAAAGATAAAAAGACAGCACCTCGGAGAAAATCGGTAAGTAAAGATGTACGAATTGCTCTTAATACTATTAGACAATCACTAGTTCTCGTTACTAAAAGTGGGATAGATGTAAAAACAGAAGAAGAAGATTCAGATGATTTTTATATAATCACTGTTAAAATACCGAAAAAGAAATAAGAAAAGTCCAAGTGCCTTGATAGACCTGAAAAACTTATACTTTCTTATTTTTTAACAAAAGACTCTTGCTTCACATGGCAAGAGTCTTTTTTCTACATATTTCTCTACAAAAAATGTTTTTTTTGTTAAACTAGAAGAAGTTACAAAATTGAAAGAATAAAAGAATAATAAAAGTGCAGGAAAGCAGGTGCAGGTGTGGGCAGAATTATAGCGATAGCCAATCAAAAGGGAGGCGTCGGAAAAACGACAACATCCGTAAATCTAAGTGCTTGCCTTGCTCATATAGGCAAAAAAGTTCTTTTGATTGATACCGATCCGCAAGGGAATGCAACGAGCGGGGTAGGCGTTAACAAGGGGGAAGTCCAACAATGCATTTATGATATTCTAATAGATGATGTTAATATAAAAGATGTTATTCGTTCGACTAAAGTAGAAAACCTTGATATCGTGCCGGCAACTATATCCCTAGCAGGCGCAGAAATTGAGCTAGTTTCAACTATATCCAGAGAAGTACGGATGAAACATGCTATTCAGGAAGCGAAAGATCTGTATGACTACATCATTATCGACTGTCCACCGTCACTTGGTTTACTAACAATAAATGCACTGACCGCGGCTGATTCAATTATCATCCCAGTCCAGTGTGAGTACTATGCGCTTGAAGGTTTAAGTCAACTACTAAGTACGATCCGGCTTGTTCAAAAACATTTAAATGAAGACTTAATGATTGATGGCGTCTTACTTACGATGTTCGATGCAAGAACAAATTTAGGGATTCAAGTTATAGATGAAGTGAAAAAGTATTTTCAAGATAAAGTATACAAAACGATTATTCCAAGAAATGTACGATTGAGTGAGGCACCGAGTCATGGAGAACCGATTATCATTTATGATTCAAGATCACGTGGTGCAGAAGTATACTTAGATCTGGCAAAGGAAGTGGTTCGCAATGGCTAAAGGTCTTGGAAAAGGATTAAATGCTTTATTTCCTGGAGAGTCACTAGCGAAAGTAGAGTCTGTCGAACACATTCATGTGAAAAGTATTAAGGCCAATCCGTACCAACCAAGGAAAGTATTTGATGAAAATGCTATTCAAGAGTTGAGTGCTTCCATTAAAGAACATGGTATTCTTCAACCAATTATTCTTCGGAAAATGGGAACGGCCTACGAAATTGTTGTAGGTGAGAGACGATTCCGTGCAGCACAAATGGCAGGCTTAACTGAAGTTCCAGCGGTTGTCCGTATCTTGACGGACGAAGAAACAATGGAGTTTGCGATTCTTGAAAACTTACAGCGGGAAGACCTAACGCCAATAGAAGAGGCTGAAGCTTATCAAAGCCTCATGGAAAATCTAGGTCTTACACAAGAACAACTAGCATTTAGACTCGGTAAAAGTAGACCTCACATCGCAAACCATGTCCGTTTACTTTCATTGCCTGAAAAAGTAAGAAATTATATTACTGCAGGTAAAATTTCTATGGGGCATGGTCGAACATTACTTGGTCTACGTAAGAAAGAACAAATCGCTCTAGTGGCAGAACGGCTACTAAGAGAAGGACTTAACGTCCGCCAATTAGAAAAGCTGGTTCAAAAAATGAATGAGGATGTTCCACGTGAAACTAAACCAGAAAAGCGTAAAGACTTATTCCTTGCCGAGCGGGAGTCAAATCTGCGTGATTATTTTGGGACAAACGTATCAATAAAGAAAACAAAGAATAAAGGTAAAATTGAAATCGAATTCTTCTCTGAAGATGATCTCGAACGTATTCTTGAATTATTGAACGAATAAGGATGCACCTATTTTGCCGACTGTGCAAAATAGGTTTTATTTTTAACTTTACTCAGCGGGAATCCAACCCCGCTGAATGAAGTTAAAGCCTCCGGCGGATGTCACAGATTTTGAAGGGAGTTAATTGAGCAAGCTCAATTAAAAATCTGGACGCAAATACGCCTCGACGTATTTGATTGAGAGGAAGTGAAAAAGTGATTTTATTTGGAACAGTTGTGAATGTTCTTTTAATAGTTGCAGGTGCGTTCATAGGAAGATTTCTACATAATATACCCGAGCGGATGAAAGAGACTGTCATGTATGGAATTGGGCTTGCGGTTGCTGTTATTGGCATACAAATGACTTTTGAAAGTACGCAAATACTGATTGTTATTATCAGTATTGTCGTTGGTGCAGTAATTGGTGAGTGGATGGATCTCGATAAGAAAGTGAATGATCTGGGACACTGGATGGAGAGCAAGATACCGGCAAGTGATAAAGGTCCGGGCATTGCGCAAGGGTTTGTTACAGCTACGTTGATTTTTGTTGTTGGATCGATGGCCATTATCGGTGCTATCGATAGCGGTCTGAGAAATGATCATGATGTCCTCGTCATGAAAGGGATTATTGATGGTTTCACTGCTATCATTTTAAGCTCAACGCTAGGTATTGGTGTCGCGTTTGCTGCAATTCCTGTATTTTTTTATCAAGGAATTATCACGTTATTTTCTACTCAAATAAGTCGCTTCGTTCCGGATGATTTACTGAACTTCTTCATCTCTGAAATGACAGCGACAGGTGGATTAATGATTTTGGCTATCGGTTTGAATTTAATTGGTTTGACTAAAGTGAGAGTTGCCAACCTGATTCCAGGTATCCTTGTTGTTGGAGTTGCTGTTACTATCGTACACTTCTTTTGATTTAAGACGCCCGTGTGCAAGTTGCAATGCCCGAGCAATAGTGCGGCTCATCTCGTATGGAAGGTAGAGGCGAGTACTTTGCAAAACGGCATGTTCCATGAACCCGGCGATATTGACTATGCCTTTAATGGATACGTCCCCAACTGGGGGTAGCTCCTTACCGACTGCCTTGCCAGGGTGTATAGGTCCACTATTGAAAAGTAATTGTCCGATAGAACTTACTTGTCCTAGGCATGCATCAATTGCTACGATGAAAGCAGTGGGATTAGTGAGTCTGGTTTCATCAATATGCTGTTGTAGATTTAAGGCATGTAATGGACTTTCCAATGTCCCGATTACAGTGAATGGGAACAGGGGAGACTCGGATAGGAAAGAACCAGTAAGTGGCCCTAGCGAGTCACCGGTAGATCGATCGGTTCCGATGCAGAAAAAAGTGAGATCTTGGGTTTCGAATGGAATGTGCTGGAGGAATAATGAACTGAGTTTCCAAACGGCACCTGTCTCCTTATGGTGAATGCGATAATCATATGGTGTAGAAAGAGTAGATCGCATGAAAAAACTCCATTTCTTTTTTTTATAACTCAGTCTACGCTTGCAAGTGATTTATTATACGAAAGGAAGAGGATTGTGGCAGTAACTATAAATGAAGACTTTGAAAAGTTGAAAGAAGATGCTGAAGAAGTAGGTAACATACTATTTAGTTCGAAAACTTGGTTTGATCTTGGCATGCTAGGACTTAAAGTAATCTTCATTATCTTGCTATCCATTATTGTAGTGAAAATAGGTAAAAGCGTTATTCGCCGCGCATTCAAGGTGAGACTGAAAGGCGCTTTACGTCATACAGAGCGCCGTGAAACAACATTGGTTAAGCTGCTTCAAAATACATTGTCATATGTCGTCTATTTCGCAGCAATTCTAGCAATCCTTTCTGCATTTACAATCAATGTTACAGGAATTCTTGCAGGGGCTGGAGTGTTAGGTCTGGCAGTCGGTTTTGGTGCCCAAAGTCTTGTGAAGGATATTATCAGCGGTTTCTTCATCATTTTTGAAGATCAATTTTCTGTGGGTGATTATGTACAAATTGGTTTAACAGTTGGAACGGTTGAAGAAATTGGTTTACGTACGACAAAAATTAGTGCGTATGGCGGGGAAGTACATATCATCCCGAACGGAAATATTTCAGAGGTCGTGAACTACTCAATTAATAATTCACTGGCTATAGTGGATATTAGACTTGGATATGAAACAGACATCGCGAAAACGGAAAAACTGTTGGAAGAGTATCTTGCAAATTTATCTGTTGGATATGAAGCGCTGATATCACAGCCAACTATCGTAGGCGTACAAGATTTGGGAGCATCTGAAATTATTATGAGAATCACAGCAGAAACCCAGCCTGTTATGCAATACGAAATTGCGAGGAAATTACGCAAGGATTTGAAAATATTCCTGGATCAGAACGGTATTGAAATACCGTACCCGAAAATGGTTATGTATCAACCGAAAAATGAGGTGTAAATAGATGGTGGAAAAAATCTTTGGGTTAAATGACATTGTTGAAATGAAAAAGCAGCATCCATGCGGAACGAACGCATGGAAAATCATCCGGATGGGGGCGGATATCCGCATTAAGTGCGAGGGATGTGGTCACAGCGTAATGATTCCACGTAATGAATTTGCGAAGAAGATGAAAAAGCTGCTTGTAAAGGCTGAATCTTAAGCTGTTCAGATTCCAGGCGTTCCGCTAGCAGATGGACAACTAGGCCTGCTGTCCTTATAATGGAAGAGTTGCATATGGAATGTATGAGTAAAAGAATTAACATATAATGGAGGCTTCTTTAAGCGAAAGTACCGCTTAAAAAGCTAAATGAAAGGTTGTGGAACGAATGGCATTAACAGCTGGAATCGTCGGTCTACCAAACGTAGGTAAATCTACACTATTCAATGCGATTACAAAAGCGGGGGCAGAGGCGGCAAACTATCCGTTCTGTACAATTGATCCGAACGTTGGAATCGTTGAAGTACCTGATGAAAGACTAGATAAACTTACAGAATTAGTAACACCGAAAAAAACAGTACCGACTGCATTTGAGTTTACAGACATCGCAGGAATTGTTGAAGGAGCAAGCAAAGGTGAAGGGCTAGGGAATAAATTCCTTATGCACATCCGTGAAGTGGATGCAATCTGTCAGGTTGTCCGTTGCTTCGTAGACGAAAATATAACACATGTAGCTGGTAAAGTTGATCCAATCGATGATATCGAAATCATCAATCTTGAATTGATTCTTGCAGATATGGAAGCCGTTGAAAAACGATTGGCACGTGTTACCAAAATGGTGAAACAGAAAGATAAAGTGGCAATGGCAGAAGAGCCAATCTTGATTAGATTAAGAGAAGCATTTGAAAATGAAAAACCTGCTCGTTCTGTTGAGTTTACTGACGAGGAACTTATCCTTGCAAAAGGGATGAACCTTTTGACGATTAAACCGATGCTCTATGTAGCAAACGTTGCGGAAGATGAAGTTGCAGATGCAGACAATAATGAGAATGTTAAAGCTGTCCGCGCATTTGCGGAAAAAGATAGTGCACAAGTAATTGTTGTTTGTGCAAAAATCGAAGAAGAAATGGCTGAACTTGAAGATGATGAAAAAGCGATGTTCCTTGAAGAGTTGGGCATCAAGGAATCGGGCCTCGATCAACTTATCAAAGCATCTTATAAGCTTCTTGGCTTTGCAACATACTTCACAGCGGGCGTACAAGAAGTTCGTGCGTGGACATTCCGTAAAGGGATGAAAGCACCGCAATGTGCTGGAATCATTCACACTGACTTCGAACGCGGCTTCATCCGTGCTGAAACAGTAGCATATGATGACCTAGTTGCAACAGGTTCAATGGCTGCTGCAAAAGAGGCAGGAAAAGTTCGTCTTGAAGGAAAAGAATACATTGTTAAAGACGGCGACGTTATGCTGTTCCGTTTTAACGTTTAAGTACCAATAAATACTACTTTGGAATGTTACATTCCAGTACGTCTGTTGCTTAGCCAAAAGTAACCAGAAAATAACTTGATCACACTGGGTGCTACGTGCAACGTTGTACTTGGATTGCTTTGGTTTGAACGACTACTCTATCATTATCGAGATGTCTGGATGTGTAGGGATGCGACTTGGTCGCATCCCTACACATTTTTTTTCGGTAATCGCATGGTGGTCCTTCTTCCGTCGCGCTCCAAATTAATAAGTATACGTAGTTCTGAAGCTTTTTGGGACGAAAGAATAGCTGGCTTCTTACCAGGAGAAAAGCCGCCAAAGATGCAATTTTGGCGGCTGATGCTTTCTATATAGTTTTTTCATTTTTTATTAAAGAAGTGTCACTCTCAAGTATGTATCACATGATTAGATGTATACTTTTTGTTAAAAGTAAGCAAGAAGCACATTATACAACGTGCAAGAGTGCCCGAAATTGCATCTTCGGGCACTTACACTCGCCATAGAATGTCATCTACTCTTTTCTTCCAAAACAACTGCATTTTACACTTGAACATTGTAGGTACGCGACAGGCAACTAGCCACACTAGGACACCTCAGTAAATCTGACATGAATAGTTCCCCGAAAGCGAGCCGAAAATAGAGGATATCAAGCCCTTCTCACCAGCATTTCATGTAAATAAATGGTTAATCAACAGACCTAACATTCCAGAGGGGCATTTTTATTTTTCAATGTAGTTCTCCAATTCAATTCCCTTGTCAGGCGAATAGACATAAAGTTTCGGTAATTCAGGATCGTCTTTCACAACCCAATCGTTGGGCAGTTCTTTCAACTCCTTATACATAGCGAAGTCGCCAGCTGCCCCGCCTATCAATAAAGCAGACAGGCTGACTAGCAAACCACTTCCAATATAAAGACCGATAACGGCTGGAAGAATACCTGTCGTCCAAAAAGGGAGCAGTAGCGCTTTTCGTATAGCACGGTTTGTCATAAGTTGATCGGTTGTCGCATACGCGATGCCCATTTTTAGATTAACTCCAACAATCATCTTTTTCCATGGGACATCACCAAATACACGGAAGCCAAGCAGGTGAAATAGTTCATGCAGAATGATCAGCAGGATATAGCCTATAATGAAAAAAACAATTGTCCATAAGCTAAGTGAAAACGAAAAATCTCTTTCAATAACAATTTTAAGAAACCATAATAAAAGGAAAGCACTTGCGGTTAAAACTAGGCTGCTCTTAGCCACTTTTGGTAAATCAATCTCAATTATTTTGTCGGGTACAGGAAATTCATTCAATGAAAATCACCTCTATTCAAAAGTATACAAGAAAATAGTTGAAAGATGAATGGAACTGTGCTAATATGTACTGATGTGAGTAATATAATTACTTACTCCTTGCCCGCTGAAATCAGCAGGGCCCAAGTCCATAAGGAGGTGACTACAGATGAGAAAGTACGAAATTATGTACATTATCCGCCCAACAGTAGAAGATGAAGCGAAAAAAGCGTTGATTGAACGTTTTGACGAAGTTCTTCTTTCTAATGGTGCAGAAAACATCGAGTCGAAAGAGTGGGGCAAGCGCCGTCTTGCTTACGAAATCGACGATCTACGTGAAGGTTTCTATCAACTAATTAAGTTGAATGCAGAAACTAAAGCAATCGATGAATTTACACGTCTTGCGAACATCAACGAAGATATTCTTCGTCATATGACTGTCCGCATTGAAGATTAATCCATATATGAATAATGAACAGGTGAAACTTACAAAATGATGAGGGAGGTTGAATTCTAATGATTAACCGAGTTGTTTTAGTAGGGCGATTGACAAAAGATCCTGAACTCAAGTATACACAAACCGGTATTGCTGTTACACGTTTTACGTTAGCAGTAAACCGAGCTTTTCAAAGCGCTTCAGGCGAAAGAGAAGCTGATTTCATCAGTTGTGTTGCTTGGAGAAAACAGGCTGAAAACGTTGCAAACTTCTTGAAAAAGGGAAGTCTTGTCGGAGTAGATGGCCGTATTCAGACGGGCAGCTTTGAAGGACAAGATGGAAAGCGTGTTTATACTACAGAAGTTGTAGCAGACAGCACGCAATTTCTCGAACCGCGCAATGCATCTGGCGAAAATAGATCGGGAGCTGGCGGTGGGGCACCTTACCAAGGTTCTCAACAAAGCGAACAACCGAGCTATCAGAATCAGCAGTCAAACCAACAATACAAACAATCTAACCAGCAATCTCAACAGCCTAATCAGCAAAATTACACACGTACTGACGATGATCCATTCTCGACAGGCGGAGGTCCGATAGAAGTATCGGACGACGACCTGCCGTTCTAAGAATCTACCCGTCATTATGAATTAAGTAAGGAGGGGAACAACTATGGCACCACGTCGTGGAGGAAAGAGACGCCGTAAAGTTTGTTATTTCACATCAAACAACATTACTAAAATCGATTATAAAGATACAGATATGCTTAAGAAATTTATTTCTGAGCGTGGAAAAATCTTGCCTCGCCGGGTAACTGGTACAAGCGCGAAGTATCAGCGTAAACTGACACTTGCAATCAAACGCTCACGTATCATGGCACTTCTTCCATTCAGTTCGGAAGAAAGATAATTTTATTTAGATAGACCGCCTCGTCAGACCGACACAACCGGTATGGGGGCGGTCTTTTTATTCGGGTAAAAGAAGTACATATGTTCTTGGTTTGGTTTAAAAACAATAATCATGATACAATTGAAGCAACTATCCATAGTAATTGGAAGTTAGAAGTATGGATAGAATTAGTCGTCCAACGAAAGACCGGAGGAATCTATATTATGCAAGACAATGCAAGGAAAATTACGTACGGAGCAATGATGATTGCGCTATTTGCAATCTTGCTTGCGGTATCGTTATATACGCCATTTCTCGGAAATGTCACTATGTTCTTTATTGCGTTACCGATTATTTTGTACAGATTGAAATACGACAGGAATTCGTCCCTTCTTACATTGGCGGCCGGTATCGTGTTGTCATTATTAATCGGAGGTATTCTACTCGTTCCAATCGCTTTCGTCCATGGAATTCTTGGATTCATTATCGGAGAAACCATTGTGAGGGGCAAATCAAAGTTATATATCTTCATGGCTTCTGGACTCACTCTACTTATCACGGGGATGGGCGTTTATGTTGGGGCTGTCCTTTTCTTCGGATTCAATATGATTGATGCATTAATGACGGTTATGGAGGAAACTAAAGAGCAGATGAAGTCGTTCATGGCTAACTATGGCGGCGTACCGGATGGCTATGATGAAATCGTTACATCAACGTTTCAGATGTACGAGTACACAATTCCATCTATCTTCATCATAAGTATTTTCATGTTAGCTTTCATTCTTCTCACGCTAAACCTTGGAGTTGCCAAGCGACTGGGATTTGAAGTACCCAAGTTTCCACCATTCCGTGAAATGAAACTACCAATGATTGCGGTGATTTTGTACGGGGCAATTCTTCTTATTACGCTCTTTGCAGGTGTGAAGCCGGGCACTAATCTATATCTGATTACCGTCAACGCAACTACTGTTTTGAGATTCTTGTTTCTACTGCAAGGTGTTTCACTTATCCATTACTATGTAAATGAAATGAAGTTACCGAAAGTAGCGACAGTTGTGGCCACGATTTTTGCACTAATGCTGGCTCCGATAACGACGATGCTCGGGATACTTGATACGGGAGTGAATCTACGTGCCTGGCTTAGAAAAGACAAGTCAAAATAAGGGGATGGGACAATGACGTCATTTTTTAGAAAAAGAGCAATACGCTATCCGTTGACGGTATTGTCGATTCTGGGCGTGATGGCGGCAGTGCTCCTGCTCTTATTCCAGTTTTGGCCTGGACTTCTTTTCTCCGTCTTATTTATAGTTACAATGGGATTTACATGGAAAATGGAAGAACAGACTTATATCGAAACAGAGAAACATATCGAAACATTATCGTACAGGATGAAGAAAGTCGGAGAAGAAGCACTTCTTGAATTGCCGATTGGAATTATCCTTATTAATGAAAAAAATATTGTTGAGTGGGCTAACCCGTACGCAGCAAAAGTATTTGCACATCAGGAAACCCTTATCGGAGATGACTTGTTCGATCTATCTGGACAGTTTCATGCGATCTTAAAAAATGAAAAGATAGAAAATAATGTTTTGACGATTGGAGAACAATCGTATAAGGTTTTTTATAAAGCAGAAGAAAAACTTATTTATTTATTTGATATTACGGAGCAACTAGTGATGGAGACTCTTTATTATGCAGACCGTACAGTTCTCGGTATTATTCTTGTCGATAATTATGATGAAGTATCACAGGCAATGGACGATCAGACAAGAAGTCAGCTTAATTCATTGGTAACCTCACTTGTAAATAGCTGGGGAACAACAAATGGGATATTTGTAAAACGAATTGCGACTGATCGTTTCTTGGCTGTCTTTAACGAGGCAACATTGGCTGATTTGGAAAAAACAAAATTCTCGATTTTAGATGACATTCGTGAAACAACTGCTAAGCAGAGTACGGCACTGACACTAAGTATAGGTGTGGGTGTGGGATCTACTTCATTAATCGAATTGGGCGAACTGGCACAGTCGAGTTTAGATCTTGTACTGGGACGCGGCGGTGACCAAGTGGCCATCAAACGTTCTGACGGGAAGTTGAAATTTTATGGCGGTAAAACAAATCCCGTTGAAAAAAGGACCCGTGTTCGTGCAAGAGTCATCTCACATGCGTTGCGAGATCTTATTCAAGGCAGTGATAAAGTATTTATCATGGGTCACAAAATGCCTGACATGGACGCAATCGGTGCAGCAATTGGTGTTCGAAAAATGGCCCGCAAGAATAATATTGAGGGATATGTAGTCGTCAATTTCAATGAACTTGATGGAAGCGTCACACGGCTTATGGACGAAATTAGACGTGATACGGATCTGTTCAATCAATTCATCACGCCCGATGAGGCGCTTTCGATGATTACAGAGAAATCATTGATCATTGTTGTTGATACGCATAAACCGAGTATGGTCATTGATGAACGAGTTATCGATAAAGCAGAGAAGGTTGTCGTCATTGATCACCATCGACGTGGAGAAGAGTTTATCAAGAACACGATGCTTGTCTACATGGAACCATATGCGTCATCCACTGCGGAGCTCGTAACCGAATTAATTGAATACCAGCCTAAACAAGAAAAACTTACGATGCTTGAATCGACAGCCCTTCTAGCGGGTATTATCGTCGATACGAAAAGCTTCACACTCCGCACAGGGGCAAGGACGTTCGAAGCAGCATCGTATCTGCGAACCAATGGAGCAGATACAATACTCGTTCAGCGCCTGTTAAAAGAGGATATCGCTACTTATGTCCTGAGGTCTAAACTGATTGAAACTGTTGAATTGTCCGACGCGGGGATTGCCATTGCAAAAGGAGAGAACCAAGTCGTTTATGGTTCTGTTTTGATAGCTCAAACGGCTGATATTCTTCTTACAATGCAAGGCGTCGCAGCTTCATTCGTCATTGCATCCCGTGCAGATGGTAAAATAGGAATAAGCGCTCGTTCTCTCGGTGAATTGAATGTTCAACTCATCATGGAAGAACTTGGAGGCGGCGGCCATTTGACGAACGCAGCATGCCAGCTCGATGTTGAGTCTGTGGAAGCAGCAAAAGAAATGTTAACGGCTGTACTGAATACAAAGATGGAAAGGGGAAATTCATAATGAAAGTAATCTTATTGAAAGACGTAAAAAGTATTGGAGCAAAAGGTGATGTGAAAGAGGTATCTGTGGGGTACGCACAAAACTTCCTACTGAAAAATAAATTGGCGGTTGAAGCAACGCCAGGGAATATTAGCAGACTTGAAGGTCAAAAAAATCGGGTCGCTAAAGATGCAGCAGAAGAATTAGCAGAAGCAAAAGAGCTAAAAGAGCAAATTGATAAAATTACGGTAGAAATGAAAGCTAAATCTGGTGAAGGTGGAAGGCTATTTGGTTCAATTACAACAAAACAAATTGCTGAAGCATTAAATAAAACTGAAGGTATAAAAGTGGACCGTCGTAAAATGGAATTACCGGATGCAATCCGTGCACTTGGCTTCACGAATGTTCCAATCAGAATTCATCCAGACGTGACGGCAACACTTAAAGTACATGTAGTGGAAGAAGGATAAGGAGAGATTGGGTAGATGAATCAGATGATTGATCGCGTCCCACCACATAATAATGAAGCGGAGCAGTCGGTTATCGGGGCAATTTTCCTTGAACCACAAGCGCTCATTACAGCGGCAGAACTTCTTATGCCAGAAGATTTCTATAGGATGGCGCATGAGAAAATCTTCCAAACGATGATTATTCTAAGTGACAAAGGTCAGGCAATTGACGTTGTCACGGTCACGGAAGAACTATCTGCTAAAAAAGAACTGGAAGATGTCGGCGGTATTTCGTATTTGATGGAGATCGCCAACTCCGTACCAACAGCAGCTAACATTGTGCATTATGCCCGTATCGTTGAAGAGAAAGCACTTTTACGGCGGCTTATCCGTGTGGCTACTTCAATCGTTGAAGACGGTTACGCGCGGGAGGACGAAGTAGAGGCACTTTTAGCTGAAGCGGAAAAGAAAATGATGGAAGTATCCAACCGGAAAAATGCTGGGGATTTTCGTCATATTAAAGACGTCCTCGTTGAAACGTATGACAGTATCGAACTTCTTCATACGCAAAAAGGTGATGTTACAGGTATTCCAACAGGTTTCCGGGATTTAGATAAAATCACAGCCGGTTTTCAGCGCAATGACTTAATCATTGTTGCCGCGCGTCCGTCTGTTGGTAAGACCGCATTCGCATTGAACGTGGCGCAAAATGTTGCGACTAAAACCGATGAAAACGTCGCAATCTTTAGTTTGGAGATGGGTGCGGAGCAGCTCGTTATGCGGATGCTTTGTGCGGAAGGTAATATTGATGCACAAGTGCTTCGTACAGGTGCTCTTGAAGCGGAAGACTGGCGTAAACTTACGATGGCAATGGGTAGCCTTTCAAATGCCGGTATTTTCATCGATGATTCGCCGGGTATCCGTGTCAATGACATTCGTTCTAAATGCCGTCGCTTGCAACAGGAGCACGGCTTGGGCATGATAATGATTGACTATATGCAACTGATTGCAGGAAGCGGCACTAAGCCCGGTGAAAACCGGCAGCAGGAAGTTTCAGAAATCTCCCGTTCGTTGAAATCACTTGCGAGGGAATTGAAAGTACCGGTTATTGCACTGTCTCAGCTGTCACGTGGTGTTGAGCAACGCGTGGATAAGCGCCCGATGATGTCCGATCTCCGGGAATCAGGGAGTATTGAGCAAGATGCGGATATCGTTTCATTCCTATACCGTGAGGACTATTATGATAAAGAAACAGAAAATCAGAATATGATTGAAATTATCATAGCCAAACAACGGAATGGTCCAACAGGTACAGTAACCCTTGCTTTTGCAAAGGAATACAACAAATTTGTCAATATTGACTGGAGTCAGCACGAATCTCCGGATTATTGATAAACACAAACATTATTTCGGGTCTTTGGAAATAACACCATCAAATAGAGAAAGACGTCTTGTGATACCGAGGTTTCCCGGTAGACAAGACGTCTTTCTTTTTTATCGAAAAATACCTGAAAGTGACGTAGCAAAGTCGAAACAATGAAAAATAAATTGTCGAATAGAACGCTAAATGTATAAATAGCAAGGTAATAGTCGAGTAATGTGATAGAAAAGAAAGTTGAGAGAACCCTCTATCATTACAAAATTAATAGTTAATAAATGGATGCTATTCTACATTCTCATTACAAAGTCCTATAATACTACAAGAATGGTACCGGATATGTTAAATTAGAGAGGCGTGAAAATTTGCATACTGTAAATGATCTATATCAGTCTTCTGATTGAAATATGGAGGGAGTTTCATATATGTTTTTCAAAAGTAATAAACAGGACGAAACAAAAAAGGCATTACCAAAATTTATTCGTCCTTTCAAAAAGACTCAAAAGATCCTCGTTATGACAATGATCTTAGCGGGACTTGGGGTAAATTCAGGTTTTGCGAATGAAGAGGAGAGTAAGGACCTCTCGACCATATTCCATATCTATTCAAAAGGGGAATATGTGGGTGTTATAGCTGATCAAGAAAAGCTGGAAGAATTGAAAGAAGAAGAGCTGAAAAAAGCAGCCTCTGAATTTAAGAATCTTCCGCTTACAATAGGAACAGATTTATCGGTGATTCCAGAGCGGGTATTTACAGCAGAAACAGACGATGACATTGTCCTAGAAAAACTTCATGGAATGCTGTCCGTGGAAGCGGAAGCAATCGGCGTTTTAATTGACGAAGAACTGGCATTCTACGTTAATGATATGGCCACGTATAATGAGGTGATTCGCGAGTTGAAATTACAATCTGTTTCTGAGAAGAAGCTTAATGAATTCGAAGCCCGCAAAGCTTCTTCTGAACCAATACCCCCTTTGAAAGAAGATGAAACGCGTATCGTAAACATCTTAATTAGCGGTGAGATGCAGGCGGTACCGGGGAATGTATCTCCAAAAGAGGTAAGAAGTACAGAAGAAGCCATGGTTCTCCTTAATAAGGGGACACTTGAGGAGAAGAAGTATGTAGTAAGTTCAGGTGATGTCCTTGGATCAATTGCTGCCGCTCACAATATGGCAACGGCTAAATTGGTAGAAATAAATCCAGGATTTACAGTAGATAAGGTTCTTAGATTAGGCGACGAGCTCAATGTTACGGCTATTGAACCGTACGTAGAAGTGGAAGTTCATTATGAAACGAAAACAAAAGAAGCTATTAAATATGCAACTTTAACTGAAGAAGACAGTTCCTTATTTAAAGGCGAAAAGAAAGTAACAAAGAAAGGTTCTGACGGGGAAAAAATTGTTACAGAACTTATTCGTAAACGAAATGGTCAAACGATAGGCAGGTCTGTTTCTGAGGAAAATATTATTGCTGAAGCAGTAGACAAAGTGACGGTTGTCGGAACGAAAGTGATTCCTTCAAGAGGATCAGGTACATTCATTTGGCCTGCATCTGGAGGATATGTTTCTAGTCAAATGGGTACTCGCTGGGGTAGGACGCATCAAGGTATTGATATCGCACGTCCATCCTCGTATGGAATTGTAGCAGCAGATAATGGAGTTGTTACAACTACAGGATCGCACAGCACATATGGAAACCGGGTTGTCATCACACATAACAATGGCTATGAAACCTTGTATGCCCATCTCTCTTCAATTGAGGTTAGTGAGGGACAAACTGTATCACAGGGAACAAAAATTGGTGTAATGGGGTCGACGGGTCGTTCAACGGGTGTCCATCTTCATTTTGAAGTATTCAAGAACGGTTCCAATATTAACCCCATGAGCGTGTTAAGATAATTAGATAACCAAAGACGATACACATGTTGTATCGTCTTTTTTTAACGTTTAGACTCCGGCGACTCGAGGGATAGAACTATATTCCTCCTACTCGTCGGGTCTACCAAGGCGCTTACTTTTTTTGAATGTTCCATTCGACAATATTCGGGGTATATTGCCCGGGAAATAGTGAGAATGCAAGGAGAAGATGGCGACTTTGATGCGACAGTAGAAACGTGCGAAGCGTCGCGAAGAATGATAGAGTAAAAGGACACTGATAGAGGCGCCAACAGGGCGAGATGGGGGAAGATAAAATGCAAAACAAAGTAATTTTAATTGTTGATGATGAAAAACCAATTGCTGATATACTTGAATTTAATCTAAAAAAAGAAGGTTTCACTGTTTTTTGTGCATACGATGGAGATGAGGCGCTTGAAAAGGTAGAAGAAGTTAAGCCTGATCTAGTACTTCTTGATATTATGCTACCGAAGCGGGATGGTATGGAAGTATGCCGAGAAATCCGAAAAAAATATGACTTCCCGATTATTATGTTAACAGCGAAAGACTCGGAAATTGATAAAGTACTTGGTTTGGAACTTGGAGCAGATGATTACGTCACCAAACCATTTGGAACACGTGAGCTCATTGCTCGTGTGAAAGCAAATCTACGCAGACATATGAAATCTGTTGAGGAAGAGCAAGAAGGGGCTACAAATGACATTACAGTCGGCAACCTGATTATTCAGCCAGATGCTTACCTTGTTCTAAAAAGAGATGAAAAAATTGAACTGACACATAGGGAGTTTGAACTTCTTCACTATCTTTCGAAGCATATTGGACAAGTTATGACGCGTGAGCACCTCTTACAAACAGTATGGGGTTATGATTACTTTGGAGATGTGAGAACTGTAGATGTAACAATCCGTCGTTTGCGCGAAAAGATTGAAGATGCACCAAGTAATCCAACGTGGATTGTGACAAGACGTGGCGTTGGCTATTACTTACGTGACCCAGAACAGGAGTAACTATCATGCAAAAAGTTGGTTTTTTCCGATCTATCCACGTTAAATTTGTCTTAATCTATGTGATGCTGATTTTAATTGCAATGGAAATAATCGGGCTGTACTTTGCACGCGAGCTCGAACAGAACATGAAATCTAACTTCACAACATCGATTGATGATAGGATGAGTTTGGTCGAATTCAGTGTGCGTGAAGAAATGATGAAAAAACGAGCTGCGGACGACCCGATGACACTTGAGAAGAGTCTTCAGGCCGTCCTTTCGAGTTTTAAATCGGAAGATATCAATGAAGTACGAGTTATTAATGCGGGGAATATTATTCTTGCAACATCAGCCTTAAATAATATATCTATGGTTGGACAGCGTTCGGCGGACGACATTGTGAGGAAGTCAAATGCGTCGAAAACTCCATATGACATTATTAATCTTGACCGGAAAACAGGCAATCGAATTTTGGTTCGTGCAACGCCTATTGTTGTTGGAGATGAAGTGAAAGGCATACTTTATCTTGAGGCAAACATTGAAAAGGTGTTTAAACAAATCGATGAAGTAAATCGTATTTTAGCCGGCGGGGTAGCTGTTTCGTTGTCTATTACAATCATTCTTGGTATTTTAATCGCACAGACGATGACAAGACCAATATCTGATATGAGGCGCCAGGCTCAAGCGATGGCGAA
Organism: Sporosarcina sp. FSL K6-1540; assembly: GCF_038620285.1. Lineage (NCBI taxonomy): Bacteria > Bacillati > Bacillota > Bacilli > Caryophanales > Caryophanaceae > Sporosarcina > Sporosarcina sp. FSL K6-1540. The sequence goes on from NZ_CP152018.1 coordinate 1,679,809, forward strand.
AGGGAATTTCTCGCGAAAAGTTCGCGTATATGGAAATGACGAAATGGGCCAACTTGCAATAGCCTTCAATCATTTAACGAACCAATTACAAGAGTCTCAGTCATCGACTGAAAGTGAACGGCGGAAACTGGCTTCCGTATTAGAGAATATGACTGATGGCGTCATTGCAACTGATCGAAAAGGTCGCGTCAGCCTTATTAATGACTCCGCACTTCTTATGCTAAGACTAACACGGGATTTGGTCTTGAACCGACCGATATCTAGCATCCTTGGATTTGAGCAGGAGTATGCATTTGAGGATTTAATCCAAGTAAAGGAATCCATTGCACTGGATTTCAGTACGGAAGATCAGCCTTATATTTTACGAGCGAATTTTTCCGTTACACAAAGAGAAACTGGTTTTGTGAATGGTCTTATTGTTGTCTTACACGATAATACAGAACAAGAGAAAATCGATATGGAAAGACGTGAGTTTGTTTCAAATGTATCGCATGAATTGCGTACGCCACTTACAACAATGCGCAGTTATTTGGAGGCGCTTGCTGACGGGGCGTGGAAGAATGAGGAGATTGCACCATCCTTCCTTCACGTAACACAGACTGAAACTGAGCGGATGATTCGGCTTGTTAACGATTTGTTGAAGCTATCACGCATGGACAGCAGGGACTATGACTTGAATAAAGAATGGGTTGAATTCAATTATTTTTTCAAATCAATCATTGGTCGCTTTGAATTTTCGAAGTCTCAAGAAGTCCAGTTTATACGCCTTCTCTCTTCCTCCGAACTGTTTGTTGAAATCGATACGGATAAGATGACCCAGGTGCTCGATAATATAATTTCAAATGCGTTAAAATACTCACCAGACGGCGGAGATATCCGTTTTGGCATTACAATGTCCGGAGACTTTATTAAAGTAATGATTTCGGATGATGGTATGGGAATACCACAGGCAAACGTTAAACGTATTTTTGACAGATTCTATCGAGCAGATCGAGCAAGATCCCGTGCGATGGGCGGTACAGGACTAGGTCTTGCAATTGCCCGTGAAATGATTTTGGCGCACGGAGGAGAAATATGGGCAGAAAGCGAAGAAGGAAAAGGAACGACAATATTCTTTACGTTGCCGTTTGAACTTCAGGAGGACGGTGAGTGGGGTTGAAATATGTTGAAACTGTCAAATCGATTGTACTTATCCTACTTGTCGCTCTCAGTATCATACTAACATTTTCTATTTGGACGTACTCACCGCGTTATGAAACCATTGAGCAGTTCCCGCCCGTAGATATTTCTATAGGCGATAAAAAGAGAATTGATGAAATTATAAAACCATATAAAATGGTCTTTAATTTTGACGATGCTTTGAAAGGAACAACTGATTCAGATAAAATCGATCGTATTATGGAAGAGATAACGGACTGGAAAATAACAGAAATCACCACAGTGGAAGAAAACTTTACTTCAGAGGATATAAGTACTTTGCTACGGAAGCCTAACCGGTTTACAGTGTTCTTTCAAAGTGAAATTCCTTTGTCTGTCTATGACAGCGTTTTGAAAATTGAAGCACCGACGCCCGAGATTTCATTTAACCAGATTGTGGTTGAATGGAAGCCGGACAATACTGCGATGACTGTCTACTTCGTGAGCAAAGAAAACAAGAAGCTTTATAGCGCAAAAGTGAAGGCAGAGGATTATCAAAGTCTCGATAATTCAATATTAACAGTCGGGCGAGAACTTCAAGAATACAGAGAAGTAAACCCTGATAGTTCTTCCTATCTCGTAGTCTCAGTAGAGCCCGTGGAAACGATTAAGTACACTTTTCTGGAGGATGAAGTCTCCATTAATAAATTCCGTGATGCATTGTTCAGTGATGTAAATGCAGTACGGAACAGCCAAGTGGGAATTCATGTTGAAGAACTTGCTGACGATCATGCAATGATGAATGTTTATACGGAGAAGAAAACACTGAACTATGTTTCACCAAGTGCAGAAAGTCAAGAACTTGCAATACCCTCAGAGTTACTGATAAATACAGTCAACTTTGTTAATGAACACGGCGGATGGACAGACGAATTTAGATTTACGTACATGGATGCCGAGACCCGAACAGTAAGATTCCGGTTATATCTGCACGGATTACCTGTCTATACAGATTCCAGTTCTTCTGCTGAAATTCTGCCGAAGTGGGGAAAAAATCGGATATATAGTTATGCAAGACCGTACTATAGACTCAATTCTTCAAATCCAGCAAAATCAGAAATTGAACTTCTTCCACCAGGCATTGATATTGCCGAAAGTCTTAGAGAATCGGATAAGTTGGATATTGGTGCTGTCGAGGAAATTACTCCGGGTTACTTTATGAAATATAAGCCAGGACTTTTCATCATGGAGCCGGCCTGGTTTTACTTGATTAATGGTAATTGGAACCGCTTTTCACCTGAAATTTTAGGAGGTGAACTGATTGGATTGGAATAAGTCGAAAACGATATTTATTATCGTATTTTCAATCGTGAACGTTTTTCTTTACTTACTTTATGTGGACAAGGTTACAGATGCCCAAAATGTTCAGGTGATGGGGAAAACACCAATCGAGGAATTGCTGAAGATGGACAACGTTACGTATGATCAACTACCGCCCTATAAAAACGATCCGTCTTATGTGTCCGCAAAGTCTATGATATTTATAGATGAACAGATAAACAAACTTGAAAATCAAAAAGTCGAAATCTCAGACGAAACATTTCTTCAATCAAAATTGGACGATCCTGTCAGTGTGATGAATACGAAAGGCGATTTTGATTTTACGGAGATTCTCGCTAAGTATGTATTAAACGGTGCTGAGTACGAACTTTGGGACGTAGATGAAGAGGCGCAGGAAGCATTGCTTTTTCAGAAAGTGAAGGACAATCCCATTTATTTCAGTAGTAATGCGAAGCTGGTATTGCATTGGAATGACAAGGGGGAGGTTACAAACTATGAGCAAAGTATGCTGCATGAATTCGGTACCTTTAATCGTAAAAAAGATCTTCTTTCCCCTATAGAGGCAATCGGTAATTTGTATTCAAACGGGCACTTGAAACAAGATTCCAAGGTAAAGTCTATGAAGCTCGGTTATTCGACACATGTTCAAGTATCGGAAACCCAAGTGTTTGCTCCGACATGGCATGTACGTGTAGAATTGAAGGATGGGGTAAAAGAAGATTACTTCATCAATGCAATTGAAGGTATGATTATAGAATTCCAGCAAGAACCGTTGGAAGAAGAGAATGAATAAGGGGTTTTTGCAATGCGTTTTAGTGTCCTCGCAAGCGGCAGTAGCGGCAATGCGGTATTTATAGAGAGTGATGAACATACCTTTCTCGTGGATGCGGGATTTAGTGCGAAGAAGATGGACAGTTTAATGGCTGGCATTGATCGTTCTATGAAAAAAGTTGACGGTATCTTTGTAACGCACGAGCATAGTGACCATATAAAAGGGATTGGTGTTGTCGCACGGAAATATGGCACACCAATTTATGCGAATGAAAAAACATGGCAGGCGATGGACGGTCTTGTTGGCAATATTCCGCTCGAGCAGCGCTTTCAATTTGATATGGAAACGGTAAAATCATTTGGTTCACTCGATGTTCAGTCATTTGCTGTCTCGCATGATGCAGCTGATCCGATGTTTTATGTTTTCCATGAGAATGGCCGAAAATTGGCGGTCATTACAGATACAGGTTATGTGAGTGATAGGATGAAAGGGTTCATCCGCGGTGCAGATGCTTTTGTCTTTGAAAGCAATCATGATGTTAGTATGCTGCAGGTAGGACGCTATCCTTGGTCCGTCAAACGACGAATTCTGAGTGATGTTGGACATGTATCTAACGAAGATGCTGCGGTTGCAATGAGTGAAGTTGTCGATCAAAAAGATACGAGAATCTATCTATCACATTTAAGTAAAGATAATAATATGAAAGATCTTGCAAGGATGAGTGTTACACAGACGCTGGAAACATGCGGTATCAGGACAGGTGAATTTGTTCATCTCTATGATACAGATGCAGATCAGCCGACTGAACTTGTCACAGTATAGAGTAATGTCTCTAGCCTTACCTTCAGGGGATTGTATAAAAACCTTGCTAAGGTAAGGTTTTTTATTTTGAAACGGTTGAAATAGGGTAATGTTAACTACAATGACATCATCATTAGAGAGGGAGAGGCGTATGGACGAACTAAATCAGAATCAGGCGAATGGAGAGCCGCAACCTTCTGCTCCTATGCCGGAAAGTACAGCGCGACATAGTCAAAAGCCGCCAAAAAGAAGAGGCGGATTCATATCCGGCTTCATTGGAGTTGTAATCGGTGCATTACTTGTATGGTTCATCATGCAAGGCGAAAGTAGTACAAAGGAACAGTCGCTGGTTAATGGCTCGGAGCAGAAGGTCGATGCTATGCAAACAGAACGCATATCTCTTGATGTAAATAACGACGTTACTGATATTGTCGAGAAAGTGGCGGATTCAGTCGTTGGCGTAACGAATTTGAAGACAATTAGTGATCCTTGGTCGCCTGTAGAAACGACAAGGGAAACAGGTTCAGGTTCGGGTGTCATTTATAAAAAACAAGGGGACAAAGCATATATCGTAACGAATCATCACGTTATAGAAGGTGCACAAGAACTTGAAATTACTTTCGATGATGGTTCGAAGACAGACGGAAAAATCGTTGGTAGCGATATGTGGACTGACTTAGCTGTCATTGAAATTGACGCTAAACTTGTTAAAACAGTTATTGATTTTGGGGATTCAGATGCTTTGAAACGCGGTGAAACGGTCATTGCAATTGGTAATCCGCTCGGTCTCGGTTTTTCAGGTTCGGTAACCGTTGGCGTTGTATCCGGAAAAGATCGTTCGATTCCAATTGATTTTGATGAAAATGGCACAGTAGATTGGTTTGCAGATGCCTTACAAACCGATGCCGCCATTAATCCTGGTAACTCGGGAGGCGCGTTAATTAACCTTGCTGGCCAGCTTATTGGCATCAATTCCATGAAAGTATCGGAGGCAACGGTTGAAGGAATCGGACTTGCGATCCCCATCAATCTTGCAATGCCGATTATCGATCAACTTGAAGAACATGGTGAAGTAAACCGTCCGACAATGGGGGTTACATTACTCGATCTTCGAAGTATACCAGCTCAACAACAACGGGAAATGCTAAAGTTACCGGTGGATGTAACAGACGGGGTTGTCATCAATGAAGTAATGAGCAATTCTCCTGCCCAACTTGCTGGTGTAAAGCAGTATGATGTCATCGTTGAAATGGATGGCGAAAAAATTGAGGACATGGTCACCTTGCGTAAACATCTGTATAATTCGAAAGAAGTAGGCGACACAATGCAAATGAAAGTGTATCGCGATGGTCAATTGCTTGAAATTGAAATGGTGTTAAAAGACGGTAACTCATTCTAGTAATAAAAATTATACACAGATTACCATGAAAAACTTATCCACAACGGGTATAATAGCTAACAGCTAGCTATTATACCCGTTTTTTTATTGTATTCGCTGTTTGTGGATAAATCTAAATATTTGTGAATAACTTTGTGTGAAATAAAAAAGCTGAAAGTTGGGATAGAAATGAATACTTATAGCTGTGAAACTCATATAAACCATGCTTTAGACGTTTTTGTAGCGGAGCAAGGAAAGTTTCCAATCATGGAAGTTGTATCGGAGGAAGAAAAGTTATCCACAAAGTGCAACTACTGTGAAGAGCCTTCGATATATGTTGTGGCGAACAAATAGTCGGACACAAGATGTAGATAAGTGTTGTGGATATGTGCATAAGTTTTGTTTGTAATAAATAAAAAAGGGTGGATAACTTGTGAATATAACGATTGTGACAGTAGGTAAATTAAAAGAGAAGTATTTAAAAATGGGCATTGAGGAATTCTCAAAACGATTAGGCGCGTATGCAAAAGTTAATATAGTCGAAGTAGCGGATGAGAAAGCACCTGAATCATTAAGCGACGCCGATATGGAAATTGTGAAGAAAAAAGAAGCGGAGCGAATTCTGGCGAAATTTGGGTCGGATACGTATGTGATTGCACTTGCGATTGAAGGTAAGATGAAGACGTCAGAAGAGCTAGCGGCGGATTTAGAGTCGTTGATGACGTACGGACGTAGTAAGGTGGCATTTGTTATTGGTGGATCACTAGGACTGCATGACAGTGTGATAAAACGCGCGGATGAATTACTGTCCTTTTCGAAAATGACGTTTCCACATCAGATGATGAAGCTGATATTGTTGGAGCAGGTATATAGGGCTTTCAGGATAATGAAGAATGAACCGTATCATAAGTAAAAGAGATTTTTTATATGAAATGAGAGATGAAAAATAACGTAACGTATAGATCCTGATTTTTAACTGAAATTTATAATGCCTATGATTGGGGACCGTGTGAATGTTAAGTGAACAGACGAGATATTCTAGGCTTGCGAACATAACCAAAATAATAAATACAAAGTTAGAACTACGCGAAGTATTACAGCGGGTAACAATGGCAATATCCGAAGAGGTTGTTCAATGTAACTCTGTTGGTATTTATTTACCCCAGAAGGATGGAACATTCAGAGGGTTTGCAGGAAAACCAGAAGTTATAAATGGTATAACGCTTGATACGCAGGTAATAGATGTTGAAATAGACTTACTAGCCAAAGAAGTTATTGAAACTCAAAAAACCATCTACATCCCTGATACCTCAAAGGATAATCGACCGGATCCGAGATCAGTTGAAGCCTTCCAAATTAAATCCTTATTAGCTCTGCCTATTGCATTTGGGCACGAGTTGTTTGGTCTGGTTTTTTTATTTGATTATGGAACACCAATGAACTTAACAGAGTCAGAAATTCAAAGTGTTGAAGCTTATGTGAATATGGCTGCAGTCGCAATTCAAAACGCAAATAATTTAAAACAAAAGGAAAGCCTTATTGCTGAAAAGCAATTATTACTTAATGTTACACGTGATTTATCGATGTGTTCTTCTGTAGAAGAATGTCTCGATAAATGTTTTTATTACTTAGGAAAAGTTTTAGATAGCAAAAGTATTGCTGCATATCTTCTAGATCCGTTAGAAAATACAGCAATTAGATTAACGAAGTTAAGTAAAGACTGTGAGTGGACACAGGCAGATTGGATTGAGAACCTTAAAAGCATAAGAATGGATCAAAGCTTTGAAACCCTGATGCAAAAGGTTATTAAAACAAAAAGTGTAATTTCCGGCCCGAATGAAGAAAGTAAGTATCTACTTATGATTCCGTTGGTTTCAATGGGAGAAGTATTAGGGGTAATAGCAGTTGTTAATGTAGAAGGGAAAGCTAATAATTACGATAAATCTCAAATTCAACTAGCAAAATCTATAGTTGACGCCACAGCCCCTACGTTTTCAAACTTGTTATATATGGACCAACTTGAAAACATGGTGGAAGAGCGAACAAGCGAATTAGCTACTGCTAATGAAAAAGTCACGAGTGTTATTGAAAGTATTACAGATGGATTCTTTGCATTGAATAAAGAATGGGAATTTATCTACTTAAATAAACATCAATATATACCACAAAAGAAAACAGCAGAAGATGTATTAGGTAAGAATATTTGGGAGGTTTTCCCGAAGAGTGTGGATACAGTCATGTATAAAGAATTTCATCGTGCAATGTCAGAGCGAGTATCAGTACATTTCGAATATCTCTCAACCTCTGATGATTATTGGTACGAAGTAGTCGCTTATCCGTATGACGAGGGGATCTGCTGTCTTTTAAAAAATATAACGGAAAAAAAGAAATATGAGCAAGAATTGAAAAGGTTATCAAATTTAGACTTAATAGGGCAAATGGCGGCAGGTATTAGTCATGAGATTAGAAATCCAATGACAACAGTACGAGGGTTTTTGCAGTTATTAAAAAAAGAAGGCGAATTTGAAAAACATAATGGTTACTTTAATTTAATGATTGAAGAACTTGACCGGGCAAATTCTATTATTACTGAATTTCTTTCAATAGGTAATACAAGGACATCTGATTTAGAGATGTTAGATTTAAATTCAATTATTCGTGATATTACTCCTTTGATAAAAATCGATACATGTAATCAAAATAAACTTATTCAATTCGATATGAAAGACATCCCAGAACTACTTTTAAATCCTAATGAGATCCGACAATTAATAATAAACCTATATCGTAATGGCCTTGAAGCAATGAGCACAGGGAAAGTTCTATCCATCAGCACCTACAAGGAAGATGGAAATTGTGTAGTTCTTGCAATACGGGATCAAGGAGAAGGTATCAGTCCTCAGACAGTAGAGAAATTGGGTACTCCATTCTACACAACTAAGGATAATGGTACTGGATTGGGTTTAGGTATATGTTATGCCATTGTTGCCCGTCATAACGCAAAAATTGAAATTCAAACAGGATCTGAAGGAACTACTTTTTTTGTTAAATTTGACACCTACATAGGACTCCGTTGAATTCGCTATGGTGTTAGGAGATGCCTTCACTCAGATTATAGAGGTATTCATTTGTTCAAGATTAAATTAAAGTTAATCATAAAAAACTACTTTAGATTTGTCGTGGAAGTAAAATTTGAAGTGTCGATCCAATGGTAACGGCAAACAAGAGCTTTACCCTTTGCAAGAAGCTAGGGTAAAGCCGTGGATTTTTGAGTGTTCCTATAGACGTTCGGCTTTACTATCTTTTAAATCGACTATAACTACTATATAATAGAAGTTATTCCGATCCATGAATAATTGTAAAAATTGAGACAGAAAAGATATGTGTCTAGGTCACTCCTTAGCTTGCTATAACGCCTAAGCAGGAGCGCCTACATCCTTTCTGCGAATACTAGGGTATAAAGGATGGTAAAAATGAGTAACCAAAAAACTAAAACAGACGTTATCTTAATTGGTGCCGGAGTTATGAGTGCGACTTTGGGGACAATGCTAAAAGAATTAGTACCAGAATGGAATATTAAAGTGTTTGAGAAGCTCGCAAATGCGGGGGAGGAAAGCTCTAACGAATGGAATAATGCAGGAACTGGCCATGCGGCACTGTGTGAGCTTAACTACACCAGTGAAAAACCAGACGGATCTGTAGATATTAGCAAAGCTATAAAAATCAATGAACAGTTTCAGCTTTCAATGCAGTTTTGGTCATATCTTGTAAACAATAAGCTGATCAACAATCCGCAGGACTTTATCATGTCATTGCCTCATATGAGCATGGTACAAGGGGAACAAAATGTAGCATTTTTAAAGAAACGTTTTGAAGCGATGTCAAATAACCCGTTGTTCAAAGGGATGGAATTTTCCGCTGACCCAGAAAAATTGATGGAATGGATTCCGCTAATTATGCAAGGCCGCCCATCAAATGATGCCATAGCAGCAACAAAAATCGACACTGGAACGGACGTCAACTTCGGTGCTTTAACGCGCATGTTGTTTGACCATTTACAGAATAAAAATGTCGATATCAATTACAAACATAGTGTTGATGCTATTAAGCGAACAAATGATGGCGCATGGGAATTGAAAGTGAAGAATGTCGATAGCGGTAGCATCGAACGCCATACTGCAAAATTTGTCTTTATCGGAGGCGGCGGAGGAAGTCTGCATCTACTACAAAAAACCGGTATTCCTGAAGGAAAACATATTGGTGGATTCCCAGTAAGCGGAATCTTCATGGTATGTAATAATCCGGATGTTGTGGCGCAGCATCACGCAAAAGTATATGGAAAAGCGCAGGTTGGCGCTCCACCAATGTCTGTTCCACATCTGGACACAAGATTTATCGACAATAAAAAGTCATTGCTATTTGGACCATTTGCCGGCTTTTCACCAAAGTTCTTAAAGACGGGTTCAATGTTAGATTTAATAACTTCTGTCAAACCAAATAATGTGTTGACGATGTTAGCCGCAGGCGCAAAAGAAATGTCATTGACAAAGTACCTCATCCAGCAACTTATGTTATCGAAAGAACAGCGTATGAAAGAGTTACAAGAGTTTATCCCGAATGCCAAAATTGAAGAATGGGATTTTGTAGTAGCGGGCCAACGTGTACAAGTTATCAAAGATACTGAGGCGGGCGGTAAAGGAACACTTCAATTTGGTACGGAAGTTATCACTGCTGCAGATGGATCGATTGCAGCATTGCTAGGCGCTTCTCCGGGTGCTTCTACTGCCGTACACGTTATGTTTGATGTCATTAAAAAATGCTTCCCGCAATATATCGAAGAATGGGAACCAAAATTGAAAGAAATGGTTCCCTCGTATGGCATGTCGCTAATGGAAAATCCAGAGCTTTTGCACGAAATGCATACTTCAACAGCGCAGGCGCTTGGTCTAAGCGAAAACTTGTCGGACCAAAGCTAATTCTTTGGATATAGAAACAATCGAGATGAACTATAATATAGAACCTTTGATCTGTCTTTGGATTGAAGGTTCTTTTTTCAAGACCCTTTAGCTAGATGGTCACGGAGACCTTTGTCGTAAGTACACAAAACAAACTACTCATAGGGAGTGAACAATATGATTACAAAAATCGGTCAAATTATGTTATATGTCAATAACCAAGATGAGACAGTGAAGTTTTGGACGGAAAAAGCAGGATTTAGCGTCATTTCAGAAGAAGATAATGGCCAAGGAATGAGGTGGATTGAAATCGCTCCAACAAAGGATGCGGAAACAACTATCATACTTCACAATAAGGAACTCATTGCTAAAATGCAGCCGGAATTAAATCTTCAAACACCTTCATTACTGCTTTTCTCAGAGAATCTTGATGAATTATACAGAGACTTTAAGGATAAACAGATCACAGTTGGAGACATGGTAACGATGCCTTCTGGCAGAGTATTTAATTTTGCGGATAATGAAGGAAATTACTTTGCGGTTTTGGAAAGAAAGTGAGCTTCTGACTAATGAAAAAATAAGTGCAAAAACGACTAAGAACATACTTCTTAGTCGTTTTTGTATTGGAATACTTCCTTTTATATTTATTTAACCCTTGAGAGAATTATGTGGTGTCTCCTACTCGATAAAGTACGGGTTTATTTTTGATAACTCTCCATTAAGCCTTCTATACGCTGTTTTACTTCAGGCCAATCCTCTTCTATTACGCTATACATAACCGTATGTCGCACCGTTCCATTAGGTCTAATCATATGATTACGTAAAACCCCTTCTTTTTTAGCACCAATCCGTTCAATAGCTTTTTGAGATTGGCTATTTTCATGACCTGTTTTAAGTTGTACTCGTTGAAACTGTAGTTGATTAAAGCAGTAAGATAGTAGCAAGTATTTACACTCTGTATTGATGTTTGTGCGCCAAAATGACGGATGCAGCCAAGTATGACCGATTTCTAACCGTTTATGTGCAGTGGAAATATCGAAAAATCGCGTAGAGCCAATTATTTCATTTGTTGCTCGAAGCACAATGACAAAAGGGTATTCCGTTCCTGTTTCCCGATTAACTAATGCCTGTTCAATATAGGTCTGTACGTCTTCTTTCGTTTTTAATGTATCCAACATATGCGTCCAAATACGCTCGTCTTGGCAATGTGCATATATGCCATCTACATCATTTTTGATCATTGGTCTTAAAACAACAGCATCTCCGTATAATTGAATAGTTTCCATGAACCATCACTCCTTTATTTCATTACACCTTAACTTTGATATGATTAGAAGTACCAAATAGCATAAAAGCAACCATACCAGAGGAGTGATTTTTATGGAGTTGTCATTCAATGGAGATGCCCCGTATTATCTTCAAATATATAGGCAAATTCGAGAAAAAATCATACAGCATCATCTTCTCCTACATACGAAGTTACCTTCAAAACGGCAACTTGCAAGGGATTTAGGTGTTAGTGTGCATACAATTCAGGAAGCATATGCTCAATTAATAGCTGAAGGTTATATCGAAAGTAAAGAGCGGTCTGGTTACTTTGTTGCTGCTTATGATTATGAGCGCCTTGTTTCGAAACAACAGCAACTATATAGTGCAACCTCCGAAATTGTTGAAATTGAAATTGACATCGACTTTCACTCAGGCAATGTAGCGAAGGATGTTTTTCCTTTTAAGACTTGGAAAAAGCTATTGAATCGACATATAGGAGATGCCTCATTTACCATGAGTCCTTGGCAAGGTGAATGGCGCCTACGCCAAGAAATTGCTGCCTATGTTCAACAATCCCGTGGTGTATCATGCGCGCCGAATCAAGTCTTCGTTAGTAGTGGTACACAGACCCAATTGCATATGATTTGTCAGTTTTTCTATGAAGCAGCGTCTGTTGCTATTGAAGACCCGGGATTTATTCGTGCTAAAGCGGTTTTTGAACAACAGCGAATACATTATGAGGCGATTCCTGTAGATGAATTAGGAGTGACTGTTCCGATTAAACCACATCAGTTTCTCTACACAACGCCAGCACATCAATTTCCACTGGGGATGATTTTACCGATACAACGAAGAATTGAGTTAATTAATTGGGCCCATCAAAACAATGCTTACATCATTGAGGATGATTATGACGGCGAATTTCGCTATAAAGGAAAGCCTATACCCTCCCTTGCTGAGCTTGATGAAATGAAGAGAGTCATTTATTTTGGTACATTTTCAAAGACACTTATTCCATCTCTTCGTATGAGTTACTTTGTTTTGCCTATCAAGCTTGTAGAGCCATTTGAGCAGAAGTTTGCACTTCAAAAGTCAACGGTTTCTCGAATGGACCAACTTACCCTTGCTGACTTTATGAGGGAAGATTATTGGAGACGACATCTCGATAAAATGCGGACGATTTATCGACAAAAACAGAGGACGATTTTAAAGGCAATTCATCACTATTTATCGCCTGAATATGAAGTTATCGGGGAGAGCTCTGGTCTGCATATCGTTTTAAAGTTACCTGCTGATTTAACGGAAGAAGATGCAATTGAATTAGCGAAAGTAATTCATATTCGTATTTATCCAGTTTCAAATTCTTACGTCAATGTAAAATTAACTAATTTAGTTTTACTCGGATATGGTGGGCTTTCTAATGAGGACATTACTCGTGGAATTCAATTACTTGCAAAGGTTTGGCAGGAAAGATAGTAAGGGGCTATTCTTGTCGTGCATTCGCAACTGTGAGCAAAATGTTTACCAAGCATTCTAGATAGGACAGGTTTAAATAAAGAGCTTTAAGGAAGGTTTGTCAATACGGGAAGACTGTGAGAGGATATAAGCATATAACGAATGGAGGAAATGAAATTATGCCTAATTTACCAAATTGTCCAAAATGTAATTCTGAATATACATACGAAGATGGTAATCTTTTTGTTTGCCCAGAATGTGCCCACGAATGGTCTTTAGGAGCAGAAGCTGAAAATAGTGAGGAAACAAAGGTTTATAAAGATTCAAATGGAAATGTCTTGAACGATGGTGATTCTGTAACAGTCATCAAAGACCTTAAAGTAAAAGGAAGTTCATTAGTCGTTAAAAAAGGTACAAAAGTAAAAGGAATACGGTTAATTGACGAGGACCATGACATTGATTGTAAAATTGATGGTATTGGAGCTATGAAATTAAAAACGGAATTTGTTAAAAAGCTATAAGCTACTTTCACTTCAAAATACTTGGCTGTACACATAGAAAAAGCTAGGCTTTCATTGCCTAGCTTTTTTTTATCATTTATCACATCTGTTGATTGCCTATTTTCTTGCACAAGATACTGGTAAGGTAGCCATATCCTTTGGGGAGCGACTGATGAACGACCACCATACGATTACTGAAAAAGCTCAATAGGGGTACGACGAAGTCGCATCCCTATTGAGCAAGATATCTCGGTACTGGTATAGGAGTCGTTCAATCCAAAGAGATCTAAAAGCAACTGTACTCAGGACGCTTAGTGTTTAAGTAATTTTTATTTTGTGAAGTTATCGAAATAGCCTTGTATAAAGACGATAGGTGTACCTTTATCTCCGCTTCCTGATGTTAAATCAGATAGAGAGCCAATAAGGTCGGTAAGTTTTCTTGGTGTAGTACCTTGTGCTTCCATTGCTCCTACAAGATCATCGTCTTTATCGGTAATGAATTGTGATATAGCTTGTTTAAGGTCATCGCCTCTTAAATCGGCAAAGTTATTGTCGGCAAGATATTTTAATTTTATTTCATTAGGTGTACCGTCAAGCCCTGGTGTGTAAGCTGGTGATACGACTGGATCCGCAAGTTCCCATATCTTACCGACTGGATCTTTAAACGCTCCATCTCCGTAAATCATGACTTCAATATCTTTGCCAGTCTTTTCTTTGAGTATATGCTGTATGTTATCAACGACAGGTTGGCAATTACGTGGGAACAGTTTTACATCATCTTCAGTTGATTTATTTGACCCAAGCAGCCCATAATCTTCGTTATAACCGCTACCATCCATAGACTCGGCTAATATGTCATCGAGGCTATAAACGCTAATGCCACCATTTGCTTTTAATATTTTTTTAGTTCTAAATCTCGTGTGTATATCACAAGTAAGAACATGTTTTGTGTAATCTAAAATCGTTTTTGGACTGTTTGAGAATATAACTTCACATTCAATACCGTATTCTTCAACTAATGATTTATAGTAATCAATATAATCAATACCAGTAAAAGCATGTTTATTATAACCAAAATGGCCGCGGAACTGTTCTTCCGTTAAAACGTCTGTCCAAGGGTTAATTCCTTTTTCATCAAGCATGTCCAGATCCACAAGGTGATTCCCAACTTCATCAGAAGGATAGCTAAGCATTAAAACAACTTTTTTAACGCCTTTTGCAATACCTCGAAGGCAGATTGCAAAACGATTACGACTTAAAATAGGGAATATTACTCCAACAGTTTCTTCTCCGAACTTTGAACTAACGTCTTTAGCAATATGATCAATCGTTGCATAATTCCCTTGAGCTCGAGCAACAATGGATTCTGTTATAGAAACAATATCTTTATCATTAAATGTAAAGCCTTCAACTTCGGAAGCTTTTAACACACTTTCTACTACTATATCCTCAATATTATCTCCACGATTTATTATTGGGCAACGGAGGCCTCTTGCAACTGTTCCAACTATTCTTTCCAATGGAATCGCTCCTTAATATTACAAAGTATATTTATATTAACTAACTTTCTATCTGTACTATACAACGCATTAGTGGTATAAGTAAAATTAATATAACAAATGGTCGGTATAAGGGGTGCTTATATGGTTAGTAAATTAGATTTATATAAAATATTTTGTCAAGTAGGAAAAAGCGAGAGTTTTTCCAAGGCTGCAAAAGATCTTTATATGACGCAACCAGCAGTTAGTCAGGCAATCATGCAGTTAGAAAGGGAATTAGATACACGTCTTTTTTATAGAAGTCCAAAAGGCGTATCTCTGACAAATGAAGGTAGTCTGCTATTTGAATACGCCAATTCGGCTATTAATTTAATTCATGTCGGAGAAGAAAAGATTTTAGAATTTAAAAACTTAACGACAGGTGAATTAAAGATAGGTGTAGGAGATACAATTTCAAGGTATTTTCTACTTCCCTATTTGGAGGCTTTTCACATTAGATATCCAAATATAAAATTTACGATTGTAAATGGTACGACATTGGAACTCTGTTCGATTTTAAAATCAGGTGGAGTAGATGTTGCTGTTTGTAACTTCCCGATTGACGATCCTACATTAGAACTGAAGCCATGTATTGATATCCAGGATACATTTGTTTACGGGGAAAGGTTTAAGAAAATATTGGCTAAACCCTTAAGCCTACATGAATTAGTAAAGCTTCCATTAATTTTTCTTGAATCGAAATCAAACTCGAGAAAGTATGTAGAGGATTATATGATTTCTAAAGGTATAAAGATTTCACCGGAATTTGAATTAGGTTCACATGACTTATTATTAGAGTTTGCTAAAATAAATTTAGGGATAGCGTGTGTAACAAAAGAGTTTTCTCAAGAGTATTTAAATAAAGGATTGTTATATGAAGTACAACTAAATGAAAAGATACCGACGAGAAGTATAGGCGTATGCTTTTTAAAAAGTGTACCATTATCACGAGCCTCAACAAAATTCGTTGAGATTGTAGAAGGCAAACAGCTGTAAATTACTTTTCACCAATACCCGGTACCCACATTTATTAACGGTTAGATTGGAACTTCTGATATAACGGAAATAGTCCTAATCACGACATCACTCGCTTCTGTTGACCGAGATAATGCAAAAGCTCCATAAAAAGTGCAGCCAAAATCCCCATTAGCATGCCGTTCGAAAGGATTGGGCGTATAAGCTGTGGAATCGTTGTAAAGGCCGTTGCCGGTAATGTCATAATCGATAGTCCTAATAACACCGGTAAAGCGATGCGATAGACTGTAGTGGGTTCGAATCTCAGGCCTTCTATGTTGCGAATTGCTGAGCGGAACAGCTGTAAATAAGCAACAAACAGTACTGTGTTACCAACGCTATGCGGAATTGTTGAGAAAAAGGCACTTAACTGTGGAACCGATCCCAAGAGGATGAATAACATGGATCCTACAAAAAACGGTGCTCTTTCGCGAATTCCAGTTGACTGCAAAAATCCTAATGATGAAGCGTAGGGTGCATAGGGGACGAGTCCAAGCACGCCTGAAGCTGTCGACAACATCCCTGTTAGGAAGAAGGAGGCACGGTACTGCTTGGGAGTTGTCTCCTGTTCAAAAACATCTTCTGCCCCTTTCAATGTGGCAATCGTATTCGTAGTGTTTAATAATCCAGTAATGACCACCGTAATGACGATGCCCCACTCAAAAGCGGGTTGCCCCCAAGGAAACCAGGTAAGGAAAGGGGTCGTTTTAATTGTCTCTGTTACTTCCGCAGGAAACAGCAGGGCGGCAGCAATCCATCCGACTGTCATTCCGATGAGCAAATTCAAGCTGCTAATAATTCCTTTTCCTTTTACATGGATAAGGATCGTCAGTGCGGCGAGAGTAAATGAAAAACAGGCGACTTTTACATCTATAGAATCACCTATATTGAGGCCAATCATTCCTTTTAGAAAAATAGTGATGAGCTGATTAGCTAGTAATAGGAGAAAAACAAACATTACGATTGGTGTAAACCATTTCTTTAACACTTCTCCCATACCCAAAATACCGAAAACTGCGACAATAATGCCCGAAATTATAACCCCAACTGCAATGCTGCCACCAATCGTAGTTAGTTCGAGATTCATCGTACTGGCCGTAGCAGCCAAGCTTAGGATGACGCCCCACCACAGTCCAGATTGACCCTCCATTAATGCTAAACGATGCCCGATAAGCCCTTGCAGCATACAGGCCACTCCTGTGAAGATGAAGGAGCGTTGAATGGCGGATACAATTTCAATGGATTCCAACTGAAAAGCACTGCCGACAGAAATAGGAATAACGACTGTATTGGCAAACATAAAGAACAGCCACTGAAATCCCGCTAGTAAAGTGATAGACGCCCCTACTGACTTAGTTTTCATTCAATCCGCTCCTCTATAAGTAGCTCTTAATTCTTTTATATCTTCAACCAATTTACTGCCAATTGTAGTTGAAAGAATATCGTATACAGGGTACAGTTCCTTTATCCATTCCTGTTTTTCAAAATCACTTAGTTCATGAATCTGAATAGATGAGTTACGTTTGATAAGTTCAAGTTGCTCTTCGTTCATTAGTATAGAATGCCGGTCGTTCCAGGCAGTTGTCTCATCCATAGCTTCAAGTAGGATTTGCTGAGTGTTTTTTGTTTGCTGATCCCAGACTTTTTGATCCATCATCACGACGTAACCTAGGTATCCATGATTACTGATCGTCAAATGTTTTTGAACGTTATAGAACTTTTTAGAATGGATATTTGAAATCGTATTCTCTTCGCCATCAACATGTCCGGCTTCGATTAAGTTATAGGTGGAATTAAATGATTCTTGTTGCGCCTTAGCGCCTAATAGATCATATTGGGCTTGAATGACATCACTTTTCATAATCCTGATTTTTTGCCCTTTTAGATCTTGTGGTGTAACAATAGGGCCTTTGTTTGATGTGATTTGTTTAAAACCATTGGACCAATGGGCGAGTCCAATAATGCCATTTTTTTGTAATGAGTTTAGCAGGTGTTCACCGATAGGCCCATGTATTCCTTTGTGAATAGCTTCATGATTAGGGAAGGCGAATGGTAGATCGAGAACACCCCATTCAGGAGAAAGTACTCCAAGTTTTGAGGTGGAGGTAGCTATTATATGTACTTGCCCTTCTTTTAAGGCATTAATATCATCTATATCAGAAAACAAACTTCCGTTTGGGAAGACGACGATCTTTATATGACCATTTGATTTCTCATTAACGAGCTCAGCAAACTTGTCTGCCGCACGTCCTTTCGGCGTATTCTCGGCAACGACATGGCTAAATTTAAAAATGATTTGATCACTGAGTCCTTCCTGATCATCGTCATAAACCAGTTCTTTCTGAGGAAATAGATAATAGTATCCTAAAACAATAGCAATACCAGTGCCTAAAAGGAGCATATAAACAAATATGTTTTTCACCGTAAGCCTCCTATTACTTCGTTAGTGTAAGCATACTCAGAAAATTGCGATTCGTAAAGATGAATAGTAGGAAAGGGGAACTGAAAATGAGACAATTGCCTATACGTTGGAAAATTATGACTTTATCTTATGCAGTAGTTATCTTTTCATTGTTGATCGGCGGAATTGTCATCATTGCTAACATTCAACAAAAAGAGGAAAAAGAATTAAGAATCAGATCTATGAACACGGCACGAACTGTAGCTGAACTATCAGATATAAGAAAAGCAGTCCAAGAACCAATAGGGTGGAAAATAGTGAACCCCGTTGTCGATGAAATAAGACTCATTAATAATACGGATTATGTTGTTGTCATGAATATGGATGGAATTCGGTATTCTCATCCTGTAAAGGAAATGCTAGGAAAACCCTCGACAGGTGAGGATGAAAAGCCGGCTTTTGCGGAGCATATCTATTTTTCGAAGGCAGAAGGAGAGATTGGTACCGTTATTCGGGCATTTGTACCGATTAAGGATTCAGACTTAAACCAAATCGGTGTTGTCGTCGTTGGCAATAAAATCCCGAGTTTTATTGAAATTATGGGCGATTTAACAACAGACATTCTTATAATTGTTGTATTAACATTATTATTTGGCTTGATAGGTTCAGCAATGCTTGCTAATCATATTAAAAAACAAATGTTCCAGTTGGAGCCATATGAAATTAAGAGAATGCATGAAGAAAGAACAGCTACTTTTCATTCAATGAATGAAGGCGTTATTGCAATCGACAATAAAGAAATTATTACGATATTTAATGAGAAAGCAAAGATGATATTTAATGTAAAAGGAAATTTTATAGGTCAACCAATTCGCGATGTACTGAAGGACACAAGGCTTCCTGAAATTGTTGAAAGAAATAAGGCGGTATATAATGAGGAGATAAAGGTAAGCGGAAAAGTGATCGTAAGTAATCGTATACCGATTAAAAAGGATAACGAATTAATTGGTGCTGTAGCAATCTTTCAGGATCGTACAGAAGTGACTAAGCTCGCCGAAGAATTAACAGGTGTCAAAAACTTTGTAGAAGCATTGCGGGTTCAAAGCCATGAACATATGAACAAACTTCATACGATAGCTGGTTTGATTCAGCTCGGGAAACCTGAAAAAGCGTTGCAACTTGCTTTTAATACATCGGAAGAGCAAGAAAATGTAACAAGTTTTCTGAATGAAAAAATTAAAAATGACGCAGTTGCAGGTCTCCTTTTAAGCAAAGTAAGAAGGGGAAAAGAATTAGGGATTACTGTTGAGGTTGATCAAAATAGTTATTTTGCCGCCTTTCCCAATCAACTAGACCAACATGACTTTGTTGTGTTATTAGGTAATCTACTAGAAAATGCTTTTGGGGCGTTCGATCAAATTGAGACTGAGGATAAAAGAATTGATATTAGTTTTGAACAGTCAGCTTACGTGTGTGCCGTATTGGTTGAGGATAATGGATCTGGCATGAGCGAAGAATACCTACCAAGACTTTATGAAAAAGGATTTACGATGAACAAATCTGAAGGTACCGGTTACGGGCTTTTTTTGATAAAACAGATCGTTGATAAAGGGAGAGGCAAAATTGACCTTTCATCCCAACAGGGTGAAGGAACTTCAATCATTATTACCTTCCCAATGGAAGTGGAGGATGAGTTGTATGACGTGTAAAGAAGAAATAAAGGTACTACTGATTGAAGACGATCCAATGGTTCAAGAAGTAAATAGAGAGTTTATTGAAAGTATAAAAGGATTCCGAGTAGTGGCCGTCGCTAGTAATGGCGAAGAGGGAATTAGACTTTTGAAAGAATTAAGTCCAGATCTTGTAGTATTAGATATTTATATGCCAAAAAAAGACGGGATCAAGACATTACAAGAGTTCAGAAAACAAAAATTGGAGGCAGATGTGATTGTCGTATCTGCCGCTAAAGACAGCGAAACAATTAAGCTTATGCTTCAAAATGGTGCGATGGATTATATTATTAAGCCATTTAAAATTCAGCGAATTCAGCAGGCATTGGAGAAATATCGGAAATACAGGACAAGCTTGAATGCATCTGAAGTGATCTCACAAGAACAGCTTGATTTACTGATTTACTCCGAGCATTCAAAGAAAATCACAGGCAACAATTTACCAAAAGGTTTGAATGAATTCACCTTAAATGAAATTACGATGTATGTTCAGAACCAAGACGGTCCGCGCTCCGCCGAAGAGGTGGCAGGTGCAATCGGAATAGCTAGAGTGACTGCTCGCCGCTATTTAGATTACCTGGAAAAAAGCGGTGGCATTACCCTCGATGTCCAATACGGAGGGGTTGGAAGACCTATAAATCGTTATGTATCCAATCAGCAAAAAAAGTAAGACCAAAAAGACCAAAATAGCCGTTATGACCATAAACTTCTCACACCCTACTGAAAGCGCTATCATTTGTATTAATTAGTAATGATGAAGTATTCAGTTTAAAGGGGGATTAAAGGTGAGAATATTTAAGAATTTAACCGTTCAAGTAGTAATCGCAATTGTGATTGGGGTAGTAGTGGGGCTCGTGTGGCCAAACGTCGGAAAAGAAATGAAGCCACTAGGAGATACTTTTATAAATGCTGTGAAAATGGTCATAGCCCCTATTATATTCTTAACGATTGTACTTGGGATCGCGAAAATGGGAGATATGAAAAAGGTTGGTAAAGTTGGTGGTAAGGCTCTTATTTACTTCGAGGTTGTTACAACATTAGCGCTTGTTATTGGGTTAATCGTTGTTAATCTTGTAAAACCAGGAGCAGGACTCAACTACAATGAACTTGAAA
Source organism: Sporosarcina sp. FSL K6-1540 (assembly GCF_038620285.1). Lineage (NCBI taxonomy): Bacteria > Bacillati > Bacillota > Bacilli > Caryophanales > Caryophanaceae > Sporosarcina > Sporosarcina sp. FSL K6-1540. Next base: position 1,701,213 of record NZ_CP152018.1, read on the forward strand.
AAGGCGATGTATCAAAATATACTGCTGAAGGTGGACAAAGTATTAACTGGATTGAGTTTGTCACTCAGATTGTTCCTTCTAATATGGTCGATGCGTTTGCAAAAGGCGATATTCTACAAGTGTTATTCTTCTCCATTTTATTTGGTGTAGGCCTTGCCGCTCTTGGCGAGAAGGGCAAATTGGTTATAGAGTTCATGGATAAACTCTCGCTCGTCTTCTTTAAAATTATAGGTTATATCATGAGAGCAGCCCCGATTGGCGCATTTGCAGCGATGGCATATACAATTGGTCATTACGGGCTGACTTCACTGGTACCACTGGGTAAATTAATGATGTCAGTCTATATTACAATGTTTTTATTCATCTTTGTCATATTAAATATCATTTGTAAGATGAATGGATTTAGCTTATGGAATTACCTGAAATTCATCAAGGAAGAAATACTAATCGTCTTAGGTACAAGTTCTTCAGAATCTGTTCTGCCAAGAATGATGGATAAGATGGAGCGTTACGGAGCATCAAAATCTGTTGTTGGCCTCGTAATCCCGACAGGTTATTCCTTTAATCTTGATGGTACATCTATTTATCTTTCAATGGCGGTCGTCTTTTTGGCGCAAGTGTTTGGTGTCGACTTAACACTAGGACAACAAATTACAGTAATATTAATATTAATGTTAACCTCTAAGGGAGCTGCGGGCGTTACAGGCAGCGGATTCATCGTTTTAGCTTCAACTTTAGCGGCATTACAAATCATTCCTCTTGAAGGGTTAGCATTGCTTCTTGGTGTGGATCGTTTTATGAGTGAAGGACGTGCGATTGTGAATTTAATCGGAAACGGAATCGCTACAATGGTAGTGGCGAAAAGTGTTAATGAATTTGATACAACGAAACATCTGGAAGCTATTTCCGAAATGAAAGCCACCAAGAAGGCTGGGCAAGTAGCTGTATTGAACTCGACGCTTAAGTAAGGATGGAGAATGATAGTAAGGCATATAACGCTAAATTAACCACAATAGCAAAGAGTATATATGTTGAACAATTGGATACCTAAATAAACTGAGCGAAGGCGCCTTATAAGGAGTAGCCGATGCCCTAGGACTGGCGGCGAAGCTACTTGGCTTAGGGCGGGAGGCATCCCCGAGCGCTGTAGCGGATTTAAAGGGAATCTTTATTTCAACTTATCTAGAATAAAAAACTTGGGCATGTTTTCAAAATGTCCAAGTTTTTTTCGGGTGTTTTGATACAATGGGTATAAACAAGTTGGGAGAAATGGCTATGTATGATAAAGAATGCGATCGGTTACTGCGCATTAATACTGTTGGAGTGCGTGAATGGCTGCATCAGTCCTCTCATTATAACCGCTACGAAGCGACACCCTATAAGGCATTGGATGATTTTTTTGAGGTCTATGAATTAAAGAAAACCGACAGATTAGTGGATTTTGGGTGTGGCAAAGGCAGGCTGCCATTTTATATACATAATCGATGTGGTGTTTCGGTTACAGGCATTGAAATGAGTGGGCAACTGTATCAGGAAGCACTTGAAAACCAAGCAAGTTATATGCAAAAAGTCAAACGGTCAAACACGTTCATCAGCTTTGAATGCTGTCTGGCAGAGGAATATGAAGTGGAGGCGGAGGATAACCGGTTTTATTTCTTCAATCCTTTTTCAATCCAGATTTTCATGACGGTTATTGCTAACGTTCTACGGTCAGTCGACCAGCACAAGCGATCTGTAGATATTATCCTTTACTATCCAACAAGTGATTATATTGAGTTCCTTGAAACGAGCACTCCTTTTGAGCTGATAAAGGGAGTAAAGGTGTCCAGCATGCATGAAAAAGACCCCAACGAACTTTTTTTGGTGTTTCGACTTGGAGATTAATCGGACAAAAAGTAAAGCCACGTTCCAGGCGGAACGTGGCTTTACTTTTCTCTTATAGATGAAGTATTTCGTTATTTTTAAAAAGCTTTAGGAGTATTCGTTGTTAGTAAGTTGCGAAGATCTTTTAAAGCAGAAACGCCCGATAATGAAATGGAAACTTTCATTTCTTGAAGGATATTCTCCAATACTTTTTCAACGCCTTTTTGTCCATCTACCGCTAATCCGTACACGAATGGCCTGCCGATTAAAACTGCATCAGCCCCCAGTGCAAGTGCTTTGACAACATCTGTGCCTCGACGAACTCCGCTATCTAATAGTACAGGAATTTCACCTCCTACCGCTTCTACGATTGCTGGTAGAGCATCAATACTAGTAATAACCCCGTCAAGCTGACGCCCGCCGTGGTTTGAAACGATAATGCCATCAATGCCGTTTTCGATAGCGAGCTTTGCATCTTCCGGATGTAAAATCCCTTTTAAGAGGATTGGCAAGGACGTTCTTTTCTTTAACTCCATGACTTTGGCCCAACTTAGTGTAGGGTGGTAAACATTATCCAGTATCCCTTGAATGATGGAGTCAAAATCGTTAGTTGGAATGGAGGACAAAAATACCGGATCTGTTTCATAGTTCGCTTTGCCGAATCCTAGTTTCAAAGGGGAATATTGATTGCGTACGTCCTCTTCACGCCATCCCATCATCACTGTGTCAACTGTTAAGACAATGGCCTCAAAACCAGCTTCCTCGGCTCTCTTGACCATGCTATAACCAATTTCATCGTTAGTGCTTGACCAGTAGAGCTGAAACCATTTTGGACTGTCGCCAGTAGCTTCTGCAACCTCCTCAATTGAAAAGCCAGATACTGTACTTTGAATGAATGGAATGCCAAGCGTGGCTGCTGCTTTAGCGGTAGCAATCTCGCCCTCTTCATGTGCGATTTTTTGCATGCCCACAGGTGCAATTAATAGAGGAGAAGGATATGTATGGCCGAATAATTTTACAGACGTGTCCAATGTAGAAACATCATTTAGAAATCGGGGGACAATGGAATATTTTGAAAAAGAGGAGACGTTTTTTCGCAACGTCTCTTCACCACCCGCCCCAGATTGGATATAGCCGAATGCACCAGCGGGCATCTTTTCTTTAGCAGCCGCTTCCAATTCTTTGAATGAAACCGGAAATGATTCATCAGGTGTGATGTTTTGTAATAGTAAGTCGTTGTTTCTAGTTAAAGTCAAATCGATTCATACCCTTCATAAGGAAATTGGTTTTCTTTTAATAAAAAACACTTGAATCTTTGAAATAAGTTTTACTAGCTGGCCGCTCTTCTAAGAAGTTTTTCATAGAATTAATAATAGTAGTAATCGTATATTCATTTGAAATTAAAGTCAATCGCAATTTATTTAAAATAGTCTAAAAGTACAGGCGGTCTATGCTGCATGAATAAAACAACAATGGGTCACGTCTGTTGATTAACCATTTATTCGAATAAAATACTGGTGAGCAGGGCTTAAAATAATCCTTTTTCACTGGATCATTTCCGGTTCGCTTTCGGCGAATTAATCACGACACATTTACCGTGAGGCAAGTGTGGCTAGAAGTGACTCCGTCACTTCTAGCCACACTTTTTTCAGTAATCCTGTTGCGAATAGTTGCGTGTCGCATTCCTACATATCTAGACGTCCCGGTAATCGTATAGAAGTCACTCTATCCAAAGCAGTCCAAAGTCAACTATACACATAGCGCCCAGTAGGTGGTCACGTTACTCACTGGTTACTTTGGTTAATCAACAGACATGACAATGGGTTTTATTTATAAACAATGCATTGCCTTCTCGGCTTCATCCCACGGGACGGAATAGCCTTTTCCTTTGGTCAAGAAAATGGAAGTGGATGAGTATTCGGGATCCGCTTCTTTGTTATAACCGATTTCTTCAATGACTTGTTCCTGGTTATGACAGCGGTCATAGCCCCCGAATAACAGGCTAAGCGTTCCTTTACCGTGGGTGAATGAAGCAAAGACGGTGCTGTAATTCATAAAAGTAGCAACTGGCACACGCCCTTTTACAATAACTTTTTCGCCAATTGTTTCTGGTGCGTCAAAGCTGCCATGTGCTTGTTGAATGTCTGACAGCACTCTTCCCATATTATCCAAGTCCACTTTTATTTTGAAATCGTAGTAGGGTTCGAGCAACGTATTGGGTACTTGTTCTAAACCTTGTCGCAGAGCCCGGAAAGTAGCCTCTCTAAAGTCACCTCCAGATGTGTACTCGTTATGACTTCGTCCTGTCAGTAACGTTACTTTGACATCTGTGAGAGCTGAGCCGGTTAATAAACCATGATGCTCTCGTTCGAATAAATGGCTGCGTACTACGTTTTGGTGACCAATAAGTAAATCGTTTGCATGGCAGACGTTGTCGAACTGTATGCCACTATTCCTTTCGGTTGGTTCAATTAAAAGATGTACTTCCGCGTAATGCCTTAAAGGTTCAAAATGACCATAACCCGTTACGGATGTTTCAATGGTTTCCTTATACAGGATTTTAGGTTCACCGAAGGAGACTTGAATCGAAAAACGCTCGTTAACAATTTGTTGGAGTACTTCGAGCTGGATGACGCCCATAACGTGAACATGAATTTCTTGAAAATGTTCATCCCAGAAGACGCGCAAAGAAGGATCCTCCGCATCGAGTAGGTTAAAACATCGAAGTACTTCTTTCACATGGATGGCAGCGTCGAAAATAACTTTTGACTTAAGGGTAGGCATCATGTCAAAGGTCGCTTTTTCTTCTAGTGCTCCAACGCCATCACCAATGGCCGCTTGCGTTAATCCAGTAACGGCGAACAGTTCACCGGCATGAACATGATCGATTGCTTTGAACTTATTACCGTTATAAACGCGTATCTGTGTCACTTTCTCCGTGTAATCTCCATAATTCACTCCATCCCTGACGCTTAGCGTACCGCTTAGTGATTTAAGGAAAGTGACCCTGTTACCACTGTCATCATGGCGGATTTTATAGACCTGTGCAGCGAAATCACTATCATCATCGTAAGAAGTTGTTGTCAATAAATCGAGCTTCTCGAAAAACGCCATGACACCAATGTCCTTGAGTGCAGAACCGCTGGAGAGGGCGAAGATTTTATTGTCGCTAATCATTTTCTTTAATGTTGCAAGCCACAAATCGTTGTCGTAACCTGATTCCAAATAGGTCTCAAGAAGTGCTTCATCACGTTCTGCGATAAATTCAATGAGTTCATCTTCCATAATTCCTTCATTGAAAGAGGATGTAAGGTCACAGATGTCTTCCGATAGATTGGTGCGAATTTCATGGAGTACACTTGCAATGTCGGTTCCTTCACGGTCCGTTTTATTGATGAAAAAGAATGTGGGTACCTGATGTTTGCGGAGCAGTTGCCACACGGTTTCCGTATGACCTTCCACGCCATCGCTTGCGCTAATGATAATAATGGCATAATCCATTACTTGAATAGCGCGTTCCATTTCAGGAGAAAAATCGACGTGTCCAGGTGTGTCGATAATGTAGTAGGTAGATCCGTTATAGGAAATGGATGCCTGGTCTGCAAAAACCGTAATACCTCTTTCTTTCTCGATTGTATGGCTATCGAGGAAAGCGTCTTTATGGTCCACGCGCCCTCTTTGTTTAATGCTTTTTGTATGATAAAGCAGTTGTTCAGAAAAAGTTGTTTTTCCTGCATCTACATGTGCAAGTATGCCAATTGTTTTATACATGATGTCACTCCTGTCCGATTCTTGCTACTACCAGTAGTATAGCAAATCTGAATTGGGCGAATGACCTTAAATAGGTGTTATACTGTAAAGACAAACTGAATGTGAAGGAGGAATCAGATTTTGAAATATTCAAGAACGAAAATGGAACAGCTTGTAAAGAATGATAAAGAGCTGTCAAAACGTCTGAAACAGATAATGGCAGAGCTTGACTTAGAGAAGAGTTTTGCTTTGAAAGCGTTGTATCATGCGGATGTAAAAGACGGTGGTACGCATCAGAGAAATTATCAGGAACTGTAAGTACATTAAAAGCGTGGAAAGTCTATTATGACTGCCACGCTTTTTTTGATGCCTTTTTCACCGGATCATTTTCAGTCCGCTTTCGGCGAACTTTTCATTGCTCCTAGTTAATCCTGTTGCGAATAGTTGCCTGTCGCATCCCTACACATCAAGACATCTCGGTAATCATATAGAGGTCGTTCAATTCAAAGCAATTCAAAGTAATTGTACAAGAAGCGGCTATATATGTTGAATTAAAGAATCCTATTGAATCAGTTGTGGTGCTCAATAATGAGAGAGCTGTTATTCGGGTTGTGGATTGTAGATCGCTTGGCGCTTTGGGGATGCCTTTCACCGTAAGCCTGGATTAGCGCTTCGCATCCAGTCTTACGGCTTCGGCGACCCCTTTGCCGCGCCTTCGCTAGGTTGTATATTTTCGAGAGAAATGTAATTTTGAGATGTATATGGCGAGATTGTAAGGTGATTACTAGTTGATATTATATAAATTGAAATAAAGAATTCCATTGAACCGCTACGGCGCTAGGAGATGCCTCCCGCCATAAGCCAGATGAGGTATTCTTTAACCTATCTGGAATAACCTCTTGGCATTAACTGTATAATTTCTGCAAAGAACGCAGAAATTATACAAACCGAACTCTTCGTTGTTCGGTTGGCGACCCCTGTTAAGGCGCCTTCGCTCAGTATATATACCGGATTCAACATATATAATTATAGTCAAGAAATCCACAATCCAGGTTGCAGATTTCATCCCAGATAATGAAATGCGTTATCTCACATAGACCACCCAGCGCAGGCGCGTCTTCGTGGTAGCCGGAGCGATAAGACTGAAAGCGGTCTCCTTTCTGGCTTATCGCGGGAGGCATCCACAAAGCGTCGAAGCGGTATTGGCGGGAATTCTAATTTGCTCTAATTATTAGGGCTTTTTCAGTGGCCTCCCAAAAGCCCTTGTAGTGTAAACGCCGTATTCATTTGTTCAACATATATAGTGTTGGATTCAGTTATTTACTGGTTGTTTTTTCAGCTTAATCTTCTGGTGAACCGATTACTTCGTGTTTGATTTCATCGAATGCTTTTTGGAGGTTACGTGAATAAAGGTTTTTTTCCTCTTCGTTTATAGTTGTTGTTTTTCCAATCTGTTCTTCGTAATAAGAATAGGTTGAAGACAGTGATTGTGATTCGCTTATGATGAGGTTTGTCATTAAGACATGTTTGAATGCGTCCAGATAATATTCTTTTGTTCCAAGTTTCATTGGCTAAAATCCCTTTCTTTTATGGAAATAAAAAAGCATCTTCCTAGTTAAACGTAAGGAAGATGCTAGTATGCGTAAATTTGTATGGTCGCTTGTTGCCGTAACGAATGGTTCGTAAACAGAAGTACACTATTGACTGCACAGTGAAATAAGAGGTATTGAGTCCTCTTATGTTTCTTTTGTATTACGTTCTTTCGTACGGCGGCTTTTACAAGAAATTGCTCGATCATAGCCGCACTTAACACCTCCTATCCGCGTAGGGAATTGGTGTGTACTGAAATAGGCAGGTCTCCTGGCTCATGATCATCGCTTTCTTTTCCCTTCCCATTCGTAACGAACAGTGGATTTGAAAAGAGTACTCCCATTTACAGTTGCGGGACAGCGTCGGTTTTTCACCGAACTTCCCTTTTAAGCTTTTATACAAACGTAAAAAAGCACCTAATTTCTACACGTTATTCAGTTGTGCTTTTACTATAACATACATATTGTCTGACTTAACACGATTGCTAAACAAGGGGTTCATTAATGGCCCATTACCGCAAATTTGGACAAGAAAATGTCTATCCCTCTTACTATAATCAAGCTGGGGGGATAGAAAATGAATAAAATAAAAACAACAGATCCATATCGAGTTTACATTTCTACATGCTTCTTATCACAATTATTTTTCACATTTATATTTACGGTGAACTTGTTGTACCATGTGCAAACTGTAAAGCTTGATCCGCTTCAACTTGTGTTAATTGGGACCGTTTTGGAGCTTTCCGTTTTTCTTTTTGAGATTCCAACTGGGGTTGTTTCGGATTTGAAAAGTCGGAAGTTATCTTTAATAATTGGGTATATATTAATAGGAATCGGTTTTTTAATTGAAGGGGTATTTCCCTATTTTGTAACAGTGCTAGTGGCTCAAATTGCATGGGGGATTGGCTATACCTTTACTAGCGGCTCTCAGCAAGCCTGGATTGCAGATGAAATAGGGGAGGAACGTGCTTCACTGGCATTTATAAAAGGGGCAAAGGCCGGTAATCTTGGCCAAATTATAGCTATTCCGCTCAGTATTTTAATGGGCTATTTTATGATTAACCTACCAATCATTATCGGCGGGCTATGTATGATTGGATTAGCCGTCTATTTAATGATTTTTATGAAAGAAGAAAACTTCAAACCGTTAGATAAAGAAGGAAGAATATCTACGCTGGGAAGTATGAAGGAGAATGTGGGCAATATTATTTCGCATTCCAAAGCGAGCTTCATCATAAGGATGCTATTTCTAATTGCTTTATTTGTTGGGTTTTATAGTGAAGGTTTTGACCGATTATGGATAGCACATTTTTTGGAGGTCTCAAATATATCTTCGTTAACGAATGAGAAGTTAGTTGTGATAATGGGGGGAATTCAGTTCATTTTCGTGCTTATTTCCTTTGCAGCACTCCATTTTATGAATCGAAGTGCTATCCACCAAAATCTAAGGCAGATTTATGTTGTTCTTTTTGTGGCCAGCTTCTTCATCGTCATTTCATTAATTGGCTTTGCGTTCTCAACGTATATGATCAGCTTGCTGATTTTTTATGTAATCATTCAAGTGACAAGGCAAGTCATGTATCCATTAGAGGATATTTGGCTTAATAAAATTATTCCTGATTCCTCTGTACGTGCAACATTCTTTTCGGTAAAGGGACAAGTGGACGCTATTGGTCAAATTGGAGGTGGTCCGGTAATTGGGGGTGTAGCATCGAGCTTTACGATAAAAATCGCCATCATTGTTAGTGCAATTTTGTTAACTCCTGTATTACTTTTATATAAAGTTGTCTTAAACAAGTCTAGAGAGTGAATTGATCACTCTCTATTTCTTTCTTTGATCGGCAGGTAAATTTCCATATATATTTTTTCATAATCCCAGTCATGACAGTGTTCATCGTAATATTCAAAGTCATAACATGTTTCATCGACTTCATAAAGAGATTGAGGTAGCCAATCTTCTAAAATATAGAGCCAAGTTCCCTTGATGGAAGAGACAAACTGTTCGACTTCAACAAGTGGAGTCCTAAAAACCGCATAAGTAGCATCTGGAATTTGCAGTTTTGTCAGTCCAGCAGGTAGTTGAACATCTCGATCATAATTTACCGCGAATAAATAAGTAAATCTATCTTCTAATTCGACGCTACTAAGATTGATACAATATTCTCCATGTTTTTTTGGAGACAATGCTTCGTACAGAGTGCTTTCGATTGATTCATCCGGGGAAATTCTTTGGTCCCAAAAGGCAGGTGCATCTCTTGTGTAAAAGACATTTTCGATACCACTCTCAAATGTTTTACCGGCAATAGTAAAAGCTGGTTTCTGAACAATTTTCGGTTGCATAACAATGCCACCTACTTTTTTTTGCCTAAGGCTCAAAAGGTCAATTTTTTGAGGCAATGATAGCGGACAGTGGAGCCTATATAAGCTTGGTGGACTGCCAAAATATTTCTTGAAAGCCTTTGTAAAGCCAGAATGCGTCTCAAATCCATAATCTAATGCAATTTGAATTATTTTTTCGCCTTTTACTAATTCATATAACGCGTATTGCAGTTTTCTTTTTAAAACATAGTCCATAATTGTATAACCAACATGGTTATTAAAAATCCTATAAAAATGATAAGGAGAATAACCAACCAGTTTAGCTAGTTCCTCAGGTTTAATGTCCTCTTTAATATGGTCCTCCACATAATCGATTACATGCTGCAATAAAATTAACTGTTGGATATCAATCGCCTGCCTCTTTGCTCTATAAAAAAGCTAATCATCCCTAACAGAGGGAACTGTCCTATAGCAACTCTATCATTTAGAAGGGGAATGTGAATACAATTTTTGGGCTTTAGGGACTCTTTTTTATTTTGGGAATACGTTATAAAAATAGGATAATCAAAGTTTGAGAAGTTATTTTACTATGATCCAAGATTTGAATGAAAGTACAACAGGCACATGATGCATCTTTCATTTCTTGTTAATGGTGAATTTGGTTAAGTTAAAAACTAACCAACAGTTACGTTTAGTGTTAAAATTTGGGTAATTGTAAATTGGTTGAAAACATAAGAAATAAACTTACTCGATCTTTTATGCACTCTATATGTTGAACAAATGTATACCTGCATAAAGAAAGCGAGGGCATCTTAAAAGGATTTAAACGATGAAAGTGGAAAAGTTTAATTCAATAACTTTGAGGGAGGAAGTTACTTTGAAGAAAATAATCATGTTATTAATAGTAATACTGGTTTTAACAGCTTGTGCAAAAAGGGTTAGCAATGATTATAAATTTAAAGGAGAAAGTGAACACTGGGAAGCCGAATATGTTTATAGGGGAACGGAAGTGTGGAAGAAAGATAACGGCGATAGAACGTACTCCAACGAAGATAGCTATCAATTTTTATTGAAATACAAAGGATCTTTAGAAGAGTTGTCTTCAATAAGGAAACTTGAATACGCTCATAAAACGAATTCTAGTGACGGGGAAACGACGAAAGAATTTGATGGACCCCCTGAAGAGCTATTATTTACAGCTAGCGGGGCTTCAGAAGGTGGAACAAAAATAAACGAAGATGAAGTTATACAAGTAAATGTAAAATGGGGTGACCTTGAAGAGTCATTTGAATTGCATAATAAAAGTAAGTAACCTTGGGTACTTGCTACTTGCATAAAAAAGGGGAAATAGGAGGCTTTGGCGAAAAGAAGTTTTAGAAAGGTATTTGGGTGGGGAGTGTGGACTCAAATACGTACATAAAATGAGGTGTGTATATGAAAGATCACGTGATTACAAACATTGTAGAATGTATGGCTTCCAGTGAAGAGGTTCAACGAATTCAGACAGAGCATCGTCTTAAGCTCGTTGAGTCCTGGGGAATAAAAGAAGGAAGTAGTGTTTTAGAAATCGGTTGTGGGCAGGGGGATACGACGGCTGCGTTAGCTTATATCGTTGGAGAACAAGGATTTGTTCACGGGATAGATATTGCATCTCCAGATTATGGAGCCCCGATAACTGTAGGTGATTCTGCTCGTTATTTACAGCAGTCTAAGTTAGGAAAGCAGCTTAAAATGGAATTTAACGTTGATGTTTTATCAGCAGAGGTAGATTTTCCTGAAAAAAGTTTTGACTATATTGTTTTCTCACATTGTTCCTGGTACTTAAAATCATATGAGGAACTCGAGGGGATTTTAAAGAAGGTTAGAAAATGGGGCAAGACCTTATGTTTTGCTGAATGGGATTCAAGAATTCAAATGATTGAGCAATACCCTCATTTCTTGGCCGTGCTTATTCAATCCCAGTATGAGTGCTTCAAAGAAAGCAGTCTTTCAAATGTACGTACCTTATTTACACCAATGGATATAAAGCGTGTTGTCGAAAATGCAGGCTGGACAATTGTAAATGAGCAATCCGTTCATTCTCCTAAGCTACAAGATGCGGAATGGGAAATTGCGATGGCCGTAGCTGATTACAAAGAGGAGATTAATAACCTTGTTGATCTGCCTGAAAAACTAAAATCACTAATTCAATCTGAAGTGATTTTGTTAGAAGAAGCGCAAAAGAATCATGCGATTAAACCGATGTCAACCTACGTATTTATCGCAGAATAGTGAAGTTGTACGATTGTAAAGTTTTGATTTTTCATTATTTTTCAACACCCCTTATTGTACACTGTAAGTAGGGAGTGAGAGGGGGAATGAGGGCGTGAAGAAGTACAGTAAAGAGGAGAACAGTTGGATTTTCTATGACTGGGCAAACTCGGCATATTCGATTATTATCACGACTGCGGTGTTTCCGCTTTATTATAAGGCGGTGGCGACAGATGCAGGCGTGAGTATGTCGAATTCAACTGCTTATTTGGGGTATACAGTTGCTATTGCAACATTCATACTGGCGATGATTGGACCTCTTTTAGGAACGATTGCCGATTATGAAGGATTAAAGAAGAAGTTCTTTCTATTCTTTTTCCTGATGGGGACTGCCGCGACACTTTCATTGGCATTCGTACCGGGCGGTAACTGGTTATGGTTATTGATCATCTACACCATTACAGCCGTTGGTTTTCATGGGGCAAATATATTTTACGATGCATTTTTAGTGGACGTTACACCAGAGGAGCGAATGAACAAGATATCGGCAAGGGGCTTCGGGTTGGGCTATATCGGGAGCACAATTCCGTTCATTATCAGTATTGCTATTATTCTTTTAGCAGGTAAAGAGATTATTCCACTTACGACGTCAACCGCAAGTAGGATAGCCTTTGTCATTACAGCGATTTGGTGGTTTGTGTTCACAATTCCGATGGTCAAAAATGTTCATCAGATCCATGGTATTAAGCGTGAACCAAATTTATTGGCAAGTAGTTTCAGACGTCTTGGCGGTACATTTAAAGAAATCCGCAAATACCGGACAGTTTTTTTATTTTTATTGGCTTATTTCTTTTATATAGACGGAGTTGGAACAATTATTTCAATGTCCACGGCTTACGGATCGGATTTAGGGATTAGCGCAGAAAACCTTCTTATTATCTTGTTTGTCACGCAGGTTGTGGCGGCGCCATTCGCAATTCTTTACGGCAAATTGGCGCAGAAGTTTACCGGGAAAAAGATGTTATACGTGGGAATCTGTGTTTATATCATTGTGTGTATTTATGCATTTTTCATGAAAACAACGATGGACTTCTGGATCTTGGCGATGCTTGTTGCAACGTCACAAGGCGGCATTCAAGCATTGAGTCGTTCATATTTTGCAAGGCTTGTACCAAAAGAAAAGTCGAATGAGTTTTTCGGCTTCTATAATATTTTCGGCAAATTTGCGTCCGTCATGGGGCCTTTACTGGTAGCAGTGACTGCCCAGATGACTGGAAGCTCTGCATACGGGGTATTCAGCCTGATAATCCTGTTCATTATCGGAATCATTATTCTCTCACGTGTTCCTGAACCAGATGTAAAGATAACAACGACATATTAAAATTGAAAAGCGTTGCACACATTGTAGGATGTGTGCAACGCTTTTCGATTTGTCTCTCAATCAACTTTATCGATTTTATCAACTTGCAGAATTCTGAAACCGCCTTTTTCAAGTTTTTCGGTTAGTTTATCGATTTCTGCATCAGTCTTTCCGCTTTCAAGTGTGATAACTACTCTTCGAGCAAGAACGGAACCATTATCCAGCGTGAACATGCCTTCAATGTTTTCACCGCGTAACGTTTTCGTCAGTTTTTCAATCATACCTTTAGCTTCAGTCGAAGATAGCGTAAGATTGATGCCCCCCGTTTTTAATCCGAATGCATCTTCCAACACACTTTCAACACTATTATGCGTTAATATCCCAACGAGTTTCTCGTTTTCTACAACGCTTAAAAAAGGTAGTGACTTAATTTTGATGAGTGCACTTAAAAAAGAGGAACGTTCTGTTATGAATGTATGTTGATGCTTCAACAAATGGTCGATTTTTGAATTCTCATCCCCATTGTCTTCGTACAGATATTCTATCAAGTGAACTTTATAAATCATACCTTTATAGAAGTCTTCGCTGTCAACAACGGGAATACATCTATATCCACTCGCATTGATTTGATCCAGCACTTCTCTCACGGTTTGATCGATCTTCACTGTGGCAACGTCAAGTCGCTCTAAAAGTAGGTCTCTTACATGCATGCTTGTTCCTCCTCGTTATTTCATTTTTGTTATTATCACAATTTTTAGTCTATGATAGTATTTATTATAATCAAGATATAGGAAGTTGTACAATTAATTATACAACAAATCTTGTTAATCCCAGTATACATAGACTCCAAAGGGGGGCACTGAAAAAGTACGATATCTTTCAATCTCGTTGATTTCCGTTCCGAGCGGACGCTTTCCGCGGGCACGGCTTCAGCCAATCGAACAGCAAAGGGTTCGATTTGCCGTATTTCTGCGTTCTTGGCAGAAATTAAGGCATCATTCCCTCGCGTTCCTGCGGGGTCTTCAGCTCGCGCTGTTCCCGCTGGAGTCGCCGCTCTTCACTATAATCAACTAGTTCTTACTATATAAAAAAACTTTTTCAGTGGCTTCCAAAGGGGTTCCATATTTTTTGCCAATCAATTGCACGAACTTCTAGTATAATAGAAAGAACGCAAAAGAATAAATCGTGAAATGAGTAAAAGGGGTATTAAAAATGGAGAATTTAAGTCTCAGTGCGCTGTTAGATGTCATTGGGGAAGTGTTTTCAGATGAAATCTCTATAGTGGTGTCGAATACGGAGGAGTACCTCTATTATCTGCCCAGCAAGCGGGTTGATTTAAAAATTAGGCCGGGGGATCCCGTGAAGGAAGGCACGATCGCACAGAAGGCTATTTCCCAGAAACAAAAAGTGTCGGAGTTCATCAACCGTGATGTGTTTGGTGTCCCTTATCATGGGATGGCGGTTCCGTTTTATCATGACGGGGAACTAGAGGGGTGTGTAACTGCGATTTACCCCGTGTATACGGATGGGAAATCTGTCGTTACCGTAAAGACACATGATGGATGGATTCCTGTTCCTTTCGCAAGCGTAAAATATGTTGAGGTGAAAGACCGGAAAACATATGTGATGGCGGAGGGTTTTTCAGGAACTCATAAAAATACGTTACAAGAGTTTGAATATTTATTGCCGCGAGAGTCATTTGTACGATGCCATCGCTCCTTTATCGTTAATGTTCATCACATCAAGGGAATTTACCCTGATACGCACTCGACTTTTGTCTTGGAAATGGATAATGGAACAAGAATTCCAGTTAGCCAATCCTATTCCAGTTACTTTCGTAAACTTTTAGGGTTTTAACTTGATTCGTGCTGCTTTAATCATGTATTTTAGTGCTTCACCGGATAATTCCTTGTCCAACACCTAATTCCTCATTCATGTAAGTGCTTAAGTTAAAATTAACTAAAAGTTATGAATTGAGGCGTCTATGGATGGAAAATCATATGGATCGAATTAAAAATGTTCAATTGAGAGACGTTGTTGTCTCACCGACAGAGGCGGCGTCTTGGATTGAAGACGGTATGATGCTAGGGTTAAGTGGATTTACACGTGCGGGTGACGCAAAAGCGGTTCCACTGGCATTGGTGAAACGTGCGGAAACCGAAACGTTCAAAGTGAATGTGTTTACGGGCGCATCGTTAGGGTCTGATATCGATCGACTGTTTGCTGAAGCTGATATTATACATAAAAGATTACCATTCCAAGCAGATCCAACGATGCGGAAAAAGATTAATAACGGCGATCTTCTGTTTGTGGATCATCATTTGTCGCATACCGCAGAACTTATTCGTGCTGAAGTTGTCGAGCCAATTGACTTTGCAATTTTGGAAGCGGTTTCAATAACGGAAGACGGAATGATTATTCCAACGACCTCGGTTGGTAACTCATTGACGTTCGCGCAACATGCAAAAGCAATTATTATAGAAATTAATATGGCGCAGTCTACACAATTGGAAGGGCTGCATGATTTATACGATCCGGGTAAACAGGGTGAAAGGTCGCCGATTCAGTTAATGAAAGTAGATGACCGGATTGGTACGATTGGCATTCCTATTGACATGAAAAAGGTAAAAGGAATCGTCTTCACAGACCAACTGGATTCTCCTTCTACGATTGTAGCGCCTGATCAAGAAACAGAAATTATGGCAGAGCATTTATTAACGTTCCTTCGTACTGAGATTCAAGCAGGTCGGTTAACTGAACGTCTAGCACCATTACAGTCAGGAATTGGATCGGTAGCGAATGCAGTTCTTCACGGAATGATCAACTCAGAATTCAAGGATTTAGAAGTATATTCAGAAGTACTGCAGGATTCTGTGTTTGATTTGATTGATGCAGGAAAAGTACGTTTCGCATCTTGTGCTTCAATTACATTATCTGAAGAGAAGATGGATCAGGTCTTTAATAACTTTGAAAAGTATCGAGACAAGCTTATCATGCGTCCGCAGGAAATTTCGAACCATCCGGAAATTATCCGTCGTCTCGGCTTAATATCCATAAATACAGCACTTGAACTCGATATCTACGGCAACGTCAATTCGACGCATGTTTCAGGGACGAAGATGATGAACGGTATCGGCGGATCAGGTGATTTTGCCCGCAATGCACGCCTTGCTATTTTCGTTACGAAGTCAACGGCAAAAGGCGGTAACATTTCAAGTATCGTCCCGTTCGTTTCACATGTGGACCACACAGAGCATGATGTCGACATTATTGTTACAGAGCAAGGCTATGCAGATTTACGCGGACTTGCCCCAAGGGAACGTGTGGAGCTCATAATCGAACGTTGCGCACACCCGATGTACCGCGAGCAACTTCGCGCTTATTACGAAGAGGCGCTTGAAAGAGGCGGTCATACGCCACATGTCTTGGAAAAAGCATTCTCATGGCATGCGAATTTGGCGAAGAACGGAACAATGCGAGAGCATGTTGAAGAGTTGGTATAATAAACAAATAGAAAAAGGGTTACCTGATTGAGGTAACCCTTTTTCTGTTTTTATGGTGGGGGGTTATTTGATAGCATGAAGCTTGCCACCCGATCAAATAGCGTGCGACCCGAGCATAAAGTCTAGCTATCCGATCAAATAGCATGCGACCCGAGCATATAGGCTAGCTATCCGATCAAATAGCATGCGACCCGAGCATATAGGCTTGCTAACCAATCAAATATCGTGCGACCCGAGCATATAAGTTACTACCCGATCAAATAGCATGCGACCCGAGCATATAAGCTTGCCAACCAATCAAATATCGTGCGACCCGAGCATATAAGCTAGCTACCCAATCATATAGAGTGAGAGACCGAGCATATAGGCTTGCCACCCAATCATATAGCTTGAGAGACCGAGCATATAAGCTTGCACCCGATCAAATATCGTACGACCCGAGCAAATAAGCTAGCTACCCAATCATATAGAGTGAGAGACCGAGCATATAGGCTTGCCACCCGATCATATAGCTTGAGAGACCGAGCATATAAGCTTGCACCCGATCAAATATCGTACGACCCGAGCAAATAAGCTAGCTACCCAATCATATAGAGTGAGAGACCGAGCATATAGGCTTGCCACCCAATAATATAGCTTGAGAGACCGAGCATATAAGCTTGCACCCGATCAAATATCGTACGACCCGAGCAAATAAGCTAGCTACCCGATCATATAGAGTGAGAGACCGAGCATATAGGCTTGCCATCCGATCATATAGCGTGCGACCCGAGCATATAAGCTTGCTAACCAATCATGTATCATGCGACCCGAGCAAATAAACTAGCTGACCAATCATAATAGCATGTGCGACCGAACCATATCCCCTCCGCGAACGGATCAATACATCACACTGCTGTTATGCTTTTGCTGCAAGTGCTCTTTCAAATTCCTCTTTCACGCGATGAAGAAGTTCGGCATCCGTTAGCAGCCTATACCCCGTAGACGCAAGTGCTTTCGCTCCTGTAATCAATGCTTGGTTGCCAAGCTCCGATTTTGCAGCTTCCCTGAATTCAACCGTATGGGCAATCAAGTCATCTGGCCCGATTTTAATGTATGGATGTGCAGTCGGAACTACATAGCTAATGTTGCCCGCATCCGTCGAACCTTTGCCTTTCCGTTTTTCGGTATGGACGACTTCACCAAGTGTTTCAAGTTCCACGTGTAACGTTTCATCCAATACGGAGTTCAGAACGAGGTCTTTCACTTCGTTTTGGAAACGTTCAATTTTAACGGTTGCACCCGTTGCAAGGGCGGCGCCTTCAGCAATATTCCGGACTTTGTCAGAAGTCTCGACTGTTTTCTGCCAAGATTCCGCACGGATGTAAAAACGTGCAGATGCGTATTCGGGAATAATATTGGGTGCATCGCCGCCGTGTGTAATAATACCGTGGATGCGGACCTCAGAAGGCAGCTGCTGACGCAGGGCGTTAATGCCGTTGAACAGTTGGATGACAGCGTCCAGCGCATTGATACCTTGTTCAGGAGAACCTGATGCGTGAGCTGGTTTTCCGTAAAAATGAAAATCGAGTGGGTCCACAGCGAGTGATTCACCTGTTGTAGCTGTCTTTCCAGATGGATGGATCATGAGCGCAACATCTACGTCCTTTAAATAACCGTGTCTAACGAAGCTGCCTTTTGCGCTGCCATTCGGACCGCCTTCTTCAGCTGGTGTGCCTAAAACGACAACGCGGCCGCCCGTGTCAGGAAGCGCTTCGGCAAGTGCAATCCCCGCTGCAACACTTGTTGTTCCAATAATATTATGTCCGCATGCATGTCCTAACCCAGGAAGTGCATCATATTCAGCAAGGTAAGCGATTGTCGGACCTTCTTTTCCACTGTCTTTCACAGCATAAAACGATGTTTCATGACCAGCAACCGCTGTTTTTACTTCAAACCCTGCATCTTCCAACAGCGCAACATGTTTAGCACTTGCATACACTTCTTCGTTTCCGATTTCCGGGTTTGCATGAATTTCCTGACTCGTTTGAATATATAAGTCATGGTTCTGTTCAATTGAATGGAATAATATGTTCGTCTTTTCATTTACAATGCTCATTATGAATGCCCCCAGTTCAATTATTTTTTAAGGTCTTCAAAGACGGTATCAATCTCTTCCGGTGTTAACTTAATAAGATATGATCCGCCTTTTGTATCTTCTTCGATAGCTTTTTCAATATCTTCTTCTTGATATAACTCAACGATCCGTTTGAATGTTTTATTGTTTTTTTCTTTCCCGCTTGCTACGATTAAATTCACATATGGGTAAATACTCTCATCGTCACTTGATTCTCTAAAGAGTGGATCCTCTCCTGGTGAAAATCCTGCTTGTCCAGCAATTCCGTTGTTAATAATCGCGGCAGTCACATCTGGCAATATACGAGGTGTTTGTTGAGCAACCATAGGAATGATTTCTAGGTTCAATGGATTTTCAGTGATTTTTGTCGGGTCACCAAACAATCCAAAGTCATCTGAAAGTGAAATTAAATCAGCACTTTCTAGTAGGCGTAGCGCACGTGCTTGGTTTGAAGGGTCATCTGGAATCGCAATTTTGTCGCCTTCTTTGATTTCAGAAATATCCTTAATTTTTTCAGAGTAAACGCCAAGTGGTGCAAACATCGTCGAGCCAATTGGAACAAGTTCATTTTTACTTTCTTTTACATATTGGGATAGGAACGAGAAATGTTGGAATGCATTTAAGTCGATATCGCCTTGTGCAAGTGCATTATTTGGCAATGTGTAATCTGCGAATTCGACAAGTTCGATTTCAATTCCTTCTTTTGCCGCTTTTTCTTTCAGCAATGGCCATTGGACACCATCTGCACCGTTGACACCAATTTTCACTTTGACTGTATCACTATTTCCGCTTTCTTTCCCGCCGCAAGCAGCGAGTACAATAGCAGTTAATACTGCTAAACTTACTAACCATAATTTCCTCATTTAATTCGTCTCCTTTTAGTTGAATGATTGTATTTTTTAAAGATTATTAAGTATAAGATTCTTTGACCTGGAACAGTGTCTAGCTCCAGGCATCTTGCACTTTTCCCAGATTACCGACGCATGATTTTTTTAGAAAGTGTATTGCCAAGCCATTGTGCTAATTGCACCATGATGATTAAAATGACGACCGTAACGAGCATGACACTACCGTCGAACCGTTGATAACCGTATGTCATCGCGACATGTCCAAGACCTCCGCCGCCAACTGTTCCGGCAACTGCCGAGAAATCGATCAGACTGACGGAAACGAAGGTAAGTCCTAAAATAAGTGGACCCAATGCTTCTGGTATCAAAACCGTGAAGATAATCCGAAGAGGGCTTGCACCCATTGCCTGTGCTGCTTCAATAACGCCAGGATCAATGCTGACCAAGTTATTTTCAACAACTCGGGCAATGACGAATGTTGCAACAATTGTCATCGGAAAAATGGCTGCTGCGGTTCCGATTGTTGTCCCGACAACTAATCTTGTCAGTTGTGAAATGGCTACTAAGAAGATGATGAACGGAACAGGCCGAACGATGTTAATGACTATATTTAATATTTGAGAAACAAGTTTGTTTTCCAAAATATTATTTTGCCTAGTGACAAATAATAGCAGGCCAATTGCAATTCCAAAAATGGAACCAAAAACGAGAGTGGCGATTACCATGATCAGTGTTTCACCGGTTGCTTCTACAATCCGGGGCCAAAATGTAAGCCAATCAACGTTCATCTTGTAGGACCTCCTCTATGTCTACAATTAATTCAAGTTCTTTTAATACATGGCTTACAGCATCCGTTTCTCCTTCAAATGAAACAAGTAGATTGCCAAAAAATCGTTCCTGTAATTCTCGAACTGAACCGTAAACGATGTTGAAATCAACATCATGTTTACGTGTAACTTTTGAAAGAACAGGATCACTTGCAATATCTCCTTTGAAAATAACTCGATATAACTTGGTACCACCTTTTGATTGCCACTCATTAATCAATTTTTCTGAAGGTAGATCCTGCTGCACGGATTGGATGAATCGTTGTGTTGTCGAATGTTGAGGATCAGTAAATGTTTCAAAAACATCACCTGTTTCGATTACTTCTCCATTTTCCATGACCGCTACTTTGTCGCAAATTGTTTGAATAACATGCATTTCATGTGTGATAAGGAGGATTGTAATACCCAAATCCTTATTCACCTTTTTCAACAACCGCAGTATATCGGCGGTCGTATCAGGATCTAGTGCAGATGTGGCTTCATCACAGATTAGGATGTCTGGTGAAGTGGCGAGTGCTCTGGCTATACCTACGCGTTGCTTTTGCCCTCCTGATAGTTGGTCCGGATAATCTTTAGCTTTATCGGCCAGGCCAACGAAGTCCAATAATTCCTCGACGCGTTCCGCAATTGCTTTTTTTTGCATTCCGCCAAGTTTCAAAGGATACGCGATGTTTCCTGCAACTGTCCGTGAGTTCAGCAAGTTGAAGTTCTGAAAAATCATGCCGATGTTGCGACGTTGCGTCCGTAAATCTTTTGAGGATAATGTACTGACGTCGATGTCTCGAATGAAAACAGAGCCTGAAGTCGGGCGTTCAAGCATATTTACTAACCGTAGCAATGTGCTTTTTCCAGCGCCGCTAAAACCGATGATGCCGAAAATTTCACCTTTTTCAACGAAAAGAGAAACATCTTTTACCGCATGTACCTCACGCTTCCCAAGGGCGAACGTCTTGGATGCATTTTTAAATTCAATCATGTATTGACCCCCTAAGTACTTCGTTAATTCTGTGCGGACAACGGATGCAACTAGCAAAATGACTTGTGACCCCGAGCATCTGGCCGCTGAAGCTAGATAGTTGTAAGAACGAAAAAAATCCCTCTTTTTCTTAAAATAGATAAGAAAAAGAAGGATTCTAATAAAAGAAGCCATCTCGTTCTCATCTTCCAAACGCATACGCGTCTGTAGGAGTTGGCACAGTGTTCATTGGTCATGAACCTGTTGCCGAGATGTCATAGGGCCTGTCCCTCGATCTCTCTGGATAAGAAAGTGATGTAGTGCTATTCGATTGTTGCAAGAATTGAATCTAACTCTAGTGTGCAAATTAGGTAAAGTCAATGAATTTACTAAAGTAAAATAATTCAGATTACTAATAGTCGTAAACAATTTCAGAATTCTGATACACTTAAAGTGATAGAGAAAGCGGTGTGAGAATGACAATTTTTATATTTATTAGCATTATACTTTTTGCGTCCATTTTACAGACAAGTACAGGATTTGGTTTTTCGATCATGGCGACACCTTTTCTACTCATGATTTTCAATCCGATGGAGGCCATTCAGATAAACCTAGTTTTGTCGCTTGTTATTTCGAGCGCACTTATTGCTAAAATACGTAAAGATGTGGATACAGACCTATTAAAAAAGTTGATAATCGGGAGCTTATCTGGACTGCCAATTGGTATCATTTTGTTCATTTCGGCGGATATCAACAAATTGAAAACGGGCATAGGCATTGTTCTTCTTTTGCTAACACTGCTGCTTGTCCTGAACCTTCGAATTAAGAGAACTAAACGTGGGGACTTTGTTGTTGGCGGATTATCCGGTACATTGACGACAGGAATTGGCATGCCAGGTCCGCCGCTTTTGCTCTACTTTGCAGGAACAGCTATGCAAAAAGAAACATTACGTGCAACGACACTCGCGTTTTATTTATTCATCTATTCCGTTAGTCTACTCATTCAAGTGCTTTTTGTTGGTACAAATAAAGGTATCTGGACCTCAATCGGAATGGCACTGCCGCTAGTATTTGTTGGATTGTATCTAGGACAACTACTATTCCGTCATATCAGTCAAAAGACCTTTCGGATCTTCACATATGGTATTTTACTATTTACGGGCGTTTATTTATTAATAAAATGAGAAAGTAATTTATAGAATGGAGATGTTTCTTATGAAAATCGCATTGTTTGGGGCAACAGGGCGTGTGGGTGGGGAAGTCCTAAAATTAGCATTAGCAGAAGGGCATGAAGTGACGGTACTTGTCCGTTCACCTGAGAAATTGGCGCCACATGATAGGTTGACGATTATCCAAGGTGATGTCCGTGATGTTGTAGCAGTTTCGGATGCCGTTGCTGGAATGGACGTTGTATTCAGTTCGCTAGGTACAGACCAGACAACAACGTTGACTGAGGCAGTTCCTCATATGATAAGAGCGATGGAGGATACGGGAATTAATCGGCTAGTCACAATTGGGACAGCAGGCATCTTGCAAAGTAAGATTGATCCCGAAAAACTGCGTTATGAAGCTGGAGATACAAATCGTCGACTAACTTTTGCAGCGGAGGAGCACCATAAAGTGTATGACAGGCTGCGTCAATCGAGGCTTGAATGGACAATTGTCTGTCCTACTTATTTGCCGGATGGTGTTGCGGTGGGTGACTACAGAACTGAGCGCGATTTGTTGCCAGAGGAAGGTAAACAAATATCCGTTGGTGACACAGCTGCTTTTGCTTACGGCGAACTACTGCAAGGCGATAATATCGGGTTTCGTGTAGGAATTTCATATTAGTAAACAGAGTAGTACTGTCGTTGACAGTGCTATTTTTGTACGGAAAAGCATCACTCTTTTATGGAGTGATGCTTTTTATTTGGAAAATAAAAAGTTACTTTGCTGGCCACCATAGTAACAATGTTTCATGTGAAACACTGCGTTGTTAACCCCATAGTAACGGGCAGAACCCCCATCCCGATTGAAGTTTCACTTTATAAATAAGTTCCAAAAAATGCCTGAAACGAAAATAAAGATCATCCGTCAAATCAGTTAGCAGCCAAAGTAACTGCTAGTTGAAAGGTTGGGGAGGAATTTTTTATGAAAAAAAAGTTTGGAATGCTTATATGTGCAATGGTTATCTTTACGATGGTGGGTTGTTCGGGATCAGGATTAAATGACGGTATAAAGGACGAAGTTTCCGTCAAAGACATAATGGAAAGTGTTAAGGGGCAAGTTGTACAAGATATAAAAGATGCAGGATTCGACGATGGACAAACTGATGAGGAAATTCTTCAAAATTATGTGGAGACGAATTTAGTAAATGCTAAAACAGACGATTCAATGACACAAATATTTATGGAGCGAACAGAACTTGATAAAGAGTTACTAGCAGAAGGTTTGATGTTCAACTCTATGTTTAATATCAATTCGGATGAAATAATTGTCTTGAAAGCGAAGAATGAGGAGGACGCAGAATCATTGAAAGCCTCGATGCAAAAAGAATTAGATGCACAAATACAAACATGGGAACAATATCTTCCTGATCAATATGAAAAAGTGAAAAACAATGTGTTAAAAACGACAGGTGATTTTGTTCTATACGTTACGTATGGCAATGTAGATGCAGTAGAGCAGATTTTTGATGAAAAAGTAAAGTGAATTCTAAAGGTGCTTATTTCGCGACTTTAGAAGCCTCTAGCGGATGTCACGGATTTTGAAGGAATCTAAGTTTGCCGCGTCCTGCGTCAATGTTTGCATGCCTGTATCCTGCAGGCACATGCTCAATTCAAGATTCGGACTAAAACACAGGCCGAGGCGTATTTGAAGGGCGCTGAATAAGCGCCTTTCTACATAGCAAAAGCTAGGAGAGTGATTGTGTGGTATTCAGTAGCTTATTATTTCTATTTTTCTTTTTACCAACTACATTACTCCTTTATTTTTGCGGTTCTAGAAAGATGAAAAATGGCATTCTCCTTATCGTTAGTCTTATCTTTTATGCATGGGGAGAACCTGTTTATATATTTTTAATGATTTTTTCGGCTATTACAGATTATTTTCACGGGTTATTTATTCAAAAATACAGGTTAACTGCGCCGCTTAAAGCGAAGCTCGGATTACTTTCATCTATTGTTATTAATCTAAGTTTATTGTCTTTTTTCAAGTATGCAGACTTCCTAATTGAAAACATCAATAATTTATTCGGCATGAATGTAAATGCCTTAGACCTTCCATTACCGATTGGCTTATCTTTTTACACATTTCAAACGATGTCGTATGCAATCGACGTGTATCGTGGACGGGTGAAAGCACAACAAAATCCGTTGACGCTTGCGCTATATGTTTGTTTGTTTCCACAGCTTATTGCAGGACCTATCGTACGATACGAAATTATTGAACATGAACTTAAAGACAGACGTGTTACGCTTAATCAATTTTCAGAAGGTGTGAAGATTTTTCTTATCGGGCTTGGTAAGAAGGTGTTGCTCGCCAATAACATAGGATTTTTATGGAGTGAAATTCAGCAGCAAAGTCCTGCTGAATTGTCAGTATTATCGGCTTGGATGGGGATTGCAGCATTTGGTTTGCAACTGTATTTCGATTTTAGCGGTTATTCTGATATGGCCATTGGCCTCGGGAAAATGTTCGGTTTTAATTTTCCACAAAACTTCAATTATCCGTTTGTTTCCCGCAGTATCTCTGATTTTTGGCGAAGGTGGCATATGACGCTTGGCGGTTGGTTCCGGGACTATGTGTATATACCACTAGGCGGGAGTAGAAAAGGTAAATACAGGCTCTATCTAAATTTATTCATCGTTTGGGGTCTGACCGGATTATGGCATGGGGCTGCATGGAATTTCGTGGCTTGGGGTCTTTACTTTGGTGTATTGATTGCGATTGAAAAGGCAGGGTTACTGGTGCTACGCGAAAAAATGCACCCGATTTTCCAACACATTTACGCGTTTGTTATCATCATGATTAGTTGGGTACTATTCGTTTTTGAAGACCTCTCCATGAGTTTTACCTATTTGGAAATTATGTTTGGGTTTTCGGGACAAGCATTGGTAAATGAGCGATTCATGTATGATGCGTATACAAATGCTATTCTCTTTCTGTTAGCTTTTATTGGCTCGGTTCCAATTTTGAAAACGTTGAGGAATAAAATGACACGTTGGCATAAAGTGATTGACGAAATTTTAATTCCTGTATTTTGTTTACTTATTCTCGTCTTGTCGACCGCTTACTTAGCGGATGATTCATACAACCCATTTCTTTATTTTCGCTTCTAGGAGGTGACACATTGTCTATTCATAAAAAGTGTTTTGTAGGTGTATTTTTGGTATTCATTTTTGGAATAGGGTTATTCAATGTGGTAGCTAGCGACCGTGCTTTCTCTGAGAGAGAAAACCGTCCATTAGCTCAAATGCCTGAATGGACATTGCCAAATTTTTATTCTGGAAAGTTAACGGCGCGTTTTGAAACGTATATGTCTGATCAGTTTATTTGGAAAGATGGTTGGGTGAGGCTGAAGGCGATGTCGGAAAGGGCTTCATTGAAAAAAGAAAATAACGGGGTTTTCTTTGGCAAAGATGGATTCCTTATTGAACCATTTGAAAAACCTGGCGAACAGTTTGATAAAAACATTGAGTATGTGAAAAGGTTTGCTGCAAATGCAGAAGGTATTCAGTCGTATGTATTACTTGCACCAACTTCGATAGCGCTATATGAGGATAAACTGCCCCTTTTTGCTCAAACTTCCAGCGAAAGAGAAGCATTTGAAACCGCGAAAGAAAAGTTGGATTCCATAATGGAGGTAATTGATGTATACGATGCGCTCAAATCGCAAAGTAACGATCAAATCTATTTTAAAACAGATCACCATTGGACGATGCGGGGGGCATATCTAGCTTACAGAGATTCAGCAAGAGCGTTGGGGATAAAGCCATATGAAGAAGACGACTTTCGTATTAAAACGGTAGCTGAAAATTTTTTCGGAACACTCCATTCCAAGACGAATGCGATCGGTGTTGAGCCGGACAAGATTGAAGTTTATTTGCCAAAGTTTGAAACTACTCAAACAGTGACCTATGAAGACGGACGACAATCTGAATCATTATACGAATGGGATTATCTTGAGAAAAAGGATAAGTATTCGCTATTCTTGGATGGTAATCATACACTTGTAAAAATTAAAACAGGGGTCGGAAATGGCCGTAAGTTGGCGATTGTTAAAGATTCCTATGCTCATGCATTTATCCCCTTTTTAGCGAATCACTTTGAGGAAATACATGTACTAGATCTTCGATATTATCATTCGGATGTCCTTATGTATTTGAATGATCAAAACATCTCTGAAGTATTATTTTTATACAATGTTGCTAATTTTACAAAGGACCCAAATATGATTTGGTTGTCGCAAAGTACATTGAAATAAAATTTTAGTACGAATGGGATCGTTGGTTAATGCGAAGATGCCGTAGAACGAGCGATGCTTTATTAGTGGATTACGCTTGATGATAAGAAAAGGAGTTGCTTTACTCATAATGAGTGAAGCAACTCTTTTTTTTACATGAATAAGTGAGTAGTATATTTCATTAAATAGTTATACGGCTACTTCACTCATCAGCGCATGCGTATTCCCCTCGGTATCATTGAAAAACACCATCCACGTTTCTGTGGAATCCATTTTTGCGACGACATGCGGTTTATCGATAAATGAAACTCCTTTTTCTTTCATCTGACTATAGCTTGCTATGATTTCATCTACTTGGAAATAAAGGACGGAACTTGCGTTTGTGAATTGTTCCTTTTCGGGAAGACTAAGCATAAGGCGGATGCCGTCGCAGTCGAAGAAAGCCATTGTGTCTGTGTTGAATAAAAGCGGTAGTTCAAGTAAATCTTTATAAAATAAAATAGCTCGATTAATATCTTTTGCAGGAATCCCAATTTGGCCGATACTTTTTAAATTTGTCACAAAAGTATTCCCCCTATTCAGTAATATTTTCATTTAGCATAGCACCCCAGTTTTATCCAACGAAGCGGAGGGACAAGAAGATGGATATTCTTTATAGTGGTTTGTTAAAAGATAATCATCCGTTTTATATTCGACGACTGCACCTGAAAGACCTTCATGAAATTATACATGTACAGAATGAGGTGGTTTATGTACTTGATAATCCAAGTTCGTTATCTTCACTATCCCAAAAAGAGTACGAATATATTTTGGCTGACGGCGGTAAGATGGTAGGGGTGTTTGCAGATGAACGGCTCGTCGCATTCCGTGCATTACTTGTCCCTGGAGCAGATGAAGAGCATCTCGGTTCCGACGTTGGGCTTGATTCGGCGGAATTTGAGTCTGTTATTTATCAGGAGATATCGACTGTTTCGCCACGCTATCGTGGCTACCGTCTGCAAAAGATTATGGCAGACGTCTTAATGGAGCAGTTGAAAGTGGCAGACTATAAGTACGTTTGCGCAACGGTTGCTCCGTTTAACATCGCAAGTCTCAAGGACAAGTTTTCACAGCAGATGGAAATTGCCGCGCTGAAAAAGAAATATAACGGGGTGTTGCGTTACGTTTTTGTGAAACATCTTCATAAAGAGGGGGACGAATGGGAAGTGGAGCAATTCATTCCGATGCAAGATACAAAAGCTCAGCAAAAACTGCTTGAAGAAGGATGGCGAGGGACTGGGATTTCAGGAAGTACGGATGGCTGGCTTGTACGGTATTGTAAATAGTTTATCGACTTTCATGACAAGTAGAAAAGGAGCGACTTCACCCAAATGAGTAAAGCCGCATCCTCTTTGATTCACATCAATTTTGAAATGAACATTGTCGCGATTCCGAAATAAATCAAAAGCGACAATATATCATTGATGGTAGTAATAAGCGGACCCGATGCAACTGCAGGATCCACATTGAATTTGTGCAAGACGAGCGGGATGATTGTACCCGCCAGCGTTCCGATAATAAGTGTGATAAGTAAAGAGACGCCAACGACAAGTCCGAGTACAAAACTACCTTGCCAAATATAAGCAATAATTGAAATGACGATGGAACAGACAATACCGATAATAATCCCGACTAACAGCTCTCGAAAAATAAGTTTCAGCATTTTTTTCGTATCAAGATCCTCGGATACAAGACCGCGGACAACGACGGCGAGTGATTGTGTTCCAGTATTCCCGGTCATTCCGGCAATCATAGGCATGAAGAAGGCGAGCGCGACAACGGCTTCAAGAGTCGCTTCGAAACGGGATATGATACTTCCAGAAACAAGTCCAATGAACAGCAGTAAAATTAGCCATGGCAAACGTCTTCTGGCGGCAACTAACGGCTTCGTTCTAAAGTCAATCGCTTTTCCAGAGGCCAGTAGCATTTCAATATCTTCATTCGCTTCCCGGACGACAATATCAAGGACGTCATCCACCGTGATGATACCGAGCAGAACACCTTCGTCATCAGTGACAGGCATTGAAACGAAATCGTAACGGCCAATAATCTTAGCAACTTCTTCTTGTTTGGTCATCACACCTACCTTGACGATATTCCGTGACATGATGTCTTCTATTTGAGCTTCGGGTTCTGCGAGCAACAGGTCTCTGTACGATGCGACACCGATAACTTTTTTGTCATCATCTAGAACGTACAGATAGTTTAGATACTCCGCAAGTGCAGCGTAACTCTTTAGTTTCTTTACTGCCCGCTCGACAGAATATGATTTATGAATCCATACGAAGCGGTTCGTCATCGCTCTTCCGGCCGTTTTTGGCGGATAATTCATGATCTGCCGGATGATGTCCATTTCTTCTTGTTTCATTTCGGCAATTAATGCATCGGCTTCTTTTTGGGGAAGTCCCGATAACAGGAAAGCAAGGTCATCATTTTTCATAAGATCCAATATATCCGTAGAACGGGCAGGACCGATTGTTCGCAAAGCACGGAGCTGATCATCCTGTGATAAATGACGTAATAACCCGGTTAATTCATCTAACGTAAGGAATTCTAAAAATAACGGCCGATGTTTCACTGGTAAATTTTCATATTGGTTTGCAATATCGAAAGGTTTCAATTCCTTCATGATTTCATGGAATGTCTCTCTTTTTCCTTCTTTTAATATATGGATTAGCGCAGTTGCGATTCCATTCTCAGGGTCTTTATGAACCAAAATATACACCTCTCTTAAAAAATGGTGAGAGATGGATCAGTGTGCTGCCGTTTCTCTCTCTATAGCTTTATCCCCTATTTCATTCATCGGAAAACCATTTTGATTGTTTATTAAAAGGAATAATTTACTTAACTGGGTGGGAGGCGAAGATCGATTGAAAAAGAGCCAGCAAATGAAATTGATAAGCGTACTACTAGTGATTGTAACGATTGTCTTGCTGATAAACGGATTTAAAGGTAAGGATAACCATACCACCGCTCCGGACAATACGACAGTATCCGTTGCTAAAGTTGATGAACCAGTCGATAAACCGCAAAAAACGTATGCATTTCATGACATTGACGAAATTTTGAAAGACCCGAGATTACAAGGTGCGACGACTGTGGTAAGTATTCGTGAGGCAGCAACCGGCGAAGTTGTCTATTCCCATCTAGGAGATACGCGAGTCCACCCCGCATCCGTAATGAAATTACTGACAGGCGCTGCGGCATTTGAAACACTTGGAGAAGGACATACGTTCAAGACTGAGTTGTATATGGATGGGCGAATAGAGAGCGGCGTGCTGCACGGCAATCTCTATTTAAGAGGAAGAGGCGATCCGACACTGACGAAGAACGACCTGAAGGCATTCGTATCCGAATTAAAAGCGAAGGGAATCAGCTCCATCGCAGGAAACGTCTACGGGGATGATACTTGGTACGATGACATTAGACTTTCCCAAGACCTAAACTGGTCTGATGAACCCTACTATACAGGTTCCCAGGTGTCCGCACTGACGTTATCTCCAAATGACGACTATGACGCAGGTACGGTCATTGTCGAAGTGAATCCTGCAAAGAAATCTGGACAGGCGGGACAAGTCGCCATGGTACCAGCAAATAACTACCTGACAGTCGTCAACAAGACTCAAACGGTAGCTAAAAAAGGCAAGAAAAGTATTACGGTTGAAAGGCAACACGGTACAAATACGTTTATCGTATCCGGGACGATTCCAGAAGGCTCAATAAAAACACGCACTTGGGCATCTGTCTGGGAACCGACAAACTACACGATTAGCATCTTCAAAAAAACAATTGAAGAACTAGGCATTACGTTTTCGACAGCTCCGAAAGTCGAGCGCAAAAAAGTGACTAAAGGGGCTACTTTACTGACGTCAAAAAATTCAATGCCACTACATGAATTGTTCATTCCCTTCATGAAATTAAGTAATAACGGACATGCTGAAGTACTAGTTAAAGAGATGGGGCGTACTATAGGTGGTGAGGGCAGTTGGGATAAGGGGCTTTCGATTATAGAGACAACTCTCTCTACTCTAGGACTTGATACAAAAAATATGCTGCTTCGCGATGGATCAGGTATGTCCCATAAAAACCTTGTCACGGCGAATGAAGTGACAAAACTGCTTTACACAGCACAGACAAAACCATGGTATCCAGCATTTTTGAATGCGCTTCCTGTAGCAGGGAATGGAGAACGGTTTGTTGGAGGAACATTGCGCAATCGTATGACAGGGACAACGGCAGCAGGCAACGTCCAAGCGAAAACGGGCGCATTGAACGGGGTCACCGCGTTGTCTGGCTACGTTACAACGAAAGATGGAGAAATACTTACTTTTTCTATTATGATTAATAACTATTTGAATGACACGACGCCTGAAATACTAGACAAAATCGCTATTACACTTGCGAACTATCAGTCAAAGTGAGCAATTTGATATGCAATAAAATGCATATTTCGTGCATATTTATGTTTAGCAGAAAAAGAATAGGGAACGAGATAGAGAGTAAGGTAAAAACCGGAAAAACATCCGGGATGATAAAAAGGGGAGAACTTTTACTATGGGGAAGTTGAAAGTACTATTTCTATTGTTAACTGTTTCGGTGTTGGTGTTATCGGCATGCGGGACAAAGAAGGATGCCGGAGCAGAAAAAAGTGACGGCGATGGAAGCTATGAACTTATGAAAAAAGGGAGTCTGACTTTTGCCGCGAGTGGTGTTTATAAGCCATTTAATTTTGAAGAAAAAGGGAAATTAACTGGTTTTGATATAGAGATTGGTGAGGCAATTGCTGACAAGATGGGGCTAGAGGCAAACCCAGTGACAAATCCCTTTGAAACAATTATGCAGGGGCTAATCGGTAAGAAGTTCGATGCAATCATTGGATCAATGGCTTATACGAAAGAGCGTGCAAAGCAGGTGAACTTTACTGAACCTTACTATTACTCGGGCGGAATGATTTTTGTATCCGAAGATAATAAGGATATTAAGTCTGAGGATGATTTGAAAGGTAAAAAAATCGGTGTCGTGGCCCAATCTACATATGAAAAACCCGCACAAACCCTTTCGGACAATATCCAGTATTATAGCAGTGATGTAGTTGCACTAAAAGATTTGACTATAGAAGGCCGTCTCGATGCAGTTATCACAGCCGATATCGTAGGCTATGAAGCGATTGATAATGATTTTAAAATTAAGGAAGTCGGAAAGCCGCTATGGGTAGAGCAGCCATCCATCGCTGTACGACCTGACAATGATGCATTAAGGGAAGACATTGACAAAGCGCTGAAAGAAATAATTGAAGATGGTACGTATGATGAAATTTCAAAGAAATGGTTTGATCGAAATCTACTAGACCTTGATCTGGAAGGTGTGGAGCTTTTAGAATGAATGACTCCACAGACTTGACTACAGAAAGAGGGTATAACTAGTGCCAGAGATATTTATAACACTTTATGAGGTATTCATACGAACGTACCCAGGATTTTTAAAAGCTGCACTTATCACGTTGGAAATTACAGCAATTGCACTCGTGTTAGGTACTGCACTAGGTATAGTTTTTGCATTAATGAAGATATCCAAATCAAAAATTTTACAGACAATCGCAAACCTGTATATTACTTTAATCCGGGGGACTCCGCTGATTGTCCAAATCATGTTTCTCTATTACGGAATTACGAATATCGTCGTCCTTTCGAATTTCTGGGCCGGTGCAATCGCGCTAGGTATTCATAATGGTGCTTATATTGCGGAAATTTTCCGGGGCGCCATACAGGGAATCGATCGCGGGCAAGAAGAAGCAAGTCTTGCGGTTGGTATGAACCGTCGGCAAGCAATGCGGAGAATTATTTTTCCGCAAGCGCTTCGCCGTGCGATTCCGCCACTTGGAAACCAGTTCATAATTACCATGAAAGATTCATCACTTGTGTACGTTATTGGTGTTTCGGAAATGTTCGGACTGGCAAACAGGGAAGCGGCAGCATCATTCCAACCATTCGAAACATTCCTAGTCGTCGGGGTTTATTATCTCGTACTTGTACTAATCTTCTCGGCACTGCTGAAATGGTATGAGAAAAAGCTGGATGTTGACAGTATATGAGGAGGAAATTAAATGATTAAAACAAAAAACCTCCACAAGTCATTCGGCGATCTTGACGTGCTGAAAGGAATCGATCTAGATGTGGAGACCGGAGAAGTTGTTGTGCTTATCGGAGTCAGCGGATCGGGTAAAAGTACGTTGCTTCGCTGTTTGAACTTCCTTGAAATGCCGAATGAAGGTGAAATTATAATTGATGGACGACAAGTCGATCTGAAGAAAGATGACTTGTCGAATGTGCGTGCCGAAGTAGGAATGGTGTTCCAGCATTTTAATCTTTTCCCACATAAGACAGTGCTTGAAAACATCACGGAGGCACCAATCATTGTCAAAAAGATGAAGAAGGAACGCGCAGAGAAAGAGGCGCGTATTATCTTGGAAAAAGTCGGCTTATCTGATAAAGCAGACGTCTATCCAGGTAAACTATCAGGCGGGCAAAAACAGCGTGTTGCTATTGCTCGGGCACTCGCAATGGAACCCAAAGCGCTCTTGTTCGACGAACCGACATCAGCGCTTGACCCAGAACTTGTCGGGGAAGTACTTCAAGTAATGCAGGATCTCGCCAATGAGGGTATGACGATGGTCGTTGTCACCCATGAAATGAAGTTTGCAAAAGAAGTTGCCGACCGAATTGTTATGCTGGACGAAGGCTGTATCATTGAAAATACAGATCCGCATACATTTTTCAACCATTCGACCAACGAACGGACACGCCAATTTTTAGAGATGGTTGACGTATAAGGCAGTGAATAAAAAAGATATCCAACACCGGTGTTAGTAGGTGCGGGATATCTTTTTTATATTAGCGTTTCGGTTCATAATTCAACATCTTGAACATTTCCGACAGTTCCTCGTCGGTCAAGTCACGCCACTGACCATTCGGCAAGTCACCAAGATGGATGTTCATAATGCGCGTACGTTGTAATTTTCGAACATTATAACCAAGTGCGGAACACATGCGGCGGATTTGGCGGTTTAAGCCTTGCGTCAATGTCATGTTGAATTTACGTGGTCCTAGTTGTTTTACTTTACATGGTTTTGTTACCGTATCTAAAATCGGGACGCCTGACTCCATCTGTCTGATGAATTCCTTCGTGATTGGTTGGTCGACAGTGACGATATATTCTTTTTCATGGCCATTTTCTTCGCGCAAGATTTCATTGACGATATCGCCGTCATTTGTCAGAAGAAGAAGTCCATCTGAGTCTTTGTCGAGTCGACCGATATGGAAAACACGTAGCGGATGATTGACGAAGTCGACGACATTACCTTTAATATGGCGTTCCGTCGTGCTAGTAATGCCAACGGGTTTATTGAGCGCAAGATAAACGAGTTGCTCTTCCGTCTTCACTAGTTTTCCATCAGCATGGACTTCGTCGCCATCTTCGACTTTACTGCCGAGCTCGGCAAGTTGCCCGTTAATCGTAATGCGTCCATCTTCTATCCATTTATCCGCGCCACGACGGGAAACAATCCCGGCTTCGCTTAAATACTTATTAATTCTCATGTATGTCATCCTATCTAAGAAAGTTCTTTCTTCTATTGTAGCGCGTCTACGGAAAATGTTCAAAACCGTGGAGTTGGTATTAGAAGTGCAGAGTTGCTATTAGAATCAAGAAGTTGACATTAGAAGTTCGAAGTTGCAATTAAAACCAAAAAGTTGCAATTAGAATTCGGAATTTGCAATCGGCGCAAAAGAAGATGCCCCGATTTTAAATCAGATACGAATGAAACAGAAAAGATTGACAACTAACTCGCCTTGTAATACGATGGGAATAACATTTTACCAAAGACGGGCAGAAGGTACCGAGAGCGGTGTCGCCCACGATAGACGAGTTGAGAAGAGCATAGCTGAGAAATTGATGAATAAGAAGAGTAGCACAGGAGCGCGATTGTAGAGAGTCAGTGGGTGGTGAAAACTGATTCGCGGCCGGTGTGAATGGACTTATGAGAGTCTACTTGAATCGTTTTTCAAGTAGGACGTGAGATCCCACGTTACGGGATGTGTCTTATGGGCACGCTAAGTGGAAGCAGCAATGCTTCAATTAGAGGTGGCAACGCGGTCTATTCCGTCCTCTGCAATCGGACTAATCTGTCCTTTTGCAGAGGACTTTTTTTATACCTAAAAAGAGGAGAGTTGAGCTGAGATGAGTAGAGAACAGACGAGTTTACGGACGACAATGAAGAAGTTAAATGGGGATTCATTAACACCCATATTGATTTTCAGAAGAATGCAGGGGCAGCGAAAGTTTTTATTAGAAAGTTCTTCGAAACATGAGGGATCAGGGCGCTACTCCTTCCTTGGGATGGATCCACTGAAGTCTTATAGCGGACGCGACGGAAAACTTGAAGAACATGTTTATGCTACTGGCAAGAAATATGTACACGAGGGCGATTTGTTTGTGCTGTTGAAACGATTGATGCCGCGAATTACGGATGATATCGATTTTCCTTTCACAGGCGGAGCGGTCGGCTACGTTGGTTACGGAGCGGGTTCCGACAGTGTGACGCGTTCCCATGACGATATGGGATTTCCGGATGTTAATTTTAATATTTACGAAACCATTATTATTTTCGACCATGTGTTGAATGAAGTGACATTGCTGCATACGGAAATTAATCCGGAACAAAGTGCTCCTGATTTGGACGCACTGGCAGAAAGTATGTTATCCGGACCGGAAAAAGAAGAGTTGGCTTTTGCGCTCTCGGATTATAGCTGTTCTGTCACACAACAACAATTTGAAAATTTGGTACGCGAAGCAAAAGGGTATATCGAGCAAGGAGAGGCTGAGCAAATCGTACTGTCTAGACGTTTAGTGGCGGACTTTAACGGCGATCCATTTTCATTATACCGAAAGCTAAGAAAGCGTAATCCTTCACCCTATATGTATTATATGGAATTCGATGATCACGTCGTTTTAGGTACGTCCCCGGAAAGTATCGTAAGTGTATCAAATGGCAAAGTGATGACGAATCCAATTGCAGGGACGCGCCGACGTGGTGTAGATAAAGCAGAAGATTTAGCACTTGAAAAAGAGTTGTTGGCGGATCCAAAAGAACTCGCGGAACACGATATGTTGGTCGAACTTGGCCGTAATGATTTGAAGAAAGTATGCCTTCCAGATTCGGTGCAAGTCACAAGTTATATGGAAGTCGTCCGTTACGAGCATGTTATGCACATTGTATCAGAAGCAGAGGGAACATTGTCGCCAGTGCTACATTCATTGGACGCGTTAACGGCATGCCTTCCGGCGGGTACAGTAACAGGTACACCGAAAAAACGAGCAATGGAATTGATTGATGAATTGGAGAAAATGGACCGGGGTATTTACGGCGGGGCAATTGGGTATATCGGTTTCAATGGTAATATGGATTTTGCGTTGACGATCCGCACGATGGTTGTGAAAGGCGGTAAAGCATACGTCCAGGCAGGAGCAGGAATTGTGCAAGCGTCAGATCCAACAGCTGAGTTTATGGAAACGGCCAATAAAGCCAAGTCCTTGTTGGAAGTCATTAACTAAATCGATGATGAATTGATTATGAGAAAGAGCAGAGCAGAGGAGAGATTGAGATGAGAAGTTTTGTTAGAAGAGTAGAGTTGGGCGAGCATTTGATGTATGAAGAAATGGTGGAAGCTTCTAAGCTGATGTTTAATGAACAAACCGAATCGCAGGACATAGTAGATTTCCTTGTGGCGTTGTCACGAAAAGAAGAAACGGCCCATGAAGTAGCGGCTCTTGCTTCGGTTATGAAATCGTTCGCGCTGCGGGTAAATGTTCCACGGGAAACATTTATGGATAACTGCGGAACAGGCGGAGACGGCTCAAATACGTTCAATATTAGTACGGCATCCGCGTTCGTATTGGCAGGAGCCGGCGCATCCATCGCTAAGCATGGTAATCGGAAAGTTTCGAGTGCCGCGGGAAGTTCTGATGTATTGGAAGCCCTTGGCATTCATATAGACTTCAGCTTAGATGAAACCATCGAACTTCTTCAACAGGAAGGAATCACCTTCTTATATGCGCCAAATGTTCACCCGAAAATGAAACGAATTGGTGCAATCCGGCAGCAAATTGGCAAGTCGACTATCTTTAATCTAGTAGGTCCTTTGACAAATCCAATCCCTTTGAAAACACAGTTCACGGGTATTAACAGACCGGACTTCACGATGGAATACGCATCCGTATTGCGCATGCTTGGCAGAGAGCGGGCAATTGTCGTATCGGGAGCGGGAGGAATGGACGAAGCGTCACTTGCGGGACAAAATGCATTTGTTCTTCTTGATAAAGGCGATTTGATCCCATTTTCGCTAACCGCAGATGATGTGGGGCTTGCATATGCTCCGATTTCAGCTATACGTGGAGGCGACGCAAAGGAAAATGCAGCAACCATTCGGGCAATTTTCAATGGACGACGCGGTCCTCATTTCGATACAGTCGTTTTCAATGCAGGCATCGGATTATTTGCAAATGGGCGAGCAGCGACAATTCAAGAGGGCGTAAAACAGGCGACTGAAAGTATTTTATCTGGCAAAGCATTGCAAAAGCTTGACGCTGTCGTAGCATTCAGTCAGAAAATCGGTGCAAAGGCGGTGGCAAGATGACGATTTTAGACAAGATTTTACACGAGAAACGGCGTGAAGTACAAGACATGTTGGCAGAGCAGGATGTACGACAAGAAGCACGTCCAGCGCGTCCGTCTTTATTCAACAAGCTATATAAAACAGAGCATTTGCAAGTCATCGCGGAAATGAAGCGCGCATCTCCTTCGAAGGGGCTTATCGCGGAAGGCGCTGATCCCGTTGCACAGGCAATTTCTTACCATCGCGCAGGTGCAGCGTGCATCTCTGTATTGACGGATAGTCACTTTTTCAAGGGGTCATTCGAAGACCTAGCAGCTGTCGCAGACAATGTTCCTATTCCGTTGCTATGCAAGGATTTTATCATCCATCCTGTACAGATTGACCGAGCAAAAAGGGCCGGAGCCTCTGTCATCCTGTTGATTGTTGCTGCACTTACTGAAGATGAGCTCGCTGAATTTCATACCTACGCGCTGCAATCTGGCTTGGAAGTATTGGTAGAAGTACATGATGAGGCGGAACTGAAACGCGCAATCGCCATCAACGCAAAATTGATTGGTGTAAATAATCGCGATCTCCGCACATTTAAAGTGGATTTAAAGAGAACAGAAGAGATTGCAGCCATTTTTCCGTTCGATGAAGAACGTGTCCTCATCAGCGAAAGTGGTATCTGGGAATCAGAAGATGCGTTATTTGTAGCAGATGCTGGTGCAAGTGCAGTGCTCGTCGGCGAATCGTTGATGCGAAGTGGTGAAGTCGCTACAGCTATCCAATCACTGCAAGTCGCATTACCGAGGGTAGTCCGATGACGAAGGTGAAAATTTGTGGACTAATGGAATCACAACACGTGAAAACGGCAGTCGATGCTGGAGTAGATGCAATCGGCTTTGTCTTTGCTCCAAGCCGACGACAAGTGACAATTGCCAAAGCGCAAGAGATGGCAAAGAATATTCCACCTGGAGTGCTGAAGATAGGGGTATTTGTTGATGCATCACAAGATGATATTGAGCAAACTTTCCGAGAAGTACCGCTAGATTTTGTTCAA
This sequence comes from Sporosarcina sp. FSL K6-1540, assembly GCF_038620285.1. Classification (NCBI taxonomy): domain Bacteria; kingdom Bacillati; phylum Bacillota; class Bacilli; order Caryophanales; family Caryophanaceae; genus Sporosarcina; species Sporosarcina sp. FSL K6-1540. The sequence continues at coordinate 1,739,790 of NZ_CP152018.1, forward strand.
TTTCATGGTGATGAAAGTTCAGATTTCATCGAAAAAGTCGGACTTCCTTCCATTAAAGTGTTATCAGTTTACAGTGATGAAGATGCAAAGCGATTCGCACACTATGAAACAGACTACTTTTTGTTTGATACACCTGGAACGGACTTTAAAGGTGGAAGCGGAAAAACTTTTGATTGGCAACTAATGAAAGATGCTGGTGTACAATCGGACAAAGTTATTCTGGCGGGTGGACTGAACGCGGACAATGTTGCACAAGCAATCAGGACGGTACAACCATATATGGTGGACGTTTCAAGCGGAGTAGAAGTTATGAGAAGAAAAGATGACAAGTTGATTCGCGCATTCATTAAAGCAGTCAAAGATGAGGAGAGATAAGCAATGGTACAAGAATTGGGTGCAACTCAAACTACACAGGCAGGACGATATGGACGATTTGGTGGGCAGTTTGTTCCTGAAACATTAATGACAGCACTTATCGAACTGGAAGCTGCTTATGATGATGCGATTGCCGATCCAGCTTTCACGGACAAAGTAAATTATTACTTAAAGGATTTTGTCGGACGGGAGACGCCGCTGTACTTTGCAGAAAGACTTACTAAAGAAGCGGGCGGTGCGAAGATTTATCTCAAACGGGAAGATTTAAACCATACCGGCGCACATAAAATTAATAATACGGTTGGGCAGGCACTCCTTGCGATGCGCATGGGCAAAAAGAAAATCGTTGCGGAAACCGGGGCGGGTCAGCACGGAGTAGCGACAGCAACAGTATGTGCTTTGTTTAATCTCGAATGCGTTATTTACATGGGGAAAGAAGATATTCGCAGGCAGGAATTGAATGTGTTCCGTATGGAGTTACTTGGAGCGAAAGTCGTTTCAGTCGATAAAGGATCAGGCACACTGAAAGATGCAGTCAATGAGGCGCTGCGTTACTGGGTGGCAAATGTGGAAGACACGCATTATATATTAGGATCTGCGCTTGGTCCGCATCCATTCCCGAGAATTGTTCGTGATTTCCAACGTGTAATCGGTGTGGAAACGAGAGGACAAATTATGGAGAAAGAAGGGCGTTTGCCGGATGCAATTGTGGCGTGCATCGGCGGTGGGAGTAATGCAATCGGCATGTTCCATCCTTTTATTGATGATGAAGACGTTGCTTTGTATGGTGTTGAGGCGGCGGGAAGTGGTATTGAAACAGGACTTCACGCAGCTGCAATTGCGGATGGCAAAGAAGGCGTTCTACACGGAGCATATATGTATGTATTGCAAGACGCCGATGGATTTATCCAGGAGGCGCATTCCATTTCAGCGGGTCTCGATTACCCCGCAGTTGGTCCGGAACATAGCCATTTACATGATATCGGGCGCGTTACATACTCGTCTGTCACGGATGCGGGTGCATTGGAAGGATTGCAGTTATTGGCGAAAGTGGAAGGAATCATCCCTGCCCTTGAAAGTGCACATGCGGTTCACTATGCAGTCGAATTGGCAGGTACGATGGGGGAGGAAGAAATACTCGTTATTTGCCTTTCAGGACGTGGCGATAAAGATGTCCAAACGGTACGCGATGCTTTAGGAGGTGGCTTGAATGACTAAGCAAGACTTAACTAACGCGATTACTGATTGTGTAACCCGAGGCGATAAAGCATTTGTGCCCTACATAATGGCGGGCGACGGCGGTCTTGAAACGATTAAGAAAAACATATTATTTCTCCAACAAACAGGTGTGACTGTAATCGAACTGGGTATTCCTTTTTCGGATCCGGTCGCAGATGGCCCAGTGATTGAACAAGCGGGAGAACGAGCACTTGCTAAAGGGGTAACACTTCGTAAGGTATTGAAAGAACTCACTTTATTCAAGGATGAAGTCACTGTTCCGCTTGTAATCATGACTTATTTGAATCCGATTTTGAGCTATGGCATTGATCAATTTGCGAAGGATTGTCAGAACAGCGGTATCAGTGGACTTATTGTGCCTGACTTGCCACACGAAGAAAGTGGACTATTGCAGAATTCTCTTACAAAATCCGAGATTGCACTCATTCCACTAGTCTCGCTAACGAGCCCACCAGAACGGATTAAGAAAATAACAGCGGCAGCTGAAGGCTTTGTGTACGCAGTGACGGTAAACGGTATTACAGGGGTGCGGGATGGATTTGGCGATGATCTTGCTGCCCATTTGGAGCAGCTGAAAGCGGTGAGTCCTGTCCCTGTACTAGCAGGGTTCGGGATTTCAACACCTGAACAAGTCCGGTCAATTGGTGCGCTTGCAGACGGAGTCATTGTTGGAAGTGCGATTGTTGCTGCTTTTCATAGAAATGACTTAACAGCAGTCGAGGCATTAGTAAAAATGTCGAAAAAAGAAATATATAGTTAAGAAAAACGCCCTTCCTTGCGTGAGAAATCACACGAGGAGGGGCGTTTCTTATACAGTGATGCTGCTTTGTCGTATAGTGCTAGAATAGGGTTGTACAGTTTCTATTTTTAGTCAACGACCACTTCTGACATTCTTTTTTCAGTTATCCATACAGTCCCAAACTCAACAAGCGGTTTCATCGGAACGACTTTGCAAAGGGCTTGTCCTAACTTGCCGTCGATAGCAATGCCGGGGTTCATTTCCTCGAACGCGGTACCCAATTCGGGGAAAATATCCGAATCGACATCGACCATATCAAAAGTGGCCCAAATTCGTTCACCGTCTTGCATGATGGCTGCACCTTGAGGAGAGACTGTATATTCAGGAGCTAGGTATTCAGCTAAATGAAGTGCGGTGCATGATTCATAACTGACTCCAATCATAATGACCTTCACATCCACATTCAACATTTTTCCGAGTGGAGAACTCGTTCCGAATGAATCATCGAGCGGATGTTCACTCATCCAGTCATCTGCGTGGCGGCCCCACGCCATGAACGAATGGGCGGGGTGAGAACTTCGAATTGTTTTTGGATGGCGATGGAAGCAGTCAGCGATTTTCCCCATTCCACGTAGATGGGTTAAGTTCGGGTCGTAAGCGGGAATAGATTGACGTATAGGTTCATGCCACGCTTCTGGGACAGGGGGAAGCATCCAGTAAGATGGTTCCGAATTGTCGGCAGACTGCGCGGGCATGATGATTGTCCCGTTTAACGTCACTGTTTCCATCAGCGCTTCGACGACGGCTTGTGCACCACCTGCAATCCACCCCATCAATTTAAGGGATGAATGGACAATAATATGATCACCCGATTTAACACCAAGTAAGTTAAGCTGCTCTTTTAGTGTCTCTTTCGATTGGAATGAATGGGTATCGAGAATCGTTTCAAATTCGGTCATGTGGATCACTCAATTCTATAGATATTTTCGAAAAGCATAGCAAGCAAGAAAGGTTTTGCCAAGTTTTATGAAACCTTTCTTGCGGACGAGCGTACATATATAAAAGGAGATGTGTTCAATGGATGCGAATGTGATTAGACAGGAAGTTGAAACGACATATGAAAAAGTGAAGTCGTTGGCAGGTTGGACGGTGGATAAAAACGTCGTGCTGACAATTACATCGTACTATGTCACATCTGAAAGGGAGTTTGACGCGGAAAGTTTGAGTCGAGTAATGGATGCACTAAAAAGTAAATCCAGCTGGCTTTCTCCGCTACGCGGCAATCTACTTCCGATGATGGCTGCATTTCTAGATAAGCCTGGGACAGATATCGACAAAGAGGTGAATCGTTTATTCGCGAAGCAACAAGTCTTAAAAGGTATAGGCTTCCGCAATACAATCCATTCATATTTGGCTGCGCTCCTGTTGACCAACGATACAGAGCTCTATGAAAACGAGGCGCGTCAAGCTAAAAAACTATATGATGCGATTAAGAAACGGCATTTTTTCCTGACGTCAGACGATGATTACGCATATGCAGTATTGTTAGGGAAAAGGGGCGCTGATCCAATGGAGCATGCGAAGTCGATGCGTGCGTATTATGACTCATTGCGAACCGAGGGATTCCGTTCGGGAAATGAACTACAATGGCTGTCACAAGTGATGACTTACATACAGATCAAGTTTGATCCAAGTCTCATAACCAGGGCTGTGGAAGTACTAAATCATTTCAAGCGCAATACGAAAGTAAGACCTGTGCATTATCCGATGATTGGATTTCTTACCGTATTTGGAATAGATGATATAGAACTGCAGAATATTGTCGAACTTACGCATTCATTGGAGGAATCTAAACCTTTTAAATGGAATCGGGAAATGGCGTTGTCTATCGCAATTGGGTACATTATGCATAAATTGACTGAGAGTGCAGAAGCAGAAAGTGTTAGTCTTGCGACGTCTGTGGAATTGATTATACAAGCACAGCAAGCGGTGATGGCTGCGACGATTGCAGCGATGGTTGCGTCTACGTCAGCAAATTCAGCAAATAATTGATTGTGATTCGCTTAATTCCCATTCAGTTTCGATTGGCTTTTCCATCGTGGGAAAAGTAGACCTCCAAAACTCGATTTCAACTCCGTGTACCTCGTCGATGAACTGGTAACACCTAAAAAGTTTTTAATGATGAACACGTCCTGTTGAATACAAAAAAAGATTTCATTCCAAATCGGAAATGGAATCTTTTTTGCGTTTTATAAATAAAATGACAAATTTTTATTTTTAAAAAGCTAAAAGTATTTCGGGTCAGGAAATGCTTTCAGGTCAACGTTTGTAACCTATTTGTAACCTAATTGTCACACATGAAGTATTTTATGTATTTTGTATTCTGAAAAAATAGTGTTGTCATCCATAAATTTGTATAGTATATTGGTGCAAGTGATTCAATATCAGAAAATTTACTATTAATAGTTTGGGAGTTTAAGTAATGTAGGGAGGAAGTTTTCTTGGGAAACCCGGTATTGGAAATTAAAAATCTCCGCACATCTTTTAGTATCAAGGGCAACTACTACGCTGCGGTAGATGACGTTTCCTTAACAATCCATGAGAATGAGGTTGTCGCAATCGTAGGGGAGTCGGGTTGTGGGAAAAGCGCACTAGCCCTTTCCATAATGGGACTTCATAATCTGAAATCTACGAAACTTGAAGGACAAGTTAATTTTAAAGAACAGAATCTATTGAACCTACCGGTATCTAAATTGAACAAAGTTCGCGGTAGAGATATCGGGATGATCTTTCAGGATCCTATGACTGCACTCAATCCGCTAGCGACAGTCGGTAGACAGATTGAGGAACCGATGGATTACCACATGAAACTTTCGAGGGCAGATAAGAAAGAACGTGTACTCAATTTACTTCGACGTGTAGGTATCAAAAACGAACAACGCGTCTTTAGACAATACCCACATGAACTGTCCGGTGGCATGAGGCAACGTGTTGTTATCGCAATCGCACTTGCATGTGACCCAGTTCTTCTAATAGCGGATGAGCCGACGACAGCTTTGGACGTAACAATTCAAGCACAAATCATGGATCTTATGAAAGAGCTACAAAATCAAATTAAATCAGGCATTATTTTGATTACACATGATCTTGGTGTCGTAGCAGAAATGGCTGATCGCGTAGCAGTTATGTATGCAGGGGAAATAGTGGAAATTGCTGAAGTTCGTGAACTTTTTGCAAACCCTTTACATCCTTATACCCGTTCGTTATTAAATTCAATCCCTGCGAATATGGAAGCGAAGGAAAAACTTCATGTTATTGAAGGAATTGTTCCCTCCATCCAAAATCTAGATCGGACAGGTTGTAGGTTTGCGCCGCGGATTAAATGGATTCCAGTCGAGGACCATGAAGTGAATCCGCAATTACATGAAGTAGAACCAGGCCATTTCGTCCGTTGTAATTGTTACAAAAACTTCCACTTCCCTGAGGAGAGAGTAGGAGCAGAGACTTATGTCGTTACTTAAAGTAAATAAGTTAAAAGTACATTACCCGATTCGGGGAGGTTTTCTCCGCCGAGTGGTCGACCAAGTAAGGGCAGTTGACGGCGTTAGCTTCGAACTGGAGCCCGGCGAGACATACGGTCTTGTTGGTGAATCAGGTTGTGGAAAAACGACAACTGGACGTGCAATTATTGGCCTCAATAAGGCGACAGAGGGAGAAATTCTTTTTGAAGGCAATGACCTCGCGAAACTGAGAGGTTCAGACAGAAGACAACATACAAAAGATATTCAAATGATTTTCCAAGATCCTTATTCATCATTGAATGTTCGGAAGAATGTATTGAATATTATTTCCGAACCGCTACGAAACTTCGAACGGATGTCGCCTGGTGAAGAGTTGAAAAGGGTACAGACACTTATTGATCGAGTGGGTTTGAATCCCGAATCAGTTTATAAATATCCTCACCAATTTTCCGGTGGTCAGCGCCAACGTATTGGAATTGCACGTGCGCTCACATTGAATCCCAAATTGATTATTGCAGATGAGCCTGTTTCAGCACTAGACGTGTCTGTTCAAGCACAAGTTTTGAATTTCATGCAGGAGATTCAAAAGGAGTTTAATCTGACATACTTATTCATTTCTCATGACTTAGGGATTATCCAGCATATGTGTGACCGTATCGGCATCATGTATAAAGGTCGATTTGTTGAAGAGGGAACAGCTGCGGAAGTCTATAATAATCCACAACACTTATACACGAAGAGGCTTATTGCAGCTATTCCAGAAATGAATCCGGAAAAGCGATTTGAGAAAACGCATCTCCGTCAGTCCATCAATGAAGCATACCGGACAGACTATGATAGTTATTTCGATAAAGATGGACGGATGTTTGACCTGAAAAAGGTTTCTGATACACATTCCGTTGCATTGCAGTAAAGGGGAATTGTGAAAAATGCTGACATTTATAGTAAGAAGAACATTGATCATGATTCCACAACTAATACTTCTCAGCTTAATAATCTTCTTGCTCGCCAAAGCCATGCCTGGCGATGCGGTGACAAGTTCATTCATGAGTAACCCTAATGTGACGCCTGAGCAGATGGAGAAAATGCGTGAAAAATTAGGCCTAAATGATTCTTGGTATGTTCAGTATGGACATTGGATTGGGAATGCAGTTCAAGGGGATTTTGGTCAGTCATTTACACATAAGCAACCAGTTACAGCGCTGCTTGCAGGAAGAGTTGGGAACACGGTACTGTTATCATTCGGGGTATTGATAGTGACCTATATAATCGCTATACCGCTTGGAATCATTGCTGGTAGGTGGACGGATTCGTGGGCGGATAAGATGATCGTCACCTATAACTATTTTGCTTTTGCAACGCCGCTATTCGTCTTTTCGCTATTAATGTTGTTTCTCTTCAGCTTCATCCTTGGTTGGACCCCAATTGGCGGAAGTGTCGACATAAGGATTGAGACAGGATCCTTTGATTATATAGTAAGTAAAGTGAAACACTTAATTCTACCTGTTATGTCGGGCGCATTACTTGCGACGTTCGGAACCATTCAATATTTACGTAATGACATTATAGATACCAAGCTAAAAGACTTTGTTAAGACTGCCCGTGCCAAAGGGGTTCCGGAAAGTAAGGTGTATACGCGTCATATTTTACGTAACTCTCTATTGCCGATTGCAGCATTTCTCGGTTATGAAATTACAGGTCTTATTGCAGGTTCAATTTTCCTTGAAATGATTTTCAGTTATCCCGGACTCGGACAGCTTTTCATCCAGTCAATCATGGGACGTGACTTTACGGTCGTTACAGCTCTTGTCATGATTTCAGGCACAGCTGCAATTGTCGGGACAATGCTTTCGGATATAATCCTCAGCATTGTAGATCCACGTATCCGTATTGATTGATAAAAATGAAAAGCGAGGAGGGGAAAACAGTGGTCGTGTTCAATGAGAAAGAACTGATGGCAAAAGAAAAAAAGAATAATCCATCGTTTGTGAAAACGATTTGGCGTGAAATAAGAAACGACAAAATGGCATTGGCTTCACTTATCTTACTTATGCTTATTTTGTTGGCCGCCTATTTATCTCCACTATTCGTCGACCAGACAGCACTTACGCGCGTGAACTTCTTTAATAACTGGAAACCGCCCTCCGCAGACAATTGGTTGGGGACAGATGACGGCGGTCGTGACGTATTGGGTCAGTTGTTGCTTGGGACGCGGAACTCTTTCACAATCGGGTTAAGCGTCACATTAATTGCTGGTGTTTTTGGTTTAACAGTTGGTCTGATTGCCGGATTCTATGGTGGAATTGTCGATAATATCATTATGCGTATCATCGACTTCTTAATGGTTCTTCCGTCATTGATGATCATCATTATTTTCGTGGTTAGTGTTCCAAAATATACGATCTTTGGCTTCATCTTAATCGTGAGTGCATTTGCTTGGTTTGGTAAAGCAAGACTAATCCGGTCAAGGGCACTTGCAGAACGGGAGCTTGACTACATCAATGCTTCTAAGACGTTAGGAACGCCGAGTTGGAAAATTATGTCCTTTGAATTATTTCCAAACTTAAGTTCTCTCGTCATAGTAAATATGACACTTACGCTTGCAGGAAATATTGGGCTAGAGACAGGTCTTACATTCCTTGGATTTGGTCTGCCGGCGGGAACATCTTCTCTCGGGACGCTGATCAGCTATGCGAGAAACCCAGATATTGTACAGAATAAGTGGTGGGTATGGTTACCCGCAGCATTACTGATTCTAGTAATGATGCTGTGTATAAATTATGTTGGGCAAGCGGTTAAACGTGCGTCTGACGCAAGACAGAGATTAGCATAAAAAAAGGGGAGGTAATACAATTGATGAAGAAGCAACTTATGTTACTGGTTGGTCTAATGCTCGTTCTCAGCGTATTTCTAGCTGCATGTACAGGCAAAGACAAGGCAGACGAGGGTACGAAAGATCCGGTAAAAGAAGATGATAGTAAACCAGCAGCGGAAGAAGTAAAAGAGGAGCCAGTGGATCCGGATGCTGCGCTTGATTTCCCGCTTGAAGTTACAAACACGGGAACAGCAAAAGAAGACGGTGAACTAACGTTTGGACTTGTTAGTGATTCTCCATTCGAAGGTACATTGAGCCCTGTGTTCTATTCTGGAGCATATGACGCAGACGTCATGCAGTTCTTCGTTGAAGATCTTCTAGCTACTGATGGTGATTATTTGATCACAAATGATGGAGCTGCAACATATGAAATTTCTGACGACAATAAAACAATCACACTAAAAATCAAAGACAATGTGAATTGGCATGACGGGGAGCCTGTAAAAGCATCGGATCTCCTTTACACGTATGAGCTTCTTGGGCATCCGGATTATGTCGGTGAACGTTATGACTTTATGATTGAAAACGTAGTAGGTATGCCTGCATATAACAAAGGAGAAACGGATAAAATTTCCGGTATCAATGTAATTAGCGATAAAGAAATTTCAATCACATATACTGAAGCTACACCGTCTCTTCTATCAGGTATTGTGACATACCCTACTCCAAGACACCATGTGGGTGACGTAATAGCAGGTGAATTGACAATGGAAGAAATCGTTGCATCTGATAAGATTCGTGTAAATCCAATCGGTTTCGGACCTTATAAAGTTGCTAAAATTGTACCAGGCGAGTCTGTCCTTTTTGAAAGAAGCGAAGATTATTGGAGAGGGAAACCTGCTAATAAGACAGTTGTATTGAAAGTAGTAAGTTCAGCAACTGCTCTTGAAGCACTTAAAAAAGGTGAAATCGACTTTGCAAGTGTTCCAGTCGATCAGTACGAAATTGCGGAAAAGGTTGAAAACGTAGAGCTTCTTGCAAAAGTAGACCTTGCATACACATATATCGGCTTCAACCTTGGTCAATGGGATACAGTTAAGAAAGAAAACGTAACGGATCCAAGTAAAAAAATGAGCAACAAACTTGTTCGCCAAGCTATGTGGCATGCAATGGATAACGACACAATCGGTAAAGAACTTTACCATGGTCTTCGTTTCCCGGCTACAACTTTGGTCATCCCTGTATTCGCAAGCTTCCATGATGCAAGCAATCCAGGCCGTGCGTATGATCCTGAAAAAGCGAAAGCGCTTCTTGATGAAGCTGGATATCTAGACGTAGATGGTGATGGCATCCGTGAAAATGACAAAGGTGAAGAATTTATACTTGACTTTGCTTCTATGTCAGGCGGAGAAACGGCCGAACCGATTGCGCAGTTCTATATACAAAACTGGGCTGACGTAGGTATCAAAGTTCGACTTTTAGACGGTCGTCTACATGAGTTCAACGCATTTTACGACATGTTGAAAGCTAGCGATCCGAAAGTTGATATCTTCCAAGGCGCATGGGGAACTGGATCAGATCCGGACCCATCAGGCCTATATGGAAGAACAGCTGCGTTCAACTACAATCATTACACAAGCGAAAAGAACGACGAGCTCCTAGAAGCTGGAACGTCTGAAAAAGCATTTGATCTTGATTACCGTAAAGACATCTATAATCAATGGCAAGAGCTTATGGTTGAAGATGTACCGGTTGCACCAACTGTATACCGTTATGCTCTAACAGCTACTAACAAGCGTATGGTTAACTACTCGATTGAAGCAGGTACTCCAAACTATAACCCATGGATGTGGGGAGTATCTGAATAAGTAAGTATTGAAAAGCTGTTACCTGGATGACTCTGGGTGACGGCTTTTTCATATTACGGACACTTCATTTCAATATAAGAAGAGACCGGTATAGCCTAGTATCATAGTATGTTAAAGTTAGTACAAGTAGTGGTAGTAACATTGGGCTCGTAATCCCAATATTACTAATAATTATATGAATGAATGAAAGGAAGTTAGCAATATGAAAATACGACCACAGCGTCTCCAAAAAGGGGACACAATTGGCATTATTGCACCGTCGAGTCCGCCTAATCAGGAAAACTTAGAGCGCTCACTCGCGTTTCTTGAACAGCTGGGATTGAAATGGAAGTTTGGGGAACATGTCTTGAATGTCCACGGATATCTGGCAGGGACGGACGAAGAACGACTTCAAGATTTGCACGACATGTTTGCCGATCCTACTATTAAAGGAATCATCTGTGCGGGCGGAGGATACGGCTCAGCTCGCTATACGGATAAAATCGATCTGCAGCTTATGAAAGAGAATCCGAAAGTCCTTTGGGGATTCAGTGATATCACATTCCTTCATACAGCGATGGGTCTGTATTCCAACCTCGTTACATTCCATGGCCCGATGCTTGCATCATGTGTTGGGAAAGATACGTTCCACGAATTGTCTGCGAAAATGTTCCAGCAGTTATTTGAGCCAATGGAACTTCATTACACGGAAGCGATTTCACCCCTTGAAACCATTACAGCGGGCGTCGCACAAGGTGAACTTGTTGGTGGGAATCTGTCGTTGCTCGCCAGTGGAATCGGCACTAAGTTTGAAGTGGACACGAAAGGTAAGCTTCTCTTTATAGAAGATGTCGGAGAAGAGCCATACAAAGTCGATGGTCTTCTCAATCAATTGCGTATGGCTGGAAAGCTTAAAGATGCAGTGGGAATTGTCATAGGCGACTTCTCGGATGCGGAACCCAAAAAACGAAAAGAAACACTAACTCTTGATGAAGTATTCGCAGATTACACGGCTAATCTTGGAATACCGGTTGTCAAAGGATTCAAAATTGGCCATTGTCAGCCGAACTTTGCCATACCACTTGGTGTCGGTGCAAAGCTCGATGCTGATAACAAGACGCTGACGATATTACCTGGCGTCGAGTGAAACTAGATAGGAAAGCGGTTTACGCAATTCAATCACATGGAGATTTGCCGCTAAATTGAGGCGGCTCTTTGTGTTTGGACAATAATGCTTTTGGGTATCATATAGGAGAGCGCAACCAAGTAATGAAGCTGAAAACACAAGTATTTATTTGTGATAGTTAAAAGTAAAGTTTCCAGTAGAATTGTAAAAAAACAATTCCATTTTCCTATGCCTTTTTAAGTCATTAAGTTGAAAAAAAAGCCATAAACCATTATAATAGTTTAGTCATCGACATTCTTCGACACATTCCGCAAAACCCGATTTAGAAGGGCCCCAATCCACTGGACGGTTGTCCAAAATGGCATATTCATGCAAATTAAGTTTAAAAAAGTAACAGAGAACATTAATTCAATTAATTTTCTGAATCGTACAAGATTTGGTTTTTTTATTAATTAAAAAAAGAGGTGCTTTGAATTGAAATTATCACCGGTCGAACAGGAAAAATTGCTGTTGCATGTTGCAGGAGAACTGGCAATTAAGCGTAAGGAACGCGGAGTTAAGTTGAATTATCCGGAAGCTATCGCACTAATTTGTCACTACATTATGGAAGGCGCGCGTGACGGAAAGACTGTTGCTCAACTGATGAGCGAAGGGAAACAAGTGCTTACGGTTGAGGATGTAATGGAAGGCGTCGGCGATATGATTAGTGATGTGCAGATTGAATGTACATTCCCAGACGGTACAAAACTCGTGACGGTCCACCGTCCAATTCAATAATAGGAGGCTTTAACAATGATTCCAGGAGAAATTAGAACAGCTGAAGGCTTGATTGAAATAAATGCCGGACGCCCCGTGAAAGCGGTACGCGTTGCAAACACTGGCGATCGTCCGATACAAGTCGGATCTCATTTCCATTTCATTGAGGTAAATAAATTTCTTGAATTTGACCGTGAACAGGCAGTTGGAATGCATTTAAATATCCCATCTGGTACCGCTGTGCGTTTTGAACCCGGCGAAGAGAAGGAAGTTGAATTAGTTGAGTTCGGCGGAAAACGTCACGTGTTCGGACTGAATAATTTGACGGAAGGTTCGACGCATAATAAGGACGAAATTTTAGATAGAGCAGCAGAAGCAGGATTTAAAGGAGCCGAGGATAAATGAAAGTAACACACGAACAATATGCGAAAATGTTCGGACCGACAGTAGGCGATAAAGTGCGTCTTGCTGACACGGATCTTTGGATTGAAATTGAAAAAGATTATACATCATACGGTGATGAAGGTGTTTTCGGTGGAGGAAAATCACTTCGCGTATCGATGGGCCAAAATGGTAAAAATGTTCGCGCTGAAGGTGTTCTCGACACAGTCATTACCAACGTTATGATTATTGACCATACAGGTATTGTGAAAGCAGATATTGGTATTAAAGATGGCCGTATCATCGGAGTCGGAAAAGCAGGAAATCCGCTTTCGATGGATGGTGTAGATCAGGATATGATCATCGGCGTGGGAACAGAAGTGTATGCGGGTGAAGGATTGATTGCAACAGCGGGTGCTGTCGACACGCATATTCACTTCATTAGTCCTCAGCAAGTCGAAACTGCACTTAACGCAGGTACGACTACATTCATCGGTGGTGGGACAGGCCCGGCCGCAGGTTCGAAAGCGACGAGTTTGACGGCGGGCGAGTGGCATCTTCATAGAATGTTACAAGCAGTTGAAGATTTACCAATCAACGTTGGGTTACTTGGAAAAGGGAGCGCATCTACAACGGAACCAATTATTGAACAAGTCCGTGCAGGTGCAATCGGTATGAAAATTCATGAAGACTGGGGTGCGACTCCAGATGCTCTTAATCAGAGTCTTATAGTTGCAGATGAATTCGATATCCAAGTCGCGCTACACTCCGATACGCTCAATGAAGCTGGATTTGTTGAAAATACGATTGAGGCAATTGACGGGCGTGTCATCCATATTTTCCATACAGAAGGAGCAGGCGGCGGACACGCGCCAGACCAACTGAAATTGGCTGCATACCCAAATATTTTGCCGGCATCGACGAATCCGACAAAACCATTTACGACAAATACAATCGATGAACATTTAGATATGCTTATGGTATGTCACCATTTGAAACACGATGTACCTGAAGATGTAGCATTCGCAGATTCACGTATTCGTCCTGAAACAATCGCTGCAGAAGACATTATGCAAGATCTAGGTATTCTTAGTATTATGTCATCCGATTCACAAGCGATGGGACGTGTAGGTGAAGTTACAATGCGTACGTTCCAAACAGCAAACAAAATGAAAATGCAACGCGGTCCACTTCCGCAAGACGAAGGAAAAGACAATGATAACTTCCGTGTAAAACGTTATATTTCAAAACTAAATATTAACCCAGCGATTGCACACGGAATCAGCCATGAAGTCGGTTCACTCGAAGAAGGGAAACTGGCGGATATTGTCCTTTGGGAGCCTGCATTTTTCGGCGTGAAAGCAGAAGTCGTTATTAAAGGCGGAATTGCTGTTTACGCAATGACTGGTGATCCAAACGCGTCTATTCCAACTCCGCAACCGATGATGGGACGCCGTATGTTTGGTTTCCACGGTCAAGCACCACAACACGCGGCAATGACGTTCCTTCCTAAAATTGCAGTAGAAGAAGGCCTACCTGAAAAACTGGGTCTTAAGAAAATGATTGGTACTGTTAAAAACTGCCGTAATATTGGTAAAGCAGACATGAAACATAACAGTGAAACACCAGAAATTGACGTCAATCCAGAAACATATGAAGTGAAAATTGACGGCGTACTTGCTACGTGTGAACCAGTAAGCGTTCTCCCGATGGCACAACGTTACTTCCTGTTTTAATTACTAATTATTATTAAGGGAAAGCTCGAAATGGTTGAAAAGATATTTTACAGCCACTTCGACCTCATCCTATTGAACATGCCGATAAAGGAGGATGCCAAATGCTTATAACTAAAGTCATTGGTAACATTGGAACGGAAGAAGAAATTGCTGGTAAACAGACAGAGTGGATTGAACTTGACTGGGAAGAATTGAGTAAACGCATTCTACGCAAAGAAACAGATCAAGGTACAGATGTCGCGTTGTCACTTGAACAACAAGAGCACCATGAGGACCACGAACATCATGACCACGACGATCATCATCATCATCATGAACACCAGCCATTACAATATGGCGATATCTTATTCGAGGATGACTCACGTCGTATTGCCGTTCGCACAAAAATGGAGCCGGTTATCGTGATTAGCCCGAAAAACATGACGGAAATGGGTAAAACGGCTTTCGAACTTGGAAACCGCCACACACCGGCATTAATCGAGGAAAACGAAGTCATCGTGCGTGCAGATCATACGTTGAATAAATTGCTAGATGAAGTGGGTGTCGCATATGAAACAACTGAAAGACGATTCAAACAACCATTCAAATACCGAGGACACTCTCACTGATCTTGCCCTTTTACGATTAATTCAAATTCATGATTCCGCGTTTCCGATTGGGTCCTTTACGCAGACGTATGGCATGGAGACGTATATTCAGGAAGATGTGATCCGGACGAAAGAGGATTTGGTCGCTTATTGTACGTCGTTTCTTTTTCAAAACCTGGTGCGTGGGGATGCAATTTTAATTCAAGAAGCGTATGCTGCGGCTCAGGAACAGGATATCGAGCGACTTCTCTATTTGGAGCAATTATGCGGGGCAATCAAACTTGCGAAGGAATCACGTGAGGCAAGTGTGAAACTTGGAAGACAGTTTATTAAAACGGTATCTCCACTCGGAACAGATGATTTCCTTGCGGACTGGAAAGCCCGTATTGATGCAAAAGAGATTAAAGGTCATTACGCCATTCTTTATGGTATTTACAGTGCTACGACAGGCGTCAGTGCGCATCATGCGGTCATGACGTATTTGTTTGCATCGCTTAACGGACTCGTCCAAAATGCGGTCCGTGCTGTGCCATTCGGTCAAACAACTGGCGTCCAAGTAACATATGAATTGATTGGACATGTGACGGAAGCGGCTAAATTAGTTGCTACGTTGACAGAAGCCGATATTAGTAATAACGCGTTAGGTATTGAACTTGCTTCTATGAAGCATGAGTATTTGTTCTCAAGATTATTTATTTCATGATGGATTGAAAGGAGTTTTTATAAATGAAACCAGTACGTATTGGCATAGGTGGACCAGTTGGATCGGGCAAAACATCGCTCGTCGACCAACTTACACGTGCGATGCACAAAGAATATAATGTAGCGGTCATTACGAACGATATTTACACGCGTGAAGACGCTCAATTTTTAATAAATAGCGGTGTACTTGAAGCGGATCGCATTTTAGGTGTTGAAACGGGAGGTTGCCCACATACGGCTATCCGCGAAGATGCTTCTATGAACTTCGCAGCAATTGATGAACTGAAAAGTCGTTTTGAAGACCTCGATATTATTTTCGTGGAAAGCGGCGGAGACAACTTGTCCGCTACATTTAGCCCAGAGCTTGTCGACGGCTATATTTATGTTATCGACGTTGCAGAAGGTCAGGATATTCCGAGAAAAGGCGGACCTGCTTTGACGCGTTCTGATCTTTTATTGATCAATAAAACAGATCTTGCTCCATACGTTGGCGTTGATCTTGAACTAATGGATAGCGACGCAAAAAAAATGCGTAACGGACGTCCATACATTTTTACAGATGTAAGAACACAGAAAAATGTTGACCAAGTTGTCGCTTGGATCAAGCACAATATGCTATTAGAAGGTGCGGGATCCGCTGGTTCAAATGCTTAAGCCGTCTCGCGCCATCCACCACGGAAAACTTGACTTGGAATTTGAGCCAAGAAGAGGCTACACACGGATGCCCCATGTTTTCCAGCAGCCTCCATTGAAGGCGAGTCGTGAACTGTACGAAGGGAAAAACCCGACAGCGACTGTCTACATAATGGAGTCCTCTGGAGGCATGGTCGCCGGGGATCGAAATGACATTACAGTTAAGCTTGCTCCAGATAGTAGCGTAAGGTTGGTTCAGCAGTCCGCTTTAAAGATCTATCCATCGCATACCGGAGACACTTGTGTACAGACCATTAACATCGAACTCGGAGAAGGGGCACGCCTTGAATGGATGCCAGAAGTAATTATTCCGTTTGTAGATGCAAAATTCCGAGGTGACACGACACTTCGAATCGCACGCGATGCAACCATATTATGGGGTGAAATCGTTGCCCCAGGACGTGAAAAGCGCGGTGAGATATTTGACTACCAATCGTTCAATACGAATTTCAAAATTTTTGTCGAGGATGAATTAATTGCTTTCGACTCTCTGCATTTCTCACCAAAAGAAACGGCACTTGGTGATATCGGAGTACTGGAAACTGCAATGTATATCGGTTCAATCTGGCTCGTATCGCCGAAAGCCGCAGATGTCGACGTCCGCGCAATACAAGAAACATTGCGGGTTGAAGAAGGTTTAAAAGCTGGTATGACAAGGCTTGAAGGAAATGCAATCCATTGCAGATGGCTTGCCGTTGATCAGTGGACGATGCAGGAAGAGATGAAGCGTGTATACGCGTTGTTGGCAGAAATAGTTTAAGAGGACACTCCAATGAGGGGTGTCCTCTTTGGGTTTGATGTTTTACATCACTTCGATACCCTTTTTTTATTCCATTTTTTTATTAAAAAATCCATCAACCAGGTATAGAGAAACATCGAACCGACTAGGACAACAGCGATGTAAATGTATTGCAAGAAAACTGGAATGTTATACTTCTTTATGAAATCCCCTGAATAAAGCATGATGAAAACCAGTGCTATAATGAGTATAATCATACCGAGCACATAAATAACCATAGTACTCAGAGGCGTTGTCCGAAGTGTCTTACGGATGGAATCCCTAGATTTTAAAGCTCTTATAAGTAGATATAAAAACAAAACGAGTGATAGATAGTCATTTGCTACAAACAATAAAATAAGTCCAAGTAATATAATCGACCAGGTGATTTTTTCATAGTATTTATCAATAAATTTCAGCATTAATCTTCCCCCAGTATGTGTATACTATATATACGGAATGATTGATGGAAAAGTTTCCTTTTATCACAAATTGAATATGTTCTACTACAAAGGAGTTTGTCGTATGCAAGAAAAAAGACCAATGGGCCAATCACGAACAATCCAGACGAAGCTAGTACTGCCGCCCGATACCAATCATCTGCAGACAATTTTCGGTGGAAAAGTTCTCGCGTATATAGATGAAATCGCTGATATCACGGCAATGAAACATTCAAAAACAGCGGTTGTAACTGCTTCAATCGATTCAGTCGATTTTGTATCGTCGGCGCGTGTTGGAGATGTACTTGAACTTGAGGCAATTGTCACGTCAACTGGCCGTACATCGATGGAAGTATTTGTATCGGTCCATTCAATGAACCTGCTTACGGGCGAAACAAAACTAACAACCGAATCCTTCCTAACGATGGTTGCCATGGATGAAAATAACAAGCCTACTCCAGTGCCGGGCATTTATCCGGAAACAGAAGCTGAAAAGAGTCTATTTGAAACAGGCCCCGCACGCCGTGAACATCGGAAATTGCGGAGTGAGATGAAACATTAAATAATTTGTTATGGAAAAGCCCACGCAAGTTGTGGGTTTTTTTACATTGTGTCGTTTATCATTTCAAAACCTATACTATATATGTTGAACCAGGCGTGTCGATTAACCATAATTATACAGCTCTAACTTGATAAATCTGCCTTTGACGCCGATGCGCCATTCGATTGGTAAGTCATCACAAAGAAGCAGGCGATGGAAACCTGCGAATGACATGCGTTTACAGTTCTCTTCTTTACTTCCGTGCACATGAAGAAATTTGAGTAAAACATATGTAATTAGTGCTGCAAACAGCTGATTAAATACCGCATTTTCTGCCGTGCCAAACAGTCCTGGAACGTTCAAGTTTTGCTTTATCCAACGAAAGAAAGTTTCGATTGCCCAACGTGAATTGTACATGTTGGAAATTTCTTCAGCTGTCACGTTCCGAAGGCTTGTGACAAAGCTTAATATTTTATTTTCATAATCTGTAAACTGAACGACAAAATGGCGTTTTTTTGTTTGTTTTTGCGGCGTCCCTAATATTCAAGTAAAATCAGCTATTACATTGGGCTCCTTGATACGACTGCCTTTCAACGATTTTTTCGATTTAATTGGATATTGTCTTTCAAACGAAAAACAAAATCTTGGCCATTCCCTACGTAGAAATCGACCTTTTCAATCGAAAAATACGCACGGTCACCCACGAGAATAAAACGCTTGTCTTCGAGCTCTTTTCCAATTGGTCCATCATTTTTTAGCCTATCGTTTCAACGACTTTAAGAGGCATCACGGTTTCATTCGTAAAGCCCACGTGTAGTTTAATTCCTGCACGTTCACCGTGAAAAACCGCCCAGGGTAAGCATGTTTTCCCTACAGTAACTGTCGTTGAGTCAATGGATAGAAGCGTTTTTGACATCTTTAGCTTACGACGCGCAGCGCGGTTCAACTTACCCACGATGACTTCGAAGACACGCTTAATGATTGCTAATCAAGCTTCTTCAAATGCTTTGAAAGAGACGAATGATCGACGGACACTAGGCCGACACTGGCACCCAAATCCGCCGAGTACCTTAAGCTTTTCCACTCTTTTGCTGCCGTAGTGACGAGATAGGAGATGAGCACGGAAACCGTGCATTTACGGGCTGTTTCCACGTAATCAAATTCTTTTAAAATCGCTTGTAGTTCATCTTCTGAAAGAAAGTTTTAAATTAATGTTTGAAGAGTGATATTCTTATTCATGAGAGAAGCCTCTTTTCGTAAATGTTGGTGTGGTAACTTACATTTTACAAGAGGCACTCTCTTTTTGTATATATATTATTGGAATAACTTGGTTAATCAACACGCGTGATAAAAAGATATTCAATAGGAGATCTTTAAGTTTTTTCGTTACAGATTTTATCAACCTAGAATAAAATACGAATAATCACATTTGAGCCAATAGATTGACAATTAAAAAATAACCTAGTAATATACTAGTTGTATAAAAATTCTATTTAAGGAGGTTAATTCAATAAAATGAAAATTAAAATTAAAAAAGTAATATTTGCATCAGTTATAACTTTTGGACTAGTTGGGGCAACATTCGGTTCAGCCTCTAATGCGGAGGCATCAAGTTGTAGCAGTAAAAGTGCTCAAATTATTGTTTGTTGGGCTTAATTCACGTTAAATCAAAGTAGAAGCGGCTTTATAGTCTCTTCTTTTTTTGTTCCTTAATTTAATAATCTTCTATAATTAATATCTACCATCAAAAAATAAATACCAAGCAGTTCATCTAACCAAATGCGCAAACGAACGTTTAAATATTTGCGACGAGGCCCTCATAACCACCGTGGAAGAGTACATATTTTGTAAATAATCCGCCATTTTTATCCTTTGTGATATTTATGTCGTTTAGTATCGTATAGGTAAATGTTTTTATTAATCCCCGTCTAACCAAGGAATCGTTATACCCTACAGAATTCATTAATCGTTTGTGTACACTCACTCCCTCCTTTTTATTTACCATACAGCTATGTGTCAAAGATCGCCACGTCGCTGAATCGACTCATCTCTGTCGCGTCTTAAAGGGCGCCTTGCGCTTTTCTTGAATATAATTAGTAATCACATAATAATCTTGGCATATACATCTCAAAATTATATTTCTCTCGATAATGAACACCTTAGCGCAGGCACGGCGAAAGGCATCCCCAAAGAGCCAAGCGATCTAAAATCCACACCCCGAATTAAAACTCTCTCATTATTAGCGCCACAGCAGATTCAATGGGATTCTTTAATTCAACATATATAGTATAATCAAAATAATATATGTTTTTTGTATTGACATTCTATTCTGAAGTCTGTATTGTACTAGTTAACAACTAAATACGTAACTTTCTTATCCAGAGAGGTGTAGGGACTGGCCCGATGATACCTCAGCAACAGACTTTTAAAGTACTGTGCTAATTCCAGAAGCTTAAGTGTAATGCTTACAGCTTGGAGATGAGAAGAGCAAATAGCGAATTCGCAAAACCTCTTCTTGGAATTTAGAAGAGGTTTTTTATTTGTCTCTCACTTTCTAGAAACTAAAGTTACTAAAAAAAGAAAGAAGGAATATACCATGACAAATCAATCGACAACACTAACGAAAGCACCATTCAGAGCGGATCACGTTGGAAGTTTACTACGACCAGATAATTTGCATAAAGCACGCAAAGACTTCAAAGAAGGCATAGTTACTGCACAACAATTACGAGAAGTAGAAACACAGGAAATTAAACGGGTGGTTGATAAGCAAATCGAAGTTGGTTTGGAACTTGTAACAGATGGTGAATTTAGACGTACGTGGTGGCATTTAGACTTCTTGGAGCATTTGAACGGAATTGAAGGGTATGTGCCAGAGACTGGCTACGTATTTGATGGTATTGAAACAGAACGATATAACGTTCGAAACACAGGCAAGATTTCGTTTGACCCTAATCATCCATTCATTCAAGACTTTGTTGAGTTTAATGAAATCGTAGGCGGCCGTGCCGTTGCGAAACAAACGATTCCAAGTCCGAATCAGCTCTTTAATATCGGAATTCGTGATGAAACGATTTACCCTGACATTGAAGAATTTGCCAACGATGTTATTCAAGCATACAAAGATGCTTTGAAAGCATTTTACGAAGCTGGTGTACGCTACTTGCAGTTGGATGATGTCTATATTGCGGGGCTTTCTGCGCCGAATATCCCGTTTAACGACGGAGCCTATTCAAGAGAACAACTAATCGACTTGGCACTACGCGTCATTAATGGCGTTTTGGAAGACAAACCTGAAGATCTTTTCGTAACAACACACCTATGTCGTGGAAATTACCAATCGACGTGGGCGTTTGAGGGAAGCTACGCACTGATTGCACCCACACTTCTTGCAAAAGAAAAAGTGGATGGCTTCTTCCTTGAATATGATGACGAGCGTTCAGGAGACTTTAAACCGTTGGATCATGTGCCAAACGGCGGAGCGAAGGTTGTCCTTGGTGTTGTTACTTCGAAAAATGGAGAAGTGGAAGACAAGGATGCGGTCATTGCGCGTATTCAAGAAGCCGCACAATACGTGCCACTTGAACAACTATGCTTAAGTCCGCAATGCGGATTCGCTTCAACGCATCACGGCAATAAGCTAACAGAAGAGCAGCAATGGGAAAAGTTGAAATTCATTGTGGACGTGGCAAAGGAAGTTTGGGGTTAAACTGATAAACCGGAACAAGGCTCATATGCTTTGTTCCGGTTTATTTCTTATTCCACTGAAAATGGCACAGCAACGGATAATTCGTGCATGGGCTCGCCTGTTGAAATAAATGTTTTCACAAGACGGTATTCACCTGGAATCAGTGTCACGCCGAGCGCGTCAACCGAAAAATTCTGGCGTGCTTCACTGCCGGCTGACAACACGTTTCCATAGTCTTTGAAGGACGGGTTTTTTAAGAATACGGCATCTGAATACGTAATAATATACCACTGGCCATCTTTATTTACTTCAATATGATAAAATTCGCCCAACTGGTAATCGGATGAGCTATTATTTCGAACAAGCGTCTTAATGATGGATGGCGAACCGACGAATGAATCTTCGTCCAATACAAGTGATAAACCTTCTTCTGATGAAAACATTTCCTGGTCAGGCACGGGATCAGGCAGTGTAGAAACTGCGGGTTCTTTTCCGCAGGCGGAGAGGGGGAGTATAAGAACGATTGCAATTGACAGCAGTTTATGCATGATGGAAACACCTCCACTTCTAGCATATACCTTTAAGGGTGGATAAACCTTGATTGATATCAATAAATAGCTGTGGATAAGTTAATTCCCATGAAAATTCATTGATTGTTATCCACATGTGGGTAAAATATAATGTGTAAATGAAACTTATTTTCGTATAACAGAGAAAGGGGTGGAGTCAATGAGACAGGAAATACAAGAACGACAAATGGAATTGACGATGATACGTACTGAGCGCAACCGAGTGAAAAGGCGTCTTGAGGGCGCGGAGGTAAAACTTAAAGACGCGATTATACAACGTGATAACTTGCATGAAAAACTGACAAAAGAACAACAGGATGTAGTGAAGCTTGGCAAGTTTTCTTTTATGAATAAGATAAGTGAGTGGACAGGCAAGTGGGATGAAAAAGTGGAGAAGGAGATTTCAGAAGCAGCGGATGCGGAGCTCCATTATAATGAAGCAGAAAAAGTAGTGACGGACTTGGAAGCGGAAGCGATCCGATTACGTGAAGAGATTAAAAATCCAGACTTCGACTATATCGAGGAAGAGTGGGCGGATTTTCTGAAGGAAAAAGAGACGTGGATTCGATTCAATGACACAATTGCGAATGGGACGTTACAAAAAATAGCAGATGATAGAGTAAGACTGCGTTCAATGCTGCGTGAAATTGACGAAGCCTGCGATGCAGGTAACAAGGCAAATCGGGCACTCGATGCGGCGCTGGAGAAGCTTGGGGCGGCAGAAGGATTGTCGGTATGGGATACATTCCTTGGCGGTGGCTTGCTAGTATCGGCTCTTAAATACTCTGAAATTAATAGCTCCGATGATCTTGTCCATCGCGCGCAACGTGCCCTCCGCCATTTTGAGACGGAACTGATGGATGTCCAAAATGCCGCGACTGAATCATTCACGGTGAACAAAAGTGACATCTTTACATTTACAGATCTGTTTTTCGATAATATTTTTTCAGATTGGATGATTCATTCCCGCATTACAGACGCGAAAAGTAAGCTGAACGATGTGCTTCAAGATGTGCGCAAGGTTCAAGACCGACTTGCGAGGAAGCGTGATGAATTGCTGCATGAATTAGAGAGGCTAGATGTACAGGAGCGAGAAATTATTGAAGCGTAATGGATTGCAAAGGTAATTAGGACGATTGTCATGGCAATCGAAGAAACTATGAGGGCAATCCATGGAACAGTCATGGCAAGCGCTAACTGTGAGGGCAATGCGTCAAACTGTCATGGCAACCGAAGAAACTGTAAGGACAATCCGTGGAACAGTCATGGCAAGCGCAAACTGTGAGGGCAATGCGTCAAACTGTCATGGCAACCGAAGAAACTGTAAGGACAATCCGTGGAACAGTCATGGCAACCGCAAACTGTGAGGGCAATGCGTCAAACTGTCATGGCAACAGCTAAGACTATAAGTGAAAACCGAAAAACCACCTCATTCTTGAAACAGCAGGACGCAGCTTATGCATCCTGCTGCGCTATGAAACGAATTTTGAGCAACTTCCGTATTGCTTCATTCAAATTCCAAAAACTCAATTCGGTTGCCAAAAGGATCATGTGTAAAAAAGCGTGATCGCCCTTCGATTGGAAGTTCTTCACTAAACGGATAATTAGCTTCTTCCAACCGTAATTTCAATTGCTCCAGTGCATTCACTGTAAAACCGGGATGCGCTTTTTTCGCAGGCATGAAATCCTGCTGAATACCGATATGCACTTCTTGTGAGCCACAAAGGAACCAGCAACCCCCGCGCCCCTTCAAGTTTTCTGGTTTTGGAATCTCCTCCATACCGAGCAATTCCCCGTAAAACTTCCGTGCTTTATCTTCAGACTCGGGCGGCGCTGCAATTTGGATATGATCAATTCCTGTTAGAAACTTGCTCATTGCTCAACACTCCTCTGAACGTAATACCTTCAGTATAATCTCCATTCAGCTGTTTCACTAATACCATTTTCCGAGACTAGTACATAAGGAATCCTTATCAGCTTGAATGAAAGTGATTGATTTTCCCAATTGGTTAAATAATCGTATACTATAAATGAAGGAAGTGTGGGGAATGGATTACATACTTATATTTTTCATTGGAATGGCTGCGATGACACTTGGAACGCTTGCAGGTGGGGGTGGCCTGATTACGGTCCCGGCTATGTTGCTCATGGGTATCCCAATTCACTCTGTCCTTGGGGCTGGGAAGATTTCAACAACAGTTAGTTCGTTTTCTACTTTTATAACAGTCCTACTGAAAAAGCAGGTTACATTTAAAGAATCATTTTGGATTATACCTATATCACTTTTCGGTGGATTTACAGGTGGTTTTATAGCAACACGCTTGACGGAAAGTACAATGTACATTATAGCGGTTATTCTTCTTATCATTGCTTTTCTTACATCATTCCTTTCCAAAGTAGACTTCTCAGGGGAAGAAAGCTTAAGGCCGACGAAAGTAGCGATTCCGGGATTACTCGGAATTGGAATATACGATGGGATGTTTGGACCGGGGCAAGGCACTCTACTTCTGTATTTGTTCGGTCACTTACGAATTGCGTACATTCGGGCAATTGGCTTTGGCCGTCTTGCAACGTTTTCAAGTGGATTTGGTGCAGCCATCAGCTATATTGCCATGGGTAAGATTATTTGGCCAATTGCCTTTGTACTCATGGCCGGTTCCTTATCGGGCGCACAAATCGGTGTGCGACTTGCTGAAAGGTTGAATCCGGATCACGTTAAAATATTATTGCGCATTATCACGATAGCGTTGATCGTCCAGCTTATCGTCAATAGTTTTCTTTAACTAAAACACCTCATCCGCTTGAAAGGAAGAGGTGTTTTTTGAATGGGTGAATTTATCCCAACAAATCCCTTTACAACATCCTTGCATATAGTGTACTATTTAACTAATACACCGACATGTAGAGGGGGAACGCTGATGAAGCAGTGGAATGGATTGTTGAAAAAAGAATGGGTGACGTTGAAGTGGCCGTTACTCGTTAGTGCATTGCTTGGGATTATTGTAATGTCGTTTGTTCCACATCTAATAGCCAACATTTTTGGTCTTGAAGTACATGTTTTTGAAGTGGTGCTTGTTATCTGTTTTATTTGGGCGGGTGCAAGTGTATTAGCACCGGTTATTGCATTGTTTATTATGTTGGAAAGGGAAATAAAACGTCCGGATGTGTGGTTTCATTCGACGGCGTCCATTTTTAAATTGGTTGGAGCGAAAGCATTTTTTGCATCCCTTATTGGTGCTGTGGGATTGTTAATTCCAACACTGGTTCTTGCCGTTCAACACGTATTATTCAGCTCTACAATGGCTACATTTGATGATTTGTTTTTCTTTGGAAGTATTTTTATAGTCATGATTTTTGCAGTATCGATAATATTCATGAGTATCGGGTTTTTCTTCTGGGTCATAGACCGACTTATGAAGCCATATTTAAAGGGATTTTCAATTGTTGCTACGATTATTATATTCCTTGTTGCTTCTCGGCTATATAGTTTATTTGTCCTCTCCGAACTATATGAGAAACTAATTCTAATAGGCCCTATTGATTTAATGAAAATCAAAAATC
The DNA here is from genome assembly GCF_038620285.1 of Sporosarcina sp. FSL K6-1540. Classification (NCBI taxonomy): domain Bacteria; kingdom Bacillati; phylum Bacillota; class Bacilli; order Caryophanales; family Caryophanaceae; genus Sporosarcina; species Sporosarcina sp. FSL K6-1540. The sequence continues at coordinate 1,765,884 of NZ_CP152018.1, forward strand.
CGAAAATTAATGTGGATTTTATTTACCTCGAGCATGCTGAAACTTTTTTTTACACGGGTGAAATTATATTCGATATTTTCTTCACGTTCATAATGTTCATTATTGCAGCTGTCCTTTTTGAGAAGAAAGTGAGGTTGTAGACCATATGAAAAAATGGAAAGGATTATTGCGAAAAGAATGGGCGCAAATGAAATGGAGACTTGTTATCTTTGTATTAATCACTAGTGTGATTCAATACTTGGGAGTAAATCGTATAGCTTATGGGTTGCCGGAAGACTTTTACGCTTCAATTCAACCGATGATTGCCCTTTGTTTCATGCTCCACTTGATTATGGCGGTATCGTTATTTTTCGATAGCCTTGGAAAGGAAATGGGGCGTCTAGACATTTGGCTTCATTCCCCAGCATCAATACGGCAGCTTGTTTACGCAAAGTTCTCACTCATTGTCCTAACTGTTGGCTGTTCGCTTTTGTTGTGCGGGACGATTGCAGCTATCTCCAATTACGCACGCGATGGGGCGGTTCCTCTTGTAGATGATCTGTTTTTATATCTTAGTGTGGGTGTTGTCATTTTGTTGAACGCTATTTATGTAATGGCAATCGTTTTTTTCTTCTGGTCGATATACCAAGTGTTTCGTTCCCATATTGGCTTGTTCTCAATCATCGTGATTATTGCCTTGGTCAACATATGGATCATTGGATGGGGATATGTCTGGTTTACGGAAACACTCCAACTAGTAATGGAAATGGGGCCAATGCACGGCCCGATTAAAACGGTAGATTTCTTAATGTTTAACAATTATATTGTCCCGAGCGGATCGATTTTAACAATCGGCAGTCTTATCCTCTACGGTTTGTTGACGGCACTCTATTTCGTTGCTGGAGCAATGTTGTTTGAAAAGAAAGTGAGGTTGTAATGATGGGCATAGATTTTCTTCCAGACAAACCAATTTATCAGCAGCTCATCGACCTGATTACGGGCGATATTATTCGTGGAACGCTGAATCCTGGGGAGAAATTGCCATCCGTTCGTGATTATGCTGTTGAAGCCGGTGTGAATGCCAATACGATGCAACGCGTCTATAAGGAGCTGGAGCAGATGGAAATCACCGACACGAAGAGGGGCCAGGGATCTTTTGTGACGGAAGATGAATTGAAGATCGCTATGCTTCGTAATGAAATGAAGGAACAGCTTGTGACGTCATTCATTCAAAGTGTTGAAGCGCTGGGTTTTACGACGACTGAAATGCTGCAGCACCTACAAGAACGGGGTGGAAAAGATGATTGAACTGAAGAATATAACGAAAAAGTACGGCCGGAGGAAAGCGCTTGAAGACCTTACGCTTTCCTTGCCGCAAGGAAAAATCATCGGCCTTGTCGGAGAGAATGGTAGTGGAAAAACGACGCTGTTGAAACTGATTTCTGGGTTAGTGACGCCGGATTCGGGAAGGGCAACGTTCAGCGGAAGTCGCATTACGCGCAAAGTGGCAAGCAATATTGCTTATATGCCAGACGCGGATCTATTCTATCCGTATTTTACGGTAGGTCAGCTTATTGAGTTTTATGAATCTCAGTTCGTTGATTTTAATCTGGCGAAAGCAAAAGAAATTGCGCAGTTTTTGAATTTATCTCTGGATTCGAAAATAAAAAATTTGTCAAAAGGGAACCGTGGACGTGTCAAAATTGCAGTGACTCTTGGGCGTGAAGCTGATTACTATTTGCTAGATGAACCGTTCTCCGGCCTGGATCCGATGGTGCGTGATGATATCGCGAAAGGGCTTATCCGTTTTACTGATCCGGAGCGACAAACCGTCCTTTTGTCGACGCATGAATTAAAAGAAGTGGAACCATTGCTCGATGAAATCGTAGTACTAAGAGGGGGACGAATAATCGCGCACGAAGCGGTTGACGTAATCCGCGATACGTACGGGAAAGATGCCACCTCGTGGATGGTGTCACTGTTTAGAAGAGAAGTATAAGTTTTTCAATATTGAACAGTGTCTAGTTCCAGGCGCCAGATGCTCGGGTCATAAGTCAGCCCAGCTACTCGGCAAAGGAATGCCGCTTGGGCCTGCAGGATGCAGGTCATGCAGTCGTTGCGACACGAAGTCGCGAACTTAGACTGCCTAACCTTTATCCGCCTTATGCCTGTCGCGGGCCTACAGGATGTAGGTCATGCAGCTGTTGCCACAGGAAGTGGCGTTCTTAAGCTGCGTTCATTTGTAATGGCGCCTTGCGCTTTTCATTAGGGAAGGAAGTTGACATGGAAATGAAACCGATAGTCGAATTGAAGAATTTATCGAAAACGATTGGCAAGAAAAAAATTATCGACAACTTGAGTTTGTCACTGTATCCGGGACAAATTACAGGATTCCTCGGTCCAAACGGGGCGGGGAAAACGACGACAATTCGTATGATGGTTGGACTGATGGAGGCGACGGGCGGAGATATCATCATCGACGGAAAATTACTTGCTGATGATTTTGAAGAGGGGCTTTCCAAAGTCGGCGTTATCGTTGAAAACCCGGAAATGTATAAGTTCATGTCCGGCTATAAAAACTTATTGCATTTTGCACGTATGCACGATGGCGTTACGAAGGCACGAATCGAAGAAGTTATTAACCAAGTGGGCATGCAGAACCGTATCCATGAAAAGGTCTCGACGTATTCACTTGGGATGAGGCAACGACTGGGGCTTGCGCAGGCACTTTTGCACCGTCCGAAGTTTCTGATCCTCGATGAGCCGACGAACGGACTGGATCCTGCGGGAATTCGCGAGTTCCGGACGTATCTCAAAATGATTGCGGAAGAAGAAGGTGTTTCTGTTTTTGTTTCGAGCCATATGCTGTCGGAAATTGAACTTATGTGTGACCGGATTGCGGTCATTCAGAATGGCAAACTAATTGATATTCGTGATATGACAGAGGAACAGGAATCGCATTATTATATTGAAGCATTCCCAGTGGAAACAGCGGAAAGTATGCTAAAAGCTGAAGGGTTCAATGTGGAAGCGCACAAAGAAGGATTTATCATCAATGCAGAGAAAACACAAATTCCAGGGCTCATCCAGCAGATTGCGGCACATGAGATGCAATTGTTTGCAGTTCAGCCACACCGCAAGACGCTCGAAGATCAATTCCTAGAAATGACTGGAGGTGGCCAGATTGCTGAAGCTCATACAAAATGAATGGATGAAACTATGGAGTAAAAAAGCAACTTGGATTATGACCGGTCTACTCGTTGTTGCGATTTTAGGAATGTTAGGTCTGACGAAATGGATCGACACGATGTCTAATTACGATGAACCAGATTGGAAAACATCTGTGCAAGGCGAATTGACCATTACAAAAGAGCAGCTCGGAACCACAACACTTGTGGACAGCGAACGGGAACGTCTAGAAGACAAAGAGAAAGTTCTTGAATACCGCCTTGCGAATTCAATAGAACCGCTGAACGGCAATAGTCGGGAAAGTATGATTATGAATTCAAGTGGTATCGGCTCCATCGCTGTTTTACTGACGGTTATTGTTGCTGCGGGGATTGTCGCTTCTGAATTTACGCAAGGAACGATTAAGATGTTATTATCCCGTCCTGTAAAGAGATGGAAAATATTAACGTCGAAGTATGTGACAGTCATCTTGTTCGGTATTCTACTTATGCTCATCGGGTTCATTGTATCTATACTTGGCGCATATCTCTTCTTCCAATCCGGCCAAGGGCAAGAACTTGTTTGGAATGGTAAAGAAGTTGTTGAAGTATCTGTTTGGGGGAAAGGGCTCTATATATTGCTCCTGTCATTCGGAAATGTTTTTGTGACAGCAACGTTTGCATTCATGATTGGTAGCGTCTTCCGTTCCAGCTCACTTGCAATCGGGCTATCATTATTCATCTACTTTATGGGCTCGACATTGGTTATGCTGCTGGCAAAATATGAAGTCGTGAAATACATTGTCTTTACGCATATGGATTTGACAATCTATGAAACGGACTTTCGGATTGTAGAAGGCATTACGATGTCGTTTTCACTCGCCGTTCTTGCAGTTTATATCGTGATCTTCCTCATTATCAGTTATACAACATTCATCAAACGCGATATAACCGCGTAACATGCAAAAAAAGCCCTCCGATAATGGAGGGCTTTTTTCATGTACTTATTTATGACTGCTGAATGTACGAATTAGACCTGCGATATTACCAACGAGTACGAATGCAAACAGTGCGAACATGATGTATATGAACCACATTGACTATCACTCCTTTTAGACAATAAATCCTGTTTCCATTATACCACCACTGAGATTGACAGGCAATGTTATCTAGGGCGTAGTGTTGCCAATTGTGGCGGATTGGTTGTTGGACTAAATCTGTTCCTGCTTGGTGAGTGATTATATTATCTACCTTGACCGAGTATATCCATGCTAAACCAATCATATATTTAGCCAATCGATCATATCCTGCTCCCGCCGAGCATATCCATTGCTAGACCAATCATATATTTAGCCAATCAATCATATCCGACTCCAACCGAGCATATCCGTTGCTAGACCAATCATATATTTATCAAACCGATCATATCCGACTCCAACCGAGCATATCCATGCTAAACCAATCATATATTTAGCCAATCGATCATATCCTGCTCCCGCCGAGCATATCCATTGCTAGACCAATCATAAATTTAGCCAATCGATCATATCCGGCTCTAACCGATCATATCTATTGCTAGACTAATCATATATTTAGCCAATCGATCATATCCATTGCTAAACCAATCATATATTTAGCCAATCAATCATATCCGACTCCAACCGAGCATATCCGTTGCTAGACCAATCATATATTTATCAAACCGATCATATCCAGCTCCCGCCGATCATATCCATTGCTAGACCAATCATATATTTAGCCAATCAATCATATCTGGCTTTAACCGATCATATCTATTGCTAGACCAATCATATATTTAGCCAATCAATCATATCTGGCCCTAACCGATCATATCTATTGCTAGACTAATCATATATTTAGCCAATCGATCATATCCTGCTCCCGCCGATCATATCCATTGCTAGACCAATCATATATTTAGCCAATCGATCATATCTGACTCCAACCGAGCATATCCATTGCTAGACCAATCATATATTTAGCCAATCAATCATATCTGGCTCTAACCGATCATATCTATTGCTAGACTAATCATATCTTTAGCAAATCGATCATATTCATTGCTAGACCAATCATAAATTTAGCAAACCGATCATATCCGGCTCCAACCGAGCATATCCATCTGCCAACCGATCATAAATAACCTCAAACCGATCAAATGCCTGACAATCTGTTGTTTGGAGGAAGATTTTTTGGCTTTTGATAATTGGAATCGTAGAACACTATCTCTCACTATAATCAAAAAAGGACAATCCCAACGTCGGGGTTGTCCTTTTTCAAAATAAATCTTAAAGTGTTTTTCCTTCTTTCAGCAAGTCGCGGATTTCTATGAGTAGCGCTTCTTTAGGGTCCACTTCAGGTACTGCTTCTTCAACTAGAGGTTCTTCCTTACGTTTAAACTTCGCCATCAGACGAATTACCATAAAAATTACAAATGCGACGATGAGAAAATCGAAAATCGATTGGAGGAAAACGCCGTATGTAACATCTGCTTCTCCGATTTTCTGATGCATACCTGAAAAGTCAATACCACCAGAAATTACTCCTATAAGCGGAGTGATAATATTTTCAACGAGTGAGGATACAATTTTACCGAATGCAGCACCAATTACAACCGCAATGGCGAGGTCGAATACGTTTCCTCTGAGTGCGAATTCTTTAAAGTCTTTTAGCATATTTTTCATTCCCTATCTATTCATAATTTCATAACACGGGTAAGCTGTAAAACGTTAATACCCTCTATGGAAACAGTATAAGTTAGTTCTATAGAACTTTAATGTAGATAAACGAAAGTTCCCTAACACATCCTATCATATTGATTACAGATTTACAAAAAGGGATACTGAGAATGTACCAATCCCTCTTTAACCCTCTTCGCCGTCAAGAGGAAACCAGCGATACACAGTTAAATCTACCTTTCCATCCTCATTAAATTTAATTCCTTCCACCTCGAGTAATCCCCGTTGATCAGACCCTTTGCTTTCCGCATTGGCGGGAGCTGAAATAGCGCCTTGCACATTGATGATTCGATGCCAAGGTAACTCATATTTTTTACTCATTGAATGCAATACCCGCACGACTTGTCTAGCACCGCGTGGACTTCCAGCTGCAGCTGCAACTTGGCCGTACGTCATGACATGGCCAGCAGGTATACCTTGGATGATTCTGATGACACGTTCTGTGAATAAATTCATAAACAACAGCCTCCTCGCGTTATTTTCATTGTACCAAAATCCGAATGAAACTAATTCCATTAACGTACGTATAGTTACAATAGAAGAGTTCGAAAATGGAAGGGATTGACTTGGATGAGCGAATTATTCGCAAAGCGCACAGGTATTGGGTTCGCGTTAAAAGGTGTCGGACTGGCTGTGATTGCATGGGGCATTATTCAGGGATTTATATTTATCATGACGTTCGGTGGGGTATTTTCGAATGGAATCGGGATAGGCAGTTTTCTGTATCCCATTTTCACATATTCTATTTGTGGGATTCTAATCATCGGATTCGGGGAGGTCATTGATTTATTGCAAAAGATTCATGACCAGAATGACCCAAAAGCGCAGGCATTACAGTCTATTGAAGATAACTCGGTCGCTATTGCTAACGCGTCAATCCCTTTATCCATCGCGCAGGAAATAAAAGATTATTACTCGACTAAAAACATCTGGGCCGACTCGATATCGCCTACGAGAACCAGTAATGTTTTCATTATAAAAATAAATGGGCGCACAGAGTACATTGAACTTGGAGGGCTTACGCCAAAAATACTTTCAGAGGAAGAAACAACCAGGTATTTTGGATAGATTGTAGTAAAGCTTTCCTAATCGGAGTTTAATACGATTTTTATGGGGATAGCGAGTTTTATAGTAGGTATTAAAGCAATTAAATCAAAAGAAAGCAGTTCCTTAAAATATATTGGAATTGGAATTATTTCGCTAATTATTATAGGCTATGTATTGCTAATTGTCATAGTTGGGGTAGGTGGTTTTGGAGCATAGTACTACCTTATGGGGATTTCCCAGGAAATGAATTAAAAAAGGCCAGTCTCTTCAACTGACTAGTCGTGCAGCTTAAATAGACAGCTTCACGTCATTCATCGACGTGAAACGGTCTTCTTAAGTTTGTTCTGAAAATACGCGTACGCTGAAATGGCAATCGTTACCCAAAGTGCACTTACTGCGTATCCTCCAACAATATCGCTTGGATAGTGGACGCCAAGGTAAATACGACTTGTGCCGATCATGATGATCATAACGGCAGTGAATAGAACAAGAACAACACGGCTCGTTGTTGTTTTTACATTACGCCAAGCGATATACGCAATAATTGCGTAAAGAGCGAATGCCATCATCGAATGACCACTAGGAAAGCTAAAGCCATTCGCGTCCATTATACGATGAATTTCCGGTCGTTCTCGCTTGAAATAAATTTTGAGCGCGCTGTTTAACAAGACGGTTCCGGCAATCACAGCAATCAGTAGAAACGCCTGATGACGGTAGCGCAGTACAAAGTATAGAACGATAAATCCGATCAAGGCAATTGGAGCAACGACGTAACCTGAACCAATCCACGTAAACACTTTCATAATAGATGTCAGCCATGGTGCTTCCAGTCCTTGGACAAATCCAATAACATCAGTATCGAAATGTACAATCGATTCATTCCCGACAGCGGCAGCGATATATCCAAAAGCTATACCGAAGAAGATGCAAAGAACAAATGCTACTAGAAGACGAAATGATAGTTCACGCACTGAATGCACTCCTTTCAATTAACTATAATTGTATACTACTTCTAAGTGAAAACGACAAAGAATAATCATGACGGACAAGTTGAAAAGTTTTTATAAAAGTTCAAGAAAGATGCTACACTAGAAAGAACCTATCATTTACCATAAAGGATCGATTATGACACTCATACTTTTAGTAGTTGGCTCGTACATATTGGGAAATGTGCTGACAGGCTCGATTATTAGTAATTTCTTTTTTAAGAAGAATATACGAATAGAAGGAAGCGGAAATCCTGGAGCGCGTAATGCCGGGAGGGTGCTTGGCAAAAAAGCATTCGTTGCGACATTCATCGGAGACGCATTGAAGGGGGCACTGGCTATTTTCGTTGCCAAGTGGCTTGGATTCGGAGTGGTCGTAGAACTTTGTGCGCTATTCGCTGTGACTTTGGGACATGTGTATCCACTATTCTTGAAGTTTCGTGGCGGGATGGGAGTATCCACTTTCATAGGCGGTATGCTTGCATTCAATCCACTACTGTTTGCTGTGTTTGTGGGCTTATTCTTCGTATTCTATCCGTGCCTAAAAAGCTTCACATTAGCCGGACTAACTGCGGTCCTATTGATGCCGATTTTAGTACTAGCATTTTCATATGGAATTCCTGTATTCATAGCAGCCTGCTTATTATCGCTACTTCTTTTATTTACACATCGAGCTGACTTGAAGCAGAAACTTATGCCAGAAAAGGGTTGATAGAATGAGTTTTATTTATAAAATTGCAGAAACGGCTTTGGAATTCGAACAGATTCATGAGTTAAATTACCGTACGTTTGCCGAGGAGATTCCGCAGCATGACCAAAACGAATCAAGAAAGCTTGTCGACAAATTTCATGATGAAAATACATATATAATTTGCAAGAAAGATAATCGGGTCGTCGGAATGATCGCGATACGAAGTGAACGTCCATTCTCGCTCGATGGAAAAATTGGTCCAGTTGAACATCACTTACCGTTTCAATCCAAAAACCCTGTAGAAATCAGGCTTCTTGCGATTGAACAGGACTATCGGAATGGCAGGGCATTTCTTGGCCTTACCCAGGCGTTAGTCCAATATTGCCTTAAAGCGGGCTATGATGCTGCGCTCATCTCGGGAACGGTTCGAGAACAGAAATTATATGGACAACTAGGGTTTTTACCATTTGCACAATTGACGGGGACAGCGGAAGCCGCCTTCCAGCCGATGTATTTGACGAAAGAAACATTTAAAGCGGGCATTGCGGGAAGGATTTCAAAACCACTCGTCAATTTCCTACCAGGTCCTGCAACAATTTCTGAAGACGTAAGAAAGGCCATGATGACAGAACCATTCTCACATCGCTCATCTGAATTTGAAAGTGTTTTGCAACGCGTGAAGGACAAGCTGACCGCGCTGACTGGTGCAAAGTACGTCCAACTTCTTCAAGGGACAGGTACGCTTGCGAATGACGTTGTTGCGGCTCAGTTAAGTATGCACAGTGGTAAAGGTCTTATACTTGTGAACGGGGAATTTGGCTTGAGACTCACTGATCATGCCCAGCGTTTTGGAATGGGGTTTGACACAATGGAAATCGAGTGGGGGACCCCTTTCGATGCCGATGAAATTGAAGCTGCATTATGCTCGGGTCGCTACAGTTGGTTATGGGTTGTCCATTGCGAAACGTCGACGGGTGTGCTGAACGATTTGAATTCATTCAAAAAGTTCTGTTCACAATTCGGTATTACACTCGCTGTGGATTGTGTGAGTGCGATTGGGACAACAGCAGTTGATCTCACTGGAGTTGCTTATGCAACAGGTGTCAGTGGCAAAGGACTATTAAGTTATACAGGTCTATCTTTCGTATTTCATAATGAAGAAATCGCCGAAAATGATAACTTGCCGCGCTATTTGGACTTAGGTACTTATGCAGCAGCACGAGGGATTCCGTATACCCAGTCATCCAACTTGGTATCTGTGCTCGACACGGCTTTACTGACATTTGAGCATCCGGCAGAAGTCTTTGCGGCTATTTCAAACCGTGCGCGTAAAGTCAGGAACGCCGTTGAACAGGCAGGTTTGACAATTTTGGCGTCGGAGAAATATGCTGCAGATGCAATTGTTACGATTGCTTTACCGAAAGGTTTATCCGCAATGCAGCTGGGGGATAACCTGTTTTTGAATGGTTTCAATGTTCATTACGAGAGCGCTTATTTACGCGAAAGAAATTGGCTTCAAATTTCATGTATGAACAATGTAGCGGAAAAAGAGTTAAACAGAATGCTTGAACTGCTCTCTTGGTTAACATCCGTAGATGAGCAAGTGTTTACGACTAACTCTAACGGGAAAACATATTAAATAGAAGGAGCTGATGATCATGAAAGAATTACGCACTGTTAATGAGTGGTATGACGTATTGGAACAATCGAAAGAGAATCCTTTGTTCGTTTTAAAACATAGTACGACATGTCCAGTTAGTGCAGCAGCCTACAATGCATTTGAGTCATCCGCAGAGGAGGTACCGAAATACTTTCTTAAAGTACAGGAAAGTCGGCCCGTTTCCAATGAAATCGAAAGTAATCTGCACGTTGAACACCAATCGCCGCAACTGTTTTTATTGAAAGACGGTGCAGCAGTCTGGCAGGCGACTCATTACTCGATTAGCGGCCCCCAGATTAAAAAAGCAGTGGAAAACTACAGAAGTTAATAATGTGGAACAGGTACTCCATTCGAGGGGTATCTGTTTTTTATTGTCTAGGAAATTATACAATCTCGTCCTGTATGAGGCTTTCCAGGAGAGATTGAGCTGCATCCTTACTATTAGATAGGGTTGAACAAACGCTTGCGCTTATGTTCTTGGAAATTTCCTTATGGCGTGCTAATAAATATGGTAATATAAGAGTTATTAAAATAGTCTATTAAATCATAAGCGAAAGTAGGTTCTTTACATGCGTTTACAATATAAAACAGTGGTCATAACAGGTGGAGCAAATGGAATTGGTGCAGTCGCTGCCAAGCTTTTTGGGAAAAATGGAGCACAGATTGCTATCGTTGATTTTGATAAAAAGGCTGGAGAGGCGAAAGCGCAACAACTGCATGAATTGGGAATCGAGGCCGCTTTCTTCCAGGCGGATGTGTCCGATAGTGAAAATGTCAAAGAGATGGCCACAAAAGTGATTGAACAGTTTGGCAAAGTGGATATCCTCATTAACAATGCTGGTATTACAAAAGATGCGATGATGCTGAAGCTTGAAGTGGATGACTTTAAGCGAGTGATTGACGTGAACTTGACGGGTGTTTTTAATTGTACGCAAGCGTTCCTTCCGACAATGCTTAGCCAAGGGAAAGGGAAAATCATTAATACGTCTTCGATTGCGGGAACGGGTGGTAACATCGGTCAAACGAATTATGCCGCAGCAAAAGCGGGCGTCATTGGTATGACAAGAACGTGGGCGAAGGAATTTGGTCGACAGGGCATCAATGTAAACGCTGTCGCTCCCGGTTTCATCGAAACAGATATGATTGATACGATTCCAGAAAAGATCTTAGGGCAAATTAAGATGATGACGCCGTATACTCGACTTGGTACGCCAGAAGACGTAGCGAATGCTTATCTGTTTTTAGCTTCCGATGAATCTGATTTTATTAACGGGACCGTCCTAGAAGTAGATGGTGGTATGTTGAAATGACGGTGAAGGAAAAGAGATGGGGCGTGAAACCGAATGCTATTTTCAACCTATCCCTTTTTCTAGCTGCAGTTGCTTTGTCTCTCACCGCAGAAAAAGTGGAGATTGAATCACAGCATTTCTACTTCGGCCTTTTCTTATTTTGGTTATTTTCGATATTGTATAATCATTTACAAACCTGGACGAAAACAGGGAAACTTAATATTGAATATGGCATCAGTTATGGCTTGGCATTCGTTCTTTTTGCTGGTCCATATGGTGTATTTCTCTATCAGGTCGTATACAGGACGTCTGTCTATCTGCTTAGGAAAATAAAGAATGAAAAACGCTCAGATTCAGTCATTGATACACTGTACAATATCGGGGCGTTCACGTTGTCAAATGTGGCAGGGTATTATTTGTTTTACGCATTCATCCCTTATTTTACCCCGTTCCCATTTGGCTTCTGGTTGCTCATCCTTTTACTCAATGGCATAACGATGTATATATCGGATTTGACGTTATTAACTTTGCTGTACTTGGAAAAAAGTATTCAAACCCGTCAAGCTGCATGGGCGTTCCTAAAGGATCGGAGTATACTTGATCTTTGGAAAACGGGTTTTACAAATGCCCTGCTATTCGTTTTTCTGATAGAAGGACGATGGGAATCACTCATCGCACTGTTCATGCTGAATTACATCGTCAGTCGTTCGTTTGTATTGAAGTCGCAAAATATGCAAGACAAATTGGAGCGCAACCAATTTGAAGAAATGGCATACACAGATTTCCTGACAGGGGCTAGAAATCGGGCGTTCATGGATAAACAAATGGGACAGCCTAAATTGTACGATGCACCATTCGGGGTAGTCGTATGCGATATCGACCAGTTCAAAAAGGTGAATGATACGTTCAATCACGCGGTCGGTGATACCGTAATCATCCATTTTGCAAAGCTGCTGCAGGGTCATCTAGAAAAAGATGATTGCCTGTTCCGGACGGGTGGTGAAGAATTCACGCTCTTTATACGCAATCGTAACTATGACGGGGTAAAGGAACTTGTCGAAAGTTTGCGTCTGGAAGTGGAAAGAAGTTTTGTAGAAGCTGAGTTCAAAGGCGAGCCACAACATATCTCATATACTGCTTCGTTCGGCCTTTTCTACAAGCGTTTTACAGATCATACAAGCATCGAAAAGGGCCATACATATGCAGATGACTTATTGTTCGACTCAAAACGGACAGGGCGTAATCGTGTGACTGCTGAAGATGGTAGTTAAATAAGGACAATATAAGAAGGGCTTAACCCGGAAATCTAGGTTAAGCCCTTTTGTATCGAAAATCTATCCTTGTGAATTAATTCACAATAAGTGACACCTGTCATATCGAAAATCATGACAGTTATGTCTTCTGTGAAGTCCGAAAGTTCTTTATCATTAGATTCAAGATAGCGAATCAGAAAAAGAACATAAGATTGAAGGAGGATAATACAACATGTCTAAAGAAAAAACAAAACAGCTACACAAAGACGTTGCCCCTTTTGCTAAGTCAGATAAAAAGAAAAGTATAATGCAGCTTATCAATACTGTTATACCGTTTATAGTCCTATGGTTCTTGGCGTACCAAAGTTTGTCGGTGTCAATTTGGTTAACGCTTGGACTTTGTGTTATTGCAGCAGGATTTGTCATTCGGACATTCATCATCTTCCATGATTGCACGCACGGTTCATTCTTTAAAAACAAAAAAACAAATGATATTGTCGGTACCATTACTGGTGTTCTTACACTGTTTGCCTATGAAAAATGGAAACGTGAACACTCGATTCACCATGCAACAAGCTCGAATCTCGACAAGCGCGGTACAGGTGACATTTGGGTCATGACGGTTGAAGAGTACGTTGAAGCATCAAAATGGCAGCGTTTTGCTTACCGTTTATACCGTAACCCAATCGTTATGTTTGGTTTCGGACCGCTTTTCCTTGTACTTATCTCAAGTCGTTTCAACCGTAAAGATGCACGTAAGAAAGAGCGTAACAATACGTATTTGACGAACGCAATACTTGTTGCCCTTTACACGGGTATGATTTTACTTATCGGCTGGCAGGCATTCGTTCTTATACAAGGAACAACCATGTTCGTTGCAGGAGCACTAGGTATCTGGTTATTCTACATTCAACATACATTTGAAGACTCGTATTTTGAAGAGGAATCTGAGTGGGATTATGTGAAAGCTGCTATTGATGGCAGTTCATACTACAAGTTACCGCGTGTGTTGCAGTGGGCGACAGGAAACATCGGTTTCCATCATGTCCATCACTTGTCACCACGTGTTCCGAATTACAACTTGGAAATAGCACATGAATCGACACCACCTCTTCACCAAGCAACAACGATTACGATTAAAGAAAGTTTGTCGTCAATCCGTTACCGTTTATATGATCCTGAGAAAAAAAGGTTTATCGCGTTTAAAGACGTGAAGCATATGCTGAAATCAGCAAGTTCTTCAATCGATTTGAAACCGAAACGCACAAGTTTCGACGCAGAATAATACTTAAAACAGCCATCTCTTCAGAGGATGGCTGTTTTTTTCGTCTCACTATTTGGTACAATGGAAAGTATAGACAGGACGGTGAAACAAAGATATGCAAAGTTGGTATAGTATTTTCCCGAAAAACCCTTGGCTTAGTATTTATGCGTGGGCAGTATTTTGTTTTCTGCCATTCTTTTTCATATTCAGATCATCGTCGCCCATTGAAATTTCCATTGGGATTTCATTGTTATTCTTATTTTTCCTGTCGTATCGATTTTCATTCAAATCGAAAAGCGGACTTGTTTATATGTGGATCAGTTTTGAAATTGTGATTAACGTCGTTATGACACTGTTATTCGGCTATGTGTATTTATCCATATTCACTGCATTCTTCATAGGTAATATTCGCAATCAAGTTGGATTCTTCATTATATACGGGCTACATATTGCCATTACAATCATTGCGATTGTCGCAGGTTTTTTCATCGAACTCGAGTTATTTCTTCCGCAAGTTCATTTCATCCTCATCTCGGTGATTGGTATTGTATTATTGCCATTCAATTTATACAACCGAAATAAGCGTGAAAACTTGGTAGGTCAATTGGAACATGCCAACGAACGGATTTCGGAGTTAATTATAGTGGAGGAGCGGGAACGGATTTCTCGTGATTTACATGATACACTTGGCCAAAAGCTATCATTGATTGGCTTAAAGAGTGATTTAGCTGGCAAGCTAGTGTCTCGTGATCCTAGAGCTGCCGAAAGAGAGTTACAGGATATAAGACAGACAGCCAGCACAGCGCTGAAGGAAGTTCGGGAGTTAGTGGCGGGCATGCGGGCAACGAAATTGGAAGATGAAGTGATTCGCATTAAGCAGATGTTGAAGGCAGCTGAAATGGAGTACACCATTAAGGGGAATCCATCGTTCACCAACATCCCGGCCATCGTTGAAAGCGTGCTAAGTATGTGTTTGAAAGAAGCCGTGACAAACGTTGTGAAGCATAGTTTTGGCAAGACTTGCTGCGTGTCGTTTGAACAACTACCGAATGAATTTGTCATCAATGTGATAGACGACGGAATCGGCATTACTAGGGGTGGAGAAACGTCACCTGGCAATGGCTTGACTGGCATGCGCGAGCGACTTGAATTTGTTAATGGAAGCCTTCGAGTCGAAGGTGGCGAAGGAACAAAATTATCGATTCGTGTTCCTGCGGTCATACAACATATTATGGAGAGTGATTGATGTGATACGTATTGTCATAGCGGAAGACCAAGGGATGATGCTTGGAGCACTTGGATCATTATTGAATATGGAAGATGATATGGAAGTCGTCGGAAAAGCAAAAAATGGGGAAGAAGCGGTTGCGCTGGTGAAAGAACATCAGCCGGATGTCTGCATCATGGACATTGAAATGCCGGTGATGACGGGGCTTGACGCAGCAGAAGCGCTGCATGACGAACCTTGTAAAATCATTATCCTGACGACATTTGCCAGAACAGGTTACTTCGAACGCGCGAGAAAAGCAGGCGTACGCGGTTATTTATTGAAAGACAGTCCAATTGAAGAACTTGTCAGTTCAATCCGAACGATAATGGATGGCAGACGGATTTACGCACCAGAACTCGTTGACATTGCTTACGGGGACGGAGATGAGACGGTAAATCCGCTAACGGAGCGTGAAAGCCAAGTGCTTGGGCTTATTGCTGAAGGGAAGACCACAAAAGAAATCGCTGGCGAGTTGTATTTGACGCCTGGTACAGTGCGAAATTACATCTCCACGATTTTAGATAAGCTCGGCGTTGGGAACCGGATTGAAGCGATATCCCGGTTTAAGGAGAAGGGCTGGTTTAAATGAATTGAGTATATAAGAAGACGGTAAGCCGACAGTGATGTCGGTTTTTTGTCGTTTGAAATTGTCGTGGCGGTGATAATGTGCCCCAAGACGGTGATAAACAAGGGCGTGGCGGTGATAACGCGCCCCAAGACGGTGATAAACAAGGGCATGGCGGTGATAACGCGCCCCAAGACGGTGATAAACAGGGGCACACCAGCAATAAACCTCGTTACGAGCACAACCCAAATATGTTACACTTTTACCAAAGACGGAAAGTTCACGCAAGGGGGAACCGAACATGTTTGGCATCGATTACGCAAGAAAACTCGACGAGAAAGACAATCTAGCAAAATATAAAGACGAGTTTTATCTACTCGAAAACATCATCTATATGGATGGTAATTCACTCGGATTACTGTCAAAACGAGCGGAGCGAACTCTGCATAATTTACTCGATTCATGGAAAACACTGGGCATCGACGGCTGGACAGAAGGTGATAATCCGTGGTTCTACCTATCTGAGTCGGTCGGCGAAAAGATGGCGCCACTTGTTGGGGGAACAAAAAGTGAGGTTATTGCAACGGGCTCGACAACGACGAACCTGCATCAGCTTGCCGCGACTTTCTACAAACCATCAGGGACTAAAACAAAGATTCTCGCCGATGAACTCAATTTCCCTTCCGACATTTATGCACTAAAAAGCCAGCTAGCACTGAAAGGTTTTAATCCAGATGAACATCTTGTCCAGGTGAAAAGCAGGGATGGTCGATTTTTAAATGAAGACGATATCATCGAAGCAATGACAGAAGACATCGCGCTCATCGTTCTACCAGCCGTTTTATACAGAAGTGGGCAAATACTCAATATGGAGAAACTTTCGAAAGCTGCGAATGAAAAAAGTATCCCGATTGGCTTTGATTTGTGTCATTCAATCGGTGCAGTTGAACATGCACTGCATGATTGGGGCGCGGATTTCGCTTTCTGGTGTACATATAAGCATTTGAACGGGGGGCCAGGGTCCGTCGCAGGACTGTTCGTCCATGACAAGCATTTCGGCACAATGCCAGGTTTGGCAGGATGGTTCGGTTCGAAAAAGGAATCGCAATTCGATATGGATCATACAATGGATTCGGCACTGGACGTCGCTGCCTATCAAATTGGGACGCCTCACGTACTCAGTTTAGCGCCGGTCATTGGTGCGCTGGAATTGTTTGAAGAAGTAGGCATTAAAAAAGTCCGTGAAAAGTCACTTCAGCTGACGGACTATATGCTGGCGTTAATTCAACAGGAACTGTCTGACCACGACTTCACAATTGGCAACCCAGTAGACGAATCACGTGGGGGCCATATCTTGCTTGAACATGTCGAGGCTGCACGTATTTGTAAAGCGTTGAAAGAAGATGGCGTCATCCCGGACTTCCGTGCGCCAAATGGTGTTCGACTTGCGCCGGTTGCGTTATACAATTCCTTCGAAGACGTCTGGCATACTGTGCAGAAACTAAAACGGATTATGGATGAAAAACGCTATGAAAAATTTGAGAATAAAAGAGGTGTCGTCGCATGACGGGGAAATGGATTGATATTTCACAACCGCTGCAAAATAATATTGCCGAATGGCCTGGTGACACACCATTTTCATATGAAGTTGCGTACACTAAAGCAGAAACAGGTTCAGTCAATATTGGTAAGTTAACGACCAGTACGCATATGGGGACGCATATCGACGCACCGTTTCACTTCGATGATAACGGATTAAAAGTGCTCGATTTACCAATTGATTTATACATCGGACGGGCGCGTGTACTCGATGTTTCAGGAAAAGAGAGTATTGGAAGGGCTGATCTAGAGGACCTTGATTTCGGTGGGGCAGAACGGATTTTATTGAAAACTGGCAGCCGTCCTGATCCGAATGTATTTCCGGAAAACTTTACGTATTTGCGTGAGGATATTGGTCCTTTATTGAAAGAGAGAGGGGTTCGGCTCATCGGTATTGACGCACCATCTGTTGACCCTGAAACAAGCAAAACAGTCAGTACCCATCATTCCCTCAATGAAAACGGCGTGATGATTTTAGAAAACATCGTCCTCAGCGTAGTGGAACCGGGCGATTATGAACTGATTGCATTACCGCTTCCGCTAAAAGACGGCGATGGTAGCCCAGTTCGTGCCGTATTGCGATCAATGGCAGGGGGGCACATCAATCATGACTGAAAAAGGAATTCACACGGATTTTAAAGATAATATGACATATAGCGAGTATTTGAATCTCGATAAATTGCTGTCGAGCCAGCAACGTTTGTCCGGCCATCATGATGAGATGCTGTTCATCGTCATTCATCAAGTGAGTGAGTTATGGATGAAACTCATTTTGCATGAGCTCAATACAGCCATCGACTTAATCGAAAAAGATGAATTGCCGGAAGCATTCAAAATGCTGGCACGCGTGTCAAAAACACAGACGCAAATTATCCAGGCGTGGGATGTGCTGTCGACATTGACGCCTGCTGAATATATGGAGTTCCGGGACAGTTTAGGTCGTGCATCCGGCTTTCAATCCTACCAAAACAGGCTTATTGAGTTCGCACTTGGTTATAAGCAACCGCATATTTTGAAGATTTACGAGAAAGATCCCGAGCTCGCAAGTGATTTAGAGGCCGCATTCCGTTCACCGGGGATTTACGATGTGGCAATACGTGCGCTGTCACGTGCCGGCTTCGCGATAAACCCAGAACTGCTCGAACGCGATTTCTCAATTACATACAAAGGAGATACGACAGTGGCGGATGCGTGGCTGGAAGTATACCGCAACGTCGATGATCACTGGAATTTATATCAGCTGGCGGAGAAGCTTGTCGATATCGAAGACAGTCATCAGCAGTGGCGCTTCCGTCATATGAAAACTGTTGAACGGATTATCGGCTTTAAAATGGGGACGGGCGGTTCGTCAGGTGTGAATTATTTGAAGTCTGTCCTTGATCATCAGTTCTTTCCGGAGTTATGGGATGTTCGGACGAAGTTATAATCAAGCAAAGAATGATGATCAAAAAAAATAGCCCTAGAAACTCCGCCAACAAATATAGTTGGCGGAGTTTTAGTATTGTATTTATAACAACTTCAAATCTAATTTTCTTGTTCACTAATTGGAGGCAAGTGTGCCAGCAATAAACCTGTCGAACTGATTGCCCGTCGACAGTAGTTCCCCTCCGCGAACCGCTGTGGTTCATTGCCACAACCTTGAAATATCCAGTAAGCGAACTATGTGCTTGAATTTATGTTTTCCTATCGATGTTTGTGAATGAAATTACCAATCATCGATAGGTGGACTCATTGTTAATTCCATTAATAAGCACCACCATTACTGAGTTGTTATAGTAGCATATTCCGGAAGGACGGGGGTTGTGTGTGCGTTCCAAATTATGGGCAGTCGCCTGCAATCAATGATAGAATTAGCGCATTGGATTTAATAATCGGGGATCATGATTACAGTAGAAATGGGGGAATAAACATGCGTTGGATACTAATTATTATCTTGGCAATTGCGGTAGAGTTATTTGTACGTTTTCTGACGAGAAATATGGAAGATAAGCAGAAGAGGGAAAAATTGCTTGCACGTATTTGGTTTGTGTTCGGTGCAGTTTTAATAATAGTTTGGTTAATTAATCGTTTTTATAAGTAACCCGTGTACTAAAACTTAAGAAATTCTTCATGTTTATACTAGGCGATTCTTCATTATTATCATTCATAATTAAGGTAATGAACTCTTATTACTGCAAAGGTGTGGAAAACATGAAGAAATTGATCTTTATACTAGTGATCATTATATTGAGCGTTACAGTTGTGATGAATAACAAAGAAAAAACCTTGGAGACAGTAGATTTAGCAACTGCTGCAAAAGCGATCATTCTTATCGATGCGGATACGGGTAAAGTAATTTACGAAGAAAATAGTGCAGAACCATTACCAATCGCAAGTATGTCCAAATTGATGACGCAGTATCTCGTGCTGAACGCCGTCAACAGCGGTAATTTAGCATGGGAAAACACATACAAGCCAAGTGAGGCGCTACAACAAATTACAGGACAATCAGCTGCCGTCAAACTAGGAATGACAGCGGGAAACGTTTATACATTGAAAGAATTGTTTACTGCGATGACGGTCAACTCTGCAAATGACGCGGCGATGGCGCTTGCCGAAATGGTTAGCGGAACGGAAGAAGCGTTTGTGGAATTGATGAATAAACAGGCGAAAAGTTTCGGTCTGAAAGAGACGACTTTCTTCAATGCAAGCGGACTTGACGGCGATTATATTGGCAAAGGGTATGAGCAAACGAATCATGCCTCTGCAAGTGATGTGTCAGTAATTGCACAAAAGCTCATTGCCAAGCATCCCGAAGTGCTCGACTATACAAAGTTGCCGAGCTTCAAAACGGGTAATGGCACTACGTTGTGGAGCACCAACTTGATGTTGGCGGGTATGCCTCAAGCATTGGCGGGAATCGACGGATTGAAAACCGGCTTCACAGATCAGGCGGGTTCCTGCTTCGCTAGTACTGGAGTCTTTGATGGCCGACGCATTATTTCAGTTGTCATAGATGTTGCAGCAGAGGGCGGAGATACCGCAACTCCTCGATTTGATTTGACGAGAGAGCTGATTGAACGATTTGTGCTGAATTAACTTCGTAAATCACCTCACATGTTATACTGTTCATACAACATTCAAAAAAATGAGGCGATAAAAATGATGGAAAAAACACAAGTAAATGAATGGAAAGAGAAGCTTCCGCTCATCGGACAGATGACAGCACGTGAAGAAGTGCTCTGGCTCAATCCCTTAGTTGAATCAACATCAACTGGTATTCAAAAAACAGGTGTGACTGCAGAAAACGTCAAAGATGCATCAGACCGCTTGAAACGTTTCGCGCCATATATCGAGCGTGTCTTCCCGGAAACAAAAGTGTCGAACGGTATTATCGAATCACCGATTACCGCTATTCCAAACATGAAAGAAGCGCTTTCCAATCAATACAAAGTAGCTATTTCAGGTGAACTTCTCCTGAAAGAAGACAACGCACTGCCGATTTCAGGTTCAATCAAAGCGCGCGGTGGCATTTACGAAATCCTAAAACATGCCGAAACACTTGCGATTGAGCACGAATTGATCACAACTGCTGACAACTATACTAAATTTGCAGAGCCTGAATTTCACAACCTGTTCTCAAAACATAAAATCGCTGTCGGATCGACAGGAAACCTGGGCCTAAGCATCGGCATCATGAGCGCCAAGCTCGGTTTCGATGTTACTGTCCATATGTCAGCAGATGCGAAACAATGGAAAAAGGATATGTTGCGCGAAAAAGGCGTCACAGTTGTTGAATACGCCGATGACTACAGTAAAGCTGTTGAAGAAGGGCGTCGCCAAGCGGATGCAGATCCTTCTTGTCATTTTGTTGATGATGAAAACTCACTCGACTTATTTTTAGGCTATGCAGTGGCGGGGGAACGTGTTGCAGCGCAGTTGAAAGCGCGTGGCACAATCGTTAACAAAGACAACCCGCTGTTCGTTTATCTGCCTTGCGGTGTCGGTGGCGGCCCTGGAGGTGTAGCATTTGGACTGAAGCTCGTGTTCGGCGATGCAGTCAGCTGTTTCTTCGCAGAGCCGACGCATTCCCCGTGCATGATGCTCGGCATGATGACTGGTCTTCACGACAAGATTTCAGTTCAAGACTTCGGTCTAGACAATAAAACCGTTGCAGACGGACTCGCAGTTGGTACAGCATCTGGTTTCGTTGGCAAGACAATGGAACCGTTATTATCCGGCTGTTATACGATTGCGGACGAAACGATGTTCAAGTTATTGAAACTGATCGCAGACACAGAAAATATTCGACTCGAGCCGTCCGCACTCGCGGGGATGACTGGTCCAGTACAAGCTATCCATGGAAATGTAAAGGGTGCTAATTCAGCAAATGCTACCCATCTTGTCTGGGCAACAGGTGGCAGTATGGTGCCTGAAGCAGAGATGAATTCGTATTACGATATGGGCGGGAAATAATCCTGTTATTTCCCGGGAAATCGACATTAAGTTGGGAAATAATTGTGAATAATAAAAAACCTCACACTTGTGTGAGGTTTTTTGTCTTTATTGGGTACCAACTAGCTCATCTTCTCTTTATGTGAAAATGGACATTGTCCTTGAATCGGTTCCACATCATCCCCAATGAAAAACTGTTTCCATTCGTTGTGCTCTGGATCTCCGAAATGGCTAATATCCGGATGCTTTGGTAACTGATCCCACACTTCGACGCGTTCACGAACTTTTTCCCGCGACATGACCCCGCCTTTTTCCGTTCCTTTCAATCCCTCGAATATGCGACGAGGCTGAAAACCGAGTACCATTGCATTGCCAAGATTCCGCGTCTTCCGTTGCTTGTAGGCCGGTGCATTGCCAAACACAAAAATCGGCTCGCCATGAAAACGGAAATCCCATAGATGATGAGCAGGATCGTGGGGACTATCGGCAGGCCATTCAATTTCATCCACTCCGTGCAAGTACTGCAACATTTCCCAGAACTGCTGTCGATACTCATCCAAAGAACCTTCTGTTTCAAATGGCTCAACAAACACGAATAATCCATGCCGTTTATGCGCGGGGTTGTCGAAAAGCGCCAAAAACGACTTCAACGTTTCCGGCAAATTGGACCAGTCATTCTGTGTCACATATCCATAGCGTAATTCGCCCTTGAGCTCTCCTCCCATACCGAAATAACAAGGAAACGTCTTATCCGTCACCGTCTCATGGAACGTTTGGTATTCCTTCAACAGCCAATTAGGCAGATCGGTACGCTCCGTAAAATCCTCTTTTGTCAATAAAAACTTATCTTTCAGAATCATTGTTTCCCCTCCATTTATCTCAATCTCTATATATACCCATTCCCCTTAGGCGGGGGACAAAACCATTAAAATGTTTAAATAGAATTTGATGGGGAAGTGTAAAGAAGACAAAAAATAATTGGAGGATCCAGCATGAATTCCCCTATAGAAAATTCAGACACTACAAAATGCAATACAGAGTATGATACGCTACGCCGTGTAATCCTATGCCAGCCTAGGTTTATGGCTATTGAAGAAGTGATTAACGACGTACAGAAAGAATACGAAGATGAAAATATAAATGTTGAATTGGCAATGAAACAACATAAACAATTTGAAGAACTCCTCAAAGAACACGGAGTTGAAGTCATCAAGCTGCCATCATCCAAAAAATTTCCGGAACAAGTCTTCACAAGGGATATCGGATTTACTGTAGGAGATGACATTTTTGTCTCCGAAATGGCAAGCGATATTCGTAAAGGGGAAGAAGAAGCACTCGAGGAATGGCTTGAAGACGAGGATATTTCATTCCAAACCACAACTGATCATGTAGAGGGTGGAGACGTCATCGTCGATCGCGGCACATTGTTTGTTGGCATTAGTAGCCGGACATCCATAGAAGCAGCTGAAAAGTTAAAAGATGATCTTCCAGATTACACGATTATTCCTGTTCCTTTCGATGAAAAATACCTGCATCTAGACTGCGTATTTAACATCCTATCACCCGAAGTAGGACTTATTTTTTCGAAAGCATTTGATCCAAGCATTGTCGATATGCTGACAGCAACATACAAGCTCATTGAGGTTTCCGAAGAAGAACAATTCACAATGGGCACCAATGTCTTGTCAATCGGCGATAAAAAAGTATTCAGCCTTCCTCAAAACAAACAAGTCAATGCACAAATACGTGCGCACGGATTCGAAGTTATTGAAGTCGAATTCGATGAAATCATTAAATCCGGTGGCTCTTTTAGGTGTTGTTCAATGCCTGTCAATAGGGAATAGAACGACTGTGAACCTCGCTGTGAAGTGGGGTTTTTTGATTGTTAGGGAATATAAAGGTATTCCTACATAGCCATTGTCTTAATATCAAAAAGAAAGCACCCATCGAGGGTGCTTTCTTGTGCATCAGCTATCAAGCAAATTCCCTTGTGCCGGAATTGGATGTTCTTTCAACATTCTAGCAAGATGGATCGTATTATAAGCAAGCAATTCAACATGCTTTTTTGTGAAATCATTTGTTTGACCTGCAGCGATATAAGATGGTCCTGGTCCTGCTTCTCCAACCCAATATGTATCGACATTCGGAGGAATGACAAACCCAATATGCGATAACCCATAAAGAATGGAAGCGGCGGCATGCTTTGCTCCGTCTTCGTTACCTGTTACAACAACACCGCCTACTTTATTATAATAAATGGCTTGTCCTTTATCATTTGTCTCTCCGCTACTTCCATACAATCTTTCAATGGCAAGCGTTGCTATACTACTTTTTTCTCCAAGCCAAAGCGGTGTACCAATAATAAGAATATCGGCTTCTTTGACCTTTTCAAATACTTGTGGCCACTCATCGCCATCTCCCATATCAGGACTCATTCCGTAGGAGATCGCGTAATCTGCCAGTCTAACGACCTCTGCCACGATATTTTCATTGTCATAAATTTGGCAGACCTTCTTCGCAAGTGCCTCCGTATTCGATTCCTCCTCCGAACTTTTCAACGACGCATTCAAAATTAGTGCTTTCAACGGGCGCATCAAAATCCTCCTCTGTAATTTTGTCTTCTACTCTATGAGTACCCTGTAGGGCCAATCAAAAACGTCTTGAAGAACAATCCATAATAGGCGCGAATGTCCTACCCATTGGGCAAAAAAAGGATCATAAACGCCACAGCTAAGCGGGATTTTAAATTTTGAGCGATGATAAAGATAGTACGTCAAAGTAGCCAATAATAATTGTCTGCCGTACAGGGCGAAACGGTCAGTCGGCTAACTACCTATCATCATATAGTATGGTAGGGGGGCAATAAGATCATGGAGAGACATAAAAAGTGTAAAAAAGTAGTAAGAATGATTGATTACAAAAACTATAGCCAAAAGATTGTATGCCAGACACCTATAGAAGTTATCCCAACAAATAACTCTGAATTTAGTATCATACCGACTGTGAAAAGATATTTTTATATTCCCGTAGCTAACATTAATGTGACTAACGGGGTAACTATTCCAGCAAATCTATTTTATAACGATGATGGGAGTCCAACGATTGAATTTATGAATTTCAGCCCAAATGGCTATGCTAATTTATACATCAATGCATTAATGCAAGAAGGTGGAATGTATGAAGTGAGTACGAATAGCCTAACGATTAGCCCGGCTAATGCCATAATTTATGCGCGTACGCCCATTATTGTTGAATTGCTGTCATTTTCGACTAAACTAATTTAGTGAAATTAGTTTAGCTTTTTAGATGGACAGCCCTGACATCTTATCGAATTTCGCATTTACTATACTAAAGACGAAAGGAGGTGAATCAAATGGCGCTTACCCTTATTAATATTAACGTGAACGTTTCAGGTACTTCGACAAGGTTTTTTAATGTATTGGCAGCACCTTTAGTTGTCGAAGATGGTACTACTGTCGCAGCAACTACTTTTTTGGATGACAGTGGAACGGCTGCAACGGCTTTTCCTGTAGTAACAAATGGCTACTATAATTTTTATTTAAATGGTGTGTTACAAGAGGGCGATTCGTATACAATTTCTGCAACAGAATTGACCTTTAATACTGTCACCGGCAGTATATCTGCTGGAACTCCTTTGGTTATAGAAGCAGTAGAGTTAGTAACAGTAACTTAACTGGAACTTTTGCTATGTGGGACAAGTTTATTGATGGTTATGGGTACCAACCTATGCCCGAATTA
Organism: Sporosarcina sp. FSL K6-1540; assembly: GCF_038620285.1. Lineage (NCBI taxonomy): Bacteria > Bacillati > Bacillota > Bacilli > Caryophanales > Caryophanaceae > Sporosarcina > Sporosarcina sp. FSL K6-1540. The sequence goes on from NZ_CP152018.1 coordinate 1,791,606, forward strand.
AAACGACTGAGAAATTCCTCACAGTAAGTAAACCCAGTCCTCAAAAGGTAATTTCCCCGTACAACTGCTCAATTTCAGCTATCAAAAAGAGAAGATATCCGTGATGGGTATCTTCTCTTTTTCTTATGCTATTCCACTTTAGAAAACAAATCATTCAGCGCCTCACTCATCGAGGGATGTGTGAAAATGGTATCCCGCAAAAATGTATACGGCAGTTTTGCTTCCATTGCAATACGTACTGTATTGATCATCTCACTGGATTCAGCACAAAATAGTGTGCAACCTAAAATCTCTTTGGTGTCTGGATCTACAAGGGCTTTCAATAATCCGTCCGTTTGTTTCACGATACGGGCACGAGGAATCGCGGCTGCCGGAAGTGTGACCACTTTGTAGGCAATCCCTTTTTCTTTAGCCGTTTTTTCATTCAACCCTACCTGCGATAAAACCGGATCGATGAAAACAGAGTAGGGTACGTTGCTTCGGGCTTTCCTCGTGTAGTTACCATCGCCAACTAATTGGTCTTTGATAATACGGAAATCATCTAGTGAAATATAAGTAAACTGTGGTCCACCATTCACATCACCCAATGCCCAAATGTTTTTAGCGTTTGTTTTCAATGAATCGTCAACCACAATTGCGCCTCTATCATTTACTTCTACAGAAGTGTTTTCAAGACCTAATCCTGCAGTGTTTGGCTTTCTGCCTGTAGCCAGTAAAACTGCATTTCCGTAAGCTTCCGCATGATCAGCGTCACCCGTCTTATAAGAAACAACCACACCACCGTCAAGATTTTCAATTGACTCGACGTTACTGTCTACTACAAAAGTAATGTTTTTTGCCTCAAGCACTTTTTTCACTTCTTCTGCGATATCACGATCATCATTCCGTAAAAACTCAGGTGAATGGTCAATAACCGTCACCTCTGAACCAAAGCTCGCATAAATCGAAGCAAACTCCAGACCAATATAACCTCCACCAATGATGACCAACTTTTCAGGAAGTGTATCTAATTGTTGAAGAGTAGTCGAATTATAAATGAAATCAGCCCCCTCTAATCCCTCAATTGGCGGAGTGATAGGGGAAGATCCTGTGTTAATAAAGAACTTATCTGCCGTTAACTCGAATTGTTCATTGTCAGTTTTCACTTGGATCTTATCATCGTCTAAAAAGGAAGCGACTCCTGTAAAGACCGTAACCTTTTCAAGGTCATCTAGCATATGAAAATTCTTATCGCGCAGAAATGAAGTTAAATGATCTTTTTCTTCAATCGCTTCTTTATAAAATTTCATTTTAGGTACTTCTGAGTATTTACGATTATTAGATTGAAAAACGAGTGATTTCGTTGGAATACAAGCAATGTTGATGCACGTTCCACCATACATTTCTGCCGACTTTTCAATCATTGCAACGTTCTGACCCTCTTTAGCCAGCATTGCCGCCAGTGTCTTTCCACCTTTACCAAACCCAATAATGACTGCATCAAATTTCTTCATTGTTCACCCTCCTTGTCTATCTATTACCTTGTTCGTGGAAGTGTAAACGGAAGGTTTTCAAGAACTATGAAGGAAATGACTAATGGGTGGGCTACTAACGAGGGGGCGTACCATGTGAGAACTACATAAAAAATTCTTATTGAAACTAATCCTGCTTTCAAAACGTATCTTAAGACAATGAGATTATTAGAAAGGAGACACCATATGAACATTTACGCGTGGTTTGGGTTAACGGCAGTTGTTGTCCTCACACTATTACCTTTGTTAAGTAAAAAGTCCCGTACAAAAATGGAGATACGGAAAGCATTATTGAATGTGGCTGTTGTATTCGGGATTATCATTGCGGTACTAGTATTTAACGTGAATTATTTATTTGCCTTACTGGTCGCGTTCTTTATCTTTATATTGTTCGATAAAAAAACGTATACGAAAAAGCGGTTGATTATCTATGGATCAATTATTTTAGTTATAGGAATCGCGGGCTTCGCCATATTGAGAGACAATCCGGAGTATGTCTTAAACCATCTGAAGGATAATCCACAAACGACATCCCTGTACCTAGCGGAAAACGGAGTGGAATTAATCACGTACCAATCGGATGTAGTACGACCGCTAGCAAGTACCGTGAAGATACTGATTGCTGCCGAATACGCTATGCAAATCGATGCAGGCCAGCTGAACAAAGACAGTTCCGTACCGCTTGCGGATTTAAACCGCTACTACTTAAAAAAATCGGATGGCGGGGCTCATGAAGAGTGGTTAAAAGCGATGCAAAGTGAAGACAAAATCAAAAATAACGAAGTGACATTGCATGATGTCGCAAAAGGGATGGCCACCTATAGCTCCAACGCCAACACGGACTACCTAATCGACCTGCTCGGAATATCTGCCATCAATGAGCGGGCAAAAACCCTCGGACTAACACAGCATGAGGACGTCTACCCGATTGTCAGCGCAGTCTTAATTCCAAATCAAATAAAAAGTGAATCGATGAACGATAAGCAATTAATCAAAAAGCTCGAGGCCATGTCGATGGAAGAGTATCGAACATTAGCTGAAGAACTGAGTGAACAAATGAAAGAGGGAACCATTAAAGCTGGAGATGTAACATATGGTCCGTCTACGGACGTACAAAAAGTGTGGTCAGATCGCTTAGTTGGTGCATCCGCAAATGATTACGGGAAATTACTAACGATAATTTCGAATGACGAACTCCCACCGATAGCCGCAGAAACCATGAGAGATTTGCTTGAATGGCCTATGCAGCTATACGAAAGCAATCACGACCGATATGTGCACCTAGGCGCAAAGGGCGGATCGACTGCATTCATACTCACCGAAGCGTTGTATGCAGAGAATCACAAAGGGGATAAAGTCGAAATCGTCTTCATGATAGACGACCTAGACTTCTGGCAAGGAATGCTCGTCAGAAAAAACATGAATTCATTCGAATCGAAGTTACTTGGAAGTGAAGATTTCCGACTGGAGGTTCAAAGGGAACTCATGGGGTTGTAATGAATGTGAAAGCCATCGACCTTTGAAATGTCGATGACTTTCACATTCATATTATCTTGCCTTTATAATGTTCCGAGGGGGACTTTCTAAATGGGCTGCTTGACCTTTACTTGTGAACAGTGCATATTAATTAATATACATTATGAATTATATTATAAGTGTTTTATGTACAATTGTTAAAGATACTTTAATAATTAATACATAATGGTGAGGAGGGAATTATTAATGGATGTGACTGATAAAAGAATTATCGAACTACTCATAGATAATGGACGGCTCTCTTATGTAGATATAGGTAAAGAACTTAACTTGTCACGTGTTGCAGTACGGGAAAGAATTCATAATCTTCAAGAGGATGGTACTATCGAGCGTTTTACAGTTGTAGTGAATAGCGAAAAAGTGGGAAAGGGGGTTTCGGCATTCTTCGAGGTGGACTGTGAACCATCGTCTTTAGTGAGTGTAGCAGAGGCACTCGCTGATATTTCTTCTGTTGCGAGCTGCTATCAAATGACAGGTCCATCAACACTTCATATGCATGTGTTGGTTGATGATTTTACGGATTTGGAAAAGTTTATCAACGAAGAATTATATGCACTAGATGGAATAACGAGAGTAGAAAGTCATATATTACTTCGACGCTTTAAGAGTCGATCCGGTTTGAAATTGTGAATAATTAAGAGTGAAAACCTATCTTCGGATAGGTTTTTTTATTTTGTGAAACGAAGTGTTTGAATGTACTGTCGTTAATGAGAATTCCATTTCAGTACAAATAGTAAGGTTATGGCATCATCTACCTACTATTTGGCGGTATATGATAATCAGGTGATCTGAATGTAGTGTAAATTCTCTATATACTAACTATACGAAATATTATGTTGCTTTAACGGAATATTTGTTTTATACTCGTATCTAACTTGATAACGACATTTGTTAAGCAAAGTTGGTTATTTGATTAACAAATGATTAGATGAGGGGGGATTTGATGATTGCATTAATTGTACGTAGGGCCTTTGAACTTATATTCCTTCTATTTGGAATTTCTTTTCTCGTTTTTTCTTCAATGCACATCGCACCAGGCGATCCGGCATCGATGATTGGAGGACCTACTGCTACTGAGTCTGATTTGGCTGCAATAAGAACTAATTTAGGTCTCGATGATCCATTTCTAGTGCAATACGGAAGATATGTAAAGGATGCAGTACAGGGTGATTTTGGCTACTCATACCAAACAAAACAGCCGGTATCAGAGGCTATTGCAGTGCGATTTCCAAATACGCTCAAATTAGCTATCGCGAGTATGATAATTGCTGTTATTATCGGCATCTCCGCGGGGCTCATTTCAGCACTACGACACAATTCTTGGCTCGATGTATCGTCGACCACTTTCGCACTCGCGGGAATATCCATTCCGAATTTTTGGCTAGGTGCATTACTTATTCTTGTATTTGCAGTAAATTTTCAAATATTGCCAGTAGGGGGTCTATCGAGTCCCTTTTATACATGGCAGGGCATAAAAGAACTAATTTTACCGGCTATAACCCTTGGAACTGGTTCGGCAGCGATGATCGCTCGAATGACACGTTCTTCAATGCTTGAAGTCATACGTGCAGACTATGTGAGGACTGCAAGGGCGAAAGGAGTAAAAGAACGTAATGTAATCTGGATTCATACATTGAAAAACGCAATGATTCCGGTAATAACAGTTATCGGACTGAACTTTGGATTTTTGCTGGGTGGGACAATCATCACAGAGAAGGTATTTGCTATAAATGGTATTGGACGTCTAATGATTGATGCCATAGCTTCAAGAGATTTCCCAATGGTTCAAGGGTCGGTATTACTCGTCGCAACATTGTTTGTTATTGTGAACTTGATTGTTGACATTATTTATACGTTTATTGATCCGCGAATCAAATACGATTGAAAGGAGAGAAAATAATATGGAGCAATCTGTTAGCGGATTGAAATTAAAAAAGAAAACAGCATACAAGAAAGAGAAAATTTATATTGCCACGCTAAAAAAAGTATTAAAAAATAAATTGGCTGTGGCTGGTTGTATTATTATTCTAGCTCAGATATTGATGGCAATATTTGCGCCGTTTATCGTTATTCACGATCCGGTCAAGCAGAATCTATCGGCAAGCGAACTTCCTATGTTCAGTGAAGGTCATTGGCTTGGAACTGATAATTATGGAAGAGATGTATGGAGTCGTATTGTTTATGGGGCCCGTGTTTCGCTAGTTGTAGGAATCGCTGCGGTGACTTTAGGCCTGATTGGTGGAGTAACGCTAGGGTTGTTAGGCGGTTACTATCGTAAACTTGACGGTGTTATTATGCGAATCGTGGATTTACTGTTCTCATTTCCAGGAATTCTGCTAGCGATGCTTATCATTGCAGTTCTCGGTACAAGTCTTGTAAATGTTGCAATTGCTATCAGTATTTGGTCTATACCGACATGCGCTCGTATTGTTAGGGGATCTGTCTTATCGATTAAAGAAAAAGAATATATTATGGCTATGAAATCAATGGGTGCTTCCGACATTAGAATAATGCTAAAACATATATTGCCTAATGCGTTCGCCCCAATCATTGTTTTTGCCACAATGAGAATGGCCACGGCAATCCTCTCAACCGCTTCACTTAGTTATTTGGGATTGGGGGCTCAACCACCGACGCCTGAATGGGGAGCAATGATTTCGCAGGGGCAAAGTTTTATGTGGACATCTCCACATCTGACGATTATTCCTGGTATTGCAATTATGTTAACTGTATTTGCTTTCAATGTCGTTGGTGATGGTTTAAGAGATGCGTTAGATCCGAACATGGATATTCACTAAAAACTTAGGGGGAAAGAAAATGAAGAAAAACTCACTAATTATAATTATTTTTAGCTTGTTATTGATGCTCGCGGCATGTTCTGAGGGGGAATCTTCAGAAAAGGAAAAAGGAAATGGTAATAAGGGCGGTGAAAAGTCTATTATTTTTGCAACAACAAGTGATGTCGTTGGACTTTCACCTATATTAATGAATGACTCTGTATCTGCTAATGCTACTGAACATCTATATGAACAACTATTTAAGTTAAACGGAGATACGATGGAAATTGAACCGCTACTAGCTGAGTCCTATGAAAATCCGGACGAACTCACTTGGACTATCAAGCTTAAAAAGGATATTAGTTTCCATGACGGTACACCATTTAATGCGGAAGCAGTAAAATATACTTTTGAAAAACTGCGTGACCCCGCCACAGCTGCCCCACGTGCTTCGCTTATGGAACCAATTGATACGATTACTGTTATTGATGAACATACTATTGAAATAAAAACGCTTTATCCGTATGGACCATTCCTGGCAACGCTATCCCATACTAACGCAGCTATTGTAAGTCCTACAGCTGATCAAAAACAAGATCTAATGAGAGAACCAGTAGGGACAGGGCCATATAAATTCGTGAGTTGGACGCCTGGCGATCAGGTTGTAATGGCGGCTAATGAAGACTACTGGGGTGGGAAACCCGAAATGGATAAATTCACAATAAAAGTTGTTCCTGAAATTTCTACAGCTATTTCCATGCTACAAGCTGGGGAAGTTCAATTCATCGATAATCTTCCAACAGAGCAAATTGAACGTCTGGAAGGGATGGGAAATATTAATATCGAGAAAAAAGAAGGAACCACAATTTACTATCTTACATTCAACCATGCGAAGGATCGTAACAAAGATCCTGATTTTAGAAAAGCAGTAGCGAGCGCGATTGACCGTGATGCGTTTATCTCCAAATTGAATGGACTTGGTGTTCGCAGTGATAGTATCCTTGGGCCAAAAGTTTTCGGCTATGATGAATCAGCTGATAAAGCGGGGACTCCATATGATGTGGAGGCAGCTAAAGCACTTGTTGAAAAGAATGGATACGGTAAAGAGCCAATCAAGTTACTGACAGCGAACCGTTCTAACTTCATTCTTATGGCTGAAATCGTACAAGCTCAATTAACGGAAGCAGGTTTCAAAGTTCAAATTGAATCGATGGAGTGGGCAACTTTCCTGGATACAGCAAGAGCGGGAGAATATGATCTGACATTTTTGAGTTGGGCAAACGTAACAGCTGATGGATCTGAAATGTTCTATCCGAACTTCCATAGTGATAACGTTGGTTCTTCTAACCGTTCTCATTACAGTAACGCTGAATTCGATAAGCTTGTGGATGCTTCAAGAAGCACAATTGATCAGGATGAGCGTAAAAATTATTTAGAGCAGGCAAATAAACTAATGCTCGATGAAGACGTAGCCGTCGTTATGAATCATGGATTTGTTACAGCAGCATTAAATAAAGAATACTCTGGTCTGCAACTCGATCCAAATGGAAAATGGTATATCACTGACGTTACTAGAAAGTAGGAGAAATTATGAAGGAGACATTGCTTGAGGTGAAAAATCTAGTCACTGTTTTCCGAACGAAGGAAGGAACACTTCCTGCTGTTCGGGACGTCTCCTTTTCTATTAATAAAGGGGAGACATTGTGTATTGTGGGAGAATCCGGATGCGGGAAAAGTATCACGTCTCTATCGGTAATGGGATTACTTCCTTCTAACGGCAACATATCGTCGGGTGAGATTTTACTGGGTGGTAAACCGATTCATAATCTACACCCTGAAGAGTTGAGAAAGATACGGGGTAATCAGATGTCGATGATTTTTCAGGAACCAATGACCGCCCTTAACCCAGTACTTACAATTGGCTTTCAACTAACTGAACCACTAATGCTTCATCAAAAATTAACAAAAAAACAGGCGTATGAACAAGGCATTAAGTTACTGGAACAAGTAGGTATGCCATATGCTGAAAAAAGAATTAGGCAGTATCCACATGAACTGAGTGGCGGGATGCGACAACGCGTAATGATTGCTATTGCTCTTTCATGTGGTCCTCAGTTGCTTATTGCGGATGAGCCAACAACCGCACTTGATGTAACGATACAAGCTCAAATTCTTGATCTGATTAAAGAGTTGAAAGAAAAACTCGATATGGGAATCATGATGATTACGCATGACATGGGGGTTGTTGCGGAAGTCGCAGATAAGGTGATGGTCATGTATGCAGGACAGAAAGTAGAAGAAGCGCTTGTAGGAGAAATTTTCGACAATCCGAAACATCCATATACTATCGGCCTTCTCAATTCAGTACCAGATATTGATAATCCGGATTTTGAACTTGAAGCGATTCCGGGAACTTTACCAAGTCTGAGCGAAGAAATATCAGGTTGTCGTTTCCATCCTCGATGTAAATTTGCCATGGATAAATGCCGGATTGAATCCCCGCCTGAATTTAAAGTTTCGAATGGTCATACAGTTAGTTGCTGGTTACAAGAGGAGGTCGGACTTGATGGTAGTGGAAATGAAGTACACAGAACAGAACTCGCCAGAAGTGCTAGTGGAATTGAGGGGAGTGAAAAAATACTTTCCAATTAAGGGGGGAGTACTAAAGCGTGTGCAAGGACAAGTGAAAGCGGTTGAAGACGTTTCACTTCAGTTATATGAAGGTGAAAGTCTCGGTGTAGTAGGAGAATCTGGTTGTGGGAAATCAACATTAGGACGGGCTGTATTAGGTTTAGAAGGCCTCACAGAAGGTAAAGTATTTTTTCGCGGCAATGAAATTCAAGACTTAAAAAGAAGAGAAAGACTAAAATTTGTTAAAGAAATGCAAATGATTTTTCAAGATCCCTACGCTTCATTGAACCCAAGACAACGTATAGGAAATGCGTTGGAAGAGGTATTTACAATGCATACCGATTTATCTCCAAAAGAAAAGCGTGATACAGTAATTCAATTATTACAGGAAGTGGGACTTAAAGAAGAGCACTTCGACCGCTACCCACATGAATTTAGTGGCGGCCAACGTCAGCGTATTGGGATTGCTCGTGCAATAGCACTTAACCCATCTTTTATAATATGTGATGAGGCTGTTTCCGCATTGGATGTGTCTGTTCAAGCACAAGTACTTAAACTATTAAAAGTATTGCAGACTAAATATAACTTGTCATACATGTTTATTTCGCATGACCTAGGCGTTGTAAGATACTTTTGCGATCGAGTGCTAGTTATGTATTTAGGGACAACTGTGGAATTAGGCTCTGTAAAATCGTTGTTCGATAACCCCATTCATCCATACACGCAAGCACTACTATCTGCAATCCCTAGGCCATCAGTTCATGCTAAGAGAATTAGGGTGAGGCTAAAAGGTGATTTACCGAATCCGGCAGATCCGCCGACGGGCTGTCCGTTTCATACGCGATGCCCTGTTGCTCAAAGTATTTGTAGTGAAAAGAAACCCGTTTGGGAAGAAGTGGAACCGCAACATTTCGCAGCCTGTCATTTCGCAGGCATAAAAATATAACAGGAAATAGTATAGTTCAGAGGAGGATTTTCATGGATTACTTGTATCATCCGTATCAATCTAAACGTCATACGGTATTTGCTCGAAAAGGTATGGTCGCTACATCACAGCCGCTTGCCGCAAGTGTGGGTTTGGATATTTTGCAAAAAGGAGGCAATGCAATTGATGCAGCAATTGCTACCGCGGCAGCACTTACTGTTGTCGAGCCAACTTCAAATGGCATAGGGGGCGATGCATTTGCACTTGTCTGGGTGAAGGATAAAATGTACGGACTCAATGCATCAGGGCCAGCCCCAGCAACTTTGACGCCGGAAGCGGTGAAGGCACTTGGTCACGACAAGATGCCTGCATACGGAATGATTCCTATTACGGTGCCGGGTACGCCTGCTGCTTGGGCGGAATTGTCACGTAGGTTTGGCAAGCTCCCTTTAAAGGAAGTGTTGGAACCAGCCATTCGCTATGCCGAAGAAGGTTTCCCTCTCACACCGATACTTGGTAAGTACTGGGCAATTGCGTATAAAAAGTTTAAAGAACAATGCAGCGGTGATGAATTCAATACCTGGTTCGAAACGTTTGCACCGAATGGACGCGCACCTAAAACGGGTGAGATGTGGTCATCACCAGGTCATGCAAAAACACTACGAGCCATTGCTGAAACAGGTGCACGCGATTTTTATGAAGGCGAAATTGCCGATGAGATTGTAGCTTGCATGGATAAATATGGCGGTTTTATATCGAAAGAAGATCTTGCTACATACAAACCGGAATGGGTTGAACCTATATCCGTGAACTATAAAGGCTATGATGTATGGGAAATCCCCCCGAATGGTCATGGAATGGTAACGCTGATGGCGCTAAATATTTACAAGAAACTGAGTAAACCAGAGTGGGAGTCTACTCAAACGATTCACGAACAAATTGAAAGTATGAAACTAGCATTTATAGATGGCAAGGCATTCATTACAGAAGAAGCGGATATGCCGGTCGAGACAGCACACTTGTTATCGGATGAATACGCGGCGAAGCGGGTCTTGCTGATTGAAGATGAAGCGATGGATCCACAACCGTATGAATTGCCGAAGGGGGGTACCGTGTATCTTGCTACGGCAGATGAAGAGGGCAACATGGTCTCCTTCATTCAATCCAACTACATGGGATTTGGTTCAGGTATTGTTGTTCCTGGAACAGGGATTGCACTTCAAAATCGAGGACATGATTTTTCGCTCGACAAAAACCACTCGAACGTCCTTAGACCAGGTAAACGATCATATAACACAATTATTCCTGGCTTCCTCACAAAAGACGGAAAAGCGGTTGGTCCATTTGGGGTAATGGGAGGCTATATGCAACCGCAAGGCCATTTTCAAGTAGTCATAAATACAATCGATTTCCTGCTGAATCCACAGGCAGCGCTTGACGTGCCAAGGTGGCAGTGGACGGAAGCAAGAAAAGTACTGGTAGAGCCGGAGTTCCCGAACTATCTGGTGCAGGCGCTTATTAGAAAAGGCCATGAAGTGACAATTTCACCGGATGGCGGAGGTTTCGGACGCGGGCAAATTATATGGCGAAATCCAGAAACGGGTGTGCTTCAGGGCGGAACTGAATCTCGCACAGACGGAGCACTTGCAGTTTGGTGAAAGGTATACAGACTTCCCCGAGTGAGGAGAAATTACCTGTTCAGGGGAGGTGGGGGTTGCAAAAAGATTTGTTCATCGCCTTTTGCAGAGTAGGCTTATTGGGCTTCGGCGGAGGACCTTCTGCAATTCCGCTGTTCCATCAAGAAGTCGTACGCAAATACAAATGGATGGATGAAGACGAATTCAGTGATACACTCGCGCTTGCAAATGCGATGCCTGGACCGATTGCAACAAAATTGGCAGGGTATATTGGCTACAAAGTGGGGGGGAAGTTGGGCTGTCTCAATGCCATACTTGCCTCTGTAATACCGACGTCCTTAATGATGATCATGTTAATTGGCATTTTACAGGCATACAAAGATATTCCATGGGTTAAAAACATGTCTGCTTCCGTTGTGCCAGTCGTAGCGGTTATGCTAGGCATACTAGCCTGGGATTTCATCAAAAAATCCGGCGACACCCTTGGTTGGAAGAAGGCACTGACGATGATGGTCACCGCGGGGATTTTAATGGAAGTATTGAATGTACATCCTGCATTTATTATACTAATCGTCCTTGTTTTCATCTTCCTTCCAATTAAAAGTAGGAGGGTGAAAGCATGATTTATGTGCAACTGTTTCTCGCGTTTTTTATATCCGGAATGTTAGGGTACGGGGGCGGACCAGCTACAATTCCTCTCGTGGAGAATGAAGTAGTTGGTACATACGGATGGATGGACACCCAAGAATTCAGTGAGGTTGTCGCTATCGGGAATTCCTTACCAGGACCGATTGCAACCAAAATGGCTGCATCCATCGGCTATTCAGAAGGTGGGATTCTCGGAGCATTTGTCGCCTTATTTGCGTCCGTTGCACCCTCTCTGTTTCTAATGATTGGATTAATGGCGATCCTCATGAAATACAAGGACCATCCCAAAGTGAAAAGTATAACGAAACTTATCAGGCCAATCATTGCCATCCTCTTGTTGTTCATGACTGTCCAGTTTGTGCAAACATCTGTCGGAGGTGTTGGGTTTCTATTCACCGGCGTTATCGCCCTGGCAAGTTTTCTAATGCTTCAAAAGTGGAATTGGCATCCGGCATTCGTTATAATGCTAGCGCTAAGTTTTGGGGCATTGACAGGGATTGACTGGTGAACCTTACACTGCAAAAGCGGTTTTTTAATGTCTCAAGCCCCCTGCTAATAACAAACCTTGATAAGCTAGAATTTATGGGAAACCGTATTTAAAAACGCCATTGCAGATATTAAATCTGGCAATGGCGTTTTCCTATTTGCAATGGAGTACCGATACTACACAGTAGGTGGCTGTAATCAGGTTCAGAAAGGTACTTTGTTTACTTATTACTCAGGATGAGCAGCCGGCGTACTGGATGAACCTTCATATGCGACGAGCGTTACCCCTAATTTAGTTTCAAGGGCATGTACTTCCTCCAATTGTTCAACGTCCAAGTCCGCTACTTTAACATTATCAAATGTCACCGTATCAATCCTTTCCACTTTAAACGTATTGTCTCCGCTTCGTTCAGCATTATGCGTAGTAAAGGGGAACAAACGGATATAATTAGTTGTTCTATGCTAACCATAAAAGAATTTCCCATTGCATACGTTTCGCCACTCGCGATACGCGCACTGATGTCAGGTCAAGAACCGTAATTTCATAACCTCCGCGTTTAACATCTAATTGACTTATTTTTTGAAGCTTAGTACCAAAAAACTCTGGTAATGTAGTTTCGCTTAGCCCAATACATTGTGGATCTGGCTTTGAAGGATATTCATAGTAGTAGGCTTAAGCTTTTTCAGTGGAAGACCCAATATTACGAATTAAACCATGTTCCATCATGTTCTAGCTCAGTCCATTTTCAGTTGCTTGTACTGCAAAGAGAGGTAAGAACTTGTAACCACATTTATGCCACAAAATCATACTGAAATTATCAACTCAGCAGAGAAGTTTTATGTTGGAAATTCAAATAATAGCTTACGGCTTGGGGGGATGCCGCGGTTTATCAGTATATTGGGGATGCTTTGCGGGAGAACTGAATAGTTAAAGGAACCATAAAGAGGATAAGTTTTTTAGTCCATTCTTTTTGAATGAATAAAGACATGATAGTCGATACCAAAACAATGTGGTATAGAAAAACTATTGTGGGGATCGAATATGTATGTAGAAAAGAATACACTACTTTGAAACCAAATATCCAGTATAGAATTAAAGAAGCGTAAGTCAGAGTGATTCATCATCAAAGATAAGTAGTTGCTAAGAATGGGCTTGTTGAATCAAATGTCTCAGATAAATTAAATATTTACATGGCAAGTATATGGTATGATTTGTTTATATTGTCAGATAATATTTTTGGGGAATCCGGAGATGGAAATAGGATTAAGAATAGGTGATTAAAATAAAAAAAACAGTACATGTCGTGGGAGCAATTATAGAAAATGAAAATGGGGAAATCCTTTGTGCACTAAGAGGACCGGCAATGACCTTGCCGAATTACTGGGAGTTTCCAGGCGGGAAAATCGAAGAAGGTGAAACAAAAGAAGAGGCATTAAAGCGAGAAATTCATGAAGAGCTTGGTTGTGCGATTGAAGTATTTCATCAAGTGGAGGATACGACATATGAATATGAAAAAATAATTGTTAGGCTAGAGACGTTTATGTCAAAGATTATATCTGGAATTCCTACGCTTTCGGAACATGTGGAAATAAGATGGATTTCGCGAGAAAAGTTACTGTCTTTGAACTGGGCACCTGCCGATATTCCAGCAGTAGAAAGGGTGTTGACACGATGCATGAAGGAATTTACGAGCAATTAATTAATGAAAAGATTCGTGTTGAATTAGGCCAGTTGTCGCCTGACTTGTATGCAATTGAGACTGAGAAAATGGATGTAGAAGAAGCAAGAATTTACTTATCATCTTACATAGCTGCAGTCACTCGAAAAGCACTTTCCTATATTCGAGAAGACGCCAAACAAGGCGATGACAATGCAATTCTTCAGCAAATTCAAACATGCAATGAAATTATTCTCGTTCTAAACAATAGGCTCAAAGACGAGGGATTTGCGGCCTTGAAGCTTGAAGAACAATCTGAGGTACTTACTTCTGTACATAAGAAAATAAAAACAATGCACACAATTAAACAGGAGAAGCCAATACGACCGGTAACATCACTTTCACAAAGTTCACTTTTTACAGGTTCTCATGCTGAACCTAACATGCTTGAAGAGTTAAGAAAAGAAATTGCTTCTTCAGATGAAATTGATTGGCTCGTTTCGTTTATCAAATGGTCTGGCCTTCGTATTATTTTGAATGAACTTCGTGAATTTACGGAGGTACGAGGCGGACGACTTCGAGTTATAACAACATCTTATATGGAAGCAACAGATTTTAAAGCGCTTGAAGAATTAAGTAAGTTACCTAACACTGAGATTAAAGTTTCGTTGGATAAAAAGCGGACACGCCTGCATGCAAAAGCGTACTTGTTTAAAAGAAATAGTGGATTTAGCGCGGCTTACATAGGATCTTCAAATTTATCAAATCCAGCCTTAACGTCTGGTCTTGAATGGAACTTGAAAGTGACAGAGAAAGATTCTTTCGATATTATACGTAAATTTGAAGCAACTTTTGAAAGTTACTGGAATGACGAAGAATTTAAATCACTAGCTGATGAAGAACAAGAAAACTGGAAAATGTTACGTCAATCATTAACGAAGGATGCAGTAGCAGAAGAGAATGAACAGTACATTTTTGATATTCAACCGTATTTTTATCAACGAGAGATATTAGAGGAACTTGAAGCAGAGAGGGTTATCCATGGGCAAATGAAAAACCTTGTTGTAGCTGCTACTGGGGTTGGGAAAACTGTCATATCAGCATTTGACTTTAAACGTTTTTTACGGGAAAAGCCAGATGCAAAATTATTATTTATAGCACATCGTGAAGAAATTCTTCGACAAAGTATGATAACATTTCGGGCTATCTTAAAAGATGCAAATTTTGGTGAGATGTTTGTCGGTACTCATCAACCGACCTCATTTAATCAACTATTTATGAGTATCCAAAGCTGGAACAGCAAAAAAATGAAAGAAAATACGGAAGAGGACTTTTATGATTTTATTATAGTAGATGAGTTCCATCATGCAACTGCGCCTTCATACCGTAATTTATTGGAATACTACAATCCCATCATATTGCTAGGTTTAACCGCAACGCCTGAACGAATGGATAATGAAAATATTTTAACCTTTTTCAATGATCGAATCGCTTCAGAAATGAGATTGACTGAGGCTATTGATCGAAAATTACTCAGTCCATTTCATTACTTTTGTGTTACAGATAATGTAGATTTGACAGGGATTAAATGGTCAAGAAAAGGTTACGATATAGGAGAATTGACGAATGTTTACACGGTAAATCATCGGCGTAGTGATCTCATCATTCAGAGCATAAAAAAGTACGTTACATCACTAGATGATGTGAAAGGATTAGGTTTTTGCGTTTCCGTTGAGCATGCATTGTATATGGCATCCTATTTTAATCAAAAAAGAATTCCATCCAACGCGCTTCATGGGAAATCATCGCCTGAAGAAAGACAGACTGCGAAACGAAAATTAATAAACGGCGAAATAAAATTCATCTTCGTTGTGGATTTATATAATGAAGGAATCGATATTCCAGAGTTGAATACGGTTTTATTTCTTCGACCAACTGAAAGTTTAACGGTGTTTTTACAGCAACTTGGGCGCGGCTTGCGTCTTGCTGATGGGAAAGAGTGTCTTACTGTACTTGATTTTGTAGGTCAAGCACATAAGGATTATCCCTTTGAAGAAAAACTACGTGCTCTTGTAGGTAGAACAAAGCATTCAATTCGCCATTATGTTGAAAATGGCTTTTTTCATTTACCAAAAGGCTCCGTGATCCAAATGGAGAAGCAGGCGAAAGAGTATATCTTGCGGAATATAAAAGCCACTAAGAACTCTAAGCAAAACTTAATCTCTAAGCTGAAATATTTTGAAGAAGATTCGGGGGAAACGCTAACACTTTACAACTTTTTGCGCTTCCATCACTTAACTCTCACTGAATTTTATGGTACGGGGAGAAATAGAACTTTTGAAAGGCTGAAGGTTGAAGCCGGGGTAGTGGAAGACTATTTGTCTGAATTAGAAGGGGTTCTCATGAAAAGGATTCATACGTTATTTCATTTAGATTCCGTAGAATTATTGAAGTTTTATCGTTCTTATTTAGAAAGTGGAAACATAACCAGCGAAGAACAGCATCGAATGGTTGCGATGCTCTATTACTCTTTCTTTAATAATCCTCCAGCAAACTTCGGATTTAATTCCATGCATGAGGGACTGCAAGCTCTTTTGTCGAATAATCGACTGAACAATGAAATTCAGCAAGTTCTTGAAGTTTGCTTTGAAGGTTTACGACTTCTTGAAAGAATATCGCCATTTGAGTTTATCTCGCCAATTCGCGTGCATGCGCATTATACAACAGACCAAGTTCTCGCCGCTTTCGGTTATTTTAATAATGAAAAAAAACCTGCATTTCGTGAAGGAGTGAAATACTTCGCGGATGAAAAAACAGATATCTTTTTTATTACGCTAAATAAGTCAGATAAGGATTTCTCACCATCAACCTTGTATGAAGACTACGCTATCAATGATCGCCTGTTTCATTGGCAATCTCAAAGTCGAACGTCTGATACAAGTCCAACAGCGCAACGATATATGCAACATCAACAAACAGGAAATAAAATAGCGTTATTCGTGAGGGAATACAAAACGGAATCAGGTTACACAGCGCCGTTTATCTTTCTTGGGGAGGTCGAATATGTAAGTCATTCAGGAAGTAAGCCAGTCAGTTTCGTATGGAGGCTTAACGAGCCAATGCCGGCTAACTTGGTGCCGCGTGCGAATAAAAATATCCTATGATGTATTGAGTAAATGGGTTACCTGGTCCCCAACGAGTAAATATTGTTGGGAACGAAGCACCTATTTCAGTTCACATAAACCCCAATCCATATAGACGACACTTGCCATCATTGATACTATGAGAAAAGTAAGACTACTTTCAAATAACGCGAAATAATGCAGATATGGAGAATAAAATGAAGAAATTTGTATGGATTGCTTCCCTCATTTATTGTTTGAATGGATTTGGTCATATTATTATTGGGACCGTTTTAGAACCTATGGTGGATTCGTATGGGATTCATTACAAGGATGGCGGACAGTTGATTATGAATCAATTTTTAGGTTTTTTAGGTGGAGTAATGATCGCGCCGCTTATCGTCAATCGAATTGGGCGGAGAATGACGATTTTTCTTGCCTTACTCATTTTTGCGCTTTCCCAGTTTGTGTTTAGCGTCTTACCCAATTGGAATGTGATGTTAGCTATTGCTCCATTTGGTGGGGCGGGAATAGGGATTGCTGAAACAATTGTTGCTTCCCTTATTATTGGCCATTTAAAAGAAAAGAAGGCTACGACACTTGTTATAGTTGAAATCTTTTTTGGGGTAGGCGCATTGGCGATTCCAGTCATTTCTGCATTTTTGATTATGACGGGTGTATGGAACTTTTCGTTTACATTTGTAGCCGTGTTTGCTTCGTTCATTATGCTACTCTGGTTATTTCTTTCGTTTGGAGAATTGGATCCAATTTTAAAAAGACAGACGAAGGCTTTACCTGAAGACGGGAATAAAACTGAAAGAAAACGTTACTCTAAGAGGCAATTGCCGATTATTGCGACGGGTGCGTTGTTTTTCTTTATGTATGTGGGAACGGAAATGGTTTTGCCAAACTACTTGCCAACAATCATGAGCAAAACAACGAATTTAGATGCGTCCACGCTGGCCTTAAGCATTACGGTCTTTTGGGCAGCGATGACACTTGGACGTATCAGTATGACTGGTATTATAGATAGAATAGGCTACAGCAAGCTCTTTATTATTTGCTGTGTGGGTCAGTTTTTTACCCTCTTGATGTTTGCTTATTCAACTACCGTCATGTTTAGCTTTATTTCCATATTTTTAACGGGTTTATTAATGGGAGGAGTTTTCTCAATTGGTCTCTTGATTATTAATGAAACGTCTAAAGGATTAGAGGAATGGACAACAAGCATACTGATGGCAATGGGGGGATTAGGCGGTGCATTCCTGCCAAGAATTGTTGGCGAACTGATAGATCGATACCCAATCAGTGTTACCCTATGGTCACTTGTATTATGTACCTTTATTCTTGCGTGTTTAATGGCCGTCATTTTTTATTTTAGAAAAAAGGCAATGGATTTTAAAGGATTGCAATCGATAAAAGCGAGTAATGTTGTATAAACTACAGTAAAGCCTAGGTGCAAGGAAGCACCTGAAGAGATCAGCTCTTGATAGTGAAAGTGCGCTTAGTAAGCAGGCGACGTTTCAAAACTATATGCTGAGCAAATGAATATCTGTATTAACCAAGCGAAGGCGCCTTATTTTAGGTACCAGTTTAGAGTAAGTCTGGAGTTATATGTGCTGACAGATGCATGATGAAGCCGATTGAATGGATCAATGAACCACGGAGGGCTTTCTGCAAGTATGGAGCCAGCGTGCAATTTTAAAAGGTTTTATAAACAGCAATGACGGAACAAACATATAAATACAATAAGGGGTAGTTCCCACAAGTACATTTGTGATAAGGGACTGCCTTTTTTGTATAAGCATTGGTTAATGTAATTACATGTGATATAGATTAATTTTGCTGGAAAGGAGGATATTCGAGTGAAGAATAAAAGCGAAATCATGAGGATCATTCAGCAATTGGATTATCATATTGCAGATGATTTTGAAGCGCAGGACCTAGACTTTAAACAGTGGAATTATAGTGCTGAGGAGGAAAATGTCAATAAAATGATTAAATATGCTGTTTGCATGGCGAATGGCGGCGGGGGGAGCGTTGTTTTCGGCGTGGCCGACAAAGTGCGGGGAATAGACAATGTTTTAATAGGGATTCCATTTGATGTAGACATAAAGGAATTAGAAAAAAGGGTATTTGAAAATACAGACCCACACATTATTCCTTCATTTGAAGAACTATTTTATAAAGATCATTCGATTCGGCTCCTGGTCATGAACGTTTTGCCGGAAACCCCACCTTATACAACAATGAATGGTACAGCAACCATTCGGCAAGGAAAAGAGTGTCTGCCGTACAGGAACAATTCGTAGGGATAGTCTGATTTTATGATTAGGTAAAGGGGTCCTTATAAATAGTGACTGAGATGAATTGTTTTCCGTTTTGATCACTAATGATACTATAAAAAGAATATAACCCACTATGGTGAGGGGGATTTCATGTTCCTAGATCAACTAAAAAACCAGTTAAATGAAAATCAGCCCCTGTTTATTGGGGAGGAAACAGCTCTTCGTTCAGCGGTTTTAATCCCGCTAGTTCAAGTGGATGAAGAATGGCATATCCTTTTCGAAGTACGTTCATTCACCATGAGAAAACAACCAGGTGATATTAGTTTTCCCGGTGGTCGCATCGACTCCACAGACCCATCCCCAATGGAAGCCGCTTTACGAGAAACGCATGAAGAATTAGGTGTCGACCCAAAAACGGTTACGATTGTAGGGACATTAAGTCCTTATATTGCCTCCTCTTCATTTGTTATCTATCCATTTGTAGCAACCATTGATTACAATCAAATTATTCATTCGTATAACAAAGAAGAAGTTGAAGAGGTATTTACGATACCTCTCAAATGGCTATTGAATTATGAGCCTTATATGCATTCAGTATCCGTTGAACCAGTGCCTTCGCTAAACTTTCCTTATGAAAAAATAATGAATGGCGCACAGTATCAATGGAGAGCTCGTTCAATGGAAGAATGGTTTTTCGATTATGAAAAGTATACAATTTGGGGTTTAACGGCTAGGATTTTGAAACATTTTATAGAAATCATAAAATGAGTGAAACTTGTAATCTTGAAGAAGCGCCGATAATGGAAATTAATAAACCTCACTTAGTACCATAAGTAAATGAGGTTTTAAATGGCTTGCCTTTGCCCGATAGCTTACTTAAAAGTAAAAGGCTGTTCCACTCAAAAGTGTTGAGTGGAGCAGCCTTTTCATATTAACTTTCATTCTTTGTCGTAAAATCAGGTACGAGCCAATAAATGAGCAATCCAGCGATCGTCGCGTAGGCGATACCATGAGCATATCCAACTCCGATGATAAAGATAACTGCGACAATGACCAAGTTTTTCATATTCGCCAGATTAACTTTTTCCTCAATGATGTGACGGATCCCCATGCCTGCAATCATTCCGAATAACAAGATACAGATGCCGCCCATCACGGCAACTGGAATGGATTGGATAGCAGCTCCAACTTTACCGAACAGACCTAGAATAATCGCAATAACAGCAGCACCTTGAATGATTCTACTGGAAAATTGGCGTGTGATGGCTAAAACGCCGAGGTTTTCCGCATAAGTCGTTTGTGCAGGCCCGCCGATGAAACCGGAGACTAATGTTGCAAGACCATTCCCCCATAAGATTCTTGAAAACCCAGGGTCCTTTGTTACGTCTTTACCTGTAATCTCTTTTAGTACCATCATATGTCCAAGGTCTTCGATGATGGTAACCAAGGCAATCGGCGCCATCCCCAAGATGACGACCCATGTGAATTCTGGCATTACGAACTGTGGAAGGGCAAACACTGGTGCATTGGCAATGGTACCAAAATCAACTAATCCACGCACCGCAGCATAGACATAACCTACTCCAAGACCAATGAGGAGCGGGAAAAGGCGGATCATCTTAGTACCTGCAAGCGTAGCAAAGATTGCTGCAAGAAGGCTGACGATAGCTACATCCCAATTGACAGCAGCCATGTTGTTCACCGCCGTGCTTGCTAGTGCAAGACCGATGATACTGACTACTGGTCCAACAACAACTGGAGGAATTGCTCTTCGAACTTTTTCAAAACCGACATATGAAATGATAATAGATACAATGGCATAAACAATGGAAACACCGATAAGACCTGCAACGGCCTGACCGGGTGAATTTAACTCTCCTACATACAATGCTAGAGGAGCAATGAAAGCGAAAGATGAACCTAAATAAGTAGGAACTTTTCCTCGTGTAATTAGATGGAAAATCAACGTTCCTACACCACTGGCAACAAGTGCACTCCCTGGATCAAGACCAGTTAGTGCTGGAACTAAAACTGTCGCACCAAACATTGCAAACAAATGCTGTAAGGATAATGGTATAGCTTTCAAAAAACCTTTCAAATGTGTCCCCCCTTTACTAGTGTTAATACATGATATTTCTCCTATTTAATATTTAGAATAAGAATTAAAGAGTAATACTGAATAATATTTTACGCTTACATGGAAAAGTAATTTTCACATCACAAGAACTATCATAAGAAAGAAAAGGATATCACTTATAATTTTATTCAGGAGTGAGACAAATGAATGAGTATATACAGCTTATGATAGATTGGGTTGAAGAACATTTAAACAAAGAGTTTTCACTAGATGAATTGGCTAATTACATGGGTTATTCCCCTTATTACTGTTCTTTTAAATTTCATCAGGTAACAGGGATCAGTATTAGGCGCTATGTTCTTTTAAGAAGGCTATATTTATCTACAGCAGATTTGTCGAGCTGTCAGAAGGTAATTGAAATAGCTTTTGAATATGGCTATTCATCTCAAGAGGCTTATAGTAGAGCCTTTAAAAAGATTTTTGGTGTAACTCCAAGAGAATTTCAACTAAATAAGTTGCCTGTACAGTCATTTGTTAAACTTACTGTCGATCAAAGCGAGGATGGGGATAGCGTGTATATGTCTAGAAAAAATGAGGTTGAACAGTTACAAAAAGTGAAGAGAGAACTGTTTGACAAAGACGTACTTAACGTATTGAATGGTCAAGTTATGTATGAAGAGTTTAAAGCAGAAAAACTGATGGGGGATTCTGATTATGTACCATTCAATGAGGCGATGTGTGTACATGCGACGACGGCACAAGTTTTTGACGACGAGTTTATTCAAACAAGAGCATTAGGACATCATGTGTCAGTAGAAAACTACATCAGGAAGGTTATTTATCCCTTCAATACTATTTTTAAGGAGGAGTATAAATATATCGTTCTATGGTTTGGTGAAGACATGTTTTGTCAGATGAATCTTCTTACAATTCTTACTTACTTTGAACAGTCCGGATACAAAGGAAAAGTATTCTTAAATAGCTTTAGAGAGGATGAATTTAAAGTCAGCCAAACTGAGCTTCAATTAGGAGATTATGAATCTGTATACAAAGAAGTATTGATAAACCATAGAAAGCCATCGATTGAATTACTCCCAGTAATGTATCAGGCAATAGATATATTTTTAGATATGTTAAAAGAAAATAATGAAGTAGTAAAATATATTTCCAAAAATAAAGATCTTTCAACAGCGGAATTAGTTAATAGGTTATTTGATCTTTTTCCCACAATAGGATACGGAGATTCGCAATATATAGAGCTTATTAATAAAGCTAAGTGAACTTAAATAATTTTTATACAAAAACTTCAATTAGTTACATCACGGTGAACCGTATCAGAAGTAAATGCGGTTTTTTCAGAAAAATAAAAAGCCGAAAATGAACAAGTTATGAATAGAACCTTGCTCATTTTTGGCATTTATAAGGAAGAACAGCATTTGTTACAATAGTAAAGCCTTTCTAATTAAAAATTAAAGGAAAAGTAAATGTAACGAAAGCGGCCCAAAGTACGTAGACCGGCAAATACTTAGTAACCGCATCTTGGATGGTTGAAGGCCCGGTTTTGTTTTGTAGAAAACGCATATAGGAGACCATGATCCAGATTAGATTTCCCCAGATAAGTATGTTTACGCCTAAAACAGCAATTCTGTTGGGTGTAATCCCATAAGAAGAAAGTCTGAACACTATGGCTGACAAAGCCACACTGTCAATGATAAGAGCAAGAATAATTAGGGCGAAGCTTATATAATCAGAAATGTTCTTTTTCTTGTCTGTACCGCTTTCGGTAATGGAAAATATGGTAACGGCCAATACACTAAAGAGTATCCCGTTGAAGACTAGCAGGAAATTGCGATCCAAGAATGGATTTTTTCCGACCCAAATAACTGTTATAAGATAGACCAACAATGTGGCCAGAACAAGAGGACTAAAAATTTTAGCGATATAGGGTGTAATATTCTTAGCAAGTTTAAGATTCATCGATACCAGGTATGTAGCCACAATAGCGAGAGCGGCAGCACCGAATAAAACGACATTTCTAAAATAGAAGTCTTCTATATCCAAACCGACAAAACTAAATAACTGCATGGTTAATGCTGCTAGCAACATTCCGCTAATTGCCATGCTGGCGTAGAGTATGCAAAATTCCAAATTAAATTTAAGATAGGATAATCTTGTGCTGCCTATACCATATTCATTTCCTATAAATGCAAGCCCAATCAATCCCCATAAGAATATGGGAAGGTGTAAATAAGCAAGGATAATACTGTCATTATGATTTGATGGCAGCATATTAAGATACAACCCAGAGAGTAGGAACATCAATGCAAGGGTGTAAAGAACCTTTTTTGGGGGGTTATTTTTGTATACAAAATAAGCTGCAATGAAGGGAAGAATCCCAAAAGCAAGGTTAATTGGGGCAATTGCTTCCTGTTCGACAAAATGGAAAATGATCCTGGTGCTTATCCCCGCCAGAATTGCTAAAATGCCCATGAACAAGAAACCTTTCTGAAGCAAGGAAGTTTTTTCTGTATGTGCTGCCTCCTTGAAATTCAATCTTTCATACCAAGCAGCAAGAATCTGCGAATCAGGGTTTTGTTCCCAGGCGTGTGAGAATGACTTTTTAAAAGCTTTGGGGTCTTCTCTAAACAGTCTCTCCAGCTCACGGGGATTGGCAATGTTTTTACTAATCGAATTGTCGATTTCCACGGTTATACCTCCTCTAATAATTGTCAGACTAAGTCCTACTTTCCTCCACAATGCATTTAACCAAACTTTAAATGTCTTCGTCACTTTTGTATTCTGAAATATCTCAAGGTGACATTCTAAAGCCTTACGAATCGCCTCTAGAGTTGACAATCGAATGGGTTTTGCCTTTCCATATTTTCAATATAGAAAGGTTAGCCATCGATTACACCGCATATCGTTAAATCATTTCTGGTTTCATGAAAAGCAATTCACATATATATTGTATGTTTCATTTTAACGAATTATTTATTGTTTATCAATAAATATTTATTAACTTTAGCGACATTATTGTTGTTAAGTATGAATTAGACAAAATATAAAACATTCCTCATTACAAATAAAACTCATGCAACTAACCTGTCTGTGACTTCCATAATGAATAAGGGCTAAACTGGAATTAAACTTTTGAGGCATAAAAGATGGATTCAAGATAAAATTGAAGGCTATAAAGAAAGTTAAAATAAAAGTAACTAATGTAGGTGCATTAAGGGGAACCGTATCATAAGTAAATGAGGTTATTTATTTACGGAAAAACAAAGGTCGATTTTCTATGTTAATAGAAAATCGACCTTTACAAACCTTATATGGATTTTTCATGTACTAATATTATTGTGCAGTTAATCCACCATCGATAACGAATTCTGAACCTGTTGAATAGCTAGACTCATCAGAAGCTAAGAATAGTACCATGTTAGATACTTCTTCTGGTTGTGCTACGCGTTTTAGTGGAATATGTTTAGAGAATGCTTCTACAGCTGCTTTTGTATCTTCCTGAACCACCATTGGTGTAGCGATTACGCCTGGGTGTACAGAGTTTACACGAATACCCATTGGCGCTAAGTTGATGGCAGCTGCTTTCGTCATACCACGTACTGCAAATTTTGTATCAGTGTAACCTACAGCGCCAGCAACCAAGCCGTTCATAGAAGAAATATTGACGATTGAACCACCGCCAGCTTTTATCATTGAAGCTGCTACAGTCTTCATGCCCAAGAATACTGACACTTGGTTAATGTCCACGATACGACGGTATTCTTCTACTGTAATATCAAGCATATTTTTCGCCATTGTAATACCGGCGTTATTTACTAATACGTTTACTGGACCGAAAGTTTCTTCTGTTTTCGCAATAACTGTCGCCCAATCTTCTTCAGATGCTACATTTTGTTTAATGAAAAGTGCATTTTCACCTAATTCAGCTGCGAATGCATTTCCTTTTTCCTCATTTAAATCTGTTAAAACAACCTTTGCACCGTGCTCAATGAATAATTTTGCATGTGATGCACCCATACCTTGTGCTGCTCCTGTAATAATCGCTACTTTACCTGATAACCGACTCATATAAAATTCCTCCTAGAATAGATTCGCAAAAGGTGATAGTCGACTATCACTTTTATACTTACTAGTAAACAGCTTTCTCATGCGAATGTCAATTCATATGGCCCTAATTTTATGGCTGAATATAGCGTAAAAATACATCCTTCATCATCGCCAGCTGCTTGTCCGAAGTAAGCAATGTCGAAAGATTGGTATCATGCTTTGTTAGGCTTGATTTATAAGTGAATAAGCTGAAATTTTGTACCATTGTCATGATAAATAGATCCAAATCAACATCCGATCTTAACGAACCGTCTCGCTTGCCCTGTTCACTTACTGTTAATAAAATACGAGCTAATTTGCTCCGTACAGATAAGTATTCAGCATAGTCTTCAGGCGATTCTTCTGCTATTTTTTCATATAAATTAAAGGACTCGAAATATTTTGCTAAACGCAGTTGTAGATCCTTCGTTATGCCTATATAATACTCCAAAATTTGCTCGGTTTTTTCATATGCCGTCACCGGCTGCTCGACAATCTGCCCAATATCCGTGGCCATTTCATCTGTAATCGCATTCGTCGCCGCAATCATTAAATACTCTTTTTTAGGGAAATAGCGGAATAACGTTGCAATCCCAATGCCAGCAGTAGTCGCAACATCTTGCATTTGTATAGTTTGCACACCTTCTTCCAAAAATAAATCCTTTGCAATTAGGATGATGTTTTGACGACGTTGCTGTTTTTGTTGTTCTCGTTTACTCATTTTCGTCACTCCAACTGTTTTTCATGCATTGATTGTAACATGTTTATTTGGTATCAACTTGTATTCGCATCGGGGTAAGTACTAAAATTTAAGCATGATATTTTAAAGAAGTTGATAGGGTAGTGGTTCGATTATTCCCCAATATATTCAATTGAAAATATGTGAGTTTTCGTTGACGCAATAACTTCTTCGATAAATTCTTCTTGAGATTCTTTGAAGTCACTGTTAATCCAATTCAGAATAAGTCCGTAAAATCCAAAGGCAGTATAACGTTTAAAATAATCCAAGTTTACAGGGATATTGTTAATCGTTTGGAAAATGAATTGTTCTTGATAAATTTTTAAAATTGTTTGTGGGAATCTTGTATGCAATCCTGGTAAAGGCTCATCATATTTGATCAGAAAAAAAATCCGGTTTTCATATATGTAGAAATGATATTAAAAGAAGGTGTATTTAGCTTTGTTGTATAAAATTTTTGACCAGGTATATATGGCTTTCCTACTGAATTTTCTAAGCCTTTCAGCATAGATTCAAGTAAGTCTTCTGCCAATTGAATTTTATCTTGATAATGTACATAAAACGTACTGCGATTATATGAGGCTTGATTGAGGCATCTCCAAAGCGCCAAACGTTCTGCAATCAATCCACACCCCGAGTTACAACTCTCTCATTATCGAGTACCACAGCAGGATCATTTGGATTCTTTAATCGTCAATCTTTACATGGTACGATAAAAAGAATATAACCAACTATGGAGAGGGGGATTTCATGTTCTTAGATCAACTAAAAAATCAGTTAAATGAAAATCAGTCCCTGTTTATAGGGGAGGAAACAGCTTTACGTTCAGCGGTTCTAATACCGCTAGTTCAAGTGGATGAAGAATGGCATATCCTTTTCGAAGTACGTTCATTGACCATGAGAAAACAGCCCGGTGATATTAGTTTTCCCGGTGGTCGAATCGACTCCACAGACCCATCCCCAATGGCAGCCGCTTTACGAGAAACGCATGAAGAATTAGGGGTCGACCCAAAAACGGTTACGATCGTAGGGACATTAAGTCCTTATATTGCCTCATCTTCATTTGTTATTTATCCATTTGTAGCAACCATTGATTACAATCAAATTATTCATTCGTATAACAAAGAAGAAGTTGAAGAGGTATTTACAATACCCGTTAAATGGCTATTGAATTACGAGCCTTATATGCATGTAGTATCCGTTGAACCAATGCCTTTGCCAAGCTTTCCCTATGAAAAAATAATGAATGGTACGCAGTATCAATGGAGAGCTCGTTCAATGGAAGAATGGTTTTTTGATTATGAAAACTATACAATTTGGGGTTTAACGGCTAGGATTTTGAAACATTTTATAGGAATTATAAAGTGAGTGATGTTTTTAATTATGAAGGAACTACTTATTACATTGAAATAACCTCACTTTGTACCATTATGGAGAGTCTTTTCAATGTAATCACATGTTGACTATGAGTCTGCTGAGGGAGTCAATTCATCTGGAAACTGCATGTAATAGTATTAAATTTCAGGTGCCTGGTTCTGATATAATTCTCGATTGCGTTAGCACCTTTCATAACTTTATAAATATAGAATTGCAAAAAGGAATCGGAAACGAGTACAAATTATACTGTATTCCATTCCTATTTCAAGGAGGACTTTATGGGCTTTAAAGACGATTTTAAACGTGAGATGCGTAACATAAAGAAAGACGTAGAAAAAGAAGTACATAAAACCTGGGAGATGGATTACAAAGGGCATCGGATTGAAGTTATAAACCAGATGAAAGAAGAGTTACTTATCATTGATGGTGTAACAGTTGATCGAAATAAACGAAAATCTTTACTTTCTCATATTATCCCGTATTCCAAGTTATCAGGCATACTTGATCTGCAAGATGGCAGAAAGCATGTCATTTCCGTTAAACTCGGTGGTTATGTAAAACTTAATTGTATTGTGAAAATAGATAATGAAACGGTTTTAGACGACTCCCTGAAGTTAGATTTTCTTCCGTGGGATAATAAAGAAAAAATTGTGGCCTTTATTCAACAACAAATTCAAACGCACAACAAAATAGTAGATGATCATTTACCAGATGAAGAATATTTGTATGATGAAAATCATCCACGAATGGCTTCAGGTATGTTCGATAATGTTGCAGATGATATACCTACACCATTTTACGTGAAAAAACTACTGAAGCTTTTTGAAGAGCAGCTAAATCGTCCTTCTACCAAAACACGAAAAGGTACATATGAAAAAATCATTTTTGACAATATCGCCAACTACAGTGATGAATTCATTGAACGATTCAAGCAAGCCGAATTTGACGAATCCCGTGTACAACAAGAGGCATTATGGCTTCTAGAGCATGCAGCACATAGGGAGGTTGTAAAATTTTCAATCACCGTACTTGGATGTACGGATTGTGAAAAATATAAAGAGCTATTATTCACATTGGGTATGCATGAAGAGTTTACACCCTATGTCCTATTTGCATTGAAGAATGGTACAATGCGGGCAAACAACCAAGTTTGGCAACTTGCTCAATCCGTTCATGGTTGGGGGAAGATTGCGGCTGTTGGCCAACTGGAAGCAACAACGCCAGAAATAAAACAATGGTTACTGACAAAGGGCTGCAGAAATAAAGTTATGGATGAGTATTTAGCCTATAGTTGTGCCGTAAAAGGAGAGCTTGACGTAGCTCTATATGAAGAAACGATTTCGAAAGAGCTATATGATGGAGCAGGTCTTATCATCCAAGCCCTTCTTAATGAGCGTGCTCCAGAAAGTATCGAAGATTATCGATATGCAAGCGCGGTTCTTTCACGCTTCGTTTACCATGCACGTACTCACTGTAAAACACTTGAGGATTTTTATCCGTTAATGAAAATAAGTGAATTTTTAAATGCCGATAGTGAGGTTTGGGAAGAACGGTTTAACGATCAGTGGAAACAACAAGAGTACGCTTCCATTCAGCAAGCGATTCAACCTATTATAAATGAACCTAAATGGTCACAGCTTGTATTGGAAGCACTACAGCAAGAAAACAATATGAAAGCACTTAAAATCGCTCTCTTTTATCAAGTAGACGTTACACAGAATTTGTTTGATATGCTAGAGAAAGATCCCGAAAACAGGGAACTATATGTAGTGGTTATGGATACAAAAAATCATAAGTATATCGAAGACATCTGCATATTTGCAGAAACGCATTTATCGTTATCAAGTCTGTCAAATGAAGAACAACATTGTCTGCAATGCATTGTTCAAGATTTGTATGGGTATGAAGGAGTGGGATTACCACTGATTCAAGCTGCTCTTGCATCAGATAATGGGAGTTTGCAATACCATGCACTCAGTGTGCTAGAAAGGTGGTCTCCATCGATTTCCCAACAGCCTGCTTTGCAGAAAAGCATTAAAAATATTGCAATTACGACAAAAGATAAAGAAGACCGCCAGCTAGCAAATAGATTATTGGTAAAATAATAAAAGAGATTTATTCAGTATTCCTCGATTTCCTTGACGCTTCTTGCAATTGGTGAATTACCTTCATTCACTGTAATTTAAGGTACCTGGTTCAGATGCAATTCCGAATTGTATTAGTATCGGGTACCTTTTTGAAATTAATTCCATTTTCATAATTTCTCGCTTTTAAGACAAGCTATATAAAAGGAGAAAGGTGATTAAATGGATATTAATTATGGATTAGGTAGTTCGCAGTATGAATAAACCCTTCACACCACAGCTTGTCTATTTTGAGCCTAATGCACTTGAATATCCGCTTGGAAAAGAATTAAAGGAAAAGTTCGAGAAAATGGGGATTGAAACGCGCTTTACGACCTCACATAATCAGATTCGGGACTTGCCGGGTGATACGGACGCTCAAAAATACCGTATCGCGAAATCTACCTTGGTCGTAGGCATTCGGAAAACGTTAAAATTTGAGACGTCGAAACCATCAGCCGAATATGCAATCCCGCTTGCGACAGGGTGTATGGGGCATTGTCATTATTGTTATTTGCAAACGACGATGGGCAGCAAACCCTATATTCGAACTTACGTTAACGTGGAGGAGATTTTAGAAGCGGCTGATCGCTACATCGAAGAACGTGCGCCTGAAATTACCCGATTCGAAGCTGCGTGTACATCCGATATTGTAGGAATTGACCATTTGACACATTCATTAAAAAGAGCAATTGAACATATTGGTCAAACAGAATTAGGTAGGCTGCGTTTTGTGACGAAATTCCATTTTGTAGACCATCTATTGGATGCTAAGCATAATGGCAATACGCGATTCAGATTTAGCGTAAACGCTGATTATGTTATCAAGAACTTCGAGCCCGGCACTTCTCCTCTGGATAAAAGAATCGAGGCTGCAGGGAAAGTCGCGAGAGCTGGTTACCCACTAGGCTTTATAGTTGCTCCCATTTACCTTCATGAGGGCTGGGAGGAAGGCTACCGCTACTTGTTTGAGCGACTTGACGAGGAATTGCCGCAAGATGCAAGAGAGGATATTACTTTTGAATTCATTCAACACCGATTTACGAAGCCTGCGAAAAAAGTAATTGAAAAGAACTACCCGAAGACAAAATTGGAGTTAGATGAAGATAAAAGGCGCTACAAGTGGGGCAAGTATGGAATCGGTAAGTATATTTACCAAAAGGACGAAGAGGAAGAAATCAAATCATATTTATACGGCTACATGGAAAAGTACTTTCCGAATGCGAAGTTGGAGTATTTTACTTGAGCCACCAAAAAAGCATAAGGGCCCAGGTAAACCGGGGCTTTACGGGGATTTGTATGAAATATGGATGATATAGATTGAGTGCAACAAGAAAACAGCCACCTGATTCAGGTGGCTGTTACATGTTATTGAACTATTCCTATAAAGTCTTCGAGTGCATCCTGCCAAATGGTTACACCTTGGCTCATTGCGGAACCGCCGCCTAGAGCCGCAGCCACCCCAATTGCCTCCATCATTTCTTCCTCAGTGCCACCCGCATCCAGGCAACCCTTTGTATGATAGAGGATGCAATATTCGTTATTTGCGTGCACGCTAATGGCGAGAGCGATTAGCTGTTTGTCTTTCTGATTCAATTTGCCGTCTTCGAAACACGACTCAGTGAATGCATGAAACGCCCTAGCCACCTCCGGCAATTTTTCTGAGAAACTGCCCATTCCAACTTTGTATTCCTGTAATACGGCTTCTGAATAAGTGATTTCATCCATTTAGTACCCTCCTATTCGAAGGTAGTATTAGCGAGACGGAGGAAGGCATGCATGCATTGTTTTTAAGATAAATAAATTCCTTGCTTTTAAATTGATATAGCCTCTGCCGTGCATACTTTTAGAATATTTCACAATACTAAGTGCGCTGTAACTTATTTTATTTGTAGGAAGGGAAGAGGTATAAATGGCTAAGCGTTCTGATACAAGTTGGAAGAAGGATAATCCAAACACATTTTTAAGCAACTCTGTTCAAAAAGCGGATCGTGCAGTGAAGCAAGCCATGACGCACCCAGAAGAGATTGCAGTTGAGCATGCTTTCAATTCGATATCACGCGCTGACAAGGCACGCTTACATGCTGAACAGCAGGATGAGCCAGCAAATTCAGTCCAGCAAAACAAAGAACAGCTAGATTTGATAAAGGGGCAATTAAACGAAGCCAATGGGATTGTGAAAGATCATTAAAATGAGGCAATCACCCCCACAGGTTCCGTAAAGCTTTTGGGGGAGAAACAGTCCTCGTTTTACGTACCTAGTTTAGTGTATCCCTTCAAATAGGATGAAAAACAGCATGGGATAAATTACGAAAGAAACACTACAGTGACTTGCTGTAGTGTTTCTTTCGTATGAACGGAAATACCTGGCGAATAATTAGGAGTAAGTAGGGGGAGATGGGGTAATTCAGATAATAGAGTAGCTACCGAAACGCTCCATTGTTTCGGAAACAGCTAACCTTTGAAAAACGCAAAGGAGGAATAGACTAAAATGGATAAAATGCAACAGCCGATACCAACACACCCGCCCACACTCGGGCAGTATCTTTTCGACAGTCTAAAAGCGGAGGGTATTACCGAGGTTTTTGGCGTTCCAGGCGATTATAATTTTAGCCTTCTGGATACGTTGGAGCAATATGATGGAATTCGTTTCATAAATGCACGCAACGAGCTAGGGGCGGGATATGCAACTGATGGCTACGGACGACTTCGTGGCTTGTCAGCGTTCATTACAACTTTTGGTGTTGGCGAGATGAGTGCCTGCAATCCTATCGCGGGTGCGAACAGTGAATATGTGCCACTCATACATATCGTCGGAGCTGCCAAATCAATGGATCAGCAGGCGCATAAATTAGCGCACCATTCCCTACTGGACGGCGATTTTGACGTATTCCGGCAAGTGTCTACGCATCTGTGCGCCTATACAGCAATCGTGACGCCGGAAAATGCCGAACAGGAGATTTCAGCAGCAATCCGCATAGCTAAACAAAAACGCAAGCCGGTCTATTTGATGGTAGCTATGGATTTGGTCACGAAGCCCATCGTTCAGCGGGGTGTTCCGGAAGTCACTAAAGTCACGACATACAAACCAGCGCTTGAGGCTGCGATTCAGCATATAACGAGATTGTTGAACGGTACGAACAATGTAGTTCTTTTATCGGATATGCTGTCGCTCCGTTATGGACTTAGAGATTCCGTTCACCAGCTGGCGTCGGATTTAAACGTACCGGCTGCTTCGCTTATGATGGGCAAGAGTAGCTTCGACGAACGGCATCCGAATTATATCGGCGTGTATGGCGGAGTATTAGGAAGTGAACAGGTCAGAACAATCGTTGAAAGCGCGGACTGTGTGATTGCGATTGGCATGATTTGGAACGACACGAATTCTGCGAAGGAAACGGCAATGCTTTATCGGTTTCGTCTCATCGACATTCAGCCTGAGTTTGTGCGGGTCGGAGAATCCATGTACGAGCAGGTGATGGCGGCAGATCTCGTCGCTGCCTTAAACACGTGCGGGTGGACCCAAAGCGGGGCTTTACCTCAAGTTTCCTTCCCTTATGATGAACTATCTGGTGAGCCGGAGCAGCCAATTCGAGCAGCATCTTATTATCCACGCTTCCAGCGGATGTTGAAGGACAAAGACATTGTTGTGGTTGAGACTGGAACCTTTGGGTATGGGATGTCACAAGTGCGACTGCCGGCAGGAGCCGAATATATTAGCCAGCAAGGTTGGCAGAGCATCGGTTATGCAACGCCGGCTGCATTTGGGGCATGCATCGCGGAACCGGACAGACGTGTGCTGCTGTTTACTGGGGAAGGTTCGCTGCAGGTGACGGTTCAAGAAATCAGTACGATGCTGGATAATGGCTGCCGACCCATTCTGTTCATCCTCAATAACAGCGGCTACACAATTGAAAAATACTTAAATATCAAGACGTTTAACCAGCAGTATAACGAGATTCCAAACTGGCATTATACGCAGCTAGCTGAAGCCTTTGGCGGAAAGGCATTCACGGTTGAAGTACGAACAAACCAAGAGTTGGATGAGGCGATTTCCGCAGCGGAGCAAGCGCAAACGAGCCAGCTGTGCATGATTGAAATGATTGTCACTGACCCGATGGATGCACCGGATTATTTAATCCGGCTTCGCAAGCATTTAGAAGAGCAGGAACGTCTGAAAGAGTAGCTGTATGCTGGTACTTCAAATAAGGAATTGCATTGAGCGCACTTCTCGGAGTGCGCTTTAATGTTTATTAGACTACGAGAACGTTACCCGCAACACAACAATGCATAAACCTAAGTGAAAACATGGGGAAATAAGTAATCCCAATTATTTTTCCAATCGATTTACAACTACCGGCAGAAAAACCCCTCAACTGGCACGTCATAATCCATGAAAGCCTCGCTGAATAAGGCCTTGCCGATGAGTTCGCGCAAGACGCCTGAATAATAGCCGGGCAGATTCCGGATTTTTTTCTGTTTGGTTGTTTGAACCGCAATACGAAGGGCGTGCATGGCTAATTGCTCGAACAGTTCTCCTTTGTCTTCGTGAATGCTGAACTTTAGCATTTGCAGGGACTGTTTCCGGTAGACGCCGTAAAAATTGCGTGCTAATTTACTTTCTCCGATTGTTGAAGAAAGAAGAGATTTCATTTTACCGAAAAGTGTAGTAGGCACAATTTCCGTAGGAGACGTTCTTTTAAGGTCTTTAGGTTTTATCGCTTTAGAAAGAGAAGCTTCGGTTTGTAGATTAGCGGGTTCAAACTTACTGCTAGAAGGCTTTTCGTCATCCTTCGGGGTGTTCAATTTCGACTGGTCATTAGTAGGTTTAATGACGTAAATGTTAGCGCCTAGACCGCTCATAACAGGGCGGATATAGTGAATCCTTTCGATGATTTCTAGCTTTTCTAATTTACGGATGGCGCGTCGAACAGTTGCATTGGATTTCTTGATAGCCTTTTCGATTGTTTCGTGTTTCAAATGTGCAGCACCGTATTTAACGGAGTAACGACGAATCATATCGAGAACAGCCCGCTCTGTTTGATTTATGTCGTTCCAATTCGTGAGTACGTGTTGTCTTGTCGCTGCGTCTAAATCGTGTTTGTTTGTGAAGTGTGCGTATTCCGTTAGGTAAGTTGTCATAAAGAATATCCCCTTTATTCTTTATATAGAAGGGAATTGAGGTTTAGGGGACAATGTTGTGAAAAAAGTTTTTGTGATTTTATCCCGCATTAACGGGCAGTAAGACCCCCACTTCAAGTCATCAAGGACACGAGAAGAATAAGTGGGGGATCAACTGCCCGTAAAAGCCCGAATGGTTAAACTAACAATCAGTGGAGGATGAAGACCCCCCTCTGATTGAAGATTAACTTTATTTGAAGATGGCAAACAACTTAAAATTTGCTTGCCAGGACTCATGTAATCGATCAAAATGGTGCAAGTTGAATGTAAATCATTTTTTTAATGGGTCCTACTACATTGAATTTATACTTGTCTTTAATGTCGAGCGGTCTGCAATCGCCGGGATGTTCATTTGAAAATTATATTCTGAGCATCAAAAAGGACTGAATGGCCGATGTGCCATTCAGTCCTTTTGTAAAAGGTAAGAAAGTATAAGTTTTTTCAACCTGGAACAGTGTCTAGACTCCGGCGCTAAACGGTTTTGCTAATCAACCCTCGGTGCCATCATCACTGTCGGCATCTGTATCCGTACCATCGTCAGTATCTACGTCCACATCCGCATCCGTACCATCGTCAGTATCTACATCCACATCTGCATCTGTACCATCGTCAGTATCTACATCCACATTTGTATCTGTACCGTCATTAGGATCGACATCTTCTACAGGGTTATTAACATCCACGTCGACGTCGTCTTCACTGTCGCCGCACGCTGCAAGCATCCCGACAGACAGGATTGTTGCTGCACCAAGTTTCAACCATTTCTTTTCTCCTGTGAGTTTCAAAGCCATTATAATCTCCTCCAAAATTTTGTCTAGTTTTATAAGTGAAGCATGTCCTTGTTATACCCCGATTTTAATCTCTTAATCATGTGGAAGACGTCGCCGTATCATTCGAAGTTGATTGTGGTTCTACCATCATCAAAAACATTGCTATAATAAGGGAGTGTCAAATGCTGTATCAAAGCATTGACGCTCTTTTTAAGTTTATAATGTGAGTTTTACATTCGACATGACAGATTATACTAGTTGGGGAGTTGAAATAGAGATGAATAAGAAGGACATTGCAGCGATTCGCAAGCAATTTAAGTTGGATACGGATTTACTGAAAATCACTGACATTTACAAAGTGTATATTAAGCAGGAGAGCAGTGATTTCTATCATGAGGAAAGCCAACCATTTGCCCTATTGGACAGAGAGCAACAAGAGTTGTTTCTGACTAACTTTAAAAAAGTGTTAGGTGGAAAACTGGGTTTAAAATTATTTGAGGTGAAGTTTCAAGAGCAAGCGGAGGAGCAAACGGACCATACGCAACGGCTTTTATATGAGGGTCTCCATACGAATGAAGTAGAAGAGTGGAAAACGAATATGGAAAGCATCGCCCGAAAGATGGTGCAAGACGCTCAATATGAAAAGGACGTCGTAGTGACTTTTATTCGCGGTAATTATTATAAACCGACGAAAAGGAATCATGATGAAGAGGAAGTCGCAAAGCAGGATGAAGTGTACAAGAACCCATTCATTCTCTGCAGCATGAATCAGACTGAACTGCCGAAACGGTCACTTATATTTGATTTCAATGAGAAGGAATTTAAGTCGCGTGACATGCTTGATCCGATTATCAATTTAACTTCTCCAATTGGTGGATTTGTGTTCCCTTGCTTTACTGACAATGCGGCAGACGTCAATCACATCTTGTATGCTGCTGGCAAAGCGAATAAGCCAGATTACCACTTCATCGAGAATGTGCTAGACGGCGAAGAGATTATGACTGCAGAGGATGATAAAGCCGTCTTTGAAGAAATCGTAAAAGAAGTGGCTGGTAATGAAATGAATACAAAAACCCTTGCCAGTGTATATGATGAATTAAACAGTATGTTGCTTGTGGAAAACGAGGAAGAAGATGAAAGCCTTTCTACTTTGGATACTAAAGAAGTGGAGCGTGTGCTGAAGGCAAGTGGAGTGAAAGATGTGAGCACGGAAAAAGTGGAAAGGGCATTTCAGAAAGTAATCGAAGACAAAACATATGAAATGAAGGCAAGCCACATCCTTCCGAGTTACGCATCCAAGTCCATCAAGATTGAAACGAAAGTAGCAAATATTGCTATCAGCCCGCAAGACTTGAGATATGTGAGGCAGGTCACTGTTAATGGAAAACGTTGCATATTGATTGAGGTGGAAGAAGACACGATAATTGAAGGGTTTACGCTACTTGAAGAAGAATTGTTGGAGTAGACAAGACAATAACCTCATTTTGATGCGCTATGGTAGCCTTATCATAAGTAGGTGAGGTCTCTTATTTGAGAAAAATACTAATACTACTAGATTTCAGATACCCCTCATTCAAAGGAGTTATCAATTATGCATATCCGTTGTACGAAGAAACTTTTAGTTGAACTCAAAGTCGAACCTGAATCAGTTACCGAGGACAATCCACTTTTCTCTTGGCATGCAAATTTAATCACGGTTAATCGTAGGAAAGCGGTTGTGTTAGTGAATGATCATAATCGTTATGCCGTTGTGTTGTACGGACTGAAAGCAAAAGACTTTAAAAGGTTCAACGAGATTGCCTTGCGAGGAATCCGCGAAACATTTCAGGCAGAAGGGATATCGGACAAGGTGATTGACCAGTATTTACTTCATACTGGTGAAGTTTCCATGACGAAGACAAAGGATCGGACTTCTGTGGCAAGGATGAATAAGGCTTGTGATAATGTATACTTTTTTGATGAGTTATGGGATGTAGATTCTATTTTCCAGCCGGACATGGGTATCAAGATTAGCCGCATGTTAGTCGGAGACGGAAAGAACAGTTATTTTCTACCGCATGAAGAGATGTATAAGGATCTCAACCTTTTTGCTGGCCAATCAACTTTTGAAGCGAAAGCTGCAGTCCTGAATGTTACACTTAGGCTCGAAAATCGTCAAGTATGGCGGCGACTTGTGGTCCCTGTAAATAAAACATTTAACCAATTACACCAAATTATACAGACGGCCTTTGGGTGGCAAGATTACCATCTTCATGACTTTTTTGTTTATGGTAAGGCGGACAATACGGGGAGTCACATCACTGAAGGGCATAATGAAAAAATCCAAAAACCCATCATCAATCTTGTTTGCACCGAAGAGGCTTTTTCTTATCCTGGTGAAATAAACATGAAGCTTGAAAAAGACGTGAAGCTATCGGAATATATTCCTGCATACGAGAAGCTGACATATAACTATGATTTTGGTGATGACTGGAACCACGATATCGAAGTAGAAAGCATTATAGAGAACTATGAGTCCAACTATTCTGTTTGCTTGGAAGGTGAAGGGAATACACCACCAGAAGATGTAGGCGGTGAGTATGGTTATGAAGAATTTCTCAAGATTCTTGCTGATCACGACCACCCTGAGTATGAGCATATGGTTAATTGGGGACGGATGCAGCGTTATGAGGATTTTGCTATTGACTCTATAAATACAGGGTTGAAGAGACTTTAATCGATTAAGGCAGAAGTCTCCTTCCTCAACGCGAAGCGTAGGTGGGAGATGAATGCTTGCCGAATTTATGGAAATGTTGCTTTATAAATTAGAAGTCTGAATGATTTTATCCACTCGATTTACTATCCTATCGCCAATAAAACCCCTCCACTGGCACATGAACCTCCTGAAAAACATCACTAAACAAAGCCTTTCCAATAAGTTCACGAAGCACAAGGTACGCTTTTTATTTGTTATTTTAGCTTCGCGATTCCGTATCATTGAACGAGTGTTGATGGAGAATTGCGAGTAATTACCCGCTTAGTTCCGTCTTGATTGCGTAATAAATTAAATTTAACATATTGAAACTCCTCAGACTTCAAGTTCGAATGAAAAGATTCAATCACCGCATTGTCCCAACAGTTTCCTCTACGCGGCATACTGCTGACAAGGTCGCGCATATGACGTGTAAATACTTCCTTGATCTGAATCCACAATCACACCTTCAGCTAATTTGTAGTATAGAAAAAGTATCTACAATAAATTCGTTTTCTTCAGCTGTATAAATCCACCCTTTGATCGACGAGCTATTTTGTAGTTCACTAATATTCATTATTAATTAGGATAGCAGATAATAAATAAAATAATAATGGAGGAAGAACAAAAATATTTATTCAAGTAAAAACGATTAAAGTAACAGAGGGCAATGCTGAGTAAATGGGTGATCGTTTTGCAGGTCATCGTGCCAATAGAGTCAAACCAGCACCTTCTTATATTATCGATAGCCGTCAAGAGCTTTATCATATGCGTAGTCAAAAAAAGTATTTTGATGCGTCAGTAACTTAAAAAGTAGAACATAACGCCCGATTTATAGAAGTTATTAAATAGGGCGTTTCTGCTTATGCTTTTGTTCTTAGAGTGCCCTGCACCTATCAAATGGTAATCATCATTTTTTACTGTGACCTGTTTTGGATCAATAGGTCCTTTGACAGTTGAGACATTTTCAATATTCATGTAATATGTACTCATAAATGATAATGATAATCATTATCATTTATGAGTATGATGTGTAGCTATTAGTCTATTGTTATCCTGTAAATTCTTAATCTTCTTTTTAATTAACAGGAAGGCATATCATATGTCAGCAACAAATTTGTTTCCATTTACTTCTTATATGAGTCTTTCTAATTAGGAAGACTAATTTTTTTGGCGGTAAATGATAATAGTTATCATTCACTAGTGAAAGGCTCTATGAAAGGATGGTAAATTACATGCAACAGGTTGCTAAACAGATTGCAGAAAATGCAACGTTTCAGGCGTTTATGAATTGTTATATACGAGAAGTGAGTAGCGGACACTGGGTCAAAAAGGAGGAGTGGATAAAAGAACAGCGACTATCTATCCTGATTACAGAGGCACATATGTTAGAGCTTGAGTTGCCGATGCAAAACACCCGTTTTGCATTTGGTGTGGAATACAAATCTCTTGTTGGAAGACATACATTTGGTGTCGCGTTGAAGTATTGTACGAAACAAAAACAATGGCTTCTTGAAGATAAATTAACGATACTCATCACGCTCATTCAAGAACTACATTTAATGGCTAAGGCAGATGGATGTTCTGAACTTTCTTCCTGTTTTGATGAACTCATTCTTCGCATAATTGAGAGCTATCAAACGATGGCAAATTATATTGAAAAGAGTTTGGAAGATAAGAAACCAAATGGAGCTAACGATACGTTTATTGAAGCTGAGCAGTCTCTCTTATTTGGACATTGGCTTCATCCGACACCTAAAAGCAGACAAGGGATGGCAAATTGGCAACAAACGAGTTTTGCTCCAGAGCTACAAGGTTCTTTCCAGCTTCACTATTTTCGTGTCGACCGTAAAATTGTGAAAGAGTCCTCTGTATTAGAAAGAAGTGCGAGTGAACTCATTTCTCAGTCTTTAACAAAATCACAACCTGATTTTGTTATGTCAGAGAAGGATTGCCTCATTCCGATGCATCCGCTTCAAGCACAGTGGCTCTTACAGCAACAGTATGTAAAAAAAGCAATTGCCGAAGGATTGATAAAATACGAAGGTGCGCTTGGGGCATTTTATACAGCAACCTCTTCGATAAGAACGGTATATAGCCCAAATGAAGAAATGATGTATAAGTTCTCA
Organism: Sporosarcina sp. FSL K6-1540; assembly: GCF_038620285.1. Lineage (NCBI taxonomy): Bacteria > Bacillati > Bacillota > Bacilli > Caryophanales > Caryophanaceae > Sporosarcina > Sporosarcina sp. FSL K6-1540. Next base: position 1,832,056 of record NZ_CP152018.1, read on the forward strand.
ATTCCTGTCAAAATAACGAATTCATTGAGGGTAAATCGAACTCATGAACTAAAAGCGGGAATTGTTATGGCTCGGTTAATGAATAAGATTGATTTCTTACAGAATCAATCATCTTTTCAGATGATTGATGACCCAGCCTATATGACTGTAGAGTTTCCAAATCAGACGGAATCAGGGTTTGAGGTTATTTTTCGCTCAAACATATTTCCTAAAGGACATGATAAAGGAATCTGCATGATCGCTGCTCTTGTTCAAGAGCCTCTGCCAAAAGAAAAATCGAGACTGTGTCAGCTCATCATGAAACTCTCTCAATCAGAATTCCGCTCATTAGAAAGCGTAAGTTTAGATTGGTTTAAAGCCTATTGGAAATGTGCAATTGAATCATTATTAAGGTTATACGATGAGTATGGGATAGCTCTCGAAGCACATCAGCAAAATAGTGTGTTAAACATTTCTTCAGGTTATCCAACTACTTATTATTATCGTGATAACCAAGGATATTACTTATCAAAAACGTATAAAGAAGAACTTCTTTCAATAGAGCCTTCTCTACATGAAACAGAAGAGCTATTTTACGAAGATGCCCTTATTCATGATAGATTTGCCTATTATTTGTTTATGAATCAATTATTTCCCGTTATTTCCCGATTTGGAGCAGATCAGCTAGTCGATGAAAAAATTCTTTTGAAGTGGTCTATCGATCAACTGTACTTATTAGAAAAAGAATTTACAGGTCACGGGAAGGCATTTGTTCGTAACATTCTAAAACAAGAAAATCTTGCGTTCAAAGCAAATTTATTAACAAGGTTTCATGATGTAGATGAACTAGAAGCCGAGCTTGAACAAGCGGTATACACGAAAATTCCAAATCCGTTTGTGCTTCAGTATGAGGAGGCAGAATATGCAGCAGCTACAGCCTTTAGCTTCTAAACAAGGAGAGCTACGTGTAAGACGGCAGCTTGTGGAAGCAATGATTTTTGAAGGATTAATCAAATATGAAGAAACTCGTCTAGATAAATGGACTTCAATCCTTACTCTTGTTGGACAGAAGTACACCTATCGTTGTGAAGGCCGAAGAATGGCATTTGATCGCATCCGAATAAAGGGAGATAGCATTTTTCAAGTAGGAAGAGATGAAACGTTACTAGAGGCGACGCTTGAGGATCTAGTAGATGAATTACTTTCGACTCTTAGTGACAAAGCCCGATTACTGAAAGAACTTTATTTAACGAGTAAGCTTTGTGAATGGAATGATCGTCATCTCCAAATGCCAATGTCGAGAAGAAATTCGAGTTATGAAGAATTAGAATCAGAAATCATTGAAGGACATCCATATCACCCTTGTTATAAATCAAGAACCGGTTTTACAATCGACGACCATAAAGACTACGGCCCTGAGGCAAAGCAATCATTTACCCTCCAATGGGTTGCGGTGAGAAGAAGCTACGTACGAATCACTGTTCTTGAAGAGGAAGAGAGTTTTTGGAAAAGGGAGCTAGGGCATTTGATGTGGGAAGGCCTTCTTGCAAAGCTTGCAGTATTCAATGGAACATATGAAGAATATACGTTTTTACCGGTTCATCCTTGGCAGTGGCATAACCTGAAACATGAACTAGCTGAATTAATTGAGCAAAAAGATCTAATTCCTCTAGAAGTGAAAGGAGATTACTTTCGGGCATCCCAATCGGTGCGAACATTATGGAATTTTTCAAATCCTGAAAAGGCGCAATTAAAATGCTCGATGAATATGGTGAATACCTCTTCATTACGAAATTTGCATTCTCATGCTGTTTGTGCCGCTCCTCATATTTCAACATGGCTTAAACAGGTGATTCAATTAGACTCCTATTTACAAAAGGAAGCGTCTCTTATTGTACTGGAAGAATATGCAGGGATTATTTTTGAACCGAATGCAAAAGAGCATAGCAAAAAATTAGAAGGTCAGCTTGGCTCGATATGGCGAGAAAGTGTGCGCTCGTATATGAAGGATGATGAAGAAGCGGTACCATTTACGGTGCTAATGATGATGGAGAAAGATGGGCGTCCGTTTATAGATGATTGGCTTTTCCGATATGGAACGGAGAAGTGGGTAAAACGCTTGATCGAAGTGAGTGTTATTCCTGTGTGGCACTTGCTTGTCGCTCACGGTATTGCTGTTGAGGCCCATGCGCAAAATATGATTTTATTACATCAAAATGGCTGGCCGACTCGGGTTGTACTGAGGGATTTCCATGACAGTATCGAATATACTGAAGAATTTATTGCAGACAGAAGCCTCATTCCAGACTTTGAAACGATACACGAACGTTTTAAAGATGCACCTGTCGATCATTATTATTGGATGTCTTCTGTAGAGGCTTTACGAGAGTTAGTGATGGATACATTATTCGTGTTTCATTTAAGTGAACTATCTAATTTGCTAGAAGAGCAGTATGGATTTGCAGAAACATGTTTTTGGAATCAAGTTAGGGACGGAATACAAAAGCACTTTGAACGGTTTCCATCATTATGCTCAAGAAATGAACAGCTTCAGCATACTAACATACATATTTATGTTGAATCTTTGTTAACAAAAAAACTTCGAAATCAAGAAGAAGGTAACTTTCGACATATCGTCAGCAATACATTGGCGCAAGCGAATAAGAAGGGGAAATGATGATGTTTTATGTCAATGATCAATTTTATACAGTAGAAGATATCGAGAAGCAATATGAAATATATGAAAGCTTATCTCATCTAAGAGAGTGTAATAATCGCAGACTAGCAATTTGTACGGATAATACTTTCCAATATATGGCTCTTTGTTTATATATTCGCCAAAAAGGTGGATCAGTCGTCCCAATCCATTCAGCGACGCCAAAAGAGGGAGCTGTGCGGCTTGCTTCTTCAGCAGGTAGTCATCTTTTGTTGTTCCAATCGATCGATTCTTTCATCGAACTATCAAATCATTCCAATAACCAAGAAGGAGTATTAATTCAAATGAGTTCAGGTACAACAGGAGCTCCGAAATGTATTGAACGAACGTGGAGTTCAGTGGAAGAAGAGATTGAAAGCTATGTGAAGACATTACCTGTCGATTCCTTGACAAATTCTGTTGTCGCTTGTCCAGTTACTCATTCTTATGGATTCATTTGTGGTGTCTTGGCCTGCATAAGAAGGGGAGCAAAGCCGGTTATTATTACGAATAGTAATCCTAAATATATTCTGAAAAAGCTAAAAGAATATCCTAAGCACATACTCTATGCGGCTCCAGCGTTACTTTATACATTAAGTCGATTATTGCCTATTGATCAACAATTTGATCGTGTGATGACGTCAGGAACTGTGATGCCGCATAGTTGGTTGACATTATTAAGAGAGAAATCTCGCCAAGTATTACAGCAGTATGGATGTTCTGAATCCGGGTGTGTTGCGATTCACCCTAATATGGAGGATCCGAAAGAAATGGGCTATCCCCTTCCTCATGTGAAGGTGACAGCTGGTGACAAACAAACACCGAGAGAAATTATCATTGAATTGTCTTCACAAACGATTTATACAAAAGATCTTGGCTATATAGAAGATAATGTTCTTTCTTTTCTTGCAAGAATGGATGACACGATTAATGTAGCAGGCTTGAATGTGTATCCGCTAGAAGTTGAAACCGTGTTAATGGATGACCCAAGAATAGTCGAAGCGGTCGTCTATAAGAAACAAAACAACCTATCAGGAGAGCGAGTATGCGCACAATACGTATCTACTGAACCAATCGATAATATGGAACTTAGAGAATGGTGTCGGAAATTTCTCGCTCCACATCAAATTCCAATGGAGTTTGTATTTGTTCATGAAATTGAAAAACTGCCAAATGGAAAGGTAAGTAGAAAAAAACTTGGAGGCATACCAGTATGACGAGACAACAATTAATCAAGGGCATCTATGACATTATGGAAAATTCATTAGAGTTGCAGACACTGTCTTCTTTTAGTGAAGATGCTCGGTTAAATGAGGATTTGTATATGGATTCAATTATGGTCCTTCAACTGATTCTTCATTTAGAGTTGGATCTTGGCATTTCCATTCCCGATGAGATTCTCGTTCCTAAAGATTTTAAAACAGTAGGAACACTAGCAAGCTTTCTAGAAAAACAGCAAAAAGTACAATAATCGGAGGGGAAAAATGATAAAAGTACATTGTTTTGTAAGCTGTGTTTGTGAAGTTATTAAGAAAACGAAAGGCGTTGATCATAGGCCCTACTATTTTGGGGTATGGGATGCAGATTTTGATGTGCTCGATAATGGAGTGCTAACATATCACTCAGATCGAATTGATCATCATTTCTTTCAAACATGGTATGAAATGCTCTATGGAATCAAGCTTTACAAATGGTATGACGAAGAACAATCAAAACAAGAAAATATAAACAAGCTGCTAAGGTTATTAGAAAATAAATCTCCACATCAACATGTGATGGTGATGCTGGATTTATCGATGCTTCCAGAGCGAGAGAATAAATTTCATCAACGTCCATTTCCACATTATGTGATGCTAGAATCGACAGAAAATGAAGCAGAGTGGTTTATGTATGATCCTGATTTTCGCTGGGAAGGGATTTTGCCGAAGGAGAGGATTATAGGTGCAATCCAAGAGCCAACTGTCGGTGGTGGCTATTACTTTGATTCAGAGACAATTATTGCTCCAACTACAGAGGCGGTTGAAGCCTATTTTAATACATGTATAAAGCTTCATTGTAATCCGGTGACAGACGCAATTATCGAGATTATTAAAGAGTATACCGTAGGAAAAGAAAAAGAAAGTATGTCAAAACTTCCAACTGCATTAAAACAATTGCCGGTTTTAGCGATTAGAAAGTATGCATATGAACATGCATTCGCCTATTTTTGGGAAGCTCTTGGACGCGATGAGGAAGGCTTTGAAACTTGGTGTGAAGAAATTGAGCGTCTAGTGAATGGTTATACAACGATTCACTATCGAGCGATGAAACTTGCGATGACGCAAGATTTGTTATTAGCTGAAGATATTTTTGCGAAGTTAGAAGAACAAAATCTCCTTGAGTTCAAGATTAAGCAAGGATTACAAGATTGTTTTCAAGCATGGTTGACATTACAGCACAGGAAAGAGGTTGTACTATGAAACTATCTATCTGTACGATCTCGTTTCGGCACCATCTCCACTCGATTGATCAATTAGCTCACTTTGCAAAAACTCAAGGTTTTCAAGGAATCGAGCTCTGGGGTGTTCATGCAAAGAACTTGGCAGATGAACTTCATTATGGAGCAGATTGGCTAAGCTCCTACGGTTTGGAAACAAGCATGCTTAGTGATTATTTGCCATTAGAAGCACCAATTTCTGAGATGATGGCTGAAACAGAAAAGTTATCTTCACTTGCAAAGCGCTGGGGAACGAATAAGATTCGTACATTTGTAGGAAAACAGGGCAGTTCAGACACGAGTAAGAAAGAAAGGAAAGAACTGATTTCCAGGCTCAGAATGCTCTGTGATTATCTTGAGTCAAAAGGACAAGATTTGCTTGTTGAAACTCATCCGAACACATTGACAGATAATCTACCTTCAACGATGCAGTTACTCGAAGAAACGAATCACTCAAGCCTACGAGTGAACTTTGACGTTTTGCATATATGGGAATCAGGGATAAACCCTATTGTCGCCATGAAGCAACTTCGTCCTTATATCTCACATTTCCACTTTAAAAATATTGCCTCACGTGCACAACTTGGTGTTTTTTCTCCAAACAATGTTTATGCTGCATCAGGGTCTAGAGAAGGGATGGTCCCATTGTTTGAAGGTGCAATTGATTATGATGAATTCCTAGCAGGAGTACTATCACTGAAGGAGGTAGATGCGTCATTGGAATGGTTCGGATCAAATGTGAAGAGCGTATTAGCAAAAGATGTTCAGGAGGTTAAGAAGGCGTTGCAGTTGGTGCAAGTATAACGTAAGTTTGTTTAAAACATATATGAGAATCGCTTGATTCAATCTAAATTTAGTTTTTGGTACCTATGTAAGAAATATTCATGAATGTTTGCTAAAAAGATCCCTTTTGTTGAGATTAACAAAAGGGATTAGGAGTCTAACGAGATAATAGATGGATGGTCTTTTGCGTAATATGGAAGTTTATCTAACAAACTCTGTGTAGACAGTTACATATAAAGCAACGTTGTCCGATTTTGTGGCAGGGTTGCTTTATAAATTAGAAGAATGAATGATTCTATCCACTCGATTTATCATCTCTATCCTATCGCCAATAACCCCTCGATATATGGTACTCCAGAAAAATAACACTAAGCAAAGCCTTCCCAAAGAGTTCGAAAAGCACAAGGTACGTTTTTTCTTTGTTATTTTAGCCCCGCGATTCCGTGTCATTGAACGAGTTTTGATGGAGAATTGCGAGTAATTGTTCGGCCATATAATCCGGTGAATATAAGAATTCGCTGTCTATCCAAACAGTAATCATCCCCCAAATTGCGTATGCCTGGTAATTGGCTAACATCTTGATGTTGATATTTGTGTGTATGGTTCTATTGGATATGTCTTGAAGGACAAGTTGTGATAATTCGTTGCATATACGGGCTTGTAGACCTGTTAATATATTTGACTTTCCTAGTAATGTATAAAAATTGGCGTTAGTAGCCACGTGTTCGAATATTTTAATGGCTGAAGCAGTAAGCTTGCTGACTTCGAAAACAGTCAGACTTTCATAAGGTGCACGGTATGATGTGATTAAATCCTTCATGACTTCATCGATTATTTCTTCCAACAGTTCTTCTTTGTCTGGGTAGTGTTTGTAAAATGTTCCCCGATTAAGATCGGCAAGTTGGACAATATCTGTAATTGAAATATGTTTGAAGTCTTTTGATTGCATTAAGCTTAAAAGCGCGTTTTTTAGTGCTACTTTTGATTTTCGAATTCTTCTATCCACGCTTGGTGGTGTAGTGGACATTAGTAAACCTCCTCATTTTTTTTGATAAACGAACAAAATTCGGATAGATTGTCTAGTAATCAACAAGTCGATGTTGATTTGCTGATTGAATGAAGTAGCTTGAATTGATTATACTATAATTGAAAGATATTAAACATCTGTTCATTATCGTAATTGTGTAAGCACATTCAGTTAAAAATAGGAGGGAATAAAATGAAACTTCAAGACAAAGTAGCAGTTGTAACAGGAGCTGGTTCAGGCATGGGGAAAGCAATAGCTATGCTCTATGCGCAAGAAGGGGCAAAAGTGGTTGTGTCCGATATTAACGGTGATTCTGCTAATACGGTGGTAGAAGAAATTAAATCAAATGGTGGGGAAGCCATTGGTGTCGTTGCGAATGTTGCTAAAGAAGAGGACATTCAAAATCTAATAGACACAGCTGTCAGCACGTATGGCACGGTTGATGTGTTGGTGAATAATGCGGGTATCATGGACAATTTTGAAGCCGCGGGTGATATTGAAGATGACAAATGGGATCGGATTTTTGCGATAAATACGACGAGTGTTATGCGTTCAACTCGTAAAGTATTGCCAATCTTTTTGGCGAAAGAGCAAGGTGTGATTATTAATATAGCTTCAGCAGGAGGATTATACGGTGCTCGTGCGGGTGCAGCATACACGGCTTCTAAGCATGCTGTTGTTGGCTTTACAAAAAATACGGGCTTTATGTACGCTAAGCAAGGCATTCGTTGTAATGCCATTGCACCGGGGGGAGTAGAAACGAACATCGGAGCTTCGATGACATCCATCAATGCGTTTGGGATGGGACGTATTCAACCGGGACTAGCAATTAATCCACGTACGGGCAAATCTGAAGAGATTGCGAAGGTGGCATTGTTCCTAGCTTCAGACGATTCGAGCTTCGTCAATGGTACGGTCATAACGGCAGATGCAGGATGGACCGCTTATTAAATGAAATATAGGTACCTGGATCTGAAACGACTCTAAACCGTTTCGGATCCAGGTATTTTTATTAGTAGCGGTTTATGGAGACTAAATTTCAGGTGCAGGGAGTCGTACCATAAGTAAGTGATGTTTTTGCTTTAAATTTTTCAAATTAGATATGAATACAAAAATAAAGCCGATTTTCTGAGCAAACAGAAAATCGGCTTTTACAAATTTTTATGTACTTCAAGTTATATGATTTTCTAAGATTTTATATTGAATCAGGAAACACAGAATCGTCTATTCGGCATAATTATATTTACTTAGGAAAAAAACTAAGAAAGTCTTAAGAATTGGTGTGCGTGTTTGTTAAGATTTAAATAGTATCATATCCTTATACAGATCCTATAGGGGTGATCACATGAGCCTAAAGAGATGGAGGAATGAATGTAGTTGAACATTTTGATTTGTGATGATGATAAAGAAATTGTAAGAGCGATTAGCGTTTATTTGGAAAATGAGGGTTATCAAGTATTCAAAGCTTACAATGGGATAGAGGCAATCGATCTTATTCGAGATCACGTTATTCACCTAATTATTATGGATATTATGATGCCAAAAATGGATGGGATTACGGCGACGATGAAGATTCGACAAGATAATATGATTCCGGTAATTATGCTTTCTGCCAAGTCTGAGGATTATGATAAAATACTTGGATTAAATATCGGAGCAGATGATTATATGGCCAAGCCGTTTAATCCATTAGAACTTGTGGCTAGAGTGAAATCGCAGCTAAGAAGGTATACGACATTCGGGAGTCTTGAGGCGAGTAGTTATGTACTTCAAACGGGCGGGCTCATGATTGATGATGAACAGAAAATCATTACCGTTGATAAACAAGAGGTTTATTTGACACCAGTGCAGTATAAAATTTTAAAGCTTCTCACAGCAAATGCTGGGAGAGTATTCACGATTGAAGAGATTTATGAAAAGGTATGGAATGAAAGGGCCATTAATCCAGAAAATACGGTTTCGGTTCATATTCGAAAGATTCGAGAAAAAATTGAAATTAATCCGAAAGAGCCGAAGTATTTAAAAGTTGTATGGGGAGTTGGGTATAAAGTTGAGAAATATTAGTCATGCACTCATTACGAAAGTGGTTGTGTTTCTGATTGCCATCGTTTGTTTAACTGGTGCAGCGAAGGCAATTATCAACATGGAATTTAATGAGGTTCATCTTAGTAGTATAAATCAAGATAATTATTTTGAGAGCCGAGTATTTGCTGATGAAAGTTACGATCTTATTACCTCTTTAACGCAATTAATCGGAAAGTATAAAAGTGAAGAATATATTTTAGGTGGTAAGGCACTGACTAAAGAAGATAGACGAGGAATTGAAAACGAGTTATTCAATGAATTTCATTACAACGGATATGATTCCGACTTAAGTGAAGCGGACAATAAGCGCATCTTTAAAGAAGAATATGCAGATGACATCAATCGTAAAAAAGATGAACGCATGAAAGAACAGGTAAGAGAATTTTATCGGTTACTCAGCACACTAGAAGCATATGAAGGAAGCGTGTATTATGCGAGTGATGGTGAACATGTATTCTCCAATAGTGAACTAAATAAGAAAGAGCAATTTGAATCATTTGGTGCATATATGCTATTTGAGGATTATCAACAAAAGCTTTATCCAAATGAAGTGAAAGAAAGTCAATACCTCGATTACTTTACACACAATGTTGAAAAGTTGAATCCACAAAAAGACGTCATTTTTGTGGCGTTTAAAGAATCTTTCTTACAACAAAAAATGCAGGGATGGGAAAAAGACAAAGCGATTGCCAAAAGTTTTCTTAATGAATTAATTGTATTTCTAGCAGGATTTATTTTATCTTTTGTTTATCTAATCATGGTTATTGGAAGAACGTCATTTAAAGATAAAGAAATTCATTTTCATGTCATTGACAAACTATATAATGATCTCAATATTGTGATAGTCGTTTCTTTAACAGCGATGTGGATAGCAATGATTGTTGAAGTGTTGCACGATATGCACACGCTTCTCACGGCACCTATTTTTATCATTGCCTTACTGATGATTTTATCGCTCGTAAAGCATATCAAAAATAGATCATTACTTCAGCATACACTCATCTATCAAATTCTCAAAAAGGTTTTTCTTTCGGTGAAAAATGTATTTGATAGTGGCAGTATAGGTGTAAAAACTGTGCTGCTTGTCATCGGTTATCCAATAGTAGTTGCAGCAACGTTTTTCATGTTTCCCGTTACCATTGGTCTAGCTGCCTGGTTTGCGATGAAAAAGGTGAAGTCATTTAACCGCATTAAAGAGGGCGTAGAGCAAATTAAGAATGGGGATATTCATCATCGAATTGAAGTAGACGGAAAAGGGGAGTTTAGCCGACTCGCAGCGAATATTAATAGTATTAACGATGGGTTAAAAAAGTCAGTGGATAGTGAGATCAAGAGCGAGCGTTTAAAAACAGAGCTCATTACAAATGTTTCGCATGATATCAGAACGCCTTTAACGTCAATCATTACGTACGTCGATTTATTAAAAATAGAAAACGACCCTGAAATAATTGCAGAATATGTAGACGTGTTGGATCAAAAATCGAAAAGACTTAAGATCTTAACGGATGATTTATTTGAAGCGGCTAAAGCGTCAAGCGGAAGTATGCCTGTTCAGTTAGAACGGATTGACATGGTATCATTACTAACGCAAGGAATAGGAGAGATGGATGAAAAAATTGAAGCGTCGTCATTAAATTTTAAGTTAGCTCACCCAACAGAAAAGGTGTATGTGAAGGCTGATGGTAAACTCCTATGGCGCTCCATCGAAAACTTATTCTCGAATATTTTTAAATACGCACAACCTGCATCAAGGGTCTATATTGATGTTGAAGATTTAGGGAATGAAATACTCGTGACATTTAAAAATATTTCGGCATATGAATTAAATATTTCAGTCGATGAACTAATGGAACGCTTTAAACGAGGGGATGAATCTAGATCAAGTCAAGGTAGCGGATTAGGGTTGTCGATTGCTGAAAGCCTGATTCACATCCAGCTCGGACGGTTCTTAGTTCAAGTAGATGGCGATTTATTTAAGTCGATGATTTATCTACCGAAATTTCCAAATGAATAATGTAGCAAGGGAATAGGACATGTGAGTGTCCTATTCTTTTTCTGTGTATAGATGTAGCTAATAAAAGAGATAGAGATGTTGTTGAAAAATTTCAACGTACTTCAGGTTTAGAAAAACATGCTTATGCTAGAGAATTAGAGGATTGCGGATATTTAGAAAGAATACTGAAGGTAAGTATTGATGTGCAAATCGAAAATAATAATCAAATTGTAAAAGTATCTTATTCATGTGAAATGGACAAGGTACTTTTTTTCATGAAAAACCGCACTTAGCCACATCATGGAGAGCCGTATCATAAGTAAGATAATTAAAAAATTACCCATTTCATTTGGCCGTCACTTGATTGAAGACATTCACACTGTCTATTTGACAGGGGCAGCTCAAATGGAATCAACTTTTGAAATTTTTATATAACTATTTTTTCTTCGATTTCATGGATGTATGAATTTAAAATACCAATTTGCTCTTCTAATTTTTTCTTATGCTGAAATAAAATTGCTTTAGTATTCATATCTTCATATTCTAAATTTATGTTTGAAATGCTTACTCTTATATCTTCAATCGACATTCCTAGATGTCGGAAACATCTTATTAAATTAAGAATTTCAATGTCTTTATCATCAAATGTACGATGTTCTTGTTTATTTCTTTTTATTGGAGGAATTAAATTTATTTTTTCATAATATCTGATCGTGCTTGAAGGAATTTGAGCTAATAGGCTAGCTTTTTGAATAGAATACACAGCACGTCCTCCTTGACTTAAAGTATGGTTTAACCTTTAAGGTTCATAGTATCAAACAAAAAGGAGCATGTATAATGAAAAACATTTTAGTAGTTGTAACTAATATTTCTAAATATCCAAATCTGGAACGTGCAACAGGATTATGGTTAGGAGAAGCTGTTCACTTTGTAGATGAGATGGAAAAAGAGGGATATAAAATAGTTTACGTTAGCCCTAAAGGTGGATATACATCGATTGATCCACACAGCTTACAACCAGATCAAATGACTGAATTAGATTGGCAATATTATTCAAACGATGATTTTTTAAATAAGCTAGGTGCTACTTTATCGGCAGAAGATGTTAATCCTGAAGATTATGATGCCATCTATTATACAGGTGGACACGGTGTAATGTGGGATTTCCCTAATGATGAAAAGTTACAAAACATTGCTAGTAAAATATATGATAATGGCGGGATCGTCTCTGCTGTTTGTCATGGTACTGTTGGTTTATTAAATATTAAAAATGCGGCAGGTAACTATTTAATTGCCGACAAAAAGGTTGCAGGTTTTGCAAACACTGAAGAAATCGCACTTGGATTAGATAAAATAGTTCCATTTTTAACAGAAGATGAACTTGTTAACAGAGGAGCCAATTACGTGAAAGGCGAAGACTGGGCAGCGTTCGCTGTAGTTGATGACCGTGTTGTCACTGGACAAAATCCAGCATCAGGTGGTGCAGTTGCCAAAGGGGTATTAAAATTATTGAAATCAGCACGATAATATAACACTCGAGCTTCTGAAAAAAGCACTTCCTTGATCATTGATTGATCAAAGAAGTGCTTTTTTTGCTTTGGAAACGACGCTAAAATACTTCGGTTTAATGAAAGCTAGGGTGCTCGACTGTAATAGTAGATGCTTTAATTGGATTATATTCTAAGTAGTTGGTGTGATGTGTTTTCCAGTAACTGATTAATAGAAAACAATAAAAATCCGAGGTTTCTTTACGGTTGCTTTCATTTAATTTTCATATATAAAAATACACTCCGAGTGTATTGTGGAAATGAGCAACTTCTTCCCAATATACACTTTTTTATAATCAAAAAAGACGCATCTATGGCGCAATTTTGCGCATGAAACGTCTTTTGGATTCTTACCTGTTTAGTTTTTTTGATACACTGATCACTTTGGTGAAACTCTACTTAAATCTGCTCGTCAAAAGACGGGATTTGCAGAGATATCGTTCCTTCATGCTCTCTTTTTTATCCAGGAATGGCTTCACAACAAACCGTAAAGGTTTCTTAACAATCGGTTCCTGTTTAATTTTGTATATAAAAAATACACCCCAAGTGCATTGTAAAAATGCGCAAGTGTGCCTTTGGATTCGCCTTATAAAAAACTTTTCAGTATGCCTGTTCTGCTCGTATGAATACGGGAATAAGCAATGCAAAATATTTCATGCCCTTTTTAATCTGCTCACGTCAATACGTGGGATTTATAAGGACTCTCAAAAAATTAAATAACTACCTCTATTATACATAATTTTAGAAATAAAAGAAGCAGTAATATTCATTCCTACTTAAACGTTCTCTATTTATGAAATGAACGTTTAAAAATTAGTTGGGAACATCCTTCTTGATTTTTGTATGATATTCCGTCTTGCGAATTTTGATAACTCGCCATGAATCGAACGAAAAAAGCCCCTGGTCCGATTTTTAATCACAGCAAAAAAAGAACTGTGTCTCAATCGGTCCAAAGACCTCTATTAGTCATCACCGATCCCGCATGGGTTCGGTATTAAAAGTTAAAGTAAGTTGATATGCAATAAGTTTATCATTTCATTTCGAAGTTTTCAATTGCTATATTGAATTGTTTTGAAATATAACAGCGACCCTGTTTTTGTTACCTTTTAACTCTCATATAGATGCGGTTGACATAACACCCGTTCACGGAAGTAGTTAACTCCATTACTATTGAGTAATGGAGTTTGTAAGAATGTAAATACAGATAACTTGTGAGACAATTAGCACTTCCGTTCAGATATATGGATAGGTCGCTTTTTAACAAATCATCTTGACTTTGATTTCAGCTTAAAGGTTCATCGTGAACAGTATCAAAAATACCCTTATAACCCATTTTTATATAATCAATATTCTTAGGGTCTTTAGAAAGGATATTGATTACGTCTCCGCTCGCTCCGAAGTGGATTAGATACTTACTCGTAACAATAATAAATAAAGCATTGAAAGCACAAGTGTTTTTATTGAGAAGTACATCTATTGTATATAAGATTGCCTCACTTACTGGTACATCTTTTATTGATGCAATCTTACCAAACCCATCGTCAAGATCAAACTCTTCACTTGTTAGTTTATATTCTTTCCAATTAACTAAACATATACGCTTTGATAAGTTTTTAGCAATATATTTCTTTCTCCTATTGTATTCTAGGGAAATGAATAGATCGATAGTTGGCTCACCCAACGTGAGGTCGTTAATAAACTTTTGAATACCTTTTACTCGAACTTCACTAAAAAAACCCGTGGAGAATCTAACACGATTCTCCACGGGTGCATCAAAATACATAGAAGAACTCCACGGTTCAGTTAGGAGAACCCCGGACTTAGTATTAATGGATTTAGTCGGCGACCCTGTCGAGTTTCGTATCATACGTACCACTCCTTCTATCTTTTGAACAGAGATTTTGCGGCGAAGTGCCACCTTTCCAAGCAGCCTTACCGCTATGATTATCTATATCACGAGATATATAACCAGGCCCTTTTGTGGATTTTTTCACCTTATCAAAAATCGCGGCTTTACCACATTTCTCACTAATTTTTTTATAACCAAGTTTTTTTTGCAGCTGCTTCTGCTTCCTTATCTGTCTTGTATACAGGATCATTTTTAGAAAAAAGTAAATTTATGATATTCTTTGCAACTGAAGTAGTGGCTTCCCACATCACATCTCCAATAATAACAGCACCTGTTACAAGTACCATAACTGTTCTTCTCGGAAGTAGTTAACTTCATTACTCAATAAGATAAAGCTGCCCTGTAAAGGCAGCCGATACTTAAACTAAAGCAACCCTTTTGTTACTTCTCTTTTGGCACGGATTAGTGTGCTTTTAGAAATCCCTGTAATTTCTTCTACTTGCGTATAGGAATTTGTTTCTAATAGCTGTAAAGCGTGTGCTACTTGCTTTTTAGTGAATTTCTTCGGTCTACCTTCACGAAAATCAGGATTCTGCTTCGCAATTGCTTTACCCTCTGCTAATCGTTCAACTATCATATCCCTGTCAAATTCCGCAATGGCTGATAACATTCTTAAAATTAATCTGCCCATTGATGTATCTTCTACAAGTCCCATATTTAATATGTGAACCTTGATTCCTTTTGAAAGCAATTCTTTGATTAGATTTACCCCATCTTCTGCCGATCTTGCGAAACGGTCTAGCTTCGTAACTACCAATGTATCCCCTTTTTTCAGCAATGAAAGTAACTCTACAAATTGGGGGCGATCCGCTTTAGTTCCAGTGAATTTCTCGGAATAAATTTTGTCACAACCTTCACTTTTCAATGTCTGTAGCTGTAACTCTAAATCTTGTGATGCTGTACTTACGCGACCATAACCATATTTCATATGTATTTGCCCCCCTTTTTTGCGGTCTATTTATGACACTTAGTTACGACACCGATTGATGCCTTGATATTACTGCATCCTGATTTTGGTGTCAATACTTAAAAGTTACGAACATTGAAAGGGATAAAAAAAACTGCTCTTAAGCTTCACAAAGGTTACGATTTATTTCCTTCTTAACAAAACAGCAACTGTAGCAGCCCAAAGAAATATAACTACACCAATTGTAAGAGAAATACTCAAAACACTACGAGGCATAAGACCTATAGAGAAGATTAAAAATAATATAGATGCTACAAAAAAACGATTCCCCTTTGTTTCATTATCCAAACGATTCCAATTTAAAAAAACAATTATATAAGCCACTGGTGCAAAACAAAAAGCAATGATCAAAAAAGGTGTTTTTTTCAAATACCATGGTAGTTCATTTTCTTTATTTTCACTCAAAAAAACACTTCCCTATAAATATTTTTAAAATTGATTTTTCACTCTAATTGACTTCGTGACAGAATAAATAGTACTATATTAATGGTTAGTATTGCAAAAAAAAGAAAAAGGTGGAAACGAAATGAAAAATAGTCAAAAAATTATTGCGGGAGTACTGTCAGGAATTTTATTAAGTACATCATTAATAATACCAACAGCTAATGCTCAATCAAATCGGAGCATTCAAAATGAAATCCAACTTATATCAAGCGAAGAAAATTTTAAAAAAGTCCTTATAGAAATCATTGAATCAGAAAAAGAAAATTTTAATGATCCATCATATGGAGACTTTCTTATTGAAAAGCTCCAACATGATTCAACTGACCAAATGCAAACACGAGGTAAATTTACTTTAACAGCAAAACTTGGCGCGAAGGCTTTAAAAGAAGTAATGAATAAAACTGGCCAAAAAGGCTGGGATGCAACAATAAAGAAAATAGAAGACAATTTGGGAGTAGGACTAGTTATTTTTCATTGGAAAGCAATGAACGATTTAATTAATGTTCTTTCTAACTCGGGCACTACCATTACTGATGCAATTGCTGATTACTTAATCAAAAATGGTTTTAATGAAACATTTGCTTACGTAGTAGCCAGAGCTTTTGTCACTGTATTTTTCTATAATCAACAACAAAAAATATTTGTTTAAACATCTAATATCAGCCAAGCAACCTCATTCACAATTAGTCCCAAAGATAGTCACGCCAGGTTCAAAACACAACAGCTTTACATAATAAAAATTCTTGGCAGTTGTTTCCAACAGGCAACCCCTTGTCATGCCTCAGTTTCTCTCCTATAGCCCTTCCCTTTTTTATGCATCAAATTTTTATACATCGTTGAATTAACGGGCTTTCAGGTGGACGCTAGACGTGTCTAAACGAATAATTATACAAAATCCTTTCGCCATTTCCGCTGATCTTCTTCGGTTTTCTAAAAACGCTCACAGATAGTATAGAATCATCCGTAAAAGAAGAGGTAAAGACATATACACCTATTTCCGTTTATCATTGGTCTATGAGCAACCTGTGCGTTTCTGTGGCTATATTTGATAGTCTGAGAGAGTAGGACTTGTCCTTTTTGAGGATTTATCCTCTTTTTTTCTAGTAAGATCCTTTTGTGTCTAAGTGTAATAATTCGTCTTGATTTTTTATAGAAAAAGAGAAATGCATGTTAATTAGCGAATTCTATATAATGATTTTATTTAAAGACTTAATAGACTTAGTAACCTTTAACAGACTCATGAACCTAGAGCCACAAGGTTTTGCGAGTTTAGGGTGGACCCTGCCGCAAGGGGGAAGTTTCGCTATTTGAGAAAACAGTAATATCCGAAAAAGCACATCAACGTATTAAGCTGATGTGCTTTTTCGGATAGCTTGCATTGATGTAATTGATTGTTACTCTATCTCCATTTGGTCAATGTCCTTTTTTACAACGAACCCCAAATGCCTCCCACATTGTCTATCCTCTCGATAAGAAAAACCATCTGGATCTACATACGTGCAAGTTCGATCAATCGCAATCCGCTCAGCTGGAATTCCCGCCAACTCACATTGCCTTTTCACGACGAGCTGATTATCGATGTGATATTTGTGAGTGTCGTCATTGTAATACATAAAATCATCCGCATAGCCAAGCGCTTTAAATTTTAAATAGACATCTTCATCGACTTCAAACTTTTCCTGGCTTAGCGCTGCACCAATCTGGACGTGAAAATCGCTCGGATTACAGCGTTCAACTTGTGTTAAATGTTCGAATAGTTTCGACGTGATTTCTTTGACTGTGCCTTGCCATCCAGAATGGATCACGCCGATGAGGCCGTTCACTTCATTGTAAAAAATCACGGGTACACAATCAGCAGTAAAGCTGCACAATACAAGATTGGGCTCATAGGTATACAGGGCGTCTGTGTCCGCAATGGCGGTGTCCATTCGCTCGGCACCTTGTCCTTTATCGTTGAGCGTCACGCGATAGAAATTGGCGCTGTGTGTTTGAGTGGCACAAACGAAGTCACTCAGCTCGAGTTGTAAGGAAACGGCTAATCTTTTGCGATTTTCGATTATATTATCGGTTTTTTTGCAGGCATGGAGCGCCATGTTGTTGTGTTCAAGTTCGGCTCCATCTTTCATGGTCATCCCTGCTATAAATTTGTCATTGTTTACGTAAATCTTTGTTTTCATATCATCACCTAGCTTTACTATACCTTACTATCTATTCAAAAAAAATCATGGCTATCGATAATGTTGATGAAGAAATTCACGAATTTTATGTTGCGGCTTACCGCTATAGACTAGGCACTTTAAATTTATAATTAGAATTCAATAGAAACTTTAATAATCTCCTTGTACGACGAATGATTCTAGCGAAGGAGCGACAAGTGTGAGCCGAAGTAATGAGACTGACAGTGATCTTCTGGCGGGCTCATTACGGGAGGCCATCACCAAGCGATGAAGCGGTATTGGAAAATGCTCCCTAGTATTAAGCACAAAAAAACAACTTGCTTCCATTTTGTTAAGTACCGAGTATCTAGTTGCAAGAATGTGAAAATATGGTCACCCATTAAAGGATATAATTGTCCTTCAAATGGATGTCTGTTTACCTTGCGCTATCTGGTTGTCTTTAAAGGTGAATCTCGGTTAAATCACCTATATTGGTGACGAGTTCTCATTAAACTTCAAACTGTTCCAGAACCCCTACATTACCGAAAGCTTGTTTGGTATACTCAAGGTAATAAGCGAGAACCCGGAATCCGAAACGAGGGAGGAGGCAGACCAATGAATATAAAATTAAACCGAGAGTTAATTAAAGACAAGTGCGGTACAGTCTCCTTCAAAAGAGGTGAAGCTTTTTATCGGGCTAATAAAGTGACAGTTAAAAACTACGGTCCTAATGGTTGTGAAGCAACAGTTGCAGGAATGGATGATTTCCATGTCACCATTAAAAAGGATGAAAAAGGTGGTTTACTTACGAAATGTAGCTGTCCTGCACTAGCTTCCTTTCAAATGGATTGTCAGCATATTGCAGCCGTTTTACTATCGATTAATGCACTTCAGCGTCAGGAAATCCCCAATAGTCTAAGTGGATTCCAGTCTGATTCATTAACAAATCAAGAACTAACGGAAGGCTTACTGACACTTTTCAATGCCCAACCTAAACGCTCTAGCGGTCATCAGCTTCACTTTGAAAACAGGCAAGTGCTTGATGTGGAATTTACGTGCAAAGCCGTTACCCTAGGAGAGGGGCGGCATATATTTGGAATAAAGGTGAGGATTGGTCCGACTAATGTGCAGAATATCAGGGACTTTCTGAAGCATGTGAAAGACGGACATACTAGCGTGCTTTCTAATTCATTCACGTTTAACCCTAATCTTCATTGCTTTCAAAAAGAAACAAATGCTTTGATCCAGCAGCTTATCCAAGTAATTCATGATGAAGATGTATATGTTGATGAATTGTTGGGGAAATCAAATTATGTCAGCGATCATCATACACTACTGATTCCTCCATCTTCTTGGGACAGGCTATTTCCCATACTTGAGAGAGTACCATCGATTAAATTGGAATATGGCGGGAATATGTATGCCGGTCTTCGTGTATCGAACGAACCACTTTCTTTACAGTTTGACTTTGCTGAAGCTGAGGGCAAAGGCTATCAACTGAAGATCAAAGGGTTGAATCAAATGGTTGTGCTGAATTCATACAGCTCTGTCTTATCTGAAGGGAAACTAATCCAGCTGAAAAGTGAGGATTGTAAACGTCTCTCGGACCTAAAGGAGTTGCTTGATGGTTCAGGAACGAATCAAATTTCGATTCCTCAAGAGCAGGTTAGTTTTTTTCTAGAAAAAGTGGTGCCTGGTTTGAAGAAACTAGGCAATGTACAACTATCGGACAGTATGTATAAGCACCTTCTTAAGACACCGCTAATTGCTAAAGTGTACTTGGATCGTGTGAAAAACCGATTGCTCGTTGGGTTGGAGTTTCATTATGAAAATATTATGATCAATCCATTGGAACCTACTGGGGATATCCCGGCAAGCTCCACTTTTGTGAGGGATATGGATAAGGAAGAAGAGATCTTGCAGTTAATAGAAAAAAGCTTGTTTTCCAAGACAGACGGCGGTTATTTTTTGCACAATGAAGAATTGGAATATGAATTTTTGTATCATGTCGTTCCGAAGCTTAAAACGTTTGCGCAAATATATGCAACTACGGCTGTGAAAAATCGGATATTTAGAGGCAAAGCTCACCCGAAGATTACTGTGAAGATGAAAAAAGAGAGAACCAATTGGCTAGAATTCAAATTTGAGCTCGATGGTATCCCTGAAAAGCATATACGTGAAGTTCTATTGGCTCTAGAAGAAAAACGGAAGTACTATCGATTGGGTAATGGATCCATACTCTCATTGGAGACGAGGGAGTTTGAAGAAATGAACCGCTTCTTGAATGCACTTCCTGAACAGCATGAAGAATTGGAAAGCGGTTTGATATTACCATTTGCTCAAGGTCTTCAGCTTCTTGATTCAGTCGATAATCGTGATGTGTTCACGTTAGAGAAATCGTTCCTGCAATTTTTGGAGAACGTCCACAATCCAGACAGTTTGGGGTTTGAAGTCCCAAAAAGTTTGGATCCAATATTACGGGACTACCAAAAAGATGGCTACAAATGGATGAAAACACTTGCTCATTACGGATTCGGCGGGATTCTTGCAGATGATATGGGGCTGGGTAAAACAGTGCAAAGCATCACGTTTATTTTATCCGAGCTTCCTAACATCCGTAAAAAGAAGCTCCCGGTTCTTATTGTCTGCCCATCATCTTTGACGTATAACTGGTTAAGTGAAATCATGAAGTTTTCTCCAGAGATTCAAGCTGTTGTGGTAGATGGTAATAAGACAGAGCGGAGCAATTTACAGAAGGATGTAATAGATATGGACGTTCTTATCACTTCCTATCCGTTGTTGCGCAGTGACATCATGTGGTACGAAAAACAGTTCTTTCATACCGTTTATTTTGATGAGGCACAGGCATTTAAAAATCCTGTGACACAAACAGCAAAAGCAGCGCGGAAGATACAGGCAGATAACCGCTTCGCCCTAACTGGTACACCGATAGAGAATTCATTAGAAGAGCTATGGTCCATTTACCGGGTTGTCTTTCCTGAATTATTTCAGGGTCTTAAGGAATTCAGTAATCTGCCAAGGAAAACGATTGCCCGGAGGATTCGTCCATTTTTGCTTCGTAGGTTGAAAAAGGATGTCCTTGCGGAGCTTCCTGAAAAAGTCGAGTGGCTGGAATCGGTGGAGTTGCTACCTGATCAGAAGAAGCTATATGCTGCCTTTTTGGCTAAGCTCAGACACGACACACTGAAACATCTCGACAAGGATACACTCCGAAAAAACCGCATCAAAATTCTCGCTGGTTTGACTCGGTTAAGACAGATTTGCTGTCACCCGGCCTTATTTGTGGATGGCTATAAAGGAAGTTCGGGGAAATTTGAACAGCTAATGCAGATTATAGAGGAATCCAAGCTGTCGGGAAGAAGGGTGTTGATTTTTTCCCAATTCACGAAAATGCTTGGACTTATAGGTAGAGAGTTAGCGAATCAAGAACTGCTTTATTTCTACCTTGATGGACAAACGCCATCAGAGAAACGCGTGGAAATTTGTAATCGATTCAATGCAGGTGAACGTGATTTATTTCTCATTTCCTTGAAAGCAGGCGGTACAGGTCTCAATCTGACGGGAGCAGATACCGTTATTCTATATGACATTTGGTGGAATCCTGCGGTTGAGGAGCAAGCAGCTGATCGTGCGCATCGTATTGGCCAGACAAATGTTGTACAAGTCATCAAGCTTGTTGCCCGCGGTACAATCGAAGAAAAAATAAATGAATTGCAAGATAAGAAAAGGCATCTGATTGAAGAAATCATCGATTCTGAGGAGAAAGCGTCGTCTACTTTAACCGAAGAAGACATTCGGGAAATATTAATGTTATAAAGCAAGTTAAGAACAGTGTGAACTGGAAGATTACGAGGTGGCAATTACTAGTGTTTACAAGGGAAAAGTCTTCAGTGACCTTTAAGATCTTAAAGAAAAGTAATGGTCGCAAACCCGTTTACTACAAATTAAAAAAGGTATCTGGTTCTGAAACAATTCTAAATCGCTTCAGGACCAGGTACCTTTGTTTATACTTCCATTATCTGAAGAACATGGTCAACGTTTACTGAAATAGTGTGGGTATAAATTCTTGTGTGTCCAAATCCATTGTTTCATCTCTATGATCATATTTTCATAACTGGGTACTTTGAATGAAAAATCCTGTCGGTTATTTATCAGTGTTTTATCGGCATTGACGGAATCGCTAGGCAAAATCGTTAACTCATCCGCTTTAAAATTCGCATTGAATTGTTTTAATAAATCAAACTTACTTATACTCTGATTATTTACAAGGTGATATAACCCTGTTAAATCTTCGATTGCAGCCTTTTCCATAGCTTTTGCTAAAGTCAAAGTAGTGACGCCAGTCCAGATGGCTCCTGTAAATCCATTAATAGTTCCTTGTTGTTTCATAAACCAATCAAATAAACCAATTCCATTCTTTTTCATATCCGGACCAATAATTGAATTTCTAAAGGTTAAATTTTTGTTATCATTAACTTCGCCCAGAGCTTTTGTTCGATCATAAAAAGTTTCACCATCACGAGCGCTATCTTCGGAATAGGGTCCTGATTTACCTGAGAAAACACAATCTGTACTCATATGAATTAATTTAGTGTTGGTGTTTTTTAATTTATCGGCTATAAGGTGTGGTAAGTAACTATTTAGATAGACAGCTCTTGACGGTACTAACTCACACGCTTCGTTTAAAATACCTATGCAGTTGATCACTACGTCATAGTTTTCTTTTACTAGAATTGAATTCAACAAAAAATCATCCATAATATCCCCATTTATGTTCTTGCAATAAGGAAATGCTGTTCTTGAAAAGGTAGTAACTTCATGCCCTTTCTCACTTAAAAATAATGAGATGGTGTGACCTGCCATTCCAGTTGCCCCAAGAACTAGGAATTTCATGTTATCCTCCATTCCATTTACGCAGTTCGTCTTTAATGAAATCTAGTTTTAACAACTTTTCTTTTATTTCATCTACTGAAAGGGTCTTTGTATTATTAGAGTTATATTCATCGGTCAACGTAATTTTAGGGGAACCTTCTTCGAGGTATTTCCCATAATTTAGATCTCGGTTATCAGCAGGAATTCTATAAAAATCTCCCATATCAATTGCTTTGGCTGCTTCTTCTTTCGTAAGAAGTACCTCGTAAATTTTTTCTCCGTGACGGGTACCAATGATATTAACTTCATTTTTCGCATTAAATAATTCAATCAATGCTTGTGCTAAATCTTTTATATAACAAGCGGGGGATTTTTGAACCACAATGTCGCCATTCACTGCGTTTGTAAAGGCATATAACACCAATTCGACTGCTTCTTCAAGGCTCATCATAAAACGAGTCATTTTGGAATCAGTAACCGTTAACGGCTTTCCGTTCTTAATTTGTTCTATGAACAATGGTATGACTGATCCACGGGATGCCATCACATTACCGTAGCGAGTTCCACAAATTAAGGTTTTGTCAGGAGTAACCATTCTAGATTTTGCAATGAATGTTTTCTCCATCATCGCTTTTGAAATCCCCATTGCATTGACAGGGTATGCGGCTTTATCTGTAGAGAGACAAATGATTTTTTTCACACCTGCGTTTATCGCTGCAGTTAATACATTTTCTGTTCCAAGAATATTTGTTTTTACGGCTTCTAAGGGGAAAAATTCGCAAGAGGGAACTTGTTTAAGGGCTGCTGCATGAAAAACGAAGTCTACATTGTACATAGCGTTATTTAAACTGCTACTATCACGTACATCTCCGATGAAAAATTTAATTTTGTTATTCTGATATAAAATGCGCATATCATCTTGTTTTTTTTCGTCTCTTGAAAATATCCTAATTTCCTTGATATCAGTAGTTAAGAATCTTTCTAATACAGCGTTACCAAATGAACCAGTTCCACCTGTTATTAGTAATATTTTATCTTTAAACATATAGTTATAGGTCAACTCCTTTCATTGGAGAGGCTGTTCCAGAAATAGAACGACATTCATTTCCTTATTTCAGCCCTCTAAGATGCAAATCAGATTCGGAAGTTTCTCTAGGATAGTTATACCAATAGGCAAATAGTCCAGTATATTTACACTTGGGGTTATTATCCATTAATACTCTATTAAAATCCCAATCTCCGGCAAAATCTTTTCTCGTTGTGAACACTGCATCCCCTATAAAACTTCTTCGAATGATCTTAAATTGTCCACACCACGTATAAGCATCATCTTTACTTTTCACAAATTGTAGTCCGTGTTTCGTTAACATATTGTAGTAATAAATGTCATATTCACCGTCAACTTGTGCTAGTACATCCCGAATCGGAGGTAAATATTGATCATCGCTATCAATGATTGCTACATAATCCCCGGTTGCTTCAGCAATGCATCGATTATATGATTCACTAGCACCTCTATTTGCTTCATGCGTTATTATTTTTAATTGTGGACAAGTTTTTTCATATTCCTTTAGTAGTTCTACTGTTTTATCAGTGGAACCATCGTCGCAAACAATAATTTCATAAGCATATTCTTTCGGAATACTATCCAGCATTATCTTAATCCATTCTTCACTATTGTAAGCTGGAGTTAGAAAACTAATTTTCATTCAAAGACCTCATTCCTTTATTGATCAATTTATTAATACCAAGGTAGTAGAAAGCATGCATCATCTACCGTTAAATTTTCCAATTAGCGCAATTCGTAACAAGTTATTGTTGATACCTTGTTAAAAAGAAATCTCATACCTTATGCTTATCAAAAATACGTCTGTCCTCGATTAATATATGCGTGTGATTATTTAAACTTTAGGCCGATGCGTTTTCTGTAGGTAGAAATCGATTATGTATGAGGATGAGTAGCTGAGTTAATAACGTTTTAAGTCAAAATATCCAAAATAAATCCCCCTAGTCAGATGCTCATCTGACTAGGGGGATTTATGTTAGATGCGATAAGTAGAATTCAGTGCATCAGTTAACAGTTCTCTAGGGGGAAACTGACAGGCACTGTTTTCAACGCTTTCTTTTGTTTTTCTTACCATCTAAATTTAAAAATTCGCTTTCACGTGCAAACTCAACATCGTCTTTCGGCTTTGTATCGTATTTGAGGGCATTCCGCTGTTTACCTTTGTCTTTGTTTTTGTTTTTATTTTCTTCCGACATGACTTGAACCTCCTTTTGTAGAATGATTTCATCCTAGCTATTGTGTCCAAGGTGCAGAGTTCTATGTAGGAGAATGCAAAATAGGTACCATTCCTTTTTGCACGAATTGCTTGGGTGATGCGATAGACTATCAGAAACTCTATTGGTATTTCCTGTAATCGTATTGATTTCTTTCATTTTTCTCAGTTTCTCTACTATACTAATCATAGGCGTCATGAATGCTAAGAGACAGCATAGTAAAGGGGAATGAGTAAGATTCGAATCAAATGGAAGAGGCTACTTGTTCTTTTTGCTACAGTTTTCTTGCTGATCCAAATCATCGGCAGTTTCTTTTTTTATGAGCTAGCAGTCAAGCGGGGACCGAAAGATTTCTTGCAGAAGAATGCAGATTTGGAAGTATCCGATAAGGCAATGAACCTCTTTTTGAATGGAGATTGGATAGGTTGGGTCGCGGATCAAAATTTTGAACGACTCACTTTAACGTCACGCGACGGACTGAAACTGTCAGGTTACTATTTGCCGGCATCCAAGCCAACGGATAAATTGGTCATTTTAACGCATGGCTATTTAGGAAACGCGAAGCAAATGGGGCTATTCGGACAGCATTATCATAACGATTTGGATTATAATATTTTCATGCCTGATGCACGAGGGCATGGAAAGAGCGAGGGTAATTATTATGGATTTGGCTGGCCAGATCGGCTCGATTTGATTGATTGGACACAACTATTGGTGGAGAAACTTGGAACTGATATTAAAGTGGTCTACCATGGTTTATCGATGGGGGCGGCGACCGTCTTGATGGCTAGTGGAGAAGAAGAACTTCCTAGCCAGGTCAAAGCCATCATAGCGGACAGTCCCTATGCGTCCGTCTATCAATTATTCCAGTATCAAATGAATCGGATGTTTCATCTGCCGGCATTTCCATTGTTAGATAGCACCAGTGTGTTAACCAAAATCAGGGCAGGTTATTCATTCAGAGAAGCGAGTGCACTAAAAGAGGTGGAGAAAACGAGTGTCCCGATCCTGTATATTCATGGGGAAAGCGATACATTTGTTCCAACAGAGTTGACAAAGGATTTGTATCGACATACTTCAAGTGACGCAGAACTCTATCTTGTCCCGAATGCAAACCACGGTGAATCCATTGCATTGGACGAAGACAAATACAATATGAAAATAAATCAGTTTCTTAACCGTTATATTGAATTAAAATAGGTGCCACTGGTTCTAAAACAATTTGAGTTGTTTTCAGAACCGGGCACCTATTTTTTACTATCTACTAGTTAACTGAAAATTTACCATCAACTTCAACCGTCTCATAAATATTAATAAATGCGTCTTCATCATGCTTTCGGACAATCTTTTTAACATGCAGCGTTTCATAACGCGTGACGACCATCATTAAAATGTCTTTCTTCTCTTGAGTATAGCCCCCGTAACCTTCCGTAATCGTAATCCCACGATAGATGGATCCCAGTAACTCATTGCGTATTAAATCACCTTTTGTCGTGACAATCTGCAGCGTCAGTTTGACGTGATCTGTGAAGATTGTATCGATCATTTTACCAGTGATATAGATAGACAACAGGGTATATAACGCGATTTCCCAGTCAAAGACAAATCCTGAAAGTAGCACGATTACGCCATTCATCCCCGTGAGGAGAAGGCCGATACTGAAAGAACTTGTACGGGAAACGATAATCGCAATAATATCCAAACCGCCAGAAGTTCCTGAGTATTTGAGGATAAGACCAACGCCCATACCACCAATGCCGCCACCGAAAACCGTTGATAACAGGATATTGTCTGTCACAGCAACGACTGGTATCACGTATAAGAATGCCGAGAGCGACACGACGCAAACCAGTGTGTTAATGGTAATTGTTTTTCCGAGTTTGTAGTAGCCTAAAACAATCAAAGGCAAGTTAAGGACTAGATTTAATAGACCGGTGTTAAATGGGCTGATTAGGCCGAGTAAAATTGCGATTCCGCTAATACCACTACTTAAAATCCCGAAAGGAACGAGAAAGCAGTTAAAAGCAAATGCAATAATGAGTGAACCTAAGACGACAATTAAATTTTTCATAACTAGTAAATCTCCTTCCAGCTTTGGCAAATAAAAAAACTCGACCCTAAAAAAGGGACGAGTTCGTGCTCGCGATTATACCCATAACTCCGCAGGTTTCTAAAAACAAACGGCTTTCAGTCAACGTATTCTCATACGTGCCCCAGATAACGGTGGAAAACCGTCAAAGCTAACTGACTTATCGGCTTTGTATCTCAGAGATGAATTTCGGATAAGGGCTGTTCGTCGACTTTCACTAAGCGCCAACTTATTAGGGAACAGGGGCCTTTTCGTACTTTTTCTCGTCATAGACTTTTAGTGTTAGATGTTAATTTAGCAGAGAAAAATTGACGTGTCAATACGTGTTTACCTGCCTTACTATGAATTGAATACCTTTTGCTATCAAACGGTCATGATTATTTAGTGTGCAATGTCTAAAGGGGTGGAGAAGAACTTCACATACCGTCAAGAAAACCCAGTTTCGTTCACAGGCACCCGCATACTAAGTCGGATTTTTTTAATTAGTCATACATATAAACCTGCTAGAAAAATCCCTAACGTCTCTTGATAAATTTCATCGAACTGGTCCAAGGGAAGCGGGTTTTTTCCTGAACCAAGTTCAACTGTGAATCCAGGTCTCCGCCATTCCTGAATAAACCAATCCTTATATCCAGCATAGCTTTCAATTGTTTGAACTGATTCGTATCCGCTGACCCTACTGAACTCGTTAACAAGAACTTCAGACTCAGGAGGTTCAAGGTTCTCGTACCCCCAATAAATAACTTCTCCCTGTGTATGAAAAGCGAGTACTCTTGCAAAATCCCGCCTTCTTGTCAGGTCCGCAATTGCAATTGCCTCAGGTTCGGACAAAGGACGCTCACCGCCATAATCTCTTGGACCCGGATACTTAGGATTACGAGCTCTTTCCCGATCCCAATTGGCAGGAAATTGATCATTCAGATCCACACCCCTTATATTGGCTTTCCAGTCTGAAAAGTCCAAGCTACCATTATTCAATTCAACAACTCTGCTTCGCCATGGCTCATTTGCAGGCGGACCATTTAACACCAAATTAACTCCGTCCGGATTGATCATCGGAACAATGGATAATGTCGTTTGTTGGTAAAAGGGGAATGTAAAAAGACCGCGGATAGTAGTTTGGTTCGTTAATGAAAGCAAATAATCATTTAAAAAGGTCAAAATGATAGGGGTAGTAATCCATTCATTCGCATGAAATGAAGCATTATAATGAACTCGTTTAGTTCCACTACCAACCAAGATTTCTGGTATTTCTCGTTTTAAAACGGAATTTCCGATAGGAGCGGTTTGCAAAAATGGATAAACGGCTAGTAACCTTCTGATATCATTCATCATAATGTCGTAATCAAAATTTTGTTTCCCGTTTATAAGCCTCCAGGTAATCCTCTGAGGAATTTTAATCAACTGTCCAACTTGCAGGCGGTTCGGTTCAAGATTAGGGTTGACAAGAAGAAGTGAATACAAAGGAAGATTTAGTCTTTGTGCGATCAAACATAAAGAATCCCCTGTTTGAATTTTATAATTGGTAGCAACAAATCCAGGGATTTGAATTCGCTGACCTGTCGTAAGTATTTGTGTGTTGATGTTTCGGTTGGAATCGATAATCAGTTGAAGAGGCATCTTGAATACCTGGCTGAAATTCCAAAACGAATCTCCAGGTCTAGCAAATATGTCCATGCATTTCCTCCTCTTAGTTGGAAATACTCAGTAATAAGAGTATGTGAAGTATTGCTTAACAATTACATAAAACTAAAAAGGGAAATTAAAAATCTATATACGTTGAACAAATGAATACGGCGTATGCGCTTTATAAGGGCTTTTGTGAGGCCACTGAAACAGCCCTTGTACTTGGAATGAATTAGGATTCCCCACTAATCCCGCTTCGACTACCACGAAGACGCGCCTGCGCTGGATGGTCTATGTGAGAAAGAGTATTTCATTATTAGTGATGAAATCTGCAATCTGGATTGCGGATTTCTTGACTATAATTATACAGTTAATGCCAAGAGGTTATTCCAGATAGGTTAAAGAATACCTCATCTGGCTTAAGGCGAGATGCCTCCCCTAGCGCCGTAGCGGTTCAATGGAAATAAATCTACGTGGAAATGAAAACGATAAACAGGCACTAGGAAAGATTCCCTAATGCCTGTTTATTTTCTTTAAGCTTTACAGATTTTCATATGAAGTCATCTTATCCATATTACTCGCAACCAAAGCAATGAGTGTGCTCGCCTCTTCTTTTGTAAAGACGAAGCTGCTTTCCTCTTTGTGAAGCTCGTTGCCTTCCGACCAAAAGCGCTTGACCCTTCGAAGAACACCATCTCCAGTAGCATTGACTACCCCAAATTGATGCGTTATTTCTATTGCATCTTCGATTTGGAAAGCAGTGACTTCAGGTGTTTCCCATTCGACGCTCAATTCCTCAAACTCTGTATCAGAAATTTCACCCACGTAGTATTCTCCACTATTGACGGCGTCTAAAACGAACTCCTCGTCAAGATCATCTAGTTCATCATCACTGATGAAATCATGGAAGATATCATGAATAGCGTCAATTATATCTTCAATGTCAGTAAGAATGATTCTGGTTTGCTGTTCGAATTCAAAGTCAAAAGTTTCCACGTAAAACTCTGCGTTATGTGGATCAAAATGAAGGGTACAGAAGTAATCCCTTTCGTCGTCCTCCGTTTCGACAAAAAATTCGATACGTGGATGTTTTGCACTTTGGTCAATCGACATATGACCGACTTGATCATATTGATCGCAAATTGAATTCAGATGATCATGAAGCTCAGTAGTTACTCTGTTAAACCATTCCATTGACATGCTTTAAACGCCCCTTTATTTTTATTCCTCAATTCATATCTTTTCCCAATTCGTGTATTTTATCTAAAAAAATAAATAAAAAGTGTAAAATGTTCAAATGAAGCAAAAATCATGAAAATGGTGCAACTCATATCACGAAAATCACAAGAAATCGTTAGTAATTGGTCGGTCATATAATCAAATGAATACTTGAATTCACGATCGATCCGTTCGAATAGTATCGCCCCAGATTGCGCAGGCTTGGTAATTGGCAAACATCATAGAAAAGCCAGCTATTCTTTCATACCAAAGAGCTTCTGCACTCTGTGTACTTATACATTCAGACATCTCGGTAATCGTAATAGAAGTCATTCAATCCGAAGTAATCCAAAAACGCGACTATACAAGTAGTGCTAAGGGGGGAATCAAGTTATTTACTGGTTGATTTGGTTAATCAGCACGTGTGGTAGGTGTTTTTTTAATGGAACAATGCATTAGAGTTGCTTAACATATAGATGCAGAATAAAGTAAATAGGTAAGTTGTTGCTGAATAAAAGGAGGAGTTGGGATGCTTTATCTGAATTCAGATCATTTTATGTTGAAACCATTTTTGGCCACTATTCATTGTGAACCGAGCTGGCAATGGAAAAAACGTGATAAACCAATTCCCAACTATGATTTATTTTATGTTTGGGCTGGGGAAGGGACAGTAGTGCTCAATGGTAAGCCATATAATGTAGAAAAAGGGCATTGCTTTCTTTTTAAACCCGGCGATGAGACAACAGCCACACATAATCCGCAAAATCCCCTCGTGTTAACTTACATTCATTTTGATATAACTGAACCGTTCCAATTGGTACCTTCAGGTCACCGGGTCTTCAAAAATTCCATTACCTTTGAATCGCTTTTAACTCAATATGTTCGATTATTTCTAGTGCAGGCATTTGGTGCAAAAATTGAGGCCCAGCTAATCTTGAAGCAATTGATGATCCATTTATTAAGAGAAGAACGAGGACAAGAAAAACAAATGACTAATACGAGCAATAAATTACTAGAAACGATTCGAGAAATTGCCAATTATATTCAACAAAATCCAGGGTCGCCGCATACGATTAATAGTTTGGCTGAACGTGCAAATCTATCTCAACGATATTTTTCACAGAATTTTAAACAAGTCATCGGCCATACCGTCAAGTCTTATATTGTCTATTCTCGTATAAAGCGAGCTGAGCATTTATTGCTTTTTACAGGACTCACAGTGACAGAAGTTGCTGATGCTCTAGGATATAACAACATCCATTTTTTCAGTAGACAATTTAAAAAGTACACTGGTAAAAATCCCTCAGAGATACGATAAGCATATTCGGAAATCTACCCATACGTTCAAGAGCCAGGCATTTAGTTGCCTGGCTTTTATGTATTTCATGAACTTTATCTATGAACATAAAAGTGTAAATGTTTGATCAGATAATCTAAATATCTTGGATCCTCTGGCTGATAGTATTGAAAGAGAAAAGGAGTTGAGGAAGATAGCCAATGAGCCAATAAGTTTTTTTACGAATGTTTATTCAGAGTTGTTGCTTGAGGATTTGCAGTACTGGCGAACATAAAAGGGGGAGTATCCAGTACAGTCATGGCGCAAGCATGAACCGCTCTTTAAAGACTTAAGTGCTATTTATTGAGCACGTACTATTATCATTCGTGTCTTATCAAAGTTTCTGGGTTCGGCCTGCTCAAGATAGGATCATAGCTCATTGCCTGCCTAAAGCAAATCAACATGAGGCTAAAACATTAACATAGTAACGGTGTTGAAAACTGAAAGTGTTCTGGTGCTAGTTCCGCGTACAAATAAATTAGAAGTAATAAAAAATAGGAGGAGGGAATTTTAGATGGATAACTTATTCTTATTAAATAGTGTCTGGATTATGTTGGGCGCTATTTTAGTCATTTTGATGCAAGGTGGATTTATATTATTGGAAGCGGGCTCGACAAGGATGAAAAATGCCGGTCACATTGCCGGTAAAACTATATTTACATTTGGAATTGCCTCACTTGTTTTTTGGGCAGTTGGTTACGGATTTATATTTGGTGAAAATGGGAACTTTTTTGTAGGGTGGTCTGACTTCTTCTATTCAGGCTATGAAATAGAGGGAAGTACCTATTCGACTGCCGTATTCTTTGTATTTCAGCTTGCATTTGCAGGCATTTCATTAGCAATTGCTTTCGGAGGCTTTGCAGAGCGGGCTAAACTTTCCACCTATCTTGTCTTTGCCTTGCTGTTCTCAATTATCGTTTATCCGGTAGTAGCCCACTGGATCTGGGGTGGTGGATGGTTGGCAGCGCATGGAAAACAGGATTTTGCAGGGTCAACAGTCGTCCATTTAACAGGAGCAATGGCAGCATTGGCAGCTACGATTCTATTGAAGCCAAGAGCTGGAAAGTACAACGTCGATGGAACTGCTAACAACTTGAGCGGACATAACCAGGTTTACACTACTTTAGGTGTCTTGATCTTATGGGTAGGTTGGTTCGGTTTTAACGCTGGAAGCACACTTGGAGTAGAGAATGGATTCTTCGGATTTATTGCCTTAAATACTAGTTTGGCAGCATCAGCGGGAGCGATAAGTGCGTTGCTTATCTCATGGGTTGCTTTAGGGAAATCTGATGTTCCGACAATGCTGAATGGGACATTGGCCGGACTTGTTGCGATTACTGCTTCATGTGCTTTTGTAGAGACATGGGCGTCGGTAATCATTGGCCTTGTTGCCGGAATACTGGTATTTTATAGTGCTAGATTTTTTGAAAGACGAAAAATAGACGATCCAATTTATGTGCTTTCAGTTCATGGTATTGCAGGCGTATGGGGGACCTTATCAACTGGGTTTTTTGCCTCACCCAGATTGGCAACTGTTGGGCATGAGGGGTTATTCTATGGTGGAGGATTCACTCAACTTGGGGTCCAGTTCATGGGCGTGACCGTATCGGCTGCCTATGCGTTTTGCGTATCCTTCGCAATTTTGTTTGTCATGAAAAAGGTGATGACGGGATTGAGGGTGACGGCAGAACAAGAAACAGTCGGTTTGGACTATAGTGAACATGGAAGCTTCGGATATCCTGAAGCATTATCGATTACAGGGAAACTTGACGAAATGAACACGGTATCTCCGTACGGAATTGAAACGCCTGTTCCTCAACCGATAACATCAAGTTCACTAAAAATACCACCGAAAAAGGCACTATCAGTCAGTCCTCTTAGCACGCTAAATAAGTAGCCAGGTAAATGTTAAACCGCTTTCTCTTTTGGGAGTTGAACAGAATTACGTAATACCTAGCGTGCAAAGTTTCTTAAATTGCATATTCACAGAGTAGAGGTTAGATATGTACGTTATATCTAATCTCTATTTCTTTTCTTATTTTAGGAAGTGTCACTTTCTATAGGGGCTTACATGATGTGGAGTATAGGTCTTACTAAAGAACACATTGTACAATCTTCCTCGTTCGTACAAGATCCTATCAACGAAAAAATCAACATTATAAAAGTAGGAAATATAACAGTTTTAAATTTAATAGAAATCACCACCATA
The DNA here is from genome assembly GCF_038620285.1 of Sporosarcina sp. FSL K6-1540. NCBI lineage: Bacteria > Bacillati > Bacillota > Bacilli > Caryophanales > Caryophanaceae > Sporosarcina > Sporosarcina sp. FSL K6-1540. The sequence continues at coordinate 1,865,768 of NZ_CP152018.1, forward strand.
TTATAATTTTGATGGAAAAAATTTTTCAGTGAAATGGGGAGGGTTATTCTTCCTTGCCCACGCTAAAGTCTAATTTGAAAAGTGTCCCTTTGATTTTAAGTGAGATACTTTTTGTACTTAATCCTTGTATAAAATAGGTCAAGTATATAAGAATTTTTTATTCAAAAGAAGCCTACTTTACCATTTTAACTAACAAGTCTTCACTTTTATCGTCCCATTTAATGGTTATTGGAATTGGCATATTTTTATGAACGGGCTGAGTATCGCCATACATCTGTAAATACATTTCATTATCATCATCGAATGAACCCTCTTCTTCAAAAGTATTAGGGGCTTTAGGTTCTATTTCATAAGTAAAAGTTTCCGGACGAGTACCTTCTCCAACATAAAAAAATCTATATGTTAAAGCACTACCGGGAGTTGCAAGCCTCTCTACTTCTAATTCTACTCGCCAATTTTCACTTTCACCTTCAAAAGCAACTCTTACTAAATCTTCCTCGTTGGTACAAGCTGTCAACGAAAAAATCAATATTATAAAAGTAGATAATATAACAGTTTTAAATTTAATAGCAATCACCACCTTATTGTAATAGGAAACGAAATTTTCAGTAAAATGAAAGAGTAAAGAAGGGTTTTTCAGTGTTTATCTAATTTTACAGTATCAGAAGAAAGAAATGAATGAATAATTTATTCTTGAATTATGGTAACTTGGTTAGAAAAACAGAATAGTATGCTATAATATGTATAACTTTAAAAGAGGAAGGAATGACGTGTGGACAATGAAGTACTAATCTTTTGATTCCGGAAACTGAATTTTTTATTCGAACGGAAAATAGGATTAGTCTGTCCACATTTAAATAAGTTCCTTCCTCTTTGCACGAACAAGAGGCTTTTTAGAGAACTTTGAATTTGGATGAATAATGACTAATCCTTCCGATTTTATGTCGGAGGGATTTTTGTATTCCCTCCGAACTTGGAGGAATGGATATGCTTATTGGAACATTAAATCAAGTATCAGTAGCACATGGTGAAACGGTAATCTTTGATGGAGTGTCTGCGGATATTCCGGAAGGGGCGTGCATTGCGATTGTTGGAGCAAATGGTGCGGGGAAAACGACGCTGCTGTCATTACTAGCAGGGGAGAGAGTGCCAACGTCAGGTTCAGTTAATTGGAATGGCAAGCCGCCTTCCATCACCTATTTTAGGCAGGAACAAGAAGACGAGGGGACAATCGATTGGGAACGGGCAGAAACCCATACGTACCGGCGGAAGTGGAAAGTACCGGAGCGTGCTGAATATAGTTCTGCAAGCGGCGGGGAGCGGATGAAGATGCGGCTGTCGTCTGCGCTCGCTGAGAAGAGCAGGCTGAACCTTTTGGATGAACCGACGAATCACTTGGACAGTGACAGTCTGGAAGAATTGATCCGGATCATCAATGAGGGTATTGGTACGTATCTGATCGTCTCCCATGATCGGCATTTCATCGACAGGACGGCGGATTTCGTATTCGAAATTGAGCACGGCAAACTGACGGTCTACAAAGGAAACTATACGCAATACCGGAATCTGAAGGACGCGAATCGGGAAGTCCAGTTGAAGCATTATGGACAGCAACAGCGAAAGATTGAGCAAGTGGAAGAACAAATCGCCGAGTTGGAAAATTGGTCTGCGAAGGCACATGCGGAATCGACGAAAAAGGGCGGAAGAATGATGGGGGCAAAGGAATACTTCCGGATGAAGGCGAAAAAACGCGATGTCCAAATCCGTTCGAAGCATAAACGGCTAGAAGGGGAATTGGAAAAAGATCGTATTGAGAAGCCTAAAGATGAAATTGGCGTGTCTTTTGACGTCAAAGGTGGGAAGAAAAAAGGGAAGCGAGTCATGGAGTTAAAAGATGTCCGAAAGTTATTCAGCGGGCATGAACTTTTTGCAGACGTCTCGTTTACTGTACAAGCGGGTGAGAGGATTGGTCTTATCGGTCCAAATGGTGCAGGGAAATCGACGCTTTTCCGGATGATACTTGGAGAAGAGAATTATAAAGGAAGTCTCTGGAAAACGAACGGAATGACGATTGGTTATTTGAGTCAGACAGCAACTGACTTTCCAAAAGACATGACGATGGCGAATTATTTTCATGTGGATACGTTCCGCGAACAGGGAGTAATCCGTACACATTTGACAAACCTTGGATTTTCAAAGCAACAGTGGGACCTGCCGTTGTCGGACCTCAGCGTTGGCGAGCGGGTGAAGGTTAAATTGATGCAGTTCATTGTCGAGGAAACGGATGTATTGCTGTTGGACGAACCGACGAATCATCTTGATTTACCTTCTAGAGAAGAGCTAGAAAAGACACTGGAGACGTTTCCAGGAACGTTGCTTTTCGCCTCACATGACCGTTATTTCACAGAGCGGATGGCAGACGGGCTGCTTCTATTCGAGCAAGGGACAGTGCGGAAAATACCGCTGACATATGCTGAATGGCAAGAGCGCAGTGCCATAGTGCAACCTGAAAAGACTGCTGATGAACGTTTGCGGCTTGAAACGGAGCTGCAGGCAGTGCTTGGGCAGTTGAGTATGATGAAACAAGGGGATAAAAGGTATGCTGACCTCGATAAGGTTTTTAATGAGTTAAGTAAAAGATTAAGGGCATTGAAGTGAATGGAGAACTATATATGTTGAACAAATGAATAGGGCGTATACGCTTTACAGGGGATTTTGGGAGACCACTGAAAAGCCCTAATACTTGGAGTGAATTGGAGTTCCTGCTAATACCGCTTCGACGCTTTGTGGATGCCTCCCGCGATAAGCCAGAAAGAAGACCTCTTTCAGTCTTATCGCTCCGGCTACCACGAAGACGCGCCTTCGCTGGATGGTCTATGTAGAAAGTGCATTTCATTATCTGGGATGAAATCTGCAAGCTGGAGTGTGTCTTTCTTGAATATAATGAGTAGCAAAAAGTAATCACATTATATACATCTCAAATTCACATTTCTCTCGATAATGAACACCCTAGCGCAGGCGCGGCAAAGGGGTCGCCGAAGCTGTAAGACTGGATGCGAAGCGCTAATCCAGGCTTACGGTGAGAGGCATCCCCAAAGCGCCAAGCGTTCTACAATCCATACCCCGAATTACAACTCTCTGATTATTGAGCACCACAGTAGATTCAGTGGTATTCTTTAATTCAACATATATTGACAATGTTTTTTCCGAAACAAATAGTCTAGTAGTGTGAAGATAGTGGAAACAAAGTGTTTTGTGGATAGAGACCACTGAAAGGGTTCTGTATTTGCTTTAAATGAAAATAGTCATTCAAAACAGCGTCTGCCAAAAAGGGACGCTGTTTTTCATTCCATAAAAAAGTTTCAGCATCTAATGGCGAATACACAAGTTTCTGTAGATAAAACTTTCCGCTAACAAGTAAGAAAAGGTGGTGTCCATTTGGTATAATTTGAGTATAAGTAAAAATGAGCGGGGTATGGAAGACCAGTCTTGTCAAAGGGGGAGTAAATTGTGGAACGGTTTCCGGATAACATCCAATTCTGTTATGAGTGGCGTTCATATCAGAGACGCATACTGAACGAACTGGAAAGTCATCTTGTGAATGGGCATCTTCATCTCGTGGCGCCACCGGGATCTGGAAAAACGGTCCTAGGTCTTGAAGTTATGCTTCGGCTTGATCGACCGACCTTGATTGTTGCGCCGACCGTGGCCATTCGGGCGCAGTGGATGGAGAGGTTCACCGAGCTATTCCTTGGAAATGAACTTCCTACCTGGATGTCGACTAATTTAAAGGAACCTGCATTTGTCACGGTGACGACCTATCAATCGTTACATAGTCTATTTAATAGACGAGAAGAAAAAATAACCGATGATGATGAAGGTCAGACTGACGATGAAACGGTAGAAGACAGTTTTACTGGAAGTGGTGACGATCTAATCCGTGAACTGGATCAGATTGGTTTTGGCACACTAATATTGGATGAAGCACACCATCTTCGCACATCTTGGTGGAGGACGATGATGGATGTGAAGGAGAGACTTGGTGAACCTGTTGTCGTTGCGCTGACTGCTACACCGCCTTTCGATGTAGGTGCTGCAGAGTGGCAGCGTTATGTCGCATTGTGCGGACCGATTGATCTGGAAATATCAGTACCCGAGCTTGTGAAAGCGTCGGAACTTTGTCCACACCAGGATTTTATTCACTATTCAATTCCCGAAGCGGATGAAATGATGCGAATTCTAGAGTTTCGTGACGAAGTGGATAAGTTCATCGAGCAACTGATCAAGGATAAAGAATTTGTGATGTATCTCGAAAAGCATCCATGGATAGCTGAACCAGAAGCACATGTAGAGCAGATTTTGTCCAGTCCAGGTGTTTTTTCCAGTATGCTTTTGTTCTTGAAAAATAACGGTTCACAAGCATACGTCCATGCCCTGCCTATCATCGGAATGAAAGATGAGCAAATGCCGGAGTTGTCGCTTCCTTGGCTTGAAGAGTTGCTTACGGGCTTGTTATTTCAGGTGGATGATAAAGATGTCATTTTAAAGGACATACGAAAACGTTTAACGCGTATCGGGGCGGTGGAACGTCGGAAAGTCGTACTTCTTTCAAATGCGTCCATAAAGAGGGGACTCATACATAGTGCATCAAAATTGAAGAGTATAGAAGAAATTGTGAAAGCGGAAAAAGCGCTTCTCGGTGAACAGCTCCGCATGGTTATTTTGACAGATTACATTCGAGCTGCGGATATGCCATTAAAAAAAGGAGATGAGCGTCCATTTGCTCGCCTTGGTGTCGTGCCGATATTTGAAGTACTGCGTAGAAAACTCGGTCCATTAGTTAAGCTAGGCATCCTAACTGGGTCGATTGTCGTCCTTCCAGTGAGTGCATGGTCCATATTTGAGGAGGCAGCAAATAACCGTGGGTTGACAGTCGTTGCATCACCGCTTGACGTTGATGCGTCCTTTATCCGAATTGAGGTAGGCTCGGGTGATCGGCAACAGATGGTCGCAATAATGACCGAAGTTCTCAAAAGGGGCGGCGTGGATGTACTAACCGGGACGGCCGCCCTCCTTGGAGAAGGATGGGATGCGCCTTGCATAAATTCACTTATTTTGGCGTCTAATGTCGGTTCCTTTATGCTGTCAAATCAAATGCGCGGACGTGCGATTCGGACAGATCGAAATGATCAGGCTAAAACGTCTTCCATCTGGCATCTGGTCTGTGTGGATAGAAGTGATGCAGGTGGAGGAGCGGATTATGATAATCTAACGCGGAGATTTCGATCACTAATTGGCATAGGAGCAAAGCGAGATATCATCGAAACGGGCATTGCTCGACTGGAGACTGGGGCTCCCCCAGGCACGGTGGAGCGCGTTACCATGTTAAATCATGAAATGGTACAACGTGCAAGCAAACGGGACACTTTTTTCGTCCGTTGGCAAAGAGCCATTGATGGAGGCCGTGAAATGACCGAGGAAATCGTGGCGGATAAACGCTCCTTGCCGCGTCCATATTATTTAGATAACACATTGAGAGGTCTTTTGTGGATCACGGGGTTTATCGCTTTAGAAGCAGTAGTCGATTTTAGCAATCTTTTCCGAAAGCTTGGTGCGTTTTCATTCGGAGAAGGAATGGCGATTGCGACAGTGCTCGGGCTCCTTTTTGCAGCACCTTCTTGCTATAAAACGGTGAAGTTGTATAGCAAGCATCCTTCCATAGAAGCGAGTATGAAAGAGATTGCGGAAACTGTCTATGCATCCATGCTTCATGCAGGTGCTGTTATAACGCCACTCCATAACAAGATGATCCGGGTGACGCGAGACGGCGGAGGGACATATACATGCTGGCTTGAAGAAGGGACGACGCATGAGAAGACAATCTTCATGACCGCATTGAAGGAATTTCTTAATCCAATTGAAAATCCACGATATATACTAATTCGTAAGGCAGGAAAACTTTGGAAGAGATTTGATTATCATGCTATCCCGCAAGTAATCGGACAAAAGAAAGAATATGTGAACTTTTTCTTGGAAGAGTGGAAACGTCGGGTTGGAAAGTCAGACTTCATCTACACAAGAACTGTCGAGGGGCGTCTTAAATTGCTAGAAGCAAGGATGAAGGCATTATCCAGTTCGTTCGTACCAACAGTAGAACGGACCAGTGGATGGCGGTAAGTAGGCATGTATATATGTTGAATTAAAGAATCCTATTGAATCTGTTATGGTACTCAATAATGAGAGAGTTGTAATTCGAGGTGTGGATTGTAGAACGCTTGGCGCTGTGGGGATGTCTTTGCCTCGCGAGCGCTAGGGTGTTAATTATCGAGAGAAATGTAATTTTGAGATGTCTATACCGAGATTATAATGTGATTACTAGTTGATACTATTCATAGTCAAGAAAGATGCACTCTAAGTTGCAGATTCCATCACAGATAATGAAATGCGCTTTTTCAAATAAGACCATCCAGCGCAGGCGCGTCTTCGTGGTAGCCGGAGCGATAAGACTGAAAGAGGTCTTCTTTCTGGCTTATCGCGGGAGGCATCCACAAAGCGTCGAAGCGGTATTAGTGGGAATCCTAATTCATTTCAAGTACAAGGGCTTTTTCAATGGCCTCCCAAAAGCCCTTGTAAAGCGCATACGCCGTATTCATTTGTTGAACATATTTAGTGTAGTTTTAAGTTGGAGATAGTCGCTAAGAATTAGCTCCAATTGGTGGTAAAGTAAACGAAGAGGTCATGTAAGAAGACTGCAGAATGGAGGCTGTTCATGAAAACGATTACGATTGAAGAGATAGTCAATACGTTTTCCTTGGAAGTGTTAAGCGGACACGACCAATTGCATCGTATTATAAAAAAATCCAAAGTACGTCGTCCAGGATTAGAGTTTATGGATATATTTGATTTTATTGCAAAAGAACATGTTCAAATTCTGGGGAAAAATGAAGTTAATTACCTTCATACGCTGACGTTTGAGGAGTGTATGCTGCGGATTGCAAATATTGTTCAATATGCGCCCCCATGTATCATCATTACATCCCAGCAGGAAGAGCCACTGGGCCTGATTCAATACTGTACGGAAGAGAAAATCCCGGTGTTACGCACTCGTGATTCCACGAGTGAATTGAGTGCGAAATTAGATGCGTATGTTGTGAAAGCAATGGCTCCAGAAATTGCAATACACGGCGTTTGCGTCAATGTATCGGGAATGGGTATTCTACTCCGCGGCAAGTCTGGTGTAGGGAAAAGCGAGACGGCTCATACATTGATTGGTCGGGGACATCGGCTTGTGGCAGATGATGTCGTGGTGTTGAAAAAGCTTAGCCCACAAACCTTGCTCGGGACGCACGACGAAAATAGCAAAGAATTTCTTGCGTTGCGTAGTATTGGCTTGTTAAATGTGGTGCGCCTTTATGGAAGAGCCGCTTTCCAGGATGAAACGCGGATTGCACTGGATATCGAATTAACTAAGTGGAAAGAAAATGACTTGAATAATGAATTAGAGCAGGAAACGAAGTTTGTGGAATACATGGACGTACAGATTCCGCATATCCAAATTCAACTTCAACCAGGGCGTGATATCGCAGGTTTGATTGAAGCCGCTGCAAATAACTGGTATTTAAAGCAGCAAGGTTATAGCGCAGTAGAGGAATTCATGAAACGGATTGAGTCAGATACGCCTTAGTATTGAGTAGCAACGTTTGGTGGGTTTGGAATAATTAGTAGGAGTACGTAAAAACGTGAAAATGAGTAGACATTCAAATAGATGTCTACTTTTTTTCGTGTTTTTTATTTTGGTGTATGAAATGTTTGTCATTTTGTCTTGTTCGGCCACCTATTATTAGTCAGGTTACTCCTAGATGCAGCTGGGGGCCTGGAGTGTGGCGTAAGCTAATTGGTGATTGATGATACTATTTAACCCGTAAAGGCATGTTAGAGGCGAAACTGAGAAGCCGAAATTGCTTGGTCAACAGCTCGCATGCTTGTAATGAAGGTGGGAACAGATCGAATAACAACTTATAATCACTGGCACTTTAGAAAAGTAAGGGAATGTCTAATGGGTTTTATTTGTGAATACCCTTTTTATTGAATGGTAAGCAAGCTCTGCTTCAGCTTGAAGTTAGGAAGGGAAGGGGAAGGAGGGCTTATATCGAACTTGAGTAAACGTCCATCTTAACTATTTTTGTGGATGTATACATTACAGTGTACTTGTATACATTAATGTATACATTTGTAAACATTAATGTGTACAAGTGTACAAACACGTACGCAACCAGTGATGGCGTGTGTATACGCTAATGTGTACAAGTTTACAGCAAGGTACACAATATTACATTTGTGTGTTAAATAGTTGAATTGGATTGACCTGCCAACAAAATTCCAGTACCATTTCAATAGAAAGATAGAATAATTGGGGAGGATGATTTTTATGACAGAAACACGTATTGCAGCAATTGACGTAGGAAACGATTCATTAAAAGCCATTTTCGGTAAATTGGAAGCAGAACTCAATATACCCAATGTAATTGCACAAGATATTGCAGATCGTCCGATTATCGGCATTGAAGAACTAGACAACCAAGAGCCTACTGATGGCATTCATATTCGTTTGCACTCTCCAACATTAAAAGATAACAACGCTATTTACCGTGTTGGGAATCTTGCTACGAAAAGTGGTAATTCAACTGAACTAGATCCAGGTAGCAACAAATCTGAGGAAGATCAAACTTTGGTGATGTTGTTCGCGGCACTTGCAATAGATGCAGCTCGTGATGAGAATAAAGGTATTTTTAAACGTAATAATAATGTAATTGAAGCTACGTATACACTAGGTACAGGACTTCCACTGAGAGAAGTAAAGGAAGGGAAAGACGTTGGTTATCGTTCCCAATTGCTTAGCTCTGTTCACCAAGTAGAGTTTTTGGTTACACCTAAATATCAAGGTATAAAAGTAAATATTAAATTTGATGAAGTAAAGGTTTATCCAGAAGGTTTTGCTGCGTTTATCAACCTTGTAATGGATAATAATTTAAACATCATTAATAAAGAATTAATCGATAAACAAATCTTGATACAAGACATCGGTGGATTATCAACGGATGTTGCGGTCATTAGGAATCGTAAAGTTGATGATGATAAGGCGCAAGGCTTTAACTTGGGTGTTTCAGAGTCTCTGGATGCTATTCGAGAAGAAATTTATGTTAGACATGGCGTAGAGCTGGACAGTCGTCTAGATGTTGTGGACATTATAACGAAGAAAAATAACCGTAATCATATTATGGTAAAAGGAAGCCGGACAAGTGTTCATGACATTGTAGATCGGATTCTCTTGGAGTTAGCGAAAAAGCAATACCGCCATTTACGGAATGTATGGGCAAGAAACTCGCAATCTGAGATCTGCTATTTCATCGGCGGAGGCTCTATTGTCCTTAAAGACTATCTTAAAACGTTAAATAATAGCTTAGATGGTTATAATATCGATTTCTTTGAAGATGAAAAAGAAAGTGTTTGGATGATGGCCAACGCTTATTACAAGTTAATTTCAGACTTTGCGAAAAAAAATCAACAAGTCAAAATTAAAGAAGAAGAAAAGTTAGTTAAAACAAAGTAAGGTGACTATGCATGAATGACGCGGGATTAAAAAGGGGACAGCCCATTACATTTCGTCTCCCATCAGATACATCTGACCACACACTAAAGCAACTGCAAAAGTTAAAAGAAGTCGAAAGAAGAAACTTTTCCAGTAAAATTGCGGAGTTCGTGATAGATGGGGTGAATGACTCACTTTTAAAGCATAGAGAGGCCATAACAATTCCGCTCCCAAAAGGGTTAACTAAAGCGCAACGTGATTGGTTAAAGCACGAACATTCCGAGGCGCTACTAGGGAGTATCGTCTATCAGTTGATGTCCGATCCAATCCGCACAGCTTCTCTCTTTGCATCATTGAACAGCAATGCAATAGATGTAAATGCAGCATTATATTTGCAGGAAGAAACGAGCGCTGCCGTTGAGGTGGAAACAGAACATCAATTGATTAACATAGAGGATGATCTGGATAATTTTGATTGGGAACAGTTAAAGGAGCCAGAAGAAACCTCTGTTGTAGAAGAGGAAGACCCTTTAGCTGACTTCCTTGCCCAGATGAATAAATAATAGTGAGTGCCTGCATAAGAAACCACCATGAATGCTTAAATTTTCATGATGGTTTATTGTACAGGCACTTTTTGTTGTGATTTCTAAGGAATCTAAAACATTGAGATGTTTTCTTTGGAGCATACAAGGGAAAAAGAGTAATAGGGATGACTACAGCTAGTTTACGAATGGGCTGTATGTCTATTTAGTAAGAAGAATGGGGTGGAGCGGGTATGGAAAAAATAATTTACATCGTGCGTCATTGCTCCGCAGAAGGACAGGCACCACACGCGGAATTGACTGCTGAAGGGATTCTGCAGGCGGGTCAGCTTGTAGCGTTTTTCGAAGATATCGAAGTGGATCGGATTATTACGAGTCCGTTTTCTCGTGCACGTCAGACGGGCTGGCCTATAGCTGAGCGGAAGAAGTTGCATGTAGAGGTGGATAGTCGGCTTATGGAGCGCGTGCTAAGTTCAATGGATTTCGAGGATTGGTTGATAAAGCTGGAAGATACGTTTTTTGACCTTCATCTAAAATATGAGGGTGGGGAATCTTCGAGTGAAGCGATGTCGAGGGTCTGTGATGTTGTGGATGAGCTGGGTGACGGTTCGCGGACAGTGCTTGTAACACACGGGAATTTAATGGCGCTATTATTAAGTTGTTATGATGAACGATTCGATTTTGGGCAGTGGCAGGCACTGACGAATCCAGACGTGTATGTTATACGGATTAAGGATGGGGACTCAGAAGTGGAAAGAATTTGGGGTTCTGAATAAAAAAACAGGCCGCTGTGATGTCGGCCTATCTACGTTTTAGTGAATGTTAACCCATTGTAAGATTAGTAATAATGACCACTGCAATAATAACGAGTGTCCCGAAAAGACTGATCCACATGGATTTGTCGGGATTATTCGGTCTGCTGTCTGCTTTATGCATAAACTGCGCCTTCTTTCTGTTTATGTCACTAACTATACTCTTATCGACGATAGAATGGAATAAACTGTTACCACGTGAAACGAGTTTATTATATATATTGAACCTATTTGATGGGGGTTTTTATTTCCATTACTCTATGCTTCTATTGAAAATGGACCAAACATTCCCACAATCTCACACTAGATATGTTACACTTGCTACAAAGCTGAATAGTTTAACAACCACTAGGGGAGCCTTTTTTAGGCTGAGACGTGCATGAATGCGCGGACCCTTGGAACCTGATCCGGATTATACCGGCGTAGGAAAGTGGGTACGCCTTTTACGAATAGTTAAATGGCTAGCCGCTTTCTTACGCCACCGGGAAGCGGCTTTTTAGTATAAATAAAAGGGTGGCGAATCGAATGGTACGTGTGGCATTGACAATTGCGGGGTCGGATAGTGGTGGTGGTGCGGGTATTCAGGCAGACTTGAAGACGTTCCAAGAATTGGGTGTTTTCGGTACGTCGGCACTGACAGCGGTGACAGCGCAAAATACATTTGGAGTGACGGCGATACAGCCGGTTGACACCGCTATTATTAAAGCGCAAATACAGGCAGTTATTGAAGATTTTGATGTTAAAGCGATTAAGACAGGGATGCTCTTTTCGACAGAAATTATCTATGCAGTGGGAGAGGCGTTTCATTGGAGCGGAATTCCACTTGTCATTGATCCGGTAATGATTGCGAAAGGGGGTGCTTCATTGCTAGAAAGACAGGCGGTTGAAGCGTTGAAGACTGTACTTGTACCTCTTGCAGCTATTGTTACACCTAATATTCCAGAAGCAGAAGTGCTTGCAGGAATGGAAATAAAGACGAATGAAGACATAGAACGAGCGGCGAAACATATAATAGCGTTGGGCGCGGGGGCGGTTCTTATTAAAGGGGGCCACCGGAAAGAAGCGCCTTATGCGGAAGATCTGTTCATGGGGGCTGACGGGGAACGGTTCTCGGTTCGCGCACCATGGATTGATACGAAAGATACGCATGGAACAGGGTGTACGTATTCGGCGGCACTGACAGCGTTTTTGGCAAATGGGGAAACGTCAGCGAATGCAGTTGTTTCTGCAAAATGTTTTATCCACGCAGCAATTGAAGATGGACTTAAAATTGGTGGCGGCCATGGTCCGACGAATCACTGGGCATATGGACGCCGCGGTAACAAGACAATGGAAGGGGTTGTAGTTTATGGATAAGCAAACAGTTAACTTATATTTCATCATGGGTACAGTGAATTTGGCGGGACGCGACCCGTTACATGTCTTAGAAGAGGCGCTAAAGGGTGGTATAACGAGCTTTCAATTACGTGAAAAAGGGCCTGGTGCATTAACGGGTGAAGAATTGAAGGCTTTTGCACAAGCGTGTCAGCAATTATGTGAACAATATAGTGTACCTTTCATTGTCAATGATGATATAGGTCTTGCGATTGAAATTGGTGCAGACGGTATTCATATCGGGCAGGAAGACGGATATATTTCAGCAGTGCGTGACAAGGTTGGTCCAGACATGCTAATAGGTGTTTCTACGCATAATGTAACAGAAGCGATTGCGGCAGCTGATGCAGGGGCTGATTATATCGGTCTAGGTCCAGTTTATGAGACACAGACGAAAATGGATACGCAACCGGTTATTGGTATCGAGACAATTAGGGAGGTGGCATCGTTGTTACCTGGTTTACCTATTGTTGCGATTGGTGGAATTTCAGAACGCAGAGCCAGTGCTATCATTAAAGCGGGTGCGTCAGGGGTAGCGGTTATTTCTGCAATTTCTGGAGAAGAAGATCCTGGAGAAGCAGCAAGTCGTTTAAAAGGTGCGGTCCTTCTTTCATTAACAGGTATTGAAATGTAATGTTTAACTGCTCGCGAAATATACCACACTTCCAAGTAAGGGGTGTGGTGTGCGGATGAAAAAGAAACTGTTTGAAATACAAACCGTTTTGCATAAGGCAGATCTAATCTATTTCACATGGAATGATGTCGGCGGAACTTACAAAGTTTATAGAGACGGGCATCATTTGTATGAAGGAACGGTCTCTGAATTTAGTGACGGTGATTTCAAGCATGCGAAACTATATAATTACGTAATCGAACGTGTTGAAGATGGTATTGTAATTGACGTTATTGCATTGCAAACGTCAGCATTTGCTGAACAGAAAAACAAAGAAAGTCCGCTTCAGTCACTTGTCATGACAACGATTGTCGCAAAGACGCAAATTGCATTGTCTTGGGAGGAAATTAAAGATGTCGCTGAATATGATGTCTACCGAAATGGGACGCATATGACAACGGCGGTCGGTAATTCTTACATCGACAGGGATTTTTCGTTGGATGAAATCTATACGTATACGATTAAATCTAAGCGTTCACTTGCGAAGTCGGAAGAACGATTCAACGTCTTTCAGTCGATTGTCTCCACTGTTTTTGGGCTGTTGAATCCGGTTTCGTCGAAGGCAGAAGCGGTGATTGAACAGTTTTCGGTGACAAAATCCATTGCCAAGCCGAGGGAGTTGCTGACGCCTGTTCAAGACAGAGTTCGTCTCCCGAATGTAGATAGGTGGGGGTTCCGCTACATGACGTTTTTGCAGGATGACTGGGTGTTGAATCCGAATCTTTTATCGCGAAATCGTTATTTTAAAGGGGATGACAGGGGATTCGATTCAAATGGAGCCAGTTATCGGACCCGAGTGGACATCGAACTGGCATATGACCTTGAACGTTCTCCGTTGACGTTTACAAGGGATGTTGGGCCATCGATTGTCTATGATGCTTTTAAGCGCTTTAGGAAACAAGCAACCGCTTCACACGATGGGATTACGTTGAAACGGACAAATCACGGGGAAGACGAAGCGGGATTTCATCTTCTGCATGCTGTCGGCAATCCCCTTACAACGGCCCCTGACATTAACTATGAAGTGCGGGCAGTTATGAGGCGGGACGGAACGTTTGATATGACGGGTTACCACGATCAGGCGCCCCATCATGAGATTTACCTGATGCGCGGTGAAGAGAATGAATGGAAACCAATTCACCAAGCGGAAAGTAAGGGGCTCGCGTGGATGTCCGAGGTAATTGCTTGGCAGTACTGGCGAATCTCTAATTTTGAATAGTAAACAATGAACTCCTTCCGTTGTCATAAATGGAAGGAGTTCATTGTTTATCCGGAAAGGAAAAATATGAGTTGCGTAGATAGCGAATTATGCATCCCTACTATTCGATAGGATGAACCTTGGTAATAATGAATGTACTGTGACAAGAGGTTATCTTAGATAGCCTCTTTATTTATTTTTTAGCGTCTATCATTTAACAAGACAGGCGGTGACTCGTTTCTTACATCTGATTTATTCACTTCAAGCCAACTCGTTGACAAAGAAAACTCTGCTTGATATGATTACCTTGAATTCAAGATAAATAACTTTCTACTAATTCGAGGAGAGAATTGATATGACGAAAAAATCAATGGGCATTCATCACATAACTGCAATCGTCGGACATCCGCAAGAAAACGTCGACTTTTACGCGGGTGTTCTTGGGTTGCGTCTTGTCAAGAAAACCGTCAACTTCGATGATCCGGGGACGTATCATCTTTACTTTGGTAATGGAAACGGTGCACCGGGTACGATCATTACGTTTTTCACATGGGCTAATGCTCGCCAAGGAACAATTGGGGATGGTCAAGTCGGTGTTACGTCGTACGTAGTACCGGTCGGGGCAATGACTTTCTGGGAAAACCGTCTTGAGAAATTTAAGATTGCGTTTAGCAGATCAAACCGCTTTGGTGAAACGTATGTATCATTTGATGATCCACACGGTTTGAGAATTGAGATTGTCGAGCGAGAAGATGGGGTAAAGAATGAATGGATGGTTGGTGAAATAACAGCGGATGTCGCTATAAAAGGGTTTGGCGGCGCAACGCTATTATCTACACAACCTGAAAAAACGGCTCATCTTCTTGAACAAGTTATGGGGCTTGAAAAAATCGGTGAAGAAGGCGAATACATCCGGTTTCGCTCAACAGCGGACATTGGCAATGTCGTCGATTTGAAAACAACATCATCAGGTCGTGCACAAATGGGTGTCGGCACAGTACACCATATCGCTTGGCGCGCTGAAGATGATGCGGATCAACTGGACTGGAAATCACTTGTTGAAGAGAATGGTTATGGCGTGACTCCGGTGAAAGACAGAAACTATTTCAATGCGATTTACTTCCGAGAACACGGAAATATTTTGTTTGAAATTGCAACGGATGCACCAGGCTTTGCACATGACGAGTCCGTGGAGACGATGGGAGAAAATCTTATGCTTCCAACGCAATATGAGCACAGTCGCGAAAAGCTGGAATCTTCTTTGATCCCTTTTGAAGTGCGCGAAATTGATTGATACGAGGAGAGATATACTATGAAACATATTTATAAACCAGGAAAAGATGCTTCAAAACCGGTGTTACTTTTGCTTCACGGCACAGGAGGCACAGAACAGGATTTACTGGGACTTGCCGACTTAATTGACCCCGATGCTGGGGTACTAAGTGTTCGAGGAAATGTCCTTGAAAACGGCATGCCGCGTTTCTTCCGTAGATTGGCGGAAGGGGTATTCGATGAGGAGGATTTAATCTTCCGTACGAAGGAATTGAATGCGTTTCTGGATGAAGCTGCAAAAGAAAATAGTTTTGACAGGTTGAATGTCGTTGCGGTTGGTTATTCTAATGGAGCGAACATCGCAGCAAGCCTGCTGTTCCATTATGCAGAGGCTTTGAAAGGCGCAATTCTTCATCACCCGATGGTACCGAGGCGTGGAATCGACTTGCCAGATTTAGCCGGCATTCCGGTGTTCATCACCGCAGGAAAAAATGATCCGATTTGCCCTGCGAAGGAGTCAGAAGATCTCAAGGAATTATTGGCAGGCGCGGGCGCAGTGACGGAAGTTCACTGGGAAATGAATGGTCATTCGCTAACGCGTACGGAAGTGGACGCAGCGGCAGAGTGGTACAAAACAACATTTGTGAAATGAAAAGAGAAGCGGAGATAAAAAAATGAGTTTTTTAGACAGGTTATTCGGCAAAAACACTACAACAAGTAAAGAGGAGACGGTAAACATGACAAAAACAAAAACAGCAATCGTATATTACAGTTCAGGCGGTACGAACTACCAATTGGCACAGTGGGCTGCAGAGGCGGCTGAAGCAGCAGGTTCTGAAGTACGACTGATGAAAGTGGCTGAAACAGCTCCACAAGCTGCAATCGATTCATCTCCGGGCTGGAAAGCGCATGCTGAAGCAACGAAAGATGTACCTGTTGCAACAGGAGAAGATCTTGAGTGGGCGGACGCGATTATCTTTAGTGTACCGACACGTTTCGGTAATGTACCTGGGCAAATCCAGAGTTTCATCGATACATTAGGTGGTCTTTGGTTCCAAGGCAAGCTCGCTAATAAAGCAGTAAGCGCAATGTCTTCAGCACAAAACCCACATGGCGGTCAGGAAGCAACAATTCTTTCCTTATACACAACAATGTACCACTGGGGAGCAATTGTTGCGGCACCAGGTTTCACCGACGCAGTTACATTTGCAGCTGGTGGTAACCCGTACGGTACAAGCGTAACTGTCGGACAAGATGGAAAAATAGCGGATGACGAAGCGGCAATTAAAGCGGCAGTTGCTCATCAGGCGGGACGTACAGTAAAAGTTGGAACAGCATTGAAAAGTATGAACGCATAACACGTAATACGAAGAAAGCCGACCTTATGATGGGTCGGCTTTTTCGATTTTTATACATAAGTAGAACGTAGATGACAGGCTAGGTGTATTTTCAAGGAGTCTTCATTGTCGTTTAAGTCGAGTTGCAGTACGTGTTCAATTTTCCGAATGCGCTGGTATAGTGTGTTGATGTGAATATGTAGTTTTTCAGCTGTTTTTGTAGCGGAACGGTTTGATTCGAAATAGGTCAGCAAGGTTTCTTCCAACTCGGACTTTTTTTCATGAGGGTAGGATAGGGGAAGAAAGACCTCATCGATAAATTGTTGGATTTCCCTGGGCGACTGATTTAAAAAGAGCTTGTTTAACCCAATGTTTTCGTAACGAATGATATCTAGCCGATTACGTGAGGTTAGGTATGTCAGTGTTTTGTTCGCTTCTTCGTAAATCTTTTTAATGGCGTGTAATCCTTTATAAGTCGAGCTAATGCCAGCGCGGAAAGAATGTTGATCCTTCGCATCCCACTCTTCTTTGACGACGTTGAACTTTTGTTGGAAGATCTTAAAGTGGCTGGATTCTGTTATAGAGGCGAAGAAGATGACTCGATTTTGTAACCCATAAATCATTGTTTCAGTCTTGGGTAGTTCGTTTTTTAATTTCAGTACTAGATGGTGAATCTTGATTTCCAGTAGCTGCAAATCTGTGTAATTCGGTATTTCAAAAATCGCCATAAACCAATATGTGGAGGCGTTTAGACCGAACTCCTTTGCTAGTGTTTCAAGATGATCATCGTTTTTTGCGTTTAACAGCGCAAGGAACTGTTCGTGCGTCTTTTTATAAAAGTATTCAGTGACGGTTTGATTTTTGATTAATTCCAAAGCTAATATGGAACTCCCTTGTTCGAGTGCAATTCGGTCTGACTCGGAAATTTCTTCGGTCACGTGAATCAGGAAACACCCAAGAAAAACAGGGCCATTATAAACAGGGTAGATATAATAGGTTTTTACGGAAGGGTGATTCGCTTTGAGGTGGATAGGTTTCCTTCTTGTTAAAAAGATTTTTTTCAGTTCAAATTGATCGAAATTAGGTATTTCATTAGGGTCATGTAAATAGAATTTGTCTTCAATGACGTTGAAAAAGGTAACGGGTGAATTGAGCATTAGGTTGAATTCATGGACGATTGCCTCGAGACCTTTATTCTCCAACGAAATAGTGGTCAATGTTTCATGCACTTTATGCCTTTTTTGAAGTTGAATATTTCGTTCTTCCAGCTGCGCACTTAACTGCGTAATTTTTTCGATTCGATTATTCGCTTCTGTAAAGTACTGAGCATTTTGAATGGCGATAGCGGCTTGTTCAGCAAACGCCTGCAGTAGGAGAAGATCATGTTCATCTAACACTTTTTTTCGATGCCATTGATGAGTAATCATGATGCCAATCCTTTTGTCTTCAATGGAAATGGGTACGCAAATAAGTGCTTCTGGGATGTTTGCGGATGAAATAATATGATGAAAGTTCGATTTTGAAACATGGTGATAATCCATTGCCTTGAGTATTTCTTCTTTGGAATTGAATATCAGTCCTAGCCCATCCTCGAATACAGTCCCTGTAATAGATTCTCCTGGTTTCACTTTGAAATTGTAAATGTTGTCATTAAACCCAAGTGGTGCTTTTACTAGTAGCCGCTCTGTCCCCACGTCGTAAAGCATTAAATACCCTGCATCTGTAGCTGGAATCACTTTGAGTGCATTCCGCATGATTTCCCCCAAAACTTCGTCAAGGTCCAAACTGGAAGTGATTGAACGAATGCTGTCGACTAAAACTGTCAGTTCGACATCCCTTAACTTCCCTTGTAATAAAGGATTAGTTGTCTTATCTGTTTTCATCTCTTTTCTCCTTTCGGTGGTGTAGAAATATCTATATAATTCACTAAAACAGTGTATGAATGAACATTGTTATCACACTAATTCCAGTGTATAGTAATGAACATAAATTGAAAAGAGTAAAAATTCTAACAATGTGAGCGCTTTATTATTTACCCTATGAATTAGTTGTAATACGAAAATAGTAACCGTATAAAATTGCCGGTGACAAAACGTAATGAGGAGGAAAGAAGATGGAACAAGTTTTGAAAGTAGCAAACAGCTTCCCAATATGGATTATTGCGGCTCTCGTCATTGGTATTGTTATATTTCAAGCAGTTGTCTTCATCAGGCTTGCTTCAAAAACAGCTCCCTCTGTTGGACTGACAACTTTAGAGGTGAGGTCGGTCGTGCGGACGGGGGCAATCAGTTCGTTAGGGCCTTCTTTTGCAATTATTATCGTCGCGATTTCCTTAATTACTTTCCTTGGAAATCCGGTTACACTCATGCGAATCGGTATCGTCGGATCGGCACCAATCGAAACGGTCGGCGCGAGTCTAGGAGCACAGGCGGCCGGCTCGGAACTGGGTTCGTCGACATTTACTGAACAAGCATTCACGACTGCAGTTTGGGTCATGTGTCTTGGTGGAATGGGCTGGTTATTGGTTACTGCGTTATTCACGAAATCACTAGGTAAGTTTCAAGAGAAAATTTCGAGAAAAAATAACAATGTTAAACTGTTGAGTATTGTTTCGACTGCAGCAATGATAGGGGCTTTTGGTTATTTTGGTGCAGGGCAAATGATAAAAGGGATCAATGAGACGGTGGTATTTATAGCTGCATTTCTTGTCATGCCGGTTATCATATGGGCTTCTAATAAGTTTAAAATGAATTGGTTAAGAGAATGGTCTCTCGGATTAGTGATTGTTGTGGGGTTATCAATAGGACTGTTACTAACTTAACGAGGAAGGCAGGAGAAACGGTATGACGATTATGAATGAAGGGGAAACTGAAGTGATGATGCAAGGGGATTTACGGACGGACGAGACAGATGCAACACTCGACTTTGCAACGTTTCATGCTAAATCACATTTTTGGGGACGCTTGACGATTTGGAGTGTTATCGTACTGACGTTGGCTTTGCCTCTCTATCTATCGTTTGGTCTTGATTTTCATCCGGGATGGTCACCAATACTGTCCGGGTTCCTCGCTTATGCATCGATTATTGCGGTAGTCTGGTTTATTGAGCCAATTAGTTATTATCCGATTTTGGGTGTTTCGGGCACTTATCTTGCTTTTTTAACTGGCAATATAGGTAATATGTGTCTGCCAAGTGCATCAATTGCTCAAAGTGTAGTCGGTGCGGAGCCTGGGACGAAAAAAGGGGAAGTAACAGCAACACTCGCTATAGCAGCAGCTTCCATCGTCAATACAGTCATTCTTGTGTTCGCGATTCTTTTCGGTTCATATCTGATTGCACTGTTGCCGGCAACATTGACCGCTAGCTTCCAGTTTGTCCTGCCAGCCATTTTTGGTGGGGTTATTGCTCAATTTGCCATTAAGAAACCGCTATGGGGCATCGTTGGATTGGCTTTTGGACTACTGGTTAACTTGGGCCCGGTGCCGGCTTCAATGAAAACGTTTCTTTGTATACTAGGAACAGTCGTTGCTTGTATACTTCTTGAGAAGTTAAAAAATAAAAAGGCAGCAGAATAATAAAGGGGGCTACTAGTTATGAGTCAACGAGTAGAAGAAGTAATTGAGACAAAAAAGGAATTAATGCAACTGCTAGAAAGTCGTAAAGACGAAATGATAGCAATTCGACGCTTTTTACATGAGAATCCGGAACTGTCTTTTAAAGAAGAAAAAACTGCACAATATATCGCTGACTTTTATAAAGGAAAAGATGTAGAAGTGCAGACGAATGTTGGCAATGGATATGGAATCATCGTAACAATTAAAGGGGATAAGCCCGGTAAGACAATCGGACTCCGTGCTGACTTTGATGCGTTGCCGATTCATGAAGCGACAGATGTTCCGTTCAAATCGAAAAATGATGGCGTGATGCATGCATGTGGACATGACGGGCATACCGCGTACATGTTAATTCTTGCAGATTGTCTCATTCAGATGAAATCATCGATTGCGGGTACAATTAAAATTATTCACCAACATGCGGAGGAAACGCCGCCGGGTGGAGCAAAGAGTATTGTTGAATCAGGTGTGCTAGATGATTTGGATCTGGTTTTTGGGACGCATTTATTCCCTTCGCATTCAACAGGTACGATTGGTTATCGCAGCGGCTTTGCAATGGCGGGGAGAACGTATTTTAAATTGGTGATTCAAGGAAGTGGC
Source organism: Sporosarcina sp. FSL K6-1540 (assembly GCF_038620285.1). NCBI lineage: Bacteria > Bacillati > Bacillota > Bacilli > Caryophanales > Caryophanaceae > Sporosarcina > Sporosarcina sp. FSL K6-1540. The sequence goes on from NZ_CP152018.1 coordinate 1,886,779, forward strand.
GGTCATGGATCATCCCCGCATCAGTCGAACGATCCGATTATTGCAGGTGCTCATTTTGTAACGGCAATCCAGACCATTGTCAGTAGGCGTTTAAATCCGTTTGAAATGGGTGTTGTTACAATCGGTTCATTTGACGGAAAAGGTTCGTTTAATGTTATCAAAGATAGCATAGAGCTTGAAGGTGATGTCCGGTATATGAATGAGGATACCCAGCAGTTAATTTCCCGGGAAATTCACCGTATTGTGAGCGGCATTGAACTGGAGTTTGACGTCACGTGCGAGTTGACGTATACGGCTGATTATCCGCCGCTTTATAATGACCCAGCGGTGACTGCAGAAGTTGTCTCCATTTTGAAAAAATCAGATGATCCCGATATCAAAGAAGTAGTGGAATTCCCCGTCTTTTCGGGGTCAGAAGACTTTGCGTATTACTTGGAAAAAGTTCCAGGCGTTTTCTTTAATATTGGTTGCAAACCTAAAGGCGTAGAAAGGGCGTTCATGAATCATCACCCGAAATTTGATATTGATGAAGATGCTCTTCTGGTTTCAGCAAAGTCTGTTGCTGAAGTAGTTTGTAGTTATTACGCGATTGATTAACGAAACGAAAGCCGGCCTATTGAATAGGTCGGCTTTTTTGTTTGGAAAATAGTTGACCTTTGGTGAAAGAATGGGCTATTGCATCCGATCATATATGTTGTTAAACGAGCGTAACCTTGGCGCATTCGAGCGTATATCAAGTGACCCGATCATAACGGCGGCGCGTCCGATCATATAACAAGTGACCCGATCATAACCTCGTGAGTCCGATCTTATAACAAGTGACCCGATCATAACCCTGGTGCAGCCGATCATATAACAAGTGGACCAAGCATAACCCACGCGCGACCGATCATATAACAGGCGAACCGAGCGTAACCTGGAGCGCCCGATCATATAACAAGTGACTCGATCATAACCCCCGCGCGTCCGATCATATAACAGGCGAACCGATCATAACCCCCATGCGTCCGATCATATAACAGACGAACCGATCATAACCCCATGCAGCCGATCATATAACAAGTGACCCGATCATAACCCCCGCACATCCGATCATATGCCTTATAAAAACCGAAGTATGTCTAGGCATCTGGAGTACTATTAAACGATTAGAACAAAAATAAGCTAATTGCAAAAGCCGATCTTTCGAAAAGATCGGCTTTTGCAATTAGCTTATTTAACTTTCTCCGGACGCGGCCAGATGAAGTACGAAATAGAAATGACAAAGTCAATCCCGAGAACGAGTGCCCATACTTTCAAAGTAGAGGATAGTACTTCTGTCCTTGCTGGATCCCCAATGAAATAAATCATTGCGACAAGGAAAGAACCGCCGATAATATAAGCGAGCAGATGCTGCAATGTGCCTTTCATCGAGTGTCGAGCGTATTCAAATCCGGCTTTACGCACCGGTTTTGTGCCCGTTTTTTGAATGTAGTAACGAAACCGTTCATCAGCCCAGCGGATTATGCTTTTGCCGAACGCGATAGAGGACCCGAGATAGATTGCCGCGATGGCGTGCACTTGTGTTGCGGTTGCCCCGTTGTATAGGTCAGTTGCTGTGACGATGAGTAATACTAAATCGATAACTGGTGTCAAAGCAAGGAAGAAAAAACCGAGCTTTTCGCGTTTGAAAATATAGCGGGTGATAAGTCCGAGAGCAATGACGACCCAGAAACCAATTTCGCACGCAACGATTGTCCAAGCAATGAAATTCATAGGAACACCTCTTTTCAATCGAGTTGTAGTGAGTAGATTTATCATAGCACACCGATTATATGACTAACTGCAACAAGATTATCACCGCCGCGGAGTATATTATCACCGACACAACTGTGTTTATCACCGGCATCGAGCGTGTTATCACCGACTCAATGGGGTTTATCACCGCCATCGAGCCTATTGTCACCGCAAAGCACAAAAAAACGGAAAAGCCAAATCGGCTTTTCCGTTCCTTCAATTAATCACTTATTCAAATAAGCCCATGCATACTGCGCATATAGTTCTGCTCCAGTAACGAGCGCATCTTCATCAATATCGAAGTTGCCATGGTGATGTGACCACTCCGTATCTTTTTCAGGATTACCACTACCAACAAGTGCAAAACTGCCAGGTGCTTTGTCGAGGAAGAACGAGAAATCTTCGGCGCCCATCGTCGGTTTTTCATCATAGACAACGTCTGGACCGAATGCTTCAGTTGCAACTTGTTGAACAAGGTTCGCACTCTCTTCGTCGTTGATAACCGGTTGTGTTCCACGGATATACTCAACTTCCGCAGTTGCGCCGTACATGTCAGCGACGCTTTTGGCGTATTGTGAAATGCTTGTTTCGATTTGATCGCGGACGTCTTGATTGAACGTACGAACGGTTCCTTCAATCAGAGCATTCTCAGCGATAATGTTGAAACGCGTGCCGACCTCCATTTTACCTACAGTCAGGACCGCTGCTTGTTGCGGGTCAATCGTCCGTGAAACGACAGTCTGGACATTCATGACGAACGAAGAAGCGACGAGTGCTGCATCGATACAGTCTTGAGGCATGGCACCATGTCCGCCTTTACCTGTGAAGTGGACTTTGAAAATGTCAGCTGCAGCGAATGAGGGCCCTGGTGTACAAGAAACTTTATGCGTCGGCATTTGCGACCAAATGTGGATGCCGAAAACATTGTCGACGCCGTCCATGGCACCTTGATCGACCATCGCTTTTGCGCCTTGTGCAATTTCTTCTGCAGGTTGGAAGAGCAGGCGTACGTTACCGGGCAGTTCATCTTTCACATCGGATAATGCTTTTGCAGCGATTAGCAACATCGATGTGTGTGCATCATGGCCGCATGCATGCATTTTTCCTTCAATCTTGGAAGCATAAGGTACATGCGTGTTTAATTGTTCAACAGAGAGTGCATCCATATCGCCGCGCAGTGCGACTGTTTTGCCGCCCGCCGCGCCTTTAATTTCAGCAATAACGCCTGTAGGTTCCGTCTTGCGGTAGGGAATACCGAGTTCATCTAAATAGGCGCAAACGAACGCTGTTGTTTTTACTTCTTCAAACGACAGTTCTGGTTCGCTATGTAATTTGCGTCGCAGTGCCGTCAGTTCGTCGCTATAGTTTGTGATAGCTTCTTTTATTTTTTGATTGATCATACTATTTTAGCCTCCGTTAATCGCTTTACCGCTTCATAGATAATAGTCGTGCCGTCTGCAAGGTGACCTGGATCCGACCATTCTTCCGGACAATGACTTAGCCCGTCTTTGCTTGGGATGAACACCATTCCGCAAGCCGTATAATCTGAGAATACCATTGCATCGTGGCCCGCACCGCTATTAATTGAACAATAAGGAATTTCAAGATGGTCGCTCGCTTCTTTTAATAAAGAGCGGATGCTGCTATCGAGTTCTTTCGGCTCAATGTAGAGTTGCTGTTCAATTGACGTGCGAATACCGTTGCCATCTTGTTGGACAATCAATTCTTCCACTTTGCGAACTGCATTCAGTACATGCTCTTCTTTACCTGAACGAATGTCTACACTGAAGACAACTTTATCTGGGATAACATTTGCGCCATTCGGAAAGACATTCAATCGACCCGTTGTAATGACCGTTCCTTGACCTTCACCGCTCGCAATACCTGGCAGGGAGGCAATGATTTGTGCCGCGGAAACGAGTGCATCGGAGCGTCGATCCATTGGTGTTGTACCGGCATGTCCAGCTTGGCCTTGTACAGTCACTTCTAATTGAGTCAGTCCAACAATTGCTTCAACGACACCAATTTGAATGTTTGTCTCCTCGAGAATAGGGCCTTGTTCGATGTGCAACTCTAGAAAGGCTTTAATCGTTTTCGGATCTCGTTTTTTCTCATTCGCTGGGTTGACCGAGATATCTGCCATCGCATCTACTGCTAAAACGCCATCTTTATCAGCAAGTGTTTTGAAATCTTCTGCTGTCAATAAACCCATCATCCCACGTGAGCCCATTAGGCCACCGCCAAAACGGGAACCTTCTTCTTCAACAAGCGCAATGATTTCAAGCGGGTAGGCTGGCTTAAGATTGTTCTCTTTGAACAGTGCAGCCACTTCTAATCCGACAACAACACCTGCAGCACCGTCATACGCGCCACCATTTGGAACAGAGTCAAAGTGAGAGCCGACGATAACGGAAGGGGCGTCAGGTAAAGCTCCTTCAAGCTTGCCGAAGATATTGCCGAACCCGTCTTCCGTCACTGTTAGATCGTACTCCACCATTTTTTCTTTAATATAATTCCGAGCCTGTAAATCTTCTTGGCTATATGTAAGCCGCGTTACACCCGCACCTGGTGTAGCTGTAAATCGGCTCAACAATTCGATATGTTGTTCAATCCGTTGTTGATAGGCTGTCATATCTAGTCCTCCTCGTTTGATTAGTTTCTAAATTAGCTCATTACAAGAATCCGACGAAGAGGCCCGCAAGGATAACCGAAACCATCGTGACACTTATAAATCCGCCGACGAGCATTGGCGGTAACATGTGACTTGTCAGTGCTTCTCTTTCTTTTTCATCTTCCGTTAATGAATTGATGACTTCGTTGGTAATAATATAGTCCGCTGGGAAGCCGTATAACGCAGTTAACGAAACAGCAAATGCCATTTCTTTACTGACTTTCAGTACTTTCCCCATGAACAACGAGAAGATGTACATACCGACGACGCCCAATACGATACAGCCGACGAGTGGATACAAAATTTCCATCATCATGGAAGGTGTCGCTTTTTTCAAACCGTCAAAGATAAACAGCATAAGTGCCATCATTGCTAATCCAAACCCATTTGCTTTTTGCAGTACGTGACGTTCCAAAAAGCCGATACTTGTTGCAATAATACCAAACAATAAGCAAAGCACATAAGGACTAATTACCACAATAGGTGCCAGCAATGTAGAAACGAGATACGCAAGGAATCCGACGAGTGCGAGTCGGAAAAACTTAAAGTAGTCTGTATTGAATTTATCCGGCATCTTCTTAAATAGCTTAAGTTCATGTCGTTCTGAAACTGAAGCTTGAGTACTGGTTTTTTGTTCTTTCAGTTCGCCTTTACGATACTTTTCAAGAAGCATTTTACCTTCTTTTTTAAGAACAATTGACGTAAGAGGATAACCCGCGAAGCCTTGCATCACGTAAATGACAATCGCGAATACAGCCAATGTTGCGAGTCCGGCGTTGGCAGCACCTTCTGACATGATCAACGCAGATACAACACCGCCGACGAGAGGTGGAATTGCAACGATGATTGTTTCAATACCAAATAGCATTGTACCGATTCCGAATAGGGCAACGACAATCCCTAAAATTCCAGCAAGGGAAATTAAAATGGTTTTCCATTGTTCTTTCAGTTGTTGAAGTGATAGCAATGTACCCATATTGGTAATGAGTAAATAAATCATCATTGATGCGACAGTAGGCGGTACGCCGGCAAGCGAAACAATATCTTGCGGGAAAAACGTCCAATAACCTAGCAGGAAGAGGACAGCGCAGACGAAAACGGATGGAATCCACGCTTTCGTCCGGACAGAGACGACATCTCCGATATATAAAATAGCGACCAAGATAACTAAAGCTAGCATTTGAGACATAGTATTCTCCCCTTTCAGACAATATAGAATTTTAATTAGAATAGCATAAAATTCTGTCGAATAATAGCGAAATTTATACATTGCATATAATATATCGCAAAGGAAGTGAGTGAAAGCGCTTTCTAGTGAGTTGTAGTAAATCGACTATTTTTGTAGGTGAAATTCATCTGAAATGAATCAAATTGTTATGTATGTACAGCATATTGAAGGGTTTTATTATTCGTTCAACTATGTAAGCAGAACGAATAATAAAACCCTTCAACGCAGTATCTATCATTCTGCATTGAAGGGAGTACGTTTTTTCGATATTTAACTTATTCTGTGAGTAACGAATTCTTGATTTTATAGTCTGATTTTGCTTCATCTAACCAATTAACGTACTCTGCTTGTACACCTTCTTCTAGTAATAGTCCTTTTATTTCTTCTTTATGATCATCAAATGTTGCAGCTTTTGCTGCTTTCTTATCGGTTACATGAATAATATGATAACCGTGTTCTGTTTTTATAGGGTCGCTAATTGCATCAACTTTCATGGAGAATGCTGCTTCTTCAAATTCGGCTACCATTTTACCACGTGGGAAAAAGCCTAATTCTCCGCCACTTTCTGCACTCATTGTATCTGTTGAGAATTCTTTTGCAAGTGCTGCGAAATCCTCACCATCTGCAAGTTTCTTCGCAACTTTTTTCGCTGTGGCTTCATCTTCCACTAAAATATGGCTGGCTGCGACTTGTTCTTCCTCGTTAAAGGATTCTTTGTTTTCTTCGAAGTACGCTTTGATGTCCTCGTCAGTTATTTCAATACGTGGCTCAATTATTTTTCGGATAGATAAATAATCAATAATATTCTCTTTGAATTCTTTCTCAGTCATTGTATTCTGCTTAAGTGCTGCGTCAAACGCTTCTTGTCCACCTGCATTTTCGATATATATTGCAAGTTCTGCATCTACTTCTTTATCTGAAATAGAGATTTTTTCTTTTTTCAACTCAAGTGCAACGACTTTATCGTCAATCATTGCAGTAAGTGCTTCTTTTCCAGCAGATTGAACGAGAACTTCATATAATTCATCTTTCGTAATTTTTTCATCACCGACAGTTGCAACAGTTTCATCTGCCGCCTTTGAATCTTTTGAGCAGCCTGTTGTGACAGTTAGAATAATTGCGAGTAGACTGACTGCTAACAATGGGAATAACCTTTTTTTACGCATTTTTTAATTCCTCCAATGTTTGATATAACTTCATTCTACAGGAGAAATATGAACAAACTATTACGGAGAATAAAAAAACGAAAAAACAGATTCGTTTTTTCGTTCAGTCTTTTTATTCTTGGGTATTACTTTTTTCTGGTACTTGTGATTTCCCCCCATTGTCGTCTTTGTCATGGTCACGTCGACCTTCAAAATGTTCTCCTTTACCATCACGTGGTCTATCGAAGAAAAAGTCTTTTTCTACCTTAGAAGGGAACAAGTCCAAATCTTCAACTTTGTCGGCGTAATTTGTACGGATTTCATTCATTAGTTCACGTGCGGATTTGTTCGCTGTATCGATGCCAAGTTTTTCAGCAGCATTGAAAATTTCTTTGTCGCGTACTTCTTTCATTAAGTCATGATGATCTTTGTCATCTGTTTCAATACCCAGTTCTTTTGCTTTTTTTAAAACTTTAGCCTGCCCAACTTCTTTTGCAAGTGCTTTGAATTCTTTGCCAACAGTGGAGATACCAAGCTCTTTTGCTTCTTTCGTAATTTGTGCTTCGCGAATTTCTTTTGCTAACATTTCATCGTCCTTGCCAGTTGCATCAATGCCTAACTCTGTAGCTGCTAGTTGAAGTTTCGCATTCCAAATTTCTTTCTGAAGGGCTTTTATTTCTTTACCTTCAGTATCAATGCCTAGTTCTTTCGCGTGTTTTAGGGTCATGGCTTTTTGTACTTCTTCGAAAATTACTTTCGTGTCCTTGCCGTCAGTTTTAATACCAAGTTCTTCTGCCTTCTCAGAAATAAACTTTTTAGCATCTCCTTGCTCCCCATGTTTATGTTCGAATGAAGGGGAGCTTTTCGTCGTCTCGCTGTCCTCTTTCGCATAGGCAGTTACCGACCCAATTACACCGAGAGTCAATACGGTTGCTAAAACATATTTCATTGCATTATTCTTCATTTATTTTCCTCCTTCATGGAACTGATTAATTTTAGTATGCCCGAAGAATATGAACGAATTATGACAGGGGTATGAACCAGATATTAAAAAAACTGCTATGCACAATGCATAGCAGCTAAAACAGATTTTTAGTTTTCATTTTGTACAGGGAACGACAGCGTAAATTTTGTACCTTTTCCTTTTTCGCTTGTTACATCGATTGCGCCGTTATGCATCATGACGAGACTTTTTACAATCGACAAGCCAAGTCCGAATTCGCCGTATGGATTCGTTGTTCTAGATACAATGGCTTTATAAAAACGACCCCAAATTTTCTCGACATCATCAGGGTCAATCCCAATACCTGTATCTTCGATTTCAATGATACAGTTTGTATTGCTCATATAACCGCGAAGATAGATCCTACCGTTGTCGGTGAATTGGATACTGTTTTTTGTGATATTGATCAATATCTGGGTGAGTCTGTCGTAATCTGCAAACACCAATATATTTGGGTCTACAGCCACAAAAATCTCGTTATTTCGTTCCGCCGCAACGCCATCGAGCTGATCTTTGATGATTTCTAATAGTTCAACGAGCTGGATGTCCTGTTTAAAGAGTGTGACTTGGTTGGAGCGGATTTTTTCGTAATCCAAGTTTTCATTGACCAGACGGATAAGTCGCAACGTTTCATTAGTGGCGAGTTGCAATCCCTTTTCTTTTTCAGATTCAGGAATCATATTATTTTTTAGTCCTTCAATCATGCCTCTTATTGTTGTAAGGGGTGTTCGTAATTCATGTGACACATCGGCCATGAATTGACGACGCCTGTTTTCGAGATTTTCAATTTCCTCCATTGAGGCATCCAACTTTTCAACCATCTCGTTGAAATCACCCGCAAGTTCACCGATTTCGTCAAAATCCGAGGAGGGGATACGTACTGAATAATCACCTTGTGCGACGGCAGAAGTTGCATCTTGAAGCCGTTTAATACGCCTAACGTGAAAAGTCGATAAAATCCAGCTGAGAAGAAGCGAAATGGTCAGTGCGATGAATGTTGTAATAAGCAAATAAGTATTCATTTGCGAAATAACTTCACGTGAGCCCTTTATGGGTGACGTCAAAAGTATACCGCCGACAAATCGATTGTTTTGGACATAGGGAAGAAGAACAAATGTGACGGCTTCGTTGAATCGTTTGAAATCCTGCTTCACAGTTACAGGTTGACCATTTTTAATATCGTGCCATTCTTTTTCACTCAAACTAATGAGGGGCGTTTTTATGCCTGTCGAATAAATGATGGCCGAGTTTTCGTCGAATAAACTATATTGAATATCCCGACCATTTAGGACTTGTCCATAAGACTTTAGGATCCTGTCAGAACTTCGCTGGTCTTGTTGGATGTCTCGTAAAATAGATTGCCCATATGTCTGAAGTTCTTCTGTTTTATTAGCATAGACAAATTGCTCGATATAGTGTGAAAATAGCAAGCTTAATAATAAAAATGCAATGACGATTACGCTGAAGTGACTGACAAGTTGCTGGTATAAGTATTTTACTTTCACTTTGAGTCACCTATGGTTTCGTCGAATCGGTAACCGACGCCCCAAACAGTATGGAAAAAAGGTTGTTCATCCGTTGAGACTTTCGTGCGAAGCCGTTTGATATGCACATCGACAGTTCGGTCATCACCGTAAAAGTCATATCCCCACACGTTATCCAGCAATTGTTCACGTGAGAAAACTTGTTTCGGATGCTGGACAAAATGGTATAGTAGATCGAATTCTTTTGGAGTCAGGTTTTGTATTCGGACGCCATCGAGTAATACGTCACGTGTGTTAAGGTTAATCTTAAAATGGGCGGTTTCGACGACGCCATCTTGCAGTGGTTTGTCTTTTAGCGTTGAATACCTGCGTGTTACCGCCTTAATGCGAGCCATTAGCGCCAGTGGACTGAAGGGTTTTGTGACATAATCATCTGCACCCATTTCAAGTCCGAGCACTTGGTCTGATTCACCATCTTTTGCGGTTAGCATAATAATGGGCGTAGCAATGTTTGCTAGCCGTAGTTTATGGCAAATCGAAATCCCATCCATGCCAGGCAACATCCAGTCGATAATGATGCAATCCCAGCCGCCTTGCTTCGCAATTTCGAACCCTTCCAAACCATTTTTTATGAATGAACCATCGATTTCTTCCTTCAAGAAGAATAGCTCAATCATGGAAGATACACTTTCATTGTCTTCAATTACTAAAATTCTCACTAAAACACGCCTCCTGTTGCACTGCCATTCCTTTCAAGGTAAATCGAAAACGAGAAATTAGCAACTGCAAACACCCCTCCCATGGAATGAAGGAGAGGTGTTTGGACGAATATATTAATTTGCCGTGGATACATTGCTCGTAAGTAAAACGTCAACCGTTTTCAACTCGGAACCGCGATAAATCGTAAATGTTGCTTTGTCACCGACAGCAAGATTCGTGTACAAGAACTTCCGTAGCTCTGTTGAGTTCTTCACTTCAGTACCATTAATCGCTGTTATTATATCTTCTACATCGAGGCCCGCTTTTCCTGCTGCAGATTCAGGATCAATATTTGCAATTACCACGCCAGCTTTAATTTCACTCGGAAGACCTTGCAAATAGGTCCGTGGCACCTGATCAAGATCCGCAAGTCCAATCCCGATATATGGGCGTTCAACTTGTCCATTTGTTGTCATTTCTTCAATTAATGGAATGACTTCGTTACTTGGAATCGCAAAGCCAAGTCCTTCGACACCACTTTCAGAAATTTTTAAGCTGTTAATGCCAATGACTTGTCCTGCTGCATTGAGGAGTGCGCCACCGCTGTTCCCGGGGTTAATGGCTGCGTCCGTTTGGATTACATTCATTTCCCATTCGCCCGCAGAAGTCTTCACGTTGATGGACCGATTGACTGCACTCACAATCCCTTGGGTTACTGTACCGGAGAAGTCGAGGCCAAGTGGATTACCGATGGCGATGACATCGTCTCCTGCACGAAGTTTATCGGAGTCGCCGAATTCAAGGGAAGTGTCTGCATACTTCGCATCGATTGTTAGAACAGCAAGGTCACTTAGTGCATCTTTCCCAACGAGCGTAGCCGTTGTTGTCTCTCCGCTTTCAAGTGAAACCTCAAGCTTTTCTGCGCCTTCGATGACGTGGTTATTCGTCACGATAAATGCTTTGTCACCATCTATTTTATAAATGACACCCGAACCGGAACCGCTCTTGGTACTTTCAGCTTGCTGTGAAAAAGGATTATTCCCTTTTTGGTAATTAACAATCCCGACAATTGCGCCGGAAGACTGTTCTACCATGTCGGAAAGTGACGGTATATCTTTAGTGCTTGTTTGCTGTACATTATAGGGAACCGTATCCGTAGTGACAGGTACCACTTCAGCGGAACCGCCTTGTAGTAGATCTGTATTGACTACGACCGCTAACGTTAATACCGAACCAATAACACCTGCTCCTAGTGTTGCTAAAAATCGTTTAACCGGTTTGTTTCTATTTTCTGTCTCCATGATAATTCCTCCCGTTTCATCTGATACTCTTTATTCTAGTTGGAAGATATGAACAAACTATTACCAAGAAGTTAACGATTGATGAAGTAGCTGTTTTGAGGGTATAGTTGAATCAATAATATGATTTCAAAGGTGTGAGTGAAGTGCAAAAGTTAATTACTGCGATGGATGTCGCAAAACATGCGGGCGTATCTCAATCGTCTGTGTCCAGAGTTTACTTTGAAGGTGCCACAGTGTCTGCGAAAACAAGGGAAAAGGTGCTAGCTGCCGCGAAAGAATTAGGCTATCGGCCAAATGAGTTGGCGAGGAGTTTAATTACGAATCGAACGAAAATCATTGGTATAGTGATGAAGGGTATTCAAAATCCTTTTTATCCTCAAGTTTTAAAGCAATTTACAACGACCTTTAAAAGTTTGGGCTATAGCATTATGTTTGTATACACGAATAATGACGAAATACAAAAAGAAGATATCGATATATTATTTAATTATAATGTTGCAGGTGTCATTATTACAGACGCGTCACTGTCTTTAAATGCTATAGAAGACTTTAAAAGATATAAAATTCCTTTGGTGCTTTTTAACAGAAAAATCGCGAGTAATGATTTTTACTCTGTGTGTTGTAATAATTTAGAGGCAAGTAAGGAAATTGCACAATTTCTTGTTGATAAAGGTAGTTCGGATATCATTTATATTGCAGGGAATCAAAATACATCGACAAGTAAAGAGCGGGAACAAGGCTTTACTGAAGCTCTTACGAAAAATAACATTGCCCTGAAAAGGATTGGATCGGATTATACATATGAGGGCGGATATAAAATTGCCCAGCAAGTGATAAATGAAAATGGAATTCCAGATTCATTTTTTGTGGCGAACGATATCATGGCGTTAGGCGTGTTGGATGCACTTCGTGAAAGTTCGATTGCTATTCCGGAAGCTACGAAAGTAATTGGGTTTGATAATATTGAAATGGCTTCGTGGCCGACGTATAGTCTAACGACTTGGGCACAACCGATTAATGAAATGGTAAATCAAACAGTCAGTTATTTAATGTCGGAAATAGAGGAGTACACAGGTTTTGCTGACAATATAGAGGTAAATGGGATTTTAATCGAGCGTAAAACGACATAAAAAAAGGTTGACTTCCTAGAGTATTTGAAATACTCTTTACCTATAAAGTGCTTTGCATACGTATGCAAGAAAGAAAGAGGAGGAAATAAAATGGTTAGAGTATTGAAAGCTGGTAAATCACAAGAAGAATTGACTAAAAACAATCTTGAAGTATCGAAAATTGTAGCGAATGCTATTCAAGAAATTGAGAATAGAGGAGACGAAGCGGTTCGTGAGTTCTCCGAGAAATTTGATAAATGGTCGCCTGAGGCATTCAGATTAACCGAAGAACAAATTAAAGAAATCGTAGCGCAAGTACCTGCGGAAGTAATCGAAGATATTAAATTTGCTCAAAAGAACATTCGTGAATTTGCAGAAGCGCAATTAGCGTCAATGAACGATGTAGAAGTAGAAAACATTCCAGGCGTTATTTTAGGGCATAAAAATATCCCTGTAAGCAGCGTCGGCTGTTATATTCCTGGTGGACGTTACCCTATGGTTGCTTCTGCTCATATGAGCGTGTTGACAGCAAAAGTTGCTGGTGTCAAGCGTGTAATCGCTTGCACGCCGCCAATTAACGGTGAAATCCCGAATGCAACAATCACGGCAATGTATTTGGCGGGTGCGGACGAAATCTATTTATTAGGTGGAATTCAAGCGATGGCTGCTATGGCGATTGGAACTGAAACGATCCAATCTGTCGATATGATTGTCGGGCCTGGAAACGCTTTCGTGGCAGAAGCAAAAAGACAACTATTTGGTCGCGTAGGAATTGACTTGTTTGCTGGACCTACTGAAACATTAGTTGTTGCGGATGAAACAGCAGATGCTGAAATGATTGCTACGGATATTCTTGGACAAGGTGAACACGGTCCAACATCTCCGGGTGCCTTAATTACGACTTCGGAAAAACTTGCTTATGAAACTGTAGAAGAAATCGAAAGACAACTTAAAGTATTACCAACGGCTGACGTTGCACGCGTTTCATGGGATGATTACGGCCAAATCCTGTTAGTGGATAGCATTGAAGAAGCGCTTGTAGAAGCCGACCGACTAGCGTTTGAACACGTTGAAATTCTAACAGCAGATCCGAATTATTTCTTAGAAAACATGACAAATTACGGTTGTCTATTCCTAGGGCCTGAAACGAACGTTGCATACGGCGATAAAGTGATTGGAACGAATCATACATTACCAACAAAAGGTGCAGCTCGTTATACAGGCGGTCTATGGGTAGGTAAGTTTATCAAAACGGTAACGTACCAAAAAGTGACACCTGAAGCGAGTGCTTATATCGGCGAATATGCAGCGCGTCTCTGTCAATTGGAGAACTTTGCAGGTCATGCTGAACAAGCGTTATTACGAGTAAGAAGGTACGGAAAGAAAGCATAATTTCTTTTCTGCAGAGGGGGCAGGCGATTCGATGTTAGGGATGATAGGGTTATTTGGGGGACTAGCATTATTGATTTATTTGACAATGAAGGGCATGAACTTACTAATTGCTGCTCCGCTGTCAGCGCTCGTTGTTGCACTATTAAGTGGCCTTCCATTATTTCCGGGAGTACCGGATGAAGGGATAGCTAACTTTGTAACAAATTATATGGGCGGTTTTTCAAGTTTCATCGGCTCATGGTATTTAATGTTCTTGACTGGAGCAATTTTCGGTAAAGTTATGGAAGATAGCGGTGCAGCAGAAAGTGTTTCGAAATGGATTGTAGGCAAGCTTGGTATGAAACGGGCAGCTCTTGCTGTTGTAATCGCTTGTGCAATCCTGACGTATGGGGGAGTTAGTTTATTCGTCGTTGCATTTTCTGTTTATCCAATGGCCATCAGTTTGTTTAAAGAAGCAAACTTACCAAGAAGATTCATCCCAGCGACATTAGCATTTGGATCTACAACGTTTACAATGACTTCTGCGGGTTCACCAGAAATTCAAAACTGGATTCCAATTGAGTTCCTTGGAACAACTGCATATGCTGGATGGCAAGTCAGTGCAATTGTAGCTGCATTTATGGCGATCTTCGGCTATTGGTGGCTGAAAAAAATGATTTCAAAAGCGTTGGCAAAAGGCGAACATTTTGTTGATAGAGAAACGGATCATCATGAGGTGAGGGAGCATTTACCGAGTCCATTGTTAAGTGTAATTCCCTTACTTGTTGTGTTGATTATCTCATTTATATTCCATAACTCATTGGGGACATCTGCGTTAATTGTTGCTCTTACGAGTGGTGTAATCGCAACGTATTTAATCAACAGAAAGTATTTCTCGAACTTTGGGAAAGCGGTTTCAGAAGGAACAATGGGTGCAGTTATTGCAATTGCTAATACAGCTGCGGTTGTAGGGTTTGGCGGAGTCATAAAAGCAACTCCCGCGTTTGGTGACGCTGTTAGTTTTATGACGGCTATACCAGGTAGTCCTCTCATAGGAGGAGGACTTGCTGTAGCAGTTATTGCAGGTTTAACTGGATCATCATCAGGTGGACAGGCGATTGCTTTACCGTTGCTTGCACCACATTATTTAGATTTGGGTGTCGATCCGGATGCGTTACACCGTGTGGTCGCAATTTCTTCAGGCTCTTTGGATTCATTGCCACAGGGCGGTTATGTTGTAACGACAATTCGTTCAATTGCTGGCGAAACGCATAAAGACGCATATCCTGCGTTTGGCGCATTAACGGTCATAGTACCAATACTCGGCGTCGTGTTAGCTGTCGTATTATTCTCATTAGGCATGTAAGTAATAGATACCCAACAAGCTAATTGTTATAGTTTGTTGGGTATTTTATCATATCGAAAAATGGAGGTAGACCGTTATGGAAAAACTAGCAATCATTGGTTGCGGCACGATGGGACATTCAATTGCGCTATCAGCAGCGTGGGCAGGGATAGAAGTCAAAATCTCTGGTATGAATGAACAAGACCTAGCAACAGCAGACAAAGGGCTTCGCAATAAATTAACGGTGATGGTACACAATGATTTATTTAATGAAGCAATGGCTGAGGAAATTCGTAAGCGCATTGTATTTTCAACTTCATTAGAAGAGATTGTACAAGAGGCGACTTTTATAATTGAGGTCATTCCAGAAAATAGTCAAATGAAGCGGGAATTGTATAAAGAGGTTGAAGCAATATGTAGTAAAGATACTGTTCTTGCGAGTAATACGTCTGGATTTACGCCAACTTCTTTAGCGGAAGAAATGGAGTACCCGAATCGTTTTATCGTTACACATTTTTGGAATCCGGGACATTTAATCCCCCTTGTCGAAGTGGTTAAAGGGGAGAAAACTGATCAGGTAACGATTGAGCGTGCTATGAATTTATTGAACGAAATGAATAAAAAGCCGATTTTGATAAACAAAGAAGTTCCAGGATTCATCGGGAACCGGCTGCAGTATGCTTTATTCCGCGAGGCACAATCGCTGCTCGATGAAGGTGTTGCGACGAAAGAAGATATCGATGCAGCTGTAACGTATAGCATTGGGAGACGATTGCCGATAACGGGACCGTTAATGACTGCGGACATGGGAGGCCTTGACGTTTTCTCTGCGATTTCAAATTACTTGTTTGAAGATCTTAGCAATGAAAGTAAATCGGGAGTTCACTTATCAAATCTAGTCAATCAAAAGAAATTCGGTGATAAGAGTGGTGAAGGATTCTATATGTGGGATCAAGAAACTTCTGAAACAATCAATGCAGAGCGGGAGAAAACGCTTATTCACTTCCTAAAAAACGATCGGAAAGAGTAGGAGGATGCTAATATGAAACCATACTTTTCAGATTTAGAAAACAAAACGGTTATTGTAACGGGCGGTAGTAAGGGTATTGGAAAAGAAATTGCCCGGACATTCGCTGAACTAAAAGCGAATGTCGTTATCGTAGGTCGAGATGAGAATGCACTACATAACACGCTAGTGGAATTACACCAATACAATACGAAATGTAAATCGATTCAAGCGGACTTAAAGGATATCAAGCAGGTTCGGGCGATGGTTGATGAGGTAGCGACCCAATTTGGAACGGTAGATGTATTGGTGAACAATGCGGGGGTTAATATCGCTAAACCGGCGATAGAAGTGACGGAAGATGATTGGGATCAAGTGCTCGATACAAATTTAAAATCTACGTTCTTTTGCAGTCAGGAAGCCGCTACTTACATGATTCCGCAACGCAGTGGGAGGATCATCAATATCGTATCCCAAATGGCTTTTGTTGGTTATTATAATAGGGCGGCGTATTGTGCAAGTAAAGGTGGAGCGGTTCAACTGACAAAAGCGTTGGCAGTCGAATGGGCGCAAAGTGGAATAAATGTAAATGCCGTTGCTCCGACATTTATTGAAACAGAATTGACGACTAAAATGTTTGAAGATGAAGCATTTAAAAATGATGTAGAAAGTCGAATTCTCTTAGGCAAACTGGCACAACCGGGAGATATTTCAGGAGCGGTTCTTTACTTGGCATCGAACCTATCAAATTTTGTTACAGGTGAAACGATTAAAGTAGATGGTGGATGGACAGCAATCTAAAAGGTAAAGGTGGCAAAGAATATGATGCAAGATCAAGTGTTATTTATAACTGGAGCAGCAAGGGGAATCGGATTCGATATTGCAAAGGCATTTTCTGATGCTGGTGCTAAAGTTGTTATCTCTGATTTAACGCAACAAGCCGTCGATGAAGCACTTTCCAAAATTGAAAAAAATGTCGAAGGAATTGTCTGTGATGTTACAAAAGAAGAGGACATCAAAAAGGCAATTGAATTTACGGTTGAGAAGTTTGGGCGGATTGATATTCTTGTCAACAATGCGGGGATGCAACATGTATCATTTATCGAAGATTTCCCTACTGAAAAGTTTGAACTGCTTGTAAAAATTATGTTGACGGCACCATTTATAGCCATCAAACATGCACTGCCTCATATGAAGAAACAAGAGTTTGGAAGAATTATTAACATGGCTTCTATTAATGGCGTTATTGGATTTGCTGGAAAAGCCGCTTACAACTCTGCAAAACATGGGGTAATTGGTTTAACGAAAGTAGCTGCTCTCGAATCGGCTTCAGATGGAATTACTGTCAATGCGATTTGTCCAGGGTATGTCGATACGCCATTAGTGAGGAACCAATTTGCTGACCTTGCAAAAACAAGAAATATTGAAGTTGAACAAGTTTTAGAAGAAGTACTATACCCATTAGTTCCTCAAAAAAGACTGCTCGATGTGAAGGAGATAACGGATTTAGCTTTGTATATTGCAAGTGACTCCGCAAAGGGTATGACTGGACAAGCGATTATTTTGGACGGTGGCTACACTGCTCAGTAAAACCATTGTTATATAAAGGGCCTACTCGTAAGTCGATTTATAGACTTACGAGTAGGCCCTTTAATTTACCACGCATGGATAATAAAGTAGCTCCCGATGAACATGTCAATCTATGTCGAACGATTATAAAGTCTAGTAGTTGAAATAATCAACATAGTCTGACAGAATAAGAGGACAAGCTTCTTTTTTATTTCAAGTCTGTTGTAAGCGCATACATTAATTGCTTCTGGTAGAGGCGCATACGGAGGAAGTTTGCGACATATAGTGGCATTGTGTGAAAAATTCAACTCACAGGGAGGAATGGAAAAATGGTACAAGCGGTAGAAAATCAGATTTATGCTTTTCCGAATACGGAAGGTGCGAAAGTAAACTTTAAAGAACGCTACGATAACTTTATCGGTGGAAAATGGACAGCGCCGGTTAAAGGGGAATACTTTGATAACGTGACGCCGGTAACGGGGAAAGTATTTACAGAAGTTGCACGCTCGACTGCAGAGGATGTTGAACTTGCGTTGGATGCGGCACATGCTGCAAAAGATGCTTGGGGCAAAACGTCTGTTACGGTACGTGCGAATACGTTACTGAAAATTGCTGATCGCATTGAACAAAACTTAGAAATGCTAGCTGTTGCTGAAACGTGGGATAACGGCAAAGCGGTTCGTGAAACATTGAATGCAGATCTGCCGCTTGCTATCGACCATTTCCGCTATTTTGCTAGTGCAATCCGTGCGCAAGAAGGTGGAGTTAGTCAGATTGACGACGATACTGTAGCGTACCATTTCCATGAGCCAATCGGTGTCGTTGGACAGATTATTCCATGGAACTTCCCTATTCTGATGGCGGTATGGAAACTAGCACCAGCACTTGCTGCAGGAAACTGTGTCGTGCTGAAGCCTGCTGAACAGACACCGGCATCAATTCTTGTACTTGTAGAATTGATAGAAGATCTATTACCTCCGGGTGTTTTGAATGTCGTGAACGGTTTTGGTCTTGAAGCAGGTAAACCGCTTGCATCGAGCTCACGTATTGGGAAAATTGCATTCACAGGTGAAACGACAACGGGACGTCTGATTATGCAATACGCTTCACAAAACGCAATCCCTGTCACACTCGAATTAGGTGGTAAATCACCGAATATCTTCTTCGAAGACATTATGGACGAAGACGATTCGTTCTTGGACAAAGCAGTAGAAGGCTTCGTCATGTTTGCACTGAACCAGGGTGAAGTATGTACATGCCCATCGCGTGCATTGATTCAAGAATCCATTTACGATAAATTCATGGACCGCGCAATTGAGCGTGTAAAAGCGATTAAAACAGGAAATCCGCTTGATCCGACTGTCATGATGGGTGCGCAAGCGTCAACTGAACAGTTGGAGAAAATTCTTTCCTATCTAGATATCGGCAAACAGGAAGGTGCGGAATGCCTGATTGGCGGAGAGCAAAATCAGCTTGAAGGCGATTTGAAAGACGGCTACTACGTCAAGCCAACTGTCTTTAAAGGGAATAATAAAATGCGGATTTTCCAAGAAGAAATCTTTGGCCCTGTCGTTTCGGTTACAACATTCAAAACAAAAGAAGAAGCGCTTGAAATTGCGAACGATACGCTATACGGCTTAGGTTCGGGTGTCTGGACACGCGACATGAATACGGCATATCGTTTCGGCCGCGGCATCCAAGCGGGGCGGGTCTGGACGAACTGTTATCACATGTACCCAGCGCATGCTGCATTCGGTGGTTACAAAGCGTCCGGTGTTGGACGTGAAAACCATTTAATGATGTTGAGCCACTATCAACAAACGAAAAACATGCTTGTTAGCTACAGCGAAAACAAACAAGGTTTCTTTTAATTTCATTCAGCGGGGGTTCAAACCCCGCTGAATTGTGGATCTCAGACTAAGAACGCCGCGTCCTGCGGCAACGTCTGAATGACCAACATCCTGTTGGCCCAAAGCCTCCGGCGGATGTCACAGATTTTGAAGGGAGTTAAGGAAGGCAGTCTAAGTTCGCGACTTCCTGTCGCAACGACTGCATGACCTACATCCTGTAGGCCTCAAGCTCAATTCAAAATCTGGACGCAATCACGCCGAGGCGTGATTGATTCGAAAAGGAGGGAGGTAGTGCGGATGACGGAACGCGTACTCGCAACTGACGCTGCACTGGAACTCATTGCGTTTTTGGTAGAGAAACACGGTCCACTCATGTTTCACCAGTCGGGCGGCTGCTGTGATGGCTCATCGCCAATGTGTTATCCGAATGGGGAACTGATTATAGGTGATCAGGATGTCCTACTTGGTACTATTGGTGAAACACCGTTTTATATGCACAAAAACCAATTCGAGTATTGGAGGCATACACAGCTAATCATTGACGTTGTCAACGGTCGCGGCGGCATGTTTTCACTCGAAGGTGTTGAAGGCAAACGCTTTTTGACCAGGTCACGTGCGTTTACGGCTGAGGAAAACAAAGAGCTACAAGTGTAAGTGAATAACAAAAGGGCCCTCGATGAAAAATCGGCAGGCCCTTTTGTCGTTGGTTAAATAAAGCGTTTCCGCTGTTCTGGCGATGGCAACATACACGCATCTTCTTTCTTGCCAAACCATTTATAGCGATTTTTAGCGACGTAGTTATATACGCCGTCACGGATTTTACGTGGTACGAGTATAAATAGGAAGAATAGATGCCATAATCCGTCCAGTTTTTTTGCGATACGGAGCGCTGCTGAAGACTTGGTGAACGCTTTACCGTTTTCAATCAAAACCAAGCTGTCAACGTCTTCCGGGATAGCATATTTTTTCGTGAGTTCCAGTCCTTTTTCGCTTTGTAATGAAGTAAATAGAAAATGATTGGCAGGATCTCGCTTTATAATGAACTGCACACTTGCATCACAAAAATTACAAACACCGTCAAATAAAATAATTCTTTTCATAAAATAACCTCCCGGCGTACTTATCTTCTATAGTATAGCCTGTTAGTGAATCGATAAAACGTGAAAGGTGTTACTATTTACACGTGACAGAATATTTAGTATAATAGTAGTGAAAAGAAATGGAACATGCTATAAACGTTTGGATGTTTTCCACCGCATTTAGCCCCGGCAAAATGATGAGAGGATGATAGACTATGGAACGTTTACCTATTGAATCGTCAGAAATGGAGCTTAGGACTAATAAGGATTTCATCGCCAAATTAAAAATGATTGGCGAAGGTGGTCCTATTTATGAGCAATATGAAATGCTTGAGAAAAGAAGAGAAAAGTCCGATTCTTTCGATGATGGAAAAAAACTTCCGCGTGATTACCAATAACTAAACCTCACAGCGATGTGAGGTTTTTCTGTTTTTTTAACGCTCTATATAGGTTGAAATAAAGAGCTTCGATGAATCCGCTGCAGCTACCCCGTGAAAGGCGACTTTGCTAAGTTTATATAGTAATTCATACGGTGAATAATGGGGTCTTTCTACGGAAAGATCCTTTTTGATTTATCAAAATACCTTTGACCACTATGTCACACCGTGATATAGTCGAGCCATGACATAATGAATGTAAAGAATTGGATGTGAGTTCAATTGAAAATGGAGAAAATTATTAAATCATATAGTCCGATGACAGAAACGGCATTCTATATTTTGCTATCACTTACGAAACCACGCCACGGCTACGGTGTTATTAAGTACGTGGAAGAATTGACAGAGGGCCGACTTATCCTTGGATCCGGAACAATTTACGGCACGCTGACGAAAATGCAGCGAGATGGAATCATTACGGTCTATGCAGATGAAAAGCGCAAAACAATATATGAAATTACGGATGTTGGAAAAGGACTCATGCGCCACGAAATGGGACGGCTGAAAGAATTGCACACAAATGCAATGAAACACGAGGGGGGATTCCAATGACTGCGAAAAAATGGAGACCATTTTGGAGTTATGATGTGGAAAAGACAGAACGTTGGTTATCTGAAATGGCTGAGGATGGAATGCAATTAACGGATGTTAATCGCCTGACGCGGGTGTTTTCATTTGAACAAGGACACCGTGAAATAGTGGAACATCATATTATATATGACAAGCTACAGGTGGATTTGCCTAGTTCGCTTGAGGATTCTGGATGGGAAATTGAAGTGACGGAAGGTAATTGGATAATCGTCAAGAACGAAGAGGATGATATCCATGTATTTCCGTCGCGTGAAGGTGTACTGAAAAGAAACAGACTTCATATGTATGTTATTTCGGTGCTTGCTGTTATGAATGCTATTCCACTAACCTCTATGACATTGGCCTTTATACCATTTCTATTTGGCTTTGGGGGTGAAATCGTGGGAAGCCCTTTGTGGGCGATTACTGCATTGTTCGCGCTCCAAGGAATCGCGACGATTGTGCTCGCAATCTATATCCAGCGGAAATTGAGGTCATTTGAAATCGAGTACTTTGAAATCCAAACGGATACAGATATGCGAATAGGCAAAACGTTCGTCAAGCTTAGAATTGGCTGGATGTACGCACCTGATCTTCTTGAAAAGTGGCTTTCTGAAATGGCAGCTGAAGGGAACCATCTTGTTCGAGTAACAGGTTCGGGAACAAGGTTTCATTTTGTGGAAGGTGAAGCGGAAAATGTATCGTATATATATGACTTTCAACCAAAAGTGGCGCCTGCCTACTACACAATTCATAAAAGCGCGGGGTGGCAATTGAAATTCACATCATCTTTTACGTTTATGAAATATACTCTTTGGGCAAAACCATATGAAGCTGGCGACAAGATGCCGCGCTTAACGTACGATGAGGCGGAACGAAAAGGGCAAGTGCGAAGAATAATGACTATGAATGGTATTATGGCGAGTTATTCAGTCGCATTGCTGACATTTGTGTTATGGATGAATATTAATATTGATTATGATAGATCTCTCGTCCATAAAGTTATACTGGCTTTTCTGATTGCCAGTTCCATCAGCCCACTCTTTCTAGTGACTCGAGTGTTTCTATACTACAGAAGAATGCGTAATGCAGGAGTTCAAGACTAAGCGCTATAATCTATATTGAATATACGAATACATGTGGAAACTGGGTGAAGGCACCTTAAAAGAGGTAGCCAACCGAACAACGAAGAGTTCGGTTTGTATAATTTTTGCGTACTTTGCATAAATTATACAGTTTATACCAAGAAGTAATTCTATTATTTCCTGTGTCCCTCGTGGGAGGCATCCCCGAGCGCCACAGCGGATTTGAATGGAATCTTTATTTCAACATCTGTAGTTAGTAAACTATCCAATATTCATTAAAGTTCATAGTGTCTATCGCCCGTTTGTCTTCCTTCTTTTCACATCTACTAGAAGGAGGAGGTGATAGTATGATGCAACAAGGTAATTGGCAGCAGCCAAATTGTCATCAAGGGAATATGATGGGTGGTAATCAAGTACGCCCGGTAGTATGTCCGACGCAGTATCGTTGTCACGATCAATTTGTACCGCGTGAAGTTCCTTATATCCATCCGATCGTCAATGTGAATCGGGTGCATAACGTTGAAATTCCACGTCACTATTTCACAGAAACAACACAGAATGTGATGGGGCAAACACTCCCTGCTCGACCAGGTTTCGGTCCAGGAATGGGCGGAATGGGTCCAGGTATGGGACCAGGAATGGGCGGATTCGGTCCACAAGTTGGCGGTATCGGTAATCGTCCTGGCTGTGGACATCGTCCCGGTTGTGGCTGTGGAAATCGCCGCGGCTGGTGATAGGTCAGATTTATGGTAGAATAAAGCTACCATAATGATATACAGTAGGTGAGTTTGTTGAGAGCTTTTAAATTTGTCATTCCAGTCATGCTGCTCGTTGGAGGGTTTGGCTGGATGAAATTGACGAAAGAATTCCAAGAAGTGCCCGGATTAACGCGCTTGGCTATTATAATTGGTGCGATGATTTTGAGCGGGATCATTTCTTACTTTTTATTTCCAAAAGACGAAGGCGAAAAATCCTAAAGAGAGACCGATAGCGAATTTGCTATCGGTCTTTTGTTTATTTGCTAATACGTCATTTGTGTTAACTTTCGTTAAATATTTGTTGACTCATAATGTGTTATCTATTATTCTGTTAAAGATAACATAAACTTTAGGGGTGTATCATATCATGACAACAGCTACAGTAAAAACAAAAAGTAAAAGCGCAATGAGTCCGTTAACACTTGTCTACAGTGGAATGTTCGCAGCACTGATGATGATTGGCGCAAATATTACCGCATTTGTACCATTTCTAGTTGTGGGTGGTGTGCCGATTACATTGCAGACATTTTTTGCGATTCTTGCGGGACTTATTCTTGGTAGTCGCAGGGGTGCACTGGCGATGGCGGTCTATATGTTCATCGGGCTTGCGGGGGCGCCTGTATTTGCGAGATTCAGTGGTGGTTTTGGATCAATTATCAGTCCGACATTCGGATTTATCATATCTTATATTTTAGTAGCATTCATCGTCGGGAAAATCGTTGAAAAGAACGGGAAATTACATGGTTATATTATTGCTGCAATCGTTGGAATGGTTCTAAATTATGTAATCGGAACGAACTGGATGTATTATGCCTATAAGCTCTGGGCTGCGGCACCGGATGCCTTTACATACAAAGTAGCGTGGCTATGGATGGTGCCGCCACTGCCGAAAGATATTATCCTTGCCGTCCTTGCTGGAATCTTTGGACACCGTATGTATAAGGTATTGAAAGTGAGGCGTTAATATGACGAAGTATACTGAGTTAGCTGAACGTGTTCTAGTGGGACATGTCCTGACGGATGAGGAAGCCCTATCGATATTGGGGAGTCCAGAAGAGGACTTGCTGCCGCTTTTGCACGCGGCTTATATAATCCGGAAACATTATTATGGGAATAAAGTGAAGCTTAATATGATAATGAATACGAAATCTGGCTTATGCCCGGAAAACTGCGGGTATTGTGCACAGTCGATTATTTCAAAAGCGCCAATCGAAAAGTATGCCATGATGAAAAAAGAAGAAATTGTAGCAGGTGCAGCTAGAGCAGCCGAATTGAATGCAGGAACCTACTGTATTGTGGCTAGCGGGAGAGGTCCTGCGAACCGTGAACTCGAAATTGTTATCAATTCCGTGAAGGAAATCAAGTCGAAGTATGAGCATATGACCATTTGTGCATGTCTTGGACTGTTAAAACCAGACCAAGCGTCCCGATTGAAAGATGCTGGCGTCGACCGTTACAATCACAACATCAATACGTCGGAAGCCCACCATGGAAGTATCACAACGTCTCATACTTATGAGGACCGCGTAAACACGGTCGATCTTGTGAAGCAGTCGGGTATTTCACCGTGTTCTGGCGTTATCATTGGTATGCGTGAAACGAAACAAGACGTCGTCTCAATGGCACGCAGTTTGTATGCAATGGATACAGATTCGATTCCGGTGAACTTTTTACATGCCGTGGATGGGACACCCCTTGGCGGGACAGACGAGTTAACACCGATCTATTGCTTGAAAGTACTATGCTTGTTCAGATTCATTAATCCCACAAAGGAAATCAGGATTTCCGGCGGGCGTGAAGTGAACTTACGCAGTCTTCAGCCGTTAGGGCTATACCCGGCAAACTCGATTTTTATTGGGGATTATTTGACGACAACCGGCCAGGAAAGTGAAAGAGACTATCAAACGCTGAAGGATATGGGATTCGAAATAGACTTAGAACCTTTAGCAAAACAGCCTGTTCCAGTGTGATTGAAAAATGGACATCCCATTTCGACGGGATGTCCATTTTTTCATTCAGGTGTATCAAATGGTTGCAGAATATCTCTTTTGCCTTTTGTGTGAAAAATAAGTACTTTATCAGTAGGATCGTACTTTTTACCATAAAATATTTCATCTTTATAAGTGTGGATTTCATCGTACGTCTGTGTCATTGCATTGTAGATTTCTTCTTCACCTGAATCAGTTGGCGACCAGTATAAGATTTCAAGTACCGTATTTTCGCCTGTTGCAAGGGAGCGACGATTATAGCCGATGCGCTGTGCATGTGTGAAGTTTTCACGTGAGTAAAATTTAAGTCGTTTTGCAGTATCTGTATCTTCATAATCGACTGGCTCCACTTCAAGGAGAATCGGTTTATTCTTGGATTTTAACATTGTTAATAATTTGCTGCCAAGTCCCATGCCGCGTGATTGTGTTGAAACGAACAAGTAGTCGACGAATATAAACTTCTCGAACTCGACATACATGAGCACATGATGAGGTCCTTCATCCTTCTTATAAACACTTTTCTTGTCAGTTAGTAACGCATCCATATGTTCCTTTGACTTCATCTCTTCAACGGGGAAGTATTCATTTAGCTTCTCATACCAATTCAAAATGTGTTGCCTCCAATGGTTTATTTACCCCGGAGTTTTTTGTTTTGGATTGTGAGACCGAGGAAAAAAGAAGGGTAGTAAAAAATCCTCTATTCTACTGTATACCCATTATTTTAAATAAATAAACTTGCTCGGTTTTAATTAAGTAAATGAAACTATTTCCTAGATTATCCGTATACTTAGCTAACAACAAAAAATCTTACTCAGTGGAAAAGGGTGTATATATGTTTAATTTACTTATATTCTCAATTATTGTGGGCATCGTGTTCAGTCTAGTTATTGTCCCATTTATATTAAGTACTCAAGCGAAGCGTGGTGCGGATGAGGAAGCTGTAAGAACTCCTTTTAATAGAGGAGCTGCGATTGTTACCGTAGCTATATTATCTGCTATAGCCGTATTCGTGTTTTACTATACGACAAACATGGACCGTAACTGGACGTCTCTGTGGATGGTGCTTTTAGTCGTTACTTTGCTAGGTGCTTTGTCGGCAGGTGGCAAAGACCGCAAAGTGAAATTGGTCCTGTTCCTCGGTGCACTTGTTTTTGGGGCATATATACTTAGCGCGCCGCTCTTCAACGCCGACAAGAAATACAAAGCAGTTGAAATGGATCAGCAAGTGGAGATTTCAGCGTTCGATGAAACAAAAACGCCGGCAAGTGTTCCACCGAAGTTTGCACGCAATAAGATGAAGAAAGCATTCGGGCAAGTTCCGAATACGAGTTACTATGAGCTCGGCAGTCTGCAAATTCAAAAAGTCGATGGCAAATTTGTCTACATTGCACCCGTGGAGTTTTCGGGCTTCTTTAAATGGTGGAGTGCTGATACAACGCCTGGCTACTTTACGATGAGTGCAACAGACTCGGCTGATAACCCGAAATTTGTGAAAGCAGAAATGACGTATACACCGTCGTCCTACTTCCACAAACAAGTGGAGCGTCATATACGGATGAAAATGCCGAACCTTATTTTTTACGGGGATGTTCAACTTGAAATTGACGACGATGGAAAACCGTATTATATCCGTTCTTATGGGGAATTCATTTCCGCGCGTAACGGCTTTGATGTAAAAGGGATTGTAATGGTCGATCCTGCTAATGGTGATGTGAAAAAGTATTCGCTTGCAGATATACCTGAATTCATCGACGGGGCTGTTTCACCTGAAGCGGTCAGTTTGCAAAATAGTTACTTCGGGAACTATATCCACGGTTTCTGGAATTCAGTCGTTGGGAAGAAAGATGTCAAGTTGCCATCTGATGAAGGAACAGAGGCGAATGTAAGCCCGATTTTTGACGAGAATGGTCATATGTATTACTTCACAGACTTTACAAGTCCAAAAGAAGGTGTCGACTCGATGCTTGGCTATGCGTTGACGGATGGTAAGACAGGAAAAGCAACGTATTATTCAGGTAATCTGGAAGAGTCCTATATGGATTCGCAAGGGGCACTGCAGATTATCGAGAAGAAATTCATCGAAAAGAAATGGTCCGGCGAAATGCCGGTCTTGTATAACTTCTACGGAGAAGCGAGTTGGTTAACGCCAGTGCTCGATTCAAATGGATTCCTGCAAAATTACTTCATTGTATCAGCAGCGAATCCGGAAATATCGGTTTACGGCAATACGCCGAACGAAGCATTGAAATTGTATAAGACAGCTCTTCAGCGCGGAGGTAGCAGTGTAGATGGTAGCTCGAGTGCGGAAGAGGCGAAAGCGGCTGTAACGGTCGTGCGTGTATTCAAAGAGCGCGTCGGTGATTTTACACTTGTTTCGTTTTTAGCGGATGATGGACGCAACTTCATCGTCTCTTCGGAAGCTGTGCCACTCTCGATTTATGTTCAACAAGGCGATAAGCTTGTTGTGACATATTTAGAGACGGGTGAACTATTCTTGCCTGTGAAAGAGTTGACGAATGTTAGCATGGAATAACGGAAATGGAGTGCAAGGCGAATTCGCCTTGCACTCCATTTTTAGTTGCTATATATGTTGAATTAAAGAATCCCATTGAATCTACTGTGGCGCTCAATAAGGAGAGAGTATTAATTCGGAGGCCGCTGAAAAAGTCCTGTTTCCTTCAATCCCGTTGATTTCCGTTCCGAGCGGACGCTTTCCGCGGGCACGGCTTCAGCCTCCTCGTCACTGCGTTCCTGTGGGGTCTTCAGCTCGCGCTGTTCCCGCTGGAGTCGCCGCTCTTCACTACAATCAACTAGTTCTTACTATTAAAAAAGAACTTTTTCAGTGGCTTCTTAATTCGGGGTGTGGATTGTAGAACGCTTGGCGCTTTGGCGAGCCCGTTGCCGCGCCTGCACTAGGGTGTTTATTATCGAGAGAAATGTGGTTTTGAGATGTATATGCCGAGACTATAATGTGATTACTAGTTGATACTACTTATAGTCAAGAAAGACGTACTCCAACTTGCAGATTTCATCACAGATAATGAAATGCTCTTTCTCACATTGACCATCCAGCGAAGGCGCGACTTCGTGGTAGCCGGAGCGATAAGACTGAAAGTGGTCTTCTTTCTGGCTTATCGCGGGAGGCATCCACAAAGCGTCGAAGCGGTATTGGTAGGAGTTCTATTTCATTCCAAGTATTAGAATTTCCGGCGGCCTACCAATAGCCCTTGTAAAGCGTATACATCGTATTCCTCTGTTCAACAAATATAGAAAACTATAAAGTCTCGTACAGTGGATAACCTGCAAAAGGAGCTATTCCACGTCCGAACTCTTATGCTTCTGAACAGGCGCTTCCACTTTTGTTTTTTCGTACGGTTAAAACGTATTGTCACATGCCGATACTTGTTAAGTCTGGTGCGTATCGATTGCGGAACATGCGGAATATCATGTACAATCAAGTCAAAGATAGTCAAAGTCAACGGCTTATCCCCCGTATGAAAGAGGTGAGGGTATGAGAAACATTTCCGACATTATTGAAGGATATTTGAAAGCAATAATCGAAGAGGGACAGTGTGGAACCATCGAAATTAAGCGCAATGAAGTCGCTGAAAAGTTCCAGTGCGTCCCGTCTCAAATCAATTATGTTATTAAGACCCGCTTCACGGCGGAGCGTGGTTATGCGGTTGAATCGAAGCGTGGAGGCGGTGGCTACATACGTATTTTCCGCGTTCAGGCGAATTCCCGTAAAGAATTGATAGAACATATTTTAGGCGGTATCCAATCGGGAGCCTCTTATACGATGGCTTTAGATGTTGTTTACAGACTAATTGAAGAAGAAGTCATAACGGAGCGCGAATCAAAGCTCATTCTTGCTGCGGTTGATAGAAGAACTATCCATCAGCCACTTCCAGACCGCGATATCATGCGTGCACGCATTTTACAAGCAATGCTCTTGACGCTTATTTACGAACAGCGTAACTAATCACCAATCCAACTGATATGAGGTGGCTTTCGATGATATGTGAAAATTGTAAAGAACGAACTGCGTCCATTACGATTACGCAAGAAAGTGTAGTCGGATCGCTGGAACGCCATTTATGTGAGAAATGCGCATTTCAATCACAAACATTCCATTTCGACCCCAATCAAGAGCCGTTGTCCATTCAGCAGTTCCTATCTCACTGGTTTAGCGGTTCTGATCCTTTCCAGGCACAACCGCAAACGCGGGGAGAGTCGTTTGAAGGACCCGAATGTCCCTCATGTGGTTTAACGTTTCCGAAGTTCCTTGATATTGGGAAGTTTGGCTGTGCCGACTGTTATGACACATTTCGTGGCAGCTTACCGCAAGTTTTTGGCAAGCTTCACAATGGCCATTCAACTCATACCGGGAAAGTACCGGTTTCATTTAATGAAATATATGCAGTTAAAAAGAAAATTGAAGAGATCCGAGTGAAGATGAAAGAAGCTGTAGAAGCTGAGCATTTTGAAGAAGCGGCAGCTTTGCGTGATGAAGCGAATACACTAAAGCAACACCTTTCCCTTGGAGGTGAAGAAAACGATGTCGATTGAAAAATTCATGCGTGATGCGGTAACCCCTTGGATGACTGCTTACGGAGAGCACTCGGACATCGTTATGTCGACGCGAATTCGACTTGCACGCAACTTGACAGGCTATCGTTTTCCTATCGCGTTCACTGAAGAAGAAGCGATGGCGGTAGACAGAGCGGTTACGGGTGTTTTGCTTGATACCATGCAAAGTGGCTATTCCTATACTAAGATGTCCGATTTACCTGCATTGGAACGCCAAGTACTTGTTGAAAAACATCTGATCAGTCCGCAACTCGCAATTCCTGACAGGCATGGCGCAGTTCTTCTATCAGAAGACGAGACCATAAGTGTCATGGTGAATGAGGAGGACCATATCCGCATTCAATGCATCTATCCTGGGTTACAGCTTGAGGATGCCTATAAACAGGCTGATCAGGTTGACGATTACCTTGAAAAAGAACTGCCGTATGCTTTTGATGAAGACTTTGGTTATTTGACAAGCTGTCCATCGAATACGGGAACCGGCATGCGCGCATCTGTGATGATGCATTTACCGGCACTTACAATGACGAAGCAGATTGATCGTATTATCCCGGCTATCTCACGGCTTGGAATCATCGTCCGAGGGAGTTATGGCGAAGGAAGTGAAGCACCTGGCAATGTCTATCAAGTGTCAAATCAGACGACGCTTGGTAAAACGGAGCAAGAGATTCTCGCGGATCTTGGAAACATTGCATCTCGGTTAATTGGGCATGAACGGAAATCGCGGGAATTGTTACTTTCAAAGTCGCGAATTGCGCTTGAGAACAGGCTATTCCGTTCATTGGGTACAATTAGTTATGCGCGACTATTACCGTCAGGCGAGGCGGCACGATGCCTTTCGGACGTCAGACTCGGTATCGATCTTGGCATCATCCAGGACGTTGACATGTCGATTTTGAACGAACTGATGATATTCATGCAGGCAGGTTTCCTACAACAATATGCAAGCACGGAGTTATCACAAGAAGAACGGGATATATTCAGAGCGAAACTGTTTCGAGAACGACTCAATGTAGAGAAATCCTCTCCTCCGACTGAGATTAATACGGAAGAATGAGCAGGTATTTTGCACATTGTCTTTTGTTTAGGTATAGTTAGGTCAAAGATAGTCAAAGTCAATTTTCCCAATAAAGGAGTTCCTGCGTGTTCGGTTGAATACGTATAAAAGGGTGGCTGTTTTCTTACCTCTTTCTAGAGAGGAAAGAAAACATAAGCTATACTGCATGGATTGGTGTCTAGACGCCAGCCCCTAGGCCCATATGCCGTGGGAGGGATTGTGAAATGCATTATTCCTCCTACCTGTCGAGGCTGAACGGTGCCTTGCGCTTTTCTAGAAAAGGAATTCATTTGAGTAATGTATGGTTTTTTGGGGAATTGATTGTATATATATAGTATAGAAGGAGAGGACTGAATATGATGTTTAATCGATTTACACAGCGTGCACAGAAAGTATTGCAACTTGCCCAAGAAGAGGCAATCCGCATGAAACACGAGTCCATTGGAACAGAACATATTTTACTTGGACTTATTCGTGAAGGCGGAGGTATTGCTGCAAAAGCGCTTGAAGCGATAGGTGTCAACTTTGAAACAATCGTACAAGGTGTAGAAAAACTTGTAGGTGCTGGAACAAAGGATGTCGGTCCAATCGTTCATTACACACCTAGAGCAAAAAAAGTTATTGAATTATCCGTGGATGAGTCACGTAAGCTGGGTCATTCTTATATCGGAACAGAACACATCTTGCTAGCGCTTATCCGTGAAGGAGAAGGGGTTGCGGCGCGTGTCTTAAATAACGCTGGCGTTAGTCTCAACAAAGCGCGTCAACAAGTACTTCAGTTGCTGGGAAGTAATGATAGCTCAGCTACAGGTCAAGGCGTTTCGAATTCTGCTGCAACGCCGACATTGGATAGCTTGGCACGTGATTTAACGGAAGTGGCGCGTGAAGGCTTGCTCGATCCGGTTATCGGACGTAGCAAGGAAATTACACGTGTTATTGAAGTATTAGCACGCCGAACGAAAAACAACCCAGTACTTATCGGAGAACCAGGTGTTGGTAAGACTGCAATCGCAGAAGGACTCGCACAGCAAGTCATTAATAACGAAGTGCCGGAAATTCTCCGTGACAAACGTGTTATGACACTCGATATGGGAACAGTCGTCGCGGGTACGAAATACCGTGGTGAATTCGAAGATCGCATGAAAAAAGTAATGGAAGAGATTCGTCAAGCGGGCAATATCATCCTATTCATCGACGAACTGCATACGCTGATTGGGGCAGGAGGAGCTGAAGGTGCAATCGACGCATCTAATATCCTGAAGCCTTCGCTGGCACGCGGTGAATTGCAATGTATCGGTGCAACGACGCTTGACGAATACCGTAAATATATTGAAAAAGACGCTGCGCTTGAACGACGCTTCCAACCGATCCAAGTCGACGAGCCAACTGTCGATGAAACAATCCAAATTCTCCATGGCTTGCGTGACCGTTACGAAGCGCATCACCGTGTGAAAATTACAGACGAATCAATCGAAGCGGCTGCTAAAATGTCGGATCGTTATATTTCTGACAGATTCCTTCCGGATAAAGCGATTGACTTAATCGACGAAGCGGGTTCAAAAGTACGCCTTCGTTCATACACGACACCGCCTAACTTGAAAGAGCTGGAATTGAAATTAGAAGCAATTCGTTCTGAAAAGAATGCAGCTGTCCAAAGCCAAGAATTCGAAAAAGCGGCATCGTTCCGCGACAAAGAACAAAAGATGAAAGAAGAACTTGAAACAACGAAAACAGATTGGAAAGAAAAGCAGGGTCAAAAAGAATCCGAAGTGACAGTTGAAGATATCGCAGAAGTTGTAGCGATGTGGACTGGAATACCGGTATCTAAAATAGCTGAAACGGAATCTGCAAAACTGCTCAACATGGAAGAAATGCTACACGAACGTGTCATTGGCCAAAGTGAGGCAGTAACTGCTATTTCCCGGGCAATACGACGTGCACGTGCAGGTTTGAAAGATCCGAAACGTCCGATTGGTTCGTTCATTTTCCTTGGACCAACAGGTATCGGGAAAACGGAATTGGCAAGAGCGCTTGCGGAAGTCATGTTTGGCGATGAAGATGCAATGATTCGTGTTGACATGTCCGAGTACATGGAGAAACATTCGACATCGCGTCTAGTCGGTTCACCACCAGGGTATGTCGGCTATGAAGAAGGCGGACAGTTAACAGAAAAAGTTCGTCGCAAACCTTATTCGGTAGTCTTGTTAGATGAAATCGAGAAAGCTCATCCGGATGTCTTTAACATTCTCCTTCAAGTACTGGAAGATGGCAGATTGACGGATTCAAAAGGACGCTTAGTAGATTTCCGAAACACAGTTCTTATCATGACTTCCAATGTAGGAGCACAAGAATTGCGGAAAAATCGTTATGTCGGATTTAATCTGGGAGATGCGGGACGCGATTACGAAGGCATGAAATCAGCGATGCTTGAAGAGTTGAAGAAAGCGTTCCGTCCCGAGTTCTTAAACCGTGTGGATGAAATGATTGTCTTCCATGCACTTGAAAAAGAACATTTGCGTAAAATCGTCTCGCTTATGTCGAATGAATTGACGAAACGTCTAGGCGAACAAGAGATTGAACTAGAGTTGACAGATGAAGCGAAAACCAAAATCGTTGATGTTGGTTATGATCCGGAATATGGTGCTCGGCCACTACGCCGCGCTATCCAGAAACACATTGAAGACCGTTTGTCTGAAGAACTTCTAAAAGGAACAGTACTGGTAGGTAGTAAAGTACTTGTCGATGTGGTTGATGGAGAGTTTGTCGTCAAGACAGGAATCGACGCTGAACAACCGAAAGTTGCGAAAAAAGAAGAAGTACTCGAAAAATAAAGTGTGAACTGGATAGTCCATCCCACCGACAGTTCTTTTCGGTAGGAATGGGCTGTCCTTTTCGTGTTCGGAGGATTCCATGGCAAAAAGAAAATCGAAGTTTATGTGTAAATCATGTGGTTATGAATCGGCGAAGTGGATGGGGCGGTGCCCAGGTTGCGGAGAATGGAATACGATGGAAGAGGAAGTTGAAGTAGCCGTTCAAAAAGGGCCACGTGGTGCATTTCAGCATACAGAGGGCGTCCGTCAAAAGGCGCTGCCTATCAGTTCAATCGAGATGATAGAAGAACCAAGAATTGGCACAGACTTGGAGGAGTTCAACCGCGTTTTGGGTGGTGGAATTGTCCCCGGCTCACTTATTTTAATCGGTGGAGATCCGGGTATAGGAAAGTCGACACTCCTTCTTCAAGTATCTTCACTGTTGGCGAACAAAGGGCAACGTGTTCTTTACATTTCAGGTGAGGAATCAATTCGACAGACAAAACTACGTGCAGAACGACTTGGCGTAAAATCAGATGAACTTTATATTTATGCAGAAACTGATTTGGGATTAATTCACGAAACGATAGCGGATGTGAAACCGACGTTTGTCGTTGTGGACTCCATCCAGACCGTACATCATCCCGAAGTAGCATCAGCACCAGGAAGTGTATCTCAAGTGCGTGAATGTACAGCTCAGCTGATGCGCATTGCTAAAACGCAAAATATTGCTATTTTCCTTGTTGGCCACGTAACGAAAGACGGGCAGATTGCAGGACCGCGGTTACTTGAGCATATGGTGGATACAGTTCTTTATTTTGAAGGGGAGCGGCATCATACTTACCGAATTTTACGCAGTGTGAAAAACCGTTTTGGCTCTACGAATGAAATTGCGATATTTGAAATGTTGCAGTCCGGTTTGAAAGAAGTACTGAATCCGTCCGAGTTATTCCTGCGAGAAAGATCCCAGGGGGGAGCGGGTTCAACGGTTGTTGCATCTATGGAAGGAACCCGGCCGATTCTTGTTGAAATTCAAGCACTTGTCACACCATCTAGTTTTAACTATCCAAAACGTATGGCTACTGGGCTCGATCAAAACCGAGTGTCATTGTTAATGGCTGTACTTGAGAAACGTATGGGGATGCTGTTGCAGGCTCAGGATGCCTATATTAAAGTGGCGGGCGGCGTGAAGTTGGATGAGCCGGCAATCGACTTGGCTGTGCTAATGAGCATCGTTTCCAGTTATCGTGACTTGGCGGCTGGTTTGTCTGACTGCTTTATCGGTGAAGTCGGGCTGACGGGTGAAGTACGACGAGTATCGAGAATTGAACAACGTGTGACCGAAGCCGCAAAACTCGGGTTCGAGCGTGCGATTATTCCCGCTTCAAATATTGGCGGTTGGGAATATCCGAAAGGCATTCGCGTAATAGGCGTAGAAACAGTCAGTGATGCACTGAAAATTGCTTTTAAAGATTGAGTAGAAGACGGGGCTGCAATTGTGGCAGTCCTGTCACTTTTATACTGTAAAGATGCAGTAAATGAGAAACTTTCACATGTTGGAGGGAGTCCTAACAGAATAGAAGGAAATATCACACTTACCTGACCTTATAAAGGCGGTTTGAAGCGGAAACATGTATAATTAAAAAATAAAGGAGGTGGTTCATATGTTGAAAAAGGTAGTTCAAGTTTCATTTTTGCTTATCGGTGGAACACTGGGTGTATTATTTTTACCGCATTTATTTAAATTATTTTCTTTTACTACGAGCCCATGGATTAATAATCCATACGTGTCTGCAATCCTAGGAGCAATATTGCTCTTTTTAATCAGCCTTTTCCTAACAGAACCAATTGTTAATTTCATTAAATGGATGGAAGAAAGGTTATTGAAAGCACCGGTTTTTGATCTGATATTCGGTACAATCGGTCTTGTTGTCGGTTTGAGTGTCGCGTTCCTAGTCAGTTTTGGAGTGAGCAGTATCCAGATACCGATTATAACGTCTGTCCTTCCAATCCTGTTGTCGATTATTCTTGGCTATTTAGGTTTTCAAGTCGGGTTTAAGAAACGGGAGGAAATAATTCACACGGTGCAATCTACAAAAAGCGGTGGACTCAAAAAGAAAGAAGTGGAGGATACATCTACTCAGACTAAAGGTAAGCTTTACAAGATATTGGACACAAGTGTTATTATAGATGGTCGGATTGCTGATATTTCGGCAACCGGTTTTCTTGAAGGAGTGCTTGTTGTACCGCAGTTTGTGTTGACTGAATTACAACATATTGCGGATTCCTCAGACACGTTGAAACGGACGAAAGGCAGACGCGGGCTGGACGTTCTGAAGCGTATGCAAACTGATGATGGTCCGAATATCTTAATCACAGATGAAGATTTTGCTGGCGTTCCTGAAGTCGATATGAAGCTCGTCCATCTAGCGAAAAAGATGGGTGGACTCGTTGTGACAAATGATTTTAATTTGAATAAAGTAGCGGATTTACACGGTGTCTCCGTGCTAAACATCAATGACCTTGCAAATGCGGTGAAGCCGGTTGTTATTCCTGGTGAGGATATGCATGTTGTTATTGTTAAAGATGGTAAAGAACATAACCAAGGCGTCGCTTATTTGGATGATGGCACAATGATTGTTGTTGAAGATGGGAAATTCCACGTTGGCAATGCAATCGACGTTGTCGTAACAAGTGTATTGCAGACATCGGCAGGACGAATGATATTTGCGAAACTTAAAAACGGTAAGATTTCAAAGGTGAATTAAGTAGTTTTTAATCATGAAAAGAAAAGGAAGAGAAGTCTTGAACTATACAGTTATGATGCCAGCAGCTGGGAGCGGTCAGCGAATGGGCGCCGGCTACAATAAACTTTTTTTGAAATTAGATGACAAACCGATTCTTATCCATACACTTGAAGTATTCGAGGAGGATCCAGCGTGTGACGGTGTCATCCTTGCGGTAAAACCGGACGAACGTATGCAAATCGAGTCAATGCTTGAACAATTTGCGATTACAAAAGTGGTAGCAATGGTCGACGGTGGCGGGGAGCGACAAGATAGCGTGGCTGCATGTATGAAAGCGCATGGCAAGGGCGGCATTGTCCTTGTCCATGATGCTGCAAGGCCGTTCATTCGTCGAACAGTCATTACTGAGCTTGTAAAAGTGGCTGACGAGCACGGTGCAGCAATCGTAGGTGTGCGGGCAAAAGATACGATGAAATATGCTGAGGATGGCATTGTCGAGGAGACGGTGGATCGTGGTAGGTTATGGATCATCCAGACGCCCCAGGCATTTCGCTATGCATTGCTGAAAGAAGCATCTGACGAAGCACAGGCACAAGGCTTTCTCGGTACGGATGAATCGATGTTGGTCGAACGTTTTGGAGAATCCGTACGAATTGTTGAAGGTACGTATGACAATGTGAAGATGACCACTCAGGAAGATCTCCTGTTCGGAGAGATTTTATTGAGAAGAAAGAAAGTATAAGTTTTCAACCTGAACTAGTGTCTAGGAGCTCGGGTCATAAGTCAGCCCGGCTATGTGGCAAAGAACGCCACGTCGTGCCTGCAAGGATGCAGGTATGCAGTTGTTGCGACAGGAAGTCGCGATTTTAGACTGCGTTCATTTAGAACAGGCGCTTACGCTTTTCTTATAGAAAAATAGGAGGTTTTTTGATGATTCGGATAGGACAAGGTTTTGATGTGCATAAATTTGAAGAGGGTCGCCCACTTATCATTGGTGGTATAACGATACCGCATGACAGGGGGCTGACAGGGCATTCTGATGCGGATGTGCTTTTACATACTATTACTGATGCAGCACTTGGAGCAATCGCCGAAGGGGACATCGGCCGTCATTTCCCAGATACAAGTGCTGAATTTAAAGATGCTGATTCTGCGGTGCTATTAGAAAAGATTTGGGCTCTTGTAGAAGGGAAAGGCTATAAACTTGGCAATATCGATTGCACGATTATCGCGCAAAAGCCGAAGATGTCACCTTATATTGAAGTAATTCGTAAACGTATTGCTGAGCTATTGAAAGCGGATATTTCACAAGTGAATGTTAAAGCGACGACAACGGAACAATTAGGCTTCACTGGAAGAGAAGAAGGAATTGCTTCTATGGCGACGATTCTGCTCATTAAGGCGTAACACCTTTTAAACAGCCCTGGCAAGTGGTAAAATAGCAAACAGTAGTAAAATCAGATTGGAGAGAATTCATATGACTTCAGAAGTACGCGTACGTTACGCGCCAAGTCCAACCGGCCATTTACATATTGGGGGGGCACGGACAGCACTTTTTAATTATCTTTTTGCACGTAACCACGGTGGGAAATTCATTGTTCGAATCGAGGATACAGATACTGAGCGTAATATCGAAGCGGGAGAACTTTCTCAACTTGAAAACTTAAAATGGCTTGGCATCGATTACGATGAATCGGTCGACATTGGTGGTCCATACGGTCCCTATCGCCAAATGGAACGTCTTGACCTTTATACAAAATATGGTCAAGAGATGTTGGAAAGCGGTCATGCTTATAAATGTTTCTGTACATCAGACGAACTAGAAGCAGAGCGCGAAACGCAGAAGGCTGCTGGAATTGCGGCACCAATGTACGGTGGTAAATGCCGGAATTTAAGTGCAGAAGAAGCGGCAGCAAAAGAAGCTGCTGGACTTACACATACTATTCGCATGCGTGTACCAGAAAACGTAACGTATAAAGTGGAAGACTTAGTTCGTGGAACCGTATCATTCGAATCTAAAGACGTCGGCGACTGGGTTCTTGTAAAAGCGAATGGCATCCCGACTTATAACTTTGCGGTTGTTATCGATGATCATTTGATGAAAATCAGCCATGTATTCCGCGGTGAAGAACATTTGACGAATACACCAAAACAATTGATGATTTTTGACGTCTTTGGCTGGCAGTCTCCGCAATACGGCCACATGACACTCATCGTCAACGAAGACCGTAAAAAACTTTCAAAACGTGATGAATCGATCATTCAATTCATCTCTCAATATAAAGATCTTGGGTATCTACCTGAAGCAATGTTCAACTTCTTTGCGCTGCTTGGCTGGTCGCCGGGTGGAGAAGAGGAGATTTTCACGCACGAAGAACTTATCAAGATGTTCGACGTAAGCCGTCTATCTAAATCCCCTTCCATGTTCGATAAACAAAAACTGACATGGACGAACAATCAATACGTGAAAAAGATGAATCTTGAAGAAGTAATTGATT
The DNA here is from genome assembly GCF_038620285.1 of Sporosarcina sp. FSL K6-1540. NCBI lineage: Bacteria > Bacillati > Bacillota > Bacilli > Caryophanales > Caryophanaceae > Sporosarcina > Sporosarcina sp. FSL K6-1540. Next base: position 1,925,955 of record NZ_CP152018.1, read on the forward strand.
TTGCATTGCCACATCTGCAAGATGCCGGTCTCATTAATAAAGAAATGACTGAGTCAGAAGCTGCATGGGCACATGATTTAATCGCTCTTTATCAGGATCAGTTAAGCTTTGGTGCGGAAATTGTTGAATTATCTGCCCAGTTTTTCGATCACGAGATTGAATATGATGAAGAATCCCAAGCTGTACTCGCTGGGGAGCAAGTGCCTGAGGTAATGGCTGCATTCAAAGAAAAGCTAGAAGCACTAGAAACATTCGATGCTGCATCTATTAAAGACGCGATTAAAGCAGTTCAAAAGGAAACGGGCCATAAAGGGAAAAACTTATTTATGCCGATTCGTGTTGTAACAACTGGTCAAATGCATGGACCTGAATTACAGGCATCTATTGCATTGATTGGGAAAGAAAAAACAATTGAACGAGTCGCTAAATACGCAAAACAATAACGTTGACTTTCATCGTTTGAAATGTAAAATGAAAGTTAATAACTAAACCGTAGAAAAGGATAAGTACACATTGCAAGCTCTTCAGAGAGGATCATCATCGGCTGTAAATGATCTGTGCCTCTGTAATGTGGAAATGCCCCTTTGAGTGCTGTGCCGAAAGTATAAGTAGGCCGGACGCATCGCCAGCGTTATAGGCGTCAAGCGGGAAGGCCAACACCTTCCAAGCGGAGTGGAACCGCGCATTCAATGCGTCTCTGTCATTTATTTGACGGGGACGTATTTTTTTTATGAGAAAAGCGAAATCGGCCGTGTAGATGCGACAGGCATAAGACGGACCTGCGAAGCGGAGCACTATCCCGCGTAGTAGGGCTGGCTTATGACCCGAGCATCTGGCCGATGTAGCTAGACAAGAAAAGCGAAAGCGGCCTTTACAAATGAACGCAGCTTAAGTGCGCCACTTAAGAGGAAGGCAGTCTAAAATCGCGACGTCCTGTCGCAACGACTGCATGACCAGCTTCATGCTGGCCTTGGCAACAAAGAGGGATGTAGTTCAATCCCTCTCCACTGCATGACCTACATCCTGTAGGCCCGTGACAGGCATAAGACGGACCTGCGAAGCGGAGCACTATCCCGCGTAGTAGGGCTGGCTTATGACCCGAGCATTTGGTCGCTGGAGTTAGACACAGAAATTATAGGGGGGAACGAGTTGTTTCAGAGAATGAAAGAAGACGTTCGATGTATATTTGAACAGGACCCGGCAGCACGTACTGTTTTTGAAGTTGTTCTAACTTACTCAGGTTTACACGCATTATGGTCTCATCGTATTGCACATGCTTTATATAAGCGGAAGTTGTTGTTTTTGGCACGGCTCGTTTCGCAAATTAGCCGATTTTTCACAGGTATTGAAATTCATCCTGGTGCAAAAATAGGGCGTAGGTTTTTCATAGATCATGGAATGGGTGTTGTAATTGGGGAAACATGTGAAATCGGCAACGACGTCACTATTTACCAAGGCGTGACTCTTGGTGGTACAGGTAAAGAAAGCGGCAAGCGGCATCCGACACTTCATGATAATGTACTTGTTGCATCGGGTGCTAAAGTGCTCGGTTCCATAACAATCGGTGAAGGTAGTAAAGTAGGAGCGGGTTCAGTTGTCCTGAAAGACGTCCCGCCGGAATCGACGGTTGTAGGTATTCCGGGGAAAGTCGTCATTTCGAACGGTGTTAGAGTGAAGAGTAAACATGATCACCGTGACATGCCGGATCCTGTGGCAGATAGATGCCAGACACTTGAAGATGAAATTAGTGAATTGAAAAATAGGCTCGAACATTTAAATGTTTCCAAAGTAAAGGAAGGAGATTTATCATGACAATTCAAATTTACAATACGCTGACACGCAAAAAAGAGCCTTTCATTCCATTGGAAGAGGGCAAAGTAAAAATGTACGTTTGCGGTCCCACTGTTTACAACTACATTCATATCGGAAATGCGCGTCCGGTTATCGCTTTTGATACAGTGAGACGCTACCTTGAATATCGAGGGTATGATGTAACGTACGTTTCGAATTTCACGGACGTTGACGACAAGATTATTAAAGCGGCTAATGAACTAGGGGAAGAGGTCGGCGAGCTAACAGACCGCTTCATCGCTGCTTACTTTGAAGATGTTTCAGCGCTCGGTTGCGGTAAGGCTGACGTACATCCGCGTGTGACGGATCATATCGAAGACATCGTCAAATTCGTGAAAGTACTAATCGATAAAGGTTTCGCTTATGAATCGCAAGGGGATGTCTACTATCGTACGCAGAAATTTGAAGGCTACGGAAAGTTGTCCCACCAATCGACGGATGAGTTGAAGGTCGGTGCACGTATCGAAGAGGGCATCAAGAAAGAAAATCCACTGGACTTTGCCTTATGGAAAGCTGCTAAGGCTGGCGAAATTTCATGGGAAAGTCCATGGGGATTGGGACGTCCGGGCTGGCATATCGAATGTTCTGTTATGGCAAGAGAACACCTTGGCGATACAATAGATATTCACGCAGGTGGCCAAGATTTAACGTTTCCACATCATGAAAATGAAATTGCGCAATCCGAAGCGATGACAGGCAAACAATTTGCGCGCTATTGGATGCACAATGGTTACATTAATATCGACAACGAAAAAATGTCTAAATCACTTGGCAATTTTGTTCTTGTGAATGATATTAGGAAGCAAATTGATCCGAAAGTACTTCGCTTCTTTATATTGTCAGTTCATTACAGACACCCAGTCAATTTCTCGCAAGATCTTGTTGTCAGTGCAGAGAATGGACTTGCGCGTATCCGTACAGCGTACAATAATTTGAAGCACCGACTTGCGACGTCTGCGGATCTCGGCGATCAGAAAGATATCTGGATTCATAAAGTGGATGAAATCAAGAACGACTTTGAAGTGGCAATGGATGATGACTTTAACACAGCAAACGCTATCGCATCGGTATTCGAATTAGCGAAACTGGCAAACGTCTATTTAGTAGAAAAAAACACACAATCCGATGTGCTAGAGCATTTCATCCGCACATTTGACGGACTACTGACGGTTCTTGGATTGCCGATGGACGAAGAAACAGGACTGTTGGATGAAGATGTCGAAGCGTTAATCGAAGAACGACTCGAAGCTCGCCGTAACAAAGACTTCAAGCGTTCGGATGAAATTCGTGATGAATTGAAAGCGCAAGGTATCATTCTAGAAGATACAGCACAAGGCATGCGCTGGAAAAGAGGATGAGCAACGTATATAACTTACGTGATATAGATGTGAAACAAATAAAAGCACTGGCTCTTGCCTACATGGGCGACGCGGTGTACGAACAGGCGATACGGGAGCACCTTTTGCGTTCGGGGCGTGTAAAACCGAATGTGCTGCACAGAGAAGCAACGCATTATGTCTCCGCGAAATCACAGGCAGCTACACTCAAGATGATGCAGGCATCAGGCTTTCTGACGGAAGAAGAAGAGGCGGTCATGAGACGTGGCCGCAATGCGAAATCTGGTTCAGTACCTAAAAATACGGATGTCGTAACGTACAATTACAGTTCAGGCTTTGAAGCGGTCATCGGTTATTCACACTTATTAGGAAGAACAGAACGCGTGCAAGAAATAATCAGTGAGGCAATTCGATTTATTGAAATGCCGAAGGAGGAAGAGTCAAAATGAATGAACATGAAAACGAAAATGAAGTTGAATCTGAATTAATCGGCGGGAAAAATCCAATTGTAGAAGCACTGCGCTCGGGTAGGGAATTAAATAAGATATGGGTTGCTGAAGGACTTAATATGAAAAGCATCGGTGAAATCCTATCGTTGGCAAAAAAAGCAGGAATTATCGTGCAGGCGGTCCCGAAACAAAAGTTGGATGGTTTGCTTGATGTAAATCACCAAGGGATTGTCGCTTCGGTTGCGGCTTACGAATATGCGGAACTCGAAGATCTATTTACTGTTGCAACCGAGCGTGGAGAAGATCCATTGTTCCTTATTCTTGATGAACTTGAAGATCCTCATAATCTGGGCTCCATATTACGGACAGCTGACGCGTCGGGTGTTCACGGAGTCATTATACCAAAACGCCGTGCTGTCGGGTTGACGGGTGTTGTTGCAAAGTCATCCACTGGTGCAATCGAACATATCCCTGTCGTGCGTGTGAACAATCTTTCGCAAACGGTGGAGGACCTGAAAAAACGTGGTGTTTGGATTGCGGGGACAGATGCTGCTAAATCGGTGGATTACAGACTAATGGATGCGACTCTTCCGCTTGCTATCATTATTGGAAGTGAAGGGAAAGGAATGTCGCGTATTTTGAAAGAGAAATGCGATTTCCTCTATCATTTACCGATGGTTGGGCATGTTACATCATTGAACGCGTCTGTAGCAGCCTCCCTTCTTATGTACGAGGTACTGCGCAAGCGTCAACCGCATACTTCTGGCAGATGACAACAGATATACTCCTAGTCGATGGTTACAATATCATCGGAGCATGGGAGGAACTGGGCGGGATGAAGCGGAAAAAGCTCGCAGATGCACGTGACCGTTTGATCGAAAGAATGGCAGAGTACAAGGCGCATACAGGGTGGCGGGTCATTATTATTTTTGATGCGCATCTTGTGCCAGGTATTGAAAAAAAGAAACGGCATCACAATGTTGAGATTGTCTTTACTCGGGAAAAAGAAACAGCTGATGAAAGAATTGAAAAGCTCGTCTCTGAATTGAAGGGGAGACGGGTACAAATTCATGTAGCTACATCAGATTTGACAGAACAATGGGTCATTTTTGCGCATGGTGCACTCCGAAAGTCAGCTCGTGAGCTAGAACTTGAAGTAAATAAAATCGATGATCTCATTACGGCAAAAGTGAAGGCAATCCAAGGGCAGCGGCCGCTTTCGAAGATTCCTTTAACTGACGAAGTTGCTGAAATATTTGAAAAATGGCGACGAGGAATGAAATGAACGGTTGACGTAAAAATTTCCCATACGGTATACTTGTTATATAATAGTGATAACGAACCGGGGTGATCCAGGTGGTGGAGAAAACATACGTTGAAGGCAGCATATCGGATTTCACCGGATTATCCGACGGGGAAATCATAGCAATCATCCACGAAGGTAACACGGATGCGCTTAATTTCCTTATTAGGAAGTACCAATCTTTTGTTAGATTGAAAGCGCGCTCATACTTTCTTATCGGTGGAGACCGGGAAGATATCATTCAAGAAGGTATGATCGGCCTGTACAAAGCAATTCGTGATTTTAAAGAGGATCGATTGAGTTCATTCAAGGCGTTTGCGGAACTTTGCATCACGCGGCAGATTATCACGGCTATTAAAACTGCGACAAGGCAGAAGCATATCCCGCTTAATACCTCGGTGTCATTGGACAAGCCGGTATTTGACGAAGAGTCCGATCGCACATTGCTCGACGTAATAGCCGGGCCAGTATTGGATGATCCTGAAGGCCTCATGATTCACAGGGAAGATTTTGTTCAAATGGAAGATGAAATGAACAAAGTACTAAGTGGTCTTGAGAAGCAAGTACTGGCACTGTACTTAGACGGCCAGTCTTATCAGGAAATTTCCGAGGAGCTAAACAGGCAAGTTAAGTCTGTAGACAATGCGCTTCAGAGGATAAAACGTAAACTCGAGCGGTATATGCAAGTTGATACAGTGCGGTAGACGTCCATTTCCCTTGTATTGACATCATGAATGGTAGATGGTACCCTTTAGCAAGACTATGAGAAGATGTTCAAGAAGTCAGGGGACATAAGGTTGCAGCACTATTTATCAGCTTTTATCTCTGCTCCTAGCGCATTTTAACATGCGTTACCTCGACTCTTTTCGGATTTAGAACATTGAGTCGTAAGGGGTGAGGGAATGTCTAAAAAAATTATTTTAAGTTGCGATACATGCGGATCACGAAACTATTCCGTGCCGGCACGGAAAGATAAGCCAACAGAACGTTTGTCGATTAAAAAGTTTTGCAGGCATTGCAATGCACATACATTGCATAGGCAAACGGCATGAAGCGGTTAGTTAGGAAGCAGGATCATACTTATATTCGGAGGTTTACGGTATAATGAGCAAGTTAACTGGTTTTTTCAAAGACGTTGGCTCGGAAATGAGAAAAGTCAGCTGGCCGAGACGTAAAGAATTAACGCGTTACACAATTGTTGTTCTTTCGACAGTCGTTTTCATGGCAGTCTACTTCGGACTTGTTGACCTTGGCATTTCACGAGTGTTGGAATGGTACATTGCGTTATAATAAAAGCACTATAAATATTCCCCTTGAAAAATATCCCGTCTGACAGTATGAACGGGATTTTTCAATTGCCTAAACTCCAGCGTCTCTTTAATCCAGGCGCTTGCGTTTTTATTTAATTGTAGGGAAAAAGGAGGGACGGACGTTTAGTCCTCGTCACTATGGATATGGAAAAAAATTGGTATGTCGTTCATACGTACTCCGGTTATGAGAATAAGGTGAAAGCCAATCTGGAAAAACGTGTTGAAACGATGGGTATGTCTGACAAGATATTCCGAGTTGTCATCCCGGAAGAAGAAGAAACGGATTTCAAAGATGGTAAAAAACGCACGGTCCTGAAAAAGACGTTCCCGGGTTATGTTCTTGTGGAAATTATTATGACGGACGATTCCTGGTATGTTGTACGTAACACACCGGGCGTGACGGGTTTCATCGGTTCGTCAGGCGGCGGCGCAAAACCGACACCGCTACTTCCTGAAGAAGTCGAATTCATCCTCAAACAAATGGGTGTTAAAGAGCGTAAAGTTGAAATTGACTTCGCGCTTGGCGAAATGGTTGAAGTACTTGAAGGACCATTTGCGAACTTCCAAGGTAAAGTGGAAGAAATTGATGAAGATAAAGGTAAAGTGAAAGTATCTGTCGATATGTTCGGCCGAGAGACAAATATGGAACTCGACTTCGAACAAGTACAAAAAATATAAACGTTTACCACTTGCATATATCGTGAAATAGTGGTATCATTTCAAAGGTCAGACTGTAAACAAATGGTCTGGACGAACTATCAAATTCTACCGACGTAAGTCGGCAGGCACATATGAGTGGGAGGGGCAACCCTATTACCACATCACGGACTTAAGGAGGTGTGTCTCGTGGCTAAAAAAGTCATTAAGGTTGTTAAATTGCAAATTCCTGCAGGGAAAGCGAATCCGGCTCCGCCAGTTGGACCGGCGTTAGGACAAGCAGGTGTGAACATCATGGGATTCTGTAAAGAATTCAATGCGCGTACTGCAGATCAAGCAGGTCTTATTATTCCTGTTGAAATCTCTGTATTCGAAGACCGTTCATTTACTTTTATTACAAAAACTCCACCGGCAGCAGTTTTGCTGAAGGTTGCAGCTAATCTTACAAAAGGTTCAGGTGAACCGAATAAAAAGAAAGTTGCTACTGTGAAACGTGATAAAGTTCGCGAAATAGCAGAACAAAAGATGGAAGATTTAAACGCGGCGTCAGTTGAAGCAGCGATGGCAATGGTTGAAGGTACTGCTCGCAGTATGGGAATCACGATTGAAGACTGATCTTGATTTTATAAATCAATAGTTGTTTGTAGTGGGGGTTGCGCTTGTTCTCCGGAGCGCGCAACCCTTATTCGTGGGAGGTTTAACCCGTTAAAACCACAATCGAGGAGGAAATATTAAATGGCTAAAAAAGGTAAAAAGTTCACAGAAGCTGCAAAGCTAGTTGAACACATGAAAGCATACGGCGCTACTGAAGCGATCGAACTTGCGAAAAAAACAAGCACAGTTAATTTCGACGCAACTGTCGAAGTTGCATTCCGTCTTGGAATCGACACTCGTAAAAATGACCAACAAATCCGTGGGGCAGTAGTACTTCCAAACGGTACTGGTAAAACTCAACGCGTTCTCGTTTTTGCTAAAGGCGAAAAACTTAAAGAAGCTGAAGCTGCTGGTGCAGACTATGCAGGCGATGCTGAATATATCGCTAAAATTCAATCAGGTTGGTTTGACTTTGACGTTATCGTTGCAACTCCTGACATGATGGGTGAAGTAGGGAAAATTGGTCGTGTTCTTGGACCAAAAGGACTTATGCCTAACCCGAAAACAGGTACAGTAACATTTGACGTAGCGAAAGCTGTAGCAGAAATCAAAGCAGGTAAAGTTGAATACCGTGCGGACAAAGCTGGAATCATCCACGCTCCAATCGGAAAAGTTTCATTCGACGATGCTAAACTTGCGGAAAACTTCGCAACTGTTTTTGAAACTGTTCTTAAAGCGAAACCAGCTACTGCAAAAGGAACATACATGAAGTCGGTTAACATTACGACGACAATGGGTCCTTCTGTAAAAGTTGATCCTTCAAGCGTAGCAGTAAATAAATAATATTGACAAACAGATAATCTTTTGATAAGATGATTTTTGTTGTGAATATAACCATTTGTACCGTAGACAGCAGGAGCGCATGCCGCTTAAATATTCCTGCCGAGGACAAGACGCTCTTTTTCTTTTAAAAGATGACGACTTTTCAGCCCTCAGTCTACTTAGGTAGATTGAGGGCTTTTCATACCGGTATAAGTGACCCAAACTTTTTAGGAGGTGTCCAAATGAGCACAGTATTAGAAGCTAAACAAGCAGTAGTTGGTGAAATTACTGATAAGTTGAAATCAGCAGCATCTGTTGTTGTTGTCGACTACCGTGGTCTGACTGTAGGTCAAGTTACGGAACTTCGTAAACAACTTCGTGAAGCAGGTATCGACTTCAAAGTTTATAAAAACTCGATGTCACGCCGTGCTGCTGAAGCTGCAGGACTTGAAGGGTTGAACGAACATCTAACAGGCCCTAATGCGATTGCATTTTCAAACGAAGACGTTGTTGCTCCTGCAAAAATCCTTAACGATTTTGCAAAGAAAAACGATAAGCTTGAAATTAAAGCTGGCGTAATCGAAGGTCTACTTGCATCAGAAGCAGACATTAAAGCATTGGCGGAACTTCCGTCACGCGAAGGTCTACTATCTATGCTTCTCAGCGTACTTCAAGCTCCAATGCGCAACTTTGCGCTTGCAACAAAAGCAGTTGCAGAGCAAAAAGAAGAACAAGGCGCTTAATAAAGCAGCCTGAAATACCACTTGCGGGTTAAGCCCGACAAAAAAAGAATATTAGGAGGAAATTATAATGACTAAAGAAAACATCCTTGAAGCGATCAAAGAAATGACAGTACTTGAACTAAACGACCTTGTAAAAGCAATCGAAGAAGAGTTTGGCGTAACTGCTGCTGCACCTGTTGCAATGGCTGGTGCTGGTGCTGCTGCTGAAGAAGAGCAAACTGAATTCGAAGTAATTCTTACTGCTGCTGGACAAGAAAAAATCAAAGTTATCAAAGCAGTTCGCGAAATTACAGGCCTTGGCTTGAAAGAAGCGAAAGCAGTTGTTGATGAAGCTCCAAAAGCAATCAAAGAAGGCGTAACTAAAGATGAAGCTGAAGAAATCAAAGCGAAGCTTGAAGCTGTAGGCGCAAGCGTCGAAGTTAAGTAATTTTTGAATAATGAAGAAAAGCTTGTCGGATTTGGGCAAGCTTTTCTTCGTTTTTTTATCTGAACTTGTGACAAGCAGGTCATCGAACCGATAGTGTACGTAAGCTATCTTATTTTTTTGCGTTTCAAGTCTCTATACGAGGGGGAAGACTGGTATGTCTGAACATTACTACTCGGAAAATCCGAAAGTGAAGAGTGATCCAAAAGAATGGTCTGCAGAGTTACGCGGAAAAACATTTCGATTTAAAACGGATGCTGGCGTGTTTAGTAAAGGTGAAGTGGATTTCGGTTCGCAACTTTTAGCTGAGGCTTTTGTCTTGCCGGAAACGGAAGGTTTAATTCTCGATATTGGTTGTGGGTATGGTCCAATTGGTTTATCGATTGCCGCATCTTTTCCGGAACGGAGCGTTCACATGGTCGACGTGAATGAACGTGCACTCGCTCTAGCTGCGCATAATGCAAAACAAAACGGCATTTCAAATGCAGAGATTTATCCAAGTGATGCATTATCCGATGTCACGGCAGAGGGGTTTGCTGCAATTTTGACGAATCCGCCTATCCGTGCAGGAAAAGAGACGGTATTCAAATTTTACGAAGGCGCTTTTTCGAAACTTAAAGTTGGCGGTGAGTTGTGGATCGTCATTCAAAAGAAACAGGGTGCACCTTCAACGATAGATTGTTTAACAGGGCTATTCGGCAATGTTGAGACAGTCGTTAAGAAGAAGGGTTATTATATTTTAAGAGTCGAAAAAAATTGACTCGATAGTATTGATATGGTAATGTTATAAAATGCATAAATTATTATAGTGCGGTCGTATGCCCTTTTGCATGAATAATGGAAATGAAAGGCATACTGACAATGTATAAAAGATGGTAAAACCGAAAATGAGCTCTTGCCAGAACTCGTTTTCTTTTTGTTTTTTCGATATCATACACTATTTTTGTGGTTTCGCAAAGAACTAATATTGTTTTATAAGGGGTGAAAGAGTTGACAGGTCATTTAGTTCAGTATGGTCAACACCGTCAGCGGAGAAGTTTCGCACGGATCAGCGAAGTGCTCGATCTGCCGAATCTGATTGAAATCCAGACGGCATCTTATGAGTGGTTCTTAGAAGAAGGACTGCTGGATATGTTCCGCGATATTTCTCCGATTCAAGACTTTACGGGAAATCTATCGTTGGAGTTCATCGATTATACTCTTGGGGATCCTAAATACCCTGTAGAGGAATCGAAAGAGCGTGATGTAACGTTTGCAGCGCCGCTACGTGTAAAAGTTCGTCTCCACAATAAAGAGACGGAAGAAGTAAAAGAGCAAGATGTCTTTATGGGTGATTTCCCGCTCATGACAGAAAATGGTACATTTGTTATTAATGGTGCGGAGAGGGTAATTGTCTCCCAGCTCGTCCGGTCTCCAAGTGTTTATTACAGTGATAAAACGGACAAAAACGGTAAACGTGGTTTCGGTGCAACTGTTATTCCGAATCGCGGTGCTTGGCTTGAGTATGAAACAGATGCAAAAGATGTTGTTCACGTCCGCATTGATCGGACACGTAAGTTGCCAGTTACAGTACTCCTTCGTGCACTCGGATTCTCATCCGACCAGGAAATCATTGATTTAATCGGTGATAATGAGTATTTGCGCAACACACTTGAAAAGGACAACACTGAAAGCTCTGAAAAAGCATTGCTTGAGATATACGAACGTCTTCGTCCAGGTGAGCCACCAACACTAGATAGCGCGAAGAACCTTTTGTTCTCACGATTTTTTGATGCAAAACGGTATGATTTAGCGAATGTAGGTCGCTATAAGATGAATAAGAAGCTTCATGCACAAAATCGCTTGTTCAACCAGGTTGTCGCTGAAACACTTGTCGACCCTGAAACTGGTGAAATTCTGCTTGAAAAAGACCAACTCATCGATCGCCGTGCATTGGACCGTCTTCTTCCGCATTTGGAAAAAGGAATCGGTTTCGAAGAGATCACTCATGCAAGTGGAGTTCTTGACGAAAAAATAACAATCCAGTCCATCAAAATTTATTCTCCGAAAAGTGAAGAAAAACAAGTAATCAACGTAATATCGAACGCGTATGTCGATGATTCTATCAAGCATGTAACGCCGGCAGATATCGTTGCTTCAATTAGTTATTTCTTCAACCTTCTTCATGGTGTGGGTAACACGGATGATATCGATCATCTCGGTAACCGTCGTCTACGTTCAGTGGGTGAACTTCTTCAAAACCAGTTCCGTATCGGGCTTTCTCGTATGGAACGTGTCGTAAAAGAACGTATGTCCATTAATGATACGCAGTCAATCGTACCGCAACAGCTGATTAATATTCGCCCCGTTATCGCATCTATTAAAGAGTTCTTTGGTAGTTCTCAACTTTCTCAGTTCATGGATCAGACGAATCCGCTTGCCGAATTAACACATAAACGCAGGCTGTCTGCACTTGGACCTGGTGGCTTGACAAGGGAACGTGCAGGAATGGAAGTACGTGACGTGCATTACTCCCATTACGGACGTATGTGTCCAATTGAAACACCAGAGGGACCGAATATCGGACTGATTAACTCACTCTCTACGTTTGCGAAAGTGAATAAGTTCGGATTTATTGAAACGCCATATCGAAAAGTTGATCCTATCTCTGGTCGGGTCACTTCTAGAATCGATTACTTGACTGCGGATGTAGAAGATAATTACGTCGTAGCACAAGCAAACGCAATACTTGCAGAAGATGGTTCTTTTGTTAGTGAAGGAGTCGTCGGTCGTTTCCAAGGGGATAACACTGTCTTTAAACGCGAACAAATTGACTACATGGACGTTTCGCCTAAACAAGTAGTTTCTGCGGCAACAGCATGTATTCCATTCCTTGAGAATGATGACTCGAACCGTGCCCTTATGGGAGCGAACATGCAACGTCAAGCAGTCCCTCTTCTCAATCCGGAATCACCTTTCGTAGGAACTGGTATGGAACACATATCAGCACGCGATTCAGGTGCAGCTGTACTTGCGAAGTTTGATGGAATTGTCGAACATGTCGAGGCTAGAGAAATTCGTGTTCGTCGTATTGAAACAGTTGATGGAAAAGAAGTGAAAGGCGATCTTACAATATACCGTCTTGAAAACTTTATCCGTTCGAACCAAGGGACATGTTATAACCAACGTCCAATTTGTAGTGTAGGGGATCGCGTTAAACCTCTTGATATTCTTGCAGATGGTCCTTCAATGGAGCAAGGAGAGCTAGCGCTTGGTCGTAACGTTCTGATGGCATTTATGACATGGGACGGCTACAACTATGAAGATGCGATAATCATGAGCGAACGTCTTGTGAAAGATGATGTCTATACTTCGGTCCATATCGAAGAATACGAATCTGAAGCGAGAGATACGAAACTTGGTCCTGAAGAAATTACGCGCGACATTCCGAACGTTGGTGAAGATTCGCTTCGTAACTTGGACGACCGTGGAATTATTCGTATCGGAGCCGAAGTTCGTGATGGTGATATTCTTGTTGGGAAAGTGACTCCGAAAGGCGTAACTGAACTGACTGCTGAAGAAAGACTTTTACATGCTATTTTTGGTGAAAAAGCACGTGAAGTCCGTGATACATCCCTCAAAGTACCGCATGGCGCGGGTGGGATCGTTCTAGATGTGAAAGTATTTAATCGTGAAGATGGCGATGAATTGCCACCGGGCGTTAACCAATTGGTCCGCGCATACATCGTTCAAAAACGGAAAATTTCCGTTGGGGACAAAATGGCTGGACGTCACGGAAACAAAGGGGTTATTTCCCGCATCTTACCTGAAGCGGATATGCCTTATTTACCGGACGGCACACCAATTGACCTCATGCTTAACCCGCTTGGTGTTCCATCACGTATGAACATCGGACAGGTTCTTGAAATGCATCTTGGCATGGCATCTCGTACTCTCGGCATCCATATGGCGTCTCCTGTATTTGATGGGGCGAACGAACAGGATGTTTGGGAAACGATGGAAGAAGCCGGGATGGATCGTGACGGAAAAACTATTCTGTATGACGGTCGTTCAGGAGAAGCTTTCGATAACCGTGTATCAGTCGGTGTCATGTATATTATCAAACTTGCCCACATGGTCGACGATAAACTTCACGCCCGTTCAACAGGACCATACTCTCTCGTCACACAGCAACCACTGGGCGGTAAAGCTCAGTTCGGTGGGCAACGTTTCGGTGAGATGGAAGTGTGGGCACTCGAAGCCTATGGGGCAGCTTATACGCTTCAAGAGATTCTGACTGTGAAGTCGGATGACGTCGTAGGACGCGTGAAGACGTACGAAGCGATTGTTAAAGGTGAAAGTGTTCCACAACCAGGTGTTCCAGAATCCTTTAAAGTTCTTATAAAAGAACTTCAAAGTCTTGGTTTGGATGTTAAGATGCTATCGATTGATTTTGAAGAAATCGAGTTACGCGATCTTGATGAAGACGATGATATGCAACCAACAGATGCTTTGAATCTTATAAAAGAAAATCAGCCTGTTTGATTAGCCTAGTGAATGATATAAATGAATCTAAGGGGAAATTAACGTTTTCCCCTTTATCTTTTGAATATAAAGTGTGCGCTTGCTCGGAAAAGCCAATTGCAGCGATAAGACTAGAGGGAGGTAGGCTCCTTGATAGATGTAAACAATTTTGAGTATATGAAAATAGGGCTTGCTTCATCTGATAAGATCCGTTCATGGTCATATGGTGAAGTGAAAAAGCCGGAAACAATTAACTACCGAACATTGAAGCCCGAAAAAGATGGTCTGTTCTGTGAACGTATTTTTGGACCTACAAAAGATTGGGAATGTCATTGCGGAAAGTATAAACGCGTTCGTTATAAAGGCGTCGTTTGTGACCGTTGTGGAGTAGAAGTGACGCGTCAAAAAGTCCGCCGTGAACGTATGGGACATATTGAACTAGCAGCTCCAGTTACACATATTTGGTACTTCAAAGGAATTCCAAGCCGAATGGGTCTTATCCTTGATATGACACCACGTGCTCTGGAGGAAATTATCTATTTCGCGTCTTATGTAGTCGTTGACCCTGCGGATACTCCGCTTGAAAGAAAGCAACTGCTTTCTGAACGGGAATACCGTATCTACCGCGAAAAGTATGGTTCTAAATTCCAAGCGCTCATGGGCGCTGAAGCAATTGAACGTCTTCTTGCAGCTATCGATCTTGAAAAAGAGATGGAGTTCTTGAAAGAAGAATTGAAAACAGTTCAAGGGCAACGTCGTACGCGTGCAATCAGGCGCCTAGAGGTTGTTGAAGCTTTCCGTAACTCGGGCAATAAGCCTGAATGGATGGTTCTTGAAGTGTTACCAGTCATCCCGCCGGAGCTTCGCCCGATGGTACAACTTGATGGTGGACGATTTGCAACATCCGACTTGAACGACCTGTACCGAAGGGTCATCAACCGGAACAACAGATTGAAACGCCTATTAGATTTAGGAGCACCAGGAATCATTGTTCAGAATGAGAAGCGGATGCTGCAAGAAGCAGTCGATGCGCTCATCGATAATGGTCGTCGTGGCCGTCCGGTTACAGGACCTGGTAACCGTCCATTGAAATCCCTTTCTCATATGTTGAAAGGTAAGCAAGGACGTTTCCGTCAAAACTTACTAGGAAAACGTGTTGACTATTCTGGTCGTTCCGTTATCGTCGTAGGACCTAACCTGAAAATGTATCAGTGTGGTCTGCCGAAAGAAATGGCGATTGAACTGTTTAAACCGTTTGTTATGAAAGAACT
Organism: Sporosarcina sp. FSL K6-1540; assembly: GCF_038620285.1. Taxonomy (NCBI): domain Bacteria; kingdom Bacillati; phylum Bacillota; class Bacilli; order Caryophanales; family Caryophanaceae; genus Sporosarcina; species Sporosarcina sp. FSL K6-1540. The sequence goes on from NZ_CP152018.1 coordinate 1,941,219, forward strand.
CGTTGAACGAGGTCTTGCGCACAACATTAAGAGTGCCAAACGTAAAATTGAACGCCTCCATTCAGAAGTGTGGGACGTTCTTGAAGAAGTCATCAAGGAGCATCCGGTCTTATTGAACCGTGCCCCGACTCTTCACCGACTTGGTATTCAAGCATTCGAACCAATCCTTGTAGAAGGGCGTGCGATTACGCTTCACCCACTGGTTTGTACAGCTTATAACGCTGACTTTGATGGTGACCAAATGGCAGTCCACGTTCCGTTATCCGCAGAAGCACAAGCGGAAGCGCGTCTACTTATGCTAGCAGCACAAAACATTTTGAACCCGAAAGACGGAAAACCAGTCGTTACGCCTTCTCAGGATATGGTTTTAGGAAACTACTACCTTACACTGGAACGTAAAGGCGCGTCAGGAGAAGGTACTTCATTCCGTGATGCGGATGAAGCACTAATTGCTTATCATAACGGTTTCGTGCATCTTCATTCACGTATCGCTATTCAGGCAAGATCTTTGAATAATCCTACTTTCACTGAGGAACAGAATGCAAAACTTCTTATAACGACAGTCGGAAAAGTGATTTTCAACGAGATTCTGCCGAAATCGTTCCCGTATATTAACGAACCGTCAGACTTCAACTTGCAAATTGAAACACCAGACAAGTATTTTGTATCTGGAACTGTCAATATAAAAGAGCATGTTGCTGAACAGGAACTAATTGAACCGTTTAAGAAAAAAATCCTTGGAAATATCATTGCGGAGATCTTCAAACGTTTCCATATTACAGAAACGTCAAGAATGCTTGACCGCATGAAAAATCTTGGATTCAAATATTCTACTCGTGCAGGAATTACAATTGGTATATCCGACATTGTCGTTCTACCTAATAAAGATGATATCTTGCATGAAGCACAAGCAAAAGTGGATAAAGTGTTACAACAGTTCCGTCGTGGTCTCATTACAGAGGAAGAGCGATATGATCGCGTTATCTCTTACTGGAGCCATGCTAAGGATGTAATCCAAGACAAACTAATGGACTCACTTGACCACTCAAACCCGATTTATATGATGAGTGACTCGGGTGCCCGGGGTAACGCGTCAAACTTTACGCAGCTTGCTGGTATGCGTGGTCTGATGGCCAATCCGGCCGGTCGAATCATTGAACTACCAATCAAATCGTCATTCCGTGAAGGTCTGACAGTGCTTGAGTACTTCATCTCAACACACGGTGCTCGTAAAGGACTTGCGGATACTGCTCTTAAGACAGCCGACTCAGGTTACTTGACACGTCGACTTGTCGATGTTGCACAAGACGTAATTGTCCGTGAAGATGATTGTGGTACAGATCGCGGATTGGATATCGGAGCACTTATGGATGGAACGGAAGTAATCGAAGGTCTAGATGAACGTATCGAAGGCCGTCACACGAAGAAATCGATTTATCATCCTGAAACAGGCGCTTTGATTCTTAAACGAGATGGCTTGATTACTGCTGATGCAGCTCGTGCCATTTTGGATGCGGGACTTGAACAAATAACAATTCGTTCTGCGTTCACATGTAATACGAAGCACGGCGTTTGTAAATTATGTTACGGCATTAACTTGGCAACAGGTGAAACAGTCGAGGTTGGTGAAGCGGTTGGTATTATCGCTGCACAATCTATCGGTGAGCCGGGTACACAGCTTACAATGCGTACGTTCCATACAGGTGGAGTTGCAGGGTCCGACATAACACAAGGTCTTCCACGTATCCAGGAAATTTTCGAATCGCGTAATCCTAAAGGGGTTGCAGTTATTTCGGAAATCAAAGGTCAAATCATTGAAATTGATGAAATACGTGAAGGTCAGAAAGAAATTACGATTGAAGGCGAAGTAGAAACGCGGAAATATCTGACGCCATACAACGCCCGTCTTAAAGTTGATGTCGGTGATATGATTGACCGAGGTGAAGTCATAACAGAAGGTTCTATCGATCCGAAAGAACTGATTGTTGTTAAAGACGTCGTTACCGTTCAAGTCTATCTCTTGAAAGAAGTTCAAAAAGTTTACCGTATGCAGGGTGTTGAAATCGGTGATAAGCACATTGAAGTAATGGTTCGCCAAATGCTTCGTAAAGTGCGCATCATCGAAGCAGGGGACACGGATCTATTGCCAGGTTCACTACTCGACATTCACCAATTCTCAGATGCGAATGCGGAAGTACTTAAAGTCAATAAAATTCCAGCGACTTGTCGTCCTGTTATTCTCGGTATTACGAAAGCTTCACTTGAAACGGAATCCTTCTTATCAGCAGCATCATTCCAAGAGACAACTCGTGTCTTGACAGATGCAGCTATTAAAGGGAAAACGGACGAGTTACTAGGCTTGAAAGAAAACGTTATTATCGGGAAACTTGTTCCAGCTGGAACAGGAATGCAGCGTTACCGTCATATTGTAATGGAACAAGAAAAAGAAAAAGCTACAACTAAGTAAGTTATGATTCTGTAACTTAAACTGAAAACGGGGGAATACGAAAGTAACTCCCCCGACTTTTCGTTTATGTGTTGACAGTTTACCTTACAGGTGATAAAATACAAAAGGTTGATAGTTGGATGTCTGTACTTTGGAGGATATGGAAATGTCTTATGAAAAAGTCGAGCAGGCAAAGAAGACAATCATTGGTACAAAGCAGGCAGTGAAAGCAATCCGTGCAGGGATAGTGATAGAGATTATTATTGCGCAGGATGCAGAAGAACGGATTATTGCTCCAGTAATGGAGGAAGCCAAACTTCGTGACATTCAAGTGACGTATGTTGATTCGAGAGATAAACTCGGAAATGCATGTGGCATTCAAGTCGGTGCAGCTGTGGTTGCGATTACTGATTAATAGTTTTTGTGCATTGAAGCACAAAGACTTTGTTTTTACCCCAAAAATGAACCACCTGGATGTGTGGTCTTACAAAAAGAAGTTCGAAAGGAGGAAAAACCGATGCCTACAATTAATCAATTGGTCCGTAAACCACGTAAATCAAAAGTGACGGGATCTAAATCACCAGCACTCGGAAAAAGCTATAACAGCTTCAAAAAGTCAATGACAAACGTAAACTCACCACAAAAAAGAGGTGTTTGTACGCGTGTTGGCACAATGACACCGAAAAAGCCAAACTCGGCTCTTCGTAAATATGCACGTGTACGCTTGACTAACCAATTGGAAGTCAATGCATACATCCCTGGTGAAGGCCACAACCTTCAAGAACACAGTGTTGTTCTACTTCGTGGAGGACGCGTAAAAGACTTACCAGGTGTTCGTTACCACATCGTTCGTGGAGCACTTGATACAGCTGGTGTAACTGGCCGTATGCAAAGCCGTTCTATGTACGGAGCTAAAAAACCTAAAGTTAAAAAAAGCTAATTAAAATAATCATGATTGATGGTTATTTAAGCGAAATCGCTTAAAAACCTTGAAAGGAGGAATACAACATGCCACGTAAAGGCCCTGTTGCAAAACGTGACGTACTTCCGGATCCGATTTACAATTCGAAGCTCGTTTCACGTCTTATTAATAAAATGATGGTTGACGGTAAAAAAGGTACATCTCAAAAAATCCTCTATGGTGCGTTCGAGCTTGTGAAAGAACGTTCTGGAAAAGATCCACTTGAAGTATTCGAAGCGGCACTTACTAATGTAATGCCAGTTCTTGAAGTTAAAGCACGCCGTGTAGGTGGAGCAAACTATCAAGTACCAGTTGAAGTACGTCCTGATCGCCGTACAACTCTTGGACTTCGTTACCTTGTTAACTACTCACGCACACGCGGAGAAAAAACAATGGAAGAACGTCTTGCGAATGAAATCCTTGATGCTTCTAACAACACTGGTGCTTCTGTGAAACGCCGTGAAGAAATGCACAAAATGGCTGATGCTAACAAAGCATTCGCTCACTATCGCTGGTAAGATTCAGCGATTCATTACTACTCTAATCCGAGACGGAAGGAGATCATATCATGGCTAGAAAATTCTCCTTAGAGAATACACGTAACATTGGTATCATGGCTCACATCGATGCTGGTAAAACAACAACGACTGAGCGGATCCTTTATTATACTGGTAAAATCCACAAAATCGGGGAAACGCACGAAGGTGCATCTCAAATGGACTGGATGGAGCAGGAGCAAGAACGCGGAATTACAATCACTTCAGCTGCTACAACTGCTGAGTGGAAAGACCACCGCGTAAACATCATTGATACTCCAGGTCACGTAGACTTCACTGTTGAAGTTGAACGTTCACTTCGTGTTCTTGATGGAGCTGTAACGGTACTTGATGCTCAATCGGGCGTTGAACCGCAAACAGAAACAGTATGGCGTCAAGCGACTAACTACGGCGTACCACGCCTAGTTTTCGTAAACAAAATGGACAAAACTGGTGCTGATTTCCTTTATTCAGTAGGTACACTTGTAGACCGTCTTGGAGCAAACGCTCATCCAATTCAATTGCCGATTGGTGCAGAAGATACTTTTGCAGCAATTATCGATTTAGTTGAAATGAAAGCAGTTTTCTATGAAGATGATACAGGTTTAAATGCTGAAACAAGAGAAATCCCAGAAGAATATCGTGAGCAAGCAGAAGAATACCGTGAAAAGTTAATTGAAGCGGTTGCTGAATTCGATGAAGCTCTTATGAACAAATTCTTGGATGAAGATGAAATTACAAACGCAGAAATCAAACAAGCGATTCGTAAAGCGACATTGGCTGTTGAGTTCTATCCGGTTGTATGCGGAACTGCTTTCAAAAACAAAGGTGTACAACTTGTTCTTGATGCTGTTATCGACTACCTTCCATCACCACTTGACATCCCACCTATGAAAGGTACAGATCCTGATACTGATGAAGAAATCGAGCGTCACTCAGACGACAGCGAGCCTTTCTCGGCACTTGCATTCAAAGTTATGACGGATCCTTATGTAGGTAAACTGACATTCTTCCGTGTGTATTCTGGAGTTCTTCAATCAGGATCATACGTACAAAACTCTTCAAAAGGTAAGCGTGAACGCGTAGGACGTATTCTACAAATGCATGCGAACTCTCGTGAAGAAATTTCTGAAGTACATTCAGGAGAAATTGCTGCTGCAGTTGGACTTAAAGATACAGGAACTGGCGACACACTTTGTGAGGCTGGTGCACTGATCATTCTTGAGTCAATGGACTTCCCGGAACCAGTAATTTCACTTTCTGTTGAACCGAAAACAAAAGCCGACCAAGATAAAATGGGTATGGCTCTTGCTAAGCTTCAAGAGGAAGACCCGACATTCCGCGCACATACAGACCAAGAAACTGGAGAAGTAATCATTGCTGGTATGGGTGAGTTGCATCTTGACGTTCTTGTAGACCGTATGCGCCGTGAATTCAACGTTGAAGCTAACGTCGGAGCTCCGCAAGTATCTTATCGTGAAACATTCCGCGCTTCGGCGGAAGTTGAAGGTAAGTTCGTGCGTCAATCCGGTGGACGTGGACAGTTTGGTCACGTTTGGATTGAATTCTCTCCTAACGAAGAAGGAAAAGGATTCGAATTCATTAACAACGTTGTCGGGGGATCAGTTCCACGTGAATATATTCCTGCAGTAGAAGCGGGTATCCGTGATTCACTTAATAATGGTGTAATCGCTGGTTATCCTTTGATCGACATTAAAGCCCGTTTATTCGACGGTTCTTATCATGATGTCGACTCAAACGAAATGGCATTTAAAATCGCTGCATCTATGGCGTTGAAAAATGCTGTATCAAAAGTTAACCCAGTTCTACTTGAACCAATGATGAAAGTAGAAGTTCAAATTCCTGAAGAATACATGGGCGATATCATGGGCGATGTTACATCACGCCGTGGCCGTGTAGAAGGTATGGACGCTCGTGGTAATTCACAAGTAGTTCGTGCAATGGTTCCACTTGCTAATATGTTTGGTTATGCAACATCTCTACGTTCTAACACACAAGGACGCGGAAACTTCTCAATGTCATTCGATCACTATGAAGAAGTGCCGAAATCAGTTGCAGAAGAAATTGTTAAGAAAAACAAAGGCGAATAATTTTTATTTTAGCCTGCTATCCATTAAATTAATGAATAGATAGATATGGGATGTTAGAGGGGGCCCCCTTTAGCACCTATATCTATATAAAAACAAAAAAACTTTTATATTTCGAGGAGGATTTCCATAATGGGAAAAGAAAAATTCGACCGCTCCAAGCAGCATGCTAACGTTGGTACAATCGGTCACGTCGACCATGGTAAAACTACACTAACTGCAGCAATCGCAACAGTTCTAGCAAAAAGACTAGGTGGAACAGCAGCATCTTATGCTGACGTTGATAACGCACCTGAAGAAAAAGAACGCGGTATTACAATCAATACTTCACACGTTGAGTATGAAACTGCAACTCGTCACTACGCACACGTTGACTGCCCAGGTCACGCCGATTACGTTAAAAACATGATCACTGGTGCAGCACAAATGGACGGCGGAATCCTAGTTGTTTCTGCAGCTGACGGCCCTATGCCACAAACACGTGAGCACATCTTGCTTTCACGTCAAGTAGGTGTTCCACATCTAGTTGTCTTCATGAACAAATGTGACATGGTTGATGACGAAGAGCTTCTTGAGCTTGTTGAAATGGAAATTCGCGACCTTCTTTCTGAATATGACTTCCCTGGCGATGACATTCCTGTCATTAAAGGTTCTGCTCTTAAAGCGCTTGAAGGCGACGAAGGCTATGAAGATAAAATTATGGAACTTATGGCTGCTGTTGACGAGTATATCCCAACACCACCACGTGATACTGAAAAACCATTCATGATGCCTGTTGAGGACGTATTCTCAATCACAGGACGTGGAACTGTTGCTACTGGTCGCGTTGAGCGTGGAGTAGTTAAAATCGGTGATGTTGTTGATATCATCGGTATCGTTGAAGAACCAAAAGCTACTACTGTAACAGGTGTAGAAATGTTCCGTAAACTTCTTGATTATGCAGAAGCTGGCGACAACATTGGTGCACTACTTCGTGGGGTATCACGTGATGACATCCAACGTGGGCAAGTTCTTGCTAAACCAGGAACTATCGTTCCACACACGAAATTTACATCTGAAGTTTATGTTCTTTCAAAAGAAGAGGGTGGACGTCATACTCCATTCTTCTCTAACTACCGTCCACAGTTCTACTTCCGTACAACTGACGTAACTGGTGTTATCGAACTTCCTGAAGGCGTAGAAATGGTTATGCCTGGAGATAACATTGAAATGACAATCGATTTGATTGCTCCAATCGCTCTTGAAGAAGGTACGAAGTTCTCTATCCGCGAAGGTGGACGTACTGTAGGCGCTGGCGTTGTAGCAACAATCCTTAAATAATTATTTCTTAAAACCGCCCTTTGTGGCGGTTTTTTTGTTGCCTAGGAAACTATAAAATCTCGTTAAATGGACAAGCTACAACATAAGGATTACTCATTGAAGATCCTGACTCTGATGCTGCGCTAAAAATTCATTGACAGAAGAAATATCCTCTGCTATCTTAATAACTATGCTTCATCACTTTAGCTGGATAAAGAAACAAATCATAGGGGGAATACAAATGAATGCAGTTATTATCGCCATAGTCGTTATGTTGGCTTTAAGTTTATTACGGGTGAACGTTGTATTAGCCCTAGTTGTAGGTGCGATTGTGGGAGGATTTACAGGAGGCTTATCAGTTGATGAAACGATTGTCTCGTTTACTGGTGGTCTAGGTGAAGGAGCAACAATTGCCCTTAGTTATGCATTACTTGGTGGATTCGCGGTAGCTATATCGAAGACTGGCATTCCTCAATTGCTTGTTGAAGCTATGTTGCGGATTGTGAAGAAAGAGGGGGAGCCTGATCGTACAGCACTAGGAAAAGTATTGATTGTCTTAATGCTTCTAGCGATGGCCATATTCTCGCAAAATCTTATTCCAATCCATATTGCATTTATTCCTTTATTGGTGCCACCGATTATACATGTCTTAAATATGTTGAAAATAGATCGTCGTCTCATTGCATCTGTTCTGACATTCGGGTTAACAGCACCATATATCTTGCTTCCATATGGATACGGTTTCATCTTCCATGAAATTCTTGCTAAGCAAATGGCGGCAGCGGGTATGGCGATTGATATGGCGGACATACCGAAAGCGATGGCACTTCCTGTTCTTGGTCTGTTCGTAGGACTGCTAATTGCTATTTTCTTCTCTTATCGCAAGCCGAGAGAGTATGAGGACAAGCAGTTAAAAATCACTGAAGAAGTGGTGGTTGTTAAAACACGTAATATCATCTTTACAGTACTAGCACTTATTGGCACACTTGCTGTACAGATACCAACACAGTCTATGATTGCAGGTGCGGTGACTGGGATTGCGATTCTGTATATTACGGGAGCACTTAAGTGGAAAGATGCTGATGGTTTAATCAATGAAGGAATGCGTATGATGGCATTCGTAGGATTTGTCATGATTACAGCAAATGGATTTGCTGCTGTGCTTCAAGAGACAGGAGATATTGTTAAGTTGGTGGAATACTCGAGCACTGCTCTAGGGGATAATAAGGGGATGGCAGCATTCGCTATGTTACTTGTCGGGTTAATCGTTACAATGGGTATTGGCTCATCATTTGCGACAATCCCAATTATTGCATCGATTTTCGTGCCGCTTAGTATGGCGTTTGGATTCAGTCCGTTAGCCATCATTGCACTTGTTGGGACAGCAGCGGCACTCGGTGATGCTGGTTCGCCTGCATCTGACTCTACGCTTGGGCCAACTGCGGGACTTGATGTCGATGGACAACATAATCATATATGGGATACATGTGTACCGACATTCATTCACTACAACATTCCGTTGTTGTTGTTTGGTTGGGTAACAGTCATGCTCTTTAATTAAGTAGTCAATAGTCCGAGTTAGTACTCTCGGACTTGCAATGAGTGAGAGAAAGAATTATAATAATAAAGTTGAGAAAAGAATTTCGCCAAGGCACTTGCGTTATTCTTTTTTTATGTGTATAATATTGAATGTTGGTCTTTGACTGCGATGAAGCGAGAGGTTGCCGACACACCAGGCCGCTTTGCCATGGCATGTGTGTGGGAAATTTTCGTGGAGAATGTCTATAACAAAATAGGCGCAAGGGAGGGAAAATAATGGCAAAACAAAAGATTCGTATTCGTTTAAAAGCATATGATCATAGAATTCTTGATCAATCAGCTGAAAAGATCGTAGAAACAGCAAAACGTTCGGGTGCTAGTGTATCGGGTCCGATTCCACTACCGACTGAAAGAACTGTCTACACGATTCTTCGTGCGGTGCATAAATACAAAGATTCGCGCGAGCAGTTCGAAATGCGTACTCACAAACGTCTAATCGATATCGTTAATCCGACACCACAAACTGTCGATGCTTTAATGAAACTCGATTTACCATCAGGCGTTGACATTGAAATTAAACTTTAATCGATACTAAATAAAGCACACATTAATTCAGGAGGTGGACTAAATGACCAAAGGAATCTTGGGAAGAAAACTCGGTATGACGCAAATTTTTGCTGAAAACGGAGATCTTATCCCGGTAACAGTGATTGAGGCTGGACAAAACGTTGTTCTTCAAAAGAAGACTACGGAAACAGACGGCTACGAATCAATCCAAATCGGATTTGAAGATAAACGCGAAAAGCTTGCTAACAAACCTGAAAAAGGGCACGTTGCAAAAGCTGATACTGCACCTAAGCGCTTCATTCGCGAATTCCGCGAATTAGACGTTAGTGGCTACGAAGTTGGTCAAGAAGTCAAAGTTGATACTTTTGCTGAAGGCGATATCGTCGACATCACAGGTACATCAAAAGGTAAAGGGTTCCAGGGTGTTATCAAGCGTCACGGATATTCACGCGGACCTATGACCCACGGATCACGTCATCACCGCGCACCAGGTTCAATCGGATCTGTTGACGCTCAACGTGTATTCAAAGGTAAAAAAATGCCAGGTCGTATGGGTGGCAAAACAGTAACAGTTCAAAACCTTGAAATTATACGAGTTGATCTTGAACGCAACTTGCTACTAGTTAAAGGTAACGTTCCTGGAGCACGCAAATCACTTTTACAAGTGCGCAGCGCTATCAAAGGAAACTGACTACTAAAGAAAGGAGGAAACAGGAATGCCTAAAGTATCCGTATTAAATCAGGCAGGAACTTCTGTCGGAGACATCGAACTAAATGAAGCAATCTTTGGTATCGTACCAAACGAATCTGTTTTATTCGAAGCATTGGTTCAACAACGTGCTTCATTGCGTCAAGGGAATCATAAAGTAAAAAGTCGCGGCGAAGTTGCTGGTGGAGGACGTAAACCATGGCGTCAAAAAGGTACAGGTCGTGCCCGTCAAGGTTCAATCCGATCACCACAATGGCGTGGAGGTGGTATCGTATTCGGTCCATCACCAAGAAGCTATAGCTACAAATTACCGAAGAAAGTCCGCAGATTGGCTCTTCTTTCAGCTCTTTCTACGAAAGTTCGTGAAGAAGATGTAATCGTTCTTGAAGGACTAACATTCAATGCACCAAAAACAAAAGATTTTATCAAAGTACTTGCTGATCTTTCGATTAACAGAAAAGCGTTGATCGTAACAGCTGACTTAGATGAAACTTTGGCTTTGTCTGCACGTAACATCCCTGGAATCAGTGTCGTAACAGCGACAGGTATTAACGTACTTGATCTTATCGGTCACGATAAACTTGTTATGACTAAAGCAGCAGTTCAAAAAATAGAGGAGGTGCTAGGTTAATGGAAGCACGTGATATTATAAAACGTCCGGTCATTACCGAGCGTACTTCTGAACAAATGGAATTCAAAAAGTACACTTTTGAAGTTGACACGCGCGCTAATAAATCATTTATTAAGCAAGCTATCGAAGAAGTTTTCGGTGTTAAAGTTGAAAAAGTGAACGTACAGAATTACAAAGGTAAACTTAAGCGTATGGGCAAGCATTCTGGTTATACGAACAGACGCCGTAAAGCGATTGTTACACTAACTGCTGACTCAAAAGACATCGAACTTTTCGAAGTCTAAGTTAAACAACTAATAGATATCTAATTATATGAAGGAGGGAACACAAATGGCGATTAAGAAATACAAACCTACCTCCAACGGACGCCGTAACATGACTACATCCGATTTTGCTGAGATTACTGCTGACAAACCGGAAAAATCATTGCTTGCACCGCTTAAGCGGAAAGGCGGCCGTAACAACACTGGTAGGATTACTGTTCGTCACCATGGTGGAGGCCACAAGCGCCAATACCGTGTCATCGATTTCCAACGCCGGAAAGATGGCATACCAGGACGCGTTGCTACGATCGAATACGATCCAAACCGTTCAGCTAACATTGCTCTAATCAATTACGTAGACGGAGAGAAACGTTACATTCTCGCTCCAAAAGGTCTTGTAGTTGGAGCAACTATTATGTCAGGCCCGGAATCAGATATCAAAGTGGGTAACTCACTTCCACTAGAAAACATTCCAATGGGTACTACAATTCATAACATCGAAATGAAACCAGGTAAAGGCGGACAACTAGTACGTTCAGCAGGAACTTCTGCACAACTACTTGGCCGTGAAGATAAGTATGTTATTGTACGTCTTCAATCTGGAGAAGTTCGCATGATTCTAGCTGTATGCCGCGCGACAATTGGTCAAGTTGGTAATGAGCAACATGAACTAATCAACATTGGTAAAGCAGGACGTTCACGTTGGATGGGTAAACGCCCAACAGTTCGTGGTTCTGTCATGAACCCTAACGATCACCCACACGGTGGTGGTGAAGGTAAAACTGGTATCGGTATGAAGTCTCCAGTAACTCCATGGGGTAAACCGACACTTGGTTATAAAACACGTAAGAAAAACAACAAATCCGACAAGCTTATTGTACGTCGTCGTAAGAAGTAATAGTAATGCACTGCGGTTCAATGATTGGACCGTAGTACAAACACGGAGGGAGGTTCCGACATGGGCCGCAGCTTGAAAAAAGGACCATTTGTAGACGATCATCTAATGAAGAAGGTCGAAGCACAAAGTGGATCTGAGAAAAAACAGGTTATCAAAACATGGTCACGCCGTTCAACAATCTTCCCGACATTCATCGGAATGACAATTGCTGTATATGACGGACGTAAACACGTTCCCGTCTATGTAACTGAAGATATGGTTGGTCACAAACTTGGTGAATTTGCACCTACGCGCACATACAGAGGTCATGGCGCCGACGATAAGAAAACAAGACGTTAATTGAGAGGAGGTTATTCTGATGCAACAAGCAAAAGCTACTGCCCGCACAGTCCGTATTGCCTCTCGTAAAGTCCGTTTGGTCGTTGATCTTATCCGAGGCAAAAAAGTCGGTGAAGCTATCGCGATTCTACGCCTGACGCCAAAAGCGGCTTCTCCGGTTGTAGAAAAAGTTTTGAAATCAGCGATTGCAAATGCTGAACATAACTATGAAATGGATGTCGAAAACCTATTTATCAGCGAAGTATTCGTTGATGAAGGTCCGACTATGAAACGTTTCCGACCACGCGCACAAGGACGTGCGAGCGCAATTAATAAACGTACGAGCCACATCACATTAGTGGTATCTGAAAAGAAGGAGGGATAATTCGTGGGTCAAAAAGTACATCCTAACGGTTTACGGGTCGGTATCATCCGTGACTGGGAGTCTAAATGGTACGCAGAAAAAGACTATGCGACTCTCTTGCACGAAGATTTGAAAATCCGTGAGTTCATCGAAAAACGTCTTGTAGAAGCTTCTGTTTCTAAAGTTGAAATTGAACGTGCTGCAAAGCGTGTTAACATCAGCATCCACACTGCTAAACCAGGAATGGTTATTGGTAAAGGTGGTACTGAGGTCGAAACACTTCGTAAAATGTTGAACGACATCACTGGTAAACGCGTTCACATCAACATCATTGAAATTAAACGTGCGGATCTTGACGCTAAACTAGTTGCAGAGTCAATTGCTCGTCAACTAGAAACTCGCGTATCATACCGTCGTGCACAAAAACAAGCAATCCAACGCACAATGCGTTCTGGCGCTAAAGGAATTAAAACACAAGTTTCTGGACGTCTTGGCGGTGCTGACATCGCTCGGTCGGAACATTATAGTGAAGGTACTGTCCCTCTCCATACATTACGTGCAGATATTGATTATGCACATGCTGAAGCAGACACAACGTTTGGTAAGCTTGGCGTTAAAGTATGGATTTATCGTGGAGAAGTCCTTCCAGTGAAGAAACAGAAGAACTCTGAGGAAGGAGGCAACTAATATGTTAATGCCTAAACGAGTTAAATATCGTCGTGTATTCCGTGGTAAAATGCGTGGTACTACAAAAGGCGGAGCAACAGTTCAATTCGGAGAATACGGTCTACAAGCTCTTGATTCGGCATGGATTACAAACCGCCAAATCGAAGCAGCACGTATTTCAATGACACGTTACATGAAACGTGGCGGTAAAGTATGGATCAACATCTTCCCGCACAAACCATATACAAAGAAGCCTCTTGAAGTACGGATGGGTTCAGGTAAAGGTGCTGTAGAAGGCTGGGTAGCAGTTGTTAAACCTGGTCGTATTATGTTCGAAATAGCAGGTGTATCGGAAGAAGTTGCGCGTGAAGCGCTTCGCCTGGCATCTCACAAACTTCCTATTAAAACTAAGTTTGTAAAACGTGAAGAAATCGGTGGTGAATCTAATGAAAGCTAATGAAATCCGTGACTTAACAACTGCAGAGATTGAGCAAAAGGTGAAATCACTGAAAGAAGAGCTTTTCAACCTTCGCTTCCAACTTGCGACAGGTCAATTAGAAAACACTGCACGCATCCGAGAAGTTCGTAAATCGATTGCGCGCATGAAGACAGTTATACGTCAAAGAGAAATCAGTGCAAATAACTGATGAAGGAGGTTGCAGCCATGACTGAGGAGCGTAACCAGCGCAAAGTATATACAGGCCGCGTTGTATCCGACAAAATGGATAAAACAGTTACTGTTATGATCGAAACGCAAAAGAAACATTCTAAATACGGTAAACGTGTTAAGTATTCTAAGAAATTCAAGGCCCACGATGAGCTGAACGAAGCTAAAATCGGAGATGTTGTTCGTATAATGGAAACTCGTCCATTGTCAGCAACAAAACGTTTCCGTCTACTTGAAGTAGTCGAAACAGCGGTCATCATTTAATTAACGTTCGGGTATATAAATCCGGGAGGAGGTAGCCTCAATGATCCAACAGGAAAGTCGTATGAAAGTCGCCGACAACTCAGGCGCTCGTGAAGTACTTACAATTAAGGTATTAGGCGGTTCAGGCCGTAAAGTAGCAAACATCGGTGATGTAGTCGTTGTAACGGTGAAAAAAGCAACACCAGGTGGCGTTGTTAAAAAAGGTGAAGTTGTCAAGGCTGTTATCGTTCGCACGAAGAGCGGAGTACGCCGTAAAGACGGTTCATATATTACATTTGATGAAAATGCTTGTGTTATTATCCGTGACGACAAGAGCCCACGTGGAACTCGTATTTTCGGACCAGTTGCTCGCGAACTTCGTGACAGCAACTTCATGAAAATTATTTCACTTGCTCCTGAAGTTCTTTAATCACATGATAGTGCCAAATCAAGGAGGTGCGACAGAATGAATGTTAAAAAAGGCGATAAAGTTATGGTCATCACAGGTAAAGACAAAGGTAAAACCGGTGTGATCCTAGTTGCTTTCCCTAAAAAGGATCGTGTGCTTGTTGAAGGTGTTAACATCGTCAAGAAACATACGAAACCTAACCAGGAAAATCCTCAAGGTGGAATCATCAGCCAAGAGGCAGCTATCCATGTATCAAACGTCATGGTGATCGATCCTAAGACAGGCGAGCCTACTCGTGTAGGATACAAGATCGAAAATGGCAAAAAAGTTCGTGTTGCTAAAAAATCCGGAGAATTGCTGGATAACTAAGTAACGGATGAAAGGAGGTCCAACAGATGAGCCGTTTAAAAGAAAAGTTTAAAAGCGAAATCACTCCTGCTCTTATGAGCAAGTTTGAATATACATCAGTTATGCAAGTACCAAAAGTCGACAAAATCGTCATTAACATGGGTGTTGGTGATGCTGTTCAAAACACGAAAGCACTAGATGCGGCAGTGGAAGACTTAACAATTATTTCAGGTCAAAAACCTGTTGTCACAAAAGCAAAGAAATCAATCGCGGGATTCCGTCTTCGTGAAGGTATGCCTATTGGAACGAAAGTTACACTACGCGGTGAGCGTATGTATGAATTCCTAGACAAACTGATTGCTGTTTCGTTGCCTCGTGTACGTGACTTCCGTGGTGTTTCTAAAAAAGCATTCGACGGTCGCGGTAACTATACGCTTGGCGTAAAAGAGCAACTAATTTTCCCGGAAATTGATTATGATAAAGTTTCTAAAATACGCGGTATGGATATCGTCATCGTTACGACTGCAAACTCGGACGAAGAAGCACATGAGTTACTAACGCAGTTCGGCATGCCGTTCCAAAAGTAAATAAGAGGGAGGCGTAAACGTGGCTAAAAAATCAATGATTGCTAAACAAAAACGCACACCAAAATTCGCGGTACAAGCATACACACGCTGTGAGCGTTGTGGTCGTCCGCATTCGGTATATCGTAAGTTCAAGCTTTGCCGTATTTGTTTCCGCGAGTTAGCATATAAGGGACAAATTCCTGGCGTCAAAAAAGCCAGCTGGTAAACCCCTAAATTTGGGAAGGAGGTAAATGTAATGACAATGAGTGATCCGATCGCAGACATGCTTACACGCATTCGTAACGCCAATATGGTTCGTCACGAAAAGCTTGAAGTACCTGCTTCAAACATGAAAAAAGAAATCGCAGAAATCTTGAAACGTGAAGGTTTCGTACGTGATGTTGAATATGTCGAGGATAGCAAACAAGGTATCATCCGCATTTTCCTTAAGTACGGTCAAAATAACGAACGTGTTATTACTGGTCTTAAACGTATTTCAAAACCTGGTCTTCGTGTTTATGCTAAAACTAGCGAAGTTCCTAAAGTTTTGAACGGTCTTGGTATAGCCCTCGTTTCTACATCAAATGGCGTACTTACAGACAAAGAAGCACGCGCTAAACAAGTAGGCGGAGAAGTAGTAGCTTACGTCTGGTAATTCGTAACAAATGAATGGAGGTGCACTTGAATGTCCCGTATTGGCAAAAAGCCGATTGAGGTACCTGAAAACGTGACTGTTACTATCGCAGAAGGTAACTTCGTTACAGTTAAAGGTCCTAAAGGCGAACTTACAAACACATTTAACTCGGATATTAAAATTGAACAGGAGAACAACGTGATCACTTTGATCCGTCCTTCTGAATCCAAAGAACACCGTTCTATTCATGGAACGACACGTTCACTTATCAATAACATGGTGGTTGGCGTTTCAGAAGGTTTCGAACGCAAACTTGAACTAGTTGGTGTTGGTTACCGTGCTTCACTTCAAGGTTCGAAATTAGTGTTGAACATTGGTTTCTCTCACCCAGTTGAATTTACACCTGAAGAAGGAATTGAAGTTGAAGTTCCTGCTAACACTAAAATTACTGTTCGTGGTATCAACAAAGAACGCGTTGGTGCTCTTGCATCGAACATCAGAAAAGTACGCCCACCAGAGCCGTATAAAGGCAAAGGGATTCGCTACGAAGGAGAAGTTGTCCGTCGTAAAGAAGGTAAAACTGGTAAATAATGCCGCTTAAGGCATCTGGAAGGAGTGATCACGATGATTACGAAAAAAGACAAGAATGCTACTCGTAAGAAACGTCATGCACGCGTACGTCGTAAAATCAGCGGGACTGCAGCTCGTCCACGCCTAAACGTATTCCGTTCAAACAAGCATATCTATGCTCAGTTGATTGATGACGTGAATGCAGTAACGATTGTAAGTGCTTCTTCAATGGAAAAAGATTTCGGATCTGAATCCAAAGCAGACACTGCAGCAGCAGTAAAAGTCGGCGAGATGATCGCAAAGAAAGCTGTTGAAAAGGACGTTAAGTCAGTAGTATTTGACCGTGGCGGATACCTATTTCACGGCCGTGTGAAAGCTCTTGCAGACTCAGCACGTGAAAACGGTCTGGAATTTTAATTAAGAAGGAGGTATACATTTCATGCGTCGTAATGATCAGAATAAAAGCGAATTCGAAGAACGCGTAGTTACCATTAACCGCGTAGCGAAAGTTGTGAAAGGCGGACGTCGTTTCCGTTTCACTGCTCTCGTAGTTGTCGGAGATAAAAATGGCCGTGTCGGTTTTGGTACTGGTAAAGCACAAGAAGTTCCAGATGCAATCCGTAAAGCTATCGAAGATGCGAAGAAGAATTTAATCGTTGTACCAATGGTTAAAGGAACTACTCCGCACCTAGTGCTTGGACATTTTGGAGCAGGTAAAATCCTTATCAAACCAGCAGCTCCAGGTACTGGAGTTATCGCAGGCGGACCTGTCCGTGCGGTACTAGAACTTGCAGGCATCACGGATATCCTTTCGAAATCACTTGGTTCAAGCACACCAATCAACATGGTCCGTGCGACATTCGAAGGATTATCGAATTTGAAACGCGCTGAAGATGTTGCTAAATTGCGCGGTAAATCCTTGAAAGAACTGTATAGTTAAGGGGGGAAATGCAATGGCGAACAAACTTGAAGTCACCCTTACAAAAAGTGTAATCGGCTCGAAGCCAGCACAGCGTAAAACTGTGGAGGCGCTTGGACTACGTAAATTACACCAAATGGTCGAACATCAAGATAATGTTGCAATTCGTGGCATGATCAACAAAGTAGACCACCTAGTAACAGTTAAAGAACTATAATTACGATTTTTTGAATAAGGAGGTGCCAATGAGATGAAATTACACACTATGAAGCCTGCTGCAGGTTCACGTACTAAGCGTAAGCGTATTGGTCGCGGAATCGGTTCAGGTTTTGGTAAAACTTCTGGTAGAGGTCACGGTGGACAAAACTCCCGTTCGGGTGGTGGCGTACGTCTTGGATTCGAGGGTGGTCAAATTCCACTTTTCCAAAGACTTCCTAAACGTGGTTTTACGAACATCAACCGTAAGGATTATGCAATCGTAAACCTAGACACACTTAATCGTTTCGACGAAGGTACTGAAGTTACGCCTGAGCTACTAATTGAATCAGGCATCGTGAGCAATGCTAAATCAGGTATTAAGATTCTGGGTAACGGAATTCTTGAGAAAAAGATCACTGTCAAAGCTCACAAATTCTCTGCTTCTGCTAAAGAGGCAATCGAGAAGGCGGGCGGACAGACCGAGGTGGTTTAATGTTTCAGACAATCGCCAACTTTATGCGAGTAAAAGATATACGGTCTAAAATCTTTTACACACTACTGGTACTCATTGTTTTTAGACTAGGAACATTTATTCCGGTCCCAAACGTTGATGCAACTGCACTACAGCAAACTGATAATAATCTTATTGGCCTACTGAACGTGTTTGGTGGGGGTGCCCTTGCGAACTTCTCGATCCTTGCAATGGGAATTATGCCTTACATCACTGCATCTATCATCGTGCAATTATTGCAGATGGATGTCGTACCTAAATTTACTGAATGGGCGAAACAAGGAGACGTTGGAAGACGGAAACTTGCGCAGTTCACGAGGTATTTCACAATAATCCTAGCCTTTATTCAAGCAATTGCTATGTCATTTGGTTTCAACCAAATGTATGGTGGTACGCTGATAAAAGACGAAGGTGTTTCGACATACGTGGTTATCGCGATCGTATTGACGGCAGGAACTGCATTTCTTTTATGGCTTGGTGAACAGATTACAGCAAAAGGTGTTGGGAATGGTATTTCCATCATAATCTTCGCTGGTATCGTCGCAGCAATCCCAAATGCAGTCAACCAACTTTACGCAACTCAGATTCAAGATGCTGGTGAGCAATTGTTCATTAAAGTGGCAGTTATGGCTCTACTACTCGTCTTGGTCATTGCGATTACTGTCGGAATTATTTACTTCCAAGAAGCACTACGGAAAATTCCGATCCAATATGCGAAACGTGTCACTGGGCGAGGTCAAACGACTGCAGGCCAACAGACACACTTGCCCTTGAAACTTAATGCGGCAGGGGTTATCCCGGTAATCTTTGCTTCTGCATTTTTTATTACACCACAATCAATAGCGACCTTCTTTGGCACTAACAGTGTAACAACTACAATTACAAACGTTTTCGATTATACGAAACCGGTTGGAATGGTATTTTACCTGATATTGATCATTGCATTCACATACTTCTACGCATTCATCCAGGTGAATCCGGAGAATATTGCGGATAATTTGAAAAAGCAAGGCGCTTATATCCCGGGCATTCGTCCAGGACAAAATACACAAAATTACCTAACGAGCACTTTGTATCGATTGACATTTGTGGGGGCAATATTCCTCGCTACAGTGGCAATCATGCCGATATTCTTCATCAATATCGCAAACCTTCCACAGTCTGCGCAAATTGGAGGAACAAGTTTAATCATCGTCGTCGGGGTTGCACTTGAAACGATGAAACAACTTGAATCACAACTTGTGAAAAGGCATTACAAAGGATTCATGAAGTAATAATCACAAAGGTTCATCTCTATGTGATGTGAATATGAATGGGAGTGCAATACGTATGAATATCGTATTAATGGGTCTGCCAGGAGCCGGTAAAGGTACACAGGCAGACAGAATTGTCGAAAAGTACGGAACCCCTCATATTTCTACAGGCGATATGTTCCGTGCTGCTATCCAAGAAGGCACGGAACTTGGAGTCAAAGCAAAATCGTTCATGGATCAGGGAGCACTTGTCCCTGATGAAGTGACAATCGGAATTGTTCGTGAAAGACTAAGCAAATCCGATTGCGATAATGGATTCCTACTCGATGGTTTCCCACGTACAGTTCCACAAGCTGAAGCACTTGATCAGCTTTTGGCTGACATGGGTCGGAGAATTGAGCATGTTCTCAATATCCAAGTCGAGAAAGAAGAACTTATCGCGAGGCTGACAGGCCGCCGCATCTGTAAAGTTTGCGGTACATCCTATCATTTGCTTTTTAATCCTCCACAGGTTGAAGGTAAATGTGATAAGGATGGCGGAGAACTTTATCAGCGAGCCGATGACAATCCGGAAACTGTCACGAACCGTCTGGAAGTAAATATGAAACAAACTGCACCACTCTTGGCGTTTTACGATTCCAAAGAGGTGTTGGTAAATATCGATGGACAAAAAGACATCAAAGACGTTTTCAAGGATCTGGACGTTATTCTGCAAGGAAGCGGACAATAATCCTTTTCGAACTTAGATATTATACGCATTTTTTGGGCAGTATAGCATAGAAGCATAGAAGGACGTTTCAACGAGCTGCAAAAGCATATGATGCCCGGTATAACAACTAGATGGTTTTTAGCAGGGTTATGGTTCTGAAACATAGTAAATGCATTTTCTTGCTTTGGTAGGTATAATGGATTTCGTGGAAAGAACTGTATAACGTAACTGGGAACTCATCCACGGCATTCTGGACAGTCGTGTCCATTTCGACGCGATTTTCCATAACAAGAAGTCGAGGACGGACTTAAGGGAAACGGAATGTGGCAGACCTCTTTCGAACATCACTCATGCAATCCGGACATATGTTGAAGGAAGCTTTAAAGGCGACTGATGCCGCTCGATGGTGAGAACCTTTATTGGATATAGAAGGGAGACTGGGTTGATGGCGAAAGATGATGTAATTGAAGTTGAAGGAACCGTACTCGAAACACTGCCAAACGCAATGTTTAAAGTAGAGCTGGAAAACGGCCATACGATTCTTGCGCATGTATCTGGCAAAATTCGTATGCACTTTATCCGTATTCTACCTGGCGATAAAGTGACAATGGAACTCTCGCCTTATGATTTAACACGTGGTCGTATCACATACCGTTTTAAATAAACTTTTGTAACTCCGGAATACTGAAGGAGGTTGGGTAAGATGAAAGTTAGACCATCTGTAAAACCGATGTGCGAAAAATGTAAAATTATTCGCAGACGCGGCCGAGTAATGGTAATCTGTGAAAATCCAAAACATAAACAAAGACAAGGCTAATTCTGAAGGAGGTGCACAATATATATGGCACGTATTGCTGGTGTAGACGTTCCGCGCGATAAGCGCGTAGTCATTTCATTAACTTACATTTTCGGAATCGGAAAAACAACTGCTCAAAAAGTATTGGCGGCAGCTGGAGTATCTGAGGACGCACGGGTTCGCGATCTTACTGACGCAGAGCTTGATAAAATCCGTGAACAAATGGACACGCTTAAAGTTGAAGGTGACCTTCGACGTGAAACTTCCCTTAACATCAAACGTTTGATGGAAATCGGTAGCTTCCGTGGTATCCGTCATCGTCGCGGACTTCCTGTTCGTGGACAAAACACGAAAAATAACGCACGTACTCGTAAAGGTCCTAAACGGACAGTAGCGAACAAGAAAAAATAATAGGTAAAGGAGGTATCTTCTTAACATGGCACGTAAACAACAAACTCGTAAACGTCGTGTGAAAAAGAATATTGAATCCGGTATTGCACATATCCGTTCGACGTTCAATAATACAATTGTTACAATCACTGACATGCAAGGGAACGCAATATCTTGGTCAAGTGCAGGTGCATTAGGCTTTAAGGGTTCTCGTAAATCAACACCTTTCGCTGCACAGATGGCTGCTGAAGCGGCTGCTAAATCATCTATGGAGCACGGTCTGAAAACTTTGGAAGTTACTGTTAAAGGTCCAGGTGGTGGACGTGAAGCAGCAATTCGTTCATTACAGGCTGCAGGTCTTGAAGTTACTGCAATCAGAGACGTTACCCCGGTTCCACATAACGGATGCCGCCCGCCAAAACGCCGTCGTGTATAATGGCTTCTTCTCCATATGATTGAGAAACACAATTTATGTCAACAATGATTGTGCGATTGCAATTTGCCGTCTATGAAAATCGATTTCAATATGGAACGGCCTATACATTGATGTTTTGAAGGAGGGTAAATGAATGATCGAGATTGAGAAACCGAAGATTGAAACAATTATGATCGCCGAAGACATCAAGTTCGGTAAGTTTATCATCGAACCACTTGAACGCGGATACGGAAATACGTTAGGAAACTCCCTACGTCGCATCCTTCTATCTTCACTGCCAGGAGCTGCTGTTACATCTATCCAGATTGATGGTGTGCTTCATGAATTCTCAACAATTGAAGGTGTCGTCGAAGACGTCGCATCAATTATTTTGAACGTGAAAAAACTGGCTCTCAAAATCTATTCAGATGAAGAGAAAGTGATTGAGATAGACGTGAAAGGCGAAGGAGTTATCACAGCTGCGGACATTACACATGATAGTGACGTAGAAGTGTTGAATCCTGAACTTCCTATCGCGACACTTGGTAAAAACGGTCACTTGCGCATGCGTATGTATGCTGTACGTGGACGTGGTTACGCACCTTCTGATCAAAACAAACGTGAGGATCTCGCAATTGGCGTTATTCCAATCGACTCTATTTACACTCCGGTTTCACGAGTTAACTTCCAAGTGGAGAATACTCGGGTTGGCCAAATGGCGAACTTTGATAAGTTGACACTTGATGTTTGGACAGATGGTAGCATCGGTCCTAAAGAAGCTGTTTCACTTGGGGCAAAAATCCTAACTGAGCATCTAAATATATTTGTCGGCATGACAGATGAAGCACAAACTGCAGAAATTATGGTAGAAAAAGAGGAAGATCAGAAAGAGAAAGTACTCGAGATGACTATTGAGGAACTTGACCTTTCAGTTAGATCTTACAATTGCCTAAAACGTGCAGGCATCAATACAGTTCTTGAACTTGCTAGCAAGTCAGAGGACGAAATGATGAAAGTACGAAATCTTGGCCGTAAATCACTTGAAGAAGTGAAAGCGAAATTGGACGAGCTTAACCTAGTGTTACGCACCGAAGATTGAGCGAATTTATAGATTGAAGGAGGGAAACTTCTATGGGATACAGAAAACTTGGACGTACAAGTTCACAACGTAAAGCAATGCTTCGCGACCTAGCGACAGATCTAATCGTACACGAACGTATTCAAACGACAGAAGCTCGTGCGAAAGAATTGCGTTCAGTTGTTGAGAAAATGATTACGCTTGGTAAACGTGGAGACTTGCATGCACGTCGTCAAGTTGCACAATTTATCCGTCGCGAACTGGTTACAGTGGCAGACGGTGAAGGCAACGAGAAAGAAATCTACGCAATCCAAAAACTTTTTGATAATGTTGCACCACGTTACGCTGAGCGTCAAGGTGGATATACACGTATCATGAAAATGGGACCTCGTCGCGGCGACGGAGCACCTGTCGTTGTAATCGAACTCGTTTAATATATACAATGGCAATTGATTAAATCTTCAAGGGGTGTGTCTGGCGTACCCAGAGCCGCACCCTTTTTTTAAAAATTTATACGACAACTTTAAAAGCTGAGTGTTACGATCGTCGGTTTATACCGTCTGGTCTAGCTCTACGCACCTCATCCGCGGTACCGGATTGAGCACCTGGTACCAGTCATAGATATGAGCGCATTTCTTCGGATGAGGTGCGCGCTTTTTTTTATCCAAAAATAATGTCCAGATTTTTCAATATATAAGTTTTTGACTAATATGATGTCTAGGCACCAGACGCACGGGTCATAAGAGGGCAAGCTAGGAAGGATTAAACTTGCTTTTCTTTTACGCCTTACTTGGCAAAGAACGCCGCTTCGCCGGTCCCTCTAATGCCTGCCGCGGGCCAATAAGATGTAGGTCATGCAGCTATTACCCCTGGAAATGGTGTTCTTAAGCTGCGTTCATTTGTGACGGTGCCTTGCGCATTTTTAAAAAGGATTCCTTGTCAATTGGCAGGGGATCCTTCGTAGTATACATAATGTGAATGTAGCCGGAGGTGGTAGGCGATGAAGGAAATTCTGTCGATGGATAATGTGTCTTATTCCTATGACTCTGAGGACGAGGTAGCAAAGAAAGCAGTCGACGGCGTGTCGTTTACGGTACAAGAAGATGAATGGATTGCTATTGTTGGCCATAATGGTTCCGGTAAATCGACACTTGCGAAATTGATGATTGGACTTTTGTTCCCAGAAGAAGGGGACGTTAACGTATTTATTGAAAAACTGACTGAGAACAATATATGGGAAATTCGTTCACGGATGGGTTTTGTTTTTCAAAATCCAGATAACCAGTTTGTTGGTTCGACAGTTCAAGATGATGTTGCATTTGCGCTAGAGAACAATGGAGTTCCCTTCGAAGAAATGGTGACTCGGGTTCATGAGGCACTTGCGCAAGTAAACATGAGTGATTTCCTCGACCAGGAGCCTCACCATCTCTCAGGCGGACAAAAGCAACGAGTTGCAATAGCAGGAGCGCTCGCTTTGCATCCAAAGCTTCTCATTATGGATGAGGCGACGTCGATGCTTGATCCACAGGGACGTAATGAAGTAATTCATTTAGTTGAAGAATTAAAGCGTAAGACGGGCCTCACGGTCATTTCAATTACACATGATTTGGAAGAGGCGCTGTTGGCTGATCGTATTATTGTCATGAACAAGGGTAAAGTTCTGACTGTTGGTACGCCGGAGCAGATATTTGCTCGGGGAAATGAACTTGAGGAAATTGGTTTGGACTTACCATTCGCTTTAAGAGTATCCAGTTTGTTACGTGAAAATGGGCTGGAGCTTGTCGGTGAGCATATGACGGAAGAAGAGTTGGTGAATGAATTATGGACATCTCACTTCAGCAAGTAGGGTATTTGTATGGAAAAGATACTCCTTTTGAGAAAAGGGCATTGCAGAGTGTAGATGCAACGATACATTCAGGCTCTTATTCTGCAATAATTGGACATACCGGATCAGGAAAATCGACACTTCTTATGCATCTGAATGGTTTGTTAAAGCCTTCAGAAGGGATTGTGAAAATTGGAGATACGACAATTACTGCCGGTACGAAAGCGAAAGGACTGAAAGATGTCCGGAGGCATGTGGGTATTGTATTCCAGTTTCCAGAGCATCAGCTTTTTGAAGAGACTGTTGAAAAAGATATTATGTTCGGTCCTATGAACTTTGGTGTACCTGAAGAAGAGGCAAGGAGACGAGCGCATCAACTGATAGAATTGCTAGGACTTCCTCCAGAGGTTGCCCAGCAGTCTCCTTTCGATCTTTCGGGAGGGCAGATGCGCCGGGTTGCGATTGCAGGTGTACTCGCGTTTAAACCTTCTGTGCTCGTATTGGACGAGCCGACTGCGGGACTTGATCCGCGGGGGCGGCTTGAAATTATGGAACTTTTCAATCGTCTCCATGTGGAAGAAAAACTAACGACAATTCTTGTGACGCATAGTATGGAAGATGCTGCACGTTATGCGGACAATATTATCGTTATGCATAACGGAAGTTCAGTCATGTCTGGGACGCCTCAGGAAGTGTTCGCTGATGAAGAGAAGCTGACCTCCTTTAGATTAGGTCTACCGCGCTCAGTAAAGTTCCAGCGTGACATTGAGAAGTTAATTGGTCGTCCTCTCCGGGGACTGGCATTAACGGAAGCTCAGCTTGCCAAGGCAATTGCATTTGCCGCTACGGAAGAAGGTGGCCGTTAATGTTGGAAAAGATGATTTTCGGACGCTATATTCCAGGCAATTCATTTGTCCACAAGCTCGACCCTCGTTCGAAGCTGTCATTTGTTTTTCTTTTCATCATTGGAGTCTTCCTTGCAAATAATACTGTTACGTACGCCGTGTTATTAGGATTTACGTTACTCGTAATTTTAAGTTCAAGGATTCGGTTGTATTTCCTATTTAACGGATTGAAACCAATTCTTTTCTTGATTATTTTCACGCTACTCATGCATATCTTTTTTACGAAAGAAGGAGCACTTCTCGTCGATTGGAAGTTCATCAAGATATATGAAGAAGGGTTGAGGCAAGGTATTTTTATTTCCATTCGTTTTCTTGTATTGGTTTTGCTGACGTCTATCTTGACGTTGACGACATCGCCGATTTCAATCACGGATGGTATGGAAGACTTGCTGGGACCATTTAAGCGAATTAAATTGCCTGTTCATGAGCTTGCGCTGATGATGTCAATTTCCCTGCGCTTCATCCCCACATTGATGGATGAGACGGATAAGATATTGAAAGCGCAATTGGCGAGAGGTTCGGACATTAGTACGGGTTCTATTAAGCAGCGAATTCGTGCAGTCATTCCTTTGCTCGTACCTCTCTTTGTGAGTGCGTTCAAACGCGCTGAAGACCTTGCAGTCGCCATGGAGGTTCGTGGCTATCGTGGAGGCGAGGGGAGGACGAGGTACAGGCAGCTGAAGTGGCACTGGCGTGATACCACGATAATGGTATTGCTTGCTGTTCTAGTTGTCGTCCTCTTTCTGCTTAGGGCATAGGAGGTGGATACAAATGCAACGTGTTAAAGCTATTGTTTCGTATGATGGTACTCGATTTTCTGGATACCAGATACAGCCGGGAATGCGAACGGTGCAATTGGAAATTGATAAAGCATTAGTGAAAATGCATAAAGACAAGGAAATTTTTTCGGTCGCAAGCGGCCGGACGGATTCGGGTGTACACGCAAATGGCCAAGTGATTCACTTTGATACACCGCTGAACTTGCCGATAGATCGATGGAAGCTGGCGTTAAACGTCCTTTTGCCTACTGATATCCGACTGGTTGAAGTTGAATACGTCAGCGAAGATTTCCATGCGCGTTATTCTGCTACTGGCAAGACGTACGTTTATAAGTGGTCCTATAGCGAAGTGCATAGTCCGTTTGAGCGTGATTTTTCCGTTCATCTCGGTAGATCACATCCTGATATTGAGTTGATGAAGGAAGCTGCTGCCTATTTAATTGGGACGCATGATTTCACAAGTTTCTGTTCATCAAAAACCGCGACTTCCAATAAAGTCAGAACGGTGAGAATGCTGACACTCGAAAAAAAAGGCGATTATCTCATCATGACAATTGAAGGAAATGGCTTTTTATATAATATGGTAAGAAGCATTGCAGGTATGCTTCTTGTCGTAGGGAACGGCTGGAAAACGCCGGCAGACGTCAAGCAAATACTTGAATCTTGCAGCCGTAAAGCGAACGTTAAAACCGCGCCAGCACACGGTTTGTATCTAGATGAAGTGAGCTACAAAGACTAAGGCAACTTTTCCTAGCGTATTTAGAGGAATCGCTTGACTTAATGTGGAATTCAGTATAAGATGAGTAATGGTATTTCAATAACCCCACAAATAAGCCCCGGAAGGTAAACTTGTGTTTAGGGATAGAGAAAACGGGAACTAATAGAGATTCATTTAGGAGGATAAAATTATGCGTACAACATTCATGGCTAAAGGTCACGAAGTAGAGCGTAAATGGCTCGTTGTCGACGCTGAAGGACAGACGCTTGGTCGTCTTGCTTCTGAAGTTGCATCACTTTTGCGCGGCAAACATAAACCTACGTTCACACCACACGTTGATACAGGTGACCACGTCATCATCATCAATGCAGAAAAGATTCATCTTACAGGTAACAAATTGAAAGACAAAATTTACTACCGTCACTCAGGTTACACGGGTAGCATGAAACAACGTACGGCTCTTGAAATGCGTACAAACTTCCCGACAAAAATGCTTGAACTTGCAATTAAAGGAATGCTTCCAAAAGGTCCTTTAGGCCGTCAAACATATAGAAAACTTAATGTATACGCTGGACCAGATCACCCGCACGCAGCACAACAACCAGAAGTATTCGTACTTCGCGGTTAATTAAAGAGGAGGAAACAACTTGGCACAAGTACAATATCTCGGCACAGGCCGTCGTAAAAGCTCAACAGCTCGTGTACGTCTAGTTCCTGGAGATGGCACAATTATCATCAACAAACGCGACGTAGAAGACTACGTACCATTTGCAACACTTCGCGAAATCATCAAACAACCACTTGTAATTACGGAAACTCTTGGAAGCTACGATATCCTTGTAAACGTTGATGGTGGTGGATACACTGGACAAGCAGGAGCAATCCGTCACGGAGTTGCACGTGCTCTACTTCAAGTAGACCCTGACTTCCGTCCAGCGCTTAAATCAGCAGGACTTCTTACACGTGATGCAAGAATGAAAGAACGTAAAAAACCAGGTCTTAAAGGCGCACGTCGTGCACCACAGTTCTCAAAACGTTAATCTTTCAATTAAAAAAAGCCCTTTTCCATTCGTGGAAGAGGGCTTTTTTATGGTTTTATCCTGAGAAGGTAGTTAGTTAATTAAGAAAATCACTTGACCTACAGTATATGGCAATTCATAATTAGAACTATTAGAGCATAACCGGATATAACTAGTTATATTCAGTTATAACTGGTATAAGAATAGGGAGGCTTAAGATGATGAAAAAGGTGAGTTGTTTCCTTGTTTTACTATGCTTGCTATTGATTTCAGTAGGATGTTCCAATGGTCAACAACCAATTGTCAGTGGTTCAGATGATGAAGTTGAATTAACAATTTCAGCCGCGGCCAGTTTAACAGATGCATTGAATGAACTGAAAACTAGTTTTGAAAGTGAACATTCGACCATTACCTTGTCGTTCAATCCCGGGGGCTCAGGTAAATTAGCGCAACAAATTGAGCAAGGTGCACCCTCAGATGTGTTCCTATCGGCAAGTAAAATAGATATGGATAAGCTGCAGGAGGGAAATCTGCTACTTGAAGATACACGAATAGATTTTGCTACAAACGAGCTGGTGTTAATTACGAATAAAGAAAAACCGTTCAATTTGTCCTCATTTGAAGATATAGATTCAGCAACAATTGATCATTTTGCTATCGGCGAGCCAGAAAGCGTGCCTGTTGGCCGTTATTCGAAAGAAGTACTTGAAACATTGAAGCTTTGGGAGCCGTTACAAAGTAAGTTGGTTTTGAGTTCGGATGTACGCCAAGTTCTGACACATGTTGAAATGGGCAATGCGGATATTGGCGTTGTGTATGCCAGTGATGCATTGATTTCAGATAAGGTAAAGGTAGTGGCTACGGCTAAACCTGAATGGCATGATCAAATTGTTTATCCGGGGGCCGTCATTGCCGACTCGAAGCACCCTGAAGAAGCGAAAGCATTTTTAGCGTTTCTCGCAGGCGAGCAAGGCGAAGAAATCTTGAAGAAATACGGATTCAAGTAAGTAGAAAGAGGGATGCATGTGAATGAGACGGATTATACGCCATTACTTTTATCGTTAAAAGTAGCGGGCATCTCCACTCTTTTCGTTTTTATAGGAGGAGTCTTCTTCGCACGAATACTGGCACGCAAAACGTTCTTTGGAAAAGGGTTTATCGAAACGTTATTCCTTTTGCCACTCGTTTTACCTCCGACTGTCGTTGGGTTTGGATTACTGATACTTTTTGGGAAGAATGGGTTTATCGGAAGTTGGCTATATTCCGTGTTCGGTATTCAAATCATTTTCTCGTGGCTTGGCGCGGTTATAGCTTCAATTGTCGTCTCATTTCCTTTGATGTATCAAAGTGCAAGTGCGGCTTTCGAAAACTTGGATTCAAAGTTGGAGAATGTGGCTAGAACAATGGGAGCTTCGGAGTGGCGTGTTTTTTGGACCATTTCGTTTCGTCTTGCTTGGCCGGGTCTTCTTGCTGGATTAGTCCTCTCTTTTGCAAGGGGACTCGGGGAATTCGGGGCTACGTTGATGTTGGCGGGCTATATCCCTGGAAAAACAGATACGATTCCGATGGCCATCTACTTTGCGGTAGAATCGGGGCAAATGGAGAAGGCTACCTTTTGGGTAGTTATTATCGTTGCTTTAGGATTTAGTACAATCATGTGGTTAAATTGGTGGAGCAGGCGGAACATGCGTCGCTATAAAAATGACAATGGATAAGAGGATGATTGTATGCTCGAAGTTCACATCAAAAAAAAGCTACCTCACTTTTTGTTGGATATTGAATTGAAGGTAGAAGATGAAATTCTTGTTTTATTTGGACCCTCTGGATCCGGGAAAACATCAATCTTAAATAATATAGCAGGGTTGGACAAACCCGACGCAGGATATATCAAGTTAAATGGAAAAACGTACTTCAGTGAAGGAGGCAAACCGCTACCGACTAAAAACAGAAACATCGGCTATCTCTTTCAGGATTATGCACTTTTCCCTCATATGATTGTGGAAAAAAATATTGCCTATGGAATGAAAAAGAAAAAAGAGGGTGAGCCCCCGTTTCGGATTGAACACTTAGTTAGCGTGTTAGGGATAGAGCATTTGTTACAAAAATATCCCCACCAAATTTCTGGCGGAGAGAAGCAAAGAGTTGCACTTGCGCGTGCCTTAGCAACAGAACCATCCATTTTATTACTTGACGAGCCCTTGTCTGCGTTAGATCATGAAACGCGGATTGAGTGCCAGGACGAACTGTTAAGACTCCATGAGATTTGGCGAATTCCGTTCATTATCGTTACGCATGACATGAATGAGGCGGAGAAGCTTGGAGATACAATCCTGTATCTTGAAAAGGGGTCGGTAATAAAGACTGTCGATAATTTGCATAAAAGGATAGCTGTTTCGAATTGAAAAAAGTTCCTCCCTTCAACTGAGTCAAATCGTTGAAGGGAGGAACTTTTTTAGACTTCGTTAAAATGTTTCATATATGATTTTCCCTGTTTTGGATAAATCGTAACCGCCAATTGATTGGATCTCTTTTTGAAATGAATCTGAATGTAAAATATGTGTTATCAAATTAATAAGCCCTTCATTTTGTGGAGTTTTCAATATGACGAGATCATACTGTTCTTGGATGAGGGGAATAAAGTCAACGTCAACGAGGTGGGCAGTTTTCTCAGTGCCTATCCCTACATCGGCTTCTTCGCTTGCAACTTTGCTGGCAACTCCTATGTGGTTCAATACTTCTACTTCATAGCCAGATACATGTTGAGGAGAAATGCCTTCTATCCGAAACTTCTCGTCAATTAAAACCCGTACACCGGATCCTTTTTCCCGGTTGACCATTGAGATTCCTGGTTTCGTTAAATCGGTCCAAGATTGAATGTTTTTAGGGTTTCCCTTTCTCACGTAAAAGCCTTCCCAGCGTGATAGGAAATTGATTATGAGGTAAGGTTGTCCGACGAGGATTTTGCGGACGTAAGGAATATTATATTCCCCTGTGTCTCCGTCAAACAGGTGAGTACTTACGACATCTGCCTCCCCTTGGTACATGGAAACTAAACTATTCAAACTGCCTGTATACGAGCGAAGCGGACGATACCCAGTCGAATTCTTCTCAATGTAATTAGCCAATATGTCTAAGCTCAAATCCTGCCCGCTAATTATGATTTGTCTAGTTGGTGTGGTAAATGACTTACTTTCATCGGGAGGGTTTCCGTTAAAGTGCGCGTCCACTCTATTTACGTTTCTTCTACTTTTAGTTTGTTCTTTATAATCAGCCAAGTCATGGGCGTCTATTCGTATTTGTCGTCCAACCCGGTACGAGGGCAATTGTTCTTTTTTGATCAAATCGTAGACCGTCAATTTGGACACTTTCAAAATCTGAGCAATTTCTTCGGTCGTGTATGAAATATCTTCTTTCATGCTCGATTCGTCCTCCTTCGTGCTGCATGATAATCTAGATTCCACCGAGGTATTAAAGACAGTGTATAAATAGAGTACAAGCCTCTTTAAAGCACCGTAGTGGATTTGAAAGAAGTCTTAATTTCAATTTATACTAGTTCTCAAATCATTTCTAACTATACATGTCGGACAAATGAATACCTATATAAACTGAGCGGAGGCGCCTTACAAGGGGTAGCCGAAGCCCTAAGACTGGCGGCGAAGCTGCTTGACTTAAGGCGGGAGGCATCCCCGAGCGCCGAAGCGGATTCAATGGGATTCTTCATTTCAATATATGTAGTATACCAAAGCTTTTAGGCAGAACCTAATTGAGCTTCAGCTGGAACTTGTCGTTGAAGGCAGCTGTTTTTCGTGAATATCACCGCTTCTATGGTAAAGTAGAAAGGATAAAATGTGAGGAGGATTTGCTATGAAAGAAATCACAACTACCGAATTACAAGAACGGCTAGAAAAAGGTGAGCAGCTTAACTTGGTCGACGTGCGCGAGGCAGATGAAGTAGCGGCAGGGATGATCCCTGGTGCAATTCACATCCCTCTAGGCGACGTACCGGTGCGTATGAGTGAACTTGATAGCTCTAAGCCATATATACTGATTTGCCGTTCAAGCGGTCGTAGTGGGCGTGCGCAAGAGTTCCTGGCAGATGAAGGCTATGATGTAACAAACATGCTAGGCGGCATGCTGGAATGGGAAGGCGCTACTGAATAAGTACTTTTAGAAAGGAACCTTGCGGGGTTCCTTTTTTGGTTTTAGGAATATAGGGGTACAGTTGGATTGTTGTTTAGTTTCGCTAAAGCGTCGTTTGGTTTTGGCAAAGCATTGCTTCGTTCAGTAAAAACTAATTCTACCCCCAATCTCTACTCAAAGTAGGACATATCTGCCGCTGAATCTGCGTATAGTGAAGGAAAAAGGCGGTGTCCATATGAAACGGTGGTTTGTGATCTGTTTATTATTTGTGTGTTCTCTTGGAATTGTCATGTATGGTGTTAAGGCTTCGTCAGATCGGAATTTTTTCATGCCCGCAGAGCTTGGTGGGGTGAAGATACTTATCGACCCGGGACATGGAGGTATGGACGGGGGCGCTTCATCCGGAGATGTCGTAGAACGGGATATTACACTGAGTATCTCTCATGAATTGAAGAAGCGGCTTGAAAAGAAAGGGGCGACAGTTATCATGACGCGGACACAAGATGGCGACGCGTTGGCCGAACATGCCCCGGCTGAGAAATTCGGAACAACTCGCGAACGCAAAATGGCTGATTTGAAATTGAGGGAAAGCATTGCAATCAGTGAAAAACCTGATATGTTCATCAGCGTTCACGTTAACGCAATACCAGAGGAAAGATGGCGCGGGTCTCAAGTTTTTTATCATCCGGGGGGAGATCCTAATGGTGAATTTCTGGCAAAAGCTATTCAAGAATCATTCCAGACTAATTTAAAAAATACGGAACGAGTAGCAATGGCAATTAAGGGTGTCTATTTGCTGAAAAAAGTACCGACTCCAGCAGTTCTCGTTGAAACAGGTTTTCTGTCAAACAATGAAGAAAGGGCCCTCCTAATTGACCCTGCTTATCAAGGCAAGGTAGCTGATGCGATCATGGAAGGTATCGTTGAATTTCATACTGCAGATGAAAAGTGAGAGCCTTAATGGGATTTGCGGGTAGCTTATTATGGTATACTTGGAGGTGAATGAATAAACCTCCAAGGGGTGTCTACATTGATGAATGAAGAAACAGTACGTGAATTGTTGGGGCAACTGAAAGATCCGTTTTTACATAAAACGCTTGCGGAGACGAGTGGAATTACAGGCGTAACAATCAAGCCAGAGAAGAAGCATGTTAGCGTGAAGATAGCTATCGCTAAAATTAATACTGCTGAACAGATGGGTCTTCAAACACAAGTGGTCGATGCATTGAAAGGAGCAGGTGCTGATTCTGTTGGTATCCGTTTCGAAGAATTACCGGCAGAAGTGCTGGAACAGTTCCGTGGAAAAGTGACGGAATCGGAAGCACAAGATTTATTGTCACCGCTGAATGACGTTGAATTTATTTCAATAGCGTCTGGTAAAGGTGGCGTAGGGAAATCGACTGTGTCGGTTAACCTTGCTGTAGCGCTTGCGCGTCTAGGGAAAAAGGTCGGTTTAATTGATGCTGATATTTATGGCTTTAGTGTACCAGATATGATGGGTGTAACTGATTTACCAGTTGTTCGGGGTGACCGGATTATCCCAGTTGAACGTCTAGGCGTAAAAGTTATTTCTATGGGCTTCTTCGTTGAGGATAACGCACCAGTTGTATGGCGCGGTCCAATGCTTGGGAAAGCACTCGACCAGTTCTTCCGCGACGTTGAGTGGGGAGATCTTGACTACCTATTCCTCGATTTGCCGCCAGGTACAGGGGATGTTGCGCTCGATATCCACCAGATGATTCCGACGTCTAAAGAAATCGTTGTAACGACTCCGCATCCGACAGCTGCATTTGTTGCTGCGCGTGCAGGAGCAATGGCGCTTCAGACCGACCATGAATTGCTTGGTGTAATTGAAAATATGTCTTGGTTCGAATCGAAAACGTCAGGTGAACGTGAATTCGTATTCGGTCAAGGCGGCGGCGTAAAATTAGCTGAGGAACTTCGTACAGAGTTACTTGGGCAAATTCCTCTTGGCCAACCGGACTGGGATGAAGAAGATTTTGCACCTTCCGTCTATGCAGAAGATCATCCTATCGGGAAAATTTACATGGACATTGCGGAAAATATTATTAAAAAAACTACGAAACAATAATGGATGTAAAAAGGTGGAGAAGGCTATTTGCCTCCTCCGCCATTACTTTTTTCCTGCTTGTCTTCTCCGCCACTTCCGCCAGCACCTCCACCACTACCTCCACCGCTCTCCTCTGGTTTCGGTTCACCGGCTTTTAAAATCAGTTCTTGCCATTTCGTTTGCAGTAAAGGGCTGTTAATGGTTTCTTCAACAACTTTTTCAAGATGTTTCTTCATATTTGCCGACTGGGTAACGGTTTCTAACTGCTTTAACATGTCGGGCTGGGTGAAAAACTCTTCCAACTGTTTTTGGAATGATGAATCATCCATCAGTTGTTTCATGATATCTTGCTGCTGTTCCTTCATGCTTTTTGCAATGGTTTCAGTGAACTTTGGATCTTCGAACGTTTTTTTCCAAAAATCTTCCCCTTTTTTAGAAAGGAGAGTGTCTTCGACGGATTTCTTTACTTCAGGTTGTTCTAGAATAAGTAGTTCCTTAAATTCCGGATCTGCGAACATTTGCCGAACCGCTTTTTTCCCCTCCTCCGTCTGGAGTGCATCGGTCATCATTTTTTTTGTTTCGTCGTATGTCGGAGCAGCCTGCTGCATGCTACATCCAGTCAATAAAAGGGCCGAAAACAGGAATAGACCAATTCTTTTTTTCATGGAAATCAAATTCCCTTCCAGATGCATTTTCATTTATTGTTCACAATACGACGTAGAATATGCATGAATCGTTTAATGAAATAGATTTTTCATCAAAACGTTGTTACACTATTGGAAGGAAAAACAAAACGGAGGATCACTATCGTGACAATACGAAATTGGGTCAAATTCTTTTTTACAGCATTACTAATCGGAGGCTTCATGACGGCGGTTGTAGGATTAATTGTCCGCTGGGAGTTCTTCTCTCAATATTTATCCAATGGTGAATACGGTCAATTCATAGGTGCATTTCTTTGGATGATCTTCCTTGGGTTTACGATGAGCGTCGTTGCGCAAATGGGCTTTTTTGCTTATTTAACGGTCCATCAATTCGGTGTGAATATCTTTAAAACACTCACATTGTGGAATTGGGTTCAGCTATTAATCATTGCGATTGTCCTATTTGACCTTATCTTCTTCAGATTCCAATTGACGTCAGATGAGACGGGTCGTACAGTTCTGTACTTAGGATTACTTGCAACACTAGTAGGTGTTTCCGCGATAACCGCTTATTTCAAGGCGAAATGGACGAAGAAACACACGCTCATTTCAGCACTATTCTTCATGATCGTTATTACAACACTTGAATGGTTACCTGCGTTGATGGTACGTTCAGGTAATATCGATTCATGGGTCACAATCCTGCTCTTCCCGCTTCTTGCAGTGAATGCGTATCAAATCTTAGTACTGCCGAAGTTCAACAAGCAGTCTGATGAAGATAAGGTGAAGCTGGAAGCACGCAGAAAAGCACGAGGCAAAGTTACGAAGTCTGCTAAAGCAAAATAAAAAAACAGCACACCAGCCAGTTGATAATGGCGGATTGTGCTGTTTTTTTATAAGAGTAGGTGAGGCGGTTGGGTTATTCGGGTATTTTTTTGACATTCACCTTCGTTCCGAATAACATGGCTTCCACAGATATAAAAGTTCGATCTTTATCTAACTTTTTTAACTCAGCCAAATTAACACGGTTTTCCCGGTGATGGGGGACAGAAATAATTTCTCCTTTAGTGACAGAAGGGAGGTCGCCACCATTCCAAACAACAGATGAACCCAGTGCATTAACTTCCGCATCCCAGAGCATACTATGCAAGTTCGCTGGAAAAACTTCATCAATGGTACGAAACCAAAGAGGTTTTACCCCGAAAGTTTTTTCGAACTGCTCAAGTTGTTCTATGAACAAAATTGTGTTTTGTTCATAGGTTACACCCTTATCGCCGAGTAACCCTATAGAAATATTTTTTTCTTTGATGAGTTGCACGGTTTCTGGAAAACGACCAGCCCATTTCATATCAACGAGTAGAAGTGGATAAGGTTTACTGAGTTCTTGGATCCATTTTTCCACTTCTATATCCCCGAATGAAATATTTACGGTCAGTGCGGAACCACTAGCGCCGCGTACAATAACAGCAGGTTCCTCCGTTACGCGGAACACGGATACAAGAGATAGTTGTTTAGGTAAAGCGGGAAGGAGCAGGAAGAGCGCGCAGCAAATAATGGCAGTGATCATGTACTTGTTTCGCATATGTTGTCCCCTTTTTGCACAATCTACCGTAAGTTTATGAAAGTGTGTTGACAAATATGCAAAAGACGTGATAATATATATAAGTTGCTGTCGGGAACAAAACAAACTTTAAAAAAGGTCTTGAAAAATATTTAATGTTTGTTATAATGGAGTTTGTCCTGAACGACATGAACAAATTTAAATGAATACTTATTATTCCGCAGTAGCTCAGTGGTAGAGCAATCGGCTGTTAACCGATCGGTCGTAGGTTCGAGTCCTACCTGCGGAGCCATATGCTTCCATAGCTCAGTAGGTAGAGTGCTTCCATGGTAAGGAAGAGGTCACCGGTTCGAATCCGGTTGGAAGCTCCAGAGCAACTTTAAGAATGAGGCCCCTTGGTCAAGCGGTTAAGACACCGCCCTTTCACGGCGGTATCACGGGTTCGAATCCCGTAGGGGTCATTAAAACTTTTTCAGCGTGAAATGTTGAAAGAAGTTTGCTTGTTACTTAAGGTTTTGAATCTAATAATACATATTTTAACATGGTGGGGTAGCGAAGTGGCTAAACGCGGCGGACTGTAAATCCGCTCCTTCGGGTTCGGCAGTTCGAATCTGCCCCCCACCACCAATACTTTCTCAACGCTTGCGTTGAAAACAGTATTCCTTGATTTTAACGTTTCGCGTTAAAAAGAGTTTACTTTAAGGTTGTTATGTAAAGCATTGAATAGAGTAGATCTTACTTTAATGCAAAGCACCGAAAAGAATTAAACTTAAATACTAATGGGGTATAGCCAAGTGGTAAGGCAACGGACTTTGACTCCGTTACTCGTTGGTTCGAATCCAGCTACCCCAGCCATTTTCTTGCTTTACCAAACCATGTGAATTGCAAATAGCTTTATTAACCCTTTCGCCAAAGTGAAAGGGTTTTTTTCTATTTTCAACTAGATATAATTCTCTATATTGAACAAATGAAATACCGATATGAACTGAGTGAAGGCGCCATAAAAAAGATAGCTGAAGTCGGCAGGGATCCCTTAGCTCCGAAGCGAATTTACTGAAGTTCTTTATTTCATCATATATAGCCCGAAAGAACGAATTTATAGTAGAGTTAATGGGGTTATAATTATTTTTGCAGGCCCACGTAGGTTGAAAAAGGTTTTTAGGAAAGAAGTGATTTTATGCAAGGAAATAATAAAATGGTAGATGATTTAATTCGCCATGATGGTAGTCATAGTCCGGAAAAAATGCTTAGGGACATTGCCTATGCACTTGATCAGTCAGCTATTGTTGCTGTCACAGACCAGACTGGGAAAATAGTGTATGTGAATGAGTTGTTTACAAAAATAGCGCAATACAGTGTGGAGGAACTTGTGGGGGCAGACCATCGGATTATCAATTCAGGCTTTCATCCTTCTTCGTTTTTCAAAGAGCTATGGGCGACAATCGGCAGGGGAAATACATGGCGTGGTGAAATCTGTAATAAAGCCAAGGATGGATCTTATTATTGGGTCGACACGATGATAGTTCCATTTTTAAATGATAACGGAAAGCCCTATCAATATATATCCATCCGCTATGACATCACTAAGAGTAAAGAGTCTGAGCGGATGATACGCGACCTTGCTTATAATGACCAATTGACCAGTTTACCTAATCGAACTTCATTTCGGAAAATGTTTTATCAAGAAATAGAAGTAGCGAAAAAACAGAGAACAAAACGAGCCTGTATCTATATGAATGTCGACCGTCTTCGCTATGTGAATGATTCGCTTGGACACGAGGTAGGTGATTATATTTTGTCTGTTATTGCGAAGAGGTTAAGGACAATTCTAAAAGAAAAAACTGTTATTGGCAGACTTTCAGGTGATGAATTTGCATTCCTTCTTTTAGATGTACGTGATGCACAACACGCTGAACAACTGACAAAAGAAGTTCAGCAATATATTGAGGAACCTATTGAAGTAAAGGACCAAATGCACACACCATCTTTAAGTTTCGGGATTGCCTTGTATCCGGAGCATGCTAAAAAACCTTCAGAGCTTGCAATGAAAGCAGAAAAAGCTCTTTCTATCGCCAGAACGCATGGCGGCGGAGGATGTGAGATGTATCAGCACGGAACAGCGGCCAAAACATTGGAGCGGATCTTGCTGGAGAATGAATTACGGAAAAGCGTTCATTTGGGTCATCTCCATCTTGATTATCAGCCTAAAGTGAACTTGAAGACAGGAAAGTTGATAGGTGTTGAAGCGTTAGTGCGGTGGAATCATCCCGATCTTGGCAGAATACCACCCGATAAGTTCATTCCCGTGGCGGAAGAGACGAAAATCATCATACCTCTCGGGGAATGGGTACTGCGTGAAGCTTGCGGGCAGGCAAAAAAGTGGCAAGATAATGGATATGGACCGTTTCGGGTGGCTATCAATATGTCAGCCGTGCAATTGGAAGAACCAACTATTTTGCATACGATTAAAACAATTCTTGAAGAGACGGGTGTCACAACAGATTTGATTGAAATCGAATTAACTGAAAGTGCATTTGCCGACCGGGAAGATATGCAGGGAAGAATTCGTGAAATAAGGGCGTTGGGTATTACGGTGTCTATCGATGACTTTGGAACAGGTTATAGTACGTTTAGTTATATCAAAGAACTACCAGCTGATACGATTAAAATCGATATGTCCTTTGTGCGCGATATACACCTGAATGAAGATAGCCAGGCAATCGTTAAGGCTATTGTAACTTTAGCAGATACTGTGGGCTTAAACGTCATTGCGGAAGGTGTGGAGTATGAAGAACAAGCCGTTATCCTAATGAATTTAGGTTGTCGTGAGGGTCAAGGCTATTACTATAGCAAACCAACGTCTCCTGATGCATGTGAACAGTTCATGGGGAAAAGATTGTAAACGAATAAATATTCAGATACTTGTTGAGTTGAGCCAAACCTTCTCATGGACTTATACTAGAGATATAGATAAGGGGAGGTAATTTGACATGCAACATTTGAATATTTCATTAATCGGTGTACCACTCGATTTTGGACAAAGTCGTCGTGGGGTGGATATGGGGCCAAGTGCAATCCGATATGCAGGTGCTGTAGGGAGAATTGAATCGATTGGCCATCAGGTTACGGATGAGGGCGATGTTCAGGTAAGTGCTGTGGAAAGAAAAAAACATAGTGATACGAATTTGAAGAACTTAGATGAAGTCATTCAAGCGACTACGGAGCTTGCGCGAAAAGTTGCTGAAGTTGTGGATGCGGGTAGATTCCCACTTGTTTTAGGAGGCGATCACAGCATCGCTATTGGAACACTTGCTGGCTTGTCGGAAAAATATAAAAATCTCGGTGTCATCTGGTATGATGCGCATGCAGATTTTAATACTGCAGAGACATCGCCTTCCGGTAATATTCATGGAATGCCTCTTGCCGTAAGTGTTGGGCTAGGGCACGAAAGTCTCGTTAATATACATAGTGAAGGTCAAAAAGTAAAACCGAAGAATGTTGTCATCATCGGAGCACGTTCTGTGGATCCGGAAGAACGTCAATTGCTCAAGGAGCAAGGTGTCAAGGTGTTCACGATGCATGAAATCGATCGCTACGGAATGACTTCGGTTATGGAAGACGCTCTCGCCTATCTACGTTCACGTGATGTCGACGGTGTCCACTTGTCGCTTGACTTAGATGGACTTGATCCGCTGTATACACCAGGAGTCGGAACGCCGGTACCGGGGGGAATTAGTTATCGGGAAAGCCATTTAGCGATGGAAATGCTGGAAGACTCAGGCATGATTACTTCGGCTGAATTTGTAGAAGTAAATCCGATTTTGGATGAGAAGAATAAAACAGCTGATGTTGCGGTAGGTTTAATGGGCTCACTGTTTGGAGAAAAACTAATTTAATCAGTTCTTGAAAGCCCATCTGGTAACTTAGATGGGCTTTTTTCACACCTGTTGATTAACCAAAAAATAACCAGTGAATAACATGATCACCTACTGGGCGCTACGTGTGTAGTTGACTTTGGATTGCTTTGGATCGAATGACTTCTATAGGATTACCAAGATGTCTGGATGTGTAGGGATACGACTTTGTCGCATCCCTACACATTTATTTCGGTAATCGTATGGTGGTCCTTCATCCGTCGCCCTCCAAGTTCATAAGTACACGAAGTGCTAAAGCTTATTGGGACGAAAGAATAGAGGGGTATCTATCTACCTGGATAAAAGCCGCCAAAGATGCAATTTTGGCGGCTGAAACTTTCTTTGAGTGTTTTCTCTTTTTTACTAGTAAAGAAGTATCGCTTTCTATTTATGCATCACATGATTAGATGCATACTCTTTGTTAAAAGTAAGCAAGAAGCACATTATACAACGTGCAAGAGTGCCCGAAATTGCATCTTCGGGCACTTACACTCGCCATAGAATGTCATCTACTCTTTTCTTCTAAAACAACTGCATTTTACACTTGAACATTGTAGGTACGCGACAGGCAACTATTCGCAACAGGATTACTGAAAAAAGTGTGGCTAGAAGTGACGGAGTCACTTCTAGCCACACTAGGACACCTCAGTATATCTGACATGAATAGTTCGCCGAAAGCGAGCCGAAAATAGTCCAGTGAAAATGGAGGCTTTCAATCCCTTCTCACTAATGTTTTATGCAAATAGATGGTTAATCAATAGAAGTGGATTTTTTTCTGGAGAATCGCAGGTAATCCCAAAAACGCCATGTGTCACTGACACAAAAGTTTCGAATCCCACATCCCACTTTAATCAAAAGCCATTTACTTTTCCAATCATTAAATATAGTGAGGAAATAACTAGCAATATCTGTTAAAATAAAATTAATGAAAAAAAATGAAACCTGTCGACACCTTCAAACGTATAGAAGGGACAGCCGCATAGAGCGGAGGGTGAAATACATTGGATGAACTGATCAATAAACGAATAAATGAAGTCTTGAAAGGCGATCAAAATGCATTTGAAGAAGTAGTGACTTTATTTCAGCATCGCCTATACCAAGTATGTTACAGGATGCTTGGCAACGCACAAGAAGCAGAGGATATTGCGCAGGAAGCATTTGTCCGTGCCTATATCAATATTCATACATTCGATCAAAAACGGAAGTTTTCAACGTGGCTGTTTCGGATTGCGACGAATTTATGCATCGACCGAATTCGAAAGAAGAAACCTGATTATTATCTCGATGCAAATGTCCCGGGTACAGATGGTCTGAATATGTACTCACAAATTGCCGCATCCGGCGAGCTACCTGAAGATGAAGTCGAAAGGATGGAATTACAGGAACGAATCCACTACGAAATCGGAAGACTTCCTGATAAATACCGTTCCGTCATTATTTTAAGGTATATCGAGGAATTACCGCTACAAGAAATTGGTGACATTTTGGAATTACCACTAGGGACCGTAAAGACCCGTGTCCATAGAGGGCGGGAAGCACTTCGGAAACAGATAGGTAATATGTAGGAGGGAATTAATATGAATACGTGTCCGGAACAAATCGTTCACTATATGCACGCGTATTTAGACGGTGATATTAGCCGTGACGAAGAGCGGCTATTGAAAGAACACCTAGATAGCTGCAAAGAATGTAAGGAAATTATGAATGGATTGACTGAGTCTATTGCTTTTAT
Organism: Sporosarcina sp. FSL K6-1540; assembly: GCF_038620285.1. NCBI lineage: Bacteria > Bacillati > Bacillota > Bacilli > Caryophanales > Caryophanaceae > Sporosarcina > Sporosarcina sp. FSL K6-1540. The sequence goes on from NZ_CP152018.1 coordinate 1,983,538, forward strand.
AGGAAGTGCTTCAAAAATAAAGGCGCCGGACAGCTTTGTCAACGGTGTTATGGCACGACTTCCCAAAGAAAAATCCCAAGCGGGTGTTCAACGCTGGTTGCGTAGCCATCCACTTTTGGCAGCTGCAGCCATGTTTTTAATCCTTATGAGTGCAACACTATTTTCAAGTTATGGAAATGACCAGCAGTTTTCGGTGACGAAACAGCCGAATCTTGTTGTCGAGGGTCAAACGGTACTCGTGCCCGCCGGTGAAACAGTTAAAGGTGACATAGTCGTTAAAAATGGCACCCTCCGTATCGAAGGAGAAGTGGATGGCAACGTTACAGTTATTAGGGGTTCTAAATACATGGCCTCTACAGCGATTGTAACTGGTAAGAGCGAGGAAATTGACAAAGTGTTTGACTGGCTTTGGTATAAAATAAAAACAACAGCTAAAGACATCTTTCCATCATCAAAAGATGACAAGCAAGATGAAAAGTAGACAGGGCGACCCCGCGACCGTTTAGAGTTGGTAACCGGTCGCTCTTTTTCATTGCTTAGGAAACTATAAAATCACGTACAGTGGATTGGCTGCAATATAGAGACTTCACGCAGACATTGCCGCAGGACGTGGCATACTTTGGCTGTGTTCATTTATAACAGCTGCTTGCGCTTTTGTTCTTTTCTAAGAAAGGACAGTGCAGTGCTGTTATGCTATACTATACGCATAAGAAACTGTTTATGAAGGTAGGCGAAGCACATGCCAAAATGGCAAGAATTAGTTGATTTCAGTCCAGTAGCGGCATTTATTAATATTGTAGATGTGCTTCTCGTCTGGTTTGTTTTTTATAAATTGATTACGATTATAAAAGGAACGAAAGCGGTTCAACTTTTAAAAGGGATTTTTGTCCTTCTCATTGCTCGTATTCTGACTGAGTTTTTTGGACTTGATACGCTTCAATGGATGATGGATCAGGTTCTTCCGTTTGGATTTCTGGCTATTATTATCATCTTCCAACCCGAGCTACGGCGTGCGCTTGAACAGATTGGTAGAGGACGGCTATTTGCTCGTACAATGATGCAGGAAGAAGAGGAACGTGATCGTCTGATTGAAGCGTTTGTGAAATCTGTTAGCTATATGGCGAAACGGCGAATTGGTGCGCTTATTTCAATTGAAAAGGAAACAGGTCTAAGTGAATATATTGAAACCGGTACAGGTATGGATTCGCTGATTACGTCAGAACTTCTTATCAATATCTTCATCCCGAACACGCCACTCCATGATGGTGCAGTCATTGTCCAGCGTAATCGCATTGCGGCAGCAGGATGCTATTTGCCGCTGTCGGAGAGTCCGTTCATCTCAAAGGAGCTTGGAACACGACATCGTGCAGCCCTTGGAATTAGTGAAGTAACGGATGCTGTCACGATTATCGTGTCAGAAGAAACTGGAGCAGTAAGCCTTACTGCAAATGGGGATATAGATCGGAATCTTGATATGGAGGAATTTGAAGCGCGGTTGCGGAGAGTCTGGTTCGGTTTAACAACTGAAAAGCAGGATTCTTCCATCTGGAAGTGGAGGTGGAGAAAAAATGGATAAGTTTATGAATAGCCCATGGTTTCTTCGCTTGACAGCCTTATTCCTTGCAATTATTCTTTTTTTTACTGTGCAGGCAGAAGAAAAAAAGGGTAGCAAAGCAGTTGGAGATGCGAGGGACATCATTCAGGATTTCCCTGTACAAGTGTTTTATGACAATGAAAATCTTGTCGTGACGGGAGTTCCAGAAACGGTCAATATGACCATTGAAGGCCCAGCGAATATTGTCCAGACAACGAAATTATTAAAAGACTTTACGCTACGAGTCGATTTGTCTAGTTTGCCAATGGGTAAGCATACAGTTGAGATTCAAAGTGAGAATGTTTCTGAGAAGCTGAAAGTCATCTTCGATCCCGCGACAATCGAAGTCGTAATCGAAGAGAAAATCACACAAACATTCCGTGTTGATCCTGAACTGAATGAACGTCTGCTTGCTGAAGAGTTCAATGTCGTTAAGATAGATGTCGATCCGTCAACTATCGAAGTGACGGGGGCGAAGAGTGTTATTGAATCGATCAGTTTTGTAAAAGCCTCAATAACAGGAGACAAGGAAATTAACAAATCATTCGAGCAGCAAGCACGGGTTCGGGTCTTAGATAAAGATTTAACGAAGCTGAATGTGACGATTGTTCCTGAACAAGTGACTGTCAAAGTTGAGATTTCCGAATATAGTAAAGAAGTGCCAATCGTACTTAAATCGCGTGGAGTTCCTGTTACTGGTGTCACTGTCGATGCCATTTCTGCTCAGGATAAAACGATTAGTTTATTCGGTCCACGGAAAGTACTGGATCAAATTAAAGAATTCAGCGTTGATGTGGATGTATCCGAAGTAAAAGGACAAGGAACAATGGCGATTGATTTGAAAAAACCTAAAGGTGTTACAAAGATGTCTTTAGATAAAGTTAAAGTGAAAATAGATGCAACAGTGATTGATTCAGACTTGGAAGTAATCAACCCGGAGCCGCCTGTTGAGGATGTAAAAGTAGTTACGAAGGAATTTAAAGACATGCCTGTTACTGTAAAAGGACTTGATGAAAGTTTCACGAGTTCATTTCAGAAACCGGCGGCCGGTTTGGTTGTACTAACTGTCACGGCGGAACAGGATGTAATTGATACATTGGAGAAATCAGATTTCACCGTTTATATCGATGCGTCTGAAACCACGGACGAAGGAGAACAGAATTTCTCAGTCTTGGTTGAAGGACCCCTAGATGTGAAATGGATACTATCAGATAAAGAAGTAACGATGCATATTGAACTTGCCTGACATACAGTTGAATGTGCAGGATTGAAAGGGAGAATGAAAATGACAAAGTATTTCGGGACCGATGGCGTCCGTGGGGTTGCAAATAAGGAATTGACACCGGAAATCGCATTTAGATTGGGTAGAATTGGTGGGCATGTGTTAACAAAAGAATCATCAGGGAAGTCACAAGTACTCGTCGGCAGGGATACGCGTATCTCGGGTCAGATGCTTGAAAATGCCCTAATTGCGGGTCTTTTATCGACGGGGATTGAAGTGATGACTCTTGGGGTTATTAGCACACCAGGTGTCGCTTACTTGACGCGCGTCATGAATGCACAGGCCGGAGTCATGATCTCAGCTTCACATAATCCTGTCGAAGACAATGGCATCAAGTTTTTTGGTGCAGATGGTTATAAACTGACGGATGAACAGGAAGAAGAAATTGAGCAACTGTTAAACGTACAAGAAGACTCGTTGCCGCGTCCGACTGGAGCAGACGTTGGTTTTATAACAGAGTATTTTGAAGGCGGACATAAATATATTCAGTACTTAAAACAGACGGTCGACGAGGAATTCGCGGGAATTCATGTTGCACTCGATTGTGCACATGGTGCGACATCTACACTGGCAACACATTTGTTTGCTGATCTTGATGCAGACCTAACAACAATGGGAGCATCGCCAAACGGCTTGAACATTAATGACGGTGTCGGTTCGACTCATCCTGAAGAATTGGGTAAACTCGTTGTTGAAAAAGGTGCCCATATTGGTTTAGCGTTTGACGGAGACGGAGATCGTCTTATCGCTGTAGATGAACGTGGAGAAGTTGTTGATGGTGACCAGATTATGTTCATCATCGCACGTCATTTACATGAAGGAGGCCGCCTTAAATCAGGAACGATTGTCTCAACGATTATGAGCAATCTAGGTTTCTATAAAGCATTGACGGAACACGGCATGAAGAGCATTCAGACAGCCGTTGGTGATCGGTATGTTGTAGAAGAAATGAGAAAAGGAAATTATAATCTTGGCGGTGAGCAATCAGGCCATATTATCTTCCACGATTACAATACAACAGGCGATGGGCTTCTTACAGGACTTCAGCTCGTTAACATTATGAAAATAACTGGACGTAAGCTATCTGAACTTGCGGCAGGCATGAAAATTTATCCACAAAAACTTGTTAATGTACGTGTTACGGATAAGAATGCTGTGACGGATAATGCATTAGTAGCAGAAGTAATAGCAGAAGTAGAAAAAGAGATGGCAGGCAATGGCCGCGTTTTGGTTCGTCCTTCGGGCACTGAACCGCTTGTGCGCGTCATGGTAGAAGCGCCTTCTGAAGAAGATTGTATACGTCTTGTTCAGCGTATTGTTGACGTTGTGCAAGCAGAAATGGGAACTGAATAAGAGACTAAACCATTGATCGAAGATGTCGTTATTGACGATATCTTCGGTTTTTTATTTTGCCGAAAACAAAAAGGTATCTCAAGATAGTGAGGAAAACACTAACTCGAGATGCCCTTTTTGTTTACCAAATGAGATTATCAACCGAATCGCCCGTTGATGTAGTCATCGGTGCGTTCGTCTGTCGGCGTACTAAATAGTGTGGATGTACGATCGCATTCTACGATTTCTCCGTTTAGGAAAAATGCAGTGCGGTCGGAAATTCGTGCTGCCTGTTGCATGTTATGTGTAACGATTGCTATTGTTACATCGTTTTTGATGTTGCGAATCAATTCTTCGACTTTATGTGTCGATACCGGGTCTAGTGCTGAAGTTGGCTCATCCATTAGGATTACTTCTGGGTCAACTGCGAGGCAGCGTGCTATACAGAGCCGTTGTTGCTGTCCGCCGGAAAGTCCATATGCGCTTTTGTTCAGACGGTCTTTTACTTCATCCCATAAGGCTGCTTTACGTAAGCTGTCTTCAACAATTGTATCTAACATTGCTTTGTTACGGATACCGTGAATCTTCGGCCCGTATGCAACGTTTTCATAGATGGATTTCGGGAATGGATTGGGTTTTTGGAATACCATGCCGACTTTTGAACGAAGCAATTCCACGGACATCGCTTTGCCAAGAATATTATTGCCCATAAATGTAACATTACCAGAAATGGTGACGTCGCCTACGTTTTCTACCATCCGGTTTAGTGTTTTTAAATACGTAGATTTTCCGCAGCCGGAAGGGCCGATGATTGCTGTTACTTCTTTTTCATTGATGGACAAGTCGATGTTTTTAAGCGCGTGCGCCGTGCCATACCAGAGATTTAAACCGTTTGTTTCATAAACTGCTTTTGTCCAATTTTCATTTTTCATGACACGAAGCTTAGCATCTTCAGTAGGTCGAACGAGTGTTTTTGTCATAATAATCCTCCTATCAATTTTTAAGCTTTTTTTGTGATCTATTTCTAAAGTAAATCGCAAATCCGTTCATTGTAATGAGTAAGATCATAAGCACGATAATTCCTGCTGAGGCAGCATCTGCAAATTCGGGTTGTGGGCGTTTAGCCCAGTCGTAAATTTGCATCGGAAGAGCTGTAAATGTACTAAGCGGTCCAGTTGGCAGGAATTGAACGATAACCGGTATCCCAAGAACAATGAGCGGTGCTGTTTCACCGATGGCACGTGAGAAGGATAAGATGCTACCTGTCAAAATAGAACCTGCTGCGGACGGTAAAATCACATGAATGATTGTTTGCCATTTTGTTGCACCCATGCCATATGAAGCTTCTCGAAGTGTGTCTGGAACGGAACGAAGTGCTTCTTGGGAAGCTACGATGATGATTGGTAAGATTAGCAAACTCATCGTCAATCCAGCAGCCAAGATACTATTGCCTAATGATGATGCACGGACAAAAACAGTTAGACCAAGAAGTCCGAAGACAACGGAAGGAACGCCGGCAAGGTTACTGATATTCATTTCAATAAAAGAGGTCCATTTATTTTTTTTAGCATATTCTTCAAGGTAAATAGCGGAACAAAGGCCTAGGAACATGGATACCGGAATAACGACGGCCATGAGAGCCAGTGTACCGACAAGAGCTGCTTTAATGCCCGCCTTTTCAGGGAAGCGGGATCCGAAATTCGTAAAGAATGAAAAGTTCAACCGTCCGACGCCATCTGCACCAATGCCGTAAAACAGGAAGAATGTAATTCCGAGGACGGCGGCAGCGATTGCACCGAACAGCCATTTCATCGCTGAATCTTTTGTAAGTCGACGATTTGTTTTTGACTGAAGAACGCGGTCCATATTAGTATTCCTCCCTGAATTTCGTCTTGATGTACAAAGCGGCCCGGTTCATTAGGAATGTGAACAAGAATAGCATGAACCCGACAGCGTAAATGGAATAATAGATTGTTGTGCCATAGCCTGCGTCGCCTGTTGCGACTTGAACGATATAAGAAGTCATCGTTTGAATTGAACCTGTAAAGTCCATATTGAATATTGGCGTGGAACCTGCGGCAAGTGAGACAATCATTGTTTCTCCTACAGCCCGTGAAGCAGCAAGGATAATCGATGCTGCAATACCGGAAATTGCTGCTGGAAAGACGACTTTGATAGCTGTTTCAAATTTTGTAGACCCAAGCGCGTAAGACCCCTCGCGGAATGAAGCAGGAACAGCAGAAAGTGCATCTTCCGAAAGCGAGATTATCATTGGTAAAATCATAATACCGACTACAATACCGGCACTTAGTGCGTTAAATAACTTCAATTGTGGAATGAAAGACTGGAGCCATGGTGTCACGACTGTTAAGGCAAAAAATCCGTAAACAATCGTTGGAATTCCAGCCAGTAACTCAATAATTGGTTTGATGAACTTTTTGATTTTTGGTGACGCATATTCACTGAGGAAAATTGCACACGCAAGTCCGAAAGGGACCCCGATAAGAAGCGCAACACCTGCGATTTTTAAAGTCCCGACGATTAAGGGAAGTATACCGAATGCCTGATCAGCATTGGAGAAAGGTGCCCATTCAGTTCCAAAAATGAAGTCAGTGATCTTTATTTCTTGAAAAAAGATGAATGTTTCTTTCAGTAATGTGTAGATAATCCCAAATGTTGCCAGTACAGTGATGGAAGTGACAGCGAGTAAAAGATGCGGGATGAGTTTGCCAAACTTCTCATTCTTTTTAGCAGCAGCAATGACATCGCGTGTTCGCAACTTATCTGTCGGTTTTATTGAAGTCAATCTATGGACCTCCTATTGGATAACGTTGTTTAGTTACGGTGTTGAAAGGATAATGGCTGCCCTACTATGCAGGACAGCCAGGAATCGTTCTATTATTTCAGAGAATCCAATGCTTTACGTCCTTCTTCATAGTCTGCTTCAGGCAGTTGTACATAACCAACTGCTTCGGCCATTTCTGCTGAGTTGTCGATAACAAACTCCATGAAGTTACGAACTTCTTTTTTCTCTTTAACTGCATCGTTGCTGACATAAATGAATAGTGGGCGAGAGAATGGAGTGTATTCGCCAGACTCGATTGTTTGTGCATTCGGTTCAATACCATCTATTAATACTGCATTTAGCGCGTCTTTATTTGATTCGTAGTAAGCATAACCGAAAAATCCAATTGCATTTTTGTCACCTTTAATTCCTGTAACAAGAACGTTGTCATCTTCAGAAAGTGTTGCAGATTTTACAAGATCAGCATCTTCCAAGACAACTTCATTGAAGTAGTCATATGTGCCAGAATCTGTACCTGGTGAATAGAAGACGATTTCTTCAGCTGGCCAGCTTGGGTTGATATCAGACCATTTTTTTGCTGATCCATCTTCTGCCCACATTTTCGCGAGATCTTCAACAGTAAGTGAATCGACCCAAGTGTTTTCTTTATTTACAACGATTGTTAAACCGTCGTTTGCAATTTTAAGTTCTGTATAATCAACGCCTGCTTCGTCAAGCTTTGCTTTCTCTTCATCTTTAATGGGGCGGGATGCATTTGAGAAGTCTGTTGAACCAGCGATGAATTTTTCAAATCCGCCACCTGTACCGGAAACACCTACGGATACTTTAACGTCTTTTTCAGCTTGTGCATATTCTTCAACAATCGCTTCCATGATTGGCGCAACAGTCGACGATCCGTCCCCTGCTACACTACCGCTTAAGCCTTCGCTAGTTTTAGCTGATGTATTACCGTCCGCTCCACCGCAAGCAGCGAGAAAGATCGAGCATGCAAGTCCGAGTGTTGCGAGTGTTTTCATGTTTTTCATCTGTTGTTGCCCCCCTAGAGTGTTTTGACTACAATTCAAATGATAGAGGAGAATTGTTGAGCGGGTATGAAGGAATCGTTAAGGTTTTGTAAACGAGATAGGGGGATATGATCGGTGTGGAAGGGTATATGATTGTTCTTCGCGGTTGTATGATCGGTGTAGGAACGCCATTAAAAAAGACTGCCCTGATGAGGACAGCCCGTGGGATGGTATTTAAAAAGGTATAAGTTTTTTCAACCTGGAGCAGTGTCTAGGCTCCAGGCGCAAACCCTCGGGTCATAAGTCGTTTTGCTATGGGGCTGAAGTACGCCTCCTCGCAAACCGTCTTATGCCTGTCGGGGCTAAACGGCAGCTTGCGCTTTTCTTAGTTCATTCGAAAATATAATGCAGTGCTTTTACAGCCTGATCGACAGTTTCGACGGTAGCGTTTGCTTTGCGGGACAATTCCTTTAGTGCATGATGATGTGCTTCATTACGAATTAGGATGAGTGGTTTGCCGAATGCGACGGCGGCACTCGCGTCCATCGCGGTATTCCACTGCTTATACTTCTCCCCAAATAAAGCGATGACAAGATCGGCTTGCTTCATTAATAGCTCCGTACGCAAATTATTAAAGTTTGATGCCGCAGCATCTTTGGAAATTGAATTCGGCTGCTTGCCTAGAATATCTTCCCCGATGTTATCAGAACGGTCATGGTCTTCCATGGGACCGACGAAATCGATTGGCAACTTAAGTGCAGCCACTTTCATCTTTACTTCCTCACGCCATGAACTATGGATTTCCCCTGCCAGGTAAACAGTTAATCTCAACTTAACCCCTCCTAATCATTAATCTTAATTGTAGCATTCATATTCAAAATGTTGCTCGTGAATGACCGAAAGTTTAGACTATAACTAGAGAGATAGGGGGAATTGAGATGAAAACACTTTGGCATAATGGCACGATGTATACGATGGAGCAAGAAGGAGACCAAGTTGAGGCGCTGCTCACAGAAAACGGTAAGGTTAGTGCAGTTGGCACATATGGCGATTTAAAAGAACGAGCAGATAATGAAATTGACTTACAGGGTTCCGTTCTTTATCCAGGATTCGTCGATAGTCATATGCATATGATTGGTCACGGCGAAAAATTACTAAGTTTGGACTTATCGAAGGCAACGTCCGCTGATGACATGATGGATATGCTGATAAATACTCATCCTGATTTGAAATCTGACGAATGGTTTATCGGAGAGGGATGGAATGAAAATAACTTCCCAGATAAAAAGATCCTCACGCGACATGAATTGGATAAGGTGACGGATTCCCCTATGATTTTGAAACGGACATGTAGACATGCGGCGCTCGCCAATTCAAAAGCGCTTGAGCTGGCAGGTATTTCAAAAGATACACTTGATCCCGAAGATGGTGTCATTATGCGTGATGCGAACGGGGAACCTACGGGCTACTTGAAAGAAGGAGCGCAGGAGATTGTACTTGCCCTTATTCCAGAGCCGACAGAAGAATCATTGACTCGGGCCTTACAAAAGTCAGTTGATGATTTGCTGTCACTTGGACTGACAGGGGGAGTGACGGATGACCTCGGGTATTATGGGGATTATAAAAACCCGCTACAAGCATTCAAAAACGTTATTGGTGAACAGAAGAAATTCCGCGCACATTTATTACGACGGTCAACTGTTTTCCAGCAATTGAAGGAAGAGCAAGCTACTTATAATGAACCTTGGATTGAGCCCGGCGAGATGAAGTTTTTCATCGACGGAGCGCTTGGCGGTAAAACGGCTTTGTTAAGTAAACCGTATGCAGATACGCCCGAAACATTCGGCATGACAGTCATTACGGATGAAGAAATTGGTGCGATAGTGTCGCTCGCACGCAAGTATGGCGAAGCAATTGCTGTTCATGTCATTGGGGATGCAGCTGTTGAAAAAGCACTAGATGCGATAGAGAAGTACCCGGTACCTACTGGCAAACGTGATCGACTTATCCATGTAAATATCTTGCGTGAAGATCTAGTCGAGCGGATGGAAAAGTTGCCAGTCATCCTTGATATACAGCCGGTGTTTGTATCATCAGACTTCCCATGGGTCATGGATCGTTTAGGGGAAGACCGTCTTGATTGGGCCTATGCGTGGAAAAAGCTGCTTGACCGTGGATTCATTTGCGGCGGCGGTTCGGATGCGCCAATCGAGGAGGTCGACCCATTGCTTGGCATCTATGCAGCGGCAACGCGTCGGAAGCCTGGGGAAACCCACGAAGGCTATTTTCCAGATGAAAAACTAAGTCGCTTTGAAGCGGTCGGCCTCTTTACGACGGGGAGTGCGGGAACAATCGGAAAAGCGGACGTCCGCGGTAAGCTTGCGCCCGGGTTCGATGCTGATTTCACTGTGCTCGACAAGGATTTATTCCGAGTGGAAGATGAAGAGATCGTGAACGCGAATGTTGTGATGACCGTTGTTGCGGGTGAAGTGATGTATAGAGGGTGAAATGGGACTCGCCTAATCCATGATTCATGTTTAAAGGAGGGGTGGAATTTGCGACCAATCGAAAAAGCAGAAATCTGGGTGCAGCAAGAAGTAGGGGGTGTCGTCCATTGGATGAAACGACTCCCAGGCAGTACATCCTCACTTCTTTATGAAGTGAAGACGGAAGACTCGGAAATGGTTTTACGACAATTTGACAATGAGGAGTGGCTTCTTGAAGAACCTGATCTCGTCAAGCACGAAGCGTCTAGCCTTCGAAAAGCTTCGGATAGTGGGCTGCCGATTCCAGCGCTGATTGGGTCTGATGAAACAGGAAAGCTGAGCGGGTTGCCGTCTATCCTTATGACGAAAGTTGAAGGGAAAGTAGAGCTTCTGCCAGATGATTTCAACCAATGGACGGATGGGTTGGCAAAAGCACTTGTGCAAATTCATCAAGTTAAAGCGAATGATTTTACATGGAAATATGCGCCATATACAAAACGGGCGGACGTCAAATTCCCCGAATGGACGAAGAAACGGGATGTGTGGCAGGCGGCATTTGAACGTTTCCATGGAACGGAGCCTGAATTTCTCGAGACGTTTATTCACCGCGACTTTCATCCTGCAAACGTGTTGTGGACTAACAAAGAAGTCAGTGGGATTGTCGATTGGCCGAATGCATGCCGCGGTCCAGCGGGTATCGACGTGGGTCATTGTCGTGTGAACCTCGCGCTGTTGCATAGCGTCGAAGTGGCAGACCTATTTTTACAAGCTTATCAAAGACATGCTGAACCCTCATTTTCGTATGAGCCCTATTGGGATATTGTCTCCGTGTTTGATTTCTTGGACGGACCTCCTGTTGTATATAGTGGCTGGGCGGCGTTTGGTGTTACAGGTTTGACGGATGAAATGATGGCAGCACGATTGGATCAATATTTGGAGAGTATCAGTAACAAAGAGTAGAATCATTAAAAAAGCGTCCGTTCCCCATAAAAGGAACGGACGCTTTACATATAGGATCAACCTCTGAACGGCCACCATACCCCTCTGCCAAACGATACAGTAATCGCCGGAATGAGTAATGGAAGAATGATGAGTCCATACAGAAGGAGTCCTGTAATGACAATTGTAGCGATTTGTACGAGACTCAACACGCCTGAAGGCATCATTGCACCAAATGTTCCGGCGAGTATGATGGATGCAGTAATGATGACCGTACCCATTTTAGCCATCGACATCGTAAGGGCCTCTCGTATATTCAGCCCATTAATGCTCTCCTCACGGAAGCGGTCGAGTAAGAAAATGGAGTAATCCACACCGAGCGCAATAAGCAGAATGAAGCCAAAGAATGGAACTGCCCAGCTGATACCATCATAACCCAACATATTGACAAAGATGAGTTCAGTTACAGCGATAGATGTGTAATATGTGAGCAGCAAGGAGCCAATCATATACAAAGGCATGATTGCAGAACGGAATAAGAACGTCAAGACGACGAACAAACTGGCAAGCATAATAATGACTGTGCGCTTGAAGTCTTTTGACGAAATATCATACAGATCCGAATTCATACTGGATACTCCGCTATATGCAAGCTCTGCGTCAAAGAAAGGTGTTCCGATAACTGAACGGGTTACGCTGTCTTTAATGTCATGCACCGTTTGGATCGCTTCCCTTGAATAAGGATCATAGTCCAAAATCACTTCAAGTAAAATCCCTGATTCGGCTCCGAACGTATAACGGTCAATCACCGGCTTGAACGTTTCATTGCTGAGCGTGCCTGACGGGATGAACAAACCGGTAGCACGCACACTGTCCGACTCACTCATTTCTTTTAATGATGCGGATAATTCGCCAAGACCGGAACCGATTTCATCCAGGCCTTTAGTAGAAGCACCAACACCTGCAGAAAGCTGCCCGATACCACCTGCGGCTTGTGCAAGTCCAGCACCATTGACTTCAGCTGCAGAACCGGTAGAAAACATGCCGGTCACTTGGTCCAGTCCGCCTTGAACTTCTGTCAGTCCTTTTTTTACCTCATCCAGTCCACCAGTCGCATCACCAAGACCCTCTGACATAAGACCAAGCTGGTGGTCTACATACAAGTCTTCGATAATTTCACCAGTTGGACGCGTAATCGTCCGGACCGTTTTCACGCCGTCAATCTTCTCGATATCCCGGCTGATTGCTTCGAGATAGGTGACGTCAGTTTCATTGACAATCGGGCCGTCTTTTTTCAATAAAACCTGGATTGGCAACGAATCTCCTTTCCCGAATGCTTCAGAAATAGCATTGAGGCCCATGACCGATTCTTTACTCTTATCAATCTCATCGACTGTGTTGAATGACAAATCATTATCATATGTCAATAGAAGAGGGACTGTGATAACTGCCACAATTAGCATAGAAATGAGCGGCCGCTTGACCGAAACTTTACTGAAGGCAACCCATATTTTACTGTCTTTATGCGATGCAGCTTGTTTTGAAGGCCAAAACAATTTGTCTTTCAATAAAACCATGAACAATGGAACAACTGTAAATAGCACGACCATCAACACGGCAATTCCGACCGCGACGGCCACAGCTGATTTAAAAATCGGGAAGTCTGCAAATCCGATTGCTGCAAATCCGATAAAGACGGCAAGACCGCTGATGAACAGTGTGCGACCTGCAGTTTTATACGTATTAACGACTGCATCCTCGACGCTATGACCTGCTAGCAATTCTTCTTTATAACGGCTGAGCAACAGAATACAATAATCCGTTCCTAGTCCGAAGAGGATGGCTACAAGGAAAATCTGTGTGTAATTAGAAACAGGGAATCCGAACCAGTCAATGAAAAAGGCAACAAATGATTGACTGAGTAAATAGGAGATCCCTACCGCAATAAGCGGTATAAATGGTGTGACAATTGAGCGGAATACGATGAGAAGCAAACCGAAAATAAGCACGACGGTAATAATTTCTGTTTTTTTCAAGCCGTCTTGTGCGCTTTGGTTTACATCATTGCCGATAATCGCTTCACCTGTTAAATAGACTGTCTGGTTTTTGGATAAAATATCACTATGAATTTTATCAGCAAGGGCAATAATTTCATCAAATGTACCGTCCACAGTAATTGGTACGAGGACTGTCTTCTGATCTTTTGAAACAAGTTGCGCTTCCAGTTCTTTACTTTCAAATGGGTTAAGTATTGCTGAAACTGGCTTGCCCAGGGCTTCAAGTTTGTCTACAACCGATTGAATTTCTTTTTTCATCGCAGCATCTACTGGTTTTTTCAGCGGATAGACGAGTGAAATCGTATCTTCGGAAGCACCGGCTTTTTCTAGCATATCAGCCGCTTTTTGCGAATCAGCACTGCTTGGAAGTTGTAGTGAGCCCGCTTCTTCTGCTTGTTTTGCCAAATTTGGTGCTAAAATGAATAACGCAATTGTCAATGTAAGTAAGCCGATGAAAATCGGCCATTTGAATTTTATAATAGCTCTCAAAATTACATCTCCTTCATTTGTAAAATCTCTTTAAGTTTTCGGAAGGTCTTAACGAATGTCTCCAGTTCCTTTTCATCAATCCGATCTTTAAAAAGTTTTTCAATATTTTCATAGACCGCATTATTGGACGTTTGAAGAACCTCGATACCTTCCGATGTAAGTCGTATGATTTTGGCACGCTGATCGTTTTCGTCACGCTCGGATGTCACAAGTCCTTTTTCCTCCAACTTTTTTAAACGGCTCGAGACGGCGCTTTTATGTACACCTTGAATTGTGGCAAGCTTTCCGCTCGAAAGTGCTCCATAAGTAGAAAGGATTTTGAGTACTTGAATTTGCTCTGGAGAATACTCTTTCCAAATGGGAATATCCATGTTTTTAATAACATGTTCTGTCCCGAAAATCATTACTTCTTCGAATAAATCAACAGCTTCTAGTAGTTTTTCTCTCAATATAGTCTACCCCCTAAACCAATAATAGTAGTTTAGGGGGTAGACGAATAAATGTCAACGGCAAAGTAATCGGCCATTTTATGATAAACTGAAGGAAGCAGATACAAAGGGGACTGAGAAGCTATGACAAATATGTGGCATGAACGTTTTTCCGTTGAAGAATACGTCTATGGCAAAGAACCCAACGGATTTCTTATGGAGGCGGCACAGCAATTACCGAAGGGTAAAGTGCTTTGTATCGCGGAAGGTGAAGGGCGTAACTCAGTCTACTTGGCAACGCTTGGCTTTGATGTGACAGCATGGGATTATGCGCCGGCAGGACTGGAGAAGACAAAGCAGTTGGCGGGTGAAAAAGGTGTCGTTGTAAAAACGGAACTGCACGATTTGGCAGAAGTGGCATGGGAAGAAGAGCAGTGGGATGCCATCGTTCACATCTTCGGACATTTCCCGGGAAACGTTATGGACCATACACTAGCAGGGATTAAAAAGGCATTAAAACCTGGTGGATGCTATGTAAGTGAGTTGTATACGAAAGAACAGCTCCAGTACGGAACAGGCGGCCCACGGGTTGAAGAAATGCTGTGTAATCCTATTAAGATGCTCGAACAATTCGATGGTTATTTCGTCAAACACTTCCATATCGGGGAAGTCAATCGCGTGGAAGGCCAACTTCATACAGGAACCGCACACGTCGTGCAAAGTATGTTTCAAAAAAGAGAGGAAGAATAATATATGAATGGACAGAATCGTGCAGATGTAACACCAGGCTTAAAAGTAGCAGTTATCTTGAAAAAAGATCAGCGGTCGGGCTCGAAAACGGAAGGTGTCGTTAAAGATTTATTGACGAACTCAAGTTTCCACCCGCATGGCATTAAAGTACGCTTAGAAGACGGACAAGTTGGACGGGTTTGCGAGATTTTATAATAAGAAAAGGCCTAAAAAGGATAACCATGCGCAGTCTATTGCCGCGCGTAGTTATTCTTTTTAGGTAATAATTCAGGTTGGGGTGGACCATCAATGAACTTGAAATAAGGAAAGACGATACCAATGATAGATACCAAACTTATCGCTAATCCAATCATTATATATAAAGGTCTAATTCCCCATAACTCACTAACAATACCTCCAAAAACAATCCCAATTGGCATTGCCGTTCTACTAATTACTAATCTAACCGACATCACTTTCCCCATCATATGATTCGGAATCGCCCGCTGACAAATTGTGATGTTGTGAATACTGAAGAAAGCCATCATAATTCCTGCAATAATTTCGACGATAATCGCTAAAATGATTGCATTAATAATTCCTAACGAAATGTAGGTTAATCCACCGATTACTAGGGATCCTAACATGAACATTCTTCGACTTCGGAATTTTATCTTTCCAATTAACAGAGATCCGATGACATAACCCAATGGAAAGCCAGCCATAAAGAGGCCATAATCTTCATAATTCCCCTTCAGCACATCCGTGATATACGGTAAATTAATCACCATTGTGACACCAACGCCAAATTGGACGAATGCAAGGAAGATTCCCAGCCACACGATTGTTCGTTCTTTAAAAAAGTAATGGATGCCTTCCTTGAATTGTTCCAACCAAGTCTTCCGTATATCTTGAGGAACTCGTTGCTCGTCCATCCGTAACAGCAAAAATCCACTTAGCGCAAGCAATATAAACACGAGTAACAAAGTGAAATCCGTCCCTATATAATTAATAACAACTCCACCAGCCATGGGTGCTAAGAACATCATAAGCCTCGTTGTACCATCGAGATATGCATTGGCCGTACTTAACTGTTCCTTAGCTACGATTGTCGGTGTAATCGCTTGACTTGCAGGAACGTAAAGTGGGGTGACAAGGCCAATGATGACCTGAACTACATAGATATGCCAAACTTCCAAATGGCCAAGGAACATTGATAAAAGTGGCACCAGAAAAATCAATGCCCGTGTCCACTGTGAGAAAATCATAATCCATTTGCGACTCCATTTATCAATGTACGGCCCACTGACGAGTTGAAACACGATTGAGGGGAGAAAGTACAGTAACCACATACTACCCAACGCCAGTTTTGACCCCGTGAGTTCATAAACAATAATCGAATTGCAAAACGTGCCAAAGGAGCCGCCCAGTTCGGATATGGCACTCCCCGCCCACAATGAAACGAAGCCCCTATTTTTTAAGACAGTAGTGTTCATAAGCTGCCGCTCCTTCAAGTATTATTGGGTTAAATAGAGTTCCAACTCTTTGGGCAAGGAAGCAACGGACTTTTCTTTCAAATAATAATTGGAGGATTTTTGACCAACTAAAGAGGCGGCCTTTAAAATTTTTAAATGATGATGAACAGTTGATTTCCCTAATTCGAGCTGCTCAGTTATATCCTTTAACGTGCAATCTTGTTCAGATAAAAGCTTAACCATGCGAAGCCGGACTTCATCTCCCAATGCTTTATGTTTCTGAATTAAAAAGTAATCGGGAAGATACTTATCAGTTGGATCAATGCTTGTGTTCGGAATCGGATAATAAAAAACTTTCGTTTCTTCAATATCCGATACAATCGTCCAAGGGCGGTACGTCAATTGGGGAATCAATAAAACACGATGAACGCTTGGCTCAGGAATATACTCTGTTCCATTTGTGGCCCATGCAACAAATTCTTCAGGCGTCAGTTTCTCTTTCATATTTATTTTTTCATCGAGATCTCTTTCCAAGATGGCTAACAAGGGATTTGTGTCTGCATCAAGAACTGTTTCAGTCCACAAAGACATGACAGTTAGTAAATGCTTTTTAAAGTCAACGCCATTTACATTGCTGATAAAGTCAATATAAGCAGGTAGAAAAGGGTTTTCCTTTGCTACTTGTTTTATTAAATCGACAGCAACTTTATCACCATTCGCCGCAAGCATCCTACTTTCTTGTAAATCTGTTCCGAAGTATGGGAGACAAGTATACTTCAGTTCAACATCGCTTAAATTGTTGACATAAATCTTGAATTTTTCAATGTCATTCGAATTTCTTTCAAAAGCGTGTAAAAGTTGAAGTAAACTTTTCCATGTATTGTGTTCTTCAACGTAATTCAGTTCGCTAACTAACTCGTCAGGTATTTCATTTCGAAGTAATTCAAATGTCCTTTTTTTCTCGAGCGTGTCTAGCAGCGGTGTATTTGTGATCGCTGCAATACCTAATGCACATTCCCATAATAGAGAATACTCGAGCTCCACTTTGTACGATTCTCTTTTTCTGCCTGTAATTGTTAGTGTATTCATACTAATCCGCCTCCTACTTGGTAAAGTATACCTATTTGGAATGCGAAGTTCAATAATTATAGAACATTTCGTTCAATTAATTTTGTACTATGACATATAAATCATAAATAGATAGGTTGTGACTTTTATCCATCAAACGTGAAAGTTTAAAAAATCACGTTTGTTTTAGAGTTGTTTGAGAGCGATGGACGAGTGAGCGTTCACCCTACGCAGCAAGAAATCCTAATAATGGTGCAGTAGTCGTTCAGTCCAAAGTGATCCGAGAGCATCTGTGTATAGGGCGTCTAGTGTTTAAACACAAAAGCAAGCAGTTATTTACTGGTTAATCAACAATTGTGTATTGGAAACATTTGTATGGAGGGAAACGTCTCGATAGGAGTGGGTGCACAATGAAGATTGTTCTAAAAGTAACCGGGAAAATCAAGCGAAGATCGTTCGGATTGATAGTAATACAGTTTCAATCAATGGAGTTGAACTTAATGTGCAAAAAGATGTGTATGATTGGAGAGAACAGGAACGGGCTCAATTGAGGTTCGCTATACAGAAATGTTTTAATACTAAGGGGGACTCAGCTTGAAAAACATCCTAATGATTGCAACCATCCTAATGATTATTGTAGCGGCGACGATATTGGCGTTGCCATTGGCTTTTATATCTGTTTTATTCATAACGCCGAATATGTATTATATAATACCTTTGCTTATTGCAATCTACGTAATACTGGTTGTTCTGATTCTATTCAAAACGATAGGTTGGACGAAATATCCGAACGGAAAAAAAGCTTTTTATGGCGTTGCTGCGCTGATAGCCGTTGTGGCATTGTCTTTCACGGCTTCCGGTATATATAAGCAGAACTTGGACAGGTTGGAGGATACAGAAGTGAACCTGCAACAATACAGTCCGTTCGCATCTGGGACGAAAGCTATGAAACTGGACGAGCCAGCGACCTTGAAGCTGGAATCGGATTTACCTGTCATAGATGGTGCGACCGCGCTTTACCCAATGTATGCTGGATTCGCACAGGCAGTCTATCCAGAAAAGGAATACAACCTCTATAACAGTGAAGTGATGTCGAATATGACAAACGTAGCCTACGAAAAGCTCATTGATGGGGAAGTCGATATAATTTTTGTAGCAGGTCCTTCTTCTACTCAATTGGCATCAGCAGAACGAGCTGGCAAAGAATTAACGCTGACACCAATCGGTAAAGAAGCGTTCGTTTTTTTCGTCAATGCGAAAAACCCTGTAAAAACCTTGACGATGAATGAAATCAAAGGGATTTATTCCGGAGAAATAACAAATTGGAAAGACGTAGGCGGAAAGAAAAAAGCGATACGGGCATTCCAGCGGCCACAAGACAGCGGCAGTCAGACTGCACTTCAAAACTTGATGGGTGACGTGCCGATCATGGATCCTCCTGTTGAAAATGTGATTGATCTTATGGGAGGAATTATTAATGAGGTATCGGACTATACGAACTACAACAATGCATTAGGCTTTACATTCAGATATTATTCAACCGAAATGGTCACTAACGATAAAATCCGATTGCTTCAAATTGAAGGGGTTGAACCGTCATCAGAAACAATCCGGTCCGAAGATTATCCTCTTACGGCTGATATTTATGCCGTGACTGCGGGCAGTGATAATTCACATATCGGGGAATTCATCGATTGGATTTTGTCTGACCAAGGACAGGCGATCATCGAGAAGACGGGGTATGTTACAAACCGATAGGCTGAAAACGGGATTGCTTTACTCGTAATAGTATAAGGAATAAAAACACTTCACGAATTTTTCACAACGAAAAGCTACACTGAAATTGATTTGATTATGTTCAAGTTTTTAAGTCCATAGTTTTAATCAGCAATTAAATTAGGAGGAATTACAGTGAAAAAGTTATTATTAATTACATTTGTCTTCATGTTTACTTTTACTACCAGTGCTCTGGCACATACAGGGTTAGAAACGTCTTCCCCAGAAGATGGAGAAGTTGTTACAGAAGAAATGCGCGAGATAGCCTTAACCTACGAAGGGAAAATCGAACAAGGCGGAACGTTAGAGGTCAGTAATTCAAATGGCCAATCTATTCCAGTTGAAGATATTTCCATAGCAGATACGCAAATGACAGGGACGTTTACAAATGCCTTGGAAAATGGTGACTATACAGTTGTTTGGAATATTATTGGAGCAGATGGTCATCCGATTGCAGGAGAATTTTCTTTCACTGTAGATGTTCCTGTATCTGAAACAGCAGTTGAAAATGAATCCGAAGCCGAAGCCGAAGCCAATTCACAAGATG
This sequence comes from Sporosarcina sp. FSL K6-1540, assembly GCF_038620285.1. NCBI lineage: Bacteria > Bacillati > Bacillota > Bacilli > Caryophanales > Caryophanaceae > Sporosarcina > Sporosarcina sp. FSL K6-1540. Next base: position 2,003,550 of record NZ_CP152018.1, read on the forward strand.
TAAATCAAGATGAAACACCATTAGAAAATGTTGAAGATACTAAAACAAATGAACAAAGTCAATTACCTTCTTATCTCATTCCTGTAATCGTTATTGTCTTAATTGCAATTATTATGGGGATTTTCGTCGGGTTAAGGAGAAAAAAATAATAAATGTTTATGGTAATTGTTAGTGAAATACTTTTATATCTTTGCGTATCGCTTCTTATAGGAAGTTTTCTTATAGCTCTAGTACCGAGTTCTTTTCGACCGGAAGTAAACATACCAAGAAGTGTACAAATTATAGCTACAATCGGTATCGCAGTTTTCTCATTTGCGCCTGTTTTAGTGCTAATCATATATTTGTACGAGAATATGGGGCTTTCTGAAACACTACAGACAGTTCTACTTACTTTTGAAGTCGGCAAAGCATGGATTTTCACTTTTCTAGTTGTCAATGTCTTATTCATTTTTATCGTTTGGTTTGATGATCGTAAGAAACCAATCTACTCTTATATAGGAATCATTTTTGTTGTCATTTTAATCATGGGAATTGGTTGGGCTAGTCACGCTAGTTCCCTTGATCATGTCAAAGGATTTTTAACGCATACAAGCCATTTTACAGCGGTGGGTATTTGGGTAGGAATCTTGCTTGTAGTTAGCTGGTTTTCAAAAGATCATTCAAACTGGTTGAATTTCTTGAAATGGTTCTCGCCTGTTGCCATTATTTGTTTTAGCATCACCATTGTGTCAGGACTTATTTTAATGACATTTGTAGTGGAGTTTAATGAATATGCCAATGCGTGGATGCTTCCGTATGGTCAATTATTGTTATTAAAACATTTAACGATCATTCCATTACTGGTATATGCAGGGATCAACAGCATACTTATTAGAAAGAAGTTATTTAAGGATAATGACTTTAATCCAATACCTTGGACAAGAGTGGAAAGCATACTTATTTTGGTTGTTTTTTCGATAACGGCTGCATTAGGTCAACAATCGCCGCCTAGCGAAAACATATTGAAAAATGAAGGACTTTCCAAGCTGTTCAGTTTCTTTTATCAAGGTCAGTTTCAGCAAGGAATGAATGTCGAACTTGTAGCAAATGCCACAGGTCTCTCTCTTATACTGTTAGCGATTCTTTTCGTCGTTTTAACTGTGTACTCATTTATTAAGAAAGCACCGGTAATCGTAACTTTCATTTTGAGTATTCTTTTCATCTTTACAAGTTATTTAGCTTTACTACTTAGTATCCAATAGAAAAAGTGAAAGGTAGCTGACTTAGCTACCTTTTTTTCTATATAATGGGTACTATAGAGATTAAAATAAAGAATTCTAGTGAATTCGCTTCGGCGCTTCGGGATGCCTCTTGAACTAAGCGAGGGCACTGAAAAAGTACGATTTCCTTCAATCCCGTTGATTTCCGTTCCGAGCGGACGCTTTCCGCGGGCACGGCTTCAGCCAATCGAACAGCAAAGGGTTCGATTTGCCGTATTTCTGCGTTCTTTGCAGAAATTAAGGCATTCTTGCCCCGTGCTCCCAACGCTAGCGCTTTTGCTCGCAAAAGCCGTTCTTCGTAACGGCTCTTCCTGCGGGGTCTTCAGCTCGCGCTGTTCCCGCTGGAGTCGCCGCTCTTCACTACAATCAACTAGTTTTTACTATAAAAAAGAACTTTTTCAGTGGCTACCCCTTGTGAGGCGCCTTCATTTGGTTAATATAGGTTTCATTTGTCCAACATATATAGCGGTATTTACGTTGAACGCAGAGAATTGGAGGAGAGTCGAATGAATAAGCTGAATTTGATGGCAATGTTAGGAATCGAGCATCCAATCATCCAAGCACCAATGGCGGGTGTGACGACGCCAGAGTTTGTAGCAACATCTGCAGAAGCGGGGATTCTTGGTTCAATTGGGGCTGGGTATCTTTCGGCCGAAGAGACGCGGAATTTCATTCGTGAAGTGAAAAGTCTTACGATGAAGCCATTTGCGTTGAATTTGTTTGTTCCAGAAACGGTGAATCCGAGTCAGGAGCAATTACGGGGGGCATATGAAGCACTCCAACCGATAGGTAAGGAACTCGGGATTCCTCAGTGGAATACGCCATTTTCAAAAACGGAATTTGAAGGGCAAGTTCAGGTACTAATAGAAGAAGGTGTGAAAGTCTGTTCATTTACTTTCGGACTGCCGGACGAAAAAACTGTGCAATTATTGAAGGGAAATGATGTATTTCTAATAGGGACAGCGACTTCAATAGAAGAGGCAGAACTGGCGGAGCAGGTGGGAATGGATGCGGTTGTAGTACAAGGTAGTGAAGCAGGTGGGCATCGTGGTTCCTTTGTAGGCGAATTAAAATTGATTTCATTGAATGAATTACTGCTGAAAGTAGTCTCCTCCGTTCGACTTCCAGTTATTGCAGCGGGCGGCATTGCAAGTAAAGAAAAAATGGTGGATGTGTTAGCTAGCGGGGCACAAGCTGTTCAAATCGGAACTGTACTTCTAGCTGCTGACGAAAGTGGTGCACATCCGCTTTATAAGCAGGCAGTTTTGGACGCGGATAAAAGATGTACAGTGTTAACAAAGGCGTTCTCCGGTAAAATGGCACGCGGAATTAGCAATCGCTTCATCAGTGAAATGAATGAAGCAATCATTGCTCCGTACCCATTTCAGAATGATTTAACAAAAGAGATTCGTAAAGAGGCGGCAAAGCAAGGGGATACTGAATTCATGTCATTATGGGCGGGTGAAAGTGTGCATTTAAGCACCAGTGGAAAACTCAAGAACATTATTGAAAGATTTGTCTAACAACATAGTCCATTCGTCAATCTGATTTGGTACACTAGATATAAAAACGGCGGTGCATCATATGCGGAAATATATTGGGGAAATTGGACTTATCATTACAGCAATTATTTGGGGCAGCGGGTTTGTGGGCAGTGCCGTAGCCTTGGAATACTACACGCCGTATCAAATACTGGCAGGGCGCTTTTTAATCGGCGTACTCATTTTAGGAATCGTATTTAATAAACGGCTAAAAACGATAAAGAAAAGCACATTTATAAAAGGGTCGATATTAGGGATTTTCCTCTATATCGCTTTTGCTCTTCAAACGGTAGGTTTACAATATACGACTCCTTCAAAGAATGCATTCTTAACTGCTATCAATGTAGTTATTGTTCCTTTTATAGGGCTCGTCATTTATAAAAAGAAAATCGATATTTTTGAACTCGGTGGGGCATTTATGGCGATAATCGGAGTAGCGGTACTATCACTTAAATTCTCTTCTGAAGTCAACGTAGGGGATCTACTAACATTATGCTGTGCAGTTGGATTTGCTTTCCATATTTTCTACACCTCTAAATTTGTAAAAGACGAGGACCCTATCCAGCTAACGATTATTCAAATGATGGCAGCAGCAGTCATCGGGTGTCTGTTTGTAGTATTTAAAGGTGAAACAACTTTTTCTACGCAAACGGAAGGTTTGATTCCACTCCTCTATCTGGCAGTTTTTTCGACAACAATCGCATTTCTATTACAGACAGTTGCCCAAAAGTACATAACAGAAACAAAAGCAGCAATCATTCTATCTACCGAATCATTTTGGGGCATGGCATTTTCCGTTGCGATTTTAAGTGAAGTGATGACGGTGAAAATGGGTGTTGGAGCGATTCTTATTCTTGGAGCGATTGTATTATCCGAGACAAAGCTTAGTTTTTTGAAAAAGAAACAGGTGACTGGAGTGCTTGAAAGGTGGGATGACGGTGTCTAAGGCTGTTTATTGTGAAAAGTGTTCTAAAGAAATTAAGTTTAGGGGAGATTTAGTAACCGCAACTTTATTTTTTGTTATAGTCGCTTATCATGAAGATTGTTATGTAAAAGACTTGAAAGGGTTCAGAGGACTTTTCTTAGATAATCAACCGCTTAACGGTTTTCTGGGTAACTTTTTGTTTGTCGCTGCAGTCTTGGTGAGTATCGGATTTGCTTTTGGTTCGATGAAGTGGGTCTCAATTATAGCCTTACTTCCAGTGTTATATAGGATATATTCTTACTTTAGGTTTGAAAGAAAATTGGAAAAGTAGATAGGGAGTGTCCATCCCTCTCAATCCTAGACAGTAAATTTTCGGTGGCAGTCACGGAAAAGATGATTTAAAGAAAAAGGAGATTACAATGGAAATACACTACAAGTTAACTGAGGAAGATTACATACACTTCAATTTGTATCACATCAAAAATTCTAAAACTGGTAAGCGGGCGTTGGCGTTACAAAGGTTTATAACGCCATTATTCTTTATCATTATTTCCTATATTTACTCCTTGATAAGTGACATGTCGTTTCTACCGCTGTTTATCATTTTTTTAGTAACGAGTATTCTATGGGTTATGTTTTATCCGAAGTATTTTTATGGCCTCATTGCCCGTAATGCTAAGAAAATGATTAAAGAAGGTAACAATGATGGCCTAATAGGGAATCATCAACTGAAATTGACGGAAGAAGGATTAATGGATACGTCTTCAAATAAAGAAACAAAAGTAACTTGGTTAGGCATTACAAGTTTTCAAGAAGACGATGGATATTTCTTTCTTTACAATAGTTCAGTGAGTTCCTATATCCTGCCTAAAAGAGAGATAGATGATGTAGACGAAATGAGACAATATATCCAATCGAATTTAATGCAGTAAAAAAGCAATTGAAGAACTAAATGCATAGAAGTTTTTTTGAAGGGAGAATAAAAATACACCGAAAATGTATTTACTCTTTTAGCACTTTAATTTCTGCCTGCTGAAGTGAAAAGTATACATTTTTCGTACCGTCATTACGGTTTATCAAAGGTGGGACTTGGTTGAGAGCGGGTTATAGCATTTTAAGGGAAATTCATAGGAAAAGCTTCATACCTAAAGCAAATGATTACGGGTTAAAAGAAAGAGAGTTTGAAAACATTATCTTTTTTTTAGAGAACAAAGGGTATCTAGAGAGAGTTTTAAGGATAAATGATGAATTCTCTCTAAATGCAGCCCGTTTAACTCAAAAAGGAATTGAGTTGTTGGAAGAACATAAAAAATACGAAGAATCATACCCAGGGCGGGAACAGTTAAAAGCATGGGTGCAAATTGAAAAAGAGCTGTATTCCAATGGGGCAGAAAAAAGGTGACAGGCACTCGTTCAGTCGTGAAAGTTCAAACAATTCCATTTGTTTGAAATGACATGATTGTTTTAGTGCCAGTGCCTTTTTTAAAACTGAGCGAAGAAGCCTTCATAGGGGGGCCTCCCACAATAGCGGATTCAATGGAATTCTTTATTTCAACCTATATAACGCAGCATAGACAAGAAAACCCGTCGATGAAGAAGGACGGGGTTTTTGCGTTTTATCTTACGACTTTGCTTGTAAGTGGCTTCCTTGGCCCGTACTAAATAGTAATATATGCTAAGATGTAATTAATATTGGGAATAAATATACTTTATATATGAGGAGACATATTATGAAAGTTAAATTAGAAGATGTTGCGAAAGCAGCCGGGGTGTCCCCAACGACTGTATCTCGGGTATTGAATAATAGAGGTTACATTAGTGAGCTGACGAAGAAAAAAGTAGAGGACGCCATCGAAGAATTGGATTATTACCCGAATGACGTTGCAAGGTCTCTGTTCAAAAAGAGAACGAATTTTATCGGACTAATCGTTCCGACGGTTAGTAATCCTTTTTTTGGAGAATTATCGTTGTATATTGAAAATATCTGCTCATCTTTAGGGTATAAAATTATTCTTTGTAATAGTTCAGGGCAATTTGAAAAAGAGAAGGCTTATTCGACGATGCTGATTCGACATCAAGTAGACGGTATTCTTGTTTGTTCGTATAACCGGGGAATCGATACGTATAAGTATCCGAAGCTCCCGATTGTTGCGATTGACCATTACTTGGCACCGACAATACCTGTAGTCGGTTCTGATAATTATATGGGTGGAAAATTGGCGGTTCAGCATTTAATCGATCGAGGATGTCTGTCAATTATTCATATTAATGGTCCTCTTGAATTAGAAACCCCCACCCAATATAGAAGAAAAGCTTATGAGGATCTGGTCGATAATCCCGTTACATATGAACTGCAGTTTGATGAAGAAGATATTGTATTATCAATCAGAAAAATTTTATTGGAACGCCCTGAAACAGATGGCATATTCGCCAGTGATGATCTGATGGCGGCTGCTTGTTTGCAAGTTGCTAGAGAATTGAACATCCAAGTGCCTGAGCAACTAAAGGTCATCGGCTATGATGGAACGAAAACGACCAGAAGTTTGTTACCTCAGCTCACGACAATTAAACAACCGATCGAGGAGATTGCTAAAACATCTGTGACAAAGTTGATGGATATGATTGATAACTCGGAACTTTCAGGTCCGTATGAAACGGTGTTGCCAGTTCAGCTATTAATCAATGAGACGACCTAATTTTCATGGGATTAGGTTTTTTTATTTTATTTTATGTCAAGCGGTTGACATATGAAAGCGGTTAACATAATATTAACTCACAAATCAAAAAATACTTAAGGGGGCTATGTATAGAGATGATTACTGATTCAAAAACAAACGTATCCCGTAAGAGAAAAAGTTTGTTTCAGTATATGAAACAAAACTATATGCTGTATTTATTTTTAGCTCCAGCGATTATTTTGACAATTATCTTTAAGTATATTCCAATGTACGGATCAATTATTGCCTTTAAAGATTTTAGTCCTATGAAAGGGATATGGGGAAGTGATTGGGTAGGGTTTGACCATTTCACAAAATTTTTAACGTCCCCCAACTTCGGAGACATTTTTATGAATACGCTTAAACTAAGTGTTTTCGGGTTAGTGTTAGGATTTCCGGTACCGATTATTCTGGCATTAATGTTGAATCAGGTGAAACGAGCATCCATTAAGAAAAATATTCAACTCATTCTGTATGCACCGAATTTTATCTCGGTTGTTGTTATTACAGGGATGCTATTTATCTTCTTGTCACCAACGGGACCTATTAATACGATTTTATCGTTTTTCATGGACAAGCCGATTTCGTTCATGTCTGATCCAGATGCATTTGTATCCATCTATATTCTTTCGGGTATTTGGCAAGGTGCAGGCTGGGCTTCTATCATTTATGTGGCAGCGCTTTCTAATGTGGATCCTCAGCTACATGATGCAGCAACCATTGATGGAGCATCATTGTTGCAAAGAGTAAAGCATATCGATCTTCCGACATTAAAACCTATGATGGCTGTTCTATTTATCCTGGCGGCAGGTGGAATCATGGGCATTGGATTTGAGAAAGCCTATTTGATGCAAACCGCCATGAATATTCCAACGTCTGAAATTATTGCAACCTATGTTTACAAAGTGGGGCTACAAGCCGGAGACTATGCATACTCATCGGCAGTCGGATTATTTAACTCCATTATCAATGTGATTTTGCTTATTTTTGTGAACTACGTAGTTAAAAAACTTAATGAAGGTGAAGGTCTTTATTAAAAGGGGGACAAGATAGAGATATGAATTATTCGAAAAAAGATCGATTTCTGCTCATGATAAATAAGTATTTCCTCATTATTGCGACGTTGATTATTCTGTTGCCTTTGCTCTATGTGCTGTTAGCCTCATTTTTAGAACCTAACGTTTTGCTAAGTAAAGGCATATCGTTCAATCCGGACGATTGGAGTGTGCAAGGCTATGTGAAAATTTTGCAAAACGAAGCGATTATTAGAGGGTTCTTTTACTCGATTCTGTACTCCGTTGGATTTGCTTTGGTGACAGTTATTGTTTCCATACTAGCTGCTTATCCATTATCGGTTGAGGGCTTTAGGGGTACGAAAGTCATTATGATTTTCTTCCTTATCACAATGTTTTTCAGTGGTGGTTTAATCCCGACGTATTTAGTGATCAAGGATCTAGGGATGTTAAATAGCATATGGGCTATTATTTTGCCAGGTGCGATTAGTGTCTGGAATATTATTTTAGCTAGAACATATTTCAAAGCCATTCCTAAGGAACTACAGGAAGCGGCAAAAATCGACGGGGCATCTGATTTACTTATATTCTTCAAGATTATTTTACCGCTATCTAAACCGATTATTTTTGTTCTTGCCTTATATGCCTTTGTAGGACAATGGAATTCTTATTTTGACGCCATGATTTACTTAGAGGATGCTAAATTGCATCCATTGCAATTGGTGTTACGTTCGATTCTTATCCAAAATGAAGTACAGCCTGGTATGATTGGCGATCAGCTTGCCATGGCAGAGTTGAAAAAGATGTCGGAAATGATTAAATACTCATCTATTATTCTTTCTAGTTTACCTCTAATCATTATGTATCCTTTCTTCCAGAAGTATTTTGAAAAAGGCGTAATGGTTGGTTCAATAAAATAAAAAAATGGGGGTTTTAGTATGAAAAAGAGCAACAAGGCACTAACAGCTTTACTCGTGACGGGATTATTATTTGCGGGATGTAGCAAAGATAGTGGCACGTCATCTGAAGCTTATGAGCTAAAAGATATCACATTTCCATTGGAAGAAGCAGTGAGCTTAAAATTCATGACACAAAGCTCACCTTTAGCACCGACAGATCCGAATGAAAAGCTAATTTACAAACGATTAGCAGAAAAGTCGGGTGTCGATATTGAATGGAAAAACTATACGACTGATTCATTTATTGAAAAGAGAAACTTGACGGTTGCGAGTGGTGATTTGCCAGATGCTATTCTAGACGCCGCTTACAGTGACTATGATCTTCAGAAATTAGGGAAGGATGGCACGATTATTCCCGTGGAAGATCTCATTGACCAGTATATGCCGAATTTGCAAAAGGTATTAGAAGCAAAACCGGAATACAGGTCTATGATTACGGCAACAGATGGCCATATCTACGCATTCCCTTGGATTGAGGAATTAGGAGCAGGTAAAGAAAACATTCACTCCATTGACACGTTTCCATGGATTAACGTGGATTGGCTAAACAACTTAGGATTGGACATGCCAACCAATGTAGAAGAGTTAAAAGAAGTGTTGCTAGCCTTCAAAAATGACGATCCAAACGGCAATGGACAAGCCGATGAAATCCCGCTTTCTTTCATCATTAACAAAGGTGGGGAGGATCTTGCATTTTTGTTCAATCCATTTGGCTTGGGGGATAATTGGGATCACACGGTCGTTTCCGACGACGGTGAAGTAATCTTTACAGCAGCAGACGAAGGTTACCGTGATGCCATGATGTACTTTGCGGACCTGTATAAAAATAACCTCATTGATGAAGAAGCTTTTGAACAAGACTTCAATACGTATGTGGCAAAAGGAAAAGACGAGAAATATGGTTTATATTTCACGTGGGATAAAGCGAACATTAGTGGCGACAACGATCACTATGAACTGATGCCTCCGCTTGCTGATGCTGAAGGCAATATCCATGTTGCGCGCACAAATGGCATGGGCTTTGACAGAGGGAAAATGGTTATCACAAGTGCCAATGAAAACTTAGAGTTAACAGCTAAATGGATTGACCAACTTTATGATCCTGTGCAATCTGTGCAAAATAACTGGGGAACTTATGGAGATACAGAGCAACAAAATATCTTTGAGTTTGACGAGAATACCAATAAGCTAAAACATCTTGCACTGGAAGGAACTGCCCCCGTTGAGCTAAGACAAAAAACAAATATTGGCGGACCATTGGCTATTCTTGATGAATACTATGGCACTGTTACGACAAAGCCAGATGACGCAATAGAAAGATTGGATTTAATGAAGGAAGTCATGTCACCGCATATGAATGCAGACAATATTTATCCGAAAGTATTTTTCTCTCTTGATGAGTTAAAAGAGCTATCGACAATCGAAGCAGATTTATTCGCTTATGTCCACAGAAAACGAGCGGAGTGGATTAAAAATGGAAAGGCAGAAGAAGAGTGGGGCGAGTATTTGGCGGAGCTAGATCGATTGAATTTCCCTACTTGGCTACAAATTAAACAAGATGGCTATGACCGAAATTCAAACTAACAGAGGAGGAAATAGTAATTGCGGACTTATAATCTTGAGAAGTATAGACCAACCTTGCACTTTGCACCACAGAAAAATTGGATGAATGATCCGAACGGAATGGTTTATTTTAAAGGTGAATATCATTTATTCTTTCAGCATAATCCAAATGATAGCATATGGGGTCCCATGCATTGGGGCCATGCTGTCAGTCGGGATATGATTGAATGGCAGGAATTGCCGATCGCCCTCTATCCAGATGAACTAGGGACCATTTTTTCAGGAAGTGCTGTAGTAGACTGGCATAATACAACGGGTCTTTTCCCGGATGAGCCAGGAATTGTAGCGATTTTTACGCATCATTTGGATAAGGCTGATGGAACGACGGCTATTCAAACGCAAAGTCTTGCCTATAGTCATGACCAAGGCCGAACATGGACGAAGTACGAAGGGAATCCTGTACTCGGGCACCCGACAAAAGTAGATTTTAGGGACCCGAAAGTGTTTTGGCATACTAAAACGGCAAAGTGGCTGATGACGTTAGCAACAGGACAAACGGTGACTTTTTACTCGTCACCGAATTTAATAGACTGGCAATTTGAAAGTGAGTTTGGGGATAATATTGGCTCCCATGATGGTGTTTGGGAATGTCCTGATCTATTTGAATTAGTCGTGGATAATAGTGAAGAGAAGAAGTGGGTGTTATTGGTCAGTATTGGGGACAACCCTCAATTTGATAGTGGCTCAAGAACGCAATACTTTGTAGGTTCTTTTGATGGCTCTACTTTTACAGCTGACCATCAAGAGATTCAATGGCTAGATTTTGGAAAAGACAATTATGCTGGTGTTAGTTTTTCAGATATTCCTACTGAGGATGGTCGAAGAATATATCTGGGCTGGATGAGTAATTGGCGCTATGCCAACGAAGTACCGACTGAGGGTTGGAGAAGCCAGATGACGTTGCCGAGAACGTTAGCGTTACAACATGTTGGAGATCAGCTACTGGTCGTTCAAAATCCCGTCAAGGAACTAGATTCATACTTTACGAAAGTTGTTGAAATTGACGATGTGCTAATCAACGGCGAAGAGACAAAAACGTTTGCGGTGGATAAGTCGAGTGTGGAGATTGTTTTAACGATTGATAATCATGATGCGAAGCAATTCGGTGTCGAGTTGTCCCATACGGAAAGCCAAAAAACGTTGCTAACGATAGATGCAGAGACGAATTATGTCACGTTGGATAGAAAGAATTCGGGAGAGATTACATTCTCGGAAAACTTTTCGAATCGCCAAGAGTTGAACCTGCAAGTTACAAATCAGATGAAATTGCGTATTATTGTAGATTCTTCTTCTATTGAAATATTCTTGAATGAGGGTGCTTATGCTGTAACGAGCCTGATTTATCCAGATAAGGTCTGTGAAGAGATTGCCCTATTCGCATCAGGTGGAGCTATCCAATTAACAAATAGCTATATTTCAGTATCTCACTCATTATAAGTATGGAGAGGAGAATGTATCTTGCTAGGTGCAATTGAAGCGGGTGGAACAAAGTTTGTCTGTGCTGTGGGGGATATGGATTTTAATGTAATTGAGCTGATTGAAATTCCAACAACAACCCCTACTATGACTATGGAGAAAGTTCAGGAATTCTTTCAACAATTTGAGATTCAAGCATTAGGAGTGGGCTTATTCGGTCCGGCTGATATTAACCCGAACTCTGCAAGTTATGGTTGTATTACAACGACGCCTAAAGTACAATGGCAGCATTTTAATATCCTGTCTTCGTTAAAAGAGTACTTGGATGTCCCGATAGTGTTCGATACGGATGTCAATATTGCAGCATTGGGAGAGGCGGAGTTTGGAGCTGCTCAGGATGTTGATAGCTGTATCTATATCACGATTGGGACTGGAATCGGCGTGGGCGCGGTGAATAATGGCAAAATGCTGCATGGAATTAGTCATCCTGAGATGGGGCATGTCACGGTCAGAAGACATCCAGATGATCATTTCGAGGGCGGTTGTCTATTCCACCTAGATTGTTTGGAGGGACTAGCTTCTGGACCAGCGATTGAAAAAAGATGGAACCAGAAAGCTATGTTGCTTGAAGGTCGACCGGAAGTGTGGGAAATCGAAGGCTATTATATCGCTCAAGCGTTAATGACGTATATTCTAACGCTATCACCCGAAAGAATTATTCTAGGTGGTGGGGTCATGAGGCAAAGACAATTGTTGCCCGTTATTTACAAACATTTGCAGGCGATGAATAATCATTATTTGGTTTTCCCGCAGCTGGAGGACCAGATGGCTAATTATATTGTAACACCTGGCATTGAAGGGTTTTCGGCGATTAAAGGTGCATTTTATTTGGCGAAGGTTGAGTTGGAATAGGGAATCCTTTCGCTCAAATTTTATAGTAATAGGGGAGACCTACAATGAAAACAGAGAAAGAAAAAATGCTAGCTGGCGAATTGTATTGTCCCTCGGATCTTGAATTAACAAAAGAACGGGAAAACGCTCGTCGTTTAACGAGGTTATTTAATGGGACGATGGAAAATGAACATAGGGAACGGACTAAATTATTAAAAGAGCTATTTGGTTCAACTGGTAAGGAACTTAATATTGAGCCTAGCTTGCGTTGTGATTATGGATCTAATATTCATGTCGGTGATAACTTCTACGCTAATTTTGATAGCGTGTTTTTGGATGTATGTGAAATTAGGATTGGTGATAATTGTATGATTGCTCCCGGTGTACATATTTACACAGCTACACATCCAGTAAATCCATTGGAACGAATTTCGGGTGTAGAGTATGGCAAGCCAGTCACAATTGGTGATAATGTGTGGATTGGCGGGAGAGCTGTTATTAACCCTGGAATAACCATCGGAAATAATGTAGTGATCGCATCAGGAGCGATTGTGACAAAAGATGTACCGGATAATGTGATTGTAGGTGGGAACCCGGCGAAAATTATTAAAGAGATTGATGTAGAGGGACGCCTACTTAATTCAGCGGATTTTGAGAAACGCGGGTAGATTCATAATACGAAGAAAAAATCGGTTAGAGAAATAATCATTTCTCTAACCGATTTTAATTTGCACAATATATTCAGCTTGGCAGACAACGATGGGCGAACACAAGAATCCCGTAACTGTTTGTCCAAGATTTAAAAGAGGTTTGAGTGCTGAACGTTGACCTTTAAACAGTAAAGAACTTTAATGCGTAAGTTTTACAGCTTTGAGATTTAAGCCTTGAGCTTTTATCATCATTACTTGTAGATTAAGTTGTAAGTTGGGTGTTGGTTTTACTTGTTCCCCAAAGAAATACCAACAAAAGAAGGGTCTTGTGGATATCGTTTTCGAATACTCATGCAAGGCTAGTTATACGTTAACTGTTGTAAGTGCATTCGATTCAGAAAGCACTGCGTCTACTTCTGCTTTGAAGTTTGTAATTTTTTCATCTAATGCTTCGATTCGTGTACTGATTTTGAGTGGATCGATTAAAATATATTCATTTCGTTCCATGAATGCCTTTGTATGTAGCTCAACTTCTTCTTTTTTTGCGTTTTCTTTGCTACCTAAAATAGCCGTTAAGTACTCTTCTAAGCGTTTTGGAAGGGACTCATTTTCTTTTGTGAGCTTGTTGATGGCTATTCTCCGGGCTTCAATCATGGAGGTCAGTAACTTTTCTTCATTTTCAATAGAGGTTTTACGCTCGATTGCTTTGGCAACAGTCATAGTTTCACCAGCGACGATTACTTCTGTCATTGCGTTCGATTGTACAATTGCATCTTTAATGTGGATGCGTCGTTCGATTAATGAAACGACTTTATCAAAACCTGATTGGATTGTTTTTTCGTAGTCTTCGATGGAAAGGCCTTTAATTTTTTGAGCAGATTTGCGGTCTGTTGCCACATGATCTGCTTCATTAATAGCTTTCGCAATGCGCTCGTTTAAGGTTTTTAATTCTGATAAAGCGCGATGGATCGACATTGTTTGCATAGTCGTCATTTAATCATCCTCCATAATGGCTTTGTTTATGAAAGTATACCATAAATAACCAGTATTGACAGTGAGGAAGTGGATAGATGACATTGGTAGTTGTGGACAAGGTTTGTGAAATTATCCTCGGTTATTTACAGGGAACGGTGTTGCTTTTGCTAATCATAAACTCACTCCCTGCTTTACTAAAAACTGAAAATAAAGATATGTATACAAGTGAGTTTAAAGTATAATTTAGGGAATGTTCTTTTTAAATTGGGGGGATTTCGCTGTTAGACTTGCTTGTCATAATGTTGGAAAGAGTGGGTATGATTGTAGCAGTTGCCTTCATTTTAACTCGTTTTCAGTTTTTTAAAGATTTGGTTCATCATGACAAATTGAATCGCAAGCAGGAGCTTACGGCGATTTTGTTTTTTGGTTTTTTCGGTATTGTGGGTACGTATTTTGGGGTTGCGCTTAATATGAATACACTGCATTTTAATAGTGTTGCAACGGTATTGACTTCGGATGAGGCAATTGCGAACTCGCGTGTTATTGGCGTTGTTGTTGCGGGTTTGTTAGGTGGCTATCGTGTGGGGATTGGGGCTGGACTGATTGCCGGTATTCATCGCATGACCTTGGGTGGGTTTACTGCAATCTCTTGCGGTCTGTCAACAATCGTTGCAGGCGTGGTGGCTGGTGCTTTTTATCGGAAGGGGAAAGCACTTAAACCGCTTACTGTTTTTGGCATTGGTGCACTTGCGGAAGCCATGCAGATGAGCATGATTCTGTTGATTTCCAAACCGTTTGAGAAAGCATTCACTTTGGTTGAGGTAATCGGCGTGCCGATGATTCTGGCCAATGGTGTCGGTACGGCCCTTTTTCTGTTGATCGTCCATAATGTCATCAGTGAACAGGAGAAAGTGACGGCAATGCAGGCGCAGAAAACGCTGCGCATTGCGAACCAGACACTCGGCTACTTGAGAACTGGCATGAACACTGACACGGCGCAAGCTGTCTGCACGATTTTATTCCGCGAATTACAACCCAGTGCGGTCGCCATGACTAATAAAACGGATATCCTTGCCCATGTTGGAATAGCGAGTGATCATCACAAGATAGGCAGCCCGATTCGTACGGATGAAACAAGAGATGTCATTCATCATGGCGAGTTGGTTGTTGTCAATGATGGTACCATCCACTGTGATTATCCGGGCTGTCGATTAGGAGCAGCAGTAATTGCGCCCCTCATAAGGCGTGGAGAAACGATTGGGACACTAAAACTGTATTATCCAACTGAAAAAGTGATTACGGATGTCAGCATCGAACTGATTGCTGGACTGAGTTCACTATTAAGTAACCAATTAGAAATCGCGGAAACAGATCGTGCGTATCAGTTGGCAAAAGAAGCGGAAATCAAGGCATTGCAGGCTCAGATTAGTCCTCACTTTTTATTTAATTCTCTAAATATGATTATGTCCTTGATTCGCACGGATCCCGATCAGGCGCGAAAGTTACTGACGTCTTTGTCTTACTTTTTACGGCAAAACGTGACAGGTACAACGGCAACTCAAATATCCCTAGAACAAGAACTATCGCATGTAAAATCATATTTGGAAGTTATAGAAGCAAGATTTGTAGATAGACTGACGATTTTGTATGATGTCGATGACAATCTATTGGATGAAAAGATTCCCCCTTTCACATTGCAGCCAATTGTTGAGAATGCGATTCACCATGGCATTAATGATATGGAGAAAAACAGTATCATCAAAATGACCGTGCATAATGTAGGTACAGAAATCGAAATCAGAGTGGAAGACAATGGGAAAGGAATCACTCCTGAACGGATTGCGATTTTGGGCTCGGCCCAGATTGAGTCTGAAACTGGAACTGGAGTGGGGCTATTCAATGTCAATCGCCGCTTAATGATGACGTTTGGTGACCAAGCCGCATTATCAATCAAGAGTGAACGAAATGAGGGGACAACAATTTCGTTTCGTATTCCCAAATTGGAGGTAGGCGTGTGATACGAACAATCCGTACCTTAGTCGTAGATGATGAACGATATGCCCGTGAAGAATTAACATATTTACTCAGCAAATTTCCCGATGTGCAAGTGGTGGGGGAGGCAGAAAGTGGAGAGGCTGCCATATTAAAAACAGTGCAGTTAATGCCAGACGTCGTTTTTTTGGATGTGGAGATGCCCAAAATGAATGGGGTTGAGGTAGCTAAAGTACTGGTAGAATTAAAAAAAGTCCCGCTTATCATTTTTGCAACCGCTTATCCCCAATTTGCAGCGGAAGCGTTTCGAATTAATGCCATTGATTATTTATTAAAACCGTATGATGAAGAGCAGTTGAAGCAAACGATTCATCGGATTGAAAAAATAGTGTATCCATCTCTACCACCTGATACCGCAGAAAAACTTGGAAAATTGGCAGTAGAAGCAGGTGGCGAGATTGATTATATTCTTCCACAAGATATTTTGTATATGTATCGGGATGAAAAAGTGACCAAAATCATTACTCGAACGGATAACTATGAAATACGGACAACATTAAAAGAACTTGAAAGTCGATTGGTACCGTTTTCATTTTTTAGGATTCATAAAGGCTACCTCGTTAATTTGATATATGTCAGCCGATTGACGCCCTGGTTTAACGGTGCTTATCGGCTTGAACTGGAAGGTCTGGATGAGAAACTTTCCGTCAGTAGAAATTATGTGAAGAATTTGCGGGAAAGGTTGGAATTATGATTTTCAACTGATTCTAATTCTTGTTAGCTATAATCACCGCGTGAAAGTCTGAAGTGGTTTAACTTGTTAATTCATTATATACCTGTTGAGCCTCCTTGTTTGCCTGTTATTCTGCCAAACTAGCATGTTACGCCGAAAAGCTTCTATTTCAGAAAAATTGCCATAGACTGAATATATGGGATTACATTCTGAAAAGGGGAATGAAGAGTAGGCAGTGTGGCACGGTAGATTTAACAAAAGTGAATAGGGGTGTATAAATGATTACATTTTTTAGCGCAATTGTACTGTTAGTTGTCGGATATTTTACGTACGGAAAATTCATTGAAAAGATTTTTGATCCTGCTGATGCTCGAAAGACACCTGCTTATGCAAATGCAGATGGCATTGACTATGTGCCGATGAATAAACATAAAAATGCGTTAATCCAACTCCTGAATATAGCAGGAACAGGCCCGATTTTTGGACCTATTATGGGTGCTTTATTTGGACCAGTTGCGTTCTTGTGGATTGTTTTTGGAGCGATTTTTGCTGGGGCAGTGCATGACTATTTAACGGGCATGATTTCAATTCGGAATAAAGGGGCACATATTCCGGAATTGGCAGGGAAATTCTTGGGTAACGTTTCTAAACATATTGTAAACGTTTTCGCTTTGTTACTCCTTCTATTAGTTGGGACTGTATTTGTCACGACTCCAGCATCGTTATTAAGTTTATTATTAAATGGCAAAGTAGCTATATGGATTTTGATAACTGTCATTTTTATTTATTATTTCCTATCTACAATTCTTCCGATTGATAAAATAATTGGTAGACTATACCCGTATTTTGGTGCTGTTCTGTTGATCGGAACAGTTGGGGTCGGAGGCGCTTTGCTATTCTCGGATTATACGATTCCGGAATTGACATTAGCCAATTTGCATCCAGATAATGTACCGATTTTCCCAATTCTTTTCTTCACTATTACTTGTGGTGCTTTATCTGGATTTCATGCGACACAATCACCAATTATTTCTCGAACAGTGCAAAAAGAATCACAGGGACGTTATGTATTTTATGGCATGATGATTACTGAAGCTGTTATTGCGATGATCTGGGCAGCTGCAGCGATGAGTATGTTGGATGGGCAAACATTAAGCGAATTCATCAAAACAGGTACGCCTTCCTCTGTTGTCAATGAAGTATCCATGACATTATTAGGAGCTGTTGGTGGAACGATTGCTGTATTAGGTGCTGTTGTACTACCCATTACGTCAGGGGATACAGCGTTCCGTGCCGCACGATCTATTATTGCTGATTACTTGAAGATTGATCAGAAAAAATTAGTGAAACGTTTAATGATTGCTGTTCCTTTGTTTGTTGTATCTGCTTTATTAACACAAATTGACTTCAACCTGTTATGGAGATACTTCTCTTGGGCAAACCAAGCGACTGCCGCTATCGCATTATGGATAGCGACCATGTATCTATTTATTAAAGGGAAGAACTACTTTGTGTCGTTAGTACCCGCGTTGTTTATCACCTATATGGTATTCGTTTATATCTTAAATCAAAAGATCGGATTTAATTTAGATTTAAAATTATCGTTTATAGTTGGGATTGTGTTAACTGCTATTTTGGCGGTGATGTTCTTTGTGAAAGCTAAGAAAAATAAAGCAAATAAGATAGAGACAGATGTAATTATTGAATAAGGATAAAAAGATGGACTCAATTGAGTTCATCTTTTTTATGGACAGCAAAAATTCCTCTGATTGAATTATCATTGTATAGTTGAATAAAGGAGGAGATTCACATGGAAACACGCGTCATTGAAGTTGAGGAGTTCAATGTTAAAGGGTATGGATTGAAAGGACCGCTGTCAGAAATTCCGGGTAAATGGGATGTGCTGAATATGGAACTTGCCGAGAACGGAATCGTTGCAGAAGAATCATTTGGACTTTGCTTAGCGATGAAAGATGGGGAAATTCACTACATCGCCGGCGTCAAATCGAATCTTGCCAAAGGATTGCAGAATACAGAAGAAGCTGTGGTCCCAGCTGGCAAGTTCGTCGTTGCAAAGGTAGAAGGTGGAGTCCACGCGATACCAACCGCGTTTAATGCACTTATGAAAACGGATGGTATTCAACTGCGAAATTGTTTTAGTTTTGAACGATATGTTCATCCTGAAGGTTCGAACGGGTATGACATTGAGGTTTGGCTACCGATTGAGTGATAGAAAAAAAGGTAACGAATTGTGTGCAATGAAGAGATTACGGTTCAGTCCGTGGATCTCTTTTTTATTGTTAGAACATTTGGATAGTAGTTGACAATTGGTAGTCTAATCCATCAACATAAATGTAAGGGATGGTGAGGAAGAAGATTGATAGAAATCTATAGAAAGACATGGATTTCCGGTTTTGTTATCGGGATAGGGTTGGCGATTTTTTGCATTTTATATTATTTCATTGGTTATACAAGTTTCATGGAAAATGGAGATGTGCTAGTTATAAACGGCATATTTGCGTTATGTTCGATCGGGACGGGATTTCGATTCAAAAGCGTACATGAGAAATTAGTCAATGAAACAATCGACATATCAGTGAGCACATTGAACTTGGAGAATTTAGATGAATTGATTCTCAAACGAATTCCTTCTTTTTTGTTCAAAATGTATAACGTCGATTCAGAGGGCAATCCACTGTTTGTCATTGAACCATCCAAAGGGCGGTTATCGAGATGGCTAACATTTTTCGAGCTATTTGAGAAGGGGGTTATCATTCCGGTGCACTACGACATCTTAGATACAAACGGACAACTGCTAGCGACAATCACAATCCGAAGTAATATAAAGCGTGACGAACTTACATTAAAGGAACCGGATGGTACAGTCATGGCCGCTTACGTGCAGCAACATTGGAAAGCAAAACTCAAAAATCAAGGCGTTTTGTATCATGCAGATGGTTCGGTCTGGCGAGAACTTGAAGCGAAGTCAATAGCGGGCGATCTCGACGTGAAAGATGATGAGGGGCGTATGACGGCCAGATACCGTTTTGGTATTTTTCCGTATGCAATGAGACCGATCTTTCAAAGTACTGCCCATCATGAGCATATCCAGTTCGGGGCACATATTTCATCCGATGAAAAGCTGGCGTATACAATGGTGTTTTTCCTATGGCTCAAAGGATGAATTAAATCTCTTTTAGGTGTTGACTCTCACGTTACGTCATACTTTATAGTTAGTTTTGAAGGGAGGCGGGTAGCGATGAAAGTGAAAGAAGTATCGCAGTTGACCGGTGTTAGTGTGCGCACACTCCATCATTATGATGACATCGGTTTGTTAACGCCGGATTGTACGACAGAAGCAGGGTACCGGCTTTATTCGGACGATAATTTGGCGACGTTGCAGCAAATTCTGTTCTTTCGTGAACTTGGCTTCTCTTTGAAAAAAATCAAAGAACTGCTTACGAGTCCTGCATTTAGTCGGCAGGAAGCTTTTGAAATGCAGCGTAAAATGCTCCATGAAAAGCGCAAGCAGCTTGATAGTATGATCAAAACGATTGAGAAGACAATTCAACATGGAAAAGGGGAATTAGTAATGACAAACGAAGAGAAATTTAAAGGGTTCGATTTCAGCAAGGACCCATATGAACAAGAGGCGAAAGCGCGTTGGGGCGATAAAGCGGTAGATGCATCTAAAAAGAAGGTTGCACAGTTCGGACCGGAAATTCAAGAGGAAATGAATCGCATATACTTTAATCTTGCGGAGCTCCGCAATACTTCACCGTCTTCGGACGAAGCGCAAGAAGCAATCGGCGATTGGTTCAATATGCTGAATACTAATTTTGGAACGTACTCGCTTGAGGCCTTTAAAGGACTTGGTGAAATGTATGTTGCGGATGAAAGATTTACGAAGAATATCGACCAGTTTGGAGATGGCCTTGCACTGTTTATGAGGGATGCGATGGCGGTTTATGTCGAAAAGGGAAAATAAGACAGAGAGTCTAGGATATAACTTTGCATCTCTGTAGGTCTGTGTTAAAGTCATGTATAATGGCTCACGAGAGACGTATAGTAGAACAAGGACTTTAAAATGGGGGCACCCGAACAAATGGGTGTCTATTATGGCTGTACTAATTCGCAGAGCGAACAAATTCGTTCGCTCTGTTTTTTTTGATTCGGTATCCGAACCTTCTCGGGAAAATGAAACCCCAGCCCCTTATGAAACGTATAGTAAGTATAAAGAAATTTAGTTTATCCCGCATTAACGGGCAGTAAGATCCCCACTTCAAGTCATCAAGGACACGAGAAGAATAAGTGGGGGATCAACTGCCCGTAAAAGCCCGAATGGTTAAACTAACAATCAGAGGGGGATGATAACCCCCCTCTGATTGAAGATTAACTTTATCAACTGTCTTAAATACCCGTTACTATCTAGGTCCCGGGTCTTAGACAGTTTCCATCCACAGCCGGTTTAGTTAACCTATCGGAACGTACATAATGGATGTAACAGTAAGAGATCGCAAGGGGTTGATAGTCATGAAAAAAACAATATATATCGTGCTTACGGATACGGGGACGTTGCTGTCAAAAGCGATTGGGATGTATACGCGGAAGGATTTAAATCATACGTCAATCGCGTTTGATGAACAGCTGAACGAGATGTACAGTTTCGGTCGAAAGCAGCGGCATAATCCTTTCGTAGGTGGGTTTGTGAAAGAAAGTGCTACAGAGGGCATATTCCGGCAAGCAACATGTGAGGTTTATAGTTGTGAAGTGACAATTGAAGAATACACACGCATGCTTGATAAAATCCGCTTAATTGAACAGAATAAAGAACTTTATAAATATAATTTCATTGGTTTATTTGGCGTGGCTCTGAATAAGGGAATTCAACGCAAGCATGCATTTTTCTGTTCACAATTTGTGGCGATGGTCGTAAATGAAGGCGGCTTACAAATGTTTAATATTTCACCAAGTTTAGTGCAGCCACATCATTTTTCACAATTGCCCTGTTTGGAGCCTGTTTTTGAAGGTGATTTACAGACGTATTTGGATCAGACGAGGGGCCAACAAGAACGACAGCCTATCCGTATGAGTGTGTGGAAGAGTTTAGCATTTCGATTACTGGCCTAAATAAGTAACCTATTTATCGTGAGAGTACTTCGGTTTATCGAGGGGACTCTCTTTTTTATACCCGGTTTAAGTTCTTTGAAACTAGTAAGTAGGAAATGAGGGATGAAGTTGGATGAAGAACTGAAGGTTATTTTGCAACGGGTGTCTGATCTAGAAGGGGAAGTAAGCACGTTGAAGCGGCAATTGGCTGAAATGAAAACCCCTCCAAGCCCTGTTCCGGAGAAAGTGGAAAAAGTTCATTTAGCCTCGATAATGGCACGTTTGCCTGAGCAACCAGTTCGAGAAGAAGTTCCGATTCAGCAGAAAATAAGGAAAGAATTCGATCTTGAGAAAGCGTTAAGCAACTGGCTTCCGCGAATATTTATGTTTATTCTACTACTTGGAGTTTTATGGGGATTGAAAGTTGGAATGGATAATGGATTTATCACCAATCCAGTACGAGTTGGAATGGGCTACACAGGAACAATTTTGCTCTATTTTCTTGGGATGCATTACTACAATGGTGGAAAAAAAGGGTTTGGTCTAACATTACTTGGCGGTTTTATCGGACTCGGAATTTTGACGACATTCGCGGCACATCTTTTATATGGCTATCTGAATTTCACGATTGCATTTGTGATAGGCGTGGCTTATATTATCGCAGGGTTGTTGTTATCGAGAAAAACAAAATCGGAAACGTTGACGATATTTTCTGGGATTGCAGGATTTTTACTTCCTTTTTTATTAGAAGGAGAAGGAGCAACTTCCATTCAATTCTGTGCGTACATCCTGTTGTTATTTTTATCACTGTTTTATGTGTCACTCAGTCAAAAGTATAAGTATACGTTCTACGTCATGTTCTCACTATTCCATTTAACGTTGTTCGTTTATGCACTTCTCGAGAGTGCGTTTGCGGAAGAATCGATACTTGTTGCGACGGTGTTAATTCAGCATGGTGTGATTTTATTGTTTTACTTAAAAGGTCGAATTTCAAGGGATGTATTTTCAGAAGCACTTCTCTACTCGAATTTTGTCTTAACAATCGGCTGGATAAAACTACTTGACCATATGCAGGAAGTGACTGTTTACGGCTTGTTGGCGCTGTTGTATAGTCTGCTTGCGGTATATTCTTTTTGGAAGAAAGAAAGCGCGCTACGAGGTATTTTGTCTGCTGTAGCCGTATTTGCAGTCACTGTATTCATCCTATCCTTCGACATGGATGATACTCGGGTTGTTCTAATATTGCTTCTAGTGAATGGGGCAATTGGAATTTGGGTAGGTTTGCGTTTCAACACACTTAGGACAATTGTGACCGGTTCAGTAATTTACTTATTTACGGTTCCAGCAGTCCTGACTACAATGCAAATAAATGTATTTTGGTCCATGGAGAATGCGGTGTGGCTTGTCTTTATTGGTTCATTCAGTTGGATATTTTACACGCTTTACCGATTTACGCCTTCTCGTTTATTGGGGAAAACGAAGTCAATTGACAAAAGTTTGATTGTTGGTCAACTACTTGTTCTTGTCTATATTTTTAAATTAACAAAGCTAGGGCTTGCGAATACTTATGTATCGTTTGACACAGCTAATCATGTTCATGCGTTTGTATTATTGGTGGTACTTAGTGCTATGTATTTCTTCCACAAGTGGAGTAAAGGACTGTACTTGACGCATGGGGCAGTTATTCTGTTTCTGATAGCAGGTATGATAGTGCTGCTGACGGGCTTGGGTTCATATTATAAACACGGCGAGTTTTTATTTAATTTCTTTGTGCAATTAGCTTTTGTGGCCGCTTTTACGGCTGTAGTGTGGGCGATTGTAAAAGACCGTTTCTATCTTTCGAGCAAAGAGCTGAAGTGGGAGACGCCGCAACTGGCGATTGTACTGCAAATTATCTATTTCATCGTCCTAAATAAATGGTACTTTGCCTTCACGACAGCTTATGAATGGGATTTGGAATATGTGTTGTTTGCGCATACGTTCTTACTGTTTGCTTTTGCGTTTGTGTCCATCAGTATCGGTGGGAAAATGAATTGGAAGTATGTCAAAATAATCGGAGCTGTGCTCATTATCATTTGTGTGCTGAAGCTCTTCATCGTCGACTTATCAAGCATATCCATTCTTGTTCGGGCAATATTGTTCACCATCGTTGGTGTTGTCGGACTGGTATATTCACGGACGTTATTGAAGGCAGACTAAAAAAAGAAGCAATATGAAAAAGCAGCGGAATGATTAGTTCCGCTGCTTTTTCATATAAGTAGAGGAAGATATAAGTTACCTTATGTCGGGTATTTTTGACTTCATGATTCGATTTTCAGTATAATTCTGTTAACGGGAGGTTTACCATGACAAAGAATTTACGAGTTAAGGCTGCGCGGGCGGCTAAGGATATGTCACAAAAGGATGTTGCAGAGGCAATCGGAATTACGAGGCAGACGATGAATGCCATTGAAAATGGTGAATACAATCCTTCCCTGAAATTATGCATTGCCGTATGTAAAGTGTTGGATAAAACATTAGATGAATTATTTTGGGAGGGATGAAAGATGCAAAATGATCGCTTTGATGAATTTCAAATTGCGAAGAGACATCGTATTGGTTATCAAGCATTCATTTTGACAATAGCGCTCATTGTTGTGAATGGCATTATAAAAATGAATTATAGTTGGGCGGATCCTCTGATGGAAGTATTGGTACTCATTTATATTCCGATGATGTACTTGACGGTGATGGCAATTTGGAAAGGTGCGTATACGAGTAAAAAGGAGAAAAATCCAAATGTCTATATTCCGATGTTTGGGCTTGTTGTATTATTTGGTTGGTTTGTCATTGGACAATCGATTTGGAGTGATGTGTTTATCTTTACAGAAAACGGCAAACTGTCTAATAGCTCGGGCATATTATTTTCAACGACTTTCTTTACAGTGACCACAATTACGATGATTATTCGAAGAGCTATAGATTTTCGGATGATGCGGACGGAATCTTGAATAAAACTTGCCGGTTTCGCAATTAATGATAAAACGTGCGATAATAAAGAAAACGATCAAGTAAGGATGACGAAATGACAAAAACAATCGATTTACAAGTAAATGCAAGAAATATTAAAGATTTCAAAAAAGGCTATCCGTTAATTTTAAAAGATGCGATTATTAATTCTAGCGTGCTTGCAACGGAAGCGGAAGGAACGATTGTACGATTAGTGGATAAAGATCGTCGCTTCGTTGCGAAAGGCTATTACGGCTTGCAAAATAAAGGTCTCGGCTGGGTACTGTCGAGAAAAGAGGAAGAAGTAATCGATTTTGACTTCTTCGAATCAAGAATCGCCGCAGCATTTGCGAGACGTGAAGCTTTATTTGCGGATGCCTACACGACAGCGTTCCGCGTGTTCAATGGTGAAGGCGATGGCATCGGCGGACTGACAATTGATTATTTCGACGGCTATTTTATGGTGAGTTGGTATAGCGAAGGAATTTATTCGCTGAAGCATCATGTCTACAGCGTCTTTGATAAAATCATTGATTACAAAGGTATTTATGAGAAGAAACGCTTTGACACAAAAGGCGGATACATCGAACAGGATGATTTCGTTAAAGGGGAGCAAGGTGATTTCCCAATTATCGTCAAAGAGAATGGCATGAATTTCGCAGTCAATTTAAATGACGGCGCAATGACTGGGATTTTCCTTGATCAGCGTGATATGCGTAAAGCGGTTCGCGATAAGTATTCCGAGGGAAGAAATGTGTTGAACACATTCTCGTATACGGGCGCATTTTCCGTTGCAGCACTACTCGGCGGCGCAGTTAAGACGACAAACGTTGACTTGGCGAAGCGTAGCAATGCGAAAACAATCGAGCAGTTCAGTGTGAATGCCATAGATTACGAACAGCAGGATATCAAAGTGATGGATGTCTTCGACTACTTCCGCTATGCAAAACGGAATGATTTGAAATTCGATCTAATCATTCTTGACCCGCCTAGTTTCGCTCGTACTAAAAAGTATACGTTCAGTACAGCGCAGGATTATCCGGCACTTCTTATGGATGCGATTGCGATTACTGAGAAAAACGGCATCATTGTTGCATCGACAAATAATGCGAGTTTCGGAATGAAGAAATTCAAAACGTTCATCGAGCAGGCCTTCGAAGAAGCAGGATCTAGGTATAAAATTCTTGAGGAATCAACATTGCCGAAAGACTTCCGGACAAACCGTGATTACCCTGAATTCAACTATTTAAAAGTTGTTATTGTGCAGAAGACGAAATAAATGTGGAATACAAAAGCCGTGCTAGGATTCTTCTGGTGCGGCTTTTTTTTATTCATAAAAGAGGACTAAGCCTTTCAATCGAGAATTGATTAGGATTGAGATTGAATAGGGGTGGGCATGTGACTGAGGCAATTTTACATGGAATTATCCTTGCATTTGGACTTATTGTGCCATTAGGTGTCCAAAATGTGTTTGTTTTTAATCAGGGGGCATTGCAACCGACATTCATGAGAGCCCTACCTGTAGTCGTGACCGCGGGTATTTGTGACACAATCTTGATTGTTGCGGCGGTGTCGGGCGTATCACTTCTTGTCCTAACGTTTGCCTGGTTGGAAAACATTATCTTCAGTATCGGTATTCTCTTTTTACTCTATATCGGTTTTGTCTTATGGAAAAGTGATGCGATGTCGACGAAGGTGGATGGAGAGAGATTTTCTACAAAAAAGCAAATCATCTTTGCAGCATCGGTTTCTTTATTGAACCCTCATGCAATCCTCGATACGATTGGAGTTATCGGGTCAAGCTCACTCAATTACGAGGGGGACGTAAGAATTGCATTTACGCTGACGACAATCATCGTTTCATGGCTTTGGTTTATCGGGCTTGCAACGGGCGGACGCTATTTCGGAAAGTTGGATTCGAGTGGGAAACTAATGGCGCTGCTGAATAAAGTATCCGCTTTAGTCGTTTGGGGAGTTGCTGTGTATATGGCAATCAGACTTATCAAGAATATGATGTAAGAGCCGTGCCGAGTAACAAACTGGCACGGTTTTTCTGTAATTTAACCTATGCCGGTCATAACGTGCATCGTATCGAGCATAACTACTTCCATGCTGGTCATAACACAAAGAATAGGAATGAATAGTAATATATCAAAGCTCCTGGAGTTCCGCATTCAA
The DNA here is from genome assembly GCF_038620285.1 of Sporosarcina sp. FSL K6-1540. Lineage (NCBI taxonomy): Bacteria > Bacillati > Bacillota > Bacilli > Caryophanales > Caryophanaceae > Sporosarcina > Sporosarcina sp. FSL K6-1540. The sequence goes on from NZ_CP152018.1 coordinate 2,030,519, forward strand.
CTTCTTCGCCTGCCCTCTGAAATACAGATAGAAGGAAGTCCAAAATATGGAATAGCAGACAACAAACATTCCGAATACGAGTAAAAAGCTTTTCACTGTAAATGGAACCCAACCGATTCCGAACGCTAGGATGAAGTAAAGGATAACTACCGTAACGAAATGTAATGCGGTCTGTTGGGACAAACGCAAAGACGTATTTTCAAAAAAGAGCGGTGTGACTGTGAAAAACCAACCACAGAAGATGGAACCGAGTGAGTTCTTTAAGAATAATTGTCCGTCTAGCATATCTTTACCGCTGAATAGCACAACAGAATTCGTCAATATGACTGCAATAAATGCACCGAACAGAATACCGATGAAGCTTCTATATAAAAAGGTTTTCATTCGCCTTTCCTCCTATTCATTTTCAAGGATTCTTTAATGGCATTGACGTATGTTCGAGAGACGTATTCTTTCGTACCTGATTTAAAATACACACAAAGTGTTCCATTAAACGACGCTTCGAAGCGGCTTAATTCATGTAGATTTGCAATGACAGATTTAGAGAGCCTAATGAATTTACTCGCCGGAAGAATTTTTTCAAGTTCGTATAACTTTTCTTTTAGTTTAAATGAGCCAGCAGAAGTCACGGCGATAACGCTATCTTTTTCTGTATGGAAAAAGTGAATTTCTGCCGGTTTTAAAATATGTTGCATATCGCCGTCTTTTCCGACGAGGAATTCTGTGTCCTGCCCTTTGATAAAATCTAGAATTTCTTGTACGGAATCATCCAATGTCGGGCATTCAATCGTCACCTTGGTTTCTTCATAATCGCGATCAATGTTTAATGATACTTTCATTGCGATGCACCCCTATCGGCAATAGTATATACATTAAATTTACCATTGCCTGGTAGTCTGTCAAATACGTCTTTTAGTAGAAATATGGAGAACGAACAATGCGACAATCACTAAACAAGAAATATAGACGACGGATATAAGCGTACTATTGTCAAAAGTAAGCTGTTCATTCCAAACACCAATGAACAAATTATTCATATGATAGAGCGGATTAAATTCGGCGATAACTTGTATAAATTTCGGCATCATATTAATTGGAAATGCAAAGCCACCTGTAAAGATAACGACTTGGAAAATAACGATGGAGAACACTAATGCACTTTTCATCTCGTTGAAAAAAGAGTAGATGGCAGATGCGATAACGAGCAGAGCAGCATTGAGTGCGATGAAAAATCCATAGGCCAAGATGAAATTCAGTACATGAAACTGCAAATCATACAAGAGCATACCAATCGCATAAACAAACAGGTAGCCAAAACTTGTAATGATAATGGAGCGGATAATACTGGATAGCAGAAGCATATTTTTAGAAACGGGAGAAAGTCTAATTCGTTTTTCGACACCCGTCGTACGATGCGTCACCTGGTCGAACCCGAAAGCGAAAAATACAGTGGTGAACGTGATAAGTAAAATATACGAGGGTGTATATGTTTGTGCATAACTTAAGTTACCCGCGTAGGTTTGGTCTCCGAACAATTGCCCCATGAAAATGTACGTAACAGGCGGTACCACAATCGTGAAAACTAAGTAAAATAACTCTCTTGAAAACATGAGTAAGTCGTATTTTAACTGAGTCGCTAACATATTTTCTCCTCCTTATATGGATACTTTCTCGAGATAAAATTCATTGATGGATTTATAGCCTGATGCCAAAATAGCTTCTGTCGTATCGAAGACTTCATTCACACCATTATCTATAAGCATTACCTTGTCGCAGTACAATTCGATTTCATCCATATTATGTGTTGTCAGAATGACTGTACCGCCTGTTTTCTCGTTGTAATCGGTAATATACGTCCAAAGAATATTGCGCATATGCGGATCCAGACCAGTTGTCGGTTCATCTAAAATTAGAAGTTTCGGTTGTGATAAAAAGGCGATGGCCAAGCTTACAATCTGTTTCCATCCTCCAGAAAGTTTATCGAAGTACTTTTTTCGATGCGGTTGTAATTTAAAATCAGCGATGATTGTTTCGATGTCAATTGGGGATTTGTAATAGGCTTTAAATAACCGTAGTAACTCTTGTACTTTCAGTGTCTGATAGAACTGTGTAGGCTGCAGGACGACGGAAATTTGTTTTCGAACTTGTTCCATCCGGTTTATTGAAAGTGCTTTAATATCTTCATCGAAAACGAAGACTGTTCCAGCGTCGTATTGTTTAATGGTCATAATAATTTCAAGGAACGTTGATTTGCCCGCCCCGTTTTTCCCGATAACCCCAATTACTTCGCCTTCTTGTGCTTGAAAATCCAACCCTTTTAAAACGACGTTTGTTCCGTAAGCTTTTTTCAAGTTGCTAACGTTGATGATATTCATTGCTATCCCTCCGTTTGAAAGTTCTTTGTAACCAAAGTGTATGTTGTCTCGGTCTTGCTGTCTTCGGTATTCCCGTGAACCGCAATAATAGGAAGGTGACTTGTAGAAAACGTCCTATGAAATGCATTTGGTTTTCCGATAAATTAAAAGGACAAAGCTGGTAGAGAAGAGAATAAGTAGAAGAGGGGATGACGCGGATGAATTCATTGCAACCAAAAAAGCGCAGCAAGTTGCGAATATTCTTCGGGAAGAAAGTGTATCGATTGAGACGGTATTCGGAGTGGTACATGGACGGAAAGAAATATGCAACAAGGCGGTCAATGGAGAAATTAAAACATGTCATCTTCAAACATCGAACGCCGTTGCTCCGCAAATTGAAAGATGTAGAGATGGAATTGCAAACAAACAAAATTACGAATTTGAAAATAGCAGCAAAACGATTGAACGGAATTATGCTCCAGCCTGGAGAGACATTTTCCTATTGGCGCTTGATAGGCAGTACGACGAAGCGAAAAGGTTACGTTGACGGAATGATTTTGCATTACGGGCAAGTGACGAAAGGTGTTGGAGGCGGTTTGTGTCAGTTGTCGAACCTGATTTACTGGATGACACTTCACACGCCGCTCACGATTACTGAGCGATACCGTCATAGTTATGACGTATTCCCAGATTCGAAACGGAAACAGCCATTCGGAAGTGGTGCCACATGTGCTTATAACTATCTAGATTTACAAATAAAGAATGAAACGAATGTGCCCTATCAGCTCCTCATCTATTTGACGGACACATCGCTTGTTGGTGAATGGCGTGCGCATATGGGTGCGAATCGAACGTATAAAGTATACGAAAAAGACCACAGTTTCACGCGTGAATCATGGGGTGGTTATGTGCGCCATAATACAATTTATAGGGAAGCGTACAACCTGAACGGCGAACTTATCGATGACGAATTCATCACAGAAAACCACGCGATCACGATGTATGAGCCATTTTTGACATATGAGAAGTGAAGCGGGGATATTCGGTTGATCCCACAAGTGAAGTCTAAAATTGGGAGTGGGTTTGGAATGTTAGGTTTAAATAAAGACGTAGTGAAATTAGTGGGATACACGAATAACTGGAAAAAACTTTTCAGGGTGGAAAAAAGTCTATTGAACTCGTTGGTTGGTGAGCATATAGTAGATATCCAACATATCGGTAGCACGGCGATTGACGGAATTGTTGCAAAGCCACTTCTCGATATACTCGTGGGCGTTAAGTCGATAGGAGACGCGAAGAAATTTGATAAGCACAAGTTGAAAGAGGCGAACATTTACCATTTAGGACGTGTTCAAATCGAAGGGAAAGAAGTGTTTGCCAAGTTCTCAAATTTGGAGAACTTAACGAAGACACATGTCCTTCATGTTGTGGAATATGGTGGGGACTGGTGGCAAAACCACATATTTTTCCGAGATTATTTAAATGACCATCCCGAAGTCGCAAAACAATATGAAGTACTGAAGAAGGAAATGGCGGAAGCGTTTCCTACTAATGAGCGTTCCTATGCAGAGGGTAAAAAGGATTTTGTAGACAGGATAATACTCTTGCGAGAAGGGGAGATTGATGTAATTCGTTGAGCCTGGATTTGGGAACAGATGGTTGTTGAGGACGGAAACAGAGTTAGAAGATGGTACTGAATTCGAAGAATAAGGCATCATCGGTCCGCTAAAAATTCATGCGATATATATGAGAGTGTGGATATTTAAAACTGTTTTCATATTGGATATAAGAGAAGGTTTTAAAAGGGTGAAAAAGAGCCGCAACAAATTTAAATTGATTTTTGGTGTGGTTAGTAAATGATTTTGAATTCCGAGCAAAGAGGTGAATAGAATGCTGTTTCAAAAAGGAAATCTACTCATCCGCGAATTGGAATGGAAGGATAAATACCTCCTTTCCAAATGGCTTTCAGATCCAGAAATTTTGCAGTATTACGAAGGGCGGGATAATCCGTTTGATGTGAAGAAAGTGGAACAGAAGTTTTTCGAAGCAGAAGCCGATGCTACACGCTGCATAATTGAATTCGATGAGGGCCCAATAGGTTATGTCCAGTTTTATGAAGTCGATGAGGATGAAAGACAAACCTATGGCTACAGCGACTCAATAGAAACACTCTATGGGATGGATCAGTTCATCGGGGAATCAGCGTATTGGAATAAAGGCGTCGGGACACAGATTGTCCGTGCGATGGTGGCTTATTTAATTCAAGAAAAAGGCGCGGACCGGATTGTGATGGACCCACAAACGTGGAATGAACGAGCCATTCGTTGTTATGAAAAATGCGGGTTTGAAAAAGTGAAATTGCTCCCGAAAAATGAATTACATGAAGGGGAATACAGGGATTGTTGGTTGATTGACTATACACTATATAGACCTTGAAATTGTAAGGAGAGAGATGAGTATATGAACAGTATCAGATTACAGCCCATTGAAGCCGCAAAAAGGTTTATAACAGAACACTTCGCGGATTGCCAAGCTGCATTGCTTGCGGGAAGTGTTGTCAGGGGCGAAGAAACAGCAACGTCAGACTTGGATATCGTTGTTTTTGATGAAAAGATAGAATCAGCGTATCGTGAGTCGCTTATTGAGTATGGATGGCCAATCGAAGTGTTCGTTCATAACTTTTCGTCTTACAAGGTGTTTTTTATGGAAGACTGTGAAAGGGCTCGACCTTCATTGCCGCGAATGGTGTCTGAAGGAATCATCTTATTCGATTCAGGAGTTGTTTCTTTAATAAAGGAAGAAGCTAATGAACTATTGAAAAAAGGTCCTGAAGTATGGTCGATAAAAACGATAGAAATGAAACGGTATATGATAACGGATGCGCTCGATGATCTCATTGGTTCAACCAATCGTGCGGAAGAAATCTTCATAGCGAATACACTTGCCGATGCCATACATGAATTCTTCTTGCGGACAAATGTTCAATGGATTGGTGCGTCAAAATGGATTATGCGTGCTTTAAATCAATTTGATAAGAACTTTGCGCGAACGTTTGTACAAGCATTCGATGCATTTTATAAAACGGGTAATAAAGATGCAATTATCGATCTTGCAGATGAAGTGTTGAAACCATATGGTGGCAGGCTATTTGAAGGGTATTCAATGGGGAAAGGAGACCGTATATGACAAGTACATATGTAGATTGGGGGGGCCATAAGCTGAAGCTGACATGGGAAAGTGGTTTTTTGCCGGAAAGGGATTTGATCACGAGTGTCCATGGCTTCTGTTTTAAGGACGGGCAACTGTTGATGGTCGATTTGGATGATCGGGGTTGGGATTTTCCGGGCGGTCATATTGAAGTCGATGAAACTGTGGAGGTGTGCTTTAGACGTGAGGCAATGGAAGAAGGTTATGTAACGGGAGATTGTGTACTCCTCGGTTCAATAGAAATCGACCATAATGAAAATCCTTTGTGGAATGAACACAGTCCTTATCCGAAAGTGGGTTATCAGGTTTTTTACAAAATGGACATAACTGAATTACATCCTTTTGAAGCGAAGTATGAATCAAGCAGAAGAATTTTCATCCCCTTTGAAGACGTCTCCAAATACTATAAAGGTTGGCATGCAACGTATGAAAAAATTATGTGTGAGGTGCAAGGAAGGTGCCTAAATGAAAATCAGGAAATTACTACAACATGAAGCCCCACCTTTCGAACTCTTGCTACTTGCCGACCCATCGCGAGAACAGGTAGAGCTGTATATAGCTAATGGGGAGTGCCGTGTTGCTGAAGAGGAAGGCGAAATCGTAGGTGTCTATGTGCTAGTGAAGTTAGGTATAACAACGATGGAGATTATAAATATAGCTGTAGATGAGCGTATACATGGTCGCGGGATTGGGAAGAAGTTAATGAGTGACGCAATCCAGACCGCAAAGGTGTTGGGCTGCAAGTTCCTGGAAGTTGGGACGGGTAACTCCAGCATTGGTCAATTGGCTTTTTATCAGAAATCTGGGTTTCGTATCGATGGTGTTATAAAAGACTTTTTCGTTGATCACTACGAGGAAGAGATCATTGAAAACGGTATCCAGTGCAGGGATATGATTAGACTGTCGATGGAAATTGTATAATCATAAAGTAATCTATGCTTGATTACAGCTATGAACCATTTCATCTACTTTGTCACAAATACGTCCCGTGACAAGTCACTATCCATCTAGTAAAATAGAAGTGATATGTTGTGAATTTTCTGTAAGGGGCGATGACGCTATGAAACGGATACTCATACTTCTTTTCATTGTTGGTATGATGGCAGGCTGTTCGAATGTGTATAGCGCAGAAGAGGGCTATCGCATGGCGGTTATCAATCATGGTTTCCCGGTTCCGAAAAATGCGAGTGAACTAAAGCCAGAAGCGTGTACGACGGAAATTTCGAAATCGGCAAAGTACAAGTTGAACGATATTGGCGGGGAGCAGGGAGAACCGCCGGAGCACTACTTGGAGGAAATAAAAAAGTGGGGCTGGACGGAACTTGAAGATGAACAAAAAGGGAATATCCACTTCTACGAAAAAGAAGGGAAAATCATGTCACTCATTTTTAAGGAAAATGTCTTTGATGTGTTTGAAATGAGTAGTGCATTGAAGATGTAGGAACTTAAGTGCTGTGGATTTCTTTTTTTTGAAACCATTTGGCATGTTCGTACGTACTAGTAACAAGAGATGATTGTGATGAACTGGAAAGTAGTCATTATTGCATAATATCTGTGCTATATGATATTGCTGTCAACACAAGCATTGTGGAATCCAAGATGTTTGGATGGTTCGTCAGGTCATCTTTGAGGTTTACTATTCATTATCCAATGACGATTAGAATATTCATGAAAGTTGAATTTGGCATTGCAGGGTGGAAAAGGCTATAGGTAATCATCATTTTGGTAGTTCGGTATCAGATGTAGTAAAATATATAATGATGGTGTTTTTACGAAAAGATAAAAAATTCATTAAAATGTAAAGGAATGATTGGTTTGGCAATTATTTTACAAAAGGGTCAAAAAATTGATTTAACAAAAGGTCATCCAGGTCTTGAGAAGATTATAGTAGGCCTCGGTTGGGACCCAATTCAAAGTCAGAAAAAAGCTGGCGGATTACTCGGCGGACTTTTCGGTGGTGGCGGTAGCGGTGCTACAAATATGGATATAGACGCTTCTGTTATCATGCTTCAAGACGATAAGTTTGCGAGCAATGACAACTTGGTTTACTTTGGTAACTTGAAAAGTAAATGTGGTAGCGTAACGCACACTGGTGATAATATCACTGGAGAAGGCGACGGAGACGACGAGCAAGTGATTGTTGACTTGAAAAAGGTACCCGCAAACGTTAACAAACTTGTATTCGTTGTTAATATTTATGATTGTGTAAAACGTAAGCAAGACTTCGGCCAAGTAGAAAATGCGTTTATCCGTGTCATGAATTCAGCGAACAATGAGGAATTACTTAAATTCAACCTGTCCGAAAACTATGCAGGTTCAACTAGTTTAACTGTTGGAGAAATTTATCGTCACGGCAGTGAATGGAAATTCGGCGCTGTTGGATCAGGATCATCTGATGCAGGTCTTGGCGAAATGGTTAAAAGGTACTCATAAACTATAAAAAACAGAAAAGAGGATGACATAAATGGCTATTTCATTGAGTAAAGGACAAAAAGTAGATTTGACGAAAAGTAACCCGGGATTAACGAATATTACGGTTGGTGTTGGCTGGGATACGAATAAATATGACGGTGGACAAGATTTTGATCTAGATTCTTCTATATTCTTATTGAATGCAGCGGGTGTATGTGCAAATGAAAAAGATTTCGTTTTCTTCAATAACCTTGAGGGTGGAAATGGTTCCGTCGTTCATACTGGTGATAACTTGACTGGTGAAGGTGATGGAGACGATGAGCAAGTCAAAGTTTCCCTTTCAACTGTACCAACTACAGTTGAAAGAATTGCATTCGCAATTACAATTCATGATGCAGAACAACGTAGCCAAAATTTCGGGCAAGTTTCAAATAGCTATGTACGAATCGTCAACGATGCAAACGGTGAAGAGTTAATCCGTTATGACCTTGGCGAAGACTTCTCTATTGAAACGGCTGTTGTTGTAGGGGAACTTTACAGACATGGTAGTGAGTGGAAGTTCAATGCAATTGGTAGCGGCTATCAGGGCGGACTTGGTTCACTTGTTAAGGACTACGGACTACAAGCTTAATTAATTGATATAACTATATATGTTGTTTCCGGTGCCAGTTGCTGACATCGGGTTTGTATTTGAACTTCAGTGTAGGCGCCTTACAGGGGGAGCCGAAGCCGTAAGACTGGTGGCGAAGGCTTTCTGGCTTATGGCGCGGGAGGCATCCCCTAAGCGCCGGAGCGGAGTTGAATGGAATCATCTATTCAATCTATATAGTTATGGAAGTTTTGAATTCTAATCATGATAAACAGGAGTGATTCAGATGGCGATTACTTTATCAAAAGGTCAAAAAATCGATTTGACGAAGACAAATCCCGGCCTTGTAAGAGGTGTTATCGGACTAGGTTGGGATACGAATAAATACTCTGGCGGTCAGGAGTTTGACCTTGATGCATCGGCGTTTCTTGTCGATGCAAGCAATCGTTGCCAGAATGATCATGACTTCATTTTCTATAATAATCTTAAGCATCCGAGTGGCGCTCTTCTACATACTGGCGATAACCGGACGGGCGAAGGAGATGGGGATGACGAGCAAGTAATCGTTGATTTCCCTAAAATCCCTGCGTACGTTGACCGCATTGGTATTACGGTTACGATTCACGATGCAGAAGGAAGAAGTCAAAACTTTGGTCAGGTATCAAATGCCTTTGTTCGATTATCGGATGAAGCGACCGGAGAAGAGGTGCTGCGTTTCGATTTAGGAGAGGATTTCTCGATTGAAACGGCAGTTGTTTTTTGCGAACTGTACAGGCACGGTAACGATTGGAAATTTAATGCAATCGGTAGTGGCTTCTCTGGAGGGCTAGGGGCACTTTGCCGGAATTATGGTTTAGAAGTATAAATTTACGGGCTGATAAAAGGTCGGAGTCTTTTATTGTTTTATTATCAGGAGGAACTAATGGAGATACTTAATGGAATAATCGATACATATGCCGCTTTTTTTGATTGGGGTATGTGGGTGGAAGTATTATCGGATCCAGTCAGTTGGGGCTTAATCGGTACCCTCATCATACTTGAGGGGCTATTGTCAGCTGATAATGCTCTCGTTTTGGCGGTCATGGTCAAACATTTACCAGAAAAACAACGAAAAAAAGCTCTGTTTTACGGGCTTCTTGGTGCTTATGTCTTCCGCTTTATCGCAATTGGGGTCGGTGTTTTCCTCATTAAATTGTGGTGGGTCAAGGCATTAGGTGCGGCTTATCTCGCATGGTTGGCGATTAAATACTTTATGGATAAGTCTAAAGAGGCAGGTAATGACGAAGAAATTGCAGGGATGAAAACAGAAGGTATTCTAATCCGTCTTTTCGGTACATTCTGGGGAACAATCGCTGCTGTAGAGATTATGGACATCGCCTTTTCAGTAGATAGTGTTCTTGCTGCTTTCGGTGTCAGTGAACAGATTTGGGTACTTCTTCTTGGAGGAATGCTCGGTGTCTTGATGATGCGTGGAATTGCCGGCGTATTTTTGAAGTTAATCGACAAGGTACCAGAACTTGAAACGTCAGCATATGTGCTGATTATGTTAATAGCGATTAAAATGGGATTGAGCGTTGTTGGTATTGACGTCCACCACTACGTATTCTTTATCATTCTAATCCTTACGTTCATTGCCACATTCGTTGTTCACAACATGAATAAAAAGAAAATGGCTTAATACAAAGAAAAAAAGAAGGCTAGCCCCTTCTTTTTTCTTTTACCCTAAATCGAATAATAAATAAGGTTGGTGCTCAGATTGAGGTATTTTAATGACTTAGCTGCTATTGGCTTAGAAGATTTATTTTATCGGAAACCGGAGACGGTTACGAAGCATACCGATAAACAACGGCTATCATACAGTCTGGGGGCTTTATTGTATATGCCAGCAACCCGTGAGGATATAGCCCATCTCATTATTACCAACAAATTTAAGGAGCTTGTCACAGTAGCGATCTGTCTTGAAGATGCAATAGGTGATCATGAAGTTGAACGGGCGGAAAATAAACTGATTACGCATATGCAACAAATTAGTGCTGCAGTTCAGGATGGTCGACTTACGGAAGAAACGACTCCACTTATTTTTGTTCGGGTAAGAAGTGCACAACAGATGCTGGACATAGGGGAGCGGCTCGGTGATTCGTTGAAGAACCTCGTAGGCTTTGTGTTTCCTAAGTTTGCATCGGATAATGCGGAGGACTACTTATCGGGTCTGCGACAGTTGAATGAGCAAGCGAATACAGTTTTATATGGTATGCCAATTCTTGAATCGCCGAATGTTCTTTACAAGGAGCGTCGCTTGGCAGAGTTGCTTAGTTTAAAGGAGATAGTTGATCGGTATGCTGACTTCATTCTGAATATCCGGATTGGTGCTACGGATTTATGTGGACTTTACGGGTTGAGGAGGGATAGTGAGACGACTGTCTATGAGATTTCCATTGTCAATGAGCTAATTACGGATGTTGTCAATATATTTGCCAGGCAACATGACGGTTTCGTGGTATCGGGTCCAGTGTGGGAACATTTCTCATCAAACGGTCGTATCTTAAAACCACAACTGCGTGAGACGCCATTTCAAGAAAGTTCAGGTTCAGTGGGTCTTCTACTCAGAAAAGAATTGATACGGAAAGATTTTGACGGGCTAATTCAGGAAACGTTGCTAGATAGAGCGAACGGCTTAGTTGGGAAAACAATCATTCATCCGTCTCACCTTTTGCCTGTGCAGGCATTGCATGTCGTCACGAAGGAAGAATATGTGGACGCACTTAGTATCTTCCAGCAGGCCACAGGTGAAAAAGGTGTGTTCAAAAGTGAATTTATGAACAAAATGAATGAGATTAAGCCCCATTTATACTGGGCACAAAAAGTGTTAATTAAGTCTGATATATACGGGGTGTACAATGAAAACATTACATTCATCGATTTATTATCCGAGTAGGTACACGCATGAAGTTTGCGAAACCATGCAAGTACATGTACAAATTGACCAAAATCCATATGAGCTTTCAGTTGAAAGTTTATATGAGATGGCCGCAAGAATTAACAAAAAACGTTCTTTTTTATTCGTCAGTAAAGTACTCGGGAAACATATTTCTATTCCGCCTCAACTGCCCTTGATTGCATCAGCATTGCTGGCCTCTGCTTATTATGAAGGTAAGACAAGCAAACAAATGCCTGGAAAAGAACAGCTCATCGAAGCAGTTAAGGACGGTTCCACTAAAAACTTGCAAACAGCATATTCAATTGTACAGGAACTACACTGTCAACTTGATGAGCCGGTTGTGTTCATCGGTTTTGCGGAAACGGCAACGGCCCTCGGTCATGGCGTTTTTGACTGTTTTTCGGATGCTACCTACATTCATTCGACTAGAGAAATGCTTGCTGATGAAGAGGTGACGCTCTACTTTGAAGAAGAGCATTCCCACGCTACAGATCAGCGTTGCTATGCACCGGAACAGTATTTGAATAATGACCACTCGATTTGTCTGGTAGATGATGAAATTACGACAGGCAAGACAGCATTGAATATCATCGCTTCTATTCAAAAGCGTTTTCCACGTAAGGAATACACAATACTATCCCTGTTGGACTGGCGAAGTGTAGAAGATCAGCAACGATTGAAGGCATTTGAGAAATTGCATGATGTACGCATCACGACGTATGCTTTATTGACGGGAACAATCCAATTAGAAGGCACACCTGGTTTAGCTGAAGATGCCAGTGTCATTGACGAATTGGTTGTTAAAGTTCCCGATTTTGAGAGAATCAGTCTGAAGTCATTGCCTATCCCTCTTCCTCACTATCCTTATTCTTCAATTGATTCTTTTGGATTTAAAAATGATTCAAGTTATTTGTCTCTGACTGGTAGATTCGGTATCTCGTCGGACAACAAAGAGGATGTTGAAGCATACTGTCAGAGTGCAGGAGAATATTTGAGGAAGTATCGGACAGGAAAACGGACATTATGTTTAGGTACTGGGGAATTCATGCATATCCCCATGAAAACGGCTGTTTACATGGGCGAAGGTGTATCTTATCATTCAACAACGAGAAGCCCGATATTCCCAATTGACCGAGAAGGTTATCCGATAAAAAGTCGAATGGCTTTTGAAAGTCCTGAAGATCCAGCAACTATGAATTATGCATATAATGTATCCGACATGGAATACGATGAAGTCTTTTTATTTTTCGAACGTCCTATAGATGACAACAGGCTTGAACCGATATTACGCCAGTTCAAAGGATTACCTGCAATCTATATTGTAGACTTCACTTGAAAGGTGTGAGTAGAAAATGCAACAAATGACTAAAACAGTGACTGGAAGTTATTCATCTGAAGATGTCGTTTTTCTATTGAAAGATCTGTCAGATGCGAGCCTTGAAAGAAGCCTGAATGAACGGGAAGAGGCTATTCAAGGCGGCGCCCATTATTCGGAAATGCTTCCCATTGAATATGAGCCAACCGAAGCCTATTTAAATCTTTTTTACGAGTCACTCAATACTTCAAAGCGAAAAGTAGCAACAGCGGTCGGCGCAGTTTCGGAACTCCTCATTGAGAAAAAAGGGAAGGAACTTGTTCTTGTTTCCCTTGCGAGGGCTGGGACGCCGATAGGTATCTTGATGAAACGTTATATTAATGCGGTATATGGGTTGAATTTACCGCATTATAGCATATCGATCATTCGAGGACGTGGCATCGATGAAAATGCGATGCTGTATATTACGAGTCAACATCCTGATAAGCGCGTCGTTTTTGTCGACGGTTGGACTGGTAAAGGTGCGATATCTATGGAGCTGACAAAGTCTGTGGAGTCGTTTAAAGAAAAATATGGTATCCTACTGGACGACGAACTCGTTGTATTGGCGGATCCGGGTCACTGCTCTTCCTTATATGGGACGCGGGAGGACTTTCTAATCCCTAGCGCCTGTTTGAATTCAACAGTATCAGGCCTAGTTAGCCGAACGGTTCTGAACAGCCGCTGGATAGGAGCGACGGATTTCCACGGAGCGAAATTCTATTCGGAACTTCAGGATAAAGATGTATCGAATCATCATATTGATGTCATTACGGCAGAATTTGAAGCGGCAGCAATGTTAATCGAAGCGGCGAAAGAAGCTTTAAAGAAAACAGATATGAGCCCGACATGGCAGGGAATGAAAACAATTGCATCAATTCAGGAGCACTACGGCATTGAAAATGTGAATCTCATCAAACCTGGTGTTGGAGAGACGACACGTGTTCTTTTACGACGTCTACCATGGAAGATATTAGTTAAGGATTTAAACGATGTGCGGCTTAAACATATTTTCCAACTTGCAAAGGAAAGAGCTGTACCTGTGGAGGTTTATGAACAGATGACTTATACTTGTTGTGGACTTATTAAACCGTTGGAGAAAAAAGTATGATGTTCGCAAGCGATTTAGATGGAACACTTATTTATTCGAAACGGCGCTTTGGCGAGGAAACCTTGAATGTATCTGTTCGTAATATTGAAGTATATAATGGAAGAGACATTTCATTCATGACAGAAAAAGCGATTGCGCTATTACGCGAACTGTCCGATGAGATGATGTTTGTTCCTGTAACGACAAGAACAATTGAACAGTATAATCGAGTCTCACTATTTCATGAAGAAATACGTCCTACATACGCGATTACTTGTAATGGCGGCGTTGTGCTGAAAGATGGACATATAGATACGCACTGGCAGGATTATATCCGTACTAAAATAGATGGAAGTACCGCTTCAGTGGATGATGTGAAGCGGAAAATAGAAGAGACTGCGGATGCGTCTTGGTTGAAATCCATTCGTGTGGTAGAGCGATTTTTTGTGTACTTGATTATTGAACCACCGCTATCAGCTGAGCGGATCAATTATTATTCACAGTGGGCGGCAGCGCATGACTGGGCATTTTCAGTTCAAGGCAGAAAAGTTTACTTCATTCCATCATTCATCAATAAATGGGATGCGGTGGACTATGTTGCAAAAAAAGAAGGAAAGCAAACGGTTTATACGGCAGGGGATTCCAATTTGGATGTCTGCTTGATTGAACAGGCGGAGTTTGGTCTGATACCACGGCACGGGGAAGCGGCAGCTAAATTTGGTCATCTAGGACTGACACAAAAAACAGGGATTTTGGCATCGGAGGAAATCATTGAAGCTATTCTTTCGAAGCGTCTCCAATTAACTCCTGGAATCCGTTGACGATATCGGACTACGCCCCTTCCATTGACGCAAAAAAATAGGTGATTGGGGGGAGTGAAGATGATAAGGAAACTGATACTTAAGAAGGTTGAATACTCGAATTGGGCAACCGAACTCAGCAAGCCAATTGCTACCCGCCCTGATTATCAATTGGGAGAAGAACGTATACAATACAGTCAGATTGCTACACGTATTGTCGGATCAGGTTTTGATGAAACAGAATATATGATTGAATTATACACAGCGAGCCAGGCCCCTGGTGTGTATGTATTATCTGAAACACTTGATAAGAACATGCCACCAGAACGATTTCAAGCCATCCAGCGAATTTATGATCTTATTCAGGAAAAACCGAATCTATCGATTAACCGCTTTGTAGCTTTTTTGGAGGGGGCACAGTTGCTTCCAAAATACGGCGAAGACCCTGATTTCAATAGATTAATCCGGTCAACACTCATTGAGGTATTTGAACTATTCAAGAAAAATCATGCGGGTGCATTTCATCATCCGGAATTCCGACGAGTTTTTCTTGATATCATCAAATGGACGTGGAATCATATTGATCCATGGGTCAAGGGAACACCGATCGATAAGGATATCCCACACATTATCTGGTACGGCGATATGAACAAAAGTCAGATGTATTTTCTGTTCTATACAATCTTATTGGGAATGGATGTTGTCATTCTTCATCCGGAAGGAAAAGACGATTTTAAAGAGCTTGATCCTGACAACAACTGGTCCTTCTTGACGGAATATCCGACCACCATGAAAATCCAACCTTTTCCGCAAGAAGAACCGAAACGACAAGGGACAGTCGCATACCGTGCTTCGAAAGAAATCGATCACGTACTTCACCATGAAGGTTCTGCTTATTATAAGCCATGGCAATTCCGCAACCATCTCCCCGTGGCAGTTACATTAAAAACGACATATGACGAGATTTTTCTATTGGCGAAAGAAAAGGCATTTATACGACCAAATTTCTCTGCCAATGGGGATGAAGTGAAGATACCCGCATTGTTCACGAAAGTTTCCGGCGTTTCAACCAGCCGAAAAGAATATTGGGATAAAATGCATCGGCTCACTAGCCAACCGAATTGTGTAGTAGTGAAAAAATTCCCATTCATACAAGAAACGAAAGCGAATAACCAATATCATTACCAGCATGCACTTGGCAAAGATGGTCGTTTGGTCCCGGAAAAAATGATGCAAAGCAACTGGTGGCAGTACGGTCAACTACATGACGGTGCTCAACTAGGACTCGCGGCGGCCATTTCAAGGATTTGCGCCCATTCGAAAATGAAGGCACAACCGGGGGAAACACCGGAACAAGTCTCTCTCTATTTGTTCACACAGGCAACTTCCATACCGGAAGAATTGATCAATCTTTTGCAAACGTTTGATTATGCGCAAGAGGTTCCAAAAGTGATTTTATATAACAATGAAGTTAATGGTATTTTGTCTAGAGCAGATGCAGCATTGCTGTTACTGTTGAATGAAATTGGACTTGATATTATCTTATACAATCCACCCGGTCACAATGATTTGGAACACTTCATAAGGAAAGAATATTTTGATCATCATATGCTGGAAGATATGGTGTTCGATCTATCCTTTCAGGAGAATAAAAAGGATGCATCAATTGTAAGCGGTTTTTTAAATCGACTTTTTAACGGAAGGGATTGAATGGCATGGAAGAAACAAAGAATTATGAAGTGGAAGTATTGACGGAAAACAAAGCGGAAGCACTACGCTTACAGTTACGACAGGATCCAGAGGTTCAAAATTTAGTCCGGTCAATCGATACTAGAAACCAGACCGGATTATTAGAATTTGGGAAAGAACCGGCCGTTGAAATTTCCACTTTTGCTGATCGCATATTGGCTTCCATGCGTTCATCGAGTGTAACTGATTCAGGCGAGATGTTGAAACAACTTGGGAAAACGATGGATAAATTCGATAAAAATGACTTTGACGAGTCAAAAGGTTTTTTGGGCAAGTTTTTCAAGCGTGGAGATAAATTAATTGAAAAAGTGTTCGGCAAATACCAAACGCTCGGCAAGGAAATCGAAGGCATACACATCGAAATTTCAAAGTATAAAGACGAAATGATTCGTTCAACGACCAATATGGACGAAATGTATGACCAAAACTATAACTATTACATGGCACTTGAAAAGTATGTTGTAGCTGGGCAGATTAAAGCTGAAGAGCTGCGGGCGCTCGTTCCAGGTCTTGAACAAAGATCAGCAGGCGGCGATCAATTAGCGCAGATGGAATTAGATACTATGAATAATGCGATACAGTCGCTTGAAGAGCGGGTCTATGACCTTGAAATGGCAAGAATGGTCGCGTTGCAGACAGCACCCCAGCTCCGGGTCCTACAACGCGGAAACACGAAACTTATTGGGAAGATCAATTCGGCATTCATTACAACGATTCCAATATTTAAAAACGGCATTATCCAAGCAGTTGCTGCGAAACGTCAAAAACTTGTAGCGGATTCTATGGACGAACTTGATAAAAGGACCAATGAAATGCTACTAAAAAACTCGCAGAATATCGCTAGGCAAAGTGTGGAAATTGCCCGTACTGCAGGTGGTCCGAGTATTAAAATTGAAACGATTGAAGAAAGTTGGAGCACAATCGTGAAAGGGCTCGAGGAAACGAGAGCTATTGAAGATGAAAACAAACGTACAAGGGAAGATGGCATGAAACGGATTGCACAGCTACAGGACAGCATGAAAAATTTCGGTAAGTGACTGGAGGAACCGATATGATCGAACTGAAGAAAAAAGGGCAGTCCATAAATTTAACGAAAAAAGGAAATGATGTAGGTGAGATTCTAGTTAACTTAAACTGGAATCAAAACTCCAAAGCGGCTAAAAGTGGCGGATTCCTATCCTCGCTGTTTGGTGGCGGACAGAAAAACTTTGATTTAGATCTTGGTTGCCTGTATGAATTGAATTCGGGAGAAAAGGGCTGTGTTCAGGCCCTTGGTAACGCATTTGGCTCGTTGAAGGATTTCCCTTATATTCAGCTGGACCACGACGATCGTACGGGGGCTTCCACAGGCGGAGAAAATTTACGTATCAATGGTTCTCGTATTAAGGACATTAAACGAGTGCTTGTATATGCATTCATTTATGAGGGCGCTGCGAATTGGTCAGAAGCGGGCGGGATCGTCAAGTTGACATACGGCGGTGGAGAAGATATTGTCGTCAAGCTTGATGAGCACCGCAACGGACAAATTATGTGTGCAATTGCAATGATTGAAAATGTACAAAACGAGACGTTTAGCGTCAAAAGACTTGTCGACTATTTTCCAGGGCATGCCAAGATGGACCAGGCTTATGGATGGGGAATGAGTTGGCAAGCTGGTTCGAAGTAAAATCGGTATCTACTAAAAATGACCAGACATCAATTGATGTCTGGTCATTTTTAGTACTGTATATGTTGAACAAATGAACACCTATGTTAACTGAGCGAAGGTGCCTTACAAGGGGGGGCAGGCATCCCCGAGCGCCGTAGCAGTGTTGAAGGGAATCTTTATTTCAACTTATTTGGAATTCAGTGTTATAGGTTTATTTAACTTGATCGCCTTCACGTCTAAAGAATCCGTAAACACCAGCAGTTTGAACAATATTCGTAAACGCATTTGGATCTATTTCATTAATTATTTTTTCCAAATCATATAATTCATAACGAGTGATCACAAGATAAAGCATATGCTTATCCTCTTTTGAATACGCACCTTTTGCGGGAAGAATCGTTATGCCACGTACCATTTTCTGATGAATCGCATGCTGTAATTCGTCTGCCTTTTGTGTAACAATCATTGCGGTCACTTTTTCGTGACGTGTATGGAGTGCGTCAATCACAACTGTAGTTACATACAATGCTAACATCGTATATAATGCGTTTTCCGGTTCATACAGAAAACCTGCCAAGACGATTATGATACCGTTCAGCAGTAAAAAATAGGTTCCAATAGGCTTATCTTGTAAGCGTGATAGGACCATAGCGATAATATCCATTCCGCCTGTAGATGCCCCAAGTTTCATCGAAATCCCAACTCCTACACCTGCAATTACACCGCCAAACACGGCATTTAGAATAATATCGTTTGATAGAGATAGGACAGGTAAGAGTTCTAAGAAAATTGTAACAAAGATAACGGAAACGATGCTATAGATGGTAAATCCTTTACCTACTTTGTACCATCCTAATATAAAGACGGGAATATTGAATAGTAACAATAATATTCCTGTACTAATCTCAACGCCGATGAAATCATTTAATACACTAGATGTCAGTTGCGCAGCACCCGCAAATCCGCTGGCATAGACATTTGCATTGATTAAAAAGAAGTTAAGCGAGATTGCAAGTAACAAGGAACCAAAGATAACGACAATAATGCGTTTTGCTTCTAAGAAAAACATGACAACCTCCTGTTGTTTTCAATAAAGATAAAATAACTTGTTAGAACTTCCATTGTAACGAACCATATATAGAAATGGTACCCTTAAACGTTTGATGAAATTCCTGTTGGAGGGAATTTATGTTGTGTTTGATGAGAGTGGGGAGGGGAAGTACTGCTAGCATTATTAAAAAGCTGTCCTTAAAGCATGTATATGGCGGGAATTGTATTTTATAAGTTGACGTAAAGAATACCATTGAATTCGCTGTGGCGCTCGGGGATGCCCCCCACGATAAGCCAGTAGAAAAACCACTAGCCGATCTCGTGGCTCCAGCTATTCCTGTTAAGGCGCATTCGCTTAGTTTATGTAGGTATTCAGTTGTTCACCATTTTTAGTTTTCGCAATTAGGGGGGACCATTTGGTTTACCTTTACGAGGGGGAACTGAAAAAAGAGCATAAAAGCTATGCTCTTTTTTCATTCAACAATTATCCTAGCAACCCGGCAGCAATTTTCTTCGCAGTTACAATATCTTTCGTTCCATGTACAAGCATGCGACCGTCACGGAACAGCACGATGCGGTGACCGTTGTATTCACAGGCAACAAGATGTGGGTTGTGAATTAATTTTGAGACGCTTCCGCGAATTGATTCGGCAAAAGGGAGGAGTTCAAACTTTCTACTTTTAGGCCAAGACAATTGAACGGTGTCACGTCCACAAAGCACCGCTGTTTTCATAGACTCACGGGCAGAAAGGAACGGATACACTGCATTTTCGGAACAGCTTGGACAACCGGCTTTCTTCATGCTTGCAACTCCAATTGAAGCGCGGTCGCCTGTCCATAAATCAGCAGATTCGAGTTTCGGTCCAAAAGGTGTTCCCGTTATATATTTCAACACGTCAGTAACTTGCCGAGCCGCTGTAGTAACCACAACCGGGCTGATGACGCCGACTGTATCACATGTTAATGTCTGTGATGGCAATGTTTCTAGCAAGCAATGTAGACACGGCTGGTTGTCTTGAATGCCAATCGGAAACGTTAGGCCATAACTTCCGACACATGCCCCCATGAAAAAGGGGATGCCGAGTTTCAGCGCTGCATCGTTCGCTAGCAGCCGTGTTTCAATATTGTCTGTTGCATCCAAAACTAAATCATGGTCGGTCATTAGATCGAGGACGTTTTGTGGCGTTACATCGACTACAATACCTGTTATAGCTACATCGCTATTAATCGCCGTCAATCGTTTCTCCGCCGCAACTGCTTTTGGCAATTGCTCAATGACGTCTTGTTCCGTATACAATTGCTGGCGATGCAGATTGGTCGACTCGATAATATCCCGGTCCACAATCGTTACACGTCCAACGCCTGCACGGACGAGCATTTCAGCACCGGATGAGCCAAGCGCGCCGGCACCTAATATGAAAATACTAGTTTTACGAATCCTTTTTTGGCCGACATCGCCAATTGGAGCGAATAATGCCTGACGTGAATATTTTTCAATCAATTCGTTACAAGTCCTTCCAGTGGGCTACTTGCAACCGCATAATCGCGCATCGGCATCCGGCCTGCTTCATAGCCGAGTCGTCCCGCTTCAATCGCGAGCTTCATGGCAAGGGCCATTTTAATCGGATCTCCAGCTTCTGATACCGCTGTGTTCAATAAAACTGCGTCAGCGCCAAGCTCCATTGCATAAGCTGCATCTTTCGGCGAGCCAATTCCTGCATCGATAATAACGGGTACATTGGATTGTTCAATGATGAACGACAAGTTAAGTGGATTCAAAATACCGCGCCCTGATCCGATAGGGGATGCGCCTGGCATGATTGCATGAACGCCCATTTCGCATAACCTACGTGCGAGCACAACATCATCTGACGTATAAGGCAGGACGATGAATCCTTCATCTAACAGCATTTCAGTTGCCCGAAGTGTTTCTACTGGATCCGGGAGTAATGATCGGTCACAACCGATGATTTCAACTTTAATCATGTCACAAAGTCCTGATGCTTTCGCCAGTTTCGCGATGCGTACCGCTTCTTCCGCTGTTTTTGCGCCCGCTGTATTTGGTAATAGTGTATATTTCGAAAGATCGAGTTGTTCCAAGAAATTTGGTTGTGATGGCTCGAAGATATTCATACGTCTTACTGCGAACGTAAGAATTTCTGACTCCGATACACGCACTGCCTCTTTTTGCACATCAAATGACGGGTATTTTCCTGTACCTAGTAATAGTCTTGAATTGAATGTTTTATTGCCGATTGTTAGCATAATTATCCTCCTCCTACAAAGTGAATGATTTCTATTTGGTCGCGGTCGTTGATCGGTTTGTCATATGCGTCTTTCGCAAGAATATCTCGGTTCATTTCCACGATGACGATGCGTTCCGCAAGTTCCAGATGCCCAAGCAGTTCCTGCACATTTTCAACTTCTGCGGGCATGTCATACCGATTGCCGTTCAGTTCGATTGTTCGCTTCATGAAAAATCCCCCTTTTCGGATCAAATGCCTTAATCCGTTCTGTATTCACTTCATTTCCGATGATCAAATCACGAATCAAGCAGGCGGTTGCGGGCGCCAATAAAATCCCATTTCTGAAATGACCAGCTGCAATATACATATTTTCATTCCCTGGAATCCGACCGATATACGGTAAGTCGTCAACGGTTTTTGGACGTAGACCTGCCCATCTGTTCATAACAGGAAGGCGGGAAAGACCAGGTATAAAACGTTCCGCAATAGCACTTAATGCCAAATTACCGGCATCAGTTATCTGCAAGTCTGTATGTCCGTATTCCATCGTGGCCCCGATGACGAGCGTTCCACCCGAGCGTGGAATTACGTAACAGCCTTTATGGAAAAGTGTATAAGGTAATTGCATGCCTACCGCATTGAGTTGCATACATTGGCCTTTCACTGCGGTCATTTGCAGCCCTGACACAAGCTTGGTGCTCGCTGCACCGCTTGCGATGACTAGATGTTTTGCGTTGATAATGGACGACGCAATGCGTATCTGATAGCCACCATGTAACAGTGTGATTTCATCGACTGTGGCCTGTTCTGAAATAGTAGCACCCAAATTTTTAGCCGCTGCGCAAAATGCCAGACAAGCCTTTTCAGGATGAACATGGACGTCTTCTTCAAAAAGATACGCACCAAAAGCAGGTGGAGCAACATGCGGAATTCGTTCGCGAACTTGTTCAGCTGAAAGATGAACTGCGTTTTTCCAACGGGAGAGGGCAATTCGTTCTTCTTCGGAACAAGCAAACTGAACAATACCGCCAGCTGTATAACCGAAGTCCGCCCCTGCATCACGTTGGAATTCTGAATACAGTACCTGACTTTCTTGCGCGAATGAATAAAAGGTGTCATTCAAATATTCAGAGTGTGCACCAAGCATGCCGCCAGCCGCCCGAGTAGTGCCTTGAGCGATTTTATCGCGTTCAACAAGGTGAACTGACAAACCCTCTTTTGCTAAATAATAAGCTGTACTGCAACCAATAATCCCTCCCCCAATAACGACAACATCAACTGGTTGTGACATGGTTGGCATCCTTATAGGCTGTTGTGGCAACTTCAGGATTGTCACTGCCAAAAATGGACGACATCACTGCAATTCCTGCAACTCCGCCTTGATTTAATTGCGGAAGGTGATGGGGCTGAATTCCACCAATTGCATAGATGGGAATTGCTAGCGATTCAACGATTTGAAAAAGCTCATCGGTTCCACGGGGGAAGAGGCCAACTTTTGAACTTGTCTCGAATAAATGACCATAAAGAATCCAGTCAGCACCTTCTTTATAAGCAGTTTCAGCTTCACCATAAGAGTGGACAGATCTGCCGAAGGAGATAGCCGGGAATTTTTTTTTGAGTAGCGTTAGCGGTTCGCCGTATCCGGGAAGTTGAACTTTGTTAATCCCGGTAATTGAAGCGACATTCGTTCGCCCATGGACAATTAGTTTAGTTGAATCAAAGCCAGATTCGATTAATTGTCGAATCAACGCTATTATTTCTGAATCCATTTTCGATTTCTCACGTAAGATGGCTGCGTCGATAAAAGGTTCGATTGCTAGCAATGTATCAAGCAATTGGCTACGTTCCATTTTGTCATCTGTTACGGCAATTATCTTCATCGAACTCCTCCTTATCGAAAAGAAATAGTATATGTTTTCACCTGGGAATAGGGTCTAGTTTCAGGCGCCAACCCCTCGGGTCATAAGTCGTTTTACTGCGAGGGCTGAAGGACGCCCTCTTCGTAAACCGTCTTATGCCTGTCGGGGGCCTACAGGATGTAGGTCATGCAGCTGTTGCCACAGGAAGTGGCGCACTTAAGCTGCGTTCATTTGTAGCGGCGCCTTCTGCTTTTCTTGTTGTCTAGACTCCAGGCGCCAGCCCCTCGAGTCGCTTCAGTCTTGCCGAAAAGGCAAAGAGCGCCTTTATCGTCAAGCCTTCCAGCGCTTTTCGGGGCTAAACGGCGCCTTCCGCTTTTCTTGTTGTCTAGCTCCAGGCGCCAACTCCTCGGGTCATAAGTCGTTTTACTGCGAGGGCTGAAGGACGCCCTCTTCGTAAACCGTCTTATGCCTGTCGGAGCTGAGCGGCGCCTTCTGCTTTTCTTGATAAAAAAAGACCACTTTCCAGGTATGGAAAGTGGTCTGTCGATGGCATTAGAATGCACTGATAGGAAGACACGCCACTTCCCTACGCAGGTACAAACCTGTTCAGGTGATAAGGGTAGCGGAGTGGAACTCGTTTCTCAGTCCTTTAAAAGGATTCCCCTAATGGTCGAATATGTTATGAAGTTGTCAATCTATTAGTAGCATAGCACGTCAATGGAATGAATGAAAGGATGAACAGTTGCGCTTAGTCGTCTAAGTGGACGTTATGATGCACTTGTTGAACATCTTCCAAATCATCCAGTACGTCAATCATTTTCTCGAATTGTGCTTGAGCTTCTGGTGACAGAGTCAAGTCGTTTTGTGCAAGCATTGTTATTTCAGCGACGTTAAACTCTGTAATACCGGCACTTTTTAAAGCTGCCTGAACAGCATGGAACTGGTCTGGCTCAGCATAGATGATGACCGACTCCTCTTCATCTAGAATATCACGCACTTCGACGTCCGCATCCATTAGAAGTTCGAGAACGTCGTCGGCGGACATACCTTCAATTCCGATAACTGCAGTCGCATCAAACATATAGGAAACGGATCCGCTGACACCCATATTACCGCCATTTTTACCGAATGCGGCGCGTACTTCTGATGCAGTACGATTGACGTTATTTGTCAGTGTATCGACAATAACCATCGAGCCATTTGGTCCGAATCCTTCATAGCGAAGCTCGTCAAAGTTTTCTTCTGAACCACCTTTTGCTTTTTCAATTGCCCGGTCAATAATCGCTTTTGGTACACTATATGTTTTTGCGCGTTCTACGACAAATTTTAGCGCTTGATTCAATTCAGGATCAGGCTCGCCTTGCTTCGCTACTACATAAATTTCACGTCCGAATTTAGCATAAATGCGACTCGTGTCCGCATCTCTTGAAGCTTTTTTCTCTTTGATATTGTTCCATTTACGGCCCATGAATTTCCACTCACTTTCGATTAAGCATAGATTTACTACAATAAGTATACAACAATTATATGCAAGTAGACGAGTGGGAATTATTAAAAATGGGCTATTAGGTTGTGTAAGGGAGAAAGTTTTTACCTATTTAAGTTGAATTAAGGAATCCCACTAAATTTACTGTGGCGCTCAATAAGGAGAGAGTATTAATTCGGGGGGGATTGTAGAACGCTTGGCGCTTTGGGGATGCCTTTGCCGCGCCTGCGCTAGGATGTTCATTATCGAGAGAAATGTGATTTTGAGATGTATACGCCGAGATTATAATGTGCTTATTTTTTGCTACTAATTCTATTCAAGAAAGACACACTCCGGGTTGCAGTTTTCATCGCAGATAATGAAAAGCTCTTTCTCACATAGACTATCTAGCGCAGGCGCGTCTTCGCGGGAGGCATCCACAAAGCGCCGAAGCGGTATTAGGGGGAATCCTAATTCATTTCAAGTACAAGTTTTTTTTCAGTAGCCTCCCAAAAGCCCTTGTAAAGCGCATACGCCGTATTCATTTGTTCAACATATATACTGTCTTTCAATTATGAGAATTTGTCTACTATCGTACAGTTTTGGCGTGATGGAAAGAACATTATCCGATATTTAAGAAAAACTCTTTTTCTTATGACGATTCTCAATTATACTAAAGGTGAACGTTCATCCTACTATAGAAGGGAACAGACGCATGGAACTCATATATAAAGGGAAGACGAAAGATGTATACAAATTGGACGGCAACAATGTACTACTGAAATTTAAAGATGATGTAACCGGAGAAGACGGGGTTTTCGATCCTGGTGCGAACACAGTTGGCTTATCGATTGAAGGCGCGGGGCAATCCGGACTTCGGATGACGAAATATTTCTTTGAAAAAATGGCGGATAAAGATATTCCTACTCATTATGTAGATGCTAATATTGATGAAGTAACGATGACAGTACGATCAGCGAAGGTATTCGGCAAAGGCCTTGAAGTGATTTGCAGATACCGCGCTGTTGGAAGCTTCTTGCGTAGATACGGTGCGTACTGTGAAGAAGGACAACCTTTGGATGCCTTCGTAGAAGTCACGCTCAAAGACGATGACCGTAACGACCCGCCGATAAACAAGGATGGACTAGCACAACTTGGTCTATTGACAACTGATGAATACGTTACGCTCGAAGCATTAACGAAAGAGATTTCAGGCGTAGTTAGAGCTGAACTTGCAGCAAAAGGTCTTGACTTGTATGATATTAAACTCGAGTTTGGACGCGACGCTGAATCAGGTAAGATCATGCTGATTGACGAAATTTCCGGTGGTAATATGCGCGTCTATAAAGACGGTACATATATTGCACCAATGGATCTTGAAAAATTGATACTTGCATAAATGACAAACCGCTGTTAATTCCACGAAACTGGAGTTGGCAGCGGTTTTTATTACAATCAAATAAATGTACTTTACGAGTACTGTAAGATAAAATTCGATAAAGAGGATAATGAATATCTACATTAGATTAATAAAAGAGGCGAATTTTATGCAAATGAAAACAGGCGTTGAGCAGTCTGTTTATGCGATTCTCATGCTAAACATGCTGCCGGATAGAGCAGTACTACCAGGAGATGCAATCAGCCAGCAACTGGGAACCTCACCAACATATTTTCAAAAGTTGTTGAGAAAACTGGTCAGTGCAGACTTGATTACTTCTGTGTCAGGTGTAAAAGGTGGGTTCAAATTAAAGAAAAAGCCCGAAGAGATCCGGATATACGATATTTATCTCGCAATAGAGGGTCAGCAATCCCTTTATTCCGCGAGTGGGATTCTCGACGACATGCTTGATTTGGAAAAAGAAGATACAGGTTGTTTGTTAACGGACTTAATGGGAGAAGCTGAATCGGTTTGGAAATCCGTACTGAAGCGTGAAACAATCGCATCCCTATCAGATGGAATTCAGACAGAGCGCTATCAAGAGAAAGTGGAATTTCTACAAGAATTGATTCGCGAAAAAATGGTTCTGTGATTGAAAAGAGTGGCAGCTAGGAGGATGGCATTATGGGGAAATTCCAATCACATAATGGTTTTACACGAACGTTTAAGGAAAACAAATTAACGCTTGGGTTTATGTTTCCTTTGGAGCCGGATGCTGGAAGTCTCCCCAAGATGGATTTGAAAGAGCAAATGACGCTTGTGAATAAAGTAGAAGATCTAGGATTTGCTTCTTTGTTTGTTAGAGATTCACCGTTATTCGATCCTAAATTTGGAGATACAGGTGTTATATATGATCCTTTTATTTTTCTCGCCTATGTAACAGCACATACGAATAAACTCGCGCTTGGTACTGCAAGTGTCGTCACAACATTACGTCACCCCCTGCACTTAGCCAAATCAGCTGCATCTTTGGATGAAATGTCTAATCAACGTTTCTTGTTTGGCGCTGCAACTGGTGACCGCCCAATCGAATTTCCCGCATTTAAAGTGGAGCATAATGATAGGGCAGAATTGTTTCGGGAGTCGTTAACGGTCATGAAAAAAGTGTGGGAAGAATCATACCCACAGGTTCATACAGAAAGGGTTGCCATGACAGAAGGGGATATTATTCCCAAGCCTGTCTTAGCCGATATCCCCGTTTTAGCAACAGGCTATTCTGGTCAAACGACTGAATGGCTGGCAGAACATATGGATGGCTGGATGTTTTATGCGCAAGAAGCGAATCACCAGCGTGAAATGATCAAACTTTGGCGACAGGCAACGGGTGAGTTTAAACCATTTATACAACCATTGGTTATCGACTTATCAGAGAATCCGTTGGCCGCACCGAACCCAGTACCTATAAAAGTAGGCTTTAGGTCAGGTCATAAGTTTCTAATCGATTACTTGTATGCTTTACAAAATATTGGTGTTAATCATGTCATATTGGGTTTGAAAACGGGTAACCGCCCCGTGGAAGATGTAATTCAGGAAATAGGGGAATATGTACTTCCTCACTTTCCATCAATTGAGAAGTGAAGCCATTGAAAAGTAAATGATAGGGGAAGAGGGAGAAAAAATGATTAAAGACTTAGACCGCATTAATGAGCTAGCAAAAAAACAACGTGAAGAAGGTTTGACAAATGCCGAAATGGTTGAACAAACAGTATTGCAGCAAGACTACTTACGAGAAATTCGTGGGCAAGTTCTGAACACTGTTTCAGGTATAACTGTGATTGACCCACTTGGGGAAGACGTCACACCTGAGAAGCTTCGCCAAGAGAAGGGACGTTAAACATATGAGATTAAGTATACTAGATCAAGCACCTGTTACTAGTGGAAATACTGCCCCAGGTGCTTTGAAAAAAGCAGAAGAACTGGCTATCTTGGCAGATGAATTAGGCTACCATCGGATGTGGATGGCTGAACATCATGGAACAAAATCATTTGCAAGTTCAGCACCCGAAGTAACAGCAGCTCACTTGGCTGCCAAAACGAAAAACATTCGTATTGGTACAGGCGGTGTAATGATGATGCATTATTCGCCATTGAAACTAGCTGAAGTGTTTAAAACATTGAGTGCGTTTTCTCCTGGTCGAATTGACTTTGGTGTCGGTCGCGCGCCGGGTGGGGATAACCAAGCCATTTATGCATTATCAGAAGGCCGCAAACCGATGGTCAATGATATGTATGAGAAATTTGAGACGGCACTCCAATTGATTAACGATGAAGTGCCGGAAGACAATTTGTACAACAAAACAATCGCAACCCCTTCTACTATCGTTTTACCGGAAGCATGGTTGCTTGGTTCGAGCGGCAACAGCGCAATCCAGGCAGGTCGGATGGGTGTAGGCTATTCGTTTGCGCAGTTCTTCAACGGCGGTATGACTAAAGAGATTTTAGATGCATATAAAAAGAATTTCCAACCCTCGGTGTTCTTGGAAAAACCGGAAATCAATGTGTCCTATATGGTAACGGTAGCTGAAACAAAAGAAGAGGCTGAATTCGAAGCTGTACCTCAGGACATTGCCCGTTTAATGCTAATGAAAGGTCACCTCGGGCAATCCTTAACACCTGAAGAGGCCCAAGATTATCCGTTGACGGAAATGGATCGTATGACCATTAAAGAAAATCGTAAACTGCATTTAGTGGGAACAGCTAAAGAGATTGCGACGCTGTTACAAACAGAGCAGGAGCATTACGGATTTGATGAAGCCATGATTTGCAGCATTCCTCATTCGCAAAAGAAACGCTTGGATGTTTATCGTCTATTAGCGAAGGAACTGTTTTAAAGTTAATTAAATAAAAGAGATAAACCGCCGCCAATTCGACGTAAACTGGAATTGGTAGCGGTTTTTTTACTTGTTTGTATCATCTGCCGATTTCTCAAGTGTATAAAATATAGTGAAGATACCTAGTGAAATAACGATTAGTTCACGAACAATGGTTCCACCCAAATTTAATTCATCGGCTAGGATTCCACCAAGAATTCCAGTATAGCCAGCAATACCTATCGACATAACTGAGATGATGTAAAGTAAATACTGAGCTATTCCAAGCTTTTTACTTCTCCAAATAAAGACAATACTTGATAGCAATCCGATGATTAACAATTCATCAATTTTATTCAAATAACTTTGCAAATCAGCTAAAGACATTGTAATTGTCAAGAAAGACATGCGATTTCCACCCTTTCTGTCAAAGGTAAGACGAAGTGATATGGAATTAGTTTCCTGGTGTGTTAACCCGATCTGTGTTTAAGCAATCGCAGAAGAAAATATAAGATATAGATAATTGAACATATGAATACGTGTAAAAAGGGAGTGAAGGCACTCCCTAAGCGCTGAAGCGTAATTGAAATGAATCATTATTTCAACTTAGATAGGAAAATAATTCTACTTTCCATACATATTAAAATGAATTAAAGCCATCCTCCTTAGTAAAGAGATAGTGAGGAGGAATTATATTGAAACAAAAAATTGTACTATCCATTATGTTGTCTGCGCTATTGATTGCTGGTGGGTGTGGAAAGAATGGAGTGAAATTACCAGTCACTGGAGAAAGCGTCCAGTCGGTGATGTCGCCGATTTTGAACACGAAAGGGGATAAAATTGGTGAAGCCAGCTTTGTTGAAGGAATCGACGGTGTGACAATCAATATCCAGGCTGAAGGATTGTCGCCAGGCAAACATGGCGTTCATATTCACGAAATGGCTGTGTGTACACCACCTGATTTTAAATCTGCAGGAGACCATTTCAATCCGGGACATAAAGAACACGGGTTTGATAATCCAAAAGGGTTTCATTTAGGTGATCTACCGAACCTCGAAGTCGATGCAGATGGTAAGGTCACTGCTGAAGTGACGACTGCATTAGTTACGCTAAAGCCAGACGTTAAGAACTCACTTCTTGACGCTGACGGCAGTTCGCTTGTTATTCATGAAAAAGTAGATGACTACAAAACGGATCCATCGGGTAACTCAGGTGATCGAATTGCCTGTGCGGTTATTAAAAAGAAGTAAGGGATAGTCATAAAAAGTATACTTTAGACCACGAAAAAACCGGCGGATACATCACTAAGATGTGCATCCACCGGTTTTTCATTCAAGGCTTCAATATGACTTTAATACACTCATCTTCATGATCGTGAAAACGCTGATAAGCGGTAGCAGCTTCTTCAAGTGGGACCACGTGGGAAATGATTTCTGTCGGGTCGAATTGGCCTTTCGTGATTTTATCGAAAAGCATCGGCATGTAATGAATGACAGGCGCTTGTCCCATTTTTAGCGTAATATTGCGTTCGAAAAGATTACCGAGAGGAAACATATTGTAAAGGGAACCATAAACGCCTGTTAGCTGGATGGTCCCAAACTTTCGAACGGATTTATAAGCGATATCAATAGCGCTTAATGTTCCGCCTTGCAGCTTCAATTTCTGTCCAGCTTTCTCAAGCATGTTCTTTTTACCGTCCATTCCGACACAATCAATGACTATGTCGACCCCGCCACTGGTCATCTCTTTAATGTGGCTGCCTATATCGTCGAATTTTTCGAAGTTCAGTGCTTCCACTTTATTCATTTTAACAGCATGGTTTAGGCGATATGGAACGTGATCGATTGCCAACACACGTTTAGCGCCTTTCATCCAAGCAAACTTCTGAACCATAAGACCGACTGGCCCGCATCCGAGGACAGCGACCGTATCACCTTTTTTAACACCCGCATTTTCTACGCTCCAATAAGCTGTCGGCAGGACGTCCGACATGAAAAGAAGGGCTTCATCGGGGAGCTCACATGTTTCAGGGATGACAAACGGTGTAAAGTTGCCATAAGGAACACGTAAATACTCGGCTTGTCCGCCTGGGTAATTGCCGTAGCGTTCGGTGAATCCAAGATAACCGCCCGTGTCCACATGGGGATTCGGATTCGAATTGTCGCATTGACTTTCCATTTCATTGTCACAATAAAAACAATGCCCGCATGCCAAATTGAACGGGATTACGACGCGATCCCCTTTTTTTACTTTCGTCACATTGGGCCCGACTTCTTCGACAATACCCATCGGTTCATGTCCGATGACATAGTCCTTATGCGTCGGTATAGCGCCCAAATAGATGTGCAAATCTGATCCGCAAATGGCAGTAGAAGTTACCTTGACGACAATGTCATCATGCTTTTCAATTTTTGGGTCATCCACTTTTTTTACTTTAATATCTTTTGCACCCTGGAATGTAACAGCTTTCATTGATAAATCCCCTCCATTATGCTTAATAGTCTATCCAATTCCCTGAATATGACCCATTAATCCTAAATGGAGCTTATTTCAGCAAAAAGTTCTCTGTATAATAAGGCTGCAATTTATCATTGAACGAAACGCCCGTCCCCAGGTGGCTGTAAGTATCTAGCAAAATGTTTTCGCGATGTCCCTCTGAATTCATAAGGCCTTCATGCGCAAAAATACTGCTTGATTGGCCATATGCAAGATTTTCACCTGCACCCCGGAAACTGACGCCGTCATCTTTCATTCGATCGAATGGGGATTTCCCTTGCTTGTTTTCGTGGCTAAAATAATCATTATCTGCCATATCCGCACTGTGTTTGCGCGCTGTAACTGCTACGTTTGACTCCCATTTTAGGATGGAAAGCCCGTGACGGACGCGCGCTGCATTCGTTAAGTCGAAAAGTTGTTGTTCGAACCCGTTTCGTAAGTTTGCATCACCGCCGGCATAGATGCCGGTTTTTTTCTTTTCCAATGAATCGTTAATTAGCTGGATGGCTGTAACTTTGTCATTTTGATGTAAATCATAAAAAACATAAGTGTAGGTATCGCCTGATTTGAAGACGTCAAAACCCTCACTTTCCTGGAGCATGTAAATGTTCAAACCTTTTCGAATTTCTTTAATCGGTTCGCCGAATGTTTCGCGCACCGTTGATTTTAAAGAACCGTATTTGATGCCAGCAGTTGATGAAATGAGGTCGTCATTTGTATAAATGGCGTTCACTATCTGTTTATCATCGAACGAAACCATGACGAAGTTTTGATAGCCATCATGATAAGTGAACCATTCGGTACCGTATTCGTTCATGGATTGATTTTTTGGTTCCCCAAGTTCAGCTGTCACGTTTTCTTGTGGGCTACCAAGTTCGATATTGTGGATTGAGACCTGGGTTTTCAAGGGTTTATCCAACACTGGTTTTTCTGCAACAGGGATAGATTCTTCGGTTTCAGTTGTCTTTGAAGTTAGGTAAGATAGTGCTTTATCTATGGTGTTGCTGATGGAACGGATTGTTGTGTCGAGGGATTCCTTTGTCAAAAGAGTATCGATTTTTTCATCGACAGGTTCTAGAAAAGAGATGTCGACATATTGTGAGACTGGTTCTTCCCAGTACGGTTTTGTGAAATAAAGTGCAGCAATGAAAAGGATGAAAAGGAATAATCGTTTCATGGAATCGCCTCCTACCTGCTATTGTAACCCCATGGGACTAGTTGAATACAGTATGAAGGTATTTATGGTGACGGTAATAAACTGGGTTCGCTCCATTTCCAGTACTCGTCGAAAAGCTGTATACTAATAGAACAACTGATGAACGGGGTTTTCAACGTATGACTATATCAAAAAAAATATTCAATGCACAAGTGATGGAAAGCAACTCGCATTTATTTAGATGTCCAATCTGCGCATCTGGAATGGTCATGGAGGACAAGTCGCGGCTCGTTTGTGTAGACAATCACTCATTCGATTTGTCAAAAAATGGCTATGTCAATTTAGCACCGCAGGCACATGTGACGAAGTATGATAAATCGCTATTTGAAGCAAGAAAAACGGTAATGAGCAGTGGGTTTTTCAATCAGGTTCTGGAATTTATTACACATAAAGTTCATGAGCATATAGAAGGGCGGGAACAGGCCTTCATTCTGGACGCGGGTTGCGGGGAAGGCACGCACTTGTCGGCAATTCTTTCACAGCTGCCTGGTAAAACAACTGGAATAGGCATTGATCTTGCAAAAGAGGGGATTACTGCGGCGGCGAAAGAGTATCCAGGTTCAATTTGGAGTGTCGCGGACCTGGCGAACTGCCCGTTCCAAGAAAGCCAATTCGATGTTATTTTAAATATTTTATCGCCGGCAAATTACGCAGAGTTTACACGTCTTCTAAAACCAGATGGATTGTTTGTGAAAGCAGTACCGGAAAGCGGTTATCTAAAGGAGTTACGAGCTGTTTTTTATGATGATGAAGAGCGCACAGGCGATACGGATCCCGTTGCGCGCTTTGCGCAACACTATGACGCTGTCACAACGGAACGGATTACGTATGTATTCCCGTTATCGTCGGGGCTTCTTGCACCGCTTATCCGCATGACTCCGCTCACGTGGGGCGCGAGTGAGGAAAAGATTGAAGAAGCGCTAGGAATGGATATACAGAACATTACAATCGACTTCACCGTCATTTCAGGTGTGAAGAGGGTTGAGTAAAGAAAGGGGCGAGGAAGATGTTTGGTGGAATTAGCAGTGTTCCAAGCTGGTTTTATATTCTCGCGATTGCGGTAGTTATACTAATTATTATTATTATGGAATGGAAGACGCGCTAAAGGGGGATTCATTTATGACTAAAAAAAAGGTTAGTAAACGACAGAAACCGAAGTTGTCTGTTACTCATAAGGCTATGCAAGTGGAAGCGATTCTCGATAATGAAGGATACATTGAAAAAGTCCGCATTGACGGAGGTCATATGACAGGTGCGGAAGGTGGAAGACTGACTTTCGATGACGTGATCTTTAAAGATGTATCGTTTGCGGGAAGTGATTTAGCGGGAGCAGAATTTGTTGATGTAGTGTTTGATACGTGCGATTTATCCAATGTTAATTTTCAAAGTGCCATGTTCCACAGGTGTGAAATCGTTAATTCGAAACTGACGGGTACGGACTTTGCGAATGCGAAAGTGGGGCATACGTTAATCAAGGAATGTGATGGGCGCTATATTAACTTCAGCTTCTCTAGCATGAAGGAAGTTGAATTCGCTGAGTGTAATTTAACAGATGGCGATATTTATGAA
Source organism: Sporosarcina sp. FSL K6-1540 (assembly GCF_038620285.1). Lineage (NCBI taxonomy): Bacteria > Bacillati > Bacillota > Bacilli > Caryophanales > Caryophanaceae > Sporosarcina > Sporosarcina sp. FSL K6-1540. The sequence goes on from NZ_CP152018.1 coordinate 2,064,809, forward strand.
AGCTCATTTAATAACGTGCAATTTAAGTTGTGTAAGCTGGATAATATTAACTTCACTGAAACGGACTTGAATGGTGTTGACTTGTCTGATAGTACATATGACCGGATTGAAGTCACGCTCCCGAAAATTGCAGGCTGTATTGTGTCAAAAGATCAGGCAATTGGCTTCGCACGTGTGCTTGGATTATCCGTGAAAGAAGAATAATGGTATACTTAAACGAAATCAGAGTGGAAAAGAGTGAACATATATGTTGACATTTGAAGAGAAACAACAGATTATCGAAACAATTCCCGAACTTACACGTAAAGATGTGTCAATGAAACGGGTCAACTATCATTATGAAGAAAGCTTATATGAAAAAACAGTCGTCGTTCAGCATCTTCACCCGAACGGTAACGGTTTTATCTATGTAGCGGGAATTCCTGGTTATGATGCGGATGAACGTGGTCTCGTCAATATCCGTGAAGCTTCAGAAGTGGAACTACGGAAAATTATTGCAGATTCTATCAAGGCTTTATCTGAAGGGGCACCTGAACCACAGGCTATTGTACAAAAGTTTGTGAACAATGAAGGTGAAGAGCTAATCCTTATGGAAGAGCAAGGCTTCTGGAATTTGTATCACGGCTTGAATCTTGAAGAAAGTTTCGGTGATTATAACGAAGCGGACGTCTATTTGATTGAAGAGGAATTCGTCAGAGTTGAAGACGAGGATGATGCGCAGTGAAAGGTAAAAACCTTGTCATTGGCCTTGTGCTAATTACATTATTAAGTATTATTGCTGTTTATTTCACGATGAAGGCAACAGTCAATAATATGGAAAATGGGATGGCGCCGATTGTGACGGTTGTTGAATTGATAGAAGAAGTTGATTATCGCTAATTGAAAAAGCACACCAGGGATTAATCCCTGGTGTGCTTTTTCTAAAGCTAAAATATATACGTTTTTTCCACTGTGGTCGATGTCTAGCTCCAGCGGTCAGATGCTCGGGTCATAAGTCGAACCGGCTATGCGGTAAAGTGCACCGCTTCGCCAATCCGTCTTATGCCTGTCGCGGGCCTACAGGATGTAGGTCATGCAGCTGTTGCCACAGGAAGTGGCGTACTTAAGCTGCGTTCCTTTTAGGCGCCTTCCGCTTTTCTTTAATGTCTAGCTCCAGCGGTCAGATGCTCGGGTCATAAGTCGAACCGGCTATGCGGTAAAGTGCACCGCTTCGCCGATCCGTCTTATGCCTATCGCGGGCCTACAGGATGTAGGTCATGCAGCTGTTGCCACAGGAAGTGGCGTACTTAAGCTGCGTTCCTTTTAGGCACCTTCCGCTTTTCTTAATGCCAATTTCCTGGCTTATAGGGCCCTTTTCTAAACGGTAACCACCAGTTCCATTTGCCAAACAGTTTCATTAGGCTTGGAACGAGCAATAGGCGAATAATCGTTGCGTCAATGGCGACTGCTATCGCGATGCCGACACCAATCTGTTTCACTGGCATAACGTCCGTAAAGGCGAATGCCCCTGTCAGAACAATCATGATCAGTGCCGCAGACGTGATGATCTTACTTGTTGTTGCAAGACCTTCAACAGTTGAGTGGTCATTATCCAATGTTTTCGCATACTCTTCCTGCATCCTTGAGATGAGGAACACTTCGTAGTCCATACTTAGTCCAAAGACAAGACTAAAGACGATGACAGGGATGATAAGCGCAATTGTGCCTGCTTCCAATCCGAAATGACCATACTGGAAAATATAGACGAGAATACCGAATGTGGCAGCCAATCCGACGATGTTCATCAAAATTGCTTTAATCGGTATTAAAATAGATTTAAAAGCAATCATTAGGATGAAAAACGTCGAGACGAGGATAACCAACAGAACGTACAAAATCTTATCCAGTATTTCATCGAAGATTTCCTGATTGAACTTTGGTTGTCCGCCGATGGATAAGTTCCACTCCGTTTGCTTGTCGGACCAGTCGCGCGCCCAATCTTGTGCGGCATCTGAACTGCCATTAGCTCTAAGTGTCACAGGAATCATCAGCTTGTCGTCTTTCACAAATGTTTCAATAAGAGGGGAGAGTCCGGCGGCGATTTCAGGCGCCAACATCGCTTGCTCCCATTGTTCGACGGAATCGATGTCACTTGCAGTAAAAATTGTCGTTACTTTATCCACAAGCGGATCGTTTGAAAGTTCTTTTTCGAGTTCTTTCATGGACTGGAGACCTTTTTCATCCACCCAGCCGTCCGCACGTTCTGCAATGACATAGACAGCGGCTTGATCAGCCAGACCAAACTCTTTATCAATCAATTCAAAAGCTTGGCGCGTATCATACGACTTTGGCAATGAATCAATTGCTGGAATTGTTAAATCCATATTTTTCACTGGAATTATTGCGATACCGAGTAGGATAAACGCAACAATTGTTATCATAACGGGACGCTTAATAACTGCGTTGGCAAATTTGCGCCAACCGTTCGCTTCAGCCGATTTTTCTTTCAATAGCTGCCATTTGTCAATCCGGTCGCCAAGCGCAATAAGTACGGACGGTAACAAGGTTATAGATGCAAGGACAGCCATTGCTACGACAATCATACCGCCGATTGCAATGTTTTGGAAAATGTCGACCTGTATAAGCATCATTGCGCCAAGTCCGATGAACACACAGAAAGCGGAAAAGATGACGGATCTTCCTGCTGTTCGAATCGTAGTGGAGATAGCTTCATGCATGTCGCTCCTTTTGCGTTCTTCACGATAACGGCTGATGAACAACAAAGCAAAGTCTATACTAAGCGCAAGTCCCAGCATTGGGATGATATTCAAGACAAAAATGGACAGGTCCATTTTTCCGCCAAGAATGGCCAATACACCGAAAGAGGATACGACAGTTACAATACCAATAATTAATGGTACGAATGAAGCGACGACAGTTCCGAAAGCGAAAAGAAGTATAATAATTGCAATCGGTAACCCGATTGCCTCTGCTGTCATTAAGTCACGTTGGCTAGCAGTGTTAATGTCCTTTGAAATAGCGGAAGCACCTGTAAGTGTGATTCCTTTTTCATTACCGACAGCCTCTCGGATATCCGTGACGATAACAGACATATCTTTCTCCGCGTTATCAAAATGAAGAAGTGCGTAGGAAGCAGTGTTTTTATACTGTGTATCGTTGTCAAACGGTGACACGATTTCTGAAGTGACCTTAAGTTTATCTACGTTAGTGAGTGTAGATACTATTTTTTCATCTGACACATTATCGAAAACGAGGAACATGGTTTCTGCCGGCATATCGAATTCATCAGATACAATATTCATGACTGCGGCATGTTCGCCATCTGTTTGGAAGCCGTCACCTTCTAAAAGTCCGGGCAACTTAATCGCGAATAGCGTCAATATGACGAAGATTGCAATCCATGCAAAGATAATATATTTATGTGCGCTTGTTACAAAACGCGCAAGTGTACGCATACAATCATTCCTTCCTGTGTATAGATTGACTCTATTCTTCTATAATAACGGAAAATGATGGGAATGTCTTTTATCGAAGGAGGCGGCACAGGTTAGGGAATCTAGCATGAGTGAAAATCCGCAAGCGGTTACTAAACGAGTCTATGTAGGTAATAATAGGTTGCATCCTGGAGGGAAGTTCATCGTATATAGGTTGAAATAAGAATTACATTGAATTCGCTAGGGGATGCTACCCTCCAGTCTTAGGTTTCTGATACCCCTAGTAAGGCTCCAATGCTCAGTTTATTATAAGTACTTAGTAGTCACCACAATTAATTTTGGACAAAGAAAAAAGCCATTCCCCGAAGGAAATGGCTTTTGAATGGTTAATTCAAATTAGTTTTTGTTTACGTTTGTAGCTTGAAGACCGCGTTGGCCTTGCTCGATTTCAAACGTTACATCTTGGCCTTCTTCAAGAGACTTGAAGCCTTCTCCTTGAATAGCTGAGAAGTGTACGAATACATCGTCTCCGTCTTCGCGTTCGATGAAGCCAAATCCTTTTTCTGCGTTAAACCATTTCACTTTACCTTGTTCCATGTGTGTTTCCTCCTCGTATGCTTTGTGCATACATTGTATTACTATCCTTGCTCAAGTCTTGAAGCGGTCAAGATTTATTCGAGACCATCATGCCGAACAAAAATAATTCTTCTTTATCATAACAGGGATATTAGCACATTGCAAGAGAAATGTTTGAATTAAAAAAACAAGTTAAGGATCTGATAGACAATCGCAGCGATTGTTGCTGAAATTGGTAAAGTAATAATCCATGTCGTGACAATCGTTCTAGCGACTCCCCAATTGACACCTTTTACACGTTGAGCTGAACCTACACCCATGATTGCGGAAGAAATGACGTGTGTTGTACTAACCGGTAAATGGATAAGTGTCGCTCCAAAAATAATCATAGCAGATGACAAATCAGCTGCTATGCCGTTCACTGGACGGATTTTCATAATCTTGCCGCCGACAGTCTTAATGATTTTATAGCCACCGATTGATGTTCCGATCCCCATCGCTGTCGCTGCAGCAATCCGGACCCAAAGTTGAATATCGTCCGACGTCTGCAATTCTGCTGCAATCAATGCCATTGTAATTATACCCATGGCTTTTTGCGCATCATTTGTACCGTGTGTGAACGATTGAAGCGCTGCTGTTCCGATTTGCATATAACGAATTCGTTTATTTGCCTTAAATAAATTCTTGTTCTTCAAGGTCACTTTGAATATCGACATTACAAGGAAGCCGCCTGCAAGTGCAATGAACGGAGAAATAAGAAGCGCTTGTAATATTTTTAGGAAACCGCTGTAATTTAAAATGCCGAAACCTGCTGCTGAAATAGCCGCGCCAGCGATTGAACCGATTAAAGCATGGGATGAACTGGATGGGATTCCGAAATACCAGGTAATCAGATTCCACGCAATTGCTGATATAAGTGCCGCTAAGATGACAAGCGAACCGTTTTCGAGAACGAATGGATCGACAATGTCTTTTGAAATCGTTTTTGCGACTCCTGTAAATGCGAGAGCGCCGACGAAGTTCATGACAGCTGCCATCATAATAGCAGTTCTCGGTTTCAGTGCACGAGTCGAAACGGATGTTGCGATGGCATTCGCCGTGTCATGAAATCCGTTGATGAAATCAAAAGCGAGTGCGAAAACAACGACTAGTATGGTGAGGAGAAGTATTGTATCCATTTGGCTCCCCCTTATGCGTTGCGCATAATAATTGATTCGATTGTGTTGGCAACATCTTGGCAATAATCGGCGACATCTTCAAGCTGTTCATATATGTCTTTGAATTGGATAATGCGAATTGGATCCTTTTCATTAATGAAGAGTTGTTTGACCGATGTACGGAAAACTTCATCACAAACTCGTTCGTAATCTTTAATAAGTACTGCGTGATCGTGCATCGCTTCAAGTTTTTTCCTCGCAAGCAATTTCATCGCTTTAACGATTTCGTCGGTACTTTTCACAATGTTTTCCATGAATTTCTGTACATACTCATCAATTTCAGTAAGAGAGAACATTTCAAGATGTGCTGCGAAATGTTCAATACCATCAAGAACATCATCCATCTTAATGGCCAAATTCATGATATCTTCCCGCTCAATTGGTGTCATGAACGACTTGTTAAGCTTAGTAATGAGATCGTGGATGAGCGTGTCACCTTCCGTCTCGTAATTTTTGAGTTTAATGCTTACTTCTTTCAAGTCGGCAACTGTCACCACTTTAAAGTCGTTGGCATAATGAACCGCTTCTTGCACATTTTCAGCAATGGTTAATAATGCTATGAAAAAAGGGTCAGGTTTACGTGAGCTGAACATTGTTGTACCTCCGTCCCAGTATGGGAAATAATTTTTTAACAATCCCATCATATCAAAAACAATTTGAGATACCTACAAATTTCGACGATATCTGCACAAACTTTACACAATCTTTACAAAGACCCTACAAAGGATTCACAAAAATCAAATCTGTATAGAGAAAGTGACAATTGTCATGAAGGAAAAATGACTCAATGTACTCCACAGAATACCCTCTTTATCAGTAAAGTTAACGTAAGAGGTGAGAGTATGTTGGGAATTATTAATCTTTGTGTGGAGTTTAAACGGAAAAACGTGTTAGGTGATATTAACTTGGAAATTGCATCTGGGGAAGTAGTTGCGCTATGTGGAGCAAATGGAGCGGGGAAATCAACAATCGTATCCGTTATAGCAGGAATCGTCCATCCTTTAAGCGGGAGAATTCTACTGGCAGGGAAACCACTAGGAAGGAAAATGAAATCGGAAATAGGCTTCATGTTCCAACACGCCGAATTCATGGATAATGTGAAGGTCAAGGAGATGCTTTGTTTATTTCAATCCTTCTATAGAAGTCCTTATTCATTCGACGAGCTTGTCCGTCTAGGATTATTGCAAGAAATGGTCCTTAAAAAGACACATGAATTATCAGGCGGTGAGCGTAAGCGGCTGTCATTTGCATTGTCGATGGCAGGTAGACCACTTGTGCTGATTGCGGATGAACCAACTGCGGGAATGGACGAGGAAATGAAAAAACATTTCTATCAACAACTAAAGCTTGCTGTTGATGAAGGGCTTGCCGTTTTACTGATTACACATTCCAGGGAAGAAAGAGAAGTTCTTGCACATCGAATTGTGTTGTTGAAGGAAGGGGTTGTGCAATGACTAAGCCCTTTTTATTGTTGACAAAAATTGAAGTGTTGCGCATGCTAAGAAACCGCTATTTTGTCATTTATGCCATCGTTCTTCCCATCGTCTACTACCTAATCTTTTCGCTTTCGAATGAACCAGAGCACTATGCATATCTACTTATCGCAATGCTTGTCTTCAGTTTGTTGTCGGGAGCTGTCACGACATTTGCTATTGGGCTTGCATACGACAACAGCAGACCTTGGCGTACATCTATGAGGGCATTGCCGGTTTCCGAATTAGTCGTTTCAGGTGCGAAACTGATGTCACAGCTCTTATTGAATAGTATCACGGTTGTGATCTTAATCGTTTTTGTTCAGACGATTCACGGGCTCCCAGGCAGTGTAGGGCAATGGTGTATGATTGCGGTATGGTTTATCGGTGTGTCCGCGGTGTTCATGACGTTGGGTGTGGCCATCAGTTCATTTGGGAAACAGGGTACTGTTTCTGGTATTGCAAACTTTACGTGGATATTTGTGATGTTTTCTGCAGGGACGTGGATTCCGATTGAACAGTTTCCGGGCTGGGTGCAACCTATTGCAAGCGGGTCTCCAGGAGCAATCGCGATAGCGGGTGCCTTCCGTTTACTGGGTGGAGGGTATCCCTTGATTGGTCAAATGGGTGGACTTATCTTTTATTCGATGCTATTTATAGGGGTTTACTGGGTTGGAGGATATATAAATAGAAGGGCGGCGAATTAATGAGCAGGAGATTTGCAGTATTTCCCGAAGGTTTAGGTAGGGAACCGTATACTATTTTAATCTATATGTTGTTTCCGCTCATAGGGGCGTTCTTTTTAGAGGGCATGGAGCGTATGTTTTCAATCCTTCTACTTGCTCCCTTTTTATTCGTCTATCGCCAGTCCTATTGGCGTAACAGCTATCTAGTGTTCGTCATTGTGCAAGCGATTATTATTGGTTTTTGGGTGTATATGTTCGGACCGGTTTTTTTCTGGCTGAGTGCCTTCTCTTCAAATATGATTTCGTTATTGTCCGGACGCAAGCGCATCGCGGCTGTTGGCGTCTATATAGTGGTTGGGATTGTCTATGGCGTGGCTAAGGACTTAAATATAGTGCAAACATCCATGTCGCTTGTACCTATTCTGCTCGCCATCTTTAATGCCTATATGATTTCATCAAGACGAAAATGGAATGAATCCCAGCGAGAATTGGAGAAAGCACATAGTCGGATTGATGAATTGGTGAAGCAGCAAGAACGCCAGCGAATCGGGCGTGATTTGCATGATACACTTGGACAAAAGCTGTCGATGATTACATTGAAAACTGAGCTTGCCGAGAAGCTACTCGTTTCAGACACAGAAAGAGCTGCGGGGGAGTTACGGGAAGTGATTACAATCTCGCGCGAAACATTAACACAGATGCGGGAGCTTGTGGAAGACCTTGATACAGGCACGCTTGTCGATGAATTGACTGCCAGCCGGCAACATTTACACAGTGCAGGAATCAATTCTGAAGTAAACGGAGAAATCCATTCCATTAATCGTGGGTATGAAAAGATTGCTGTGATGGCAATTCGGGAACTTGTGACCAATGTCGTTAAACATAGCGCTGCATCATGGTGTCAAATTAACATTGCACGTTCAGTGGAAGGTGTATTAATTGAAGTCGCTGATAACGGAAAAGGTATCGATGAAGCGGTTCCAAATCATGGTATGACAGGCCTGCAAAACCGGATTGGGCTTATTAATGGAACGATTGGATGGAAAAGCGGTAAAGAAGGGACAGTCGTTCAGTTATTCATTCCGCTACCGAAAAGTATTGAAAAGGTGGGTGTCGTCTCGTGATACGCGTCGTAATTGCAGAAGATCAGGCGATGGTGAGGGGGGCTTTAATAGCACTTCTTTCTATAGAAGAGGACTTAGAAATCATCGGTGAGGCAGCAAATGGCTTGGAAGCGATTGAAGCAGTCGAGCGATTACTGCCCGATGTCTGTATTTTAGATATTGAAATGCCGATTATGAACGGCTTGGAAGCTTCAGAAAGATTAGTGGAGAAATACCCCGGTGTGGCGATCATCATGTTGACAACGTTTGGCCGAACTGGTTATCTACAGCGTTCAGTGAATGCAGGCGTAAAAGGTTTCTTATTGAAAGACGGACCGAGTAGTGCACTTGCCGAAGCAATTCGCATAGTAGCCGCGGGTCAGCGAGTTGTCGATCCAGAACTGGCCTTTTCACTATTTACAGAAAAAGATCAGTTATCCGAGCGGGAGCAAGAGCTTCTTATGCTGGCATCAAAAGGTTTGGCGAATAAAGAAATCAGCAAGCAGTTATTTTTGTCGGAGGGAACAGTAAGAAACTACTTCTCGGACATCTTTCAAAAGTTGCAAGTAAAAAGTCGGACAGAGGCAATTCACGTTGCCAGGAAAAACGGTTTAATTGATATGGAATAAATTTGTGAAAAATTTTCAGTAAATTGAAACTTTCGGGATGATGGGACGTATATATAGGTGAGACAAAAAAGGTGAAAGTGGGGTGTTGAAATGGAACTGTTTGGGATGCCAATTGTGCAAGTCTATATGGTTGGGCTAATTGTTGCAGGCCTTGCAACGTTACTTTATATCTTATTTAGTGACATGGCGGAAGGAATCGGCGATGCTAGTCCTTTCTTGGATCCGGCGGTGATACTTGCATTCATAACATTTGTAGCGGCTGGCGGTTATATATTAGAACTTGTTACAACATGGGGCAGCGGAATCATTTTGGTAATTGCACTTGTTACTGCTTTTGTACTCGATCTTCTATTGTACTTATTTGTCCTTCTTCCACTGAAATCGGCTGAAGTGTCCCTCGCGTATACGGATGAGTCGCTGATGGGTAGGGTTGGAAAAGTGATTGTACCTGTCCCTGTTGATGGATTCGGTGAAATTGTTATCGAATCGGTAAATGGCATGATTTCTAAGAGGGCGGTAGGGTACGAAAACACAGCAATTGAGTACGGAAAAGAAGTATTGATTATTGAAGTGAGAGATGGAACATTCATCGTTAAAGAGTATGAACCATTCCGCTTCAAATAAAAAAGGGGGAAAAACAGATGGAAATTTGGATTGCAATTGGAGTCGTCGCGTTTGTTTTACTGGCGCTGGTTCTCGTCTTCATCACAAAGTACCGCACAGTCGGGCCAGATGAAGCACTAATCGTGACAGGAAGTTATCTTGGTTCTAAAAATGTACATAAGGATGATTCGGGAAATCGTATTAAAATCATCCGCGGCGGCGGGACGTTCCTGTTGCCAGTGTTCCAACAAGCGGCACCGCTTAGCCTTTTGTCAAGTAAGCTTGAGGTTACAACGCCGGAAGTGTACACGGAGCAAGGCGTTCCTGTTATGGCAGATGGAACAGCGATTATTAAAATTGGTGGCTCAATCATAGAGATTGCAACAGCTGCTGAACAATTTTTGGGGAAATCAAAAGCTGATCGTGAAAATGAAGCAAAAGAAGTATTGGAAGGTCATTTGCGCTCGATTCTTGGTTCAATGACAGTAGAAGAAATTTACAAAAATCGCGATATGTTTTCTCAGGAAGTGCAACGTGTTGCTTCACAGGATCTTTCCAAAATGGGACTCATCATCGTTTCATTTACAATTAAAGATGTGCGCGATAAAAATGGCTATCTCGATTCACTCGGGAAACCACGTATCGCACAAGTGAAGCGTGATGCGGATATCGCAACAGTTGAAGCAGAAAAAGAAACGCGTATTAAAAATGCGGAAGCATCTAAAGAAGCACAAAAAGCAGAAATTGAACGTGCGACTGAAATTGCGGAAGCTGAAAAAGAGAATCAATTGAAGGTTGCGGATTACCGTCGTGATCAGGATGTTGCAAAAGCACGTGCCGACCAAGCTTACGAACTTCAAACGGCCGTCTCGAAACAGGAAGTTATGGAACAGGAAATGCAAATTCAAATCATTGAACGTCAAAAACAGATTGAACTTGAAGAGAAAGAGATTCTGCGTCGTGAGAAGCAATATGATTCTGAAGTTAAGAAAAAAGCTGACGCGGATCGCTATGCAATCGAACAAAATGCAGAAGCTCAAAAATCGAAACAAATTACGGAAGCTGATGCTGAAAAGTACCGCATTGAAGCACGTGCGTTTGCGGATGCAGAAAAAGTTCGTCTCGACGGGCAGGCGAAAGCCGATTCGATGCGCGCGCAAGGGGAATCTGAAGCTGACATTATTCGTCTAAAAGGTCTTGCAGAAGCAGAAGCGAAACGTAAAATTGCGGAAGCATTCGAACAGTACGGCCAAGCTGCCATGCTTGATATGATTGTTAAAATGATTCCAGAATATGCGAAACAAATTGCAAGCCCGCTTGCGAATATTGATAAAATTACTGTTGTTGACACGGGTAGTGGTGAAGGCGGCGGAGCCAATAAAGTAACGTCGTATGCGACTAACTTAATGGCAACATTGCAAGAATCCTTGAAAGCATCATCGGGCATCGACGTTAAGGAAATGCTTGAAAACTACACGGGCAAAGGCAATATCCGCCCAAGTATTGACCAGCTGACAAATGAGATAAAAGCAACAAATACGAAGCAACCCACTCAACAAGTGATTGCAAGAAAAGAAGTTGCAGCTGACGAAGCTGAATAATATCTAACTAGAGGAGAGTCCCGACGCAATAGTGCGTCGGGGCTTTTTTTATGTTGTTGGCCCCCTCAGCGAGCGTAAAGTAAGGAAACAATCATAAAGCTCGCACGACCGATCATAAAAGCCTGCAACCGATCATAATCCTCGCACGACCAATCATAAAAGCCTGCAACCGATCATAATCCTCGCACGACCGATCATAAAAGCCGCCAACCGATCATAAGCCTCGCACGCCCGATCATAAAAGCCTCCAACCAATCATAACCCCTGCCAGACCAATCATAAAACTCCCTAACCGATCATAAGCCTCGCACGACCAATCATAAAAGCCGCCAACCGATCATAAGCCTCGCACGACCAATCATAAAAGCCGCCAACCGATCATAAGCCTCGCACGACCGATCATAAAAGCCTCCACCCGATCATAAGCCTCGCACGACCGATCATAAAAGCCTCCAACCAATCATAACTCTCGCGCGATCGATCATAACCCCTGCCAGACCAATCATATACCCAGCATCCACCTCCAACATCTTAAGAAATTCTTCATATCTATCCTTACAAACCCTTAAGATTCTCCCTATATAATGAAGGAAATAAAGAAAGTTGGAGGGGAACAGATGATTAGTGTGCAAAATTTAAATCATTCATTCAAAATCGGCAAGAAAGGTAAAGAAAAGCGAGTTCCGGTGTTGAAGGGGTTAACGTTTGATGTTGCGGAGGGTGAAATTGTATCGATTGTTGGCAAAAGTGGTTCGGGTAAATCAACGCTTCTTCATATTATGGCAGGATTCCTAACGCCTGAAAGTGGAGAAATCAGTGTGCAAGGCATTCAGACCTCTGCATTCAACGAGGTGGAAAGTGCGAAGTTTCGATTAGATCATTTCGGTTTCGTCTTTCAAAACTTTCAACTCATGCCTGGATTGACAGCATTTGAAAATGTTGAACTGCCACTGACATTAAAGGGCATCAACAAAAGTGGGCGACAGAAGAAAGTAAAAGACCTGATGCAGAGCGTTGGACTCACGGATGTGCAAGACCATTATCCAAATGAATTATCGGGAGGTCAGCAACAGCGAGTCAGTATTGCGCGTGCGCTTATAACGGATCCGCCAATCATTTTCGCCGATGAGCCGACAGGTAGTCTCGACTCGGAAACAGAACAGGACGTTCTTTTGCTTATCCAGTCGCTCAATAAAACACGGGGCATCACATTCGTCATCATTACACACGACGATGAAGTGGCACAAACAGCGAATCGCGTATACAGAATGCATGACGGCGTATTAACGGAAGGCGGTGCACAGCATGCAATTTAAGGACCAGATTAGTTTCGTAGGGCAACATATCAAGAAAAATAAAATGCGTGTTTTTATGACCGTGCTTGCGGCCACGATGGGAACAGCCTTTTTAATTGTGCTCGCGTCCGTTGGATTCGGCCTACACGAAACGATTCGGGGAGAGGTCTTATCGAACCGACTTGTGACACAAATTGAAGTGTTCTCAAGTGAGATGGATGAAGAGAAAGTTGTAGAGCTGAAGAAACGGGATCATGTAAAAGCAGTTGTATTCCGCCAAAACTTAGGGGCAGAACAGCAGTCTTCAATTGGTGATTTCACTGGGAATAGTCAACTCGTTGTGACGGATTTTACAGAAGAAAAGAAAGCGAATTTCGAGCTTCAGGAAGGACGTTTACCTGAAAAAGTGAACGAAGTCGTCGTGGGAAGCAATTTCGCAGAGTCCTTGATGAATCAACAAGATGAAAATGAAGATGGTGAATTTACTACGTATGACGGAAAATTGATTGGAGAACAGTTCAACTATCAAATCGGTGACGATGAAGGTGAAATGATTGAGGATAAAATGATGCTCACGATAGTGGGAATCGGAAAGAAACCTGCGAAAGATTGGGAGCAGGATCAAAAAATATACGCTGACGCATCTATTATTCCAGATTTAGAAAAAATCTATTATGCACATGTAGACAAGCCAGTGGATGATAATACAGACGCACAGCAATTATTTTATGGCAATGTAAACGTCTATGCGGATAAATTAGAAAATGTGAAAGCAATCTCTACTGCATTAAAAGACGATGGATATAGTGTGTATTCCATATCCGAAGAACTTGATCAATTAGATGTCTTTTTCCTAGCGTTGAAAGCTGGACTTGTATTCGTTGGGACAATTGCGATCTTAATTGCATCTATCGGAATATTTAACACGATGACAATGGCTGTGACAGAGCGGACGCGTGAAATCGGAGTTATGAAAGCAATCGGGGCAGATCCGAAATTAATCCAACGACTATTCCTGATGGAAAGTGCGTGGATTGGTATAGTTGGGACGGTTCTTGCAGTTGTTATTTCCTATGGGGTGAGCATTGTGTCGAATTATGTGCTGCCAATAATTGTTACGGCGGCGCTCGGTGAAGAAGATTTTGGAGATATGACTGTTACGTTCTCCGTTATTCCATGGCAACTTGTGGTTATCGCTTCTACGATCAGCATAGGCGTCGCAATGATTTCAGGGTGGCGACCAGCGCGTAAAGCGACGAAAATTGATGTCATCAATGCGTTGAGGCAGGAACTCTAATCGACATATTTTTGCATCAATCGAGTAAAGGTGTATGAAACGTTGGCGTGCCTTGTTATAATGGTAATATTCAGACATGCTTTGATGATCATATGCCTTAACCCTAGGAGTACGCTTATGTACACTATTTTAAACCAGTCGTATAGCAATCAAACTAGCGAAGGATATCCGGTACTTCATCTCGGTTATGCGGATGTCGTATTGCTCGGAAGATGGAACGGATTGTCAAATGCGCTTTATTCATTGCACAAGAATGGCTCATTTTGGGTCCAATACGATGCCGAAGACGCCTTCATAGAGTCCTATAAGCTTCTTAACGGGGTCGTAGAAATGGAATACGAAGGAAAGCGCCGTCTATTGGAAATCGGTGAGACAATTGAAGCATCGAATTATGAACATATTATTTCGTTTTATGGGAAAACGGAAGCAGATATTTTAATTAAAATGGAAGCTGAAAGTTTTGAGTACAGATTTTTCGAAACACAAATCCTCCAAGAAGAGGCGGATGCGATTGCATCGGTCGATGGCTATACTTATATGCACTGCAACCGAATTAAGGATTATTCAATCGAAGTGTGGAAACAGTTGGAACTCCCAACAGAAAGCCTTAGCACTTTGAGATGGGGCGCCTATTTTCATGATGTCGGCAAGCGCGTTGTCCCGCTAGAAATTCTTAATAAGCCTGGGAAACTGACAGCTGAAGAGTGGGAAATTATGAAGACTCATACGACAGAAGGTGCAAAGATTATGCGTGAGCATGCTGTCGAATGGCTAGCAGATACTGCATTCATTGTCGAACAACATCATGAAAGACACGACGGAAAAGGCTATCCGTATGGTCTCAAAGGTGATGAAATTGCGCTAGAATCCGCCATCGTATCGGTCGTTGATGCATTTGATGCAATGACAACCGATCGAGTGTATAAGAAGGCCCTTTCTATACAAGAAGCTGTGAAAGAACTAGAGGGCGGAAGAGGGACACAATTTAACCCTAAAGTAGTCGATGCATTTATAGAGATATTAAAGAAAAACCAATTCAATTGGAAATGAAGAATGGAAAAAGACTCGGGAAACCGGGTCTTTTCTATATAAAAAAAGGGGGGAATGCTATGGATTACATTCAAACGATGAGGAAAATGATTGGTAAGGAATCACTACTAACGGTGGGTTGCGGCGTCATCATTACAAATGAAGATAAAATCTTGCTTCAACACCGCACAGATGAGGACAATTGGTGTATTCCTGGTGGTGTGATGGAGCTTGGGGAAACGTTTGAAGAAACGGCGAAAAGGGAGACATATGAAGAAACGGGACTGCATGTGGAGGGGCTTAAGCTATTTGGTCTTTATTCCGGAGAGGCCTGTTTTGTGACGTATCCGAATGGTGATCAAGTATATAGCGTGCAAGTTATTTTTCAAACAGAAAACTATTTGGGTGAACTAAAACAGGGCGGTACAGAAAGCAAAGCACATCGTTTTTTCGGAAAAGATGAATTGCCGACGAACCTAAACCCTAGGCAAAAAGCATTTATCCGAGACTGGGCGGATGAAAAAAAGGTGCCAATCAGCGATAATGGAAATACTTACAATTGAAAGAGGGATGAATGATGGATTATCGTATTGAACACGACACATTTGGTGAAATTAAAGTACCTGCGGACAAGCTATGGGGAGCGCAAACGCAACGCAGTAAACAAAATTTTAAAATTGGCGGAGAAAAAATGCCAATTGGTGTTATTCGTGCATTTGCCCATTTGAAAAAATCTGCAGCAATCGCGAGCCATGCACACGGTGCTATCTCAGAAGCAAAAATGAAGGCTATCTCTGCAGCGGCGGATGAAGTAGTCTCTGGCAAACTGGATGATCATTTCCCACTTGTCGTTTGGCAAACAGGAAGCGGTACGCAGTCAAACATGAATATGAACGAAGTGCTTGCACACCGTGGAAATCAACTTCTTGAAGAGTGGGGCGAGGAAGAACGCCTTCATCCGAACGATGATGTCAATAAATCACAAAGTTCAAACGACACATTCCCTACAGCGTTGCATGTTGCAGGCGTCGTGGCAGTACAACAACAACTCGTACCGGCAATTGGTGTATTGAAAGAAACACTTAACAAGAAGTCCGAAGAGTTCATGGATATCATTAAAATCGGCCGTACGCATTTACAAGACGCGACACCTTTAACGCTTGGCCAGGAAATTAGCGGTTGGCACCGGATGCTCGAGAAAACAGAAAAAATGATTACGGACAGCGTCGAGTCGATGAAAGAACTTGCAATCGGTGGAACAGCTGTTGGTACAGGACTTAACGCACCTGCAGGATTTGGGGACCGTGTTGCTACTGAAATCAGCACAGCAGTAGGAATCGAATTTACGTCTGCGGTAAATAAATTCCATTCACTTACGAGCTATGATGAAATTGTTTACGTTCATGGCGCTATCAAAGCACTTGCAGCAGACCTAATGAAAATTGCGAATGATGTGCGCTGGTTGGCTAGTGGACCACGTTCAGGTATTGGTGAAATTACAATTCCTGAGAACGAACCAGGCAGTTCCATCATGCCTGGAAAAGTGAACCCGACTCAAAGTGAAGCATTGACGATGGTTGTCGCACAAGTGATGGGGAATGACGCAACAATCGGTTTCGCAGCGAGCCAGGGGAACTTCGAACTGAACGTCTTCAAACCGGTTATCATATTCAACTTCCTTCAATCCGTGACGTTGTTGAGCGATGCGATGATCAGTTTCAACGATAACTGTGCAGTTGGAATTGAACCAAATCGTGAAGAAATTGATCGTAAAGTTCAAAACTCACTTATGCTTGTGACGGCACTTAATCCTTATATCGGTTACGAAAATGCAGCGAAAATCGCGAAAACAGCACATGCGGAAGGAACAACGCTAAAAGAGGCGGCACTTAAATCTGGCTTGCTGACAGAAGAACAATTTGACGAGTATGTCGTTCCTTCAAAAATGATTGGGAAATAAGGAGTCGACTTCAGTATGTACGAAAAAGAGTGTCCATATTGCAATTTGCTAGCGGATCCTGAGCAACAAATTATCTTTGAAAATGCGACATGCGCTTATATTCAAAAGCCTTCCGAGCAAACTGTGTTGGAAGGGAGCGGGCTCATCGTTCCGAAACGGCATGCAGTCGATGTATTTTCATTAACCGCGCAGGAATGGATTGATACACAGGAACTGCTAATGAAAGTGAAAGCTTATTTGGAAGAGCGGTACGGGCACGATGGTTATTCGGTTGGTTGGAATACGGGAAAAACAGGCGGGCAATCGATTTCGCACGCGCATTTACATGTGATTCCGAGATTTGCGGATGAGCCGTATGCCGGGAAGGGTATCAGGCATTGGATTAAGCAAGAGGCTAATCACCGTCGTGTTTGATCCCTCATTAACGGGCAGTAAGACCCCTCTGATTGAAGATTAACTTTATTGTCCATCAAACTGTAACTTATAAACGTGTTGTTTTGGGTTATGATG
Source organism: Sporosarcina sp. FSL K6-1540 (assembly GCF_038620285.1). NCBI lineage: Bacteria > Bacillati > Bacillota > Bacilli > Caryophanales > Caryophanaceae > Sporosarcina > Sporosarcina sp. FSL K6-1540. The sequence continues at coordinate 2,082,221 of NZ_CP152018.1, forward strand.
AAAGGACAACTACGCGAATAAGGGGTGGGCAGTATATGAAAAAGAAATGGATATTTATCTTGCTTGCAGCAGTTCTTGTCCTTTCAGCATGCGGAGAAAAAGCGCAGCCAAGTGAGAAAGAACATGACATGGCACATGGGGAACAGCAGCATGTACCAAACGGTGACTTGCAAGAAGTAACAGCTTCTGCTGATATTTTACCGTCGTTCCTAGATGACAAGTCGGAGGATATGCGTCTTGTCTATCAAATGGCGGGAACTGCAACGGATATTATTGAGTGGATGCCTTGCTATTGTGGGTGTGGTGAAAGCGCAGGTCATGACAGTAACTTGAATTGTTTCATCGACGAAGTTCGTGAAGACGGTTCTGTTGTCTGGGATGACCATGGCACACGTTGCCAAGTTTGTCTGGATATCGCCGTGCAATCTGTAATGATGAAGCAAGAAGGTAAATCGTTAAAAGAAATCCGTGAATTCATCGATGAAAATTATAAAGAAGGCTACGCAGAACCAACAAAAACGCCGATGCCAGCATAATTGAATTATAAAAAGCAGACACGCGAAAGTGTCTGCTTTTTTATATAGGAAAGGGATTAGTTAATGTATGTGTCACTGACCAGTAAATCACTCAAAATTTCTGACGGAATTTCAAACGTCACGACACCCATATAACCAGGTGCAATTTCATATTTATCGAATGAAATGACAAGCTTATTATCAGCTGTAATATAGAATGACTGATCGGCTTGGATTGTTTTGAAGTCATCGAAAAATTCGCTATTCAAAAAGTAAGAGACCTCTTCATCTGCTGCCATTTGTCGCTCCATTTCACTTACTAAATATGAGCTAATAGCATCGACGTATTTGTCATCTTTAAAAAGACTTGGCAATGTGATTAACACGTTGTTCTGCTTATCAATTGTGTCGTACTTCATTGTTGTTGAAGAGGATCCGACCGTATTCACCTCATAGCGAGCAATCGATAGAAGCTGGTCAGTATCTGTTTTCACTTCGTAGCCAGTGTCGATGCCAAGATGACCGCCACCTGCCTTTTCCAATTCCGCGGCCTCTTGTTGGAACTGTTCGAAAAGTACTTTGTTTTCCTCAAGGTATTTCTCATTCAGAGAAGCTTGCAGTCCTTCATCAGTCAATCCTTCAATTGCTGGTGTGGCGACATTTGCTTGGTACGTTTTTTCATCGACAGTCAATTGTTGTGCGGTAAATACATCCACAATCGCCCCAAGAAGCGGAACATTTGCCATTGCCTGTGCGAAGGATGGACTGACATTTATACTACCGATGAATAGAGCAGCAGCAGCGGCGGCTCCAATCGTCCATTGTTTTAGAAATGGACGTCTTTTCTGTGACGCTTTTGCTCGACGAATCGAAGCTTTTACGACGTCTTCCAACTCAGACGGAATCTCTGTTTCGTCATAGTTCTTTTTCAACTTTTTCAATTCTTTCATAACCTGAATTCCTCCCCAACTTCAATGCGTAACTTTTTCAATGCTGCATATAATCTTGTTTTAATCGTATTCACATTTTCATCCATCACTACAGCGATTTCATCAATTTTCAAATCCTCGAAAAATCTAAGAATAATAAGAGATCTGTATTTAGGAGGCAACTGGTCAATGGCATCATGTAAGTCCATGTCGATAATGTCATCCTCTAACTGTGGCAAATGAATGCCGAGAATGTCATCATCCATCACTGTAATACGCTGATGTTTTCGGATGAAATCAATGGATGTATTAACGATGATCCGGTAGAACCAAGTTTTCAAATAGGAAATCTCTTCAAGTCGATCAATTGAATTGAGGGCTTTTAAAATGGCATCTTGTACAATATCAAGTGCATTTTCTTTATTTCTAACATAGCTGTATGCAAGGCGATAATGGGCTTCACGATTCTCTACTATAAATTTTTCTACAAGCTCAAACTTCTCATTTTTTGTCATGACAAAAGATTCACCTTCTCCAATTTCCAACATGTCGCGAACACGTTATAGTTATTTGACGGGGTACATGTCTGAAAAGTTTTATGTTTTCATTCGCTGAAAAAAATCAATTAAAAGAATCCTTTACGAAACATTGGGAAATTCATGGTAAAATAAATATAACGTAAGGGTGTAGGCCATGGCGATAATGTAGATTTTAGTATTGTGTTTCTAGGAGGATTTATAGTTCTTTAAAGTTTTATTTCTTTTTTGCAAGGGAGTTTTCGAATCTTGAAAAGCACTGCGAAAAAATTGCTGATCTTGAGAGAGAAGTACTGATGCTTAAAAACAAAAAAATCTGCTATACGGAGGAGAAATCAAGATGGAGGATATATTATTTGTTGCATCATGGAGCGGCGGAAAAGATTCTGCGATGGCTTATTACCGCGCAATGAAAGCGGGTGGCATTCCGAAACGGTTATGGACAATGTTTGAAGAGGATGAAGAACGGTCAAAATCACATGCGCTGCCTTTTGAAGTCGTAGCAGCCCAAGCTGAAAGGATCGGCGTCCCTTTAATGATACGGGGAGCAAGCTGGAAAGGGTATGAAGAGCAATTTTTAGACGCGATGAAAGAATGTGTTGAGTCAGGCATCAGCCACGGGGTTTTCGGGGATATCGATCTTGAAGACCATTTGGAGTGGGTTCAAGAAACATGTGCGAAAGTCAATATGAAAGCAGTTCATCCATTATGGATGGAGCCGCGTCGCAAGATATTGGATGAGTTTATAGAGGGCGGATTCGAGGCATACATCGTTGTCGTCAATACAACAATGATGCCTGCCCACTTCATAGGCCGTAAATTTACTATCGAACTGATGGATGAACTCGATGCGCTCGGCATTGATTCATGCGGGGAATCTGGAGAATTTCACACTGTGGTTGTAGACGGACCGATTTTTAGTGAACGGGTCCCGGTCGTTTTTTCAGGGCAGCATAAACGGGATGACTATGTGTTTTTGGATGTATCATTGGGGAAATAAGTGTGGATGGTAAGTTTCGTAAGGGAAGAAGTCCGCGAACTTAATGTCGCGGACAGCATTGCATTATTAAGTAGGGTGAACCATCGGGTATCAGTCTTCTTCAACATCCATAAGGAAAATCTGCTCTTCGAATCCGCCGCGTTTCTCAGCCTTTTCTACTCTTACCTTTTCTAAATCTTCAAATGATAGCCCGTAATATGAAACGGCTGCATGGATGAGCTCCAACAAATCCGCAAGTTCTTCGATGGCGTCATCTGTCGTCTCGGTGGATTCGTATTCCTCCAGTTCTTCGTGCATTTTTTTGTTGATTTCGTTAATGTATTCGTCTTCATTCAAAAGGCGTGTATTGCAAATCAGACCGGACTTTTCGATGATTTCGGGAATACGGTCGCGTACTAATTTATTATATATCGGCATGTTGTTGTCTCCTTTTAATCACTAAATCTAATTATTCTAAATGATAACATGTGATTCTTTAAATTGAAAAAGCCATCCACATTCGCATGAGGCAAATGTGGATGGCTTTAATCATATATTCAATAAATCGCCCAGTTCTTTCTCTAAAAAAGGATCTGCATTCAACAGCTTCCTAAATTCAGTGTACCGTTTCACTTCATCAGCAGAAGCTTCTCGTCCGGTCTGATAAGCTCGAATCAAAATGTTTTTGGGTGTGTGCTCCATGTCGATGAATTCGAGTAACTGAGCCTCGTAACCCACGAGTGATAACAGCTCGGCACGAATGGAATCAGTAGCAAGTGCTGAGAACCGTTCTTTGATGAGTCCGTGTTGAAGCATAACGTCGAGCGCGGGGGAATTAACCTGCGAGAATAGTTCGTGCTGGCAACATGGAACGCTCAAAATGACTTTCGCTCCCCATTTCACCGCACGGGCAAGCGCCATATCTGTCGCAACATCGCATGCATGTAAGGTGACGACCATGTCAACTGACGTTTCGTCATTATAATCATTGATATCTCCTACTAGAAATTCAAGATTATCGTAACCAAGATCCTTCGCAATGGTGCTACATTCCTCAATCACTTCTTTTTTCAAATCAAGCCCAGTTACCTTGATATCCAGTCCTTTTTCGATACGTAAATAATGATAGAGCGCAAATGTTAAATATGATTTACCGGAACCGAAATCAAGAATACGTACAGTTCGATCTTTCGGTAAGTGCGCAAGAGAATCGTCGATGAATTCGACGAACCGGTTAATTTGCCTAAACTTGTCGTGCTTTTGTTTTTTCACTTTGCCGTCGGGCGTTTGGACGCCAAGTCGTACTAGAAATGGATAGGGAGTATTTTCATCCAATAAATAATTTTTCTTGCGGTTGTGTGAAAGGTCAACTACTTTTTCAGATGCTACTTTTTCAGACTTCCACATTACTTTAAATTTTTTCGTCAGCTGAACCTGGACTTTTTCATCCGAAAACTCAGCGTGTATTTGTCTGAAACGCTCGAGCAGTTGTTGTAAATGTGCTCGCAATGCATCAGGGGTAACATTTTCATGGTTCAGCACTCGTTCGTACTGGTATTCAAATTGAATATGCAGCTGTCCTTTTATTTCCACAGGTTTTACTTTCACCCGTTTTAATTCATCTGTTTTTGTGCGGGATTGGCTGATTGTCCCGCCAATGAAAGACCCGTCTGTTATCCGTCGTGTGAATTCGTCCACTAATTCCTCAAATTGCATTGTCATCACTCCTAGTTAAACTCAAATCCCTGTTTCTTCAAAAAATCCTTCATATGCGTTCGACGAGGGACTTCTAAAAAGTCTGCCATGGAATCGGACCAGGCGGCGTCTTTACGGTTTGAGCCACGGCTTAAATAATAGTCGTTCATTGTTTCATCATACTTAGGTATAAGTTCGTCGTATTTATCGGTATTGTAGCTGTTTTCGTGAATAATTGCTTCTACCGGTAAGCGCGGTTTCACTTCATTCGCTTCGTCAGGAACGCCGATTGTCATGGCGAATAGTGGAGCAACACCGTTGGGAAGCGATAGCAATTCGCTTATTTCCTCAGGTGCATTACGTACTCCCCCGATATAACAGATGCCGTAACCTTTTGATTCGGCCGCAATCGCTACATTTTGGGCGAATAAAGCAACGTCAATGGAGCCGACAAGGACACTTTCAGCAGAGGAGAAATCAATGTCTTTTCCGACTAAGTTAGCTGCCTTTTTCAATCGACAATAGTCCGCGCAGAAGACCAAAACGGCGCCAGCTGATAAAATCTGTTGCGGGTTCTTCGCGAATTCCGCTAGTTTCTTGCGTTTTTCAACATCCGTTACATAAATGACAGAGTATGCTTGGACAAAGTGCGAACTTGCGGCATGCTGCCCGGCCCGAATGAGTTCAAGTACTTCTTCTTTTGATAGTGTAATGTCTTTATATTTTCGAACAGATGCGTGGGCAGATAATAAGTCGATAACCATGGAATCCCTCCAAAAAATGTTTTATTAATTAAGATTAACAGACTGTGATAGTGGTAAACTACCTTTAAAGCTTAACAAAGGGGTGTTGTTATGAATTGGGCGGAAAGTATTTCAATTACCACGGCGTTGTTAATTTTATTTCTAGTCATCTTACCAATTACAATTGCCATATATCTATACTTTTATGACAAAAGCCAAAAGCAACATGCGATTCTTCGGAATTTCCCGATTTTAGGGCGGATGCGTTATGTGATGGAGAAGACGGGTCCTGAGCTTCGTCAATATCTGTTTGACGACGATAATGACGGCGAACCATTCAATCGTGAAGAATACCTACACATGGTTATGCCAGGGAAATATTTGAATAGTGTCATTGGCTTTGGCTCGAAACGTGATTTTGAAGAATCGGGTTATTATATCCGCAACGCAATGTTTACGAAGCAAAATGAGGAAATGCGCGTTGATAATTCAAACCTTATAGATACGATGCGTTATGTCGTTGATGAAGATAATCTCTTTTCACGTAAAGAACACCGCGAAGATATTCCGACATTGCCTTGGTTGTTGCCAGAAGAGGATGCAATCGTCATTGGTCCGAACTGTGAGCATCCATTTCATGTCCGCAGCATGCTTGGTCAATCCGCGATGAGTTATGGGGCACTCGGGGAAAATGCAATCACTGCATTGTCAAAAGGGATTGGCATGGCGCAAGGGGCTTGGATGAATACCGGCGAAGGAGGTCTGTCCCAGCATCACTTGGCGGGCGGTGCAGATATAATTGCACAAATTGGCTCGGGTTTGTTCGGATTTAGAACGGAGGATGGCGAATTCAGTTTTGAGCGGGTTCGTGAAAAAGCGGATATTCCGCAAGTCAAAGCGTTTGAAATTAAATTAGCGCAAGGTGCGAAAATGCGTGGTGGGCACGTTGAAGGGGCGAAGGTAACGGAAGAAATTGCGGCAATTCGTAATGTTGTTCCGTTTGTCTCTATTAATAGTCCAAACCGCTTTCACCAGTTTGATGATTACCCAACACTTTTTGAATTCATTGATCAAATTCGTCAGCATTCGGGTAAACCGGTTGGTATTAAGGTTGTCCTCGGTGGGAAACAGGATGCAGAGGAACTTGCGTCATTCATGCATGAAACAGGTATGGGTCCCGACTTTATCTCATTAGATGGTGGGGAGGGCGGCTCGGGCGCTACATACCAGGATCTTGCTGATAGCGTTGGATTACCGTTGCGGTCAGCAATTATTCTTCTGGACGATGCACTTCGAAAATTTGAAGTACGTGACCGCGTGAAAATTATTGCATCGGGTAAGATTACGACACCGGACCGAGCAGCAATAGTTCTAGCAATGGGAGCAGATCTTGTTCAAGTTGCGCGTGGTTTTATGATCTCGGTCGGTTGCATTATGGCGCACCGTTGTCATACGAATGATTGTCCAGCGGGCGTTGCGACAACAGATAAGAAATTACAGCAAGGCCTCGTCGTCGAAGAGAAAAAGTACCGTGTCACGAATTATATTTTGACGATGCGAGAAGGACTTTTCCGTGTCGCTGCAGCGGCAGGTCTGGATTCGCCAACGAAACTCGAACGACATCATGTCGTTTACAAAGACGAACGGGGACGCGTCTTCCCTGTGGAATGAATTGAAGTATGCCGTTCTGCCTTGAGAGGTGGAACGGTATTTTTTATGGTGTTCGCAACGTTTCGCCAAAAGAAAACAACACTCCATCGGAACCTCACAACAAATACACTACAACCTGAAATTAATTTTCAATAATCTGAACTTCGTGATAACATATTGCTATATGATTGTTTCAGAAAAGGGGAATGGACATGACATTGCTACGTAAAACAGTGGGGCAAATTGTAAGGGAACAAGCGGAGCTTTATCCGGACCAGGAAGCTTATGTCTATCCGGAACATGGAATTCGAAGAACATATAAAGAATTTGATAAAGAAACGGACAAACTTGCAAAAGCATTTATTGCTATGGGCATCGAAAAAGGGGAAAACATTGCCATATGGTCAGACAATAAAAGGGAATGGCTGCTTAGCCAATATGCAACAGGGAAGATGGGGGCAGTCCTGGTCACTGTAAATACGAATTACCAAGCTACAGAACTGGAATATTTGCTGAAGCAATCTGATGCAACTACGCTCATTCTGGATGAAAGCTTTAAAGGAACGAGTTACATAGATATTATCCGTACGGTTTGTCCTGAACTGGTGACGAGTGAGAGGGGCTCTATATCAAGTGTCAAACTGCCTCATTTCAAACGAATCATCCTGATGACGGAACGAGAAGAACAAGGTATGTACAAATGGTCGGAATTCATGGCGCAAGCTGATAAAGTAACGGATGAGCAGTTTGAGGGACAATTTCAATCGCTTGATCCCGATGATGTCATTAATATTCAATATACTTCTGGCACAACAGGCTTTCCTAAAGGGGTCATGCTGACACATTATAACGTCGTGAATAACGGTAAACAAATTGGGGATTACATGAAACTGACAGAGCAGGACCGCGTTTGTATTCCTGTTCCATTTTTCCATTGTTTTGGTTGTGTACTAGGAACGCTCGCGGCGGTTACGCACGGTTCTGCGATGATTCTACTCGAACAGTTCGATCCATTGCGTGTACTTCAAGCGGTACAAGATGAGAAGTGTACAGCACTTCATGGGGTGCCGACGATGTTCATCGCAGAGTTGAATCACCCTGACTTTAAGAACTACGATACATCTACGCTTCGTACCGGTATTATGGCTGGATCTGTCTGTCCGATTGAAGTTATGAAACGTGTTATTGAAGATATGGGAGCAAGTGAAATTACGATTTGTTACGGCCAGACAGAGGCGTCCCCTGTCATTACACAGACGAAGACAGATGATCCAATCGGAAAACGCGTATCGACAGTAGGCAAGCCGCATCCGAACGTTGAAGTCAAAATTATTGATCCTGTAACGGGTGAAGAGCTGCCGGTTGGCGTGCCAGGGGAACTTTGCACGCGTGGTTATAACATTATGAAAGGGTATTACAACAATGCGGAAGCAACACGTGAAGCGATTGATGCAGAAGGTTGGCTTCATACGGGCGATATTGCAGTGATGGATGCAGATGGCTACATCGATATTACGGGGCGCATCAAAGATATGGTCATCCGTGGTGGCGAAAATATTTACCCGAAAGAGGTTGAGGAATTTCTGTATACGCATCCTGATATCGCAGACGTACAGGTCGTCGGTGTGCCAGATGCGAAATACGGTGAGGAACTAATGGCGTGGGTTATTCTGAAAGAAGGCCTGAATCTTGATGAAGAGTCCGTACGCGCATTTTGTAAGGGGCGTATTTCACATCATAAGATACCAAAGTACATTGAGTTTATAAAAGAATATCCAATGACTGCTTCGGGGAAAATACAAAAGTTCAAACTGCGAGAAATGTCCGTAGAAAAGTCATACCAATAAAAAACGAAACCAGTGAAAAAGTTCTTTTTATAGTTAGAACTAATTGATTGTAGTGAAGAGCGGCGACTCCAGTGGGAACAGCGCGAACTGAAGACCTCGCTCGGACCGGAAATCAACGGGATTGAAGGAAATCGTACTTTTTCAGTGCCCTCATAAAAAACAGGTGTATACCTCTAGACATAGGGGTATCCGCCTGTTTTTGTGTGTTATAAAAAGGTTGCTTGTCGAATATGCATTATTTCCTGGGAAATGTAAGGTGAATGAAATAACTTCGTCGTATTCTGTCTATTCAATATACATTATTTACTATCGGTTATTTTAAAAAACAGATTTTTATTTATTAAAAAGGTGATATGATAGAGGCAATCTAATAAAAGGAGGATTCATCATGTCAAATGAAGGGTATCAATTAATTGCAATTATTATATACATGGCGGCGATGATTTTCATTGGATGGTATGCATTCAAACGCACATCCAATCTCACGGATTATATGTTAGGTGGGCGTTCGCTTGGGCCGGCTGTAACCGCTCTCAGTGCTGGTGCTGCTGACATGTCGGGCTGGTTGCTTATGGGGTTGCCGGGTGCAATCTATCTCAACGGTTTAGTTGAAGCATGGATTGCGGTCGGTTTGACAGTTGGAGCATATTTGAACTGGGTCTTTGTTGCACCTCGTTTACGTGTGTATACACAAGTTTCAAGTGACTCCATTACAATTCCGAGTTACTTGGAAAGTCGTCTGAAAGATAAATCCCGTCTCTTACGTATTGCTTCAGGGATTATTATTCTAATATTCTTCACGTTTTATGTGTCTTCGGGAATGGTTGCAGGCGGGAAGTTCTTCCTTAGCTCATTCGGGTTGGACTATCACGTAGGCCTATTGATTGTTTCGGGTGTCGTTATTTTCTATACACTATTCGGAGGATTTTTGGCGGTTAGTTACACGGACGTTGTCCAAGGTATCGTTATGTTCTTTGCGCTCCTTCTTGTGCCGATTGTCGGTATCTTCATCACAGGAGGATTTACAGAAACTGCGACAAGTATCCGTGCTGTGGATCCACAATTGCTGAATTTCGTATCTGGTGCAACGTTCCTAGGTATTTTGTCTGCAGTCGCGTGGGGACTGGGTTATTTCGGTCAACCGCATATCATCGTCCGCTTTATGGCGCTTAACTCGCACAAAGAAGCGAAAAAAGCACGTCGTATCGGAATTAGTTGGATGTTCTTGAGTTTATTCGGTGCAGTTGCAACTGCACTTATCGGAATTGCTTATTATCAGCAGAACACGAATGCAACACTGGTGGATAATGAAACGGTATTTATTGTCTTAGGGCAGATTATCTTCCATCCATTCATTGCGGGAATCATGCTTGCGGCTGTTCTTGCAGCTGTTATGAGTACAATTTCTTCGCAACTGATTGTATCCTCTTCTGCGCTAGTTGAAGATTTATACAAAACGTTTATGAAAAAAGACGCAACGGATAAGCATTATGTGTTTTTAGGTAGAATGGCCGTCCTTGCAGTTTCAGTAATTGCTATGGTACTTGCTTGGCCTAACAATGAATCCATTTTGAAAATCGTATCGTTTGCATGGGCTGGATTTGGAGCTGCATTTGGTCCAATCATCTTGCTATCTCTTTACTGGCGCAAACTTACAACGAAAGGTGCACTGTGGGGAATGATAGTTGGAGCAATAACAGTTATGATTTGGGGGAACGTCGATGCATTATCGGGCACCCTTTATGAAATCGTACCTGGTTTCCTCCTCTGCCTGATTGTTACAGTTGTCGTTAGTAATATCACATATAAACCAAATGCCGAGATTGATAAAGAATTCTCAGCAGCACTTGAAATCCTTAACGAAGATAAGTAATTTGGAAGCCTGCGGTATCTACTACTGCAGGCTTTTCATTTATTTAAAATTAAGAAGGTGGGGTTATTACTATGAAGCTTGATCATACTGTCTATTTCACGAATAAAGAACCGGAGAAAATCGTAGTGGAACAGCAAGCGAGTGGACGTCACGCTGTAGTCGGTGGTCGTCATGAACAATGGGGTACGCATAATGCACTACTCTATACGAAGAATGCTTATATTGAATGGTTGTCAGTCGAGAAAATGGGAATTGCGCAACAAGTGGAGCATCCGCTGACTAAGTTATTGCTGCATGATCTTGAACAAAGCGATGGGTGGGGGACGATTTGTCTGTCTGTCGAAAGTATTGAGAAATTCAATGATGAAGTTGAAAATAAAGGGTTCCGAACGTCAGGTGTGCTCGATGCTGAGCGAAGAACGGCTGATGGCCAATTGCGGAAGTGGAAAATGTTGTTCATCGATCAACCCGTATCGAATGAGTTACCCTATCCATTTTTCATCGAATGGGAGGAGCCAGAAGAAACACGTTTTGTGAAATTACGTGAAGAGGGAACGCTTTCCCTGGACAATGAACAGCTGGAAATTACGGAGTGTGTTTTTAGTGTCGAAGATCCATTAAGAGTAACAGCGGAGTGGGCCATTTTATTGTCGAAGAAAGTTGGCAATACTGATGACATCGTCTTGCCGAATGTTGTGCTGAAATTTGTTGCACATGATGGCGACAAAGATAGATTGACGGATGTTATCGTTGGGCAAACTGACCAACAGTGACAGAGTAGTTGTGCAGTTCGACCTGTCTGACATACAATTTCGTCACATATGGTAGACTAAACATACTTATAGCTTGTCTGGAAGGGGTAGTTCTATGGAATTTTTAGTCGAACGCGCAGTAATTGTGGGGGTCCATGAACAAAAGGATCAGCACTTTGAATATGCAATGGAAGAATTAAAAAACCTTGCTAAAGCAATCGATGTTGAAGTCGTTGGAGAAGTGACGCAAAACATGGAAAAGCGTAACCCGTCTACTTATGTCGGGAAAGGGAAAATGGAAGAGATTCAGAACTTCTACGAAGAATTAGATGCTAACCTTGTTATCTTCAATGATGAATTGTCTCCGTCTCAGATTCGTAATTTGGAGCGGGAACTGGACTGTAAAGTGATTGACAGGACAATGCTCATTCTTGATATTTTCGTACGGCGTGCGAGAACGAGTGAATCTCGGATGCAAGTTGAACTTGCGCAACTGCAATACATGCTTCCTAGACTTGTCGGTTTACGTGCATCCCTTGGTAGACAGGGCGGCGGAGCAGGCGGCGGTGTTCAGAATAAAGGGGCAGGAGAAACGAAACTTGAACTCGATCGTCGAAAAATCGAAGACCAGATTTCCAAACTTGGCCGTGACCTTGAACATGTGAAGGATCAGCGTGAAACTCAGCGCAAGCAACGTAAAAAGAGTGGTATCCCTGTTGTTTCGATTGTCGGTTATACGAATGCAGGCAAGTCGACGATTATGAATAAATTGCTGCTGAAGATGGACGTAGACAATGCGAAGCAAGTGTATGAGGAAGATATGTTATTCGCGACACTCGATACGTCAATTCGGAAAGTGAAGCTTGAGGATAACAAAGAATTCATCTTGACGGATACAGTCGGTTTTGTTTCGAAACTGCCACACCATCTTGTAAAAGCATTCCGTTCAACATTAGAAGAAGCACGTGATGCGGATCTCCTATTACATGTAGTGGATGTGTCGAATTCGGAACACGGCTATATGATGGAAGTAACAAATGACACATTGCAGGCAGTTGGAGTAGAGAATGTAGCGACGCTTAATATTTACAATAAAGCTGATCTTGCGGATGTTCCCTATCCAGTAGTGAGCGATGATAGTGTGTGGATTTCTGCACGTGAAGGAAAAGGATTAGATGAACTTATTGAGTTGATCAAGAAAAAGATTTTTGAACAATATAGTACATGCAAGCTACTTATTCCATTTGACCGTGGTGATATCGTGTCCTATTTGAATGACAAAGCAAACGTCAAAAGTACGGAGTATGAAGAAGATGGAACGCTGATGACTGTGGAAATGGATATTTCAGAGCGGGCCAAGGTTGAAGAATTTATCATAAGCCACTAATGAAAAGCGCAAGGCGCCTTGGTAGACCCGACAAGCGCTGGAGGGCCTGAAGATAAAGGCGCACTTTGCCTTTAACCTCAGGACTGAAGCGACTCGAGGGGCTAGGCGCTGGAGCTAGACACTATTCTAAGTCCAAAAAACTCATACTTTCTTATCTTTTAAAAAACAAAAAACAGCACCACATGACTAGGGAGGTCATGTAGTGCTGTTTTTTCTATCTAAGAGAAAGGGGGTGGAATAGTTCTAGTATGCCCGCTTATATGAAAGTTAAACCTCTTGGAATTGATTGTTATGCAGTCGGGCAAAAATCCCGCCTTTCTTCACAAGCTCATCGTACTTGCCATCTTCCGCAATCCCGTTTTCTGTGACAACGACAACGCGATCAGCATCACGGATTGTCGCCAATCGGTGTGCGATAACAAGGGTTGTCCGGTTTTCAGCAAGTTCAGCGAGTGACTGCTGAATAATGCGTTCCGTTTCTGTATCGAGAGCGGATGTCGCTTCATCTAAAATAAGAATTGGCGGGTTTTTCAAGAACATGCGGGCAATGGCAAGACGTTGTTTCTGGCCGCCGGATAATTTCAAGCCGCGTTCTCCAATCTGAGTTTCATAGCCATAAGGAAGTGAAGCGATGAAGTCTTCTAGATGCGCTTTTTTCGCTGCTGAAATAATTTCATCATCCATCGCATCCAATTTTCCGTAGCCAATATTTTCTTTAATGGTCCCGGTGAATAAGAAGACGTCCTGCTGAACGATACCGATTTGTGAACGCAAGGAGTGCTGCGTCATATCGCGGATATCGATCCCGTCAATAGAAATCGCACCTTCAGTGACATCGTAAAAACGCGGAATAAGCGAGCAAATCGTTGTTTTTCCGGCTCCAGATGGCCCAACAAATGCAACCGTTTGACCCGCGCGTATGTTTAAATTAATACCTTCTAGTACGGCTTTGTTATCGTCATAGTGGAAATCTACATCATCGAAGATAATATCTCCGTTCAAATGGGCAACAGCCACTGCGTCTGGACGATCTTTAATTTCAGGCTCTTGTTCAATTAATTCACGGAACCTGCGGAATCCTGCCATACCCTTTGGATACAGTTCCAATAGCGCGCTGATTTTATCGACAGGCTTAATGAGCACATTGACGAACAGTACAAATGCTACGAGTTCGCCACTCGACAATTTGTCGTTGAGTGTGAACCACGCTCCAACAACAAGTACGATAAGTGTGACAAGTCGGGTCATCATGAACATACTCGAATGGGTCCAGGCCATCACTTTATAGGCGACAAGCTTGGCTATTCTGAAATTCCCGTTGTCTATGCGGAAGCGCGCAATTTCGAAGTCTTCGTTCGTGAATGATTTGACAACGCGTGAACCTGACACGGAATCTTCTACGCGTGCATTGACGTCAGCAATTTTACCGTACATGTTTTGCCATGCCGCATTCATTTTGATGTTGCAGAATGTGACGAGGATAATGAGAAATGGAACCATAATAATTGCGATCAGTGCAAGTTCAGGGTTGATGCTGTACATGATGGCAAATGCCCCAATAAGCGTCATGATCGCGATGAAGACGTCCTCTGGACCATGGTGGGCGAGTTCCCCGATGTCGAACAGATCATTGGTGATCCGGCTCATAATATGTCCGGTCTTCGTGTTGTCGAAAAATCGGAAGGATTGCCGCTGTACATGGTTGAATAGCTGCTGGCGCATATCGGTTTCGATATTGATGCCGAGTTTGTGACCAAGATAGCTGACGATATATTGAAGGAATGTACTCAGTAAATAAACGACCAATAATAGAATACTTATCGTCGTGATTTGTCCCCAATTGCCTTTAGGCAGCAAATCATCAATGAACCACTGGACCGCGACTGGGAACGCAAGGTCGAGCAATGCTACGAAAATAGCACTTGAAAAGTCGATGATGAAAAGTCGCCTATGTGGTTTGTAATATGAAAAGAACTTTTTGAGCATATCGTTTTAATCCCCTTTAGTCTGATAATTGCTAGTATAGCGGAAAAAGCGACAGAAGACGATAATTAATTTCTGAAACCGAAATAATACTCATGTAGTTCAATAGATGTGAATAAGTAATTGAGTAATAATATTCAATTACTTTGAAATGTGGAACTCTTTGTGTTTTGAGCCGTATGAGTATATGTAGATAAAATTAGCAATTGGAAGGAAGCGGATAATATGAACAATTTGATGAAGGGTATTGCAGCAGGAATTCTTGTACTTGGACTTGGTGCATGTGGTAAGACAGCGGAGCCGAAAACAGATCCTGATACGGGCAAGAAGGTAGAAGTCCAGAATAAGAGCGACATGACAGCGCAGGAAGTTTATGAGAAGGTGATGGCAGTTTCGGAAGAGCAAAAGAGTATGCACGCCAAAATGGATATCGATCAGCTGATTAAAGTACCAAGCCAAGAGTTTGAAATGAACAGTAAGATAAATATGGACATGGATATGGTTATGGAACCACTCTCGATGTATCAGAAGATGAATATGGACATGGGTGAGCAAGGGAAGATGGACATGGAAATCTATATGACAGATGCAGGCTTCTTCATGAAAGATCCGGAGTCGGGTGATTGGATTAAGCTACCAAATGAAATGTATGAGGAAATGAGTGGCCAACTGTCCGGAGGAGCGGATCCGACACTTGACATGAACATGTTCAAAGAATTTACAGATGACTTCAAGTTTGAGCAAACGGATGATGCTTACATCCTTACATTATCCGCAGCAGGCGATAAATTCAGCAAGCTATTCAAAAAAGTTGCTACTGAAAACATGCCTGCTGGTATGGAAATGAATGAAGAACAGGCGGAAGTGATGGAAAATATGGAAGTGAAATCACTCGAGTATGAAATCTTCATCGACAAAAAGACATTCTACACAAATGCGTTCAATATGAATATGGATATGACGATGGAAGTCGAAGGCGAAGAAATGCATATTGACCAGAAAGTAAAAGCCGACATCAGTAAAATTAACGAAATCGACACAATTAAAATTCCACAAGAAATACTAGATAACGCTGTCGATATCAATGAATCGATGGGGCAGTGAAACAATGGGCACCGGTTATCCACTCCGGTGTTTTTTTTTATTGCAATAAGTAAAAACAAGGGAATCTATCAGAAACACTGCCAGACCAGTAAAAAACTCAGACCAATCATAAAACCCGGAAGATTAATAACAACAAATCCCAAACCGTCCATAAACTCGCATGACTGACTATATGAAAAGTGGTAGCCAAGGGTAGCCTACTTGTTCTTGTATTCTCACTGATAATGATTTTCAGTTATTCATTGACAGTTGTTTCTAGCATGCTATAATTGAATTTGCGCTAATTGATAACTGTTTTCATTAACGGATTCTCAATTGGTAGTAAATAATCGATATCGGGGATACCCATGAAGATACGTTACTTAGTCATCGCACTTATCAGTCTTTCATTCCTATCGCTATTTGTTGGAGTGAGCCATATTACGCCAATGGGTCTGCTTGATTTTAAATCGGAAGCAACCGAAATTTTTCTAATCAGCCGCGTGCCGCGACTTGTCGCTATTCTTCTTGCAGGAGCAGGGATGAGTATAGCAGGTCTCATTATGCAACAGCTGAGCCGAAATAAATTCGTTTCACCGACAACAGCAGGAACTTTGGATGCGACACGGCTCGGGATTCTTGTTTCGATGCTGTTATTCACAAACGCATCCACAATTGAAAAGATGATTGTCGCATTTGTATTCGCGCTTGCCGGCACGCTACTGTTTATGCAAATCCTTGACCGTATCAAATTCAAGGATGCGATTTTCATTCCGTTAGTTGGGCTTATGTTCGGTAATATTTTGTCATCTATTGCGACGTTTTTCGCTTACAAAGCGAACGTCATTCAAAATATGTCGGCATGGTTACAAGGTGATTTTTCGATGATTATGAAAGGACGTTATGAACTTCTATACATAAGCATTCCCGTGCTAATCATCACATATTTGTACGCAAACCGGTTTACTGTTGCGGGAATGGGTGAAGATTTCTCGAAAAACCTCGGGCTTGCTTATAGGCGGATCGTCAATATCGGACTAATCCTTGTTGCGCTTATTACCACTACCGTCGTCTTGACGGTCGGAATGATTCCCTTCCTTGGATTGATCATTCCGAATATCGTTTCTATTTTTAAAGGAGATCATTTACAGAAGACATTGCCTCATACAGCACTGCTAGGCGCGATATTCCTGCTTGTCTGTGACATTTTAGGTAGAGTGCTTATCTATCCGTATGAGATTTCAATTAGTTTGATGGTAGGCGTTATTGGCAGTGGAATATTCCTCTATTTATTGTTTAGGAGGAAGGCCTATGCGTAACTCAACGAAACTCATCATTCTCTCTGTAATCGCAGCTATATTCTGTATTCTGTATCTTTTCCAAGGGTTAAACGGAAGCTTTGACTATGCGTTACCGCGCCGCGGTATCAAAGTGATGGCAATGGCCATCACGGGTGTTGCAATCGCGTACTCAACGGTCATTTTCCAAACAATTACACATAACCGTATTTTGACACCGAGTATTATGGGTCTTGACTCACTGTACTTATTGTTGCAGACCGCAATCATTTTCTTCCTTGGTTCGGGTCATGTGATAATCGTCAATAAACAGGTGAATTTTATAATATCTGTTTCTGCAATGGTTGTATTCGCGCTTATCCTCTATCGATTTTTATTCAAGGGGGGCAAACGCCCAATTTATTTCCTGCTTCTTGTAGGAATTATCGTCGGGACATTTTTCGGAAGCATATCGACATTTTTGCAAGTGTTAATTGATCCGAACGAATTCATGCTTGTACAGGATAGGATGTTTGCCAGTTTCAACAACGTCAGCGGTGAACTCGTTTGGTGGGCATTTGCCATCGTTATCATCAGTCTCGTCATTGGATGGAGATACTTCAACCAACTTGATGTTCTGTCACTTGGAAGGGACACCGCACTTAACTTAGGTGTCTCTTACGACAAAGTCGTCAAGACCATGCTAATCCTATCTTCTGTTTTAATAGCGGTCTCAACTGCACTAGTAGGTCCAATCACATTTTTTGGTTTGATCGTTGCGAATTTGTCCTATCAGTTTTTCAAAACGTATAGGCATAGCATCCTTATTGCGGGTGCGTCTATTATGAGTATTATCGCGCTTGTCGGGGGACAATGGGTTGTTGAACGAATATTCACGTTCTCGACGACTCTCAGTGTCATTATTAACTTCATCGGCGGCATTTACTTCATCTACTTACTATTAAAGGAGAGTCGATCTACATGATCCAAGTCCGTGAGCTATCGAAGTTTTATGGAAAAAAAGCGGTCGTTGAAAAAGTAAGCGTGAATATCCACCGCGGAAAAATCACGTCTTTTATCGGACCGAATGGTGCTGGTAAATCGACACTTCTATCAATGGTAAGCCGTCTGCTAGATGCAGATACGGGGGAAGTGCTGGTTGATAAAGACAATGTAAAACAGATGAAATCGAACGATTTTTCAAAACGAGTTTCGATTTTGAAACAGTCGAACTTCATGAACGTCCGTTTAACAATTCGTGAACTAGTGTCGTTTGGTCGATTCCCACATTCAAGGGGGAGGCTGACGGCCGAAGATCTTCGTTTCGTCAATCAAGCGATGGATTATATGGATCTAATGGATATGCAGGACGATTACCTCGACGAACTGTCAGGTGGACAACGCCAGCGGGCATTCATCGCAATGGTTATCGCGCAGGATACGGATTATATATTGCTTGATGAACCGCTGAATAACTTGGATATGAAGCACTCCGTCCAGATCATGAAAATATTGAGAAGACTTGTAGATGATTTAGGGAAAACAGTTGTCATCGTCTTACATGACATTAACTTCGCATCCGTTTATTCGGATCGGATTGTTGCGCTTAAAGAGGGACGTGTCGTCAAAGACGGTCCGACAGATGAAATCATCACTTCTGATGCATTAAAGGATATCTACGATATGGATATTCCAATTAAACAAATGGCTAATTGTCGTATATGTGTGTACTTCGACTCTTAATCAAGAAAAGTGTAGTTACCTGGAGTTTATAAATCGATTCAAGTAAAGAGATTTAAACTTACAATACAACTAAAAGGATGGTAATGATGAAGAAAATACTAATGACAATGATGTTGTTCGCATTAATGGCTGTACTTGTAGCTTGTGGATCGAAAGACGAAGATGCAACAGACGATAAAACAACTGGTGACAAAACAGAGCCAAAAGTTGAAGAAACTGAAACAGCAGAACCAATGGTAATTACGCACGACCTTGGCGAAACTACAGTCGAAAAAAATCCTGAAAAAGTTGTCGTATTCGATTTTGGTATGCTTGACACGCTAGACGAGCTTGGCGTTGAAGTAGCAGGTGTTCCACAAAAGAACATTCCTTCATACTTGTCAAAATATGAAGATTCAAAGTATGTAAACGTTGGCGGTCTTAAAGAACCTGATTTTGAAGCAATCCATGCAATGAAACCAGATGTTATCCTCATCTCAGGACGTCAATCTGCTATGTACGATGAACTAAGTGAAATTGCTCCAACAATCTTTGTAGGAGTGGATACAACAAACTACATGGAGTCATTCAAAGAAAACATGGAAATGGTTGCTGAACTCTTTGGTAAGGAAGATGAAATGAAAGCAGAACTTGCAGACATTGACGAAAGAATTGCAGCGATTAATGAAAAATCAAGCAAGAGCGATGCGAAATCATTGATCATTCTTGGAAATGAAGGAAAAGTAAGTGCTTATGGACTGAGTTCACGTTTTGGTATTATTCATGATGTATTTGGCTTTAAAGCAGCTGATGAAAAACTTGAAGTATCGACTCATGGTCAAAGCATCACATTCGAATATATCCTTGAAACAAACCCAGACATTCTCTTTGTTATCGACCGTGACGCTGCGATTGGCGGCGATGCAAGTGCAAAAGATTCAATTGAAAACGACCTTGTGAAGAAAACAAGCGCTTATAAAGACGGTAAAATCATTTACTTAGATCCTGACTATTGGTACCTGTCTGGTGGCGGACTTCAATCTGTGAAAGAAATGATTAAAGAAGTCGAAGCGGTATTGTAAAAATAGCAAGAGAGCCGATTCACTGAAAAGTGAACCGGCTCTTTTTTTGTTGTATAGAAAAATATAAAACTATCGGCCTGTGGACAACCCTTAGCGAATTAGGTCGCATTTACACATTTACTATCTAAACACTGGGTATAATGATAGAAAATACAGAAAAATATGATAAGATTAATGTACTAGCCTAAAACGGAAATTAGATTTGAAATGGGGGGGGAAGATATGGGGAAATCTATTACGGTAAAAGCAGAAACGATTGAGGAAGCTGTTCGGCTAGCCTTATCGATTACAGAATTGAAATTGGAAGAAGTCCATATTGAAGTGTTGTCGAATCCGCGAAAGAATCTTTTTGGCTTACGAAAAACGTTGGCTGAAGTAAATGTTACACAAATCATAGAATCACCATCCGCTACGAAAAAGACGCAAGATCGGAATCTGGCAATCGAACAATATCTCGATAGATTAGTACCAACAGAAGGGACGAATCGGGAATGGAACGATGCCCAGCCTCTGGGTGGCCTGTCATCAGCAATTAGTAAAGTAGCTGGGGCACGTATTAGCAATGAAAAGATTGATATACAGTTTTTAGGTAAAAAATACCCCATAGTCGTTCCTGGTTCAAATGTTAATTTCTCAATCAATGGAAAACAAATAAAGCGGCAAGCAATTATTTCACCTGGAGATAAAGTAGAAGTGACAGTAAGCGATGGGCTTATTCCACCACATTTTGAAATTCAATTGATTGAGCATGACATGCTTGCCATGCTTATTTTCACACCTGGGAAAAAGGTGAAGCACACTTTACGCGATACGGAGTTCGAACAAGTTCTTCATATTGAAGCAGATGAGGAAATTGAGTACTACAATGATTTAGACCCTCAAGTAATTGTTGAGCACCTGAAATCATTAGGCATACAAAAAGGGTTGCTCTTCCCGGCTATCAAGAAAGTGACGGACACGATCAAACCGTTTGAAACGATTGTGGCAAAAGGGGTACCTCCAATTGAAGGACTGGATGGCGATTTAGAAATGCATATCGACTATCAGGAAAAAACACCGGGGGAATTGGAAAAGGTGGATTTCCATGAGATGAACCTGATTGTGTCGGTAGAAGCTGGACAAGTCATTGCAACCTATATACCACCGATTCAGGGAACACCAGGCAGTAGCCTTCTTGGGAAAGCGATCCCTGTGAAAAAGGCGAATGACATTGTCCTGCGTCTTGGTGTGAATGTAACACAGGTGGACAATGATATTGTTGCAGCGATTTCAGGGAAACCATCCGTGGAATGGCGAAATAAGCTTGTGAAAATTGATGTCAATCATGAATTTCATCACCAAGGGGAAGTCGATATGGCGAGCGGAAATATTCGCTTTGAGGGGAACGTAAGTATACAAGGGAATATACAACCTTCAATGTTCGTGGGGGCGACAGGAACAGTTAACATAGGGGGCTCTGTGACGAAAGCGACGATTCATGCCATGAAATCGGCTGTCGTAAAAGGGAATGTTTTTTCCTCCACAATTAGCGTCGGGCAACATGAGTTTATAATAGGAGAACTAACAACTCAACTTAGTGAAATTAAGGGGTATCTGGAACTAATTCAAGCTGCAATCCAACAGATACTCCTGATACGGGGAGAGACGGACGATAGCCTCAGTTCAGCTGAGTTGAACCATCTTATTAGGCTCTTGCTCGAAAAGAAATATACGGCATTCCAAGATTTGAATAGGCACTTCCTCCAAAAAGTTAAAAATCATTCTCTCCAGTTGCCGGTAGAATGGAGTGAAATGGCAGCCAAATTATATGAGGTATTTATAACTTCTGAAAATAAGCAATTGAAAGACATGGGTGGTTTCGAACTTTTAATCGGGGAAGTAAAAACGCTTGTGGAATTGTATGGTGAGAAAGCAGCTCCGAAATTATACCTTTCAGTACCCTATGCTATTAATAGCGTGTTATATAGTAATGGCAATATTGAGGTGACCTCGAAAGGGCTTTATCATAGTTCGGTTACAGCAGGTCACGATATAAAAGTGCGTGGTGTTTGCCGCGGTGGGGAAATCATCGCAGCCAATAAAATATCCCTCCAAAATACAGGGTCCGTAAACTTAATTAAGACAGTTGTCCGAACAGGAGAAAAAGGGAATATCACAATTGGGCATGCGCATGCGGGAACAGAAATTCATGTTGGAAATAGGTCTTATAGATTTACAGCCAATGAAATGGGTGTTTTTGCTCGTCTGGATGATGAAGGAATGCTATTGATAAAATAAAGAATTCCTGTTGAACATGAAAATAGTACAGGCCAGATGTTGAGTTAGGGAAACTCATAGCATACAATAGTTCTAACCTAGAAATAGAAAGAAGATGTATACATGGATGGAAATGTACTGTTTGCATTCGCCCTTACTCTTTTTGCGGGACTTGCAACGGGAATCGGTAGCTTACTTGCATTTTTCACAAAAAGGACGAATACAAAGTTCCTCTCGATAGCCCTCGGATTTTCAGCGGGCGTTATGATTTACGTGTCACTTGTCGAAATATTTGTAAAAGCTAAAGATGCACTTGTGTTAGATTTGGGCTTAACCAATGGCTATTGGGTGACAATTGCCGGCTTTTTCGGCGGAATGCTGTTGATTGCACTTATCGATCGTCTGATTCCTGCGATTGGGAATCCGCATGAGGTAAAGAGTGTAGAAGACGTGAATGCAGGT
Source organism: Sporosarcina sp. FSL K6-1540 (assembly GCF_038620285.1). Classification (NCBI taxonomy): domain Bacteria; kingdom Bacillati; phylum Bacillota; class Bacilli; order Caryophanales; family Caryophanaceae; genus Sporosarcina; species Sporosarcina sp. FSL K6-1540. Next base: position 2,104,992 of record NZ_CP152018.1, read on the forward strand.
CCGACGAATGACGAATATGCCAAACTGAAAAAAATGGGTATGTTTACAGCCCTCGCTATTGCCATACACAACTTTCCAGAGGGAATTGCAACATTCACTTCGGCGTTGCAAGACCCTACGCTTGGAATTGCTATTGCCATCGCAGTTGCGATACACAATATTCCAGAAGGGATTGCTGTCGCCGTACCTATTTATTTTGCGACGGGTAATCGTAAGCAAGCATTTAAGTTATCGTTTCTTTCTGGATTGGCAGAACCAGTTGGTGCGATTGTGGCCTATCTTATTTTGATGCCTTATTTGAACGGTATTATGTTCGGCGTTATCTTTGCTGCTGTAGCAGGAATTATGGTATTCATTTCAATCGATGAATTATTGCCTGCTGCTCGGGAATACGGCGAAGCGCATTTGTCGGTCTACGGTTTTATGGCTGGAATGGCGGTAATGGCTGTTAGTCTCGTGCTTGTCGCGTAAAAAAACCTTTGTGTGGATTCGGTGTGTAAGGTATAATGACAGGTGTAAAGACACCGTGTTATACACTACACTACGAGGGGTAGAGACGTTATGAAGAAACAGAAACAGGAAATTTCCCGAAATAAATTATTAGGGCTTGCGGGAACGGGCTGGATGTTCGATGCAATGGACGTCGGAATTCTGTCGTTCGTTATCGCGGCACTTGCAGTAGAATGGCAGTTGACGCCATCTCAAATGGGTTGGATAGGCAGCGTCAACTCGATTGGGATGGCGGTTGGTGCATTAGGATTTGGAATGCTTGCGGATAAAATCGGTAGGAAAAACGTATTTATGATGACGCTTGTCCTGTTTTCTGTGGCTAGTGGATTATCTGCGTTGACGATGACGCTTACTGCTTTTCTGATCCTCCGCTTTTTTGTCGGAGCAGGACTTGGTGGCGAGTTGCCAGTCGCATCGACATTAGTATCTGAAAGCGTTGAGGCGCATGAACGGGGGCGTGTTGTCGTGCTCCTTGAAAGTTTTTGGGCAGCAGGATGGTTGCTAGCCGCAATCATCGCCTACTTTGTTATTCCGAACTATGGCTGGAGACTTGCGTTAATTATTACAGCATTGCCGGCATTTTACGCCATCTATCTTCGACGCAGATTACCGGATTCTCCGAAGTTTGAGCTGGATGGCAAACCGAAACAGTCAGCTGTAGAAAAGATTAGAACACTGTGGTCGAAAAAGTATGCACGACGAACACTCATGCTTTGGATCGTCTGGTTCACGGTAGTATTTTCATATTATGGCATGTTCCTGTGGTTACCAAGTGTTATGGTAATGAAAGGCTTTGATTTGATTCATAGCTTCAAATACGTTCTTATTATGACGCTTGCTCAATTGCCAGGCTATTTTACAGCTGCTTGGTTAATCGAGAGAGCAGGACGGAAATTTGTTCTTGCCACGTATCTTCTTGGAACTGCAGCAAGTGCATTGTTCTTTGGGAACGCAGAAACACTTCCATTGCTTCTCACTTCAGGTGCATTGTTATCTTTCTTTAACTTAGGTGCTTGGGGAGCTTTGTACGCGTATTCACCAGAACAATATCCGACTGCAATCCGGGCAACAGGATCTGGAATGGCGGCAGCGGTTGGCCGTATTGGCGGTATATTCGGACCGTTACTCATCGGTACACTTCTTGCGGCAGGTTACGGATTCGATTTGGTATTCGGTATCTTCTGTGGCGCGATTATTATCGGTGTGATAGCCGTTGTCTTTTTAGGAACAGAAACGAAACAGACTGAATTGGAATGAATGAATGAATGAAGGCCTGCCTTTTGTGATGAGGGCAGGCTTTTTTAAAATTAATCAAATGAAACTTCCACCGCTATTCATCCGTAAAAGAAGGTAAGGATAAAGGGGATGAGAATATGTCAGTACGCGAATTTACTGTATCTATTTTACCAGCGGAGGCAATGGATGTTATTGAGAAATTTGTAGTCAGAGGGAGTATCAGTGGAACGCTTGTCGATCGGTATGTGAGGCAGCAAGGCGAATATGAAGTCCATGTCCTAGTGTTGGAAAAGTATTATATGAGGTCCAGCAACCGCGCGTCGCTTACTGTGACAATCGATAATTTAGAAGGACAAACGAAAGTCCATGCGGTCGCATCCGGCGGTTCAGAAGGGATGTTCCTGCGCTTTGATTGGGGCGCTGGAAATAATTTTGCGAACAGTGTGGAGTCTGCATTGGGATCGTATATAGTGGGTTAGAATGAAGAGATAGGCAAAAATAATCAACGCAACAAACCAATAGCGACATAGTCCAGAGTCTTTCCTTTTGATGGAAAGGCTTATTTTGTTAAAATGAAAACACAAGAGAGGGGTGCTTAGATGTTCCGTATACCTGAATCGATTGCGAACCTTGGCCGGGAACGGATAGAAGGTTTTCCTGTGGAGGGGTTTATTTACGGAGAAGGTCCCATAAAACCGGAGCTGATGCTAATCGGCGAAGCACCTGGTGAATTCGAATTGGTTGATGGCATTCCTTTTATCGGTCGTGCTGGGAAGGAACTGATGAAGTCACTCGAGACAATCGGTTTAACACGTGAAGACGTTTATATTACAAGTGCAGTCCGCAGCAGGCCATATAGATGGGGAACGAAAAATAACCGTGACGGAACCACGACAGAACGGAAATATAATCGGCCACCAACCATGAAAGAAATTTTGGCACATGCGCCAGTGCTCGATTATGAACTAGCAAATATTGAGCCGAAGCTCATTGTCACGCTTGGTAACGTCGGATTGCAGCGATTACTTGGCAAAGAGGCGAAGGTGACGGAGCTTCACGGGCAGCTGTTGGATCGCCCCATTCAATTTTTAAAAGAATTAGATGATACGAGCTTCAACTTGACACAGAAGTTGTACAGGATAGTGCCGACATTTCATCCCGCGTCTATCTTTTACAGGCCGTCGCATAGACCCTCATTAGATGCAGATTGGTTGGAGATTGGCCGTATATTGGGGGAGATGAATTAGTGGAAGCGATTCATCATAAAAAAGTACTGATTATCGGTTGCAGTGGAGCTGGAAAGTCGATCCTGTCACGCAAGCTCGCTATGAGGTGGGGATTGCCTTTGCATCATCTTGATGCACTGTTTTGGAATGAAGGATGGATACCTACACCAAAACCGGAATTCCGTGAGATGTTGAAAGACGTGGTAGCGCAGCCTAAATGGATCATCGATGGGCATTTCAATTCCACACTTGAAATGAGAGCACAATATGCGGATCTAATCATCTTTCTTGATTTTTCGAACTGGCTTTGCTTATCACGGGTCACGAAGAGGGTATGGAGTTATTGGGGACAGACACGTCCAGATATGGCGGAGGGATGTCCCGAAAAGATTGATATGAATTTTGTCCGCTGGATTTGGCGCTATCCGAAAGACGTTCGACCGGGTGTGTTAGACATTTTGCGGAAAACTCAAGCGGATGTCGTACTGCTGAAGACATCGGTTGAAGTTGAAAGATGGTTAGCGACTACACCGCAAAGAAATACAAAAGGAGGAGTTCTATGATTCGCTTTGAAAATGTAACAAAACGTTTTGCGGATGGAACGGAAGCGTTGAAGAATGTGTCCGTGACAATCCCGACAAATAAGTTAACGGCCATTATTGGCCCTTCTGGCTGTGGAAAGACGACGCTTATGCGGATGATTAATCGGCTGGAAGTGCCGTCAGAAGGCGCCATCTATATCGATGAGCTGCCAATCTTCGAACGAGACGAAGTGGAGCTACGCCGTTCAATCGGCTATGTTATTCAACGAATCGGTCTCATTCCTCATATGACGATTGAAGATAATATTGCACTTGTTCCTGAATTACTCAAGTGGGATAAAGAGAAAACTGCTGTTCGTGTCGATGAATTACTTGATATGGTGGATCTTGATCCGGCTGTATTTAAGAAACGTTACCCTTTTGAGCTATCAGGCGGTCAACAGCAGCGGGTCGGCGTTAGCCGGGCACTTGCGAGTGACCCGAACATTATTTTAATGGACGAACCCTTTTCGGCACTCGATCCTATCAGCCGTGAACAGCTCCAAAAAGAATTGAAGAAGCTACAGAAGAAAATCAAAAAGACAATTGTATTTGTAACACACGATATGGACGAAGCACTCGAAATTGCGGATGTAATTATCGTGATGCGGGAGGGGCAAATTGAGCAGATATCTTCGCCTGATGAATTGATTGAAAATCAGGCAAATGATTTCGTTCGTGAATTCATTGGACAGGAACGAATTGACAGACAGCGTAATTTCGGTCAGAGGCCTATTAAAGAGTTCGTTAGATTCTATGATGAAACATGGACAGGCGAAGTAAGAGAAGTGCCTTCAATGCTGACAGTCGATGATGCAATTACTGTCCTGGATGCCCATCCTAGCAGTCGTCTTGCCGTAGCTGAAGATGGAGTTGTGATTGGCTATATTGGTCATCATTCGCTCTTGCAAGCGTCAATGGATAACGGGAAGTGGGTGAAATCATGAAGAACTTTATCGAGACAGTGACTAGTCGTTCAGACATGATTACAGAAGCTTTTCTCCAACATATCTTTCTGTCTTTCGTAGCACTTGCCATCGGGATACTCATTGCTCTACCAACTGGAATGCTGGTTGCCCGTCATCGTCGTTTTGCAGAGCCAATCATTGGTGTAGCAGCGATTTTACAGACGATACCAAGCCTTGCATTGTTCGGTTTTCTTGTTCCGTTAATCGGAATAGGCTCAAAAACGGCTCTTATTGCACTTATTATTTACGCATTGTTACCAATCGTGCGCAATACATATGCGGGTCTTACAGGTGTCGATGAGGCGATTGTCGAAGCGGGACGCGGAATGGGGATGACGCCCAACCAAATCTTGAAGAAAATTGAGTTTCCGATTGCCTTGCCTGTTATCATGGCGGGTATTCGGACAGCGACTGTGCTGACGGTAGGTATTGCCACGCTTGCAACATTCGTCGGGGCAGGCGGACTGGGAGATGTTATTTATAGGGGTTTGCAATCTTATAATAATGCGCTTGTTCTTGCAGGAGCGCTGCCAGTTGCATTACTCGCCATCGCTTTTGACTTCATCCTAAAATGGGTAGAGAAGAAGGTAACTCCAAAAGGCGTACAACATTGATAGGGGGAAGAAAGATGAAAAAAGGATTAGGAATTATTTTAATGTCGTTGACACTGCTACTTGGGGCGTGCGGCGGAAAAGATGAAATTGTTATCAGTGGTAAGCCATGGACAGAGCAATTCATACTGCCGCATATTTTAGGGCAATATATTGAGGCAGAAACGGATTATAAAGTGAAGTATAAAGATGGTCTAGGTGAAGTAGCTATCATGACGCCTGCACTTGAAAAAGGCGATATCGATCTTTACGTAGAATATACAGGAACGGGTTTGAAAGACGTTCTGAAAGAAGAATCGAAAGCGGGAGAGAGTTCTGAAAGCGTTTTGGAACGTGTGAAAAAAGGCTATGAAGATAAATTTGGAGTGACATGGCTAGAGCCACTTGGTTTCGAAAACGGCTATACGTTGGCTTTCACGAAGGATAAAGAATACAATGCGAAAACATACTCCGACCTCGCAGGAATTTCCGCAGATGAAGAAATGATATTTGGAGCACCGCATGCTTTCTATGAGCGTAAAGGTGATGGCTATGATGATATGGTAATTTCTTATCCATTTACATTCAAAGACACGAAGAGCCTGGACCCAAATGTGATGTATGAAGCGGTGAAAAATGGGGATGTTGATGTTATTCCAGCATTCACAACAGACAGCCGTATTCAGATGTTCGATCTTGCCACAACGGAAGACGATCTAGGATTTTTCCCGAAATATGATGCAGCACCAGTCGTGCGTCAGGAAACATTGAAGAAGTTTCCTGAACTTGAAAAAGTGCTTAATAGCTTAGCAGGAAAAATTACGGAAGAAGATATGCTGAAAATGAATGCCCGCGTTGATTTGGATAAAGAGAAACCAGAAGACGTTGCCCGCGCGTTTTTGATTGAAAAAGAATTAATTAAGGAATAAAGAAAAGCGTAAGCGCCTTGGTAGAGGCGACAGGCATAAGACGGGCTAGCGAAGCAGCGTTCTTTGCTGCATAGCTGGACTGACTTATGACCCAAGCCTCTGGGCGCTGTAGCTAGACAATAAAGAAAAGCGCAAGCGCCTTGGTAGACCCGAAAAGCGCTGGAGGACCATAAGAGAAAGGCGCTTTTTGCCTTTAACTTAAGGACTGAAGCGACCCGAGGGGCTAGGCGCTGTAGCTAGACAATAAGAAAAGCGCAAGCGCCTTGGTAGACCCGAAAAGCGCTGGAGGGCGTTAAGAGAAAGGCGCTTTTTGCCTTTAACAAAAACCGTTCCCGCAAGACTGGGAACGGTTTACTTAATTCATACAGGGTATTTCTCTGCATTTTTCTTCATCTTCGCACGTGCAGCTTCTTCCAAATCTATGCCGATGAGATCAGCGAATTGTAATAGATAAATAAATACGTCCGCTGCCTCATCCGCGATTTCCTGTTTATTATGAGCGACTGCTTCTTCTCCAGATTTCCATTGGAAGTGTTCTAGTAACTCACTTGCTTCCAAAGAAATTGAAATGGCTAGATTTCGAGCATCATGATTGCCGCCCCAATTGCGAGCTTTCGTAAATTCACGTATTTCAGTTTGTAGCTTTTCCAAACTTATCTCATCCTTTCGACAGTTTTTCTTGATGTCCAGCTTCAGGCGCCAACTCCTCGGGGCATTAGGAATTTTTTATTGCGAGGGCTGTAGAACGCCCTCTCCACAAACCGTCGTATGCCTGTCGGAGCTAGACGGCGCCTTGTGCTTTTCTTGAGTATACGTTACTTAGACTTGTGATTCTAGGGAATACTAATAATGAAGTGGAGGGCGATTGCGATTTATACACCTATAGATAAATTATTTTTTGAGGCACCTGTACTCGAATTGGCCCGAAATTTGCTCGGACAGTATATTGTGCACAAACAGCCAGAAGGGGATATTGTGGTTCGTATTGTTGAAACGGAAGCATATCATGGACCTGAAGACAGAGCGGCGCATAGTTTTGATAATCGTCGAACGAAGCGGACAGAAATCATGTTTGGAACCGCTGGACTTATTTATACCTATCAAATGCATACACATACCTTAATGAATGTTGTGAGCGGAGCAATTGGAACACCCCATGCCATTCTTATCAGGGCAGGAGAGCCAGTGACTGGATTAGAACTGATACAGGAGAATCGCGGCCATCATTTAAAAATGACAGATTGGACAAATGGCCCAGGGAAATTATCGAAAGCACTTGGTGTGACAATGAAGTATTACGGTCATCATTGGACAGATGAACCGCTATTTATTGCCGCAGGTGCTGCACCTAAAGAAATTATGGCAGGTCCCCGAGTGGGTATTGGAAACTCCGGGGAAGCAGTTCATTATCCATGGCGTTTTTATGAAAAAGATAATCCTTATGTCTCCAAGTATCGTCCTTAAGTTTAAATGTAGCTCAAAGAGGTATAGAACAAGAGTACAAACAAAAAAAGGAGTGCATTTAAATTGGCTAAAATAGCAACTTTAATCACGAATCTATTTGAAGACTCGGAGTACACGGAACCAGCAAAAGCATTCAAGGATGCTGGACATGAAGTAGTGACAATTGAAAAATCAGCAGGTGTAGAAGTGACCGGGAAGCAAGGTACTGCAAAAGTTAAGACGGATTTCGGCATCGATGATGTAAAACCGCAAGACTTTGACGCATTATTTATCCCTGGAGGATTCTCCCCGGATCAGTTACGTGCAGACGACCGCTTCGTGCAATTTGCGAAGACGTTCATGGATGATAAAAAACCGGTATTTGCAATCTGTCATGGTCCTCAGCTTTTAATCACAGCTAAAACCCTTGAAGGAAGAGATGCAACGGGTTATAAATCGATAAAAGTTGACATGGAAAATGCAGGTGTGAAATATGTGGATAAAGAAGTTGTCGTGTGCCAAAATCAGCTTGTGACAAGTCGTACACCTGAGGACATACCAGCGTTTAATCGTGAATCATTAAAACTTCTCGAAAAGTAAATAGTATTAGCAGAATAGCAAATAATACAAAGAAGGCCGATTATGCGGCCTTTTTTGTATTAGTAGGAGACTATAAAACTCAAACTGTGGAGAAGGTTTCACGTCTAAACTTCAATGCTTAAGGGGTGTGGGGGATATGCCAACTGAAACGCATCTCTGCTGTTCTGCCCTATATCTGCCGGTCTTGACTAGGCGCTTAATTTTTTGTTATTGTTGAAAAGGTATCCGAAGAGTGATAAATTAGAAGAGTACTATAACACTTAATATTAAAAATGTGACGGTTTTATGGAGTTGCTAATTTTTAGTGCCGTGTACTAACTAGGGGGACATCATGAAAAAAGTACTTAAAATGGGAAGCGCTTTCATCGGTATAATCGTTGGAGCAGGTTTTGCTTCCGGACAGGAAGTTCTACAATTTTTTACAAGTTTCGGTCTTCTTGGTATTGTGGGGGCAATTATTTCGACAGCATTTTTTGCTTATCTCGGTATGGTACTCACTCGACTTGGAAGTCGTATGCAGACCACTTCTCATAAAGAGGTCATTTATAAAATAAGTGGTCGTTACTTAGGGATTATTGTTGATTACATAATAATTATTACGTTATTTGGTGTAGGGGTTGTTATGATTGCAGGGGCAGGTGCAAACTTGAACCAGCAGTTCGGGTTGCCGCCATTTGTCGGCAGTCTTCTTATGATTGTTCTTGTCATGTTGACGGTTATGCTTAATGTCGATAAGGTCGTCGGCATAATTGGAAGTATTACACCATTCCTTATTCTTGCGGTTGTCCTTGTATCTATTTATTGTTTAACAACCATGGACACTTCTTTTGCAGTCCTCGATCCAATTGCTCAAGGCGTAAAAACGACATTGCCAAACTGGTTCATCTCATCAATCAACTATGTGTCGTTTAACATAGCTGTAGGAGCCTCAATGACCATTGTCATGGGAGGAACAGAGAAGGATGAGAAAATAGCGGCATGGGGCGGATTTGTCGGAGGACTTGGTTTAGGGATTCTTATCTTGCTTAGCCACTTGGCGATTTTCGCTAAAATCGAAACAGTTGGAGATGCTGAGATGCCAATGTTGGCAATCATCAACGATGTTTCGCCTATACTTGGCATATTCATGGCGTTCATCCTATACGGCATGATATTCAATACTGCGGTCGGCATGTTCTATTCTTTCGGAGCACGTTTCATTCAAATTGGTACGAAGAAATTCAATGTTTTCGTTTTGATCACCCTCATTATTGGATTTGGATTGAGCTTTGTCGGCTTTAAGGAACTTGTAGCTAAACTCTATCCAACAATCGGATATCTTGGTCTGTTCCTTGTTGTAGCGCTGATTTACGCATCATTCAAACTTCCGGCAAAGGTTAAGAGCTAAAGCTGTTTCAAAAACAGGGACGGTCACGGAGCTGAGCTTCGATGACCGTTTTTGTTTTTTGTGGCTTGGGAAATTACAAAATCTCTTTCTATATATGTTGAACAAATGAATACCTATATTAACTGAGCGAAGGCGCCTTACAAGGGGGAGCCGAAGCCCTAAGTCTGGCGGCGAAGCTGCTTGGCTTAGGGCGGGAGGCATACCCGAGCGCCGTAGCGGATTTGAAGGGAATCATTATTTCAACTTATATAGTGAAAAGTGATAATTCACGTCTAGTCTCCAAGGCACTTGCGCTTTTCTTACTGCAGTTTGTGTCGAAAAGAAGTCGCTCTTTCAGAGAATAAAGCGATTGAACACTTATGAAGGTTGAGTTGGTTCCATGTATGATGGTTTAATAGACATAGTTAACTTGGAAGGGTGAGCAGCTTGCTTCACTATAGAACTTACGAAATTAGCCCGACAACCCCTTGGGTAACATTCATACATGGCGCGGGCGGAAGCTCTTCTGTCTGGTACAAACAAATTCGGGAATTTAGAAAACAACATAATGTTCTCCTAATTGACCTTCGGGGGCACGGACAATCTGCCGGTGGAATGTGGAAAAAAGGCGATACATTTATGGATATATCGAAGGAAGTAATTGAAGTGCTAGACGAGGTTAGCATAAAAGACACGCATGTTATCGGCATGTCACTCGGGACGATCGTCGCACAGACTATGGCAGATAACTTCCCAGAACGTGTAAACTCACTCATTCTTGGTGGAGCGATTATTCGTTTTGATATCCGAACAAAGTTATTATTATTGGGGGGGCGTGTAGTAAAGCGTTTTGTCCCTTATATGCTCCTTTATAAATTATTTGCTTATATTATTATGCCGCGTAAACAGCACGAAGAATCGCGAATGGCTTTCGTAAATGAAGCCAAAAAAGTGTACCAGAAGGAATTTATCAAATGGTTTTCCCTTACTAAGCTTATAAATCCATACTTGACCCGCTTACAAGCATCGACAACGGCCATTCCAACATTATTTTTGATGGGTGAGGAAGATTATTTGTTCATTCCGCCGATTGAGGAAGTTGTTCGTAAAAATAAAGGATTTGAATTCGTTAAAATTGAAAAGTCCGGCCATGTTTGTAATATCGACCAACCGGAAATGTTCAATAAGTTAGCCATCGATTATATAGCTAAAATCGAACAAAGAAAAGCCGCCATCCAACTGGGATGACGGCTTTTCTGCAGATTGACGAATGATCACGTCTGTTGAACAACCATTTATTTGCATGAAATACTGGTGAGTAGGGCTTGATGACCTTCATTTTCACTGCACTATTTTCGGCCCGCTTTCGACTAACTATTCATGACAGATTTACTGAGGGGGCCATACTCTTTTCAGTAATACTGTTGCGAATAGTTGCCTGTCGCGTTCCTTCAATGTTCAAGTGAAAAATGCAGTAGTTTTGGAAGAAAAGAATAGATGACATTCTATGGAGAGTGTAAGTGTCCGAAGATGCAATTTCGGGCACTCTTGCACTTTGTATAATTGGTTCCTTGCTTACTTTTAGCAAAGATTCTGCATGTAATTATGTGAGACCTTATAGAAAGCGACACTTCTTTACTAGTAAAGAAGTGAAAATCCTAAAGAAAGCATCAGCCGCCAAAATTGCATCTTTGGCGGCTTTTATCCGGGTAGATGCCCCTTTATTCTTTCGTCCCGAAAAGCTTTAGCACTTCGTGTACTTATGCATTTGGAGCGCGAAGGATGAAGGATCACCATACGATTACCGAAAAAATGTGTAGGGATGCGACAAAGTCGCATCCCTACACATCCAGACATTTCGGTAATCGTATAGAAGTCATTCAATCCAAAGTCAACTAAACACGTAGCACCCAGTAGATGATCATGTTATTCACTGGTTACTCTTGGCTAAACAACAGGTGTCACGGATTATGCGTTTACAAGTTCTAGTTCCTCAGCAGGGCCGAAGAATTCGAAGTTTATTTTTTCTTCTGGAACACCGAGTGCATATAGACCTTTAATGACAGCCTGCATGAAAGGCGTTGGTCCACAAACGTAGATATCGCTGCCTTCAATGACGTTAGCGGCAAGGAAGTCTCGGTTGATGAAGCCATCACCTTCTTCTGAATAGAGCACGGCATATGTGGAACTAGGCATAGATTCATTCAACGTGCGTAATTTTGCATCGAATGCTTGGTGTTTGCGTGTACGTGCAGAATGTAGGAATGCAGCCGGCCGTTCTGGTGTTGTTTTGGCGATGGATTCATACATGCTCATCATTGGCGTGATACCAACACCGCCGCTAATAAGTGTCACTGGATTTTTACTTTCCATATCAAGGTGGAATACACCCGCTGGAACACTAACTTCAACTGTGTCACCGACATTCATTTCACGATGAAGGTTAACGGACATTTTACCGTTCGGTGTGACTTCATCTTCGCGTTTAACAGAAATGCGGTAGGAGTCTCCTGTTGGTGCTTGTGACAAACTGTATTGGCGATTCAAGATATAGTCTTCTCCTGGAATTGTGACACGTAACGTGATGTATTGTCCTGGTTTGTATGAGGGTACTTTTTTGCCATCAACAGGTTTTAAATAGAATGATGTAATAACATCACTTTCAACTACTTTATCCGCGATTACAAAGTCTTTGAATGTTTTCCAGCCGTCATCCACTTCCTCAGCTTTGGCATACATTTCCTTTTCAATACCGATGAAGACACCTGCGATAACTTCATAGGCTTCTCCCCAAGCACCAATAATTTCAGGAGTTGCAGCTTCACCTAATACTTCTTTTATAGCGCCTAATAGGTAGTAGCCGACGATTGGATATTGTTCTGGTGTAATGTTGAGTGATTTGTGTTTGTGCGCAACTTGAACGACAGCAGGTAAAACAGCGCTGAGGTTATCGATATTTGCAGCTGCCGCGTAAACCAGTCCTGCAAGTGCGTTTTGTTGACGTCCTTGGGATTGATTGGCATGGTTGAAGATGTTCAACAGTTCAGGGTGAGCCTCGAACATATTTTTATAAAACACTGTTGTAATTGTTTTACCGTGTTGCTCCAATACAGGTACGGTTGATTTGATAATGGTAATGTTTTCTTGTGATAGCATGTTGTAGCACGACCTTTCGTAGTTGTTAACTCAAGCTTAAACTATAAAAGCGCTTAAAGATATATTTATAATACATCTTTAGAGGGTGTTAGAAAGTTAGTCACATTTCTTTCACGTAATTGCCACAAACGTTATAATGGTATTTGAAAGAGCGGTGAAGTTATGCGTCTAACGATGTACACAGACTTTTCGTTGCGTGTTTTAATTTATCTGGGAGCAAAAGAGCCAGGGGAATTATCAACGGTCCAGGAAATTTCAGATACATACAATATCTCGAAAAATCATTTGACGAAAGTAGTGCACGAGCTAGGGAAGATGGGGTTAATCGAAACGATACGCGGTCGTGGTGGTGGCATCAGGATGAAAGTGGAACCTAAAGACATCAACGTTGGAAAACTAGTTCGAAGGACGGAAGATGATTTTCATCTTGTTGAATGTTTTAATTCTGAGTCGAATAGTTGTATTCTTTCCCCGGTTTGCCGATTAAAAGGTGCATTACACGAAGCGTTAAATGCTTATTTAGCAGTTTTAGATAACTATACAGTGGCAGATTTTATCATTAATAAAGATGAGCTCAAAGCGATTTTGTTTGACCATCCATTATGATAAAATGAAATAGAATATAAAAAACAGGGGGCTATTTTTCATGGGAAAAGTTTTTGTTTTTGGACATAAAAATCCTGATACCGATTCAATTTCATCGGCAATCAGTTACGCGTATTTAAAGCAGCAATTGGGAATGAATGCAGAAGCAGTAAGACTCGGTGATGTAACGAATGAAACGGCATATGCGCTTGAATATTTTGGTTTTGAAGCGCCACGTCTTATCGAAAAAGCCGCGCCAGAAGTAGCGAAAGTCATTCTCGTCGACCATAATGAAAAACAGCAAAGTGTGGATGATATTGATGATGTGCAAGTAATCGAAGTTGTCGATCATCATAGAATTGCTAACTTTGAAACGAACGATCCTCTCTATTACCGTGCAGAGCCGGTAGGATGTACGGCAACGATTTTAAACAAACTATATAAAGAAAACGGTGTTGAAATACCGAAAAATATTGCTGGGCTTATGCTGTCTGCACTTATTTCGGATTCACTATTATTCAAGTCACCGACGTATACAGACCAAGACCGTGCTGCGGTTGAAGAATTGATTGCTATCACAGGTGTGAATGCACAAGAATATGGACTGGCTATGTTGAAAGCTGGTGCAGATTTAAGTGGTAAAACGCTCGAAGATCTTGTGAAACTTGATGCGAAAGAATTTGGTATCAATGAAGTGAAGATTGAAATTGCACAAGTGAATGCAATTGACATCAATGATGTTATGAATCGTCAAGCCGATTTGGAAGACCTTCTATACCGTGTCATTGCTGAAAAAGGGCTCGACCTGTTTTTGTTTGTCGTAACTGACATATTGAACAACGACTCAATCGTATTGGCACTTGGTAAAGAAGCGGGGCGCGCTAGCGAAGCATTCAATGTTACACTCGTGAACAACACGGCAACATTGAAAGGTGTCGTCTCCCGTAAGATGCAAATTGTTCCAGTATTGACTGAAGCATTGAAATGATATGAAGTGAATAGGAAAAGGTTGCAGTCCGCGTAAAGTGGATTGCAACCTTTTTGTTTTAATTGAGGATGAGCTGGTATCTCGGATTAGTTATGATAGCCATATCCTATTTCAAATCAAGTGGTTTCGTCGCAGGGCCTTCGAGGACGGAGCCGTCTTTTCGAAAGCGTGAGCCGTGGCACGGGCAATCCCATGTTTCATCGCCGGCATTCCACCTCGTCCGGCAGCCCATATGCGTACAGATGGGGGAGTCCGTCCGTGTAATATGACCGCCAGTAAACTCTTTTAAGACAAGCCCAGTATTTTTCAAAGCTTGCAGTAAGAATGTACCAAACCCTGTTCGATCAGGCGAATAAAGTTCGGAAGCACGATTCTCTTTGCCGACAATTAGATCGCTGATAATCCGGGCGCTCGCCATTGAATTCGATAGTCCCCATTTTCGATATCCCGTACTTAAATAGACGTAAGGCATGCTGGAAGAAATAATTCCCGCGTATGGAATCAGATCGGGTGTCTGCGGGTCTTGCGCGGACCAGCCATGAGTCAGGGGAGAGAGGTTATACACATCTTGCAAATCGGTGTAAAGCCGATTGTAATGTATCTGTGTATCGCTTTCCATTCCCGCCTGATGACTTTCCCCAGACAGCAGAAAATACGTTTTTCCATCGATTTGTGCCGTTCGGATGGACCGTTTTGGTTCATCGACTGCAATATACTGTCCGCGAAGTGGCATATCACCTTCTGCCGCGACGATATAAGATCGATCGACAGATAATTTCATAATTTGTAGCCCACGCAGTGCTTCAATCGGGTAGTGTGAACATAATATTAGTTCCTTGAATTGAACTTCATGTCCCGATTTCATAGAAAGTAGACGTTTCTTTAAATCCATTAATAAAACATCCGAATGTTCGTAAATACGCGCTCCTGCTTCAACCGCAAGACGCGCAAGATGTTGTCCGAATCGCACAGGGTGAATCTGACTTTCGTTATTCAATGTAAGTGTTGCGTCAATCTGAATCGGTAATTCAGAATTCCTCCCCAGTTCACCTGGGATGCCAAGTTCCTTGTATGCATTCATCTCATAACGGAGTAATTCAGTGCCCAGCTTAGATTGAGAATAAAGAATGGAGTCAGCTGCCTTTAATTCATCTTTTATTGCAATAGATTTCCCAAATTGAACGGCTTCTTCGTTCACTTCAAAATACATTTTTGCATTGTCTCGTCCAAACTGTTTTAGTAACTTTGCATAAACGAAGTCATGTTGGGCAGTCAGTTTTCCCGTGGAGTTGCCCGTAGCTCCCGCTAGGATTGTATCTTTTTCGAGAAGGATAACATCTTTCCCTTCTTTAGCTAGAAAATAGGCGTTTGCAATTCCACTTAGTCCGCCCCCGATGATGCAGACGTCGCAGGTGACATCGCCCTCAAGTTTTGGATATGGTTCACGTGGATATGCAGTACTAAGCCATAATGAATTGGACATAAAATAACCTCCGTCAAGTCTGCTTGAAATAGTAGTAAGCATATTCATTGTTCCCTTCTTTGATTGAATTTAAAATGAAGAGTATGAAAGGTGGCGGGAAAAATGAAAATTGAAATATGGTCAGATTATGTTTGTCCATTTTGTTATATTGGAAAGCGCAGATTAGAAGAGGCATTAGAGCAAACTGGTCTTGGGGAAAAGGCTGAAGTTGTTTTCAAAGCATATGAACTAGATCCGAATTCGCCCGCAGTATCCGATACACTGATGACAGAAGTCCTTGCGAAGAAGTATGGGATGAGTGTGGAAGAAGCGAAGAAGATGACTGATAATGTAGTGGACCAGGCAAAATCTGTGGGATTGAATTATAACTTTGACGTAATGACGCCAGCGAATACATTTAATGCACACCGTCTAGCGAAACTTGCTGAACAGGAAGGTTTCGATAAGACTGTATCGGAAAGTTTACTGAAAGCTTATTTCATAGATGGTGAAAAAATAGGTGCAGAAGACGTATTGCTTCGCATTGCCGAAGAAGCAGGAATTTCACGCGACCGTGCGAAAGCAGTTCTTGATTCTGATGAGTTTGCAGATGATGTAAGAATGGATATCGCAGAAGCCCAGCAAATAGGTGTGAAAGGTGTTCCATTTTTCGTTATCGATCGCAAATATGCAATCTCAGGAGCTCAGCCGGCAGAAGCATTTGCAAATGCACTTCGACAAGCCGCGGAAGAAGAAGTTTAAACAAAAGAAATAAAAAATCGGCCATGTGATCATAATGATCGCATGGCCGATTTTTTAAGTTATTTATTAAATTATAAAATCTCGAACTAGGATAAGTTACAACATAGAGATTTCACGTCTAGACTCCAGCGCCTAGCCCCCCGACAAGCGCCGGAAGGCTTGCTGATAAAGGCAAAGAACGCCTTTCCCTTCAAGCCTTCCGGCGCTTGTCGGGGCTTAGCAGGCGCTTGCGCTTTTGTTATTATTGAGCTGGGTTTGCTTGTAAATCGATTGTGATTTTAATGTCGTCACCTACAAGAACGCCGCCTGCTTCAAGCGCTTGGTTCCATGTAAGACCAAATTCTTTTCTTGAAATTTTCCCTTCGACTTCGAAAGCAGCTACGTCTACGCCCCAAGGGTTTTTACCTGTACCTTCATACTCAGCTTCGAATGTAACTTTTTTCGTTACATCTTTAACTGTCATATCGCCAGTAACGTCATATTCGTTATCGCCTTTTTTTACGATATCTGTTGAAACGAATGTGATTGTCGGGAATGTTTCTGTATCGAAGAAATCAGCAGAACGAAGGTGGTTGTCACGATCGTCGCTATTTGTATGAATTGTTGTAGCGTCGATTGTGAAGTTGATGTTAGCACCCATCAAATCTTCAGGATTCCCTTCGATTGTACCTTCTACGCCTGTAAAACGTCCTCTTACTTTAGAAACCATCATATGCTTAACTGAAAAACCAACACCTGTATGTGAAGCGTCTACTGTCCATTTTGTCATTGGAAAAACTTCCTCTCTGAATAAGTTATGTTCTTACTATATTCGATAAGTATCTTGAAGTCAAGGTATTTAATCGAATTTAATTTGAATAAGGTGAATAGTAAGACCTTTATTCTAATTAGTATTCCTTGTCAAAGTATAAGTTTGCAAGCATACTATTAAAGATGAAAAGCTTTAAATTGAAAGGATTGAATGTTGATGTCGAAACATCAATGGTATGAAGAACTTCAGAAAACAATTACAACAGGTACATTATTAATTGACGAGTCACTATGTAAATACACGATGACAAAACTTGGAGGAGCTGCAGACCTTCTTGTCATACCTGGAACAATAGATGAAACAGAGGCGACAGTACGTTACGCATATAAAAATAATATTCCATTATTATTACTCGGAAACGGGTCGAATATGGTCGTCAGGGATGGCGGTGTAAGAGGAATTGTCCTTCACTTGTCACAACTCAATACGATAAGGATTGAAGGATCACTTGTGCATGCCGAGGCGGGGGCACTAATCATTGACGTTTCAAAACGTGCGGCAGCGACTACACTGTCGGGTATCGAATTTGCCTGTGGAATTCCAGGCTCCATCGGGGGCGCAATGGCGATGAATGCCGGCGCGTATGGTGGGGAGATAAAAGATATAATTGTGCAGGCAACAGTGTTAACGAAAGCTGGAGAGCGGTTAGTTCTTTCAAAAGAACAACTTGAGCTCGGTTATAGGAAGAGTATTATATCGCAAGAGGGCTACTACGTTCTCTCGGCAGATTTCCAACTCGCACAAGGAGACCAGGGTGTCATTGATGGGAAGGTAGCAGACTTAACCTTCCAGCGTGAATCAAAGCAACCGCTTGAGTATCCATCGGCCGGAAGTGTGTTCAAACGACCACCGGGCTATTTTGCGGGCAAACTTATTCAAGACTGCGGTCTTCAGGGAAAAGGGCATGGCGGAGCAGAAGTTTCATTGAAGCATGCTGGTTTTATCGTCAATAAAGATAATGCGACCGCATCCGATTACATTCAGACAATTAACATGGTGAAAGCGGAAGTGAAAAAAGTATTCGGCGTTGAACTGGAACTTGAAGTGAAAATCGTCGGCGAAGAAATAACGGAATAGCAAAAAGCGGATGACCCATGATTGGGCTATCCGCTTTTTTGTTTTTTTAGGAAACTATATGTTTTTTGACGTAGAGCAGTGTTTAGGCTCCAGGCATCAATCTCAACACAAAGTCGCAAATTTAGACTGTCTTCTTTGAGTTTCAGTCCTTTATTTAAAGGCAGAGATCGCCTTTTTCTCCAGCGCTTGTTGGGGTTAAAAGGCGCCTTGCGCTTTTCTTATCATCTGGCGTTTTTACAAGAGAGCAGTGCAGGGTCGGTTACTTGGTCGTCTGTAATGTGCACTTGGCACATTTTATTGTTACTCATGAATTTGAAGATCCCATTGTTGAAGTCAGTTCCAACTTCTTTGAAGAAAATACCTTCAAAGCGAACTTCTTTTGAAAGCGTGAAGTTGACGCGGAAACCGTTACTGTCTTCGACTAAGTAGGCACGTACGCCTTTTTCGAACATGCCGTCAATCTCGTCTCTGATGGCGCGATCGACAGAAACGACATGGAAGTCAACGAATGTGATTTCTCGTAACAATACGTTCATGAACGAACCTTTAGTAATCTCTTCCCATCTACTCTGAGCAGTTTGCCCAAGAATGATTTGGGTAATGTTATGTGTATGAGCTACTTCCTTAATAACTTTTGCGGAAGTACGTTTTTCATTATCCCGGATTATGAAATCTTCTACTTCAAGTTCTTCAGCGAGTTCTTTCCAACGATCGATATATTCGGATTTTTCCGCGTCAAATTCATCATAAGGAAGCGGGTCCACTGTTAAAATATACATTGGACAATCCATGATCGTTGCAATTTTATGTCCGCGCCTAATGAGACGCTCACCATTTGGACCGTAGTAGACACAAACGAGAATACTCTCGTCCATACGACCTTTTACTTTGCCCATGACGGTAGTCACCTCTTAATTATATTTTGGTTAGTCGAATTCATGTTAGAAGTTTAGTACTGATTGAAAACCAAACAATTATATATGAAAATGAACGATTTGACAAGATGCGAATGCTTCAAAGTGCTAAGAGTATGGTAATAGTGTATAATTTATTGTGTAAACTCTTTGAGCTTCCCCTAATACTATTATCTATAGCTCCCTATTATCCCGCCAGTCACGCTGAAGGTCAAGTTTGCCCAATATAATAATGAGTTTTACAAGTAATACATAATATGGATTGTGTATTTCTGTAGATTTTCAGGTGGTTTATTACAACTGTTTTAAAAGGTAAGAAGGTACAAATTTTTCTACATGGGCCGATGTCTAGACTTCAGACTTCCTTCCATTAGCCTCGGTCTGGCTGAAAAGGCTTAGCACGCCTTTATCTTCAAGATTACCAGTAGGGAGGGTCCAAACTTAATCCCTTCTACTTATCGGGGCTAAACCGCGCCTTGCGCTTTTCTTAATCTGTTTAGTATTGGAGGTTTGCATTTGTTGGCGATAACGATAGCTATTTTTATCCCGTTTTTGGCTGCTCTACTCGTCCCGTTCATTTATAAGAGGGTGCGCAGTCGCAATATCGGGTGGTTTGTCATGTCCGTTCCACTCGTCCTATTCATATATCTTGCCAGTTTCATTCCCGCGATTGCAGGAGGGAAAACATATATACATACGATTAAATGGATTGATTCTGCTGGGATCAATTTTACGACGTATCTAGATGGTCTCAGTATGATTTTTGGCCTTTTAATTACTGGGGTAGGGAGCCTCGTAATTCTCTATTCCATATATTATTTGTCTGAACGCGAAGCATTAGGGCGTTTTTACGTTTATCTTTTGATGTTCATGGGCTCGATGCTTGGAGTAATATTCTCGGACAACTTAATGGTGCTATATGTTTTTTGGGAATTGACGAGTATTTCGTCGTTTCTTTTAATCGCATTTTGGTACCACCGCAAAAAGTCTAGGTATGGTGCACAAAAGTCAATGCTCATCACTGTATCTGGCGGAGTAGGGATGCTTGTTGGTTTTATCATGTTGCATACAATGACTGGGTCGTTCAGTGTGCGCGAAATCATTGCAACAATTGGTCAGTATACAAATGAAAGTTTGTTTTTACCGGCAATGCTACTCGTTTTGCTTGGTGCATTTACGAAGTCAGCCCAGTTTCCATTCCACATCTGGCTACCAGATGCCATGGAAGCGCCGACACCGGTCAGTGCTTATTTACATTCCGCGACAATGGTTAAGGCAGGGATTTACCTTGTCGCACGCTTCACACCTGTATTTGGTGGGGAAGCGGTGTGGTTTTATACAGTTACTGGCGTGGGGATATTTACATTGTTCTGGGGATCCGTCAATGCGGTGCGGCAAACGGATCTGAAGGCATTGCTCGCCTACTCAACAATTAGTCAACTGGGTCTGATCATGAGCCTCTTCGGACTTGGTTCAGCGGCGCTTAACGAAGGCTACAGCGCGGACTCAGTTATTTATACACAGGCGACATTTGCCGCTTTGTTCCATCTTATTAACCATTCAACGTTCAAAGGTGCTCTCTTTATGGTCGTTGGTATTGTCGATCATCAAGTTGGAACGCGAGATATTCGTAGACTTGGCGGACTGATGTCACTCATGCCCGTGACGTTTACAATCGCTGTAATCGGCAGTTTTTCGATGGCAGGATTACCGCCGTTTAACGGTTTCCTTAGTAAGGAAATGTTTTTCGAATCCGTACTGAATGTGCGTAATCTCGACATTTTCGCAATGGGGCCGCTGATGGGAAGCTTATTGCCTGTTGTTGCTTGGATTGCAAGCGTGTTGACATTCGTTTATAGCATGATTATCGTTTTTCAGACATTTCTTGGGAAACATCAACCGGACCGTCTTGATAGAAAAGCATTTGAAGCGCCAGTTGGGATGCTGATTGCTCCGTCGATTCTTGCACTGTTCGTTGTAGGTATTTTCTTCTTCCCGAATGTAGTCGGAAAGTATTTGTTAAAGCCTGCAATGGCTTCGGTTTTACCTCCGTTTGAAGGTGCGGAAGGCCTTGTCCCGCATATAACTGCTTGGCATGGTTTTAATGGAGCTATCATGATGACAATTGGTGTTATCGTAGTGGGCGCATTGCTATACTTCTTCCTTCGTTATTGGCGCGGGGTTTACTCGCTTGCACCTATGCGCTGGAATCTCGATTCTATGTATAACGGCTTGTTGACGCAGGCGGAGAAAGCTTCATCTTTCTTGACTCGGACTTATATGACGGGATACCTTAGGGATTATCTTGCATATATATTTGTTTTTTTCATCCTAACTGTCGGTGGCGGTCTGTTATGGACCGGTGGGTTTTCAATCGATTTTTCTAACGATGCTCCCATCACGGTTAGCGAGTATATCATCATCTTCGTAATGATGGGTGCGAGTATTGCGATCATCTTTGTAAAATCACGTATGACGGCAATCCTGTTAAATGGTGTTCTCGGTTATTCAATTGCTATTCTCTTTGTCGTGTTCCGGGCACCGGATTTGGCTTTGACACAAATTATCGTAGAAACCGTGACGACTGCGTTATTCCTCTTATGTTTCTATTTCTTACCTGAATGGAGCAAGGAGAAATCGACAAGGTCATTAAAAGTTTTCAAAGGCATTATTGCCATTTCGGTAGGAACGGTTGTTACAGTTCTTGCACTCCTCGTACAAGGCAATAAGATGTTCGAGTCGATTTCAGTATACTTTGAAGATGCTTATGAGTTGGCGGGAGGAAAGAATATCGTCAATACGATATTGGGTGACTTCCGGGCATTCGATACGATGCTCGAAGTAGTTGTACTTTTTATCGCCGGTATTGGCGTGTTTACATTGATTAAACTGAAGGCTGGAAAGGGGGACGAGGACGTTGAAGATTAATGATGTCATTTTACAGACAGTAACGAAGATTGTTGTCTTCATCATTTTGACGTTCGGGGTGGAATTGTTCCTTTCCGGTCATAATAATCCGGGAGGTGGATTCATTGGTGGTCTCGTCCTATCTTCCGCGTTCGTTCTTCTCTATTTGGTGTTCGATATCGAAACAGTCCATAAGGGCATCCCATTCGATTTCAAGAAGATTGCAGCGTTTGGTGTATTGCTTGCAGTCGGAACGGGGTTAGGGTCAGTTCTATTCGGTGCATCATTCCTTACACAGACGGCTAGTCATTTCAACTTGCCAGTGTTTGGGGAAACGGAATTAGCGACGGTCGTGCTGTTTGAGGCAGGGGTTGCACTGACTGTTGTCGGTGTTGTTGTAACGATTATTTTAAGTATTAGTGAGGATGTGTAGCTGTTGGAAACGTTAATAACGATACTCGTTGGAGTCCTTGTAACGGTCGCTGTCTACTTGCTGCTATCTAAAAGTCTAGTTCGGGTCATTTTAGGGACGGCAATCCTGTCGCATGCTGTGCATTTGCTATTAATGACGATGGGCGGCTTGAAAAAAGGAGCAGTCCCACTATTAGGTGAAAATGCGGAGAGCTACACGGATGCTCTTCCACAGGCACTTATCCTGACTGCAATAGTGATCAGTTTCGCAGTGACTTCCTTTTTACTGGTGCTTGCATATCGAACATACAAAGAGACTGGGTCGGACAATCTCGCTGCATTGAGAGGGTTCAAAGATGAATAATATTATAGTTATGCCAATGATTATACCTTTATTAACAGGGATTTTACTTGTATTTCTCCGGCCTTATGTGAAAGTTCAACGGGCGTTCAGTCTTGTTTCAATCGTAGCAACCGTAGCGATCAGTGTTTATATTTTGAACATGATTCAGGCGGACGGTATTTTACGGCTCGATTTCGGGGGCTGGTTGCCACCATACGGAATTTCATTTGTCGCAGATTCATTCTCTATGCTACTTGTATTGACGACAGCGATTGTAACAGGAATCCTTCTAATTTATGCGTTCTCGTCGATTGGTCGAGCGCATGAGAATATGTTCTTTTATCCGTTCGTTTTTTTCCTGATTGCGGGCGTTAATGGTTCATTTCTAACGGGTGACTTGTTCAACTTATTCGTCTGTTTTGAAGTTATGCTTCTATCTTCTTATGTGCTCATTACACTTGGAGGCAGGAAAGTTCAACTCGTCGAATCAATTAAATACATAACTATAAATGTACTGTCATCGTGGTTTTTCCTCGTTGGAATCGCGTACTTATATGGTACGGTAGGTACGCTTAATATGGCACATCTATCAGTACGTATTGCAGAAGTCGGGCAAGGGCCGCTGTTGACAGTGATTAGCATTGTGTTCCTCATTGTATTTAGTTTGAAATCTGGACTACTTCTATATTTCTGGTTGCCAGGGTCATACAGTGCACCACCGACAGTAGTTGCGGCTTTGTTCGGTGCTTTGCTTACGAAAGTCGGTATCTATGCAATGTTCCGCGTGTTTACGCTCATTTTTTATCACGAGCCTGGTGTTACACATTTGATGATTGGCATTATGGCGGGAATCACGATGATTGGCGGTAGTATTGGTGCAATCGCCTACAATGATATCCGGAAGATTGTGTCCTATAACGTCGTCATTGCAGTAGGGTTTATACTCGTTGGCCTTGCTGTCTCGACAGAAGTGGCGATTCAAGGGTCTATTTATTATCTTATCCATGACATGATTATTAAAGCTTTGTTATTCCTTATCGCAGGGACGATGATCTACTTAACTGGAACTGCAAGGATTGAAAATATGAGTGGGTTGATTCGCAATTATCCATTACTTGGGTGGCTGTTCTTCATCACAATGCTGTCACTTGCGGGAATTCCGCCGCTTAGCGGGTTCATCGGAAAGGTGTACGTTGGCCAAGGGGCGATTGAGGCGGGTGCGTTCGTCTTGCTTG
The DNA here is from genome assembly GCF_038620285.1 of Sporosarcina sp. FSL K6-1540. Lineage (NCBI taxonomy): Bacteria > Bacillati > Bacillota > Bacilli > Caryophanales > Caryophanaceae > Sporosarcina > Sporosarcina sp. FSL K6-1540. The sequence continues at coordinate 2,129,092 of NZ_CP152018.1, forward strand.
CAATCGCGTTCCTATCAAGTATTTTCGTTTTGTATTCACTTCTGCGGATTTTCCTAAACTGCTTTTGGGGCGAAACGATTATCAATGAAGATGACGATGTACCGCTTAAAAAAGGGATGCTTATTCCACTCGTCCTGTTTGGTGTACTGACAATTGCGCTGGGAGTTGGAGCAGAGGCGCTTGCGCCATACGTTTCAGATGCAGCCCGAACACTGACAAATCCTGATATCTATATAGACGCGGTTTTGAATGACAACCGTTAATCGAAGACAATCCCGTCCAATGACCGAAAAGAAGAGGTGAAGGCTAATGCCAGCCCAGTTACTGTTGAATTTATTTATAGCTCTGCTCTGGATGCTCTTAATCGATGAGGATGAGCTAAAGTTTACGACTTTCTTTGCCGGCTTCCTGGTTGGGATAGGAATCATATTTTTCATGCATAGATTTTTCGGCACGCAATTCTACTTGCGCCGTTTGTATGCGACATTCAAGCTACTTTTCATCTTCATATCCGAATTGACCAAATCGAGCGTAGTTGTATTGAAACAAATACTTAGCCCAAAGCTGAAAATTAAACCGGGTATTTTTAAATATGAAACAGTCTTAGAGAGTGATTCAGAAGTGACGATGCTGTCGTTGCTTTTGACGCTGACCCCGGGGTCTGTCGTCATGGAAGTATCCCCTGAAGGAAATGTCCTGTTTATTCACGCGATGGACGTCGAACAATCTCGCGATGGACTTTTGATGCAACTGCATAACTTTGAAAGAGCAATCATGGAGGTGACCCGCTGATGATTCAAGCAATGCTGACGACTTCGCTCGTATTATTCTCAATAACGATTGCAATAGCTGTCATACGAATCATTCTCGGCCCTTCGATGCCGGACCGCGTTATCGGGCTCGATATGATTGGTGTAAACTTGATTGCTATGATAGCCGTAATTTCAGTGGTCATGAACACGAAAGCATTTTTAGAAGTCATTCTTATTTTGGGAATTCTATCGTTCATCGGTACAATTGCCTTCTCTAAATTCATCGAGAGGGGTGTTATCGTTGAACGTAAACACGATAGGTGAATTCGTAGGCGCTTTTCTGATTTTAACAGGCGGAGTTGCGAGCGTAATCAGTGTCTTTGGATTGCTTCGGCTGCCTGATGTCTACACGAGATCTCATGCTGCGACGAAAAGTTCGACGCTCGCTGTTTTGCTAACCTTGTCAGGCGCTTTTATTTACTTTTTGTTCAGTCAACATTTCGTAAGTGTACGCCTTCTTTTAGGAATTGTGTTCGTCTTTCTAACTGCACCGGTTGCCGGACATTTGATCGTCCGAGCGGCTTACCGGTCGAATGTGAAGTTAGCGGATATTTCTACTGAGGATGAATTATATGAGGTTTTGCATAAGGATAAAATAGAAGAGGATGGGACCGGCCGTTAGTGGCTGTCCTATCCTTTTTTTGTTGAGGGGATTTGGATGGATGATTGGTTGTGCTGTGTTAATGCTCGGTAGCGCGGATATATGATCGGTTGTGTTTCGTTAATGCTCGGTATCGCGGATATATGATTGGTTGTGCTGTGTTAATGCTCGGTAGCGCGGATATATGATCGGTTGTGTTTCGTTAATGCTCGGTATCGCGGATATATGATTGGTGAGATGCGTTAATGCTCGGTGTCGGGTATATATGATCGGTTGTGCTGCGTTAATGCTTGGTGTCGGGGATATATGATTGGTTGTGATGCGTTTATGCTCGGTGTCGGGTATATATGATCGGTTGTGATGCGTTTATGCTCGGTATCGCGGATATATGATTGGTTGTGATGCGTTAATGCTCGGTAGCGCGGATATATAATCGGTTGTGTTGAGTTACCACTTTTGCCCTAAGGTTTGTTTGGAGAAAGAAGGAATATAAATGAAATAGTAGAATACCATTAAGGGAGATAGGGAAGGTGCGTGAAATGGTGAAACAGGGGAAACGGATGGGGAAATGGCCAAAAATTATGTTGTCGGTGTTTGGATCAATTATAGTTTTGGCTATTGTGGTACTACTTATTGTAAATAGTTACATAGCGAAGTCGAAACCGTTTATTGATGGAGAAGTAAGTGTGGAAATTCTAGATGAAGATGTGACAATCGTCCGGGATGAGTTTGGCGTACCGCATATAACGGCGGAATCGGACGCGGATTTGTATAGGACTCAAGGCTATGTGCAAGCCCAAGACCGTTTATTTCAAATGGATATGGCTCGTAGGCAAGCGAGTGGTCGATTATCCGAAGTAGTTGGGGAAGTGGCTGTTGGAACGGATAAGAAGTTCCGTACATTTAGCTTGCGCTCGGCGGCCGAAGCGTCTTATGACGGCTATGGTGAGGAAGGGAAAAAGGTGCTCAGCTGGTATGCGGAAGGAGTCAATGCATTCATTGAGGAGGCGGAGCGAGATGGGAAGTTTCCGTATGAATTCAAGGTCCTGGGCTACACGCCTGAACCATGGACAGAAATCGATTCGCTGACGATAGGTAAGTATATGGCTTATGACCTCGGCGGAAACTGGGATAGTTTAGCGGTCAGGCATTGGGCGTTGAATAATTTCTCGGAAGACTTGGCGCGGGAGTTGTTCACCGTTTATCCGGAAAATGCGTCTTCTATTATTGAGGCTAACATTGCGAATCCGGTCGCTGTGGCTGGTCAGTTCGACCCTGATCTTGTGCCGCCTGAATTCAACGGTAGTAACAACTGGGTCGTGTCGGGGGATAAAACGGCTTCAGGATTACCGCTTCTAGCAGATGATCCGCATCTCGGGCTTGATACGCCGGCGATCTGGTATCAGATGCATTTGCAATCACCTGAACAAAACGTTAGCGGTGTTATTTTTGCAGGGATTCCAGGAATTATTCTTGGGCATAATGACGACGTTGCATGGGGTGTGACGAACGTTGGACCTGACGTACAAGATCTATATATCGAAACTCCGAATCCTGAAGATCGGACACAATTTCTCTATGATGGAGAATGGGAACAGGCTGAGGTAAGAGATGAAACGATTTCTGTAAAAGGCGAGGAGGATGTACCGTTTGAAGTAATGGTTACTCGGCATGGCCCGATTATTTCGGACATTCTTTACAAAGATGAAGATCCAAACGCGCTGTTTTCAATGCAATGGACAGCACTGGAACCGACAAAAGAACTCGAAGCGATTATGAAGATGAACAAAGCTTCCGACTGGGAAAGTTTTGAGATGGCTTTGGAAGACTTCCATGCACCAGCACAGAACTTTGTGTTTGCAGCGAATGACGGCACTATTGCTTATAAAGCGAACGGTCGTATTCCTATCAGGAAACAAGGGGATGCGCAATTGCCTGTACCAGGCGACTCTTCCGATTATGGCTGGACGGGCTACATTCCATATGATGAGTTGCCGCGTGTCGTGAATCCTAAAGAAGGGTTCATTGCCACAGCAAATAATCAAATTGTTGACGATTCATATCCGTATCATATTACAAAACTTTGGGCACAGCCTTATCGCTATGAACGAATAGCGGAAGTGCTTCGCGAAGGAGATAATTTCACGGCGGAAGATATGATGAAATTGCAGATGGATCAGAAGAACTTATACGCTCGTGAGTTCTTGGACGATATGATTGGTTCAATTGAAATGAAAGACGCCGCTGTCGGAAAGTACAAAGAAATTGTAAAAATGCTTCGCGAGTGGGATCAATATGATTCCGCAGATGCGGCGGCACCACTTGTCTTTCATAAATGGATAAAACAATTGCCAATTGGCATGCTCAGTGCAACGATGCCTGAGGACGTTTATGAGCTTCTGCCGGCGAAAGGGACAATTACCGACAAAATGTTGCGCGACGCTTATGCGGGTGAACCAGGGGCCTGGGTGGAAGAGTATGGCGGTGTTGATAAGTGGGTCTTCGATTCATTTGTAAATTCAATCGAAGAGATTGAAGGATTGTTCGGTGATAAAATCGCGGATTGGCAATGGGGAGATTTCCATCAGTTGGAGTTTCCGCACGCTCTATCAGGCGCATCTCCAATCTTTGAATATTTCTTAAATCCGAAGAAACAGGCAATCGGCGGTTCGAATGTTACAGTCCAGGCTGCAGCATTTCAGGCAGATGGTACTGTAAATCACGGTGCACCTTGGCGCTTTGTTGCCGATTTGTCCGATTTATCGAAAGCGAATCATATTGTAGGGCCGGGTCAAAGTGGCCACATAAAATCGCAATGGTTCCACGATCAAGCAGATGACTGGGTGAATGGTAATTACCATGAAACTGTTTTGGATGGGGACATTAAAGAAGGATATACGTTGAAGTTAAAAGCGGAGCGCTAATGCGCCCCGTTTTTAATTTGGTGAAACTTTGGAAACGCGGGTAAACCGATGCATTATCTTATCCACCGCTAAGAGCCTCTGTTATTTAACAATCAAAACCGGTGCTGTCACACGTTTTGCTACTTTATGACTCACACTGCCTAGCACCATTTCCTGAAAAGTATTCAGGCCACGGCTACCGAGAACGACAAGATCGAATTCACCACTATTGGCAAAATTAACGATGATTGGTCCAGGGTCACCGTGTTTGATGACAAGCTTAAAGGGGATTTGAAACTGCTCGAAAGCCTCCTCGATGGGCATGAGTCGCTTCTTGCGATCGATATGGAGATCATCACTGCTAGCATTATCAAGTACATCTGAACGTGTTCGGTCAAACTCAAGGATATAAAGGATTTCAACGGCCACTCCTTGGCATAACGAGGCAAGTTGAGCGGCATGTTTGGCTGCGCGGTGCGAGTTTACTGAGCCGTCGACCGCGACTAGTATTCGGTTATACATCGGAATCCCTACTTTCGTATGTCTGACATGTAAAGTTACATTGTTAGTAAGTATAAGTCTTCTACGCCTATCTGTTAAACCCTTCTTTTGAGTAATAAATCAAGCGGAAATTTACATTCAAAGCACCGTTTGATTAGCCTTGCAATTACAAGAGGAATTACATATACTAAAGTTAATCAAACAACCATTTGAATGAGGTGTAAATATGACGGTAAAAGAAGTTTGTGAAGTGACAACGGTTCATGAAGAAGTTGTGAATCGGGTACAGAAGGCGCTCCCTGATGTGGGTGCTGCTGTCGCGATATTTAAAGCGTTGGCGGATGAAACCAGATTAAAAATTGCTTTTTCGCTGACACTAGAAGAAGAAATGTGTGTATGTGACGTTGCGGCAGTGATTGGTTCTTCCGTTGCGACAGCTTCCCACCACTTACGCTATTTGCGCGAACAAGCACTTGCTAAATCAAGGAGAAAAGGGAAGATGGTTTACTATTCGCTCGCAGACGATCACGTCCACCAACTTGTGAAAGTCGCACACGAGCATACGATAGAGGGTGTTGAGCATGGCAACGGTTGAGAAGAAAGAATATAGGTTGGAGAATCTAACATGTGCCAGTTGTGCGATGAAGTTTGAAAAAAACGTTAAAAACCTGCCTTCTATTGAGGATGTACAAGTGAATTTTGGTGCATCAAAATTAGCATTTAGTGGCAGTGCAACGATTGAAGACCTCGAAGCAGCAGGTGCTTTTGACGGCATTAAAGTTGTCCCACTTCAGAATAAGAAGATTGAGCCGAAAACGTCTTTCTTTAAACGGAAAGAAAATCTCGTTACCCTTTTTTCATTGCTTTTCTTACTAATAGGGATGTATGTGTCATTTCGTTACGCTGAAACACATCCTGCAGCAATTGCCCTATTTGCAATTGCCATTGTAATTGGTGGAACAAGCATATTCAAAACAGGATTGCGAAATTTGGTCCGTTTCGAATTCGATATGAAAACGCTGATGACGATTGCCATTATTGGTGCTGCCATTATTGGGGAATGGCGTGAAGGTGCGGTTGTCGTCTTCCTGTTTGCGGTTAGTGAAGCGTTAGAAGCCTATTCAATGAATAAAGCACGACAGTCCATCCGACAATTGATGGATATTGCACCGCCTTCCGCCCTCGTAAAACGAGGGGAAACGTTTATGGAACTTCCGACAGAAGATATCATCGTCGGCGATATTCTAATCGTAAAACCAGGTCAGAAAATCGCTATGGACGGCGCTGTTCTAACGGGTTCATCTACGGTCAATCAAGCAGCGATTACAGGGGAATCCATCCCTGTCCAAAAAAAATCTGGTGATAATGTATTCGCGGGCACGCTTAATGAAGAGGGTGCACTTGAAGTAACGGTTACAAAGCTTGTCGGCGATACAACAATTGCGAAGATCATCCATCTCGTAGAAGATGCGCAAGCAGAAAAAGCACCATCTCAAAAGTTCGTTGATAAATTCGCGAAATACTACACACCTGCAATCATCGTGATTGCAATTCTTGTGGCCATAATACCACCATTACTCGGTGGCGATTGGAACGCGTGGATCTACCAAGGTCTTGCTGTACTCGTCGTCGGTTGTCCATGTGCACTTGTTGTCTCTACACCAGTTGCGATTGTCACAGCGATTGGTAACGCGGCACGTCAAGGCGTGCTGATTAAAGGCGGTATCCACCTCGAAGAAACAGGAAGACTTGACGTTATTGCGTTCGATAAAACCGGAACGTTAACGAAAGGGTATCCGGAAGTAACGGATTTCATCGTAGGTAAAGAAATCGCTCAAGAGCAATTATTAAGTGCAATCGCAGCAGTCGAGTCAATGTCACAGCATCCGCTTGCAAAAGCGGTTGTCGATTACGCGCATCAACATGGTGCGCAGAAAGTCGCTGTGTCCAATTTTCAATCGGTTACCGGAAAAGGCGCTTATGCTGAAATTGATGGCATGACGACTTATATTGGCAGCCTAAGCTGGGCACAAGAACTTTCTTCATTGCCAGAAGACATATTACAGCAAGCGGCATCCCTTCAACGACAAGGAAAGTCTGTCATGGCGATTGTCACGGGTACTGATTTTAGCGGACTGCTAGCCGTGGCGGATCCCATACGTGCGGAAAGTCGTGACGTCCTTGAACAACTGAAAAGTATAGGTATCCGTCATACAGTCATGCTGACAGGCGATCACCAAGTAACGGCAGAAGCAATTGCTGCTGAGCTCGGTGTTACGGATGTACGCGCCGGACTAATGCCGGAAGACAAATTAACAGCGATTAAACAATTGAGTGACGAATATGGCCGTGTTGCCATGGTTGGTGATGGCATCAATGACGCGCCTGCCTTAGCTGCAGCTTCAGTTGGTATAGCAATGGGTGGAGCAGGAACGGACGCTGCATTGGAAACAGCAGATATTGCACTAATGGCAGATGATTTAGGGAAATTACCTTATACAATGAAATTAAGCCGAAAAACATTGCGAATCATCAAAGAAAACATTATGTTTGCATTAGGCTTAAAAATTATAGCATTGCTTCTTATCATTCCCGGTTGGCTGACATTATGGATTGCCATCTTCGCGGATATGGGTGCCACGCTACTCGTTGTGCTGAACTCGTTGCGGTTGCTACGCGTTCATAAGTAAGTAGTTTCTATACGGAGGCGAATTCTAATGTATTTACAAGAGTGGACAATGGAAGAGCAGGAGCAACTTATTCATTTCATGACAACTAATACGTGGCCTTACCACGGTAACTCTGATCCGGGACGTCATTTGATTGAAAAAACAATCGAAGAGGGCGGCTATGAGTCGGATGAAGTCAAAACGTTTTGGGTGGAAAATGACGCCGGAGAAAAAGTAGGAATCGTAAAAATTTACGACTTGCAAGATGAAATTCCGTTGTTCGATTTACGTATTGCAGATATGTCGAGGGGATATGGCTACGGCCCGAAGGCTCTTCGACTTGTCGCGGAATATGTATTCGGATTGCCAGGCAAGAAAATTCGTCTCGAAGGTCATACGAGACAAGATAATCTTGCGATGCGAAAAACGTTCGAACGTGCAGGCTTTGTCAAGGAAGCACATCTTCGGAAAGCTTGGTTTTCGCCTAAAGAACATTCCTATTATGATGCAGTGACCTATGGTATTACGCGGGAAGATTTCATGGCGGGAACGACAACGCCTGTGATTTGGGAAGACGGAGAGAAGTCACGAGGTTCTGCGGCATCCCCTCGTATCCCGGATTTCGCGGAGTCATTCGAATCAGAACGGCTTGTCATTCGGGCTCCTGAACTTGGCGATGCAACAGATGCTTGGAATGCGATTAGGGCTTCATTACCTGCGCTTCGCAAGTGGATGCCATGGGCGCAACCGGAACCGGAGCTGCATATGACAGAAGAAAGCTTGCGAAAAGCAGTTGCAAATTTCATCACAAGACAAGACCTGCGCTTCCATGTTTACCATAAAGAAACCGGGAAGTTTGTCGGTTCATCGGGACTACATCGAATCGATTGGTCGATTCCGAAATTCGAGATTGGCTACTGGCTAGCTACAGAATTTGAAGGCCAGGGCTATATGACCGAAGCCGTTAAACATATTGAAAAATTTGCCTTCGAAAAGCTTGGAGCGCGCAGAGTGGAAATTCGTTGTGATGAAGAAAACATGAAAAGTCGTAGCGTCGCAGAACGTGCAGGGTTCACCCTCGAAGGAATTTTGAAACAAGATTCCTTATCCCCCGATGGTAATGTTTTACGAAATACATGCATCTATGCGAAAATAGACTAAAGAAAAGCGGAAGCGGCCCGTATAGACGCGACAGGCATAAAACGGACCGGCGACGCGGTGCTCTTCCCGCACAGCTGGTCTGGCTTATGACCCGAGCGTCTGGCCGCTGTAGCTAGACAATATAAGGAATGCAGCTTAAGTGCGCGACGTCCTGTCGCAACAGCTGCATGACCTACTTCGTGTAGGCCTAAGCTCCAGGCGCCGTCTAGCTCCGAAAAGCGGAAGCGGCCCGCATAGACGCGACAGGCATAAGACGGACCGGCGACGCGGTGTTCTTTACCCGGGAAGGATGCACTTCAATCCTTCCTAGCTGGTCTGGCTTATGACCCGAGCGTCTGGCCGCTGAAGCTAGACACTAAAAAAGGGATGCCGACTAATGTCGACATCCCTTTCGTTACACGCTTCGTTTTCCGGAAATAAGATTGAAAATAAATGCAATAACCGCGATGACTAGAAGAATGTGAATTAGTCCTCCGCCAATCTTGAATACGAGACCTAACAACCAAAACACGAATAATGCTACAATGAGTAACCATATAATTCGACCCATGTGAATTCCCCCTTTACTGATGTATTCTATCTTTACCCCCGCCAATTAAAAGTTAAACTAGGGACGTTTGAAAAGTAGTGATTGGGAATGAGACTGGGTATACATACTGGAGGCGGTACAGTTGGCAACACCAGGTATGGAAGATTATCTTGAACAGATTTATTTGCATATCGAAGCGAAAGGCGTTGCACGTGTATCGGATGTAGCTGAATCCTTGGCGGTTCTCCCTTCATCCGTTACAAAAATGGCTCAGCGTCTCGACAAGGAAGGCTATATTGTTTATGAACGCTACAAAGGTCTCGAATTGACAGGAAAAGGGTTTTCGTTCGGAAAAAAACTTGTTCGACGTCATGATCTCCTTGAACAGTTTCTTCGCATTATTGGAGTCGATGAAGAAAATATTTATGGGGACGTGGAAGGAATTGAACATCACCTAAGCTGGAATGCGATGGATCGAATAACTGATCTGGTCGAAGCGATGGGACAAGACGAAGAATTTGTTAGAAAATTACGTGTAATGGATCAGGAGAAAGAGGTAGATAAATAATGGAACAACTAAAATCAGGTTATGCGGTGGAGTTAGAAGTGTTGGAGCAAGACGGTTCAAGATGGATATTGGGTGGCGATAGCGAACAAGAACATATTATGTTGAATGCATCTGATGCAGACGAAAACATTCAAGAAGGAGATAAAGTAAAAGTTTTCCTTTACATGAATAGACGCGGAGAGCTTTCTGCGACGATGCAGATTCCACACATGACAGCTGAGACATTTGGCTGGGCACGTGTAATACGTGTGGATGACCATGAAGGTGTTTATGTTGATATCGGTTCTTCAATCGAAGTGCTTGTGAATAAAAATGATATGCCTAAAGTGCGGGCTCTATGGCCGAAGGTAGACGATGCGTTGTATATGACGCTTCGAATGGATTTGGGCGGTACTATTTTCGGCCGACTTGCTACAGAAGAACGCGTATTAGAACAAATCATTGAAGCGCCTACTTCCGTCTTTAACATGGACTTGAAGGCAAGAGCGTATCGCTTGTTACCAGTTGGTTCGTTTATGCTTAGCATTCCTGAAAATTACCGTATTTTCATCCACAATACAGAACAGGAACGTGAACCTCGTCTCGGCCAAGAAATGACTGTCCGTATTATTGGTGTCCGTGAAGATGGAACAGTGAACGGATCGATGTTGCCTCGTAAAGAGGAGCGTCAGGGAGACGATGCTGAAAAAATCCTTCGTTATTTGAATGAAGCTAAGGGACGTATGCCCTTCACGGATAAATCAACACCTGACGAGATAAAAGAAATGTTCAATATGAGTAAAGCATCATTCAAACGTGCACTTGGTAAACTCATGAAAGAAGGCAGAATTGAACAGAATGATGGATGGACATTGTTGAAATAATACCGAAGTTCGGGAACCTTTATCAACCGGGAATCGTATTAATTCCTAGAAAGAGGGGGAATCAACATGAAACGTCTACTGACAATAATGATGGCGGCTGTACTGGTAATCGGAATCACGGTTCCGGCGACCGTACATGCAGAAGATCCAGTCATCAATGAAAAACTAGGTGTACCAATCGTTGTTTACGGTGCAGATTTATCAGACGCAGAAAAAGAAAGTGTGAAGAATAGTTTGGGCGTTGCACAAGAAGCGGAAGTGGAAGAAATATCCGTTGATGGCAGTGACCTTGTGAAATATATTAAAGATGGCAATGGCAAGGCACGTATGTATTCTTCAGCTAAAATCACGAGGCAGGAAGAAGGCAAAGGGCTTGTCATCACGATTGTTACACAGGATAATATTACACAGGTGACACCAGAAATCTATGCAACGGCAATGTTAACGGCCGGAATCGAAGACGCAATTGTCGAGGTAGCCTCACCGAAAAAAGTGACGGGCCATTCCGCGTTAGTTGGAATATACAAAGCCTATGAAGTGACTGGTGAGAAACTTGATACAGAGCGGACTGATGTCGCAAATGATGAATTGAATCTTGCGACGAAGTTTGCGAAAGAACCCGGTGTCGATAGTGACAAAGTAGCCGAGCTTCTAACGGAAATTAAAAAGCAAATCGCAGAGAAAAATCCGGCGACAAAAGAAGAGGTTGAGAAAATTGTCACAGAGCAAATGAAAAAGCTTAATATTAATTTAAGTGATGCGGATCGGCAATTGCTCATAGACTTAATGGACAGAATTAGAAATTTAGATATCGATTTCAATAAATTATCTGAGCAATTATCGGATATGACATCGAAAATAAAAGAAACACTCGGTGATATTGATCCTGGCTTTTGGGAAAGTGTGAAGGAGTTCTTTGCGAACCTTTTCGAATCCGTTCAGTCTTGGTTTAAGTAATCGGGAAGTAAAATGTTGTATTATGAAGGAGAATTTATTGAAAAGGGGTAGTTTAGATGGAATTCGAATTTGTTGAATTGGGCGGGGATGCATTCGCGTTCCGTTATGAACAAAATGGAGCGATGCTTGCAGAAATTACATGGACAATTCTTGGGGATGTGATGGTGATGGATCATACATTCGTTTCACCTGAACTCCGAGGACAAGGCGTTGCAAAAAAAATACTGGACCGTGCAGCGAGTTATGCGCGTGAACAAGAGTTAAAAATGGAGCCTGTCTGCTCGTATGTTGTAACAGCTTTTGAACGCTACAAAGATTATGATGATGTAAAAGTGTGAAAAATAATAAAAGGCAATCCATTTAGTTATAAAACTAAGGATTGCCTTTTATATTTCACGCGGTAAAGTTCGATTCATTCAAATCCCTCACAATAAAGTAATTAAGTACACTATACTAGTTAATACAGTAGCGCCGGCGACAGTATACATCATGTCGGCTTGACTGAAAATCAGTTTCTTCTCCATTTGTATCGTCCCCTTTCCTAATTTGGGCTATGATGCCTGCATATATACAGAATACCCGTTCACTATTTAATGAAACATCTTTGTCATGTTATTGTTTGAAAAAGTGAAACCTATCCTTCAGTTGAACGTATAATCATATATAGAGATTAAGAGAGAGGTGTATATCATGAGCCGTACAGTAGAAAGAGTATTATCGATAATAAGTGTCATATTTACGGCAGTAGGTGTTATTCTAAGTTTCGCCTCACTGGCTTTATTTAACTATGTGAAGTCGGAGCCGATGTTCCGTGTAGAATTCGATTCGGAGATGATGGCATATGATCCGACGCTAACACCAATGGAACTAGAGTCAATTTATTCGGTCTTTTCCCTAGTAGGTGGGTTTATGTGGTTAATCATTATCAGCTTAATCATTAGTTTTATCTTGACGATAATTGGGATTGTGAGCATTTGGAAGAACAAAAATCCTAAGCTTGCTGGGATTATGTTCATTATCGCAGGTTTGACTGCAGGGATTCTTTCCTTGACTTCAATTCTTCTGTACATTGCTGGAATCCTTTGTTTTACCAAGAAACCACCACTAACACAGGAGTCGCAGTTCGTGGATGATAAGTATGATGGAACAATGAGACCTTTATAATAATGTAAAAAAAACACTTTCCTCCAATTGGGGGAAAGTGTTTTTTAGTGTAAGGCAAGTGCTGGGGAATGAATACAAAATACATATTGGGCTGTTACTACAGGGTAACCCTCGAAATATTCTTCAAAGATATCAAGTAACTCAAAGCCTTGTTTCTCATAAAAGGCTCGTCCAACCGTATTGCGTTCGTCTACATAAACAAATAGTTTTTGTGCGTCTGAAAGTAACGACAAAGAGTATTCAACTAACTTTTTACCATAGCCCATTTTCTGATGCGATGGTAAAATATACATAGCAGTCAATTCAGAATCGCCATCTTCATCTTTTTTCGTGAAACTGGAAAAACCGATAGGAATACCTTCACATTCGGCTACTAGCACATACGTTTTCTCCATGCGCTTCAATAGCATCGCTTCTGAGTAGGAGCGATTGATAAATTTCTTTTGGATTTCTGCTGGAATAATATCTTTATAGGTTTCGTTCCAAGTCTTAAAAACAATCTGTTGAACGTGCATACTATCCATGGCAGTCATTAGTCGGATCATTGCACTGTCACCTCTGCATTTCTTTTTGTAATCATAACAAATAACTTGGATGAAAACTACCAATGTAATGAAAATGATATATATGGGAGAGATGCTGGATGAAGTGGACTTATAACGGATTTGGGGAATTAAGCGGTCATGAAGTATATGAAATGTTGAAGTTACGTGTTGATGTATTCATCGTGGAGCAAAATTGTGCGTATCATGAAGTTGATGGTCATGATTACGATGCGATTCATATATTCTGTAGCGATGGCGATGAGGAAGGACTGGCCGCCTATGCACGGCTTCTTCCGGCTAGTGTGAAGTATTTGGAGCCATCCATTGGTCGGGTCATCATCAGAGAGGACAAAAGGGGCACAGGGCTTGCACATATTCTTATGGAACGAAGCGTTGACTTTACCAAGAAACATTGGAAACCTGAAAAGATTCGATTGCAGGCTCAGCAACATCTTGTTGGATTTTATGAGAAGCATGGATTTAATGCGATTTCGGAGCCTTATGAAGATGGTGGAATTCCGCATGTGGATATGATTTTATCAAACGTATGAAAATGAAAGTTTCTAAACTGGCAGATGAGGGTATACTCTCTATACAATACTTTTTTCATTAAATCTGGGAGGAATGATTTGAATGGGTCGTAAACGAAATAATAATTTATTACTTGCAACGATGGCGGCGGGGGCTTATGCCTACTTCAGTAAAAAAGAAAATAGGGATAAGGCACAAGTGGCTTTTAGTAATATGAAAACAAAAGTTGATTCATTCATCGAATCACAAAAGTTGAATAGATCTTCCGAAACTAAAGTCGGACATTCGGATCCATATGATCTTCAAGATAACAAAATGGTAAGTGAAGGTGCTCAAACGAGTGTCCACTATTATAACCAAGAAATTGAAGATGATGTGAAGATGACCCCTGAAACAGATGGACTCTACCATAAAAAAGAACAAAACGAATTAGGCGCGGAACAATCCATCAAATAAAAATGTAGTACGATACCAAAAACACTTCCTACATGGAAGTGTTTTTTTATTAAATTATGTTAGGGATTCTTGCATTTGGGTATTGAGGGAAGAATGAAAAATATATACGACAGGCAACAACCCAGAAGCTCCTCCAGGATTCTACTCGTGAAGACGGAACAGAATGAAATTTATGAAGTACATACGAAAATTTTGTGCTCTGGAAGAATCTCAATACTACCTATGTTTTCCTGAAAATAAAATTCCTGATATATCTGAGCGATTCTATTTTGTAATCAAAGTTATTTCACACGCATAGATAAAAAATAAACCGGTCAAACACCTAGGCAATTCCGAAGAGGTCTGGCAGGAGATTATTTTCGTTACTCCATTACTGGGGAAGAAAAAATTTTCCGAACGGTCAATCGTTGTAATTTGAGGACTAGGTAAGGTATACTTTTTAATAGTTTGAAATAGTGAAGGTGAATCTAATGAAGAAGAAAATTGGATTAGTTACGATGTTAATGACCACTGCCGTTTTTCTAAGCGGTTGTGCAGGCATCGAGAACAAAGAAGGTACATTTTATAATCTTTTCGTTAAGCCGATGGATTGGTTACTGCATTTTTTCAGTGATTTCTTCAATGGGAATTACGGCCTGTCGATTATACTCATTACGGTATTAATCCGGTTGGTCCTAATGCCGCTTATGCTGAAAAACTATAAGTCGCAACAGAATATGAAAGTTAAAATGGATGCGCTCCGCCCTGAGATGGAAGACATTCAAAAGCGTTTGAAAGAAGCAAAAGAAAAAGAACAAAAAGATGAGCAAGTGAAGCTTCAGCAAGAAATGATGGGACTTTATTCGAAGCATGGTGTCAATCCACTTAATATGGGTTGTCTTCCGTTAGTCATCCAGATGCCAATCATCATGGGTCTCTACTTTGCTATCCTCAATTCTACTGAAGTACAAACACATGAGTTTCTTTGGTTTAATCTCGGAGAGCCGGATATGATTATGATGGTTCTTGCTGGTGCAGTTTACTTCGTCCAAGCACGTGTATCACTATGGACAATGCCGGAGCAGCAGAAGAAACAGATGAAAGCATTTATTTACTTATCGCCAGTTATGATTATGTTCATTTCATTCAAGGCGATGGCAGCACTACCCCTTTACTGGGCAGTTGGGGGACTTCTCCTTATCTTCCAAACGTACTTAGGCCGCAAGTTCTATTACAAGCATCCTGAACTGGTTGTAGAAGATGCTGAAGAGGTTATAAATGCTGAAGAAGTAAAAGAAGTAAAAGAAGTAAAAGAAGTAAAAGAAGTAAAAGAAGTAAAAGAAGTAAAAAAGATAGACACTAAAGACGATAAATGAAAGTAGGCTGGAGAGAAATCTTCGGCCTTTTTTCTGGTCAGATTACAGGAATCAGATAATGGTCAACATATGTAGATTACAAGGCATAGGAGGATATCGATGTGCAGACTAAATGGTTATTTGGAATCGGGATTGTAGCAGCCGCATTAGCTTCGGTCTATTTCATCATCAAGCTCGACTTGAACAACGCTGTTTTGTCGATGGTGGCTCTGTTTTCATTGACAAATGGGGCTCGGGCGAAATCATTTCGTGAGCAGGGTATGGTACGCGAGTCGAAATGGATGTTATGGATGTCTATTTTTTTCGGAGGCGCTTTTGTAGTGTTGCTCATATTTAATATTGTTAGGTAAGTTGAACATATGATTAACTATATATGTTGAATGAGTGATTCTATATAATCTCCAGCGAAGGCGTCCCCTAGCGTTGTTGGTAGGATTCTTTATTTCAACACATATAGGTAAAGAAAAGACGCTTACCGGGAACTGAAATTTCCGGTAAGCGTCTATTCTATTAATAGGTATATTTCTTTCTAGTCATCAGCACGATGATGATAGCCGGAATAGAACAAATAATCATACCGAGAAATGCGAGCCGTGGTGAAACGTCATATAAGTAACCACCTAAAAATGTCAGGATTGCGGTGCTCAGGCTCATCGCGAATGCTGCATACATTCCTTGTGCTGTAGCAAGTTGATCATGGGGCAGTTTTTGAGAAATGAATTTTATGAACGCAAAATGGGCTACACCAAACGACAAGGCATGGAGTATTTGAGTACCGATGAAAACAGATATGTATGGAAATAAAGCAATTAGTACCCATCTTACCGTGGATCCGATCCCTGCTATGAGAAACATCGTGGAGACTTTAAGGTTTGCAAGCAATCGATCAGCACGTGTAAAAAACAATATTTCAAATAACACTGCTATATTCAAGATAATCCCGATATAAAGACCATTAACACCAAGATTATCTAGGAAGATGAATCCGAAGTTATAATAGGACGCATGCGCCCCTTGTAAAAGGATGGCGAGTAGCAAGACGATTGCAAATTCTTTGGACGTCAAGAGCGATTTGAAATTGATGGCTTGTTTAGTAGTGTCGTCATGAACTGGATTTAATCGCAAAGCTTCTGGTGCTGGTCGCATGAAAAATAATGTTAAGATAGTTAACCCAACAATCATTATGTAAAGGATTGCTTGCTCAGTCCAAATAGCTGTAGCTGCTCCGATTAACAACAAAGCAACAGTGTAGCCAATTGATCCGAACGATCTGCTCTTTCCGTAATGAATTCCTTCTATCTGCATTAAAATAGACGCGCCGCTTTCGACGGCAGGCAATATCATCGGATAGATTGCACTGAATAGGACGGTAATAATAAGAAGTACGATGAAAGGTGAGTCTGGTAAATAGAGGAGCGTTAAAATAAGTGCTGTAAGTGAAATCCATTTCATCACACGGATCATGGATATTTTTCGAGTCAGATACGGGAAGATAAGGAATGTGGATAACGATCGTGCAATCATTCCAGCACCCATAATAAAACTTGCTGCTGTTACGGATAAACCTTTTTCAATTGTTAGCCAGCCAGTCCAATAGGGAAGAAATACGCCCCAAGTAAAGAAAAAAGCGAAAAAACTCATCGAAAGCCATCTTTGGTTCTTCATCCTATCGCTCCCTTGCAAACTATTCAATAATCGTGAAATTAAATGATAGCATACGCAGACCACAAAGAAAAATGATGGTAGACTATACATATATATTGAGAAGGTAGGCTTATTGATGAAACGAAAAAACAACTATACCAATAAGAAAAAAAAGGGTAAAGCTTTAACAATCACTTTAATTATTTCCGGCTTCATTATGACAGGACTCCTAATTGGACTTGGAATGAATGACTGGGATGTAGAAAAAAGTATTAAAAAAGGGCAGGAAGTCATTGGTATGTCTGTTGCAAATGGGGATGAGGACGCAGCCCACGAAACAGAACCAACCGAACTCCCTGACCTTGTAGAGCAACCAGATGCTGAAGAAACGAAAGAAGAGGACGAACCGGGGAAAGTGCAGGAGGTTACGCCTGAATCTCCATCCAAACCAACAAAAAACAACGGTGCAGGATCTGGTACTGAAGTAAAGCCGAATCCAGCGATTGACAACGGAGGATATATCGAAGGTCAGACGCTTCCTAAAGAACCGAAGTTTGTAAAAGGGATTTTACTCGCCAATAAAAAGTATCCGCTTCCGGCAACATACGCACCTGGAGAAGACAAAAAAGCGCGTGGGGCATTTGAAAGAATGGCGGCAGAAGCGAAACTTACAGGTTTTAATCTCAATGCATTCAGCACCTATCGCTCATTTGAATACCAGACGACACTTTACGAGAGATATGTTGCTCGTGATGGTGAGAAAGCGGCCGATACCTACAGTGCACGCCCGGGTTATTCTGAACATCAAACAGGGCTGGCATTCGATATTGGTGAAGTGAATTTCGAACAGCACTTTGCTTCATCATCATTTGGGGAAACAGAAGCAGGAAAATGGGTGGCAGCAAACGCTCACCGATTCGGCTTCGTTATGCGCTATCCAGTGGGGAAAGAACAGATTACAGGATATATGCATGAATCTTGGCATTTCCGTTATGTTGGTCTTGAAATTGCGGACGAAATTTTCAAACGCAATATCACATTGGAAGAATATCTAGGAGTCCAATAAACAGATTAGTGACTCATATTTTCATAGAACAAAAGGGACGTACCATTTTAGCGGTGCGTCCCTTTTGTTCTATGAAAAGAAAGTATTTAGGTCGGTGTTTAGACTCCAGACACCTTGCGCTTTTCTTAGTGTCTAGCTTCAGGCGCCAGCCGCTCGACTTATGCCTGTCGCGTCTAGCGGGCGTATTACGCCTTTCTTATATCATAAGATTGGTGAAAGTAGTCTTGAAACTGATTCTTTTAATTTAATGAGACGAGAACGTTCCAAATACATTTCATAGGTTAATTCAGTCGATAATTGCATATCCTGTTCGAAAAGCTCAGCTAATTCATGTGATTTTTCACGATCATAAATGAAGGCGTTGACTTCGAAATTCAATTTGAAGCTACGGACATCGATATTGGCAGTTCCGACAGTCGAAAGCTCATCATCAACGACAATTTGCTTGGTATGCAGGAAGCCGTTTTCATAAATATAAACTTTGGCTCCTGCTTTTAATAATTTACCAACATTTGAATAGGTTGCCCAGTATACAAACATATGGTCAGGCTTGTTCGGAATCATTATCCGCACATCGATTCCAGAGAGACATGCAATGCGTAGCGCGTCCAAGAAGCTGATATCTGGGATGAAATAAGGCGTTTGAATATAAATATATTTCTTCGCTATGAAAATCATTTTCAAATAACCGTCTTTAATCTGTTCCCATTCTGAGTCGGGTCCACTCGACACAATCTGCATCCCGACGGAACCTTTACGAGGGATAGCAGGGAAGAAGTGCTCTGCATATTCGATATCATTTTTTTCAGATGCTTGGTTCCAGTCCAATATAAACCTCGTCTGAAGCGGGTGTACCGCACTTCCTTCAATCCGCAGATGTGTATCGCGCCAATAGCCAAACTTCTTGTTCAGCCCCAAGTACTCATCGCCTACGTTGAATCCGCCAACATAACCAATTCGCCCGTCGATAACAACGATTTTACGATGGTTCCTGAAATTCATTCGAGGATTGATAAGCGGCATAGTAGCTGGGAAAAACGCTTCAACATCTCCTCCGTTATCAATCAGTTCCTTCAAGTGTCTCTTGCGAAGCCCTCGTGAACCGATATCATCGAAGAGTACACGCACTTTTACGCCTTGCTTCGCTTTTCGTATTAAAACGTTTAGTATCCTAGTCCCCAGGGTATCCAATTTGAAAATGTAAGTTTGAAAATGAATATGATCCTTTGCTTGCTCGAGGTCATGGATAAGTGCATCAAATTTAGCTGCGCCATCGTTGAAAACCTGAACGTCATTGTCTTGCGTCAAGACAGCGTGGTTATTTCTAAGATGAAGGTAAATCATATCCTTGTAGTGAGCTGTATCATCTAGCCTAAATTCGAGGGTATCTTCTTCTATTGCTTCAATTTGATAATCAATCAATTGATCGATACCAATTTTACTCCGTCCTTCCCACCGGAAAAGGTGTTTTTCCCTCAGTTGCCTGCCGAGTAAAAGGTAAATAAAGAAACCGAAAAAAGGAATGAAAAATATGACGAGGAGCCATGCCCAAGTTGAGGTTGGGTCTCTTCTTTCTAGAAAAATAAGGGCAATCGCAAGAAATATATTCAAAATAAAAACTGCCGTAACCGAGATGCTGATTAGTTGAGTCATAAGCGGCCTCCTTTACATATAATGCTTATCTTACTAGTATAACGGAAGACTTAGAAAAAAGAAGTAACAGTGGAAGTTAAGATAAAACCTACTTGACTGATAGACATTAATGGTTTAAAGTGTGCTTTATGCTACACGCTATCTAAAACTTAGGAGGAAGAAAAGTGAATACATTATTACTTATTTTAAACATTGCCGGGTTGCTCTTGCTCGTCGGTATACTATATAGTATGCATCGCAAAAAGGTTTCGTTTTCAAAACGTGTTTTCACCGGGCTGGGTCTCGGAATCGCATACGGACTTATTTTACACTTCGCATACGGTACAGATTCAACAGTATTGCAGGAGTCTATGCCGTGGTTTAACTTGATAGGAACAGGTTATGTTAAATTACTTCAGATGATTGTTATGCCACTCGTTTTCATTTCAATTCTTGGGGCATTCACGAAAATAACAATCGGCAAGAATTTTGGTAAGATGGCGGGATTGATATTAGGACTTCTTATTGGAACAACTGCAATCGCCGCGGTTATCGGGATTTCTGTTACACTTCTTTTCGGCCTTGATGCGAAGGAAATAGTGCAGGGGGAAGCTGAGCTTGCTCGCGGTGTTTCTATTGAAGAACGATCGGAAGGAGTCGCGGACCGTCCGTTGCCTGATCAGTTAATAGACTTATTGCCTGCGAATCCGTTTCTTGACTTCACAGGTGCACGACCAACTTCAACAATTGGGGTTGTCATCTTTGCGGCATTCCTTGGATTTGCGTATTTGACACTTACAAGAAGAGATGAAAAAAATGCAGCTACAGTGAAAAAGGGAATCGATGCAATCTATTCTCTGATCATGGGTGTTGTAAAGATTGTCTTGCGCTTGACTCCATACGGTATTTTAGCGATTATTGCAACCACCGTAGCGACGTCTGACTTTGCAGCTATCTATAGTCTAGGCAAGTTTGTACTTGCTTCGTATGTAGCGATTTTAATCATGTTCGGCATTCACTTAATCATTATTACGCTATCGGGATTAAACCCAATCACTTACGTGAAAAAAGCAGGGGAAGTATTGATATTTGCCTTCTCCTCAAGATCGAGTGCAGGGGCGCTTCCACTAAACATTGATACACAGACGAATCGTCTCGGCGTACCTGATGGTATTGCCAACTTTGCCGGATCATTCGGCCTGTCAATCGGTCAAAATGGTTGTGCTGGAATCTACCCTGCGATGCTTGCAGTGATGATTGCGCCTTCAGTAGGACAGAACCCGCTTGAACCGACATTCCTTGTTACATTGATCGCTATCGTGGCAATCAGCTCATTCGGAGTTGCTGGAGTTGGTGGCGGAGCAACATTCGCTGCGATTCTTGTTCTATCAGCACTGGACTTGCCGATTGTATTAGCAGGACTGCTGATTTCAGTAGAACCGCTCATCGACATGGGCCGTACAGCATTAAATGTCAGCGGATCCATGACGGCGGGTGTTACGACTGCACGTGTAACGGGTGAATTGGATAAAGACATGTACAACGCTCCGCTTGATAAGCAGACGGCTGAAGTATAATCGTGCAATCGGGCATAAATTTGCTTGACCGATCGTATAACGCTGCAATCGAGCATAAATTTGCTTGACCGATCATATAACGCTGCAATCGAGCATAAATGTGTTTGACCGATCGTATAACGCTGCAATCGAGCATAAATTTGCTTGACCGATCGTATAACTTTGCAATCGAGCATAAACTTGCTTGACCGATCATATAATATCGCAATCGAGCATAAATTTGGTTGACCGATCATATATCACTTCAGACCAATCATAAAACAAAAAATACCGCAGAAGACGCGATTGTCTTCTGCGGTATTTTTATTTTGTTAACAATTCATATGTCTCCAAAATGAAATCTTTATAAGGCGTACGGGGCATCATTGAAATGTTCTGCATGGCAAGTCCTGCAAGACGTCTCGCTTCAATAAGATTGCCTAATTCCATGTAGCAAAGTGCTTTATATGCATCCTTTTCATAAAAAATCGACAAGTCGAATGGATGATGGGTATAGTCTGCAATCTTCACTTTTTCGAGGGCCACGAGTGCATGTTCAAATTCATTTAATCCGAAAAAGGATTTTCCTTTTTCTAGATTAATAAAGGGACTGTAGTCATTAGAATACTTACCTTTATCTAAGAACTGATCCCATTGTTCTTGCGCTTCCTTGTAGGACTTTTTGAAAGAATTTAAATAATGAACTTCCGCAAACTTCGTGAAAAATATTGCTTCTTTATCTTCCGTGAAATCCCCGTATTGGGTTAATTTCTTTAAATAATAAGCGTATTGGTCTTCATCTTCCTCCATAATTGCATGAGCGGTTGCTAGCCTATATAAGTGGTCGATACGATAAAATACCCGCTCCTGCCTTGAGAATTCAATACCGCTTTTCATGACTCGTATGGCAGACTCGGAATCTCCTACTGCAAAAAGGAGAACAGCTTCCATATAATCGAGGTCAAGCCGTGTCATCGGATCGATAAATGCATTTCGAGCTTCGATTTCGGAACGTTCGTGGAGCAAAGTACTTAGTGATTGTGCATAGTTATGCTCGGTAAATTTGACAAATGCCCGGAATATTCCTATGCTTGCGCGCCTCGGAATGATGTTCATCAGATCATACATTGTTGCAGCTCGATCGGAAAATACTTGCCATCCACTCTTTTTTTCATAATAAATACAGCGACTATATATTTCCAATAGGCGCGCTGATTCATAACCTTGTGTCAATTTTGGGACATAGGGCTCAACTAGCGTGATGAGCTGAGTGTATTCATCAGTCCGTACGTCAAATTCGGTATTATATAGAATCTCCGCTTTCTCAAGCAGTGCTCTTAGTTCATATGTACTCACTTCTTCCAATAACTCCACCACTTCTACACCGAGTCTTTCTGCTATATAAGATAGGCTTTCCATCGAAGGATTCGCCTTGTTATTCTCGATCAGACTGAGCATGCCTTTTGTTAGCTCATCACCCGCTAAAGCCTCCAACGTCAATTTCCGTTGTTTGCGTAATTTGCGTATTCGCTCACCTAACGTTTCGATAGGTCACACCTCCACTGTTTTAATTACGT
This sequence comes from Sporosarcina sp. FSL K6-1540, assembly GCF_038620285.1. Taxonomy (NCBI): domain Bacteria; kingdom Bacillati; phylum Bacillota; class Bacilli; order Caryophanales; family Caryophanaceae; genus Sporosarcina; species Sporosarcina sp. FSL K6-1540. Next base: position 2,152,182 of record NZ_CP152018.1, read on the forward strand.
AGTTTAATTATATTAAACTTTAACTTGTAATGGAAGTGTTTATCATGTTATTATTCGTTTAATGAAATTAAACAATTCAGACGGGAGTGTTTGTATGCAAGAGGTTTTAAAGCTTAAAAAAGCCACTTATCATCTGTGGACGTTCACAATCAGTAAGCTCATTTCTTCGTTCGGGGCACAGGTATATGCATTCGCTATTAGTTTTTACATTTTACAACTAACTGGATCCGCAACAAGTTTTGCGACGAACCTTATTTGCAACCTTTTACCACGGACACTCGTTGCGCCTTTTGCAGGCTACGCGGCTGATCGGTATTCAAGAAAGACAATCATTATTACCGCTCAAGTTGCTTCAACTCTTGCAATCGGGGGGCTCTTGATTGTAAGTCTGACTTCTGGATTGTCTTTAATTGCAATCTACACTACAACAGTTGTTTTATCGATCACATCAACATTTTCGGGCGTAACGTTCAGCTCTTCTATTACTGGACTTATTGATGAAGGACGAATTCAAAAAGCGATGTCTCTGAACCAAATGTCCATTTCATTTGCGGCAATCGGAAGCCCGGCGGTAGGTGGTTTATTGTATGGAACAGTCCCGATGCCGGTATTTCTCATAATGTATATGACTGCTTCGATTATTGGGGTATTTCTAGAATCAACGATGAATTTCAAGTTATTTGCGAAACGTAAAGAAATAGTCGATGGGGAACCGAAGGAATCGATGATGCAAAGTATGAAGGCTGGATTAGCCTATTTAAAATTACAACCAATTCTGATGACATTGATTTGGATTGCTTTATTCATCAACTTTCTATTTGGTGCATTCCAAGTCGGTTATTCCTTCATTCTTATTGAAAAGATGAAGATGGTATCGACACATTTTGGATTGACGGAAGGTGCATTTGCGGTGGGGATGCTACTATTGTCAATCTATCTGACGATGCGTAAAGAAGTGAAGTATCCGTTGCTTGTCTCAAAACGAGGCATTCTCGGAATGGGTGCCATTATGGGAAGCGTAGCAATTCCTCTTTTAATACCTATGCACTATAATTTTATGTTTGGGTATTATGCATTCATCATGTTTAGCTTTGGAGCAACAATAATTATAGTAAATACGCCCATGCAAGTAATGATGCAGAAAATGATTGACGATGATTATAAAGGACGCGTATTTTCAATCCTGGAAACAATGTCGATGGCACTTATGCCCCTTGGAGTAGTTATCTACGGGTTCTTATATGATATATTCCCGGCACAATGGATTCTCATTGTTTCGAGTCTAATACTAATTGGGGTTATTCTCGTGTTGGCACGGCCATCAGTCATGATTAAAGCTCATCCGGAACTCGGAAATTCAAATGTGAAGGAATCAGAGGTTATTTCAGAATAATTATTAGCAACATTTTTAATGTGAAATAGCAAAGACCACCTGTCTTCAATTTTAGAAAGGTGGTCTTTACTATTCGAATTAGTTATTCAGCGTTGCTTCCAAATTCCGCAACGATTTAGCAGACTTCCTAAAGGCGAAGATTAGCCCGATAGATAGAATTGCAAGAACTGTGGAAATGAAGTACATATTGCCGGCTTCTTGCGTGAAAATCCATGTGAATAACAGCGGACCGATGATGCGTCCCATGTTATCCATGGAATATGTCATCCCAGCAGCCGTTCCGTATTTTCCGCCAGACTCTTTTGTTGTTAATGAAACGAGTACCGTACGGGCAAGTGCGTTCCCCGCAGTGAAGACACTCAGCGCAAAACCGGCCCAGAAAAGGCTTGATGTAAACGGAATAAGGAACAGGCCAAGTGCGGTAACGATCTGCGCCCCAATAATCCATTTCGTTTCCGTTCCGTTTTTCACACGGCGAACGACGCCGCCTTGAATTGCCGCGTCGACGAAACCACTAGCCATAAACAAGTAACCAAGCTGAAGTGGTGTGATTTCAATTTTTGAGATTTGGAACAGCTGGAACGTAGATTCAAGCCCGGCGAGAAGGAATGTCACCATGAACGAGAATAGAAATAGATAACGGATACGATATTGCCAAAGCATAGCTCCACCTTTTGGGAGGAGAGCACGTTTATTCGCCTCTCCACGTCGTTCCGGTTCCTTCAATATAATTCCTGCATAAATCATAAGGAGCACTGTCAAGGTACCTGAAGCAATGAATGGTAATTGAAGACTGACATTACCAAGTACGCCCCCGATTGCTGGTCCGAAAATAAAACCAAGTCCAATTGACATACCAAGCAGTCCCATATATTTATTACGGTTTTCTTCATCCGTCATATCTGCAACGAATCCAGTAACAGCGGTGTAAAGTGCACCAGAGAATATCCCTCCCACAACGCGTGACGCGTACAATAGCGGCAAGTTCTCGATGAACAAAGCAAATAGGAAGAAACTAAGACTGAAGCCAATTAGTCCTATTAAAATGAGCTTTTTTCTTCCGGTTCTGTCTGACAAAGCCCCCCATAGCGGCGCGGTAAAGAAAGATGCTAGTGCATAAACGGTCAGTAATCCGCCAACATGTACTTCAGATAATCCTTGCTGCAAGATAACTTCAGGAAGAATTGGAATTATAATACCAAACCCAAGATAAACAAAAAATTGTACGGACATAAGTAGAAGGATTGCTTTTTTCATATTCAAACCCACTTTCGACTGAATCAATATATTCATTCTACCCTTCGTATGTAAATCAGACAATGGAAAAGGGGAGGAGGTGGTAGGTTTACAATGTATTGTCTGAAGTTGATAACACTAAGTGGAAAGTAAACAACGTTTTGTCCAAAGTAAACAACGCTAACCCGAAAATTCATCTGCAAATAGATTTTTTGTCAAATTACCTACCTTGATGTATGAAACATTTACAAAAAGTTAATAACTGTAACAATAATGAAAGATTTAAAAGTGGACAGGAGTGGTATAATTGTAGTACGAGCAAAATAGAACGACATTTACCTGTAGAACGAAACTTTACTGATGCATATTCGTCTAGAACTAATAGAAAGGTCGAGGTGGAAAAGATGGCTAAAGAAGTTGATTTGAAAACAATCATCTCCAACTTGGCGAAGTTGGGTGTTTCGGCTACGATGACGAAATCCCGTCTGGAAATGCTGAAAGCCCTCGCGCCACTTGCACAAGCCCCACAAATTCAATCTCAATAAAGAAAGTGATAGTATCAAGACAAAAAAAGCTTCGACGGATTTTTCCGTCGAAGCTTTTTTTGTCTTGGTGTCTAGACTCCAGGCGCCAGCCGCTCGGGTCATAAGCAATTCAGCTATGTGGCAAAGGGCGCCACGTCGCTAGATCGACTTATGCCTGTCGCGTCTAAGCGGGCGCTTTCCGCTATTCTTTATTCGTCATCATCCGAACTAAACATGTACGTCCTATGATGGTACTTCATACTGAATACTAATCCAATTGCGAGCATATTCCCCATTAGTGAACTACCGCCATAACTGATGAATGGCAGCGGGATGCCAGTAATCGGGAGTAGCTGAATCGTCATCCCGATGTTTTCAAAGACATGGAACGTAATCATTGCAATAATACCTGCGCATATATACGTACTAAATGGATCTTTCAATTCAAGCGTAATTTTCGTCAAGTGATAAATGAGGAAAAAGTACAAGCAAATAACTAAGCTAGCGCCGATGAATCCCCAATCTTCCCCAATCGTTGTGAAGATGAAATCGGTGTGGCTTTCTGCGACGTACACTTCGCGGCCTTTATAACCTTTTCCGAAAACTTCACCCGAGCCAATCGCATTGAGTGACGTAATAAGGTGACGCCCTTCATTCGAAGAATAGGAATAAGGATCGAGCCATGAATAGATACGTTCAAACATATATGGTCTTAAACCAAGTTTGTTTTGAAGGAAGTCCTGTGCATAGAGTGTCATCCACAGCAAAGTCGCTCCAATCGTCGCGGTCCCGACAAATACTGGCAAAATTATTCGCCACGTAATTCCTGCTACAACGACGAACGCTGCCGTAATCGCTATGAAGACAAGTCCAGTACCAAGATCGGTCTGCATCATGATGAAAAGCAACGGCAAGAATAGAACAGCAATTATTTTCCCAAGTAAAAAAAAGTCGGTCTTCAATGTTTTCTTAACGAACTTTTCGTGATGCGTCGTAATCATGCGCGCCATGCCGATGATGAAAAATGTCTTCATGAACTCAGCGGGTTGGATGCTTCCTACCCCAGGGAGGTGAAACCAGCTTTTTGCACCATTTCTTTTTGCCACAAGCTCCATGCTATCCGGAAGAATAATTAGCAGGGCTAAAATAAATACACCGCCGCCGTAAATAATCCAGGCAGCTTTCTTATATTGATCCGGTTCTAAAAACATCGTAATCGCGATAATGACACATCCGATGAAGTACCATTGAATTTGCGAGGGTACGAAGTTTATGGTGTATTGGCCAGTCGTCTGAGCCGAAGCAATCGCGAACAAGCTGACAAGGAAAAATAACAGCAGGATAAATGCAAGTGTCCAGTCAAAACGATCTGCCGGTTTATTAGGTATTTTCATATATAGTCACCTTGATTTCACTAAAATAGGATTACTTTCTACATTTCTTAGTATAACGGAAAGGAGTTGCGATGGTTTCTTTTTTTACTATTGTCTAATGAACTCTGCTAATCAATCTTCATCATCAGAGTCGAACAAATACGTTCGATGATGGAATTTCATACTGAAGACTAAACCGATTGCGAGCATATTACTCATTAGCGAACTCCCGCCGTAACTGATGAATGGTAGGGGGATTCCGGTAATCGGAAGTAACTGGATTGTCATGCCTATGTTTTCAAAGACATGGAACGTAATCATGGCGATAATACCTGTACAGACATACACGCTAAATGGATCTTTTAGTTCAAGTGCAACACACGTCAAATGATAAATAAGGATGAAAAACAATGTAATCACGAGACTAGCGCCTATGAAGCCGTATTCTTCTCCGATAACACTGAATATGAAATCGGTATGATTTTCTGGAATGTATACTTCGCGACTTTGAAAACCTTTCCCGTTAATACCACCTGAGCCGATAGCTGTCATGGAGGTTAGTAGGTTATAACCCTCATCAGAAGGGTAAGAATATGGATCGAGCCACGAATAAACTCTTTTAAACTGGTAGCGGGAAAAACCGAGTGTGTCTTCCATGAAATCTTGCGCATAGAGGGCCATCCATAATAATCCCCCACCAATTGCGGCTGTTCCTGCGAAAAGTGGTAACAGAATTCTCCATGAAATTCCTGCAACGACAATGACGGCGGCCGTAATTGCCATGAATACTAAAGAAGTTCCGAGGTCAGGCTGTTTCACAATGAATGCGAGCGGTAGGAGTAGAACAACCATAATCTTTCCAAGGAGAAGAAAATCCGTTTTTATTGTTCTTTCCACAAAGTTTTCATTATGAGAACTCACCATGCGCGCCATGCCTAGGATGAAAAATGTTTTTATGAATTCAGAAGGTTGAATTGTTCCGATAGCCGGAAGATGAAGCCATCTTTTTGCGCCAAGTCGCATTTCAGCAATTTGTCCATCTCCTCCTGGGGCGAAAAAGAGGAAGGCGAGAAGAAAAACTCCGAGTCCGTATAAGTACCATGCCATCTGTTTATATTGTTCAGGTTCCAGATACATAGCCATAGCAATGATGAATGCGCCTACGATATACCATCTAATTTGTAATGGCACAAAGTTTATTGAATACTGCCCGGATGTTTGAGCGGAAGCAATTGTAAATATGCTTATAATGCAAAATAGCAATAAAATAAAGGCTAGTGTCCAGTCGAAACGATCTGCAGGCTTGTTTGTTTGTTTCATATTATCACCTGTTTTTCCATCTAATCTAGCATTCTTAAGTATAGCTCATCGGAGTAGAGTATGCATTTCCTCATATTGGACGTAAAGGCAACCGCGAAGTTGCCTCTTGAAAGATGGGCATGCTAAACTTGTGGGGAATTTAAGGTCTATTTTAACTGTGTGAATATGAGAGGAGATTTTCGTTGTGGCATGGATTTATTTACTGATCGCAGGCATGACTGAAATCATTTGGGCAATTGGATTAAAAGAAGCGCAGGGCTTTACAGTCCTTCTCCCTTCAATAGTAACGCTGGTTTTCATCATAGTTAGCTTTTTCCTGTTCGCGAAAGCAATGGAGAAAATACCCATTGGTACTGCGTATGCCATTTTTACAGGAATCGGTGCGGCTGGAACAGCAATTGTCGGTATTATCCTATTCAATGAAGGAGCAGGTATTGGTAAACTGTTTTTTCTAGTACTTCTGCTTGTTGGTATCGTCGGACTTAAACTTGCTGATGGACAGGGGGAGACTAAATAGTGTCTTGGATAATCTTAATTATTGCGGGGCTATTCGAAGTGGCGTTCGTTATTATGATGAAATTATCGGAAGGATTCCGAAATAAAAAATATACAGTATTGACTGTTCTAACAGCAGCACTCAGTTTCTTTTTATTATCAGTTGCTATAAAAGATTTACCCGTTGGAACAGGGTATGCCGTTTGGGCGGGAATAGGTGCAGCAGGTAGTGTTCTAATTGGCATGGTTTTTTTTCGTGAAAAGCGAAGTGCGCTAAAGTTCCTGTTTTTATCCTTCATCATTGCAGGTGTTACGGGACTTAAGTTGTTTGGTTGAATATCTTACATAAAATCATCATGAATGTGAGCTGTTCATGGTAAACTGAAGGAATGAAACTAATAGATTGTGAGGGGAAAATATGAAGAAAAAACTAGGATTGGTCTACGGTGGAAAATCAGCTGAGCATGAGGTGTCGCTGTCGACTGCACGTGCAGTGACACAAGCGGTGGACTTTGATAAATACGAAGTAGTTCCAATTTATATAACGTATGACGGTGAGTGGAGAAAAGGAGAATCACTTGAAAGCTCTGCGAAAACGATTGAAGAGCTTCGCCTTGAGGGGAATGGCTCCAGTCAACCAGATAGTATACATGCTTTCTTGAATGGAGGAACGGGCGCTCCAGACGTCATTTTTCCACTTTTGCACGGAACAAATGGTGAAGATGGAACGGTTCAAGGGTTCTTTGAGGTGATGAATGTCCCTTACGTCGGTAATGGTGTACTGGCATCGTCAGCGGGAATGGACAAAGTCGTCATGAAGCAGTTATTCGCGCAAGTAGGATTGAAACAAGTGCCTTATGTACACTTTATCCGTACTGGATGGGTCAAAGAACAGCAACAGTTAGTCGACAAAATGGAAACAGAGCTCGGTTGGCCGATGTTCGTAAAACCTGCGAATCTTGGTTCCAGTGTGGGTATAAGCATGGCAACGGACCGCAAAGGTTTAATCGAAGCTGTGGATATTGCCCTGAAATTCGACCGGAAAATCATTGTCGAACAAGGCGTAACTGCACGTGAAATCGAAATGGGCGTCATGGGTAACGACGAACCGCTATGCTCAGTGTCAGGGGAGATTAAACCTGTTGCGGCATTTTACGATTATGAAGCGAAATATACAGATGGCAACACAACACTGGCCATTCCTGCACAAGTAACTGAGGAAGTTAAAAAGACAATGGAAGACATGGCTGTCCGTGCCTTTAAAGTGCTTGACTGTTCGGGACTCGTCCGTGCAGACTTTTTTGTCACTTCGGACGACGAAGTCTTGATTAATGAAGTGAATACAATGCCAGGTTTTACACCGACAAGCATGTTCCCGCTACTATGGCAGAAAACAGGTGTAGCTTATCCTGAATTAATCAACGGGCTGATCGAACTAGCACTGGAACGACATGCGGAAAAGCAAACATTACAATATACGATGGATTGAGTGTGATTTGAAGTGAAACGGAAGTTAAGCGAAATCGCTGATTGGATACAGGCGGCTGGCCAAAATTTAGAAGACATATTCGCAACGGGTGTGTCCATTGATTCGCGAACTGCATCGGCGGGGGACCTATTTATCCCTTTTCGCGGGGAACAAGTGAACGGTCACAATTATGTGGAACAAGCGATTAAACAGGGTGCGGTCGCATCTTTATGGATGAAAGATGAACCGAATCCACCTGCAAATGTACCGCTAATTTTTGTCGAGAATCCCGAGTTGGCACTCCAGGAAATGGCGCGCGTTTATCGGGGGATGCTTCAATGTAAAGTCGTCGGTATTACAGGGTCGAATGGCAAAACATCAACAAAGGATTTAATTGCAAGTGTATTGTCTCCGTATTTCAACGTCCGAAAAACGGAAGGGAACTATAATAATGAACTTGGATTACCATTGACGATTTTGTCGCTTGAGGAAGATACCGAGTTTGCAATCTTGGAGATGGGCATGAGTGGGTTCGGGGAAATTTCCTTTTTATCGAAACTGGCGAAACCACATTTTGCTGTGATTACGAATATCGGAGAAGCGCATATGCAGGATCTTGGATCGCGTGCAGGAATCGCCAAAGCGAAATTCGAAATTATCGATGGATTGCTAGAAGGTGGCAAGCTATTTTACGACGGCGACGAACCGCTTCTACAAGGTCTTGTTGATCAGCTTACTGCAGTTCAAGCTGTTTCATTTGGCTATGAAAAAGAAACGATGTTGTCACTCGAAAAGATTGAATCTGGCGATGAAGGAAGTCGTTTTACAGTCACTGGCTTACTAGACGGAGAATTCACAATCCCTGTATACGGGGCACATCAAGTTAAAAATGCGCTGGCTGCAATTCTTATTGCAAATGAAGCAGCTATCAGTGTCGATGACATCCGCGGATCACTTCGCCAAGCGTCCTTAACGGATATGCGTATGCAGCCGGTTAGTGTCGATAATGGTGCATTGTTCATTAATGACGCATACAACGCAGCACCGACATCAATGCGTGCAGCACTTGCTTTCATGGAGGATACTGAATTACGTAAAGAAAAATGGGTTGTACTTGCTGATATGTTAGAACTGGGTGACGAAGAGCAGGTTTATCATGAAAATCTAGCCGATGAACTGGTTGCGATGAAGCTAGAAGGCATTCTACTCTATGGTCCGCGTATGAAATGGTTACATGATAAATTGCAAAACGGTGGCATGGAAACGCGGCTATTATGGTCAGAAAAGGATTATACTCCTATTGTGAACGCACTCCGGGAATATACTGGCGTAGATTCGATTGTACTGTTAAAAGGTTCACGTGGAATGGCACTTGAATATATTCTAGAAGATCTGATGGGTAAAGGAGCCGGGAAATGAAAACGGGCGTGCTATTCATACATGGCTTTACAGGCGGTCCATTTGAAGTAAGGCCGCTTGTGAATTTCTTGAAAATGAAAACGAACTGGCAGTTAGCTATACCGACATTGACTGGCCATGGCATCACGCTGAATCTTGAAAAAGGATCCGCTGCTTCCTGGTTGATGGAAGCGGAACTTGCACTTAAAAGACTGCAAAAAGAAGTCGACCGCGTAATCGTGGTCGGCTTTTCGATGGGCGGACTGATTGCGATGTATCTTGGACTGAGGTATAAAATCGACAAACTTGTCTTGTTAAGCGCGGCGGCAAGATATATAAGTCCACGCATCCTTTTGAAAGAGATGAGAATCATGTTGGCAAAACCGCTTATGAAAAAATATCCACCAAATACATTTTATCATTTGTATGAATATAAGCTTGCACACACACCGTTGCGTGCAGTCTTCGAATTTTTACGCATTGTGAGCATCGTCAAACCTTATTATGGTTTGATTAAAACACCTGTATGTATCGTTCAAGGTGAGAAAGATGGAATTGTCCCGTTTACTACCGCTGAGCACTTGTTAAAAAAACTTGGCTCCGAAAAAAAGGAATTCATAAAATCACCTGTTGGGAAGCATCATATCTGTTACAGCGATGACTGTGACAATTGGTTCAATGAAGTGCTTCGGTTCATGCGGGAAGATTGACCGTGGGTGAGTGAAAAATTGGCTTTTTGATGATGTCTAGCTCCAGCGTCTAGGCGAGCCGCTTTCGCTTTTTGGTGAGTAAACTGATTATTACTACTTAAGCGGATTGATTGCGAAGTGCTTTTTCCCATGGTATACTGTGATGAACATTGGATACATTTACGTAGCACTCTTCAAGAAGTGAAGGGTACTTTTTTTTGAATATAACGGTTTGCTCATATAAGTTGGACGAATTGTCCATTGATCGAACCGCTCGGCAAAGACCGGGCTTTCCTTTTCAACCATAACCTCTACTTATACTATAGAGAATGCAAAATATCGGAAACGTTCCCTTTTAACAGGCTCGAATTTGCCGTGCCTTCATTTGCAAATGTAACCAATTGTCAAATGAAAAAACAAAGGAGATTGATAAGTTTGACTAATTTTTCGGATTTAAATATCAGTGAATCAACACAACGCGCACTAGCTAAAATGGGGTTTGAAGAAGCAACACCAATCCAAGAAGGTACTGTCCGTTTTGGTATGGAAGGTCGCGACGTTATCGGCCAGGCACAAACTGGTACTGGTAAAACAGCTGCATTTGGTATTCCAATCATTGAAAAGGTTGATATCAGAAACACTGCAGTACAGGCACTTGTAATTGCTCCAACACGCGAATTGGCTATTCAGGTTTCTGAAGAAATCTACAGAATTGGTGCTGACAAACGTGTACGCATTCTTTCTGTTTACGGTGGACAAGAAATTGGACGTCAGATCCGTGCATTGCGCAATAACCCACAAATCATCGTTGGTACGCCAGGACGTATTCTTGACCATATCAAACGTAAAACATTGAAATTAGACGGCGTACAAACACTTGTACTTGACGAAGCAGATGAAATGTTGAACATGGGCTTCATCGAAGACATCAACACAATTCTTGCGAGTGTACCGGCTGAGCGCCAAACACTTCTATTCTCGGCTACTATGCCTGGACCAATCCGCAAAATTGCAGAAACGTTCATGAAAAACCCGGAAATGGTTAAAATCAAGTCTAAAGAAATGACTGTTGAAAATATCGAACAGTTCTTCGTTAAATCACAAGAACGCGAAAAGTTTGATATCCTTTCACGTCTTCTAAATGTTCAACAACCTGAACTTGCAATCATCTTTGGTCGTACAAAACGTCGCGTTGACGAACTATCTCAGGCACTAGGTATCCGCGGATACATTGCTGAAGGAATTCACGGCGACTTGACTCAAGCGAAACGGATGTCTGTCCTTAAGCAATTCAAAGAAGGTAAAGTTGATATCCTTGTTGCAACTGACGTTGCGGCACGTGGACTCGATATTTCAGGCGTAACACACGTTTACAACTTCGATATTCCACAAGATCCTGAAAGCTATGTTCACCGTATTGGTCGTACAGGACGCGCAGGGAAAAGTGGAGTAGCAATTACATTCGTAACACCACGTGAAATGGGTTACCTTCGTATTGTAGAAGAAACAACTAAAAAACAAATGACTCCATTAAACCCACCATCTTCTGACGAAGCAATTCTTGGTCAGCAACGTGTGGCTGTGGAACAACTTACTGAAATTGTTACTAAAAATGAATTGAGTGATTATACACATCTTGCAGCTGATTTGCTTGAGAAATTCGAAGCTAAAGATCTAGTTGCAGCAGCACTTCGTTCATTAACTCGCGAACCGAATGATACACCTGTATCAATTTCGGAAGAGCGTCCATTACCATCACGCGGAAATTCTCGCGGCGGCGGCGGTGGTTATAAAGGTAACCGTAGCGGCGGACGTCCATCAAGCGGTGGCGGTGGACGTGGTTATGGCGGCGGAGCTCGTCGTAGTGGCGGAAGTGGCGGCAACGCACCAAGCGGTAGCCGTGACGGAGCTAGAAGAGACAGCAGCAGTCGTTCACGTACTACTAAATCAGATCGTTAATAATGAACCTTTAAAAGATCCGGATAGCGCAATGAGCGCTTACCCGGATCTTTTTTTGTATACAATAAAGTTCGAAGGGGAATGTGAGGACTAGGCAACACCAAGTCCGAGGTATGCAACGAAGTCTCTGAACTAAATAACACAAAGCCGAAACTAAGCAACATCCACACGACAAAGCAACGTTTCGTCTGAACTAGACAACATATAGCTCAAGGTATGCAACGCAAACTCCAAACTAAACAACACTACGCGAAAACTAAACAACACTCCCTCAACCCTCTTAGCAACAATCCATCAAAATGAAACATTTCGCGCTCTTAATCGTATAGAATAAGTAGAGAGGAAGAGGTGTTCATATGAGAGAACAACCGGTGAATCGTATATCGGAAAAAGGATTAAAGGTATGGAGATTATACGGCATTATGGAAACAGGATTCCTTTTACTTGTAGCAATTGCCGCGGGGGTATTGGCTTATATATTTGAAGGTCCATGGTGGATATATGCGGTGGCTGCGGTTGTCGTAATCCTATTCGCGTACTTTTTCATTTATTTATTTCCCAAAGTTAAATGGATGCGATGGCGCTATGAAGTGCGTGAATCAGAAATTGAGCTGCAACATGGTATTTTTATCGTCAAACGGACGTTGATTCCAATGGTGCGTGTTCAGCACGTAGACACCGCGCAAGGACCGATTTTACGAAAATATAACTTGGCGGAAATCACGATTTCCACGGCGGCGACGAATCATACAATACCTGCTCTTGTGATGGAAGAGGCGGATGAACTTCGGAGCAGGATATCAGCGCTTGCAAGGGTGGCGGAAGAAGATGTCTGAGACACGCTATAAATTACACTGGATTACAGCCATTATTGAAGTATTGAAGACGGCGAAAGATGCGATATTACCGATTATTGTCCTCGTGTTCGCTAATGGGCTGAATGATGTGGGATCTGGGAAATGGTATTTGGATTACTTATCCTTCATCATTTTCGGAGTCCTCATTATCGCTTTTTTCATCACAGGTATTATTAAGTGGAAACGTTTTGAATACTGGTTTGAAGATAATGAACTTCGAATCGAATATGGGTTATTTGTGAAAAAGAAACGCTATATTCCGTTTGACCGAATTCAAAGCCTCGATTATACGGAAGGGATTTTGCACCGACCTTTCAAACTTGTCAAAGTGAAAGTGGAGACAGCAGGTAGCTCCTCTTCGAAAAAGTCGGAGGCAGAATTGACCGCGATTACGAAAGAGGCGGCAAGTAGAATTGAAATGGAAATAGCGCAGGCGAAAAGTGGTAAGAAGGAAACTTTGCTGGAAAATGGAGAACTGCCAGAAATAATTCAAGCAGTGGAAGAACCGCAAAGGAAATCAGTTTTTACAATGTCATCGAAAGGTCTGCTTATCCTAGCAACTACATCAGGTGGGATTGGAATTATTCTTTCGGGCGTGGGGATCTTCTTATCGCAGTTTGCGGAGATGATACCGTTTCAATGGATGTATGAAGAGATTTCAGGCTTCATCAAGTTCGGTCTTCTTATCGTTGCAATTGCTGTGTTTTTAGGATTCGTTTTTGTGTGGGGGATATCGGTTGCCATGACATTCCTGGCATATTACGGTTTTACTGTTTCACTTGAAAAAGAAGACATCGTTATTACGCGCGGTCTACTTGAGAAAAAACGGATGACAGTGCCGCTGAACAGGGTTCAAAGCGTACGTATTATTGAGAATCCTTTTAGGCAACTATTCGGCTACGCTGCTGTTGCAATTGATAGTGCGGGAGGAGGCGGAGCGGAAGGGGCGAAAATAAATTTATTTCCTTTGGTAAAAAAAGCGGATATCTATGGACCATTGAAAGAGATATTCCCGGATCTTATACTTGATGAACCGACGGAAAAACTGCCAGCACGCGGCAAGCGCTTTTTCTATCGTAGCGATTTCCTATGGATGATTCCTGCGATCGGCGCATTGACATACTTTTTCTTTCCATACGGGTTGTTGTCACTCCTCATCGTACCGGTCATTGTCCTATTCGGATTATGGCAACATCGATCGGCTGCTTACGGGATATCGGGTAATCAGCTGACGATGCGATTCAGGAACCTTAGCCTTCAGACCGCTTTCTTGATGAAAAAAAGAATTCAATCGATGGAAATGAAACAAAACTACTTCCACAAACGAAAAAGTGTAGCCACATTAGCCACTAACATCAAATCTGGTATGAGTACTTTTAGTGCACAAGTACATCATATGGAAGAGTCAGAAGCCGAGAAGCTGCTTTCGTGGTATGAGAAGAATTCGAAGGATGCTTGATTCGCTTTCAATAGGTACAAAAAAGAGCAGGGATAACCCTGCTCTTTTAACTAAAGATAAGTTTTTCACCTGGAGCGGTGTCTAGACTCCGGCGTTTTCTTTATCTTTTTTTACTTTTCCAACTGACGATCCGTTTGGGATGAAAATAGCTAAGTCCTATTAAAAATCCGACGATTAACCCCGCAATATGGGCGGTCGCATTAATGTTGGGCTGGACATAGGTCATAACTATGCTGATAACAATAATTGGAAGGATAATCTGTCTTAGCTGCGGTAAGATATGCTTCGTATAATAGACAAGTGCTCCAAATGCTCCGAGAATCCCAAAAACTGCACCACTTGCGCCGAGACTTTGATAGTTAGGGGCTTGTAGGAAAAATGTGGCAATATTAGCGAAAATGCCCGATAGCATATATATTGTCAGGAAGCGTGCCTTACCTGCGATTTTCTCAAGTTCAGGTCCGAAAATGAAAAGAGAGAACATATTAAACAGTAGATGCATGATACCACCGTGAAGGAACATCGGTGTTAGAAGTCTCCACCATTCCCCGTCGGAGATAAGGAAGTTGACGCCGACGCCGGCGTATAATACTTGTGTCCCGATAACCGGGATGATCGTCACGAGATAAATAAGGATATTCAAAGCAAGGAAAAACGTCACCACCGGATAGAGGCGGATGTATTGCGAGAAGCTTTCTGTACGGCTAAACATGTATTCACCTCAATCTATGACTTCATTATACATATTTTATCGTCTAGGCTCCAGTGCTTGATCGAGGTGTCGACGATTTTTTTGCAAACTTTGGAAGGAGGAATTATTTTGATTGCAGGAATTGGGCTTGATATCGTCGAATTGGATAGAATCGCCAAGTTGGATGCTAGGTCTCCGAAATTCCGTATGCGCATTTTAACTATGGAAGAGCTGGAAATTTACGAATCGCACACGACTAATCGGCGAATAGAATTCCTTGCGGGTCGTTTTGCTGGGAAAGAAGCGTTTGCTAAAGCGAAAGGAACAGGAATTGGCACGCAGTGTAGTTTCTTGGATATCAGCATATTGCCTGAACTGAGTGGCAAACCGACTGTGTTTTTCAAAGGAGATTCAATCACTGGTTTCATATCTATAACTCATACGCGAACCGTAGCAGCAGCTCAAGTTATCCTTCTTGCATAATTGTTCGTCCTTCCTCATAAGATGACCTACCCGATTGAAATGAGAAAGGATGAACTGTATGCGTAGCCGAATAGTTGCTCTTTTGTTAGTTGTAGTCATGGTAGTCCTTGCGGCATGTGGGTCGCCGTCGAAAGAGGATGTCATGAAGAAACTCAGTGGAAAGTGGAATGAAGCGAAGGGGTATGATTTGCAAGCGACCATGGAAATTAAGACTGGAGCCGAACCGCGTTCATATGAGGTCGCTGTTTGGCATACGAAGCCGTCTTTCTATCGCGTTAATGTAACGCAGGCAGGAAGTAAGGATTCCCAGATGATTGTACGTAATAAAGAAGGTGTTTTTGTTGTTACCCCATCACTCGGTAAGACCTACAAGTTCCAAAGTGACTGGCCTTCTCAAAATAGCCAGGCGTATTTAATAGGTGCGTTGTCGGAAGATATTAAAGCTGATAAAAATGCGACAATGACGGAAAAAGAGAAAACGTACGTCTTTGAAACGGCCACGAGAAATAACCATAAGAAGGTTTTGCCAACCCAGCAGATCCATATTGACAAAAAGACATTGCTACCAACGTATGTCTCCGTACTGGATGAAAACAAGGTGGAGAAGATTCGCATTACGTTCAATAAGATTACACTTGGCGTCGAACGAAAAGCTGGCGATTACAAAGTAGATATGGATGAGACGAATACAGGTAAAGAAACTGAACCAGCCGCGGATGATGAAGCAACAGGACTCTCAACGTATTATCCGTCAGTAGCTTGGGCGGATGGCACTCTTGTTGATGAAGAAATCGTGAAAATGGATAGCGGTACACGAACATTCATGACTTTTGGAGGGGAGAAAGAGTTCATTATTGTTCAAGAACCAGCAGTTAGAGCAGAAAATAAAATGGCAGTCTCCATTGAAGGTGATCCTGTCGATCTTGGATTTACTGTTGCAGCCCTTACGGAAAATTCGATTCGTTGGGAAAGTGGAGGCGTTTCATTCTTCATCGCATCCGATAATTTGACGCAAGATGAACTGATTGAAGTAGCAGGATCGATGCAAGTGGAGGGGATGAAATAATATAACTAAGGTTGACGAAGAAAGGGCAAGGGATGGATAATGGAGAGTACTACAGTACAAATGAGGGATTGTTATGGAAGACTCTATTCATTATCGTCCAACACAAGCCATCGTCGATCTAGCTGCGATTCGGGCCAATGTTCGGAATTTGAAAGATTATTTGGGAAGTGAAACCGCAGTAATTGCAGTTGTGAAAGCAGACGGTTACGGCCACGGTGAAGTTGAAGTGGCTCAAGCTGCTTTTGAAGCTGGTGCAGAAATGGTCTCGGTGGCAACACCTGACGAGGCGATACGACTCCGAATGGCTGGTATTAGTGGGGACATTCTTGTCATGGGACCGTCACCGCTTGTATTTGCTGAAAAAGCAGCCGAATTGGGGATTATACTAACCGTTTCGAGTGCTGAGTGGTTGCAATCGGCATTAGACGTTAGCGAAAAATTCATGCAACAATTGAAGATTCATGTAAAGATTGACAGTGGAATGGGTAGAATCGGATTGAGAGATGAGGGGGCGCTTCGGTCCCTTATGTCGGTCGTAAATAGTACTAAACAAGTGCTACTGGACGGTATCTTCACACACTTCGCTTGTGCTGATGAAGAAAACACTGAAAACACAGAAGAACAATTTATTAAGTTCATGAGGTTAGTGCAGACGCTGTCGGAAAAACCACGACTTGTTCACGCATCGAATAGCGCGGCGTCCCTCCTCTATCCCGAATATGCGCTTGATGCAGTCCGTTTCGGAATCGGACTTTATGGCATCGCGCCTTCGGAATATGTAGGAGGGAAATTGCCGTTTCGTCTTGAAAGATCATTGCGAATCGAAAGCGAACTTGCTTATGTAAAGTTGTTGGAGGTGGGCAATCGAATCAGTTATGGCGGTACCTATGTAACTTCGAGTGCAGAATGGATCGGCACAATCCCGATTGGTTATGCAGATGGTTTGAGACGTGGTCTGCGCGGACAGGAAGTACTCATTGATGGAGAACGAATGCCTATTATTGGAACCATCTGCATGGATCAATGCATGGTGAAGCTTCCGCGAGAACTGGCGGTTGGCGAAAAAGTTGTTCTAATAGGTCGTCAAGATAAAGAAGAAGTTACGATGGAGGAGTGGGCGGAGCGACTCGGCACGATTCCATATGAAATTGCTGTTTCCATTGCGAAGCGAGTACCGAGAATATACACAGGGAAAGATGGACAGAATATATAATATTCGCACATTCGACAAAAAAACCTAGCAGCTTTGCAGAATCCTGTCAATAAAATTCCTTTCGTGTCTTCTCATTGTCGGTATACAATGGTAAGATGGACTTGTATTGAAATGAGGGAACGGTTTTGTCGGAGGTGCTAACGTTGCGTGCAAATAAAAACTTTAAAGAAGTTATTGTTAAAATTCCGAAACGGATGCTGAATGAAAATGAACATACGGTCGTTCATCAGGAACTGGACCGTGGTGATTTCGTTTATATTTCGACAAAGCGATATGTAACTGACTATGAATCGGATACGATCAGGGAAGAGATGATGAACGGTTATCTCGAAATGTCGCAAATCAACCTTAGAATCGCCACGGAATGCTTGCATGTGGAATTTGAAGCCCAGCATACGGTAGAACGTCTCGTAAGCGGAGGATGAAAAGTTGGCAATAAAACGTGGAGACGTCTTTTTTGCAGATCTGTCGCCTGTTGTTGGTTCTGAACAGGGAGGTACGAGACCGGTCCTTGTCATCCAAAATGATATTGGAAATCGGTTTAGTCCGACGGTAATTATTGCGGCAATCACTGCGCAAATTCAAAAAGCGAAATTGCCTACACATGTTGAAATTGATGCGGTACGATACGGCTTCGAGCGGGATTCGGTTATTCTGCTCGAGCAGGTCCGCACAATCGACAAGTCGAGGCTTACAGATAAGATTACGCATCTAGATGAATTTTTGATGGAACAGGTCGATGAAGCGCTCGAAGTAAGTTTCGGCCTCATCAAATTCTGAGCATACATATAAGAAAAAACACCATGGATTCGTTTCTGTGGTGTTCTTTTCATTGCAGTCACTTTTCCGTTACCTAAGTAATATGACAAAAAGAGTGTATTGCATCACTCTTTTCGTTACAATGAAGATACGTAAATTTGGAATTCACAAGGAGGCTTATTGGAACAATTATGAGTATTCAACTGGTGGAAGGCGTAAACGAAAATATTAATGAAATTATTGAACGATGGCAATTACTAATGAAGGATGAAAAGGGAGAGAAGTTTTTTCATTTCATGCCTGAACAACTTGTAGAAAAGACGAGTAGTGAGTTTGCGGCACTGATGACATCGAATATTTATGAACAAGACATTGTCAATACTGAGAAGTTGAAGGAATTTACTGTGAAGGTTGTCCGGTTTGGTTGGTCTATTAAATTTGTAAATAAAGCGATTGATAACTTTTCGAAAATTGTTTTCGAATTATTGGAGGAAAAAGGGGTTATTGAACAAAGTAATTTACGGTTTTATATGACACTTTTCGATAATTGGATTTTGCCTTTACGCGAAAGTATCATAGAAGCCTATTCCGTGGAATGGGAACGGACCGTCAGTTTGCAGAAAATCGCCTTGCAGGAACTGTCGGCTTCATTGATACCGGTTTTCGAAAAGATATCAGTAATGCCGCTTGTCGGTACGATCGATACCGAGCGGGCAAAATTAATTATGGAAAACTTACTGGAAGGTGTAGTCAAGCAGCGCGCCGAAGTAGTACTTCTTGATATTACCGGTGTACCAGTCGTGGATACAATGGTTGCTCATCATATCATCCAGGCAGCGGATGCAGTCCGTCTTGTCGGAGCAAAATGTATGCTGGTTGGAATTCGGCCGGAAATTGCCCAAACCATCGTTACGCTTGGTATTAACTTGAATGATTTCACAACAACTAGCACGTTGCAGCGCGGAATGCAGGAGGCACTTGGACTGACGAACCGGACAGTAGTGGAGGTTGAACAATCATGAATATGAGAATTCCGATTTTGAAATTAAATGACACATTAATTGTTTCTGTTCAATGGGAACTTGACGATCAGACGGCCCTCCAGTTTCAAGAGGATTTATTGAGGAAAATGCATGAAACGACGGCAAGGGGTGTTGTTATTGATTTGACACCAATTGATTTCATCGATTCTTTTATTGCAAAAGTGTTGGGAGATGTTATCAGTATGTCTGGTTTAATGGGGGCGAAAGTCGTCATTACAGGGATTCAGCCTGCCGTTGCAATTACGCTTATCGAACTTGGGATTCGTTTGGAGAACGTTTTGACGGCACTCGATCTCGAAAACGGATTGGACAAACTGCGTAAAGAATTGGAGGCCTAACAATGGAGTACTGGTCTTCTGTAGACATATACACGGAGTGGGACATTGTTGCTGCCCGCCAGTTGGGCCGGAATGAAGCGAAGAAGTCCGGCTTCGGTACGGTCGATCAGGCACGTATCACAACGGCAATTAGTGAATTAGCACGTAATATCTATTTATACGCTGGAAAAGGTAAGATAGAAATAAAGCGGTTGTCTGAAAATGACCTGTACGGAATTACGATTATAGCTTCAGATAATGGCCCAGGAATTTCGGACATGCGTAAAGTGATGGAAGACGGATTCTCGACTTCTGGAGGACTTGGTGCAGGTATGCCGGGCGTGAGAAGGCTTATGGATGAATTTAAAGTGGACACGGAGCCTGGAGTAGGAACAACGATTACAACTACAAAATGGCTCCGATGAGGAGATGATGATGAATGCCTCTGGAAGTTGGGAAGCAGTATAAAGAAATATTGAAGCAATATGTTGATGGACAAAATGAAGAAGATCTTTATGTTGGACAACAGTTTAGCAGGCAATTTATAGAGAAGGATATATCGCCCGAAGACGTTATCAGTATCCATAAAACAGCACTCACTGAAGTCTTGCCGGATATGCCGGAAAAGCTATGGCATTCGTTTGACTTTTTGATTGAAATGATGATTCATTACGGGCTTGCTCTTAGGGAGCATCAGAGTCTCATTCAAAAACAAGAAGAAATTCAGATTGAAATGAATGTAGCGGCAAAAGTACAAGATACGCTTCTGAAAACGAAGAAGCCAGATTTTAAAGAGCTTGATATTGGATTCGTAACAGAGCCGGCTAAGCAGATGAGCGGCGACTATATTTATTTCCTGAATGATAATAGTTACGAAGCGGGTGTGGCTGTAGCTGATGTTATCGGAAAAGGGATTCCGGCGGCACTTTGCATGTCAATGATCAAGTTTGGAATGGACGGTTTGCAGAACGAAAATACAAGTCCGAGGAATGTCCTTGATATTGTTAACAGAATCGTAGAAAAAAGTGTTGATGATTCGATGTTCATTTCTATGTTTTATGGAAAGTATGATGCAAGGGACTCTAGTTTTTCATATGCTACCGCGGGACATGAACCTGCCCTCCTATATAAGGCGGCGACGGGGGAATTTACGGAACTTCATGCAAAAGGACTTCTCCTTGGTGTTCATCCAAATGTCGTTTATGAAGAGAAATCAGTCCTTCTAGAAGAAGGCGACTTTATCGTGATGATGACGGATGGCGTTACCGAAGTACGAACGGATACTGGTTTCATTGATGATCAAGTGATCAAATTGATCTTAGCGGAAGTGAAAGACGAATCTGCACAAAAAATTGCTGATACAGTATACCAAAGGCTAGCGTATCTCCAAAACTTTCATTTACGCGATGATTTTACGATTGTTATTTTCAAAAAAGAGAACGATAAGGTTTAAGATTTTATGAGTAGGGTATATGTATCTCTACTATGCTATTTTTAAAAAAGGAATTCGGGGTGTAATTATGAATTTGCAAGTCGACTTAGTGGAAGAAAATAGTGTTCAACGATTTAAAATTGTTGGAGAAATAGATGCGTTCACAGCACCAAAATTAAAAGAGTGTCTTGCATCGGCAGAAAATGTGGAAAACATGCAAGCAGAATTAGACTTATCTGAAGTTGGATATATGGACAGCACTGGACTTGGTATTTTTGTCGGGTTCTATAAAGCTGTCAAGGCTAATGGAGGGCATGTGAAAATAGTTGGTGTAAACACTCGTTTAAAAAGATTATTCGAAATAACTGGTTTAGCTGAAGTTATGGATATCGTAATGGTAGAAAGTAGGGACAGAGATGCAACCGTATGATTATATTGAAATCAAGGTTCCCGCAAAAGCGCAATATGTTGGAGTTGCTCGACTCGCGATTTCAGGACTGGCAAGCCGACTTGGTTTTACTTATGATGAAATTGAAGATTTAAAGATTGCCTCGAGTGAAGCGATTACTAATGCAGTTCAGCATGCATATAAAGAGGATGATGAAGGGGAAGTTGTAGTTGGTTGTGCTCTTTTTGTGGACAAATTAGAAATTATGGTCGCGGATCATGGGAAAAGTTTTGATTTTGAGGAAACGAAGAAACGCGTAGGACCATACAATGAACAGGAAGAAGTTCAATTTCTTCGTGAAGGCGGACTAGGCCTCTATTTAATGGAGACACTGATGGATGATGTAAAAGTGCTTCATGAGGAGGGTGTGACAGTCTTTATGACTAAATATCTCGGTGGAGAGCGGGGGGATGAGGATGTCGATGTCGAAAGAACCATCTCCTCTTGAATCTAAAACGGAAGAACAATCCCTTTCTCAAGCAGGAGGAAGCGAACCTTCTCTCCGTGGAAGTGGAACGAAGCTAGAAGTCCTTGAATGGATTAAACGTTATCAAGAAACAAATGATGATGAGGCGCAGACAAATTTGGTTCTACACTATGAACGTCTCATACAATCAATCGCCCGAAAGTACTCTAACGGTAAGTCCTTTCATGAAGATATTGCCCAGGTCGGCATGCTAGGACTTCTTGGAGCGATACGTAGGTATAATCCGGAATATGGAAGAAGTTTTGAAGCGTTTGCGGTGCCAACGGTCATCGGGGAAATTAAGCGTTTTCTCCGCGATAAGACATGGGCAATACATGTTCCACGCCGTATAAAAGAACTGGGACCAAAAATCAAGGCAGCTGTCGAAACGTTAACAATAGAAATGCAACGTTCTCCTCTTGTTAGTGAAATTGCGGAATACCTTGATGTAGAAGAAGAAGTGGTCCTCGAAGCGATGGAGATGGGGAGAAGTTATCAAGCACTCTCAATGGATCATACTCTCGATGCTGATTCTGAAGGGGGCACGATAACACTATTCGATATTATTGGTGAGAATGATGGTGGCTTTGAGAAAACAGATCAACGTATGGTTGTTGCGAATGCTCTAAATGTATTATCGGAACGTGAAAAACAAATCATCCAGTATACATATATTGAACAACTGAGCCAAAAAGAAACGGGAGAACGACTCGGTATTTCTCAAATGCATGTTTCAAGATTACAACGCAAAGCGATTAAGAAGTTACAGGAAGCAATATTGTCGGCTGGTGGTGCGTTATAGTGGATTCGATAATAACTGAGCATGTTGAAGCGTATGTTTATCAGGAAGCGAAGTTTGGAAATCGAGAATGTGGTGACTCTTATTTTATCCATGCGGAGGAAGGCTATTTCATCTGCGCAATTGCGGATGGATTAGGTAATGGACCGATTGCACGCCAATCTTCTCAAATTCTTCCTAAAGTGTTGAAAGAATATCATCATGAGTCAATAGACGAATTACTTAGCCGCTGTAATGAACATATGGTGCAAAAGCGTGGTGCGGCAGTAGCTATCGTCAAAGTCGATTACAAGCAAAAAACAATTCAGTATAGTTGTGTTGGCAATGTCCGTTTTTATATGCTTCATGATTGCGATAAGATGATTTATCCTTTACCGGTAATGGGCTATCTTTCAGGGAGACCGCAAAAGTTAAAAACGCAACAATACAACTATGAAAAGGGAGACCTATTTTTCCTCCATTCAGATGGCGTCATACTTAGAAGCCCGAAAGCTTCATTGAAGGAAAGTTCGGGACCTTGTGAGCTATATCAAAAAGTGCTGGCTTCAATTGAACACGGTGACGATGCAACATTTATAGCTGGAAGCCTACTTCTGTGAGTTGGAGGTGGGCTTTTTTATTGCGGGAAATTATAAAGTCTTGGATCGCGGATAGAATGCAATATGGAGATTTCCCATCTAGATTCAAATCCATATCGGTTAGAACGGGCGCTTACGCTTTTGTTTTCAGGTAAGAAAGTATACGTTTTTTTGACTTAGAATAGTGTCTAGCTCCAGGCGCCAGCCGCTTGGAGGCACACAGGATGTGGGTCACCTAGCCATTGCCGCAGGACGCGGCGTACTTAGGCTAGGTTCCTTAAAAGCAATTCAGCTATGTGGCAAAGAGCGCCACGTCGCTGGCTTGACTTATGCCTGTCGCGGGCCTACAGGATGTAGGTCATGCAGCTATTGCCACAGGAAGTGGCGCACTTAAGCTGCGATCCATTTAGGCGCCTTGCGCTTTTGTTTCCGTCCAGACTCCAGCGCCTAGAGGCTCGGGTCATAAGTTGGTCCGGCTGTGCGGCAAAGAACGCCGCTTCGCCAGCCCGCCTTATGCCTGTCGCCACAGAACAGGCGCTTGTGCTTTTGTTCGCAGGTAAGAAAGTATACGTTTTTTTGACTTAGAATAGTGTCTAGCTTCAGGCGCCAGCCGCTCGGGGTCATAAGCAATCCAGCTATGTGGCAAAGAGCGCCACGTCGATGGCTCGACTTATGCCTGTCGCGTCTAGAAGGCGCCTTGCGCTTTTCTTATGTTAAAATGAATCTATAGAAGGAAGGGTGGTTTTATTGATGAAGCATATTGTTGAGGCTACAGCTGGGAAAGCGGCCGTCAGTATACATCAAGCTGAAAAGGTAATCGCATTACTTGACCAAGGAAATACTGTCCCATTTATCGCGCGTTACCGAAAAGAAGAAACTGGTTCGTTGGACGAAGTGCAAATTAAAGCGATTGAAGATGCTTATAGCTATGTGAAAGGACTTGAACAGCGCAAAGAAGAAGTGATTCGCCTTATCGATGAACAAGGTAAACTGGATGACGATTTGAGGAAATCAATTGAAAGCGCTACCGTTTTGCAAAGAATTGAGGACTTGTACAGACCTTTCAAACAAAAAAGACGGACACGTGCCATGATTGCAATTGAAAGTGGTCTTGAACCACTGGCGAAAAAACTGATGGAGTTTTCAGGGAATTCACCGGAAGATCTTGCTTTGCCTTTCTTAAATGAAGAAATTGGGGTAAATGCGGTTGAAGACGCATTGGCTGGAGCTCGGGACATTGTAGCTGAACAATTTGCGGATGATGCCGCAATACGGGAAAACATACGAAAGTTAGCGTGGTCAGATGGGATGATTGTTTCGGCAGTCCGCAAGGGGGCAGAGGACAAGCGTGACGTTTTCGAAAATTACTATGAGTATGAAGAGCCTTTGAAAAAAATCGTTCCACACCGTGTTCTTGCATTAAACCGCGGTGAAAAAGAAGATGTGTTACGTGTCGGTATTTCTTTCCCGAGTGAACGAATTATCGGAGGCCTTGAGCGTGAGTTGATTCGTAAATCACATTCGCCTTCTGCACCACATGTAAAAGAAGCGATTGAAGATGCATTTAAACGATTGATTGCTCCATCGATTGAGCGGGAAATTAGGGCGGCGCTTACTGAAAAGGCCGAAGAGCAAGCAATCCATGTGTTTTCGGAAAACTTGAAAAGTCTTCTCCTACAACCTCCATTGAAAGGGAAAGTGGTATTAGGTCTTGATCCGGCCTTCCGGACAGGGTGTAAACTTGCCATAGTTGATGAAACAGGGAAATTACTTGAAATATCCGTAATTTATCCGCATCAACCCAAAATGGAAAAGGAAAAATCGAAGCGTGCTATTTTGGAGTTACTGAAAAAGTATCCGATCACAATCATTGCAATAGGTAACGGAACAGCTTCGCGTGAATCGGAATTGTTCATAGTTGAATGTATAAAAGAAGCACAAGCAGGTGTTTCGTATGTCATTGTAAATGAAGCGGGTGCCAGTGTTTATTCAGCTTCGGCTCAAGCGCGGGATGAGTTCCCTGATCTTCAAGTTGAACAGCGGAGTGCGGTTTCGATAGCAAGGCGTTTACAGGATCCGTTATCTGAGCTTGTGAAAATTGATCCAGGCTCAGTTGGTGTTGGACAATACCAACATGACGTAGCTAAAAAACGTCTTTCCGAATCACTATCATTCGTAGTTGAAACAGCTGTGAACCGGGTAGGAGTAGATGTTAACACTGCATCATCCTCGCTACTTCAATATGTGGCAGGGCTGTCCAAAACCGTCGCGGAAAATATTGTGAAATCGCGGGAAGAGAATGGATTGTTTACGAAGCGCAATCAATTGAAGAAAGTACCCCGCCTCGGAGCGAAGACTTATGAACAAGCGATTGGTTTCTTACGGGTACCTGATGCAAAAGATCCGTTTGATTCGACGGGGATTCACCCCGAAAGTTATCAATTGGCGGAACAAATACTAGAAGAAGCGAATGCAAGCAAGAAGTTGCTCGGTAAGAAAGAAACTGGGGATGCATTGTCTGCTCTTGACATCAAAGCTTTAGCGATTAGGTTAGATGTTGGGGAAGTGACATTGAAAGATATTATCGAAACACTTCAAAGACCAAATCGGGACCCGCGCGATGATTATCCGCAACCACTATTAAAAGCAGATGTACTCGACATGAAGGATCTATATGAAGGTCTTGAAATGCAAGGAACCGTTCGAAATGTTGTGGACTTCGGTGCCTTTGTGGATATCGGTGTAAAGGAAGATGGTCTCGTTCATATCTCGAAATTGAAAAAAGGATATGTAAAACATCCACTAGACGTCGTTTCTTCGGGAGATATTGTAACTGTGTGGGTGGAAGGTGTAGATAAAGGAAAAGGACGTATTTCGCTGACGATGTTACCGCCGACTGCAAAATGACGACTAAAGGAGGGGTGGCTATGACGGATGAAGAATTGAAGGAGCTTATTGAAAGTGTTTCTTTAGAAGCATTCGGAAAGTCATTCCTTCATATTGCTCGGTTTAATAGTAGACTAAGAACAACAGGCGGTCGCTATATACTTTCAAATCATTCGATCGAAATTAATCCGTTGGTTTTGGAGTTGTATGGAACTGAAGAGTTGGTTGGTGTAATCAAACATGAACTCTGTCATTACCATCTTCATATAGAAGGAAGAGGTTACCGTCATCGCGATGCAGATTTTAGAGAGTTGCTAAAGCGCACTTCTTCCCCAAGGTTTTGCCGACCACTAACTGAGAAGAATAAGAAGACCTATTCTATCTATGTATATGAGTGTACATCATGTAAGCTACTTTATAACCGGAGAAGAAGGATGGACGTTAGAAAATATAGATGTGGGAAATGTGCAGGGCAAATTGTGGTAGTGCAAGCTGTAAAATGATTGTTGAGGACACGGTGAGGACCTGCAAACCGCACTCTAATCGTGTTCTCAATAATACTTAAAATTAATTGATGAAAAAGTGTTGACGAAATGAGAAACTCTGTTTATAATAAGAAAAGTCGGTTGGGAACGGCGCGCACGACATTAACAAAAGCGTTTCCCGTACATAAGACAAACATCTTATATGGCCCCTTGGTCAAGCGGTTAAGACACCGCCCTTTCACGGCGGTATCACGGGTTCGAATCCCGTAGGGGTCACCATTACTTTTTTTGAAACGAAGTGTTGAAAAGAGTCTGACATGAACTTCATGCGAAGTGCTGAAAGAACTTTATACAACATGAAAAACGACTTATTACCGTATCGGTGGGGTATAGCCAAGTGGTAAGGCATCGGACTTTGACTCCGTCATCGTTGGTTCGAATCCAGCTACCCCAGCCAAACTTTCAGAATGCTAAAGCATACGAGAAGTTGTGCTACAAAAGAAGAGTATCTCGGTTCTTAGGAATGCATGGACTACTTCTTCTATATAATAGAGAGCCATTAGCTCAGTTGGTAGAGCATCTGACTTTTAATCAGAGGGTCGCAGGTTCGAATCCTGCATGGCTCATCATTAACTTGAAAAAAGTATTGACAAATGAACTGTATGGTATATAATAAAGTTTGTCGCTAAAGCAATGCGGTAGTGGCGGAATGGCAGACGCGCTAGGTTGAGGGCCTAGTGGGGGTTAACCCCGTGGAGGTTCAAGTCCTCTTTACCGCACCAAACAACTTGATTCATTAAAAGACCCTTTTACCTCGGTGGGTATAGTGATACATTAAGAAAGAAATGGTTATCATTCAACTAACGTCGGATGTGCCAATATTATGCGGGTGTAGTTTAGTGGTAAAACCTCAGCCTTCCAAGCTGATGATGAGGGTTCGATTCCCTTCACCCGCTCCATACTATTTTTATGAAACACATAA
>NZ_CP152018.1:2182500-2252500 GCF_038620285.1 Sporosarcina sp. FSL K6-1540
ATGGATTAGACGAAGCGACCTGGAAAGGTCCGCCGTAGCGGGTAAAAGCCCCGTAGTTGAAAGTCCATTCTCTCCAGAGTGTATCCTGAGTACGGCGGAACACGTGAAATTCCGTCGGAATCCGGGAGGACCATCTCCCAAGGCTAAATACTCCCTAGTGACCGATAGTGAACCAGTACCGTGAGGGAAAGGTGAAAAGCACCCCGGAAGGGGAGTGAAATAGATCCTGAAACCATGTGCCTACAAGTTGTCAGAGCCCGTTAATGGGTGATGGCGTGCCTTTTGTAGAATGAACCGGCGAGTTACGATTCCATGCAAGGTTAAGCAGTGAATGCGGAGCCGCAGCGAAAGCGAGTCTGAATAGGGCGATAGAGTATGGGGTCGTAGACCCGAAACCAGGTGATCTACCCATGTCCAGGGTGAAGGTAAGGTAACACTTACTGGAGGCCCGAACCCACGTACGTTGAAAAGTGCGGGGATGAGGTGTGGGTAGCGGTGAAATTCCAATCGAACCTGGAGATAGCTGGTTCTCTCCGAAATAGCTTTAGGGCTAGCCTCAAACTTAAGAATCTCGGAGGTAGAGCACTGTTTGGACTAGGGGCCCATCCCGGGTTACCGAATTCAGACAAACTCCGAATGCCGATGATTTATGTTTGGGAGTCAGACTGCGGGTGATAAGATCCGTAGTCGAGAGGGAAACAGCCCAGACCACCAGTTAAGGTCCCCAAGTATTCGTTAAGTGGAAAAGGATGTGGCGTTGCCCAGACAACCAGGATGTTGGCTTAGAAGCAGCCATCATTTAAAGAGTGCGTAATAGCTCACTGGTCGAGTGGCGCTGCGCCGAAAATGTACCGGGGCTAAACGAATCACCGAAACTGTGGATTGACATCTTAGATGTCAGTGGTAGGAGAGCGTTCCAAGGGCGTCGAAGCTAGACCGTAAGGACTGGTGGAGCGCTTGGAAGTGAGAATGCCGGTATGAGTAGCGAAAGAAGGGTGAGAATCCCTTCCACCGAATGCCCAAGGTTTCCTGAGGAAGGCTCGTCCGCTCAGGGTTAGTCAGGACCTAAGTTGAGGCCGAAAGGCGTAGACGATGGACAACAGGTTGATATTCCTGTACCACCTCCCCGCCGTTTGAGCAATGGGGTGACGCAGTAGGATAGGGTGAGCGCGCTGTTGGTTATGCGCGTCTAAGCAGTGAGGTGTGGAATGAGGCAAATCCCGTTCCTATAACATTGAGCTGTTACAGCAAGGGGATTTATCCCTGAGTCCCTGATTTCACGCTGCCAAGAAAAGCCTCTAGCGAGGCGGGAGGTGCCTGTACCGCAAACCGACACAGGTAGGCGAGGAGAGAATCCTAAGGTGATCGAGAGAACTCTCGTTAAGGAACTCGGCAAAATGACCCCGTAACTTCGGGAGAAGGGGTGCTCTGGTAGGGTGTTAAAGCCCGAGAGAGCCGCAGTGAATAGGCCCAGGCGACTGTTTAGCAAAAACACAGGTCTCTGCAAAACCGCAAGGTGAAGTATAGGGGCTGACGCCTGCCCGGTGCTGGAAGGTTAAGAGGAGAGGTCAGCGCAAGCGAAGCTTCGAATTGAAGCCCCAGTAAACGGCGGCCGTAACTATAACGGTCCTAAGGTAGCGAAATTCCTTGTCGGGTAAGTTCCGACCCGCACGAAAGGCGTAACGATCTGGGCACTGTCTCAACGAGAGACTCGGTGAAATTATAATACCTGTGAAGATGCAGGTTACCCGCGACAGGACGGAAAGACCCCGTGGAGCTTTACTGTAACCTGATATTGAATTCCGGTGCAGCCTGTACAGGATAGGTAGGAGCCTTGGATTCCGGAGCGCTAGCTTCGGATGAGGCGTTGGTGGGATACTACCCTGGCTGTATTGGACTTCTAACCCATGCCCCTTATCGGGGCAGGAGACAGTGTCAGGCGGGCAGTTTGACTGGGGCGGTCGCCTCCTAAAGAGTAACGGAGGCGCCCAAAGGTTCCCTCAGAATGGTTGGACATCATTCGTAGAGTGCAAAGGCATAAGGGAGCTTGACTGCGAGACCTACAAGTCGAGCAGGGTCGAAAGACGGGCTTAGTGATCCGGTGGTTCCGCATGGAAGGGCCATCGCTCAACGGATAAAAGCTACCCCGGGGATAACAGGCTTATCTCCCCCAAGAGTCCACATCGACGGGGAGGTTTGGCACCTCGATGTCGGCTCATCGCATCCTGGGGCTGTAGTCGGTCCCAAGGGTTGGGCTGTTCGCCCATTAAAGCGGTACGCGAGCTGGGTTCAGAACGTCGTGAGACAGTTCGGTCCCTATCCGTCGCGGGCGCAGGAAATTTGAGAGGAGCTGTCCTTAGTACGAGAGGACCGGGATGGACATACCTCTGGTGTACCAGTTGTCTTGCCAAAGGCATCGCTGGGTAGCTATGTATGGACGGGATAAATGCTGAAAGCATCTAAGCATGAAGCCCCCCTCGAGATGAGATTTCCCATTACGCAAGTAAGTAAGATCCCTCAAAGAAGATGAGGTTGATAGGTCTGGGGTGGAAGCACGGCGACGTGTGGAGCTGACGGATACTAATCGATCGAGGACTTAACCAATTTTGAAAAGGGCTTGATTACCCTGATTCGTGTAGCACAATGTCTGTTTTATTCAGTTTTGAGCGAACAAGCTCAAAGAGTCTGGTGACGATTGCGAAGAGGTCACACCCGTTCCCATCCCGAACACGGAAGTTAAGCTCTTCAGCGCCGATGGTAGTTGGGGGTTTCCCCCTGCGAGAGTAGGACGTCGCCGGTCTCACACATTTATACTTCGACATAAATGTGGTGAAGTTAATTGAAAAGTCGAAAGTTATTACATGTTAAGGTCCCGTGGTGTAGCGGTTAACATGCCTGCCTGTCACGCAGGAGATCGCCGGTTCGATCCCGGTCGGGACCGCCATTATATTTTAAATTCAGAACCGATTCCAGGGATTAATTCCGGAGTCGATTTTTTGTATTGCGAAATAAAAGATAAATGAACTTTGAGGCAATTCAATCTAGGTACGCTATAGTAAGGAAGTAGATTCTAATAAATAGGGGACTTAACGGTATTTGAAAAGAGTTTTATCATCCTTATTCATCAATAATGATGCTTATTTCATTCATTATGAACGAATTAGAACCGTCCATAAAAATAGTTCTTGTAATTATCGTAAGACGTGCTATACTAAGTATTGTCTTTGAGAAAAGATGATGTAGGTCTGGTGACGATTGCGAAGAGGTCACACCCGTTCCCATCCCGAACACGGAAGTTAAGCTCTTCAGCGCCGATGGTAGTTGGGGGTTTCCCCCTGCAAGAGTAGGACGTCGCCGGTCTCACATATTTACTTTCGACATAAATGTGATGAAGTTAATTAAAAAGTCGAAAATTACTACATATTTAGGTCCCGTGGTGTAGCGGTTAACATGCCTGCCTGTCACGCAGGAGATCGCCGGTTCGATCCCGGTCGGGACCGCCATTAAATTTTAAATTCAGAACCGATTCTAGGGATTAATTCCGGGATTGGTTTTTTTGTATATAGAATTCTAAGGTTTAACTAAAATGCTTTTTAAAAAAAGCAGTAAGCAACACTCTTGAGAAACTAAACAATGTTATCGTAAAAGAAGACAACGTTTTCAGCAAAGTAAACAACACTCTATGAGAAATAAAGATCATTTACTACGAAAACACATCTATCAAGGGTAGATACTTTCTGATATAACATGTTTTCGGTACACTATAACAAAGAAGCAGAAAGGAAATAATCTATGACTCAGAAAATAGAAGTAAATTCTGTCGAGGAGACAGAGCTAATTGCAACGAAACTTGCAGCACTCCTTACACCACCGGATGTACTTACGCTTGAAGGCGATTTAGGTGCAGGTAAAACGACATTTACAAAGGCGCTTGCAAAAGGACTGGGCGTTACACGCACGGTTAACAGTCCGACATTCACAATCATCAAACAGTACGAAGGTAATTACCCACTCAATCATCTCGATGTCTATCGCTTAGCTGGCAGCGATGAGGATCTTGGCTGGGATGAACTATTTTATGGAGATGCAATATCTGTTATCGAGTGGGCGCATCTTATTAAAGATGATTTGCCGGCAGAACGTCTGGAAATTCAGCTAGTTCACGGTGGCGGAGATAACCGGATGATTATATTCACGCCAATAGGTGAAAGATATGAAAAGATTTGCGAGGGGATTTTCTTATGATCTGGCTAGGTATAGATACGGCTAACACGCCCATTTCAGTTGCACTTGTGAAAGATGGCGAACTATTAATAGAAGGAACTTCAGCGATTGCTATTAACCACTCGCTACGTGCTATGCCAGCAATTGAGGAGCTGTTGGAACAAGCAGGGTTAGTACCGGCGGATATTGATGCAATTGCAGTCTCAGAAGGGCCAGGCTCTTATACAGGGGTGCGAATCGGAGTGACGATAGCGAAGACACTTGCTTGGACACTTGGTAAACCTCTTGTTGGCGTATCCACATTAAAAGCACTAGCGGCAAATGCATTATTCTTCAATGGTTTGGTTTGTCCAATTGTCGATGCAAGACGGGACAATGTCTATGCTGGCGTTTATCAATTTGATGCAGGAAAGCTTACTGAAGTTATTGAGGATGGCCATTACTCTTTGGAAGAGTTGGTACACTTGCTTGAGCAGCATAGTAGTCCTATTTTATTCGTTGGAAAAGATATAGCAATGCATGAGCAAAAACTTATTGAGCAGCTTGGACAACGTGCAGTTCTAGCGCCTCTTCAGTTTAATCTACCACGAGCCTCTTCACTTATTTATATTGCCTTGCAATCAGAAGCAGAAACGGATATACATGCATTTGTTCCGGAATATCGACGTATTGCTGAAGCTGAGGCAAATTGGTTAAAAGAGCAGGGGAAGGACAATGATCGTGGATAAAGAGATTAGTTATAGAGAGATGGGAATAGAAGATATTCCTTCTGTTGTTGAAATCGAAAAGGAAGCATTTGCGACACCATGGACTGCAGAAGTTTTTGAGCACGAAATGACTGGAAATGACTATGCGCATTACGTTGTTGCAGTCTTTGAAGAAGAAGTGATTGGGCATTGCGGAATGTGGATCGTACTGGATGAGTGTCATATTACGAATGTTGCGGTACGGAAGCATTTAAGGGGCAATGGCATCGGCGAAGCTCTGATGAAAGAAGCGATTGCACTTTGTATAGAAAAAAAAGTCCGGTTAATGACACTGGAAGTGCGGATGACCAATACTACGGCTCAAAACCTTTACCGTAAGCTTGGGTTCCAGGACGGCGGAATTAGGAAAAACTATTATACGGACGACCATGAAGATGCGCTCGTCATGTGGGTGGAATTCAAATGACAAAAGATATCTATATATTAGGAATTGAAACGAGCTGTGATGAAACAGCTGCATCCATCGTGAAAAATGGAACGGAAATTATATCGAATGTCGTAGCATCTCAAATTACTAGCCAAAAACGATTTGGCGGAGTAGTACCGGAAATTGCATCGAGACACCATGTTGAACAAATTACACTAGTAATTGAAGAAGCACTTGCGATTGCTGAACTAGAACCTGCGGATCTTGACGCCGTTGCTGTGACAGAAGGACCTGGTTTAGTTGGGGCCTTGTTGATTGGGGTTAATGCTGCAAAAGCATTTGCTTTTGCCAATGGTCTACCGATTATTGGCGTTCATCATATTGCGGGACATATATATGCTAACCAACTAATGCAACCCATGGAGTTCCCGCTTCTTGCACTCATCGTCTCAGGGGGCCATACAGAGCTGGTAATAATGGAGGGGCATGGTTCGTTTAAACTGGTTGGAGAAACACGTGATGACGCTGCTGGTGAAGCCTACGATAAAGTAGCTCGTGTACTGGGCCTCCCTTACCCGGGTGGTCCTCAAATCGATAAGTTGGCAGCTGAAAGTGATGGACAAGTTGAATTCCCGAGAGCTTGGCTAGAGCCGGGTTCTTATGACTTTAGCTTTAGTGGTCTTAAATCATCAGTGATTAACTATAAGCATAATCTTGCGCAACGTGGTGAGGCTGTAAACCCTTCTCATGTCGCGGCTGGTTTTCAGGCGAGTGTCGTTGAAGTGCTGACTACTAAAGCGTTAAGGGCAGCGAAAGAGTTCGGGGTGAAACAGGTAATTGCGGCTGGCGGGGTAGCAGCGAATAAAGGGTTACGTTCTTCTCTTGAAGAAACATTTAAGAAAGAAGAGATACCTTTTTACGTTCCACCAATCATACTATGTACAGATAATGCGGCAATGATTGCTGCAGCGGGATCGGCTATGTTTATAGACGGAATACGCGGAAATCTTGCTATGAATGGTAAGCCTGGCATGTCCCTTGTTTCATGGAAACAATAAATAAGTAAAAACACGAAAGTCGTCATATTGTGACAACTTTCGTGTTTTTTTATCCCGATTTTTTTGAAGATGTCAATAGGGAACATTCGTACTTATGCACAATTGTGGATAAGTTGTGCATAACAATTGTATATGCACATTTAGTAACAGTGGTTGGAGGATAACTATGTGTATAAGAAATACATTTTTTGTGGATAGTGTGGATAATAACAGTGGATTACAAGTATAACTACATTCTATGTGTGGATAAAACTGTGGAAACTCTTTTTAAGAGAATATCGTTTCGTACTTTTATTTGATAGGTTACGACAGCAAGAAATGACAAAACGTCACGATAAACCATTGGTTCTGGTTTAACATGACGTTTACGCTCATTTTATAATTCCTCTAGTTCTTCTTGAAGTCCAAGCCAATTTTCTGATTTGCTGTCATGCTGTGCCTGAAGTGCATCAATCTGTGCCTGTAACTCCATTAATTTCACATGATCGTCTGCAAATTCAGGAGTGGAAAGTTCATCTTGAAGTGCTACTATTTCATCTTCCAGAACAGAAAGTTGTGATTCGACTTCGTCAATAGCTCTAGTCAGCCTTCTTTCCTGCCTTTTTAGTTCTTTATCATCATCATTTTTTCTTTCAATGACAGGAGTTGCAGCTGCTTTAGCGGCATTTGAGTCGGCAAGCAACTCTTCCTGTTCCAGTTTTTTCTCAATGAAATAATCATAATCACCGAGGTATTCGGTTGTACCTGTTGCGCTAATGTCGATTACTTTTGTTGCGATGCGGTTGATAAAGTACCGATCATGCGACACGAAGATGAGGGTGCCCGGGAAATCATCTAATGCATTTTCAAGAATTTCCTTGCTATCCAAGTCAAGATGGTTCGTTGGCTCGTCGAGGATAAGCGTGTTTGACTTTTGTAACATTAATTTAGCAAGTGATAATCGAGCTTTTTCTCCACCTGATAGGGAAGTGACAGGCTTCTCAACATCTTCACCGGTAAATAAAAAGCGTCCAAGTACTGAACGAACATCTTTTTCATTCATCATCGGCCAATCATCCCAAAGTTCCTGAAGAACGGTTCCAGTTCCGATAAGTGTCGCTTGTTCTTGGTCGTAATAGCCAAATTGAACATTTGTACCATAACGAATTTTGCCTGCTAGTGGTTCTTGGAACTTGACGATGGTCTTCAAAATTGTTGATTTCCCGACCCCGTTAGGTCCGATAAGTGCAATGCGGTCTTGTTTGTAGGCACGCAAGCCGATACCAGTTGAAACCGGTATACTGTCATAACCGACTGCTACATCTTCCAGTGCTAGTACATCATTTCCGCTGGGACGATCAATCGAGAAGGTAAAGTTTGCGGATTTCTCATTGCCATCAGGAGAGCCCATCCAGTCAGTTTTTTCGAGCGTTTTGCGGCGACTTTTCGCCATTTTTGATGTCGATGCTCGCGCAATATTGCGCTGAACGAAATCCTCAAGTTTGGCCTTCTCACCCATTTCCTTGACGTAAAGTTTTTGATCACGTTCATAGTTTTTCGCTTTTTCGTCAAGATACGCACTATAGTTTCCTGTATACTTCGCTACTTTTTTTCTCGATACTTCGTAGACGATTGTCACGATTTCATCTAAGAAGTAGCGGTCATGGGAGACGATTAAGATTGCGCCTTCATAAGACACTAGGTATTTCTCTAGCCAGCCGAGCGTTTCGATATCCAAATGGTTTGTCGGTTCATCAAGGATGAGGAGGTCCGGTTTACTAAGCAGCATTTTAGCAAGTGCCAATCGTGTCTTCTGACCACCGGAAAGAAGATTGACATTTTTGCTATAATCCTCAGGATAAAAACGCATCCCATGAAGCACCGAACGAGTATCAGATTCATATTGATAGCCACCAGAATCTTTGAATTCGATTTGTAGAGCATCGTACTCTTTGATGACGCGTTCATAGTCGCTCGGGTTGTCGTAGACAGAGGAATCTGCCATAAGCCCTTCAAGCGATCGAAGCCGCCTTTCAATGCTATGGAGTGGTTCGAATACAGTCATCATCTCTTCCCAAACCGTCAATACAGAGTCGATACCTGAATGCTGTTCAAGATACCCAATCCGGATATCTTTAGGGACGATTAAATCACCCGAATCAGCGCTCATTTCACCAGCGATTATTTTAAGTAATGTCGATTTTCCAGCCCCATTGCGGCCAACAAGTGCGACGCGGTCGCGATGTTGAACTTCGAGCTTTACGTTTTCTAATATATCTGTTCCTGAAAATGATTTTGTTAGTCCGTTCACTTGTAATACAATCAAATAAAGCACCTCTATTCCTCTTCAGTTTAAATGAATGGCGTCAAGCGTGCAACGGTCGACTTTACAACATTCATTATCTACTGTACGATAGAATCGCCTTTAGATACACTCAGGAGGGTTAACATGATAGGGGAAACAATCAAAATTCCACAGGCGACGTCCAAACGTTTGCCTTTATATTATAGGTTCCTTCAAAATTTCGCGAATTCAGGGAAGAAACGAGTATCATCCAGTGAATTAAGCGAAGCTATGAAAATTGATGCTGCCACCATTCGACGTGATTTTTCACATTTCGGCGCACTTGGCCGTAAAGGGTACGGGTATGATGTACATTATCTTGTCGACTTTTTTCGTCAGGCACTCGATCAGGATGAAGTAACAGATGTAGCGCTCATTGGCGTTGGTAGTTTAGGGAACGCTTTTTTGAAATATAATTTCCATAAAAATCACAATACACGAATCATCATTGCATTCGATCCGAAAGGTACGCATGAAGGGACAGAGATGAGTGGAATTCCAGTTTTTCATCCTGATACGATTGAGGATAAAATCAAGGAATTAGGAATCGAGCTTGTCATTCTTTCTGTGCCTTCACGTGTAGCCCAAGAAGTGACTGATAAGCTTGCTACTATCGGTGTGAAAGGAATTCTTAACTTTACTCCGGTTCGGCTGACGGTCCCCGACTCGTTACGGGTTCATACAATCGATTTGTCTGTCGAGTTACAAACACTTATTTACTTTATTAAAAACGACGTAAAAGATTCACATATGTAATGCTTTGTAAATAGTATTTCAGTCACCATTCGTGTAAAATAGACACAAGAAGGATTGAGTTCAATCCCTAGTTTTAAGAAGGAGGTGTCCGAGATGCCAGGTCCAGGAAGTCTGATTATCATTGCTGTTATTGCTTTGCTCGTATTCGGTCCCAAGAAACTGCCTGAAATCGGGAAAGCCTTCGGTTCGTCATTGCGTGAATTCAAACATGCGACAAAAGGTCTTGTAGAAGACGACGATGTAAAAAAAGTTGAAGTTAAGAAAGAAGAACTGAAGTAAGTTAGGGTGTCTGTCCGATGATAGAAAAAAACTTAACAGTCATTGAGCATATAGATGAAATTAGAAAACGGCTGATGGTTATCGTCGTTTTCTTTGTTGTAGCTGTAGTGGGAGCCTTTTTTGTAGCAAAACCACTTATTCAGTTCCTGCAAAATGATGGAGAAGCACATAATATTGCCTTAAATGCTTTCAATGTACTTGACCCGATTATGATTTACGTGAAAGTGATTGTCTTTATCGCATTCATTGTCATTTCACCGGTTCTTATGTACCAATTATGGTCCTTTATCTCACCCGGATTGCATGAAACTGAGCGGCGCGCAACATTGAATTATATTCCGTTTACATTTTTCTTGTTTGTTGGTGGTATTGCGTTTTCGTATTTCGTTCTGCTACCTTATGTGATGAAATTCATGATGAATTTATCCACGGAGCTCGATATAACCCAGACAATCGGCATTAATGAGTATTTCTCGTTCCTTTTCCAACTGTTAATTCCATTCGGTATTGTTTTTCAGCTACCGGTAGTCTTGTTATTTTTAACAAGACTTGGTATTTTGGATCCGACGACACTTGTGAAGATACGGAAATATGCATACTTTGTTCTATTTGTAATTGCGGCGTTCATTACACCACCTGACTTGTTGTCTCATATGTTCGTTACAGTTCCATTGTTTGCGCTTTATGAAATTAGTATTTTCATTTCACGTTTTGGTCACAGAAAATACTTGAAGGCTGAACAGCAGCGACAATTCGAAGAGGCGAAAGCTGAACAACAACGTCAGATTGATGAAGTTAATGAGCGACAGCAGAAATGAAAAAAGTCTTCCACAACCCTAAGTAGGGATGTGGAAGACTTTTTTAGTGCATAAAGAAGATTATGGCTTGTTTCAAATCCTCTTGCCATTGTTGTATCTTCTCAATGTTTAAATTGAGGACAACGACAAATCCATTCATTAGTAAATGGGCAATCATTGGTGTCAGTATGCGTTTCGTCCGGTAATACAAGTAAGAGAATACGAAAGCGGGCATCATATAGATTAGAAGGTGTTCGAATTCATTATGAACAGCAGCAAACACTAAAGCACTGACAATGGCTGCAATCCAGAAATTCGTTTTTTGATAAACCCCTCCAAAGACAACCCTTCTGAAAATGATTTCTTCCAGGAATGGTGCGAATAGTACGATTGATAGGATGATGATTGGTGACACTTTCGCGATGTCGGAAAGGATTGCAGTGTTATCGGATCCTGGTTCTATTCCAATTGCAACCTCGATAGCACCAGCCAGCATTTGTCCACCCAATGCTAGAAAGAAGCCAATGAATCCCCAAAGAACCGAATTGCCAATGGAAGATTTTTTCCCTTTGAAAACTTGAAAGAAGTTTTTCTTCGGTACGATTAATACCAGGAAAATGATAGCTGCAATTAAGTTAACGGTGAAAAGAGTCCAAGAACTTGCCCGATATGCCATATCCTGTTTAGTGAATTGCTCATCCCAAGGAAAGTATAAGAATAAGCCCTCTGATAAAAAGATGCTGCTTACATGCATCAGGATGTAAGTGATTAATAAAGCGAGAGAGATTTTCCAATTCTTCATGTAACGCCACCCTTTCAACTGTGGTTGAGGTCAATTTTAGCTGTTTAGGGCGAGATAAGCAAAGAGAAAATGTTCGGAGTATTTCACTTGCAATATATGCAAATGTTCATTATGATTAGAAATGTATTAGCACTCATGTCTATCGAGTGCTAAAAGGGAGATATTATCTGAGGAGGTTGTTTCAATTGTTGAAACCATTAGGTGACCGTATTGTTATCGAGCTAATCGAGGCAGAAGAAAAAACGTCAAGCGGTATTGTTATACCGGACTCTGCAAAAGAAAAACCGCAAGAAGGTAAAGTTTTTGCTACAGGTACTGGACGCGTTCTTGAAAACGGACAACGTATCGAATTGGAAGTTAAAGAAGGAGATCGAATCCTCTTCTCAAAATATGCAGGCACTGAAATCAAACATGAAGGTAATGAATATCTGATCTTGCGTGAAAGTGACATCTTAGCGATTATTGGCTAATAGACTGATGCACAGCCCGTTTAAAAATACACGAAAAATCAGGAGGGTACTTATAAATGGCTAAACAAATTAAATTCAACGAAGACGCACGAAGCGCAATGCTACGTGGGGTCGATACATTGGCAAACGCTGTAAAAGTAACGCTTGGACCTAAAGGACGTAACGTCGTTCTTGAGAAAAAATTTGGTTCACCACTTATCACAAATGATGGTGTAACAATCGCACGTGAAATCGAACTTGAAGATGCGTTCGAAAACATGGGTGCAAAACTTGTGGCTGAAGTAGCGTCTAAAACAAACGAAATCGCTGGTGACGGTACAACAACTGCAACAGTTCTAGCGCAAGCAATGATCCGTGAAGGACTGAAAAACGTTACTGCAGGTGCTAACCCTGTCGGAATCCGTAAAGGAATCGAAAAAGCGGTTATAGCTGCTGTTGAAGGCCTTCAAGAAATCTCCAATGAAATCGAAGGAAAAGAAGAGATTGCACAAGTCGCATCTATTTCTTCTGGAGACGAAGAAGTTGGAAAACTCATTGCTGAAGCAATGGAGCGCGTTGGCAACGACGGTGTCATTACTATCGAAGAGTCAAAAGGCTTCACGACTGAACTAGATGTTGTTGAAGGAATGCAATTTGACCGCGGCTATGCTTCTGCTTACATGGCAACAGATACAGACAAAATGGAAGCAGTTTTGGACAATCCGTATATCTTGATCACAGATAAAAAGATTACGAACATCCAAGAAATACTTCCTGTTCTTGAGCAAGTAGTCCAACAAGGTAAGCCACTTCTTATGATCGCAGAAGACGTTGAAGGCGAAGCACTTGCAACACTTGTTGTGAACAAACTACGTGGTACATTCAATGCTGTTGCTGTTAAGGCGCCAGGCTTCGGAGATCGCCGTAAAGCGATGCTTGAAGACATTGCAACTTTAACTGGTGGGGAAGTTATCACTGAAGACCTAGGTCTTGATCTTAAATCAGCTGATATTTCACAACTTGGTCATGCAGTGAAAGTTGTTGTTACAAAAGACAATACGACAATCGTTGAAGGCAGCGGCAATTCAGAACTCATTCAGGCGCGCGTTAACCAAATCCGTATTCAACTTGAAGAATCAACTTCTGAATTCGATAAAGAGAAATTGCAGGAGCGTCTTGCTAAACTTGCAGGCGGCGTTGCAGTTATCAAAGTCGGAGCAGCTACTGAAACTGAACTTAAAGAACGTAAACTTCGCATCGAAGACGCATTGAACTCAACGCGTGCAGCTGTTGAAGAAGGTATCGTTTCTGGTGGTGGTACTGCTCTTGTAAACGTCTATAGCAAAGTAGCAGCATTACTAGAGTCTACTGAAGGCGACGTAGCAACAGGTATTAAAATCGTACTTCGCGCGCTTGAAGAGCCTGTACGTCAAATCGCTAACAACGCAGGTCTTGAAGGATCAATCGTTGTAGACCGTCTGAAACGCGAAGAAGTAGGAATTGGCTTCAACGCAGCAGAAGGTACATGGGTAAACATGATGGAAGCTGGAATCGTTGACCCGACTAAGGTTACACGTTATGCACTCCAAAACGCAGCATCTGTTGCTGCTATGTTCTTGACTACTGAAGCAGTAGTTGCGGACCTACCTGAACCAGCAGGCGCAATGGGCGGCGGAATGCCTGACATGGGCGGTATGGGCGGCATGATGTAAGCTTTACTAAATAAATATTGTTATAACGGGGTTTGCAGTGATGCAGACTCCGTTTTTTTTTATGAAAAGGAAACATAAAGGTAATATTATACTTTCAAAGCTATTTATCAAATCTGCAATACTAAGATTATTTTTATATTACCCCTTGAATAGTTGTTCACTATCTATTTCCCTTAAGAAATGGTAATAGTAATATGTAGTTAATACATAGTTTTCTGGATTATCCAGATATTCATTGACAACTTCTTCTCTTTGTTAATAGTGGGGGGATTTTTTTAATATGAAAATAGTTACAGTAATTGTGGATTATGATAATAGTCTTTATATTGTGATGGATCTGCTTGATTGGTATTATAGAATTGGTACAGATGTACTCATGGTTCATAACCTAGTTTCACAAATAATTCCTGTTACCTAAGGTGGGGGCAAGTCTGATGAGGCAGACGCATAAGCGGTGTTTGTTAGCTTT
This sequence comes from Sporosarcina sp. FSL K6-1540, assembly GCF_038620285.1. Taxonomy (NCBI): domain Bacteria; kingdom Bacillati; phylum Bacillota; class Bacilli; order Caryophanales; family Caryophanaceae; genus Sporosarcina; species Sporosarcina sp. FSL K6-1540. Next base: position 2,196,504 of record NZ_CP152018.1, read on the forward strand.
TATAGCAATCTTATTAATAATAATTATTATAGAGGACCCCAGGCTCTCGGCGAAACAGGTTGAGTCATTTGGGACTTTTGATACAAGTGACAATCTGCAATCGAAAGAATTTTATACAGATTTAGATGGAGAATGGTACTTTTTTGAGAAAGCATTATTAACGCCTAATGAGGTGATGAACCAGCTAAGGAATGGAATGGGAAGAGTGGTTTCACTTCCTAGCTCGTTTGAGACACAAACGGGGGAAATCAATACATTTGGAACATATAGCACGACGATCAAAATACCAAGAGATTATGTAGGGGAAACATTAGCAATTCATATTCCCTTTCAATACAATGCTTATACAGTTTATATAGATCAAACAGAAGTCTCTAAAAATGGTGTAGTGGGGCAAGATTCAGCGTCACATACTGCTGAAATGGCTCCGAGAACAGGTTATTTTATTACACAATCGGATGAAGTGTACCTCACTATTCAAGTATCTAGCTTCGACCATATTCGAGGGGGATTTGAGAACTCCATTTATTTAGGGGAAGCGTCAGTTGTAGCTCAAAAGTTCAATACGAATATGATAAGTACCCTTTTTATGAATGGTTGTATTTTCATCATTGGTCTGTTTATGATTTTATTTGCTTGGTACCGTAGACAGGAGCCTGTGTTTTTTATATTTGGGATTTTTGCTATGCTCATATCTGTTCGTGCTTTATTTACTGTACCTTTTTACTATACGCTCATATTTTTAGATATGTCTTGGCTCATGGGAACCAGATTAGAATATATTTTAACAGAGGCAACTTCAATGTTTTATGTCATTTTATTGTGGAAGTGGCATGAAAAGGAGTTTTCCAAGAAAATAATGTATGGGCTAGTTATTATACATTCAGCGCTTATTGTTACGACTTTATTTACACAACCTATATTTTTCCAGGATCTATTTTTCAATGTATTTTATTTGACTATTCCCACCTTTTTCTATGTAATTTATGTTATTTCCAAGAGTATTCGTAATAATAACAGAAACGCAAAAGTAAACCTAATCGGAATGGGACTTATATTTTTGGCGTTTTTTAATGATTTTGCGATAGGGCAGAATTGGTATCAAGGATCGACATTAATGTTGCCCGCGGTTGGCGTCTATGTAATGATCCATGTAATCCTAATGAGTAAAAATTTTGCAGAGTCGGTTCGGAAAACAGAGCAACAAAACAAGCAACTATTAGCTTTAAATGCATCAAATGAAGAGCTTGCTATTCAACTTCAAAAAGAAATTAAGCAAAAGGATGATTTTCTTGCAAATACATCCCATGAACTTCGGAATCCACTACATGGCATTATTAATATCGCACAGTCAATTTTGTATAATAGGCCCAATCATCTGGATGAAAAAACTCAAAATGACTTGGAACTTCAGCTGACGATTGGGCATCATATGTCACGGACTTTGGAGGATTTACTAGACATTACCCGCTTGAAGGAACATAGGATTCATCTAAAAAGGGAGCGTCTTGACATAAAAGCTATCTCTGTAGGCGTTGTTGATATGCTCAAAGTTCTAATTGAAAATAAGGATATCCAAATGGAAGTCCGAATCCAAAGCGACTTACCTAGTGTAGCAGCGGATAAAAATCGGCTGATTCAAATTTTGTTTAATCTTCTTCACAATGCGGTGAAATATACAGATGAAGGTATGATTACCATCGATGCTGACATACATGAGGAAAAAGCCCATATTCATATCACCGATACGGGCGTAGGAATGAATGAACAAACGCTACGTACAATTTTCGAACCATATGAACAAGGTGATTCCAGTATTACAGCAATTGGGGGTGGTCTCGGTTTAGGTCTAAGTATCTGCCAACAGTTAGTGGAAATGCATGGTGGAATCATAAAAGCGAGTTCCATCTTGGGCGAAGGTTCGATATTTACATTTACCTTACCACTAGCTGAAGGCTCTTTTGAAGGGAAAATAGCCACAAGAATAATCCCATCTCTGGATATGAGTAAACTTCCTATTAAAGAAACACCGATTGCTATGCATCATGCGATGATTGAAGCATTTACTAAAAATACGCCACCCTCATACAGACCGAGAATTTTGGCTATCGACGACGATCCAGTGAATTTGAAAGTGTTGACCAACATTCTTAATAAAGACCAATATGAAGTAGAAATTGTTACTAGCGGAAAAGAAGCATTAAAACAACTTGAATGGAAGAAATGGGATTTAGTTATTTCGGATGTTATGATGCCTACCATGTCCGGGTACGAATTAACCCGTTTCATCCGAGAGAAATTTTCAATATCTGAACTTCCTATTCTTCTTTTAACAGCGCGAAGTAACCCGGAGGATATCTATGCTGGTTTTTTAGCAGGTGCAAATGATTACATCACAAAACCAGTCGATGCGGTGGAGTTAAATGTTCGAGTACATGCTTTAACCAATTTACAAGCATCAATTAATGAACGGTTAGGGATGGAAGCAGCATGGCTTCAAGCACAAATTCGTCCACATTTTATGTTAAATACACTGAATGCGATTGTTTCATTGAGCGAGACAGATACGCCGAGAATGGCCCGTCTTCTTGAGAAGTTCGCACATTATTTACAGAGTAGTTTCTATCTGAAAAACTTAGATAAGGTAGTCTCTCTTCAAGATGAACTTGATTTACTTGAATCTTATTTATATATTGAAAAGGAGCGATTTGGGAATCGACTACATATAAAGTGGGAAATAGATGAAGTCACAGATGTAATGATTCCGCCTTTATCTATCCAAACATTAGTAGAAAATGCTGTCAATCACGGAGTGTTGAAGCGAATCGTTGGAGGCTCAATAACAATACGAATCCGCAAAGAAGACGGCTATACGGAAATCGCCGTTATCGATGACGGTGTCGGGATGGATGAAGAAAGGATAAAACAAATCTTTACCATCCAACCTGATCGAAAAAAAGGCATTGGACTAGTCAATACCGAACAACGTTTGAAGCGATTGTACGGCAAAGGTCTGTATGTTATAAGCACACCCAGTGTCGGAACAACAATTACATTTACTGTACCAACTAACTCATAGTTGGGCGACGGAATGCCTGAAAAGATGTAACACCGTTTACAAAGGGCTTATATCATGAGCCCTTGAGAAAAATTGGCTATTCTAGTGGTTATTTTATAGATCAAGTTCTCGATGGTCATGAGAGCTAGTTTTTTAAAATCAATAAGTTTATAGAAAGATGTGATCGCCTAAAGTTATTGGGGCTTTCCCAGCAAGAACTTGTTATAATGACTGACGTTGAATTACTAACGATTACCTGTGCGAAGGCGGTTTTGATAACCTAACGACTAGAACATATGATAGAATCTTTTTTACATTGGGATTGAACGTTAAGGAAATTGCAGAATTCATAATTCAAATACAGTCAGATGATAGTTGACCGTATTTTGACCGAAAAAATTATAGAAATCTGTAGAAGCTATTAAGTAAGGGACGGCATGATAAAAGAAGGGAATCAAGCCCTTTCGAGGTCAATGCTTTGAAGGTCTAATTTGCATCTTTGACCACATTGCGAACGCATATAAAAATGAAAAGCATTCTTACTTTAACTTATGTTAAGGTAAGAATGCTTTTTTTGTATGAAAGGAAAATAGAAATTAATCTTAAAAAGTTTATATAGGTCAATAAAGAGCTAAAGACAATAACTTCTTTTGGCGCCTTTCTATTTAATTTTATGAAATTACCAGCACGGAAGGTGGAGAATGAATTGCAGTGTTGCAAGAGATAAGGCGAGCGGACATCTACATAAAGAGTATTTGAAAAAAATCTCTTGTTCACAATTCGCTGAATCTATTGTACAATTTATAGACTACTAATTTTGGAGGGAAATTTTGGTGAAATTTAAAAAAATTGGGGTCATATTAAGCTCTTCTGCTTTAACATTTGGGATGTTCGCGTCTGTTGCCAATGCTTCAACCACAACGATTGGACAACCTGAAAAAGTACAAATTCAAGTTGCTTCAACAGAAACAGTTTTTTCGAAAAATGATTTAATTAAGAGGTTTCGTGCTTTGTTTCCCAATCAGTTCGACTTTTTATCGAATAGTGATTTTCGTGTGGAAAATAGTTTCTTTTATCCTGAAGATGATACGTTACGTTATGGCCTATCCTTCTTTAAGACAATTGATGGTAAGCAAGTAAATGGTAATATTGGATTTGTTGGAGAGAATTTAGAAATTGAGCAATTTTATTATCAACCTTCTAATGAAGCAGAAGCTTTATTTCCCGCCAAGGTCTCAAAAGAGGAGGCTAAGAAAATAGCCACTGATTTTATCAAGAATATACTGGGTGGAGATGATTTTCAATTAGAAACGGATGTCTATAACTATTATCCAAATCAAATATTAACTGAACCAATACGTTACTCATTCTCTTTTGCCCGGACGGAAAATCAAGTATCCATTTCTAATCAAACAATAGGAGTATCTGTTCTTGGCAATGGTGAAGTTGTTAGTTTTCACAGAAATCCTGTGGAGTTGGAAACGTCTACCTTTGATGATCTAAAACAAGTACTTGATAAAAATGAAGTTTTAAAGAAAGTAAAAGAAAATCTTGCCGTAGATTTGCAATATCATATTGATACGGATTATCGAACGGGTGATCGCCAAGTTCAGCTTGTTTACCAGCCAACAACAAAATTACAGGGGGTTAACGCACTATCAGGTAAGTGGTTGACTACAGACGGGTACTCAGCGGACTTCCCAGGGAAAACAAAAATCGAAAAAATTACAGCTGATTCACTACCGGCAAAACAGAATGGAATTACTTTAGAAGAAGCAAAGAAAATTGCTGAACAATTACTTGCCATAAAATCAGATAAGGTTAAGTTAAATATTCAATCTATCGATGAAATAGAAAACCAAAACGGACAGGCAGTTATTAGCATTCAGTATATGTATGAATATGCGAGTGGTGGAACTGGAACGAATTTGGAATTAGATAAAAATACGGGCGAGATTATTCAATATAGTGATATAAAAAGTGGAATGCTAGAACGGATTGAAGATAAACCTGAGAAAGAGAAAACGCTGTCTCAGAAGGAAGCCCTCACTCAAGCAGTGAAATATATTAAGGAATGGGCTCCGTCTAATGCACATCACTATGCTATGCCTATAGAGGAATCACACTTTGAAGATAGACAAGGTGCTTATTACTTTTCTTTCCCGAGAATTGTAAATGGGATTACAGTGATAGGGGATCAAATTGGTGTAAGTATAGCCAGTGATGGTTCTTTAAACAGCCTTAATGTCAATTATCAAGAGATGGAAAAATGGCCATCAATTGATGAAGTTATTTCTGAAGAAGACGCAATTGCTACCTTGAAAGAGGCACTAAGCCTAAAACTTAATTATATGAAACAAGGGAACAACAAAGATAATCATCACTATGATTTAGTCTATTCACCTGTTTTTAATGATGCAGACCTTAGTTTTTTAAATGCTAAGACGGGAGAATGGGGTAGCTTGTATGGTGGCGGAAATTCAACCGTCATTTCACATCCTTGGGCAGAAGAGGAACTTAATTATCTTATTAATGCCAAAATATTAGATATTAAAGATACTAAAAACTTTAATGGTGATGCCTCTGTATCAAAAGGGGAAGCGATAAAAATCATCATGAATTCACTTACTTATATTTATTACGGCAGGGATTATGGAGGAAACGAAAATACGAATCAGACTTTTGATAATATAGATGCCAAACACCCCCTCTATCAATCGGTCGAACGTGCCGTTGAAATGGGCATTATTAAAGGAGACAGTCAGAGCTTTGACATGGATGCACCCGTCAAAAGAGAAGAATTGGCAGCTTGGTATATACGCGCTCTAGGTCTTGAGCAAGCAGCTAAGCAAAGCAGTATTTATAAACTTGATATTGTTGATGCAAATAAGGTGCAAAAAGAATACACAGGCTATGTAGCTTTGGCAACATCACTGGGATTATTAAAGACTGACCAAAATCACTTTAACCCTGAACGAGAAGCGACGTATGCCGAGTTAGCAGTTTCAATTATTAAGCTAGCCCGAGAAATAACTGAAAAAGGCAGGGGCCTGAATTATTGAAATGTAAGGATATAACTATTTAATAACTCTCCGCCGTATGAGAACTCAAACGGTGGAGGGGTTTAGTTTGTCTAATCTATTACCAATTTCTTCAGTTGGTAACACCTGTTTTAAATGAATGTATAACACCGATTACGGATTATCACCGACTAAAATCGTAGCAATCATCGTATTGGTTACTCCCCTAACTATGGAAATACTATTATCATTTTGATTTGCCAACATCGATGGAAGAAAGCCTTTATCTATCAATTTTTTAGATGGCTACAAGGTCAATCGTGATCATATTCCTTATTAAAAAGCGATCCTACCTTTAATTTGCAAAGGTAGGATCGTTTTTTTTGCTTCAACTATTATCGAAAGCGTAAAAATCAATTGCTTGATCCATTAAGGCTATAAACTATTTGACTTTCGTCGCATAATCGCTCTTTGGATCGGATTTTTAGTGTATTTATATTCTGATGGAAATAAAAACCCCTTTACATTGTTGAAATGAAAGGGGCTACAGAAAAAATTGTACTCTTTCTTTTGACCTTATTTTCTACGGTCAGTTGTTTACGAAATAGTTATACCAGCACTTGCAGTACCTATAACAGTAGCGGCCAAAGGAGCACCAGATACTGAGAATACCATTAGCAATCGATCGCCTACCGATACCGGTACGGGTGCGAAACTCGCTGATCCACTAAGTGTAGTGCCTACTGTCAAGAGATTTGTTAGAGTTGGGGCTAAATTCACGCTTATACCTGTTGGACTGAAGGTATTACTTCCAGCAGGTGCGCGATAGACTTGTGCATTGACAGTTGCAGTTGTTGCAATACTCAATGCAGTAGTTATTGTGTAAGCAGCGGAAATAGCCGTTATGCTACCTGCCCGTGGAACTGAAAAGGCTTCATTTATCAAACCTGTCAAGTCTATCGTGGTGCCAAGAACGACAGGGCTCGGAATGGCAGTGCCAAATCCAATGAAAAAGGGGATACCAGCTAATCCACCTACGAGAGAAGTCAATGCAACAGGTACTAGTCCAGAAGCGAATGGGATAATCGAACCAGTGTTGGCTGTTGGGATTATACAAGCTGCATCAATAGCTCTGAATGGTCCCAAATTACAATTGACGTGCCCAGTATCGACACGGAAGCAACCAGAACTTCCGTGACGAGATCCACCAGATCCACCACATCCACTACATCCATGAAGTTTAAAATTATTAGAATTCATTTTAACACCTCCTTTCTTTGTTATCCTATTCAAAACAATTGCAGGGCGGACGGGCAATTAACTAATCGTTAATAATAGTTTTTAACTCATCCTAGCGTAATGTAGATTATTTGGATCAACTGTGTAGCTTTCGAAGCGCTACAGCTAGCTAAATTCCGCTGACCTTCTTACTAGATTTAAAAAAATAGCCATTCTGACACTAAGTCAGAATGGCTATTTTAAATGGGGTATATAATATGCCGAATACAGGAAATTAATCTGACTAGCAATTATTTTTCAGTAGCTCTAAATTATTGCTTCTTCCGAAAAATATTGAACAGCGATAATGTTTCTTTGTTTTTATGTTGTTGTCGTTTCATTTCATTCGAAATTTCAATTGGGGCTTTGTCCTCCTCAATTGTAGTTGCATTATGCACTTCCTCAGGTTCCGGCGTTACCGTTTCGATAATCTTCGGCTCGCTAGCCGTGAGTAACATATCAGGATCCGGAATCACTGTTTCATTAATTTCAAGCTCGCTAGTCGTGAGTATGGAAGCCGGATTCGGTGTCACTGATTCGTTAATTTCCGGTTCGCTGGTTGTTACTAACAAAGCCGGATCTGAATTCTCGTTTACGTTCATTGGAATCGCTTGTTGTTTCACAACGTTAGTCAGATGAATGGTCAATGGCCTATTTACATTTTTGTACAGCCTATTATGGATTTGCCCAGTATGAATGCCAGTATACGGAAAACTTTGCTTACCGAATTGCTGCTCTGCTGGATATTCCTTTTGAATATCCATACTTACTATAGGCGTTGTATCACTCGAAACTTCTTGGATGTTATTAGCGTTTCCTACCAGATTTTGCAGTTGCCTATAAGATGGTGGGCGATTAGATTTTCTCATGGAAGTATTAGATGTAGTTTCTTCTATATGGACCTCTTCTTTTTCCTCAATATTATTGGCAATACTTATAGATCTTGCTACATCAACTGGAGAAATTACTTTTTCTATAAGATCCTTGCTACCATCTTTTATTAATTTATTCTTGACTACGGAAAAGTCTTGATTCAACTCCTCGATTGTTTGATTAAGGGAGTCCATTTGTACTGAAAAACTTTTAATTTGTTGCTCATACTCCTCCAGTTGTAAACTTTGCTTTTCATTCATTAGTTCCATTACACCTTCTAATTTTGAGACTTTTGTTTTGAAACCATTCGCTTCTATCTTCAAGGCTAGATAATCGTCAACCGAATTCCCGATTTTTAATGTGGTTAGGGTATCTTTGTAAGTCGCAATTTTCTGCTTTAATTTTTCAATGTCCTCAGCGGAGTATAACTTAGAGTCTCCCATCAATTTTCACCCCTTTGCAGTACATTACTATTCTATTAATGATGTTTTCATTGCGTGACAAATTGTTTCCTGTTAGACGTGAATTTACTCAGTGATAAATTATTTGTCACTTTCAGCCTCGGTTCTATATATGATGAAGAAATGGATTCTCAGGGGACGATATCCTTTCTGAACTACTAAATTAGTATTAATTACTTCCTTCCTCCATCCTTTATGTGTCTAAGTTAATAAATATCTCGATAAATCATTTCTTTGCCCATACACTGATTTTTCCACATCATATGCTACGAACGAAAGATAAAAAATTTGGAGGTGTCTGCAACATGCAAGGAAAAGATCATTGTGATGGGAAAGAACTAATTTGTATAAATGTCGACAAGGTGTACGACTGGATTGTGAAAGAAAATTCGTTTGATTTTGCACTTCCAACGGGACCAATTGCTTTTACTCCAACGGGTTCAGTACCAACTTCAGCAACTGCAGGACTGCTTACTGGTGCGACAGTTACATGTGAAGTGAGCCCTGCTATGGCGTTTCCAATCGAGATTCTAAGTCGTGAGAATCGCCCGTTTTGTATTGATGGAAAGACTGTTCTTCTTCAACAGCTTCACATTCGTAAGAACTTTGTGGTAACAATTGTCGTGACTTTAACAAACGGAACGGTGCTGAGAAGTGCGGCTATTCCGCTTACCCGTTGTGAACAAGTTACCTTATGTGCACCTGAAGGAACAGACGTTGTAATTACGTATACGGATCTAGACTGTTTCGTGTGTTCTCCTGGGACACTCACTGTACCAACGGGTACTGCTGCTGGTTCAATCGTAATTACTGGCTTAAATCTCTCTGTAGCTACTTGCCAAAGCATTCAATCGACATTCCCGGTAACTGTTGAATTTTTAGCTGATTACTGTGAACCAAGAGATGATTTACCAACTGCGTGCCCTCCACCATTGCGCCCGCAACAATGCTCTGTTGTTTTCCCTGATACCGGACATTGCTGCCACTAATGTCGGCTAATGGTGATAACGAGTAAGCCTCAAACATATAATGAAGGGAGGATATTCCTCCCTTCATTTTTTTGTAACGTCAAAAAATATAAGCTCATGAATAACCTTATTAAGCCAATTAGGGCTCTGCTGTCACCTAAAGGCTCGGTAATAGTCGAGTTTTCTAATGGAAAAGGGGTAGAGAATAATGAGTAATAATCACAAAGATTTGGAAACAAAGATTACGCAGCTTCAGCATCAAACAAAATCATATGTATATGAAATTAAAAAGCTGGTAGATGAGCTCAATGATTCCGCCAGAATGAATATAATTAGCTATTTTACTTATTCATTAAACATTTCTCATGATCCTGAACAGGAGAGCTTATGCCTAGGAACTTACCATGTACATAATATGGGGAATCAGCCAATCACAAATCCTTATTTGTGTATAAAAATTCCTGAAGAATCTCCATTTTCATTTTCCGGACGATATGTTTATGAAAACTTCAAACAGTCATTGAAGAATGCCGGTGGATGGGAACGAATAAATGATAAAACGAATCAAGAGGAATTTTGGCTAAAACCTTTGGGTAAAACATCCCTTGAACCTAATGAGACCATTTCATTTTCAAACTTCCAGATAAAATGGTTACCAGTAGAATCATATGCAGGTACTATTATGGGATTTACGTATAGTGATCAACTAAAAGATGGAATAGCCGTGATTAATCCCATCAATCTCAATGGAACTGTACGTGTAGAGGGGGTAGAGAATGAGTAAAACAGATGAAATAGAATTAATAATGAAGCATATAATACGTCAAATTATGAAAGATCAGTTTAACGAACAAACAGAAGATAAACAGGAAAACAACAATAGTTTTGTCTATTTAGAGAAAAGCACATTGAATATGTTGATTATGTATATGTTGATGAATGGTGAGCGTCGGCCTGATAAAGAGGCAAAAGGAGATTCTGACGTGAAGATTTTAGAGGAACTTGAACAGGCAATTATGGCCAACAAAGAGGACTTTGAGGAAATCATCACTCTACTTAAAGAAAGAATCTAAATTCATTTGATACAGCCTTTTGCTTGGAAAATAGCTGCGATAGGAGGGAATGACGTGAATAGTGAGAACGTCAAAAATAACGATCCCTTACAACTTCAACAAATAATCATCTTTTTAAAGGCGGAATTAGCTAAATATAAATACGAAGTTAAAAAGTATCAAGATAGCTATCACTATTCATTAGTAGAAAACCTTGAGCAAGAAAATATACAATTGACTAACGAAAAAAAAGAACTGGCTGAGGAGTTAGTTAAGTTAAATCAAGAATTTGAAAAAAGGGCTATCGATTATAAAGGATCTGTCCAATTGCAAGGATTACAAGGGAAAAGATACATCACTTCTATTGATTCCTTTCAGAAAACAAAAACAGATCTACTACCAATTAGCAAACAGCTAGCTGAAGTTATTAATAAATTGAAAGACGGAGCTAATACCGATCAACATAGATACAAAAAACATGACAGGCAAGTTACATCTCTTCATAAAAAACTTGCTAATAATAAAACGACTATAGAACAGCTCGAATACAAGCTTGGTGATCTCATTCAAGAAACAAATAAACAAGTACACTCCCAACTGGAGAAGTTAGACATAGCCAACAAAGAGCGTACCCAGTCCGAGAAAGTGAGACAACGATTACTAATAGAAATAGAAGAAAAAAATAATACTATAGGAAAACTCCAACATGAAATATCGAATTTAAAAGAACAAAATGAAAAGCATACTGTGGCTGTTGCAATAGAAGAAAAAAGTCTAACTAATAAAACGACTATAGAGCAGCTCGAATATAAGCTTGTTGATCTCATTCAAGAAGCAAATAAACAAGTACACTCGCAACTGGAGAAGTTAGACATAGCCAACAAAGAGCATACCCAGTCCGAGAAAGTGAGACAACGATTACTAATAGAAATAGAAGAAAAAAATAATACTATAGGAAAACTCCAACATGAAATATCGAATTTAAAAGAACAAAATGAAAAGCATACTGTGGCTGTTGCAATAGAAGAAAAAAATCTAACTAATAAAACGATTATAGCTCAGCTCGAATATAAGCTTGTTGATCTCATTCAAGAAGAAAATAAACAAGTACACTCGCAACTGGAGAAGTTAGCCATAGCTAATAAAGAGCATACCCAGTTCGAAAAAGTGAGACAACAATACCTACTAGAACTAGAAGAAAAAAATACGACTATTGGAAAACTCCAACATGAAATAGTGAATTTAAAAGAACAACATGAAAAGCACATTGATGCTATTGCAATAGAAGAAAAAAATCTAACTAATAAAACGACTATAGAGCAGCTTGAATATAAGCTCGTGGATCTCATTCAAGGAGAAAATAAACAAGTACACACGCAACTGGAGAAGTTAGCCATAGCCAACAAAGAGCATACCCAGTTCGAAAAGGTGAGACGGCGATTACTAAAAGAACTAGAAGAAAAAAATACTGCTATAGGAAAACTCCAGCATGAAATAGCGGATTTAAAAGAACAACATGAAAAGCATAATGAAGCTTTTACAATGCTAGAAATAAAATTGAACCAGAAGAATGATAGTCAAGCAGGGATGGACTATCATTCTTCTACACCTACTATTGATACTGAAACACTTATCTACTTAGACCATCAAATAAAAGAGGTAGTAGCCAAAACGTTGGATTACGAAGAGAAATTAGATGCGAAGTTGCTTGTTGTTAATAATTTGGAACAGAAATTAGATCAACTTACTGATGAAATTGACGGAATAAAGATTTTTAGTATAGAGGGGAGGGTTTTAAAAGAATTTTGACGATTATTGGTGTGTAATAGGATGGTAGCGAGTAAAGTAGATTGCATTTTGGTGTTCTCTATTTACCTGAAACTCAATAGGATTACCCATAAGGCTCAACCTTTTCTCGAAAAGTTCTGAGCCTTTTTTGTTATGTTCTATTATAGAGTATGGACATAGCGACAATTAAGCTATCACTAATCCGTCTTTTGTAAAAGTAACACCCGCAAAAAAAATGAACCCCCTTTGTTAATCCTTAATCTAAGCGTTTACATTTCGTCACAATTGACCTATCATACTTGTATACAAGTATATCGGGCATCAAGTGGGGAAGTGAAATCATGAGTGAATACAAGGAATTACTATATCCTGAAAAATGGATTGCGAACGCTTCCATGGGAGCGCGTTTAGCGTGCGAGCTTAGAATGCGGATTATTTCTGGCATGATAGAAAAGGGTACTGTTTTATCGGAAAATAAATTAGCGTTGGAATTTGAAGTAAGTCGTTCTCCTATCCGGGAAGCACTAAAAGTATTGGCATCAGAAAATATTATTCGATTAGAAAGAATGGGAGCGGTTGTAGTTGGGTTAACCGAGAAGGATATCGAGGAAATTTACGATGTTCGTTTACTGATAGAAACCTTCGTTTATGAACGGATTGTTAAAATAGATACAAGTGAATTAGTGAAAGAACTAAGTAAAATACTTGAATTGATGGAAGTCGCCATTAAATACGGAGATGCAGATGAATTTTCTTATCAAGATGTTTTATTTCATGAAACGATTATTCGTTCAATTGACCATTCATACATCATGTTGATTTGGAATAATACGAAACCTGTTATGGAAAGTTTAATACTTTTATCGATGCGAATGCGTTTAGAGAAGAAATACGATGATTTTTCACGTGTATTGAAAAATCATGAAATCTACATTGAAGCCATAAAAATAAAGGATAGAGATATCATGATTCAAGCATTGCATCAAAACTTTGATGATGTTCAAGATAAAGTGGCAGACCTTTGGATGTCCCAACAAATGCTCGAAAAAGGAAGGGAGCGATAACTATGACGAACTATATGCTAGGTGTAGATATTGGTACAACGAGTACTAAAGCAGTTCTATTTACAGAAAAAGGTGAAATTATTCAACAGGAGAATATCGGTTATCCTCTTTACACACCAGATATTTCGACAGCTGAACAGAATCCAGAGGAAATATATCAAGCTGTATTACAAGCAATTTCAACCATAATGGGGAAATCTCAAATCTCTTCGGAAAAGTTATTGTTCATTTCATTTAGTAGTGCGATGCATAGCGTTATTGTAATGGATGAAAATGATGAGCCCCTAACGCAGTGTATCACCTGGGCAGATAATCGAAGTGAAGCTTGGACACGTAAAATAAAAGAAGAGTTAAATGGGCATGAGGTATACAAACGGACTGGAACACCTATTCACCCAATGTCCCCTTTAAGTAAAATTGCTTGGATTGTGCATGATCGTCCTGAAATAGCGACAAAGGCTAAAAAATATATAGGCATTAAAGAATATATTTTCAAGAAATTATTTGGTCGGTATGTTGTAGATCATTCTTTGGCTTCAGCAATGGGGATGATGAATCTGGAAAGATTGAATTGGGATGAAGAAGCATTGGAGATAGCGGGTGTCACGCCGGAGCAGCTATCTGAACTTGTACCGACAACCGAGATTTTTAATAATTGTAACGTAGGAATAGCGAGTAAGCTTGGCATTGATCCACAAACTGTATTTGTCATTGGCGCAAGTGATGGAGTGCTTTCTAATATAGGTGTGAATGCAATTGGTAAGGGTGAAGTAGCGGTAACGATTGGGACAAGTGGTGCAATCCGAACAGTCATTGACCGTCCTCAAACCGATGAGAAAGGACGGATATTTTGCTATGCATTAACTGAGAAACATTGGGTCATTGGTGGGCCAGTAAACAATGGTGGAATGGTACTTCGATGGATTAGAGATGAATTTGCATCATCAGAAGTAGAAACAGCAAAAAGACTAGGGATTGATCCATATGAAGTGTTAACGAAGATTGCTGAACGTGTAAGACCGGGATCAGATGGATTGTTATTTCATCCATACCTAGCGGGTGAACGTGCACCGTTGTGGAATCCTGACGTGCGCGGCTCATTTTTCGGTTTAACAATGACACATAAAAAAGAACATATGATTCGGGCGGCTCTTGAAGGTGTGATTTATAATCTGTACACAGTATTTTTAGCACTAATTGAAGTCATGGATGAACCAGTTATCCGAATTCAAGCAACTGGTGGCTTTGCAAGGTCTGATTTATGGCGCCAAATGATGGCCGACATATTCGATTTGGAAGTAATTGTCCCGGAAAGTTATGAAAGTTCATGTCTAGGTGTTTGCATCTTAGGGCTTTACGCTACGGGGGAAATTGAATCATTTGACGTGGTATCTGAAATGATTGGCAGTACTTATAAGCACACACCTATGGATTCTAATGTGCAAGAATATAGAAAACTATTACCGATATTCATTAATTTATCCAGAGTATTGGAAAAGGAATACACAAGCATCGCAGATTATCAGAGAAGCTTAAGTAAAGAGTAACAAAAAAGTTTGACCCTAAAAGAAAAAATGTAACACGGACGGTGCTTGAAACGATTATTTCGGAGAAAAAAAAGACTATTAATTAGGTTTGAGAAAAGTTGTAGGGCATGTCATTTCCATCTTTAATTAAGTAATAAAAAATGATCTTTCATGAGTTCACATTGAACTTACGAAAGATCATTTTTTATTGTTTATTGCATATCAAAGCTGCCCTATTGAACGAAGAAGAGATGGTGGAGCCAAAAACAAAAACGTGAAGTCCGCTAGCCCCAAACATCCCATGTAGCCTCCAGGGACCATTGCCACAATTCTAGCGCACTCTGTATTTTATTCCAGACTGGAAATAGGCATAGGTGAAAATCGCTGCCAACAAACCAATACGTTTTCCGAATATAGAGTTAGTGACAGCTAGATTTGAATTATCTAGAACTTCTTTCATATCTACTAAAGTGTCTTGTCTTGTCATGGGAATAAAAAAATCTTTAACATGGAAAGCGACATGATCTATGTGCAGAATCGTCGTATGCGTTATTTGGAAATTGTCTAAACTTACTTGTCCTCTTTCTATCGACTTCTTTGTTTGATAAGCAAATAGATAAAGTAAGGTGCCCCTATTACGGCTGTCCATACACCTGCAGGCACTTCAATCGGTGCAAAGGCAACACGAGCAATCCAGTCTGCAACAACAACGAGAATTGCTCCAATGATTGCGGATAAACCTACCATTGAACCAAAGGTAGGGCCGACAATTCTTTTTGCAATATGTGGTGCGATTAACCCAACAAACCCAATACCGCCGGCAAAAGAAACGGAGGCACCCGTCAAGGCGGCACAAAGTAAAAGGAAAATAATTCGGTTCTTTTGAACTGGGGATCCAGCACTTTTCGCCAAATCATCACCAAGTTCTAAAACGTTCATTTCCCTCGTCATGGCAAGCGTGATGAAAAAAAGAATAGTAATCCATATCGCAATCATTCGAACTTCAGTCCAATTTGAACCGTAGATACTTCCAGTGATCCAAATATTCGCTTGGCTCGCCTGATGGATTGGTCCAACAAGCATAAGTACGGTTGTTCCAGCATGCATAAATGCTGAAATTCCAATCCCTATAAGTAACATTCGGAAGGGGGCAATGCCGTTTTTCCAAGATAACGTGAACACAATCGCGGCTGTAATCATCGCACCACCGAAAGCAAATAACGGCATCCAATCTTGACTCACTGTTAGCGCATTACTTTCATTTGAAAACAATGCTAGAAATAATACAACTGCAAATGAAGCTCCTGCCGTAATCCCAATGATATCTGGGGAACCAAGAGGATTTCTAGATACACTTTGCAAAATGGCGCCCGCTGTCGCTAAGCCGATTCCAACTAAAATGGCCATCATAATACGAGGTAGCCGAAATTCAAAGATAATCGTTTGATCAAAAGACTCACCAATACCCAAAATAACTTTTAAGACATTTAAAGGTGAAATGAAAAACTCACCAGAACTCATCGATAGAATAGCTACTAACCCTAAAAGCAACGTTGCAATCATCGTTGTAAACAAAGATTTCTTATCTAAAATAAACGAAGCAACATTTCCTATTCGAACTGTCACTTTATTTTTCATGCCCCAAATCTCCTTCTTGCCACATAAATAAAGAATGGAACACCGATTAATGCAGTCATGACTCCAACCGGCACTTCCTTGGGCATTATAATGTATCGGGCTGCAATATCAGATACGAGTAAGAGAATTCCACCGTATAATGCACAAAATGGAAATACCCACTGGTGTTGGATCCCGATGAATGATCGAACGATATGAGGAATAATGATTCCGATGAAGCCGATAGGACCCGCAATTGCTACAGAAATACCTGCTAATACAACTACAATAAGAGAAAAAACAAATTTTAATAGCACTACATTCTGACCTAATCCAGACGCAACATCGTCACCCATTGCTAGTAGGTTCATTTGCTTCGCCAAAACAAAGGCTACCAGCAATCCAATCACCATATAAGGCAATCCTGTAATTAATAGACCGATAGGCCGATTGGCTACGGAACCTGCGAGCCAAAATAATACTTGATCGAGTGCTGTTTCGTTAATTGTTAGGAATCCTTGTGTCATGGATGAGAATAAAGCGGAAACTGCTGCTCCTGCTAATATAAGCTTCATTGGCGTTAACCCTTCTCTGCCAATACTACTTAAAACAAAGACAATCCCGAAGGAAACGGCCGCTCCGACTAATCCGAACATCATATAAGATTGGAGGCTTTGTACTTGGAAGAACACAACCCCAATTACGACAAAGAAAACAGCACCAGCATTAATACCTAGAATACTTGGAGAGGCTAATGGATTTTTCGTTATGGATTGCATAATTGCACCTGAAGTGGCTAAACAAGCTCCAACAGCTGCAGCAATTAATGCACGTGGTAAGCGTACATTTTGAATGACAAGATGTTCAGTTGATCCGTCATTTTCTTTAAATGCGGAAAAGGCAGTGGACCAGCTTGTATCTGTATAGCCGTATACAATACTAGAAAAAAAACAAAGAATGAAAACTAAACTACTTACGATAAGAGCAATCCACTTACCCCTTGATGTATGTATCATGACTTCCTCACTTCATTGAGAATTATTTTCAATTCACTGTTGACATGAAATATATTAGCATATAGCATACTAAGTGTAAATGATTTTCATTCTCAATTAACAGGAGGAAATAATGTACATGCGAAAAATATCATCCCTCATACTTATTATGAGTATTCTTGTATTAGCGGCTTGTGGGGCTACTAAGGAGTCAAAAGATTCAGGTGAAAGTGCACAACCAGCTGATGTAGAAACATATACTGTCGATCATGCAATGGGAAGTACAGATGTAAAAGGAACACCAAAACGCATTGTAATCTTAACAAACGAAGGTGCTGAAGCCCTTCTATCAATGGGAATTCAACCTGTAGGTGCAGTTCAATCACCCGCTGAGAAAATTTGGTATGATCATATGGACATGACAGGTACTGAATCTGTGGGTATTGAATCAGAACCAAGTTTAGAAAAGATAGCATCTTTAAAACCAGATCTGATCATTGGGAATAAAATGCGTCACGAAGCAGTTTACGAACAGTTAAGCAAAATTGCCCCAACTGTTTTTGCAGAAACGCTTCGCGGGGATTGGCAGGAAAACTTTAAATTATATGCGAAAGCAGTAAATCAAGAAGAAAAAGGTAACGAGGTATTAGGTGCATACAATAATCGCGTTGAAACAATCAAGACTGAATTAGGGGATCAAACAAATA
This sequence comes from Sporosarcina sp. FSL K6-1540, assembly GCF_038620285.1. Taxonomy (NCBI): domain Bacteria; kingdom Bacillati; phylum Bacillota; class Bacilli; order Caryophanales; family Caryophanaceae; genus Sporosarcina; species Sporosarcina sp. FSL K6-1540. The sequence goes on from NZ_CP152018.1 coordinate 2,214,911, forward strand.
AAAAAATATCAATGGTTCGCTTTATGGCGGGAGATGTACGCATTTACCATAAAGATTCCTTCTCGGGTGTGATTCTAGATCAACTTGGATTTGCGCGCGCAGATGGACAAGATGTGGACGATTTTGCTGAAAAAGGCCTCACGAAAGAACGTATTCCAGCTATGGATGGCGATGTGCTCTTTTACTTCACTTATGAAACTGGAGATAACGAAGCAACGAAGCTTACAAACGACTGGATTGAGGATCCATTATTTAAAAATCTAAATGTCGCGAAAAGTGGAAACGTCTCACAAGTAAATGACATCATTTGGAACACTGCTGGTGGTGTATTAGCAGCGAACTTAATGCTGGATGATATTGAGGAGTATTTCTTGAAAAAGTAATTTAAATGGAATGAAATAATAAAAAGATGAAAACAGAAAACAGCCCGATGATGCGATATTTACTCGCTTCACTGGGCTGTTTTTTTATACATAATTTACTGTTCAGCTGCGTCTTCTTTAGGATACTTTATCACAAACGACGTTTTGGTGTTCTGATGTGGCCGAACTGCAAAAAAACTAACTAGTAAATCGTAAGCATACAAATTAAATAAAAAAGGTATGTATGGTAGGAGCCCAAACATACCTTGAAGTATCATTAATTATCCGGCTACTGGAACATCGTGATTAATAATACGATGGCTCCAAGCAGGATTGAAATCCATGCCAATGCTTTTTGTGGAGAAGCTAAACAGACTAAGCCTAAAACGAGTGCGCCACCACCTAACCAATAAGGAGCATAAAAGAACCCTATAGCCGCTAAAATTATTGCTAACCAACCAATCCAGATGCCCAAGGAAGTTTTCAAGTCAATGACCTCCCTTCAATTTGATGGGAACAACAACTGAGTAAACGGTTCGTTCGTTATTGTTCTTATAGTTTATTATATGCAGGGTTACAGAGGGGACAGTGGTTAATGGACTCATTATTAATATTATTATTATGTGCATTTAGCTCACTTAGGATGGGGGAGCAAGAGCGGCGGGTTACGCAATCAATTCTGGAAAAGGATCAATTGACAGAAGTGACTTATTGGTACCTTGATTGACCTATTTAAGCTAAGAGGGACGTAAGAATTTAAATGAAGGATGGCGAAAGGCTGTTTAGCAACTATGTTGTTTAAAGTGACAAGCAATAGTCTGAATCTGTGAAATAAATTAATTACTTTCCAAAAAGGTGTTGCTAATTTTCCAACAATGATGTAAAGTCTGTAATAACGTAACTAAGCAAATCCAATTTAATAGTTTTTCTTATCTAGAGAGGTATAGGGACTGGCCCGATGACACCTCAGCAACCGCCATTTTATGGCATGGTGCTAATTCCAGCAAGTTGATAACACGACTTGGTAGATGAGGAGAAGACTTATTCAGATTTAGAGTCTACTTCCTTTATTCAACATAGGAAGAGGCTCTTTTTATTTTAATTAATTTTCCCATTAAGTAACATATTTTGAAGAATGATGAAGAGAGTTTCCGGAACGGGACTTTGGGAAAGTGAAAGGAGCAAGTGATAGTCGTGAATTTACTAGATACTATGAAAGAACGAATTTTGATCGGTGATGGTGCAATGGGAACTCTACTTTATTCACACGGTGTGGATCTTTGTTTTGAAGAGCTGAACTTGACACATCCAGATCAAGTGCTTCGCATCCACCAAGCCTATATAGAGGCAGGTGCGGATATTATTCAAACTAATACGTATGGTGCGAATTATATCAAGTTAGCACGTCATGGGTTAGAGGACAGTGTAAAAAAGATAAATAAAGCCGCAGTTCAAATTGCGAAAAAAGCAGCGGGTAAAAATACGTTCGTCCTTGGAACTATCGGGGGTATTCATGGATCTCGAACATCCATTGGAACAAAGGATGAAATCAAGCGCAGTTTTAGGGAACAACTATATTGCTTACTTCTTGAGGGAGTGGACGGCCTACTTTTAGAAACTTATTACGATTTTGATGAATTAACAACCGTGCTCAAAATTGCACGTGAGGAGACAGATATCCCGATTATTACGAATGTTTCAATGCATGAGGCGGGGGTGCTCCAAAATGGGATAGAGCTCATAGATGCCTTACAGCAGTTGGAGGATTTAGGTGCAGATATAGTAGGCATTAACTGTCGCCTTGGCCCTCACCATATGCTGAAGTCTCTAGAAACTGTGCCGTTGATGAAGCGTGCTTTACTTTCGGTGTATCCGAATGCTAGTTATCCAGGATATAAGGATGGGAAACTTTTTTACGAAAATGAGCCTGAATATTTCGAGAAGTTCGCACTGAGTTTTCGGAAGGCAGGAGTTAGTTTAATAGGAGGATGTTGTGGGACGACGCCAGAACATATTAGGGCCCTAGTGAAAGGACTTACAATTCGGGAACCAATTCAAGAAAAGCTTGTTAAGAAGAAGGAGGTAAAGACAGAGGTTGTGGAGTCTGAATTGAAGGAATCTCAACCCCCAACATTGCTTGAAACAGTGAGAAAAAGACATTCGATAATTGTTGAACTTGATGCGCCCAAACATTTAAACACGGGCAAGTTCTTTGAGGGGGCTCAGGCGTTAAAGGATGCAGGCGTGGATGCCATTACACTGGCTGATAATTCCTTAGCGACGCCAAGAATTTGCAACGCTTCAATGGCTTCACTTGTTAAACAAAAGATTGGTGCAACACCTTTGGTCCATATTACATGCCGAGATCGCAATCTAATTGGATTACAGTCACATCTCATGGGATTACACACACTGGGTATTACTGAATTGCTAGCGATTACGGGGGACCCTACGAAAATTGGTGATTTCCCCGGAGCAACATCCGTTTTCGATGTGACATCCTTTGAATTGATTCAACTCATAAAGCAATTCAATGAGGGCATTTCAAAGTCTGGAAAGTCATTGCAACAGAAAACATCCTTTACTGTGGCAGCGGCCTTTAATCCGAACGTGCGTCATTTAGATCGTGCTGTGGAGAGATTAGAGAAAAAAATAGAAGCGGGAGCCGACTATTTTATTACCCAGCCTATCTATAGCACGGAGAAGATAATTGAAGTATACGAGGCAACAAAACATATTGAGACGCCAATTTACATCGGAATTATGCCGCTGACTTCATCGCAAAACGCCGAATTTCTACACAATGAGGTACCAGGCATTAAGTTGACGGATCAAGTACGTGCAAGAATGGCTTTATCTGATGGTAATCGTGAGCAGTCTACGAAAGAAGGTTTAGAGGTTTCGAAAGAATTGATCGATGTGGCGCTGGAGCATTTTCATGGCATCTATTTAATCACTCCCTTTATGCGCTATGACATGACTGTGAATTTGACGGAGTATATACACGGTAAAGTGGACGTGATTGTAGCAAGGGAGGTGGTCCAAACCGAGAGTATCGTGTATTAAAACAGGTTGAAAAAATACAATAAAAAATAAAGGGGCTAACATACAATGGTAAAAGTACAAAGTTCAACTAGTGGATATCCAAGAATCGGTGGAAAACGTGAATGGAAAAGGGCGTTGGAAAGTTTTTGGAATGGGGCAACATCAGAAGAACAGCTACTGAAAACAACGGAAACGCTTCGTTTAGAAAGTCTACAGAAACAAAAAGAATTCGGTGTTGATCTAATTCCGGTTGGAGATTTTTCATTATACGACCATGTGCTGGACACATCTATTATGTTTGGTGTCGTACCAAAACGCTTCGAGTATGCGGGTGGTAAAGTACCTTTGGAAACATACTTTGCAATTGCGCGTGGAACTAAAGATGCGGTTGCCTCAGAGATGACAAAATGGTTTAATACAAATTATCACTATATTGTTCCGGAACTAGAAGGTGTAACGCCGCAATTAGTAGAGAACCGCCCGCTCGCTTTTTATAAGGAAGCAAAAGAAAAGCTGGGTATTGATGGCAAGCCGGTTATCCTAGGCCCAGTTACATATATTAAACTGGCAAAATCTTTTGGCGAAGAGAATTTTTCTACTTTATTGCAACAGTTTACGCCGTTGTACATTGAAGTATTGAAAGAGCTTGTAGTGGCAGGCGTTGAGTGGGTTCAGATTGATGAGCCGATTCTTACAAGTAAGTTGACAGAAGAGGATTTCCAACATGTGCAACAGGCATACGCAGCAATTCATGAAGCAGTGCCACAATTAAAGATTATCCTACAAACTTATTTTGAAAAAGTAGCTAATTATGAAGCGGTTGTTGCGCTGCCGGTACACGGATTTGGTTTAGACTTTGTTCATGGCGATTCGCTTGAATTGCTACAAAAATATGGTTTCCCTCAAGACAAAGTACTTGCGGCGGGTGTCATTGATGGTAGAAATGTGTGGAGAGCGGATCTGGATAAAAAAGTAACACTATTAGAAGAAATTCAGTTACATGTTGATAAAAGCCGTTTGATTGTTCAACCTTCCTCTTCACTTCTTCATGTTCCTGTCAGTACGGAAACTGAAGAGAAATTGGATCCAATTATTAAAGGCGGTCTGTCATTCGCTGATCAGAAGCTTGCTGAAATTGTGCTCCTTAGTCGGGGGATTCACGATGGCACTGAAACGATTGCGACAGGACTTGAGGAGAGCAGAAATGCACTTGCACGTCTAAATAACTCGAAGTATCGGCAAAACGTTGAAGTGAAAGAAACGATTGAAAATCTAACTGAGCAAGATGTAAATCGCTCATTGCCATTTGCGAAACGAATTATCGAGCAGCAAAAACGTTTTAATTTGCCTCTTCTGCCGACAACGACAATCGGGAGTTTACCGCAGACGCCAGAAGTAAGACAGACAAGATCTAAATGGCGTAAAGGAGAAATTACAAACGAGGCCTACGAGCAATTTATCAAAGATCAGATTGACAAATGGATTGAAATTCAAGAAGACATCGGCATTGATGTTTTGGTCCATGGTGAATTTGAAAGAACAGATATGGTTGAATACTTCGGTGAAAAGTTCGAAGGATTTGCAGTATCACAGTTTGGCTGGGTTCAGTCTTATGGTTCTCGTTGCGTCAAGCCACCACTCATTTTAGGTGATGTTGCGTTTAGTGAACCAATTACTGTGAAAGAAAGTGTCTATGCTCAAACGTTAACGACGAAGCCTGTAAAAGGTATGCTGACGGGCCCTGTAACGATTTTGAATTGGTCCTTTGTCCGAGATGACATTCCACGTTTCGACGTATTGAACCAAATTGCATTTGCACTTCGTAAAGAAATTGAAGAGCTTGAAAAGAACGGTATTCGCATGATTCAGGTAGATGAACCTGCGCTTCGAGAAGGTTTACCGTTGGATCAAGATAAACGTGAAAGTTACTTAGATGCTGCTGTCTATGCATTCAAATTGGCAACTTCTTCTGTTGAAAATGACACGCAAATTCATACGCATATGTGTTACTCGGAATTCAGCGGTATTATCAAATCCATTAGCGCGCTGGATGCAGATGTTATTTCAATCGAAACGTCAAGAAGTCATGGCGAAATTATCGCTGCATTTGAGAACAATACGTATGATAAAGAAATTGGCTTAGGCGTTTATGACATCCACAGTCCACGTGTTCCAAGCAAGGAAGAAATGAAACAAAATATTAATCGTGCACTCAAAACAATTAATCCAAAACAATTTTGGATTAACCCGGATTGTGGCTTGAAAACAAGAAAAGAAGAAGAGACAATTGGCGCTTTGAAAATCATGGTTGAAGCGGCGAAAGAAGTTAGAGAAAGTCAATTGGCTACGCTTAAGAATTAATTACTTAAGTTGAAATAAAGATTTCTTTCAAATCCGCTTAGGCTACGCCAGTAAGGCACCATTGCTTTGTTATTACATGTATTCATATGTTCACAATAAAAAAGGTATCTTCCCGTACATTAATGACGGGGAGATACCTTTTTATTGTGGTCGGGGGATTATTGGTCTGCGAAGTATATGCTCGGTTGGTGAGGGATATGATCGGTTGCGTGAAGTATATGCTCGGTTGGTGGGGGATATGATTGGTCGTGTGAAGTATATGCTCGGTTGTCGGGATATATGATTGGTCGGGTGAAGTATATGCTCGGTTTGCGGAGGATATGATTGGTCGCGCGGAGTATATGCTCGGTTGTCGTAGGATATAAATGGTCGTATGAAGGATATGCTCGGTTTGCGTGGTATATGATTGGTCGTGTGAAGGATATGCTCAGTTTGCGTGGTATATGATTGGTCGGGTGCAGGATATGCTCGGTTGGCGAGGGATATGATTGGTCGGGCGAAGTATATGCTCGGTTGTCGGAGGATATAATCGGTCGTGTGAAGGATATGCTCGGTTTGCGAAGGATATGATTGGTCGCGCAAAGGATATGCTCGGTTACGCAGGAAAATATGATGAGCTTAGGTCAGCATTTTTACTTTTGCCATGTGTGGTATCCTTTCGTATACTATGGCACTTTGAAGTGCGTACTACCTAATTTGATTTACTTGTGTATAATTAGTATAGGAAGCTGAATTACAATCACAATCATATATAATAGAGGAGTTTTACATCATGGCAATTAAAGTTAAGGCAATTATCGGTAGTACAAGTTCAACTTCATTCAACTTAAAAATAGTTGAACATATGAGAAGTCGTTATGCAGATCAATTAGACATTACACCTGTCTTTATCAATGATCTTGATATGTTTTCAATTGATATAGAAAGCAACCCATCTGCAAACGTAGTTGATTTTAAAAATAATGTAAAAGATTCAGATGCTGTATTATTTGCAGTTCCTGAATATAACTTCTCTATTCCAGGCGCAATGAAAAATGCAATCGACTGGTTATCACGTGGTGGAGATTTCACACTTAAAAACAAACCTGGCTTCATCGTAGGATCATCTATGGGAGCATTCGGAAGTATCCGTGCGCAACTCCACTTAAGAGAAATTCTGTCAAATCCGGCGTTAGCTCCTATCTTACTGCCAGGTAACGAAGTATACATCGGTTCAGTTCATGAGAAAATGAACGAAGCTGGTGAACTTACTGATAAAGCTACGATCGATTTCTTGGATTCAGTAGTATTTAACTTTATTGAGTTCTATAACAAAACAAATACTACAGTTAAAGCTTAAGAAATCTCCTGATCATCAAAAACAGACACTCCCTGGAGAGTGTCTGTTTTTGATTTATCCATTATAGTGCGTCGCTGGTATTCTGGCTAATTCTTTTCTTTTCAATATGTGTGGCATGACCGGTGCCCCATTCGTGCATAATTGCTAAGATGGGCTGTAAGCTTTTTCCGTAATCCGAGATAGAATACTCAACTTTCGGGGGGACCTGTGGATAGATGACTCTGTTAATAATATCTTCATCTTCCAATTCCCTTAATTGCTTGGTCAACATTTTTTGGGTAATCCCTGGCATTAATCTTTTTAATTCACTAAACCTCTGTGTTCCTTCAGTAAATAAATGCAGTAAAATGATTGGTTTCCATTTACCTACCAAGATACCTAAAGCTTCGTCAACTTTACATAGTTCAGGCTTTATCCCCATAATAACCTCCATTAGTATCTTTTTGTATACTATAGCACTTTCAAGTGTGTACTTCACATTTTGGTGAATTTATTCCATAATAACATATATAGTGATCCATTACTATTCGGTAAAATTTAGCTATATATGCTGAACAAATGAACAGCTTTCTAAACTTAGCGAAAGCACCTTACAAGGGGCAGCCGAAGCATGTCTTAGGACGGGGCACTCCTTAGCACCGTAGCAAATACAATGGGATCTTTTAATTCAACATATATATCCAAAACAGAAGGAGGAATTTAATATGAATAATAAATCGGTCTTTTCAAGGGGAATCAGAAGTGTAAGGGATGTCGTTTATCAGGAACACTCGCCAACTCATAAAGTAGGATTGGTAATTGAACCGGGAAATTGGGAAGAAGTCGATCCATTTCTATTGATGGCTGAAGACTTTTTCGTGCGTGGAACATTTGGCATGCATCCGCACCGTGGTATTGAAACAGTTACGTACGTCATTGATGGGACGCTAGAACACTTTGACAATAAGACTGGGGGAGGAGAACTACATCCAGGAGACGTTCAATGGATGACAGCGGGTAAAGGAATCATTCATACAGAGGATCCGGCTGTTGGGGAAACGGTTCAATCCCTGCAACTGTGGGTCAATCTTCCAAGTGATAAAAAAATGACGGAACCGCGTTACCAGAACATGCGTGCACAAGATATGTCGGTCCGTCATGAAGACGGCGCTACGATACGTGTCTTTTCCGGTTCTTCGGAAGGTGTTACGGCTGACACGAAAAATCACGTGCCTGTTACGATGGTTGAATTGATCATTGAACCCGGTACCACTGTTACACAGGACCTTCCCGGCAGTTACAATGGATTTCTGTATATAATAGAAGGAATAGGGACATTTGGCAGTGAAAGCGTGGAGGGGAAGAAGGGGCAGGTTCTCTGGTTGGAACGTGGAACAGATGAAGAACAAACTGAAGTGAAGATTCACGCAGAAGAGAAACTGCATATCATGTTATATGCAGGTAAGCCTGTCGGAGAAAAAGTAGTAGCTCGCGGCCCGTTTGTGATGAATTCAGAAGAAGAGATTATGCAGGCCTATAAAGATTACAGAGAAGGAAGATTCGAGTGAACATGTACCAGTGAATTTAGTGCGGAATCACAAAGTATGAAATATTCTAATAGATTTGATATGATTTTAAGTGAAATAAGAAAATGGGAGTTGCTGATATGGGAAGTAAGATAGAGCAGGTAGCGAGTTTTAAAGAAGCAATGGGGAATTACCCGACGGGAGTCACTGTCGTTACAGCATTTGATGCAGATAAAAAACCGATGGGATTAACGGTCAATTCATTTGCATCGGTATCATTAGAGCCTTTACTAATTTTATGGTCCATTGATAAAAGAGTATCCACTTATAGTGACTTTCTAGATGCTGAAAAATTTTCGGTGAATATTTTGGCAGCAGATCAAAGTGAGTTATGTACGTTATTCTCGAGCAGGGTTGCTGATCGATTTAGTCAATGTGATTGGAAAGAATCGGATTTAAACCTACCAGTACTTTCAAATTCGCTTGCGGTTTTACAATGTAAGACGGTGCAACAAATTGAAGCTGGAGATCATACGATATTAATAGGCGAAGTATTAGATATTCAGAATGAAAGTAAAGAACCTCTTCTGTATCACCGTAGAACTATAGGTGCAATTCCAGAAGAATTTTATAGCTGACAGTGTCTATACAATCTTCAGTGTAGAAAGGCGTGTCATCAGTTTAATCTACTGATGACACGCCTTTTTTTCTTGAAAAAGAGGCTCTGTAAAAGTTTAATGTTGATATAGGAAAAAATTAGAACTTCCAATTATCCAGAAGTTCTAATTCGTAGTACAGTCTTCTTATACTAAGGTACCCATTTGTGGAAAATAATTGTTAGGGATAAATTTCTTCTTTTTTGCTATAAATTTCATAAGCAAAATAGCCAACTAATAAACCTATCCCAGGTCCCCAAGCAATTGCAGATAGTAAGGGAATTAGGGAAAATATGTTTAAAAGTACAGCAATAGCGAATCCAATCATCATTCCGAATGGTATAAAACTATCTAATAAATTTTGAGCACTTTTTGACTTTTTCTTACCAAGCGTGCCTTTCTTATACTTATGTTTCATTCTTAGAATTACAAATACTGCAATTCCACCCACTATTACAATGGGTAGTAAAATACGCACAAATTCCAAAGTTGAGCCCATATTATAATCCCTCCTTTCTTTTGCTTTTGAATTGATTCAATTTTAACATAGTTTATTCCATTAAATGGTCCGTTAGTTGAATAAGAACTACTTTTTATAGTGCGAATCCTATATATGTTGACATAAAGAATCCACTCAACAACGCTCGGCTACCCCTATGAGGCGCCTTCGCTGGAGATTATATAGAACCATTAGTTCAACATATATAGGTGCATCATAGGTTTCTGTATTTTGTGTTAGATTTCCTCTGATAATCAAGTCATTCAAAGTGACTTCATTTCTCTGATATTGGCTACTTTCTAATACTTGAAACCAAGTGAGATAGTTGTTCAAATATTTAGTTGCAGATCACCTGGAATAGTGTCTAGCCCCACGAGCCATTGCCGCAGAACATCGCGATCTTAGCCTGCCTACTTCCTTTGATTGAATTATGCCTGTTGCATCTTAAAGGGCATCTTGCGCTTTTCTCAAGCCAAGGATACAACGTTCTTGCGGACCGCCTTACTGGAGATGGCTAGCACTAGAACTAGGCCCGCCGCCATTAATGCGCCATCGAGTAGAAGTGGCAAGCCCCAGCTGCCGGTGTTATCTCGAATGACTCCGGAGACGACAGGTGAGAGAACTGCTCCGATTTCTCCAATCAAATTGAGCATTCCAAACATGGATCCTCTGCTTTTTTCGGGCGTCAAATCGGAAGCCAGAGCATGTGCCACCGGTTGCAATGCAAAAAAGAATAATCCGGAGACAAACAAAATGACAGACATAACGATGGGGTTGTTATTGCCCATCATGACATAGACTGCAAATATAAAAATAGTTACAGTCAGTACAGCGGTTAGTACAGCAAGGACGTTACGTCGCCCATTTGGACGATTGGCCACTATGTCAGAAATTTTGCCGCCAAGAGGAAAACCAATGATTCCAGCCAAACCATTAAACGATGCAATCAAAGCGGCAGCCATTAATGCACCGCCACCGAAATCTTTGACGATAGAGACGGACCAAAATCCGTAAAACCATAGATGCCACATGATAGGGATAAAGAACAAGTACAATAAGAAGAGATTCTTATTCGCTATTAACGGTTTTATTTCAGACTTCTTCGTTGTGTATAAATAAAGTATTAAGAGCGGACAAAGTGCAACAAGAATGACCGCAATCGCGATAGAGGACAGACCTAGTTTGACGGAAAAGTAATAGATGCCCATCACTATGACAAGAAAAACGGCTGAGTACATGGACATGTACAATAGCCCTTTGCCAAACTGTGCTTTAATACCAGGTGAAGTTAAATCTACAGAAGCACTTGAATCGTTTTTGGGCTTCATATATTTAAATAGTAGGAGTGCAATAATGAGTGTAATTGTTCCGGTCACGAAAAAAGGAAAGCGCCAAGCCCCTTCACCCATAAATGGTTCTGCGACTGTAATAAGATAAGGGACGCCAAGTGTGCCCGCTGTCAGACCAACAGATAATCCGGTAAGCGCCACACCCATTCCTAATCCAACTTTTTCAGGAGGTGTATGATAGGCAATATAAGAGCGGTCATTCGAATAAAAAACGCCTTCGCCTAGCCCGAGTAGGACTCGGAAAAGAATAAATGCAACAAGGCCTCCCACCAAACCCGTTAATAAAGTGGCGATTCCAGCCCAAACAATACTTAAAATGATAATAGCACGATAGCCAAACCTGTCCCCAAAGTAGCCACCAGGAAATTGCATTAACATAAAACCGGCAAAAAATAAACTACCAATCAATCCGCCAATTCCATGGGGGTTTGCCACGTCTGCAAAAAAAGAAACTTCATTTTCAATCATATATGTAATGATCGGCCCAGTTGCAACCCGGTCAACGTAAGAAACAAACCAACCTAAAAATAACAAGCCCCAAATCGTATGATATCTTTGCAAACCTTCCTTTTTCATTTCTCACACTTCCAATTCTATTGTTAATAAAACAAAATGCCCCTCCACTGTGTTAGTAGAGAGGCATTCGAGAGAAAATACCCTCTCATTTTCCAAAGCATAGTGCTTTGCAGGAATTAGCACCTTATCAACATGATTGTTGAATGGTTGCCGGGTTTCATAGGGCCAGCCCCTCCACCGCTCTTCATAAGAGTTTTATTAGCCTATTTAATTTGTAAAGGTTACTGCCAAACGTCTTGCGCGATAGTTACAACATGACGAACTTTTTCCCATTGTTGTTCTTCAGTTAACTGATTACCTTCTTCTGTTGATGCGAAGCCACATTGTGGGCTTAAGCATAGTTGATCTAAAGGAACATACTTTGAGGCCTCTGCTATTCTTGCTTTAAGCTGTTCAGGGGCCTCTAATTCGCCGAATTTAGAGGTGATCAAGCCTAATACGACGAAAAGGTCAGGGCGATTGACATGGCGCAACGGTTCAAAACTGCCGGAGCGTTCGTCGTCAAACTCAAGGAAAAGACCGTCAACATCTAATCCGCCGAAAATTGTTTCGGATACATCCTCGTAGCCACCACTAGAAAAATAGGTCGATTTGAAGTTGCCGCGGCAAATATGCATCGTCACGAGCAAGTCGGCAGGCCTTTTCGCGATGGATTCATTGATGGCACGTGCCGATAGTTGTACAAGTTTGTCAGGATTTTGCCCCTTCGCTTTCAATGTTTCCCTTCCTTCTTCCGATAAGAAGGAAGCCCAAGACGTGTCATCGATTTGAAGATAACGACATCCCTCATCGTACAGTGCTTGAATTACGTCTTGATAGGCTGTAACCAAGTCATCAAATAACTCTTCGTCATTTGCATAGATGCCTTCTTCGAATGTCGCTCTGTGAATCAGCATATTCGGGCTTGGAATCGTGAATTTTGCGACTGCATCACCTGCGATACTTTTCAGGAACTTGAAGTGTTCAATCATGTAATGGTCGCTAAACCCAATTTTTCCTGTCACTCTAATGCCGTGTGCTTTCGTTACAACACCATTGAATTGGAGTCCTTTATCTGTTTCGAAAAACTCAACGCCGTCAAAGCCAGAAAGGAAGTCAAAATGCCACCATTTACGGCGGAATTCTCCGTCCGTCACAGAATTAAGTCCAGCTTCTTTTTGCTTTTCGACGAGCTTTGTAATTTCTTCGTCTTCGATTGTGCGTAATTCCTCGGCAGTGATATCACCGGTTTCTCTTTGCAAACGCGCCTGCTTTAGGCGTTCTGGTCTTAAAAAGCTCCCGACGTGATCTGCTTTAAATGGTGCTTTCGTCAAAGTTTGTTCGGCTATAGGTTTTGTCAATTTAAATTCCTTCTTTCCAATATAATAATGTTTTCTTTAATGGTACTTAATTAGGTATGGCAACTTTTTCACTTGTTTTAATCAAGGCTTGATCAAAATCGGCAATCAAGTCATCGACATGCTCGAGTCCAACAGAAAAACGTAGCAGACCATCGGTAATACCACGTTTCTCCCGTTGTTCTTTAGGCATGGCGGCATGGGACATCGTTGCAGGATAGGAGAGAATTGATTCAACTCCGCCTAGACTTACTGCGAAAACGGGTATCCGAACGTTTTCAACAAAGGCCTTTGCTGCATCTCTGTTTGGCAAACGGAAAGATAAGACAGCGCCTGGACTTGTCGATTGTTTCGAGTGGATTGCGTGTCCTGGATGACTTGCTAACCCTGGATAAAACACCTCATCTACTAACGGGTGGTCGTTCAAGTACGAGGCTATTTTACTCGCCGATTCGGATGACTGTGTTAAACGGGCACCAAGCGTTTTAATTCCTTGAATTAACGCGTAAGAATCTTGTGCGCCTAGAATAGAGCCGAAAGAGTTTTGAATGAATGCCAATCGATTGCCAAGTTCTTCACCCTTTGTAACCGCTAGCCCAGCAATGATATCGCTATGCCCCGATAAAAACTTGGTAGCACTATGAACAACGATATCAACTCCAAGATCTAGTGGGCGCTGGTAAAGTGGCGACATGAATGTGTTGTCGAGAAACGTCAGACAGTCATTCAATTTTGCAAGTTCAACAATCGCTTCAATATCTGTAATGCCCAAACGCGGGTTGGATGGTGTTTCAATATAGATTACTTTTGTATTTGGACGGATTGCACGTGCGGTTTCATCTACATTCACTAGATCTACAAATGTATGGTCGATACCGAATTTCGGTAATACCTCGGTTACGAATCGGTATGTGCCGCCGTAGACATCTTCGGTAACCACGATATGGTCACCCGAAGAAAGGAGCATAAATGTAGCTGAGATGGCAGCCATTCCGGAAGCGAAGGCCAATCCGCGCGAACCGCCTTCTAGTGAGGCAATCGTTTTTTCCAACGCATCCCTCGTTGGATTGCCCGAACGGCTATAATCATACGGCCCGAATGCATCGAAGCTTTCCTGATGGAACGTTGAAGATAAGTAGATAGGAACGTTGACAGCACCTGTTTTTTGTTCGTAATCTCCGCGGGTCGAAGCATGGATAATAGTCGTTTCCAACCGTTCTTTATTCAAACTCATCGTTGTAGCACCCCGCTATTCAAAGTTGCAAACACTTGCTTCAAATCTGCGATCAAATCGTCAGCCTCTTCGACTCCGACAGAGAAACGTAAAAGTCGGTCGCAGACGCCACGTCGTATTCGTTCTTCACGAGGAATATCGGCATGTGTTTGCGTTGCAGGGTAAGTGATGAAACTTTCCACTCCACCAAGACTTTCCGCAAATGTAATGAGCTGCAGATTTTCAAGGAATGGCCCGACCGATTCACTATCGTTCAGCCGAAATGATAGCATTCCACCTTTTCCTGGATAGAGAACGTCCGTAACAAGTGGTTCATCTTTCAAATAATTGACGATTATTTTCGCGTTTTCATCATGCTGTTTCATTCTTAAATGCAGTGTTTTCAGCCCTCTGATGATTAGCCAAGAATCGGAAGGGGAGAGGACTGCGCCGATAGCATTATGGTTGGCGGCAAGTTGTTCGCAAAGTTTTTCACCTTTTGCAACGACAAGTCCCGCGAGGACATCGTTATGTCCACCGATATATTTCGTTGCGCTGTGCATGACAATGTCAGCCCCGAATTCAATCGGTCTCTGGAAATAAGGCGTTAAAAATGTATTGTCGACAATCAACAGTAAATCATGCTTTTGAGCCAGTTCTGCATACTGCCGAATATCAAATTCTTGCATGAGTGGATTGGTCGGTGTTTCTATGAAGAGCGCTTTTGTCTTCGAAGTGATCAACTTTTCGGTCTCGTTCACATCGGCGAAACTCGTATACGTTGTACCGATTGAATAAACGTCGGAATACTGTTCGAGCAAGCGATATGTGCCACCGTAAATATCTTCTGGGACAATCAATTCATCTCCAGGACGGAACAGCGTTAAGATAAGCTGAATCGCCGCCATACCAGAACTGCATGCATACCCTGCATCACCGCTCTCTAAGTTTGCAATTCCATCTTCCAATATGGAGCGGGTTGGATTTTTTGTCCGTGTGTAGTCGTAGCCAGTCGATTGACCGAGCCCCTTATGTTTGTACGCAGTTGATAAATAAATCGGAGGGTTGACAGCGCCCGTCTTCGGATCACTGTTGTTGCCTAATTGGACTAGGATTGTATTCAAACTTTGTTTTGTCATTGTAGTCACCCTTTTCTTTTAGATTACAAAAGGGGACCCTCTATAAGAAGAGGGTCCCCGAAATATCGTAGACTATCTTCTTATCTTCTAGGGAAATGAACACCTAAAGGAATTAGCACCGTACCTGAACAGGCTGGTTGCTGAGACGTCATAGGGCCAATCCCTCGGTCTCTCTTGATAAGAATCAAATTATGGAATTATGTGAAAAGAACAATTTCAATAACTTTATCATGACATGGAAAATAAAACAAGAGCGAATTATTAAAATCTGTCTTTCAGCAGCTGCATCCGTTGATTGAATAGACTTGGATATGATAAAAAGCCAAGCAATACACTTGTCACTGCAGCGGTCGTCAATAATAGGAATATGATGAGCAATTGGAACTGAACCGCTTGGATGGGGTCCGCACCTGCGATGATTTGACCACTCATCATACCTGGAAGTTGAACCAAGCCCATTGTCTTCTGACTTTCGATTGTCGGGATCATGCTTGCCTTGATTGCGTTGATGAGTTGTCTATGAATGGCCTGTTTTGGCGTTCCACCGAGAGAAAGGATGAGTTCGGTTTCATCACGATGCGTTTCAATCTCAGCTGTGAACCGGTTAAGGAATAGGATTGATAGCACCATTGAGTTGCCAATCACCATGCCGCTAATTGAAATGATGTATTGTGCGGTTGGCGGTACGATTTGAAAGCCTAGTAGAATACTCTGGGTTAGTACTTCTACAAAAAGTAATGTGACCGCGATTTTCCAAGTGATTCCCTTGATTGCTTTTCCTTTCTTACGGGTGTTTTGTGTTGCCGCTGCAATCATTAATGTAACCATTAACAAAATGTACAATATGTTTTCAGAATCGAAGACAAATTTAAGAATATAGCCGACCATAAGCAATTGGATAATGGACCGAATTGTCGCAATGATTGTGTCTTTTTCCAAATCTAAACGTAGAGTCTTTGATAGTAGTAAAGGTATGATTACAAATATAAGTGTAATGGATAACGTAAGATAGCTCATTCTACGCCTCCTTGCACAAACTGCTTCACAAATTCATTTGTTGGTGATTTCAATAAGTCACTTTCGCCAGTTTCAATGACTTGACCATTCATTAGAACCCAAGTGTAATCTCCAATTGATAAGGCTTGTTCTAAATTATGTGTTATCCAGATGATGGTTGTGCCATACACCCGGTTAATCTTGACGATTAATTCTTCGATTTCATGTAAAGATGTTCGGTCCAAGGCGGATGTGATTTCATCCAGTAATAGGATTTCAGAGCGGTTGATTAGTGTGCGAGCAATGGATACTTTTTGACGCTGACCACCGGATAATTCATTGGTTTTACGATGTAAAAATTGCACATCTAATCCGACGTCTTTTAGAATTTTAATGGCATCCTGTTCAGGCAATTTTTTACCTTGAAGTTCCATAGGGAGAGCTAAGTTATGATAGACGGTGCCTTTAATCATTGGTGCGCTTTGAAGTGCGATTCCGACATGGCGGCGTAGTTCAACGGGTTCATATGTGGAAATGAGTTTATCGTGAATGAAAATATCTCCTGAAGTAGATGAGATCAGCCCGTTACATAATTTAAGCAATGTTGTTTTTCCTGCTCCAGAAGGGCCGACGAGCGTTGTGATTTTCCCTTCCGGAAAGGAGCCCGTAATATTTTTTAAAATATGTACGTCACCAATGGAATAATTGGCGTCATGAAAGTGTAGGGCGGGTTTATAAAAATTGGACATTACATTCTCTCCTACCAGTTTCTTATTTATAATAATTCTAATCTAGGTAGTTTTGTCATGCAAGGAAAATCTATTGCAATTCCAAAAAATGTTTGTTACTATATCGTTAATCGATATAGCGATAAGCGATATAGTGAGAAGGTGAAAGAATGATAAAACAGCCAGAAAGTTTTTTACCATTGTCGCAGGCAACATATTATATTTTACTGTCCTTAAGGGAAGTACGTCATGGATATGCCATTATGCAGGACGTAGAAAAAATAAGTCGGGGGGAAGTTACAATGGGTCCCGGGACATTATATGGAGCACTAGGAAAATTAGAAAAGCAGAAAGTCATTCAAAAAGTAGACATAGATGATGCAGAACGCCGCAAGTATAATCAGCTGACACCCTTAGGTAAAGAAGTGCTTCAGCTTGAGTTTAAGAGGCTTGAATCACTTGTGAAAAACGCCAGGAGCATCATAAAAGAAATGGAGGGCGAAGAAGATGACTGTTAAAAGGTTCAAGATTTTTCTTGCTTCGAGTGTTGATAAAGAAGAGCAGTGGCTGACGGATATGTCACGCCAAGGATTTCATTTTAAAAAGTATGGATTATTTACCTATACCTTCGATGAAAATCCTAATGAATCATATGTCTATCAAATTGATTTCCGGGATGCGAATGAAGAGTATATGCAACTATGTAAAGATGCCGGTTGGCAATATGTAGACAGCGCTCTAAAGCAATTTCATTATTTTCGTACAGAAGCAAATGAGTCAGGGGTAAAAAAGATTTACTCTGATGGTGAGTCAGTAAAAGAAACGTTTCAGCGGATGATGAAATTTTATCTGATATTATTTATAATCTTTTTAACATCGCAAATTGGATTGTTTTTGACGTGGAAAGGTCAGTTGACTCAAATAATTATGACGGTTATCATTATGCTTGTTATTCTTTTGTACTTGTACGTTTTTATTTCCTTGAAGAGAAAAATTGATTTTTATTGACTAATAAATGATGCTTATTTCAGCAAGTACTATTTGAAATTCATTCACCAATCGTCATTACAACCTTGATTTTAACCGCTGTTTTAGCGATATTCTTTTCTATATATATGATTGGATTATCGAATGAAGATAAACCCCCTTGGTAAATAAAGCGAGATGATTTAATAAAAAAGTGGAGGGCAAACAATTTGAGTTTGCCCTTCTATTTTATCTCCAAGGGGAGGTGATTGAATAACCAATCATGAAATTACTTGATCTTAGTAAAGAAAACGCCACAAGTAAAACGTCGCATAGGACTCCCAGTTCTCCCATGGTGCAGCAAGCTTTAAAATTTCTTCTTTCGTTGGCTTTTCTTCTGCTCCTGTCAAATGTTTGATGGCGTTATGAAGTCCGACGTCAGCAATTGGAAACGCGTTTGGGAAACGCAAACAGCGCATTAAGACATAGTTTGCAGTCCAGGGCCCAATTCCGCGGATTTTGATAAGCATGTTTTCCGCTTCCTTAAAGTTCCCAGTTCCCAATACCTGAGCTTTGGATAGGCTTCCATCTGCGATAAGCTGTGCAACCCCAATCAGGTACTCACATTTTTTTACGGTCATTTTTAATGACGATAAATCCTCGACTGTAAGCTTCGCAATGTACTCTGGTTCAGGGAATATCCAATATGACTGTCCTTCCCATTCAATCGAATTTCCGAACGTCTCCACAAAGCGCCTTTTCAACGTATATGCGTATGTCAGATTGATTTGCTGTCCAAGAATTCCCCAACATAACGCTTCAAACAGGTCAGGGATTCCGATGTTTCGCAATCCATAAAACTCACTTACTGCTTGTTGAAGCAATGGATCCCTTTTCGCCATCTCATAATAAGGTTTCAAATCAGTATCGAGATCGAACCAATCACGTACATAATGGACGACCATATCCCGGACGCTATCGCTAGACGGTGTATATTTTTCTATAAACCGAACCAGAAGGTTACCCTCTGTATTTTCGCTGACTTCGACTAATAGAATCTCATTCCCAACTGGAATTGCCTTGATCACTTTACCATCACGGATTTCAAACATACACTCATTGTTTGACCTGGACATATAGCTGATATTTTCTTTGAAATTGAACTCTTTCGGAACGGCTATTATCAAATGATCTTGTTGATTAACTAGCATTTTAAAAGATCTCCTCTGCATCTTATCTATATGTTTAGTTGTACCATAATCCCAGGTGGAAAAGTTTCGCTATCTTGCTGTTACGTCCTGAAAAGCATTTATTTTGGAAATAGAGGAGGTATACTTAGGGTAAGAGAAAGAGGTGATTCCGTGAGCGATCATCAACAAGTCAGGCAGTTGACTGACGAACAGTGGCAAGCAATTAGACATAACGACGTAAGGTTTGATGAAATCTTCATTTATGCCGTGAAATCGACGGGTATCTTTTGCCGACCATCTTGCAAATCAAGAGATCCAAAAAAAGAGAATGTCCGTATTTTCAATGATGCGGCGGAAGCGCTAGCAGATGGATTCCGACCTTGCAAACGCTGTAAGCCGGGTGGGCTGCGTTTACCTGATGAAGAATGGACTATCCAAATTGGAGAATATATAAACGAGCATTTTCAGGAGCCATTGACGTTAGAAATACTTGCAGACATGTGCCATGGAAGTCCTTATCACCTTCAGCGAACATTTAAAAGAATCACGGGGCTGACGCCTGTTGAATATATCCAAAAGATCAGAATAACGAAAGCGATGTCTGAACTTACTACAACCGATAAATCCATTGCTGAAATTGGGGTAAGCGTGGGGCTTCGGAATCCGTCCTATTTCATCACGCTATTCAAAATGAAAACTGGACAAACACCAAAACAATATCGAAAACTAGTGAGGGAGGTAGAGGTTAGTGGAGAAGAACAGTAAAAATAACGTGTATTGGACATTGCTTAATCACTCACAATGGAAAATGTATATAGCTGCGACGACAGAGGGGCTTTGCTATATAGGTACCCCGAATGCACCATTCGGAGAACTGGAAGCGTGGGTGAACAAACGGCTTCCAAGTCATGTTCTGATAGAAGAAGCGGATATCTTACAGCCACACGCAGTTGAGTTAATGGGTTATTTGAAAGAGCGACGCAGGGATTTTGCATTGCCAATCGATCTTCACGGTACTCCTTTTCAACAAATTGTCTGGAAGGCCTTGCAAGAAATTCCGTACGGACGGACTGTTTCATATTCGGAAATTGCAGAACGGATTGAAAAGCCGAATGCGGTACGAGCTGTTGGAACCGCTATTGGTGCCAATCCGGTCTTAATTATTGTTCCTTGTCATCGTGTCATTGCGAAAAGTGGTAAGTTAGGTGGTTTCAGGGCCGGTTTAGAGATGAAAGAGCAACTTCTAGAACTGGAAAGATAGTGTTTCGACATAAAAAAAGACAAGGGAGAAGTTAATCTCACCTTGTCTTTTTGCTTTTTGGAACAGGTATGTGATTCGCAGTTTCTTTATTCGTGACATCAAGTATATCAAGTAGGAAGACAAACACGGGAATACCGATAATGAGTCCCCAGACGCCAAAGAAGTTTTGTGAGAAAATCAGTACGATAAACGTGTAAAAAACGGGTAAATCTGTTTTGGAGGACATCAGTTTTGGATTTAAGATATATGCTTCAATGCCATGAATAATCATAACTGCAATGAGAACATAAACAACTTTCAGGAATCCTCCGATTGTAAAAGCAATTATCGTCAGAGGGACAAGTGAAATGATGACCCCGGCAACGGGAATGAGTCCTAAAAAGAAAATCATAATTCCCAAACCGATTATTTGTGGGAATCCGAGTATGAGTAATACGATCACGGACAATATTGTATTAACAATTGCAATGATAAATTGGGCTTCAATCACTTTTCCGAATGTACGCGTGAACTTTTTACCAAAGAACTCAATTTCGAAGTAAAAGGGAGCAATCTTACTATCTTTAAATTTGTTTGTAAACTCTATTAACCGTGGTTTTTCTAGCAGGAAAAATAAGCTTAATACGAGGGCAAGTATGACTTGAATACTTGTTTTACTAATATCAGAGAAATATTTTAACAAAAATGAAAAACCATTTTCCAAATAGGCTGCAATTTGATTACTAGAGATGACGGATTCTAAGTAGGTGAGCAGTACACTATCATGAGGTGTGGAATAGAAGTTTGTAATTCTTACAATAATTTGACTGATTTCCATTGTGATTATAGGCAAATACTTAACAACACCAACTGTCAGTAAGCCAACAATCACTGTATACAGGAGAATGACTAGCAGCTTGCGGTTAAAATGTACACGTTTGAGCGTAAACTCAATAAGTCGATCCAACAAAAAAGCGAAAATGAAGGTAAGCAATATAATATTCATCATACTTTTGACGCTGTAAAGAATTAAAATAATCAAAGCGAAAATAAGAATACGCCGTGGTCCCTTTTTCTCGAAAATGTCTAATAACCCATTCATATGACTTTAGCTCCTTCATAAATAATTACAAGTGAAAACGAGAAATGAGACCTTTCATTGTTAGTATTGCCATGATTTGTAGAGATTATAAATTAGAAAATCTCTTTTAAAAAATAGCTTACGAACGAATATGCAGCACTAGCTGTGAAAAAGGAGTTATACACCGGAAAAGGTTATATCTCCTCAGCTCATGTTTTATTATATTATAGTTGTTGCAATAAATGAAGTTTGAAACATATTTTAATTGATAGGGATGGCTACCCAATGTCCTTTTGAAACCTCGATTAGCTCAGATTGCAATAGTTGATATTTATCCTCCTCAATTTGATCTTCCATTAACGTTCGTTTTTTCTTCGATTCTATTTTAGGGTCAGGAATTGGAATCGCTGAGAGTAACGATTTTGTATAGGGATGCTGTGGGTTAGAGTACAACTCTTCGCTTTCGGCAAGCTCAACAATTTTCCCCGCATACATAACTGCGACCCGGTCACTAATGTGCTTAACCATAGACAAGTCGTGCGCAATGAACAGATAGGTGAGTCCAAGCCGATGCTGAAGATCTTCCAGTAATTCCACAATTTGCGACTGGATAGAAACATCGAGTGCGGATAACGGTTCGTCGCATACTATGAAGTCAGGTTCTACGGCAAGTGCACGTGCAATACCAATTCTTTGGCGCTGTCCACCGGAAAATTCATGTGGATAGCGCATTGCATGGGAAGGTTCGAGTCCGACCATAACAAGCAACTCTTCTACCCTCTTTTTTCGTTCCTCTTTATTTTTACTCAACCGATGAATGTCTAATGCTTGACCGATAATATCAAGCACTTTAAAGCGTGGATTAAGTGAAGAGTACGGATCCTGAAAGATCATCTGCATATGGCGCCGCATCGTTTTCATTTCATTTTTCGAAAGCCGGTTAATGGCCATCCCTTGATACAAGACATCTCCGTCTGTCGGTTCGTGAAGGCGCAAAATGGCGCGGCCGGTCGTTGACTTACCTGATCCCGACTCGCCAACAAGACCGAGCGTCTCTCCGGGTTTGATATGAAAACTGATATCGTCCACGGCTTTCACTATATTGCCTTTCCCAACGTCGAAATGCTGCTTTAGTGATTTCACTTCTAGCAGGGGTTTCCCTTTTTCTATACCAATGGTACGTAAAGGAGTGCGTTTAGGCTTCTTTTTCTCGTCAAGGCGAGGAAGGGCATTGAGCAGTTTCTTTGTATAGGAATGTTTTGGGTTATCAAAAATTTCTTCCGTCGTTCCGGTCTCCACAATTTCCCCGTCTTTCATAACAGCGACACGATCACACATGCCGGCAACAACGCCTAGGTCATGGGTAATCAGTATGATGGATGTTCCAAAACGTTGCTGCATATCTTTCATCAAATTTAAGATTTGGGCTTGTATTGTCACATCAAGTGCAGTCGTGGGTTCATCCGCAATCAATAGGGTCGGACGGCAAGCGAGTGCAATCGCAATCATGACGCGCTGCCGCATTCCACCTGAAAACTCATGCGGATATTGGCTAAAACGATCTTCACTATTACGGATACCTACAAGTTTCAAAAGTTCAATGGTACGGTTTTTCGCATCTCTTTTAGATAAGTTCTGATGTTTAATTAAACTTTCCGCAATTTGTTTACCGATTTGAATTGTTGGATTTAATGAAGTCATCGGATCTTGAAAAATCATGCTTATATCACGACCGCGGATACTCTCCATCTCTTTTTCCGTTTTTTGCACGAGATCTTCACCTTGAAATTCAATCTCTCCATCTTTCAGATAAGAAGGGGGAGAGGGGAGGAGGCGCATAATTGAGCGGGCTGTCACGCTTTTTCCACTTCCTGATTCACCTACAATACCAAGTGTCTCACCTTTCTTCACTTCAAAACTGACACCACGGACTGCTTCAAATTCCTTGTCGTGGCCCAAAAACGAGACGCGTAGATCACTTACCTTTAATACTGTTTCCAATAAAAACACCTGCCTATTATCTGAAATTATATTTAACTAAAAATTACATTGACTTAAATAGTTACCGAATCTATACTTTACTATACCAATAGGAATTAAACAATATCGGGAAGGAGGAATTGCTTCAATGCGAGTGAATAAAGAAGCGACATCCTATTTTAGATTATCAGATGTTCTCCGATATACGTTTGGCAAAATGGGAAGACGACCGACTTATAAGTATTTGCTACTAATTTTAGGTTTGCCGGTTCATGTTATTGTATTTCTATTCTATCTGTCGAAAAGAGGAGACAATAAATACTCTTCAATTTATGAAGAGGTAAGGGCATCATTGACATCAACAGGTTATAAAGAGGCGGCGATGCTTGATTTTAAAGAACAATTACTACGGAAACAATCATTCTTCAATAAAGAAGTAAATGAGCGAGAAATAGATAGGCAAGTGGAGGAGCTTGCCGAAGAACAATTTAGAAAAACGCTAACGAAAAAAACAAATCAGCTAGCGGGACAGAAAGGTGTTCAACAAGTTACGTATTCAACTTACTTTCAATCATTGCTTGGAAAACCGTTGTTCTTGCTTGCTTCATTCATTCCAGGCATCTTTATGTATCTACTTATTCTTTTGTTCAGCAATCCGTACATCAAGTTTATAGTTGAACGATTGATTATGAGTATCTTTGTTATTGCTGGCGTTGCAGTTCTTGTGTTCACGATACTTTACTTATCGCCGTTTGATCCTGCCGCGAATATTCTTGGCGAGGCGGCGACGAAGGAACAAATCGCATCATTCAATAAATTACATGGTTTGGATTTATCATATCTTTCACAATTATGGAATGCGCTAAAAGGAATCGCGACGTTTGATTTAGGTGCTTCTTATGCCGGCAATGAGGATGTCGCAGCAAGTATAGCGAATAAATTCCCAATCACATTAACGATTGCGGTTTTATCATTACTGATGGCAGTTGTCATCGCTATCCCGGTAGGCATCATTTCTGCGACAAGGCCGAATTCATTTTTGGACTATTCATTCATGTTTATTGCATTGATTGGATTATCGATTCCGAACTTTTGGCAAGGATTACTATTTATTTTGAACTTCTCTATTAAATTACAATGGTTACCGGCCACATATAGTCCTCAAAACTGGCTTTCTATCATCATGCCTGTTGTTGTGCTTGGAACTGCATTGACTGCATCTGTCGCGAGGATGACACGTTCTTCGATGTTGGAAATCATCAATGAGGACTACATCATTACCGCTAAAGCGAAGGGCCTCAATCGGCTTCAAGTACTTTGGAAACATGCGATTGGCAATGCAATGATACCAATTATTACAGTCATTGGTCTGCTATTCGGGGGAATGCTCGGGGGAGCGGCGGTGACTGAGAAAGTATTTAACATTAGCGGAATCGGAAGTTACATCGTAGACAAGCAGTTCATTCCCGATATTCCCGCTATTATGGGTGGAGTTATCTATATTGCAATAACGATTTCATTAGTCAATGTGCTCATCGACATTTTGTATGCGTTTTTCGATCCTCGCATCCGTTCGAAGATGAAGCAATCGTAGAGCAGGAGAAGGTGTGAAGGTGAATCTAAATAAAAAACATGCATTGAAATTATCGAGGGAATATACACAAGCAAATTTCACATGGATTATTTCTTTAATCCTGACAGTCGTCTTGCTACTGAACAGTTTCAATTTCAAAGAAGGGGAGTTGAAAAGTTCGGTCTTCAGCTTATTTGCGGCCTATGCGTTGTTCACTATTTTTCAAATGATTCTTACGTGGATGGTGAAGCGAGACCTTCTGACAATAGGTGAAATTCGAAGTTCGACAAGAAAGCTCGGCTACATACAGCTGTTTAGTATAATGACGGGTAATATTTTCACTGTAGCATTTGCATTTAATCTTATTAAAAAGAAGAAGACACCTGAATATACGTTTGCCGTTTATATGCTGCTTACTCAGGTTTTTATCATCGCGATATCATCACTTAATTTATTCAAGTCATATGTGGCGGATTCATTTTTAACGGCAATGATTATCTTGCTAGGAATAATGATTTTTCAAGTCGTGACACTTGTTCTCACAGCGAAATATGTTGAGGAAGAAAGTGCGCCAGCTTGGATGATGATTGTTGCCATATTACTTCTGTTTACCGCATTGACGGGTAATATTTTTGCACTATTGCTTGGCTATAGCTTGATTTTAAAGGTTCGCAGTCATGATCAGTCTAGGATTTCGAAGTGGAATACGATGTGGGAGAAGATTACCCGTAATTCAACGGCGATACTTGGTTTGTTTTTCATCACTCTCATGTTTTCCATATCCGTTTGCAGTGTATTTACGTTTGACTACGATATGGCAGTTGAAAATGATTATGGTGCAATACTTCAAAAACCGAGCCTTGTCTATCCGTTTGGCACTGATAATTTCGGACGGGATTTGTTTTCAAGAATCATCTTTGGTGCAAGAATTTCGCTTCTTGTAGGGTTTGCTTCAACGGCCATACCGGTAGTTATTGGTGGATTCTTAGGTGCATTAGCCGGGTATTACAGTCAGCGGACGGACAATATCATAATGCGATTGCTTGATGTACTATATGCCGTTCCTGGAATTTTATTGGCAATTGCTATCATTGCGGCATTTGGAGCAAATACGACGAATCTTATTTTAGCGCTTAGTGTGGGGTCCATCCCAACCTATGCCCGAACGATGCGTGCGAATGTCATGATGGTGTCGAACTATGAATTTGTCGATTCAGCACGTGCGCTCGGTTCATCGGACTTCTCTATTATCTTTAGACAGATAGTGCCGAATTCGCTCGCGCCGATGATTGTCAAGGCAACACTGACAATCGGGGGCGCTGTCATCGCGACGAGTAGCTTAAGTTTCTTAGGACTCGGTGTGGAACCGCATATTCCAGAATGGGGAAATATTTTAAAAATCGGTAGCACATACTTGGAATCGCATTCCTATTTAGCCATTATCCCGGGGCTTGCGATTATCTTACTTGTATTATCGTTTAACTTTTTGGGAGATGGATTGCGTGATGCATTTGATCCAAGAATGGATTGAACATAAATACCAAACAATAATAAGGGGGAATTAATAATGAAGAAAAGTTTATTGACGATTTTAATAGCAATTATGGTGGTGTTGGCCGGATGTGTAAGTACGAAATCGGATGTTTCCGATAAAAAGAATGACAATACAGAACCAAAGACGGATAAAAGTAAGGTGGTCATCGAACTTCTGGGTATGGGTTCTGGGGAAGAAGATATGAATATTGTACGAGATCAGCTTATAAAAAATGGCTTTGATGTGAAATTGAATATTCAGCCTGATTACGGAAGCTTCACTGCACAGAAAGATGCAGGGAATTATGATGTCGCATTATCTAGCTGGACGACAGTTACGGGGAACCCCGATTATGCTGTTCGAGCACTGTTCAAATCAGACGGTGATAACAGTATTATGGCTGATGATGAAGTTGATACATTGATTGAAAAGGCAAGTACAGAAACGTCTGATGAGTTTGCAGAGACATACAAGCAATTAGAACAGCGTCTAGTGTTTGACAAAGCTTACATTGCACCTCTTTATAATTCATTTAAAGCACAGGGAGTTAATAAAGACATTCTCGACGTAGACACAGTTAGGCTTGCTAAATCACGTGCAATTGCCTGGGAACCTATTGATTTCATTGACAAATCAAAAAGAGATACGGATCCATTAATCATTCAGCAAGCTATTGGAACTTTGACGTCCCTCGATCCTATTAAAGGGAATGATGGATCTATCAATACATTGAATACAAATATGTATGTGCGTCTCGTTAACTTGACAGATGATGACGTTGTTGTTTCAGACGGCTCTTTATCTTATAATCACAGCATCGCAGAGGGCAATTCAGATTATTACTTCCTTCTTCGTGATGATATCAATTTTGCGTCAATTACAGACGGAAAAGCTGTAGATACTGGTGAACGCGTAGGAGCGGACGATGTCATCTTCTCGATGAATCGTGCAAAAGACCCGAATTCAGTACCGGATCACCGTACGTATAGTTTACATGAACATATTAACGAAGTGGAAGTAGTCACAGATCTATCTGATCTCGATATTTTGCAATCAGGAAGTGATGCAACAGTCAGAGAAGGGCTTGAGAAGAACTTGGATGTGAAAATCGGGGAGCTTGTTTCTGATAAAAAAGAAGCCGATAATGCGACTGGGAAATATCAAGTGGTAAAAATGACAACAACAGCTCCATTCCCACAAGTACTGAACTATTTAGCTCACCAATCTGCGGGGATTGTCTCGAAAAAACAAGTTGAGAGTATTAATACGTATGATGTTTCTTCGTTTGATGTGAGTAAAGACATTCCTTACGGAGATCAGAACACAGTCATAGAGGGTGCTAAATACAACAATACATTGTACGCGAGTGGCCCATACATTTTGTCACACAAAAATGATTACGAAGGTATTTTCTATAAAAACCCTGCTTATATGGTGGGGACAGAGCACGAACCGAAAATTTCAAATGTAACAGTTCGCTTCATCCAAGATCCGGACAGCACGCTTTCAGCTTTACGCAATGGTGAAATCCATATTTTCAACGGAGTCCCAGAAACAAAATACGACGTGGTTGAAGGTGACAGCAAACTATTCTTGCAAAAAAATGATAGTAATGCTGTAAGTTACTTGCTTTTCAATACAAAAAATCGTGAAGTATCAACGAGTGAAGAGTTAAGAAAAGCCGTTCTTTACTCGATCAACCAAGATGAAATTCTGAATTTCTATCAAGGGAACAAGAAGAAGGCTGTTTCTACGGTCAGCCCACTGGTAGACACAGGGAATGAATTGAAGGCAGATCCAGCTAAAGTTCAAGAGTTTCTGAATGATTATAAAGCGGGTAACTAATATCTATTCGTATTATTAATGAAGTGAGACTAAATCCGTTGTTACTAGGATTTAGTCTCACATTTTTTTATTCATGTTTTACTTTTCTGTCGAACGATAAAAATCAATCATCGCTTTTTTTCGGTCACCGAGGGTTGCGAACTCACGGGATAATTCTTCATGAATGCCGTTTTGATCGATCGTTCTTTTTTTTATTTTTTCGGATAAGGTCTCGTTTTTGTTTGCATCTCGTTCATTGTCTTGTTTCATTAAAATACCTCCTCGTATATTAGAACCAGTTCTTTTTAATATGGCTCGGGAGGACAAATTCATTCATAATTGTGAAAAAGGTATAAAAGGATATGTCACATCATGTTATGTTAAGTCGAATATAGGGTAAATAGTGTATACTTGAACCATTAGAATGCGGAAGAAGGAGATTGACATGAGTTCGAAATATGCGGATGACAGCTTGGCTTTACATACGGATTTATACCAAATCAATATGGCGGAATCATACTGGGCGGATGGAATACATGAACGAAAAGCGGTTTTTGAACTTTTTTTCAGAAACTTGCCGTTCGGTAATGGCTATGCGTTATTTGCGGGGCTTGAGCGAGTTCTCGATTATTTAAGAGGGTTTCATTTTAGTGAAAGTGATCTTGCTTACTTAAAGGATGATCTCGGATATGAAGATGACTTCACCTCTTATCTAAAGGAGCTACGTTTTACAGGCACTGTTTATTCCATGGCTGAAGGGGAGCTGGTTTTTGCGAATGAACCTATTATTCGCGTGGAATCGACACTTATCGAAGCACAGCTGATTGAGACCGCTCTACTTAATATCGTTAATTATCAGACGCTTATTGCGACGAAAGCAAGCCGCATCAAACAAGTCGTCAAAGACGAAATAGTGATGGAATTTGGCAGTCGGCGTGCACACGAGATGGATGCGGCGATATGGGGTGCACGTGCTACGTTCATTGGCGGCGTTGAAGCGACAAGTAATGTCCGCGCTGGGAAAAGATTCGATATTCCTGTAGCGGGAACGCATGCTCATTCAATGATTCAGGCTTATAAAAGTGAATACGAAGCATTCCATTCATACGCTAAACGTCATAAGGACTGTGTTTTCCTTGTCGATACGTATAATACAGTAAAAATAGGCATTCCGACGGCAATCCAAGTAGCTAAAGAACTTGGTGATAAAATCAATTTCATCGGCGTTCGTTTAGATAGCGGTGATATTTCATTCCTATCCAAGGAAGCGCGCCGTATGTTGGATGAAGCTGGATTCTTGGATGCGAAAGTTTTCGTTTCAAATGACTTGGATGAATATACAATTCTCAACTTGAAAGCACAAGGTGCAAGGGTAGACGTATGGGGAATTGGAACGAAATTGATCACAGCGTACGACCAGCCTGCACTTGGGGCCGTCTATAAAATTGTTTCCATAGAAAACGATGCCGGTGAAATGGAAGATACGATTAAAATTTCGTCGACAACCGAAAAAGTAACGACGCCTGGACGTAAAAAGTTATACAGAATTATTGACCGAGAAAATGGTAAGGCAGAAGGGGATTATATTACGATGCATGATGAAAATCCTGCATCCGAGAAACGCATCAAAATGTTCCACCCCGTCCATACATTCATCTCGAAGTTTGTTACGAATTTTGAAGCGAAGGACTTACACGTCAAAGTCGTAGAACAAGGGGTTATCATCTATAATAATCCGACTCTTCAACAAATGCGTGATTACGCAAAAGAAAACTTGGAATTATTATGGGATGAATATAAACGATCCCTTAATCCCGAAGAGTATCCGGTCGACTTAAGCCAAAAATGTTGGGACAATAAGATGCGTAATATCCAGGAAGTCCAGGAAATGGTGGAAGACTTTATTAATGGCTAAGGAGGTTTGTTGAAGTTGACATTACAAGATAGAATTATCGCTGAGTTAAAGGCGCAGCCAATCATTGAACCTAAAGAGGAAATCCGGAAATCGATTGACTTCATGAAAGAATATGTAAGGGAAAACCCATTTTTAAATGGCTTTGTTCTTGGAATTTCAGGTGGGCAAGACTCGACGCTTGTCGGGAAACTTGCTCAACTCGCTGTTGATGAATTAAATGATGAAGAGGAAACTAAGCGATTTAAATTCATTGCAATCCGGTTGCCTTATGGTTCTCAGTTTGACGAGGAGGATTGCCAGGATGCATTGGAATTCATTAAGCCGTCTCTAATCTACACGATTAACATAAAAGAAGCTGTCGATGCGAGTGAACGTGCATTGACAGCAGGTGGCGTTACGTTGACCGATTTTGCTAAAGGAAACGAAAAAGCACGGGAACGTATGAAGGTTCAATACTCAGTTGCGGCCATGCATGATTGTATTGTTCTCGGGAGTGATCATGCAGCGGAAGCCATTACCGGATTTTATACGAAATTCGGGGATGGCGGTGCAGACCTTATGCCGATCTACAGGCTGAACAAACGGCAAGGGAAACAACTACTTAAGGAACTTGGATGCCCTGAACATCTCTACTTGAAAGTTCCGACAGCGGATCTTGAAGAAAACAGACCGGCTATTCCTGATGAAGTAGCGCTTGGTGTCACCTATGACGATATCGATAATTATCTTGAAGGTAAAAAGTTGCCGGAGGGATCCCGTACAGCAATCGAGAATCATTTTCTCCGTTCAAAGCATAAACGGCATATGCCGATTACAATTTTTGATGATTTTTGGAAATGACTTCAGGGGGCTCCTTATTGGGGCTCCTTTTTATTTTCTAATCAGTGCTTAAGTTGTGTGAGAATTAGATATCCTGTATTATAAAGGTATGTTTTGTTAATTTTCGGACAAATTTAGCGTAATAGACAATTGGGGGAATTGAAATGACACATAAAGAGATGATTGAAAAAGTCTTAACCAATATCGAAAAAGTGATGATTGGGAAAAGAGATATCGCCGAATTAAGTGTTACCGCACTTCTTGCCCGAGGGCATGTCCTACTTGAAGACGTGCCAGGTGTTGGAAAAACGATGATGGTAAAAGCATTGGCTAAGTCAATTGGGGCAGATTTTAAGCGAATTCAATTTACACCGGACTTACTTCCTTCCGATGTTCTAGGCGTTTCAATTTATAACCCTAAAGAAATGGAATTTGAATTTAGGCCAGGACCCATCATGGGGAATATTATTCTAGCCGATGAAATTAATAGGACTTCGCCAAAGACGCAATCCTCTCTATTGGAAGGGATGGAAGAGTCCACCGTGACGATAGATGGAGAAACGATGCGAATTCCGCAACCCTTTTTTGTCATGGCAACACAAAATCCGATTGAATATGAAGGTACATACCCGCTACCTGAAGCGCAACTTGACCGTTTTCTATTTAAACTGAAGATGGGTTATCCGACGAAAATGGAAGAGATTGAAGTACTTGATCGTGCGGAGAAGGCCGTTCCAATTGACACGTTAGAAACCGTAGTATCACTTGAAGAATTAATCGAACTCCAAAAGGCTGTAACAGAAGTTAAAGTCGATAATACTATTAAGTCCTATATCGTAGAATGTGCTTCGCAGACGCGTGATAATCCCTATGTCTATTTAGGTGTAAGTCCCCGAGGATCTCTTGCGCTTATGAAGGCATGTCAGGCCTATGCGATGATAAAAGGGAGAACTTACGTTACACCGGATGATGTTCAGTACTTATCGCCATTCGTTTTTGGACATCGCATGATTTTACGCCCTGAAGCCAAGTATGAAGGGATTTCCACTTCGGAAATTATAGAACGAATTTTGATGAAAGTACGTGTACCTGTAGATAAGGTTCAGCTGAAATGACAACTGCTAGGAAAATGATTGATATTTCGAGCCGGTTACTATTTGTTTTGTTCGTCTTGGTTTCTACATTTGTTTTTGCCATGTTCCAAGGCGGCATGGTCAGTTGGACTATTTTTTATATTATATTGCCTTTTATAATCTATTCTCTATTACTATTTTTCTATCCAATGTCGAAAATGACTGTGGAACGTACCATTCGGACACCTCATGTGCAAAATGGTGAGAAGTTGATTGTTTCTTTATCTATTAAACGTAAAAATCGATTTCCCTTACTTTATACCGTTGTAAGTGAACAGTGGGCAGAGCCCGAAATAGTTGTTTTGGCAGGTGAAAAGTTAAAACGCCTGTTTGTTTTTGGATTCCGTCAAGAAGTTGAGTGGGAATACGAAATCGAAAAAATACCCAGGGGTGAACATATACTTCAAGGGGTGAAAGTCGAGATTTCCGACTTTTTTGGATGGCTCCGAAAAACGAAATTTATTGAAGTAGAGAATATGATTCTAGTGTATCCCAAAATGACAGGTATTCATTATGTACCATTTAATACACAATATGACCAAGGTACGATGGCCTCGCCATTAAATATCGTCAAAGATACGACGATGGCAACGGGTGTACGCAATTACCAGTCAGGTGATCGGGTGACATGGATTCATTGGAAATCGTTTGCTAGAACGCAGACCTTGATGACAAAGGAGTTTGAGGATAGACGATCACAAGAGTTATTTATAATCATGGATGGCAGAGAGTCGAAAATGTTTGAGGAGCTAGTAGAACTTACTGCTTCAATATTGAAAGAAGCATCAAATCATCAGGCAGATCTTGCCTTGATGACGACGGGTCCTAAACCCTCCTTATTCCCATTTATACAGTCGGAAGAGCAACTTCATATGGCATTGGTTCACTTGGCAAAGATTAAGCCTGCGAATGAAGCATCATTAGCTGACTTTGGAACCACGTTTCAACACGGGGGCAGTATTGTATTGATCACGGGGAACCCCGATGGGCCATTCATACAATCAGTTCTGCTAAGTGTGGAAAACGTTGAATCTATCATTTGCATGGTCGTAGTGAAACGTGATGATCCAGCATTGCAAAGGATTGAAGAGGATATTAGACTTGCAAAATCGAAGGGAATTACCGTGCATTTATTAGAACAGAAGCAGTTTTCAGATGCTTTTAAAGAGGCGGTGCGATTATGACTGGAGCGCGAATTGATAGGCAACTGCTACTAATTCTTTATATACTGGCATTGATCCTTTTAAGGGAATGGCTAATTCCGGTTATTGAATTGACCAATTCAGATCATTTATCACTGTTTTTATTATTTGTGGCGCTATCATTTTTTTTGGCATTAATTAAAGCAAAGTGGTGGATAGTCGTTCCTACAAAGATTATTTTCATTGTAGTAGCGACCCATTATGTATTTTTTGAAAAGGTACTATTTACAAAGGAAACACTAGTATATGTATCAGGTGACTTCCTTTCGAATGCCCCAATTATCATAAATGGTGACTGGGAAAGTATTACGAATCCATTTAGAACTGTGTTGTTTTTCGCGCTACTGTGGATGACGACCTATCTTATCCGTCATTGGATTGAAGTAAGGAAAAGTATTTTGCTATTTTATATCATGACTATTCTATTTATAGCGTTCATTGATACGTTCGGTGGATATGCTGCAGGTGGCGCTATTTTCCGAATTATGGTGACGGGGTTATTACTTCTTGGTTTACTTGCGATTACTAGGCTTGCGGAGAAGCACAACACATCAGTTCCAACAGGTACATTCCTAGCGATATCCGTTCCACTTCTTTTCGCAGTTGTTGTGAGTGGAACGCTTGCCAACATTCTTCCGAAACAAGATCCCATCTGGCCAGATCCGCTACCTTATTTTGAGTCATTTGTACAAGGTAGTGGGGAAGGTGGGGTGGCTAAAAGTGGATACGATACGAATGATTCCACATTGGGTGGTTCGTTTGTGCAGGATTCTACATTAGTTATTGAAGCAAAAGTGGCTAATGAACAATACTGGAAAATTGAAACGAAAAACACATACACCTCAAAAGGTTGGGAGCAGGTATCTGTTGACGATTCACAGACTAGTTATACTCCTGGTATGGAGATGGAGGAAATTGCGGGTCAAGGAAATGTAGACGCTACAGCCCAACAACTTGCGGATTTGAAGGTGTCGGAAGACTTTTCTTTCATCGTTTATCCTTATGGGATGAATAAAGTATACGCAACAAAGGATGTTGTTTTTCAATACTTGGAAGGAGCAGGAAAGTACAGTACAGAAATCGAGGGCAAGGAAGGGGTCCTAGATTCGTATCAAGTCGAATTCACAGAGCCTGATTACAGCTTGAAAAAATTAAGGGCTACTAGGATGGAAGATTTTTCAGAGGTAGCTGAAGATTTAACTCAGTACCTACAACTTCCAGAGCAATTACCTGAACGGGTGGAGGAACTTGCAAAAAACATAACAGAAAATCAGGAAAGTGTTTACGAGAAGACGAAGGCAATCGAAAAGTACTTTGGAAGAAATGGCTTTGTTTATACTCAGCAAGGTGTCGCTATTCCAAAAGCAGGCGATGATTACGTAGATCAGTTCCTCTTTGATACCAAACAGGGATACTGCGATAACTTTTCCACGTCTATGGTTGTCATGTTACGCTCAATTGATATTCCAGCACGTTGGGTAAAAGGTTTTGCTCCCGGAGAATTTGTCTTAAATGACGAGGGTGAGAAAGTTTATCAAATTACGAATAATGAGGCGCATTCATGGGTTGAAGCATATATGCCTGGTATTGGCTGGATGCCATACGAACCGACAATTGGATTTAGTAGCTTAACGGATATTGAATATGATATCGAGTTGAACCTTGATGATACACTAACACCGGAAGTGAAAAAGCCTGAACAACCAAAGAAAGAGCAGGCTGAAAAAACGGTAAAAGCAGATAGGAACTTCAAAAATAGTGAGATTTTCAAAACTATGGGTACTTGGATCCGGAATAATATGTGGATAATAGGTGTGATTGTGTTAATAGTCATTTTTGCCGGCTGGCGAATATTCGTTAGTAGGGTAAAGTGGCTGCCTAAAGTGCTAGTTTATGTCCATCGTACTAAACAAGAAGATTGGTTAACATTTACAAAGCGCTATAACAGTTTATTGAAACAACTGGATCGTTCTGGTTTGAAGCGGGCAACTGGTATGACATTATCTGATTATGCAACGAGTGTTGACAACTACTTCGGTGGAGAAAGAATGAAAATGCTTACAACTGCATATGAAAAGGGATTTTACGGTGGAAATATAACTGAACACGAATGGGTAGTGTTGCGGGAAATATGGGAAGATTTAATCAATAGGTCTTCGGGTTGATTTTTGTCGTAAATAGAAGTAAGATGAAAAAAGAACAAGCCCAAGGTGCCCTCATATATATCCGATAATACGGTTCGGATGTTTCTACAAGTTACCGAAAATGACTTGGCTATGAAGGTGGATTTAGCTCATTGATATATGAGCTTTGTTCGCTTTTTTATAGATGATGAGACGCGCAGAAAGCTGGACTTTCTGACGCGTTTTTCTCTATTTGAAAAGGCCTTGTGGAACGTTTGGAATATAGTTATGTTGCACGATGAAAAAATTGGTAAAATAGCCGGAAAAGGCTGGAATAATAAAATTAAAAGGAGGTTGTATCATCTTGAAGCAGGACAATATTTTAGTATTGGATTTAGGCAGTAGTGAGAATACGACAATAGCCCGTTGGATTCGTGATTTAGGTGTATATAGTGAGATTCACCCTCATGATATTACATCACAAACGATTGAAGGTTTAAAAACGGTAAAAGGAATTATTTTAAATGGTGGTGAAAATAATATCGTTGATGGTGAAGCGATTGACGTATTAGATGAAATATTCGCTTTAAACATTCCGATAATTAGTGTGGGTCATCCTTCTACGAAAGCACTTAAAACATTCGAGCAATGGCCAAGTGAAAAGGAAACGAAAGCACTTTTAAAAGATTTTGTGTTCCATACATGTAAGGCAGAAGCTAACTGGAATA
The DNA here is from genome assembly GCF_038620285.1 of Sporosarcina sp. FSL K6-1540. Lineage (NCBI taxonomy): Bacteria > Bacillati > Bacillota > Bacilli > Caryophanales > Caryophanaceae > Sporosarcina > Sporosarcina sp. FSL K6-1540. The sequence continues at coordinate 2,251,324 of NZ_CP152018.1, forward strand.
TGAAAAATTTCATTGATGATCAAGTTGCTTTAATCCGTAAACAGGTAGGCGATAAGAAAGTATTATTGGCTCTTTCAGGTGGTGTAGATTCGTCTGTTGTTGCGGCATTATTAGTTAAGGCAATCGGCAAGCAATTAATTTGTGTGCACGTAAACCATGGTTTAATGCGTAAAAACGAGTCTGAGGGCGTTGTTCAAATGTTCGAAAAAGACTTGGGGGATAACCTTGTTTACGTGGATGCAAGCGAGCGTTTCTTAGGTAAACTAAAAGGGGTAGACGAGCCAGAAGAGAAGCGTAAAATTATCGGCAATGAATTTATTCGCGTATTTGAAGAAGAAGCGCGTAAACTTGAAGGAATTGACTTTTTAGCACAAGGAACAATATATCCAGATATCGTAGAATCTGGTACAAAAACGCATAAAGTTGTGAAGTCACACCATAATGTTGGAGGACTTCCAGAAGACTTGCAATTTGAATTAGTGGAGCCGTTATTCCAACTATTCAAAGATGAAGTACGTGCGTGTGGTGTTGAGTTAGGTCTTCCGCACGATATGGTATACCGCCAACCATTCCCAGGACCTGGTCTAGGTGTGCGCGTTTTAGGTGAAATTGAGCCTCATCGTCTTGAAGCGGTACGCGAATCAGATGCTATTTTACGCGAAGAATTTGCACTCGCAGGATTGGATCAGAAAGTTTGGCAATACTTTACAATCATTCCGAACTTCAAGTCTGTCGGTGTACGCAACAACGAGCGTACGTATGAATACCCAATCATTATTCGTGCCGTCAACACAGTAGATGCGATGACAGCGACAGTGGAACAAATCGACTGGCCAATTCTTCTGAAAATCACTGACCGGATCATTAACGAAGTGAAAAATGTAAACCGCGTATGCTATGACCTGTCTCCAAAGCCAGGCGGCACAATCGAGTGGGAATAAAATAGAAGATATCGTATAAAACCGAGGATATGGCTCGGAAGTTTCTACCGGGACACCTTAAATTTCCCGACTACGATTCAAATAGAAGGGGGATAACCCTTCTATTTGAATTTGTTTTAGGGAAGCATGCGAAGTACTATCGCATGCTTTTTTTATCTAAAAAAACTATTTGAAGAGGAAGTTATACATGAAAAAGTATTTTGAGTTCGATAAGCTCGGAACAAATTATCGCCGAG
>NZ_CP152018.1:2257500-2387500 GCF_038620285.1 Sporosarcina sp. FSL K6-1540
GGGGTGACGCAGTAGGATAGGGTGAGCGCGCTGTTGGTTATGCGCGTCTAAGCAGTGAGGTGTGGAATGAGGCAAATCCCGTTCCTATAACATTGAGCTGTTACAGCAAGGGGATTTATCCCTGAGTCCCTGATTTCACGCTGCCAAGAAAAGCCTCTAGCGAGGCGGGAGGTGCCTGTACCGCAAACCGACACAGGTAGGCGAGGAGAGAATCCTAAGGTGATCGAGAGAACTCTCGTTAAGGAACTCGGCAAAATGACCCCGTAACTTCGGGAGAAGGGGTGCTCTGGTAGGGTGTTAAAGCCCGAGAGAGCCGCAGTGAATAGGCCCAGGCGACTGTTTAGCAAAAACACAGGTCTCTGCAAAACCGCAAGGTGAAGTATAGGGGCTGACGCCTGCCCGGTGCTGGAAGGTTAAGAGGAGAGGTCAGCGCAAGCGAAGCTTCGAATTGAAGCCCCAGTAAACGGCGGCCGTAACTATAACGGTCCTAAGGTAGCGAAATTCCTTGTCGGGTAAGTTCCGACCCGCACGAAAGGCGTAACGATCTGGGCACTGTCTCAACGAGAGACTCGGTGAAATTATAATACCTGTGAAGATGCAGGTTACCCGCGACAGGACGGAAAGACCCCGTGGAGCTTTACTGTAACCTGATATTGAATTCCGGTGCAGCCTGTACAGGATAGGTAGGAGCCTTGGATTCCGGAGCGCTAGCTTCGGATGAGGCGTTGGTGGGATACTACCCTGGCTGTATTGGACTTCTAACCCATGCCCCTTATCGGGGCAGGAGACAGTGTCAGGCGGGCAGTTTGACTGGGGCGGTCGCCTCCTAAAGAGTAACGGAGGCGCCCAAAGGTTCCCTCAGAATGGTTGGACATCATTCGTAGAGTGCAAAGGCATAAGGGAGCTTGACTGCGAGACCTACAAGTCGAGCAGGGTCGAAAGACGGGCTTAGTGATCCGGTGGTTCCGCATGGAAGGGCCATCGCTCAACGGATAAAAGCTACCCCGGGGATAACAGGCTTATCTCCCCCAAGAGTCCACATCGACGGGGAGGTTTGGCACCTCGATGTCGGCTCATCGCATCCTGGGGCTGTAGTCGGTCCCAAGGGTTGGGCTGTTCGCCCATTAAAGCGGTACGCGAGCTGGGTTCAGAACGTCGTGAGACAGTTCGGTCCCTATCCGTCGCGGGCGCAGGAAATTTGAGAGGAGCTGTCCTTAGTACGAGAGGACCGGGATGGACATACCTCTGGTGTACCAGTTGTCTTGCCAAAGGCATCGCTGGGTAGCTATGTATGGACGGGATAAATGCTGAAAGCATCTAAGCATGAAGCCCCCCTCGAGATGAGATTTCCCATTACGCAAGTAAGTAAGATCCCTCAAAGAAGATGAGGTTGATAGGTCTGGGGTGGAAGCACGGCGACGTGTGGAGCTGACGGATACTAATCGATCGAGGACTTAACCAATTTTGAAAAGGGCTTGATTACCCTGATTCGTGTAGCACAATGTCTGTTTTATTCAGTTTTGAGCGAACAAGCTCAAAGAGTCTGGTGACGATTGCGAAGAGGTCACACCCGTTCCCATCCCGAACACGGAAGTTAAGCTCTTCAGCGCCGATGGTAGTTGGGGGTTTCCCCCTGCGAGAGTAGGACGCCGCCGGGCGCAAGGTCATTGCCAATAGGTAATGGCTTTTTTTGTGTTTATTTTTAGAAATTTTTTTTAGATATATATATATTAAATAAATGAGTAACTATAGGAACCTAGAGAATGCGCATTTAAAGAGGCATCCGAAGCTCTGAGAGTAATGGAGCACTAACTAGGCTTAGGGAGCGAGATATCCCTAGCGCAATAAGGAATTCAAAGGGATTCTTAATTTCAACTTACATAGGTTAATTTGTACTTATACAAAAAAAAGTAAGGATAATCGTATACATAAAAAACTCAAGCGCCTTGGTGGAGCCGAAAAGGACGACAAGCGATAGAGGAAGGCAGCTTAGGATCAGCGCGACACAGGTGACACAATGTCGCAACAGCTCTGCATGCCCCCCGTTGTGTAGGATCGGGTGCTAGGCGCTGGAGTATAGACACTACTCTAGGTGAAAAAGTTTATAATTTCTTGTCTTTCGAAAAAAGGGTGGTCTCAATTAGAAAAACGTCGCCTTTCCCCTTCCGTGTCTACATTACTAGGCATAGGGATAATAAGTTCGCATGCTGATGGTGGTTCGGAGCTCTTTCCTGTGAGGAGTTGGACGTCGCCGGTAGTAAGGTCATTGCCAATAGGTAATGACTTTTTTTGTCTTCCGGGAAATAAAAAAATCTCGTACTATGGAGAAATGCTATCTAAGTTAAAGTATTGAATATGATATGAAAACAAAGCGCTAGCTTCTTACTGGGAAAGACGGAGCCAAATGACTATAGGATAGGTGAAGCAGTTAGATTAATGGGGTTGGGCATACAAAATGCGATATTGAAGGGTTTATTTACTTCAATTTATATAATAACGAAATTCCGTAAATGTACAGGTCTTAATGTAAGTGAGTTATATATATGATCGGTTTACGTGTTGAAATGATCGGTTGTACATTGGTTATGATTGTTTAGGAATTGATATGATCGGCTGTGCAGTGGTTATGATTGTTTAGGTGTTGATATGATCGGTTGTGCAATGGTTATGATTGTTTAGGTGTTGAAATGATCGGTCGTGCATTGGTTATGATTGTTTACGTGTTGATATGATCGGTTGTGCATTGGTTATGATTGTTTAAATGTTGATATGATCGGTCCTGCAGTGGTTATGATTGTTTAGGTGTTGATATGATCGGTTTACGTGTTGATATGATCGGTCGTGCAGCGGTTATGATTGTTTAGGAATTGATATGATCGGTCGTGCTCCTGATACGCTCGCTCGCCTATAATTTTAGCCATTATGATTGAACAATTAGCGACATAAGAATTGGCGTTAGATTATGGAAGTGGCGATTAGAATACCTAAATTCATCTTCGGATCCGAGCTACTTGTCCGTCTATTCTTAATAGCTTGAAATCATAGCCTAACAGCGATACGATAAGGGTCAAGCAATATTGAAAGGGGTGGTTATTTTGCAAATGGTGCTCATTATATTCGCGATTAATATCGTGTATGTTACATTTTTTACAGTGCGCATGATTCTAACGTTAAAAGGCTATAGATACATCGCTGCCGGACTTAGTGTAGTAGAAATCGTTATCTATGTCATCGGCCTTGGTTTAGTGCTTGATAACCTGAATGAAATACAGAACTTAGTAGCCTATGCAATCGGTTATGGTTGTGGAGTTATTATTGGGTCGAAGATTGAAGAGAAGATGGCACTTGGCTATATTACAGTAAATGTAATTACGTCAGAGAAGAACTTGAAATTACCGAGTATACTGCGGGAAAAAGGTTACGGAGTCACAGATTGGTCAGCGAATGGTCTTGATGGGGATCGGTCTGCTATGCAGATTCTTACCCCGCGTAAATATGAATTGAAACTTTACGTTACTATTAAAGAAATAGACCCAAAAGCATTTATTATTGCATACGAGGCGAAAATGATACATGGCGGTTTCTGGGTTAAGAGTGTGAGGAAAGGGAAGTTGTTCAAGTGAGTAAAAAGAAGACTATATGGTTTGACGTGGAAACAGAAGAGACTATTGAGGATTGTTTGAAGCGAATGGCTGCAGAAGGTTATGCAGTTGCGGGACGAAAGGAAGAGCCGCTGTTTACTGAGGTGAATGGAGAATTTATTCCAGTACGGCAAGTTATCAAGTTCAAAGGTGTACTAAGAGAAGATGAAAATGCCTAAAAGGCGAACGTTATGGGATAGCGATATGTAATTGTTCGCCTTTTCTATTGACGAATGCTCGCGGTCTTGTTAAAATATAGAGAGTAAATAGAATCCCCATATATGCTGTGGAATTGGCCGCAGTGTTTCTACCAGGACACCGTAATGTCCGGACTATGCGGGAAAGCGACTTTCAGGAATTGTAGCGAAAGGTGTGTGGGTACCTATGGGTGCAATCATCTTAACGCATATTTCAACGTCCTCGAATGATCTGCTTTTCATGCATATGAAGAGTGGTTTGTTCGAGGACTTTTTAGTTTAGGAAATGTTGGCTAGGCTTCAGGTGCCAGACGCTCGGGTCATAAGACGGCCTGTTGCCACAAAATGTGGCAAACTTATGCAACATTCATTTGTAGCGGCACCTAACGCTTTTCTTAAAAGGAGCGGATTATAAGTGGAACCGAAAATCGGTGTCATTATGGGAAGTAAAAGTGATTGGGAAACAATGAAACATACGTGTGACATTTTGGACGAACTAGAAGTCCCTTACGAGAAGAAAGTCGTCTCAGCACACCGTACACCTGATTTCATGTTTGAATATGCAGAACAAGCGCAAGATAAAGGTTTAGAAGTCATTATTGCAGGAGCTGGGGGAGCTGCACACCTTCCAGGGATGGTTGCAGCAAAAACATTGCTACCCGTTATTGGCATACCTGTTCAGTCAAAAGCGTTGAATGGAATGGATTCCTTATTGTCCATTGTTCAAATGCCTGGAGGTGTTCCAGTGGCGACTATGGCGATTGGGAAAGCAGGCGCTGTGAACGCAGGTCTTCTTGCAGCACAGATGTTAGGTGTCCATGACAAAGCTCTAATGAAACGTATTGAAGAGCGCCGTAATAACATGCGTGATGCGGCACTAGAAAGTAGCGGTGACTTACTATGAAAACAATTTTACCTGGACAAACGATAGGGATCATTGGTGGGGGACAGCTTGGTCGGATGATGGGGCTTGCCGCGAAGGAAGCGGGATTCAAAATCGCGGTGCTAGATCCTGTTATGGATTCACCGTGTGGTCAAATTGCTGATATACGGATTGTTGCACCTTACAACGATGAGATTGCACTCGAGGAACTAGGTGAAGTGAGTGACGTCATCACATATGAATTCGAAAACATTGATTATGAGGGATTGAAAAGGCTCACTCAAATCGCACACGTACCGCAGGGCGCAGAACTTGTCCGGATCACACAGAATCGAATCAATGAAAAAGCAGAAATTACAGCATCGGGTGCACCTGTTGCAAACTATGTAGCGGCACAGACGTTTGAAGAGCTAACATTGAAAATTGGAGAAGTCGGCTACCCTTGTATCGTCAAGACTGCATTCGGTGGTTATGACGGCAAAGGGCAAGTGAAAATCGACTCTGAAAGTGATCTTCACGAAGCGGAATCACTCTTTGTTCATTCGGCATGTATTGCAGAAGCGTTCGTTCCGTTTACAAAAGAAATATCAGTGATCATTCAACGGAATGATAAAGGACAATCTTACTGTCTTCCAGTTGCTGAAAATATTCATAAACACCATATACTGCATGAATCAATCGTTCCAGCACGGGTCAATGAAAAAGTCTTAGCCCAAGCCGAAGATGCAGCGAAGAAAATCGCAGATCATCTCAATCTTGTCGGGACATTGGCGGTTGAAATGTTCGTCTTAGAAAATGATGAAATTATTATTAATGAATTAGCACCACGTCCACATAACTCGGGTCATTATTCAATTGAGGCGTGTAACATTTCGCAGTTCCATCAGCATATCCGTGCTATTTGTGGCTGGCCACTTCGCAAGCCGATATTATGGCAATCTTCGATTATGGTGAATGTGCTCGGCGAACATGTAGCGCCACTGACGAAGATTGTTACGGATTATCCCGATTGGTCAATCCATCTATATGGCAAAGCCGAAGCGAAATTAAAGCGAAAAATGGGACATGTCACAATCATGACGGACAACATTGAAAAGACATTGGAAGACATTAATTCAACGGGAATTTGGTCTGAATAGAGGGTGATACTTATGATAAAGCGATACCCCAGTCCAGAAATGGACGCTGTACGGTTAGAACAAAATAAGTGTTATACGAATTTCAAGCAGCTCCGTCTTGACTGAATAATTGACGGCAGCTTTTCAACATTTCAAAGTTTCAAAAAGAAACTTAATCTAATTCCATTTGGGAGGAAAAAAGACATGACGAAAGTAAACGTATACGTAACACTCCGTGAAAGTGTTGTTGATCCACAAGGGGTAGCAACTAAAGAAGCGCTTCAAACGATGGGTTATAAAGAGGTCGAAAACGTACGCATTGGGAAATTGATTGAGCTAGAATTAGACGAATCAGTTACAAATATCGATGCACGTGTCAAAGAAATGTGCGAAAAGCTTTTAGTCAATAAAGTTATTGAGGACTACCGATATGAAATCGGGGAGGTCGCGGGCAAATGAAGTTCGCTATACTTGTTTTCCCAGGATCGGGTTGCGACATCGACATGTATCATGCGGTAAATACCGTTCTGGGCAATAAAGCAGAATACATCTGGCATACAGAAGCGAATCTTGACGGTTATGACGCAGTACTTATTCCGAGTGGAGCATCGTACGGGGATTATCTGCGTGCGGGTGCACTAGCGCAAAGCTCACCAGCAATCGAGAGCTTGAAAGCATTTGCTGCAACAGGGAAACCTGTTCTTGGTGTGGGTAACGGGTTCCAAATTCTTGCTGAAGCAGGCCTTTTACCAGGCGCTTTCTTGCGCAATAAAGGACTGAAATTCAGGTCTGGCAAAACGAAATTGACTGTCTTGAATACAGATTCTACATTTACGGCAGATTACGACAACGGGCAAGAAATCACGATTCCGTTTGCTCATGAATTCGGCAACTATTATGTTGATGAAAAGACAGTAGCAGAATTGAAAAGTACGAACCGTATCGTATTTACATATGCGGACGGTAATGCAGATGGCAGCACAGCGGACATTGCGGGTGTTTTAAACGAAAAAGGCAATGTGCTCGGTATGATGCCCCTTCCTGAACGTGCAGTTGAGGAAATCATCGGAGGAACAGATGGATTGCCTCTATTCAATTCAATCTTGAAAAGGTGGAGTGAAAATAATGTCAGCCAAGCATGAACCGAACGCACAACAAATTAAAGATGAACAATTATACCGCCAAATGGGAATGACAGATGAGGAATTCGAACGTGCAACAGAGATGTTAGGACGCCTTCCAAACTATACGGAAACGGGTTTATTCTCTGCATTGTGGTCTGAACACTGCTCATATAAGAGCTCGAAACCAGTACTGCGTAAATTCCCAACTGATGGGCCACGTGTTCTTCAAGGACCAGGAGAAGGAGCAGGAATCGTCGACATTGGCGACAATCAAGCAGCTGTTTTCAAAATGGAATCCCATAACTCTCCTTCTGCGATTGAACCGTTCATCGGGGCAGCAACTGGTGCTGGTGGGGTTCTGCGTGACGTATTTTCAATGGGTGCCCGCCCTGTAGCACTTGTAAACTCACTTCGTTTCGGCGATCTAACAGACGAACGTGACCGTTATTTATTCGAAGAAGCGGTTGCAGGGATTGCAAGTTACGGAAATGCGATTGGTATACCTACTATTGCTGGCGAAGTTCAGTTCGATAATTGTTATTCTAAACGTCCACTCGTCAATGCGATGGCTGTTGGTTTGTTAAATCATGAAGACATTCAAAAAGGGATCGCTTCCGGTATCGGTAATAGTGTGATGTATGCCGGTGCTACAACAGGACGTGACGGGATTCACGGTGCGACGATGTCTTCATCCGAAGTAAAAGATGGAGAACTTCCAGTGATGCAAGCTGGTGACCCGTTCCTTGAAAAACTTGTGATGGAAGCATGCCTTGAGCTTGTAAAATCAGATGCGTTAATTGGGATTCAAGATATGGGGGCAGCAGGACTTACTTCTTCTGCGGCTGAAATGGCATCAAAAGCAGGGTATGGTGTTGAGTTAAACCTTGACCTAGTACCACAACGTGAAGAAGGAATGACAGCATATGAAATGATGTTGTCAGAATCTCAAGAACGTATGCTAATCGTCGTGAAAAAAGGCCGTGAACAGGAAGTAACGGATTTATTTGCGAAATATAATGTCGAAGCTGTAACGATTGGTAAAGTAACAGATGATAAAATGCTGCGCCTGCTTCATAAAGGTGAAGTTGTCGCTGAAGTATCAGCTGATGCACTTGCTGAAGACGCACCGGTTTACCATAAGAAATCCGAGGAACCTGCTTATTTCAGAGAATTCCAAGCGATGGAAATGACAGAACCTGTCGTGACAGATTTGAATGAAACACTTAAAGACCTCTTGCAACGTCCAACGATTGCATCGAAAGAATGGGTCTATAATCAGTTCGATACACAAGCTAGGTCAAATACGGTCGTTGCACCAGGTTCATCTGCAGGTGTCATTCGTGTCACTGGAACGAATAAAGGACTTGCGATGACATCCGATTGTAACTCACGTTTCGTCTATCTTGACCCAGAAACAGGCGGGAAAATTGCCGTTGCTGAAGCAGCACGTAATCTCATTTGTTCAGGCGCGGAACCAATTGCAATTACAGATTGCTTAAACTTTGGTAGTGCGGACAAGCCGGAAGTATTTTGGCAGCTTGAGAAATCAGCTGACGGAATTTCTGATGCATGCCGCAAGTTGAATGCTCCTGTAATAAGCGGGAACGTTTCCTTATCTAATGAAGTGAATGGTGTTCCAATCTATCCGACACCAACGATTGGTATGGTCGGCCTTGTTCATGATTTATCACAAGTAACGACTACTGAATTCAAAAATGCAGGCGATGTCATTTATGTCATCGGTGAAGCATCACTTGATTTCGGCGGTAGTGAATTGCAACAAATGACGGAAGGGAAAATTTTCGGCCAAGCTCCGGCAATTGACCTTGAAGTTGAAGCAGCACGCCAGAAAGAACTTTTGACAGCGATCCAAGCGGGACTTGTTCAATCAGCAACAGATTTATCAGAAGGCGGATTTGCAGTAGCGCTTTGTGAAAAAGCATTCGGTACGGAAGGTCTTGGAGCAGGCGTTACAGTTTCAGGATCTGCAGTAACAGCATTATTCAGTGAAACACAATCACGTTTCCTTGTGACTGTAAAAGAAGAAAAAGCGGCAGATTTCGAAAAAGCTGTAGCAGATGCGATTAAGATCGGTGTAGTTACGGATAGTAACCGTATCGTTATTAACGGTGAAGATGGTACGTTAATCGACGGGACGGTGGATGAACTCCGTTCTGCTTGGAAAGGGGCTATCCAATGCTTGCTGAACTCAGAGGCTTAAACGAAGAGTGCGGTGTGTTTGGCATTTGGGGTCATGAAGACGCGGCGCAGATCAGTTATTATGGTCTGCACGCGTTACAACACCGGGGACAAGAAGGAGCCGGTATCGTTACGAAGGAAGGCAAAAAGTTTCATGTGATTAAAGGCGAAGGTCTTGTCAATGAAGTGTTTTCTGGTAATGAGATCAATGATTTAAAAGGAAATTCAGCAATTGGGCAAGTGCGTTATTCTACAGAGAACGGTCGCGGAATCGAAAATGTTCAGCCGCTCGTTTTCCGTTCAACAACTGGAAGTCTTTCGGTCGCTCACAATGGCAACATTGTGAATGCGGTCGAACTACGCGAGCATCTTGAACGTCAAGGTAGTATTTTTCAAACGAATTCTGATACAGAAGTGCTAGCGCATTTAATTAAGAAAAGTAGCGGTTCTTTAACACAGCGTGATCGTGTAAAAAAAGCATTGTCGATGTTAAAAGGTGCTTTTGCGTTTGTCATCTTGACGGATGACGGATTAATGGTTGCGCAGGATCCGAATGGTTTGCGTCCATTATCCCTTGGGAAACTGGGAGATGCTTGGGTCGTAGCATCTGAGACATGTGCGTTCGATCTTATTGGTGCAGAATGGGTTCGTTCGGTAGAGCCGGGAGAACTCATCATTATTAATGATAAAGGTCTTCAGTCGGACCGTTTTGCGAAAGCTGCGGACTCGGCTATGTGCTCGATGGAATATGTCTATTTCGCACGCCCTGATTCGGATATTGATGGTATTAATATTCATTCAGCACGGAAGCGTTGCGGCAAACGACTTGCACGTGAAGTGCATATCGAAGCAGACGTCGTCACAGGTGTACCGGATTCAAGTATTTCAGCGGCTATTGGGTTTTCTGAGGAAAGTGGAATTCCATATGAGTTAGGGCTGATCAAAAGTCGTTATGTCGGGCGAACGTTCATTCAACCAACACAGGAGATGCGTGAAAGAGGCGTGAAGATGAAACTTTCTCCAGTGCGTCAAGTTGTGAACGGTAAAAGAGTCGTCATGGTGGATGATTCGATTGTTCGCGGCACCACGTCTAAAAGGATTGTCAATCTGTTGAAAGAAGCCGGTGCGACAGAAGTTCACGTTGTGATTGCGTCTCCACCGCTTGTCAGTCCGTGTTTTTATGGTGTAGATATCAGTACGGATTCAGAATTGATAGCAACAAATAGGACGGTTGATGAAATCCGAGAGCTTATCGGTGCAGATTCACTGACATTCCTGTCTGCTGAGGGAATGGTCGAAGCCATTGGACGTCCCGATAAAACAAAGAACTGTGGACAATGCCTTGCATGCTTTACAGGAGAATATCCTACAGAAATCTATTCAGATACAGTGTTGCCACATAAGAAAGAAATTGTTTGATAGGGGGACTTTTACATGTCGAAGGCTTATGAAAACGCAGGTGTAAATATCGAAGCTGGTTACGAGTCAGTTGAACGGATGAAGTCACATGTTGCGCGAACTGCGCGTAAAGGTGTTACAGGAACGTTCGGCGGTTTTGGTGGCATGTTCGATCTATCCGCACTTAACTACAAAGAACCGGTACTTATTTCCGGTACAGACGGTGTTGGTACAAAGTTGAAACTGGCGTTCATGGCAGATAAGCATGACACGATTGGTATTGACTGTGTCGCTATGTGTGTTAACGATATTGTGGCGCAGGGCGCAGAACCTCTTTACTTCCTTGATTACATCGCACTTGGCAAAGCCGTTCCTGAAAAGGTCGAAGCGATTGTTAAAGGAATCGCAGATGGTTGTGTTCAATCTGGTGCAGCATTAATTGGTGGAGAAACGGCTGAGATGCCAGGACTTTACGAAGTCGATGAGTATGACCTTGCAGGATTTGCAGTTGGAGCATGTGAAAAGAGTAAAGTTGTCACGGGTGAAAAAGTTGTTGCTGGAGACGTTCTTGTCGGTATCGCTTCAAGCGGTATTCATTCGAACGGTTATTCCCTCGTCCGTAAAATTGTAATTGAAGATCAGGGCTGTGAAATTGACGGTTTGATTGCTGGATACGAAGATCTTGGAACAGTTGGAAACGCACTTCTTACACCGACGAAAATTTATGCGAAACCTGTTCTTCAAATGCATAACGAACTCGACGTCCATTCAATGGGCCATATTACGGGCGGCGGCTTCTACGAAAACTTACCGCGTATGTTGGTAGATGGATTCGGAGCGGAAATTGACCTTGGTTCATGGCCAGTACTTCCAGTATTCAAAATGCTGAAAGAAAAAGGCGAACTGTTGGATAAAGATCTATACAGCGTATTTAACATGGGTATCGGTTTTGTAGTTGCGCTTCCTGAAGAACAAGCGAATGCTGCCCTTAAAATTGCAGCTGAGCACGGGGAAGAAGCATTCATTATTGGACGTGTAATTGAAGGCGATGGCGTCACATTTACAGGGAAACATGACGGAAGTCTTGCCGAATGAATCGAAAAGTGAAGATTGCCGTTTTCGCATCCGGAAGCGGCAGTAATTTTGCAGCAATTGAACAAGCATGTAGCGCAGGTGAATTGAATGCTGAAATCGTCCTGATGGTGACAAATAAGCCGAAAGCATTTGTTGTTGAACGTGCTGACAAAGTGAGTATTCCAGTTGCAGCAATACGTCCAAAAGATTTCGAAACGAAAGATGCGTACGAAGAAGCAATTCTTCATGCACTTCGAGAATCCGGGGCGGAATGGCTAGTTCTTGCAGGTTATATGCGTCTTGTTGGGCCGGTACTATTGACGGCTTATCCTTCTCGCATCGTCAATATTCATCCTTCACTACTGCCATCGTTTCCTGGAAAAGATGCGATTGGACAAGCGGTTGCGCATGGCGTGAAGGTAACGGGTGTTACCGTTCATCTTGTGGATGAAGGAATGGATACAGGACAAATTCTTGCGCAGTGTGCAGTCGATGTTGTCAGTGGAGATGAAGATAAAACAGCCGAAGCGATTCATGCTGTTGAACACGGTTTATATAAAGATACGTTAAACGAACTTTTTAGCCGGTAATGATCAAGGCTTGGGCAGGCAGAAAGCAGGTCATGCAGTCGTTGCGACAGGAAGTCGCGATTTTAGACTGCTATCCTAACATACTAATTGGAGGGTTTTATTCGTGAAAAAACGTGCATTGCTTAGCGTGTCAGACAAAAACGGTATTTTGGAATTTGCAAAAGAATTGGAAAGTCTCGGTTATGAACTGTTATCAACAGGCGGTACAATGAAACATCTTGCAGACAATGGCGTCGCAGTAACAGCAGTCGATGCAGTAACCGGATTCCCTGAAATTATGGAAGGCCGCGTTAAAACGCTCAACCCAATGATTCACGGAGGACTTCTTGCGAAACAAGACAATCCCTCTCATATCTTACAAATGGAAGAGCATGGCATCCAGCCGATTGACGTTGTTTGTGTTAACTTGTATCCGTTTAAAGAAACGATTTCAAAGCCGGACGTAACCAATGATGATGCAATTGAAAATATCGATATTGGTGGACCAGCGATGCTTCGTGCTTCAGCGAAAAACCATGCATACGTCACAGTTATCGTAGATGCAACAGATTACGATCAAGTGCTTACCGAGATCAAAGCAGATGGCAAAACGACACTTGAAACGCGCAGACGTCTTGCAGCAAAAGTTTTCCGTCATACAGCAGCATACGATGCACTTATTGCCGGTTTCTTGACTGACCTTACAGGCGAAGAATTCCCTGAGCAGGTTACGTATACATATGAATTAAAACAACCGCTTCGTTATGGAGAAAATCCACACCAAAAAGCAGCTTTCTACAGCCGTCCACTTGGTTCTGATTTCTCAATTGCGTACGCGAACCAATTACATGGCAAAGAACTTTCGTATAACAATATCCAAGATGCGAATGCGGCTATCCAAATCATTAAAGAATTTGATAAAGCAGCTGCAGTAGCGGTAAAACATATGAATCCATGTGGTGTTGGAACAGGCAAAACAATTTTCGAAGCGTTCAATAAAGCATACGAAGCAGACTCGACGTCTATCTTTGGCGGTATAATTGCATTGAACCGTGAAGTTGATGCTGCAACTGCTGAAAAGTTATCGGGTATCTTCCTAGAAATTATCATCGCACCTGCATTCACAGAAGAAGCAGTTGAAATCTTGACGAAGAAGAAAAATATTCGCTTGATGACAATTTCGTTTGATCAAAACAAAAAAGACAAATGGAATACAGTTTCTGTTGAAGGCGGATTGCTTATGCAAGAGCCGGATGCATACGGATTTGCGGATGCAGACATTCGTGTTGCGACTGACCGCCAGCCAACTGAAGCTGAATGGGAAGCGATGAAACTTGGTTGGGCTGTTGTAAAACATGTGAAGTCCAACGCAATTGTCGTGACTGATGACAATATGACACTCGGTGTTGGTGCGGGGCAGATGAACCGTGTTGGAGCAGCGAATATCGCGCTAACGCAAGCAGGCGAACGCGCTAAAGGTGCAGCGCTTGCATCTGATGCATTCTTCCCAATGGATGATACAGTCGAAGCTGCAGCGAAAGCGGGCATTACGGCAATTATTCAACCAGGCGGATCAGTGAAAGACGAAGATTCGATTAAGAAAGCTAATGAATACGGTATTACGATGGTGTTTACAGGCGTACGTCATTTCAAACATTAAGGAGTAGATTGCATTGAATATACTCGTTATCGGGAGCGGTGGCCGCGAGCATGCGATTGCCAGACAGTTCAATGTCTCCCCTTCAGTAAATAAAGTTTTTGTCGCACCCGGCAATGATGGCATGAAAAATGATGCTGAATGTGTGCAAATCGATGCGTTGGATTTTGAGGCACTTGCTTCATTTGCACAAGAGAACCATGTGGACCTGACATTTGTCGGCCCTGAACAACCGCTTGGAGAAGGAATTGTTGATTACTTTACTGAACGTGGATTAACAGCGTTCGGACCAACGAAAGCGGCGGCGTTGATCGAAGGAAGTAAGTCATTCGCTAAAGAGCTGATGACAAAGTATGCTATTCCGACAGCTGCCTACGGAACATTTACCGATGCAGAAGAAGCAAAAGCGTTTATCCGAGAAAATGGTGCCCCAATTGTCGTTAAAGCAGATGGACTTGCAGCTGGGAAAGGTGTTATCGTTGCGATGACGCTGGAGGATGCGCTTGAAGCAGTCGACGATATGATTGGCAACCAGAAATTCGGCGAATCTTCATCACGTGTTGTTATCGAAGAGTTTTTGGACGGCGAAGAGTTCTCTTACATGTCGTTTGTTCATGACGGTCAGATTTACCCGATGGTTGTCGCGCAGGATCATAAGCGTGCTTATGACGGTGATAGAGGACCGAATACGGGTGGTATGGGCGCTTATTCACCCGTTCCGCAAATTTCGGACGCAGTTGTGAAAGAAGCATACGATAAAGTCGTCGTTCCGACTGTTGAAGCAATGGCTGCAGAAGGGACTCCGTTTACTGGTATTTTATATGCCGGTCTGATTTTGACTGACAAGGGCCCGAAAGTGATTGAGTTCAACGCTCGTTTCGGCGATCCTGAAACGCAGGTCGTCCTTCCACGAATGGCGTCTGACTTTGGTGAATTCATGGCTGCACTTATGGCTGGTAAACCGTATGACTTGAAGTGGGATGACAAAGCGATGTTAGGCGTTGTCATTGCGGCAGATAGATATCCAGGAGATGTAGTAAAAGGGGCGGCATTACCTGAACTTGACGTTTTGTCAGCACGTGACTTAGAAGTCTTCCATGCAGGCACAAAATCAAATGGCGAAGGGTTTGTTGGTAATGGGGGACGTGTACTCCTCATTACAGCGAAAGCAGATTCATTGAAAGAAGCGCAGGTTGAGGTTTATAAAGGCTTGTCTCAATTAGAATGGAACGGATTCTTCTACAGGCAGGACATTGGCTGGCGTACGTTTGAATAAAAAATCCCCAAATCTATCTAGGTGATGGATTTGGGGATTTTTTTATTTGAGGAGATTTACTTGTTTTTCTTATTATTCGGCCTTACAAATCCACCCACCAAACATATTCGTCGTGAAGAACTTAGCAATGTTCCCAAATCCAGCTTCCCTTAGCAAACGGACAATCTCCTCTTCAGGAATAAAGGAAAGCTTCCTTACTGTTTTCTCCATTTCATTTACCTCTGTTTCAGTTAAATTTGTTGAATCCAACCAGTACGCTTTCCATAGAGCGAATAGCTCATTAAATGAGGGGTCGCTCGGGTTCCCGTACATGGACGCCATAACGAATGGAGCACCAGGTGATAGATGATGTCGGATCTTTTTCAGTAGGATCCTTTTTTCATCGATATCTTCAATGAAATGGAGGACGAGCATACAGGTTGCAGCCCCGAACAGTTTCTCTTCTGTTACATCATCGACAGTTCCTTCGATGAATTCCACACGGTCATCTATCTTCAAGTCAATTGCTTTCATTCGCGCGAAATCAAGCATTGGTGGTGCGGGATCTACTGCTGTAAATGTCCACGCGGGATTAGTTGGTCCTAACGTAGCAAGTTCATTGCCGCCACCCGCTCCAATTATCAATACACTTTCTTGTTGTGTTATGTTTGCTCGAAGATAAGCCTGTACAAGTTTGAACATCGAATCGTAGGTAGGCAACGTTCGGCGCACTCCTCTGTCATATTCTGCGGCCATCTCTTTATCAAACTGCATCTTGTCGGTCATTTTATCAAATCCAATCGATTGTAATACTACACTATTTCGTCAAAAGGTGTCGGAACCCTTTTACTGAGGAAAGGTTCGCAACGTATCTCTGAAAGTAAACAACGCGCTACGTAAACTAAACAACAAAGTTGAGAAAGTATGCAACGTATCAAGAATTATGCAACGTATCTCCGGAAATAAACAACACACCGCGTAAACTAAACAACAAAGTTGAGAAAGCATGCAACGTATCAAGAAGTTCGCAACGTTACCTCAAAAGTAGACAACAGAATATCAAAAGTTAACAACGTTCAGTGTAAACTTCACAACGCCCGCCTCAATATGAACTCCTCGTTTGTCCGAAATAACAAAAAATGTCTACCGAACTCCCTATTTATTTCCTCAATGCTATGCTACGATAAATAGTATGAATAGTTCAGTTAAAGGGAGAGTGTATCATGTGGGAGCCTAAAGAAATAAAAGACCAACTACATATGATCGACGGCAACAAGGCGCCGGACCTCATTATTACTAATGCAGAATATTTACATTCAATCTATAAAAAATGGGTGACAGGCAACATTTGGATTGCTGGCGATCGGATTGTGTACGCCGGGAAGGAAATGCCGGTAATGACAGAAGGCGCCGAAATCTTCGATGCTACAGGGAAGAAAATTGTTCCTGGTTATATTGAACCGCATGTTCATCCGTTTCAATTGTACAACCCGCGGACGTTTGCAGATTATGCATCGCGGCTTGGGACAACGACATTCATTTCGGATAATCTTATATTATTCATGTCTCTTGATAACGAAACATCGTTTGGGCTGCTTGATGAGTTAAATAAATTACCGTTTTCATTTTACTGGTGGGCACGGTTTGATTCACAGACGATTCTACAGAAGGAGGCTGAATTGTTTAATCTAGCTTCTATTAAAGAGTGGATTGAACGTCCAGAAGTATTGGTGGGCGGAGAGTTGACGGGTTGGCCACGGCTCATGACAGGGGAACCCAATATGGTCGCCTCTGTAAATGCTGCAAAAATAGGGGGCAAGAAAATAGAAGGGCATTTCCCTGGTGCCTCTGAGCGGACGTTGGCACGGATGCGTCTTCTTGGAACAGACGGTGATCATGAAGCGATGACGATAGAAGAGGTAGAGGCACGGCTACTGCACGGGTATGGAGTGACCCTACGCTATTCATCCATTCGTCCGGATCTTCCACATTTATTAAAAGACATTGTTGCCAAAGAATTAAATGTGTTTGATCACTTGATGATGACGACGGACGGATCGACGCCTTCATTTCACCTCGATGGCGTAATGGATAAATGTATCCGTGCTGCGCTTGAAGCGGGGGTTCCGCCAATTGATGCATACCAGATGGCATCTTATAACGTTGCGCGCTATTATGATATGACCGATTTACACGGATTCATTGCGACAGGTCGTTTTGCAACGCTAAATATTCTGGAGGATGAGTACAATCCAGTGCCGACGGATGTTTTATCCAAAGGGAAATGGTTGAAACGTGAAAATGAATCGACGGAACCTTTCCCAACCATTGATTGGTCGTTTGTTGAAGCGTTCGCACCGAATTTCGAACTTGATGAATCGGATTTCATATTTGACAATCCGGTTGGTATCGAAATGCTTAACGATGTCATTACAAAACCGTATAATGTGACGATTGACACAAAGGTCGATAAACTTGCGGATGATCACGATGAAAGTTTCCTTATGCTTCTCGATAGAAATGGAAAATGGCATGTCAATACAATTATTAAAGGGTTCGCAACAGGAATTCAAGGCTTTGCGTCTTCGTATTCGAATACAGGGGATATTATCTTAATCGGCAAAGATAAAAAAGAAATGCACAATGCCTTCAAGGAAATTAAACGAATCGGTGGCGGTATGGTGCTCTCGGAAAACGGTGGTATCGTCGCGACTCTTCCACTGGCAATCGGTGGCGGTTTATCGGCAGAACCGGTTCAAAAATTGATTGAGCAGGAGATAGAATTGAAACAGGCACTGGCAGATCGTGGTTACACGAAAGGCGATGCAGTCTATACGTTGCTTTTCTTGCAATCAACACATTTACCGTACATACGCATCACACAGATGGGGCTGTACGATGTTATGAAAAAAGAAATGATTGTTCCGGTAACCGGAAGATAGGAGGCGTAAATGGAGAAGAAAATGAGAGGGTGGCTATTGTACATAGCTATCTTAATGTTGCTGTTAGCGGCGTGTTCAAAAGAAGAGAAGGCGGAGGACGTTGTACCCGAGCCGATAGAGGAAGAGGAAGAAGTAATCGTTGAAGAAGAACCTGTACAGGGGCCAACCTTGTATAAAGAACCGTTCACTGGTGTTCTATCAGAAGAGGAAAGTACCCGTCGCGCAGTTCTGATGACGATTAACAATCATCCGCTTGCAAGACCACAATCAGGCATTAGTGATGCAGATATTGTCTATGAACTTGCAGCAGAAGGCAACATTACAAGGCTTTTGGCATTATTTCAAAGTGAGCTACCTGAAGAAATCGGTCCTATCCGCAGTGCGAGGGATTACTTTGTCCAAATCTCAAAAGGACTTGACGCATTTTACGTGGCGCACGGATATAGCCCAGATGCCAAACAAATGCTGCAAAATCGTTTCGTGGATAATATAAACGGTATGCAATATGATGGAACGCTTTTCAATCGCTCCAAAGAACGAAGAGCTCCGCATAATTCGTATATAACGAAAGATAATGTGCTAGCAGGTATGGAGAAAACCAATTCGTCGATAGAATTGTCCGTAATACCGCCATTTTCTTTCCTAGATTCGATAGAAGGTGCTAAAATAGGGGATATCGCATCGATGCTTGTTGTTCGTTATGGCACAGACCCGGACTT
Source organism: Sporosarcina sp. FSL K6-1540 (assembly GCF_038620285.1). Taxonomy (NCBI): domain Bacteria; kingdom Bacillati; phylum Bacillota; class Bacilli; order Caryophanales; family Caryophanaceae; genus Sporosarcina; species Sporosarcina sp. FSL K6-1540. The sequence continues at coordinate 2,276,277 of NZ_CP152018.1, forward strand.
TACAAGCACGTATTCCTACGATGCCGAAAAAGGAACGTACAATAGAATGGTAAAAGGGATCCTAACAGTCGATAAATCCAACGAAAAGCCAGTGGAACTGTCTAATATACTTATATTCGAAACAGCCCATCGAACAATTGATAACGTCGGCAGACAGTCAGTCGATATTGAATCGGGCGGTAGAGGTATGATGTTCCATGCAGGTATTGAAAAGGAAATCGAATGGGAAAATATTGACGGAATCCTAACACCGATTGAAAATGGTGTTCCTGCGAAACTTGTTCCGGGTAAAACGTGGATTCACATCGTTTCGACTCAACCTGGAATGGAAACGTCTGTCACATATACCCCTTAAGAAATTCATTCAGAGAGAGGGAGACATATGCAAATCGACAAAATCCGTGGTCATCAGACGGACCAACTATTTAAAGCAATGCTCGAATTAAAAGACCTCGATGAATGTTATGAATTCTTTGATGATCTCGTCACGATAAGTGAATTGCAGTCACTCGCCCAACGCTTGGAAGTGGCGCAAATGCTTATGATGAAGAAGACGTACGATAAGATACAAGGTGAGACAGGTGCCAGTACTGCAACTATCTCAAGAGTACGACGCTGTGTGGATTACGGCTCTGGCGGGTATGGAAAAGTACTTGGACGCCTCTATCCGCAAGTGAATGAAGAGGAAGCGGAGACTAAATAAGCACTTCAGGTGCCTTACGCTTTTAGTTAGAACCGGACAGGGAAAGAATCTGTCCGGTTTTTTTGGTATACTAGAGAAACGTACATTATAAGATTGGGTGGTCAAACATGGATTTCACTACATGGCGTCATGCCTTTAAATTAGATCCTGAAAAAACAGTGACAGACGAACAATTGGAACTGCTTGCAGAGTCAGGAACAGATGGAATTATTGTTGGTGGAACAGATGGAGTGACGCTCGATAACGTACTCGATTTGCTCGTCCGAATTAGAAGGTATTCCGTTTCAGTTGCACTTGAGATATCGACAGTTGACTCAGTGACACCGGGTTTTGATTATTATTTCATCCCAACGGTGCTTAACTCAACGAAAGTCGAATGGATTAATGGACTTCATCATTCCGCGCTTCGTGAATATGGGCATATGATGGACTGGGATGAAATTCAACCGGAAGGGTATTGCATTATGAACCCCGATTGTAAAGCGGCGAAATTGACTGGAGTGACAGAAGTTCCGAACGAAGAGGATGTCGTCGCTTATGCTCGCATGGCAGAACATCTTTTCAAATTACCCATTTTTTATCTGGAGTACAGCGGTATGTATGGTGATCCTAAAATAGTAGAAGCAGCATCACGCGTGCTCGAAAAAACTCGCCTATTTTATGGAGGCGGCATTAGGAATGGTGAAGATGCTAAAAAGATGGCTGAAATTGCGGATACAATTATCGTTGGTAACGTCATCTATGAAGATTTCAAGGCGGCATTGGGAACAGTAGACGCGGTGAAATCGGTTTCCCGTTAAGGCCAAATCAGTGTATAATAAAAGAACAAATGTTCCGAGAGGGCGATAATAGATGAATAAAATAGCAGAAGACTTACTTATAGGTATGAACCCAGAACAAGCTCGCGCAGTGAAGAAAACAGAAGGTGCACTGCTTATTATGGCGGGTGCTGGCTCTGGTAAAACACGTGTCCTAACACATCGGATTGCCTATCTCGTCGTTGAGAAAAACATTTATCCTTCCAATATTCTCGCGATTACATTCACTAACAAAGCGGCACGTGAAATGCGTGACCGTATTGATGGACTGCTTGGTGCTGGCACAGGCGAGCGGATGTGGGTTTCGACATTCCACTCAATGTGTGTCCGAATACTGCGACGTAACGTTGATCGAATCGGTATTTCAACATCATTTTCGATTCTCGATTCAGCCGATCAATTGTCGGTCATTAAAAGCGTTTTGAAAACGTTGAACCTTGATGCGAAACAATACGAACCACGTTCAATGCTGAATGCTATTAGCTCAGCGAAAAACGAGTGTATTGATGCAGAAATGTACCGCGCACAAATCAACCCTCATAACCCCTATGAAAAAACGATTGCAGACGTCTATGATGGCTATGCAAAGCGGTTGCGTAAAAACCAATCATTTGATTTTGACGATTTAATCATGATGACGTTGGTCTTATTCGAACGTGTACCAGATGTCCTTGAATTTTATCAAAACAAATTCCAATACATTCATGTGGATGAATACCAGGATACAAATAACGCACAGTATAGGCTTGTTAATATGCTGGCGGCTAAATTTAAAAACTTATGTGTTGTTGGAGACTCTGACCAATCTATCTATAGATGGCGCGGTGCGGACATCGGCAATATTCTGTCCTTTGAAAAAGACTATAAAAATGCCGAAATGATTATGCTTGAACAAAACTATCGTTCGACACAACGCATCTTACAGGCAGCGAACGACGTCATAACAAATAACAAGAGCCGCTATGATAAAAAGCTACGCACAGATAATGAAGAAGGCGATTCAATTTATGTCTACAAAGCAAGCGATGAAAAAGATGAATCGCAGTTTGTCGTAGGTAAAGTTATTGAATTGCAAGAGCAGGAGAAACTAAAACTCGACCAATTTGCAGTTTTGTATCGTACAAATGCTCAGTCGCGCGTTATCGAGGAATATCTTGTGAAATCCAATCTCGATTACACAATTGTTGGTGGCACGAAGTTTTATGAACGGAAAGAGATTAAAGACTTGCTTGCATATTTAAAACTCGTATCCAACAATGACGATGATCTTGCACTGGCCCGGATTATTAATGAACCAAAGCGCAGTATTGGTGCTACTTCATTCGATAAAATGGCGCGCTTTGCAATTGAACATGACCGCTCCATTTTTGACGCATTACAAGAAGTTGACTTTATGGGCATTACGTCAAGAGCTGCAAATGAAGTTGCCAAGTTCCGTGAGCTGATCGCAGGATTTACTCGAATGCAGGAATACTTATCGGTGACTGAACTTGTTGAGCAAATACTTGATAAATCGGGTTACCGCGAAATGCTTCATCGTGAAAAAACAATTGAGTCAGAAAGTCGTCTGGAAAATATCGAAGAGTTTTTATCTGTAACGGAAGCTTTTGAAAAACGTGCAGAAGAAGATACAGGTGACAAATCATTAGTCGCCTTCCTGACAGATCTTGCGCTCATCGCAGATATTGATTCACTTGATAAAGAAGAGAACAAATCTACAGAGAAAATTGTCCTTATGACGATGCACGCCGCCAAAGGTCTTGAATTTCCTGTTGTCTTCATCATCGGAATGGAAGAAAACGTCTTTCCGCACTCCCGTTCAATGGGAGATGACGAGGAGATGGAAGAAGAAAGGCGTCTTGCGTATGTGGGAATCACGCGTGCAGAGCAAAAACTCTATCTAACTTCCGCATCGTACCGCACGCTTTATGGACGTGCGAGCTATAATAGCCCTTCACGTTTCATTGCAGAAATTTCGGATGACATTACGGAAATTGTTTCAAGAGATTCCGGATTCTCCATTGGAGGCGGATCCAAAGCACGTAATGAAGCACCTGTGCGATCTGCTGTTAAAAAGCCTGTATATAATACCAGTGGTGGAGACAAAATGGGATGGAGCCCTGGCGACAAAGCGGTTCACAAAAAGTGGGGAACCGGCATGATTGTCAGCGTAAAAGGGACAGGCGAAGAAGTAGAACTGGACATCGCATTTCCAAATCCAGTCGGAGTCAAACGTCTCTTAGCAAAATTTGCACCAATTGAAAAAGCATGATGGCTGAAGGAGAGAAAAAATCGATGGATCGACTTGAACTCGAAAAACGGGTGGAAGAATTGAATAACCTGCTTCATCAGTATGGTCATGCTTATTATTCGCTTGATAAACCGCTTACTTCCGACGCAATCTATGACCAATATATGCAGGAACTGTTGTCGATTGAAGCGGAAAATCCTGACCTCATTTATCCGGACTCCCCCTCACAGCGTGTAGGTGGAGAGATACTGAAGGGATTTGGAAAAGTCGTTCACGAGTTTCCGATGCTTAGTCTATCGAATGCATTCAATGAAGAAGATTTGAGAGAATTTGACAGGCGTGTTAAGGCGGCAGCAGGACACGATGTTTCGTATATTTGTGAACTAAAAATAGATGGGCTTGCTATTTCGCTCAGATATGTCGACGGAAAGTTTGTACAGGGCTCAACTCGTGGAGATGGTACGGTCGGGGAAGATATAACGGCAAGTTTAAAAACAATCCGGACAATCCCACTTCGACTGAAAGAATCTGTTGCGATTGAAGTTCGCGGCGAGGCTTATATGCCGAAGCAATCGTTCGTGAAATTGAATGCAATGCGCGACGAAGCCGGCGATGAGCCGTTCGCCAATCCACGTAACGCGGCGGCAGGCTCACTTCGCCAACTCGATCCAAAAATAGCGGCGAGCCGAAATTTGGCGATATTCGTTTATGGAATCGGTGGCGATGGAAGTTTATTCGGACAAGATAGTCATTCAGACTCACTAGATTACCTTGCTGCGCTTGGCTTTGAAACGAACAAAGAACGCAAGCGATGCGCCACAATTGAAGAAGTGATTGACTATGTTGGGGAGTGGGGGGAAAGCCGTTCCGCTCTTGACTATGAAATCGACGGGATTGTTGTAAAAGTCGATAACTTTGAGGATCAGGAACAGCTTGGATTTACGGCAAAAAGTCCGAAATGGGCGACTGCTTACAAGTTTCCCGCTGAGGAAGTCGTCACAACGTTGCTAGATATAGAGCTTAGTGTTGGCAGAACAGGTGTAGTGACTCCAACAGCTATACTTCAACCAGTTCTTGTCGCGGGATCGACTGTAGGACGCGCATCGTTGCATAATGAGGATCTCATTAAAGAAAAAGACGTTCGAATCGGCGACACAGTTATTATCCGAAAAGCAGGAGATATTATTCCGGAGGTAGTTGCTGCAATTGTGGAAAAACGCACTGGTGATGAAGTACCTTTTGAAATGCCAACGAACTGTCCTGTCTGTGATTCAGAACTCGTTCGAATCGAGGAAGAAGTTGCGATACGTTGTGTTAATCCACAATGTCCAGCACAGATGAAAGAAGCCATTATTCACTTCGTGTCCCGCAATGCAATGAATATCGAAGGAATTGGTGAACGGGTAGTTGACCTTTTGTACAAGGCAGATCTTGTCCACGACGTCTCGGATCTATATACGCTGACAAGAGAGCAATTAATTGAACTCGAACGGATGGGTGAAAAATCCGTCTCGAATCTACTAACTGCAATTGAAGCATCAAAAGAAAATTCACTTGAAAAAATGCTCTTTGGACTAGGTATCCGCCATGTAGGTGAAAAAGCGGCAGCAATACTTGCGGAGGAGTTCGGAACACTTGCTGATCTAATGGTAGCCGATGCAGAGCGGCTTGTAACCATCCACGAAATCGGGGACAAGGTAGCCGATTCAATTACGACCTATTTTAGCAATGAAAAAGTTCTTGAAGTGCTTCGAAAGCTGGAGGCTTACGGATTGAATACAGCCTATAAAGGACGCAGGCGGCAAGATGTACCGACAGACGGCCTATTTTCTGGCAAGACTGTTGTCCTAACAGGGAAACTATCCATTTTGACCCGTGGCGAAGCGAAAGAGAAAATCGAAGCATTCGGCGGAAAAGTGAGTGGTAGCGTGAGTAAAAAGACAGATCTTGTGATTGCAGGGGAAGACGCCGGCTCGAAATTGGCAAAAGCCGAAGAACTTGAAATTACTGTGTGGAATGAAGCTGAGTTGATTGAAGCACTTGGCGAAAAGGAGTAATTATATGATGAGAAAAATAGGTATACTACCTGGACTTGCAGCCATTCTTCTACTTGGAGGGTGTCTTCCTTCATTCGGAACGGAGAAAGAGGAAGCCGTCCAGGAGAACGACGAAAGCATTGAAGAGACTGTCATGATACCGGATGTCCAATTAAAAGAAGAGTTTTACAAGACACCTATCTCTTTCAAGAAAAGTGCGAGTCGTGGTCTAATCGTAAACAATATCTATACAAAATACGATATGCAGGAAGCAGAGGAAGGGCTCTTACGTCTTTCCAATCAGCAGTTTAATCCGAAAAACCATTACTTTCAGGAAGGGCAACATATCGACAAGGAGACTGCCCAGGCCTGGCTGTCAAGAAGTTCAGCGAATAAAGCTGGTTTGAATCCACCCATCGAGGAAGGCATGAGCGAAGAGACAGCCTCGGAAGTGGCGCCGAATTATCTGGCCCATATCGTCGAACAGAACTACCTCGTAATGACGGATGACAAGAAACTCCATCTTGCCGGGATTTCCGTCGGTCTAGCACTTAATTCAACCAGCTATTCGAGAAGTGGAAAAGAGACCAAAATAACGGATAAGGTACTTGAGAAGCAAGGTATGAAAATGGCTGAAGAAGTTGTAAAGCGGCTGCGTACACAGGAAGGGCTATCAGATATCCCGATTGTTGTCGGACTGTTTAAGCAAGAGAGCCGCAACTCCATTGTCCCGGGCACTTATTTTGCAACAGCCATCGCTGGAAAAGGGCAATCGGCACCGACAGGTTGGAAAGTAGTTAACGAGAAGTATGTTGTTTTCCCAGCGTCTTCTGCGAATGGCGAATATAGGGAAATGAATACTACATTTGATAGCTTTAAACAGGATATCGATGCGTATTTCCCGAGTTTCGTCAACGTCATAGGCACCGGATTTTATAAAGACAACAACTTAAAGTCGCTTGAAATAAAAGTACCAATCCAATTCTTTGGTACAAGTGAAACGATCGGTTTCACGCAATATATGACGTCACTCGTTAATCAACATTTCCCGAATGTGCATACAGAAGTAAGTATAACGTCCGTCAATGGACCGGAAGCATTAATCGTGAAAGAGGCAGATAATGATAAGCCATTCGTTCATATTTACGGCTATTGATCAACATAACTTTTCATCATAATAGGAAGATGATATGATTAACCGTACAATTCAAAGAGGAGGAGGAGAAACAATGACACAATTGACGATAGATGAAGTGAAACGTCACGCAGGTCTTGCAAGGATTGCTATGACAGACGCTGAGGCAGAAATGTTTGCTGAGCAACTCGAAGACATGATTGGATTTTCCATTAAACTAGAAGAAGTGGACACTGAGCAGATTGCTCCAATGACACATCCACTACCGCTTTTCAATGTATTACGTAAGGATATTCCGACAGACGCACTTGACAGGGAAGAGATGCTGAAGAGCGTGAAAGAGCATGAAGACGGACAAATCAAAGTGCCGACTATCATTTGATGAATGGATTTAAGGAGGAAGAAAAATGACGTTATTTGAAAAGACGGCAACAGAACTTCAGTCGCTATTACATAATCGGGAAGTATCTGTCAAAGAACTGACGGAGGAGTCACTAGCCCGTATTGAAAAGATGGATGGAAAAGTACAAGCTTTCCTCTCAACAAATGGCGAACAGGCACTCGCTAAAGCGGAAGAATTGGACAACCAGCCATTAGAAGGACGGGGACCTCTATTCGGGTTACCGATCGGTCTGAAAGATAATATCGTTACAAAAGGCATTGTTACAACTGCTGCTAGTAAGATGCTTGAAGGCTTCGTACCAGTTTACGATGCGACAGTGGTTGATAAAATCAACGAAGCAGGACTAATAACAATCGGGAAACTGAATATGGATGAATTTGCGATGGGATCGACGACAGAAAGATCTGCATTCCAAACGACACATAATCCATGGAATCTTGATTACGTTCCCGGAGGTTCATCAGGCGGTTCGGCGGCGGCAGTTGCAGCCGGCGAAGTAGCATTCGCACTTGGTTCAGATACAGGCGGCTCTGTCCGTCAACCCGCTGCATTCTGTGGCGTTGTCGGCATGAAGCCAACATACGGTCGCGTGTCTCGTTCAGGTCTTGTTGCTTTCGCATCATCACTAGACCAAATTGGTCCGATTACGCGCAACGTTGAAGACAATGCATTGCTACTAAGTGCAATTGCAGGCTTAGATGCAAAAGATTCATCTACATCTCCGCAGGCTGTTCCTGATTTCCGTGCTGCACTAACTGGCGACATCAAAGGCTTAAAAATCGGCGTTCCAGCCGAGTATTTAGGTGAAGGCGTATCTGAAGAAGCGAAAAATGCAGTATTGGAAGCGCTCAAAGTACTCGAATCACTTGGTGCCGAGTGGGAAGAAGTTTCACTTCCACATTCGAAGTATGCATCTGAAGTCTACTATGTCATATCATCTTCTGAAGCATCATCGAATCTTGCTCGTTTTGACGGGATTCGTTACGGTTATCGTGCTGAAGGCGTCAAGGATCTTGAAGAATTATACGCGCGTACACGTTCTGAAGCTTTTGGCAATGAAGTGAAAAAACGTATTTTATTCGGTATGTATTCATTAGGTGCAGCTCAACACGGTGGTTTATATGTGAAATCGCAAAAAGTACGTACACTCATTGCACAAGACTTTGCTACTCTTTTCGAAAAATACGATGTAATCATCGGACCTTCATCTGCGACAACGGCTTATAAAATTGGTGAAAAACTAGAAGATCCGTTGACGCTGTATGCAAACGACATTTTAACAGTTCCGATTAACCTTGCGGGTGTACCGGCAATTTCGGTTCCATGCGGATTTTCGAATGGACTTCCACTTGGTCTTCAAATTATCGGGAAACATTACGATGAAGCGACACTCTACAAAGTTGCACATGCTTACGAACAAGCGACTGATTTCCATACACAAACTCCAGTCATATGGGAGGGGAAATAATAATGAACTTTGAAACAGTAGTAGGACTTGAAGTCCACGTAGAACTTAAAACAAATTCGAAAATCATGTCCCCAGCTCATGCACATTTTGGTGCGGAACCAAACATGAACATTCATGTGATTGACTTGGCTTATCCAGGTGTATTACCGGTGATGAACGAACAAGCAGTTGATTTCGGTATGAAAGCTGCAATGGCACTTAACTGTGAAATTGCGCCTATTACTAATTTCGACCGTAAGCATTACTTCTATCCCGATAATCCGAAAGCTTACCAAATCTCTCAAGATGACCGTCCAATTGGTGCAAACGGTTGGGTAGAAATCGAAGTTGATGGTAAAAAGAAAAAGATTCGTATTGAACGCGTTCACCTTGAAGAAGATGCAGGGAAATTAACACATACCGATGAAGGTCACTCGCTTGTTGACTTAAACAGACAAGGTGTACCATTAATTGAAATTGTAACTGAAGCTGATGTACGGTCTCCTGAAGAAGCGTATGCTTTCCTTGAAAAATTGAAAGCTATCATTCAATACACAGGTGTTTCCGATGTCCGTATGGAAGAAGGATCACTCCGTTGTGACGCCAACATTTCTATCCGTCCGTTTGGACAAGAGGAATTTGGAACGAAAACGGAATTGAAAAACTTGAACTCATTCAACTTCGTTCGTAGAGGAATCGCATATGAAGTGGATCGTCAAGAAGAAGTTTTATTATCCGGTGGTAAAATCGAACAGCAAACACGCCGTTACGATGAAGCAACAGGTAAAACAATTCTTATGCGTGTCAAAGGTCCAGCGAATGATTATCGCTTTATTCCAGAACCTGATTTGACAGATATTCATATCGATGAGGCATGGATGGCACGTGTTCGTGCTGAAATTCCAGAACTTCCGGACGCTCGTAAGGACCGTTATATCAACGACCTTGACTTACCTGCTTACGATGCGATGGTATTGACACTGACAAAAGATATGTCTGATTTCTTCGAAGCAACTGTTACGGCGGGAGCGGATGCGAAGCTTGCATCTAACTGGCTTATGGGTGAAGTTTCAGCTTATCTAAATGCAGAGGCAAAAGAACTTGATGCTACGGCATTAACGCCTGAAGGACTTGCAAGTATGATTAAGCTGATTACAGATGGTACAATTTCATCTAAAATCGCGAAAAAAGTGTTCAAGGAATTGATTGATAACGGCGGAAATGCAGCAGACATCGTCAAAGAAAAAGGGCTTGTCCAAATTTCTGATGAAGGCACGCTTCGAACAATCGTCACTGAAACATTAGATGCAAATGAACAATCGATTGAAGACTATAAAAACGGGAAAGAGCGCGCAGTAGGCTTCCTCGTTGGTCAAATTATGAAAGCGACGAAAGGGCAGGCAAACCCGCCACTCGTTAATAAAATTCTTCTTGAGGAAATTGCGAAGAGGTAACTAGAAAAGCGTAAGGCGCCTTGACACCATTTTTAGGCGAAAACTTATTATTTCCTATTTTTAATTGAGACGTTCTGCATAAGACTTTTCCAAGTCCCTGTACAGAGCGTCTTTTTTTAATCTCGTAATTTGATTCGCGGGAAGGGACGACGTACAATTAAAGAAAAGGAGTGTGGATGATTGATGAAAACTGAACAACAATACTTTGATGAAGCCATTTCACTCGAACAGTATATGAATAAGATGGAAAAACATAAAGAAGAAAGTTTTCGCATTTATGAACAATTCGAAGTGCCGGCAGATGATGAATTCATCGAGCTATTAAAAGCAAAGAAACCGAATATCTTAGTCATTACGGAAGATTGGTGCGGAGACGCTATGATGAACAATCCGGTTCTTCGAAGAATAGCGGAAGCCGCGTGTCTTGACGTACGTACGGCTTACCGTGATGCAGATACGGACTTAATCGACAAACATCTGACAAATGGAGGTAGGTCGATTCCTGTATACTTATTGCTTGATGAAGACGGGGAAGTCGAGGCGAAATGGGGACCGCGAGCAGCTGCCATTCAAGAATATGTTTTAGAATTGCGCAAAGACTTACCTGCAGCTGATTCACCAGTTTATAAAGAAAAACAGCAGGCATTCATCGAGCGGATTACTGCCGAATATACATCCAAGCCAGAGCTGTGGTTGACAGTATACGATGACATTCGTAAAACATTCTTACCGGTATTGCAGAAACAATCTTAAGTGCCAAGTGGCATGTCTTATTAATAGAGCATTTTAGCTGATTCTTTTAAAAAACATATGTACGAATAGAGGGAATTACGGATGAAACGAGCAAGAATTATTTATAATCCGACGTCGGGACGCGAAGCATTCCGCAAACACCTGGGTGAGGTACTCGAGAAGCTTGAAAAGGCCGGTTATGAAACATCTTGTCATGCGACAACGTGTGAAGGAGATGCAACAGAAGCAGCTAAACATGCTGTAGAAGCTGGTTTTGACCTTGTAATTGCTTCAGGTGGGGATGGCACATTGAACGAAGTCATCGCGGGCGTGAGTCCATTTGACAAACGTCCGAAAGTTGGACTTATTCCTACTGGAACGACGAACGACTTTGCGCGCGCGTTACGTATTCCTCGTGATATTAACGAAGCGGTAGATATTATCATTCGTGGAGAAACGATACCTGTCGATGTTGGTTTAATGAACGATCGCCACTTTATTAACATTGCAGGTGGCGGCAGATTGACCGAATTGACATATGATGTCCCAAGCAGATTGAAGACAGTACTTGGGCAGCTTGCTTATTATTTAAAAGGTATTGAGATGTTGCCGTCGATCCACTCTACTCACGTCAAGATTGAATACGATGGTGAAGTATTTGAGGATGAAGCAATGATGTTTCTCGTCGGCTTAACGAATTCAGTCGGCGGCTTTGAGAAACTTGCACCAGGTTCAAGCATTAATGACGGGAAATTCACTTTGCTTATCCTGAAAAAGTGTAATATCGCTGAATTCATTCGTGTTGTTTCGCTTGCTCTCAGAGGTGAGCATCTAGATGATCCGCTTGTTATTTCAACTAAAGCAGAAAAAATCACAGTGACATCCACTGAAAAGGTACTCCTCAATCTAGATGGAGAATACGGTGGAGTATTACCGGCAAGGTTTGAAAATCTTTACAGGCATATTGAGATGTTTGTTCCTATGAGTGAATTACGGAATGAGGATCGAGTAGACCTACCGGATTCTTCTGTAGAGTCGTAAATTGCAGTCAGGATTAGGTAGTAAGTGGATTGGACAAAATGAGCTGTAAGGATGCCGAAAGTGGGCATTCCTACAGCTCATTTTCTAAAAGATAAGAAAAGATAAGAAAAGATAAGAATTTCACTTTGAAGCAGTGTCTAGGCTAGGTACCTTTAAAGTACAGTACAGCTGTGGGTCTTGAAGTAGGCCCTGCAAGGATGTAGGTATGAGTGAGTGGGGAGGGATTTGAATTACATCCCTCCTTGTTGCGACAGGACGGTGCCTTGCTCTTTACTTATGTCTAGCCGCTCGGGTCATAAACAATCAAGCTATATGGCAAAGAGCGCCAAGCCGCTAGATTGATTTATGCCTGTCGCGTCTTGCGGGCGCCTTTCGCTTTTCAATGTCTAGACTCCAGGCACCAGCCCCTCGGGTTATAAGTCGTTTTGCTGTGGGGCTGAAGTACACCTCCTCACAAACCGTCTTATACCTGTCAGGGCTGGACGGCGCCTTTCGCTTTTCTTAAATAAATTCTATTGCCTGATCTTGATTGGCGGCTAGTTCGGGCAACTTGTTGATGGGTACCCAGCGATGGCAAAATATCATACCGTCGTCTTCGCCACCTCCATATACACGGTGTTCCCACCCATCATGTTCTTTACCGATAAACGTGAGGTGGAAAATATTCCTTTCATAGATAACATTCTTATGTTCAGGGAAGTAATTCGATTTAATAACTTTCCCTTTCAACTCTAAATTTTCTCTATTAATACCTGTTTCTTCTTCGATTTCCCGATATAATGCGTCTATCAGAAGCTCGTCCTCTTCAATTGTTCCTCCGGGGACCTGTAAGCCGGCGTTAGGATTATCTTTATGCTCGAACACCAGAATTTCACGCTCGGTACCCTCTCCTTTTGTAATATAAGCTAATACTTTTCTTTTTAGTTCCACTGCGTTCACCCCGCTTTAGTTTATTAAATATACACAATATTCCGTACTCCGGCAAGCAGGTACTTTGCTACATATTTGTTGAAATAAAGAATTTCATTGAATTCATTAAAGCTATTCATTGTTGAACGCCTTCGTTCACTTTTTATATTGGTATTCACTTGTTCAACATGTCTAGTCACAAATAGTTCATGTAAATCGTTTTAAACGTAACTACTGGGTGGTATAGAGGGTATACAATAGAATCATGATGTATTTGAAAGGACATGGTGCAAGTGTACAAAATACATGAAAAAAGACTTATATGGCTTGCATTTATTATTGCAGGAATTATGCTGTTATCAATTTTCGGTAAAATCTTCGGGAGCTAAAGGGGGATACGCAGATGGGAAATGAAGAAGCAGTCTTTTTTTCAAGGGTCTTAACCGAAACAACTTTATCATTCCATATTATTTATGCAACAATTGGCGTCGGAGTACCGTTGATGATTATGATCGCACAATGGGTTGGCATAAAGAAAAACGATGATCACTATATTTTACTTGCACGACGTTGGGCAAGAGGTTTTATCATTACAGTTGCCGTTGGTGTCGTAACAGGAACCGCAATCGGTTTACAATTATCCTTGTTATGGCCTAATTTCATGGAACTTGCAGGGAACGTCATTGCACTTCCGTTATTTATGGAGACGTTTGCATTCTTTTTTGAAGCAATTTTCCTCGGTATTTACTTATATACATGGGATCGTTTTGAAAACCAAAAGAAACATTTTCTATTACTTATTCCGGTTGCCATCGGAGCATCCTTTTCTGCGGTGTTCATCACAATCGTTAACGCATTCATGAATGCACCAAGAGGGTTTGATATCGTTAATGGTGAATTCGTTAACGTCAATCCGCTACTTGCGATGTTCAATCCAGCGATGCCGACGAAAGTGGCACACGTTGTTGCGACTTCTTATATGACAGCTGCTTTTGTGCTTGCAGCGATTGCAGCGTTCCGTCTGTTAAAAGGTTCGAATCATGAATACCACAAAAAAGCACTTTATCTAACGATGAAAGTTGGGCTTGTCTTTGCAATTGCATCAGCAATTATCGGTGACTTCTCAGGGAAATATTTAGCGGAGTATCAACCTGAAAAATTGGCTGCCGCAGAATGGCATCTTGAAACAAGTGATAATGCGCCGCTGATAATGTACGGCATTCTCAAAGATGGAGAAGTTAAATATGCCATCGAAATACCATATGCATTATCATTCCTTGCACACGGTAGCTTTACGCAAGAGGTAGCTGGTCTGGATCAATTCCCTGAAGATGAAGTTCCGCCACTATATATCCATTATTTATTCGACATAATGGTGTCAATTGGTATTTGGATGACCCTTCTTTCGGGCGTATTTTGGTTAGGTGTTCAACGAGGTTGGAAAATGGTTTCTACGAAATGGTTCCGCTGGCTTATCGTACTTGGCGGGCCTCTCTCAATAGTAGCGATCGAAGCAGGCTGGTGGCTCGCAGAAGTCGGTAGACAACCATGGATTCTAAGAGGTATCATGCGGACGCAGGACGCCGCTACGACGAGCGGACATGTTGACTCGATGCTTATCTTGTTCTGCTTGCTCTATCTTGTCCTTGGGGTCGGTAGTGTAGTTGTACTGAGAAGAATGTTCCGTAATAATCCAGTTGAACGTGAAATTGAAGATCGTGATACGGAGAAAGGCGGCGACGTGCTATGACACTCGAAATACTTGGCATATCCGTTCTATGGACTTTCCTGTTCGGTTATATACTGATTGGTGCCATTGATTTTGGAGCAGGTTTTTTCAATGCCTACAGCACGCTCACTGGCCGTCAGCATATTTTGACCAACATTATTCAGCGCTATTTATCGCCTGTTTGGGAAGTGACCAACGTTTTCTTAGTGTTCTTCTTTGTGGGGATTATTGGGTTTTTCCCGAAAACAGCGTTTTATTATGGAACGACGTTATTAATCCCCGTCAGCATTGGGATTATCCTACTGGCCATCCGTGGTTCCTATTATGCATTTGAGACATACGGGGCACGTGGACACAAAGGGTATTCGTTCATGTACGGCCTTGCCGGAATACTTATTCCAGCATCGCTGTCCATCGTACTTACCATTTCTGAAGGTGGATTTATCGACATGGTAAACGGTAATCCCGTACTCGATTATTGGAGGCTGTTCTCCAGTCCGTTGACCTGGTCGATCGTTGTGCTAAGCATCGCCGCAACGCTTTATATATCGGCGGTATTCCTGACTTGGTATGCGAATAAAGCACGTGATGTTGCAGCGACGAATATGATTCGGAAATATGCGCTCATCTGGGCATTGCCGACGATTATCACAGCAGGGGGCATTATATTCGAACTAAGAAATCACAATCCGGAACATTACTCTAACATCCAAAACTTCTGGCCGATGTTCCTTATCTCGTTTATCATGTTCATCGGAACGGTTTGGCTAATCTGGAAGCGCCGTAATTACGGACTCGCGTTTCTATTGCTAGTGGGACAGTTTGCCTTCGCCTTCTTTGGCTATGGTGCGTCCCATTATCCATACTTGTTGTACCCATACTTGACGATTTACGACAGCTTCACGAACCCGGCCATGGCCATCTCGCTTATCGTGGTGTTCATCATGGGACTTGGGCTGCTGATTCCGTCATTGTACTTGCTCATGCGTCTATTCCTATTCGATAAAGACTACGTCCGCGGAAAAGGCGACTACCACGCATAAGGAGGAATGGTCCATGAATCACTTTTTAATGTTTTACGCACCTTTCATCGTCCTCATCGGGGGACTCGTCGTTGCGTTCGTTATTGCACCAATGGACGGAGCCATAAAGAAGCAGATTGAAAAAGAAAAGTAAAAGAGAGCAGACGTCGATTGTGGCGTCTGTTTTTTGTTGGTGATCGGTAGGCGGGCGTATGTGGGTGCGAACCGATCATATAAGAAGGCAACTGATCATAAAAGTAGGCAATCGATCATAAGCGTGTGCTGACCAATCATAAAAGTAGGCAATCGATCATAAGCGTGTGCTGACCAATCATAAAAGTAGGCAATCGATCCTAAGCGTGTGCGAACCGATCCTAAAAGTAGGCAACCGATCATAAGTGTACACTGACCGATCATATAGGTTAGTTTACCGATTATATGGGTGGACCAACCGAGCATATACAAGTGCCGACTAGCCAAACAAAATCTACTCCCGCAGTAAAGTACATGTATTGTCTAATAGATGCCCACGCGACATCTGTTTTTTCACCCTCAGCATGGTAAACTAAAGACATCTGAAATTTGGAGGAAAATATAATGTCATATAGTGTAAATAGAAACGATCGTCTCAGCGTCTACGTAGAAGATTTAACGCACGATGGTTCGGGCGTAGCAAAAGTGGACGGCTATCCGCTTTTCATCCCCGGTGTACTTCCAGGCGAAGAGGTTAATATACAAGTAGGTAAAACATTGAAAAAATACGGCTTTGGCAGGCTGTTAAATATAACGAAAGCATCCCCTGATCGTGTAAAACCGCCTTGTCATGTATTCTCAGAATGCGGTGGATGTCAGATGCAACACTTGTCTTACGAAGGTCAACTTGTGCAAAAGCGTAAAACAGTACGTGATGTAATGGACCGTGTCGCAAAACTCCCCCATGTGCCAGTGCACCCAGTAAAAGGGATGGACGACCCTTGGCGCTACCGCAATAAATCACAAATCCCTTTCAGTGAGCGGGATGGAAAAGTTGTTTCTGGATTTTATAAATCGCGTACACATCACATCGTTGACACAGATATTTGTCTCATCCAAAGTCATGAAGCAGATGACCTAATGGCTATGTTGAAATATGAGCTACATGCAATCGGCGTTGATGCCTATGATGAAAAGACTCACTTAGGTTTGCTTCGTCACTTAATTGTCCGGAAAGGACGTACCTCAGGCGAAGTAATGGTTGTTTTAGTAACGCGCAAAAAGAAATTTACGCAGAAAGATGCAGCCATAGAACTTATTAAACGTGTCGTTCCAAATGTAACGTCAATTATGCAAAACTTTAACACCGAGAGAACGAACGTTATTTTCGGTGATGAAACAGTTTTGTTATACGGGAAACCGGTTATTGTCGATTCAATCGGCAACATCGATTTCGAAATATCTGCACGCTCTTTCTACCAAGTGAACCCTGTACAGACGGAAGTTCTTTACGGACAGGCACTAGAGTACGCACAGCTAACAGGAAATGAATCTGTCATCGATGCGTATTGCGGTATTGGTACAATTTCGTTGTTCATCGCACAAAAAGCAAAAGAAGTTTATGGCGTTGAAATCGTTCCCGAAGCAATCGAAGACGCTAAACGCAACGCGGAATTGAATGGCATAAATAACGCGCATTTCGAAGCAGGCCCTGCTGAAGTCGTCATTCCGAAATGGTATGCAGATGGCAAACGATTCGACGTGCTGGTTGTTGATCCACCGCGTAAAGGCTGCGACGAAGAACTTTTGAAAACAATTTTGGAGTATAAGCCAAAACGTGTTGTTTACGTATCATGTAATCCAGGTACACTTGCACGGGATTTACGCATACTTGAAGATGGCGGTTATCGCACGCAGGAAGTACAGCCGGTTGATATGTTCCCTCATTCGAGTCATGTGGAGTGTGTGGCTTGGTTGGAGATTTGATTCGAGGATAAGGAAAACGGGAAAAGGTGAATCTTTTCCCGTTTTTAAAATCATAAAAACTCAGACAGTTGCTGTTGACGTTTATCGAGCATAATTTGTTCTGGTTTGATCCCTCGTTCACGCAGCAATTCAATATTCTGCATGAGGAATTCGTCACTGCCAACTATATAGAACTGTCCGTCTTTATCGGCAGTTAGATTTTTCACTTCTTCATAGTAGTCTCTCCGATTATCGACGAACCGTGATATGAATTTCTTATCAGGTGCAGATTCAAAAATAGTAGAGAATAGGAAATCCTTTGACGAATCGATGTTTAAGGAATGAACTTGATTGACGTTTTCCGCACGTTCAAAGTAATCAAGTACAAGTGGTCTGAAAGTTGCCAGGCCAACGCCTGATGACAATAGATAAACATTTTTGTTTTCTCTTTTAAGTGGTATATTCGAATGAGTTTTAAATATTGCAACTTCATTGCCAACTTCAAGATTTCTTAAGATCGCTTTAAACTCGGAGCAATGTTCTCTGATACGGGTTGTAATGCCAATTGAATTTTCATGAGGTAAAGTGGATATTGACATGTGGCGAATTAAGCTACGGTTCGGCTTATCTCCAGCGTTAAAACCTTTAAGTGCGAAATGAGTGTGGGAACCTTCCTCCCATGAAAAGTCCTCCGGACGATCGAGCAAGTATGTTTTCACTTCAGGAGTTTCTTCAATAATTTTATTTATTTTAGTCCAGTATATTTGCATTATACTCTCCCTTTACATTTATATTTTCTGTCACTATTAAATATATAGTAGTTGATAACGATTATCAATTAAATGGTTTTTTATTTCAAGTCTTGCAAAAAAAACTTTAATTAAATCAGGTTAGCTAGAATGCTTAATAAAAAGTTCCTATGTAACATTGAACTATGAATCCAATGTTGCATGCGAAAATTAATTTCTTCATGCTCACTTCTTGTTAGTTAAAGTATTTGATGGCAAACAACTATTTAAAAGGGAAGCAACTGAAATATATACATGAACGATGGTGTAGGTGAATACACATATGTCGAATGCGTTGCATGGTTGGAGATTTGAAACGAGATATTGAATGAAAGGTGAAGAATCGTTTTTAACTTGATTCTTCACCTTTTATGTTGAGTAATATATGCCAATCACCATGTAATTGGCTCTTATACAGACATAGTCAAACGATAAATAGACAAGGTAATTGTGAATTGGTATGGGGAATTTCATCGGTAAACTGGTTAGATAGGATAAATAGAGAGGTGTAGTCAAAGTATATAGTGCCATCTTTCATCCAATTAGAGATTTTCATATAATTTCTTTGGTGCAATTCGAAACGAACAGTTTTATATTGTTCCTTAAAAGCTTTATTCGAAGAGTTGGCATGGTTAGACTTACATACTATATAAATGTAAAAAGCTTGAGGATTCAAATTTGAATCCTCAAGCTTTTTACAATTCCAGTGTTTAATATATCGATTTTAAAAATTAATAAGAAACTAAATAAACAACATAGTTGATTTAAAGATTTTAAGCTCTTCCTAGCGGGTATAGAGATAACCAATAGGGCGTCCAAAATCAATTAGATTGCTCAAATAATCGGTCATCATCCCTTTACAGTTAATAGTTATAGGTCTGCTTACAAAGAAGGGAATATCACTCGGTAAACCTTCAAAACCATCAGTGGGACAAAAGGCGGTTCTTTTGGAAACTGTATTCTATGACATGACGAGATGATTACACAGCTTTGTTTGAGACTATAAAATTGAAATCATGTATTCAATCTACTTAGAATGACTGTGAAATAAATGGAAGGTATTTAAGTTTTAATTTCAACTCATCCTAAGTTATCTTGTCGAGTATTAATTCTTAACAATTTTTAACATAAAGCATCTTGCTTTTAATGAAATTTACAAAAGCTTTACAAAATACCTGTTGAAAATTTACACTAGGCGATTATTCTAGTATTAGACAAGATACGACATAAAAAAGTTCCTAACCTATTTCTAGGAGGTCACAAATGACTAGGTTGAAAAGAGTGAAAATGGGATTATTAACGCTGTCTCTAATTACTATACTATCCGCATGTACAAGCAATGATGAACCTAACGGACAAGCGTCAAAAGGTAGTAACGCAACAGTGTCTATTTCAGGATCAACATCTGTAGGGCCGCTTGCTGAAAAACTAGCCCACAAATATTCAGAGCAAGACAAAACGAATATTGAAATAAACCAAATTGGTTCATCTGCGGGTATTACCAACGCAATCAGTGGCGTGTCTGAAATAGGTATGTCTTCACGAGATTTAAAGGATGAAGAAATAGCGAGTGGATTGAATGAGGTCGTTATTGCTTATGATGGAATTGTAGTAGTGACTCATCCAACTAACAAAATAAAAGATCTTACGATGGAGCAAGTAAAGAAGATTTTTACTGGAGTAGTGACGAACTGGAAAGAACTTGGTGGAGATGATATGGAAATCGTTGTTGTCTCTCGCGAGGATGGTTCAGGTTCACGTGATGCTTTCCAAGAAATTGTCGATTACAGCTCTGGCGAATTAATAAGAAATGCAATTATTGCAAGTGGTAACGGTAATATTAAAACAACAGTAGGGAACAATAAACATGCAGTGGGCTTTATTTCATTTGAATATATAGATGACTCCATTTCGACAATCGACATTAATGGCGTAGCAGCAAATGCAGAAAATGTTCTAAAAGAACAATACAGTTTGTCTAGACCATTCTTATTTCTATATAAAGAAGGTCAATTAACAGAGGATGGCCAACGATTTATAGATTTCATCTTAAGTGAAGATGGACAACTCATTGCAGCTGAAGCAGGAGCTATTCCTATAAAATAAAAGATTCTTAAAGAAAAACAGAACCATAATTTTGAGTGTGATTTTGGAGGAATAAAGTGTGTCTATCCCAACAACTAACGAGCAGGCCGTAGCAATCGGTAAAGCAAATAAAAGGAAGTATTTGTTAGAGAAGGTGTCTTCAAGAATTTTCTTGATTTGCGCACTTCTTTCAGTTATCACTTTATTGTTAATCATTGGATTTGTATTTTATAAAGGAGCTCATCCCTTTGTAGCAGGTGGTTATAGCTTTATAGATTTTATTTTTGGTACTGATTGGGTACCGAGTGAAGATAAATTCGGTATCTTCCCAATGATTGTTGCATCAATTTATGCAACAGTTGGAGCATTAATTATTGGGGTTCCTATCGGTTTATTTACAGCGATTTTCTTGGCGGAAATTGCCTCTAAAAGAGTAGCTAAAATTATTTCACCAGCCATTCAGTTGCTAGCTGGTATCCCATCTGTATTATATGGTGTATTTGGACTTGCAATCATTGTTCCATTTTTACAAGATACGTTCGGTTTAGTGAAAGGACAAAGTTTACTAGCTGTTATTCTTGTGCTAGCAATCATGATGTTACCCACAATTGTGACTGTAGCAGAGACGGCGATTCGTGCGGTCCCTCATACATATCGTGAAGGATCATTAGCACTTGGCGTATCTCATATTGGGACAATTTTTAAAGTCATTGTACCAGCAGCTAAGTCAGGAATTATGACGGCAATCGTATTAGGTTTAGGTAGGGCCATTGGGGAAACGATGGCAGTTATCTTAGTAGCTGGTAATAGTTTAATCGTCCCTACGAGCCTTACAGATAGTGTTCGTCCACTGACGACAAATGTTGCTTTAGAAATGGGTTATGCATTCGGTACACATCAAGAAATGTTGTTTGCAACGGGAATTGTTTTATTCTCATTTATATTAATTTTGAATTTTGTATTAGCCAGAATCAGTGCGAAGGGTGGCAACTAAGATGAGGCAATTTAAAGATAACTTGTTACGTGGACTTTTATGGTTCTCGGCTTTCTTATCGGTTGCTGTCCTCGTTATGATTGTGGGGTTCATCTTTTATAAAGGATTTCGTTTAATCAGCTTCGATTTCATCTTTGGCGATTATTCACCAACTGGAGGCGGCGGTATTTGGCCAATGATTGTAACAACGGTCTACACAATTTTTATTTCATTGATCATCGCAACACCCATTGGGATATTAGCGGCCGTTTACTTGCAAGAATACGCGAAACAAGGGCGTTTGGTAAGAATCATACGTTTTGCAACAGAAAGTTTGACAGGAATCCCCTCGATTATTTACGGTTTGTTTGGGGCAGTATTCTTTGTAACAACCTTAAAGTTAGGTATGTCCATTATTGCTGCTTCATTAACATTAACGATTATTGTTTTGCCTGTCATCATCCGAACAACAGAAGAAGCATTGAAAACAGTACCGGCTTCCTATCGTGAAGGTTCGTTAGCACTTGGGACAACGAAGCTACAAACCTTATATAAGGTGATTTTACCTAATGCCATGCCGGGGATTTTATCGGGTATCATCCTCTCTGTTGGACGAATTGTTGGCGAGTCAGCTGCTATTTTCTTAACAGCCGGAACTGTTGCTGCCATGCCAAATGGAATCTTTTCATCGGCTCGAACGTTAACGGTTCATTCCTATTTAGTCACACAAGAATCGGGAGACATTGAACTTGCTGCAGCAGTGGGGATCATCTTAATCGTTCTCATTTTGATCATCAACCTTTCAGCAACCTACATATCAAAAAAGTTAAACAAAGGAACCAACAAATAAGGAGTGCTTATCAATGAGTACAGCAGTAATAGAACCAGCAATCACACAAAATCAAGTAGGAAAGGTATTTGCGCATATGGAGCAACATAAAGTAGGTACATCGAAAATTAATGTAACGGATTTGAATTTATTCTATGGTGAGAAACAAGCGCTGTTCGGCGTCGATCTTGCTATTCGTGCAAATGAGGTTACTGCTTTAATCGGTCCTTCAGGTTGTGGCAAATCCACTTTTTTACGAACATTAAACCGAATGAATGATTTAATTGATGGTGTGAAAATTACAGGTGAAGTTGTCATTGATCATGAAAAAATTTATAATTCAAGTGATGTAATTAAATTACGCACAAAAGTGGGAATGGTATTTCAAAAACCAAATTTATTCCCAATGAGCATTTACGATAATGTTGCCTATGGTCCAAAGGGGCAAGGCATAAAAAATAAAAAAGAATTAAATCGAATTGTGGAAGAAAGTTTACGCGGAGCCGCGATTTGGGAAGAGGTAAAAGACCGTCTTAAAACATCAGCACTAGGTTTGTCTGGTGGTCAGCAACAACGTGTTTGCATTGCACGTGCCATTGCGATGAAACCAGATGTTATATTAATGGATGAGCCTACTTCCGCACTAGATCCAATTTCTACGTTAAAAGTCGAAGAACTAATCACGAAATTGAAAAAAGATTATACGATTGTTATTGTTACTCATAACATGCAACAAGCTGCACGAATCTCTGATAAAACAGCATTTTTCTTAAATGGAGAAGTTGTTGAATACGATGATACAGATAATATTTTCTCTACGCCAAAAGATCAAAGAACCGAAGATTATGTCACAGGTCGATTCGGATAACAGGGGGTAACAAAGGATCATGCGTGAAAACTTCGAGAAAAATTTAGAGGAATTAAAAAGTAAAATCACCGAAATGGGTGAACTATCAATTATTGCCTTAGAAAAATCAGTTAAAGCCTTGAAAACACAAGATGTTGAAATTGCTATAAAAACCATGGAGGGAGATACAGCAATAGATAAACTT
Source organism: Sporosarcina sp. FSL K6-1540 (assembly GCF_038620285.1). NCBI lineage: Bacteria > Bacillati > Bacillota > Bacilli > Caryophanales > Caryophanaceae > Sporosarcina > Sporosarcina sp. FSL K6-1540. The sequence continues at coordinate 2,299,622 of NZ_CP152018.1, forward strand.
GAAGTGGAAATTAACCAGTTTGCAATCTGGATTATGGCAAAAGAAGCGCCTATTTCAAGGGATTTACGCGAAATTATTGGTGTACTTAAAATTTCGTCTGAAATTGAACGGATTGCGGATTTTGCCGTAAATATTGCAAAATCAACCATTAAGATTGGTCAAACAACATCTTTACTGGAAATCACACATGTAGAAAAGATGAAAGACATATCAATTGAAATGCTCCGAAAAGCACTCCAATCTTTTTTAGAGGAAAATATGGTACTTGCTAAAGAAGTTGGCGACTTAGAGGATGAAGTGGATCAATGCAGTCGTGAAAACTATAAAAAACTGACTACGTATCTAAGTGAACATCCAGAAGAAACAAATCAGCTTGTCCAATTATTATTTGTAAATCGTTATCTTGAAAGAACAGCAGACCATATCACAAATATCGCTGAAAGCGCAGCATATTTGATTAAAGGTCAAATATATGATTTCAATTCATAAAATAAAAACGGAGGAGAAAAATGAAAAATTTTCTCCTCCGTTTTTATTTAAGGTAGCTCGTAATAAAAATTAAGAGTATTCTATACATAATAAAAAAATAGGGGAGGAAACTAGTATGACAAAGAGAAACAAGGAGTTGTCACTAGAACAACGTGAAGAATTACTCGAAATATTGAAAGCTCGTTTTGAGAAAAACATGAATCGCCATAAAGAACTTGAATGGAGTAAAGTCCAAGCGAAGTTGGAAGCGAATACTGAAAAACTATGGTCGCTTAATGAGATGGAAATAACCGGTGGTGAACCGGATGTTGTTGGTCATGATAAAAAGTCGGGCGAATATATTTTTTATGACTGTTCAATAGAAAGCCCTAAAGGCCGTAGAAGTGTTTGTTACGACCTAGAAGCGTTGGAGTCAAGAAAAAAGCATAAACCAGAAAATAATGCTCTTGATATGGCTTCCGACATGGGCATTGAGCTTTTAACGGAAGAACAATACCGGGAGTTGCAGGAACTTGGAAAGTTCGATATGAAAACATCGAGCTGGGTGCAAACACCTGCCAATATTAGAAAACTCGGAGGGGCTATCTTTTGTGATTGGCGCTACGACACTGTCTTTGTGTATCACAATGGAGCAGAATCCTACTATGCTGCCAGGGGGTTCCGTGGCTCGCTGAGGGTCTAAATTTCGCACCCACTAAGCTTATAGACGATGAGATAGAGTGATGGGTGCCAGGTTCTTATTGATTTGTGAATTGTTTTAGAACCTGGTACCTGTCACAATGGTTTATTAAGAAGTTACTTTTTCATGGATATCTAGTGCTCGTTGTAGTGAACTTAGTTGTTCATCGCTTAAAGGAATCATAGGTAAGCGGACACCACCGACAGGGATTCCTTTTAAATTCAAAGCTGCTTTTACAGGTGATGGATTTGGAGCAGCAAAAAGTGCTTTCATTATTGGTAGTAGTCTACGATGAACCTTAGCTGCCTCTTGAATATTGCCGCTTTTGAAATGTTCAATCATCGTTTGCATTTCATTTCCTATAACATGGGATGCTACAGAAATAACACCTGTTCCACCAATTGATAACACTGGAATTGTTAAACCATCATCACCGCTATACAATGAAAAATCTTCAGGTGTATGAGTAATAATTTCGACCATCGCATCTAAATCACCGCTTGCCTCTTTAATAGAAACGATATTAGGTATTTTTGAAAGGCGAATGACTGTTTCAGCAGATATGTTGACAACACTGCGTCCGGGAACATTATAAAGTATAATCGGTAAAGATGTGACCTCCGAAATTGTCTTAAAGTGTTGATATAATCCTTCTTGAGATGGGTTGTTATAGTATGGCGCAACGAGCATAATACCATCGACACCTACATCTTCTGCAAGTATTGTTAGTTCAATTGATCCTTTTGTGTTGTTCGAGCCTGTACCAGCAATCACCGGAATTCTGCCATTCACAACGTCCACTGCAAACTTAAATAATTTGACCTTTTCTTCTTCTGTTAACGTCGGAGACTCTCCTGTTGTACCAGATACCACTAAGCCATCTGTTCCATTAGCAATTAAATAATTAATTAAGTTTTTTGTAGCTTGAAAATCAATTTCACCATTTTCATCAAAAGGAGTCACCATAGCAGTTAATACTTGTCCGAAATTCATTATTTCTCCACATCCTATAATTTATTTTAAAAAAATAGAGGAAGAAGGGCAGTTAGTGAATGAACGCAAAAAAGCAACAACAAGGGCTCGTTGTTGCAGTAGAAATAATAAATTATTTCTTTGCATAAGATAGCCCTCCATATAGTTTCCTATATGACAATTCTGTGTTTATTCAACACAGAACCAGCTTCAAGAAAATGAGATTCTCTCCACTTCGGCAAATTCCCCTTTCCACAAATGTCACAGGATCTCATCATCCTCCACGTGTGTACTGATGGTCTTTGCGCCTCTATCCTTACTTCAAAATTTTTGAAATAAGTGAATTTCTAATTAGACAAACCTTACCTCTATTCTAACGCAATTGCAAGGGAAAGGTGCCGAGTTCTAGAAAGGTTCTGAATTTAATGGGGACTTGATATTCTTTTAAATGTTATTTCGTCTGTTGATGACCCATTTATTTGAATAAAATACTAGTGAGAAGGGCTTGATGACCTTCATTTTCACTGGACTATTTCCGGCTAACTATTCATGACAGATTTACTGAGGGGTACTAGCCATACATTTTTTAGTAATCCTGTTGTGGATAGTAGCCTGTCGCGTTCCTGCATTGTTCAAGTGGAAAATGCAGCTGTTTTGGAAGAAATGAATAGATGACTTTCTATAGAGAGTGTAAGTGCCCGAAGATACAATTTCGGGCACTCTTGAACGTTGTATAATGTGCTTCTTGCTTACTTTTAAGAAAGACTATGCATCTAATCATGTGATGCCTAATAGAAAGTGACACTTCTTTACTATTAAAAAAGAGAAAATCATAAAGAAAGTTTCAGCCGCCAAAATTGTATCTTTGGCGGATTATATCCAGATAAGAAGAACCGCTGTTCTTTCGTCCCAAAAAGTAGTTGTACACGTAGCGTTTGTTGCCAGAATGGTTAATACACACTAAGATGAATGTATCAGGAAGCGAATCGATGGATTGTGGCTAAGAATAGAAAGAAAACAGCGGATTAGTTAATAAACAAGAGTTAGGAATAAATGTATAAAGGTGATGTTAGTTATGAAAGTTGAAATTGAAAATGAAATTATAGAATTTAATGTTCAGTATGGAAATAGGAAGAAGCTAGCGATTCAGATAGATTCGTTTGGTTTCATAACTGTTAAAGCTCCAAATGACACAAGTAAAGAAATGATTGTCAGTGCCATTGAGAGCAAAGGGAAAAGGATACTAGAGAAAATACATGAAATTGAAGTAGCTCGAGAAGCCCCTAAGGCAAGAGAGTATCACGCTCAAGGGAAGTTTTTATACCTTGGGAAAGACCGTTTTCTTCATGAGTTAATAGATAGTAGTGAGTTAAATGAAGAGGTACTTAAAAGAAATCTCAAGAAGTTCTATATCGCCAGCTGTAGGACGATTATAGAAGAACGGATAAAAATATATCAAAAACAACTAAAAGTAAAGCCTAAAATCATCGAAATAGTAGAGTCTAAAGCCAAGTGGGGTAGTTGTAGTTCGGATAAAAAGCTAACTTTTAATTATCGTCTAGCTATGGCTCCGGTTGAAGTCATCGATTATGTGATAATCCATGAACTTTGTCATATACTTCATATGAATCATGATCGCTCATTTTGGAGACGTGTCGGAAGTATTATGCCGGATTATAAAGAGAAGGAAGAGTATTTGGCGAGGCATGGGTATTCAATGTCACTTTAATAAAAACGATCACATTTCGAAATGTGATCGTTTTTTTTGTGTTCGAAAACGTATTCTCTATTGTTCTTGGTGATGTTTTACTTGTAGTTCCCCGATGGTTGAGGTCACAACTTACTTCAATTTGGTTAAATTGGAAGAGGTGAACGGATCCAGGGGATTTTAACCAATTTATCAAACTCGCATTGTTTTCTGCGAATTTAAATTAGTTTATGGTATTATTTACCTTGTATGGGAAGGTGGGAAGACATGAAAACTGAAAAAATCATTAAGACCACATTAGAGATAGTAGGTTTTCCGTTTGTAATGGCAAACATGTATTTTGATAAGAAGAATAGGGTAAGAGAAATAGGTGATTTAGTAAATATAAAAGATAGGGTAGTTCATACTGTTGTTTCTGAATGTGAAGAGACTAAATGTACTGTAATATTAGACGCGGGGTTAAGTTGCTGTTCAATTGATTGGTATTATATTCAGCCTCAATTGTCTAAGTTTTGTAGGGTAATCTCATTTGATAGAGCAGGATATGGTTGGAGCACTGCAATAGAGAAAGCATACACAAGCGAAGATGTTGTTAGTGATTTATCGGAGATTTTAGAGAAACTTCAAATAAATCCACCATATATCTTAGTAGGACATTCCTTTGGGGGTTTAAATATGCGATTATTTGCTAGTAAATATCCAAATAAGGTAGCATCTTTAATCTTAATTGATTCTGTTCATGAAAATAGATATTTGAGTGCTGAATGGGACACTGTTCGAAGGAAAATGCATAAGAAAAATCTCAAGTTATTCAAGTTCGGTTATCTCACCAGTGGTTTAGGGCTTCCGAAACTATTAAAACTTCCTGTTGGAAGAAAACAACTTCCAGAACCATATCAGAAGTATATTAAGTATATAGGATACCGTTCAAAATCTTATGAAGCTGTTTTTAAGGAATTTCTATATAGCGAAAAATCTGCTATGCAACTTAAAAAGTCCGAACCACTGAATTTAAACTTATCCGTAACAATTTTAAGTTCTAATAATATAGACCCAATTTGGATTAACCAACAAAAACTTCTTAGTAATTTGACAAATAATACTGTGCAAATTAAAACTAACAACAATCATTCAATACATTTAGAAAACCCAGAATTAGTTATAGATACTATAAGCAGAGCTGTAAAACAGTTAGATGACAATATATCTTTGTTGTGCTAAGGGATATTTAATCGCGTTATTGACTGGTGTCACGTAGTTGTGAATAGGAGAAAAAAGATGTAGTAAATTGAAATATAGTGCTTGTGAAAATGTAAAAAGGTATTTCGAGTTGTTTGGGCAGTTTGTATCTTTCACTAAGGAGATGGAATATTATTGGGAAACCCTTTAGGTATCGTGGATTGGGTAGAACAAAATGAAGTTATAGATGATCTATTAATTCAAGGAGACACCTTAACCATGCACCCAATGGAACATGGATTTGAAGCTGAAGTCATGAAGATATGTTCAGGTAAAGATAGCTTTGTATTGAAAGTGTGGAGTAAGAGTTCCAAACCCGATATTAGTTTTCAATATCGATTATTGAATGTCCTATTGGAACGAGGATTATCAGTCTCTAAACCATTAGGCTGGGGGATAAATCTAAACGGAGATAAGGTGTTGTTAACAACATTTGACGGAATACCTGTGCTTAAAGCAAACGAAAAGAAAATGACAAAGATTGCAAACATCTTATCAAAAATACATCAAATTCCCGTTAAAGAGATTGGAAATATAAAACTTCCAAAGTACGATTTCATTGACTATTTTTTTCCTGGAGTAAGAGAACACTCTGACATATATAAAGCATTGATTTCTCTTGTACAAACAACCCAAATAAGGCAAGAACATATTATTCATGGCGATTTTCATGTGAATAACATTATGGAGGAAAATGACCAGTATACTGTAATCGATTGGACGAATGGGCAATTAGGGGACCCGAGATATGATTTTGCGTGGTCACTTACTTTACTGAAAATATATGTCTCAGAGCGATATGCTTATGTGTTTCGTTCTGCTTATCTTTTAGAAAAGGATATTCAGCAGAAGGAACTTGAAGTTTTTGAAGCCTTGGCTTGTCTCAGGTGGCTCGTGCTTAATAGAAGTGGTGGGGTACCCAAAGATTCTAATACAATAGAAAGAGTAAAAGGTTTAGTGACAAATAATCCTTCTTTAAAAGAATTTGAGTTTACTATATAAAAGGAAGGGGATGATTATTTCCCCTTCCTTTTATTATGTCATACGCAACGAATGTCAATTTAGATATGTAGCTCTAGAAATGAATACAGTTACATCTTAATTTATTCTACCGTCAGCACCCAGCGCACGTTGAATGCGTTACATGGTTGGAGATTTAATTATAGATTAATAAGGAATCAAACCCATTAAAAATAATCTCTTTACTATAACTGGGGTAAAGGTTTATTGGGTATTCATGTATTGCAAAAGGTACTAGGTTAAAAACAATTCCCAATTGTTTTTAACCTAGTACCTTTTTTGTGTCCAGTATTCGACTCAATAACAAATCACTTAATCCTCTCGGTACTCAAATTATTATTAATTGATTTGATGTTTGGCATGTTATTAATAATGTGAAACGAAAATGCATTCTAGAAAGAAGTGTTTTTTGTGTGGTAACGAGTAATTGAATACGAATGTAATTGATTCCAATACGGGTTTTAATTAAATTATTTCTTTCAGGATTTGTAAGGTGAGAAAAGCCTGAATTAATAAGGGGTGAATAACATATTTTTTCAGTAATCAGACTATAACACATTTAATAATAATAAGGTATTCATTATTTTTATATAAACGAAAAGTGAACTTGTTGAACGTTTTGTGACGTAATTACTAGCCTTTCGGTGAAGAATTGATGAAGTTTTGATGAAGTTCGCTTTAGGTAATTGTTTTTAGTATTTCATTATAATAAGATGAAAATGTGTTGTGAGAGTAACCGACTAATATGTTTTTTTATTATGCTACTAAAGCTTATAGAGTAAAAGAAAGGGGTACCTTCATGAGAATGAAATGGACTTTTTTAGGTTTGATTATCAGTATTATCGCAGTGTTAGCTGGCTGTGAACCAGTAATGGTTATGGATCCAAAAGGGCCGCAAGCTGAAACGATTTCTAATGTTATTTGGATATCGATTGCTACCATGGCGTTGGTTGTGGTCGTGGTTTTCGGTATGTTGGCATACATCGTAATAAAATATCGTGCGTCGAAACAGAGCGCAGATTATGAGCCCCCACATATCGAAGGTAATCCGGTGGTTGAAGCGATTATTGTTGGTATTCCGGTTCTGATTATCATTTTCCTTTCAATCATCACTGTCAAATCCACTTATGAAGTTGAGGCGACACCAAAGGGTTATGAAGGTCAAAAGCCATTGGTTGTTTATGCATCTTCCTCTGACTGGAAATGGCATTTCAGTTATCTGGAAGAAAATATCGAAACGGTTAACTATTTGTATATCCCAACAGATCGACCGTTGGAATTTAGACTTTACTCATACGGACCCATCACGAGTTTTTGGATTCCACAACTTGGCGGACAAAAATATGCAATGTCGGACATGGTGACCACGTTACATTTGGCAGCTAGCGTTCCGGGAGAATACATGGGGAGAAATGCAAACTTTAGCGGTAAAGGGTTCGCTGAGAATATATTCCATGTGGAAGCGATGCCTGAATCGGAATTCGATAAATGGGTAGAAGAAGTGAAAGCGACTGCGGATACTCTTACTGAAGAGAGATTTGAAGAGTTATTAGAACCGGGTCATCTTGGCCAATTAACGTTTAATAAAACTCACTTGGAATTCTCACCGGCTCCAGAAGGGGAGCATGGGGGACATCAACATGGATCAAGTAATTCCGATGATAAAGCAAAAAAAGACGAATCTACCGATGTTGATGGTGGATCAGACATGGAACATCAACATTAAAATTTCCAAACAAATCACTTTGCATATAGAGTCTAATTTTTGAGAGGAGTCATAGAAGTATGGAGTACTTTGATCGTTTTGCGATTCCACATCCAAGTCCTGCGATTTACGCATCAATGGTTGCCATTGGCCTAACCATGATTGCGATTCTCTTCGGATTAACATATTTTAAAAAATGGGGTTATTTATGGCGTGAATGGCTGACGACCGTAGACCATAAGAAAATCGGTATTATGTACCTAATTGCTGCTTTGATAATGCTATTCCGTGGTGGAGTAGACGCAATTATGATGCGGGCACAAACTGCTGTACCTGACAACAAGCTGCTAGATGCTCAGCATTACAATGAAGTTTTCACCACACATGGAGTTGTTATGATCATTTTCATGGCTATGCCATTTATCTATGCATTTATGAACTTCGTTGTTCCATTGCAAATTGGAGCGCGCGATGTAGCATTCCCTCGTTTGAATGCACTTAGTTTCTGGTTGTTCTTTATGGGGGCGATGTTATTCAATATTTCATTCGTAGTTGGTGGCTCTCCTGATGCCGGCTGGACTTCGTATTTCCCACTTGCAGGGAATGACTTCAGTCAATCTGTAGGAACCAATTATTACATGCTGGCGATTCAGATTGCCGGTATTGGTACATTAATATCAGGCATTAACTTCACGACTACGATACTCAAAATGAGAGTACCTGGAATGAAATTGATGAAAATGCCAATGTTCACATGGACTGCTTTAATCACGAATGCAATTGTCGTTTTCGCATTTCCTGTACTGACAATTGCGCTTCTATTGGGAACGATGGATCGGCTATTCGGCACAAATATCTTTACGATGACAAATGGCGGGATGGATATGCTCTGGGCGAACCTGTTCTGGATTTGGGGACATCCGGAAGTTTACATTCTGATTTTGCCGGCATTCGGTATTTATAGTGAGATCATTTCTACTTTTTCCCGTCGTAACCTTTATGGGTATAAATCAATGGTTGCATCGATCGTAATCATTTCGTTTTTCTCATTCTTGGTTTGGACTCATCATTTCTTTACAATGGGACAAGGTCCACTGACAAACAGTATTTTCTCAATCACGACAATGGCGATTGCCGTTCCGACCGGGATTAAGATATTTAACTGGCTGCTTACGATGCGTAAAGGGAAAATTGAATTTACTGTTCCGATGCTTTATACAATAGGATTCATTCCGATTTTTACAATCGGTGGAGTGACCGGGGTAATGCTTGGTATGGCCAGTGCCGACTATCAATACCATAATACGATGTTCTTGGTTGCGCATTTCCACTACACAATTATTCCTGGTGTTGTCTTCGCGATGATAGCTGGTCTCACGTATTGGTGGCCGAAAATGTTTGGCTTCATGTTAAGTGAAAGAATTGGGAAATGGGCATTTTGGTTTATCGCGATTGGCTTTAACGTAACATTCTTCCCAATGTTCTTCACTGGATTGGATGGACAAGCACGTCGGATGTACACGTACTCTGAAGCATCGGGGTATGGAGCGCTTAATTTACTGTCCTTTGCTGGAGCAATTGTACTGGCGATAGGCTTTGCTTTAATTGTCTATAACATCTATCACAGCATTCGCTATGCATCAAGAAATATCAGTTCAGATCCGTGGGATGCACGTACGTTGGAATGGGCCACTCACAGTCCGGTGCCATCGTATAACTTTGCGAAGACACCTCAAGTTAATTCAATTGAAGCGTTCTGGGATCATAAGAAAAAAGGACAACCATTATTCAAAGATGAAATTGAAAAGATTCATATGCCGAATAACAGCGGTATGCCGTTCATCATGAGTTGTATTTTCTTCGTATGGGGCTTCTCGCTCATATTCAACATGTGGCTTCCTGCAATTCTTGCGACAATTGGAATCTTTGCGTGTTTGGCTTACCGTTCATTCGAGAAAGACCACGGGCATTACATTTCCGTTCAAGAAGTAGAAGACACTGAAAAAGATTGCGAGGTGCGGGCTGATGAAAACAGATAACTCGCTTCCACTTGAATATGGTACAGAACAAAATAAATTGAACATTTTAGGTTTCTGGATTTTCCTTGGAGCCGAAGTAATGCTGTTTGCAACACTTTTCGCAACCTACTTCATTTTAGAGCATCGTACGGGCAACGGACCGTCCGGAGCTGAGATTTTTGAACTCACTCCAGTGCTCTTTGAAACGATTTTACTGTTAACAAGTAGTTTTATGATTGGTCTTGGTGTTCATGCAATGCGTCTAGGTAAAAAAAATGCAATGATGACATTCTTTGCGATTACCTTGCTACTTGGTCTTGCATTCATAGGCGTAGAAATTTATGAGTTTACGCATTATGTCCATGTTGGAGCTGGCCTTCAAACGAGTGCATTCACAGCTATCCTATTAACTACATTAGGGACACATGGAGCTCACGTTACACTTGGTTTCTTTTGGGGATTATTCATCATCCTTCAAGTGAAAAAGCGCGGTTTGACGCCTGAGACAGCCAATAAATCATTTATCTTTTCACTTTACTGGCATTTCTTAGATGTTGTCTGGATCTTTATTTTCAGCTTCATCTACTTGAAAGGAATGATGTAACATGAGCGAATTATTCCCGCGCAAACAAGTAATGGGCTTTATCTTTTCGTTAGTTCTTACTGCAGCTGCACTGACTGTCTATTTCTTAGATTTTTCATTTGCAGTGGGGATGACAATTCTTTTAGTCACAGCATTCGTACAAGCAGCAGTCCAACTCGTTGTCTTTATGCATGCTGGTGAAACTGAAGATAAAAAGGCGATTTATATGAATATCTATTATGCAGTTGCCATAGCGCTTGTTACCATCTTGGGTTCATTACTAATTTTGGCTTGGGATATGTAACAGAATATATCAAAAAGGAGCGCCTAAAATGGCGCTCCTTTATAAAAACACAGAATATGGGTTTGATTTTACATTACCCGCAACTTGGAAGGATTATTCGATTGTAACGGACGAGTGGGAGGGCTTGGCGGTTTCACAGGCTCAAACGGAAGAGGTAATTGAAAATGGTCCAATGAATTCTATTCGACATCCTCAGTGGACTTCGGAAAATCCGCGTCAAGATATACCGATTATGATTTTCACAATAGAGCAATGGGATTCATTACAGCAGGAGAAGTTCCATATAGGGCAGCACCTATCGGACCAAAAGAATTAAATCGTAATGAAAAATATGTTTTTGCAATACCCGCACGTTACGACTTCGCATTTTTAACTGGTTACGAAGAAGTCGAGCAGATTTTAGAAGGTAAACCGTTAGAGATTAGCGAAGAGTGAAGGGTTGATAATATAATGAAAGAATAAAAGGTACCCACCAGCTTTGTGTAGTAGTAAAGAATTATGAAATAATCGATAGTGTAAGATACCTGGTTCTGATACAATTGCGACTTGTGTTAGGACCGGGTATCTTTTTTATTTCATCATATATAGGTGAATTAGCTTTAATAGGTAAAATACTAAATATTGCATCTTTTAATAATTGCTGTATAGTATTCTTTAGAATGCTTGGAGGTCATATTTTTGGTACTTTACTTTTGAGATATATCATCTATCTAATAAATAACTATAAATTAGGAGCTGATATATTATGATATACAAGAACACACTCGATGGTATTTCTTCTGATATGTTAAAGGGCTTTTTTGTAGATTGGCCAAAGCCACCAAATCCGCAAACTCACTTACTACTGTTAAAGAAAAGCAGTGAAGTGATTATTGCTATTGATGATCAAACTAATCAAGTAGTTGGATTTATTACAGCGATAAGTGATGGAGTTCTATCTGCCTACATTCCATTTCTTGAGGTTTTACCGGAATACAAAAATAAAGGTATAGGTAAGGAATTAGTAGATCGGATGCTAAAAGAACTCGATGGCATCTATATGATTGACCTATGCTGTGATGACGATTTAATTCCTTATTATGATAAGTTCGGTATGACGCAGACAAATGGTATGGTTTTTAGGAATTATAAAATGCAATCTGGAAGTTTGAAAATATAAGCCAATAACGCTTGGGAATTTGTCCAATCTCAACGGAATTGTTAAAAGATGCACCACTACACCTTATTTTCATTGTTCACTACTGCGAGCATGTTGCCTGGTTGGAGTTACCCCAAAGTAAATTTGAACAGCCCAGATACCTGGTAATAATCCCATTTGGGTTTATTACCAGGTATTTTTCATTATCCCAAAGTAGAGCGCTATAATTGCATCTAATGAGGATTTAAAATACATGCATAGTAAATAAAGTTAGTAAAAGTGAATCGGAAAAGGCTTGGGGTGCGTCAGTAGGATGAAGGTAGGTGAGGTTGTGACGGAAATTGAAGAAATTATTGCCGAACATGGTGATTATTTATTGCGTGTCGCCTATTTGTACGTGAAAAATAATGCAACCGCTGAGGATATTGTACAAGACGTGTTCATTGCCTTCTATGAGAAACAGGATCAGTACAGGGGGGAGGCATCGCTGAGGACCTACTTGGTGAAAATGACGGTTAATCGCAGCCATGATTATTTACGAAGTTGGAAGAACAAGCGAACCATGCTGTTTGAAAAAATTAAAGGGAGAGGCACTACTCATACGCCTGAACGTGCAATAATTGAGAAAGTGGAAAAGCAGGAATTAGTGGATGCCTTGTTTACATTATCAATCACCTATCGTGAAGTGCTCATTCTTTATTATTTTCAGGAGATGACGACGGTAGAAATCGCGGAATTATTGGAGCGTCCGGAAGCTACGGTAAGAACTAGATTACAGCGTGCGCGAAAGCAACTGGGAAATCGGATAATTGATTATGAATGGGAGGAACTAGGCCGTGAATCAATTTAAGGAAGATTTAAATCGTGAGCTTCAGTCTGTGTCATTGTCCAAAGAGAAGAAGCAGCTAATTGCAACGAAGGCAAAAGCAAAATTACACAACCACAAGAGACGCATCAACTTACAATATCGATTTGTGCTCGCGATTTTCACGATATTCGCAATAGGCTTCAGTTATTTACTATGGCAACAGGAGGGACCTGCAAGTAAGGCGCAAGGTGCAGCACCGATTGAACCTATAACGACTACGACTTGGTCAATGCTTACTAATGATTTTTCAAAAGCGGTACTCTACATAAGCTTCTTTATTATTCTGCGGGACTTGTTAAAGAGACGCTTGCAAAAAAGTGGAAAAGGCTTACCGATTTGTGTGGAATGTGGTGAAGAATGGTCCTATCGAGAGGCCTTGAAACAAAGCATGAAAAACACAAAAATGACATGTCCTTACTGTGGTCAAATACAGTGCCGAACGAAAAAATCAAGATTAAAAGGTGGTATGTTAAATATATTTATACCTTTTATGATTATCGCCCCTCAGCTATTTGATAATATATTGCTAGGTATTGTTGTGCATGTCTCATGTGCTGCGTATATCATGTTTAGCCTAGGTCCATATTATTTGGAACTCCAGAAGAAAGATCCTATCAATGATCCTTTATGGTGATAAATTACTGTCACCAGGACAATTCAGCTGCAAATTCGGGTTTTGAAGTGTCAGCGTACCGGAACAATTGCAAACGCCCAATTTGACCAAGTCCATTGCAGCGTCAAGATTGTCTTCAGCCAGGTTGGTGGTGCAAATGAAGTTTGCATAAGTGCTAGGAACATTTAGGGATGGAATTCCTTTCAGATATAGGATGTGTAAATATTAAGTTGAGTAATACTAGCAACCTGTAAAGGTTCTATCTGCTTCATCATTTTCACTTATTTTTCTAGTTTTTTTAATGCTAACTGTACCATATGAGTTTATTGGTAATTAAAAGATCGGAAAAAACATGATTTAAAGCACCTAGTTCTAAAATATGCTGAATTACTTTAGTACCAAGCGCCTTTCATTATCTATAAAAGTTGCAAGTGAAAATCTTTTGTAGTTTCATATAATTATAAAGCATACGGGCGTGTCTTCCTTTTTTAGTACATGGATCTATTTTAGATCGTAGCCGATTAAGAAATTCGCGGTCACATTCACATGGGTTTCTATCCCTGCGATAACAATCATCATGTGCTTTACAAGCTGCATCTAAATCATTAATAGGTGCGCCGGGCCCATTACAGCCAGGTCCACACCAATTATAGCCTGGTAGAATACAAAAACGAAATCTTCCATTTCTCCTCCGTGACAATATAAAAACCTCCTCTGATGGCTAAGTCACTACTTACTATAGATTATTCATTGGTACGAAATAATGTATAAGCTGTTACCTACGGACTTCGCAATTATTTTATCAAAAGAGGAAAGAATGATTGAGGTATAATGAAGACATCCCTAAACTTTAATAATCAAACATTGACAACGGGTTTCAATTCAACCAGCATAATGTCGAAGTATATTGAACATATGAATATATATATAAAACTGAGCGAAGGCGCCTAAGAGGGTGGATCGAAGCGGGTTTGAAGGGAATCATTATGACCTTTATGATTTTGGAGATTATTTGCTGCTTTTTTTCTCCATGTTGCTAGTGATTACTTCATCTATATAAAAAGGTTATAGAACCTGCATATTAAACTTTCGAAAGGATGTCTTTATTTTGATTACAGTAATACTGCTTTTTTTATTTGCGGGTCTAGCGGAAATCGGTGGAGGTTATCTTATTTGGCAGTGGTTAAGAGAGGGTAAACCGGCTTACTTGGGTCTTATAGGCGGGCTTGTTTTAGCGATGTACGGAGTGATTGCCACTTTCCAGCACTTCCCGACTTTTGGCAGGGTGTATGCTGCTTATGGCGGGGTATTCATTGTGCTATCTGTACTTTGGGGATGGGGCGTCGATAAAAAGATGCCGGATACATACGATTGGATTGGTGCTGCAATTTGTATAGTTGGTGTATCCGTTATGTTATGGGCGCCTAGAAGTTAATGTATAGCGAATAGCACCTGGTATCCAAATGGTTATGAAATGTTTGGATGCCAGGTGCTTTTTATTGAGGAGGAAGAAATAGCAATTTATTTGTTGGTATTATTAATTTATGATTAAGCCCAGAACACCCGTGACTTCAGTCTCGGGAGATTCATTCAGGCTCTACATGGACATGAACATCGTATACACCATGATCATTTATCAAGACTTTTTCAACATGGCTGGCTATATCATGAGAGTCTTTAATATTTAACGAGGAATCAACTAAAATTACAATATCTATTACTTCATTATTTCCGTAATACCTCCCTTTAATTGTTTCTATACCTAGAACTCCATCCACTTTTTTGACTATATCCTGATAGAGTTTAATTTTATCTACATCAAATCCATCCGAAAGTTCATGTGAAGCTAGTTTGAAGATATCCCAAGCCGTTTTACATATTAATAGTCCAACAGTAATGGCAGTTAGCGTATCCAACCATGGCATATTTAATTGTGAACCAAATATACCTATAGCCGTTCCCATACTTACCCAGGCATCTGAAATGTTATCTTTTGCAGCGGCCATAACCGCTTTGCTATTAATTTTTTCGGCTAGTTTTTTGTTGTAACGGTAGACAAAATACATAACTATTGAAGAAAAAACACCTACATAAGCGGCGCCAATATGAGGGGTCTCTTTGCCTCCTTGAAACATGGAGGTAATTGCCTCATTCAATACTTGAATACCAACTGCTAGCATAATGAATGAAGCGACCATTGAGGCAATTGTTTCACTTTTCCAATGACCGTAACCATGATCCTTGTCAGGTGGTTTTTGTGAAAGTCTTAGTCCGATAAGGACAGCAATTGATGCGACAATATCAGTTGTATTGTTTAGTCCGTCTGCCCTCAATGCGGCAGAGTCACTCATATATCCAACAACCAACTTTATGATAGAAAGAAAAACATAAGCAATAATGCTAATGATTGCTCCACGTTCTCCTAACTTAAGGTTATTATACTTTTGATTCTCCATTTTTTTGCCCCCCTATCGAATTCAAAACATGATTCATAAATTGAGCATAACTAGGAGAATTCTTTCCCTTACGCAACAAAAACCCTCGACTGATTCCAGTCGAGGGTTTTGGGTTTTGAAATATAATTTTGAGTTAAATCCAAGTTGGGGCACAGTTATCACTCACTAAGTTTAGACGTATATATATAGTAGCAGATGAAGGTAATTATAGCTCGATATTAACCTGTAAGAAAAGTCGGTTGTCTTCAGCTAAATAAGGTGAGGTATTTAGAAATGGAGCCTCTGTGGGTACGATTTACATTGAAAGGCTGAAGCGGTTATTGCATCAGGCAAATGAACCTATCATACCCACCCACTCTCGTAGAGTTCAAACATTGTGTCCGTTGGATAAGCAGGTATAAATGGAAGACTGTCGATGTAGGTATTATATGTGGACTATTCAAGAGATGAGGAATACTAGATGACAAGGCAAAGAGTATTTTAGAAGGAATCGGAATTGGACTTTTTAATACAGCAAAAAAATGGATCAAACTATAAAACAGCAATCCAATCGCTCAACTGCATAGTAGCATTATAATGTTTTAGTTCATTTGAGAAATATGTTTAATTTATCTATCTTCTGATAATTTTATGCAAAATGCCTATCAGTAATCTTGCGAATGGTGTGGTAATTGGAAGTAAAATGAAAGCATATATTGTACCCCAAATCAATGTACCTTCAACGTTTATCGTTTTCATGCCACCTCTAACGATAGTTTCGCCAAAAATTGCGCCTATCGTTCCGCTATATAAAGCTACAAGAAATGCACTTAGAAGGCTTAAGAGCCAAAGTTTTTTGTTGGAGATTTCGTTTTTATTGTGAAAATATCCTCCTAACACTGAAAAGGTAATTGCGAAAGGAATTATCACTGAGAAATATAACCAACTTTCACCCCTGAATAAAGTTATGCCACCAGCCAACGTTTGTCCTATTAGCATAAATAACAATGCAGTAACGAATGAAAATAGAACACCGAAAATAAGACCTTTTAACGAAGAAATGTTTTTCAAAATCTAATCACCACCTAATACATAATATGAGATATAGCGAATTAATCATTTGGATTGTTTACATTACTATTATATCAGAAAATATAAACATAATAAAAATCATCCCTAAAGCAACAACGCTTAAGGAAACAGATAATTCGAGAAAGTCTATTTGTTGAGAATGGTATAATGGAAATATAATCAAATCCATCCTTCAGAAAATATAGGCAATGCCGGTGCAAAAACTAGTGTGGGATTAATCTCCCGAAAGCGCTTTACGTATCGTGGTCGTTGGAGTCAGGCTAACGGGTTGCTTTAGTGAAGATTAGGCTGCCTTTAATTACAGCTCTTTCTAATTGAGTAATGGAGTATCAATTAGGGGGATGTCAACCTATTGTGAATGGTGTATACAAAGTCGTTCAGCGATTGAATGGATGTTTTTCAGTTAGATCTTATGGAGCTATTCCAGTTTCTTATGTAACTAAGGGACAAGTTAGTGAAATGAAGAATATGGATTATTATGGTGGTGTGAGTTGAGAAGCAGCTGTCAATGTGAAGGTGGTTCTTCAGGCTATTATTGGTTCAATATTAATTCGTGTATCTTATATAGCTTGTATGAAGTTAGTTGGTTATTTTAAAACGAACGCTTATAAACCAGATATTATTGTTGCGTGGGACAAAGTAGAAATACTTCAAAATGAAGTTGTGTTTTGTAAGATTATTTCATCTGATTTTGCTTTGTTGTCTTTTGTGGGATCATAATTATTTCATGTGGGAAAATGTTCAAATAACAGGACAGATTATGGAGGGGTAGAAATGACAAGGTTTATTGACGATTTAGCTGGAGCTATCTATGATTTCTTTAAGTTTATTTTTACGAGTATTTGTTATCTAATTGCTGGAATGTTAATTGTCGGAGTCCCACTTTATCTAATTGCTTTAGTATTTAATATGCTGCAATAACGGTGGGCTTTGGTGAAGATATAGCTGCCTTTCATAGTAGCTTTATATTTTTGAGTAATGGAGTTAAATACTTCCGAGAAATGGCGTTATGTTAACCTGATGCGTGTGGACTATGCAAGCCCGTTCAATGATTGTAACGAATACGTCCAATTCATAAATGAAACAGAACGCTATATTTTGGAGGGAGATAGGGGTATGAGGATACTATTTACTATTAGCATTTTTATTTCTGGATTAATTACTGCTTTTGCGTTTTTCTTTGCACATAGATTAACTGTTCCATTTGACCCCACAAATGATTTATTAGGTGGTGGTAATGGTAATGCAGCTCTGTTTTTTGTTATGGCTCCAGGTCCAGTTATTTTCTATTTCTATTTTTCATTGATTTTTGTATTCGAGAAACTTCATAAAATCCTTTCGTTAACAAAGCAGAAATGGTTCAAGTATAGTTACTTAATTGTTTTCATTATTATTGGGGTGATTACTTTTTATAGAGCAACAATATACCGGAATTATATTAATACAAATCACCCATATATGGAGGTAGGATTGCTTAGTCAATTTTCGAACAATATTTTCTTTAATATATGGACATTTGTAGCATTGTTATCTTTTATAGGGTTTATATCTTTTTGGACCAAGAAAAAATGAATAACAAGGGAAGTTATTGAAAGTAAGCCTAATCGGAAATGTCTCGAATAGTTTTAGTAACCGTGCAACTTTTTCTTATTGAGTAATGGATTTAACTACTTCCGTGAACAAGTGTTATGTCAAAACGACGTGCATTGTCGATATATCAATGTTCAAATTGTAATATATTCATTTTTTGTTCATCTAGCGGAGCAGTTTTGTACACATGAATTTTATTTTAACATCCGGGGAAAATACCCTTTAAACAGGGTAGGTGAATAGATGCGGAAAATAATTTTTATCTTTTGTATGTTGTTATTGCCAACAGATGCCCATGGAATTTTACCGAAGGGAACAAAGGAGAATTTATTAGAAGATGCAACAAAAACAAATGCAACCGAGAGGATAACCAGGGAGTTGCTAATTGAGGAAGCCTTTCTAAGATCCATGTCAGGAGAAATATCTAACTCAATAAAAGATTATTATGGTGAAATATGGTTATACTTTTTGCCAAGGATAACAAAGGTTACGAAAAATGAAGCAGAAGATAATTTCGATGTAACGGTACAAGTAGTAACCTATCAAAGAGCCATCATGCCTCCTTATGGTCTTGAAACCATCACTTTTAGAATTCCAGGATATAAAGTGCTTAATTTTCAACATAAAGAAATTAAAGAGGGAGATTTGCCAGAGGATGAATTTAACCTCGATGTAAAATAAATCAGTGGTAAAAATAACGGATGCTTTAGTTCAAGAATCGGCTGCCTTTACACGGTAGCTTTTTCTTATTGAGTAATGAAGTTAAATACTTCCATGAAATGGAGTTATGTATAATCTATACAAACTGGGCAGGACACTAGAGGGATTCCAATATTATGTGATAGAGTAATTTTATAGAAGTGAATATACGAGGTGAAATTAAGAATGGAAGTTGAGAAAAGGCTATATGTAGCTGCTGTTGATCTAATAAAAAAAGGTATCCTATGGGCTGGGGAGGTGCAGCAGCAATGTATACGAATGATGGAGATATATTGACAAGTGTTGCACCAGAGGTTATCAACGCTTCAACAGAGTTATGTATAGAAACAGGTGCTATTTTGGAAGCGCATAAGTTTAATACTAAAGTAACTCACTCCATATGTGTTGTTAGGGATGATGAGCATAAAGAATTTAAAGTCTTAACTCCTTGTGGCGTCTGTCAAGAGAGATTGTTCTATTGGGGTAGAGATGTAAAGGTAGCTGTGTCTGCTTCAAAAAACAATAAACAATTGCTTTTTAAATCATTGGAAGAAGTACAACCTTTTCATTGGTCTAAAGCTTATGAAGATGAAGAAAAAGATGCCTAGTAAAAGCAGCTTTTTCTTATTGAGTAATGAATTGAACTACTTCCGTGAAGTGGGTTATGTTTACCTTAAGCACATGGGATAAGGGAGATCGTTCAGCAATCGAATGGCTGTTAACAGGTAGAATCTCATGGAGAGACTTCTAATAGACAACAATATAAGAATAGAGGTTATTATACATGGACATATATATTGAAAAATTACAGGATACAGATGCTGAAGGTTTGTATAAGTTTGAACTTGATAACAGAGCATTTTTCGAAGAAATGGTACCTACTCGTGGAAATGACTATTATAACCTTGAGGTTTTTAAAAAAAGACACGAAGATTTACTTGAAGAACAAGTTCAAGGAGGTTCATATTTTTATTTAATTAAAGATAAAGATAGTTCAATTCTAGGAAGAATAAATGTCGTGGATATTGATAAATCTCAAAAAACGGGTCATCTCGGTTATAGGGTGGGGCAAGCACATACTGGAAAAAGTATTGCCACTAAAGCATTGAAGTTATTAGTAGAAACAGTAACTGACATAGACATAAAACAAATTAAAGCGAAAACAACAACTAACAATATAGCTTCTCAAAAAGTTTTAGAGAAAAATGGATTTGAGAGAACAGCTACTGATAGCGGAGAATTCGAAATGAATGGCCAGAGGTTAAACTTTGTTTATTACATTTTGACTATTAAAGTTAAGTCTTATTGAACTTCCATGAAATAAAAAACTCTTATTATTGATAATAATGTATAACAATAAAGCTAAGCCTTGAGAACGATAATATTGAATGTATAGGTAAATTAAGCAACAGCTTCATCCTTCATATAATATAGGTAAGTCTGTTCCAGTAACTAAAGTAGGATTAATATTCCATAAGTGGCTACCCATATTGGGTGCAATAGTCTGTGATGCACCATAATCGTTGGTGTTAGACTAACGGATGGGGGCTCTATGGCAACATAGTTGATTGTCCTTCTTCATCAGTCGTAGTATCCAATATCCGTTCTGCATACATTTTTATCCTCTGCGCTGTAACGCTGAT
This sequence comes from Sporosarcina sp. FSL K6-1540, assembly GCF_038620285.1. NCBI lineage: Bacteria > Bacillati > Bacillota > Bacilli > Caryophanales > Caryophanaceae > Sporosarcina > Sporosarcina sp. FSL K6-1540. The sequence goes on from NZ_CP152018.1 coordinate 2,320,417, forward strand.
TTTGCGCTACATGTATGTCGAACGCTCCTTTTAGTTTAATTATAATTTTTTCAGAAAAGTGAAAGTATCGGTTATTGCACCGATGCTTTTTTAGTCGTTTCAATAAGCGTTTTTATTAATGTTTTTCCTCTAATGTCCCCCCAAAAGAGAAGCCATTATCGGTTGAGTAGTTCTTTATTTCCAAAAAGTGCATCTTTTTTTGATTGAAAACTCTCTAATAGTCAGGACGGTGAAAAAAATGACGGTTAATGACAAGAAAGTAATAAAAGCGATTGGAGGAGATCAACAAGCGTTGTTGTTTTTGCTTCAACAGGAAAAAGAGAAAATTTATCGAACTGCATTTAGTTATGTTCGAAATAAGGCGGATGCATTAGACGTTTTCCAGCAAACTGTGCTATCGGCAATTGAGTCTATTCATCAGTTAAGGGAGCCAAAGTATTTTTCGACATGGCTGATGAAAATTTGTATCAATGTATCACTTGGTGTACTTAAAAAACAAAAGAAAGTGGTTTTGATGGACGATCTAAAATTTCAATCCCTTTCCGCCGAAATGGCAACATCTGATGAAAAAATGGACTTACTTGATGCCATTTATAGATTAAATGACAAATATAAAACAGTCCTTATTTTGAGATATTATGAAGATTTAACTTTTGAGCAAATAGCAGAGATACTTGGCGAACCAATCGGTACAGTCAAATCGAATGGCAAGAGAGCGTTAGCGAAACTCAAACCGATATTAAAAGGAGTGTATATAGATGACCGAGCAAAACCGCTTTAAAGAAGTGATAAATGAAATTCCTGTTCCTTCTGAAGAGTTAGATGCTATTTTGATAGATGCTTTTAAACAGGAGAAAAAGATAATAAAATTCCCCTTCAAACGAATGGTTAAATATACTGCAGTTGTAGGGATTCTGTCTATTTGTACGATTTCCTCTGCTTATGTGTCACCTGCATTTGCTAACTTTGTCACGCAAATTCCAGTCATTGGTCATGCATTCGACTATTTCATCTTACAAGAAGACTATTATCAAGCGTATGAGGAAATCAGTACAGATATTGGTTTAGTTGAAAAAAGTAATGGCGTCGAACTAATTATTGAGAAAGCATTTTATGATGGGAATACGGTGACGCTTTCGTATGTACTGCGAACAGAAGAGGATTTAGGTTCATTTCCAACTTTCGAAAATCTGCCCACTAATATAAGTAATGCTGGCTATGAAGGAGAGTATGTCGATGGAGTCGGCTATGTTGGCATGATGACCTTATCAATGCTGGAGGACGCTAAGGAGACGGTAAATGTTATTTGGAAACCAAATTCGATTTCTTCAGATCAAAAGACAATAAAAGGGGATTGGCAGTTTGCATTTTCTTTAAATGCGCTAAAGGGATCACATATTTCGATTAATGAACAAGTAAGTAAAGAAGGTATTACAGTCGAATTAATTGACGCAATCAAAACAGATGTCAATTTAACAGTAAACTATTTACAAAATGTCAAACCATCCGTTCATAACAACTGGATGTATGTTGAAGCAGAGTTATATGCAATTGATAATTTAGGTAACGAATATAAAGTGCCTTATACTGGCGGAACAGGAACAAAAGGTGGAGATTCCAGTGAAGATATCACATGGAATGCAACGATTCATGGTCTTGCCCAAGAAGCAACATCCATTACATTTTATCCATTCGCACATGTAAGCAATAGTCAAAGCGATAATAAACGTATTGATTTCGAACCGATTATTGTGGAATTAGAGTAGCTATCAGGTGATTTACTCAACAGTGCTGTTCTCAAACGTTTAAACTTGGGCGTACACTTATGCTTCTTAACCCAGTCGATTAACTGTAATAGAAATACTGTCTTAGTAGAAAATGTTCGAATTCCCTTTCCTTTTGAAATCATTATATACCGAGTAATTGAATATTTATGAATGTCCATACTGCATGCATGCTCAATGATTAATAGTTGATCGACCTTCCTCTCCCAGGCGTAGTATCCAATACCCGTTCTGCACATATTTTCATTCTCTGTTGTGTGGCGCTAATTTTGCACTACTTATATGGTTAACTGTCCAAGGTTTGATACCTGTACTGTAAATTAGAGTCTATAGTAAGGAAAAACGCCTTCCATTTATGTATAACCATTCGAAGTGGTTACACGGAAGACGTTCCCAAAAAACATATGGTTATCCTATCAGACTATCGCTTAATTAAAAAACTTGAGACAGGCGTTTTCAGTTCCGCTGCAAGAACAAGAGCCTAGTCCTTGCAGCGGAACTTTCTTTAAATAGTTATATTGGTGTTCGTCTAGCGGACATGTTTGAATTCATACATGTTGATGGAGTTGAAGTTGCGGTTGTACGTTTGTTGAGCGTTCTTAATATCGAAAACAGGCTGTTGATTAGCCTTATAGTTTAGAGTATCGGTCATGTCGGCGAATGCTTGGTATATAATGATGCTGTTTGATTTGATTCTGGTAGATTAACGGGAGTCTTATTCGGTCTTTTCAAAGATTCCATTTAGCGGAGCTGATTTAATTGCTGCAATAATGTCCGTTTATATTGGAATTATTTTGATGATTGGTATCTTCTGGTTGTATACGGAATTATTTATAAGAATCCCGTTAGATAGCGAAAAGTACCAGTGAACTTGCACGGAAGTTATCTAATTGTTAGAATTAATTATCCATACTTTTATTGGAAATGAATTTATTGCTTCCTCTTTTATATGGAATTAATATTATGGGAGCCGCTGCCAATAACATATACTTATTTCTAAATTTGTTATTTGTCTATTTAATAGACGCAAATTATGATAGGAGTGTATAAATGATGGAATTAAAGACAGAACGGTTAAGATTAATACCCTTAAATGCAGTAAACTTAAAACTACTAATTGATAATCAGAAGGCAATGGAATTAAAGTTATCACTAAGTCATTCAGATGAAATTCTTAGTGAGGAACTTAGGCAAGCCATGGAATATAGACTTACAAAGGTAGTAAATGATAAGCAAAATTATTTGTGGAATACAAATTGGTTAATTGTTTCTGATGATAATAATTGTGTAATTGGCGGCATGATGCTAAAGGGCTTACCAAATGCAAATGGTGAAGTAATAATCGGCTATTACACATTGCCTAACTATCAAGGTAATGGCTATATGACGGAAACGATTATTAGAACGAAAAGTTGGCTGTTAAGTCAGCCTAATGTTCGGTATATAATTGCAGATACCGAAAAAGACAATAATGCTTCTCATAGAGTATTAGAAAAGACGGGTGCAGAAATGTATAAAGAAACGGAAGAATTATATTATTGGAGAATTTTTTAGATAATTCCTCAGTAGGAGAGAATCAGCATTTTATATGTTGGTTCTTTTTCTTTGGATATACCACGTCAGGTAATAACTTTTTTATGATAGTGGAGGTGTATATGATGAAATACGCCGGATGGGGAATAAGTGTCTCGAAATGAATCCCAGCGATTTTTTCATAATAAGGTGTTAAGTACTTTGTGTTGTAAGATGCTCATCGAATGCATCAATAATTTGAAGGAAGTGATCCGCTTCACGGTAAACGTGGTCAGCAAGCAAAGCGGGAATGTTGCTCTTTATTTTACATGCTTCAATTAAATCTCTTGCCGTCTTTTTGAAATCGCGTAACGATACGACAGAAACGCGATTTTGGTCAAGAAAGTGTTCTAAAAGCGGTTGAGTTTCTGACTGAGGACGCATGTGATCCAAATCTTGTGCTTGGAAAAGAAGTTGGTCGAAATCATGGCTGAATTCTCGAGCTTGATCGACAAGTTTTCTTTCGGATGGGTCTAATAGATGGCTGATGAATTTTGAGTGATCCGCCATTATTTTTAAGAAAAACACATTCTCTTTAATAATTGCCTCAGGTAAAGGTATCAGCTTACCTTCATTTAATTCTTTCAATCGCTTAGCAAAATAAGCCGCCTCTCGGCTTGTATGATCAACTAATAAAGGAATATTATTGGACACAATTTGGCACCGTAATATCAATCCCAGTACTTTTCGTTTATAAGCCCAAATAGAAGCTGCCGCCTGATACACTTGAATGTTTAGTTGTCTAATTACATTCGGATCTGTTGTTTCGTTGTAATTGCTAATTTGTTCTTCAATTCGTTCAAATACTGCAATAAATTGCTGTGCTTCTCGAATAAGTTCTGTATCATCTGCAGTAAACCCGAGACTTAAAAAGAAAGCGTGTTCCTTCATAATCCGTGACCAAAATCGGATCTCATCCAATGATTGTGTTACAAATGTCGGAATCGGATATTCACTCCTCTTATAGTGTCGATGCTATCTACTGTATTCGGAGTAGGATGAATCCATACTGCTTTCATATTTAATAATTAATACTCAGGGATTAAGCAATGTGTTATTGCTAGCTAACAGCAGGTTCAATCACAGTTATTGTCCGGTTAACTGTATTCATATTCAAGGTTGCTCCAATAGGTATTGTAGCTTTATAAATGCCATGTCCAGTTGCTAGATTGGACATGAGTGGTTTACCTAAAGGTACTAGAAAATCGTTTATAAGATCGTTATAGGACTTTCCATATGCATCTACACAATTTGTACATTCCCCCATTATTATCCCTACACAATCATCGAACTTCTTGGCTAATAAAAGATGATTCAAATACCTGTAAACTGTGTTAATCGGTTCATGCGTTTCTTCAAGTACGATAATTTTTCCTTCCGTATTGATTTCAAAAGAAGTTCCTAACGTACCGATGAAAGATGTGAGATTGCCTCCGACAACGGGACCGGTTACGTTTCCGGGAACTAAGCTTTCGAGAAGCATACCAGGTGGATTATTTATTAGCCAAGGCGCGGTTAATGTTGTGGTTGCTGAGAAGAATTGATTGAAATTATATGCCGGAGTATTTGGATTGAAGTCTAGCAGGAGAAGGCTGTGAAATGAAATTAAGTCCGCATATTCGTACAGTACATTTAGTAGTACTGTAATGTCACTGTAGCCTGAGACGATTTTCGGATTTTGAGAAATGATAGAAAAGTCGAGGAAGGGGAGAATACTTGCTACACCAACGCCGCCCCTTGAGGGCAATATCCATTTCACTTCTTTATTCTGAAACATGTTCATCAAATCCGACGCCATTTGTTGGGGCGTCGCTGCGAGGAATCCATTCGATGAATAGACATGCTCGCCTACAAGTACTTTAAACCCCATATTCCGTAAAGTTGTTATTCCTGCATCTATTCTACTTGCTGCCAATGGACTCCCCAACGTAACAATCCCAACAGTATCTCCTGGCTGCAAGTGAGGTGGTTTTATAGCCATATTTTACAGCTCCCTTTTAATGAAATAGAATCATACAAATCATTGCATTTATTAAAAAAAGAAATAATTTATGTTAACAAATGAATACCTTTATAAACTGAGTGAAGGCGCCTTCCAAGGGGCAGCCGAAGCGAATTCATTGGGGTTCTTTATTTCAATCTATATATTCGGCACTGCTTATTTAGAATTAACTAGGTGGTATACCTCGCCAGTATAACGAACAAATCTAACGAAAAAGCGATGTTGGAAGAACAATCTATTTGTTAAGTGCCGACTATCTATATAGATTATTATTGGAACTATTTGTATCTTTAAGCCTAGTAAGAATTAACAGTTGCAGGACCTTCCGCATATGCTATAATAAATAAAAAGAATGATTAGAATAGTTAGTATTCATCATTTGGTCTGAGGTTATAATTATGGGGGAGTTACAGAAAAAGAAGCTATTATTCGTCTTTGTAAGTATATGTATGCTACTTCTAGTTGGTTACGAGGCACGACCTTTTCATCATGTAGAAATGAATGGAATGATTAGTGTTGCGCACCGTGGCGCTTCTAATTTCGCTCCAGAAAATACGCAGTCCGCTTTTCGAAAAGCGTTAGAGCTTGGGGCAGACTTTTTAGAATGTGATGTGCACCTGTCGAAAGATGGAGAGTTAATCATTATGCATGATGACAAAGTGGACAGGACAACAAATGGTTCTGGCTATGTGAAAAACTTCACGCTTGCCGAATTGAAAGAGCTAGATGCAGGAGGGAAATTCCATTCTTCATTTGCCGGAGAAAAAATCATTACTTTAAATGAATTGCTCGAAGAATTTTACGGGGAAACTGGTTTATTAATAGAGATTAAGAAGCCATCGATGTACCCGGGTATCGAAGAGCGAGTAGTGGCTTTGTTGGGTGAATATAATGATTTGAACAGCATTATTGTTCAATCTTTCGATATCGAATCGATGAGGAAAATGAACACGTTGCTTCCAGAATTAGAGGTGGCCCTACTCATAAAACCATCTATTCAATCTCTGTCCTCTCAAAAAATAATTGACCTGACATCCTTTGCGACATATATTAACTTTAATGTCTCATATGTCAATAAACGTGAGATCAATCAAATACATAATCAAGGTGGAAAAGTATTAGTTTGGTCTACGAAAAATCGAGGATGGGTGGACAAAGCTTATCAATACAACGTTGACGGCATCATTACAGATTTTTCAATTTGGCCAGTCGAGGGCCCCATCCAGCTGGTGCAAGAGTAATCCACATCTGTTCCTTGGGAAAGCTGCCGTGATTATTGTAGCCGAAAGCGATCCAGGAACGTACTAGTCGACATAAAGACTTTTGCGCCTAGCTTACCTGTATGTTGTGTAAGAAAATGGTTAATCAATAGACATGAGAGTAATCCATAGTATGAAAAGGAATCTAGTACTAGCCTATTGGGGCAGTACTGGATTTTATTATGGTCCAGCTCATAATGCGCTTCCTTGACAATGAAAAACAGGAGCCATACACTTATGAGTAGAAAAGATAGTTGGAGGATAAAATGACAAATAATAATTTCATACCAATCATTATCGGAACAGACATGAATGCTTACAACATGGCGATCTCATTCCATGAAGAGTATGGGATCAACCCAATTCTAGTAGGAAAAGAATCTTTATCATTCACCAGTTTAAGCTCAATTATAAAGACGATAGAACTCAATCCAAAACTGCCTGAACAACAAGTATTCGTGAGCTTCTTGAAAGAGATTGCAGAGAAGTATGCGGAGCCAGGGAAAAAAATGCTGCTTATCGGAACAAATGATCTTTACGTCCGGATGATTATTGAAAATGCGGACGAGCTGAAAAGTCATTTCGTGTTTAATTATATTTCGGAACCACTTATGAACGATGTGCTCGTTAAATCGAATTTTTATAAGTTATGCGCAGAACATGGTATTGAAGCACCGGCTACATATTACTATTCTTGTCGGGATGAAAAGCCATTCTCAGAAAAGGTCATGTTCCCAATCATTATCAAACCAAGCAACGGTGTCGAGTACTATAAGAATCCGTTTGCAGGCATGGAAAAAGTGTATAAGGTCGATTCCTACGATGAAGTCCATAACGTTATTACAACGATTAAAGCGGGCGGCTATAGAGAGGATCTCATTATCCAGGACTATATTCCAGGGGACGATACATACATGTGGGATTCCGTATTCTACATGAACAGTCATGGAAAAGCTGAGCTGATCACTTTCGCACAAGTCGTGCTACAAGAGCATACCGTCACTGCGATAGGGAATTATACAGCGCTTATTACTCGGTATAATGAAGAGATGATGTTGAAACTAAAAGGCTTCCTTGAAGCATTGAACTACGTCGGTTACGCGAACTTTGATTTGAAGTATGACGAACGGGACGGTAAGTTCAAAGTGTTTGAGGTGAATATACGACAAGGACGATCAAGCTACTATATTACGGCTTGTGGACATAATATGGCGAAGTATCTAGTCGATGACGTCATTCACGGTCAACAGAAAGAGCTGACGCTACTGAATGAAAAATTCCTATTCACTGTCGTACCTAAAATCGTACTGAAGAAATTTGTGTCGAACCAAGAAGTACTCAAAGATGTGAAAGCATTGCTTAGAGCTGGGAAATACGGCAATCCATTGTTTTATAAAAAAGACCGTCATTTCAAGCGTAAGCTGTATTTATTCGCCAGACAAGTTAATTACTATCGTAAATATAAAAATAGTACATGGTAAAACAATCCCCTATGCGATATGCATAGGGGATTGTTTATTTCGACTTATAAGTGCTGTGTGTTATTAAGATTCCACTATCGAATCTAGCTGCATGCTGATCACGCTTAGACTTCCGGCGGACTCTGCAATCATGGCGATCATTTTGCTTTGTTTTTTTATTGATGAAGTAATATTTTCTACGGATGTTGCAGTTTGCTGAGAAACATCGGATGAGTTTTGGACAGCAATCGATATCGTATGGTTTTGTTCGGTCACTTTTTTTAATTCATCATTTAAAGTATCGATTGCTTCAATGGTTTGTGTAACGGCTTGCCGAATGGCGATGAATTCTTTTTCCGTTGCTTTAACGGATTCATCAAGCTGCCTGGAATGGGAGATGGTTTCCGTCATTGTCTGGATGGTCTTTTCTGTTTCCTGTTCAATGCTTGCGATCATTTTTTGAATTTGTTGTGTTGAAGTATTTGACTGCTCCGCTAATTTACGTACTTCACTAGCAACGATAGCAAACCCTTTCCCATGCACTCCCGCCCTTGCTGCTTCTATACTAGCGTTTAATGCCAATAAATTTGTTTCTGAAGAAATACCTTTAATCGTTTCGGTTATCCGGGAAATATCCAATGTTTTATTATATAGTGCTGAAATGCTTACACTAATTTGGTCTGAGGCGTGTAAGGATTTTTCATTGGATTGTTTAAGCTGTGCAACCATCTCTGCACCTTGTTGTGTGGCCATTTCTGAATTTGTTGTCACTTGACTAATGATCTGATTTTGTTGATTCATCATATCAATTGAATCGTTCATCATTTTCACTCGGTTGCTGACGATTTCCATATCTGCGACCTGATGTAATACTTCGTGTGAAATGCCAAGAATGGCGCTGTTGATATCAGCACTGGTGGCTGAGGTTGCTTCGGAAATGGCTGTAAGTTCTCCGGCAGACATTATGACGTGCATACTTGCATCACTAACTTGTTGGAAAAGCACCTCATTGTCATTCGAAAGGCTGTGAATGACCAAATGCAGCTTTTTAATGTCATCCGGTGTATTCGAACAATCTATTTTCGTTAGTGATGAAGCCTCCAACGCGGTTTGTGCCAATAACGTAAATGTTTTTCCAAAAGTTAAATAGAATGCCAGTATGCTCATAATTGTAAGTACGCCAATGGCTAAATAGGCAAGAAGCAAGATTTCCCATTGTGCAAAAAGAGAGGCAGCTCCTCCGACGGATAAAACAAGGACACCATGGACGACTACTAATTTCATGAATAAGTAACTCTTTGTAAGCATTTCTCTCACTCCAGACTTTTTTCCCGTAAGGCAAAGTAGTTATATACTATCAGGCAGAGTTTGTGAAAAAACGGTGTCAGACGTGGAGAAATCGGTGCCTGACACCGCTAATGATTACTTTTCGATTAGCTTAAATTTTTGCCAAGGATGAATCTGATCTAGTAAAAACTGTTCCTCTTTGTCAACTGTTGCAACAATATTTGTGTTTCCACTGTTCTCCATAGGAGAGAGGGCAATATGGAGTTCACCTTTGTAACGCTCATAGCCGGAATTATCGATTGTGACACTTCCACGAGCAATTGTATCTGTATCATGAGCTGGGAAGTCATGTTGTTGATAGAGAACACGACTTTGCGTAGAACGGATAACATAGGCGGAAACATCTCCACGGTTGAAGTGTGGATTTTCTAACGCAATTTCTTTCTCCATCTGTGAAGTTTGTTCTTTAAAGTCCACCTTTAATTCTAATAAATAGCGGTTGAGCAAGGATAAACTTTTTAACTCCTCCTCTGACGCAAAAGCATTACCGATAATCAAATCATCAATGAGATTTGTTTGGAAGAAATCCTTTGCTTGTACATCAATGGGTAAAAAGCGATGCTCCTCAAGAGTTGGAAGGCCTTCTTGGACTGGCCACGGTCCAAACGCTGCATCTTTTGAAGAAATCATAGCTGCTGTACGGATGCCATTTTCTTTATATTGGGCAGAGCATTTGAGGAACTGTTCTCTTGATAGGCCCGTGTAACGTCGAGGATAAAAGTTATGGCAACCAATTATTTTTTGCTTGTTCGGTTGATAGGAAAGAATATTTTCAAGGTATTTCGTTCCTTGACTCATATTCAATTCAATGGAAAGTCCATAGTCATTGAAAGACATAACGCTTTCTTCTAATCCTGAAAAACCGAGGTCAAGCCTAAGCCCAGACAGACCAAGTTCCTTAAAATACGATAAATCTTTATAGGAAAGATTTTTTTCTTCGAAAACCGATGGACTGACATCGGCAATAACTTCAAACTCGAGTTCGTTTGCCTTTTTTAAAAGAGTTTGTAGTTGTTGGGTATCTTGTTCATCCGTTGCGGACATTAGACAGGTGAACATACGTGTGAAACCATAGAAACTAGCTTTTTCCATATAGTTGACGAGTTCTATTTCTGTCCCATACTGTGGATAAATTGAAATTCCGAGCTTTCTCATTTACACTAGTGCCTTCATTGAAAACTGTGGTAAATAGGCTTGATTGACTTCTAGTATCTCATCTAACAATAACTTAGCGACCTTACTGGAAGGGACAAACGGATTAGTTGTTAAGGCAAGCAACGCTTTTTGTTTATTTCCGGTCACGGCAGCTTCTATTGTTAATTGTTCAAATGCTTTTATCTGTTGGATTAAGCCGTTCAATTCAGGAGGGAGTTTACCAACTTGAATGGGCTGCGGTCCTTCACTATTGACAGTACAAGACACTTCAATAACCACATTATCCGGGAGATCTGTAATGGTTCCATTATTGGGGACATTCACTGTATGAATGGCATGGTCATTGGTAACAATTGATGAAATAAGTGAGATGGCTGCTTCTGAATAAAGTGAACCGCCTCGTTCTTCTAATTCTTTTGGTTTGACGTCTAAATTAGGATTCTTATAGGTTTCAAATAATCCTTTTTCAATGACTTTAACCTGTTCAGCACGTGTCCCTCTGAGTTCGGCTGCTTCTTTTTCTTCAATCAGCATTTCATCCATCATGTAGTAATAACGATGATAGGGGCATGGCAAAGCATTTAACGCTTGTAAAAACTCTTTATCCCATGGCGCATCATGAATGTTGCGCATATTCATATTGCGTCCCTCAGCGATGCGCTCGATAAGTGTACTCATTTTATCCTCACCGTTGACGAATACCTTTGTTGCATAGACAAGGTGATTTAATCCGGCGAAAGACATGTTTAGATTATCTCGATCAACTTCTAAAATAGTTGCAGTCATTTGTTTCATATTAATAGGCACATTACAGAGACCGATAGCTTTGACAGACGTGTACTTATGAATTGCTTCTGTTACTATTCCTGCTGGGTTTGTAAAGTTAATCAACCAGGCATCATTCGAATATTGCTCAATCTCTTTACAAATATCGAGGATGACGGGAATCGTCCGAAGGGCTTTTGCAAATCCCCCTGGTCCAACAGTTTCTTGACCTATTACATCGTATTTTAGTGGGATACGTTCATCACTTGCCCTTGCATCAAGACCACCAACCCGAAATTGTGTTAATACAAAATCTGCATTTGTAATTGCTTTAACGCGGTCAAAGGTAAGTTCAATCGTGATGGGAAGGCCGCTTTTTTTAATCATTCTCTTTGCAAGAGAACCGACAATTTCAAGTTTTTCTTTTCCTGCTTCAATATCAACCAATACGATTTCATCTGCTTTTATTTGAGTCGCCCGAAGAATAATACCTTCGATTAGTTCAGGTGTATAGCTACTGCCACCACCGATTACCGCAATTTTCATAGTTGGTTCCTCCAATATCTATAATATTTGTATGAATTTTATAGTCAAAACTAAAAGGGGGGAGCAATCACTGCATTAACTCGATTTCTCCCGAATGATATTATTTACAATTCAACTTTTCCGGCAGCTATTCATCGCTTCATATAAGGCGATAAATTCACCTGCAAGATCTTTAAATGTGATTGCGTTCATAAGATGATCTTGTGCATGAATGAGCAGGAGAGAGGATTCAACTTTCTCACCACGAATTTCTGACTGTATTAAAAATGTTTGAACACGATGTGCATTGCTCATTTCCACATTTGCTTTTTCAATCAATTCGTTAGCCTGATCGAAATTATTTTCTTTTGCAGCTTGAATCGCCTCGAAGGCAGTGCTTTTTGCATTCCCGCTATAAAGAATGATCTGCATGATTTGTTCTTCTAAGTTCATAACTGCTCACTACTTCCTACTTGAGATTAATGTTTTTTCTTCTGGTTGTAATATAGGCCCATCTTGGACTGATAATTCATTTTGTTGTTGACGAGAATCAGCTTCATCTTGTAATGCCAGTTCTTCTTGAAGTTTTTTCACTTCAATTCTTTCCGCAATTTTAACAAATGGCAGATAAATTACTACTGAAATGATTAAGTTAACAGCGGCTAATACAGCCCCTTTCCAAGAACCTGTGGCCAAAAACCCACCAATAACAGGTGGTGTTGTCCATGGGATGAGGTTAACCGTTTTTGGAACAATTCCAGTTGCAATCATAACGTAACTAAAGATTACCAGAACTACTGGCGTCAAGATGAATGGAATGATTAACAATGGATTTAACACAATCGGGAAACCAAATAGAATTGGCTCATTAATATTAAATAGACTTGGTCCCGCACTCAAGCCCGATATGTTTCGATAATGTTTATGACGACGGCCTGCAATAAACACCGCAATGATCAAACCAAGCGTTGCACCTGTACCCCCTAAATACATAAAGGCATCAAAAAATGGTTTTGTTACGATATAAGGAATTTCTAATCCAGCTTCAAATGCTTTTATATTTGCTTCAATTGCTGGTAAATAAACCGCTTGCATAACTGGCTCCATAACATTTCCTCCATGAAGTCCAAAAAACCAAAGAACATGGATAATCAATGCAAGAACAATGGCCGACCCAGGTGTGTTAGCCAATTTGGAGACTGGCTCCTGTAATGCATCGAAGAATGCTTGATGGATATCAGGCATGCCTGCTACTAAAGTAAATACCTTAATTAGACCAAATATACTTATTGCAATCATAGCTGGGAATAGAGCTGCAAATGATTTTGCTACCGCTGTCGGAACGCTAGGAGGCATCTTCATTACGAGCCTCTTATTGCCAAGTAATCTCGTGAAAATCTCAGTTGAAACGAGTGCTACAATAATAGCGATAAATAATCCTTGTGAACCGGCCCAAACTAATGGTAATCCTGAGCCCTCCGCAATGGGCGTTGTAATCGCTAGTAAAGAAGCAAAAGAGACAACCCCGGCTGACAGACCGTCCTTATCGTATGAACGGGCAAGTTGATAGGAAATTGTGAAGGCGATAAGTAACGAAACAATTGCGAATGTCCCCGTCCAAACGGCCCCACCAAATTGCTTCCAAGCATCACCGCCAAAAATCATCTCCATAAAATTCTGGTATGCTTCAATCGGCAAATTATTGATAAGCGTAACCATTGAACCAAGAATCATTAATGGCATGATAATAACAAAGCCATCACGAATGGCAGCTAGGTGACGTTGAGCCCCAATACGACCACCAATTTCCATAAACTTATCCATTTTTCCGTTCATTTTATTCTCCCCTTTATTCTTCCTTGGAATAAGAAAGAATGTATTTTTAGTTGATTATTCCGTTAATTTAAATTAAAGATCAGAAATTCGACAAACCTCCGAATCTCTCCCCATATGATCTTCGTATCACTGGAAAAGCTTTTAGCCTATGATTATAGCAATGCAAGCGCCTTTGCAAGAACGGATTCGCCATTCATTGTGCCGTAATCGATACTTTCGATAACTTGAACTGGGATGTTCTTTCCTTCAACTGCTTTTTCAATTTTCTTTTTTAGATAACGCACTTGCGGTCCTAATAGTAGAACGTCAATTGAATCGAAGTGTCTACTAGACTCCGCTTCCGATACAGCAAAAATTTTAACATCCATAGCTTGAGCCTTTGCTGCCGATTCCATTTTTGTCACTAGTAAGCTAGTTGACATTCCTGCAGAACAAACGAGCATGATGGTTTTCATAGTCTATTCCTCCCCATTTCCTCTTTTTATAATTCAAGTAAATAGTGATAGCCGTATATTTACTTGTACGTCTATTTAATATGCAAGAAGCGTGCCGACTTTTTTTGGTGTAAACGCTGTCTTTTTGCGCTTTTTACGTTACACACATAAAAGTGAGGTGTGTAAACGTTCACACACCTCACTTTTTTAGGGTACCTATGTTGAGATACGATTGTTTTCTACAAACATTTTATAAATATGCATCTGTTCACTTTCTGCAAAGGTAATATCATATTCGACTTCTAAGCTATATAAGATAGTTTTCACAATCGCGAGCTTGTCTGCATGCTCTTGATGAAACTTTTTTGGACTAGGGAATGGACGTGCTGGTTGATTTAATCTCATATTTTCAATGAGAAAGGCTAAATGGAGGATAATGCCCGTATCGACCCCAGTATCCAGTGTGATGCTCAATTGCAATTCAAGTTTAATCACGGTTTTTTGCAACAGTTGTATTAAACGAGAGACAGAGGGAATCATTTTAAAGTGATTTTCAAGTGCTTCTACCATCTCGCTATAGGGTTCATGATTACCAATTAAATTTTCTAATCTTTTTAAATGATGGTCCTGGAAGATTTCAATCGGTGAAAAGTAAGGGATATTGAAGTATTCGAATTGGACAGTCCCTGCAATCGCTAATATATTATAGTCCTCTAGTAATTGATCGATTTTTTCTGTGAAAGATTGCCGATGAAGAAATTGTAAAGTAATAAGTTCGATATTTTTTCCTTTTACAACTTTTTCTAACTGTTCTTTAATCATTTTAGCGACACCATCGCCTGTGAAGCAAGCTGTAATGATGGCTTTTTTGGATGGTTTCGGAAGGGATGCCGACGAACTGAACTGATTTTCAAGTAATTGCTTACTGCTATGATATATATCTTCCAAGCTTCTTCCTAATGAAGCTTTTCGAACCGCTTCCATTACTACAGGTGTACTTGCCATTGATACTGTTTTTGTTTTTATGCCCATCTCTTCAAAAATCATATGGCCAAAGGAAGAAAGTGAGCCCATATCTACAAGGAATAAGACTCCTTTTGTCGGTTGTAGATCATGTATTGCACCTTTGATAAGGTCATACATATCCCGTGCATCCATTGAAAGTGGCATATCAAAAGCCTTCCCGAGTCGTACGCCTAATAGATCCTGAACAGTCATTAACATACTAGTTGCAGTCGAGTTTCCATGCATAACGACGATAATGATGACCTTGTGTTCTTGGGTATACATGTTTTCTTCTATTTCGGGTACTAAAAACATGGTGATAAAACCGATTTCGTCAAGTGGAATTTCTACACCGACTTCATTTCCTATCATTTGTGCAGCTTCAATGGCGACTTTAAATTCTTTTGGATATTTTTTATGAATTTTATTTAAATTGGGATGTGAGATCAAGTTGTTCTGTTCGATTCGCTCAATTGTTCTTTGTAAATGAAGTGCAAAGGCAAATTTCATTTTCTTCTTAAAGGAACGATTTAATTCTAGTTCTGCAAAGTGGAAAATCTTATCAGTGATCTCCAAAATTTGATTATTAACCATTTCTTTTAAACCAACTTGTGGTAAATGGTCAATGTATTCATCAAAATATTGATTGAAATCAACAAGCAATTCTGTTTGAATCTCTTTATCGTTCTTACCCTCTTGGTGGAGTTGTTTTAACTTGTTCTCCATATTTTGATAAAGATTTTCCTCGTGTTCTTGGTCAATATACTCAGTACTTTCATCTTTATGGGAAAACGTGAAAACTTTCTTTTCCGTATCAATGAGTCCATCCATTTTTTCTCGATATTGTTTAACGTCCAGTAATCCTTTTTGGACATGGATTGATAGGTCATTCTGCCGAATTAGGATGCTCGATGTTTGATTTGATATATAATGCAAAAAAGATTTTGCGCAAGCGAGTTTTAAATCACGCTGTAATTGACCAATGTTAGCAGTCGTACGATAAAGTAAAAATGCGGTTAGTGCATGCCTTTCAACATAGATGGTCTCATTCAAAGATCCTGACTCCTGGATAAGAAAGTGCTCGATTAGCTGATAACGTTCTTCAAATTGGCGCTCCTCTAATGAGGGCAATGTTATCGTCATCGGAATCCTTCTTGTGAAAGTTTCAAGTAAATAAGATTCCGTAGATTCCGTAGTGGCCCCGATGATTTGGACAGAAGCGGTTTTCGTTTCCTCACTATCCCCTAAGCTTCGAAATTCCCCTTTATCGATGAAAGTAAATAGCATTTCTTGGCCTTCGGGAGGTAACCGATGAATTTCATCTAAAAACAAGACCCCTTTATCGGCTTTTTCGATTAGCCCTATCCGATTCTCAGTGGCCCCTGTAAAAGCCCCTTTTTTCACTCCGAAAATATGTCCGAACAACAGCTGGGGATTTTGAGCATAATCCGCACAATTGAATTGAATGAAAGGGGCATTCTCTTCGATACATTTTGACTCAAGAGAATAGTTGTACATAATTTTAGCGAAAAAGGATTTTCCAGTGCCTGTTTTACCTAGAATTAAAGTGTGCAAACCCCTTGGTGGATAGTGGATTGCGGCTTTCGCTTGTTGGACGGAAATTCTCAAACTTCCTTCCGTACCGATTAAGTGAGAAAACGCATCGTGATTGGGTTCTGCATATTTTGGTTTAGGCAATAACTCCTTATAAAAATAGAGGATTGGTTTCCCGCTAGTTTTTTCAATTAAACCATCTTTGTAAAGTTCATTTAAATATCTACTGACATTTGACCGATCAAGTTGAAGGTGTTCGGCTACCTCGATGGCGGAGACACTACTTTTTACTTTTTTAATATAATAAAAAATATCGTCTTTACGGCCCATATGTATTCCTCCTCAAGCGGCTACATTGTTTCAACTAATATGAATAGTTCGGTATTATCTTTATTTCTACCATGGTATCACAAACAAGTTCAATCAGATAGAAGACTTGAACCAAGTTTCATTCCACCTACAATTGGAGTTTCAAGCGAAGACTGGGATTTCAAAAGGTCTAGTAGCCTTATACCGAAACAAAAAGACTTCTCGCGTCTGGCTTTCTAACGAAGGTGAAACAGGAGATAGGTACTTATAACTAATAGCGGTAGTAATGGATTGAAATGATAAAGGATACTTTTGACCTTATAGTTGCTAAAATAAATGATCTTTACAATTGGATGATTAGTAGATGGTTGAGTTGTCTGAATTATTGCTATATAATTATAAGGAAAGGGGGATGCTTGTAAATGAGGAAATACTTGAGGGAGTTCGGCGCTTTTCCTGACATTGCTGTTATGCTGCTTATTTTGATAGTTTGTGCTTCATTAACCGTTCCACATGTACTCCATCTTTGGACGTGGGTTGCTTTAGTCTTGGGAATGCTGACATATGCAACAAGTGAATACATGGTTCACCGTTTTTTATTTCACATTAAGACTCCAGAAAACCCGTTTATGCTGAAGATGATCAAACGGTTACACTATGATCATCATGTCGATCCGGATGATTTGAAATTATTGTTTCTGCCGTTATGGTTCAGTATTCCGGGATTTATCATTTATGGACTTATTGTATTCCTAATAACGGGGAGCACGAACCTGACGGCGTCATTCGCGACAGGCTTAGTGGCTTATTTCCTCTATTATGAATGGAAACATTATATTGCGCATAAGCCAATACAGCCCCGTACGAAAATGGGGAAAAATATTAAGAAGCATCATCTTTTGCATCACTTTAAAAATGAGAATTATTGGTTTGGTGTTACCCATACTTCATTCGATAAAACGCTTGGAACCTTTAAAGAAAACAAGGAAGTTGAAAAAAGTCCGACCGCACGTAATTTGGAAAACAGGGTGTAAGTACAATACTCGTTTCCCTGCTTATTGCAACTAGGGAAACTTAACATGTTCTCGCAACGTATTAATAGTAAGAAACATTTCAAGAACATGTCTTGCTTAGTGAGAGAGGACTTAGAGAGCAGAAAATGAAACGCAAATTTTTCTACGAAGATTGGAGCAATAAATATGGAGTTAGAAAAATTTATGGCAACAAATTTCCCAAACTTAGTTCTTACGCCACCATTGTTTTATAACTGGGACATTGGTATTCGATTTGAATTAGGAGTGGACTGGAAAAGGGAAGAGAATAAAGAAGGTAGTGTCTATCTTAGAGGAGTTTACGACAGGGCTATCACTTTGTTTGAGTCTTTACACCAAGAGGATGAAGAGATTTTAGTTGTGGTAAATGCACATGATTACGGAGGTAAATGGGCGTTCCGTGGGAAATTGAATTTGTTCTCACGGTATGTACGGGATAAGTCTGTTCTGTACAAATTACAGCATAAGATGATTCCTTACATAATTCCCGAAGACGATGAAGACGGTAAATACAAAACACATCTCTTTATTCTTAAATGTAAAACCTCTGACATTAGATACGTCTCCCTCTTAAAAGCCATATGCAATACTGATATGGGAGTAAAACCGAGTATTAATAATCGAGTCTTTTTTATCAATGTGAAAAATGAAACCATCTTCCATGTGTATGATGACAGAGGCTGTGATTTGGTGGCTAAGTCCCCGGAAGCAATTCGGAGTATCTATGCGAAATATAACGATTGGATATTGGATTATGATAGGGAAAAGATTGATAAAGTATTTAATTGAGTAGTTCGATTCGAAAAGCGATACTCTTAATTGAAGATTCTTTGCGTATAAAAAAGGACGAAACCATATTGGTATTCGTCCTTTTGATATTTTTTTGAAATATCACGTCTGTTGATTAACCAAAAGTAACCAGTGAATAACATGATCAGCTACTGAGCGCTACGTGTATAGTTGACTTTGGATTGAATGACTTCTATACGATTACCGAGATGTCTGGATGTGTAGGGATGCGAATTTGTCGCATCCCTACACATTTTTTTCGGTAATCGTATGGTGGTCCTTTATCCCGCATTAACGGGCAGTAAGACCCCCACTTCAAGTCTTCAAGGACAAAAGAAAAATAAGTGGGGGATCAACTGCCCGTAAAAGCCCGAATGGTTAAACTAACAATCAGTGGGGGATGAAGAACCCCCCTCTGATTGAAGATTAACTTTATCTGTCGTGCTCCAAATCCATAAGTACTCGTAGCGCTGAATCTTTTTTGGACGAAAGAATAGCGGGGCTTCTTATCCGGATAAAAGCCGCCAAAGATGTAATTTTGGCTGCTGATTCTTCCAATATTGTTTTTACTTTTTTTGGTAAAGAACTGTCGCTTTCTATAAGATATTACATGAATTAGATACATACTCTTTACTAAAAGTAAGCAAGGAACGCATTGTACGACGTGCAAGAGTGCCCGAAATTGCACCTTCGGGCACTTACACTCTACATAGAATGTCATCTATTCTTTTCTTCCAAAACTACTGCATTTTTCACTTGAATAGTATAGGTACGCGACAGGCTACTATTCGCAACAGGATTACCGAAAAAAGTGTGGCTAGAAGTGACAGAGTCACTTCTAGCCACACTAGGATCCCTCAGTAAATCTGTCATGAATAGTTAGCCGAAAGCGGGCCGAAAATAGTCCAGTGAAAATCAAGGTCATCAAGCCCTACTCACCAGACGTGTTGAAATATATTTCTAAACAGCGAAGTAAGCTTCGATGATTAACTTTGTCGTTTGTTCGTCCATCTCCAAATGCTTAACATCAGTTCCTTCAATAAGTTGCTGCGTGTTATTGTCATCGAAATTGAATGAGCGGGATAAGTAGGCATTGAATACGCTAATCATGCCGTTCAGCCTCTCTTCCTCAGCTGTCAGCATTCCAGGTTCTGCGTTCTCGATGATTTCCAACTGTTGAAAATCAAGTGCGTTTTTGATGAGAGATAGAAGATCGTAATTCGTCGCAGGCGAGGGGTTTGTAATGTTGTAAATCTTGCCAGCCTCCGCTTTACTTGCAGCCAATGCTAAAATATCAGCAACGTAATTGACTGGAACAAAGTTCGATGTTGCGTTTTTACTTCCGACCACACGGTAAATAACATCAGCCTTGTCAGAAGATCTAGCGATACGACGCTTGAACACATCAAGTGCCCTCATAAAACCGTAAAGCGTGAACTCAGAATCAGCTTCGCCTGTTTCTGAATCACCAACAATAATTGAAGGACGGAATATTGATACATCCATACAATCGGAATAGGACAGGGCAAGGTGTTCGGATTTTACTTTGCTCTCCTCATAAGGATTATGAACGTTTGCATCGATAGGATAGAGTGATTCTACACCATGCGCACGTTTCCCAACCGTGTAAGCAGTGCTGATATAAATGAATTGATTTACATTGAATAGTTTGGCCAATTCCAACGCGTTTTTTGTACCTTCGTAATTGACTGAAAAGAGCTCTTCACGTAATTCTTCATCGAATTTCACAAGAGCTGCGATGTGATAAAACAGGTCGACTTTGCCTTGTAATTCATGAATGACATCGTCAGAAAGTCCGAAAAGCGGTTGTGTAATATCGCCGTTTAAAAGTTGGATTCTGTTCGCGGCATCCCCTGAGAGACTCGCGACAAGTCGTTGAGCTTTGTCCATATCCCGAACGAGTACAAATAATGTATGATCAGTCGTTTCTAGTAAGTTATTTAGTAATTTACCACCAAGAAAGCCAGTAGAACCCGTTAAGAAAATCGTCAACCTAAATCCCTCCATGAATAGGACAGAAATTATCTCCGTCCAATTGCTATTCTAATTATCGCATATATGGTTGCTTAAGTGAAAAATTAGCGGTTTCATGTTTGAAATAAGGTCATTAGAGGAATACATGTTGTGGATTCGACATCAAGGAGGAACTTACAGCATGAGAAAGATGGAAGAAACACAGATGGATTTGAAGAGAGAGAAAATCATCCAAAGCCTTGTGAAAGATGGGGTTTTCAAACTACATGGGAAACATCTTTACGAACTCCCGCTTTACGCACTTATGAAAGCCTATATAATACGTACCGAATAATATCGTACCGGCTGGAACCATCGCATCAGCCGGTATTTTTAGCGTGTATTGTCTTATGTTTAACCAATTGAGGTAAACTAGTGCGATAAGGTTCAGAATGGTGGGGAAATCCGATGTTAGATGACAAGTTAAAAAAACTTCAAAGCGATTGGCTAGATGAAGCAACAATTTCTGCTATGCAGGTAAAGATGAGTAGCGGAGAGCTATCGGCTGAAGAGCTTACGTTTATGTATATTGACACGATCTCATATAGGAACAAAAATATAAAAGCAGTGCTTGAGTTGAACCCACAAGCTGTACAGATTGCTAGGGCTCTTGACGTAGAAAGACGGGAAAAAGGGATCCGTTCACTTCTTCATGGTATTCCGATTTTATTGAAAGATAATATGGGGACCCGCGACATGATGCATACGAGTTGCGGGTCACTTGCGCTTAAGGATTTCTATGCGGCAGAGGATTCTTTTCTCGTTAAGAAATTACGTGATGCGGGAGCTATTATTCTCGGAAAGACGAATATGACAGAGTGGGCGAATTTTATGTCCGATCGGATGACGAACGGCTGGAGTTCACGAGGTGGTCAAGTGAATAATCCATATGGTTTATTTGATGTCGGTGGATCGAGTTCGGGGGCCGCTGCAGGCATTGCAGCAAATATGGCAGCTGTGGCAATTGGTACGGAGACGACCGGATCAATCCTTAACCCGTCAGCGCAGAACTCGCTCGTTGGCATTAAGCCGACTGTAGGAACGATCAGCCGTACAGGGGTGATGCCTCTTTCGTACACACAGGATACTCCGGGGCCTATGGCAAGGACCGTACACGACGCAGCAATTACATTTAGCCTGCTGATTGGCACGGACCCAGAAGACCCTGTAACAGCGGAGGCATCCCGTCTAGTAGGAATTGACTGGACGTCTGTGCTTGATAGTAGAGCACTTGAAGGTGTTCGTCTTGGCGTTGCACGAACGATTTTCGAACGAGAAGCATCTACGGAACGTTTGGACCTTTTCGATGCCGCGCTCAAAGAACTTGAGGCAGCAGGTGCTGTAATAATAGATGATGTAGAATTAGGGACAATGGAAAATGACCTCGGTTATAATGTGCTTCTCTATGAATTTAAAGCGACCTTGAATGCATATCTAGGGAAGACACCTGCAACAAATGCGATTCGTACATTGTCCGATATTATCAACTTCAACAATGAGCATGCAGAAGAAACATTGAAATTCGGTCAAGTGATGCTGGAAAAAGTGGAGCGAACAAGTGGAACGCTGACGGAAAGGGCTTATATAGAGGCACTTCTCCGCAATCGTCATTTGGCAGGGGACATCGCACTTGGCAAAGCACTTGATGAGCATGCTATTCAAGCGCTAGTATTTCCACAAGATCATGGATGCAGTTTCGGAGCGGCAGCGGGTTTCCCATCTGTTACTGTTCCAGCAGCCTATTCCGAGGCAGGTGAACCGTTTGGCATTACATTTTCAGGGAAAGCATTTACTGAACCTGAATTAATAGGCTATGCATACGCGTTCGAACAGCGTGTCAACGCACGGAAAAAACCTTAATCAGTTTTGTCAGAAATAGAGTGTAGCAGAGCCTATTATGATAAACTGAAAGGAATAGAGTGAAAGTGGGGATAATGATGTCCTTCTTAGAAAATATGGACGAAATGTTTAAAGAAAAATGGAAGTTTGAGTACGAAATGCCAATCCAGGAGAAAATGATTCCTGAAATGCTGGCAGGTAAAGATATCGTTGCAGAGTCACCGACGGGTTCGGGCAAGACACTTGCATTTGTATTGCCACTTTTGCAATTGGTTGATGGCGATAAAAAACAAACGCAGGCGCTGATTATAACACCATCACAGGAACTGTCGATGCAAATCGTTAATGTTATCAGAGAATGGGTAACAGGAACTGGTATCACGGTTACACAACTAATTGGCGGGGCCAATATGCAGCGTCAGATTGAACAATTGAAGAAAAAACCAACAATTGTTGTTGGAACACCTGGTCGATTGGCTGAACTTATCAAGGTCAGAAAGTTGAAAATGCATGATATTCGTCACATTGTTCTTGATGAAGGCGATCAGCTTTTAGCGCGTGATCATCGTGTCGTTGTGAAAAATATGATTGAAGCGGCAAATCCGGAAAGACAAGTTATTGCCGTATCTGCGACAATTACAGATGAAATTGAAATTGTTGCTAGCAAGTTTATGAATGATCCAATCCGCATCCAAGTTGGAGCGGAAGAAATGCCGAAATCGGGTAAGGTCGTTCATTCATTTGTGAAAACGGATGCACGGGACAAAACGGATGTATTGCGTGGGATTTCTTATTTGAATGGAATTCGTGCTCTTGCATTTATTAATAATGTGGATCAGCTTCGCATGAAAGAAATGAAGCTTAGGTATAACGAAGCACCAATTGCGGTTCTTCATTCAGAAATGACGAAATTTGAGAGACAGCAAACATTGGAAAGTTTCCGTAAAGGCGAGTTGAAGATTTTGATAGCAACTGATCTTGCGGCACGAGGGCTAGACATTGATGGCTTAACACATGTTATTCACATCGACGTGCCACATACGGTTGAGCAATATTTACACCGTTCAGGCAGAACTGGACGAGCAGGTGGAGATGGGGAAGTATTGACATTGTTGTCGTACCCAGAAGAACGAGATTATCGTAAGCTGACTAAAGGAATTAAAACGGTTCAAAAAGTATGGTATAAAGGCCATCTTGCCGAAGGAAATTCAAAAACAATTGCAGCTCCTAAAAAGAAATAAGACAAGCGCAAGGGATCTATATATGTCGGGAAAATAGCACGTGTGCTGATTAACCATTTATTTGCATAAAATACTGGTGAATAGGGCTTAAAAAATCCGTTTTCACTGAATCATTTCCGGTTCGCTTTCGGCAAACTATTCACGACACATTTACCATGAGGCAAGTGTAGCTAGAAGTGACTCTGTCACTTCTAGCTACACTTTTTTCGGTAATCCTGTTGTGAATACAAGTAGCGCCCAGTAGGTGATCATGTTATTCACTGGTGATTTTTGATTAATCAATAGACGTGGGAAAATAGTTATATAAATCGAGTGAAGGCATCCCCTAGCACCGTAGTGAATTTAATGGAATACTTTATTACCACATATCTAGACAATAATAAAAAGGGCTATCCAGGAATCCAAGTGCATTGGATTTCCAGGGACAGCCCTTTTCTATATATATTGAAAGAACACATTAGGCACTAATTATAGTTGCGTCAAAATAATTGGTTCGCCTTTTGTGACGATAATTGTATGTTCGATTTGAGCCACAAGAGATTTGTCTGGTGTAATGAACGTCCAGCCATCCCCTGATTCAATAATATGCTCTGCTTTTTCAGAGATAAACGGTTCAACTGCGAGAACCATTCCTTCTTTTAGAAGCGTCTTATCCCATGCGTCATAATAATTGAGTACATGCGAAGGTTCTTCGTGCAACGCTTTACCGATGCCGTGGCCAGTCAAGTTTTTGATGACTTTTAAGCCATTTTCTTTTGCTTCGCGTTCAACTGCTTTACCAATTTGGTTTAAGCTTGAACCTGCTTTAACTTTTGTCATTGCACGTTCAAATGCACTCTTAGCCACATCACATAATTGTTGTTTCTTATTATCGGGTGTACCGACAACAAATGAAATGCCAGTGTCAGCAAAATAACCATTGTAGGAACCTGAGACGTCAATATTAACAAGATCTCCATCTTCTATCACGCGGGAACCAGGCATGCCATGGGCAACTTCACTGTTGACGCTGATGCATGTAAATCCAGGGAAATCATATTCTGCGATAGGACCTGAAATTGCACCTTTTTCTTCGAATAAGCGACCGCCGATGTCATCAATTTCTTTCGTCGTTTTACCAGGGACAGTTGCTTCTTTCATCGCTTCCCTGATTTCAGCAACAATTTTGCCGATTTTCTTTAACGCTTCAATTTCCTGTTCAGTTTTTGCAATCATTATGTTCAAATCCTTTCTTCCGTTCATTCTTTTCCATACCATACTATATCATATGGAGCTGAACAAAAAAGCCTACAAACTTAAAAAACGTTTGCAGACTGTCGAATTATTTCTTTGGGATTGTCGTGCTTGTTACTTTTTTTTCTTTCATTACTTTGCGAACAATCGGATAGACGATAGGCGCCAATTTAATAGCGGTTTTTAATAATTTTCCAATATTCATTACGAATCACTCCTAAACACAGCATTTGTTACTTTTTTCCCGAATAGGTGGTTTTATAAACATTCACTTCAATACTTTAACACCTTGAAAAACATTCCAAATTAGAATTGCTATGAGCAAAACTCCATAAACTAGCATGAATAAGACAGGTGTTAATTGCCAAAAACCAAAGTTATCACTAGGCATTACATTCAGGTCGTAGGTAAAGGAAAACATTGAAAAAGAAAAAATGATAAATCCTGCAATAAGAAGTACGACAGGAACAAGATGTGAAACGAGAGAGCGCTTGGCATGGTGTTTTACTTCACGGTCATCCGAAACGAAATAAATAATGACGGGTATAAGTAAAGGGGTGAAGAAGACACTAAAGTAGCATAGGGCGGCTAACAGTTTATTGTTCGACACACGAATCCCTCCATTTTAGTTTAACTATATATATTGAGTAAATGAATCCCTAGATTAAACTTGGCGAAGAGGCCATACAAGGGTTAACTGGAGCCTGAGATTGGCGGCATCTCCTAGCGCCGCAGCGAATTTAATGGAATTCTTAATTTCAACATATGTAGGATAATTATCATCCCTGTTAATCATCTTGCTTATAGGATCCCCATCTTATACAATGAACTAGACAACTAAATTACTGGAACCACAGGGGGAGCCTATTTGGCTGAGATTGGACAGCACGTCCTGACCCTTAGAACCTGTAAGATTATTCTTGCGTAGGAATGTGGATGGAAATTGACATATTCGATGTCCCATCTATTTCGGGATGTCTTTTTTTATGCCCACATCTTTCGCTGAGCTAGGAAAGGGATGAATTAATTTGGATCGGAAAAGACTTCAACTTTTACTTGAAATAGCTATTTTAGGTGCAATTTCATTTGTACTTGATCAGATTGGTTTTAAAATGCCACAGGGTGGCTCGGTTACGCTGTCAATGTTGCCGATTGTTGTCATGGCATTTAGATGGGGGATTGCAGGCGGTATGCTGACTGGCTTCGTCAGCGGGTTATTGCAACTGATGATGGGAGGCTATGTCTTTAATATAATACAGGCTGCGCTTGATTACTTCGTGGCGTACACGTTGGTTGGAGTGGCAGGTGTTACACTTGCATGGCTGTTAAGTAGTAAAGTAAAAGGCAACAAAGGCTCAATGGTTACAGCAATCGTTGTGGGGACAGTTATCGGTGGCCTACTTCGATACTTGATTCACTTCATTGGTGGAATTGTATTTTTTGCATCTTATGCACCTGAGGGACAGCCCGTATGGCTCTATTCACTCGTATACAATGCAAGTTACATGATACCTTCAATAATATTATCAGCAATTGTTGCGTCAATATTATTCACTACAGCACCGCGTCTTTTAGAGAGAAAATAGAAAATCGCCGTTCTGCCCAATGTGGGAGGACGGCGATTTTTTTAAAGGTAAGAAAGTATAAGTTGTTCTACATGGATCGATGTCTAGACTCCAGACGCCAGCCCCTGGGCCCACACGAAGTGGGTCATGCAGTGGGGAGGGATTGAGCTACATCCCTCCTTGTTGCGACAGGATGTCGCGATTTTAGACTGCCTTCCTTTAATTTCAGTCTTGCCGAAAAGGCAAAGACCGCCTTTGTCTTCAAGTCTTTCAGCGCTTGTCGGGGCTAAACAGCGTCTTGCACTTTTATTTAGGTGTGAATGACTTTCGTCTGAAGAACATGAATCCTGCGATTGTAGCTGCAAGAAATAGGGCTGCGGCAGAGACGAATAGTTCATCAGCACCGTTTTTTACAGTGATACCTATAAATGCCCATATGAAGACAGCACTAAATGCTATATCCGCGTAATGGTATAAAAAATGAAGTGCAATAGCGGTTGCGATAGTCAAGTAGATGACGGTCCATAGCGGGTCACTTAGTCCCCAACCAGACCATTCATGCAAAGTAAGGACGTAACTGATATTTGCAATGGTCGCGACAAAAACCCATCCTAGATAGACAGCAATCGGAACTCTACCATGAATATGACTATTTTTTATAGAATAAGTAAAATAAATGGTTAACAGTGTTAAAAGAAGAAGCAGGTTGATAATAATTGTCCATCCGAAGAAACCAAAATGCCAAAGCAAAATCCAAGTGATATTTAATAGGCAGCTGAGCACAAACAAAACTACCCTCCGATTGAATAATGCATGATTAATGTTTACTGTGTTGCGCATAAAGCCGTATAACCAGATAGCGAGAAGCAGATAAATAACGGCCCAAATTGAAAAGGTATATCCTGCAGGTGTAAATAGTACCGGTAAACTATTAGAGATTTGCCCGGTTGTTTTTCCATTGATAGGCATTATATTCGCAGCTGCATTGACTAGAACGACCGCAATGAGCGAAAAGGTCATAATTATAATTCTAAACATATTTAAATCCTCCTACTGAATAGTATACAGAGGAATGGTGGAACCTGCGAAGGAAAGTATGAACCTTCCGTCACAATTGCATTATTTCGCATACCGAAAATTCATGTTATAATCAAGTTGTGTTTTTAGAAAATTTTGAATGAATTAAGGGGGAATAATAGTGACGCAAAAAACGTATTCTGAAGTATGGGATCTTGACGTTTTCTTTAAAGGTGGAAGTGGATCGACAGAACTACGGACACATTTGGATAGCGTAAAAGAAAAGTTAGGTTCATTAGAAGAAACGGCTTCTGCATTTGAAGTTCCTCAGTCAGCTGGTGCGTCAAAAGAAGTTGTAAACCTTATTGAATCATTAAAAGAGGTTGCACTTGACCTGTCACAGGCAGGTGCCGTTATTGGGTGTTTCCTTGCGGCGGATACAACAGATAAAAAAGCATTGCAACTGCAAGGCGAAACCGGCTCCCTTGGGGCACGTTTTTCTACAATCGGGCTTAAAATCCGACAAACGCTGGCAAAAGCAGATGAGGATACATGGAATGGATTAATGGAATCGGATGAACTGAAGGAATTTGCATTTGTACTGAATGAATGGCGTGAAGAGGTCAACCTGAAACTGTCTGAAGAAGAAGAGAGTTTGATCACGTCGCTAAGCGTAGACGGCTATCATGGGTGGGGACAGTTATACGACATGCTCGTTGGTGACATTAAAATCAAAATCGAATTGGACGGAGAAGAGAAAGAACTTTCCGTTGGGCAGGCAAATAACCTAAGTTCGCATGAGAATGCAGATGTGCGAAAGCGCTCATTTGAAGCGTTGGAAGAAGCTTGGGAAGGAAAAGAGGACTTCTTCGCATCTGCATTAAATCATATTGCGGGTTTTAGGCTTGAAGTATACAAAAAACGTGGTTGGGATTCAGTATTGAAAGAGCCACTCCTCCGAAATAGAATGAGCGAAGAGACACTTGATGCAATGTGGGGAGCAATTGGTGTAAATAAAGCCCCGTTTGTAGAATACTTGCAAGTCAAAGCGAGAATGCTAGGTACTGACAAAATGAACTGGTATGACATTGATGCGCCAGTTACAGCATCAACAAAGAAGATGTCGTATCAAGAAGGTGCAGAATTCATCCTAAAACACTTTGGAGAGTTTGGTCCTGAATTGGAAGCCTTTTCTCGCCAGGCGTTTGAAGATAGCTGGATCGAAGCGGAAGATCGCCCGAATAAACGTCCAGGTGGTTTTTGTACGGGTATGCCAGCATCCGAACAATCCCGTATCTTCATGACTTACAGCGGAACAATGTCGAACGTTGCAACACTTGCCCATGAATTGGGTCACGCGTTCCATTCATATGCACTGCGTCCAGTGCATTGGATGAACCGCCAATATGCGATGGGCGTAGCTGAAACGGCATCGACATTTGCAGAGATGATTGTCGCAGATGCTGCTGTAAAAGCCGCGGAAACGAAGGATGAAAAGATTGCATTACTGGAAGATAAAATTCAACGTAGTGTTGCATTCTTTATGAATATCCATGCGAGATTCCTTTTTGAGACGAGATTTTATGAAGAACGAAGAAATGGCATCGTGTCGGCTGAAAGATTGAACGAGTTAATGGCAGAAGCGCAGAAAGAAGCTTACGGAGACGCTCTTAATACGGTACATCCACACTTCTGGGCGTCGAAACTCCATTTCTACATTACGGGCGTGCAATTCTATAATTTCCCGTACACATTCGGCTATTTGTTCTCCCTTAGCATCTATGCAAAAGCTTTAGAAGATGGAGAAGGATTTGAACAGAAATATATGGCGCTTTTACGGGACACTGCGGTTATGAGTGTTGAAGACCTTGCGATGAAACATCTTGGTGAGGATATTACGAAACAAGAGTTTTGGGCAAAAGGCGTAGCGTTATGCATAAAAGATGTTGAGGAGTTCTTGGAACTTACTTCGGTAAAAGGGTGAATATGAATTGATTTTGCTTGAAGGGCAAACTTGTTATTTACGAATATTGACAGAGGAAGACGCATTTAGCTTCACGGAATTACTTAGCGCTAATAAAGAATACTGGTCTATTTTCGAACCGCGGCACGAAAGTAGTTATTTTACCGTGGCTGTCCAAAGAGAGAAAATAAGGGAGTCAATTTATCAAATGCGGGACCGAAGGGAATATAACTTCGGTATCTTCGAAAAGGCAACAAGTAGGCTAATTGGCCATATCTCGCTTTACAGTATTAAAAGACTTCCTTTTTCCAGTGGATTTGTCGGCTATTCAATCGATGAGCGTGAAACGGGTAGGGGAATTGGTACGGAAGCGGTTCGTCTTGTTACTAATTTCTCATTCGATAAAGTCGCTTTACATCGGATCGAGGCATATGTCTCACCCCGTAATAGCGGCTCGTTAAAAGTACTGGAGAGGTCTGGGTACTTCCAAGAAGGACTGCTGCGCAAACTCCTTTATATCAATGGTGTCTGGGAAGACCATTATATCTACGCTATTGTGGAGGATGATTTTTGAAAGGGTAAGACCGCATTGCGAAAATTAATAGCTAAAATAAAAAGCCGATTCCTGTAAATAGGAATCGGCTTTTGTTTATTTCCCGGGAAATGCGTCGATTTTAATCATTGGAATTGTGCATATAGCCATCTATGATGATATCGAGCTTCCCAGTATTAGGGTGGACGACAAGTCCGTGAACGGCTACTTTTTTGTCCATAAGGGGATGATTTCGTACAGCATCCACACTCATCTTGACGCTTTCCGTCACATCGCCAAACCCATGTAACCAATCTTCCATGTCTACACCGGAGTACTTGAGAGTTTTAAAGATATTTTTATCAATCCCGCGATGGACCATTTTTTCTATAATGAGACCTGTATCGA
This sequence comes from Sporosarcina sp. FSL K6-1540, assembly GCF_038620285.1. NCBI lineage: Bacteria > Bacillati > Bacillota > Bacilli > Caryophanales > Caryophanaceae > Sporosarcina > Sporosarcina sp. FSL K6-1540. The sequence continues at coordinate 2,351,097 of NZ_CP152018.1, forward strand.
CAGCACTCATTCCACAATCGTGATGCCCGACAATGTAAACTTCATCAGCTTGCAAATCATAAACTGCTACAAGCAAGCTTCTCATAATGCCGCCAAATGGGTGTGTGACGACTGCACCGGCGCTTTTAATAATTTTAGCATCGCCATTTTTTAAGTTCATCGCCTTAGGCAACAACTCAGTCAGTCTTGTATCCATACATGTTAATATTACAATTCGCTTATCGGGAAACTTTGTTGTTGCGTATTGTTCATATTGTTTTTCAGCTACAAATGTATCATTAAAATCAAGTATTTCTGAAAGAATTGTCATCGTATACTCCCATTCTGTAAGTTTTTATTTATCATACTTGAAAATATGTAAAAAGAAAAGAGCTGCCTAAAGGCAACTCTTAGAAGTTTGTGTCTGGTTTTGGATCAATTGTTGAAGAATCGGCGGAAATCATAGCCGAAGACAGAAAGTGCATTGTGAACATAGCTGTTATACCAAGGCAAACCATAAAGCCGATAACTGTAGTGAACATCAAGCCCATATATATGACCCCTCTCAAAATTATTAGTTTAGGTACTATCATCAGTATACAGTAAAAACCCAAATTATTTAAGGGGTTCTTGAAATGTTTTACCTAATTGTGACGATTATTAGAAAGCCCAGTTGCCATGGCTGAACACAGGTTCTGAAGAGCCATCATCATTAATTCCATCAATATCCATTTCCCCAGAACCAACCATGAAGTCGACATGTGTGATACTTTGGTTTAAACCATGCTTTACAAGCTCTTCACGTGCCATCGTTTTGCCACCCTCAATACAAAATGAATAGGCACTGCCGAGCGCAAAATGATTCGATGCATTTTCATCGAACAATGTATTATAGAAAAGCAGACCCGATTGGGAAATCGGTGAAGCATGTGGAACAAGTGCGACTTCACCAAGATGTTTTGCACCTTCATCTGTATCAATTAGACGTTGCAAGACTTCTTCACCTTGTTCGGCTGAAATCTCAGTTACTCGTCCATCTTTAAATGTTAATTTGAAGTTATCGATGATATTTCCACCATAGCTTAGCGGTTTTGTGCTTGATATAAAGCCGTTGACGCCCGTTTTTAGAGGGACAGTGAATACTTCCTCTGTTGGCATATTAGCCATGAAAGTATCTCCCTTCTCATTGACGCTACCGGCTCCACACCACAAGTGACCTTCGGGCAATTCAACAATCAGGTCAGTACCTGGCGCTTTGTAATGAAGTTTGCGGTATCTTTTGTTATTTAAGTAATCGACTTTGGCATGCAGATGGTTGTCATGATTGATCCACTCTTGCACTGGGTCTTGCTTGTCTGTACGTACTGCTTTAAAAATTGCAGTCCAAAGTGCCGAAATCTGTTCTTCTTCTGGGAGCTCTGGGAACACTTTTGCTGCCCATGCTTTTGAAGGGGTGGCGATGACTGTCCAGCTGATTTTATCAGACTGTACATACTGCCGATATTTGTCGAGTGCCTGTCCAGTGGCTTTTTGTGAGTCGGCAATGCGCGAAGGCTCAATTCCTTTTAATAAGTCAGGACTTTGGGACACGATACTCATGAATGCAGCACCTTTTTCTGCAAGTGTTTCGCGTTCCATTACTTTCCATTCAGGGAATTCAGCAAAAGAATCAGCTGGAGCTTTTTCATAACGCAGTCGGGAAATCGTGTCATCGGACCAATCAACAAATACTTGACGTGCACCCGCATCATAAGCTTTTTCAGTTACAAGACGGACAAATTCCGTTGTTTCTGTTGAAGCACTGATATAAAGGTATTGATTTGGTTGAATATTGACCCCAACCTTTACTGCAAGTTCAGCATAGCGGGATAATTGTTTTTCGAAAGTAGACATAAATAAAAACTCCTTCCTCTATCTTCTATAATAGTACCAATTTATAGGCCCGGCCTGCAACGTCAAATGTATTGAAAAAGTTAATCTTCATCTCCACGGATTGTTAGTTTAGCCATTAGGGTTTTTGCAGGATAAATTGTGACAGTATGAAAACTTGCATATATTTATTACTTCTGTTCACCTAAAGAATAGGCCGGAGATGCCGAAATAAGAAGAAGAATGGAATACTTGGAGGGTCAACTTATGGATTTATCAACAGTAATTGGTCTAGTATTAGGGTTTGTTGCGCTTCTTGTCGGTATGACGATGAAAGGTGTCCCGGTAGATAGCTTATTTAATATGGCAGCTATACTAATAATACTGGTAGGAACGCTTGCGGCTGTTATCATTGCCTTTCCAATGAATGAGTTGAAACGTGTACCCAAATTATTTGGCGTGCTTTTTAAAGAACAGAAACTTGCTTCCGATTCCGATATCATCCGTATGTTTTCAAGTTGGGCAGATATTGCGCGACGTGAAGGATTATTATCGCTTGAAGCAAAAACAGACGAAATTAATGATCCATTTTTGAAAAATGGATTGGGCCTCGCAATTGATGGGCAAAATGCCGATTATATCCGTGATGTGCTAAGTGAAGAAGTAGAAGCTATGGAAGATCGGCATTCTGCCGGAGCACAAATATTCTCGCAGGCGGGCACATACGCACCAACACTGGGTGTTCTAGGAGCAGTCGTAGGTCTTATTGCAGCACTTGGGAATTTGAATGATATCGAGGCGCTTGGTCATGCGATTTCCGCAGCATTTATTGCGACGTTGCTTGGTATTTTTACTGGATATGTGCTTTGGCATCCATTTGCGAATAAATTAAAACGTAAATCGCACGAAGAAGTAAGACAGAAGAAAATGATGATTGAAGGGGTCCTCTCCGTTCTTGAAGGGGAAGCACCGCGTGTTATTGAGCAGAAGCTGTCCTCATATCTGTCTGCGGAAGAACGCAGAAAGCTGGCTGTTACAAAGAATAGCGATAAGGGGGATGGGGAGTTTGTCGAAGAGACGTAAGAGAAAAAAGGATGACCACCATATAGATGAGTCATGGCTGTTGCCATACTCCGACCTTATGACTCTTCTTCTCGCGTTATTCATCGTACTATTTGCCTCAAGCTCGGTAGATGAAGTCAAACTTAAACAGATGTCAGCAGTGTTCAGTGAAATATTTGATGGTGGACAAGGTGTGATGGATAATGCAGCTCCTACACCTGTGCCGATACCGAAGGATTCAATTGGTACCAACAATGAGAATACATCCTATATAGAAGATCAGAAGTCACTTACTGAAATTCAAGATAGAGTAGATGAGTATATTGCAGTGAATGAACTGGAGAATCAGTTCGAAACCAAACTGACGGATGAAGGGTTATTAGTGACAATTAGAGACAGTATCCTCTTTAGTCCAGGAATGGCAGATATCAATCCTGAATATATAGGGATTGCAGATGATATTGCGGAACTTCTTGTTTTTGACCCACCTCGTCATATCGTCGTCACTGGCCACACGGATAATGTTCCGATTGGAAATGCTCAATTTCAATCGAACTGGGAGCTTAGTGTAATGAGAGCGGTGAATTTCTTGAAAAGTATTGTGAGAAATGAAGAGATCAATCCACTTTTATTCAGTGCGAAAGGATACGGCGAGTTTCAGCCAATCGAATCAAATGAAACAGCTGATGGAAGAAGTAAAAACCGTCGGGTAGAAGTATTGATCCAGCCACTTGTACTAGAAGATGGAACTGCATTTGAATAAATTTATCCAAAGAAAAAAGATTCACCGGTAAATTCATACCGGTGAATCTTTTTAGGCTGCTTAACTTCTTAGCGTACCAAGTTCAGCTGCAATTGCCTGCATTTCATTTGGTGTGATGTTAGTGCGTTTCATGACCATTTTGTACATATAGTGCAAGTCATCATATTTAGATGTGCTGAAATTCTCCGGATTCATAGCTGCTGAATTAACCATACGAAGTTTTTCTGTAATTTTGTCGATCATATAAGAAACATTTTCTGGTGTTGGGTTAGATAAATCCATAGTATAGTCCACCTTTCGATAAGCTTTGGACCTATCATTTCATTATTCTCCCGGACTGTCAAATAGAATTGGAAATCAACCTCGTTTTGCTGCTTCTCTTTCCTCTTTGAGTTTTGCATTGAAGCGTTTTGTTTCAAAGACGATGACCCCAGATAACCCGAGAAGTCCAATTAAGTTTGGTATTGCCATGAGTCCGTTCATTACGTCAGCGAATAACCAAACAGCATCAAGAGTTGCTGTAGCACCAACAAAGATGACTCCAATAAATACAATACGGTAGTAGATTAGAACTTTAGGATTCGGGAATAGGTATTGGAAACACTTCTCGCCGTAATAAGCCCAACCGAAAATTGTTGATGTTGCAAAGAATATCAATCCGATTGCAACAACAATCGGCCCAGCACCTCCAAGGAACTCGCCGAACGCGGCAGCTGTGAGAGAGCCAGCTTCAATGCTCTTGTCTTTCCACATGCCAGACATGACGATTGTTACCCCGGTAATTGAACAGATGATTAGGGTATCGAATAATACTTGTGTCATGGAAACGAGTGCTTGACGACCTGGTAAGTCTGTTCTAGCTGCAGCAGCAGCAATCGGAGCAGATCCAAGACCTGCCTCATTGGAGAAGAGACCACGTGCTACCCCGAAACGGATTGCCGCACCGATTGCGCCCCCAACAGCTGCTTCACCAGTAAACGCAAATTTGAATATCGTTGCAAAAGCTTCTGGAATCAAGTTGAAGTTCAAAATCATTACGATTAAACCTGCTATTAAATAGAAACCTGCCATAACCGGGACAAAAAACGATGTAACCTTACCAATCGTTTTAATGCCTCCAATAATAACCATTCCACCTAATACAACAAGAACAAGTCCTGTAATCCAATGGGGAACACTAAAAGTTGAATTCAAGACATCGGCAACTGCTTTCGATTGTGTTCCGTTACCGATTCCAAATGCTGCAATCGCGCCAAAAATAGCGAATAAGACGCCGAGCCATTTCATTTTCAGACCGTGTTCAAGATAGTACATTGGTCCGCCCGCCATTTGTCCATTGGCATCCTTGACCCGATATTTAACTGCAAGAATTGCTTCTCCATATTTTGTAGCCATCCCGAAGAATCCGGCCATCCACATCCAGAACACAGCGCCTGGACCACCAAAGTAAATTGCTGTTGCAACTCCGACGATGTTCCCCACGCCGACTGTGGCGGCCATCGCTGTCATCAGTGCCTGGAAGTGAGAAATATCACCTTCTGATGTTTTATCCTGATTTCTTGAGAAAACGAGTTTTAGTGCATAAGGCAACATACGTATTTGAATAAGTCCTAGTCTTAATGTTAAAAAGATACCTGTTCCGACGAGAAGGATAAGCAAAGGCGGTCCCCAAATAAATCCGCTGGCCTTATCCAAAAAAGCTGTTAATCCATCCATTTCATTACCCCCAAGTAATTTATTTTTCGTGAACCCCTATTCCCTTTTAGCTCACATCCTCTCAGTCTCTCTAATTCGTCATCCCTATTGTCAATATTCCGAAAATTATCATCATTCGTCAAGCTTTATTTTTTAAATTCGACAATTTGTTTGTATTTCCTTTAGCTGGGGTATAATTGTATATGCGAAAGAGTTTGAATTGGAGGGCTTATAATGGGTAATAGCAAATTTGGTACGTTTATTATTGTTGGTGCACTTACGGGTGCGGTTGTAAGTATGTTCGATCGGAGTACGCGGAAACATATCGTAAAGAAATCAAATAATTGTATATCGGAAATGAAGTATTATGCGAAAAATACTGATGTGCTAAGATGGAAATTGGAAGAGAAGAAAGACAAGTATAAGTCTGTCTTTGAACAACTATCGGACGATGCATCATATATTAAAGCACAAGTAGAAGAGTTAAAAGCACTTACGCCACAAGTTAAAGGTTTAGTCATGGACACAAAGGATGCATTTGTTGAATCGAAAGATGAATACAAGTCAATTGTTAGTGAAACACCATAGGAATATAGTGTCGGTTTTAAAAGTAAACTGTATTGAAAGGGGTGACGAAAGTTTGAAGAATGATGAACGTTCAACACCTACACCGATCCAAGAAGAGAAAACTAGCAAGTATAAGGAGAAGATGGATGGCTTTATGGCAGACTCCGCAGCCATGAAGTTTTTGGATGATGTAAAAGAAGGTGAACTTGAGCAATTTGATGTCACGACAACAAATGGATTTTTCAAAGAACTGCTTGTCCGGATAAAAAAAGTCGACGTGACGGGCATTGGCTCGCAACTCGCCTTCTTTTTCCTTTTGTCCCTATTTCCCCTACTAATCTTTATAATGACATTGTTACCTTATCTAAACTTTAACCAAGCGGAAGTTCTCTTATTGATTCGAGACTATGCACCAGAGAGCGTTGCTACGCTAATCGAGGACACATTAAAAGAAATCTTGCAAAACCGCAATGGTGGTTTACTATCATTTGGGATACTTGCGACGGTGTGGTCAGCATCTAAAGGAATGAACGCACTGACGAAAGCTTTGAACCGATCTTATTTTACGGAGGAATCACGTTCGTTCATCGTGGCCCGCGGTATGTCGGTTGTCTTTACTATCTTACTCGTCGCCGTGTTGGTAGTCGCCCTTGTATTACCAGTGTTCGGGCAACAGATTGGCGTACTAGTATTCTCTTATATGGGACTTGAAGATGGATTCATCACTTTGTGGGGTAGTTTGCGCTGGGTATTGCCGCCTGTACTAATCTTCTTCGTGTTTTCACTTATTTATTGGCTGGTACCTAACTTAAAAATTCACTTTATAAGTGTGCTGCCAGGAGCATTATTTGCTACGGTAGGCTGGATTCTGACATCATTTGGATTCTCATACTATGTCAATAACTTCGGAAGCTATTCGGGTACATATGGTAGTATCGGAGCAATTATTGTATTAATGATGTGGTTATATTTCTCAGCTATAATTCTGATACTGGGCGGACAGCTGAATGCCGTCACATTTGAGAGGACTCAGTTGAAAAGAGCAAAAGCAAAAAGCAATGCAGTCATGTAACAATGACGCATTGCTTTTTTTCTATATATGTTGAACGAGTGAATACCTATATAAACGGAGCGAAGGCGCCTTACAAGGGGATCTCTATTCCAATTATATCGTTAGAGAGATATAAATGAATTATTCAATGTGATTCAGCATCCTAAGCCCGTTTAAAATGACAAGGATAGTGCTACCTTCGTGGCCGATAACGCCAAGCGGCAGATCAACGACTTGCAGGAAGTTTGAAACAATTAACACCAAAATGATTGAAATGGAGAACAAGACATTCTGTTTCACAATCCGCTGCATTTTACGAGATAACTTGATGGCATAAGAGATACGTCTCAAGTCATTTTGCATTAGAACAATATCGGCTGTTTCAAGTGCAACATCGGTACCTTCACCCATTGCGATACCTGATGTTGCGGTAGCAAGTGCAGGTGCATCATTGATCCCGTCACCGACCATACCTACGTTTTTGTAGTCGATCAGGAGGCGTTTCAAATGATTGACTTTCATTTCCGGCAGACATTCTGCAACGTATGAATCGAGTCCGGCCTGTTTCGCAATAGCGGCAGCAGTTTTTTCATTATCACCTGTTAACATGATTGTTAAAATACCTGATTTTTTCAATTGTGTGATGGCCTCGATGGCCTCAGGGCGCAACGAATCTCTTAGTGCTGCCGCAGCGATAATACCTTTATCATCTTTCATGAAGATAATTGTTTTACCTTCATCGGCAAGAGAGAGGGCGACGCCTTGCTGAAATTCCTCTGTCAATTCTTTGCCGACAAAACGTGGATTTCCAACGAGAAATTCTTGTGTATCAATAATTGCCCGGATACCGTGGCCAGGTACATCTTTAATGTGAAGATTTCGGTCCAAGGTTATTCCTTTATTGACCGCATATTTTGTAATCGCGACAGCAAGTGGATGATTCGATTGGGATTCAATACTTGCAAGCATCGTTAGTGTTGCATCTGGATCTGCGCCATCACGTACATAGAAGTCTGTGACAATTGGTTTACCGTTCGTTAAAGTACCGGTTTTATCAAAAGCAATCGCTTTAAGTGAACCCAAATGCTCTAGATGGACACCACCTTTGAATAGAACGCCTTTCTTTGCTCCGTTAGAGACCGCGGCAAGTGTCGCTGGCATAATAGATGCGACTAGCGCACACGGAGATGCAACGACGAGCAGGACGATTGCCCGATAGAGCGTAGTCATCCAATCCCATCCAAACAAATAATGAGGCACAACCATCATGATTAGTACCATGATGATAACGGCTTTTACATACGTTCCTTCAAATCGTTCTATAAATTGCTGTGAAGGTGATTTCTCGCTTTGGGCACTTTGAACAAGTGTAATGATTTTTTGGAAAAGTGTTTCAGAACTAGGCTTTGTCATTTTTATTTGGATAGCACCGCTTAAATTGACTGTACCGGCGAATAGTTCGTCGCCGATTTCTTTTGTGACGGGAATGGATTCTCCATTAACGGCAGACATATCGATGGAAGAAACACCAAAAGTGATATTCCCGTCGACCGGAACCCTTTCACCTGGTTTGACGAGTAGAATGGATCCGACCATTAGGGAAGAGGTCGCCACTTTAATAGCAGTACCATCTTCTTGAAGGAGCCACGCCTCTTCAGGCTGTAATTCCATAAGTGCGGAGATTTCCTTATGGCTTTTATTTAGCGTGTAGCTTTCAAGCGCACCACTGAGTGCAAAGATGAAAATAAGGACCGCTCCCTCCGCCCAGTATCCAATAAATGCAGCACCGATTGCTGCGAACACCATTAGCATCTCGACATTCAGTTCCTTGTCATTAATCGTATCTTCAATACCTTCCTTCGCTTTGGCGAATCCACCTATAATAAAGGCGGTGATATAGAGGGGGACAGAAAGGGTTTCCAATCCGTACTTACCACTTATCCAAGCTGTAAGAATTAGTGCACCTGATAGAATCGCAGCAATCAATTCAAGATGTGCTGGCCATGTTATAGCTTCTTTTGGCTGTTGTTCAGTGAGAGTAGTCACAGTTATTACCTCCTAATTGATAATGATAGTCAATTTCAAATGGCTCATTAAAGTATGAAAGTCGGTTCCCATTGATGGGAACCGACTAATGTTTATAGATGATAATTGATATCAGTTGATAATTATTATTGTTGATAAACATAGTATATCCAACTGGAAAAGAAATAGATACTATTTTGTATTGGAGGTTGGGATGAGGGAGTTAGTAGTTAGTGAGGCTTACCGCAGATTATTCTAGTTCTGTCGTCCAGTTCAGTGGATTGTTCATAGAGTTTTTAGACTGTCGTATAGATTTCCGCAAGTTCGCTCTACTTCACGGACTATTAACCAACGTCTAATTAAAAAAAGGCATCTTATGCCGGGATTACTCCGACATTAAGATGCCTTACTCAATTAGCTAAAAACTTTTTCTTTAAACTGAGACAGTTTTTCAAGCGAAGACTTGTCGACGTCAGCATGCAAGCTGTTGCCGTGCGAGTCCATAGTCACAACTGCGGTGAAATCTTTAACGCGCAGATGCCACATTGCTTCAGGAATACCGAATTGAAGAAGGTCGACACCCTCGACTGCTTTAATACAGTCGGCATAATATTGCGCAGCACCACCAATTGCATTTAAGTAGACGCCGCCATGTTCTTCTAAAGCTGCCAACGTTTTCGGACCCATACCGCCTTTACCGATAACAGCACGCACTCCGAATTTTTTCATGATGTCGCCTTGATATGGTTCTTCACGGGCTGATGTTGTGGGTCCCGCAGCTTTGATTTCATAACTGCCATCTTCATTTTTCATCACAACCGGGCCACAATGATAAATGATTTGTCCATCAAGATCGATAGGTGAGTCATTTTCTGATAAGTATTTATGGATCGCATCACGACCTGTATACATCATTCCGCTGATTTTAACAACATCGCCGACATTTAAATCACGGATCTGTTCTTCTGAAATTGGGGCCATGAGCTCGACAGTACGTGCAGTTTGTTTCGCTTCATCTTGATTATTATCATCTTGTGCGAAAGCAATTTTTTCTCCATCATTGTAATGCCAGTTCGTAATATTACCAGATCCAGCATCGATATCCACAGCCATTCGGCGGTATGCCCAACAGTTATATGCTACAGAAACATAGAAGCTTGCAGGGATCCGGTGCATGACGCCAATTTTACAACCGAGGAGGGTAACCTCGCCACCGAAGCCCATTGTACCGATGCCGAGTTTGTTTGCTGATTCCAGGACATATTCTTCAAGGTCAGCAAGTTTCGGATTCGGATTTAGGTCGTCTACTTCGCGGAAAAGTTGGTCTTTTGCAAGTTCGTAGCCCGAAGCGCGGTCTCCGCCGATTCCGACGCCAATGAAACCCGCAGAACACCCTTGCCCTTGGGCTTGATAAACAGAGTGTAAAATACATTTACGGATGCCATCAAGATCGCGTCCAGCACGACCAAGTCCGTCGAGTTCTGCAGGTAGGCTATATTGAATGTTTTTATTCTCACAGCCGCCGCCTTTTAGAATCAGTTTCACTTCGATATGATCTTGTTCCCATTGTTCAAATTTCACAACGGGGACACCTGTACCAAGATTATCTCCGCTATTATCACCCGTCAGTGAGTCGACAGAGTTTGGACGGAGTTTAGTGTCTTTTGTGGCTTGTACAATTGCGCGCTTAACAGCGGCCTTGATTTCAATTTGGTTGACTCCGACTGGTGTTTTGATTTTAAATGTTGGCATGCCGGTATCCTGGCAGATTGGCGACATTTTTTCATCAGCCATATTGATGTTTTTTGTAATCGTCTCAAGACTCATTGCTGCTCGTGTACCGGCATCTTCTAGCTCTTTTGCTGCAAGGATTTTTCGACGCACATCTTTTGGAAGATTCGTGGAAGTTTCGCAGATGAGATCATACATGCTCTTTTCAAGTTGTTCTATGTACATTCTCGATTTCCCCCTGTAGTTATAGCCTGTTACTTATCTAATTTGATTTTTTCCATCTGTTCTTCAAGGTCGTCTAGCAAACTTATTAGCTGATCGATTTCCTGAAGGTCAGCTGTTTCTGGTTCAATTGTATCCAGCGTTTCAAGAAATTGATGAAGCCTAGTTTTTAATCCTTCAACATGTCCGTTATTTTGTGCTTTGTCCAATCCGTACACCTCTTTTCATTAGTATAATCGTAAACGAAAAAACGGAATTTATCAATGAAGGGGAATAGAACCTTTTCAGGTAGTTGAATATTCTTTTTAACATAATCTTTACAATACATAATCTATGTGCTATGATTCATTTAATCAAACGAAAGGGAGGATGACGGTAAGGGTAATCACAACGGAAACCAAGGAGGTTGAGAACTTTAATTAAAAAAAAGAAAGCTCAACAATGTAGGTATCGTTATACCCAAATTTAGTCCTGTGGAGGTGGAGTCTCAAAAAAATACAGACAGCGTTAGTGATTGCTTGAATGTAAATGTGAGAAGTAAACATAAAATTATAGAAAGGTAGCGAGAACAGGTTAAAGACGAAGTGAAAGAATTTAAGAAGGAGGGGATTCGTAAGTGTCCGCTGGCAGTGTGCCAGGAGACTAATACGACTTATGCAGATGGAAAGTGAAGGTTCAATTCATACGTAAAGGCTCAGCCGTAATCTGACAAACAGATATGGACTGGGCCTTTATATTTTTTTGCGTAATCACCGTTTTCATGTGCTAAAATTATACAATGATCTTTAAAGCAGGGAGCGGTTATTCATGGATACTTTTTCACAACAAGAGAAGCGCCGTTTTTGGATACTTGTTATTATTGTCTCGATTTCTGGATTTTCACAAGGCATGCTGTTGCCGCTTATTTCGGCCATCTTCGAAAAGGATGGCATTTCGAGTTCAATGAATGGTTTGAATGCTACGGGTTTATACATAGGAACGTTACTTGTTTCACCGTTTATGGAGGCGCCGCTCCGGCGTTTTGGCTATAAGCCAATTATTGTTGGGGGCGGGATGCTTGTTTTTATATCGTTACTGCTGTTTCCATTATGGAAAAGCGTCGTGTTTTGGTACGTACTTAGGTTGTTTATTGGCATCGGGGACCATGCACTTCATTTTTCAACTCAAACATGGATTACTAGTTTTTCACCGCAACAAAGATTGGGTCGCAATATTGCGATTTATGGTTTGTCATTCGGCGTCGGATTTGCGGCGGGTCCCTTATTCGCGCCACTTGTCAATGTGTTTGAAGGCTTACCGTTCATTGTATCGGGATTACTGTGTATGCTTGCATGGTCGCTAGTCTTCATGCTGAAAAATGACTTCCCGGATATTATGAAAGGAAAGTCCGATAATGAACGACTTTCCGCACGTTTTAAAGGAACGATGGCTGTTGCTTGGCTTGCTTTTCTAGGGCCATTTGGATACGGTTTTCTTGAGTCAACACTTAACGCGATGTATCCGGTATATGCGCTCAGAAATGGCATTGAATTTACATCTGTAACAATTATTCTAGCCACATTTTCTGTAGGAGGGATTATTTCTCAGTTACCTCTTGGTATGTTATCCGATAAGATAGGAAGAAGACCTGTCTTTCTTGCTGCACTCGGAGGTGGATCAATCTCGTTTTTCATCGCAAGTACTATGGAAACATCTATAACTGCTGTTATAGTTATGTTTTTCGTTGCTGGACTTTTTTCAGGTTCTATTTTTTCCCTTGGTATTTCGTACATGTCCGATTTGACACCGAAGCACCTGTTACCGACGGGGAACTTGTTATGCGGAATTTTCTTTAGCTTAGGCAGTTTGATAGGTCCATTTCTGGGTGGTCTCTTCCTAGAGTTTGATGCCGGGTTTAGTTTCCTACTGCTGATTTCATTGTTTTTGGCTGTGTTGTTCGTTGTTTCTTTTATTGGGAAACTGAAGCAACGCCCGATTGCAGCATAAGAAAAAGCGTCCAATAATGGACGCTTTTTCTAAGCTTAGGAAACTATAAAATCACGTACTGTGGATAAGCTGCGTTCCTTAACAGGCGCTTGCGCTTTTGTTCTTGTCTAGCAGGCGCCTTACGCATTTCGTATTACCTCAAAATCGAGTTGACGTTTTCGTATTCCAAAACAAGATCGTCAAGCGTTTGGAAAGTATAACCTGCTTTCTTGGCGTCTTGGATAAAGGAAGGTAAAGCTTGTGCGTTATCAGGCGAAACTGTGTGCATTAGAATGACGGCGCCGGGATGTAGCTGTTTCATTAGTTCACCATAAGCAAAGTCACGACCTTTGGGTTTATCGGCGTACCAGTCAATGAATGCGACTGACCAGAAAATATGCCTGTATCCGAGTTCGTTGCCTTTGGCGAGGACTTTGTCATTGAATACGCCTTCAGGAGGCCTAGTGTAGTATGTCCGTTCGAGTCCGGTTACTTCATTCAACAGCTTGTCGAATTTAGTCCATTCTTCTTCCATTCTCTGTTCGGATAGATTGGCCAAGTTCGGGTGTCCATACGTATGGTTGCCGATTCCATGGCCTTCCGCAATCATCCGTTTGACGAGGGGGAGAGCACTTTTTAAGTAATGTCCCGTGAGAAAGAATGTCGCCGGAGCGTCCTCTTTTTTCAATGTATCTAAAATACTTTCCGTATAGCCGTTTTCATAGCCGTTATCGAACGTCAAATAGACAATTTTTTCGTCAGGCTTTCCTTTATAAATGGCCCCATGTTTATCGAGCATTGAATCAAGTGCAGCGCCAGCACTAGGCTGGATCCCCCCTGTAGCTTTCTTGAAGCCCCAATGAAATTCATCTGCCTTAGCTGAAAATGGATTAAAAACAAATCCTACCATTACAATGAAAGTTGCTAATAAAATACCTGGTCCATGTTTTTTTATCATCAAAAACGCACCTTTCCTTTTAGGGTAGGATGCGCAGATGAAGCCGAACTATACGTCTTTTTTGTACAAATCATTTAGTGCAGACTCTAGCGTCGGAAAATGAAATTTAAAACCGTTGTTCAGTAGTTTTTCGGGTAAGACATGCTGACCTTCTAGAACGAGTGCGCTTTTTTTACCAAGCACTATTTTCATTATGAATGAAGGAACTGGTATCCAGTGTGGTCTATGTAACACTGAACCGATTGTTTTACCGAAGTACTTCATTCGTTTGGGAAAGGGTGATGTGACGTTTACGGGTCCGTATACTTGTGGATTGCTGAGTGTAAAAGCAATTGCATGTGCGACATCTTCTATATGCACCCAAGATACCCACTGATTGCCCGAGCCGACTGGTCCTCCCGCAAATAATTTGTACGGCAGTACCATAAGTGGCAATGCTCCGCCGTCTATTCCGAGTATGACCCCGAATCTCATAAATACGACGCGTATACCCTCAGATTCGACTGATACTGCTTTCTTTTCCCAGTCTGTTACAGTCTGACCGAGAAAGTCGTCCGCATAATCCAGTGATTCTTCTGTGTAAACATTATCTTCCGATGCTGGATAAATACCAATTGCACTAGCGTTTACAAGTACAGCCGGTTTTGTTTGCAAAGCGGAGATGATTCGCAGTAATTCATCGGTTGCTTCCATTCGACTTGCGTAGATTTGTTTACGATGTTCAGCGGTCCAACGCCCCTCGTTGATGGATACGCCGGCAAGGTTGACGAAGGCATCAGCTGAAATAATTTCATTTTCCGGATAGGTATCTTCCTGAAGCCATTTAACGTATTTTATATTGCCATCAATTTTACTATCTTTTCTGGATAAAATGATGATTTCATGGCCTTCATTCAATAAAGTATCCGTTAATTTCTGTCCGACAAAACCAGATCCACCTGCAATGACTATTTTCATTTTCCGACACCCCCATTAGGATTCTATACCCTATATTGAAACCAATTAAGCTGAAGCACAAGGACGGAACATGTATACTAAAAAGAAAGCAAGGGAGGCGTGTTAAAAGTGCCTGTTATTACTAAAATATCACAACAGAAAAAAGATCTCGAACGATACAATATTTTCCTAGATGAAAAGTATGCATACAGTGTCCACGAATCGGTGCTTGTCAAATTCGGTCTAACGAAAGGGATGTCCCTTGAAGACTGGTCGATTGATGAGATGGTCTATGAAGACGAGATACGGAAAGCATTTAACCGAGCACTCCATTATCTTGGTTTCAGAATGCGCAGTGAGTTTGAAGTGAAGAAAAAACTTTTGGAATTAAGATATGGGGAAGCAATTGTACTAGAAGCACTCGTGAAGTTGAAAAGCCTTGGATTTCTAAATGATGAAACCTATTCAGATGCACTTCTTCAAACACGGAAAAATTCATCCGGTCAAGGCCCTAAAGCAATTCAGCAAGAGATGCATAAAAGAGGGATAGGGAAGGAACTACAGATCAAAGTGCTTGAATCTTATTCGGAAGATGAACAGCTTAAAGTCGCAACGAAACTTGCAGAGAAGACAGCAAATTCAAACCGCTCTGTAGCCCCAGCTCAATTAAAACAAAAAATCCAAAATGCATTGCTTCGAAAAGGGTATTCCTTCGACCTTATTAAACAAGCACTTGCGAATATTAATTTCGAGCGCGAGGAAGATGAATGGACATCCATCGCCGATTCAATAGGAGAGAAAGCATGGCGTCGCTATAGCTCGAAATTTAGTGGAAGGACCTTGAATGACAAAGTAAAACAGGCGATGTATCAAAAGGGTATCCCATTTGAGCTAATTGATCATTTCATTGATAAAAAGGAGAATGAAGAAGATGGAGATTGAAAAAAAATATAGTGCAATGACAGAACATGAATTACGTACAGAAATCGGACGACTGCGTGAAAAAGCGCGCAAAGCCGAACAATTGGGCATCCTTAATGAGTATGCGGTGTACCAACGCAAAATGGTTATGGCACAATCTTATCTAATTGACCCAAGTACAATTGTGCCTGGTGAAATGTATCGAATTGACGGGGACGAAGGAATGTTTTTTCAAGTCGACTACTTAAAAGGACGTTTTGCCTGGGGTTACAGACTTGGTGGCGAACGTGCGGATGAGGCGTTGCCGATTGCCATGCTAAAATCAGTAAAAGAAGGTAAATAAGAAAAGCGTAAGGCGCCGTTTAGCCCCGACAAGTAGGAGGGATGCAGTTCAATCCCTCCCTGCTGGAAGTCTTGATGATAAAGGCGTACTTTGCCTTTTCAGCGTGACTGAAGCGACTCGAGGGGCTGGCGTCTGGAGTCTAGACATCAATCCATATAGAGAAACTTGTATTTACTTACCTTCGTCTCATGAGTTAGGTGCAAAGTTGAGTTTTTTGCGTAACTTATCCTCGGAGAAAATCCATCCTGTATATGAATTGATGACGTTCAGTTCCTTGTCAATATGTGCAACAGCAACAAATGGGTAATAGCCTTTGCTACGGTAACGAAGATCGATTAAGCGTACTTCACAGATGTCATCGATGTAGGTAATAGACCATCTGTAAATGGGTGAAAATGATGTGAAAGCTTTAATGTTTTTATCGCACATTGCCACATCAATTTCAGGGGATTTTGGCATAGGTTCCCGTTTAAAGCGATCGTAAATATTAACAGATCTACCGTAAGCACGTCCAACATAGTGGCACTCTTTTGATGAAGCAGCTATTCTCCATTGGAAAAAGCGCATTGTCGGTGCGATAATAATTTCCGTCGCATCGGGGACCGTATAAAAGACGGCTTTTTTAACGGCCGATTTGACCGCAAATCGCAATAAATAATAAAAGAATATTATTACGTATGTCGTCAAAATCGTATAGACCGGATTTACCCCCATTGCCCAAATAATTAGCGCGATGGCGTGTAATATGAAAATAATTGGATCGAATGTGTTAATGACTCCGATGGCGACCCACTTGTTGGAAAACGGCCGTAATGCCTGCGTTCCATAGGAATTGAAGATGTCGACAAAGACATGTAGAAAGACGGCTAAAAAGGTCCAAGCCCATACATGTAAGAAGTTGGCTTCTGGGACGAAAAGAGACATAAGTATTGTAATTAGTAGCGGCCATAATAATACCGCGGGAATTGAATGTGTAATCCCTCTGTGATGCCGTATGTAGACAGCGTTATTTCTCAATTTTAATACGGTATCGATATCTGGGATAAGTGAGCCGACGATAACACTTGCAACGACGGCACCCATTGTCGCACTATCAGTTAAAACGACAGGATCTGCCAGAGCGAGGCCGCCAAGTGCGACACCCATAACAATATGTGTTCCAGTATCCAAATTATCACTCCTTTTACCTAAACAGTCGTGCCAAGCATGGGATTGACTTTTTTAATCACACCTCGGAGTGATTACGCCCAGATTTTGAATTGAGCTTGTTCCACTACCTACAAAATCTGTGACATCCGGGCCAACGAGGAGGAATTGCAGTTCATTCCTCCCTGTAGATTCGTTCGTATTCATCTCGCCACATAATAGAGTGGGAGACTTCTTTAGCTGACGCTTCGCTTTCAGTACAAAAAGATTTGCTGAATGAAAGCTAGAAGCCATATACATATCAATACCCGTTTGTGCTCAATGATAAGCATATGCGATAAGGAGGAAATGATGCAAATAATAGTGAAGAAAGACGAATTCCGCGAAGCGCTTCTTTCCTGGTATCGTCGTGAAAAAAGAGATCTGCCTTGGAGAAGAACGTCGAATCCATATTACATTTGGGTCTCCGAAGTGATGCTGCAACAAACGAGGGTTGATACCGTTATACCTTATTATGAACGGTTTATCGCAAGTTTTCCGACGATGGAAGCACTCGCGGGGGCGGAAGAAAACGATTTATTGAAAATTTGGGAAGGTCTTGGTTATTATTCGCGGGCAAGGAACTTACAAGCAGGAGTGAGGGAAGTTGTGTCGGATTATGGCGGAGAGGTTCCTTCCAATAGAACGGAGATTTCCACATTGAAAGGCGTTGGCCCGTACACTGCTGGAGCGGTTCTCAGTATCGCTTACGGGGTTCCTGAGCATGCCGTAGATGGGAATGTTATGCGTGTCATATCGAGATTGCTTCTTATAGAAGAAGATATTGCGATTCCGCGTACAAAAAAGATTTTTGAAACGGTAGTCATGGATTTAATAGACCAAGAAGATCCTTCCTCTTTTAATCAAGGACTGATGGAGCTTGGCGCGACAATTTGTACCCCAAAACCGAAATGCCTTCTATGTCCGGTTCGAGACTTTTGTTTAGCTTTCCAAGAAGGCAGGCAAGAGGAGTTACCCGTGAAAACGAAGAAAACGAAAATGAAAATTATACCTGTTGCATCATTTGCAATTCAAAATAGTGAAGGTGAGTGGTTAATGCGGCAACGACCTTCGAAAGGGCTACTTGCAAGTTTGTGGGAGTTTCCAATGGTCGAGCCAGCGGATGATAAAACACCACAAAAAATGGCTCATGAACATTTCGGTATCGAACTAGTGGGGATAGTTGATATACTAATTTTCAAACATATCTTTTCCCATTTGACATGGGAGATGAAAAGCTTCGGGGCACGGATTGAAAAGACTGATATAATCCCTGATGGTTACCAGTTTTTCTCGCAGGAAGAAGTGGAAGCGCTGCCGAAACCAGTGCCGGTTTTAAAAATTTGGGATGAAATTAAACGAGGAGGAATATAATGATGGCTGAAAATAAAGTAGCAATGGTGACAGGAAGTTCAAGAGGATTAGGAAAAGCACTTGCGATTGAACTCGCAAAACAAGGTTATGATATTGTAGTGAATTATGCACGAAGCCGTTCTGCAGCTGAAGAAACAGTGAAAGAAATCGAGGCACTTGGCAGGAGAGCAATTATGATCCGTGCAAATGTCGGTGATGTTAAAAAACTTCGTACGATGTTTGAACAAGTAAAAGAGGAATTTGGCCGTTTAGACGTATTTGTTTCAAACGCAGCATCGGGTGTTTTGCGTCCAATTATGGAACTCGAAGAAACACATTGGGATTGGACGATGAATATCAATGCGAAAGCAATGCTATTTGGCGCACAAGAAGCGGCAAGACTTATGGACAAAGGCGGAAAAATCCTTGGAGTTAGCTCACTTGGATCTATTCGATATCTTGACAACTACACGACAGTAGGCGTTTCGAAAGCGGCAATTGAATCGTTGACTCGCTACCTGGCTGTCGAGCTTGCGCCACTAGGAATTGCTGTTAATACTGTTTCGGGCGGCGCGCTTGATACCGAAGCACTAAAACATTTCCCTAATCGTGATGAATTGCTAGAAGATGCGCGTATTAATACGCCAGCGGGTCGCATGGTTGAAATTGAAGACATGGTGAAAGCGGCGATGTTCCTGATCTCGGCTGATTCGGATATGATTCGTGGACAGACGATTATTGTCGACGGCGGACGTTCGATTTTACTGTAAAAAATTCCAATTGAATAAAAAATGTCTCCTTGCACATGATAGTTGTACGGAGGTGAAAATCCATTGACCAAAAATAACCCGAATCAAACTGATGCGAACCAAGTACGAAAACAGAACCAAGCATCACAACAACAAAACCGAAATGCAATGAATGAGGAGTTTGCTTCTGAAACTGATGTAAATCAGGTTAAGAAACAAAACCAACAATCAATGCAAAAAATGCACAACCAAAAACAAAATCAAAATGCGATGACTGAGGAGTTTGGTTCCGAAACTGATGTAAATCAAGTTAGGAAACAAAACCAACAATCCGAAGCAAACAAAACCAATGCTTCTGGACAGCGCTCGAATCAGTTCGAGAACGGTTCGAAATAAGTAAATGGATACCGCCGGCCGGCAGGAGCTTTACGCTTCTGCCGGTTTTTTATGGATACAAATGACGTCATGAATGGAAATAAAAGTTGAAAGGTTTCAAATAGTACCGTTCTGTTGGTATAATGATGAGATAATAATGGCTTCGAAATTTTCCGGCAACCAAAAGGTGGGTTAATCATGACGATTGCTAAAGAAGGAGAAACGATACAAGTACATAGTTATAAACATAATGGTAAAATCCATCGGGTTTGGCAGGAAACTGTAGTATTGAAAGGAACGCGTAATATTGTCATCGGTGCAAATGAAAGGACGCTTGTAACAGAGTCGGACGGACGCACATGGTTGACACGCGAGCCTTCCATTTGCTATTTTCACGCTGAGCATTGGTTCAATATCATTTGCATGTTAAGAGAAGATGGTGTTTATTATTACATTAACATGAGCTCACCTTTCGTTTATGATAACAAATCATTGAAGTATATTGATTATGACCTTGACGTAAAAGTGTTCCCGGATATGAGTTATATGATTCTTGACGAGGATGAATATGCTGAACACAGGAAACAAATGGGCTATCCTGATGTCATCGATCAGATATTACAAAAGAACCTGGATACCTTGCTAGGGTGGATTAAGCAGCGGAGGGGACCATTTGCTTCCGACTTCATTGAAGTATGGACTTCCAGATATGAATTCTACAAACAGGTCAAGAAAAGTAAGTGAAAAGCCTGATTGCAATTGCAAGGATGCAGTCGTTGCGACAGGATATAGCAACCTTAGACTGCCTTCCTTTTTCACTTATGCCTGTCGCGAAAGATTGCGACAGGCATTTTTAACTCGGGTCGGAAGCTAGACTCCAGGCGCCAGCCCCTCGAGTCGCTTCAGTCTTGCCGAAAAGGCAAAGATCGCCTTTATCATCAAGTCTTTCGGGAGGGATTGAACTGCATCCTTCCAACTTGTCGGGGCTAAACGGCGCCTTACGCTTTTCTTAGTAGGAGGTACAAAGATGGGTGACAGTATAAAACGCTATATGAAGTTTGTTAAGCCATACAACTGGTTAATAATATTGACGATACTTATTGGAATTGTAAAATTCGCAATTCCTTTATTCATTCCATTGCTGATGAAAATTGTAATTGATGACATTATCGGATCGGATACACTTACTAAAGCAGAGATGACGCGCCAATTATTTTATTGGCTTGGTGGGACAGTTCTTGTGTTCTTTATCATCCGCCCTCCAGTTGAGTATTACCGGCAATATTATGCCCAGTATGTGAGCAATAAGATTTTGTATGATATACGGAAAGAATTGTATTCACATCTGCAAAAATTGAGTCTTAGCTACTATTCAAATACAAGAGCTGGAGAAATCATTTCGCGCGTTATAAATGATGTGGAGCAAACGAAAAACTTTGTAATGATTGGTCTTATGAATGTTTGGCTTGACCTCGCGACAATCATCATCGCAGTTGTCATTATGCTGACAATGGATGTTCCGCTGACGCTTGTGACTCTACTTGCATTCCCTTTTTATGCGTACAGCGTCAAACACTTTTTCGGGAAACTGCGGGAGTTGACTGGGAAACGATCCCAAGCACTTGCGGATGTGCAAAGCTACCTGCATGAACGCGTTTCTGGAGTAAGTGTCATAAAAAGCTTTGCACTTGAAGATGAGGAACAACAACGTTTCGATAAGACAAATGGCAACTTCCTCGATAAAGCAATTGATCATACAAAGTGGAATGCGAAAGCATTTGCAGTTGTCAATACGATTACTGATGTTGCACCGCTTCTCGTTCTTGCGTATGCGGGCTATCAGGTTATCAATAATGATTTGTCAGTTGGAACGATGGTTGCCTTCATCGCATACATCGATCGCGTGTATAATCCATTGCGACGATTGGTCAATGCATCGACATCACTCACACAGTCATTTGCCTCTATGGACCGTGTTTTTGACTTGATGGAACAGGAGTATGATGTAACAAATAAGTCCGGTGCAACCCAACTACCTCCAATTGAAGGGGAAATTGAGTTCAACAATGTGAGCTTTACGTATGAACAGGATGGGGAAACAATCCTGGATGGTATTAATTTCACTGTGAAGCCAGGTGAAACAGTCGCGTTTGTAGGCATGAGTGGCGGAGGGAAATCAACAATCGTTGGCTTGATACCAAGATTTTATGATGTGGCGGGCGGGACTGTGCGTATTGACGGGTATGATTTGCGTGACGTCAATATAAAATCGCTTCGTGAACAGATTGGAATTGTTTTGCAAGATACTATATTGTTTAGTGATTCCGTGAAGAGTAATATTTTGATGGGGAAATCGGATGCAACAGATGAAGAAGTGATTGCTGCTGCTAAAGCGGCGAATGCACATGAGTTCATCGAAGGGCTCCCGCTCGGTTACGATACCAAAGTAGGGGAACGTGGCGTGAAGTTATCGGGTGGTCAGAAGCAACGAATTGCAATTGCACGTGTCTTCTTGAAAAATCCACCGCTCCTTATCTTAGATGAAGCGACATCCGCACTTGACCTTGAAAGTGAGGCGCTCATTCAGGAATCACTTGAACGACTTGCGCATGAAAGAACAACCCTCATTGTTGCTCACCGTTTGTCGACAATTACACATGCTGATAAGATTTTCGTCATTGATTCAGGGCAGTTAAAAGAGACGGGTACACACGAGCAATTGATGAAATTACAAGGAATTTACTATGGTTTGTTCCAAGTTCAAGTACTTGGAAATTCAAAATGATATATAGGGTGAAATAAACAATCTTATTGAATGTGCTTCGGCTATGGCTTAGTTTATATAGGCATACATTTTTTCAACATATATAGTTATTCTAACGTTGAAAAAATAACTTCCCATTGAACTTGACGAAAAGGGCATTGGATTTAGTTGAAACTCCTATATAATAATTAGGTCGGAGTTCGGAGCGTTTTAGCGGTTATCAGATCCATAGTGAGTGGGAATCGTGATGATTTAGAATAATGGAGGGATTTTTATGAAAAAAGTAAAGTTTGGACCATTGGCTTTGATAGTGATTGTTTCCCTTTCGGTAATACTTGGAGCGTGTACTTCATCGGGTTTGGATGATGAGAGTATGCAGGAAAATGCAAAGAAAATATTAGTTTACGGACATAGCGGGAATTCCACGTCATTAGACCCAGCTCATATGAAGGAAGGGGATTCCACCCATGTTACTGTCAATCTATATGAGACACTCGTGAATCTTGATGAGCAGGGCACGACTGTAGTTCCAGGCTTGGCAGAAAAGTGGGATTCTAGTAAAGACGGTTTGACGTACACGTTCCAGTTGCGGAAAGATGTCAAATTCCATGACGATACAGATTTTAATGCAGATACGGTCATGAAAAACTTTGAGCGCTGGACTAACGGCGATGCAGAAGAGTTTCCTTTCTACGCTTCGGTATTTAATGGATTCAAAGGTGATGACAGCCAAATTATTGAATCGGTCTCGACTGAAGGCGATGATACCGTAACAATCAAGTTGAATAACCCACAAGCGTCATTCTTGAAAAATCTAACGATGAGTCCGTTCTCGATTGTTAGTCCGAACGTATTTGAACAAAGCGATGAGGAATTTGAAAGCGATCCTATCGGTACGGGACCGTTCCAATACTTCGAAGGGAAACAGAATGAAGCAATCGTGGTTGTGAAATTCCAAGAGTATTGGCAAGAAAGTTTGCCGAAGCTTGAAAAAATCATCTTCAAGTCAATTCCTGATAACACTGCACGCTTGAATGCATTGATTGCAGGGGATATCGATCTAGCCGATAGTATTAATCCGGCAGATAGGATGAAAGTTGACGACGATGCCAATTTACAATTTTTTGAACGACCTTTTATGGAAACCGTTTATGAAGATGCTCCTTCCATATTTGCTGCCGATTCAACACCACTTTTCGGAGCGACAAAATACATGATGAATTACTTACCACAAGTAACGGGTTTTGATGTGTTGTCGAAAGTGGAGTTCGAATTACCAACAGAAGAAGAGTGAAAAAGCTATCCGATTGGCCGATACCCTGGTCAATCGGATAGCTTTTTTTCGCAGTAAATGAACATATCTTCTATAGTTGATAGGGCGCAGTACCAAGAGTATGCCTTTGTTATTATAAGAATATATAAAAAAGTATTGCATTTATTCTGTATAATCGTATAATTAGAACGACCTATTAATTCTGAAAATAACTAAATGATTGATTAAGAAAAAGGGTGATCTGATGGATGAGAGGAAGACTGTCCTCCAAGTAAAAGATTTACAGACGACCTTTTTTACTGATTCGGGGGAAATACCGGCTGTTGATCATATTGACTTTCACTTGAATGAAGGAGAAATCCTTGGAATTGTCGGAGAATCTGGCTGCGGGAAAAGTGTAACCTCCTTATCGATAATGGGGTTAGTGCCAAAGCCTCCTGGGAAAGTTGTCGGAGGCAAAATATTATTTGAAGATAAAGATTTGCTGACCATGAATGAAAAACAGATGCGGCGTATTCGAGGAAACGACATTGCGATGATTTTCCAAGAACCTATGACATCACTGAATCCATTGTTCTCGATTGGCAATCAAATGACAGAAGCAGTGCGGATTCACGAAAAAGGCTGGTCTAAGAAAAAGGCTGAGGGAAAAGCAGTTGAAATGTTGAAACTGGTCGGTTTGCCTCGTGCTGAGGAAATGATGAGAGACTACCCTCACCAATTATCGGGTGGAATGCGACAGCGTGTAATGATTGCGATGGCGTTGGTATGTGATCCTAAAGTACTTATAGCTGACGAACCAACCACTGCTCTAGATGTGACGATTCAAGCGCAGATATTGAAGTTAATGCGGGAATTAAATACGAGATTGAATACAGCTGTTCTACTTATAACTCACGACTTGGGTGTCGTTGCAGAAACATGCGAACGTGTCATTGTCATGTATGCTGGACAAATTATTGAAGAAGCATCCGTTAAGATGATCTTCGAAGATCCACAGCATCCTTATACAAAAGGGCTGATTCAATCCGTTCCCGACATGCGCTATAAAAAGGAGCGACTCTATTCTATCCCGGGTAGCGTGCCGAAACCCGGTTCAATCCGGCAGGGGTGCAGATTTGCAGCGAGATGTGAGTTTGCATTTGATCGTTGTCTAACAGAAAACCCTGAACTATATGAAACTTCGGATGTTCACCAGACTCGATGCTTCCTATACGACAGAGAAGGGGTGAAACAGCATGACAACAAAGCCCTTATTGAAAGTTGAAGGTTTGAAAAAGTATTTTCCAGTTAAAAAAGGAATTCTTGGCAGAACAGTTGGGTATGTCAAAGCGGTAGATGACGTATCGTTTTACGTGAATGAAGGCGAAACGCTAGGCATTGTAGGTGAATCTGGATGCGGTAAATCGACAACGGGCCGGATGCTGATGCGACTTCTTGAACCAACCGAAGGGAAAGTTGAATTTGACGGCAAAGATTTGACGTCCTTATCTACCGGAGAAATGCGGAAAACGAGACGTGACATCCAAATGGTATTCCAAGATCCATACGCATCTCTCAATCCGCGTCACACGATTGAAAAGATATTAGAAGAGCCGCTCATTGTGCACGGCATTGATAATTCGAAAGAGCGGAAAAGGAAAGTGCGTGAATTCCTTGAAATTGTTGGACTAAGCGCATATCATGCCAAGCGCTATCCGCATCAGTTTAGTGGAGGACAGCGTCAGCGTATTGGGATTGCTCGAGCGCTAATGACAAATCCAAAACTGATAATTGCTGATGAACCTGTTTCGGCTCTCGATGTGTCGATTCAGTCTCAAGTGTTAAACCTGATGCAAGATTTGCAGAAGGAATTCAATCTCACTTATATCTTCATAGCCCATGATCTGGGAGTCGTCCGTCATATTAGTGATCGTGTCGGCGTTATGTATCTTGGAAAGATGGTAGAAATGGCAGACAGCGAGCAGCTCTATGCGAAACCGCTTCATCCCTATACGCAGGCATTATTATCAGCGGTTCCAGTACCTGATCCAGACTTCAAGAAAGAGCAAATTCTTCTTGAAGGGGATATTCCAAACCCAGCGAATCCTCCTAGTGGCTGCACGTTTCATACGCGCTGTCCGCATAAAATGGAAATTTGCACGAAAGTTACACCAAGGCTTGTCGAGCATGATTCGGGTCATTCTGTCGCCTGTCACCTTTACAGTGAGCAGGTAGACAATGATATAAAACAGTTGGAGGGGTCAATATGAGAAAAAGGAAGTTAGGTTTACTAGCACTGATGTTGCTTCTCGTTCTTTCGGCAGCGCTAGCCGCTTGTGGGTCAGATGCCGACGATGGCAAGAAGGAAGACGGTAAAGAGGAAGGTACTAAAACTGAAGACGGTAAAAATGTGAAAGATACATTAGTGTTTGGACGCGGTGGGGATTCGACTTCTCTCGATCCATCAAGGGTGACTGAAGGAGAATCTTTCAAAGTTACGGTCAACATTTACGAAACGCTTCTGAATTTCGGGGAGAGTGATACAGAAATTAATCCAGGGCTTGCCACTGAATGGGAACCAAGTGAAGATGGTTTAACGTACACGTTCAAACTGCGTGAAGGCATTAAGTTCCATGATGGAACTGACTTCAATGCTGACGCGGTCGTTAAAAATTTCGAGCGTTGGGCTAATGGGGATGCAGAGAAATTCCCATATTATAACACAACATTCGGTGGTTTTAAAGGTGATGAAGGTCATGTTATTGAGTCGGTTACAGCAGACGGTGATAATACAGTCCTAATAAAATTAACGCGTCCACAAGCACCATTCCTTAAAAATATTGCAATGAGCATGTTTGCAATTGCAAGTCCGACTGCATTTGAAATAGGTGACGATCAATTCGAAAGAAATCCAGTAGGTACAGGTCCATTCAAGTTCGTAGAGTGGAAACCTAATGAAACAATCACAATTGAAAAATTTGATGACTATTGGGATGCAGAACTACCAAAACTTAAAAGAATTATCTTCCGTTCAATTCCTGACAACTCTGCACGTTTGAATGCATTGATGTCTGGGGATATCGAACTTGCAGATGGCATTAATCCATCAGATGGCAAATCGATTGAAGATAATGAAAAACTTCAATTGTTTGTACGTCCGTCTTTGAACGTAGGTTATTTAGGTCTTACAGTAACACGTCCTCCTTTCGATAAAAAAGAGGTGCGCCAAGCGATTAACTATGCAATCGACAAACAATCAATTATTGACTCATTCTTCGAAGGACGTGCGGATGTCGCGAAAAACCCGATGCCACCATCCATTTCAGGCTATAACGATGATGTAGAAGGATATGAATACAATCCTGAAAAAGCGAAAGAACTTCTAAAATCGGTAGGACTTGAAGACGGTTTTGAGATGGATCTATGGGCAATGCCGGTACCACGTCCATATATGCCAGATGGTAAAAAAGTTGCTGAAGTCATCCAAAAAAACCTTGCAGATATAGGTATTACTGCAAAGATTGTTTCGCATGAATGGGCAACTTATCTTGATCTTGCAGAAAAAGGGGATGCAGATGCGTTTATGCTCGGCTGGACTGGGGATAACGGAGATGCAGATAACTTCCTATACGCTTTGCTAGATGAAGATAATATCGGTAGCAATAATTATACGTACTATAAGAATGCAAAACTCCACGACCTCCTTATCGCAGCACAAACTGAAATCGATGAAGAGAAACGAAATGAATTGTACAAAGAAGCGCAGGTCATCATTCATGATGACGCTCCATGGGTACCACTTGCTCACTCAACTCCGCTTCTTGGAGGATCTAAAGATTTAACAGGATTCGTTCCAGGCCCAATTGCCTCGGATTTACTGTCGAAAGTAGAATTCAAGTAACAGATTGTTAGAAATGAAAGGAAAGGGAGAGGTCTTTCGGATTTCTTCCTTTTCTCTTTCATTTGATGGATACATATAAGTTGAGAGAAGAGTTGGAGAGGTGAAAAATATATGCTGAGCTACATTGGAAAAAGAATGCTGCAGCTCATTCCTGTCCTGCTTGGGATGACATTTATCGTATTCATGATTATCCGTGCAATCCCGGGTAACCCCGCCCAAATTATTCTTGGGCAGCAGGCGACTAAAGAGTCAGTCGAAGCATTGACGATAAAGCTTGGTTTGGATAACCCTTGGTATGTTCAGTATTTCAAATACTTGGGTGACCTTTTCAAAGGGAATTTGGGCGAGTCAATGAGAACCCGAGCTCCTGTATCAGATGAAATATGGCCTTATTTAGCAGCTACGTTTGAATTGGCGTTATTCGCCATCGTTATTGCAGTTATTATCGGTATTAATGCAGGAATCATCTCAGCGTGGTTTCAAAACTCATGGTTTGATTATACGGCGATGATTTTGGCACTTGTTGGTGTGTCTATGCCTATCTTCTGGCTGGGCCTTATGGGGCAATGGGTTTTTGCTGTAGAAAATCCATGGTTGCCGACTGGAGGGCGAGAGGAAGTACGAGATCCTATCAACGCCATAACGAATCTCTATGTACTTGATACAATTATTCAAGGACGTTTTGACCAGTTATGGCAGGTTTTCCGTCATCTTATATTACCGGGACTAGCATTGGCGACAATTCCGATGGCAATTATCGCACGGATGACCCGTTCAAGTATGCTCGAAGTAATGCGCTCCGATTATATTCGTACGGCACGGGCGAAAGGTCAGAAAATGTTTTGGGTCGTATATAAGCATGCGCTTAAAAATGCAATCATTCCGGTGTTAACAATTATTGGTCTGCAAATGGGAATGTTGCTTGGTGGTGCGATTTTGACAGAGACAATTTTTGCTTGGCCTGGTGTTGGGCGTTATATTTACGACGCAATTGGTTTCCGAGATTATCCCGTCATTCAGTCATCGATTCTAATTGTGGCGCTCTTCTTTGTTTTGATCAACTTGCTTGTAGACTTGCTCTATAGTCTGATAGATCCGAGGATTAAATATGATTGAGGAAGGGGGAAGCACTTATGTCTGAATTTGTACCTAAGGCCGATGGAATTGCGAATAATAAAGTTGATAAAACTGCAGGACCTTGGCGTGAAGCTTGGAATGGCTTTAAAAAGAGTAAAGTGGCAGTTGTTGGTATGGGTATTGTTTTATTCTTTATCCTGCTAGCGGGTTTCGGTTTTGCGGCGGAACAAGGTTATCTTGGTCCAAACATTGGACTAGAGGGCATTAACGACCAAAAGTTATCGGATCGGCTTCTCCCTCCTTCAAGTGAATATTGGTTTGGAACAGATGACCTTGGAAGGGATATTTTTTCCCGAATTGTTCATGGTGCCCGAATTTCACTATGGGTTGGATTCTTTTCTGTAATAGGATCGGTAGTTGTAGGAAGTGCATTGGGTATCGTAGCAGGTTATTATGGCAGATGGGTTGATACGATTATTTCACGTGTGTTCGACATTATGCTAGCATTTCCTTCTATCTTGTTGGCCATTGCAATTGTTTCCGTACTTGGTCCGAGTCTGCAAAATGCGCTTATCGCAATCGCAGTTATAAATGTGCCGAACTTTGGAAGGCTCATTCGTTCAAAAGTATTGAGTATAAAAGAAGATGAATATATTACTGCGGCAAAAGGGATCGGAATGAAAGATGCTAGGATTCTGTTTTCTCACATCTTGCCGAACTCTATGGCGCCGGTAATTGTTCAAGGAACTCTAGCAATTGCAACGGCAATCCTTGAAGCAGCTGCACTTGGGTTTTTAGGACTGGGTGCACAAGCGCCGATGCCAGAGTGGGGAAAAATGTTAGCGGATTCAAAAAGCTTCCTACATTCAGCCCCATGGACAATGATTTTCCCAGGTATCGCAATTATGCTTACAGTACTGGGCTTTAACTTAATGGGTGATGGTTTACGTGATGCACTCGATCCTAAGATGAAGAGTTAGGATAATAAAAATGCCCTACATCCCGCTAAATTCATCGGGATGTAGGGTATTTTTTAATAGATAAGAAAGTATAAGTTTTTGAACCTAGAGCAATGTCTAGCTCCAGCGTTTTTCTTAATAGATTTCTTCTGTCAGTTTCGAATTCACTTTATTGTTATGGTACTTCTGAAATAGAACAATCAGCTTGTCAAAGTGTTCAAGTTGTTCTTCATAATTAAAGATAGACGACAGGATATGAAGAAGATGATAGGCGGAAAATTCCTCTTCTTCTTTCGTAAGGGCAATTTCCTTTGCAAAAATCTCCATCACCTCATGACGCTGGATGTATTCTTCATTCGGACTGGTATTTACTGCATCAGACTTCAGTTTACCAACGAACTTCAGATGGAGTTGTTCGTGATATGTGAGCAGTGCGTCGAGACGTTCCTGCACCATCATCCGGAAATGTTCCGGCAAATCAATCAGTTCATTTTCATACTGATGAAGTCTTTTCAGTACATCATAACTGCTCCTTGAAGTAGCAACCATTTGTCTGTAAACGACAAGTTTTCTCGCTTTGTTTCTCGTATTCTTTTTGAAGTAGCTCCGTTCCTCTTTAAATAGCGTGTACAGCTGATCTACCTGAGAAAGGCGCTCCTTCGATTTTGTCAGTGACTTTTTTGTTGCTAAGTGATCAGATGCTTGCCTTCCAGCCAGGCGGGTCCAACGAATAATTTCGTCTTGTGCCTGATGAATGGACTCAAATAATTTTGTTTCGTATTTCGGTGGCATGAACAGCAAGTTCACAACGAAAGCGGCAAGAATACCGATAATCAATGTCAAAAATCTGAGCAATGCAAATGACAGGAACTCATCGCCTTTGATTTCCATTATGGCGATCATTACCACGAGTGCCATCGAAA
The DNA here is from genome assembly GCF_038620285.1 of Sporosarcina sp. FSL K6-1540. NCBI lineage: Bacteria > Bacillati > Bacillota > Bacilli > Caryophanales > Caryophanaceae > Sporosarcina > Sporosarcina sp. FSL K6-1540. The sequence goes on from NZ_CP152018.1 coordinate 2,381,725, forward strand.
TTGATTTTTCTAGGCCCAATTTAATCATTATTAATATAATAATGACCGCGGCAAGTCCTATGAAGACTAGCTGATTACCAAACAGGAGAACAAATAAAACCGCAACAACTGCGCCAATTATATTACCTTGAACCTGTTCGATAATTGTTAAATAAGATCTATAGATAGAAGGTTGGATGGCAAAAATGGCCGCGATTCCCGCAAACAATGGATGCGGCATGTGTAAAATTTCTGCTAGGAACAATGCGAACATAATCGCAATGCCCGTTTTAAAAATGCGGGCACCAAGTATCATGGGGGTTATCCTTTCTGATCAAATACGCCTTGGCGTATTTGCGCACAGACTTTTATCGAGCCTGCTCGATAAATTCCACTTAAAAGTCTGTGGCATCCGTCGGAGACTGTAACTTCATTTAGCTAGAGTTTTGCTCCTACCAAGTTGTATGCCTATTTTGCAAATACCTATCACTTTATCGAAGTGGAAGGCTTCCGCTAAATGAAGTTAAAGCTGTTTTTCGCTACTGTACCTTAACAATACCGTGCGGTCAACCGTTTATAGAAGTTGCGAGCTCTTTGAATGAATGATCGACTGCAACAAGTGTATCCATAATGTCTTCTTCCGTATGAGCAATTGTTAAAAACCACGCTTCATACTTTGAAGGTGCAAGGTTTATACCGTTTTTTAACATCAGTTTGAAGAACTTGGCGAACACATTGCCGTCTGTTGCTTCAGCTTGTTCGTAGTTTTCGACTTTTACGTCTGTAAAGAACAAAGTAAGGGCTCCTCCAAGACGATTTGTCGTTAATGTAATTCCGTGCTCTTTTGCAGATTTTACAATGCCCTCTTCAAGAATAGCACCTAGACGGTCCATTTCTTCATAAATACCAGGCGTTTGGAGAACTTCTAGAAGAGCAATTCCTGCTAACATCGACGCTGGATTCCCTGCCATTGTCCCTGCTTGATAAGCAGGACCTAGTGGAGCGACTTGTTCCATAATTTCTTTTTTCCCACCGTAACCGCCAATTGGTAAGCCGCCGCCAATAATTTTTCCGAATGCAGTAAGATCGGGTGTTAAACCGAGCAAATCCTGTGCGCCGCCGTAGTGGAAACGGAATGCAGTAATTACTTCATCATAAACAATCAAAGCGCCTTTTTCGGCTGCGATATCATGGACGAGCGGAAGAAACCCTTCTTTTGGTTCAACAATGCCGAAGTTACCAACGATTGGCTCGACTAGAATACATGCGATTTGGTCGCCCCATTTTTCCATTGCTTCTATATAAGCATTAGGATCGTTAAATGGAATCGTAATTACCTCTTTAGCAATCGACTCTGGCACACCTGCTGAATCAGGAGTACCAAGCGTTGCGGGGCCAGAACCTGCTGCAACGAGTACAAGATCCGAATGACCATGGTAGCAGCCTGCAAATTTCATGATTTTTGTCCGCCCTGTATATGCACGAGAAACTCGAATTGTCGTCATGACTGCTTCTGTACCAGAGTTTACAAAACGTACTTTATCCATTCTAGGCATTGCTTCCTTCAACATTTTTGCAAACTTCACTTCATGTCGAGTAGGCGTTCCGTATAGCAAACCTGTTTGCGCGGCTTTAACGATTGCTTCAGTAATATGTGGATGGGCATGCCCCGTAATGATTGGTCCATATGCAGCAAGATAGTCGATGTATTTATTGCCGTCGACATCCCAGAAGTAAGCACCTTCTGCACGTTCCATTACTGTAGGGGCTCCGCCGCCAACTGCATGGTATCCGCGCGATGGGCTATTTACCCCTCCTACGATATGCTCGCAAGCTTCATTATAGATTTTTTCTGAATTCGTTCTGATCATTTCAATTCCCCCGTTCAATTCATTACCCTCTCTATTCTAAACAAAATGAAGCAGATAGCCAAAGAATTTGAAACTAAAGAGCGCATTCTGTACGATTAAGGAAAGTATATATTGGAGGAATGGATAATGACGACACTTGAAGGTATGCATGCACCGGAATTTACATTGCCAAATGAGAACGGTGAAATGATTTCGCTAAAAGACTTCGCGGGTGAAAAGTATGTTGTTCTCTATTTTTATCCGAAAGATTCAACACCTGGATGTACAACGCAAGCTTGCGATTTCCGAGATGCGTATGAAGACTTTAGCAAGTTGAATGCAGTAGTGCTTGGAGTGAGCCCTGATGGCGCAGCTTCACATGAGAAATTTATCGGGAAACATGGACTGCCGTTTTCCCTTCTTGTTGATGAAGAGCACACAGTTGCTGAAAAATATGATGTTTGGAAGTTGAAGAAGATGTTCGGTAAGGAGTATATGGGTATTGAGCGTTCGACATTTTTGATTGATCCGACGGGGACGGTTGTTAAAGAATGGCGTAAAGTGAAAGTGAAAGGCCATATAGAAGAAGCACTTGTGACATTGGAGCAACTAACACAGCCTTGAGGGGGAACGAGAAATGGAAGTACTATTCACATTTGATATGAAGAAACATCAGGAACAGGGGCTTGTCATGAAGTTTCCTGAAGTTACATTTCAATTCAACAAAAAGCCGGAAGACATTGAAATTCAAACAGCATCAATTATTGTGACATATGGCGGTGATGTAGACGTTGCGCTACTCGACAAAGCGACAGCATTGGAATGGATAATGGTTGCGTCGGCTGGCGTTGAAAAAATGCCTCTTGCTGAAATAGCTGAGCGCAACATCGTCATGTCAAATGTTCGCGGTATCCACAAAACACCGATGGCGGAATCCGTTCTCGCGCATATATTATCACTGCAACGGTCGTTACCACTTATTGACGAAAGACAACGGTCAAAAGAATGGAATCGGAAAGTCGGCTCGATTGAATTAAAAGGGTCGACTGTGCTTATCTTAGGTCCTGGCGCAATTGGTTCTGAAATAGGACGCTTACTTCAAGCATTTGGTGTCACTACAATTGGTTGTAACAGATCGGGCAGGGCAAGTGAATCGATGGATGAGACAATAAAGTTTGAAGCTTTGATAGATAGAGTGGGCATAGCAGACTTCGTTATTTCTGTTTTACCGAGTACACCAGAAACAAAAGGGCTGCTAACAGAAGGGCATTTCAAAGCCATGAAGGATAATGCGGTCTTCATGAATTTTGGTCGGGGTGACCTCTTTGCTGAACCGATTCTAATAGATGCATTGAAAAGTAATGAAATCAGGCATGCGGTTCTTGACGTATTTGAAACAGAGCCGCTACCTGCTGACAATGAACTATGGTTACTTGCAAATTGTACGATATCGCCACATGTTTCAAGTCTTTCTGGAAAGTATGTTGAAAGGGCCCTCACTATTTTTGAAGAAAACCTAGGTAAGTGGCAACAGGGGGAGCGGGATCTTCTGAACTTGATTGACATGGAACTTGGCTACTGAGTGGGAACTAAATTGATAGACACAAATGAAGTGGCTCACACAGCGCTTTAGTTGACATATGCACCCTATTTTAAGTACACTAATGATAATAATTATAAAGTGAGAATCTTTATGGATAGAGGTGCATAGCGATGTCGGAAGTTAGATTGAAAGGCGCGCTGGACGCATTGAAAAATAGTGGCGTCAGAATTACGCCACAGAGGCATGCGATTTTAGAGTATCTTATCTCCTCTGAGTCACATCCAACGGCTGATGATATATATAAAGCACTTGAATCTGATTTTCCTAACATGAGCGTTGCAACAGTATATAATAACCTTCGTGTGTTCCGCAATGCGGGACTTATTAAGGAACTTACTTATGGAGATGCTTCAAGCCGTTTTGACTTTGTTACTCACGATCATTATCATATCATCTGTGATGAATGCGGAACGATTGTTGATTTCCATCATCCTGGACTTGAAGAGGTGGAGCGCTTAGCTTCTCATGTAACAGGATTCAAAGTAAATTATCACCGTCTGGAAGTATATGGTACATGTCCTTCATGTGTTTCGCGCGTAGCGAATACTAAATAAAAAACGTCCGATACTCCTTCCAGTGAAGGTTGTATCGGACGTTTTTTTTATTCCTTAGAATCCTCTTTTATTGCAGCAGTTTTGTTCTTCGTTCTATTATATGATTCGTCAAACTCTTTTCCTTCTAATGAAGGGTCAAGTGTGAGTGGCTCTCGGCAATGCCCGCACATGTCGACGCGTCCGAGCATTTTCGTATGTTTGCCACAACTAGGACAGACGATTTGGATGGCTCGAGTGGATAGGGACCCAATCCAAGCATAAACAATCGTACTGCTAAGGATGGCAAGAACACCAAGAAACATGAATATGAGCATAACAATCTCATATTTCCTGAAGAAAATCCCGATATACATAATGACGACCCCGGCAAATATTAAAGCAAGGGCGAATGACCGGATCCTATTTATCTTATTTTTATAGGGCTTCATCCAACGTACCTCCTTGATATATCCTCAATTACTATATCATATATTACGTTTTTTACGTTATTAAACCTTCTTGAATAAAGGATATCCTAGCCTCTTCGTCGAAAGGAAATGGCAGGGAGGTGTGTTAGTGGAACAAGTACTAAGACCAATTTATCAGGAGCGGGCAAGTTTTCCGGAGACACTTGGTGTCATTCTTGTAGAAAAGAGAGGGAAAGAGGATCCGATTACAGATACATTCGATGTGATCCTCCTCATCATTACCGCCGACGATGAAATCCCTGTCTTTACGAAACATTACACAGACGGAAATGAGAAAGCTGCAATGCATATAATTAGTGAAAAGCAGTTGCGGAAATGGTTGGTTCTCGGTTCGAAGAGGAAAGTTGTAGATTGGTTATATTACGGGAAGGTTTACTTCGATCGAAATGAGTTCGTCGAAAAACTGAGAACGGAATTACAGGAGTATCCTTTTTGTGGACGGGATATAAAAATGGGGCTAGAGTTTTCGAAGCTTGTTAGAGGCTATATGGAAGGTAAAAAGTTTTTTGAAGAGGGAAACTACATGGATGCATATCATCACGTTGTTAAATCTCTTCATCATCTTGCGAGACTTGCAGTTATTGAAAACGGGTTATTTCCGGAGGTGACGGTATGGTCTCAAGTGAAAAAGATTGACCCGGCAATTTACAAACTATATGAAGAATTGATTATGAGCGAAGAACCTTTGGAAAAAAGATTAGAACTGTTGTTTCTTGCAAGTGAGTTTTTCATTCATAATCGGACAGCTGATGGTGCCCGTCATATTAGAGATGTCATGGCGACTCAAGAGCTATGGACGATTCAGGAGCTACACGAACACGAAGAGATCAGAATGTATTCAATTGACCTTGAAGTGTTTATTGAGTTTCTGATTGATAAAGGATTTATTCTCGTGGTTCAGAGCGATTCGAAAAATGAATTGATTTTCCACAGAGACTATAAAGTAGTGTGACTGGCAACTGGGTAATAGGACGATTTAAATTCGTCCTATTAATCTAGTTGACAAAAGATTGATGAACATGTTATTATAATTCTTGTCGCTTGGGAGGCAAAGTAAATCGCCGCTTGAGAGATGAAGTAAAGGTAAAGAAAAAGAAGTTGAAATTAGTTGTTGACACGGTCAACGTAAGTTGATATGATATAAAAGTTGTCACCGAAACAACGACAACTACTAAAGTGAGGAACGCAATTCAAATTCTCTACAAATGAACCTTGAAAACTGAACAGCAAAACATCAATGAAATACAGCGAGAGTGCTAACGCACTTGAGCAAAACGTTTCTAACTAAGTCAGCTTCGGTTGGTTGAAAAGAAACACACACAA